>NZ_CP139992.1:0-2400000 GCF_034424155.1 Hafnia alvei | reverse complement strand
CCTTCGTGTGATGCGCGCATTTCCGGTGTGGTTTCTGGATGCCACAGCATGGCTGCATGTTCAAGCAGGCGCTGATGCATGCGGCGTAGTGACGTGAGCAGGTTCGTTCCGTCTGAGGTACTTGGCAGAAGCATCATCATAAACGCGCCACACAGCAAACCGGTAATGACCTCACAGACACGCGCTTGCGCAATATCAAAAATTTGCATGCTGTCGGTAGATTCTGCCGTTGAGAAAGCAATGATGGCAGCGGTATAACCCGCTAAAGCAAAAGCGTAGGCGACGTTATTTTGATAATGATTCGAGACGTAGGTGCATACTGCAATCCACGCTGCAATGTAAAAGGTAAACAGCCAAGGGTCATTAAGACATTGTCCGGCAATCAGAACCGATGCCGCCGCACCAAGCAAACTCCCAGCGATACGACCAATACTTTTACTGATAACTCCGCCAACGGTAGGAAAACTGACCACGGCGGCAGACGTAAACGCCCAATAGGGTTCATCTAGATCCAATAAAAAAGCGACCCAGAGCGCCAAACACATTGCGATGGCGTTGCGCAGCGCGTAACGCCATTGTCCAGCGTTGGCTTTTGCCCATGGAGTGTTGCGCCAATCTAGCCAAGATAAATTCACAAGACTGTCCTGTTAATGGCTGCGAACAGAAATTGTGCAGGTGGTTCCCGCAACCAGCAAAACATCCTTAGGAATATTTTCAAGCTTAATTCGGATCGGTACCCGTTGAGCTAGTCGTACCCAAGGGACGTTCGGTTTTACATTAAGTAGCATATTATCGCTGCTTTCGACGCTTTGGTCATAAATTGCACGACCAATACTTTCTACGCGTCCCTGTAATGGAATATTTCCGTTATACAGAGTTATATCCACGTTATTTCCGATGTTTATATGTTTGAGTTTAGTTTCTTCGAAATAACCCATCACATAAAACGAATTAATATCAATAAGAGCCACGAGCGGTGAGCCAATAGAGGCATAATTTCCTACGCGGGTTTGTAAATTAGTTATAAACCCGCTGACTGGAGCATAAATATTGGTGTGGTGTAAATTCCACTGAGCCTGTTCCAAATTAGATTGTGCGGATTTATAATTCGCTTTCATTGCTTGCGCATTCAGTTGGGCTTCGTCTAAGTCTTCTGCGGAGATAACGTTACGCGGCAGGTTGCCTCGGCGAGTCGCTTCGTGGTTAGCTTTGGCCAAGTCTGACTCCGCTTTAGCCATCGCGGCATTGGCATTACTCAGCGCAATTTCGAATGGGGTTGGGTCTAAAACAAATAACAGGTCGCCTTGTTTTACCTGTTGGTTATCACTGATATTTACTTTAATTATTTTTCCCGATACTTCTGGTGTAATATTGACGAGCTCGGCACGCACTTTTCCATCTCGCGTCCAAGGTGATTGCATATAATAATTCCAAGCCCACCAGCCAGCGGTGATTGCAATTGCACAAACTATAACCGTTGAGAAGTAGCGTAATGTGTTCTGTTTCATATTATTTTACCAACTGGTTAATAGCCAAAGACTGGTGCTTACACAAATGACGAAAATTGACAAATCCATCAGTGTCGGATGCCAAATATCGCCAGAGTAAATCACATCACGGAATAAGCGATGAATAAGCAGCCAGAAAACAATGCCGAGTAAAATAGCTTTAAAAATAGGCGGAAAATAGAGCGATGCGCCTAATATCAGATCCGGTAAAGGCGAGCCTTGTGATGATGAGAGGATGTCCATGTTTACCACTCCCGATCCCTTAAAAGATTTATAGGTAACATAGATGTTAATTGTCCATAAGCATAGATTATTTTTTGGAGGTAATAGATATACATTTGAAATTTTTACGATTGAGAACCAAACTAGGAGCTACTCTGGGTGAGTATCTTAGCACGCTAATTATAAGGAGAATAAATTGGAATCGACACTAGGCTCAGATTTAGCACGATTAGTTCGTGTATGGAGAGCGTTAATCGACCAGCGTTTGAAGCCGCTTGAATTGACACAAACGCATTGGGTCACTCTATACAATATTAATCGTTTGCCGCCGGAGCAGTCTCAGATCCAACTGGCTAAAGCTATCGGCATAGAGCAACCTTCATTAGTTCGTACGTTGGACCAGCTTGAAGAGAAGGGCTTAATTACGCGCCATACCTGTGCAAACGATCGCCGCGCTAAACGCATCAAGTTAACGGAAGAAGCTGCACCAATTATCAAGGAAGTTAATGACGTTATCACGATGACACGTGGTGAGATCTTATCTGGAATTTCACCAGAAGAAGTGACACTGCTGACTAGCTTAGTTGAACGTCTGGAACAAAATATAATTCACTTACAAAACAAATAATTATAATTATTTTTAATTACTAACAGCAAACCAAAAAAAACCGGAGGCATTGCCTCCGGTTTCGTGATCTCGTTTAGCTAAACCATTTAGGCTTAGTTAGTCGCTGAGACGCTGACGCTGCTGCCGCTAGACAGCAGCATGACACGCTGACCAACCGCGAAAGGTTTGCTGCCGTTTTTCTGCACCACGGCAATCGTTTTGCCATCGTCTTTACGAACCACTAACTGCACACCATCGGTGCGGTTAACGGCGCCTTCGATGCTGTTACCGGCTAAGCCACCCGCAACTGCGCCAGCCGCTGTTGCCAAGCTACGACCTGTACCGCCGCCTACGGTGTTACCTAAGAAACCACCTAAGACCGCGCCGCCGATAGAGCCAATCACGTTGCTATCGTTGCCAGCCTGAATACGAACCGGCTGAATTGACACGATGCTACCGTAAGTAACCTGCTGAACTTCTTTAGCCTGACCCGCAGTATAAACGTCACCAGATAATGTGCTGGTGTTAGCACAACCAGCCAATGAAGCGCCGGCAAGAGCGATAACAATAAGACGCTTAATCATAACAATATTCCTTCCATTCTAGCCTTCTACGCGCTGGCTTGTTTGTTGCCTGTCGTTACGGCTGTGTGTTTACTCTAAAAGGTTGGCTATAAACAAACTATTGCCTATACCAATGCCTGTATCGCTGTAGCATACAGATGATTGACTCAACCAACAATAAACGACCGTTTAAGTTTTGTCGGTTTAAATAATCACCAACTCTTTTACTATTTTACTGCATTTTCTCAGCCTACGAATCGTTCGCGAGGAAAATATTACGTCAAGAAAGGTCAGGAATGTTTATGATATTGACACGGAAATTAGATAAATCCGGTTCCGTTTAGTGTCACAAGAGGCTAATTTCAACTAACGAAAATAAATAAGGACGATGAAATGAGATCGGGACGGTACATTGGCGTGATGTCAGGAACCAGCCTTGACGGGATCGACGTTGTTATTGCCGCTATTGATGAGCGGATGGTTGCACAGCAAAGCAGATATTCACATCCCATTCCTATAGCCGTAAAAGAATCTATTTTAGGCATGTGCCAAGGGCAGGCGGTGACGCTGGCGCAGGTCGGTGAGTTAGACCGGCAAATGGGAAGTCTTTATGCCGAGGCGATTAACCATTTATTAAAGCAAGCCTCGCTAACACCGCAGGACATTACGGCCATTGGCTGTCACGGGCAAACCGTTTGGCACCAGCCCGAGGGCGAGAATCCGTTTACCATGCAGTTAGGGGATAATAACCGTGTTGCCGCACTCACTGCGATTACCACCGTGGGGGATTTTCGCCGGCGCGATATGGCCTACGGCGGGCAGGGCGCACCGTTAGTTCCCGCCTTCCACCACGCGCTACTCATGCATCCGGTAGAGCGACGCATGGTGCTTAATATCGGTGGCATTGCCAATCTCTCCCTGCTTTTGCCCGGTTTACCGGTCAGAGGATTCGATACCGGCCCCGGCAACATGCTGCTGGATGCTTGGATTTGGCGTAATCACGGCAAGGCCTATGACGAAGATGCCGCGTGGGCAAAACAGGGCTCGGTGAATCAGCCTTTATTGCAACATCTTTTGGCGGCGCCTTATTTTGCTCGTCCTGCACCGAAAAGCACGGGACGAGAACTGTTTAATTTGGGATGGTTGGAACAACAACTGTCTCAATTCCCGCCGATTGCTGCCGTAGACGTTCAGGCAACGCTGGTGGAACTCACCGCAATCAGTATTTGCGATCAGGTTCAATTAGCGGGGGGATGTGAACGCTTATTGGTGTGCGGCGGCGGGGCGAGAAACCCGCTCATTATGAGTCGTATGGCGGCGTTGCTGGCGGGAACTGAAGTTTGTAGTACTGACGCCTATGGCGTGAGCGGCGATGATATGGAAGCGTTGGCCTTTGCATGGCTGGCTTACCGCACGTTATCCGGTTTGCCCGGTAACTTGCCTTCCGTCACCGGCGCTTCACAGGAAACCGTCCTTGGCGCTATCTATCCGGCCAATCACGCCATTTGATTTTGTTATCTAATTTGAAAGTACAGTGGGAGAACGTTCATGTTGAAATATATCTGTACCGCAGGTGCGATTTTATTGCTGGCAGGTTGCCAGACCGCGCATAAAGAGGCTACACCTGAGGCGTTGAGCTACCAGTGTGGCACCACATCGTTGACCGTAACCGTGGATAACCAAAAGGATCAGGTCAGTTTCATCATGGATGGCAACCAATTGACGTTGCCTCAGGTCGTTTCTGCTTCCGGTGCGCGCTACAGCGACGGCAAGTACACCTTCTGGTCTAAAGGCAATACCGCGTTTATCGAACGCAACGATCAAATCATTATTAACGACTGTGTGCTGAAATCTTAATCCTTTCTGGGGCTGCTTCAGCGGCCCCAACCGTCTTATCCCTTGCGTATGATGACTGTCCCTATAACATGCGGTGTACTGTCACTGCCTATCTGCAAATTTCCTGGTGTTATAAAAAACCACTTTTAATTCAGTTTAATAGATAACTTTTGCCGTCTTCAGATGGAGAGGTGGTTTACGCGTAGGCCTCCTTTCTCCCTCAATAATGGCTAATGTAGCGACAACGATAGCCGTGAGTGAATTGAGATTATCCCGCCACGGGAGCAGAATAGCGTTCTGGACTTGTGACGGACTGCTGAATATGAGTGAAAACAACGAGTTTGATGTTGCCGATCTGCGTCGTGAATACGTGCGTGGTGGACTGCGCCGAAGCGATCTGACGGACGATCCGCTGGAGATGTTTGAGCGCTGGTTGAAACAGGCCTGTGAGGCACGTTTAGCCGACCCCACGGCCATGTGCGTGGCGACGGTAGACAAAAATGGCCAACCGTATCAGCGTATTGTGTTACTCAAGCATTTTGACCAGCAAGGAATGGTGTTTTACACCAATCTGGGCAGCCGCAAGGCGCAACAGCTGGAAGAGAATCCGCATATTAGCCTGCATTTCCCGTGGCATATGCTCGATCGCCAAGTCAGCGTATTAGGTACGGCAGAAAAACTTTCTACCTTAGAAGTGATGAAATATTTCCATAGTCGGCCGAAAGACAGCCAAATCGCCGCGTGGGTATCTCATCAGTCATCGCGCATTTCAACGCGCGGCATCTTGGAAGGCAAGTTCCTCGAGCTGAAACAGAAATTCCTACAAGGCGAAATTCCACTGCCAAGCTTCTGGGGCGGATATCGTGTAAAAATTAACTCGATGGAGTTCTGGCAAGGGCGAGAAAACCGCTTACACGACCGTTTTATTTATCAGCGCCAAGGCGATGCGTGGGAAATTGACCGGTTGGCGCCTTAATCAGCGAAAAACACCAGTTAAATCTAGCGCGATGGGCGTGACCCCTTTATTCTATAGGGCTTATCACCCGCACGAACTATCACTCGTATGGAACGCGCGGTAGTAAATTAAAATCTAATGGAGTCTTTAATGGCGAGCAGCAACCTGATTAAACAACTGCAAGAGCGGGGCCTCATTGCCCAGGTAACGGATGAAGAAGCGTTGGCAGAGCGACTGGCGCAAGGGCCACTAGCACTGTATTGCGGTTTCGATCCGACCGCTGACAGCTTGCACTTGGGCCATCTGGTTCCGTTGCTGTGCTTGAAACGCTTCCAGCTAGAAGGCCACAAACCTGTTGCCTTGGTGGGCGGCGCGACTGGGCTTATCGGTGACCCAAGCTTTAAAGCCACCGAGCGTAAACTGAATACGCAGGATACCGTGCACGAGTGGGTGGATAAAATCCGCCATCAGGTTGCACCGTTCCTCGATTTCGACTGTGGCGAAAACAGCGCTATTGCAGCCAACAACTACGATTGGTTCGGCAATATGAACGTGCTGACCTTCCTGCGTGATATCGGTAAACACTTCTCTGTTAATCAGATGATCAACAAAGAAGCGGTAAAACAGCGCCTGAACCGTGATGATGTGGGTATCTCGTTCACCGAGTTCTCCTACAACCTGCTGCAAGGTTATGACTTTGCTAGCCTGAATGAGCTGCACGGCGTTGAGCTGCAAATCGGTGGTTCTGACCAGTGGGGCAACATCACTTCAGGTATCGATTTAACCCGTCGTCTGCACCAGAAACAGGTTTGGGGCTTAACCGTTCCGTTGATCACCAAAGCCGATGGCACCAAATTCGGTAAAACCGAAGGTGGCGCAGTATGGCTGGATCCGAAGAAAACTAGTCCGTACAAATTCTATCAATTCTGGATCAACACCGCCGATGCGGACGTGTATCGCTTCCTGAAGTTCTTCACCTTTATGGATCTGAAGGATATCGACGCGCTGGAAGAAGAAGACAAAAACAGTGGCAAAGCGCCGCGTGCACAATACGTGCTGGCTGAGCTAGTGACCCGCATGGTTCACGGCGAAGAAGGATTAGCCGCTGCAAAACGTATTACCCAGAGCCTGTTCTCTGGTGCATTGAGCGAAATGACCGAAGCTGACTTTGCTCAGTTAGCTCAGGACGGTATGCCAATGGTTGAACTAGAGCGTGATGCAGACTTGCAGCAGGCGCTGGTGGATTCCGAGCTACAGCCGTCTCGTGGTCAAGCGCGTAAAACTATCGCGTCAAATGCAATTACCATCAATGGTGAAAAACAGTCTGATCCGGAATATACCTTCAGCGATGCTGACCGTCTGTTCGGACGCTTTACTTTATTGCGTCGCGGTAAAAAGAATTACTGCCTGATTTGCTGGAAATAAGCCACGGATGCAATAAAAGGGGGACTCAGGTCCCCCTTATTTTCCCCTTAATATGAATAACCCGCTGTCGAGAGCGACAGTGAAGTAGGTCGCATCCATGAAAAATATCCTATCTATTCAATCTCATGTGGTTTTTGGTCATGCAGGAAACAGCGCCGCTGAGTTTCCAATGCGTCGTATGGGCGTAAACGTCTGGCCACTGAACACCGTTCAGTTTTCAAATCATACCCAGTACGGTCACTGGACTGGCTGTGTGATGCCAGCCAATCATTTGACAGAAATTGTGCAGGGAATTGCAGACATCGATCAGCTTAAAAACTGCGATGCCGTATTGAGTGGGTATATTGGTTCGCCAGAACAGGGCGGGCATATTTTGGATATTGTACGCAAAGTCAAAGCTGCCAATCCAAATGCTTGGTATTTCTGCGACCCAGTGATGGGGCACCCAGAAAAAGGATGTATCGTTGCACCAGGCGTAGCGGAATTCTTTGCGCGTGATGCCGTTGCCAGCAGTGACATCATGGCCCCTAATCTGTTGGAGCTGGAACAGTTGACGGGACATACCATTAACAGCGTAGAAGAAGCGCTGGTTTCTGCTCGTAGCGTTATTGCTCGCGGACCGAAAGTGGTTCTGGTCAAACATTTGTCCTACGCCGGTTATCATAAAGATCGCTTTGAAATGATCTTAGTTACCGCCGACGAAGCGTGGCACATCAGCCGTCCGCTGGTCGATTTTGGCGCTCGCCAGCCGGTTGGCGTGGGTGATTTAACCAGTGGTTTGTTGCTGGTGAACATGCTGAAGGGTGAACCATTGAAGAAAGCCTTAGAACATGTGACCGCAGCAGTCTATGAAGTGATGCTGACCACCAAAGAAATGGGGGAATATGAGTTGCAGGTTGTTGCAGCTCAGGATCTGATCGCTCAGCCGGTGCATCAGTTCGCGGCCGTTGCGCTGTAAAAGCGGCTGTATAGTACGTTATCAATAAATCCCCCAGTGGTTAAACACGACCGCTGGGGGATTTTTTATTTGCCTAAAATTAGAATGGTTTGGTTGGCAAATATTTCCCGTCAAAAGTAATCACTGCGCGTGAACCTCCGTCAGGATCTTCCACTTTCTTAATATCCAGCTTGAAGTTGATGGCGCTGATGATGCCATCGCCGAATTGTTCGTGCACCAACGCTTTCAACGTAGTGCCATAAACCTGCAGTATTTCGTAGAAACGATAAATGGTTGGGTCGGTTGGGATGCCCTGAGGAATAGAACCGCGCAATGGTATCGCCTGCAATAACAAAGCGGCATCTTCTGGCAGCTCGAGTTGTTTTACGATTTTTTGCGCGGCATGTTCCGGCAATGGATGTTGGCCTAATAACGCTGCGGTAACGAAGGCGATACTCATATTCGTGCCGTCGGCCAGATCCTGCCAAGACAGATTTTTCGCCATTTTGGCCATAATAATGTTTTCTGTCAGGGTGATACGTGCGTTTTGAGTGGTCAGTGTTTGAGTCATAATGTTCTCCAAAATAGTCAATGAATTAGGCTGCATTGGCTGCGCGGTGTGATGCTAAAGCGCATGCGTAAGGATTTTCACTCAGCGAAACGAATTGTTTGCTTTTCCCTTCAAGGGTCAGCATTTCTCCGCTCTCAATGTCGTAGACCCAGCCGTGCAGGTTGAGTCGTTCTTGCTCGATGGCGACCGCCACCGAAGGATGCGTTTTTAGGTTGGAAAGTTGTGCTACGACGTTAGCCTGCACCATGCCATTCAAGCTCTCGGCTTCGGACGCATAGAAACGGGTCGCATTGACCAGTTTGGCAGCATCGGCATGTTTCAGCCATTGAGCCACCATCGGCATATGGTCTAGGCTGACACCTTGGTTAATCGCCGTCATGGCTCCGCAGTCGGAATGCCCGCAGATTACGATATCGGTTACGCCTAAAGCGGCTACCGCGTATTCAACGCTGGCGGAAACACCGCCGACTTCAGGGCCGTAAGAGGGAACCAGATTACCCGCATTGCGAATAACGAAAAGATTGCCTGGTTCCTGCTGAGTCAGAAATTCCGGCACAACACGGCTGTCGGAACAAGTTATAAAAAGGACGCTAGGGCTCTGGTTATTCGCCAGATCTTTGAACAGCTTGGTACGCTGCGGAAAGCATTCCTGCTGAAATTTTAAAAAGCCTTTGATGATGTTCTGCATCATATTTTCCTGCGTGCTAAAACGTGCAGCAAGAATGCGGTTATTTCTCTATAATGTCTAAGTGCCATTTTTTATACTTTGTATAATTTTTTTGAATAGTAGGTGTTATGTTTCTCCGCAATCTCCGTGCTCTTCTTTCCGTTGTCAAACATCGAAATTTCACCCGCGCTTCAGAAGAGGTCTGCCTTTCTCAACCCGCGCTCTCGCAAAAAATTAAGCAGTTAGAGGAACAGTTGGGCGTTGCTTTGCTCGATCGTTCACACCGGATAGTGCGTCCAACCGACGTGGGAGAGGTCTACCTTGAACATGCGCGTCGTGCGCTGAATGAGCTAGAAATGGGGTATCGAGCGATCCATGATGTGCAGGATTTAAGCCGAGGAAGTTTACGGGTTGGCTTTACGCCCACGTTTAGCGCCTATTTGATCGGCCCGTTGTTTAAACGTTTTTATCAGCTATATCCCAACATTCAGCTGCATCTGCGTGAGCTCTCGCAGGAGCAGTTAGAAAAAGACTTGCAGGAAAATGAGTTGGATCTCGGCTTGGCGTTTGTTTCTCACAACGCTGAACATATCGATTATCTCCCTCTGTTTTCTGAAGTACTGGCCGTCGCCGTGGGGGAAAATAGCCCGCTATACAGCAAAGAAAAAATGACGCTGGATGAGATCTCAGCCGTGCCGATGGCGCTATTAAGTCAGGATTTCGCTACGCGTGCCTATATCGACAGCTACTTTGACCAGCATCAGCTAAAACCGCATTTGGCCATCGAGGCCAATTCCATTAGCACGATCCTCGATTTGGTTAAAAGCAGTGAATTAGTCTCTGTGCTTCCTCAGGCCATTATTGAAAAACAGCGTGAAATGCACGCCATCAGTTTGGTGCCCTCGTTACCCGAACGCACGGCAGCCTTGTTGTTGCATAAAACGCACTATATTAGCGCGGCAAGCCATGCCTTTAAGTCACTTATGATCGACGAATTTATGCAGGATGGTATTGATTCGAAATGAAAAAGACCCTCGAGGGGCCTTTTAGATAAAGCAGAAACAGATTACTTAAGGCCTTCAGCCGTCAGCGCAGCATCAACGGCTGGGCGAGCAGCTACGCGTGCCATATAGCTGACAATGTTTGGATAGGCTGGCAGATCGAAATGCAGGGCTTTAGCCCAGCCTAACACGGTGAACAGATAGGCATCGGCGACGCTAAAACGTGCGCCCAGCAGATAGCTTTGGTTGCTCAGTACACCATTAAGGTAGGCGAACTGCTGTTCCAGTTTCTGACGTGCGATGGCTTTATATTCTTCAGGCGTTTTCGGGTTAAACAGTGGGCTAAAGCCTTTGTGTAACTCAGTGGCAATATAGTTCAGCCACTCAATTGCATGATAGCGAGCCAGTGAGCCAGCCGGTGCGATCAAGTTACGGTCTGGCACCTTGTCAGCCAGATATTGCACAATGGCGACGCCTTCGGTTAACAGGCTTCCGTCATCTAACTGCAGGGCAGGTACTTGACCTTTCGGGTTAATCTTCAGGAAGTCTTCACCGTGCTCGGTCTTTTTAGTAGCAAGATCGACGCGCTCAATCGTAAAGTCTAACCCAGCCTCACGCAGAACAATGTGCGGAGAAAGAGAACAAGCTCCGGCTTTGTAAAACAGTTTCATCAAATACTCCTTAGACGATCCTGAGACATTGATATCCCCGTGTGGGGTATCGATATACCTAGCGAGGAACCATATTACGGCGACAATGAATAATTGTCAGTGACTGGTTTATGTATTTTTGTTGGTGCTCGCAGATAAAAAAAAACGCCCATGAGGGCGTTTTTCATAATGATAGCCTGAAGAGATTAAGCAGTCGCAGCTTCGCGAGCGACTTCTTCATCGCTGCTCTGAGTCATACGATTCAGTTTAGGCGCGGTCAGCATCATCAGCACGGCGATAACAGCCGTTACGATACCAATCTGCATAAACACGTGGCTATAGATAGCCAGTGATGCGTGAGCATCTGGTACGTCAGAAGGTACAGCGGTCAGCGCAGCAACTTTACCTGCAATCAGCGCAGCAGCAGCGGTAGTCAGGAACCAAGAGCCCATGATGAAGCCCATCAGACGCTGTGGAACCAACTGTGCAACCATTGCCAGACCCAGACCAGAAATCATCAGCTCGCCGATACTTTGCAGCGCATAGCTCAGGATCAGCCAGTTTACAGACATGATGCCTTGTTCGTTGGCGAAGGTTGCGCCCCATGGCAGCACTAAGAATGCGCCGGAACACAGAACCATACCGATAGCGAACTTGTGCGGCATTGGCAGACGGTCACCCATCTTGTTATACACCGCCGCCAGAATTGGGCTAGCTACCATGATCCAGAATGGGTTCAGTGCCTGATACTGCTCTGGCTCAAACGCGATACCCAGAATAGAGTGCTCAACGTTGTGAATTGCGAAGAAGTTCAGAGACGTTGGCATCTGGCTATACAGAACGAAGAAGACAACGGCTTCCAGCATCAGCAGGAAAGCAACGATCATCTTACGACGAGCAGCACCGTGCAGGGCGAAAGTCTCTTTAGCGAATACCAGAACGATACCCAGAGAAATCACTGCCAGCGCCCAGCGAGCAACGATTTGGTTATGCAGCAGCCAGTAAGAAACACCGATCAGCACGACGATGCCCACTAAGGTCATCAGCAGTTTGTGTAACTTCAGAGACTCAAAGTCAGGTTTAGAACCTTGGTTCTTAACCCAGCGACGGCACATCATGAAGTTAACCAGCGTGATCAGCATACCCACAACGCTCAGTGAGAATGCGACGTTCCAGCCATACTTTGCAGCCAACCAAGGGGTTGCCAGCATTGAGAAGAAGGAACCGATGTTGATGGACATATAGTACATAGTAAATGCACCGTCCAAACGCGGATCGTTTTTCTCATAGCAAGTTGACAGCAGAGAAGATGGGTTGGCTTTGAACAAGCCGTTACCTACGGCGATAGTTGCCATACCTGCGTAGACCCACGTGATGTCGTGGCCTGAGAAGGCAACTAAGGCATAACCTACGGCGAGGACTAATGCACCCAGCACGATAACGCGTTTGGCGCCGAGAACTTTATCGCCTAACCAGCCACCGATAGCAACGAAGCCGTAGACCAGTGCGCTGAAGGAAGAGAACAGGGTGATCGAGTCGGCCTCGGTCATTCCAAGCATTTTGACCAGGTAAACGGCCATGATGCCCTGAAGGCCGTAGTAACCAAAACGTTCCCATAGTTCGATGGAGAAAATCAGGTAGAAAGCTCTAGGCTGTTTAAAGGCGTTTAGGCTAACGCTCTCATCGGCCTTATTACTGTTGTTGTTTGCGGTTGACACAAATACCTCGAATTTTTTCATACCCCATCAGTGACAGGGAAACAAAGAGTGATGCGGGGAAGCATCCTTTTGCATTGTTATAAGTGGGAAGATCGAGGGTTAATGTTCACTATATGATGCAGTCTGACAATACCTATGAAATATTCTGTTACATAAACTCTATGCAGAACATCCGCGAGTTGTTACAAATGTTATGCAGAGTGAAGCATTGTGTTTTTGCTCTTTCCCAAATTAATGTTTTGATTAAATCATAATCAGAGCGCTTTGCGTTATATATTCTTCTATTGTAAAGATATCCAGTGTGATCGACTGCTTTCTATAAAAATGTCATTGTAATAATAATGCATAACTGTTTATGTGCATAATTATCCAAAAAATTCACATTTTGTATGAAAATAGTTATTTTTCGTGACCTAATAAATGTGATCTATTTCAAAAAAATGACAACAAAAACCCTTGATCTCAACGTTGGGATAGCTTTTCACACATATTGTGAAAAAAGCGAACACGCTCACAGTCGAAGGAGGATATTGCGGGGGGCATTTGAGGTCTATCGGGGAGACGGAATTCAATAATGCGCAAGAAAATGCCTGCGCATTATGTTTCGGTTTGATTAGGATTCGGGATAAACTTTTTCTTTAAACTCACACAGATCTTCGATGATGCATGAGCCACAGCGCGGCTTGCGCGCAATACAGGTGTAGCGGCCGTGCAAAATTAACCAGTGATGACAATCAAGCTTGAACTCTTTCGGGACGACTTTTAACAGCTTGGCTTCGACTTCATCAACGTTTTTTCCCGGAGCAAAACTGGTGCGGTTACACACGCGGAATATATGCGTATCTACGGCAATTGTTGGCCAACCAAAGGCGGTGTTGAGCACCACGTTGGCTGTTTTGCGGCCAACGCCGGGCAGAGCTTCAAGCGCAGCGCGGTTTTCTGGCACTTCACCATTATGCTCATCAAGCAGGATCCGGCAGGTCTTAACGATATTTTCTGCTTTGCTATTATACAAGCCGATGGTTTTGATGTACTGCTTGATGCCATCAACGCCCAGTTCGAGCAGCGCCGCAGGGGTATTTGCCACCGGATATAACAACGCCGTTGCTTTGTTTACGCTCACATCGGTAGCCTGCGCCGATAGCAGCACGGAAATCAGCAACTCGAAATTTGAGCTGTAGGCCAATTCAGTGGTGGGATGAGGATTATTCTCTTGTAGCCGCTTGAGGATCAGCGTGCGCTTTTCCTGATTCATAGTGCTCGTTCACTTCCATTATCGAGAGTCGGAGCAACCGTTTGACGCGCTGCCTGACGTGCTTTCATTTTCTGATCAATAACATACTTCAGCGCCAGCAAAAATCCTAGGCCCAAGAATGCGCCGGGTGGCAGCATAGCCAGTAGGAATGGCGTATCGGTGTGGAAGATTTCAATGCGTAATGATTTGGCCCAAGAGCCCAACAATAAATCGGCGCCGTCAAACAGCGTACCGTTGCCGCAGATTTCGCGTAGCGAACCCAAGACGAACAGCGCGCAGGTTGCGCCCAGCCCCATTGCTAAACCGTCAATGGCAGAAAGACCGACCGGATTTTTAGCCGCGTAAGCCTCGGCGCGGCCAATCACGATACAGTTGGTGACGATAAGCGGGATGAAAATCCCCAACGACTGATAGAGCCCAAAGGCATAGGCGTTGATCAGCATCTGCACGGTGCTCACCACCGAGGCGATGATCATCACATAAATTGGAATACGGATCTCGTGCGGAACCCAGCGGCGCAGGGCAGAAACGGCGCTGTTGGTGAAAACCAGCACTAACGTGGTTGCCAGCCCCAGGCCCAGCGCGTTGGTGGCGGTAGAGGATACCGCCAACAAAGGACACAAGCCGAGCAACTGAACCAGCGCGGAGTTATTCTTCCACAGGCCATTTGCCAGCAGCGTTTTGGCTTCACTCATCAGTTACTTTCTCCTGCTGTTATCTGGCAGCGTGGCATGGATTCAATACGTTCGCGGTTCTCTTGTAAGAAAACCGCCGTATGGCGAACTTCATTGACGACCGCGCGTGGCGTAATGGTGGCACCGGTAAACTGATCAAACATGCCGCCGTCTTTTTTCACAAACCAGCGTGGGTCATTATCACCGTGAACGGTTTGATTACGGAAGCTGTTAATCCAGTCAGAAATTCGGGCATCAATTTTATCCCCAAGACCGGGCGTTTCATGATGCTCTAAAACGCGTACGCCCAACACCTTACCGGAAAAATCAGCGGCAACCAGCAGTTGAATCGCTCCGGAATAGCCATCGGGTGCCGTAGACTCAACCGCGGCAGCCACCGGTACGCCATCTTTGCGTGCTAGATATAAATGGTGCGGTGCAGCAGACCCAAGACGCTTATCCGTGACAACGTAACATTCATGTTGCAGTTCGTTGTTATACATCTCGGTTGGCAGAACCTGATCAAATAATTGTTTTTGCTGTAGTTCGGCCTGATGAGCAATGGTGTCTTTGGTTAATTCATTCACCACCGCCGTCAGACCTGTGGCTAATACGGCAAACAATGCCAGCGTGGTGCCATGGCGGCGCATAGTTGAAAGCATAGCGTTTCCTTAGCGATGTCCGTAAGCGCGTGGTTTGGTGTAGTGATCGATTAGCGGTACGGTGATATTCGCCAGCAGCACGGCAAAGGCCACGCCGTCTGGATAGCCACCATAGGTACGGATAATCCACACTAATGCGCCAATCAACCCACCAAAAATCAAACGCCCGCGCGGTGTGGTGGATGCCGTCACTGGATCGGTAGCAATAAAGAAAGCCCCCAGCATGGTTGCGCCGGAGAACAGCTCTAACATCGGCGGCACTGCGCTTTCAGGAGAGAAATAACCGCCGAGAGCCGAGCATGCCGCTAAGGCCACAATGAAGCTCACAGGGATCTGCCAATGGATCACACCGCGCAGCAGTAACACGATACCACCCAGCAAGAACCCGGCATTTACCCACTGCCAACCTAAACCGGCAAATTCGCCTTGATAAATTGGCTGACGCAGAATTTCAGCCACGTCATGGCCAGAGCGAAGACTGGTTTTAAAGCTGTCTAACGGCGTGGCTTGGCTGATGCCGTCGGCGGTTTGAATCAGCTGATGGATGACCGTGCCGTCAGCGGTATGCCCGCTAAAAATAAGCAGCAGCGTATCATTCACATTCAGCGGGGCGCTCATCAAGCTCTCTGGCGGCAACCACGTGGTCATCTGCACTGGGAACGAAATCAGCAAAACGACATAGCCAATCATCGCAGGGTTAAACGGGTTTTGCCCCAAACCACCGTACAGCTGTTTGGCAATCACGATGGCGAAGACCGTGCCTAATACCACCATCCACCAAGGCGCAAGCGGAGGCAGACTGATCCCCAGCAGCAACGCCGTCAGCAGGGCGGAATTATCACCCAAGGTTTTAGCTACGTTTCGATGACGCAAGCGCAAAACCAGCGCTTCGGTCAGCAGCGCCGTCACAATGGCCAATGCGCATTGGATCAGATTGCCATAGCCAAAGAAATAGGCTTGAGCAGCAATGCCAGGGATACAGGCAAAAATCACCCATAGCATGATGCGCTGAGTTGATTGCTGATTATGAGTAAAGGGTGAACTGGCGATTCTAAAAGCCATTTATTCCTCGTTAACCGCGGCGGATTTCTGCGCGGCCTGTTTCGCTTTTACACGGGCAATGGCGGCTGCAACGGCGGCCTTGCGTGGGTCTTGTTGGGTATCAATGCCTTCATTAGATGGCGCTGAAACCGTATCGGTTTCTTGAGCCTGAGCCGCTTTTTTTGCTTTAGCGCGCGCAATCGCCGCGGCCACAGCGGCCTTACGCGGATCGGCCTCAACGGTAGTTTCTGCTTGCTCCACAGCAGAAGTGACATTCGCTTTTTTCGCTTTGGCGCGCGCGATAGCGGCCGCAACGGCGGCTTTGCGTGGATCTTCAGCAACGTCAGTAGGAACAACGATATTCTCATCGGCCGTCGTAGCACCTTCAGCGGTATTCGCCTGAGCGGCTTTTTTGGCCTTAACGCGAGCGAGCGCGGCGGCAACGGCTGCCTTACGCGGATCGGCTTCGGTTTCAGGTTGAGAAACATTTTCCTGCTTACGTTCGCGAGCCAAGGCTTTACGCGCCTCACGAGCTGCGCGAATGCTGTTATCTTCCTGATCGTTGTTAAACGGATGAATTGAGCTGATACCGTTTTGCTGTTCCTGACGCTGTTTGACGCGCGCTACCGCAGCCTGTACCGCACTTTGGTCGGTTTCGGTCACTTTCACCGCGGCCTGTTTATGGCGCAGTTCTCGAGCGGCTTTTTCACGTTCTAAACGCGCCTGACGAGCTTCGAAGCGCTCTTTCGCCTGAGCGGCTCGTGCGGCTTCCTGATCGGCGGCTTTAATTTCAGCCTTCTCTTGGCGGTAGTACTGCACCAGCGGAATGCTGCTTGGGCAAACGTAGGCGCAGGCGCCGCATTCGATGCAATCGAACAGATGATGCTGGCGCGCTTTCTCATGTTCTTGACCACGGCTAAACCAATAAAGCTGCTGTGGTAAAAGACCCGCAGGGCAGGCATCGGCGCATTGGCTACAGCGAATGCAGGCCTGCTCTTCACTGGCTTCGTCAAACTCACTTTTTGACGGTGCTAAAATGCAGTTGCTGATTTTAACAATCGGCACATTGAGATAGGCGAGGGTAAAGCCCATCAATGGGCCGCCCATAATCACCATCGGCGAGCGGTTCTGAGCTTCAAATTCACCGGCCTGCAAAAGATGTTTAACCGGCGTGCCTAAGCGAGCCCACACGTTGCCCGGTTTTTTCATCAATTCACCGGTAAGCGTGACCACGCGTTCAATCAACGGCTCACCGTCGATAATGGCGCGTTTGATCGCATACACCGTTCCGACGTTTTGCATTAAAACGCCGATAGAAGCGGAGTGTTTGCCAAAAGGCACTTCCATCCCTGTGAGAATTTTGGTGAGCTGTTTGGCACCGCCGGAAGGGTATTTAGTCGGGATTACCCGCAGTTTGATATCGTCGTGGCCTTGCAATGCGAGCTTCAGCGCCGCGATGGCTTCCGGCTTGTTATCTTCAATACCAATCAGGGTGCGCTGAGGTGACAAAATATGGCGCAGAATTTCGCAGCCGGTGATGATTTCAGCGGCATGTTCACGCATCAGACGATCGTCGGCGGTGATATAGGGCTCGCACTCGGCGGCGTTGATAATCAGCGTTTCAACTTTGCCGTAGCCGCCTTCCAATTTGTTCCCAGTCGGAAAGCCCGCACCGCCTAAGCCTGCAATACCCGCCTGATGGATAAGCTCAGTGAGGGCTAGCGGTGACTCTGCGCGGTAATCCGCGACCGGATGCAACTCTCCCCAGCGGTCTTGATTATCGGGAATGAGGGTAACACAGGTTTCGCGCAGGCCCGACGGGTGCGCGGTGATCTGAGGCGAGATGGCGCTAATCACCCCTGAAGTAGAAGCGTGAACCGGCAGCATGCGACCTGTGCCGCGCGTGAGCGGCTGACCTTTCATGACGTGCTGGCCGACCTTGACTAACAGTTCACCTTCCGGCCCGATATGTTGCTGAACGGGAATAATCAACATCGGCGGCAGCGAAACATGGCGCAGCGGAACATGGCTGGATGGGTGCTTCATTTCAGGCGGATGAATGCCGCCTTTGAAGTCCCACAACTTGTCTTTTTTCAGCGCTGCAAACAGATTAAACATGGTGTTCCACTTCGCGTTCATTTACGGAAATTGTTCTGACTGGAATGGTGTTTAGGTCCCATTTCCAGTTTGCCGTGGTGGTTGGCACCGCCACTAACGTGATGCAGTCGGTTGGGCACGGAGCGACGCACAGGTTACAACCGGTGCACAGATCGCTCACTACCGTGTGCATAGCGCGCGTTGCGCCCACGATGGCATCAACGGGGCAGGCTTGAATGCATTTCGTACAGCCAATGCAGTTCTCTTCATCAATAAGCGCCACCTGACGTACCGGGTCCGACTGAGCGGCTTCGCCGTCTAAAGGCTGAGGATCTACCGCGAGCAGTTCGGCAATCTTCAACATCATCTGCTCGCCACCAGGGGCACATCGGTTAATTTTTTCGCTACCGCCTGAAACGGCTTCGGCGTAAGGGCGACAGCCCGGGTAGCCGCATTGGCCACATTGGCTTTGCGGCAGAATAGCGTCGATCTGTTCAACGATAGGGTCAGCATCAACTTTAAAACGGCGCGCGGCAAAGCCGAGCACGATACCGGAAACCAGCGCGATAGCGCCGACGGCACAAATAGCAATCCACAACGACGACATTAGAATTTCACCAACCCGGTAAAGCCCATAAACGCAAGGGACATCAGTCCGGCGGTAATCAGTGCAATAGAAGAACCGCGGAACGGCGCGGGCACGTCAGCCACGGCCAAACGTTCGCGAATTGCGGCGAACAGTACCATTACCAGCGAGAAGCCTGCGGCGGCGCTAAAGCCATAAACAGCAGATTGCATAAAGTTATGCGACTGGTTGACGTTAAGCAGCGCCACGCCAAGTACGGCGCAGTTGGTTGTAATCAGCGGCAGGAAGATACCGAGCAGTCGATACAGCGCAGGGCTCGTTTTACGCACCACCAGCTCGGTGAACTGCACTACGACCGCAATCACTAAGATAAAGGTTAAGGTACGCAAATATCCTAGCGCCAGCGGCACCAGAATGAATTCGTTAACTGCCCACGCACAAACAGAGGCGAGGGTGAGTACAAAGGTGGTTGCCAGCCCCATACCAATGGCCGTTTCCAGCTTTTTAGATACGCCCATAAATGGACATAAGCCGAGAAACTTAACTAAAACAAAGTTATTGACCAGAACGGTACCGACCAGTAACAGCAAATAATCGGTCATCAACTAAACCTAGCAAGAAAAACAGTAGACGAAGAAAAACCGCCGTATTATCGGGATTTAGCCGCCGGACGACAACAGATCAAGTACAAGGTTATTCGATTTATTGCGAATTAACTCGAATGAGGGAGTACTGAACGCCGATAAAAACAGCCTATTACGGCTCAATAAACGTATCGCGTACGCGGCTTGAGCGCTTGATATAAGGAACAAAAATAGCGGCAGCCAACAACGGCATCACCATGTTACGTAACGCCGCGGCGTCGGTAACCGGAGAAAACGCAAAGGATTTCAACGCTAAAAGCACCATAACCAGCAGCCATAAAATGAAAAATTTAGGGAAGCGGCGAGAGCGTTTGCCAAAAAGGTACAGATTAAACAACGTGAAGGCCCAGATGATCACGGTAATGGCAAACGACAGCATCCACTGGCTGGAGAACGTGGGGCTATGCGAAAGCAACTGACTGCGACTCGCGGGCTGGATGATTGTCATCAAAAAGATAATCAGCATCAGACTCGACGACAGCAAGGAGACAATCATGTAAGCCAGCGGCGCAACGAGCCAGCCACCAATCCGTTTTGTTTTCATAATGCCACCTTCTTTCGACATGCCTTCAGCATAGCCGTCACGTTAAATCCAAATTTCAGCGTTACGCATCATACAGGCTAATTGAAACGCTATCATCGATATCGTGCTGCCGAGCCGTCAACGGGTCACGGCATGCACGAAATGACGATAATTTATTCGATGTTACGGCGTAACTTCGTTATTCCTTTAATTCAGCCCGACGATATTTCCCGCGTTATCGATATCAATATGGCGGTAGGCGGGCAAGGTGCTAAGCCCCGGCATGGTCATAATGTTACCGGCATAAACACGAATAAAACCGGCGCCCGCCGACACTTTCAGATCGGTGACAGGCAGCACAAAATCACGCGGCACGTTTTTCAGGGCCGGATCGGCACTGATTGAGAGCGGCGTTTTTGCCATACACAACGGTAGATGACCAAATCCCGCTAGCTCGAGCTGCTGCATTGTGTCCTGCGCCTCTGGGGTGAGTTCGGCACGTAACGCGCCGTAACCATTTTTTGCCAGCGTCTGTAATTTATCCGCCAGAGACATGTCATCGGGATAAAGCAACGACACTTCGCCGCCGCTGCGGCAGGCGGCTGTGACACATTCGGCTAGCTGAGCTGTACCTTTACCACCCGCTGAGAACGCATCGCTGATTTCAACGCCGAAAGCGCCGTGTTCCATCGCGAATTGGCGTATGAACTCAAGCTCTTCCGCGCTGTCCTCTGGGAAGTGATTGATAGCCACAACGACCGGTAATCCATAGCGGGATGCGTTGCCAATATGCCACGCTAAATTGCTCGCGCCTTCGGTCAGTAAAGGCAGGTTGGCATGCTTAACTTCTTCGGGCAAAGACTGCCCTGGTTTCATATTAAACTTACCGCTGTTGGCTTTTAAACTGCGCAGCGTAGCAACCAGTACAACACAAGAGGGTTTGATACCCGACTGGCGACATTTGATATTAAAGAACTTCTCCATACCCATATCGGAACCAAAGCCCGCTTCGGTGACCACATAATCGGCCAGTTGTAGGGCGAGGCGATCGGCAAGAACCGAAGAGTTGCCGTGAGCGATGTTAGCAAATGGCCCCGCATGAATAAGCACCGGCGTGTTTTCACTGGTTTGCATCAAGGTGGGATGAATGGCTTCTTTCATTAATACGGTCATTGCGCCAGCCACTTCCAGATCTTCGGTGGTAATGGCGTGACCCTGTAACGTATAAGCCAAAATAATGCGGCCAATGCGTTGGCGCATATCGGTCAAACTTTCAGACAGTGCCAAGATAGCCATCAACTCGGATGCCGCGGTGATATCAAAACCGTCGTGACGCGGAACGCCGTTATTGCCGCCGCCCACGCCGATATCAATGCTACGAAGCGCCCGATCGTTATGGTCGATCACGCGTTTCCACAGGATATGTTCTGGATCGATATCGAGACGTTTTAATCCGGTGTGCTCAGTAAACTTATCGCCCAATCGTTGTTCATGGAACAGACGGGCATCCAGCGCTGCCGCGGCTAAATTATGTGCCGCGGTGATGGCATGAATATCGCCGGTGAGATGCAGATTAAGCTGCTCCATGGGCAAAACTTGCGCTACGCCGCCGCCGGCCGCGCCGCCTTTTACCCCGAACACTGGGCCAAGGCTCGGTTGACGAATACAGGCCAACGCTTTTTTGCCTATAAAGTTTAGCCCTTGGCTTAAACCGATGGTTGTGACGGTTTTACCTTCACCGAGCGGAGTTGGCGTAATGCTGGAAACCAATACGAGCTGGCCAGTACCTTGCTCAGGTTTAATTGCCTTGATGTCTATTTTTGCCGCGTAATGGCCATAGGGGATCAAATGGGTCGTTGGGATCCCTAACTGTTCAGCGATCTGGGAGATAGGTTTTAACTGAGGAGCATGCATCTGTTCGGAGAGGGACGTCATGGGGTCGTGATCCTTGCAAAAACAGGTAAAGGCAAACAGGTTAATGGCGACGATTATAGGCTATCGGGCAGTACACTCAATGGAGAAAACCGCCCGACACTCATTTTTCGCGCGTAATATTTCACACTACGCAAACGTTTACTCTGCGAGAAATCAATTTTGTGGCAGTAGATATTTACCCAGTGTCACCAGAAGAACCGCAACGATAATGACGCACAGCGCCAGCCATTCGGTTGACGACAGCGTTTCACCGCCTAAGCCGGTACCTAACAATACGGCGACCACCGGATTCACATAGGCATAGCTGGTGGCAACGGCGGGGCGAACGTTACGAATCAAAAACATATATGCGCTAATCGCGATCAGAGAGCCGAAAACCGCCAGATAACTTACCGCCAGAATCCCTTGCAGGCTTGGCATCTGTGTCATACGTTCACCGGCGATGGCGCTAGCAATCAGTAACACGATCCCCGCGGTGAGCATTTCGATCGCCCCGGCCATCAGCCCTGCCGGTAACTCAACGCGCGAACCCCACACCGAGCCGAACGCCCATGTCATTGAGCCCGCCAAAATGAGCAGCGCCATCCACGGATTGCCGCTCAAATGTCCACCGCTGTTAAGTAAGATAATGCCACACAGACCGATCGCGATGCCGAGCCATTCTAGCCAACGCGTCGGCATTCCGTACAATCGGCTAAAGCACAGGGTGAAAAGGGGAACGGTGGCAACCATAACCGCAGCAATTCCCGAGGGAACATCCTGATGTTCGGCTACGGTCACCGCGCCGTTACCGGCGGCAAGCAGTAAAATACCGATGATTGCCGCGTTTAATAGCGGTCGACCGCTCGGCATTTTATGCCCGCGCAGACGTAGAAACGTGAGCATTACCAGACCCGCGCAGAAAAAGCGTACGCCTGCCATCATCAGCGGCGGCCAACTCTCTACGCCAAGACGAATAACGAAGTAAGTTGAACCCCAAATGATATACAGGGCAAATAATGAGCCAATAAGCGGGAGAAAGGTGGCAGCACGAGAGCGCATAGTAGGCATTTTCCTTGGCAAAAATAAGCAGCCAGTAAACGCTAAAATGGGCTGAGTAAGTACTCTTTTCTCATGCTTTTTGCTTATTAATAAAATGAATTTAAAGGGAATTAGCTATAAGGCTACGGCAAATGGGTTTATTGCCGAAAGATAACAAAAAATATGTTCATTTAAGCAGCAAATGTTAACGTGAAACCGCATTCAAACGAATAGCCGGTGATTGCTGGCAATATAATGCGGTTAATGATTTTTATTGAACGTAGCGCCAGATCTCTTTCGGGACACAGCCCACATCATATAAACGACCGCCGCTGGCTAATTCCGCACGACGATGATCGGCGGCGCGATACATATTAATAATTTCCTCATCCTCGTCGAGAGAATAATTAAGATGGTCAAAGAGTTTTTCTAAGCTTTCCAGCGTGCTAACTCTGCGGAACTTGAGCAGATAATCATTTACGTTCATTTTATATGTTCATCAACAGGAAGGATTTCAGAAGAGATTCCAGTATATGTAGTGAAAACCATCTGTCTAGTACAATATTAGTGATACGTGTTACATAATCAAAAAAAAGGATATAATTTAAAAGGTAACGCGATAATCTTCTGTCCAATATATCAACGGGGATAGGTACAAGATCATTGGCGGCTAATTAAATGTGTTGAAATACTTATAAACAAAATGAAGCAGTTAATTAAACTAGGTGTGCTTTTATATTTGTGATTGCAGTTTGTGCAGAGTTTAGTTGTGTGAAACCATAAAAATGGCGGTCACAGTTATAACCACTGCGCCACCATGTTATATCGCGTGCTAGGCTATTTACGGTTCAACATGTAATACATTTCATTCCAGCGGATCTCATTTTTAAATGCAGGAAGCGTGGTGGCATTATCAATGAGTAAGAACTCGATATTGTGCATTTCTGCATATAAGCGCAGATATTCAACGTCGAGCGCTTGGGTAAACACCGTATGATGCGCGCCTCCGGCTAAAATCCACGCCTCAGCCGCGGTGGCTAATGACGGTTGGGCTTTCCAGATGGCGCGTGCAACAGGCAGTTTTGGTAAATCACGTGGCTGTTCAACGGTATCTACGCAGTTAACCAAGAGGCGGAAACGATCGCCTAAATCAATCAGGCTGGCATTCAACGCTGCGCCGGCAGGGGTGGAAAAGAGCAAGCGAGCGGGGTCGGCTTTACCACCAATGCCAAGATGCTGAACATCCAGCAGCGGCTTTTCTTCTTTGGCTATCGACGGGCAGACTTCCAGCATATGCGACCCCACCACCAGATCGTTACCCGGCTGGAAATTGTAGGTGTAGTCCTCCATGAATGAGGTGCCGCCTTGTAGGTCTGACGCCATTACTTTCATAATGCGCAGCAGAGCCGCGGTTTTCCAATCGCCTTCAGCGCCAAAGCCATAGCCCTTCTGCATCAATCGCTGACAGGCGAGGCCGGGGAGTTGTTTCAGCCCGTACAGGTTTTCAAATGTGGTGGTGAAGGCCTGAAAACCGCCTTGCTGAAGGAAACGTTCGATGCCTAACTCAAGGCGTGCAGCATCCAGCAGATTCTCGCGTTTTGCACCGCCGTTTTTCACCGCGTCAGTTAGGATGTAGCTGGCCTCATACTCTTCCACCAGCGCGCTGATATCGCTGTGGCTAACTTCATTAACGACCTGTTCTAAATCACCCAGTGCATAGCCGTTCACGCTATAGCCAAACTGAATTTGAGCACTGACTTTATTTCCTTCGGTTACCGCCACTTCACGCATGTTATCGCCAAAGCGCGCCACTTTCAGATGCTGGCTCTCGTGTTTTGCGGCACAAACGCGCATCCAACGTGCGATGCCTTCCTGTGCCTGTCGATCTTCCCAATGTCCAGCAACCACGCTGTGCTGTTGGCGCATACGTGCACCGATAAAACCGAACTCGCGGCCACCATGCGCAGTTTGGTTCAGATTCATGAAGTCCATATCCATGCTGTCCCACGGAATCTGGGCATTAAACTGGGTGTGGAATTGAAGCAATGGTTTTTCTAGGCGGCGTAGCCCGTTGATCCACATTTTTGCTGGAGAAAACGTGTGTAGCCAGACGAGCAGGCCAAGACAGTTGTCCTGATAGTTCGCGTCGCGGCACAGCGCAGTAATTTCATCGGGCGTAGTCGCTAACGGTTTTTGCACCAGTTTGACCGGTAAACCCACTTGATTAAGATGGGCGACCACTTTTTCGGCCTGCTCCTTTACCTGCTGTAACGTACGCTGACCGTATAAATGCTGGCTACCGATAACGAACCAAACTTCGTTTTGTTGGAACTGTTGCATGATGACTCCGTAAATTCTAAATGGAATTAATGTTTGACGGCGGCGTAGCAGGGCTCAGCGCTCTGACACCACTGCTGGTAACGTTCATAAAGCTGTTGGAAACGCGCCACGCGCTCGGGGTTAGGGTGTAACGTGCGCTCAACTTGGCTGGCCATGTTCTGCTGGGCGGTGGCGATATCGGGATAGGTGCCTGCGGCGACGGCGGCAAAAATTGCGGCACCTAACGCACAGCACTGATCGGAGGCCACGATTTGCACCGGGCGATTCATCACATCGCAGCATACCTGCATGATCACCGGTGATTTACGTGCGATCCCGCCGAGTGTCAGGACGTTTTCCACCGGTACGCCCTGATGTTCAAAGCATTCCATGATGGCGCGGGCGCCAAAGGCCGTCGCGGCAATAAACCCGCCGAACAGTGCTGGCGCATCAGTTCCTAAATTAAGATCGGCGATCACGCCTTTCAGACGCTGATTGGCAAAAGGCGTACGGCGGCCGTTGAACCAGTCCAAAACGACGGGGAGATGATTAAGATGCGGCGCTTTGGCCCACTCCTCAGTGAGCGTCGGCAATAGGTTTTTCATGGTGCATTCTAGCTGTGGTGCTAGCTCTGGGTGTTGTTTGGCGACTTGTTCTAGCGGCCAAGTCAGCAAACGGCTGAACCAAGCGTACATATCGCCAAACGCCGACTGGCCGGCCTCTAGCCCGACATAGCCTGGGATCACGCTGCCATCAACTTGTCCGCAAATGCCAGCAATGGTGCGATCGCCGATTAACTGTTGATCGGCAATCAGAATGTCGCAGGTAGAAGTGCCAATCACTTTTACCAACGTATACGGCTGTGCACCCGCACCGACGGCGCCCATATGGCAGTCAAAAGCGCCGCCGGAGAGAACAACATTGGTAGAGAGGCCTAGGCGCTGCGCCCATTCATCGCTTAATTTCCCCACGGGAAGATCGGCGGTGTAGGTTTCGCTAAACAGAGGCTGTTGCAGGTTTTCGCTGAGGCAAGGATCGAGCGCTTCAAGAAATTCGCGTGGAGCAACACCGCCCCATGATGGATGCCAAAGGGCTTTGTGTCCGGTGCTGCAACGGCCACGCTTTAACTGATGCGGCTGCTGTTTACCGCACAACAGCGCAGGCACCCAGTCGCAAAGTTCAATCCATGAGGCTGCGGACTGACGTACCGCGCGATCTTGACGGCTGATATGCAGAATTTTCGCCCAGAACCACTCAGACGAATACACGCCGCCGATATAGCGCGTGTAGTCAGGGAACAAACCGTTGCGGCATAGTTGGTTGATCTCCTCAGCTTCTTCGATAGCGGTATGGTCTTTCCACAACACAAACATCGCATTCGGGTTATTGGCAAATTCCGGCAGTAATGCCAGCACATCGCCGTCATCATTAATCGGCGCTGGCGTTGAGCCGGTGGAATCGACACCGATCCCGACCACCGCAGCACGTTGTTCCGCATTCATCCTTGCTACCACAGCTTTGATCGCCTTTTCGAGCGATTCAATATAGTCGAGCGGATGGTGGCGAAATTGGTTGGCGGGCGCATCGCAAAACAGTCCTTGTTTCCAGCGCGGATAGTAGACGACTTCGGTATCTAACTCCTGACCGGTCACACAATCTACGGCGAGCGAACGCACCGAGTCACTACCAAAATCCAGCCCGATTGCAATGGGGTTCACGCGCATTCCCTATCTCCTGTTATATAGATTTCACTGCTAACCAACATAGGAAATAGGCCCCCTTTAGCGTGAGGATGGCTTAGCTACATGTATGTATTTTTCAGCTACGACTTGCTTTTATGTGACCCGCATCAAAAGTTTTGAATGTTATTGAATTGCTAAATATATGCACAAAATGGCTGTATTTTTCTGGTGTGATTTTGCTCTCTATTTGTTCTTTAATTAGCCGCTACAACTTAGCCCGTCCTACACAACGACCTTACATTGCAGCGTGATATCAATATGTTTGGTATCTGCTGCGCTAAACCCCCTAAATTCGTACACCTAGCTTTGCGTCGTTAAACAGCATGGTCTGCATGACAAATCTGCTACATAAGAATGACGAAATTGGAGAGTTAGAAATATGCATAAATTCACTAAGGCTTTGGCTGCCATTGGACTGGCTGCCGTTATGTCACAATCCGCTATGGCCGAGAACATGAAACTCGGTTTCTTGGTTAAGCAACCGGAAGAACCTTGGTTCCAAACGGAATGGGCATTTGCCGATAAAGCCGGAAAGGATTTGGGATTCGACGTGATTAAAATTGCCGTTCCTGACGGTGAGAAAACGTTAAACGCGATTGATAGCCTCGCGGCTAGCGGTGCTAAAGGCTTTGTCATTTGTACTCCCGATCCCAAGTTAGGCCCTGCGATTATCGCTAAGGCGCGTAGCTACGATTTAAAAGTCATCGCCGTCGACGATCAGTTTGTGAATGCCAAAGGCAAGCCGATGGAAAATGTGCCATTGGTGATGATGGCGGCCAGTGAAATTGGCGCGCGCCAAGGGCAAGAGCTGTGGAAAGAGATGAACAAGCGCGGCTGGAAAGTCGATGAAACTGGGGTGATGGCGATTACCGCCGATGAACTGGATACCGCACGTCGCCGTACCACAGGCTCAATGGATGCATTAAAAGCGGCGGGCTTCCCTGAAAAACAAATCTACAAGGTGCCAACCAAATCGAATGATATTCCCGGCGCGTTTGACGCGGCCAACTCCATGTTAGTTCAGTATCCGAAAGTCAAAAACTGGCTGATCGTTGGCATGAATGACAACACCGTTCTTGGCGGCGTGCGCGCAACGGAAGGCCAAGGATTTAAAGCCGATAACGTCATCGGTATTGGTATCAACGGCGTCGATGCGGTTAGCGAACTTTCTAAAGCCAACCCAACGGGCTTCTACGGTTCTCTGTTACCAAGCCCCGATATCCATGGCTACAAGAGCATCCAGATGCTGAATGATTGGGTGACGAAAGACGTTGAGCCCGCCAAGTTCACGGCGGTGACCGACGTGGTGCTGATCACGCGTGATAACTTCAAAGAAGAGCTGAAAAAGAAAGGGTTATAGCGGCAGTCTTCATTTTAAAGTGAAACGGATCTCGTACTTCGAGGGCGAGATCCTATCAATTCATGACTTTAGCCAACTGTTGTTTTGGTCGCAGGCTGGCAAGGAGAGGGTTTATGACCTCCAACGTACCCTATTTGGAATTCCGTCATATCGGGAAAACATTTCCTGGGGTGAAGGCGCTGGATGACATCAGTTTTAGCTGCCAAGCCGGTCAGATCCATGCCCTGATGGGCGAAAACGGCGCGGGAAAATCAACGTTGCTGAAAATTCTCAGCGGCAGCTATACGCCGACGCAGGGTGAAATTGTGCTTAAAGGCGAGTCGGTTCAATTCAATAAAACCACCGATGCGCTAGATGCTGGCGTGGCCATTATTTACCAAGAGCTGCATTTAGTGCCTGAAATGACGGTGGCTGAAAATATTTATCTGGGCCAGTTACCGGCTAAAAAAGGCTTCGTGAATAATTCACTGCTGAATTACGAAAGCCGTTTGCAGCTTGAACATTTAGGGTTGGATATTGATCCGCAAACGCCGCTGAAATATCTCTCCATCGGTCAGTGGCAGATGGTTGAGATCGCTAAGGCACTGGCACGAAATGCCAAAGTGATTGCTTTTGATGAACCCACCAGTTCGCTGTCGTCGCGGGAAATAGAACAGCTATTTCGCGTGATCCGCGAACTTCGGGCGGAAGGGCGCGTGATTATCTATGTGTCACATCGCATGGAAGAGATCTTCGCATTGAGCGATGCCATTACGGTGTTTAAAGACGGCAAATATGTAAAAACGTTTGTCGACATGCAGCAGGTCAATCATGAGTCGTTGGTTCAGGCCATGGTGGGACGTGATTTGGGTGATGTTTACGGCTATCAGCCGCGTGAACATGGGCCGGTTCGTCTTGCGGTTGAAGAGGTGTTGGCACCGGGTGTTAAGCAGCCGGTTTCGTTGCAGGTCAAACAAGGCGAAATTGTTGGGCTCTTTGGATTAGTCGGCGCTGGCCGTAGCGAACTAATGAAAGCACTGTTTGGTGGCACCAAAATCACGCAGGGAAAAGTGCTGTTGGACGGGCATGATATGCAGGTGCGCAGCCCGATAGATTCGATACGCCAAGGTATGATGCTATGCCCCGAGGATCGCAAAGCAGACGGCATTATTCCCGTTCATTCGGTGCGCGAGAATATTAACATCAGCGCACGGCGCAATACGCTAACCGCAGGGTGCCTGATAAATCATCCGTGGGAAGTTAAGAATGCGGATCAACGTATCAGTGCGCTAAATATCAAAACCCCAAGTCCAGAGCAACTGATTATGAATCTCTCCGGCGGCAATCAGCAGAAAGCCATTTTGGGACGCTGGCTGTCTGAAGATATGAAGGTCATTTTACTGGATGAGCCGACGCGCGGCATTGACGTAGGCGCTAAACACGAAATCTATCATGTGATCTATCAGCTGGCAGATCAGGGTATTGCCGTGCTGTTTGCATCGAGTGATTTGCCTGAGGTGCTTGGCCTTGCCGATCGCATCATTGTGATGCGTGAGGGCGCAGTGTCTGGCGAGTTGCTGCGTGAAGACGCCAGCGAGGCCAAAGCGCTGGCGCTCGCCATGCCGGGTATATCCACTTCCTCTCATGCGGCCTGAAAAAGTCTAGGAGCAGAATTATGTCGAGTGTCACGTCTACGCCGGCGACGGTTAAAGCAGGAAAAAAGGGGCTTCATCTCAGCCGCATTTGGGATAGTTACGGCATGCTAGTGGTGTTTGCCGCGCTATTTATTGCCTGTTTGATTTTTGTGCCTAATTTTGGGTCGTTTATCAATATGAAGGGGCTGGGGCTGGCTATCTCGATGTCGGGCATGGTGGCCTGTGGGATGCTGTTTTGCTTAGCATCGGGTGATTTTGACCTGTCAGTTGCCTCGGTCATTGCCTGCGCGGGCGTTACTACGGCTGTGGTCATTAACATGACCGAAAGCCTGTGGATCGGTATTTTTGCCGGTTTGTTGCTGGGCGCGGTATGTGGTTTGGTGAATGGTTTTGTAATTGCTCGTTTAAAGATTAATGCGTTGATCACCACGTTAGCTACGATGCAGATTGTGCGCGGCTTAGCCTACATTATTTCAGATGGTAAAGCGGTGGGTATCGAAGACGAACGCTTTTTTGAATTGGGCTATGCCAACTGGCTAGGACTACCGTCACCGATTTGGATCACCGTTATCTGTTTTATTCTGTTCGGTTTCTTGCTCAATAGAACCACTTTTGGGCGAAATACCTTAGCGATTGGCGGTAACGAAGAGGCCGCTCGTCTCGCTGGGGTCCCGGTGGTGCGTACCAAAATTATTATCTTCGTGTTGTCGGGGTTGGTATCGGCGGCGGCGGGGATCATTTTGGCTTCGCGCATGACCAGCGGTCAGCCAATGACGTCAATTGGCTATGAGCTGATTGTGATCTCGGCCTGCGTGCTGGGGGGCGTATCGCTCAAGGGGGGGATTGGCAAAATATCTTATGTCATCGCGGGTGTACTGATTTTGGGTACGGTGGAAAATGCGATGAATTTGCTGAATATTTCACCGTTCTCTCAGTACGTGGTGCGCGGGGTTATCTTGCTGGCAGCGGTAATTTTTGACCGCTACAAACAGCTCTCCAAGAAAAGTCTGGGGTAATCCCATTGGGGACAAAATTTACGCCTGAAACGTGAGCTGAAATAGAGTGAGTCCTGATTGTTAAGTTTAAATTATAGATAATTATTTATCTGCTTCACATTTTTACAGCAATTATGAGCAGCGTTTTCGCTGCTCTGTAAACTGATTAGGTGGTTTACTAATGGATGGGAGGGACGATGTATCAACGTTTAACGCAGGACCCACAACCAAACCCCTTATTACCGGGATACAGTTTTAACGCTTATTTGGTCGCAGGATTAACGCCGATTACTGCCGATGGACCATTAGACTTCTTTATTGATCGTCCTGAGGGCATGAAAGGCTATATCCTCAATTTGACGATCAAAGGTGAAGGCCGCATTTTTAGCGGCAAAGAGGGAGAAGAAACGTTATACAGCAAACCGGGAGAGTTGCTGTTATTTCCACCAAAAGCCAGTCATTTTTATGGACGCTCATCGGAAAGCGATTGTTGGTATCACCGCTGGGTCTATTTTCGTCCGCGCGCCTATTGGGCCGACTGGTTGGAATGGCACAGTCAGGTTAACGGCGTAGGGCACATGGTGCTGCCTGAAAATACATTGCTAGAGTTTGATCGCTTGTTTGCCAATATTGAGCAAACACACAAATCGGGTCGTCGCTTTGCGGAAGAACTGGCAATGAATTTACTCGAGCGGTTGCTGCTGCGCGCGATGGAAGAAGATCCTCAGGCACCGCAGCGCATTATGGATGCTCGTATTATTGAAGCCTGTCAGTTTATTACCGGCAATTTGGCTGATGAGTTGCGCATTGAAGACGTAGCGAAACACGTTTGCTTATCTCCGTCGCGCCTTGCACATCTTTTCCGTGAACAGGTTGGTGTGAATATTCTGCGATGGCGTGAAGATCAGCGGGTTATCCGCGCTAAACTTCTGCTGCAAACCACTCAAGAACCCATTGCAACCATTGGCCGCGTGGTGGGCTACGACGATCAGCTCTATTTTTCACGCGTATTCCGCAAGCGCGTTGGTGTTAGTCCGAGCGATTACCGTCGTCGTAATCATGAAGTTAATGATTCCTCATCGATGAGCGCGGGAGAGCGCCGGCAGAGCGAAAGACAGAGTACGTTGCTGAGAGTTTAGATAGGTGACAATGTCACTTTTCTTGTATTCTCTGACCATAAACTCCTGCTGTTTTTTGCTCTCCAATATTTTGATTTTGTTCCGCTATGCGAGTGCCACAGTTGCTGTGTTTGCATAGCGGAGTTCTTGTTTAATAATTACCCGCCTAATCAAGATCGCACTGCGTCCCCTTGCTCCTTGTCCTAAAACAGGCTATCAAATAGCACTATCTTAATATTTCGATAACAATGTATAAGTTGAAAAGATGATCTTAGGTCGTCTTTCACTCTTTTGATTGCTAGGGCAGCGAGGTTTTGTATGGCGGATTCAATTCGTGTTGGGCTGATCGGCTATGGCTTTGCCGGTAAAACGTTCCATGCACCGTTGATTGCTGGCACGCCGGGGCTAACATTAGCGGCGGTTTCAAGCAGCGATGCCGAGAAAGTGCGCGCTGATTGGCCGGGAATGACGGTGGTGGGTGAACCAGGGCAGCTTTTTACCGATCCCAATATTGATATGGTGGTTATCCCAACGCCGAACATTACGCATTACCCTCTCGCAAAGCAGGCGCTGCGAGCGGGTAAACATGTGGTGGTGGATAAGCCTTTCACGGTAAATCTACAGGAAGCACGCGAGTTAGACATGCTGGCTAAGCAGCAAAAACGGCTGTTGTCAGTGTTTCATAATCGCCGTTGGGACAGCGATTTTCTCACGCTAAAAACCCTACTGGCGGAAGGCGCGCTGGGTGATGTGGTGCAGTTTGAATCCCACTACGATCGTTTTCGTCTGGAAGTGCGTGACCGCTGGCGCGAAAAAGCGGGCGCGGGCAGTGGGATCTGGTTTGATCTTGGCTCACACTTGCTCGATCAAGCTTTACAGCTGTTTGGCAAACCTCAAAGTCTGTTGGCGGATCTGGCAGCGATGCGGCCAAACTCGCAGACCACGGACTATTTTCACGCCATTTTGTATTACTCCGATAAGCGCGTTATTTTGCACGGCAGCATGGTAACGGCCGCTGAAACGCCACGTTATGTGGTTCATGGCACGAAAGGCAGTTACATCAAGCATGGATTAGATCCGCAAGAAGATCGTTTGAAGGCCGGTGAGCGCCCACCGCAGGCGGATTGGGGTTATGACATGCGTGATGGCGTGCTAACGCTGGTGCAAGACGACATTATGGCTGAGCAGTCGTTGCTGACTATTCCGGGTAACTATCCGGCGTATTATGCCGGTATTCGTGATGCGATTAACGGTGACGGTGATAATCCCGTGCCGGCTTGCGAGGCGATAACCGTGATGGAACTGCTAGAGCTGGGACAAGAGTCTTCGCTACAGCAAAGAGCGTTGCCGTTACCTGTTTAGTGCGGCTCCGTTATCTCCGTGCTGATACCTGTTCGCTGATGTTACGGCGAGTAGTCTCAGATAAGCCTTCTTTCGTATATTTATAGAATCACAGAAAGAAGGCTTTGTTTTTTTATTCGACCCTATGTAAATGCACTTTTTTTGGTAAGGGATGTTGAGTTATGTCTTGGCTGCAACGTTTGCGGATTGATAAGTTTTTACTGGTTCTGATTTGCGTGGTGATTCTGGCGTCGTTGTTTCCTTGTGAAGGGATCTACAAAACGGTCTTTGAACACCTCACCACGGCGGCGATTGCGTTGTTGTTCTTTATGCACGGTGCCAAGCTTTCACGTGAGGCCATCGTTTCTGGGATGGGCCATTGGAAGCTGCATTTAGTGGTCTTTCTCAGTACGTTTGCGCTTTTTCCTCTGCTCGGGTTAGCGCTCAACGTGGTGGTGCCTAATCTCTTGAGCCCCGCGCTTTATCTCGGTTTCCTTTATTTGTGCGCTTTGCCTGCCACCGTTCAGTCGGCGATTGCTTATACCTCGATGGCGGGGGGAAACGTTGCCGCCGCTATCTGCAGCGCATCGGCGTCCAGCATTCTGGGTGTGTTCCTGTCGCCACTGCTGGTGGGACTGTTGATGCATACGCAAGGGGGCGAAACCGATACGCTGCACGCGATTGGCTCGATTATCCTGCAATTGATGGTTCCGTTTGTGGTGGGGCATTTGTCTCGCCCGCTGATTGCCAAATGGGTCGATCGTCATCGCAAGCTGATTAATATTACTGACCGGTCTTCGATTTTATTGGTGGTCTATACCGCATTCAGCGAGGCCGTTATTGAAGGCATCTGGCACCAGATTGATGTTTGGTCATTGCTGTCAATCGTTGTCTTCTCTACCGTGCTGCTAGCCATTGTGCTGGTTATCAATACCTTTGCTGCTCGTTGGCTAGGGTTTAATACCGCGGATGAAATTACCATTGTGTTCTGTGGCTCTAAAAAGAGTTTGGCAAATGGCATTCCGATGGCAAACGTACTTTTCCCAGCCTCAGCGGTGGGCATGATGGTTCTGCCGTTGATGATCTTCCACCAAATCCAGCTGATGGTATGCGCGGTATTGGCGCAAAGGTATGTCAATCGGGGGAGGAAGGTGACCGAGGAGCAGAGGAAGGAATAGGGTATGAATATGTGGGTTTTGTGTAAGGTTTCGTCCGCCTATTATACCGAGTTCCATTGATATACTAGTGAAGGCGTCCGAGCAAGGCGGCTCAATCGCCTTTATAGCTTAAGTGTGGTGTAAAGTTACGTCCGCCTAAAATTCCGAATTCTACCTGTGCATCGTGCAGGCGTCCGTGTTAGGGGGCCAATCGCCGCCCCCTAACAACCCGGCTTGGCACCCCCTTCCAGCCCGCTACGCGGGTGCCCTCATTTCATCATTCCGGTCTTAACGGAACGAACGGCAATCGCGGATATTCGGCGCATCCTTGCGCCTCACCCCTACGGGGCCAACGCAAGCGTTGTTCAAATTTGCTCCCAGCAAATTTGTCCATGGCTCCTCTGTTCTTTCGCCTACATCCCTGTAGGCGAATCCTAACCTGCATGATTCATTCGGCTGTCCGGTAACGTGCCAGAAAAAATCAAAATCAAAAGATAAATAACTTTGTCAGCATTTAGTTTAAGTCTTGGGAGAAGGAGCAACGCTAACAGGATGTTAGCGTTAGGGGAGGAGGCGCCAAGGATGGCGCATGCCGACCCGGTGCGGAGATGGCGTCTCGGATAAAAGCGCGAGGATTGAAGGGGCGCGCGCTGGCGCCCCTCATCGTACGCCTTCGATTTAGCTATATGTGATAGCCGTTATTGATAGGCGGACGAAACTTTACACCAAGGCAGCATTGGCACTTGGCGAACGAAACCTTACCCTAATTTCTTCTCCCGCAGAGCGCGTTTCTCATCTTCAGAAATAAACGCCATCTCCAATCCATTGATCTGGGCGGTGCGGATTTCTTCCGGCGTCAGCCCTGCGGCAGGTGCGGCGACGTTATACTCATGCGCCAGCTCAATGCCTTCTACTGCCGGATCGTCAGTGTTAATGGAAGCCAGAATACCGTGACGTAGGAAGGTTTTCAGCGGGTGATTTTCCAGTGAAGCTACGGTGCTGGTTTGAATATTTGACGTCAGGCAGGATTCCATCCCGATGCGATTTTCAGCTAAATAATCCAGCAGCTTGGTATCTTCAACCGCTTTAACTCCATGGCCGATACGCTCTGCACCTAATTCATGAATAGCTTGCCAGATGCTTTCAGGACCAGCTGCTTCGCCTGCGTGAACCGTAATACGTAAGCCCGCGTCGCGTGCGCGATTGAAATGATTGAGGAATAAAGAGCCTGGGAAGCCCAGTTCGTCACCGGCTAAATCCAATGCGGTGATGCCTTCACGGCAGGCCAGCAGGGCATCTAATTCTTTTAAGCAGGCGCTTTCGCCAAAAGTGCGGCTCATGATACCGATGAGGCGAGTCTCAACGCCAAAATCACGAACGCCTGCACGCACGCCGTCGATCACGGCTTCCACGACACCTTGCACAGGCAACTGGTGTTTCATCGCCATGTAATACGGCGAGAAACGTAGCTCTGCATAGTCGATACTGGCACGTAATGCATCTTCCACGTTTTCGTAGGCAACGCGGCGGCACGCGTCTAGAGAGCCTAAAACAGCAACGCCCCAATCTAGTTTCTGTAGAAAACTGACTAAGTCTGGTGCGGTATCGGTGATTTGTACGTGAGGGCGCAGGGCTTCCAGCTCTTCGGCAGGCAGCGCCAAATTGAACTGACGACCCAGTTCCAGAATAGTTTGTGGACGAATGTTACCGTCAAGATGACGATGGATATCGGTCAGAGGAAGGCGGGTGTCAATCATGATATGCACTCTCAGTTATTCTGGATAAAGTGCGTAACAGTATAAAAACAATACACTGCAAATTGCCAGTGAGTTGCATAAAAATGTGATATTAATCACAAATAATGGGTGCTAGTCTCAATTTTACGGGTGACTGTATAAATATACAGTATTAATAAAATGGTAAAAAATAGGTATGGCTATTATGAGATAGGCGGTTAATCCTCGAACAGCTTTTCGATGGATTTGGTTGGGTAGAAAAGCGAGTTTGCGTTATTGCCCGTAAGAGCGATAAATCCAAGCTTCATGTAGAACTGCTTTGCTTTCTCATTGAGTGCATCGACAAACATACCGTGAACGCCCACGGCGAGCGATGCTCGATAGACCACTTGCATCGCGTGAGTCACCAGCGCCGTTCCCCATTCTTGTCCATGGAGATCTTTTTGAATGGCGAGACGCCCTAAAGTGATACTGGGTACGTTGACATAAGGCACTTTGCGCTTCTGGGTATTTGACGGCAGCGTTTCCTTTTCGAAGCAGCTACCAGATAGCGTGTAATAACCAACGACTTTGGGTTTTGGCGTTTGGGTTATGAGTAAATAGCCACGTAAAATTCGCGCATTATGCTGGCGGGCCAAATGATCGGTAAGGAATACATTCAGGGATTCTTCGCCGCAGTCAAAGTCGGAGAAATCGTATTCAGCCTCACTCGAAAAAATCGCAATGGTTAAGTCAGGCATTGACTATTCCATACTTTGCAGGCGTTTGGCTGCGCGTTTAAGTCTATCGTTCGGTGCCGGTGGGGTGCTGATGGCATCCATTACCAGATTCCATGACTCATCGCTGAGGATCAAGCGACGGTGTTGCTCGATAACTTCCGCTGCACGTTCAGAGGCGCTGGTAAGCATAAACTGCGTGATAGTTTGGTTGGACATCGCCGCAGCTTCTTCAATGGCGTTTTTGTCTTCGTCAGTTAAGCGAAGATCGATACGCTGTTTTTTTAATGCAGACATACTGTATTCCTCGACGGCTCGCGCTTGCGGCAGTCATTTTTCACAAATAGGTTTTAAACGGTTCGAATAAATTCAACATTGGATGTGTACGGTATTTTTCCGTACGTTGACTATAGAAGCGTTCGAACAAACTTTCAACCAGTAAATGGGGCGCTGGAAGTGTGCCGCTTTTGAGCACAAGGGTTTTGCTGGGACGTGAGAGGAGTCGGTTTGGGCGTTAAATTTGACGGGGGTTTATTTCCCCGTCGCTGAGCTGCAACGGGGGATGTTTAGATTAGCTATTTAACTAGCTTATTTAAGGCAGAAATCAGTTTTTGCACGCCTAATTCAACCTTACTGCGTGGGCAACCAACGTTAAGGCGAACGAAGCCACGGCCTTCTTCACCGTAGGTAAAACCGGGCATAATTGCCACCTTTTCCTCGTCGATGAGTACGCGCTGTAGCTCTTGATCGTCTACGCCCAGAACGCGCAGATCTATCCATGCCAAATACGTTGCCTGTGGGATTTTCCAGGCCAATTGTGGGAAGGCTTGGTTAAGCTCGGTAGCGACGTATTCCAGATTAGACTGCAGATACGCGCGCAGTTCGTCTAGCCACGGCTGGCCTTCACGATAGGCAGCGATATGCGCCGCAACGGCAAGCACCGCCGGAGAAGAAAGACCATCTTTGCTTTTGAGCTGCAAGAAATAGGCGTCACGAGTGGCGGGATCGTTAATGAAGCCATAGGCACCGGTTAAGGCAGGGATGTTGAAAGACTTGGAGGCGGAGGTGAGCAATGCCCACGGTGTTTTTCCCACTTCATTCCACGGAAGGTGTTGACGATCGCCCCACGTCATATCCATGTGAATTTCATCACTGATGACCTTCACGTCGTGCCGTTCACACAGCTCAGCCATGGTTTCCAGTTCGGCACGTGTCCAAACTTTCCCCGTTGGGTTTTGCGGGCTGCATAGCAACAGCACTTTGGTTTGTGGGCGAGCCAGTAGCGCCTCTAAGTGGGCCATGTCGCAGAACCATTCACCCTCAGACTGTTTCATCGGGCAGGCCAGCAATTGGCGCTGATTACCAAGCACTACTTTATAGAAAGCATCGTAGGCAGGCGTATGGGTGACAACGCATTCACCGGGCTGAGTCCACAGGCGAATGAGCTGTGCCACCATATAGATTACGGAAGGACCATAAACGGCGGTGTCGGTATCTATAGCGCTATTAAAACGCTTAGCGTACCAGTGACGCAGTGCGCCGAGGAAATCTTCGTGCTGCCAGCGGCTGTAGCCGAGCACGCCGTGCGCAATGCGTTTTTCCAGTGCCTGCGTAATGCAAGGGGAGGTTGCAAAATCCATATCGGAAATGGTGAACGGTAGCAGATCGTTAACACCAAAACGATCGCCAATATAATCCCACTGGGTACACCATGTGCCGTGACGGTCAACAGTCTTAGAAAAATCAAACATATTTCATTCGCCTTAATTTGATGTTTGCTCGAATGAGAAATAAAGCGGGGCGCTAAGCGCCCCAAATGTATGGTCAAACAAGGTTATACGCTTGGCTGAGCTATTAGGTAGTCTAATTCATCTTTGACCGACTGTACCTGTGGCCCAATAACAACCTGCAAATTATGCTCATTGACATGCACCACGCCAATGGCACGCAGATTTTTCAGCGTTGCGTCATCAACCAGCTTCATGTCTTTCACCGAGAGGCGCAGGCGGGTAATACAGTTGTCGAGTGACACAATATTATCCGCGCCACCGAGTGCAACCAAAATCCCCGGGGTGTCATAACCTGATTTGCTTGAAGAGGCAGCCTTGGCTGATTTCTCGCTGGTGGTGCTGTTATCAATATCGCGACCCGGCGTTTTGATGTTGAAGCGGGTGATAGCGAAACGGAAGATAGCGTAGTAAGCAACGAACCATACCGCGGCAACCACAGGAACCATATACCATTTGGTTTGTAGGCCGTGCAGAACGCCAAACACCACGAAGTCGATGATATTGCCGTCGGTGTTACCGATAGTCACGCCGAGCACGGACATGATGGTAAAGCCCAAACCAGTCAGGATAGCGTGGATCAAATATAAGAACGGCGCGACAAACAGGAACAGGAATTCAAGTGGTTCAGTGGTACCACCAACAACACAGGCAACCACGCCAGAAATCAGCAGGCCTTTAATTTTATGACGGTTTTCAGGACGCGCACAGTGGTACATCGCTAATGCAGCACCCGGTAAACCACCTAAGAAAGCGGGCATTTTGCCCTGAGACAGGAACTGCGTTGCGCTTTCTGAGAAGCCGTGAGTGGTAGGGCAAGAAAGTTGGGCTTGGAAGATGGTCAACGCACCGCTAACGGAGTGGCCGCAAACGTCCATGGTGCCGCCCGCTTCGGTGAAGCGAATAATGGCAACCAGAATGTGCTGCAAACCAAACGGTAATAGCAGACGCTCACCGGTACCGAAGATCATCGGACCAAATGCGCCAGCGCTATGGATCAGGCGACCAAGGCCATTAATGCCCATAGCGAACCACGGCCAGATCAATGGCACCAGCAGACCAAGCAGGCCTAAAACCAGCAGGGTGATAATAGGAACAAAGCGGGTACCGCCGAAGAACGAAAGCGCATCCGGCAGACGAATAGTACTAAAGCGTTCGTGCAGTAAGAACACCACAATCCCGACGATAATCGCACCCAAAATACCGGTATCAATAGACTGAATACCCAGCACGGTTTGAATGTTATTGGCTTTCAGCACCAGAGGGTCAATGCTTGGCAAAATCCCTTTGGTCGTCAGATAGAAGTTGGTGGCCAGATTGAATACGGTAAAACCTACGAATCCGGCAAACGCAGCAACGCCTTTATTATCGCGCGCCATACCCAACGGGATAGCAACGGCGAACATCACTGGTAGGAAGCTAAAACCGAAGGAGCCAATTTTGCTCATCCAGGTAAACAGCAGTTGAAGCGGGGTATTATCCAGCACCGGCAATAACGTTAAAACATCGCGGCTGCTCAGCGAGCTACCAATTCCCAGCATAATGCCGCAGAAAGAGAGCAGCGCCACGGGCAGCATAAAGGTCTTACCAAGGCTTTGGAAAAACTCCCATAGCGTAATTTTTTGTTTGGTCTGGGTGGGCATGGACACTCCTGATGGAAAGATCCGTGGATAGGATCGCTGTTTCTAATAAAAATTATCAACTAGTCTTAGTCTTTCTGGTAAAAGAAGATAAAACGTTTTACCAAACAAAACCATTTGCCGGATCACAGTTCTCAAAATCAGTGTTAATGTGAATTATGCGAGATTAGATTAAATGTTTTACTAAAAAATACGGTAAAATAACCTACGGAAATGAATACCCTATGCTATCGACAAGTGAATAATTAACGGCATGAACCCGAAAAAGATCACCATTACCGACGTTGCGCAGCATGCGGGCGTATCAGTCACTACCGTTTCTCTGGTCCTCAGCGGCAAGGGGCGTATTTCTGATAAAACCTGTCACCGTGTTAATTCGGCGATTGAAACGCTTGGTTATGTACGCAATCAGCAGGCTGCCATGCTGCGCGGAAGTGTGTCTAACGTGATCGGGCTTATCGTTAGTGACATCAGCGAGCCGTTTTATGCCGAAGTGGCAGCCGGAATTAGTGAAATCTTGGAAGCGCAGGGCAAGGTATTATTTCTCACGCAGTGCGGTAAAAATGGGCTGCATCTGGCTCGTTGCCTTGATAGCCTGAGTGGTTACGGCGTTGATGGTATTATTGTCGGCAGCGGGCGCTTTCTTAGCGATGAGATGAAACAAAAGGCGCGAGATATGCATTTGCCGTTGGTGTGCGCCGCGCGAGCCAGCGAATTTGATGATATCGACGTTATTCGCCCTGATAACTCGCAGGCGGCAAAGATGGCCACAGAATATTTAATTAAGCATGGTCATCGCCAGATTGCCTATCTCGGTGGGGAAAGCAGCTCCCTTACGCGCGCCGAACGCTTAGGTGGTTTTTGCGGAACGTTGATTCAATATGGTCTGCCGTTCAAATCGGAGTGGGTCGTCGAGTGTGATTGCAAGCAACAGGACGCGGCGGAAGCCACTAAAAAGCTGTTGAATCACCACCCTAAAATTACCGCCATCTTGTGCCATAAGGCGTCTATTGCTATGGGGGCTTATTTTGGCGTAATCGGCATGGGCAATAGCGTGGGTAAAGACGAAAACGAAAGTTACTATTCGCGTCAGGTTGCATTAATAGGCTTTGGTGATGTGCCGGAAGCGGAACTGACTGATCCTCCGCTGACCTTCATTAGTAGCTCCGCGCGTGAAATTGGCTATAGCGCGGCGAATCGTATGCTACAGCGTATTGATGCGCCGGATGAACAGGTCCAACATATTATTTTGCCGCCCAAGCTGATTGCTAGAGGCTCGGCGTAATCCTTTCTGAATTGCCTAAAAAAACGGCCCCAAAAGAGGCCGCTTATCGTTAACGTCGTGTCTGAATGCTGAATCAATTCCCCGCAGGGGCTGCGCTCTGATCCTGCATACCACCTAAAATCCCAAACAGGCCAACAAACTGAGCCAGCGGCATTTTGGTGCCATTCAAATCAACCTGACCATCGGCATAGCTGAAGCTGCTCGAAATCACGTTGTCTTTTTGCGTTGTCAGTTTAAACATCTGACCCATGGCGGAAATGCCTTGGACTTGCTGTCCTGCCAAGCGCTTGGCTTCTTCAGCATTATAGCCTTCCAGCTCGGCGGCCTGAGAGGCTAACTGGGTCGCCATTGGCATGGAGATAGCCAGTTTTGCGTCCAGCTTTTTGATTGATTGCAACATCAACGGCTCACCGGTGGCTTCAGCCTGAGGCTGAGGATTCGCAAGATTGAGATCCAAGCTAAACTGGCTTTCACCCTGAGCTGTTTTCCAGCTCAGCGGCTGTATATTCAGCGTTGGGTTTCCGGTGAGCAGAGCAGGCATATTCTTTTCAATCAGTGCCGCTAATTCTTGCTGATAGACATCAGGATCGACGTCGTCGCCCTGCGCCAGTTGGCGATTGATAAAATCATTATACTGTGAGGCAAAGGCTTTTAATCCTTTACCATCAACGCCGTTAAATTTCAGCGTTAAGGCACCCTGACCGAAGTCTTTGCCGCTGATTTTTAATGCATCAAGCGTGTAGCTCAGAACGCCATTGAGGTTTTTATCATCCTCGCCCATGTTGGCATCTAACTTGAAGCCGTCTAATACTGCAGATTCTTTGCCATCGACAGACACTGACAGGTGCTTGGCATTCATTTTCTGCGAGCCGATATTCAGATCGAACTTACCGCGATGGCTATCGCTTTCCATCGTGAAGCCTTGCAGAGTGATTTGCTCTTGTTGGCCCATTTCATTTGGCGCGGAGATCACCACGTTATCGCTGTTCATGTCGAGTTTCAGCGTGGAAAGATCTTTAGCGACGTCTGCGTTAATCACTGCACCGTCAAATTTCACCGAAATTTTATCTTTCGCGTAGTCGACAGGGATTAGCGTAATTTTCGACTGTGTATCGCCGTTGTAGGCGATGCGTGTATCAGCATCAACCAGCGATTTGCCCTTAGTGGCATCAAACAATGCTTTTACCGCTGGCGTGTTTTCTAATTCGGTATGTACGGATGCCATGCTCGGCACAAAGTTGAAGTTCTTGAGCTGTGCTAGCGGGAATGGCCCGTGAGTAATGGTTTCTTTCAGTACAATCTGTTCACCGGCTTTGAGGCTTGGCTCGCCTTTGAAGGTTGGATCGTTTTGCAGAATATAGCGAATATCGGTCGAGAACAGATGACGGTTGTAGTCTTCGTAGCTGAGTTTTAACCCTGCTTTAGGGAAATAGTTGTTGATCTGGCTATTAACGTTCTCAACCTCAGTCGTCATTCGTTGCTCAATGAGCTTGCCGGTATACCAAGAGGCTCCGGTCCAGGCCGCGCCTAATACAACAATGACCGCAACCGCGACAGCTGATTTTTTCATATTGAGTTCTTCCTTAAGCCTTAAATGTGCTGCCGCGAGGGAAATGCCTCAAAAACGGCGTGTCGAACAAATGATGATAGACGTGTAACAAAAAACGCCCGTAGGCGCTTTTCATTGTGGCGTTAAACCCTTTCAATGTAAACCAAGCCCATTCGCAAATACTTCTCTGAATTTGCAGGGGAAAGGGATTCTTCCACCAAGGTTTACATGAGGTTTATTTTCGTCGCATAAATCAGAGTTCATTAAACACGCGGGCGAGTTGGCCGTGGCCTTGCACCTGCACTGGCGACTCACTGGCTGGCAGATAACAGGATTCTCCTGGAACCAGCACGATACGCTGCTCCCCTTTGATAAGCGTAGCTTCACCGGTAATGCAGAATAGGATCGCCGCACTTTCTTGCGCTAACGACTGAGGCGCTTCAGTTAGGGTATGCACGGCAAAAGCAAAGTCTTCGACCGGAATAGGGAAGCGAGTTTCATGTCCGTTCACCACAGGGGCAGTCAGCAACGTGTTAGCTGGCTTAGCAATAAACTTCACATTGGCTAACAGTTCTGGCACATCGATGTATTTTGGCGTTAGGCCGGCACGCAGAACGTTGTCTGAGTTCGCCATGATTTCTAAACCGACGCCATCCAAATACGCATGCGGCGTTTCTGCATACAGGAACATACTTTGGCCTGGTTCAAGCTCAACGGTATTGAGCAATAACGGCGAGAAGAGTCCGCTATCGTCTGGATAAAAACCAGCAATACCGCGCACTGCATCCCATGCTGACCCTTGCTGGTGGTTTAGCGCTTCGGCAAGCACGCTTAAGGCATGCGCTTTTTGCTCACCGGCCATGCTCAGCAAATTACCAAATAACACCGATAAATGCTGTGCGTCTGGAGACTGAATAAACTTGGCAATGTCAGGATGCGCGCTGGCTACGGGCTGCAATAACTGAGCAATTTCGGCGAATTCGCGAAAGCCGTTCATCGCTTTGAAAGGCGTTAATGCATAAACCAGCTCAGGCTTATGATTAGGATCTTTGTAATTACGGTTTGCGGCATTGATCGCAATACCCGCAGATTCTTCGCGTGCGAAGCCTTCTTCTGCGGCATGTTTACTTGGGTGAACCTGAATCGATAACGGCTGTGCGGCGCACAGAACTTTGAATAAGAAAGGCAGTTCCCCAAAACGTTTCGCGACGGCGTTGCCTAGATTCCCGGTGAGATCTTTGGCGATCTCATCGCGTAATGACACCTTATTGCCGTTTTTATCCAAAACTTTAGAGCTGCTAAGCGGATGAGCCCCCATCCACAATTCAGCCATAGGTTTGTTATCTGGATTCGAGAAGCCATACAGCTTGCTCAGTGCATCGTGACTGCCCCAAGCATAGTTTTGTACGGCATTAATCATCTTTTGCATTGGTATCAACCTAAAGTGAAGTTAAAGCGAAACGTGAATATGAAAAATAAAGCTATTGCGCTAAGTAAACAGGAGAGGGCCTATCCGATGCAAGGATATTGATGTAAGAAATTCGTTTAGCTCTCACATTCTAACTGGTTGATATCCCGCTATACTCATTGGATTAATGATTAACTCATCGGAATCATGCTTTTAATCTCAAGGAGAAAATATGACAGCTATGCGTGTTGAAAGAGACTCTATGGGCGATATTGATGTACCTCAAGCGCGATTGTGGGGCGCGCAAACGCAACGTTCTTTGGAACATTTTCGTATTTCGGTGGAAAAAATGCCTCAGGCATTAATTGACGCTTTGGCATTGGTAAAAAAAGCCGCTGCGCAGGTTAATCTCGATCTCGGCTTGCTGAGCGAGGATAAAGCAGAGGCTATTATGCAGGCTGCTCAAGAGGTCATCGACGGCTTTCGTTATCAGGAGTTTCCGCTGGCCGTATGGCAAACGGGGTCGGGAACTCAAAGTAACATGAATATGAATGAAGTTTTGGCGAATCGCGCCAGTGAATTATTGGGGGGCGAACGCGGAAATGAACGTAAAGTTCATCCTAATGATGATGTGAATAAAAGCCAAAGTTCAAACGATGTTTTCCCTACGGCGATGCACGTTGCCGCCGTGCAAGCGATTCGTCTCCAGCTTCTGCCGCAAATAGACGTCCTGATCCAAACTCTACACGATAAATCAGAGCAATTTAACGACATAGTCAAAATTGGTCGCACGCATTTACAGGATGCGACACCGCTAACGTTGGGGCAGGAAATTTCTGGCTGGGTCGCTATGCTGATGCACAGTAAAAAGCATATTGAACATAGTTTGGCACATCTTTATGAATTGGCGCTGGGTGGAACGGCGGTAGGTACGGGGCTGAATACTCACCCTGAATATGCGGTTCGCGTGGCCAAAATGATTGCGCAACTGAGCGGGAGCGATTTTATCTCGGCACCGAATAAGTTTGAAGCCTTAGCGAGCTGTGATGCTCTGGTTCAATCTCATGGTGCATTGAAAGGACTGGCCGCCTCAATGATGAAAATCGCTAACGATGTAAGATGGTTAGCATCTGGCCCGCGTTGTGGGATCGGGGAAATTTCAATTCCTGAAAATGAGCCGGGTAGCTCAATTATGCCGGGTAAAGTTAATCCGACTCAATGTGAAGCGGTAACCATGCTTTGTGCTCAGGTGATGGGTAACGATGTAGCGATTAATATTGGCGGCGCGTCAGGTAACTTTGAACTTAATGTTTTCCGCCCACTTGTTATCCATAACTATTTACAGTCAATACGTCTACTGGCCGATGGCATTGAGAGTTTTAATGAGCACTGTGCGCGCGGTATTGAACCTAACCGTCCTCGAATCAATCAGCTATTAAATGAATCATTAATGTTAGTGACCGCGCTGAATACGCATATTGGTTATGATAAAGCCGCCGAAATTGCCAAAAAAGCCCACCATGAAGGACTGACGTTAAAAGAGTCGGCGCTGCTGTTAGGCTATGTCACCGAATCGCAGTTTGATGAATGGGTGAAGCCACAGGACATGGTTGGGAGCCGAATCAATGCGTGACGTTGTCACGCTATTCAAGCTCACGGTATAAATGTAAACGAGGGATCAAGAGTTCCAGCTTTTTAGCTCGCGGACGATGTTTCACATTAATATTGTCCGCATCGTAATCACTTAAATCACCAAGAATAGGAGTGGGCGTTTCGCTAAACTCATCCGTTAATGCGATAAGCGGCATGCTACACGGGTGTTGTACCTGCTTCTGCTCTTCTTGATACCACACTCGCGCAATCGGCTGGACTTTCACCGGCCGTTTTATTTTGAGCTTAACGTCTTCCGGCAAACGCATGATGTCATCAAGTTCTTTTGTCACCATCGCCGCCCATTGTTCGCGTGAGTGGGGTGGAACAGAGCGATTGGCGGACAAACTTTTCTCGAGGCGATTAATCATCTCTTCGCGACTCATATTATTGATCACGCTTTTATTCGCCCATCCGAAGCGAACGGTGGAAGGGTTGTGCAGTACGGTTAATGCGCGATAGGCACTCAGCGTCAGCAAACCTTTAAGATGAGCATGAACAAATTCAAACCGTTGCTCAGGGGGAAGGCCAGATTCAACGGCGATAATCTTCTCTAGCTGTTTCTTGAGTTGGTTCACATCGCTAATCAGGGCGCTGGTGGATTTTACCTGCGCGTAACTGGCGGAAAAACAAAGCACGCCGGGCATACGAACCGCAGCTTTGCTGCTGATATGCTGCGCATGGTGATGGATGAACAAGCGGCGAAAGTGTTGTAAACCGGCTTCAAATGCTGACTCGCCCGAGCAGGGGATGACGCTGATTTTTGTAATGTCATCATGCTCTTTACCTTTCTCAATATCAGGCAACAAAAATACGTTTGCCTGTAGCGGTATCAGAGATTTCAAAACCGCATCAATCTCCACTAAGCCTTGCTCTAGCTGGCGAAAACACGTGTTCATACGGTCGATAACATGATTAGCTGACATAGGCTCTCTTATTGCATTAATTTAGTTACAACATACATTGTAGTTCATTACCTAAACGTTGTCTGTAACCACAGTGAAATTTCAAACAACCGTATTACCTATTGGACCGAGAAAAAGCTTTGTAGTGAGGGAGGGGCTGATGTTGTCAGTTAGAATCCCCGTATGGTGGGGATTCTACTCGAGGATTAAATCCGTTTGGCTTCGGGCAATTTTTTCAATGCTCGGCTGATCCACAGCGCCAAAACAAGCATGACGCTAAGGAAAATTACGATGCCGTTCCATCCATAGTTGTTCCAGAATACGCCACCGAGTGTACCGGCCACGCTGGAGCCGACATAATAACAGAATAGATAGAGTGATGATGCTTGGCCTTTAGCGCGGCGAGCACGGCGGCCAATCCAACTGCTTGCCACTGAATGAGCAGCAAAGAAGCCTGCGGTAAACAGCATCATGCCAATAAAAATGGTGGTGAGCGGGGCAAAAAGCGTAATCAACAACCCAATCAGCATAATAAGAATCGAAACCGTCAGCACCGGCCCTCGACCAAATTTACTGGTTAACGCACCGGCTTTAGGTGAACTGTATGACCCTGTCAGATAAACCACTGATAATAGACCGACCAAAGCCTGACTGAGCGAGTATGGTGTGCCAAGCAGACGATAGCCAATATAGTTAAATAGCGTGACGAAACTCCCCATCAGCAGAAAACCTTCGGCAAAAAGCAGCGGAAGACCTTTGTCATGCCAGTGCAGCCGGAAGTTAATTAATAACGTTCTAGGACGGAGAGGTGTGGCTCTGAAGTGTTTCGACGCGGGCAGACTTTTCCAGAACATAAACGCCGCGGCCAGAGCGAACAAACCAATAATGGCCACCGCAATGCGCCAAGAGAAGAAATCTGTCAGAACGCCGCTGACTAAACGCCCACTCATTCCTCCAATCGAATTACCGCTGATGTACAGCCCCATAGAAAATGCCACTACGGCAGGATCGATCTCCTCGCTAAGATAAGTCATGGCGACCGCGGCAACGCCGCTCAACGAAAGCCCAACCAGCGCGCGCATCACTAAAATACCGTGCCAGCTAGTCATCATTGAACAAATTAACGTGCATATTGCCGCCATCAATAGCGCGGTAACCATCACCTGTTTGCGCCCAATTGCATCTGATAACGGGCCAGTGAACATCAACCCGACGGCAAGCAATCCCGTAGAGACGGAAAGTGACAGGCTACTGCTGGCCGGTGAAATCCCAAAATCATGCGACAGCACGGGCAAAATAGGCTGAACGCAATAGAGCAGGGCAAAGGTTGCCAGCCCCGCAGAGAACAGCGCCAGAGTCACGCGGATAAACTGTGGCTGACCACGTTCAATGTACGGAAGTTTGTTTAACGCACGGCGTGTTGGTGCTGCTGGCGGCACAACAGGCGAGTGTGAGGTTGAATCAATGCGAGACGGCATTGTTTCTGCCGGAGGGGTTTCCAATCTGTATCCTTACCGAAAATATCGGGTAAAACGGTTCATCAGCTCTGCTTGCCCATATTTTGTGCGGCAGGTCACAACGGCTGATATAAATTCAGCATAGGTTTCAGCGAATTTATTGTCTAATATATTAATAAATGTAAATAAGACGTTTAAGATATCAATTAGCCTATGCGTATAGAAATTAGACATCTCAAGTACTTTATTGCCGTTGCTGAAGAGTGTCATTTTGGGCGTGCGGCGGAGCGTTTGAATATCTCTCAGCCGCCATTGAGCCAACAAATTCAGGCGCTTGAAATGGAAGTGGGCGCTCGGCTTTTGGAACGAAACAACCGAAATGTGAGCCTCACGCAAGCGGGGGAGCTCTTTTTGAAAGAGTGCTACGAAATTGTGGACCATCTTTCACAAGCGGCAGAAAACGCCGCGCGAGCACATCGTGGTGAATTGGGTAATCTGAAGATTGGCTTTACCTCGTCCGCGCCGTTTATCAGTTTAGTTGCCAGCAGCCTGTTTATTTTCCGGCAGCGCTATCCTTTAGTTCACATGCAAATGCGCGAGGTGAACACTAAGCAACAGATTGAACCGCTGTTAGAAGGCAAACTCGATATTGGTGTGATGCGTAACACGCGATTACCCGACACGCTGACGCATCAACTCTTGTTGCGAGAGCCGTTAGTTGCAGTGCTGCACCAGAATCATCCCTTAGCGGCTTCTGGCCGAGAAAAATTGAAGTTTAGCGATTTGGCGAATCAGCCCTTTGTCTTTTTTTCCCGAGAAGTGGGCACGGCGCTACACGATGAAATATTAACGCTGCTGAAAAATGCGGGGATCACCCCCTATATCACTCAAGAGGTGGGTGAAGCGATGACGATTGTCGGGCTAGTTTCCGCAGGACTCGGCGTGTCTATTTTACCGGCATCGTTTACGCGAATTAAAGTGGATGGTGTTTGCTATAGATACTTAGATGAGGAAACGGCATTCACGGAAGTTTGGTTAGCTTACAGTAAAACTAGACCACTAAGCGCACAGGCAACAGCATTGATAAATTTAATGATAGCTCAACCATAGATAAATAATCGCTGCGAAAACCGACCATTGCGGGGCTTATTTGTGCACTAAATCACATAACGAATCAAATAGTTGACGGGTTTACTCAAAACCGACACCATAGCGTTAATATTTATTTAGAAGCGCGAAAAATAAGCGGGAGTAGGTGGGTGATAGCTGAAAGCCAACCGGGACATATTGATCAAATCAAGCAGATAAATGCTGGGGCGGTATACCGTCTTATTGATCAGCATGGCCAAATTTCCCGCATCGAACTCTCTAAACGTGCACAGCTTGCGCCCGCAAGCATCACCAAAATTGTGCGTGAACTGCTAGAAGCGCATCTGGTACAAGAAACCGAATTCCAAGACGTGGGTAGCCGTGGGCGTCCTGCTGTTGGTCTCATTTTAGATACTGTGGCTTGGCATTATCTCTGCGTTCGTGTGGGTCATGGTGTTATGACGCTAGCGCTACGCGATCTCAGCAGTAAATTGGTTGCTGAAGATGACGTCGAATTGCCTGCACAGGCAGACCAGCCGTTACTCGAACGCATCATCAATGAAATTGACCAGTTCTTTATCCGTCATCAGCATCAGCTTGAGCGGCTAACGGCTATTGCCATTACGCTTCCAGGATTGATTAATTCGGCGAAGGGCATGGTTCATCGCATGCCATTTTATGCCGATGTGTGTGATATGCCGCTGGGTGCCGAATTGGAGCAGCATACCGGCCTACCGGTGTTTCTTCAGCATGATATCTGCGCTTGGACGATGGCGGAGTCGCTGTTCGGTGCCGGTGAAAACTGTAGAAATATGCTGCAGGTGGTTATCGATCACGATGTGGGCGCGGGTGTCATTACCGATGGTCGCTTGCTCAACGGCGGCCGTCATAGCGTGGTGGAAATTGGTCATACGCAGGTCGATCCCTATGGTAAGCAGTGCTATTGCGGTAATCACGGTTGTTTGGAGACCGTGGCAGGACTTGGGCATATTCTTGAATTAGCCGAGCAGCGATTACCGCTTTCACCATCGTCTTTGCTGCATAACGGGCCCATCACAATTGATGCTATCTGTCAGGCCGCCATGCAGGGTGATCAGCTGTCTAAGGATATTATCAGCAGTGTGGGTAATAATGTGGGACGCATTCTCGCCATTATGGTGAACTTGTTTAATCCCGAAAAAATTCTGATTGGCTCACCGCTCAATCAAGCCAGCGCGGTTCTCTTTCCCTCTATCAATGCGGCCATTCAGCAACAGTCCTTACCCTACTATGCACAGGGACTGAGCGTTGAGGCTACGCGTTTCCGTAATAATGGAACCATGCCTGCGGCCGCGTTAGTTAAAGAAGCACTTTACAATGGTTCATTGTTAGTTCAGCTGTTGCAGGGCTAGCAAAAACTGAGAGTATTTGGCTAAATTCCTTTCTAATTCATACCTCTATTTTGGTACAAATAGAGGTTTTTCATGAAATTGTCACCTCGTTAAACAAAATATTGAGCTAACGCAAGCTGCTGCTTTACCGCTTCGCCTAGACTTTTCATCATTCTTGATGGCGGAAGGAAATTGTCGTTCCGCCAATTTTTTGGTGTTTTTTATCGGAGATTCTCCGGAGTATCATTCATGTTAAAGCGTGTTTTTGTCACAGGAACAGACACTGAAGTCGGTAAAACCGTCGTTTCTCGTGCGTTACTGCAATCCATCCATGCTTCTGGTGCTACTGCTGTAGGCTACAAGCCTATCGCCGTCGGTAGTGAAGAAACCCCGCAAGGACTGCGTAATAAAGATGCGTTAACATTGCAGGCGTCTTCTTCTATCCCATTGAATTATGATGAAGTAAACCCGATAACGTTGCAGGAAGAAATTGCAAACGCTTATACCGGTGAGCCTTTGGATTACAGCCTGATGAGCCGTGGGCTTCAAAACCTAAGCGGTAAATCTGAGCACTTAGTGGTTGAGGGAACCGGAGGCTGGCGTGTCTTAATGCACGATTTGCGCCCGTTATCTGAATGGGTGGTGCAAGAGCAACTGCCGGTGATTCTGGTCGTTGGTATTAAGCTGGGCTGTATCAGCCACGCTATTTTGACGGCGCAGGCGATCATTAATGACGGTTTGCCATTTGCCGGTTGGATTGCGAACCGCATCAATCCAGGGCTTTCGCATTATGCCGAAACGTTAGAAGCGTTACGCCAAAAATTGCCAGGGCCACAGTTGGGCGAAATTCCATACCTGTTCCGCCCAGAGGAAAAAGATCTGTCTAAATATATCGATCTTTCTCCTCTCAAATAGCGCCGTTTATTTACCGTAAACTGACCCTGTCCGCAGCCAGCGAGACAGGGTTGTTGCCATCACGCAGGCCAGTAATAATCCCGGTAGCAACGTATATTCTCCCGTCATTTCAAACACCATCAGCGCTGACATCACCGGTGCATGCGTGGTTGCGGCTAGCAATGTTGCCATACCGGTGAGCGCCATTAATAATGCGATGTGTTCTCCCATTCCTGGCCAGAGCGCGAATAGTTGCCCAACAAATGCGCCTAGCGCGGCACCAATAAACAGCGTTGGCGTAAATACACCACCGGGAGCACCTGAACCACTGCTAGCCAGTATCGCAATCAGTTTACAGAGCAAAATAGCCCCAATGAGCAAAGCGCCCGGTGGAGCAGACAACAACGATTGAACCACGCTGTAGCCATTTCCCCATACCTCTGGAAAAATGATTGATAGCCCACCGACGATAAGCCCACCCAGCGCAAGCTGCAGCGGTGGAGGAAGGCGTAGCTGTTGGAAGAAGTGACTACTGTACTGCATCAATGAGAGAAATAGCGGCGCGGCAAATCCTGCAATCACCCCCAGCAGCGCCATCAATAAATACTGCACTGGCCACGGTGCGACCAGAATTTGCACCTGATATAGCGTTTCTTGTCCACCGTTGAGTAAGTTACTCATCAGCAGGGCGCTGACCGCGGCGATCACCACCGGGCCAAGAGAGGCGAGGATTAATGATCCAAAAAGGATCTCCGCAATAAATAAACTTCCGGCTAAGGGCGCGTGATAGGCGCTGGCCATCCCCGCAGCAGCGCCACAGGCTACCCACAGTTTCCACTCCTTTGGCGGTGTAAATAATCGAGCAAAAACCGATGCAAACAGGGCTGCCAGTAAGATCATCGCGCCTTCACGCCCGATTGCACTTCCGCTTGATACGACTATCAGAGATGCCAAGCTTTTGACAAGGCTGGCGGAAATATCTAAACGGCCATCGCCAGCGTCAAAGGCTTCCATATAATCTGTCGGAGCGGCTGGGCGTTGGTGCTGATATTTCTGAAACAGCCACAATATAGAACCTGCAACCAACCCGCCTAAAGCCGGCGTAAGCAAACGTCGCCATAATGGTAGCTCGGCCGCAGCGGCCACCAAACTTCCGCCTCGACTGCCTAAGAATAGCCATTCCAGCTTCAACATCGACTGGTGAAATAACCAAACAACGGTGGCAGCGGCGATGCCCAAAATCATCGCAATGGCTAAGCGGCGCAGCATCAGTTGATAATGTTGCATATGAATCAGACGTTTCATGCGTGGTGAAGTCATGTTTAGCCGCGGGTTACCAAAAAAGAAGCACATACTGCGTAGTGCGAAGGCATAAAAGTGGGAGCAGTTTAAGGGTTTTAACCACAGGAAGAAACTGCGCCGCAAAAATGCGGCGCCTAGAGAGGGTTAATGAATTGGATAAGGCGTATAAACGCCGTTTAGCGACTCGAGGAATGCAACAATGTCGTTTACATCTTTCTGTGGTAGCGAGGTGCCGACCTGATATTTCAACATCAGCTTCACCGCTTCATCCAGTGTAGGTACGTCACCACGATGGAAATAAGGTGCCGTCAGCGCAACGTTACGCAGCGTTGGTACTTTCTGACGGAAGCGGTCACGCTCCCCTTGAGTTACATTGAGTCGGCCAATATCCGCGCTGGTCACCTTACCGAAGGCAAAGTCCTGCTTCAGCCCCAGAGGTTCGAAAGCCTGACCGCCGAGTATTTTCCCGGTATGGCAGGTGGCACATTTATTATCTTTAAACAGCTGATATCCATGCATCTGTTGGGCGGTTAGCGCTTTATTATCGCCGCGAAGATATCGGTCAAACGGACTGTCCGGTGTGATAAGGGTCTTCTCGAATTCAGCAATCGCATCGGTGATGGTATCGCCGGTAAAGCCTTCGGGATAAACGGCCGTAAACTGTTTTTTGAGAAGGGCATCTTGGTTAAGTTTTCCTGTAATTTCATCCCATGACTTGGACGCCATTTCGATTGGATTAAGCGGTGGGCCACCAGCCTGTTTTTGGAGGTCTGGCGCTCTACCATCCCAGAATTGCTCAACGTTAAACACCGCGTTAAATACCGTTGGGGCGTTGATTGGGCCTACTTTTCCGTCCACGCCAAGAGAGGTTTTTCGACCATCTACTCCGCCTGCACCTAATTGGTGGCAATGCACGCAAGCGATGGAGTTATCGCCAGATAAACGAGGGTCATGATACAAGCGGAAACCCAATGCCACTTTATCAGCCTGAACAGGAAGGGTACGCGGCAATGGCTGAACGGGCTCATTCATTAATGCCGGCGCCATGTCTTTAGCCGCGTAGTATTTTATGCGCTGATCTTTCACCCAGTTTAAAATATCCGCCCGTTCTTCATTATCCAGCGATCCAGCCCAGTGCAGCGCCGTGTAACGGGTCGGCGGCATGGTGTCGTGCTGCATGACCCATTCCACTTTAGTCATGTCTCCCTGCGGAGGGCGACTATTATTAATGAGGCTGTTGCGAATAGGGGTAAGATCAAATGATTTGTAGCCAAGATTGATGTCATATTCCATCAGTTGCTTAGCGATGGGAAGTTGTGAATAAAACGGGAGCTGTGCTGACGGGGTGTGACAGTAGTCACAGCCTTTTTCACTCAGGGTTTTCAGAACGGCCGCGTTTTGTGGCGAAAGTGATGCCTGATCGGGCATCGTAATTCTTTGCTTATCATGGTAATAGACATATCCCGCCAGACCTAGATAACCAACAACACCGACAGTTGCTGCAATTCCCAAAAGCTTTGTTATTTTTATCATGTTAAAACTCCATTTCAGAGCATGAAATCGGGCCGCGCCAGCGCTGGGTGCACAACCCTCAGAGGGCCAAAACTTGGCCTTCCCATAGTGCGTGTTGTATTTCATTACTTTGTTGATAATCATCAATGATAACGGCCAGCCTCACCTATCATTGAGATAGGAAACAGCAATCAATCAAGATCACTGCAGCTGATATGTGACGTTGTCACTTTTATATTTATGCCAGTCTTATTCTCTCTTCGAGAGTTCACACAATTAGCCTAGAAATTCATGGTAAGGTATTGAGCTAAATCTCTATTCGCATTTTCCGCGAGGCAGCATGGTTGAACAGGTAGAGCAGCAATATTTACATCGAGGCATCGTGCTAACCGCTTGTATGCTAGCAACATTTATGGCGGCTATTGAGGTTACGATAGTCTCAACGGCCATGCCCACGATTATTGGCGATTTAGGCGGTTTCTCACTGCTAGGCTGGGTATTTGCTGCGTATCTTTTAACACAGGCTATTTCAATTCCTATCTATGGTCGACTCGCCGATCTCTATGGACGTAAGCGGATGTTCTACATAGGCGCATCGCTTTTCTTGCTAGGTTCCGTGCTATGCGGCTTTTCCCATAACATGCTGTGGATGATCGTTTTTCGTGCTGTTCAAGGGATGGGCGCAGGGGCTATCACGCCGATTGCATTCACCATTGTTGCTGATATCTATTCACCCGCGGAGCGTCCAAAAATCCAGGGTTATCTCTCTAGCGTTTGGGGGGTATCGGCCATCGTCGGCCCGCTGATGGGGGCATTTATTGTTCAGCACTTCAACTGGGCATTGGTTTTTTGGGTGAATGTGCCTATTGGCATTACGGCTATGTATCTTCTGTGGCGCTATTTCCCCGAAACGGTACATCCTCGGCAGCATCCTATCGATTTTGCTGGTACCTGTTGGCTAACTATCGCAGTGGCCTCGTTATTAGTGGCGCTCTTACAGGCCGATATTCTGAAGTTCTGGGTATTCCCGTTATTATTGATATTCGTCGTCGCGTCAGTTTTTTTGCTGCGACAAGAGAAAAAAGCCCCAGAACCGTTATTTCCGTTAGCGCTCTGGCGAAATAACGTGATCGTCGCGGGTAATATTGGTGGGCTGATTGTCGGCGCATCCATGATGGGCGTTGCCGCATTTTTGCCCACGTTTGTGCAGGGAGTCATGGGCGGAACGCCGTTGGAGGCTGGCACCACGTTAGCAATGATGTCAATCGGCTGGCCATTGGCGAGTACCCTTAGCGGGCGAATGATGTCGCTAACGTCCTATCGCGCTACGGCGCTTTTCGGCAGTTTTTTGCTCATCGCCGGAAGCTTGATTTTGCTCATGCAGCAGCCGGATAGTGGTTTGCTATGGGGAAGAGTCGCCGCCTTTGTGATTGGCTGCGGAATGGGGATGACCAATACCACATTTCTGGTTTCGGTACAGAATGTTGCGCCTTCCAACATGCGAGGAATTGCCACCGCTTCAACGGTGTTTACCCGTATGTTAGGCTCAGCGCTAGGTACAGCCATTTTAGGCGCCACGCTGAATCTCAATCTTGATTGGCGCTTGCCGGATATTCATGATCCGGTTCAAAAGCTCATGAGCATGCATCAGAATGGCACGCCGCTAGACGATAAGATGATTAATTTAACGACTCAGGTGGCAGCATCCATTCATTGGGTGTTTATCGTGGCGGCAATATTGTCGTTGTTTGCTCTAATCACCGCGTGGCTCATTCCAGCAAAATTAAAGCCAGACAGCGTGACGTGTACTGAATTTGACGGTGAATGCTAGAGACAAAAAAGGCTGCCATAAGGCAGCCGTTTCGACATAACGCTGATAATTAGTGTGTAGCCGGTGCTGGCGTACTGTCGTCTTCAGCGCCGTTTGTGCGCTGATAGATGATCTTCTGTGTGTCGTTTTCGCAATGACCCACAACCTGACCACCACTCGCGTCAGCCTGATCGTTCGGTACGACATCAAGCGTAAAGCCAGACTCTGGCACACCATTTTTGATAATTTTTTGGCTAATATCTGCTTTGACTGTTTCACACGAAGCCTGTGCGGCCAGTGGAATAGCACTTAATAGCATGATGCTAAGCAGTAATTTCTTCATGAAATATCCTCCAAGGATCCTTGCAAAAGCGTTTAAGCTTAATGCTTATGGATTAAGTGGGCGTCCAGTATTTCTATCTAAACAACGTTGGGTATTCGGTTCCCAGTACGCATTAACGTTTAAGCTTTTTTCACATGAGTCTTGCAGATCAACAGCTTTATCGAACTTGTCGAACTGTTTCTCAACGCGGGTGTTAACTTTGTTACGCAGAGAACGCGTGTCATCCCATTGTTCTTTCTGTTGGCGAGCATCTTCTTTGGTCAGCGAGTTATCCTGACCGCCGCTTGAGCCAAAGACGCAGGTACTGCCAGATGCGCAAGAGTCTGCAAGGGCAGAAGCCTGCCAACCACCCAAGATGAGCGCAGCGGCTAAAGGCATCCAACGAGCGGCCATGTGCAATTTATTCAGTTTCAAATTAGCTATCCTCTTTTCACAACGACCGTCTTTAAGGTCATCATTCTCGATATGAAGACACTATAGCACTCAGTCAGTTCCGCTGATAGTTTGCGAAAACGTTGGTTTCGGTACGGTTTAATGCAAAAAATAGAAATTTACAATGAAGTTAAATTTAACCGCGATAGACCGATAACGGAGCAAAAGACTGGCTAACCGGCATCATTTCAATGGTATTAATGTTGACGTGCGCAGGTAAGGTAGCGACCCAATACACAGCTTCAGCAATATCATCCGCGCTTAAGGCGTTAGCATTCTCATAGGTTTTCTCTACGCGACCTTCATCGCCTTTAAAGCGAACATTAGAGAATTCCGTGCCGCCAACCAATCCAGGTTCGATATCGCTAACCCGCACTTTGGTGCCATGCAGATCAGCGCGTAAACCAAGGCTAAATTGTTTAACAAACGCTTTTGTCGCACCGTACACATTACCACCGGCATATGGCCAGTTAGCCGCGGTTGAACCAATATTAATGATATGACCTACATTGCGTTCAACCATATTAGGCAAAATTGCTCTGGTCATGTTCACCAAACCTTTGGCATTGGTATCGATCATCGTGTCCCAATCATCAACATTTGCTTTATGCGCAGGCTCTAAACCTAATGCCAATCCAGCATTGTTCACTAAAACATCAATGTGACGTTTTTCAGTGGGAAGGCTCTCTAAAGCCAACTGAATTGCCGCTCGATTGCGCACATCGAGTTGCACGATAGTTAAAGCATCACCTAACTCATCTTTTAACGCTTCGAGACGACTTAAACGGCGACCGGCAGCAATCACTGTATGTCCGTTCTTGATAAATTTGCGCGTGATAGCCTCACCGAACCCTGCGGTTGCTCCGGTTACAAATATATTCATTCTCAATTGCCTCGTTAATTTAGCGAAAGTGCAGGCCACTCAATCTACCAGAAGCAGCCCAAATTGCCATGACGCGGGCAGAATAATGGCATGCATCTATACTTAAAAATACGGAACTTTCCTAGCCAAAATATAGGCAGAACAGAGAGTTGTTCCATTGAGAACCGGTTACAGATTTAGTACTATCGCCATTCATATACGTACACGATATAACAATCGCTTTAAATCAAAATGGCGATATATTATTTGTTTGAGAGCAATGTCAGCTAATGTAATTATGAGTTTGTATGGGAAATCCTATGAGTCTTGAGCAAAAAAACAGTACTGATGAGATTGATCTGCTTGACCTGCTGTTGCAGTTATGGAATGGAAAGAAAACAATCATTACCACTGTTTGCATTGCGATTGTTTTGGCTATTGGATATCTAGCCGTTGCAAAAGAGAAATGGACATCGACCGCGATTATTACACCACCACAGCTAGGGCAGTTAGCCGATTATCCTACTGCTGTGGCTGTCATTGACCCTAGTAATAGTAAAGATATTAGCAATGATGTTTTTGCTAACTTCGTGTCACGTATTTCTGCTGAAACCTTAACGTTCTTACCTGAAACACCCTTGGACATTAAGCCGACAAACTCAGGGAGAAACGATTCATTTACCGTGAGTTTTAGCGCTGAAACGGCGAAGGATGCACAAAAATCCTTAGTTGCCGTTTTAAACAAAGTAAATAAGCAAACCTCAAGTAGTTATTATTCAAACGCTGCGAAAGCATTAGAGGTCAGAATGCAGGCAATCAATACTGCATTAGATGCCCAGATCAAAACTGCCCAGGAGAAAAAAGCGCGTCGTTTAAATGCTTTATCAGAAGCATTAAAAGTGGCTGAAGCCACGAACACCAAGAGCGTTACGGTTAAAGAGGTCACGGCTCTTTCTGATGAAATGCTATTTATGCTTGGTGAGCCTGCGCTAAAAACAATTATTGCCAATGAAACGTCTTGGCCGTTGTATTTAAGTGATGGCTATTACTCTAACCGTGAAACATTACAAGCGCTGCGCGAGATTAAACTCAGCGATAGTGGCAATGATAAATTCGAAGCATTTTCATTCTCACAACAGCCATCATTACCTGTCATTAAAGATGCACCGAAAAAATCGCTAATATTAATCCTATCCGTATTGCTGGGTGGATTGATCGGTGCGGGCATTGTATTGTGTAAGGGGCTTATTCGTAATATAAGAGAGAAGCCCCCAGTGGTATGATGATTTAATTGGAATTATCCTGCGAGGGTGGCACATTAAGAAGCTTTGATGTACCGCCCTCGATTGTTTCAGAAGAAGGACATTAATGTTTAGCCTTACACGCATAGAAAAAAAAGATAGCCCACTTTATAAAAGTGTGGATGAGCTCTATGAAAGTGCTTTTCCTTATCATGAAAAGCGAGACGAAAGGGCGAAACAAGTAGCACTTGATAATGATAGTTATTATTTAACTGCCTGGCATCACAATAATATATTTGTTGGTTTTATTGGATATTGGCGATTTAAAGACTATGTCTACATTGAGCATCTGGCGATAGACCCAAATTTGCGTTCTCAGGGATATGGTAAAAAGGTTCTGGAATGTTTTTTGGCTCAACACCCACAGACAATCTTAGAAATAGATCCTTTGACGACCGAAATTGCTAGTAGGCGTTTACGCTTCTATCAAAGTCTTGGTTTTGTAGAAAATAGTTATTCTCATGCACATCCAAGCTATCATTCAGAGATTAGCGATCATGAATTAGTGGTTCTGAGCAGCAAAAAAATTATCTCTAATGAACAATATGTGATTTTCCTCAATGACTTAAAAAACATAGCCATGATCTTAAATTAATCTTTTCCTATTTGTTTCTACGCTAAAACCAACTTATCTAAAAATGTGTGCATAATCCTAAGGCAGCTCAATCGCCTTGGGAGCATTGTCACGGTAATCACATCTCACTCATTGCTACCCTTATTTCATTGCAGGAACTTTCCAGCGCTTCAGCTTGACTGATAGCAAAGGATAATTAATTAAATCAGGAAAATAAGGAACAGGAATGTATTCTTTAAAAAAGTGCGTGATTGCTTTATCCATTAATATGGCATTAGTCTCCTCAGGTTTTACCTGCACCACATTTTTAGCAGGTAATGAGGCTACAGCAGATGGTTCGATTATTGTTGCACGCAGCGCGGATAGTGATGCTTTAAAGGCGCAGCACTTTGTAATTCATCCGGCAAAACAGAACCAAACTGGAATATACAGTACGAAAGCGCATAACGGCGCAAATGATTTTACCTATCCTTTACCGAAAGATTCACTACGGTATACCACGGTGCCCAATTGGAAAACACAGTTACATGGTGCGACTGGATTTAATGAAGCCGGTGTTGGCGTGAGTGGGACAGAATCTATTTTTGCCTCACCTAAAGCGCTTGCATTTGATCCCTATGTTGAAAAAACGGGAATTACCGAAGACGATATTCCTGATATTTTGCTATCACAGACCAAAACTGCGCGCGAGGCCGTGGCTTTACTTGGACATATCATCGAAACCAAAGGGGCAGGTGAGGGATTTGGCGTTGCCGTGGTCGATGAGAAAGAATTGTGGTACTTAGAAACCGGTACAGGCCATCAATGGATGGCACAGAGAGTGCCGAATAATCAATACTTTGCTACCGCTAATCAGGGACGTCTACAAAACTATGACCCTAAAGATCCTAACGTTATGGGATCAAAGAATCTGGTTGAATTTGCAGTAGAAAAGGGGCTTTATCAGCCTAAAACAGACGGTAAATTTAATTTTTCCAAAGCCTATACCCGAGACGATGAACGCGATCGCACCTATAACGATCCGCGCGTCTGGACAATACAGAAACAATTAAACCCATCGGTTAAGCAAGTAATGGCTGAAGGGCGGCAGTCTCCCGTTTTCCTCACGCCAGAAAAGAAAGTCACGCTTGATGAAGTTAAGTCCATTTTGCGTAATCATTACCAAGGCACGAAACATGATCCCTACTCGAACGGGCTGAATGGTAAAGAAGAGTGGCGCCCAATCAGCGTGTTTAGAACCTATGAAGCACATGTCATGCAGGTACGTCCTGAGTTACCGAAAGAAATCGGTGAAGTGACCTATGTGGGATTAGGAATGGCTGACTTAACTGCGTTTGTTCCTTACTACAGTGGGCTGACTTCTTTCCCCGCCAATTACGCCACCGGCTCAGATCACGCTGATAGCCAGTCAATCTACTGGAAGTACCGCAAACTACAAACGTTGGTCATGACGGATTATCCAAAACTTGCGCCGGTCGTCCAGCGAGCCTATCTAGACTGGGAAGCGAAAGTTGCGAATCAGCAAAAAGAAACGGAAGCACAATATCTAAAATTGGCAAAAACCGACAAAACCGCCGCAGATAAAATGCTGAATGATTTCAATCTGCGCGTCATGGCCGATGCAGAGAAGCTCACCGAAGATCTGACGAACGAAGTATTCACCATCCGCACCAAAGACATTCAGTCTGACATTTTCTTTGCTAACAAAGCGAAGAAGGATTAAGGGTAGAAAATAACTGAACGAAGCAGCCCAGTAGCTGGAAACTGGGCTGCTTGTGAGTAACTCGGTCTGAACAAAGATATTGTGGTTTAGATGCTGGATCTGCGTTAAATATACAATGGTTCGTATAATGTATATTATGTTAAATTGAATGTAGCGAATGCCAATTACTTCATATGCCTATCCGGGGTCAGTTTGGATATCGAAAATTATTGTACGTTAAGGTGATTTTTTGTACCTCTGAGCTGTGGTAGAGCTTGACCACTTTGACAGGCAGCTTTGAGCGAGAAGCGGACATTGCAGACTGCCCAGTAGAAAAAGTGCTATCAGAATTATCTAAAGGAAGATCGTATTTACCATGTCTCATTCTAACTGTTTAATAAATTACAAAAATTAAAATTTCCATTTAATATCATCGCGTTAAGCAAGAGAATTAAACCTCTCATTTAATTTATGATTCTTATTTAATTCATGAGTTGGTGTAAAAATAGGTTGCCGCACTATAGAAAGACACATATTTAAACCCAGCAGGAAATCATATTTGAAAGTAATGTGTTTAAGGGGCTGCGTAACAAGAACAGCAAGTAAACACATAGTAATAACAGTTACCATTCCCATTTCGCAAGTGGCCATATCAGAGGTGAACTAATACCTGCTGCAATTTTAAGAATTAAGGTTATCCTAATAATTCTTTTGTATGATTAAGATCATCGATAAATTTACTAAGGACTCATTAATGAAATTGCGACTCTGGAATCTATTACCCCATGATTACGCTCCTTTTTTTCGTATTCTTCACATCATTGTGGCATTTCTAATATTATCACAAATTATTAACTCTAATCTGACAGAGACCGAAGCAATTGGTGAACATAGTCTTGAAGGAGTTATAACCTGGATGCACATTATTTCAGGGTTAGGACTGATTATTTGTGGTTTTATTATGTTAAGTTGGATGCTTACTCAAAGAGGTTTTACTTATTATTTTTCATGGGTAGGGCTTGACTTTAGTGGTATTAAGCAAGATATAAAAACGTTGACTAGTTTCCGACTGCCCGATGCACATTCGGGAGGTATTGCCAGTACAATCCAAGGATTTGGAGTTCTAGCATTGCTAATTGTAGCACTTTCAGGTGGCCTATGGTTCTTGTTGAATACCATGCAGTCAAATCTGGCTGAAACAGTAATCCACTGGCATAAGTTCTTTACTACTTTCATTGAGGTCTATTTTTATGCACATGGTGCAATGGGAGTTTTGCATATTTTAATTGAAAAATATAAAAGCCGCTCAGTTAACCTAAGTGACTAATCTGTTGTGAGATAATATTACTTCAAGTTGAAGAAAACCCTAAAAATAAAATTTAGTTTACTAGAAGATGAAACAGCACTTGCAGAGACTTTTTAATTAAATTTAATAAAAACGAAAAAATATTCATGGCGAAATGATTGTTTAATTATCTATCATGGATAGAAATGTGAGTTAGTCGTCCTATTTTAGGAAGTTAATAATGACTAAAACAAAAGGGTTACCTCGTCCGCTGACGCACTACGCTTGGCTTTCCATTGCCACGGCTATTGCCACTATCGGACTCAAAGGTGTGGCGTGGAAAATGACCGGTTCGGTCGGTCTGCTATCTGATGCCATCGAATCCGTAGTTAACCTCGCAGGAGCCCTAATGGCGCTCTGGATGCTGACCTTGGCTGCGCTTCCGGCCGATGAGAACCATGCATATGGGCACGGCAAAGCCGAATATTTCTCGAGTGCTTTCGAAGGATTTCTGATCCTATTGGCGGCAGCCAGTATCGCCTATACCGCAGTTGAGCGGATGTTAACTCCACAGCCGCTTGAGGAGATTGGTCTCGGATTACTGGTTTCAACAGTCGCATCAATCCTTAATTTTGTGACGGCTCGCATTTTGTTAAGGGCTGGCAGGCAGCACAACTCTATCACTCTTGAGGCAGATGCTCATCACCTGCTGACCGATGTCTGGACGTCGGTCGGTGTCATTTTTGGTGTCGGACTGGTTTATCTGACCGGCTGGTTTTGGGTCGATCCGATCGTTGCATTGCTGGTCGCAGCCAACATCGTTTGGACTGGTTATCAGCTTATGAGTCGTTCAGCTGCAGGTCTGATGGACGTATCGCTACCCACGGAAGAACTCAAAAAAATCGAGTCACTGCTGGCAGGATATCGTGAACAGGGGCTTGATTTCCATGCACTACGTACACGCCAGGCTGGCGGGCGGGCGTTTATGACAATGCACATCCTAGTTCCTGGGCGATGGACTGTTCAATATGGGCACGACTGGGCCGAGCGTATAGAGAATGATATCCGCACCGCACTGCCTTTTATCCATATCACCACTCATGTGGAACCGTTGGAAGATCCCGCGTCAATGAACGACCAAACGCTCGACATTTCTGATCACTAAACTAACCACATGTCGCTGGTCGGGCAGGGTAACAAACCTCGCTCTACAAAAATTTCAGGTATTCTCTATAATTCTGAGGGTACTTGATGTGACCTGCGCCCAATTGTTGGGCACGCAATATTTTTAAAAAGTCCGCTTCTGGCACACAGCGGACTTTCCTTACATAGATGATGCGTCAGGCTGCTAATCACAAAAGTTGTTACAGGGCGCTAACTATTAGGCCATGACTGCAAATAAACACCGTTATTCCAGCCTTTCAGGCAGTTTCATTATTTTTATGAAGCGCTTGTATCCGGCAAACCTGTGAAGCACTGTAGCCTGTAGCATCCGCCGTTTCCCGGATACTCAGTTTCTTTACCTGCCGGTAGTACAGGACTTTCTGATGCCGTTCCTGATCGGCCTGCTTACCCCGGTACTTTCCAATTGTATGAGCCCGCTCGATTCCCTGTTTTTGCCGCTGGCGGCGGCTCAGCCAGTCCTTATGTGACATTGCGGCCATCAGATCGATAAGCATGTTATTGATGGCGGTTATTACTGCGCGGGTTATCGGGTCGGCCTGCGAAGGGTCCTTATCTGACAGTGCCTGCCATGATGTGGGCACATCAAGACTGACAATTCGCAGCTCATGTTGTTCTATCTGTTTTTTTAGCGTCATCCAGTCGCTGTTGCTGAGACGTGTCAGACGGTCTATCTGCTCGACCAATAAAATATCATTGTGGTGACTGTCCATCAGTAAGCGCCCTAGTTCCGGGCGCTCAAGTTTTGTGCCACTGATATTTTCCCGGTAGTAGCTGGCGATTTTATGCCCCCGTTCCTGGACGAACTGCTCCAGCATCTCTTTTGCCCGATCGGCGAACTGGTCTTCCGTCGATGCCCTTAAATAAGCTCTGATGAACATTTTCCCACCGCGTTATCGCATTTAGGTTATTGCATTTATTCTATCGCATATAGGTTATGTCATTTATCGTGTGCCGTCACGTTTTGGTTGTGGCGTCAAGGTGTACCCTTATGCGATACCATTTTTGTTAAAAATTCCGCATCAAATAATTTATGAGGGAAACTATATGGCAAGGAGGCAGATTCTTTCTCTGTCGGAAAGAGAATCATTACTGGCATTACCGGACGATGAGTTAACGCTGACACGAATGGCGTATTTTAGTGAGCATGATCTGGCGCTTATCAGTGCTCACCGTAAACCCGCCAGTCGTTTTGGTTTTGCCGTCCTTCTTTGCTATCTGAAAAATGTCGGCTTTGCACCGGATAAAAAAATCCCACCCTCTGATGCGCTGCTGAAGCATATCGCCAGCAGGCTAAAACTTACCGGGGATCTCTGGCCTGCTTACCTTTCCGGCAGGGAAACCACGCGACGCGAACATTTAACCGAACTGTACCGCTATCTTGGCGTAAAAGCGTTTACCGGAAAAATACAGCAGGACTGTATTACACACCTGCTGCCGATGGCGACGCGCACCGATAAAGGTATTCTCCTGGCCGAAGAACTGCTGGTCTGGCTCCGGAAGAACAACGTGATAATTCCCGCGATTGATGTCGTGGAGCGTACCTGTGCGGAGGCCATGGCTGGCGGCGATAAAATCGTATTTCAGACCCTGAATGCCCCGTTAACTCCGGCTCACAGGGATGCCCTGGATCGTTTACTTGAGTCCTCAGATAATCAGCCTTCCAGGCTGACATGGCTTCTGCAACCGCCGGGTAAAATAAATGGTAAGAACGTGCTGCAACACCTTGATCGGCTCAGTAGCATTGAATCGCTGGCATTACCTGAAGGTATAGATCGTACCATTCACCAGAACCGGTTGCTGAAACTGGCGCGGGAAGGCCGAAAGATGAGTAGCCGGGATTTGACCCGATTTTCAGCAGCCCGCCGTCATGCGATCCTGGTGTGCGTGCTGGAAGAAGCCAGAGCCACACTGACAGATGAAGTGATTGAGCTGCATGAACGCATGCTGAACAGCCTGTTCAGCAAAGCCAAAAGAACACAGGCTGAGCGCCTTCAACAGACCGGAAAGCTAATCCAGTCAAAACTGAGGCAGTACATAGATGTCGGCCAGGCACTGTCTGAAGCTCGTGATTCCGGTGGCGATCCATGGCTCGCAATAGAAAACATACTCCCATGGCCTGAATTTGTCGCCAGTCTGGAGGAAACACGCCATCTTGCCAGAAAAAATAATTTTGACCCGTTACATATTATTACCGAGAAATACAGCACATTACGGAAATATGCCCCGCGCATGTTGTCCGCTTTACAGTTAATCGCAACCCCGGCAGCGCAACCTCTGGCTGATGCGCTGGTTGTGATCAAGGATATGTACCGGAAGCAGTCGCGTAAAGTTCCGGCGACAGCGCCGCTTGAGTTTGTCCCTGAAAGCTGGCGCAAAGTGGTGATTACACCTGCGGGTATTGACCGGCAGTACTATGAATTTTGTGCGCTCAGCGAGCTTAAGGGTGCATTGCGCTCCGGGGACATCTGGGTTAAAGGCTCACGCCGCTACAAAAACTTTGATGATTACCTCATTCCCGAAAAGGACTTTGACAAACTCACACCGGCGCTGCCCCTGCCCGTATCTGCTGATTATCATGAGTACATTACCAGCCGTATGACCCTGCTTCAGTCCAGACTTGAAGAGGTCAATGCCATGGCTGCCCTTGGTGAGCTGCCCGATGTCGAAATATCTGACAGGGGAGTAAAAGTCTCTCCGCTGGATAACTGCGTCCCGGTACAGGTTTCACCGCTGGCAGAGCTGGTTTACAGCATGCTACCGCGCCCTAAAATCACGGAAATTCTCGATGAGGTAAACAGCTGGACGACGTTTACCCGACATTTTTCGCATATAAAAAATGACATTACCCGTCCCGATGCCCGCCAGCTCCTCACCACCATCCTTGCGGATGGCATCAATCTTGGCCTGACCAAAATGGCGGAAGCCTGCCCCGGAAGCACCAAATCATCACTGGAAGATATCCAGGCATGGTACATCCGCGACGAAACCTATTCAGCCGCCCTCGCAGAGCTGGTAAACGCGCAGGGGAAAAGACCACTGGCGGCATTCTGGGGAGACGGGACAACGTCATCATCAGATGGACAGAATTTCAGAACAGGCAGCTCAGGCCGCTACGCAGGGCAGGTTAACCCGAAATATGGGCAAGAGCCTGGACGTCAGTTTTATACCCATATTTCGGATCAATACAGCCCGTTTTACACCTGCATAATCAGCCGGGTCAGGGATTCAACCCATGTGCTCGATGGCTTGCTGTACCACGAAAGCGACCTGGAAATCAGGGAGCATTACACCGATACCGCTGGTTTCACCGATCATGTCTTTGCCCTGATGCATCTGCTGGGATTTGCGTTCTGTCCGCGGATCAGGGATCTCCACGACAAAAAGCTGTTTATCAAAGGGAAAGCAGACCAATACCCGGCGCTTCAGTCACTGATATCAACGACCCGCCTGAATCTGAAAGAGATCGAAATTCACTGGCGTGAAGTACTTCGTCTGGCCACTTCAATAAAGCAGGGAACCGTGACGGCATCCCTGATGTTGAAAAAGCTTGCCAGCTACCCCAAACAAAACGGACTTGCCAAAGCACTGAGGGAAATTGGTCGTATTGAACGAACTCTGTTTATGCTCGACTGGTTCCGCGATCCGGCACTTCGTCGGCGGGTACAGGCGGGACTGAATAAAGGAGAAGCCCGTAACGCGCTGGCGCGTGCGGTATTCCTACACCGGCTGGGTGAAATCAGGGACAGAAAACCGGAAAATCAGAGCTATCGCGCCAGTGGACTGACGCTGCTGACGGCTGCCATATCCCTGTGGAATACCGTCTATATGGAAAGAGCGGTCGATGCCCTGAAGCGCAAAGGGGTGAAGATCAACGAGCAACTGCTGTCGCATTTGTCCCCGTTAGGCTGGGAACACATCAATCTGACAGGCGATTATATATGGAAAAGCAACCGGATACCGGCTTCCGGTAAGTTTCGTCGGCTGAGACCAGCTAAAGTCGAAAGGTCAAAAAATAGCCTTAACGTACAATAATTTTCGATATCCAAACTGACCCCTTGAAGGACCCACCCCGATATTAACCAGCGTGATCCCCTGTCCTGTCGATGAAATCAGATGATAGGCTGGCATCTGGTGTTTCTTCCACGCTAAATCTGAGGTGGTCTTCTCTGGGTCTGCCGTTTCAGCGGTGATATAGCTACCGCCAGCGCAAGACAACGCTTCGTAAGGACTATTCGGATCAAGAATTTGCTCGCAAGCCCAACTGACAAACTCATCAACATAACGACTGTAGTTAGTAAATAGAATATAAGGCTGAATATGTTCGGCGGGTGTACCGGTATAGTGTTTGAGGCGTGCCAAAGAGAAATCAGTACGCAGCGCGTCAAAGTGCGACAGCGGGAAGAAATCCGTCCCGGTTTCTAAACCATCTGTGATCCCATCGCCAATTTTGGCCAGATCGGTGGTTGGAAAATGCTGTGCTAACCCTGCCGTCATGGTTCTATCCAAAACAAGGTCTGAACCATCAATAACAAACGGATACGGCATTTCTTGTTGTGACGGTGTCACTTCGAAGCTAGCGCCATACTCAGTTTCTAATAACGCTAACTGCTCCGCCAAATATTCACGAAATAGCGCTGGGCGCGCGATAGTTGTGCTGTATTGACCGGTTCGAGAAAAACGCCCATAGGCGCGCGTTCTTAAATGATCGCGAAATTTTCCATCCCAGCTGACGCTCAGCTGTGGGTAGGAAAATAGTCCTTTTGCCCTTTCTCCTACGTCTGGCAATTTCCCCTCATTGATATAATCGCTGATGGCGGTGCGTAGTGCGGACAGTGCTGACTCATACAGTAATTCAAGTCGATCAAGTGCTTCGGACGCCGTGAGATGCATAGTCTCTTGTGATTTATTCAAAATATCCCCTTAATGACTCGAAAAGCGCAGGTTTAACAGTATGGTCTACTCGTAAAATTTTGCTTATCGCTGGTATTACTCAGCGGGTTCATTATGCAGCAACCAGCGCCGCATAAGACCGGCTAATTGCTGTCTTTCGGTGGCTGTAAGAGGTTCAAGGATCTCTTTTTCATTCTGAACGTGATGCTCCAGCGCCCGATCTATCACATTGAGGCCCTCTTGTGTCAGCCCTATTTTACAGCTACGTTTATCATGCGCGTTAGGCTGTTTGAACACTAATCCCCGCGATTCCAGCCGTTCAAGGCGCACCGACATGGCACCGGAAGACAGCATAACCGTTTGATATAGCTCGGTTGGGGTTATCAATTCCCCGCTTCGGCGTAGCGTAGCCAAAATATCAAACTCGATGGTATCTAAACCATGTTGTTCATAAACACCGGTGACTTTGCCTGATAACAACTGCCCCATACGCGCCATTCGGCCAATAATGCCCATCGGAGAACAGTCGAGATCAGGCCGTTCGCGTTGCCACTGCTCGATAATTTTATCTACATGATCCTGTGTCATCGCCCCTCCAAGATATCTTTTTAAAAAGATACTTGTTTTATTTCTATTTCGCTACTAACTTACCTTTCACGAAAGTAACTTTTCAAAAAGACAAATATGAACATACTCATCGCTTTTATGGTTCCGCTACTTTGGGGAAGCACCTACGCCGTTGTTGGCTACTTCCTGCAAGACATCTCGCCGGTCTGGATTGCGGTTTTCCGTGCCCTGCCTGCCGGTATTTTACTGTTGCTGATTCATCCCGCAAAGTCACCGCTAAAATGGAGTCGAATGTTTGCAATAAGCATTTGTAACATATCTCTTTTCTTTGTGCTTTTGTTTATTGCCGCACATCGTTTACCTGGCTCTGTGGCGGGCACATTGGGAGCAACGCTCCCGCTGATGGTGCTGCTGTTACAGTGGATTCAGGAAGGGAAAAAACCAGCGTTATCTAAGCTTGGGCTAGCGACATTAGGACTGGTTGGCGTAATACTGCTGCTGAATCCCTCGGCCAATTTAGACATTATTGGCGTGGCTGCTGCGTTGTTAGGCACGTTATTGATGGCACAAACGTCTTTGTGGATATCACGCTGGCCCACCAACGATCAGCTTGGCCTTGCGGCTTGGCAGCTATTCCTTGGCGGGATTATTTTACTGCCCTTTGCATTCATGTTTGCGGGAATGCCCGCGTTGCCTACGCCAAAAACCTGGGTTGGCCTATCGTGGCTGGTGGTGTGTAACACCGCGTTTGCCTACTGGTGTTGGACACGCTCGGTAACGCTCCTCGGGCCACATACCATGTCGATGATATCGCTGTTTAATCCTGTTACCGCTGTCTTACTCGGCTTTGTCTTCCTAAGTGAACGCCTTTCTGTCGTCCAATGGAGCGGTATTATCTTGATCTTCTTATCGATATTGCTGATGAAAACGATAAAAGCCAAACCCGCGATGACCTAACCATCGGCGCACCATAGAGCGATGAACAGCCATGATGTTAAATTTAATCGCTGTAACACAATTGCCATATGAAAGTGCTATACCTAAAGAGTAGTCATTTATTCCTCTCTGAGGTGTCATATGAATACTTTCGGCCTAACGCGTACGTTTGCAGGAATTTTGATTGTCGACTGCTGCCACTGTGCGCAATACGATCACATTGAAGAAAACTTCCAGCTTGCGGTGCAGAAATACAGTTTTCTGGTACGGCCGGGAGAACATATTGACGGCAAAGAATGGGTGCGCAGAATTGAGCAGAGAAACCCACCGCAAAATGTTGATCACATGCTGAATGCTATTTTAGCCGTCATGCACTCCAACCCAGAGATTGAGCACGAATGCGTTTACTACTGAATCTACTAACCTAACCGGTGTAGGAGCTTTATCACTAAAGCTCCTTTTGCTTATCTAGCTGACTGTCTTAGCTGATTTTTTTCGCTAGCATCGTGGCGAAACGCATTTTAATGCGGTTGCCGTTTTCATCGACGCGGTGCAGTTCGCCTACGTCTTCGTTGTATTTCGCCAACTCCCAACCACTGTAATAGTTGCGCAGCTCATCGGGTTTAAAGGTGAATGAAAACGGGACGTTGCAAGGATAATCAGGGCTATCCACTGCGGCCACAATCAGGTTGTAACCACCGATGCGCGTGCTGTCTTGCATGTTGCGAATAATGGCAGGAATTTCTGGCCGCCCAAGGAACATAAACACCACCGTTGAAAGAATGAAATCATACTCTCCACTGAAGCGATGGGTATTCAGGTCAACCTGCTTTGCGGTAATATTTTTTAGGCCTTCAGCCTGAATAATGTCATTCAGGCTGTTGATGCTCATGGCATTTTTGTCCCACGCGGTAACGTTAAACCCTTTCAAGTTCAGATACAGCGAGTTACGGCCACGGCCGCAGCCCAGATCTAGTGCGTCGCCAACGGGGACGATCTTAACGGCATTCAGCACTTCAGAGTGCGTTGATGTTAGTTCATATTTTTTGGTGAAGTAATCGCCGTCGCGTGTCATGTGAGTTGTTTCAGAATTCATTAGCGTGTCCATATCAATTACCAGAATTAATCAGCTAATTATCCCTTATTCCACCCACAAATGCTTCCCTGCACGTGGGTGGATTTTACAGCTTGCGGTAATCAGAGCTTTACAGCGTCCGGTTTTCTAGCCGTTGGACGTTGAGCTCCCCCAATCGTTTCACCAAAAGGACCGGTATTAATGCTTTGCGCACGCTGCGCTGGCGTATGATTTAAAGTCAGCAGCGGCATTACCAACTCGGCAAAACGATGCGCTTCCTCGAGATGCGGATACCCAGACAGAATAAAATTATCGATGCCTAACGCTTGGTATTCAGCAATACGGTCAGCAACCTGCTGCGGATTTCCCACTAGCGCGGTGCCTGCGCCGCCGCGCACCAATCCCACTCCCGCCCACAGATTGGGGCCAATTATCAAACTGTCACGAGAGCCGTTATGGAGTTCGCTCATGCGTTTTTGACCCGATGAGTCCATACGGGCGAAAATTTTTTGCGCGGCGGCAATGGTTTCATCATCTACGTGGCTAATCAGTTTTTCTGCGGCAGCCCATGCTTCCTCTTCGGTTTCGCGCACAATAACGTGTAGGCGAATACCGTATTTCAGCGTTCGTCCTTCTTGTTCAGCGCGTTGTCGCACGGCAGCCAGTTTTTCAGCGACTAAGTTGAGCGGCTCTCCCCACGTAAGATAGGTATCAATTTGGCTAGCTGCTACGTCGATAGCCTCAGGTGATGAACCGCCAAAATACAGCGGAGGGCCATTCTGCTGAACAGGTGGAAACAACAATTCTGCGCCCTCAACCTGAATATGCTCTCCGGCATAGTCGACTTTTTCGCCTTGGAGCAGTTTTTTGTAGACGTGTAGGAATTCATTAGTGACGTTGTAACGTTCTGCGTGATTAAGAAATATACCATCACCTTTGTTTTCAACCGGATCGCCGCCGGTGACCACATTAATCAGCAAGCGCCCTTCAGAAAGCCGGTCAAGCGTTGAAGCCATGCGCGCAGCCAAGCTGGGCGGTTGCAATCCGGGACGCACAGCGACCAAAAACCGTAGGCGTTTCGTCATTGGCGCTAATGCCGCCGCGACAAGCCATGAATCTTCACAGCTTTTCCCCGTTGGGATCAACACACCGTAGTAACCAAGATAATCTGCCGCTACTGCAATTTGTTGTAAATATTGAAGATCAACGGAACGCCCCCCTTCTGCGGTACCCAAATAGCGCCCATCCCCATGAGTTGGGAGAAACCAAAAAACGTTAATGCCAGATTGCTGTTGTTCACTCATTATGCTTTTCCTTTATAACCATATTTAAAGAATATCTATTAAAATAATCTCTTCGGTTATAAAACAAATAGCACGATACATGCCAACTCGATTGGTTTTTATTTATCATAAAAATCAATTAATTAAATATTTCTCGCTTTCTGCAAGCTGCTGCAAAGGCAACAGCATAGTCACCTAGACTGCTGCATTTACAGCAGAAAGCGGTTTGCTGCATCTCGCCGCCAGAGCATCGATGAGATATGTTCAATCGCATCACGTATTCATTTTGGAAATGAGTTATGCCGCTGCCGTTACCCTCATCACAGCCGGTGTTGGTCGATCCCGCGTCTATCGCGTTTAAAAACGTGCTGGATAAACTTGCTCCCACCGATGCTACTGTACTGATCGTTGGGGAAACAGGAACCGGCAAAGAAGTGGTGGCGCGCTATCTTCACCACCATAGCCTACGCCACGAGCAGCCTTTTTTGGCGGTTAACTGCGGTGCTTTAAGTGAAAGTCTGGCGGAAGCCGAATTATTTGGCCATGAGAAAGGCGCATTTACCGGAGCGCTAAATCGGCATCAGGGCTGGTTTGAAGCCGCTGAAGGCGGGACTTTATTGCTGGATGAAATTGGAGAACTTAGCCTGTCGCTACAGGTCAAGCTCCTGCGCGTGCTGCAAGAGCGAGAAATTACCCGTGTGGGTTCACGAACGCCAATCTCCATTAATGTGCGGGTTATTGCAGCCACGCACGTTGATTTAGCCGATGCGATTAAAGAGCGCCGCTTTCGTGAAGACCTCTATTATCGCCTCAACGTCGCCGCTGTCACATTGCCGCCTTTACGCCAGCGCCCACAGGATATTTCTGCACTGGCGCAGCATTTTCTCTCTTTATATGCCTATCGCCTAGGACGACCAAATCTTACCTTAGCGGAAAACACACTCAACGCATTAGCCGACTACCACTGGCCCGGCAATGTACGAGAGCTCGAAAATACGTTGCACAACGCAGTGCTGCTCACTCAAGAATTGCAGATACAGCCTCATATATTAAAACTTAATGCCCCGAAAAGTGACAATGTCACCAATAATAAAACGGTTGATGACGATGAACTTGCCCTTTTTATTCGTTCGCAGCTAGAAAAAGAGACGCCAAAGCTGTTTCAGAAAATCACTGATGCGCTGATACAGCATGCGTTCAGTATGAACAATAACAATCAGCAGCAAACCGCCGCGATGTTGGGCATCAGCCGAAACACACTACGCACTCATCTTGCGAATCTGGGGCTTATCAAATCACGGAAAAAAGAGCGACTATCGCCCCACGGCTATACTTTGTCCGAGGGCCTAATAACTGAACGTGAGCTGCGCATTGGCTATCAAAAGTTCGGGAATTTAGGCATGCTCAAAGCTCGGCAAAGCCTAGAGGAAAGGTTTGTGCAACAAGGCGTTACGGTTCTTTGGAGCGAGTTTCCCGCAGGCCCGCAGTTGTTGCACGCGCTGCAAAACAATGAGATTGATTTTGGTGCCACGGGTGAAGTGCCTCCTATACTGGCTCAGGCACAAAACAGTTCGCTCATCTATGTCGCCTACGAACCACCTTCTCCCCACAGCGTGGCGATGGTCGTTGCTCAAGACAGTCCGATTTATCACTGTTCAGATCTACGCGGCAAACGTATTGCGGTGAACCGCGGCTCTAACGTGCATTATCTGTTGCTGCAAATGTTGGATGAGCATGGCCTCACGCTTGACGACGTTCGTGTGAACTATACGCCGCTACGATATCCACTGACTCCGTCAGACTTTCATGCTGTTGATGCGTGGATGATGTGGGATCCGTTGCTGAGCGATGCACAACATTCTGGTGATATGCGCATTATTGAAGATGGCCACGGCAAGGTACTGAATCAGCAGTTTTATCTTTCTCGCCGCGATTTTGCCCAGCGTTCAGCAGACCTGCTTAAGATTGTTTTGGATGAGCTCAAACAGACCGGGATATTTATCGCCACGCATCCAGAAAATGCGGCGCAATTATTGTCGCAAGAATTAGGCCTGCCACAGGCTTCGCTGGCGCTGGCATTATCTCGCCGTCAACATGAGCCGCGTGCCATCAATAGAACCGTGATGCGCGATCAGCAAACTATCGCTGACAGATTCTATGCGTTAGGGCTGATATCCAAAGCGATTAAGATACGCGAGGCAGTTTGGGATGAGTGATTAGCCTAACATCCCCGCCAAATCGGGGGATGTTAAGCTGAGTTAATCGCGAATCAATAACAAAGCTATACGTTAAACTGCCCCACGGCGCCGACTAAATCGTTAGCCTGCGACAGCAGCGCACCGGAGGCCGCCGTCGATTCCTCTACTAACGCAGCGTTCTGCTGCACCATGGTATCCAGATGGGTAACGGCTTTATTGATTTCATTGATACCGCGCATTTGCTCATCGGCGGCGTTGGTGATCTCCGACATTATCGTTGTGACGGCGGAAACGCTGGTCACGATATCCGTCATGGTTTCACTGGTTTGACGCACCTGCGTTGAGCCGGAGGCGACGCTGCGTACCGTCGATTCAATCAGAGATTTAATCTCTTTAGCCGCTTGTGCACTTCGCTGCGCCAGCGTACGCACCTCACCGGCGACCACCGCAAATCCACGTCCTTGCTCACCCGCTCGAGCTGCTTCAACGGCGGCGTTCAGCGCCAGAATATTGGTTTGGAAAGCAATGCCGTCGATGACGCCGGTAATGTCACCAATTTTGCCGGAGGCGGTTTCAATCGATTGCATCGTGCTGATGACTTTGGCAATCGCTTCACCACCGCGAGAGGCATCCGCAGAGGCTGAATGTACCGCGTTGTTTGCCTGTTTCGCTGCGCCTGCTGATTGCGCCACCGTGGAAGAGATTTGTTCCAACGCTGCGGACGTTTGCTGAAGGTTAGCCGCCGCAGATTCGGTTCTGCTGGAGAGATCTTGGTTTCCTGATGCAATTTCATTGGCCGCAACGCGCACGGACTCACTGCTGCTACGGATGGACTTCATCACGTCGCTGAGCTTATCAATGAAACGGTTAAACGAACCGGCAATCTGTGAAACCTCGTCTTTGCCGTTGGTCGGCAAACGCTGGGTTAAATCCGCAGTGCCAGAGCTAATGGCATCCATTGCATCACGGATCTTAATCAGCGGTGTTAACGCACGCTGAGCAATAACGCCGATAATCACGGCGGCAGCAACGATCAACACCAGCAGCGTCACTAATGAGGTGGTCAACAATGAGCGCATTCCGGCCGTGGCCTCGGTTTTATCCATTGCTACCACGGTAAACCACGGCGTTCCGGCTACAGGCTGCGCCAGTAAAAGTTTGGCGCTGCCGTTGATGTCATATTCAATCGGTGAACGTGCATTCAGCAAACGTGACAATTCCAAGTTAGGCGCAATATCGGATAACGGCTTGAGGGTCAGCGATTCATCGGGATGCGCCATAATGTTGCCAGCCGCATCGATGAGCATGCCAAAGCTATTTTCCGTTGGATGTATGGAACGCACGTTTTCAATCACGCTATCCATGGTGACATCCCCTTCCACCACGCCCTTCAGAATGCCATTTTCGATATGCGGCGCGGCAAACGTCACCACCATTTTCTTGGTGTTGGCATCAACATAAGGTTCAGTAACAATGGGTTTACCGGCTTTTACCGCCTGAATATACCAAGGGCGTGTGGTGGGATCATAGCCTTCAGGAACGCTGTTAGGCACCGATGAAATATCGATTTTATTAGGATAACCAATATCAATCCCCATGAAGTTACCGCCGTTGGCGGTTTGCACCATCAATGGCATAGGATCAGGAGAGGTAACATGCGGCGTAAGCGCTGAGACCAACCGGCTTTTGCTTGCCACCCAGTCGGAAATGGCACGGTTGTGGCTAGAAGAGACGGCCTCAAGCGTGCTATCAATTGCGCTATTGTTATATTTGTTGGCAATTGAATAGTTTAGATATGTGTTAATACAAAGAGAGCAAATAACGATGGCGGTAGAAGCAGCCAGAATACGTGAACGGATAGAGTCGAACATGATAGCTTGCCCTGATTAGAAGAGAGTTATGCCAGACTTATGTTTTTTATTGAAACAGCACACTAAATAACGGCCTGAATAAATAAAACTTGAGTTATTTACACTATAAATAAATTAAGTCCTATTTATCAGAGAGCTAAGCGCTTGGCGGCTTCTTCTCGATGTCATTGGCCTAGGCGCTATAAATTGTGACCGATTCGCAGTATGCTAGTTACCGAAAAGTTTCCTCCTGTTTTCCTAACCTTAGTAAGTGCCATGAACCCAACTCCAGTCTCCCGCAAAACCGCATGGTTAAGAGTGGTTACGCTTGCCGTTGCCGCCTTTATTTTTAACACCACTGAATTTGTTCCCGTTGGGTTGCTCTCAGACATTGCGGCCAGTTTCTCGATGAGCACCGCGCAGGTCGGCCTGATGCTGACGATTTATGCCTGGGTTGTGGGGCTGATGTCATTGCCGTTTATGCTGATGACCAGCCAAATGGAGCGGCGCGGGCTGCTGGTGAAGATCTTCATCCTGTTCATTGCCAGCCATGCGCTTTCGGTGGTGGCATGGAATTTCTGGATCCTCGTTCTTTCACGTATCGGCATTGCGCTGGCTCACGCGGTGTTTTGGTCAATTACGGCTTCGCTCGCTATTCGTTTAGCTCCGGCTGGCAAGAAAGCACAGGCGCTGAGTTTATTAGCTACGGGCACCGCCTTGGCGATGGTGCTTGGGCTGCCGCTTGGCCGTATTATTGGACAATACTTAGGCTGGCGAACCACATTCATGGTGATTGGTATTGTCGCGACCATGACGTTGATTTGTGTCATTAAGCTGTTGCCTAAACTCCCGAGCGAGCATTCAGGCTCACTAAAAAGCATTCCAATCTTAATGAAGCGCCCTGCGCTACTGTGTTTATACGCGCTCACCGTCGTGGTGGTCACGGCGCACTATACGGCATACAGCTATATTGAACCGTTTATTCAAAGCGTTGCGCTGATGAGCCAAGGCTTCGCCACCATGCTGTTGCTGGTGCTTGGAGCCGCTGGGATCCTAGGCAGCGTGCTGTTCAGCATGTTAGGAAATAAGCACCCTGCCACGTTAATCATTGGTGCCATCGTGTTGCTGACGCTGAGCTTAGTCTTGCTGCTTCCTGCCGCATCTAGCCCAATATGGATTGCGTTACTGTGTGTGGTTTGGGGCATTGCCATCATGACGATTGGCCTTGGCATGCAGGTGAAAGTCTTGGCGATGGCGCCCGATGCAACCGATGTAGCCATGTCGCTTTATTCCGGTATTTTCAATATTGGCATTGGCGCGGGCGCGCTGCTAGGTAATCAGGTCAGCATTCATTTGAGCATGGCCAATATCGGCTATATCGGCGCTGTTCTGGCGCTGGCTTCTCTGATGTGGTGCATATTTATTTTCCGTCGCTATGCAGAGATCTTGGCGAAAGGTTATTAATTTCACGGAAAACTACAGAGCGCTACATTTGCCCTTTTTCATAATGTGGGTTTCACACAATCAGAGCTGACGACGCAGCTCTGATTATTATTATGTAACCATCAGTAGAAAATGGTTATGTGAAGTTGTAGACAACCTGCACGATTACGGTTTTCTCACCAATCAACGCGCCGACATAAACTGATTCCTGAGGATCAGTTCTGCGCCAACACACTGACTCAAAGTCACATTCTGCCCGCTTGTATCCGATGGAAGTCAGATAATCTTCTATTTTACTGGTATCTTTCGTATCGTAGAATTTTACTGCATATACGTGCGTCGAAGGTCCTGTAATATTTGCAAAATCAAAAGAGTAACGGGCGGAAATTCGCGGCATTTTTCTTAATATGTCAGGAGTATAAAAATCATACTCCCGTTTATCCTGCTCGGTATAATGAGCGTTGCTGGCAAACTCCATTTTAACCAATGACCAGACATAGGTGAGAGCAAAAACAATAACGATAATTACACCACCGAATAACTTAAGTGACTTACGCATAGGGTAATGTTTCACCTTTAGCTATGTCTATATATGATCCATCTGCGCTGGCGATACCAACTATCCCCGAATGGAGGTTTGAATGTCGTCATAAAATTCGGCAAAAAACCTTTTCGAGGCCTCGCATTAGGGAATTTTTCAGGGTCGGGGAATAAAAGTGGCAAAAAGGAATCATTTTTCCAGGAGCCGATCTTACCGTAATAATCCCATCTTTTTAGCGCCTCTGCTTTGCTGACTGGACGCAGAAGTTCAAAAGGATTGGCCATGGTAACAACACGGTAAAAACCCAGCAAATCTGAAACTAAATCTTCTCCGCTGAAGCCACTGTCTGTAACGAAATTGATGGGGAATGATGCCTGTAACCCCTCAAACTTCCTGGCCAGTGACATCATCATTGCCAGCGCAATGCTTCTGCGTTCAAAATACGAGCGACCGCGTTTGATACGCCAGGTAATAAATTTACCCATGCTCATGGTTCTGGTCGGATCAATCATAGACTGCGAATAGGTAACGTCGTAGCGTTCCTTGTCTGAATATTCTCCAGAATCAATACTTCTCAACAGAGTTCTTATATCAGTACCCTGAGCATGGCCGAGATCAATCCATCCAAGGACTTCAGTATATATAAGTCCATATTTAAGATGGCTTTGCCTACCATCAATAATATCACTTCTTTTACTCATCCTTAGTCTCCTTTCCTTTTTGATTTATTTGAAAAATTAACTATCTTATCTTCATAAGGTTTAATATCCTTGGTTAAAACTAAAACCTCTGGTAATACTTTTAACTACAGGGGAGAAAATTATTTTCTTAATTTATTGAGCTTTCTGTTTTTACTCTGAGAATAGTCTTTCGGGTGATATTAAATTCATGTACCACAGCACTCGCTGCTATTCTCATACTAAGCCGCTCCAGTCCCTATTTTTCTGTTCATCATTCAGGCAAAGATGCGTCCAAAGTGTTTCCCTGATGCCCTCGGCAGTGCGATATCTGCGTGTGTTCGTTGTTAATCAGACGGCGAACTTTGATATATCGGTTTTATGGGGAGCTATGGTATCAAAATAGTGACGAATATTTTTCGGTGTCGCTGAACATGCCTTCTCTGAAAGAGGTAGTTTTAAGGAGTACGGAAGTGCATCCGATCTGCTCAGCAATAGCATGGACAGTCCTTGATGGGAATTCGTTTATTGATTCAGGATAAAGACCCTGTACCTGGCGGAATTTTAGCAGAATGGCAAATCTTAAACGGCCCGTATCGTTCAATCTCAGTAACAGGGAAAGCTCGTCAGCGAGCAAACTCCACACATATCTGTCATCAAAAGCCTGATCCTGTGTCAACATCCCAACTCCCTGAATCATCAATAGATAATCACTATGGCAACCATTTCACAGATGAGTGATGTTTACTCAGATCTAGTTCAAAAAATTCACATGTCTCATTTGCAGCTTTACTTCTTCCAGACCTCACATGATAGCGCCATAGCTGCTTTTTGCGCTTTCATCAGCGATTGGCGGTTTTCTTCAGCCACTTGCAGCTGACACTCCAACATGGCGCATTCAACCGCCTTGGCCAGTTTTCGTAACGCTTGGTCGACTTTGTCGCTATAAGGCAGTCCGTAATTTAATCGCAAACAATTTCGATATTTCCCCGATGCAGAGAACAGCGAGCCAATGACAAATTGCACTTTGGCTTCGCTGAGTTCGAGACTTAAACGCACGGAATCAAAATGCTCGGGGAGCTCAATCCACATCATGAATCCGCCCTGTGGGCGGCTCACGCAGATGCCGCAGGGAAAGTACTCTCTCACTCGACAGGTAAATTTCTCGAGATTCTGTTGATAGTATTTACGCATACGCCGCAGATGAGTTTGATACCCGCCTGACTTGATAAACTCCGCAATGGCGAGTTGCGGATGCGAAGCCGATGCGCCAGTGCCGGTGTATTTCATGTAGACCACGCGATCAAAATAGCGCCCTGGCGCAATCCAACCAACGCGAAGCCCCGGAGCAACCGTCTTCGAGAAAGAGCTGCACAGCAATACGCGTCCATCGGTATCCAGCGATTTGATCGTGATAGGACGAGGATATTCAAAGGCTAAATCGCCATACACGTCGTCTTCAATGATGGCGATATCGTAGCATTGCGCCAGCGATAATAATTCCCGCTTGCGTTGCTCTGGCATGATGAAACCCAGTGGGTTATTACAGTTAGGCACCAACATCACTGCTTTGATCGGCCATTGTTCAAGCGCTAACTTCAAGGCTTCAACGCTGATACCGGTGCTAGAGTCAGTGGGAATTTCGATGACTTTTATTTTAGAACCGCGCAGCTTTTGCATGATCCCATGAAAGGCGGGCGATTCCACCGCAACGATATCGCCCTCCTGACACGCCGCGCGAATTGCCACCATCAGCGCCTCATGGCAACCATGAGTGATGATGATATCAGCAGGATTTAAATGGCATCCCGAATCAATGGTCAAACGCGCAACCTGTTCACGCAAGGCGTGAGAACCGTACACAGGATCGTAATTTAATACTCGGCTGTCTTGCGCCTGCATAAGCCGAGTCATCGCTTTCCATAACGGTGCCATTGTGAACTGGCACATATCCGGTGAGCCGCTGCCGAAAGGAATGGCATCGTTATCAGGTTCTTCATTAAGGCGATCGAGAACACATCCCCACTGCGTTATTTCTACCGGACGTTGAGCTGGACGGCTTATCGCCGGTGCGGGCGGCGTGTGTTTGCGGGGCGTAACATAATATCCCGACCGTGGCTGTGGCGTGATGAGCTGTCTATCCTCAAGCAGATGATAGGCCTGTTGCACGGTGCTGATGCTCACGGAATGCTCATCACTCAGCGTTCGAACCGAGGGCAAGCGCTCGCCGCTTTGATATAGCCCCGCTTCAATTCGTTGTGCTAATAAATCTGCGAGATGTTGATAGCGCGTCATCGTTGCCCTTTCCAATCATTGCTTAAGATCGTTATTCGCTAAAATTTCAGGCGAAAACCAGTACAGTTGGCCGTGATTTTGACCATTCAGATCGCATAATGCGCAATCTGTATGTTAAATAATAGTTATTTTTGTATCTGTGATGTGTATTCACTTCGCGCAATGATATTTGCATCAAAACCGCGAGGAGTTGCATGATGGGATATGACGAAAACCAAGCCAAGAAACCGTTTTTACAGTCGCCGTTTTATCTGTTTTTCATGGGGCTGTACCAGCATTGGCAAACGTGGCATATGCGAAGAAAAGCGCATAACGATTTACAACGGATGAGTGCGCAGCAGCTGAAAGATATTGGTCTATCCTGTGCGGATATTGACAATATAACCCGCCAGAGAAGGTAGATTTGAAGATCAATAAAGCCTCTCCGGTTGGTGGAGAGGCTCTTATCAACGTGCTATTTGCAAAGGAATAGGGAGAATAAAAATGGATACGGCATTGTTAGATATGATGAACTCTGGCGGGAGAAATAAAGTCTGGGCTGAAACAATGGTTAATTTTGAAGCCAGAAAACTGATTAATACTGCCAACAGACTTTCCGCTTTTCATCTCCAGGATGATCTGACCCGGATTAACTTTGCTCAGGAAATAAAACAGGTTATAGAGCAGCAATTTGCCGTTGCCCGACGCGCAGAATCTGATGAAGATTGTATAGCATGCATCAAAAACCTGAGAGCAGAGACCGAAAACCTCGAAGAACAGTGTCGGATGTTGCGCATGAAGACAGCAAAACTTTACGCTAAAGTAGAGTTCGTCCGGAAAAATAATAAAATTGTTGGTTACGTCATTTCTGCTGTGAACTTAGTGCTTTCGGGTGCAGAGATCGCTTTAGGAACAACGCTACTTGCCAGCGCTGAGCCATTGGGTGTACTGGCTGGTGCTATACTCGTAGTAGATGGGTTCAATGGCCTAAGCAAAGAATTTAGCCATCAGATACTTCATGATTCTACAGCTGAAGGGTTTGCTGCTAATGCAGCTATGTCTACGGCTGAGTTTATGGGGTTTAGTTCTCAAAGTGGATTAGGTGTGTATAAATCAATCTCACTTGTTGCTAACGCTTACAGCATTTTAGGTTTAATAAGGAAACCTGGGGCATGGAGACTATTTCGCTATATGCCCGTCGATTATTACAGAAAAATCAGTACGTTAAGCCGGCAAAAACTAACCATGAAAATAGTTGGATACGGCGTTAAGGCTAAAGTTATTTTTGATCTGATGACAATTACTGATCGCGCTCAATCCTAGAAGCATATTTTTTATATCGCCAAGCTCTAAATGCGAGTTTGGCATTCGCCAAATACCAGATAAAAGGTAATCCTACAATCAACGAAAAAACCAGAGATAGTGTGTTATTTTTTGTCGATAAAACAGATGTAAAAATTAGGATTACAAAAGCAATAATAGTTATCCACTTAGCTACATTAAATTTTTTTTCTAAATCCTGAATCACTTCATCAAGAGTTCCCCCGAAATTTTCCACATTGCTTTTAATTTTCTGGAGATCTGTATGACTGAAGCCGGACTCCAGAAGTGTTTCTTCACTCACTTTCATGGATTTTATCCTTAAAATTTACCAGAGCATCACTGGCAAATTACCCGCAATCAGGCGATAAGTTGCCATAAAGAAATTCAGTTTTGGCATTGATTATCTTTTAAAACATAGGGTTATGATGTTAACGTGGTTTATTACACGATTGTCCGTCATACCCCTTTTAAAGCAGATAGTTAGCGACGAACTTTCGTTTTTGGCGTAGTCGCTGACTTGCGCGGCAACGTTTTCAGTAATTCGTCAGGCGTTACCGACGCCACTACGCTGCCAGCCAGCGGCATTTTTAGAATGTGATTTTTGATTTTCCCTATCACGTGCATTTCACACGGTTTGCAATCGAACTTCAGCGTCAGCACTTCATCCTGATGAACCAGCTGCATCGGCGACGCTCGCCCTTTCACACCCTGCACACCTTTGGCCTGTTTAGGGCAAAGATTGAAGGCAAAGCGCAGGCAATGCTTAGTGATCATCACCGGAACATCACCTTTCTCTTCGTGCGCCTCGTAGGCGGCATCAATCAACTGCACGCCATAGCGCTGATAAAACTCGCGCGCTTGATGGTTATACACGTTAGCTAAAAATGTCAGGTGTGTTTCAGGATAAACCGGCGCTGGCTCTGATACGGCTTTACGACTGCCACGCTGATAGGCATGTAAACGCGCTTCCGTCAGCATGTCTATGGTTTCGCGACGCAGCTGATTGAGCAAACCATTAGGCACGAAATACGCTACTGGCAGGTTAATCTCAATGCCCTCAGAAAAATAGATACTCTGCCCTAGCTTCGCTAGACCATCGTGCAAACTGTTGAAGGCTTTCTCAGGCTGTTTGGCAATTTCGAAGAAGCCTTCCAGCGTTTGGGTAACGCTCACCCCGTCCGCCGTACTGGCCGTTAACATCAGCTGATTTTCATTGCCGCTCAGGCGTAGTTTGACGCCAATACGACGTTCGCTTGATGTTTTCAGCAATGCCTGCTGCCAGTTATGATCCAGATTGCGGTTTAGCGGATGATGCGGACGCACATTTTTCAGCGCATCCAGCATTTCGTTTGGCCAAACGCGGAAACTGTTGGCGGCAATTTTCTCCACTTTGCTGGCGCGGAAGCCGACAATGTCACGCTTAATCAATACGTTCAGGCCATCACCATTGGTCAGCGGCTCCGTCACGCTCACATCGACGTGATCTTTTCCGACCTTCAGCACTTCACCAATAGGCAAACCCACAAATTTTGGCGAATCAAACGCGCCGATGTCCATTTGGCGCTGGTTAACAAAATAGTCGGTGCTGCCACGGTGGAAAGTTTTATCCGGCGACGGAACAAAAAAGTGCTCAGTACGTCCCATCGACGCCGGAGCCAGTTCTGGCCTTGCTGTCATAATCGCATCAAGGTGCTGACGATAATAAGCCGTGATGTTTTTCACATAGCTCATATCTTTATAGCGCCCTTCAATTTTGAACGAGCGCACGCCGGCATCAATTAAGGCGATCAGGTTTTGGCTTTGATCGTTGTCTTTCATCGACAGAAGATGCTTTTCGTAAGCGACCACGCGCCCCTGATCGTCTTTGAGCGTATAAGGCAAGCGACATGCCTGCGAGCAATCGCCACGGTTCGCACTGCGGCCGGTCTGAGCATGCGAGATATAGCACTGGCCGGAATAAGCCACGCATAGCGCGCCGTGAATAAAGAATTCAACCGTGGCGTCGATGTTATCGCTGATGGCTTTGATTTGATTCAGGTTGAGTTCGCGAGCTAAAACGATTTGTGAAAAGCCAACGTCGGATAAAAATTTAGCTTTTTCAACGCTACGAATATCGGTTTGGGTGCTGGCATGCAGCTCAATCGGCGGGATATCCAATTCGAGAATACCCAAATCCTGAACGATAAGGGCATCCACTCCCGCTTCATAAAGCTGATGGATCAAACGTTCCGCCGGTTTCAGCTCATCGTCATGCAAAATAGTATTCAGCGTGACAAAAACTTTTGCCGCATATCGATGAGCAAAACCCACCAATTCAGCGATATCGCTGAGCGAGTTGCCTGCATTATGGCGCGCACCAAAATCTGGGCCGCCGATATAAACGGCATCGGCGCCGTGTAGAATCGCCTCGCGGGCGATAGCAACATCGCGTGCGGGGCTTAATAATTCAATCTTGTTTTTATGAGTAATTTTAGGCAAAACATCGCTTCGTAGCATGGATAAACCGTCTTAGTGAAAAGGCGAAAACGTGGCTATTGTAGTCAGGAATTTGCACTTCACAAGAAATCCCCGCTCACAATGTGTGATTTATTCAGCTTAAGCGTCACGAACCGCCAACCAAACGGTATGGAAACCACATTCAGGATCTTCAACGCGATGTTCTACCACGCTGAATTGGTGCTGATGGAGCAGATTTATATACTCTGTTGGACTGAGGCTGGCATGAAAAAGCGGTTTTCCACAAAATTCCCCTATCGCTTCTCCCTGTTCTGGCCCACTGGTGAACATCAGCGCGGCTTTATCCGCAGCATGTGCGAGAAATATAGTAAACATCTTGCGCTGATCGGCCTGACACAAATGGAAAAAGCTATCCCATGCAATGATCCCGTCAAAGCGCGCACCTAAATCTAATTCGCGCATGTCGTTAACCAGCCAGCGTTGCTGTGGAAAACGTTCGCGGCAACGCGCTATTTGCGCCGAAGCACCATCGACGCCGGTGACATTAAATCCCTGCCGAATAAAGTACCCTGCGATGGGCTCTCCGCTGCCACAGCCGATATCCAGAATATGGCCATTGGCCGGAAGCTGTGCGAGAAACCGTTCTAGCCAAGGAACCTCGCAGCGTGGCGAATCTCCCCGAGCGCCATTGCGTTGCGAATCCCAGAAGGCGGAGTTTTGCTGATATAACGGAATAATATTGTCTGCGGGAGACGTCATAACGGCCCTTACTGATGATTGATACCCATCGCGAAGTCATATGCTGTAAACAGAATCTTAAGCGAACACCTAATCCAAAATCAAAAATTAGCTAAGCATTGCTGAAATAAGGCTAAGCAACTGCTTTACATAAAGCGTTAATACTTATTACTATCCGATTACATTATTGCGTTAATTATATCTTTATCGAATTAAACGTTTTTAAGACGCTATAAGCCTAAGACAAGATAAATAACTAAACGTAATAAGTCATAACTCAATATCTAGCGTTATTTCATTTTTCATATATTCAATATGCGGGTTGCTATTGCCTAAATTTTGGATAAGAACCATAAGGAATACTATATGCCCGTATTAACGCCTGATGAAAATAAATACCAAAACAATTCGGCGGTATTTCCAGCCAAAATAATCACCACCGAGCGTGAGGCGATAGAAGCCGCCAAGCAGGTGGCGAAGTTTGCCGCAGAAGAGGCTCAGCACCGCGATCAGCAGCGTGTATTACCGCACGCTGCGCTCGACTTGTTCACGCACAGCGGCCTTGGCAGCATCACGATTCCGAAAGTATTTGGTGGACCGCAGCTCTCTTTCGCCACCGTTGCTGAAGTTTTCCGGATTATTTCTGCCGTTGATCCGGCGCTGGGGCAAATACCGCAAAACCACTTTGGCATTCTGCAACTATTAAGTATTACGGCCTCAGAAGAACAATTAAAAAGATTATACGGTTCTGTACTCGCAGGATGGCGTATTGGCAATGGCGGCCCAGAACGCGGAACAAAAGATACTTTGGATATGCGCACACGCCTAACCAAAACCGCAGCGGGCTTAGTATTAAACGGTGAGAAATTTTATTCTACCGGTGCATTGTTTGCTCATTGGGTGGCGATTAAAGCTATCGATGATAATCAACAACCGGTGATCACTTTTGTTCCTAAACACACGGAAGGTCTGCATATCGTCGACGATTGGTCGGGTATGGGACAGCGCACCACCGCCAGCGGAACGATTAAGCTGCACAACGTGTTAGTGGCTCCAGAGAATGTGATTGCCCTCGCCCCTATTTCACAGCAGCCGAATATTCAGGGCGCAGTTTCTCAGCTTATTCAGGCCGCTATCGATTCGGGTATCGCCCATGGTGCCCTAGAAGAAGCAACATCATTTGTACGCGAACGTTCACGCCCATGGATTGATGCCAACGTAGACCGTAACAGCGACGACCTTTACATCATTGCCGACGTTGGTCGTTTAACTATCGAACTGAATGCCGCAAATGCCCTATTAAAACGAGCCGCGAGTATCTTGGATCAGACGCAATCAGCGCCGATAACGGCAGAAAGTGCCGCCTATGCCTCGATTGCCGTCGCAGAAGCCAAGGTCTTAACCACGGATATTGCCCTCGCGGCCAGTGAAAAACTGTTTGAGTGGGCAGGTAGTCGCTCGACGTTGGCCGAATTTGGTTTAGACCGTCATTGGCGTAACGCCCGCACTCACACGCTACACGATCCAGTGCGCTGGAAGTTTCACGCCATCGGCCAGTATCGCCTTAATGGCATATTCCCTGCCCGCCACTCTTGGATTTAATTCAACCACAGGATGATTTTGCTATGACAACACAGGTTCGCCCGCAAACGCCTGCGGCCAGATTAGAAACGACACACCAAATATTAGCGCTGACACAACGTTTAGCCGAGGCATTCTCCCTCGAATCGGCGCTGCGTGACCGAGAGCGACGCTTGCCTGACACTGAACTGCATACGCTGTTCAGCAGTGGTTTAGGGGGTATCACCGTTCCGGCGCAATTCGGCGGAGCCGATGTGTCCTGTGCCACGTTGGCACAGGTGGTGAGCCGTTTGGCTCAGGCTGACGGCTCTATTGGTCAGGTGCCGCAAAATCATTTCTATGCCTTGGAAGTTTTGCGTATCAATGGCACTCAGGCGCAACAACAACGGCTATATCAGGAGGTCTTAGACGGCGTGCATCTGGGGAATGCATTGGCTGAGTTCGGCACACCGAATGCCCATACACGCCGCACTCACCTGCATCGCAGCGGCAATAAACTGCTACTTTCCGGGCGTAAATTTTATGCCACCGGTGCGATTTATGCCCAGCGCATTCCTGTTCTGGCACTGGGAGAAGACGGCAACGAAGTGCTGATTTTCTTACCTAGAGAGACTGAAGGGCTGACCATTATTGATGACTGGTCAGGTTTTGGTCAGCGCACCACCGGCAGCGGCACGGTGTTACTCAATAATTGTGAAGTTGATATTGATGACGTAGTGCCTTTCCACACCGCATTTGAGCGTCCAACCACCGTTGGCCCCTTTGCACAGCTGTTGCATGCCGCCATCGATCAAGGCATCGCGCGCGCGGCCTACGAAGATATGCTGGCATTTGTGCGTGAGCATGGGCGCCCGTGGATAGACTCCGGCGTGAGCGCCGCCACTGACGACCCTTTGACGCTGGAACGAATCGGACGAATTTCCTCACGCCTGAGCGCGGGTGATGCGCTGCTGGAAATCGCCGGTTTATCGGTTGATACCGCGCAACATAACCCAACGGCGGATAGCGTGGCGCAGGCCTCTATTGATGTTGCACAGGCGCGCGCATATACCACCGAGGTAGCGCTGGCAGCCGGTAACCTTCTTTTTGAACTGGGCGGGAGTCGTTCCACGCTGCGTGAATATAACCTCGATCGCCATTGGCGCAATGCGCGTACTCATACCCTGCACGATCCTGTTCGCTGGAAATATCATGCGGTTGGGAATTTTTACCTCAATGGGCAACGCCCGCCGCGCCGAGGGACGATCTGATGAGCCAGCAGAAAAAACAGATCTTGATGAATGCCTTCAACATGAACTGCGTTGGGCATATCCATCACGGTATGTGGACGCATCCCGAGGATCGCTCGACGGATTTTAATAGCCTGAACTATTGGCTCGATTTGGCGAAACTGCTCGAACGCGGTTTGTTTGACGGCCTGTTTATTGCCGATATCGTGGGCGTTTACGACGTATACCAGCAAGGCATTGGTCTAACGGCGCGGGAGTCTATTCAACTACCCGTGAATGATCCCATGCTGCTGGTACCCGCCATGGCGAGCGTTACACAACATTTAGGGTTTGGTGTTACCGCTAATCTCAGCTACGAGCAGCCTTATTTGTTTGCACGCCGGATGTCTACGCTTGACCACCTGACTCAAGGGCGCGCCGGATGGAACATTGTGACCGGTTATCTCGACAGCGCTGCGCGAGCGATGGGACAAACTCAGCAGATCCCGCATGACCGCCGCTACGACATGGCTGACGAATATCTTGATGTGCTCTACCAGCTCTGGGAAGGCAGTTGGCAAGAGGATGCGCTGCTGGCCGATCGTCAAAACCGAATCTATGCAGACAGTACTAAAATTCATTCTATTCAACATCATGGTGAATTCTTCGACGTGGAAGGCTATCACCTCACCTCTCCATCACCGCAGCGCACCCCGCTGCTTTATCAGGCGGGAAGTTCCAAACGCGGCATTCAATTCGCGGCTCGCCATGCAGAATGCACCTTTGTGAATGGCGCTACGCCGCAGGCCATGAAAGCTCAGGTCAATACGCTGCGTCAGGCTGCCGTCGCCGCGGGTCGTCGTGCCGATTCGCTCAAAGTGTTCATGGGCGTGGGCGTTATTGTGGCTAAAACCGAAGCTGAGGCGAAAGAAAAGCATCACGAGTATCTGCGCTATGCCAGCCCAGAAGCCGGGTTGGCACATTTCTCCAGCTCAACCGGGATCGATTTGGCTTCGTTTGATTTGGATGAACCTATCGTGGCGGGAAAAGTTGAGGCAATCGAATCCGTAACCAAGGCTTTCAGCGGCTGGACTAAACGCCGCCTCCTTGAACAGCATGCGTTGGGAGCACGTTATCCGGTGATTGTCGGGTCACCGTCGCAGGTCGCGGATGCGCTACAAGTGTGGATTGATGAAGCCGACGTGGATGGATTTAACCTCACGCGCATCGTAAATCCAGGCAGCTACCGCGACTTCATCGATTTAGTGGTGCCTGAACTGCAATCACGCGGCGTCTACAAAACCGAGTACGCCGAAGGCGCGCTGCGGCACAAACTTTTTGGCCAAGGCGCGCAGCTTACTGCGTTGCACCCAGCCGCTAAACGACGTTATCAACCGCAGCCGTTGCAAGCTTTTGCAGGTTAAAACAAGCATCTTAATTTTGCTATTTACAGGGGTGGGATCATGAAATTAGCGCACGTAAAACTCGGGACTTTGGCCATTATGCTGTTGTTGAGTGTTCAGAGCGTATTCGCCGCCGCGCAGTTCGAAGGGCCGTTAAAACTAGGCACCACGGCAGCATTCGCACCGCCGCTTGAGGTGGCCGTTGCCGAAGCGAAAAAACAGGGTTTGAACGTTGAGCTGATCGAGTTCAGTGATTGGATCGCGCCCAACGTGAGCCTAGAAAATGGTGATATTGACGTTAATCTTTTCCAGCACAAGCCCTTCTTGGAAAATGCCAATCAGCAAGGGGGTTTGCATCTCGTGCCATACGCGCCCGCCATCATTAACAATGTCGGCCTGTATTCAAAAAAATACAGCAAGATTTCCGATCTCCCGGTCGGTGCGAAAGTCGCTATCGCCAACGATCCGATAAATGCCGGACGCGGGTTATTGCTGTTACAAAAAGCGGGATTAATTACGCTGAAACCCGGCGTGGATTACAAAGCGACCCAAGATGACATCATCAGCAATCCCAAGAAAATTCAGATTATAGAAATTGAAGCCGTGCAACTTTCTCGTTCCTTCGACGACGTGGACTTAGCTCAGGGCTACCCAAGCTATCTGCGTCAGGCCAATACCGTAGCACCGGAAAGCGCTTTGCTGTTTGACGGCATTGACCATCCACAGTACATCATTCAATTCGTGATCCGCGATGGACATCAAGCCGACCCGAGACTGCGTAAATTCGTTGATATCTATCAGCATTCTCCGGTTGTCCGCGCCAAACTGGACGCATTTTACGGCAAGCTATATCAGCCTGGCTGGAGCGCATAACAATGATGAATCTCTCTATGCTTCGCCTATCGGAGCTTCAACTCTCGATGTTCAACACCGCTATGCTGGCAGAAAGTCTGCGGGAGCCAGCGGTGCTAGAACAGCAAGAAATTCAAGCAACCGAAAATCTGCCTGACGTTCTCAATAATCATATTGTGTTGGCGGATCTGAACAAAACCTACGCCAACGGCGTGAAGGCGCTCAAAGACATTAATCTGACTATCCAGCGCGGTGAAATATTTGGCATTATTGGCCGCAGCGGCGCAGGAAAATCGTCTCTGATTCGCACGCTGAATCGTTTAGAAAATCCGTCATCGGGAACGGTGGCTGTGAACGGTGTCAATATTGGCGCATTGAATGAAGATGAGCTGGTTGCCTTTCGACGCCGTACCGGCATGATTTTTCAGCACTTCAACTTACTTTCGGCCAAAACCGTACGTGAAAATATCGAGTTGCCGCTCAAGGTCGCGGGCGTAAGCGCAGCGGCAAGAAAATTAAAGGTCGATAGCCTGCTGAAGTTGGTAGGTTTAGAGGCGCGACACAATGCTTATCCAGCGCAGCTTTCAGGTGGACAAAAACAGCGCGTGGGTATTGCTCGAGCCTTAGTGCATGATCCCGAGATTTTGCTGTGCGATGAAGCCACTTCGGCGCTCGATCCTGAGACTACGCATTCTATTCTGGCATTGCTTAAAAGCATCAACCAAGCGTTAAAGCTCACGATTGTACTGATTACCCACGAGATGGAAGTGATCCGTGAAATCTGCGACCGCGTAGTCGTCCTCGAACACGGCGAAATGATTGAATCCGGCGATGTCTGGCAGGTTTTTGGTGAGCCTCAACATGAGGTCACGCAAACATTGCTTACCCCGACGAGGCAGAATCTGCCGGAAAATATCCAAGCTCAACTACATCCGCACCCAAAATCTGCACGTGATGCGCTGTTGTTACGGCTCAGCTACAGTGGATTTGAAGCCAGCCGCCCAAACCTCAGTGCCTTGGTGAAGGCCTTAGGCCATGACGTGCAGATTATCAGCAGCTCTCTGGATGTCATCCAACAGCGTACTGTAGGCAGCGTTTTACTGACCGCTATTCCCCAATTCGGTGCTACTGCGCTGATAAACAAAGCGCAAAAAGTCGCTACCCGCGTGGAGGCATTAGGCTATGTCTATTCAGCTTGATCGTTTGTGGCAAGGATTTATTGATACGCTATTGATGGTGGGCGTTTCATCACTGCTGGCGCTGCTGATTGGCCTCCCACTGGCTGTGATTTTGGTGGTGTGCAGCCGTAACGGACTCTATGAAGCGCCGCGGATACAACAGGTATTGGGCTGGTTTGTGAATTTATTTCGCTCCGTGCCTTTCTTAATTCTGATGGTTGCGCTGATCCCTTTTACGCGATTAATTGTCGGAACGACCTACGGTGTTTGGGCCGCCGTGGTGCCGTTGACCGTGGCCGCAACGCCCTTCTTTGCGCGTATCGCAGAAGTAAGCCTGCGGGAAGTTGATCATGGTTTAGTGGAGGCTGCACAGGCGATGGGCTGCAAGCGACTGCACATCATTTGGCACGTTTTACTGCCCGAGGCATTACCGGGCATTGTCAGTGGTTTCACCATCACGTTGGTGACCATGATCAACGCCTCCGCCATGGCCGGTGCCATCGGTGCCGGTGGGCTGGGTGATTTAGCCTATCGCTACGGTTATCAGCGCTTTGATACGCAGGTTATGTTTACGGTGATTGTGGCGCTGGTTGCATTGGTTACCGTGTTGCAGTTCAGCGGAGACAAGCTGTCAAAGCGGTTAAATCATCGCTAGAGGTTTTAAAATTCGGGAAGCGCGGTGATAGCTCACGCTTTATACGGGGCTATCACCACCGTAATGTTCAATGGCTGAAATCAAATTTGATAATCAATAATCGATGGGTCTTCAAACTGCATCACCTGCGTTTTTATTTGCGCTGGGGTTAATGCTGGATTACATAATTCAATGAGCTGCCAGACATAATCACGCTGTATCTGCCCTTTCCTCACCCCAATCCATGCCGTATTTGGCGCAAAAAGAGCGCTTGCATCAAGCGTGACCAGTTGCTGAGTCGCCCCCTGCTGACACGCCTGTTCAGCCAGTATCCCAACGCCAAAACCCAGCTCAACGTAGGTTTTGACCACGTCCGAATCCTGAGCGCTAAGCACGATATCAGGCGCTAGCCCCGCCACGCTAAACGCCTGATCGATACGTGAGCGCCCAGTGATGCCTTGCCGATAGGTTATTAACGGAAATTGGCTCACGCTCTCCAGCGTAATCGGCAATTCAATCAACGGATGAGTTTGTGGAACTAAAAGCGCATGTTGCCAGTTAAACCACGGAAAAGCGGCAATGGCAGGCGACTCCGTTAAACACTCACTGGCGATACCAATATCGGCATCGCCGTTATGTAGCATAGCGCGAATTTCCTGCGGCGAGCCTTGATTAAGCACTAAGCGCACCTGTGGAAATCGCTGACGAAAATTTTTCAATACCGGAGGCAGGCTGTAACGCGCTTGGGTGTGTGTGGTGGCGATGACCAGAATACCTGACGATTGCTGGGTGAAGTCCTCTGCAATGCGCCGAATATTGCTAGCCTCGTCCAACGTTCGTTCAACGACCGTCAGCAGCGCCTTCCCCGGTTCTGTAAGCCCCAGAATGCGCTTGCCGTGGCGCACGAAAATCTCCAGCCCCAGCTCATCTTCTAGCTCACGGATATGGCGACTAACTCCCGACTGAGAGGTATAGAGCATGTTAGCGACTTCAGTGAGATTGAAGTTGCAACGCGCAGACTCGCGGATGATCTTCAGTTGTTGGAAGTTCATGGCCTTTCTTTAAACAAGAAAACATCCGCCATTTTTAAAGCGTTTTGCTGTACGGGCCAAATAATCAAAAATGGTCTGATATAGCTTATTGAACTAAGTGAGCTGCACGCTGGTATTTTCTGTTTCTCTTTTGCTCATTTTTGTCGTGAGTTCGCAAAAAAGGAAAAAAATATTCATTAAGAGAAATTATTTAAACTTCATTTAGGCTGCGCTACCGTTATTTCACGAATAGAGACAAATTATTAACCTTCAAGGTTTACATGCTGCGCTCAAAACCGCACCGCCATTGAGTTTCATCGATGAAACTTCGACTTCATGCAGAAAACTAAATGGTTATTTTCTTTGCTAAAATTTAACACTGAAAATAATTCACTCACAACATAACAACAAATTCACGCTTATTGAGTGACGTTGTCACATAAAAAGAACTTAATTTCGGTCACATTTCTTAAATTTAGGCTGACTTAATCGTGGAATTATCGTTTGGATCAACAACAGGGTTTATTCTCTGCCCTAAAAGATGTTAAAATTGACCAATATCAATATTGCTTGGGCATTACCTATGATTCCGGAAAAGCGCGTCATTCGTCGTATCCAGTCTGGCGGTTGTGCGATCCATTGTCAGGATTGCAGCATTAGCCAGCTGTGCATTCCTTTTACTCTTAATGAGCACGAGCTGGATCAGCTTGACAATATCATTGAGCGTAAAAAGCCGATTCAGAAAGGTCAGGCGTTGTTTAAAGCCGGTGACGAGCTGAAATCGCTGTATGCCATTCGCTCCGGAACCATCAAGAGCTACACCATTACCGAACAAGGTGATGAACAGATTACCGCATTCCATCTTGCGGGCGATCTGGTGGGTTTTGATGCTATCGGTACCCAGCAACATCCAAGTTTTGCTCAGGCACTTGAAACCTCAATGGTTTGTGAGATCCCATTCGAAACACTGGACGATCTCTCAGGTAAAATGCCGAGCCTGCGTCAGCAGATGATGCGTTTAATGAGCGGTGAAATCAAAGGCGATCAGGACATGATCCTGTTGCTGTCGAAGAAAAATGCCGAAGAACGTTTGGCAGCCTTCATCTATAATCTCTCTCGCCGCTTTGCCCAGCGTGGCTTCTCACCGCGTGAGTTCCGTTTGACCATGACGCGTGGCGACATCGGTAACTATCTGGGTCTGACCGTTGAAACCATCAGCCGTCTGCTGGGTCGTTTCCAGAAGAGTGAAATTTTAAGCGTTAAGGGCAAATACATCACCATTCAAGACGTAGACGCCCTTTCGCTGTTGGCTGGCAACCCTCGCTCAACCAACGAGTAATCTTCATATCCAACCGGATCATTATTCTGAAAGCATTTTTTCTGATTAGTTGATCCGGTTCTCTTCCTTCCCCTACTTTGTTTGCGCATCATGGTTTACTCTTAACGAGTAAGGCCTATTGTATGGTTTTGTCCCTTGGACGATAAAACAGTGCCATGCGCACATTTTTTGGGTTAGCGAGGAGGCGGTATGGCGAAGTATCAGAATCTTCTGGTGGCTATTGACCCCAATCAGGATGATCAACCGGCGTTACGTCGTGCTGTTTATCTGGTCCAACGAAACGGTGGACGCATTACTGCGTTCCTGTCTATCTATGATTTTTCCTACGAAATGACAACGCTGTTGTCGCCAAATGAGCGCACCTCTATGCGTCAGGGCGTTATCAGCCAGCGTTCGGCGTGGATCAAAGAGCAGTGTCGCTATTATTTGGAAGCTGGCGTGCCAATTGATATCAAGGTGGTTTGGCATAACCGTCCTTTTGAAGCGATTATTCAGGAAGTCATCAGCGGTAAATACGATTTGCTGCTCAAGATGGCACATCAGCACGATCGCTTGGAGTCCGTTATTTTCACCCCTACCGATTGGCATTTATTACGTAAATGTCCTTGCCCTGTGTGGATGGTCAAAGACCAGCCATGGCCGCAGCACGGTACAGCGCTGGTGGCGGTCAATCTGTCGAGCGAAGAGCCCTATCATGACCCGCTAAACATTAAATTAGTGAAAGAGTCGCTCGAACTGGCGGAGCACGTGGACCATACTTCTCTGCACTTGGTTGGTGCCTACCCGGTTACGCCAATTAATATCGCCATCGAACTGCCGGACTTTGATCCGAGTATTTATAACGATGCGATTCGCGGACAGCATCTGCTGGCGATGAAAGCGTTGCGGCAGAAATTTGGCATGAAAGAAGAATGTACGCATGTCGAAAAAGGCCTGCCTGAAGAGGTGATCCCTGACGTTGCCGACCATTTGAACGCGGGCGTTGTGGTGCTTGGTACGCTAGGGCGAACCGGCATCTCCGCGGCATTTATTGGCAATACCGCAGAACATGTGATCGACCATCTGAAATGTGACCTGCTGGCCATTAAGCCTGATGGTTTCCAGTCGCCCGTTGAATTAGATGACGACGATGAACATGATGACGAATAACTAAGCCGCTAGACGATAGATGTAAAAAGGGCCGCTATTGCGGCCCTTCTGTTTTATACCCGAGGATGATTACAGCGCGCGCAGAATAGCTTCTACGCTGGCTTTCGCATCACCAAACAGCATTTGGGTATTGTCTTTGAAGAACAATGGGTTTTGAACGCCAGCATAGCCGGTATTCATTGAGCGCTTGAAGACGATAACATTCTGCGCTTTCCACACTTCCAACACCGGCATACCGGCGATTGGGCTACGTGGATCTTCCATTGCCGCTGGGTTTACCGTGTCGTTCGCGCCAATAACCAGAACGGTATCGGTATCAGCAAAGTCGTCGTTTATCTCGTCCATTTCTAGCACGATGTCATACGGGACTTTTGCTTCTGCCAGCAATACGTTCATGTGACCAGGCAAACGACCGGCAACGGGATGAATACCAAAGCGAACTTTGACGCCCATGGCACGTAGCTTCGCGGTGATTTCTGCCACCGGATACTGCGCCTGAGCCACGGCCATACCGTAGCCTGGGGTGATAATCACAGATGAAGAGCCTTTCAACTGCTCAGCCACTTCCTCAGCCGTGGTTTCACGGTACTCACCCATTTCCTGATCTTCACCCGTGGAAGAACCATCGGTACCAAAACCACCGGCAATAACGCTGAAGAACGAGCGGTTCATCGCCTTACACATGATGTAAGACAGGATGGCACCGGAAGACCCCACCAACGCACCGGTTACAATCAGCAAATCGTTGCTGAGCATGAAGCCCGCAGCCGCTGCGGCCCAACCGGAATAGGAGTTCAGCATAGAAACCACAACCGGCATGTCTGCGCCGCCAATTGAGGCCACCAAATGCCAACCAAACGCCAGCGCAATGATTGTCATCAGCAGTACGCACATGACCTGAACGCTGGTGCTACCGGTATTAACGAACCATACCATCAGCAGGAAAGAGACTACCAGCGCAGCCAAGTTCAGCTTGTGACGGCTTGGTAACATCAGTGGCTTAGATGAAATCGTGCCACGCAGTTTACCAAATGCGACGATAGAACCGGTGAAGGTGACCGCACCGATGAAGATGCCGAGGAACACTTCGGTCAGATGGATGTTTTCCATCACATGTTCCATTGAACCCGGCTGGTGCTCGATAAAGCTGTTAAAGCCGACCAGTACGGCCGCTAAACCCACGAAGCTGTGCAATACGGCAACCAGCTCTGGCATTTCGGTCATTTCGACTTTCTTCGCCAGATAGATACCAATGGCACCACCGATCACCATGGCAACGATGATCCAGCCAACGTTGCTGGAATCGGGGCCAAAGATGGTTGCGATCAACGCAATGGCCATCCCGACTACGCCAAAAATATTACCCTGCTTGGACGTTTCGTGTTTAGACAGACCCGCCAGACTAAAAATAAACAGGATTGCGGCAACAATGTATGCTGCAGTAACTAATCCTCCAGACATGTGTTACCCCTTAGTTCTTGCGGAACATTTTCAGCATGCGCTGAGTCACGGTGAATCCACCAAAAATGTTAATGCTGGCAATCAGCACGGCGATAAAAGCAAAGAAAGTGATCCAGCCGCCGTGGCCAATTTGCAGCACCGCCCCCACCACGATAATCCCTGAAATCGCGTTGGTTACCGACATTAATGGCGTATGCAGTGCGTGACTGACATTCCACACAACGTAATAACCGACCACGCACGAAAGCGCGAAAACGGTAAAGTGCGAAAGAAACTCTTTTGGTGCGACATTCGCCAGCCAACCAAACAGGATAATGGCGACGGCAAGAATGATATATTTTTTGAATGGAGAAGCCGGTTTCTCTGGCTCTTTGGCCGCAACAGGTTCAGCTGCTTTCGCTTTTGGCTGAGCAGAAACCTGAATTGGCGGTGCTGGCCACGTCACTTCACCGGTTTTAACGACGGTAACACCGCGAATAACGGTATCGTCGAAATCAACGTTAAGCGTGCCGTCTTTCTCTTTGCACAGCAGTTTTAACAGGTTTACCAAGTTGGTGGCATAAAGCTGAGAAGACTGCGTTGGCAACCGGCTTGGCAGATCGGTATAGCCGATGATTTTCACGCCGTTTGGCGTTTCGGTTACCGTGTCCGCGACGGTCAATTCGCAGTTACCACCGGTTTGCGCCGCCAAATCGACAATCACGCTGCCCGGCTTCATGGATTCAACCATTTCTTTGGTAATCAAGCGTGGAGCAGGTTTACCCGGAATCAGCGCCGTGGTAACGATAATATCCACGTCTTTCGCCTGAGCGGCGAACAGTTCCATCTCGGCTTTAATGAATGCCGGAGACATCACCTTAGCGTAGCCATCGCCGCTGCCAGCCTCTTCCTCGAAGTCTAACTCAAGGAACTCAGCGCCCATGCTTTGCACCTGCTCTTTCACTTCAGGGCGTGTATCGAAGGCGCGAACTATGGCACCTAGGCTTCCCGCTGCACCGATCGCAGCTAAACCAGCCACGCCAGCACCGATGACCATCACTTTGGCAGGAGGAACTTTACCTGCGGCGGTGATCTGTCCGGTAAAGAAGCGCCCGAATTCGTGCGCGGCTTCAACAATGGCACGATAACCCGCGATGTTTGCCATGGAGCTCAGGGCGTCGAGGGATTGGGCGCGAGAAATACGCGGCACGGAATCCATCGCCATGACGGTAACCTGACGCTCTGCCAATTTTTGTAGTAGATCTTGGTTTTGCGCAGGCCAAATGAAGCTGATTAAAGTACTGCCCGGATTCATCAGAGCAATTTCTTCATCCTCTGGCGCATTCACTTTTAAAATGACGTCAGATTGCCAAATATCTTCATAACCAACAATTTCGGCTCCAGCCTGCTGGAATGCCGCATCATCGAAGCTCGCTAATTTGCCAGCACCGTTTTCGATCGCCACGGTAAAACCCAATTTCAGTAGCTGCTCTACCGTTTTCGGCGTGGCTGCTACACGGGCTTCATTGGCCAACCGCTCTCTGGGTATACCAATACGCATAATCTTCCCTTTTCACCTGTCAATAAGATGAGCGTCATCCTGAGATAGCGATGACCGTCAGAGCCTTACAGCTCAGTGTTTGCTATACCTTTTTTACACAGAGTCGAAACTCTCGCTACTTTAGGTATACATAGCTACCTATAACCTACTGAAAATATAACTGATGATCCACTGTTCCCATGCGTTTGCAGGCCATATTTAATAAAATTTATCGCTTTATGTTCAGGATTAGTAGAAAGATTGTGAAAACGGGTCTTAATATCTTGATTTCACGGTCAAAAGAGTGGGTAGATATTAGCCAGACTATTAGCATGGAGCCTTTTAATCATGAACTTGAATCTTACGTTAACACAAACTTAACACTTGAATGCTATTCTGGGCGCTGCGCGGATTTCTTGCGCGTAATCTAGAATGAAGCAAAAATGCGATTTGGTAACCATATCACTGAGTACGCATAAATTACTGAGGCATGACAACTTATTACATGTAATAATCTGCCCCATTATTTTTTACATACATTGTCACTACGATAAGTTGAGCATCAGCAGAAACAACTGTTAAAAGACGAAACGGTTCTGCCTGCAATACTCGTCAATGCAAAAAGGCGTAAAGGATTTTTTATGAAGCTGAAAACCACCATTATTGCATCAGCGTTATTGTCTCTTACTGCGCTGTCTGTTCAGGCCGCACAGGAACTCACACCAGAGAAAGCCTCCGAACTGAAGCCATTTGAACGAGTAACCATTAGCGGCCGCTTTAATGCGATCAACGATGCGGCAAGCGCGGTGTCTCGTCGGGCTGATAGCATGGGCGCAGACTATTTCTATATTCAGGACATCAATAACAGCAATAACGGCGGTAACTGGCGCGTAACGGCAGATGTGTATAAGAAAGACGCTGAAACCGTGAAACAAACCACAAACTATCGCGTATTCAACGGTGTTAAAGAGCTGCCTAAGACAGAGGCTTATCTGTTACAGCCTTATGACACCGTTACCGTCAGCGGTTTCTTCCGCAGTCAGCCTGATGTGACCGATGCGATTAGCCGTGCAGCGGCCAAGAAAGGCGCAGATTCCTACTTTATCGTGCGCCAAATTGATGCCAACAGCGGCGGCAACCAATATATTACAGCCTACATCTATAAAGCTGATGCGCCGAAACGTCAGGTTCAGAGTCCAGATGCGATCCCTGCCGATTCTGAAGCAGGTAAAGCCGCACTGGCTGCCGGTGGCGCAGCCGCTGCCAACGTTGAGATCCCTGGCGTAGCTTCATCAGGCACACCAAGCACTGGCGTAGGCCGCTTCTTCGAAACCCAGTCGTCTACCGGCAAGCGCTATACCGTTACGCTGCCAGACGGTACGCAGATTCAGGAAGTGAACAACACTACCGCGGCTCAAATGGTTCCATTTGACTCAGTCACCTTCACTGGGCATTTCAACAGCATGACCGATGTGTCTTCTGAAGTGGCTAAACGCGCAGCGAAGAAAGGTGCGAAGTACTACCACATTACGCGTCAGTGGCAGAATAAGAGCGGTGGTAACCTCACCATCAGTGCCGATCTGTTCAAATAATCGCACTGTCTTATGTCTTAAGGGCAGCCATTGGCTGCCCTTTCTTATTGGCGTAATTATTTGTGTCACGGCAACGAAACGTATCTGCAGAAAACATCAGCTAACAATTGCATACTTTTTTGCATAAAACGCATATTCATCCATTGCACCCCCATCCCTCAACTCGTACAATCTGCGCCACTTTTACGGTTTAATGTTTTGCGTATTTGAACGCATAACCGTATTTAAACTAATCATATGTTATCAAACAGTTAATCATACTGGCTTCAGGACTTCGCATTGGATAAAAAACTCGGACTCACCGCCCTAACGGCTCTGGTACTCAGCTCTATGCTAGGGGCTGGCGTTTTTAGTCTGCCGCAAAATATGGCAGCCGTAGCCAGTCCCGCCGCATTGCTGATCGGTTGGACTATCACCGGCGTTGGCATTTTGTTCCTCGCCTTCGCTATGCTGTTACTGACCAGACTTCGCCCTGACTTAGACGGCGGTATTTTTACCTACGCCAAAGAAGGGTTCGGTGAGCTGATCGGTTTTTGCTCAGCCTGGGGATATTGGCTATGCGCGGTTATTGCGAACGTGTCATATCTGGTGATCGTTTTTGCTGCGCTGAGTTTTTTTACTGATTCGGCGGGTCATACCGTCTTTGGCGACGGTAATACGTGGCAGGCTATCGTCGGCGAGTCTATTTTGCTTTGGGTGGTTCACTTCCTGATCCTACGCGGCGTGAAAACGGCAGCGGGCATCAACCTAGCCGCGACGCTGGCTAAGCTGTTGCCTCTGGGGCTGTTTGTGGTTCTCGCCGCGATGGCGTTCAAGCTTGATACTTTCAAGATTGATTTTACCGGCATCAAACTGGGTGTTCCTGTTTGGGAACAGGTAAAAGACACGATGCTCTACACGCTATGGGTATTCATCGGCGTCGAGGGTGCGGTGGTGGTTTCTGCACGCGCCAAGCATAAGAAAGATGTTGGCTTAGCCACCATGCTGGCCGTAATTTCGGCGTTAGTGGTTTACCTGCTCATCACCCTGCTTTCACTGGGTGTGATGCCTCGCGCTGAACTGGCTGAAATCCGCAATCCATCCATGGCCGGTTTGATGGTGAATATGATGGGGCCAATCGGTGAGATTATTATTGCCGCCGGGCTGATTGTATCAGTGTGCGGTGCCTACTTGAGCTGGACGATTATGGCTGCGGAAGTGCCCTTCCTCGCCTCTCAGCAAGGCGCGTTCCCTAAGATTTTCGGTAAACAAAATAGCAAGGAAGCCCCTGCGTCATCGCTTTGGCTAACCAATGGAGCGGTTCAAGTTACGCTGATTATCATCTGGCTGACGGGAGCAAACTACAATAACTTGCTGACAATCGCTTCAGAGATGATCTTGGTGCCTTATTTCTTAGTCGGCGCGTTCCTGTTAAAAGTGGGTCGTCAGAAGCAAGACAAACGAATTATGTTTGCCGCCTACGGCGCCTGTGCTTATGGTCTATGGCTGATTTATGCTTCCGGCATCACACATCTGCTGATGTCTGTCATGCTGTATGCGCCCGGTCTGTTGGTCTTTATGTTTGCTCGTCGTGGTTTAGAGAGCAAAAAAGATCTGTGCGGAATGGAGCGCATGGGCATCTTCTTGCTGCTGCTTGCAACCTTCCCAGCTGCATGGTTTATGTTTGGTTAATATGCTTGGCTAATTAGCCAGTAGAAACGCAAAAAGGTGGCTTAGGCCACCTTTTCAATTTTGGAAACGTTATTTTATTAGATCATTTGGGCGCAATAACAACGTGTAAACGCTCGTCATCTTGAGTCATGCTAACCGCATTACGACATTCGGCCTTAATCACCTTTAACTGTTCATCTTCCAGCGCATAAGGCAGCTGGATATCTAGCTCCTGCAATCCTTGGCTTTTCACCAATTCAATGAGACGGATAATATTCGTTTCATCACTGACCTGAGTAGAAAGCACCTGCATCGCGAGCTGGCGAATCTGCACATTAAGATTTTCAATCGATTTGAATTCTGAGCAGCGATTCTGGGAACGCGTCACCATACCAAATAATGGCATCACGCCGTAGATTGCGTCTAAGAAACTCCAGTGCTTGTCACAGGAAGCTGACAGAAACCGCGTGTAATCAAAACAAAGTGTTTCTCTATCACCGACGGTCGAATGAATACCGGACATTTCCTTAGCCTCCCCTCTGTAAGACAGCGACACATACACACAAAGAATAATTTAATGATTAAAAATGCAGACGCAATCAGTCATAATTATATTTTAACGTCCAACCCATAATGGCATTTTCTGAAATAGAAAACCATATGAAAAATGAAACTTAATATAATAAATATAAATATCATCATCGCCGTTTCATTATTTTATCGTCTCATTAAAAATTTAACTTATTTGTTAATTTGATTTTACATTATTAACACTTAATATATTACCTTCATAGTACCAGCGAGATTGCCTATGTTATGGGTAACGTCAGACCTCCATTTTCCGGCGTGATACTAGGTACTACCTAGCCTGAGTAACGTTTAGCGTGCCAATATTGAGTTGCAGTTTTTATAACGTTAAGTAACTACTCTCTATATAAAATAAATTTTAAGTTCAGTGATTTTACGCAATATAATAAAACCTTTCTTTTAATTCATCTAACTTATATTTAAGTGACGCTATACTCATCCGTCAGAATATTTTTTAAAAGTGGATATCACTAGATTCAATACCTAATGACTTCGTTCTATAAATTCTAAATCCGGATGTACAGTATTTTATTTTTGGCGGGAAATTAATCCAAATTAACTTTTCCGCAACAATGCCTCAAGCCATTCAGCAAATGCGCGTACCTTTCTTGAAAGGTGGCGGTGTGGATAAAGTAGCGACAGCTTGCGGTGCGGGACTGGATAGTTAGGCAACACCTCGACCAGTCGCCCACTGTCGAGATAAGGCTGTAGAAAAAAGCGCATGCCCTGTAAAAGCCCTAAGCCAGCAAGGCCTGCAACGATGTAGGCTTCAGAATTATCCATGACCAGTTTACCCGGCGGGTGAATTTCTGTCGTTCCTGTCTCTGTTTTGAATATCCACGGCATTGACTGACGACTGCTGCTATTCACCCAGTTAACGGCCTGATGATGCTGTAGGTCTTCGAGGGTATCTAACCTACCGTGCGCGGCGAGATAGGCGGGACTGGCGCAGGTGAGCATGTCAATATTGCCCAGCGGGCGTGAGATATAGTCGCCGTCTTCTAGCTCTCCCATTCGCAAGACGCAGTCCAAACCTTCGCGAAGCATATTTCGGCGACGATCGGAGCAGCTGAGAATAATTTCGATATTGGGGTGCATACGATAAAAGTCCGGCAAATTAGGTACTACGCGCAAAGCGGCAAATGAGATCGGCATATCCACGCGTAGCTGCCCAGATAAAGGGCGATCTGGTGCAAAGGATTCAAGTAAATCATCCGCCTGCGCCAATAATGGCTTGCTGCGTTGATAGAAATCTTCACCTTCGGGCGTCAGGTTTATCTGGCGTGTCGTGCGCTGTAACAGGCGCACGCCGCTGTGCTGCTCTAATTGCTGCAAAGCTTTAGTCACCGCGGGACGGTGAATTTGTAGGTTTTCTGCCGCGCGGGTAAAACTGCCAGACTCAACGATCTCGATAAAAATTTTAATTAATTCAAAAAGATTAATTTGCATAGCACGCTTTATTCGCTGTGAGGTCAATCGCGGAACGCGAGTATTGATAGGTTTATTGTTACATATTTAATAATAGTGATGTATCAGTATTGCTATTTTTCTCAACAATAAAACTCACTAGACTTGCCCCACTCTTAAAAACCAGTCTGAAGCGTTCTTCAGAAGGACATTGTGTTATGCAAAATAATCGTATCTGCCAAATCTTAGGTATAGAAAAACCTGTGATTCAGGGGCCGCTATCTTGGCTTACCGACGCCCGTTTAGTTGCAGCGGTCAGCAACGCTGGAGACCTGGGTGTATTAGGCCCCAATGCGGGTTTAACGGCTGAAACGGCGGTATCTACGCCGCATGAAACGGCTGAAAAAATGCGCGAAGAGATTCGAAAAACTAAAGCGCTGACTGAAAAACCGTTTGGCGTTAACCTGATCCCCTCTCCTGAGAATGACATTTGGACGCCGCCTATCCTGCAGGTTATTAAAGAAGAAGGCGTAAAAGTCGTGGTTTATACCGCGTATGGCGAAGGTGCAGTCATCCCCGCGCTGTTTAACGAATTAAAAGCCGCCGGTATTGCGATCATCTATCGCGACCTCAACCCAACGCCAGAAAATACCCGTATTGCTGAAGCCGCCGGTGCAGATATTATTGTGGCAACCGGTTTTGATGAAGGCGGAACGTTACCCGGCAAAGCCTTAGGCACATTCTCCGTGGTACCGCTCATTGCCGATGCGGTAAAAAACGTGCCTGTTTTGGCGGCTGGCGGCATCACCGATAGCCGAACGGCTAAAGCCGCACACGCCCTTGGCGCTAGCGGCGTCTTTGCGGGTTCAGTATTTATCAGCACCGAGGAAAGCCGTGTTCCCCAGTCGGTAAAAGATAAAATTATCCATTCTGACGGATTGGATATGCAGCTTTTCCGCACTCAACCCGCCTACTATCGCTCCCTGCCCGGCAAGCTGACAGAAAAACTGGTGGCGATGGATAAAGCGGGTGCCAGTAACGAAGAGATCGGTAAAGTGATGGGCGGCTTGCGCGGTTTACGAATTGGCATGCTTGAGGGCAATACCGATGAAGGTTATATCTCGCTGGGTACCGGTATCGGCAGTATCCGAGAAGTGAAAAGCGTGGCCGACGTGGTTAATGAATTAACCGTATAGACATATCACCGTTTCCCGCCGTTGATGGCGGGATCGCTGATGCTCTAAAGCAACGCGACTCCCTTATCCAATTAGTCATTCCGATACGTTTCTCTATGTGCTAACAACTACAACAAGTGGCATAATCTGCGGCAACATTTGCATTATGCCAAAGCCACTAAACATAGGGACTGAATACATGACCAATGCTTACTCCTCCCCCGTCTTAATCACTGGAGGTGCCCGCAGAATCGGGCTGGCATTAGCGCATGCATTGTTGTCACAGGGAACCGCTGTGATTGTGGCCTATCGCAGCGAATACCCAGCGTTAGAAGGATTACGCAACGCGGGTGCGGTTTGCATTCAAGGTGATTTCACCCAAACTGACGAAATCTATCGTTTTGCCGAACTGGTTAAAGCTCACACGCCCAAACTGCGTGCGGTTATTCATAACGCCAGTGCATGGTTGGCTGAATCACCAGAGACCGCGCCCGAGCAAACGTTGGCCGCCATGCTGCAAATTCATGTCTATACCCCCTATCTTCTTAATCAACTGTTGGAGCCATTGCTGGTTGGGCAAGGCGAAGCGGGAGCCGACATTATCCATATCACCGATTATGTGGTGGAACGCGGCAGTGCCAAGCATATCGCTTACGCGGCAAGCAAAGCAGCGCTAGATAACATGACCCGCTCTTTTGCGGCGAAATTGGCGCCAGAAGTTAAAGTGAATGCCATTGCTCCCGCGCTAATCATGTTTAATTCATTGGATGATGATGAGTATCGTCAAAAGGCGCTCGACAAATCATTGATGAAAATAGCGCCGGGTGAACATGAAATAGTGAATACCATTGAGTTTCTGTTGAACAGTCAGTTCGTGACTGGTCGTACTATTAGTGTGGATGGTGGGCGTCCACTGCGTTAGTTTGCAAACTCATATAAAATCGTTTTACCACGCGAAGGCATAGAAATCGTTATGAACAACATTGTATTTGTTGAAGATGATCAAGAGGTTGGACAGCTTATTGCCGCATACCTTGGCAAGCATGACCTCGATGTCACCATCGAGCCGCGCGGTGATACGGCAATGGAAACGATTACTCGCCTTAACCCTGATTTGGTTTTGCTGGATATTATGCTGCCTGGCAAAGACGGTATGACGTTATGCCGCGATTTACGCCCCGTGTATAAAGGCCCCATCGTGCTGCTCACCTCACTCGACAGCGATATGAATCATATTTTATCGCTCGAAATGGGCGCCAATGACTATATTCTAAAAACGACGCCGCCGGCGGTATTACTGGCGCGCTTGCGTTTACATTTACGCCAGCATCAACCACAGGCAATAGAAAGCGAAGCGACGCCGGTGAATACCCGTAACGGCATTCATTTTGGGCAGTTGCGTATTGACCCTGTAAATCGTCAGGTCACGTTGAAAGATAAGAATATTAACCTCTCAACTTCCGATTTCGATCTGCTGTGGGAACTGGCCACCCACGCAGGCACCATTATGGATCGCGATGCCCTGCTGCTCACCCTGCGTGGCGTGAGCTATGACGGCATGGATCGCAGCATCGACGTGGCGATTTCTCGCCTGCGTCGTAAACTGGATGACAACGCAATCGACCCGTTCCGTATTAAAACCGTGCGAAATAAAGGTTACCTATTTGCGCCGAATGCGTGGGAATAATTTTCAATGAGAAAGCTTTTTGTTCAGTTTTATCTGTTGTTGTTCGTCTGCTTTCTGGTGATGGCCATGCTGGTTGGATTAGTTTATAAGGTCACCGCCGAGCGTGCCGGACGCCAATCAATGGATGATCTGATGAAAAGCTCGCTCTATCTTATCCGCAGTGAGCTGCGCGAAATTCCCCCGCGAGACTGGAATAAAACCATTAACAAACTCGATTGGAATCTCTCGTTTAAATTCCATATTGAGCCATTGGGTAAACGTCAGCTCCCTTCTGATTTAGAAAAAAAACTGAGAAATGGCGAAATTGTGGCTTTGGATAGTGAATATTCATTTATCCAACGCATCCCACGTAGCCACTACGTTTTAGCCGTCGGCCCGATTCCGTACCTTTTCTATCTGCATGAAATGCGCCTGCTTGATTTGGCTCTGTTGCTGTTCATCGGGCTGTCTTTAGCGCTACCGGTTTTTCTCTGGATGCGCCCACATTGGCAGGATTTATTGAAATTAGAGAATGCGGCTCAGCGCTTGGGTGAAGGTCATCTTGAAGAGCGAACGCATTTCGAGCCCACGTCGAGCCTGCATCGGCTCGGCGTGGCTTTTAATCAAATGGCCGACAATATCAACACACTCATCATCAGCAAAAAACAGCTGATAGATGGCATAGCCCACGAACTGCGTACGCCATTGGTTCGATTACGCTACCGTTTAGCCATGAGTGAAAATCTGTCTGAATCAGAGCAAACCGCGTTAAATCGTGATATTGCGCAGCTCGAAGGACTGATAGATGAGCTGCTGACCTACGCTCGCCTTGACCGCCCTCAGGTGGAAACCAATCTAGAGGCCATTGATTTGCCTAAGTGGCTAGCCGAACGCATCGCAGATTTTCAGATGATTCATCCTGAGCATGAAATTACGCTCGATATTCCTCACGTCGGTGATTTTGGCGCGGTCGATCTACGGCTGATGGAACGCGTATTAGATAATTTAGTGAACAATGCCCTACGCTACAGTCAGAAAAAACTCCGCATTGGGCTGTGGTTGGATGGTGACATTGCCTGTTTACAGGTTGACGATGATGGCCCAGGGATTCCGCCAGAGGAACGCGAAAGAGTCTTTGAGCCCTTTGTTCGCTTAGACCCAAGCCGCGATCGGGCAACCGGTGGCTGCGGGCTTGGACTCGCCATTGTGTACAGCATTGCTCAAGCCTACCAAGGGACTATTTCTGCCAATGGTAGCTCGCTGGGCGGCGCTTCCATGCTCTTTACCTGGCCACGCCGTCAGGCTGATACCGTGCCAGTTATCAATGTACAAAGTGATAACCGCTGATAATTTTTATTGCCTCTATACTCCCCAATAATTGGCGGTGCATCTGCAGAGATACCGCGCTTTATGTTTGACGAGTATAGACCCCATTTGGAGCCTACGATGACAAACGCCTACCAGCATCTTCGCGACACGTTTACTCGCCTGTCTCGCTTCTCGCATCTTTCAGCCATCACCGGTTGGGATATGCAAACACAAATGCCTGCCGGTGGCAGTCAGGCGCGAGCAGAAGCACTAGCGGAACTCAGCGTTTTGATGCACCAAACGTTAACTGCGCCGCAGATTGCAGACTGGATCGAACAGGCGAAAAGTGAAGATTTAACCCCAGAACAACAGGCCAATCTTGCTGAAATTGCACGTCGCTATCAGCAGGCCGTGATCTTGCCGGAAAAGTTTGTTTCGGCAAAATCATTAGCCGGTATGCAATGCGAGCACGCGTGGCGCACTCAGCGTCCAGAAAATGATTGGGCTGGATTCGTCAAAAACTTTGCTCCGGTTGTGGAATTAAGCCGAGAAGAAGCGCAAATCCGTGCTGAAAAAACCAATGTCAGCCGCTACGACGCGTTGCTCGACCTCTATGAACCGGGCATGACCAGCGCGCGCCTCGATACGATCTTCGCTGATGTAAAAAGCTGGTTGCCTGATTTATTAAAAAACATCGTCGAAAAACAGAAAACGGAGTCTACACTCACCGCGCAGGGCCCTTTTGCAATTGATAAACAGCGCGCTCTGGGTATAGAAATCATGCAGGTACTCGGTTTTGATTTTAATCACGGCCGATTAGACGTGAGTGCTCATCCCTTCTGCGGCGGCGTACCGGAAGATGTGCGTATTACTACACGCTATACCGAAGATGATTTTCTCAGTGCTTTGCTAGGCATCGTGCATGAAACAGGTCACGCCCGCTATGAGCAAAATTTGCCAAAACAGTGGGCTGGACAGCCGATTGGCGAAGCTCGCTCAACGGCAATCCATGAGTCTCAAAGCTTATTTTTTGAAATGCAGCTGGCGCGCAGCGAACCGTTCCTTGAGTTTTTACGCCCTTATGTGCAAAAAGCCTTTGGCGATCAATCTGCTTTTGAACAAGGTAACTTTTTGCGCATGAACCAGCGCGTAGAGGCCGGTTTTATTCGTATCGATGCCGATGAGGTTAGCTACCCCGCCCATGTCATTTTGCGTTATGAAATTGAGCGCGCGCTGATTGAGGGTGAGATTGAAGTGCGGCATATTCCAGAACTGTGGAATGAAAAAATGCACTCTTACCTCGGCTTAAACACACAGGGTAATTTCCGAGATGGTTGCATGCAGGATATCCATTGGACCGACGGTGCCTTTGGTTATTTCCCCACCTATACCTTAGGTGCGATGTATGCGGCTCAGCTGTTCGCCTCCGCCAAAAATGCCCTCCCTGACCTTGACCAACATATCCTGCGCGGCGATCTCTCTGCGCTCTCCGGTTGGTTACGCCAGAATATCTGGCAGCATGGTTCACGCTTTGATACCGATACACTGATCCGAAATGCCAGCGGGGAAACACTCAACCCAAGCTTCTTCCGTCGTCATTTAGAACAGCGTTATTTAGGCTAACCACTAAGGCCTCTCAGAACAGAATCCGTTGTTTATGAGGGGCCTATTGTTTTGCTAGGCGTGCGTACGTTCATATTCCACTAAATTTAATTGCTGCACTGAGGTTTCATGAGAGTATTAACAGGACTTACAATGTATGTTGTAACTAAATTGATGTATAATTAAGCCGGAGACTTGCTCCGGCCTATTTTCAAGCCTTAACGACTTCAAACATCATGATATCACTGGTAAATGAGCCATCAGCCTGAACTTCAAAATGTTGTTTAACCTCTTCCGAAGCACTTTCTTGTATCATTCTAATCGCGGTAACCAGCGGTTCTGGCGTACGCATGCGGCTAATCCAACTAGCAAACTCAAGGTGTAGACGGTCTGACGTGACGGTTTGGATTTGTAGCCCCGCCTCGGTGAAAAACGTTAACCATTCGCCAGGCGCATAATCTCGCACGTGCGATGTATCGCGCAGAATTTCCACCGTTTGCAGATGTACATCTAAAACAGAGTGACCAGGCGACACAACGTCCATAAAGATCGCCCTTCCCCCAGGTTTAAGCACGCGCTTAACCTCGCGTAATGCCTTACCAACATCGTACCAGTGATGCGCCGAATAACGGCTGATAACCACATCAAAGGATTCATTCTCGAACGGTAGTGATTCAGCAACGCCCTGCGCGGTACTCAGATTAGTCAGTCCTTTATCACTTGCCGCCTGTTTTACCACCGCGAGCATTTTTTCGGAGAGATCATAAGCTACAACGTCGTTAACTTGTGCCGCTACGGCAAAACTTGCATGACCGGCTCCGCAGCCAAGATCGAGTACGCTCGCAAAGTCTTCTCCGCTGAGCAGATGCGCAAGGCGTTTTAAATCGTTGCCCTGCGCATGTACGGCACTGCTGAGATAAGCGTTAGCCTGATCGGCAAATTGACGATCGACGGCATTATGATGACTCTGCTGACGGCTCATGCACTCTCCTGCTGTTCACGGGTTAATTAGGCATTTTTTCCACTATAGTCAGGCATCTAGGGTGATTCAATAGCGCACTATTGAATTATTTTCATCCAGAGTACAAAGCGTTACATGCCGAAACCAATCACTCACAGCCGTTATAAACGCTATCCACTAAGATTAATCATCTATTGAATTTGAGAATAATTCAGCCGCACACACCGTTAAGAACATAGGGTTCAGCGGCCACGAAGGGTTCGGAGATGGCATATGTTTCGACGCTATGGTTTTGAACTTCTTCTGATATCCCTGATTCTGTGCGGAATCATCACGGCATGCTTCTATTTGTAGACGGGCGTGCATGAAAAAAACTGAATTTCACTTCTGTTACGCAAATATTTCTCGCCGTAATCAATCATTTGGTTAAACTACAGAGTAAATGGATGACTGCAATTAGGTTCCGCTCTATGCGATTACTACGTACCGTTACGTTATGCGCTCCGGTTTTATATTGTGCCATTACCACCCAACCTGCCGTCGCTGATGATGAAGTTCTGACCCCCGCGCAGCAAATTCAACTTTTCTATGGCAAAGATGACCGCGTCAAAATTACCAATGTGACCCAAGCTCCGTGGGATGCTATTGGGCAAATCGAAACCGAGAGCGGGAATTTATGCACCGCCACGCTAATTACATCACGCTTAGTTCTAACGGCGGGACATTGTTTATTAGCGCCGCCGGGAAAAGTTGATCCTGCAATCGCGCTACGTTTTTCCTCTCATAATCAAAAATGGCGCTACGAAATTACCCAACTGCGCACGCTGGTCGATCCTAAGTTAGGCAAGCGGCTCAAAGCCGACGGCGAGGGTTGGATTGTTCCCTCTTCCGCAGCCCAGCAAGATTATGGTTTAGTTGAAATCGTAAGTGACCGGTTGCCCGCGATTGAACCACTGCCGCTGTGGCAAGGTACAAGTAAGCAGCTGACGGCAGCATTAAAGGCCGATAAACGCCTCGTGACGCAGGCCGGATACCCTCAGGATCATCTGGATGATTTATATAGCCATCAAAACTGTTTGGTGACAGGATGGGCTCAAACCGGCGTGTTGAGCCATCAGTGCGATACATTACCTGGTGATAGCGGTTCTCCGCTGCTGATGGCAACGGATGCAGGTTGGCGGCTGATAGCCATTCAAAGTTCGGCACCGGCCGCTGAGAATCGTGATTTGGCCGATAATCGCGCGGTGGCCGTCACCGCGTTCAGTGACGGCCTTAAACGCCTGATGCAACAAAATGCTAAGCCAGAATCTGATCGATAGCCTGCATAATGCGCTTTTCTGAAATTGGGTACGGTGTACCCAATTGCTGCGCAAAATAGCTCACTCGCAGTTCTTCAATCATCCAGCGGATCTCTTTCACTTCAGGCTCGTTGGCGCGCGGCGGCGGTAGCTTGTTAAGCATCTGCTGCCATGCCTGCTGCACCTGTTCCACTTTCAACATTTGCGCACGATCCCGATGTGGGTCAATCGCCAGTTTCTCTAAGCGTCGTTCAATCGCATGCAGGTAGCGTTCTACATCCGGTAAACGCGCTGCCCCCGTTGCCGTAACAAAACCACGATAGATAAGATTGCCGACCTGACTTTTAATATCAGACAGCGCTAACGCCAGCGATATGTCAACGCGCCCTTTTAGGCGCTTATTAATGCCGTTTGCCGTCGTCAAGATTTGCTCGACCTGTCGCGCAATAGAAACCACTTCATCGTTGAGTTCCGCACGCACCTGTTCATGAAGTTGGGTAAACCCTACTTCACTCCATGCAGGTCCGCCATGCTTGGCAATCAACGAGTCAATTCCACAGGCGATACAGTCATCAATCAAATCCAACACTTTGCCGTAAGGGTTAAAATACAGGCCTAACTTGGCTTTGTTCGGCAATTTTTCATGTAAATATTTGATCGGAGATGGAATGTTCAGCAGTAATAAGCGGCGCGAACCCTGCCACATGGCCTGCTGCTGCTCCTGTTCAGTTTCAAAGAGACGAATAGCGACGCTGTCTTTTTCATCCACCAACGCGGGGAACGCCTTCATCGAGTAGCCGCCACGCTTTTGCTCGTAGCTTTGCGGAAGCGAGCCAAAACTCCATACGTGCAAACCTTGTTGCTCAAGGCCATCATCTGCAACTTCCGATAGCGTCTGCTGTACCTGTCCTTTGAGCTCGGTTTTCAACGCCTCCAGCGACTTGCCTTCCGCCAACGTTTTCTTCTTGTCGTCAATAACGCGGAACGTCATACGCAGATGATCGGGAACCTGATCGAGTTGCCACTCTTCACGTGACACTGTCACACCGGTCATGCGACGCAGTTCTCGCTCCATCGACTCGAGTAACGGCATTTCAAGCGGTGTCGCCCTTGCTAAGAAAGCCTCGGCATAGTTCGGCGCTGGCACGAAATTGCGTCGAATCGGTTTGGGTAATGACTTAATGAGCGCAATCACCAACTCACGGCGAATACCCGGAATTTGCCAATCAAAGCCTGACTCTTCAATCTGGTTTAAGATCGCCAATGGAATATGTACCGTCACCCCATCGGCGTCAGTGCCCGGCTCAAACTGGTAGGAAAGACGCAGTTTGAATGAACCTTGATGCCAGAAATTAGGGTAATCGAGTGCGCTAACGCCTTGCGCACCGTCTTTAATCAGCATCGATTTTTCAAAATTGAGCAGCTCAGGCTCTTCGCGGCTGGCTTTTTTCCACCAGCTATCGAAATGACGAGCAGAAACTACATCATGACCAATGCGCTGATCGTAGAAACTAAACAACGTTTCGTCATCGACCAAAATATCGCGGCGACGCGATTTATGTTCAAGCTCTTCCACCTCTGAACGCAGGCGCTGATTCGCACGGAAAAAGGCATGACGCGTTTGCCAATCACCTTCCACCAGCGCATGACGAATGAACAGCTCACGACTGACCTGCGGATCGATGCTGCCATAGTTCACCTTACGCGCAGCTACAATCGGCAGCCCGTAAAGCGTGACTTTTTCTGTCGCCATCACCGCACCTTGGGCTTTCTCCCAATGCGGCTCGCTATAGCTTTTCTTAATCAGATGCTGTGCGAGCGGTTCGATCCATTCAGGATCGATACGTGCAGCAATTCGCCCCCACAAACGGGAGGTTTCCACTAACTCCGCCACCATGGTCCATTTTGGCGGTTTCTTGAATAATGCCGAACCGGGGAAAATCGCAAAGCGGGCATTACGCGCGCCGGTGAATTCCTGCTTATCTGCATCTTTTTGCCCAATATGCGAGAGCAGACCGCTAAGCAACGAGCAGTGAATACCGCGAAAATCACCCGGTACCGAGTTAATCGGTATACGTAGCTCTTTAACCACCTGCCGAAGTTGGGTGTAAATATCCTGCCATTCACGCACCCGCAGATAATTCAGGTAGTCGGTTTTGCACTGGCGACGGAATTGGTTGGCCGAGAGCTCTTTTTGTTGCTCTTTTAGGTGATCCCACAGGTTCACCAGCGATAGAAAATCACTCTCTTTGTCGGCAAAACGACGATGTTTTTCATCCGAGGCCTGCTTCTTCTCACTCGGGCGCTCACGCGGATCTTGAATCGACAGCCCCGCGGTGATAATCATCACTTCTCGTACCGCGCCATGTTTCTGTGACTCCAGCACCATACGCGCCAAGCGGGGATCGATTGGCAGTTGAGCCAACTGACGGCCCATTGGCGTCAGCTGCTGATGCCCCTGCTCCGAAGTGGTTACCGCACCAAGCTCTTCCAGCAGACGAACACCGTCAAGAATATTGCGTTTATCCGGCGCTTCCACAAATGGGAAAGCGGCGATATCGCCGAGTCCCAGCGACGTCATTTGTAAAATGACCGAGGCTAAGTTGGTACGAAGGATCTCTGGGTCGGTAAATTCTGGCCGTGAAAGGAAATCTTGTTCGCTGTATAGCCGAATACAGATACCTTCAGAAACACGTCCACAGCGGCCTTTACGCTGATTCGCCGAGGCTTGAGAAATAGGCTCAATCGGCAAGCGCTGTACCTTGGTTCTAAAACTGTATCGACTAATACGCGCCGTTCCCGGATCGATAACATATTTTATCCCCGGTACGGTTAGCGACGTTTCCGCCACGTTGGTGGCCAGCACGATGCGGCGCCCGTGATGGCTTTGGAAAACGCGGTTTTGTTCACTGGCCGATAAACGCGCATAGAGCGGTAAAATCTCGGTATGCGGCAGGTTTAGCTTAGTCAGCGCATCGGCCGTATCGCGAATTTCACGTTCACCACTCATAAAGATCAGAATGTCACCGGCGCTCTCACGTCCCAGCTCATCCACGGCATCAAAAATGGCCTGAAGCTGGTCGCGGTCTACATCGTCAGCATCATCAACCACCGGGCGATAGCGCACTTCTACCGGATAGGTACGGCCTGAAACTTCAATAATCGGCGCGTTATTAAAATGACGAGAAAAACGCTGGGGATCGATCGTCGCCGACGTAATGATCACTTTCAGATCTGGACGCTTAGGCAACAGCTGACGCAGATAGCCGAGGATGAAATCGATATTCAGGCTGCGTTCATGCGCCTCATCGATAATCAGCGTGTCATATTGCATCAGCATGCGGTCTTGCTGAATTTCAGCCAGCAAAATACCGTCTGTCATCAGCTTAACCAGCGTGGTGTCACTTACCTGATCGTTGAAACGAACTTTATAGCCAACGGCACCGCCGAGCGACGTGTCTAGCTCATGGGCAATACGATCGCCGACCGAGCGTGCAGCCAGACGGCGCGGCTGAGTATGGCCAATCAGCCCTTTAATTCCGCGCCCTAATTCCAGACAAATTTTCGGTAGCTGGGTGGTTTTCCCCGAACCGGTTTCACCCGCCACGATAACCACTTGGTGGTCGCGAATAGCGGCGAGGATGTCATCTTTTTTCTGGCTAACCGGTAAACTTTCGGGATAGGTAATTTTAGGACAGGCAGCGCGACGCGCTTCAACGCGCTGCATGGCGTTAGCAAGATCGATAGCCAAGGTATCGGCAATAGCCTGTTGGCTTTCGGATTTTTTGACCTTTTTGGCGCCCTGTATGCGGCGCATCAGACGCTGTTTATCGCGCAGCATCAATTCATCAAGCTGCGAGGCGATGGCGCTTAGCGGGGATGTCACAATCAATATTCCTTGAAACGGATGGCGAACAACAGGTGAAAATGTAAAACCATCGTTATTTGTTGTTTTTAATAACGTCATTCTAATGACGGATTCTATCTGTAATTGTATCACAGGCCTGCGTTTGTCAGCAGCCTGAGCCACGTATTCTCTCGTCACCGCGTACGTCCCCTATTCCTGTAAATGATGCCTCGCTTAATCACATTCAATAAAACTGAACAAAGGGCTCGAATTATTGCGCTATCACTGGTGGGGTTTTATGAATAAAGTGTCTTCCATGCGATGGACACCACGTCCTGATATCAACAAATAGTCTGAAACAGCCTAAGCGATTAGGTCACAAGGAAATCACCATGAGCAACGTATTGGTTCTTAAATCTAGCATTCTGGCTAACTACTCTCAGTCTAACGTTCTGGCTGATTACTTTGTTGACCAATGGCGCCAGCAGCACAGCGACGACAAAATTCAGGTACGCGACCTGGCCGCAGACCCAATTCCTGTGTTGGACGGTGAGTTAGTCGGTGCGCTGCGACCTTCTGATGCGCCATTAACGCCACGCCAGCAAGAAGCATTGGAATTATCCAATACGCTGATTGAAGAGCTGAAAGCGTCTGACGTTATCGTGATTACCGCGCCAATGTATAACTTCAACATTCCAACCCAGTTGAAGAACTATTTTGACCTGGTAGCGCGTGCCGGTGTGACCTTCCGCTACACCGAAGCAGGCCCTGAAGGCTTGCTGAAAGGCAAGAAAGTTTATGTGCTGACCAGCCGCGGCGGTATCCATAAAGATACCAATACCGACTTGGTAACGCCTTACCTGCGCGTATTCTTGGGCTTTATTGGTTTGACCGACGTTGAATTCGTGTTTGAAGAAGGGATCGCTTACGGCCCAGAGATGGCAACCAAAGCGCAGCAAGATGCTAAAGCACTGATTAATCAGCTGGCTACAGCTTAAGTATTCTCTGTATTGCTTACCCTCTAACGCCTGTGTCTGGATAACGTCGTAAGCAAGAAATAAAAAACGCGCTCTGTTTGATCAGAAGCGCGTTTTTTTGTGGCTGTATTTCTGTCACTCAAACTAGGGCTTTCGCAGCCACTGTCCGTTGATACCGCGTACATACTCACCAGAGGCAGCGCGTTCCACCAGCTTCTGCCCTGCCATTTTGGCGACATCTTCCCGGCTGATATGGTTATTGTTCGCCACTTCCTGATATTTCTCGGCACGCCCAGTATTGATTTGTTGCACCAGAGCCAGTGTTTCTTTGTCCTGTTTAATAGCCACAATGTAGCCACTCAAGGTTTCACCCACGCGGCCTTGCTGCTTGGCCTGATCGAGCGTGAGCGCAAAAACGGCGCTGCTAAACAGTAAACCGGCACCCAACAGAGCGATTAACGACTTTCTCATCGGATTCTCCTTAGAACAGCCCCGACTGGGTTTTCAATAAATTCTCGACGTCTTTATCTACTTTGATATGAATTTCGTGTTCAATTTTGACGTTCATATTGATGGTAATCGGCTCTTTTGGCGCGGCTACCTCAATGCGGGGGATGCATCCCGTCAATGATACACAGACTGCCGTCGCCAGTAGCCAAACCTTAAGGTTGCTCATGCTCACTCCTCGCAGGGGTTGAGAGGCTTTGCTCCAGCCACTCCTGTAAATTATCGCCAAAACGTAAACTCCGCCAAAGCTCGAAAATATTTTCTTCATGATGATAGTTAAGCACGACCTCACGGTGTGCGCTTTGCTGAGGATTCACCCCACGGATCGTCGCCGCCATGGTGAGTACCCCTAAATTACTTAAATTAACTTCGGCTCGCGAACGACTGATCTCCATATAACGCAGCCATTCGATTGCAGCGCCTGCCGCCATGTTGTTGGCAGCCATTGCATCAGCCATATCAGGGTCGAGACGCAGCGTCAGCATAGACGCATTATCAATCCAGCCGTTGCGGATAAGCCATTGTGCGTCTTTCAGATACAGCGGCAGCTCACCGTCTACCCGACCTGACATCGCAAACTGTTTTGGTTTTAGCGCGGTAAACAGCACGCTAAGATCGATATCTTTCAATCTCAAGACCGTTGACGCCGGTTGTGGCAGACGCAGCGCATCAAAACCAATATGGCCTTTCAGCATATCGACACCGACGTTTGACAGTACCAACGGAGCGCGATCGCTATACGGATAGTAGCCCTGTAGGTCAGCCGAAATATTGCTCATTTCAAACAGGTTAGACAGGTGTTTAATCCGCATGCTAATCGGCTGTTTAGCTCCCAACTGCCATACCTCATTTTTCAGACGATAGGCCATGATGAAATCTAATCCACTCATCTCTCCGTCTTTCAGCCACATACCGGCGTTTTTCACCACCATGTGTCCGCCAGCCTCGAAGCCCTGTTCTCGCGCGGCCGAGAATGCCGCCTGTGCGTAAAAATCACCGTCGCGCAGCGTGATATTCAGATCGGGCGATAACAGCGGTTGAAATACCGCCGTGGGTTGTTTTGCCCACCAGGCTTCACCACGCAGTCTTTCCCCGTCCCAGCGCCCATTTAGCTTAATAGGGCCAATGCGTTCTGCGTGAAGATCGCCCTTTAATAAGAACTGATCCGGTGCAGTCCCGGTAGCAGCAAGGTTCAAAATGGCATGCGGGAGATAACCGCCGTTTTCCAGCTCCACCTTTTGGGTATCAAGCATGAACGCACCGGTAAATTTCGGCTGTTTTTCATCCCGAACCCAAACGATCGGCTGACCGATGGTTAAACGCGGCTTGACCACCGTCATCATGCCATAGTGGATTTTATTAAATCCGGTCGAGAGCTGATTCAGGCGGATGGTATTTCCTAGCCATTCGCCACGACCACCCACGTCCCATTTCGCTGCCAACGGTGGTAAATCGCCGTTACCCCAATATTGCCACTGCCATTGGCCTTTATCAGGCATGAATTGCTGCGCCTGACCGTCTAGGTGCAATTTGAAATTACCCCAGTAGCTGTCTTTGACTTTCATGATCGCCTGCAAACGACCAGTCACACCTTCCGCGTTGAGCTTAATGCCTGCCAGCGGCCAACGCGCTTCTTGCAGCGTGGTTTGATCGTCTAAACGCCCCCATGCCCGCAGCAGTGAACCACTATCTAGCGTCAACAAAGGATTCAGCACGCTGCCGGTCAGTAAACCGGGGATCGACGCCGTTAAAGAAAGATTTTGACTATTCACAAGACCGGTAACGCGAAATGCCATGCTGCTATCGATCACGCTGAGTTTGCCTGGGCCAAGATTCACGACCACGTTACCTTTGCCGTGATTACCCTGCGTGAGCACGTTCATTCGCGCTTCAATTTGCGTTTGCTGGTAATTTTTATCCCAGTTGGTCAGGGTGAGATCGATACCGCCCTGCAACGGTTGCTGCGCATAAGGCCAACGCCACTGGCCTTTATTCACGTGGATTTCATGACGGCTTACCGTCCACGGCAAATCGGCCAACGGCGTTTTATCGCCCTTGGCAACAATCTTCAAGTTACCCTGTTTGTTCTTCCATTCAGAAATCAGTAATAGAGGCTGTTCAACAAACGGCGTTTTGAGCTGAGCCTGCATGTTGCCACTGCGCGGCAGTGACGCCAGATCCAGCGGTATTTGTAGCTCACCGTCCAGCTCAATCGGTTGATCTGTTTGAGGGACTTTCAGTGAAAGCTTTTTAACCGTCAGCTTTTGTTTGTCATCAAGACGCGCATCAAGGCTAAGGCGATCGCTACGGTAGCGAACTGTCTGCCCATCGGCGTTATTGACCACGCTGATGGCGCCGGCATAGTCCTGCCACGGACTCACGATAAGATGGTTTATTGCTACGTCAAACAGCGGTAAAGAGCGCTGAATTTTATCCAGCTCAAGCGGCGTAGAGGGAGTATCCGATGAGGGGAGCTTTTCCAAACACTGGGTATTCACGTCGAGCGTGTCTGCCAGCATTTGCCAGCGGCCTTGCTGATAGCGCAAACGTGCCGCAGACAGATCGCCCAAACGACAATCCTCCGCTAGATAGCTTAGCCCCGGCAGATGCAATGCACCGTTCGACCAATACGGACGAGCGCTAAACTCAACGCGCGTTCCGGCAGGAAGCCACTGTTTTATTACCCACGGCAGCCAATGTGCCACCGTTAACCAGAGAAACGTTAATGCCAAAAATATGGCGATCAGCGCTGCAAATAACCTTTTGAGCCACTTGATCATAATTCGCCTTGCTTTTTAATAATCTGCCGCAACATATCATAATAATGGATACATCTGAACGAATCGGGCAAAATCCTAGATAAATCTAGCCGTTGTGTTGAATTTTAGTTCAGCAAAAGTGCACGTTTAGGCCATCAGCTTATTTGTCATACTAAATTTCGTTCGCTTTGTCTGTTTTGTTCATTTTTGCTATCATGATCACACTTTTCTGGTGGAGAAACCCCTATGAAGCTCGCGATTTATAGTACTAAACAGTATGACCGCAAATATCTTGAACTAGTAAATAAAGAATTCGGTTTCGAGCTGGAGTTTTTTGACTTTCTGTTAAGCCCTAAAACGGCGAAAGTTGCACAGGGCTGTGAAGCGGTGTGTATCTTTGTCAACGACGATGCGAGCCGTGAAGTGCTAACCGAACTGGCAGCGCTCGGCGTTAAAATTATCGCACTGCGCTGCGCTGGCTTTAATAACGTTGATCTTCAAGCCGCCAAAGAGCTTGGCTTAGAGGTGGTTCGCGTACCGGCCTATTCACCGGAAGCGGTTGCCGAACATGCTGTAGGCTTGATGATGAGCCTTAACCGCCGCATTCATCGCGCCTATCAACGTACCCGCGACGCCAACTTCTCGCTGGAAGGATTGATTGGCTTTAATATGCATAACCGCACCGCGGGCGTTATCGGTACCGGTAAAATCGGCGTGGCTACCATGCGCATCCTGAAAGGCTTCGGCATGAAGCTGCTGGCCTATGATCCATACCCAAACCCACAGGCGTTGGAATTAGGCGCGGAATATGTGGATTTGAAAACGCTGTATGAAAAATCTGACGTGATCACCCTGCACTGTCCATTAACGCCAGAAAATCACCATCTTTTGGATGCGTCTGCGTTTGGCCAGATGAAGAACGGTGTGATGATCATCAACACCAGTCGTGGCGGCCTGATCGATTCAGATGCGGCGATTGAAGCGTTGAAACAGCAGAAAATTGGTTCGCTGGGAATGGACGTTTATGAAAACGAACGCGATCTGTTCTTTGAAGATAAATCTAACGACGTCATCCAAGACGACGTATTCCGTCGCCTGTCAGCCTGTCATAACGTGTTGTTTACTGGGCATCAGGCCTTCTTGACCGAAGAAGCGCTGACCAGTATTTCTGAAACCACGCTCAATAACATTCGTACGCTGGTCAACGGCGAACACTGTGAAAATGTAATTAGCGCCTAAGTTCTGGTTTCAGCGATACCAAAACAAAACCCCAGTGCAAACTGGGGTTTTCTGTTTGAGGTTATGTGTTGAAAGCTTCGCACTAAAAGTGCGATAAAACCCTCGTCGAATTTAGGCGATATGCTCCACCAGCAATGCCTGACGATAATGTGCTAAACGCTGATTAAACAGCTCACGCTGCTTTGCCGACATGTTGCCACACACCTTGCTGGCATCCATCTCACGTCCTTGCGACTCCATTAACGCAATGCTGCTGGCTAAAAAATCCATATTATTTTCGCCAAAATTGTTTCCATCACTCGTTGAAACACGCTGTGCGGTAGTCTTCACCATCTGGCACACTCCTCTTTCTGATTTTGAAAAAAGGTTAATATGCTGCGTTGACTTAGTATCCCCTACACCGTGGCTAGAGACTAAACACTGCGTGCTTGTTTTTTGACCTAGACCGTGTTGGAGATCACATTATTACGCTCCATAATATAAATCATGTTGCCGTGGTAACCCGTCTCTTTACGTAACGTGAAGCCACATTTTTCAGCTAAGCGAACCGAACGAACATTTTCTTCATCGATGATGCAACACACCGGCTTTTTTAGCACCTCATCCGCCCAGGCAAGAACGCACTTTGCAGCTTCTAACGCGTAACCTTTACCATGAAAAGAAGGAATAAACGTCCATCCCATTTCGGGATAACGCAAACTCGGTTCAATTTCACGATGATTTTCGGCGAGGCCAATATTGCCGATGTATTGCTGTGTGCTCTTATCAAAAACGGCCCAGTAGCCATAATTGAAAAGTGCCCAGTTACCTGTATAGCGTAACAGACGCTGCCAAACTTGCTCGGGAGTTTGCGGAGAACCACCGATAAATTTCACAATCTCAGGATCTGACCACATTGCGCAAAGGTCAGGGAAATCCTCGAGCCGGTGGGTCCGTAAAACCAGTCGTTCGGTCATTAAGACCGGCGTATCCAGCACCATAACATCCTCTGTGTGTTTATCTTTCAATATCTTATTCGTGGGATATTTTCATTTTTACTTCTGTTGATTTATAAACCGAAAGAAACAAAACAGGCAAACAAAAAACCTATCGCCAAGGTGCTTTTGTGAAGCAAAAGAAAAATCTGCTTTTAGTAAGGTATGTATCAGTTGGGGTAAACGAGTAGAATAGGCTTAGGTTTACGGTGTAAGCCGTCGATTATTCTGTAGAAATAGATAGAGGCAATACAATGAAATTTAAAACGCTACCTCTGGCATTAGGCTCGGTTTTACTTGCCGCGTGTACGACTCAGGCTCAGCAGCCGTTGCAACAAAGCGATCTCTTGCATCGCCATTTTGTCCTGCAAAGCGTAGATGGCAAAGTTATCACCGGTGCGAAAACGCGTATGGAGCCCGGTATTGAGTTTGGCGAAAAAATGCATGTTTCTGGAGCGATGTGTAACCGCTTTATGGGTCAAGGCGAGCTGAACAATAATACATTGAAGGTAGAGAATTTAGCCTCGACTCGTATGGCGTGTATCGATCCCGCGCGTGCGGAATTAGATCCGATCATCAGCGATGTGTTGAGCAAAGGCGCGGATATTTCTTTAGTGAAGGGCCAACTCATCTTGAAAAATGCCAAGCATACACTGGTTTATCAGCAGCGTGATTGGATGTAATTTCGACAATGCGCCCTGCCGGCTGGAGTCATAGCCGGCATCATCGTTTGGCTATCCCAATGATTGATAGCGGAAGAATACAGCAAGATTAGTTGGCGGGACAGGCACCACGGATTAATGCAGATTCGCCACAGCGTTTACCATCAGGTAATTGGCACATACCAACAGAACTGCCATCGAGTTGGCTTGAAAGAGCCAGAGTGCCTCCCGCCAGCGCACAATTTTCAGCCGCCGCGTTTGACATCCCGATACGCTGATGAACGTTAGCACTGGTTGCCTGCTGTTCAGGTTCACTGCTACATCCCGACAGCAAAATACCTACCGCAAGCGCTAAACTTAACTTTGCTATCATTTCCACTCACTCCTCTCGCCGTGTTTTATTCAAAGTTTTTTATTTGTTGATCAATATTGGCTAGTACTTAATTGGCTGGCTCTTAGGTACATTTTTCACACAGAACGCCCCTATGCCAACTTAATGTATCAACTAAATCGCTACAAAAAGCTAATAGCACGAAAATAAGGCCTTTTAGCCTGTTTTTCCCGTAGGCTGGTTAAGATAAAATTGCCGGCTACGTAAAGCTGGGCGTACTGTGAAATAATTATTCGTTTTTACGCTTAATCGTTCTGCAAAACAATAAAATTACAGCGAGAGGAACAAATGATTACTGATTTATTGCTACGCGTCGTATTAGCCGGATTTCTTGGCGGCCTCATTGGCATTGAACGCCAACTGCGGGCTAAAGAGGCCGGATTGCGTACGCACGTATTGGTCGGTATCGGCAGCGCCATGTTTATGATTGTCTCTAAGTATGGTTTTAACGACATCCTGATGGAATCACACGTTGGATTAGACCCGAGTCGTATTGCGGCTCAGGTGGTCAGCGGAATGGGCTTCCTCGGCGCAGGCACCATTATGATCCAAAAACAGGTCGTGCGCGGGCTAACCACTGCGGCCGGGCTTTGGGTAACCGCCGCCATCGGCTTGGTAATTGGCAGCGGCATGTATGCGATTGGCATCTATGGCACGCTAATGACATTAATTGTGCTCGAAGTTTTCCGCCAGTTGAGCAATCGCCTGATCGGTCATCACCACTCCATCATTATTCAATTGGTACCTGCCAGCGTGTCCGGCATTCTATTAGCGTTACAACAAATGCGGCTTAAACCGGGCTATTTAACCGTTAACCAGCACGATGTTGATACCGAACTGTGCGAAATGTCACTCGATGTCACGCTACGGCCAAAACAGGATATCAGCGAGGTCTATCAGAATTTACAGCAGGTCGAAGGCGTACATTTTATAGATATTCGCTAATAGACATCTCATCACGCGGCGTTATTTCGTTCTCCAATAAGCATTTTTTAATCACCTTATTGGAGAACATGACAGAATGTAAATTAATATTAATCCTGCCCTCCTTTCCTCTATTTTTTGTTACACAGCATCCATTGCGATGCCATGAAACTGACAAGCCCGCTAATTATGTTTTGCTATCATCATGCCATGATGAGACGTGGCTCGATTGTCATTGCTGCGTCCGGTGCAATATATCTTAGAGAGTTCAAGAGCAGCCTGCGCTTGCCATTTGAATGACCGACGGTATTACGTTGTGAGCAACAAAAGGTACATTTAATGATCACCACTGATGGTAATAACGCAGTGGCTTCAGTGGCTTTTCGAGCCAGTGAAGTTATCGCTATATACCCTATTACGCCAAGCTCAACCATGGCGGAACAAGCAGATTCTTGGTCAGGCGATGGACGCCGCAATATCTGGGGCGACATCCCACGCGTCGTTGAAATGCAGTCTGAAGGCGGGGCGATAGCCACCGTTCATGGCGCATTGCAAACGGGCGCTTTGGCGACATCGTTTACATCATCGCAGGGATTGCTGCTGATGATCCCCAACCTGTACAAAGTTGCAGGCCAGCTAATTCCCTTCGTCCTGCACGTTGCGGCGCGAACCGTTGCAACACACGCATTGTCTATTTTTGGCGACCATTCAGACGTCATGGCGGTTCGCCAAACTGGGTGCGCCATGCTGTGCGCCAACAGCGTGCAGGAAGCACAAGATTTCGCGCTGATTTCCCATATAGCGACGCTTAACAGTCGCGTTCCTTTTATTCATTTCTTTGATGGTTTTCGTACCTCTCATGAAATCAATAAAATCGTTCCGCTTTCGGACGACACCATTAAGTCATTGATGCCGCAAGACGCCATCGATGCGCACCGTGCACGCGCTTTAACGCCAGATCATCCGGTGATCCGCGGAACCTCAGCTAACCCTGATACTTATTTCCAGTCACGCGAAGCCACCAATCCTTATTACCAAGAAACCTATCAGCACGTCGCCGATGCCATGCAGGCATTTGGTGAGGTGACCGGTCGTCACTATCAGCCATTTGAATATTACGGTCACCCAGAAGCTGAGCGTGTTGTGATCCTGATGGGCTCCGCTATTGGCACCTGTGAAGAAGTCGTTGATACCCTTCTCAGCCGAGATGAAAAAGTCGGCGTGCTGAAAGTGCGTTTGTTCCGCCCTTTCTCTGCCGAACATCTGCTGAAAGTGCTGCCAAGCACCGCAACACGCATTGCAGTATTGGATCGAACCAAAGAACCGGGCGCGTTAGCTGAGCCGCTGTATCTTGATGTAATGACTGCCTTGGCTGAATCATTTAGCCGGGGCGAGCGCAACACATTGCCTCGCGTTATCGGCGGGCGCTACGGACTCTCCTCCAAGGAATTTGGCCCTGACTGCGCGCTAGCCGTATTTAACGAACTGAAACTTGATAACCCTCGTCCACGCTTTACCGTGGGCATCTTTGATGATGTGACCGGACTATCTCTGCCGCTGAGCGACGAACTTCTGCCGCAGCGCACACGTTTGGAAGCGCTCTTCTATGGTTTAGGCAGCGACGGCACGGTGTCTGCCACCAAGAACAACATCAAGATCATTGGTAACAGTACTCCGCTTTATGCCCAAGGCTATTTTGTTTACGACTCCAAAAAAGCCGGCGGCTTGACGGTCTCTCACCTACGCGTGAGCGATAACCCGATCAATTCAGCCTACCTAATTAGCCAAGCTGATTTCATTGGCTGCCATCAGTGGCAGTTCATTGAAAAATACCAAATGGTCGAACGTCTGAAACCAGGCGGCGTTTTCCTCATCAATACGCCTTACAGCGCCGATGAGATCTGGCATAACCTGCCTAAAGATGTGCAAGCGTTGCTGCATCAGCGTCAGGCCAAGGTATACATTATCAATGCGGCGAAGATTGCCCGTGAATGCAAACTCGGTGCCCGCATCAATACCGTTATGCAGATGGCATTCTTCCATCTGACCAACGTGTTACCGAGCGACGATGCCCTTAAACTGCTGCAAGATGCCATCACGCGCAGCTATAGCAGCAAAGGCAATGAAATCGTTGAGCGCAACTGGCAGGCTCTGGCGGTTTCACGTACCGCATTAACGGCCATTCCGCTACAGCCTATTGATGACACCAGCGCCATGCGCCCACCGGTAGTCTCCGATGAAGCGCCTGATTTTGTGAAAACCGTTACCGCCGCCATGCTAGCTGGTTTGGGCGATGCTTTACCGGTATCGGCCTTCCCGCCGGATGGCACTTGGCCAACGGGCACCACCCGTTGGGAAAAACGCAACATCGCCGAAGAGATCCCAATTTGGGAAGCACCGCTGTGTACCCAATGTAACCACTGCGTTGCTGCCTGCCCGCATTCTGCAATTCGTGCCAAAGTCGTTTCCCCTGACGAGATGGAAAATGCACCTGAATCACTGAATTCGTTGGACGTCAAAGCGCGTGACATGCGTGGACAGAAATACGTGTTGCAGGTTGCGCCTGAAGACTGCACCGGCTGTAATCTGTGCGTTGAAGTGTGCCCAGCGAAAGATCGCCAAAATCCTGAAATTAAAGCGATTAACATGAAGCCGCGCTTAGAGCATTTGGCCGAAGAGAAAGCGAATTTTGACTTCTTCTTAGAACTGCCAGAGATCGAACGCAGTAAAATCGAGCGTATTGATATCCGTACTTCACAGCTGATTTCACCGCTGTTCGAGTACTCGGGTGCCTGTTCCGGCTGTGGTGAAACGCCTTACATTAAGCTGCTAACTCAGCTGTATGGTGATCGCCTCCTGATTGCTAACGCAACGGGTTGTTCATCGATTTATGGCGGTAATTTACCGACCACGCCGTACACCACTAACGCAGATGGCCGTGGTCCTGCTTGGGCCAACTCGCTGTTTGAAGACAACGCTGAGTTTGGTCTTGGCTTCCGTTTAACCATCGATCAGCATCGCCAGCGCGTTAACCGCCTGTTAGACAGCTTAGCTGAGCAGTTGCCGCCAGAGTTGCTTAATGAGCTTCATCAGCCCGACTTGCCGATCGAAGAACGTCGTATTCAGGTTGAAAAACTGCGTACTGAATTGCAGAAAATCGACTCTGACGACGCTCGTCAGTTAATCACCGACGCCGACTATCTGGTTGATAAATCGGTTTGGCTTATCGGTGGTGATGGCTGGGCCTACGATATTGGTTTCGGAGGGCTCGATCATGTCTTGAGCCTGACCGAAAACATCAACGTATTAGTGCTGGATACCCAGTGCTACTCCAATACCGGCGGTCAGCAATCCAAGGCTACGCCATTGGGCGCGGTGACAAAATTTGGTGAGCATGGGAAACGTAAGGCGCGCAAAGATTTAGGCGTCAGCATGATGATGTATGGTCACGTATACGTTGCACAAATTTCTTTGGGGGCGCAGCTTAACCAAACGGTGAAAGCCATTCAAGAAGCTGAGGCCTATCCTGGGCCATCCTTAATCATTGCATACAGTCCTTGTGAAGAGCACGGCTACGATCTGGCCTACAGCCATGAACAAATGAAACAGCTCACCGCCACCGGATTCTGGCCGCTCTATCGCTTTGATCCGCGCCGCAGTGATGAAGGCAAACTGCCGTTGGCGCTGGACTCTCGTCCGCCGTCCATCGATCTGGCAGATACCTTGCTCAAGGAACAGCGTTTCCGCCGCTTGAATACGCAAGAACCCGAAGTCGCTCAGCAGTTGTATCGTGATGCTGCTGCCGATCTGAAAAAACGCTTTGAGTTCTTAAGCCAAATGGCGGGTAAACCGATTACCGATAGCGACGAATAAGCATTCATTAGCGAGTAACCCTAAAAGCGATGTCATTTTGGCATCGCTTTTTTATTACCTCCATAAAGGTGATTAAATAAGCCAGCGCCAAATTTCCTAATATTCTTATTTACTATTTCAAGGCTGAAAGGTTTCAGTCTGAAATAATTAATTATCTGTTTTGATTATCAATAACTACATATCAAATAACATTCATGTGTCATTTTGATATCGCGAATAAACAAATCCAAAATCTATGACGATTGAAAATTGATTCAGCGCATCTTCGCTTTGTTATTGCTGCTCTTTTGAGCAATAACCATGGGGTAAATGTGATACGTTGCACAATTGGCTAATTCCTTAGCCTTCAATAAGTCATTTTCCCTAATCTTTGCATGCTATGTGCATCACCGGAACAAAACTAATAATTTTAACCGGACGTGGGTGAGGTCGTTATGAATCGATTTGTTATTGCTGATGCTAAAAACTGCATCGGTTGCCGGGCCTGTGAAGTTGCCTGTGTGATGGCACATAATCACGGCGAACATGTGCTAACCCCTGCACAATTCCAGCCAAGAATTCACGTGCTCAAACTTGAGCACAAACACACGGCGGTGTTATGCCGTCACTGTGAAGATGCACCTTGCGCCAACGTGTGCCCTAACCACGCGATCGAAAAACGTGACAACAGTATTCAAGTTATTCAAGAGAAATGCATTGGCTGTAAAACCTGCGTCGTGGCCTGCCCTTTTGGTGCTATGGAAGTGATTACCCAGCCAGCGCCCACCGAAACATTGCCTGACGGTGTTATCGCTAACGCCCACAAATGTGATCTATGCGCAGGCGTCGCCGATGCCCCATCCTGCGTCACCAGTTGCCCAAGCAATGCATTAAAACTGATCGACGATGAAACGCTGAATAACCTGCGTCGCCAGCGTCAGCTGCGCGCCATGCTGAACGATGACTCAGGCTTACTCTTTGACGGCAGCGCCAGCAAGGTACTCCAATCAGCAGCGCCTATCGTGATGCCGAATCGCTCCGCGAAGCCAAGTAAAGTACCGCAGATGCTGAGCACCCCTGCGCGGCATGACCCGGTGAAAAAGCCGATTGCAATTCGCAAGGCTACATTCGTTGAGATCTATCCCACCTTCAGTGAGGAAGAAGCCAGCGGGCAAGCCAGCCGTTGTCTATCTTGCGGAAGCCACAGCGTGTGTGAATGGACATGCCCATTACACAACCGGATACCGCATTGGGTAAAACTGGTCAAAGAAGGCCGAATTCTGGAAGCCGTTGAGCTTTCGCATCAAACAAACTGTCTGCCAGAAGTCACCGGACGAGTTTGTCCGCAGGATCGTCTGTGTGAAGGCTCATGCACATTGGGTAAAGAGTTCGGCGCTGTCACCGTGGGCAACATCGAACGTTTCATATCAGACAAGGCCTTTGAAATGGGATGGACACCCGATCTTTCCTATGTGAAACCGGTAGATAAACGCGTTGCGATCATCGGTGCGGGTCCCGCGGGGTTAGGCTGTGCGGATATTTTGGCGCGCAACGGGATTAAAGCCGTCGTTTATGACCGTCATCCTGAAATCGGCGGGCTGCTGACCTTTGGTATTCCTTCGTTCAAACTGGATAAATCTATTCTGGCACATCGCCGAGAAATATTTACTGCGATGGGCATTGAGTTCCATTTAAACACTGAAATCGGCCGTGACATTACGCTTAATGAATTACTTGAGAGCTACGATGCGGTATTTGTCGGTGCAGGCACCTACCAATCAATGAAAGCCGGTTTAGAAAACGAGGACGCTGAAGGCGTGTACGATGCCCTACCTTTCTTGATTGCAAATACCAAGCAGGTAATGGGATTGCCGGAGCTCCCAGAAGAACCCTACATCAATATGGCAAACAAACGTGTTGTGGTGCTGGGCGGCGGAGACACCGCAATGGACTGCGTACGCACCTCCATTCGCCACGGTGCAGAAACGGTAACCTGCGCCTATCGCCGCGATGAAGCCAATATGCCAGGCTCGAAGAAAGAGGTTAAAAATGCCCGTGAAGAAGGCGTTGAATTTGAATTTAACGTGCAGCCGCTAAGTATTGAAATCGATAATGATGGGCGCGTTACCGGCATTCGCATGCTAAGAACCGTTATGGGTGAACCTGATGCCGCAGGACGCCGTCGACCTAAACCGGTTCCCGGCTCCGAGTTCGTCATGCCTGCCGATGCCGTGGTCATCGCCTTTGGTTTTAACCCACATAAGATGCCTTGGCTCGAAGCAGAAAACGTAAAACTGGATCAATGGGGCCGAATTGTCGCCAGCGTCGAGACGGCTATTCCTTATCAAACCAGCAATAAAAAAATATTTGCCGGTGGTGATGCAGTGCGCGGTGCAGACCTAGTTGTAACAGCCATTGCCGAGGGAAGACATGCCGCCGACGGCATTATGACGTATCTCAACGTTCCCATTCAGCGCCCTATTATCACCCCAGAAAATGCGGCTTAAGCATATATTCAAACTATAAATAAAAGCAGACTTCGGTCTGCTTTTTTATTATAAAAAGATAAAACAAAGTGTGACCAACAATACAAAACAAGAAGTAAACCATTTGCAATTAAAAATAAACCCACATTGAATTAACTGAAAATTACCAATTAATTAATCATGACTAAAGCATTCATTGATTCAATCAAGGTAACCAATGACATTTTTATTATTAATTCCAGCCATCTTATTACAAATTACATTTACAGATAAATGGAACTTAATCGTTAGCATCTAATGGCTGTAATGATTAATTAAAACCTATGATTAAGTGTTTTTTATTCACACGAAAAATAACAAGGATTTTATCATGAAAAGAAAAGTTTTGGCGATGGTTATTCCCGCTCTGTTGGCAGCAGGCGCAGCTCACTCAGCTGAAGTTTATAATAAAGACGGCAACAAATTAGATTTGTATGGCAAAGTTGATGGCCTGCATTATTTCTCTGACGACTCAAGCAAAGATGGCGACCAGTCTTACGTACGTGTTGGCTTCAAGGGTGAAACTCAGATTACAGACCAACTGACCGGTTATGGCCAGTGGGAATATAACGTTCAGGTAAATAACACTGAAGGTAATGGCAGCGACGGTAACTTTACTCGTTTAGGCTTTGCCGGCCTGAAGTTCGGCGACTACGGTTCATTCGACTATGGCCGTAACTACGGCGTGCTGTACGACGTTGAAGGCTGGACCGATATGCTGCCAGAGTTTGGGGGCGACTCTTATACTCAGGCTGATAACTTCATGACCGGCCGTGCAAACGGCGTGGCAACTTACCGTAATACTGGTTTCTTTGGTTTAGTTGATGGTCTGAACGTTGCAGTACAGTATCAAGGTAAAAATGACGGCACCAATAATGACAATGAAAAACTGAGCAATAACTCACGTGACGTTCAGCATCAGAACGGTGACGGCTACGGATTATCGACGACTTATGACTTCGGCATGGGTATTAGCGCTGGTGCAAGCTATGCTTCCTCCGATCGTACCGACCAACAAACCAATCTATCTACCGCTCGCGGCGACAAAGCTGACGCATGGACTGTTGGTCTGAAATATGATGCTAACAACGTCTATTTAGCGACTATGTATGCTGAAACTAACAACATGACGCCATATGGTGATAGCAATCAGATTGCGAATAAAACTCAAAACTTTGAAGTCACAGCACAATACCAGTTCGATTTTGGCCTGCGTCCAGAAGTTTCCTACCTGCAGTCTAAAGGCAAAGATCTTTACACCGCTAACGCGCAAACATCAGCAAATAGCATTGGTGACAAAGATTTAGTTAAATACGTTTCTGTGGGTACAACCTATTACTTCAACAAAAATATGTCTACCTATGTTGATTATAAAATTAACCTGTTAGACAACGATGATAGCTTCTATAAAGAGAACGGCATCTCTACCGATGACGTAGTCGCTGTTGGTTTAGTTTATCAGTTCTAATCTTTTTTCAGCATTCTGCTTAAAGCCACCTTCGGGTGGCTTTTTAATTACTCAAAGTAAATAACAAAAAACCATATGCCTTTAAAATTTAAAAATATCATGTTTTATGCATTTCATAAATGAAACGAATATATACATAAGGCTACACTTAATAGGTTTTATTCATAGTCAATAAGCGCGAGAATAAGCCTATCAAATAAGGAAATTTCCAACACAGCAATGGACGCCATAGAAATATATTGTAATTTCAAAATAAGGCATTGTATGAAAAAGCTAATTTTATCTGTTGTATTCGCTACAGTAACAGCCAGTACTGCGTTCGCCGCAGACATGCAGATCCCATGGGCCGACAATAGCGGCGGTACAGAAAGCACGCACATTGCAGCTCAAAATCAAGATTTAAACTATCAACATCAGAAAGTTACAAAAACAATGGAAGGCACTTGGGCTGACAACAGCGGAAGCATTTCTCAAGATGAACAGGCCCTTGTTAGCCACAAACCCGCCGTGGTTGCGGACCCTTCTTTGATGCCACATCAAGGCTAATGTTATGCCGCAACATATATTTGTTGCGGCTTTCTTTTTTACACACCGCAACACTCTCCCACTAACATTCGAACTAAAAACTGATATCTTTTTTTAAACACTCATTTTTTGCATCCAAATAAAAACATCATCGATAATAAATTTAATATAATAATTGAATCAATCCATTTGATTGTATATATTTAAATACATATATCTAAATGAGAAAATAAAATGTACGAAGATAACGAAAAGAAACTTTATGTTATTCTTAATCGAAATCATGAAGTCAGTACGCTGATGAATGCAGCCTGCCATCTTAGTTCTGGAATTACAGTCTGTGCCGAAGGAAACGTGTTTGATGAATATCAAAATGCCAGCAGTGGATTAAAAGCCAACTTGAGCCACTATCCTGTCGTTGTATTACAGGCTAAAAATAGTAGTCAACTGGCCACGGCGACTCAGAAAGCTAATGAAGCGGGTATTACTTATAATTTCTTTACGAGTACAATGCTTTCTCATTCCGCTGAACAGCAAATTTCAGACACGCTAAATACCGAACTCGATAAGCTAGACTTTATTGCTATTGCATTGTTTGGCGATTCTGAAGCACTAAAACCGATTACCAAGAAGTTTTCAGTGTATAAATAGAATTTCAAATATAAAAAGGCCTGCAAATTTGCAGGCCTTTTTATTATAAATATTGATTATTTTTTGATGACGGCCTGCACTTCAACCTCAACATCTAATCCCATCACAAGATCACAGCTAATTGCCGATCTCGCAGGAAAACCTTGCTTGAAATAGGTTGCATAGACTTGGTTAAATTCTGCGAAATGTTTCATGTCCGATAGCCAGACTGTCACTTTAACCACTGAATCTAAATCAGAGCCGCAGTCGCTTAATGTTTTTGCGATGCTTTGCATGATATTTTCAGTTTGCTCCGCAACGCTGCCGTAAATCGGCTTACCTTCTGCAGACATTGAAACCTGTCCTGATAAAAACAGAAAATCGCCAGCTTGTACGGCTTTAGCAAACGGAAAAGGTAATTCACTGGCAAATCGATGAATATTTATCGTCATTATTTTCACCTTTAGGTAAGTTAGAAATTAAACCGTTATCGTCCCGTGGAGATAAAGCACCACTTGCCCGCTGATAATCACGCGCGACTCTCCGCTGGCGTGAGTATGCAATTGGCAACGTAACTGCCCTTTCCGTTTTCCACCTTGCTGAGCGGTAAGAATGCTCTTACCCATTTTCTCTGCCCAAATTGGAGCCAGACAGGTATGTGCAGATCCTGTGACAGGATCTTCATTCACGCCAACGTTGGGGCCAAACCAGCGTGAAACAAAATCAAACTGACTCCCTGCAGCCGTAACGACTACGCCGCGCACGGGATAGTTAGCTAGCAGAGAAAAATCTGGCTCAAGGTTTTCGATATCGTCAGGCGAATCTACCAGCACAATATAATCATCGGCCTTATAAACTTCACGAATAGGCACTGATAGATTGAGCGCCTGAGCCAACCCATCCGGAATATCAACCTGAACGGGATTTTTGGCAGGAAAGTTCATTGCCAAAAAATCGCCGTCGCGCGTTACACTCAGCACACCGCTACGTGTTGAAAAATTCAACACCCGGCTTTTTTCATTGAAATGGTTGAACAACACCCATGCTGTGGCTAACGTGGCGTGGCCACAAAGATCAACTTCAACCAGCGGAGTAAACCAACGCAGCTCTATCATTTCGCCATTACGCACAAAAAATGCGGTTTCAGACAAGTTATTTTCCGTCGCAATCTGCTGCAAAGTGCTGTCATCAAGCCATTCGTCTAGCGGACATACGGCTGCAGGATTACCGCCAAATGCACGAGCAGTAAAAGCATCTACCTGAAAGATTTCAATTTGCATTATTTTTTCCTCGATGATGTCTGAGCTTTGGCGATAGTTTGGCTCTGTCTGATTTCTTCCAGATAGTTATAAATCGTATAGCGAGTGACACCCAGCGCCTTCGCGGCCTTCTCCACTCCGCCTTTCACAATAAATATGCCGCGATCCTGCATCTGACGTACAGCCTCTAGCTTAGCCTTCTTATTCATGGCACCGTTTTTCGTGCCGCTTTGCTGCATTGCGCCCTGAATAATTTCCGTCATCAGATATTCCATATCGGGCGGCTCTGATGCCTGATTTTCGTGCTGCGCGCCCGTCGCCAAAAGCTGAGCTAAACACGCCTGAGCAGCCTCAATACCGCTAACGTCAGAGTTAACACATAAACTGGCAAACGGATGTCCCTGAGCGTCACGGTATACCACTGTCGCACTGCGCAGCTTTTTGCCCGAGCGAGTCAACGTCTCATAACCCCCCACCACAGAAGGTTCATCGCTTGAAACGTCTTGGATCTCCTGCATCACAGCAGAAAAGCCCCTATCATTTTGCGGCCCCGCTAAAACAGAGCTGCCCACTTGGCGTCCAGAAACATGTCCATTCGCGATTGCCAATATTGAGTTCTGAGGATTAGTTAGATCATGCAATACGACTTCGGTATTACGTCCTACAACGCAACCCAGCATTTGCAGCGCGCTGCGTAATACTTTAACAACTAATGTACGTTCACTGATGATGGCCGGATCAGTGACATCAGAAATACAAGGATCGGTTACCGAAGTCTTCATAGAGGCTGAATACCAGATGGCGCAGAAGCGCATGCAGAGAATGGAGGATACAATATCAACGAAAAATCACTTTTTCAACATTATGTTGAAAATAGGTAAAGCCACAGTTTGGACTTTACGGCTCGTAAGTGCGGATAAACCTAGTTCGTTACGCTAAATGCGGCATGAAACTCAACGGTACCCACTGGAACATGTCCTTTAAATGCCAAGGTCTGAAAATATTCAGCCGGAACCCCTAGCAAAACCAGCGAATCGTCGGCAACAAATCCAAAGCGGCCATAGAAGCCCGGCTCGCCGAGCACGACGCACCCTGCTGCACCGAGAGATTTTAATTCAGTAAGAATTTGTTTAACTAACATAGAACCAATCCCTTTTCCTTGGAAATCAGGAATAACGGAAACCGGGGCTAAACCATACCAACCTGACTCACCGCTGCTAATGGTGACAGGCGAAATAGAAGCGTGCCCCACGATGTGTTGATCACTGAGGCATTGAGTATCCAACGCCACCAGCGAAAGAGTGAGTGATCCGGCATCTCTGAGCGCGTTAACGATCAAATGCTCGTTATGATCGGTATGTTCCGCATTTAAAAATGCGCTAGCGGTAACTGATTCTATGGTATCGATATCCTGCGGTGTTTCATGACGAAGCGTTATGGTCATTGGTGTGTTTCTCAGTGGTCAGTTTATTTAATTCAAAAAATATTCTGTACGATTCTAGTTTAAGTTTGGCAGCCAGATTAAAGACTTCCATTACTGTTCTAAAGAGTCATTATATCAATATAGAGCTAGCTATCAGTGGGTTATCAACAAAGATCTTACTTTTCATTTCTTGGATTGATAATTTCTAGAATCTCACAGTAAAACTCGCTGGAATTCGTCGCCGTAATCCGTACCATACACGCCACGAAGCAGAACTGGCGATAGCCGCGTAGGTTAGATGCAGTTGGCCTTGCCCATCAGGCCTGATAGTCTGCCAGATCAGAAAATGATTATTGCACGTTGGGTGCCTAACCCTGCGAGCCTCATAACACCGGATACATATTCAATGTCAGAAGAACAAACCATCAACAAGAAAGAACAATACAATCTCAGCAAGCTACAAAAACGCCTGCGCCGCAACGTGGGTGAAGCCATCGTCGATTACAACATGATCGAAGAAGGCGACCGTATTATGGTTTGCTTATCCGGTGGCAAAGACAGCTACACCATGCTGGAAATCCTGCGCAACCTGCAACAAAGTGCACCTATCAATTTCAGCTTGGTCGCCGTGAATCTGGATCAGAAACAGCCTGGTTTCCCCGAAGATATCCTGCCTGCCTATTTAGACAGCATCGGCGTGGAATATAAAATCGTAGAAGAAAATACCTATGGCATAGTTAAAGAAAAGATTCCAGAAGGCAAAACCACCTGCTCGCTCTGCTCTCGTCTACGTCGTGGGATCTTGTACCGCACCGCGACCGAACTGGGCGCCACTAAGATTGCATTAGGCCATCATCGTGATGACATGCTGCAAACGCTGTTCTTAAACATGTTCTACGGCGGCAAGCTGAAAGGTATGCCACCTAAATTGATGAGTGATGACGGCAAGCACATCGTCATTCGTCCGCTGGCTTACTGCCGCGAAAAAGATATTGAACGTTTCGCTGAGGCACGCGCTTTCCCAATCATCCCGTGCAACCTGTGTGGCTCACAGCCGAATTTACAGCGTCAGGTCATCAAAGATATGCTGCGTGATTGGGATCGTCGTCATCCAGGCCGCATCGAAACCATGTTTAGCGCAATGCAGAACGTAGTACCTTCGCATCTTGCTGATATTAATCTGTTTGATTTTAAAGGCATTCAGCACGGTGGCGAAGTTGTCGACGGCGGTGATTTGGCTTTTGACCGCGAAGAGTTGCCGCTAATCCCCGTCGGATTGGCTGATGATGAAGATGCACCAAACTTCGATAACGCGGTACGTTTGGACGTCGTTGAAGTGAAATGATGGTTCATAGATAGATTAAACGCCGCGTAAAGCGGCGTTTTTTATACTTGAAAGCTAACCGTCAATATTAAAAAGCTTCCCCATTGCCCTTCTGCCATCTGGCGTTATGTTAACCTTGCGAAAACCCGGAACCCTTTGTATCCATTGTTTATGCTCGCAGTGCAATAACAGTTCAGCCCCCGCATCGCCACCAAGATGAAATCGACGCTCACTCCAGTCCAGACATCCACAGCAAACTTTACGTTTGCTATTCTTGTTGAGATTGATGCCGAGTTCTTTAAATTGGCTAAAACCTAAATCCGTTAATGCGGTTCCTTCTGAATTGAACCATCCAGCATGACTCATCGAATCATATATTTTCACCGCTACCTCACCAGCCAAATGGTTGTAGCAGGTTCTTAACTCTCGCAACTCAAGTGGTGCTTGTGTTTTTTGAGCTGGGCTTCGCTGCCACGAAACCCCCATTATCATCTCAATGAGCTCTGCCGTTTCGTTTCCGGCCAGTTGGTAATAGCGATGCCTGCCTTGAGAAAGGCAAATAATTAACTTATTCATCAGCAGTCGGCTCAGATGTGCGCTTGCAGTAGAAGCCGCAACCTCTGTAACGGCACTCAGTTCGGTCGCCGTCCATGCCCGCCCATCCATCAACGCACAAAGAATTTTAACTCGTGAAGGATCTGACATTGCTGCAGCCACCGCCGCCATAGAAACCTCAAGTGCATCAGCATTATCAAGCGGCTCAGCATTCATATTTTGGCATCCCAATTAGGTTTCAGCGGCCCAACATTCTGTGGCCTGCAGGGCAATCTTCTCATTGTCGGTAATAAAAATAAGTTGATTAGCACGGTCGCAATAATGGACTAAAAGATTAATACCTTTCGCCGACAGCGCTGCTGCAATTTCACCGAGAACATTCAACTGCACCTGCTGAATTCTCATAATCAGAGGCCGCCGAACATGACAGACTTGAAACCCCTCGCTCTCGAGCAAGGCCTTGGTTCGGTGCCCATTACTGACCAGAAAATGCACATGGCAATGTTCTTCTACCGCCAATACACATCCCCCTTCAACCCCAATACCATTAAGTGCAAGGATCTTGTTTAACCAAGCCAACTCACCCGGTGAATTTTTCAACACAATATGGATATCATGCATATTCGCCTATCCTCTATCTTCTGAAGAATAAGCCCTAGCAACATGAGCAATTCGGATCGTGTAGTTTAAGAAAATGGATTCACGTCCCTCAATCTGAGCAGCCTGGTGGAAAATATTATTCTTCCACGCTAACACCGCATTTTCATCACGCCACCACGACAGTGACAAGATTTTTCCTTGCACACTCAAACTTTGAAAACGTTCGATACCGATGAACCCCTCGATCTCTTCTAACAATGGTCTGAGTTCACTAGCCAGCTGTAAGTAACGTTCCTGCTGATTTGAGTTGGTTTTTGCCTCAAAGATTACCGCGATCATGATTTCTCTCCGCTCCGTAGATAAGCGTTAAGTTAGCGGTTTATAGAGGTAATGCTTCGTTGGAAAACGAAATATGCAAGGCAGTAGTGGAAATAGGTTGGTTTGAGAAGGCAAAAAAAAATGCCGACTAAAAGTCGGCATGTTACGAATTAAATGTGCTATGCAATAATTCAAAAAATTAGGAAGTAAGACAATATGGAGCGCAACGCCCATCGCTTGGCGTTGCATTCACCTGCGAAATGAAGTTTGCCCTACCTCTAAAGGATAAATGTTGATATGGCTCAATATCGCGGGCTGTTTTGGCTATTCATACCGATTTCTTTGATTTGCCACAAAAATTTCGCCGTGAGTATTTACAACCATTTACTACGTTTTAACCAGACCACAACGAAAATACACAACAAAACTAGCAAAAAGCAGAATGTGGCAAACGCAACCGGCGACGTATTGCCAGGAATACCACCTAAGTTCACCCCAAACAGCCCAGTTAAAAACGTCGTTGGCAGGAAAAGCATGGCCAGCAACGACATCGTATAGGTACGGCGGTTCATGGCATCCGCCATCAGGTTTGAAATTTCATCAGCCAGAATAGCAGTACGCGCAATGCTGCCGTCTAAGTCATCCAAGCCACGGCCTAAACGATCTGAAATATCCTGCATGCGGCGACGATCGTCATCGGTCATCCACGGTAAACGCTCACTGGCCAAGCGGGCAAAAACATCACGCTGTGGAGCCATATAGCGACGTAGCACAATCAGCTGTTTGCGAATTAGCGCAAGCTGCCCACGCTCAGGAACCTGTTGGTCGAGCAGATTATCTTCAAGATCGATAATTTTGTCATGCAGGTCTTCAATGAATTCGCTGGCATGGTCAGTTAACGCATCGGCGACCTGTACTAATAAATCACCGCTGCTTACTGGACCAGTGCCGTTTTGCAGATCGGTCAGCACTTCGTCAATGGCATACACTTTACGATGGCGCGTCGACACCACCAGCTTGCCCGTCATATAGAGACGTATCACCACTAATTGGTCGGGACGTGAATCGTTATTGAAGTTAATGCTACGCAGCGTAATCATGGTGCCATCGCCCAAGCGAGTCACCCGCGGACGCATGCTTTCGCCTGCCAGACATTCGCGAACGGAGTCAGGTAACAGCACAGAGCTTGTCAGCCAGCGTTGAGTTTCTTCACGAGCATAGTCCAAATGCAGCCAGCAAGGATGTTCGCAGGTCGCCTGCGTGAGATCCGTAACCGGAATGCTTCCGCCTTTGCCGTCGAGCTGCAAAGCATAAACAGCATCCTGAATTTTTAACTGTTCACCCGAAATGACATTAGTATCAGTCACGGCATCCTCTTTCAGTCGCAAAAAAACGATATCTAATACTAGCCTTAACGTTTTGAAATTTAAACCTTCAGGGAAATTTCACTCAGTATATGGCGTAAATAGACACGCCCTTCAGCTTGGCTAAAGGGCGTAGCGATAAGTCGCGTGATTTAAGCAGGATCAATCACCGCGGTCGTTAGCCGAGAGGTGCAGCATAAGCGATTTTGCTGATCAAAAATTTCTATCTGCCACACCTGATGGCGGCGCCCAACGTGTATTGCCTTGCACACGCCTCGAACTCGTCCTTCACGCACCGCGCGAATGTGATTAGCATTAATTTCTAAGCCAACCACCTGCTGCTTGCCTTCACTGCACAGATAGCCAGCCAGCGAGCCTAGCGTTTCGGCTAATACCACCGAAGCCCCACCATGCAGCAGGCCGAAAGGCTGCGTCGTGCGACGATCGACCGGCATCGTCCCTTCGAGTTCATTATCACCCATACGGGTAATTTGGATATCAAGATGACCGACCATACAATCGGCACCGGTTTGATTAAGCTGCTCAAGCGTTGCCGCACGTTTCCAAATCATCGAACAATCTCCAAAAGTGCCTGTAGTGGATGGCGTAATCCGTTTCCTTCAATGCGTTTAACCTGGCTGCGGCAAGAATAGCCGGGAGCAAGACAACGCTGACGCGGCAAGCGTTGCAGTGCCTGATGCCACGATAGCTCATAAATGCCCAGCGAGTTAGCAAGGTTCTTACTCTCATGGCCATAAGTTCCAGCCATTCCACAGCATCCAACGCTGACATTTTCTAAGGTAGCACCATAGCGGGCAAATATTTTCTGCCATTGCTGCGTGCTGGCAGGCAAGGCCGTCGTTTCAGTGCAGTGCCCAAACAAGTACCATGACTCCCCCGTTTGTGGCGGTGTCTCCTGCGGCTGAGGCAATGCTTTTTGCAGCCACTCATGAACCAGCTGCACGCTGAAATCCCCACGCTGCTCACCTAAAACTTCACGATACTCATCGCGGTAGCACAGCACCAACGCAGGATCGACCCCCACCATTGGCATTCCCAAACGCGCAACGCGATTGAGGAAGTCTGCCGTTTTTTGGGCAGTTTTGGCAAAGCGAGTGAGAAAGCCTTTAATATGCTGTGCCTTACCATTGGGTGAGAATGGCAGCAATACTGGCTGAAACCCTAAGCGCTCAACCAAACGGACAAAATCTGCCACTACCTGAGCATCATAGTATGTCGTAAAGGGATCTTGCACGATCAACACATGGCGCTGGCGATCTTGCTCACCCAGTTTTTCGAGCTGTTCCAACGTGGTTTGGTAGGCGCTGTGCCCGGCTAGCGACTGTTTAAGCGTTGGCGTCGACAGTAAAGGTAAGTCCACCATGCCAATACGTTTTTCGCTCATACTGCGCAACCACGGCTGACTGAAGAAGAAGTTAAATACCTTAGGTGCCTTCGCCATCAATGGGGTATAGCTTTCAACGCCTGCGACCAGATAGTCACGTACCGGCCGCAGATAACGCGTGTGATATAGCTGTAAAAACTTGGCCCGAAAACCGGGAACATCAATTTTGATCGGGCATTGGGTCGAACAGGCTTTGCAGGCCAAACAGCCTGACATGGCGTCTTTGACCTCGTGCGAGAAATCATATTCACCTTTTTTGGCGTGCCAGGAATTACGCGTTTTCTCAATCATTCCGCGCACGGTTGATCGTTCACCCAATTTTTGCTCAAGCGTTAGCGGGTCGACTCCCTGCTCAGAAAGCAATCGTAGCCATTCACGCACCAGCGTCGCTCGGCCTTTAGGCGAATGAATTCTATCGCCGGTAATTTTCATCGACGGACACATGGGGCTGCGCACATCAAAGTTAAAGCACAAGCCATTGCCGTTGCACTCCATCGCACCACGATATTCTGTTCGTACCTGAAGCGGAATGCGTCTGTCAAAGGTTCCACGCTTTTGGGCATCGACCTGCATCATCGGCTCATCGCAATCGAGTGGAGAACAAATTTTTCCCGGATTCAGGCGATTGTCAGGATCAAACGCGGCTTTGATGCGGCGCAATTCGGTAAACAACGCGTCACCAAAGAATTCAGGGCTATATTGAGCACGAAAACCTTTACCATGCTCTCCCCACAGCAAGCCGCCGTACTTGGCGGTGAGTTCAACCACTTTATCGGATAGCGTTTTCATCAGCATTTCCTGCTGAGGATCGCACATATCTAAGGCAGGTCGCACATGCAAAACGCCCGCATCCACGTGCCCAAACATGCCATAGGTTAAATTGTGGCTATCGAGCAACGCGCGAAACTCAGCAATATAATCGGCCAGGTGCTGTGGTGGTACGCAAGTATCCTCCACGAAAGGAATCGGCTTAGCCTGCCCCTTCGCATTACCCAGTAGCCCCACCGCTTTTTTGCGCATCGCATAGATGCGTTCAATACCCGAGAGATCTTCGCAAACTTGATAGCCGATCACCCCGGCTTGCTGCGCCGCTATCAGCTCGTCCATGCGTTGGCATAATGAAGCAACACGCGCATCAATCAACGCCAGATCGTCACCGGCAAACTCAACGATGTTGAGCCCCAGCATCTCTTTATTGGGAACATCTAAAATCATGTCGCTAACGGAATGCCAAACAATGTCTTCACGCGCCAGATTAAGGACCCGTGAATCAACGGTTTCAACCGACAACGCTTTTGCCTCAACCATATAAGGCGCGTTACGCAGCGCAGAATCAAAGGAGTCATATTTAATATTCACCAACCGCCGCACTTTCGGGATCGGAGTAATATCGAGTTTGGCCTCGGTCACGAACGCCAGTGTCCCTTCGGAGCCGGTGATAATGCGCGTCAGGTCAAAGGTTTGCATATCATCGCTAAACACGTGGCGCAAATCATAGCCGGTCAGAAAACGGTTTAGCGCGGGGAATTTATCAATAATCAGCGCACGATTATCTCGGCAGGAATCCACCACTGCGCGATAGATTTTTCCTCCCAGTGAGCCACTTTGCGCAAGCTTCTCCGCCAGCTCAATCGGGACAGGAGCGGTATCCAGAAGCTCACCGCCCAGCAAAACAGTTCGCAGCCCTAATACATGATCAGACGTTTTGCCATACACCAGTGAACCTTGCCCTGAAGCATCGGTGTTTATCATCCCACCAAGCGTGGCGCGATTACTGGTGGAAAGTTCTGGTGCAAAAAAATAGCCGAAAGGCTTTAGATATTGATTTAGCTGATCTTTGATAACCCCAGCTTCAACCCTTACCCAGCCTTCTTCTGGGTTAATCTCCAGAATACGATTCATGTGGCGGGACATATCCACCACAATTCCGCGGTTTAGCGATTGTCCGTTCGTCCCGGTGCCGCCGCCGCGCGGAGTAAACACCAGCGAGCGATAGCGCTCTTCACTTGCTACGCGAGCAATCAATGCCACATCGGGCGTGGAACGAGGGAACAGCACCGCATCCGGTAATAATTGATAAATACTGTTGTCGGTGGCCATGGTTAGGCGCGCCGCATAGCTGGTATCCATATCGCCGGTAAAACCGTTACTTTTCAGCGATTGCAAGAAGTCCAGCACCAGTTGAACGAGTCCTGGTGCCTGAGAAATTTGTGGGATCATCCGTCTCAACCCTGTCATGGTTGCTTATCAAATAAGGCTTATCAAAGCGTGCTCACATCGAAACTGTCTGCATCTATGCGCAGTGCCTGAATCTGAAAGGCAGATCCACCCTTTATTATTAGTCATGCGCTTCGCTGAATGGCTTATGTGCAAAGCATGAACCTAAGAAGCTATCACAAAAAAAGCATAGATGCCGATGTCAGCGGCAACAAAATTTACCCTTTGATAACAATGCGATTGCAACTACACCAAATATACCGCTGGCAAAACGCGGTGTGAGTCGAACATTCTACTGAGCACTCACGCCTTCTCACTTTGCCTATAAAAATCAGAATCTCAGTTTTCTTAATGTTTCTTTAAGGTTCGAAAGAGATACTGCAAATCTAATTATTTCATTAGGTATATTTCATGTCCTATTTCCCTAAAACCTCTGTGGAATTTTGTGCTCAATTATTTGCAGCAGTCACCATAGTGGCTTTTGTCGTTCATTATTTCACCAGTAACTAGGTGGTATCGCCGCAAGCCTTATCACCACCGATATTTAGCCGCCTTGAGATACCGATTTATTAGATTGAGTATTCACGCTGAAATAACATCCACCTGCTATGCTTTCTTACATAGTGACGCTAGGTTTTTTACCCATGATAGGTCATCATAGGCATAGGGAACTCAATGTTCTATTTTAGGATGGATTTCAAATGTATAAACCGCAGCACAAATACGATCTCCCCCGCATCATGTTCGGGGTTTTGTTTGTATCGTTGATGATTGTCGCCTGTCTTTGGGTAGTACGACCATTTATTCTTGGATTCGCATGGGCCAGCATGATTGTTATCGCAACTTGGCCTGTGCTCATTAAATTGCAGAAGATATTTTGGGGTAAGCGCTGGATTGCCGTGTTACTCATGACATTATTACTGCTGCTACTCTTCATTATTCCTATTGCTTTAGTGATAGGCAGCCTGATTGATAATAGTGGCCCCGTTCTTGAGTGGGCATCATCGGCTAAAAACTGGTCTATTCCCGATCTGCTTTGGTTAAAAAGTATTCCTGCCGTTGGGCACAAACTGTATAACAGCTGGCATTCAATGTTAGCCGGTGGCGGCAGCATTATTATTGCCAAAATACAGCCCTATATTGGTCAAACCATCACCTGGTTTGTTGCTCAAGCCGCGCATGTCGGTTCATTCGTGTTGCACTGTTCCCTGATGCTGCTATTTAGCGCGCTGCTATATAGCCGCGGCGAAGATGTCGCCTTAGGTATCCGCCACTTTGCGGTTCGTCTAGGCTCAGAACGTGGCGATGCGGCGGTGGTTCTTGCTGCTCAAGCTATTCGCGCCGTTGCGCTCGGTGTGGTGGTTACCGCGCTTGTTCAATCGGTTCTCGGCGGTATTGGTCTGGCGATTAGCGGGATTGGCTACGCTACGCTGCTTACGGTACTCATGTTCATTTGTTGTCTGGCACAGCTTGGACCATTGCTAGTACTGGTTCCCGCCATCATCTGGCTGTATTGGAGTGGTGACACCACATGGGGAACGGTGCTGTTAGTGTGGAGCTGTGTGGTGGGGACATTGGATAACTTCCTGCGTCCTGCACTCATTCGCATGGGGGCTGATTTACCGATGATACTTATTCTGTCAGGCGTTATCGGCGGCCTGTTGGCCTTCGGCATGATTGGTCTGTTTATCGGGCCAGTCGTACTCGCCGTTTCTTATCGCTTAGTCTCTGCGTGGGTCCATGAAGCACCTGAACCGGTGAAAGACGTTGAGCAAGTCGCACGCGAATTAGATCAGCTCTAAGCAGAATCAAAAACATCGATATATCATCACGGGGCCAATGGCCCCGTTCTTAATTAAGACTATTCACATCACAACTCTCAGCATTTATTTCAATAAGCAAGCGACACAATTGAGAATATCCTTAAGTTTTTTCTTAATTTAATCATAAATAAATACTTAGCTTTTTTATTTGTGGTTAATTATCCAACCATTAAAGATTATTCTTAAATATGCTGAAAACAAACTATCGTAATAACTAAAAATGGGTTATATAATATAACCTATTCTGATTCAGATGATTCTTAAAGACGATCTAAGCCACCATACCTATCATGTTCAGTAACTTAGATTGCTAAGTACCCCTAAAGGAGCCGCTTTGTTTAAGCGTAACTTCTTACCGAATTGCTGTGTGTAGTCTTTGCCCATCTCCCTATGATGGGCTTTTTTTTTATTATTTTTCCAGCCTAATAAACCATCGAAAATATTTTAAATTATAAAAAAAGCGACTGTAAATAACAGTCGCTCGATTTAAGATTCGTTTAGTTTATAGCCGAATCTATTTTTCTGACAAATTAATCCACGTTTGAACTACCGTATCTGGATTTAAGGATAAACTATCAATACCTTCATCCATCAACCAGCGTGCAAAATCTTCGTGATCTGAAGGGCCCTGCCCGCAAATACCCACGTATTTTCCTTGAGCCTTAGCCGCTCTGATCGCCATAGAAAGCAGTGCTTTAACGGCCTCATTGCGCTCATCAAACAGCTCAGAAACCACACCTGAATCACGGTCCAAGCCCAACGTTAGCTGAGTCATATCGTTTGAACCAATGGAGAAACCATCGAAATGTTCAAGGAACTGATCGGCCAACAGGGCGTTTGATGGAATTTCACACATCATAATGACCTTAAGATCGTTCTCACCGCGTTTCAGCCCTTCCGATGCCAGCTGCTTAACTACGGCTTCGGCCTGCGCCACGGTGCGAACAAATGGGATCATCACTTCAACGTTAGTCAGCCCCATATCATTACGCACGCGTTTTACTGCAGCGCATTCCAACGCAAAGCAATCTTTAAAGCTGTCTGCAACGTAACGGCCTGCACCACGGAAGCCCAGCATTGGGTTCTCTTCATGTGGCTCATAGCGCTCACCGCCAACCAGATTGGCATACTCATTAGACTTAAAGTCAGACAGACGCACGATAACGCGTTTTGGCCAGAATGCAGCCGCCAGCGTGGCGATCCCTTCCGTTAAGCGGCCGATGTAAAACTCAACTGGGCTGTCATAGCCTTGCATCATCTGCTTAATCTCAGCCTGAGTCTCAGCATCTTGCTGGTCAAACTCCAGCAGCGCACGTGGATGCACGCCAATCATGCGGTTGATGATGAACTCCAAGCGCGCAAGACCTACGCCCTCGTTAGGCAGGCGAGCAAAGTCAAAGGCGCGATCGGGATTACCGATATTCATCATGATCTTCAACGGTAGGTCAGGCATGGTCGAAACCTGAGAGCTATGCACCGTAAAGTCCAGCATATCGCTGTAAACATAACCGGTATCGCCTTCGGCACAGGAAACCGTGACTTTCTGACCGTCACGCAAATGTTCCGTAGCATCACCGCAGCCTACCACCGCAGGAATACCCAGTTCACGCGCGATAATAGCCGCGTGACAAGTACGTCCACCTCGGTTGGTGACAATGGCCGATGCTTTCTTCATGATCGGTTCCCAATCGGGATCGGTCATATCCGTCACCAGCACATCACCCGGTTCAATGCGGTTCATTTCACTGATGTCATGGATGACTTTTACCGGCCCTGCACCGATGCGATGACCGATGGCGCGTCCTTCGGTCAGCACTTCGCTGTGGCCCGTTAGCTGGTAGCGCTCCATCACTTGCTCATTGGAACGAACGGTTTCTGGACGCGCCTGAACGATAAACAGCTTACCGGTGTGCCCATCTTTCGCCCACTCGATATCCATTGGGCGACCATAGTGTTGCTCAATCATCAGCGCCTGATGTGCCAACTGCTCCACTTCATGATCGTTCAAACTAAAGCGATTGCGTGCGTCATCTTCAACATCTTCAATACGAACCTGTTTGCCGTGCTCTTGGCTTTCGGCATACACCATTCGGATTTTCTTCGAACCCATGGTGCGGCGCACAATCGCAGGCTTGCCTTTTTGCAGCGTCGGTTTGTGAACGTAAAACTCATCAGGGTTTACCGCACCCTGCACCACCATTTCACCCAGACCGTAGGCTGAAGTAATGAAAACAACCTGATCGAAGCCCGACTCGGTATCAATGGTGAACATCACCCCCGCGGCAGCTAAATCAGAGCGCACCATCAGTTGCACGCCCGCAGAGAGTGCCACGCCACGGTGGTCATAGCCTTGATGCACACGATAAGAAATGGCGCGATCGTTAAACAGCGAGGCAAAAACATGCTTCACCGCCACCATCACCGCGTCGATACCTTGAACGTTGAGGAAAGTTTCTTGCTGACCGGCAAATGATGCATCAGGCATATCTTCTGCCGTTGCGGATGAACGCACGGCAAAGGATGCATCAGCATTATCTTGTGCCAGTTGTTGATAAGCACTACGAATGTCACGCTCTAATGCTGGAGTAAATGGCGTTTCAACGACCCACTGACGGATCTGTGCGCCCGCTTTGGCCAATTGTGTTACGTCATCAATATCTGTCTTGTCCAGCAAATCATAAATACGCTGGTTAACGCCGCTTTGTTCCAGAAAATCATTGAATGCCTGTGCGGTAGTAGCAAAACCATTAGGCACCGAAACACCAAGCTCAGACAGGTTGGTGATCATTTCTCCCAGAGAGGCATTCTTGCCCCCCACCCGATCAACATCGTGCATGCCGAGCTGGTTGTACCAAAGCACGTTATGCAAGTCAGGGCCATTACTAGACATCGAGACAATCCTTTTCACATTCAAAGATGGGTACAGAAAATAATTGTGGCCGTAAATCCGGCGTTTTCAGACTAGCACAATGTGAGGTTTCGCCAAGACAGGTGAATCGATCCACCTATTGGTGAATATCATGAATTTTCTTCAAACCGCACTTTTTTACTCAGAGCTGCTGAAATCCGTCAGCAAAAAACCATAAAAAGCTGAAGGACAATCGGTTTGATACAAGCAAACGATTCCCTTGGTTAATAAGTCCATATCCACACAGATAAAGCTGAAAAACCAGCGGGCTGAAGGCTTTGAATAGCTATTAATCAATTTTAGTGTTAGTTTACTGCGTGATTAGTCAATTTCGGTAATTAAACGCATTCAATAATTATCACGAGTGAATAAGTTCCTGACACGTTTTCCCCTCAAACGTTATCCTCCTGGCTGATCAATCCGTCACCACGCGTATCTGTTTTTATCCCGTTCTATCGAGTTAGTTGTTTAAACATCACAGCAAAAGATTTTACATTTAAGGTTATTGCCATGATTTTTACCGATTTAGAGCTCCAAGATATTAAACGTTGTATGGATTTATTTTTATCGAAGCGTCGCCCTGCCGAAAACCTACGCCATGAAAATGACCTTTCATATCGAATTACGGGCCATGACATCGACATTTTTGAGCTACACGCCTCAGATGAAGGTAAGAAGCCCAAAATGGTTGAACAACCTTCTATAAAAGTGACCTATGTAGAAGACACTAAGCAATGGACCCTCTATTGGATGCGGCCTAATGCCGAATGGCATCTCTATCAAGATGATGCAGTTCCCTCTTTCAGCATTGCGATGCGCATTGTCGATCGCGATGAGTTTGGCTGCTTCTTCGGATAAAAGCCTTTCGCTTGAACTTGTTTTCGTAATCCGCAGTTTGAAATATAAAATATGTAAATAAAATGTGAGTGCGCTAGAGTAGGAGCTACGTCAGAAAAGCCCCTATAGGAGCGCGGAGTGGAAAGAAGCGTATTTTATATTTCAGATGGCACGGCAATTACCGCCGAGGTTCTCGGCCACGCGGTACTGTCACAATTTCCCGTCGACATCACCTCATTCACCCTACCCTTTGTAGAAACTGAAACTCGCGCCGAAGCCGTGTGCCAGCAAATTAACGACATCTATCAACGTACTGGATCACGTCCGCTGGTGTTCTATTCCATTGTCTCGCCAAAAATTCGCGAAATTATTCACAGCAGCGAAGGGTTTTGTCAGGACATCGTTCGGGCGCTGGTGGCACCGTTGCAGGATGAATTAGGTATGAATCCAGTTCACGTCGCCAATCTCACCCACGGTCTGACTGAACATAACCTACTAAAGTATGATGCCCGTATCGCCGCTATTGATTACACCTTGGCGCACGATGATGGCATTTCTCTGCGTAATCTCGATCAGGCGCAGGTTATCTTACTCGGCGTTTCTCGCTGTGGAAAAACCCCCACTAGCCTTTATCTCGCCATGCAGTTCGGTATCCGCGCCGCGAACTACCCTTTTACCGCCGATGACATGGATAACCTCCAACTGCCGCCCGCGATTAAAGCCTATCAGCATAAGCTTTTTGGCCTAACGATAAACCCTGACCGACTTGCCGCGATTCGCGAAGGACGCCGAGAAAACAGCCGTTATGCCTCGATGCGTCAGTGCCGACTGGAGCTGGCCGAAGTTGAAGCCTTATACCGCAAAAATCAAATCCGCTATCTCAACACCACCAATCACTCGGTCGAAGAGATTGCTACCAAGATCCTTGATACACTCGGCCTGAGTCGGCGGATGTATTAGTTTTAATACCTGTTTGTATCGTATATGGAAAAATCCTTTTGTTTAAAGTTAGAAGTGAAATAGCAATATTTCGCATCAGAATAAATATTACGATACGCGTAGATCACAAACAAAAAAGGCCCTATTCCCATAGAGCCTTTTCACTAAGATTAACTTTAATTAATTCAATTTAATCGCCTAAGAACTCAATGGCGAAGAACCATGTGCTTTGGCGCTCTTAATCCAAGCTACTGAGCCCATGATGGCGATAGCGGTCAGTAGTATATATTCCAATGACATCGCGTAAACGCCTTGGATGGCGTAAATCACTACGCTAATTACGTCAATGAGTACCCACAACAACCAGTTCTCAACGTATTTCCGTGTCATCAATACCATTGCGGCGATAGAGAGGATCAGCATCGCGGAATCCCACAGCGGGAATGCATCCGGCTGGAGTTCTGGCATCACAACGGAAAGACCTAAGAATTGCATTAGACTTATTGCAATACGAGTCAGTACCGCAAATACCGGATCGATAAAGAACGTCATCAATGCAATAGCGACGATGCACACCAACGCCAGCGTTATGGCCTTATTGCGGGGCAGCCAGCGGATTTTTAAAGCGGCTTCATTAGCCTCGTTCTGACGGCTCCATGCGTACCAGCCATAGAGATTGGCGGCAAAGAAGAAAACCTGAAGCAATAAGCTGGCGTATAGCTGAATTTGGAAAAAGATTGCGGCAAATAACGTAACGTTAATTAACCCAAATAAATAGTTAATGATTTTTTCTTTACTAGCAAACCAGATGCATAGCAAACCAAATATGGTACCGATAGCTTCAATCCATGAGAGCGCATAGCCACCTTCGCCCAGCGGGATATTAACCATCACATTTGTGATACTAAAAAAATCCATTATTGCCTCCCTTCGAGACTATCTTGATACACAGTTTCTAACGCAAGAAGGATCTCGCGAGATTCACCTTGCTGTGCTGATTTTTCTTGTTGCTGGTAATCATTAATCCCTTCAGTCAGGCAGGCATTATGCTCAACAACCACATTCAGGATCGATGCCGTTCGCATATGGCGCAGCGCGCCAACAACCATCAGCGCGGCAGTTTCCATATCAGCGGCTAAGATACCTTTATTTGACCAATAATGGTCTATTTCCTGCTCATGATCGGTATAAAAACTATCATGACTGCGCACATAGCCGCAGTGGGCGGTATATTCCAACCGCTTGGCCTGCTGAACCAGCGTACTAACCAAGCTCATATCTGCGCAGGCGGGATACGCGGTTTTAACATAGGCATCACTGGTGCCTTCATCGCGCACCGCCGCGTGAGCGATAACTAAATCACCAAGACGCATGTGATCTTGCATCGCGCCGCAGCTTCCGATGCGAATTAAATTTGTCACACCGATTTGGTTGAGCTCTTCAACGGCAATCGCCGTCGAGGGCCCGCCCATGCCGGTTGACATCACCAGCACTTCCACTCCTCGAAACCAACCACGCAATGCGCGGTATTCTCGATGACAGCCCAACGCCTCAACGTTCTCTAAAAATTGCGCTGCGTGTTCTACGCGTTTTGGATCTCCAGGCAATAATGCATAACGCGCCTGCGTCATACTTTGGCTTAGCTGAATATGGGGTTGTCGCTGAGTCATAATATATCCCTATGAATCACTCGTTATTGTTCTGACTGTTTTAGTAAGCGTTGAGGATCGATAATCTGAAGCTGCTCACCGTTAATCGCGATAATATTTTTCTCGCGGAGTTCGAATAAAATGCGGTTAATGCTACGCGGTGCAACCGCAAATTGTTCGCTCAGCTTTTGTTTATTGAATAACATCCATTTGCTGCTATCGGATCCCTGGTGTTGGAACCGTTGTAGTAAATCTAAACAAATACGTTGGTGTAACGAATAAAGCGTATCTTCACCGGCCTTTTTAGACAGTTGGTAGTATTGACGGCTAAATAACTGCAAGATTTTTTGATTAAAATAGTTATCCAACGCCAGCCAGCTACAAAACTCCTCTCGAGTTAGCGTTAGCAAGGTCACATTGCCAAGCGCTTCTACAGAACAGATATAAGGGCGTTGCTCAAATATTTCTAATTCGCCCAACATATCGCCTTTGTTATACCGAGCCTGTGAGTATTTGCGGCCATCATCAGCGGTGGTAAATACATCTACCTCCCCGTGCACGATCAGATGAAACTCTTCGCAAATATCTCCTTGCCGACAAACCAACTCACCCGCAGAAAATTGGCTTAATTGCCAGCAACGCAAAATTTCCAATGGACAATACTTCAGCAATGAGTAAAGCGTTTGGTCGCTTGTTACCAGCTCAATAACGCTCAGCCACTGACTGTTTTTATTCTCGCTTTTCATGGTGATAACTATATTTCCTCTCATTGACTAAAGACAGGACACATGTCCTGAAGCCGGTACTCATTGCAGCGCAAACTGCCAACAACCTCTAATAATAGAATACCGTATTGGACATTTATCCTCAGCGCGCTGAAGCTCGTGTTGTTGACGGATGAAACGCATTTATCGTGGCCGTAATCCGCAAAGAAGTCATACTTTCAGCAGAACATTACGGCGTGATTTTGTCGATAAAATCGACACTCAAGCCTGATAGAAATCATCCTATACACATGTACTAGTAAAAAAGTACGTCATTTGTACATAAAACAAACAACACACTCTTGATTTGTCCGTCAATTGCTTTATTGTGATCGTCATCACTTCCCGGTACTCCTGCCGTAGCGAAGAACAGATTTAGAGATGGTTATGCACAAGACCGATGAATTGCGAACTGCGCGCATCGACACCCTTGTTACGCCTGAAGAACTGGCGCAACAACTGCCTGTTGGATCGACGGTTGCAGAAAACGTGACGGCGTCACGTAAGCGAATCGAAAGAATTCTGAGTGGTGATGATAAACGCCTGCTGGTTATCGTTGGTCCCTGCTCTATCCATGATATTGATGCTGCCGTTGACTACGCTCAGCGCTTAGCCACCATGCGCGACAAATACCAAAATCGCTTGGAAATTGTCATGCGCACCTACTTTGAAAAACCGCGCACCGTGATTGGTTGGAAGGGACTGATCTCCGATCCCGATCTCAATGGTTCATATCGGGTTAACCACGGTATCCGCTTGGCGCGTGAACTTTTGCTGAAAGTGAACGAACTGGGCGTGCCGACGGCAACCGAGTTTTTAGATATGGTGACCGGTCAATATATCGCCGATCTGATCAGTTGGGGCGCTATCGGCGCGCGCACCACGGAAAGCCAGATCCATCGCGAAATGGCATCGGCGCTTTCCTGTCCGGTAGGCTTTAAAAACGGCACCGATGGCAATACGCGCATCGCGATTGATGCCATTCGAGCTGCGCGCTCAAGCCACATGTTCCTTTCGCCCGATAAACATGGTCAGATGACAATTTACCAAACCAGCGGTAACCCTTACGGTCATATCATCATGCGCGGGGGTAAAACGCCGAACTATCATGCCGATGATATCGCCAGCGCCTGCGACAGCCTGCGTGAATTTGATTTGCCTGAGCATCTGGTTATCGACTTCAGCCACGGCAATTGCCAGAAAATGCATCGTCGCCAGCTTGATGTTGCGGCCAATGTTGGGCAACAAATACGTGATGGTTCCAATGCAATTGTGGGGATCATGGCCGAAAGCTTCTTGGTTGAAGGCACACAGAAAAACATCCCGGGACAAGCGTTGACCTACGGCCAATCTATTACCGATCCGTGCCTAAGCTGGAAGGATACTGAAACCCTACTCGAGCTACTTGCCGATGCGGTAAGCTCACGATTGTAGTCTCATACATGCAAAAAATGCCGACCTTAGAGTCGGCTTTTTTTTAGCCATTTATTTGTATTAATTATCATTTCGTTTTGATTCAGATCATCCAATCGTAATTTCTTTGTTGATTAAATGATTATGATTATCATTTAATGTTGGCCTTTATCAAAAAGTCACCAAGGAAATTTGCGCATGAATTTGGATCTAGCGCCCTATTTCGCCGCGGAAGAAGGCATCCCTTTCCGTGACCGATGGGCCACTATGCCGTGGCGAAACCAAAAGCCAGTCGCCCCAGAAAGCGTTGACCAACACTGGCAAAGCATTCTTAACAGTCGTGTTAGCGGCAACAAGCGTCTGCTCTATCTACACATCCCATTTTGCGCTACGCACTGCAAATTCTGCGGTTTTTATCAAAACAAACTGGAAGCAGAAGCAACCGAAGAGTACTGCGACTACCTAGTGCGCGAGATCGAGATGGAGGCATCCAGCCCGCTGCACCAATCATCGCCAATTCACGCCGTTTATTTTGGCGGCGGCACACCGACTGCACTGTCCGCCGTTCAGTTGCATCGAATTATCAGCGCGTTAAAACGCCTGCTGCCGTTGGCACCAGACTGCGAAATTACGGTTGAAGGCCGCATTCTTAATTTTGACGATGAGCGCGTCGATGCGTGTCTGGAAGCGGGTGCTAACCGTTTCTCGATCGGCATTCAAACCTTTAACACCCGCATTCGTCAGCGTATGGGCCGTCGCGCAACCCGCGAAGAAGCCGTTTCCTTCATGCGTCAGTTGGCCGAACGCGATCGTGCCGCCGTCGTGTGCGATTTGATGTTTGGTTTACCCGACCAAACCATGCAGGATTGGCAAACCGACCTCGATATCGTCAGCGATTTGCCTTTAGACGGCGTCGATCTCTACGCGCTTAATCTTTTGCCATCTACCCCGCTCGGCAAAGCCGTCGAAAACAAACGCGTCACCCTACCCGATGTTACCCAGCGCAGAGATTTCTATCTGACCGGTGAAGCATTCTTAGCCGACGAAGGCTGGCGCCAGCTCAGCAACAGCCACTGGGCTCGCACCACGCGTGAACGTAATCTATATAACCTGCTGATCAAACAAGGTGCAGACTGCCTAGCCTTTGGCAGTTGCGCAGGCGGCAACTTAAACGGCCAGTCATACATGATGGAACGTAGCCTTGAGCGCTATTACCAAAAATTGGATGAAGGACGCAAGCCGATCATGATGATGACCTCGCGTAGCGATCAGTATCGCTGGCGACTCACCTTGCAGGGCGGTATCGAAGTGGGATATTTCGATCTGGCGCGCGTTCTTGCCAACCCAGCTCCGCTGGAGCCGTTGTTGCAGCAGTGGCAAACATGCGGATTGATGACCGTCAACGGTTCTCGTTTCCGCCTCACACCGGCTGGCCGTTTTTGGGCGAGCAATATCATGCAGGCGCTACAAACGCTCGTTCCACAACTGCTAGAAACTCAGCTAACTCAACCTATTCAACTGGAGCCAACACCATGAGCCATACTTCTTCCGCACAGCAGCACGACCTGATTGCCTTTCTGAGCACAAACCCAGACGGTACTGTCGAAGATATCGCCAAGCGCTATGACGTAACGCCTTTGGAAGTTATCCGTTTAATTCCCACCGCGCAGGTTTTTGATGGCGCACAGTTTGATACGGTTTGGGATGATATTACCCAGTGGGGCGATGTCACTACGCTGGTGAATAACGAAGACCTGATCCTTGAATTCCAAGGTGAATTACCGAGCGGAACTCACCGTCATGGCTTCTTCAACCTGCGCGGTAAAAAAGGCCTGAGCGGCCATATTCGCGCCACCCACTGCGTGCATATTGCGCTGGTTGAACGCCAATTTATGGGCATGGACACCGCTTCCGTTTGGTTCATCAATGCCGCCGGTCGCGCGATGATGAAAATCTTTGTCGGCCGCGATAGCCATCGTGTACTGCTTGCCGATCAGTTAGCTGCTTTCCGCGCTTTACCGAGCAAAATGACCGCTCAACAGGAGACCACCGTATGACTCCATGGTTAATTTTTGGTGCCGGTAGCGGCGTTGGTGCGGAATTAATCACATTAGGCCTGCGTGAGAAACGCCCGCTTTTTGCACTGGTGAGAAACCCTGAACAAGCGCAAGCATTACGCGAAAAAGGCGTGCAGGTTATTGAGGGCGATGCTCTCGATGCGGAAAAAGTTGAACAGGTTTGCCGTTTAGCCGGTGAACATGCCCGCATCGTTTCAACGCTTGGTGGCCGCGAAGGTGATTACCGAGGCAATCGCCTCATCATCGACACCGCTGAGCATTGCGGCCTCACTCATATGGTTTTGGTCACCTCTATCGGCTGTGGTGACAGCTGGCCAACGCTATCAGAACGCGCGAAGAAAGCCTTTGGCCAAGCCGTGCGCGAGAAATCTCTAGCGGAAAGCTGGCTGCAAACCAGCCAACTTCGTCACTGTATTTTACGCCCAGGTGGACTTTTCAACGGTGACTCAACCGGAAATGCACAGTGTATTCAAGGCGAAGCCCACGGTTTAATTCGCCGCGCCGATGTGGCTCTGATAATTCAAAAACTCATCGATGACGAAAATTCATACGGGAAAACCTTCGCGCTGGTTGACCCGATGCTCAAACCGTAAAAAGGTTCACATTTTTTGAAAAATTATCTTGCCGTGCCATGCACATTTCATGATAATGATTCTCATTGTGATAACAATTAACATTCACTTACTTTTCGTAAGAAAGAGCGCACATGGAAAAGCCGAATATTGATCCTCAATCTGTTGACCTGTTGAGTTTATCGACCCACCAAAGCCCCACGTTCTTTACCTCGGCTGCGGCAGTGATCGATAGCCACACACTCCTAGGTGATGATGGAAAAGTCATTATTCAGCATCAAGGAGAACAGTACCAACTGCGCCAAACAAAATCAGGCAAGCTGATCCTGACCAAATAATCAGTACATCATTCATTTTAATTTAAACATTAACTTTGCCAGCCACCCAGCCTCATTGAGGCAAGGCAGCCAGCAACCCTGATGCTATGTTTTCGTACATACGGAGTGTTGCCCCATGTCTTGTTCCACCCGCGCCAGGCTGGCTCGTTCAACCTTTAGCCCTTCTCGCTTAAGCATTGCCGTTGCTTGCGCCCTACCGCTCTTTGCGCATGCTGAAGCCTTGGTTGATACAACTTCAGGATCAACATCGCAAGAAATTGCCTACACGGGAAATACTCCAGCCGGTGGCAAAGACAGCAAACAGCAAAACACGATGACCGTCACCGCCACGGGTAACGAACGCGACAGCTTCGAAGCGCCGATGATGGTATCCGTTCTCGAAAACAACGATCCAGAAACCCTGACCGCCAGCTCAGCACCCGATATGCTGCGCCATATTCCAGGCGTAACCATTTCCGGTGGCAGCCGTGCAAACGGACAAGACATCAGCATGCGTGGCTACGATCGCCGTGGCGTTTTGGTTCTGGTTGATGGCGTTCGTCAAGGCACTGACACCGGTCACCTCAACGGCACGTTCCTCGATCCCGCATTGATCAAACGCGTTGAAGTGGTACGTGGCCCCGGAGCAATGCTGTACGGCAGCGGCGCATTAGGCGGTGTGATCTCTTATGAAACCGTTGATGCCGCAGACCTGCTAATGCCGGGCAAAAACACCGGTTATCGCGTGTTTGGCACCGCAGGCACACAGGATCACAGCCTAGGTATGGGCGCGAGCGCCTACGGCAAAACCGATGACTTAGACGGCATCATCTCATTTAGCACCCGCGATCGCGGCAATCTGCGCATGAGCAACGGTTTTGACTCTCCTAACGATGAAACCATCAGTAACGTGCTGACCAAAGGCACGTGGACCATTGATGAAAATCAGTCATTGTCTGGCGATCTGCGTTACTACAACAACGCCGCACGCGAGCCTAAAAACCCACAGACTGAAGACGCAGGCACCGGTAACGTGATGACCGACCGCTCGACCATTCAGCGTGATGCGCAGGCGAGCTACAGCTTAAAACCGGTTGGACAGGATTGGCTTGATGCCAAGCTGACCGGCTATACCTCCGAAGTCAAAATCAACGCCAGCCCAACCGGCTCGTCTTATGAAAAACGTAAGCAAACTACCAACGGTGCTAAATTAGAAAACCGCAGCCGTTTATTTGCTGACAGCTTTGCGTCTCACCTGCTGACTTACGGCACTGAAGCTTACAAGCAGAAACAAACCCCAGGCGGCGCGACCACCGGCTTCCCACAGGCTGACATCAAATTTGCGTCTGGCTGGTTACAGGATGAAATCACCCTGCGCGATCTGCCTGTCGATATCGTTGCCGGTACCCGTTACGACAACTACAAAGGCAGCAGCGACGGCTACGACGACGTCAACGCTGACAAATGGTCATCCCGTGCGGCCATGACCATTAACCCGACTGATTGGCTGATGGTGTTTGGTAGCTATGCGCAGGCGTTCCGCGCCCCCACCATGGGCGAGATGTATAACGACTCCCTGCACTTCCAGATGGGCCCAGGTATGGCGAACTACTGGAAGCCAAACCCAAATCTGAAACCAGAAACCAATGAAACCCAAGAGGTTGGTTTCGGTCTGCGCTTTGATGATGTGTTGATGGCGAATGACTCCCTGAAATTCAAATCCAGCTACTTCGGCACCAAAGCCAAAGACTACATCAAAACACAAGTCACCATGGATATGGGCTTCGTCAACGGTCGTTTTGGCTGTATCGACTGTAGCACCACGTCAACCAACATCGACCGCGCCAAAATCTGGGGTTGGGATGCCGCCTTGGAATACCAAACCGATTGGTTCGGTTGGAATCTGGCCTACAACCGTACTCGCGGTAAAGATCAGAAAACCGGCGAATGGCTCGACAACATCAACCCAGACACCGTCACCAGCCAGCTGAATGTACCTATCAGCAATACTGGTTTCTCAGTGGGCTGGGTCGGCACCTTCGCCGATCGTAACAATCAGGTCAACGCCGGTACTGCACCACAGGCTGGCTATGGCGTGAATGATTTCTACGTCAGCTACAAAGGTAAAGATTCGTTCAACGGTATGACCACCAGCGTCGTGCTGGGCAACGCCTTCGACAAAGAATATTACACATCACAAGGCGTTATTCAGGACGGTATCAACGGCAAGGTACTGGTTAGCTATCAGTGGTAATGAGCGCATCGCAGCGATAAAAACCTCCCCCAATTTGGGGGAGGTTTAGCACATATAAAAATTGGCACTACCCGTTTGATTGATTTATTTAAGCACCCTATCCCTATAAAGGAAGAGAAGATGAAACCTGCACTATATGAGCAATACCTGGCTGCCAAAGAGCAGAACAGTGGAAAATATGCCCGCGATCTGGCTGCGATCTTGAATGTGAGCGAAGCCGAATTAACTCATGCCCGCGTGGGGCATGATGCACGTCGTTTAAATGCGGATGCCCGCACGTTACTGGCGGCGCTTGAAGCCGTGGGCGAAGTTAAAGCGATTACGCGTAACGAATATGCCGTTCACGAACAGCTTGGCAGCTACGAAAACCAGCATCTACACGGCCATGCGGGTTTGATCCTCAATCCAGGCAGCATCGATCTGCGCTTATTCTTACAGCATTGGACCAGTGCCTTTACGCTGACCGAAGAGAGCCGCAACGGCGAGCGCCACTGCATCCAGTTCTTTGATGCTCAGGGCGATGCGCTGCATAAAGTCTACACCACGCCGAACACCGACATTACCGCTTGGAACGATCTAATTGGCCGTTTTGTTAGCGATGAGAATCCTGCGTTAGCGATCGTACCTGCGTCCTCCGAAGCCAAAAATAGCCACGTGGATAATCAGGCTATCGACGCTGAATGGCGCGCCATGACCGATGTTCACCAATTCTTCCAACTGCTGGGCCGCCACAATCTGTCACGCCAGCAGGCCTTTGCCGCCGTCGGTGACGATCTCGCGTATCGCGTAGATAACAGCGCGCTGACCCACCTACTGAACACCGCTAAAGAAGACCAAAACGAGATTATGGTTTTCGTGGGCAACCGTGGCTGTGTGCAGATTTTCACCGGAAAAATCGAACGAGTGGTGCCACATCACGAGTGGATCAATATCTTTAACTCCCGCTTCACACTGCACTTAATCGAAACCGCGATTGCAGAAAGCTGGATCACCCGTAAACCAACCAAAGACGGATTTGTTACCAGTCTGGAACTGTTTGCCGAAGATGGCACCCAGATCGCCCAACTGTTCGGCCAACGTACCGAAGGCCAGCCAGAACAAGAACAGTGGCGCACCCAGATTGATGGCCTGCCACGTCTGAATGGAGTTGCCGCATGACATTAGCCCGCCGCTTTGCGGCGGTGCTTTCTGCACCGCTGATGGTTGTATTCTCTCTGAACGCCGTCGCAGCCGACCGCATCGTTAGCGTCGGCGGTGACGTCACCGAAATTGTTTATGCGCTTGGCGCAGGCGATCGTCTGGTTGCCAGAGATACAACAAGTACCCTTCCCGCTGCCAAAAATCTGCCTGACGTAGGCTATATGCGCCAGCTCAACGCTGAAGGCATTCTTTCCCTAAAACCAACCATGGTGTTAGCCAGCGAACTGGCGGAGCCTTCTCTGGTGCTGCGTCAAATCGCGGATGTGGGTGTGAAAGTGGTTCCCGTCAGCGGCGAGGCCTCACTCGACAACGTACCGCACAAAATTCAGCAGGTCGCCAGCGCGCTTAATCTAGAAAAGCAAGGCGCGGCGGTCACGCAAAAATATGAGCAACAGCTGGCAGCCGTTCCTCGCACCCCGCTCAAAACTAAGGTGCTGTTTATCCTTAGCCACGGTGGTATGACGCCAATGGCCGCCGGTCAAGACACCGCCGCCGATGCGATCATCAAGGCCAGCGGCGCGCAAAACGCAATGCAAGGTTTCTCACGCTATCGCCCGCTGTCGCAAGAAGGCGTCGTGGCCAGTGCGCCAGACCTCGTTCTGATCACCCGCGATGGTTTCAAAACCTTGGGCACCGTGGATAAAGTTTGGGCGCTGCCGGGTATGGCATTGACCCCTGCGGCTAAAAACAAACAAATTCTGGTGGTTGACGATATGGCGCTGCTAGGATTTAGCTTAGAGACGCCGGCTGCACTAGCGGCGCTGCGTGAAGCGGCGGAGCGAGCACAGAGATGACAAAAGTATCGCCACGCATTGCATTCAGCGTACTCATCGTCCTGTTGCTGGCGCTGGGTTTAGGCTCCGCCAACTTAGGTGCTCTACGCCTTTCATTTCATACTCTGTGGGAAACACCGCTAGATGATGCGATGTGGCAGGTTTGGCTGAATATTCGTCTGCCGCGCGTATTACTCGCCACGGTAGTCGGCATTGCGCTGGCGGTGTCCGGTGCCATCATGCAAGGCCTGTTTCGCAATCCGCTCGCCGATCCAACCTTATTAGGTATCAGCAGCGGTGCATCATTGTGCGTTGCCCTAGTGATTGTGATGCCAATGACGCTGGCGCCTACATTGGCACTTTATAGTCATATGCTGGCGGCCTTTGGTGGCAGCCTATTTATTTCCCTGCTCATTTACGGCCTCAGTCGTGGCGGACACGGTTCGCTGTCTCGCTTATTGTTAGCCGGTATCGCTATTAACGCACTGTGCTTTGCCTTGGTGGGCGTTCTTAGCTACATCAGCAATGACCAGCAACTGCGTCAGTTCTCTCTCTGGAGCATGGGCAGTTTAGGGCAAGCGCAATGGGGAACGCTGCTCGCGGCCTCCTCGTTGATCCTCCCTGCCAGCATTGTTGCCCTGTTGATGGCGCGCCGTTTGAATCTTTTACAGCTTGGCGATGAAGAAGCTCACTATTTAGGGATTAACGTGCCTAAAACCAAGCGCCAACTTTTACTGTTGAGCGCGGTTTTAGTGGGCGCAGCCGTGGCAGTCAGCGGCGTGATTGGCTTTATCGGTTTGGTGATCCCCCACTTGGTGCGCATGCGTTTAGGTGCCGATCATCGCTGGTTGCTTCCCTGCTCGGCATTGGGCGGAGCCTGTTTATTATTAACCGCAGACACGCTGGCGCGTACGCTGGTGTCACCCGCAGAAATGCCCGTTGGCATGCTGACCAGCTTGATCGGCGGTCCTTACTTTTTATGGCTGATTCTACGTCAAAAGGAGTTTAGCGTTGGATAAGCAATCTGAAATCCGTCTTACCCCCGCAGCGCTACAGGCGCACAACATCAGTTACCATCTGGGTCAGCGTCGGCTGATCAAGCAGGTTTCGCTCTCTTTACAGAGCGGTGAAATGGTGGCGATTATCGGCCCTAACGGCGCAGGCAAATCGACACTGATGCGCTTGTTGACCGGCTTTTTGCCACCGAGCGAAGGCCACTGTGAATTACAGGGTCAGCCGTTGGTAGAATGGAGCCCGCGCCAGTTAGCGCGCACCCGCGCCGTTATGCGTCAGCATAGCGATCTCGCTTTTGCTTTCAGCGTGCGAGAAGTGGTGGCGATGGGCCGTTCCCCCTATCCAAACCAAGGACGCGAAGGCGAGCATAATCAGCGTGCGGTTGAACATGTGATGGCGCAAACCGGCTGTGATGTATTAGCCGATCGCGATTACCGCGCACTCTCCGGCGGCGAACAACAGCGCGTTCAACTGGCTCGCGTATTAGCCCAGCTTTGGCAGCCCGAGCCGCAACCGCGCTGGCTGTTCTTAGATGAACCCACCTCGGCGCTCGATCTCTATCATCAACAGCAAACGCTGAGACTGCTGAAGTCGCTGACCCGCAGCGAACCACTTGGCGTTTGTTGTATTCTGCACGATTTAAATTTGGCCGCGCTGTATGCCGATAGAATCCTGCTGCTGCATCAAGGACAGTTGGTGGCACAAGGCACACCACAAGAGGTGTTAAACGGTGAAACGCTAACCCGTTGGTATCATGCTGATTTGGGCGTTATGCCGCATCCCGAGTGCGGGGAACCGCAGGTATTTTTACGGCGGTAGGGAGTTTGTCCCCCTTCGCAGGGGGAGGAGCAGATCGAGATTCTCTCAAACCTCTCCAAACTGTTTAGTAGAGCAGATCTAGGTTTTTATAAGCATCTCTGAACAGTTCCCTACCCTGATAAGGGGAGGGTTAGGGTGGGGTCTGCTGCACTAACATCTCCCGCCTAACTCGAACACGATATCTCCAACGTCTTACCCCAGTCCGGCGGCAACGCACTTAAATCATCGAAAGCGGCATCGTCTTCATAAGGGTTTAATAGCCCTTGATGCAGACGGGTGAGCACGCTGATGTCATCCTTTTCCGCAGCTTCAATCGCGTTTTGTGCCAAATAGTTGCGTAGGATCCGTTTAGGGTTTACCGATTTCATCTGCGTTTGGCGCGTTGCGTCGTCCACGTTGTCCTGTTGCAAACGTAAGCGCCACTTGCGGTGCCATGCATCAAAGGCGTCACGATCGAGAAAATCATCGCGCAGGGTCATGTGGTTTTCAGCCACTTCTACGTAACTTAACTGACGAAAAGTGCGCGTATAGTCCCGCCCTTCTTTGGCCATCAGGCTAAGTAGCTCCGTCAGCAGATCGTTATCTTGATTATCTCGGCTAAAGAACCCCAGTTTCTTACGCATTTGCTCGCCAAAAGCCACCATCAGCGCGGGCTCATAGGCATCAAGCGCACCACGAATTTGGTCGGCAGTCATCAGGCCAGAAAGCGCCTGCCCCAGACGATGCAGATTCCAATAAGCCACCGCAGGCTGGTTATCAAACGCATAGCGTCCTTGATAGTCAGAGTGGTTACAGATAAAACCGGGTTGGTAATCGTCGATGAAGGCATAGGGGCCAAAATCGATGGTCAGTCCCAGAATCGACATGTTGTCGGTATTCATCACCCCGTGCGCAAACCCTTGCGCTTGCCACAGTGCGATCAGACGAGCCGTTCGCTCAGCGATATCGCGCAGCCAAAGTACGTAACGATCTTTTTCATCCACCAGATGTGGCCAATGATGGCGAATCGCATAATCCGCCAGCTTTCGAACTTCATCAGGTTGCTCGCGGTAATAGAAGTGCTCGAAATGGCCAAAACGCAGGTGGCTTTCAGCGACGCGCATCAGCATCGCACCGCGCTCAGGCTGCTCGCGGAAAACAGGCTGCTGGCTGGTGACTATACTCAGTGCTCTGGTCGTCGGAATGCCGAGATGGTGCAGTGCTTCGGAGGCCAGAAATTCGCGGATCACCGATCGCAATACCGCGCGGCCATCACCCATTCTTGAATAGGGCGTTGGACCTGCACCTTTGAGATGCCAGTCATATTTGCGCCCGTCGGGTAGCTGCTGTTCGCCGAGCAAAATACCGCGACCATCGCCCAACTGCCCCGCCCAAACCCCAAATTGGTGCCCACTGTAAACCTGAGCGAGAGGATTCATTCCCGGTAATAGCGCTTCTCCGCGCAAAACTGCGGCCGATTCACCGGTAAAAAAATCGGGGCTCAGGCCTAAATCATCGGCTAAAGGCTGGCTGTAATACAGTAAACGCGCATCTTTAAGCGGCGTTGGCTTTAGCTCGGTATAAAAACCCGCAAGCTCATCGTGATAACTATTAATAAACTGAGTCATATGCCCTCTTGTTTTCACCGCATTTGATGACAGTGTAGAGGGCATGGCTCAATATAAACACCGGTACTCTGTACGGGTATGGCGGGTTTATTTCACTTGCTGCGATAGCCACTGCTTCAGTTCATGCAGTTCTGCTTGTTGTTCAGGGAATTCCTGCACGAGTTGTTCCACTATTGCGCCAATTTCATCGCTACGATAAGCCACCTGATACAAACGCTCGGCAAGCATTTCAAGCGGTGCAGGGTTTAAACTGTCGGTAAACATCTGAGCGCGCGTAATAAGCCCGCGTTCAATATCAAAGTGCAGCTCAACGCCGCCCCACACAAAGCGTTCATCCAGTTGATGCGTGAACGATGGCGCTTGACCAAAGTTCCATGCCCAACTGCTTTGCTTTAGGAACTGCTCGCTGAAATTCGGCATGTCAGGCTCATAGCGCGGGGAAATATGTTCAGCCTCAACGCGCTCGCCATAGTGTTCGAAGAATGCCTCGGTGATCGCCGTGCAGATTTTCTCATGAGTAATATCAGGCATCAGTTCCACCAGATTTGCCACGCGGGAACGCACCGACGTAATCCCTTTCGCCTGTAATTTCTTCGGATCGGGATGCAGGTAATTAGCCAAACGACTCAGATCGGCATTCAGCAGCAGTGTGCCATGATGAAAGCCGCGGTCCATGGTTTCACGATACGCTGAACCGGAAACTTTACGCTCGCCATCGGCGGTGGTGACCACTAAATCATTGCGACCCGAGGCATCGGCAACAAGACCCAGACTGCGCAACGCATTAAGAATAATGCCGGTTGAAATTGTTTTATCGTATTCAGGCTTACCGGCCATAAAGGTAAAGCAGGTATTACCTAAATCGTGGAATACCGCGCCGCCGCCGCTGCTTCGGCGGGCTAATTTCACGCCATCCTCGCTCATGCGTCGAGTATTACACTCTTTCCACGGATTTTGCGCTCGCCCAATCACCACGGTATCGTTATTACGCCACAAAAATAACACTCGCTGCGTGGGTGCCATTTGACGAAATATGCACTCCTCCACGGCCAAATTAAACCAAGGATCATAAGAGTCTGAAATCAATAAGCGTAAGGTAGTCATTCGTCAATTCCGGTTATTCTTTGCATAGAGAATATAATAACATTTCGCCGCGCTGACTGCGGCAAGAATGGGCTATCTTGGCGTTATACCCGTATAAAAAAACGCCCACGTTAAGGGCGTTTTGAATAATTAGGATTATAACTAAAAAACTAGATGGCTAATAACTATAAGCGTCGTGCCTGCCAATAGACTTTACGCCAATAGACATTATCTAATGAAGAACGGGTCACGCCCTTACTGGTTGAGGCATGAATAAAGGTTTCATCGGTATCGTAAATACCCACGTGCAAACCGTTTTCACCGCCGCCGGTTTTGAAAAAGACCAAATCGCCCGGCATCAGTTCGTCACGGTCGACCTTCGTCCCCAGCGACGTTTGCTGCTTGGTAGTACGAGGCAATTGCATTTCGAAACGGTCGCGGAAAGTGCGATAAACAAAGCCTGAGCAGTCAACGCCGTTACGTTCTAAGCCACCGTAACGGTAAGGCGCACCGTGCCATTGGCGTAGCTGATCGTTCAACTGCGCCACCACGGCGATTGAATCAGATAATTTTCCGCTTGGCGGCGGCGCATTATGGCTACAGCCTGCCAACACCAAACTTGCCACTACCACTAAAAAACCAAGACGCATAATTTCCCTTTTGCTTATCTTATTTACCTAGCCATAACCTAGGTTCTTTCTCATTGGTAAATTGTACGAATTATCTACATATTTACGTGCTAACTCAGAATTATGCAAATTTAGCGTGATTTTTTTGCTACGTCAGCGGGAATTTTAGAATATCCGTATTTATTAACTGTAAATGGGCATGTCTGTGTAATACTGACGCTAATGAAATCTGACTCAAGGTGCGCACGATGAAAAAACTGACTTTAAAAGACCTGAATGAAAGCCAGCTACAGCGAGTACAAGTAAAACAGGCTCAGGCCAGAAAAAGTTTAGATCGCCCGCTAACCAATGCCGAAAAAGGCAAAATCAAAGATGAGATGCTGAAAGAAATTGCGTTAGAGATGGATAAAGAAGCCAAGAAAGTACGCGCTGAGAAGAAAAAGCAAAAAGTGGTTCCTAGCGATGAAACTTTTAGCTGGTCTAAAAACAACCACACGCGTGGTTTACGCTAATCCCCTTTCGCCTCAACTCCCTGCTCTTGTGGGTGGGGAGTGTCCTGTTTACCACTCGTAATTAACCAAACGCCTGCTAATATGGCGATCACGCCAGCCGTTTTAGTCCAGCTCACCGTTTCATTCAGCCACGGTAATGCAATAGCCGCCACATAAACCAACGCATAGCTTAAACTTAACAGCGGATACGCTCGGCTGAGCGGTAAATAGCGCAGAGCACAAAACCAGCACACCATCGACAGCACATAGCCCAAAATCCCGAGACTGACCACCAATAACGGTGCCGCATAGGCTATCAGCAACGTCAGCGGCTCAATCTCTAGCGACGAAATAATCGGAATATCTGCCATACCGGACTTCATCAGCACCTGTGCCACACTCACTAAAACAATGCTGCACGCGGCCCAAACATAGCCTTTTTTCATCACAGTCCACGACTCATTAGATAAATACCCAGCATAATTAACGCCACCCCGCACCAATGCCGCACACCCGCTTTCTCACCAAACCAATAGTGCGCGCACAGCGTGATCAGAACAAAGTTAATACTCAGCATCGGATAGGCAATGCCCAGCGGTAGTCGCTGCAAAACCAGCAGCCAGAGCAGCATTGCAATGCCAAGCGAACAACAGGCGGCGAGTAACCAGCGTAACGTTGTGGCTAAGCGTGAAGACGGTGGGCGCTGTTGCCAGCACACCACCGCTTGTTTTTGGCAAAGTTGCCCGCCGCAGGTAAAAACGCTGGCGAGCAGAAGGAGCAAGTAACTCATTATTCGCTTTTCTTGTAGAACAGCACGACGTAACGACCTCGTTGTTCAACGCTATCGGCCTTAGGTAAGCCTTCATGGTCAAGAGTTTCATCTCTGGAGAGATGGATCATCAAGCTCACGTTGCCCTCTTTGCGGGCGTTGGCTAGCCATCCAGCAAATTCATCTTTATTGATGCGATGGCCTTTAGCATCAGGATAGCCTAAGCCGTATCTCAACTCACCCGAATAATCAAACATCAGAATATCACTGCGTTTGAGTTCCCACGCCAGACCGGCGGCAATACCCACCTCATCGCTTAATACATAGCGGCTGTTTGCGAGCTGCGGCATCACATCCTCAATAAAAGCCTGAGGGTTTTTGCTGTTTTCGATCTTCTGCGGAATCGCCTGCGCGATGAGCAATCCTAACACCAGCGGACATACCGCCGACCATAGCCAGTTTTTACCACCACGAACCAGCGCGATCACGCCGAAGAGCGACCAGCCGGCAAAGCACACTACACCGATTAAGATCGTGCTTAACTCACCCTGCTCGCCGGTTCCATACAGTGGCGATTCAAAGTGGCCTAGCGCCATCACCGATACGGCCGTTGCACCCACCACGCCAAATAGGATGTTAATCACCGCGTTGACTTTAAACGTGCGCCATTGTCCTTTCGCCACCAATTCGGAAGCATAATGCGCCATCAACAGCGCCAGTGGAGCCATACAAGGCAAAATATACGTAGGCAGTTTGCCTTTCGCGATGCTAAAGAACAGGAACGGCATCACCAGCCAGCTGAGCAGGAAGAATCGGTCTGGATGGAAACCGCGCCAGCCGTGACGAATAGCCCCCGGCAATAACGCTAACCACGGCATTACACCGGCCACCAGCACCGGTAAATAGTACCAGAACGGCGCTTTGTGCTGGGCATCAGACTCGGCGAAACGCTGGATATGCTCAACCCAGAAGAAGTAATTCCAGAAATCAGGTTCGCGCAGATAAATACTCCACGCCCACGGAGCACTCAGGATCGCAGCCACCACCACCGCAATGGGCCCAAACAAAAACAGCTCTTTTACACGTTTTTGTTGGATAACAATCGGCAGAACGCTGATAACAGGCAACGCTAAGGCTAAGAACCCTTTGGTCATAAAGCCCATGCCACAGGCAATACCGAGCAGCACGTAGGCACCGACTTTGGCTTTCGGCGTCGTTGCCTTCAAGGTGAGATAGAAACTCACCATCGCCGCCGACATCCACAGCGTGATCATCGGGTCTAGCACGCTATAGGTGCCAACCGCGTATACCAAGAACATGCTGAAGTAGATGACCGCCGCCAAAATCGCCGTGCGGCTGTTTTTCCAAATCAGCATGGCCAGCCAATAGACTAACAGCGTGCTTAGCGCGGTACAGAATACTGAACCGAAACGCACAGCAAAGTTGTTGTCACCAAATAGCCATTGACTAATGTTGTTAATCCAATACCCAGCAACGGGCTTTTCAAAATAGCGAAGCCCCAGTAAATGGGGAACGGTCCAATCGCCGCGAGCAAGCATCTCGCGGCTTATTTCTGCATAACGGGTTTCATCTGGCTGCCAAAGTGGACGCCAATTCAGAGGTAACAGGTACAGCAAGGCGAACAATAAGCCGGACAGTGTTTTAATCACTCTCACAAAGACGTCTCCGCTGGGTTTTCTACAGCAGGAGCCTGACAACCGAGCCAGCCCTCCCGCCCTTCAAATGATGAACGAACGATACGTCCCGTTGGGAGCTGCGCCCTATCGTTTGGCAACAGCGCAGACAACGGGCAAAATTCGATGTTTTCGGCTTTTAATCGGATCAGTAACTGCTCAAACATGTCGGCTTTTACGATCCCTTCAACTTCAGCATGAATGGTATAGACCGGAGTACCTTTGTCGTTTTTGATCGCATCAATGATGAAATCATTAAACTGAGCGTCAGTAGTTAACGTCCCTACCGCTTCATCATAGGTTGGTAGCGTAACGGGGATTTGCACCGTGCCGTATTGGCCGTTACTCAGTTGAGGAATAAACGGCTGCGTCCCTCGGCAATCGCTGTTGTAGCGCATGCCGTAAGATTGCTTCATATCCACAACGCGCTGATCGGCACGCCAGCCTGCCACCGCAGAGCAATCCACCGCATAGCCTAAAATGCGCTGCATTTCCGCTAAACCGCGTTCAAACTCACGCTTGAGCCGAGCATCAGACCAGCGACCCACGTTCTTTTGCCAGCCGTGATGATCCCATGAATGCAGTCCCACTTCATGCCCCGACGTCGCGGTATGACGAATGATAAGCTCGTGAGGTTTACCAATTAATTTGCCTGGCCAGCAGGTGCCGGCCAGTAAAATATCCCATCCATACAGCGAAGCGGCCTGAGAACGAAGCATCTTCCACAAAAAGCGCGGCTTCAGCAGACGCCATAAATGGCGTCCCATGTTGTCCGGCCCCACGCTAAAGAAAAAGCTCCCTAAGACATCATGCTTTTGTAGCATGGTTAATAACTGCGGCACCCCATCACGGGTACCGCGAAACGTATCAACGTCAATTCTCAGGCCAACCCGTTTCATTGTGCCTCACCGCTGAGATCAACGGTACGCAGGAAGTAATCCAGCGTTTCTTCAACGGTCTGTTTCATTTCAACCGTTGGAGCCCAATGCAACAGACGCTTAGCGTTGGTTATGCTTGGTTTACGATGCTCAACGTCCTGATAACCTTTACCGTAGTAGCTGCTGCTTTCAATTTCTTTGAAACCGGCAAACGGCGGGAAGTGAGAACGCAGCGGATGACGTTCAAAGCAATCCAACAGCATCTCACCCAGCTCACGAATACTGGCTTCGTTATCTGGATTACCGATGTTGATAATCTGCCCGTTGCAGTTGTCGTCTTTGTTTTCAATAATTCGGAACAGCGCTTCAATACCATCGCTGATATCAGTAAAGCAACGTTTCTGCGCACCGCCGTCCACCAGCTTAATCGGAGAACCTTCAACCAGATTCAGGATCAACTGGGTGATCGCACGGGAGCTACCGATACGCGCGGCATTCAGGTTATCCAAACGTGGCCCCATCCAGTTAAACGGACGGAACAGCGTAAAGTTAAGCTCATTCTTAGCACCGTAAGCCCAAATAACGCGGTCTAACAGCTGCTTAGACACCGAGTAAATCCAGCGCTGTTTGTTGATCGGGCCAACAATCAGGTTAGAGGTATCTTCATCAAAGTCTTTATCGTTACACATGCCATACACTTCTGAAGTGGATGGGAACACGATACGTTTTTGATATTTCACGCAGTCACGCACAATCTTCAGGTTTTGTTCGAAGTCTAACTCGAACACTTTCAATGGATTGCGGGTATATTCAATCGGCGTAGCGATCGCAACCAACGGCAGGATCACGTCACATTTTTTGATGTGATATTCGATCCACTCATTGTGGATGCTGATATCGCCCTCAACGAAGTGGAAACGCGGGTTGCCGATAAAGCGCTCAATGGCATCAGAGCCGATATCCAAACCGTAGATATCAAAATTATCATCTTGCAACAAACGTTCTGTCAGATGGTTACCGATAAAACCGTTTACGCCCAGAATCAGTACACGCGTGCGGCGTTTGATCAGGCTGTTCGGCTTATCCCACAGGCGAACTTTCGCCACAATGCCCATCTCGTTAGCCAGCTGAGAGCCCTGCGCATATAAACCGGCATCGCTCTGACCGGTGACGATTTCCAGCGCGTTTTCACCACAAGCGATAACCAGCGGTTTAGCTGACAGCACAGTGCCCGGCTTGCTGCCTGATTTGTCTTCAACCACACGGCTACGCCATACGGTAATTTTTCTATCACCTAGGTAGCTAAATGCACCTGGGTAAGGTTCGGTTACCGCGCGCACTAAATTGTGAATCACTGTTGCGGGCTTGTTCCAATCGATCAGGCCATCAGCCGCGGTACGACGGCCAAAATAGGTCGCCTGAGACTCGTCTTGTGCCGTGGTTTTCACATTACCAGTTTTGATTAACGGTAACTGCTGGCCTAACAAAGCCACCGCAGCATCACGAATTTTGCTGTGCAGCGTTAGCGCCGTATCGTCAGCAGCAATATCCACCGCCAATTGCCCTGCGATATCACCAGCATCCGCTTTACGCGTCATTTGATGCAGCGTAACACCAGTTTGTGCTTCACCGTGTACCAGCGCCCAGTTAACCGGTGCGCGACCACGATATTTAGGCAACAGTGAGCCATGCAGATTCCAACTGCCGCGCGGCGCGATATCCAGAATGTCCTGGCACAGCATATTGCGGTAGTAGAATGAGAAAATAACGTCGGGCTTCAACGCCTTAATGCGATCGATCCACAGTGGATGATTAACATTATCTGGTGCATAAACAGGCAGCTCCATTTCGGCAGCAACACGCGCAACTGAACCATAGAAATGGTTCTCACCCGGTTCGTCAGTGTGGGTAAATACGGCGGAGATTTCATAACCCGCCTCTTTCAGCGCTTTCAGTCCTGCACAGCCGATATCATGGTAAGCAAATACAATGGCTTTCATTACTCTTCTTCCTGTTGTTCAACAGATTCATGGGTCTTCAACGCGTCTGCGGAGACAATTTTTTGCACAAAATAGCGAGGGCGTGCGCGCACATCGTTATAGATACGTCCGATGTACTCGCCCAATAATCCCAGCCCAACAAACTGAGCACCGATAAAGGTAAACAGCACGGCAAACAGCGTGAATACCCCTTCTGCGGCCCATGTTGGACCAAAAATCAAACGCATCGCGATAAGTAAGACCGCCAGAGTGAAACCGGAAAGCGCAATCACGCTGCCGACAATACTCAAAAGACGCAATGGCGTGGTGGTCAAACAGGTCACGAGGTCATACATCAGATTGATGAGTTTTAAGAAGCTGTACTTTGATTCCCCAAACTCGCGCTCATCGTGGCGAACATCGATTTCAATGGTTCGACGCGCAAAGGTATTAGCCAGAATAGGAATAAAAGTGCTGCGTTCATGGCAATGCAGCATGGCTTCAATGATGGGCCGACGGTAAGCACGCAGCATACAGCCGTAATCTCCCATTGATTTGCCGGTGGCCTTTTGGATCATCATGTTGATCATCTTAGAGGCCGTTTTACGGAACCAGGTATCTTTACGTTTGGCACGCACGGTGCCCACCACGTCATAGCCCTGTTCTGCCGTTTCAACCAAGCGCGGGATCTCTTCCGGTGGATTTTGTAAATCCGCATCAAGGGTAATAATTAAATCGCCAGAAACCTGATTGAACCCCGCCATGATGGCCGAATGTTGACCATAGTTACGGTTTAAAAGCACAGCAACAATATGGTTTTCTGGGATCTCAGCTGCCTGAGTTAATATTTCCGCAGAAGCATCATGACTACCGTCATCAATCAAAATAATTTCATACGGCTTATTTAAAAGCTCGCAGGCCGCATGGGTACGCTTAATTAAAATGGGCAAGCTTTCCTGCTCGTTAAAAACAGGAATAACCACGGACACTTTTTTTATTGTGTTATCCGTACTTTTATTCACTTCACTATTACTCACTACAGGACTCCAGAATGTCAGATATTGCTTTCACGACGCGATCCACATCGCTGTCTTGCATATCAGGGAACAAAGGTAAGGTCATCAAACTCGCCGAGTTCCATTCGGTATTAGGTAAACGAAGATCGGGATACTTTTCCCGATAATATTTTTGGGTATGTGCTGCGCGGAAATGCAGACCGGTGCCGATGCCATGCTCTTTCAGCTTTTCCATCATGGTATTGCGATCGATACCGCACAGATCTTTATCCACACGCACCATAAACAGGTGCCATGCATGATGATGCGGGTATTCCGGAACGGTGAGCGGCAACAAAGGTGAACCTTGAAGCGCCTTGCGATAACGAGCAACCAGCTCTTGGCGACGCGCGTTCATCGCAGGAAGTTTTTCCAGCTGAACTAACGCAATCGCGGCATTGATATCCGCTAAGTTGTATTTATAGCCCGGAGCGACAACTTCAGCCTGAGGTTTACGCCCAAGCGCTTGGCGATCAAAGGCATCCACCGCAAGGCCGTGAAATTTGAAACAACGCACTTTATCCGCCAGCTCATCATCATCAGTGACCACCATGCCACCTTCGGCACAGGTCATATTTTTGATGGCGTGGAACGAGAAAATCGCGGTTCCCTGCGAGCCAATCATTTCATCACCAAAACGTGTGCCTATCGCGTGGGCAGCATCTTCAATCAGTGGGATATTATGTCGCGCTGCAATCTCTCTTAACGCCGTTAAATCTGCTGGAGCACCCGCATAGTGAACCGGAATAATTGCCTTGGTTTTTTCGGTAATGGCCGCTTCAATCTGAGCTGGCTGAACCATCAGGGTATCCCTGTCAACGTCAACCATTACCGGCTCCGCACCCAGCAGAGTAATAATGTTGATCGTCGACACCCACGTTTGAGATGGTGTAATCACCTCATCGCCCGCACCAATGCCCAGCGCCATTAACGTTACGTGCATTCCGCCGGTTGCAGAGCTCACGGCAATGGCATGTTTCGCACCAACGTACTGACTGAAAGCAGATTCGAGCTGCTGGCATTTAGGCCCCGTGGTGATCCATCCTGAACGTAATACCTCAGCAACCGCAGCGATTTCATCCTCCCCCATTGAGGGGACAGAAAATGGGAGAAACTCTTTCATCCGTTACCTTATATTTATTCTATGCTGATGATTCAATTTGAAGCACCTAATCAAAGTCACTACAAATACCAAAGCGTGTCTTGCGCTTGTCTATGTTGAGAATAAGTATAAAAGCTTAGTTTAACATTAAGATAAACGCAGTCTAAACATAGCGGATGATGGCGAATTTGTTTGGGATTGGTTGAAGGAATATTGATTTAAGTGAATTAAATCGAAAATTTAACGAAATTGTTTATTAAATATTTAATTACCCTGCTATTAATTTTCTTGGCTATATTTATTATCAGCTCTGGTATACAAACCAGCGCTGCCCCTCACTTTCTAATTCACGAAAATCTATTTCAAACAACGTAGAGAGATTTTGCACCGTCATCACGTCCCTTGCGGCCCCTTGCTGTGAAACTACCCCAGCCTTGAGCATCCAAACCTGCTGCGCATGTCTTTGCGTATGATTCAAATCATGCGCACTGACGATGACACTAATCCCAAGCTGGGTAAGCTGCCCGAGCAACTGATCCACAGCCGCCTGCTGGCTGATGTCCAGACTATTCATTGGCTCATCCAGCAACAAAAGCGATGCCTGGGGATTTAACGTTGGCCATACCTGCAAACACACGGCGGCAATTCGCACCCGCTGCCACTCACCGCCAGAAAGATGAGTCAATGGCCGCGCAAGTTTATCACTTAAGTTGAGTGTTTCTGCCAGATAGCCAACCACGCCATCAGCAAGCTCAACATCACAGCCTGTAGGTTGGTGCAATGCAAGAAACTGAAAAACAGGCATCACTGCGCTGGGCTGTTGTTGCTGATGTAAATAGGCGCGATAGCGTGCCAGCTCGGTCGCAGTGAGTTTTTCAATATCGATCTGATTTAGCATAATCGTGCCGTCACCGGGTAAGATGCCGGCGATGCGCGATAGCAACGTGCTTTTACCTGCGCCATTCGGACCAATGATGTGAATAAGCGCCCCACGATTTACCTGTGCGCTAAAGGGTAATAGACGAGTCCCTGCAGAAACGTTGTTTAACGAAAGGCAGTTCTGCACAAGAAAATCTCTGTTTTGATTCATCATTAGGCTTTGACACTCCGTGGCCGTAACAGCATCCAGATAAAAACAGGCGCGCCGAGAGAGGATGTCACTACACCAATCGGCAACTCAGCGGAGAAAAGCGCCACGCGCGCCACCACATCGGCAAATAACAATACACCGGCACCGCCCAGCGCGCAGGCAGGCAAAAGTGCACGATGATCGGTAATCCCCATCAGCCGCAGCATGTGCGGCACCACTAATCCGACAAAACCAATCACACCGGCCAGCGCAACACTAACCCCCACCAGCCAGCCAATCGCCACCACAAGTAAATTACGCCACACCACCAGCGAAAGTCCGAGCTGGCGCGCTTGGATATCGCCCAGAGACATCAGGTTAAGCACTTTACCTTGATACAACAGCCAAACAAATACCGGGATGAGCGCTAGCACCAACCATTTTTGACGCCAATCCACGCCGCTAAATCCGCCCATCAGCCAATACATCAGCTGGCGCAAATCTAAGCTGGAGCTAAAATAGACCGCCCACGTCATCACTGCGCTACAGGCAATACCTAGAGCAACACCAATTAATAACAGCCGCGAATTTGTCAGCGATTTACGGTGCGCAAATATCATCAGCAAAGCGGTAATCGCCAGCGCACCAATAATCGCACAGGTACTGAGAACCCACACGGGGAGCATGCTCTGACCGAGTAATACTGCTAGCACTAACGCCACGCCCGCACCGTTGGATACGCCTAAAAGCCCTGGTTCAGCCAGCGGATTATCAAACAGCGCCTGCATCACCGCACCGGATATCGCCAGCGCAGCACCGACAGCCATCACCGCTAACACCCGCGGCAAACGGAGTTGCCACACGAAAAGCTGGGCACTTTCGCTCAACCATTGCGTGGGCCACATCCAGAGATCGCCTGCACACAGACTGACTATCACCGCAAAAAGTAAAAATAGCGTCAGGAGCCACAATCGTCGGCGATCGTGCTGCTGCTGGCGCTGCTGCAAAAGGGAAAAATGTGAAGGTGTTGACGTGTCAGCGTTTAGCATAAGACTCATTGAAGAGATCTAATAAGAGATTAGGTGTGGGTACAATAATAAAGCTTGGCTATTCATCACCGTGATAAGGCTCAACAAATGTACCATCATGGCTATCTATTTCGTTAAAAAACCATACGCCATTAGGATAATCATCCAGCGTGACTAAATACATCACCCCTTCACTAAATTCTTCAACTTCAACAATTTTACCAATTCGGCGTGGGCCACCATCGGTTTTAACACTAACGAGGTCATTCACTTTCATCTATGCATTGTCTCGCGATATTTGGGTTGATGGACGTTAGATAAGAAAAAGGCCACCCGCAGGCGGCCTTTTTGTTTTGCGTATTACTCTTTCGGTGTCGCGTTCTCGACCCGGCTCTTGAGCTTCTGCCCCGGACGGAAAGTAACAACACGGCGCGCCGTAATCGGGATATCTTCCCCGGTTTTCGGGTTACGTCCCGGTCTCTGGTTTTTGTCGCGCAGATCAAAGTTACCGAAACCGGACAACTTAACCTGTTCACCATTTTCCAGAGCGCGGCGAACCTCTTCGAAAAATATTTCTACGAGGTCTTTGGCATCCCGTTTGCTAAGCCCAAGCTTCTCAAACAGGTGTTCAGACATTTCAGCTTTAGTAAGCGCCATAAGTTCAATCCCTCAAGGATGCTTGGAATCGCTGTTTTAATGCCTCTACACATTTTGCGACGGTAGCGGCAATCTCCTCTTCTTCCAGTGTACGGGTGGTATCTTGCAATACCAGACTGATAGCGAGGCTCTTATAACCCTCGGCAACACCCTTACCACGGTACACGTCAAACAAGTTTACGCCAACTACCTGATTTACGCCAACTTTCTTACACTCTGCCAAAATATCTTCTGCAGGGACATTTTCAGCCACCACAACGGCGATATCACGGCGGTTTGCAGGATAGCGTGAAACCTCGCGAGCCTGCGGAATACGGCGCTCTGCAAGGGCTTCCCACTCGATTTCGAATACCACGGTGCGGCCATTCAGATCCAGTTTACGTTCTAGATCAGGGTGAACAACACCAATGAAACCAACGCGTTTGCCTGCTAAATAAATTGCCGCACTCTGCCCCGGATGTAAAGCAGGGTTAGTTTCTGCTTTAAATTGGACGTCATCCAATTTACCGGTCAAATCTAAAATAGCTTCTAAATCACCTTTCAGATCGTAGAAATCAACAACCTGACGTTCCAAATTCCAGTGTTCTTCGTAACGGTTACCCGCGATCACACCGGCCAGCATGACATCCTGACGGATACCCAGATTAGCAGCAGTATCAGGAACAAAGCGTAGACCCGTTTCGAACAAACGTACACGCGATTGCTGACGGTTCTGATTATAGACCACCGCAGACAGCAAGCCGCTCCACAGAGACAGGCGCATCGCTGACATTTCTACCGAGATTGGGCTTGGCAAAATCAGCGCTTCTTCTGCCGGGTGCAACAGCGCCTGAACCTTAGGATCTACAAAGCTGTAGGTAATCGCTTCTTGATAACCACGATCGACCAGCATTGTTTTCACGCGCTTAAGCGGCAAATTCGCTTCGCGGTGTGAAGTCATGATCAGGTCTGCTTTCACAGGCACGTTTGGAATATTGTTGTAGCCGTAAACACGGGCCACTTCTTCCACTAAGTCTTCTTCGATTTCCATATCGAAACGCCAGCTTGGCGCGACAGCCTGCCAAGTATCATTGGCAAAGCTAACCTTGCAACCTAAACGTTCAAGGATATCGGTAACCTGTGCGTCTTCAACGTGATGGCCAATTAAACGATCCAGTTTTTCACGGCGCAGCGTGATCGTGGCGCGCTTAGGCAGCGTTGCTTCGTTGGTAACATCAATGACTGGGCCTGCTTGACCACCGCAGATATCAATCAGCAAACGCGTCGCACGTTCCATCGCCGCAGCTTGCAATGCCGGATCCACGCCGCGTTCGTAGCGGTGAGAAGCATCGGTATGCAGGCCCTGACGGCGTGCACGACCGGTGATAGATAGCGGGTTGAAGTACGCACATTCCAGCAGAACGTCTTGTGTTTCTTCGTTCACGCCAGAGTGTTCACCACCGAAGATACCGCCCATCGCCAGCGCTTTTTGCTGATCGGCAATCACTAAGGTATCAGCCGACAGCGTGGCTTCATTGCCGTCCAGCAGAGTCAGCTTTTCGCCCTCTTTCGCCATACGCACAACGATGCCACCTTCGAGGCGGTTAAGATCGAACGCATGCATCGGCTGACCCAGTTCCAACAGAACATAGTTGGTTACGTCAACGACGGGGTCGATAGAACGAATACCGCAGCGACGTAGTTTTTCACGCATCCACAATGGCGTTGCGGCTTTAACGTTGATCCCTTTCACCACGCGGCCCAAATAGCGTGGGCAAGCGTCGGTCGCGTCAACCGTAATTGGGAAAGTGTCATGTATTGCCGCAGGAACCGCGTCCATCGCTGGCACGTTCAGAGTCAGCTTATTCAGCACCGCAACGTCACGTGCAACGCCAATAATCCCTAAGCAATCTGCACGGTTCGGCGTTACGCTAATTTCAATCGCGTTATCATTCAGCTTCAGATATTCACGGATATCGGTGCCGATAGGCGCATCTACTGGCAATTCAATGATGCCGTCGTGATCTTCGGAAATACCCAGCTCAGAGAACGAACACAGCATCCCTTCTGAAGGCTCACCGCGCAGTTTCGCCGCTTTGATTTTAAAATCGCCAGGCAATACCGCGCCAATAGTCGCAACGGCGACTTTCAGGCCCTTACGGCAGTTTGGTGCACCGCAAACGATGTCTAACAGACGCTCACCGCCCACGTTAACTTTAGTGACACGCAACTTGTCGGCGTTTGGATGCTGGCCACACTCAACCACTTCACCCACGAAAACGCCGTTAAATTCGCCAGCAACCGGTTCAACACCGTCAACTTCCAGACCGGCCATAGTAATTTGTTCTGATAATGCTTCGCTGCTAATGGCAGGATTTACCCACTCGCGCAACCAGAGTTCACTGAATTTCATGTGATAATCCCGCCTTACTTAAACTGTTTGAGGAAACGCAGATCGTTTTCGAAGAATGCACGCAGATCGGTTACGCCATAGCGCAGCATGGTTAAACGCTCCATGCCCATCCCGAATGCGAAGCCAGAGTAAACTTCTGGATCGATACCTACGTTACGCAGCACGTTTGGATGCACCATACCGCAACCCAAAACTTCCAGCCATTTACCGTTTTTGCCCATCACGTCAACTTCGGCGGAAGGCTCAGTGAACGGGAAGTAAGAAGGACGGAAACGAATCTGTAAGTCTTCTTCAAAGAAGTTATTCAGGAAATCGTGCAGCGTGCCTTTCAAGTTGGTAAAGCTAATATCTTTATCAACAATCAGGCCTTCCATTTGATGGAACATTGGCGTGTGGGTCTGATCGTAGTCGTTACGATAGACACGGCCCGGCGCAATGATGCGGATTGGCGGCTGCTGCTCTTTCATCGTGCGGATCTGCACACCCGAAGTCTGGGTACGCAGCAGGCGTTTTGCATCAAACCAGAAAGTATCGTGATCTGCGCGCGCTGGATGATGAGCAGGAATATTTAAGGCGTCGAAGTTGTGATAGTCATCTTCGATTTCAGGGCCAGTTTCAACGGCAAAACCCAATTCGCCAAAGAACGTTTCAATACGTTCAATCGTGCGGGTCACTGGGTGGAGACCACCGTTTTCCATGCGACGCCCTGGCATAGACACATCGATGGTTTCTTCGGCCAGACGGGCATTGAGCGCAGCTGATTCCAGATCTGATTTACGGGCATTCAGAGCTTCCTGAACTTCCTGTTTAGCCTGGTTAATCACAGCACCCGCAGCGGGACGCTCTTCTGCTGGCAGTTCGCGCAGTGACGTCATCTGCAGCGTCAAATGGCCTTTCTTACCCAAATATTCAACACGCACGTTATCTAGCGTGGCAATATCCTGAGCATTCTCTACGGCTGCCTTTGCTTGGGCAACCAACTCTGCGAGATGTGGCATTGCTTTCCTCTTCTTCCAGCCTGTTAGGCCCGATTGTCGATGTTGAGAGTCTCCCCTTCGCACTTGAAGTTGCCGCTGTAGAAACCGCCACTTCAAATACTCAGGGTATATACCCTTCATACCTGAAGCTGCCCTGGTGCAACTTCAATCATTGGGGGTATCGATCGTCTTAAGTGCGCTCATGAATAAACCTGAATCGGTAAACCATGTTAAAGCAAAAAAAAAAGCCTCCACGAGGGAGGCTTTCAGCGCTATTTTTCGTTTCTTTTCTTACGCGCAAAGCCTCCTGAATTCAGGCGCTAAAGTAAAAAAAGAAACGGAAAATAGCAGCGTGCATGCTTGCATTACCTTAAATAAGTGAAAAAACTGATTCTATTGAAAAACTTAGCGGACTGAATGTCAAGCCAAACACAAGTCAAACAACAAAAAGCAAAAGAGGGAGCAAGCTCCCTCTTTCATCTGATGGCTTACGCCAGAGCAGATTTCGCTTTTTCTACCAGAGCAGCAAACGCTACTTTGTCGAATACAGCGATGTCAGCCAGGATCTTACGGTCGATTTCAACAGAAGCCTTTTTCAGACCATTGATGAAACGGCTGTAAGAGATGCCGTTCTGACGTGCAGCAGCGTTAATACGTGCAATCCACAGCTGACGGAACTGACGTTTACGTTGACGACGGTCACGGTAAGCGTACTGGCCTGCTTTGATTACTGCCTGGAAGGCAACACGATAGACGCGCGAACGGGCACCGTAGTAGCCTTTCGCCTGCTTCATTACTTTTTTGTGACGTGCGCGTGCAATTACACCACGTTTTACGCGAGCCATATGCTCTCCTTAAGTCTTAATCTTGATTCAAAAAATGTTTACTTATGCGTACGGCAAGCACGCTACGACCAAGCCCAGATCCCCTTTGGAAACCAGACCTTTTGGACGCAGATGACGCTTACGCTTAGTAGATTTTTTGGTCAGAATATGACGCAGGTTAGCATGTTTACGCTTAAAACCACCACCGGCGGTCTTTTTGAAGCGCTTGGCAGCGCCACGCACAGTTTTAATCTTTGGCATTTCGATTTCCACTTCGCATTGTTAATTACATGAATCAGTGAGGCGAATAACGCCAGCGACAGACCGAAATCCATCGCTGGCAGTATTACTTGAGAGCCTTACTGTTTCTTCTTAGGTGCGAGCACCATGATCATCTGGCGGCCTTCGATCTTCGTAGGGAAGGATTCGACTACTGCCAGTTCACTCAGATCTTCTTTCACGCGGTTAAGCACTTCCATACCGATCTGTTGGTGCGCCATTTCACGTCCACGGAAACGCAGAGTGATTTTGGCTTTATCGCCATCTTCCAGAAAGCGAACCAGGCTGCGGAGTTTTACCTGGTAGTCGCCATCGTCGGTTCCAGGTCGGAATTTGATTTCCTTAACCTGAACAATCTTTTGCTTCTTCTTCTGTTCTTTGGTGGCCTTACTCTTCTCATAGAGGAATTTGCCGTAATCCATGATTCGACAAACTGGCGGCTCGGCATTTGGGCTGATTTCTACTAAATCAACACCCGCTTCCTCAGCCTTTTCCAAAGCTTCATTCAGACTGACAATACCAATCTGCTCGCCATCAACGCCTGTTAAGCGAACCTCTTGGGCGCGAATTTCTCTGTTGATGCGATTAGGACGCGCCGGTTGAACTCTTTTTCCGCCTTTAATAACTCGATTCCTCTAATTGGTGAAGACTACGGCTGCGAATCTCTTTTTGCAGCTTTTCGATCACTTCATTTACATCCATGGTTCCCAGGTCTTTGCCGCGGCGGGTACGAACGGCTACTTTGCCAGATTCGACCTCTTTGTCGCCACAAACCAACATGTATGGGACACGACGTAAAGTGTGTTCGCGGATTTTAAAGCCTATCTTCTCGTTTCTCAAGTCTGATTTTGCACGAATACCAGCAGCTTGCAGCTTTTTGGTTAATTCATCGACATAATCAGCCTGTGCGTCGGTGATATTCATCACCTGAACCTGCACTGGTGCGAGCCAAGTTGGGTAGAACCCAGCATACTCTTCAGTCAGGATACCGATGAAGCGTTCCATCGAACCAAGAATAGCACGGTGAATCATCACCGGAACTAAACGTTCGTTGTTTTCACCCACATAAGACGCGTTTAAACGGCCTGGTAACGAGAAGTCGAGCTGCACAGTACCACATTGCCATGCACGATCCAAACAGTCATGCAGAGTAAACTCAATCTTAGGTCCGTAGAAAGCGCCCTCACCCGGCTGATATTCAAACGGAATACCGTTTTCTTTCAGCGCTTCGGCCAAGTCTTCTTCCGCACGATCCCAAATTTCATCACTGCCAATACGTTTTTCTGGACGAGTAGACAGTTTCACCACGATTTTTTCAAAGCCGAAGATGCTATACATGTCGTATACCATCTTGATACAGCTGTTAACTTCATCGCGAATCTGCTCTTCAGTACAGAAAATATGCGCATCATCCTGAGTGAATCCACGCACGCGCATCAGGCCATGCAGTGAACCCGAAGGCTCATTACGATGACAGCTACCGAACTCACCCATACGCAGTGGTAAATCACGATAAGATTTCAGACCTTGGTTGAAGATCTGAACGTGACCTGGGCAGTTCATCGGTTTGATGCAGTACTCGCGGTTTTCAGAAGACGTGGTGAACATTGCATCTTTGTAGTTCTCCCAGTGTCCTGTTTTTTCCCACAGTACGCGGTCCATCATGAACGGACCTTTTACTTCCTGATAATCATATTCTTTCAGTTTAACGCGTACGAACGCTTCCAACTCACGGAAGATTGTCCAGCCGTCGTTATGCCAGAACACCATACCCGGCGCTTCTTCCTGCATATGGTACAGGTCGAGCTGCTTGCCGATCTTACGATGGTCGCGTTTTGCGGCTTCTTCCAGACGTTGCAGGTAAGCATTTAACTGCTTTTTATCTGCCCATGCGGTGCCGTAGATACGCTGTAAAACGGTATTATTGCTATCGCCGCGCCAGTAGGCACCAGACGACTTCTGCAGTTTGAAATGATGGCAGAAACGCATATTCGGCACGTGCGGTCCACGGCACATGTCGATATATTCTTCGTGGTGATACAGACCTGGCTGGTCATCGCGACTGATGTTCTCATCCAGAATCGCCACTTTATACGGTTCCTGACGTGCTTCAAAAGCGTCACGGGCTTCTTGCCAGCTCACTTTTTTCTTAATCACGTCGTAATCTTTATCTGCCAGCTCATGCATGCGCTTGTCGAGCAGTTCAAGATCTTCCTGCGTCAGGGTATGGTCAAGGTCTACATCGTAGTAGAAACCGTTGTCGATCACAGGGCCAATGGCCATCTTAGTGTTCGGCCACAGTTGTTTGATCGCATGACCCAAAAGATGTGCGCAAGAATGGCGGATAATTTCCAAGCCTTCCTGATCTTTTGCGGTAATGATGGAAACATTGGCGTCTTGTGTAATCGGATCGCAAGCATCAACCAGCTCACCGTTAACGCGACCCGCAATGCAGGCTTTCGCCAAGCCAGGTCCGATGTCCATAGCAATATCCATTACGGATACAGGTTTGTCGAACTGGCGCTGACTACCGTCAGGAAGTGTAATAACAGGCATTTATATTCCTTATCTACAGTGGTGACCCACACGACAGGCCACATATAGAAAACAATTTGTATTTAAAATCATCGTTTTATGGGCGCCATCCTGCTGTACTTTGCAAGATCTGTACGCAGCGTGATACATAAAACGCTATGCACCCCTGAATACTCACACCCACTACCGCCGATATTAACACCCACAGAGAATGGGTTAAACAAAAACACGGCTACCCAACGATTCTTACCTGCTCTCCCCTCGGTAAATGTTACGTTAGATCAAATAACCGACGGTTAAATAAAAGACATTTCCAAATTTTTCAAACAGATCACACCGCATGATAATTTACGTAGATAGCGCTCCGTTCAACTATGTACGTACAGCCCCATCAAATTCCGATAAGCCTGTTGCACAGTTGCATATAGGCCGAAAACTAACGCACCAGTAGCAACTTGGATGCATATTTATGCTGCCAAATAAAAATAACGCACGGGTAAGTAATATATACGATGAGATAACACCGGAGAAATTGTGTATTTATTAGTCTTGGGATATGAAATAAAACGCCGGGAGGCACCCCGGCAATAAAAACAATGTAAAGAATGAATATCTATATTAAGACATATTACGTAATCTGCATTGGCATGCAGTGGCCTAAAAATAGTATTCCTATAACTAGGAATCAAATTAACAAAATGTGCCTAAGCCAATAAAAAATATTAACGGTCATTAACGATATAGTTCAAAAGCTAGATCTTTACGTATGTAAATCAATTAAGTGAGAGTTATCATATTTAAACTTTTATCTAATTTCGCATTTTTTGCGCTTTTACTCTTTCAGTAAAGCCGACAATATCGACAGCGCTTGGCTTATTTAGTTCATTAAAATGTTCGAATATTGTTGAGTATAAAAAAAGCAATTGGCATCAATGCAATAAAAAAAGATTAAGGAAAATAAAATGAAACGCAAAGTTCTCGCAGTGGTAATACCAACATTAATGGCATTAGCAGGAACCGCCCATGCCGCAGAAATTTATAATAAAGATGGCAATAAACTCGACTTACATTTCAAGGTCGATGGTCTTCACTATATTTCAGATAATGATAATGCCGATGGCGATCATTCCTATGTGCGTGGCGGCTTCAGCGGTGAAACACAAATTACGGATATGCTGACCGGCTATGGCATGTGGGAATATCAAGCGAACCTAAACCACACCGAAGGCGAAGATAATAGAAACTTTAGCCGTTTCGGTTTCGCGGGCCTAAAATTCGGGGATTATGGCTCTTTAGACTATGGTCGTAATTCGGGGATTATTTACGACATTATGGCTTGGACCGATATGCAGCCTGAGTTCGACGGGAGCACCGTTGGCGCTGATAACTTCATGTTTCAACGTGCTGGCGGCGTGTTAACCTACCATAACCGCGATTTCTTCGGCTTGGTCGATGGCCTGAACTTCGGCATTCAGTATCAAGGTAAAAATGACGACCCAACGGAAAACAAAGATGGCCGTGATGTGTTAAGCCAAAATGGTGATGGTTACGGTTTATCACTCTCTTACGATCTCGGCTATGGCTTTAGCCTCGGTGGCGCCTACTTCCAATCTGACCGCACAAACGATCAGAATAGCGGCGGTAAAGGTGGCCGCTATAATGATATTATGGGTAATGGCGATAAAGCCGAAGCTTATACTGTGGGCGTGAAATACGAAAACAGCGGCTATTATGCGGCAGCAAACTATACGCAATCCTATAACGCCATTCGTTTCGGTAATTCTAACGACCATAACGAAGCCTACGGCTACGCAAACAAAGCGCAAGGCGTAGAAATGTATACCGGTTATACCTTTGATTTCGGTTTGCAACCTTTCGTTGGCTGGAACTATGTTGAAGGTAAAGACCTAGGCAGCAATGGCGCATCTCGCGATTATGGCGATCAGAAATTGGTTAACTTTATCGATATTGGTGCAACCTACTTCTTTAATAAAAACATGTCTACCTATGTCGATTATAAAATTAACATGATCGATGATAACGACTTTACTCGTTCAGCGGGTATTGATACTGATGATACCGTTGCATTAGGGATTGTTTACCAGTTCTAAACGCAGCATCATAATCAATAAAAAATAATATATTAGTTATTAACAGCCTTTAGCCCAGCGTTCTGCTGGGCTTTTTTTATTCTAAACCAGAGAGAAATAATATTTAAAAACACACAACCTTCATCGCTAAAGAAAAACTAGCATCCATATAATTAAAGCAAAAACAAACGTTGTAGAGATAAGCAGTATCAGCATATGGGCATGGCCTCAACATAATAACCCATAGGTATTAAAAGGTTTAAGGATGCATTACGCATGGGTATTCATTTTTACTGCATGACAATTATAGTAAGATCATTTTTATTTATTACATGTATAAATAAATGAACAGCACTGTTAAGTTTCGATTTTATGTCTCAGTTTAGAACTCGATGTTTTTCTAGTCATAATTTGTTACACTACCTCACGTTAGTTTTCGATATCTCAGCACTCCTTTTTTATGATTCGATTGAAGCATTTGTCTTCACTCGTAGCACATTGTTTTTTGAGTTCAATAGCCAACTTCACAAACCAAGGTAATTAGATGTATCCAGCAGCATGGGCCTTTATAAAAACGGTGTATTTGATCGGCTCAGTCATTTCCGCATTACTCACTTTCAAGGCCTGTGCTGACCCCTCGCTTAAAATCAGGATCTTTACCGCGATACTGATTGGGCTAACGTGGCCCATGAGCTTTCCCATCGTGTTGCTGTTTTGGGCGTTTATGTGACGCATGATGAGGCTTGGAATGCTGCTATTTATTATAGCAGCGGCAAGATAAATCATTTCAGAGCGAAATTACCTCTGTTTTTATAAGATTTATCTCAGATTAGCCATCAGGCGAGAAAATAAAAAACTCGTTGGGTAGAATTAAAAAATGCCTAAATGAATACCACGGAATGAATTAAGGTTTGTTATGTACGCACTCGTGATGATGGTCTGCTATCTCAACGGTCCCTGTGAAAATTTATACCTTGGTGGTTTTGATACTGAAGAGCAATGTGTGCGCGAAATGAATGTGCAGCGAATTCAACGTGGGGGATGTATCCCGCTTGAAAATGTCTTAGACGATTTTTGGCAGCCAGCAACCCGCGCTGCTGACTTCCCTCGCCTGTTCTAATGTGGGCCGATTTGCAGCAAAAGTTCATCTATACGCTTAATGACTAACGTGCTGGCGTGTTCCATAGTAGCTAAACTTATCTTTAAACGTTCATCATCGCCCGCTCTAAATGCCACCAATGCTTCTCGCCCTGAACGATGCACCTCAGCGTGCGGTGCTTCGAGCTGCGCAAAGCTGCTAAGGTGAGAAAACTCCCGCCCCGCATCTCCATAGAACCATTTCCCTAAGCGGCAATCTGTATGGCTGTTAACTTCTGCAACCTCATCGCGGTGCAAGATCAGCTCATACACTTTGACTTTCCAAATGACGTGATCGAGCTTAACCGTATTCAGAAACTGTTGGGTCGCAATAAAGCGAATGATTTCCTGCATGTGGGCTGAAAGCTCAATAACCTGCTGCAACATCTGGCAAGCCTGCTCCGTCGCGTGGCGAATATCATGAGTGGACTGATTATTTTCCCCAACGCTTGCGCTCACGCTTTTCGCATGCTGATTAATGTCCTGCGTCAGAGCGGTTATATTTCCCGCCTGAAGCTGAATTTCCGAAGAGAGTTGTTTAATTTCTTTTGCAATAACAGAGAATCCGGCCCCTCGCCCGCCAACATGGGCGGCCTCGATGGCTGAGTTGATCGCCAACAGATTGGTCTGTTTCGAGAGCTTATTAATGGCATCAATATTGTTATTAATCCCCTTAAGCACAGCAATCAGTTCGTCAATGTAGCCGATACTCTCACCAGAATGCTGCTCAATAAGGTTCACCAATTCAGAAAGCCGCCCCATTCCCTCGCGTGCCTGTTCATTCTTATGATTAAGCTCATCAACCGTCACTAATTCTTGCATTAAGCTTTGGCTGGAGTGCAGCAGCGAATCTCGAATAATTTCTATTGCGCCAATACCCGACAGAAAACTATGACATAGCAATTCGCCATATGACTTCTGCACGGGCTCCTGAGAGTCTATTGCCACAAATTTCGCCGCTGTCGCCAACGCTGCTGGTTTCTGCTTTAAGAGCCGTTCCTGTTTATACCCAAACCATCGCTTTAATTGCGTATACATTGCCTAAACCCTCTCCTTACCCTTGATATACCAAGCCACCTAGCATGGCAATTCAATAACACTTAGCCGTTCTGCATGGCATATAGCGTTATCGGCATAAGCCACTCAAAATTTATGGTTATTATGCTTTGGTAAAAATTTTGTATTTTTTATGTGACATATAAAGCGAGTAAAAATAAAGAGTTAATGTAATGTAAAAAATTAAAATGGAAATGAATTCCGTTTTGGTGTGGAAAAAAGTGTATCCCCTTCTATGCTAAATAACGGGCCATCTGGTACCCGCACACGTATATGAATCAATCAGGAGAGAAGTTATGGGAAAATCATTCGTTCGAATCGGGATTTTTGAAGTGGAAGATGCTGAACTGTCAAAAACGCCAGATAGCCAATTGAAGAGCCACACACTGAGTATTCCCTGCAAGTCGAATACAGACCTTTGCATGCAGTTGGACGGCTGGGATGAGCAAACCACCGTTCCCGCGCTGTTAGATGGCAAAAACGCGTTGCTTTACCGCAACCATTACGATCGCCAGAGCGACGCTTGGGTCATGCGTTTTGCATAATGGGAAGCCCTAGACAAGGATCATTCGATAACCTTGTCTAGGCATAACAACGAACGTGAAGAAAATTGGAAATGCAGTCCATTTTGAATAGTTAATGCTTAAATAGTCAATGCGCATCACGTAGCTGTGAAGCATCCAGCGTAGGCAACACCGGCGGCTCAACGGGTTTGGTTTTAGCAAAGATATAATCGAGAATAGCACGCGTTGTCGGCGCTGCCGAGACGCCATCTCCCCCACCATTTTCCAAAATAACGGCAATCGCGACCTTAGGGTTTGAATACGGCGCAAACGCCGTGTAGAAAATATGATCGCGCAGCTTCACGGGGATCATCTTAGCGTTATAAACCTGATCTTGTTTCAGTCCAAATACCTGAGACGTGCCTGACTTCGCCGCAATTTCGTAAGGCGCAGTGTGGAAATACTTGTAGCCGGTGCCATTAGGATAGTTAGCCATGCCAAACATGCCTTTTTTCACAATATCCCAGATCGGCGATTTCGGATCGGCTACCTGCGTGTGCTCTTCTTGCTGATAGCGCTCAACGTGGTTTCCTTGTTTCATCGAATACATCAAATGCGGCGTTTTCGTTGTGCCATTGTTGATGAGCGTGCTTAGCGCTTTAACCATCTGAATTGGCGTTGCAGTCCAATACCCTTGCCCAATGCCCACAGAAATCGTATCACCTTGATACCACACTTTTTTATGAACTTTCTGCTTCCAGGCTCTATCGGGCAAAACGCCTTTTGCCTGTTCCATTAAATCGATGCCGGAATATTGCCCGTAGCCAAATTTGCTCAGCCATTCATGAATGCGATCGATCCCCATCTCATAGGCCACCTGATAGAAAAACGTGTCCGCTGATTCTTCAATCGCCTTGGTCACGTTTAGCATGCCATGACCGGTTTTCAGCCAGTCGCGATAATGCCGATTGGTACCGGGAAGCACCCACGTAGGTTGACCAAAAAACGTGGTCTGCGGCGTGATAACACCAGCAAAGAGTGCCGATGTAGCCATGAACGGTTTCACCGTCGATGCGGGCGGATAAATCCCTTGAGTGACGCGGTTAATCAACGGCAAATCAGGATTGTCGAGCAGAGCCTGATAAGACTTATACGATATACCGTTCACAAAAGGGTTCGGGTCATAGCTTGGGCTAGAAACCATCGCTAAAATACCGCCATCGCGCGGATCCATCACCACCACGGCGGCGCGCTGCCCTTTCAGCAGTTTCTCAATATACTGCTGGAGAGGAAGATCTATCGTCAGATAGATATTCTTTCCAGCCTGGGGTGGGATCTCCGTTAGCTCGCGCACCACGCGGCCATGGCTATCAACCTCAACCTCCTGCGATCCCGTGGTGCCGTGCAGTTGTGTCTCATAATAACGTTCGATCCCCTGCTTACCGATGTCGTGATCGGCCGCATAGTTTTCACCTTCACCGGCCTCATTCAGCCGTTTGGCATCGCGATCGTTAATCTTTGAAACATAGCCAACAACGTGGGCTAGCTCAGCGCCGTAAGGATAGTAGCGCTGCTGATAGCTGCTAATTGACACGCCGGGAAACTCAAATTCATTGACAGAAAAACGCGCCACTTCAACGTCGGTCAGCGCTTCTTTAAGAGGCACTTCAGCAAAGCGTCGAGAGGACTTCATCGCCTCGTGGAAGTTATTAATATCATCCGGGGTTAAATCCACTATCGGCGTCAGCGCTTTGATCGTTTCGTCTAAGTTAGCGACTTTTCCCGGGATCAGTTCAATTTGATAGAGCGTTTGGTTTTCGACTAGAGGCGTTCCGTTGCGGTCATAAATCAATCCGCGTACCGGCGCAATGGGCAGGGTTTTAATGTCGTTGGCGTTCGAGCGTGTTTGGTACTGCTCGTGCTCTTCTACCTGAAGGTGATACAGATTAAACACTAATACGCCGAATAGCAGTACAACCATCACCGCGGCAATAATGGAACGGCGGATAAACAGCGTCTCTTCAGCACTGTGATCGCGAAGTGGCTCTAGCAAACGACTCATGACTGGGTACACAGGCGCAAAACGGCCTGTGATATTGACTCAATAATTAAAGGGACGCTAAGGCTAAACGCAATCGGAAGCGAGTGAAACCACGGTGATGCTAATGAGTCATCATCATTGTTTCAGAATGTGAATATATTCGTGAGATGTGACAAGACAGCGGTCTTTGAACGCGATAGAGGAGGAAACGGCCTGCGAACGAGGCCGTTGATGATGCTACTAGCTAATAATCGACGATGTCGGCGCTGCAACCTCTTTTGGGTTAGCCCCGAAACGGTTGCTACCTGGTTGGCTATCGAAGACGGCGAAGATAAACAACACAAACCAGCCGACAATCGGAATAAGACCGATCAACACCCACCAGCCGCTACGGTCGGTGTCGTGCAAACGACGAACCATAACCGCAATAGACGGAATAATTAACAGCAGGCCATACACCACGGTCAGCACGCCTTCGCCACTCTCATTGCTCCAGCCTAATGCGTCCTGTACAAACCCCAATAGAATAGTAATGATGGCGTTTATCAGTACGAACCACCAATATTCTCTACGTCTAGCGCGGTCACGAAAATTGAAATAGTTCTTCAGAACCTTAAGATACCAATCCATCGTTCTTCCTTTTATTCAGAGCCATAAACCTCACCTGATTGTATTCATGCCACCAAGTGATAATTCCGTATATTGATAACAATCAATTATGTCTCGTCACAAACATTTCAGCCAGAAATGTAAGCTAAATGAGCGCAAAAAAAATCTGACTATGCGTAAAGTATGCAAAAAAAGTAAAAAGTGCATACTTTGCCGGATCGAGTTGACACAAATCATGTTTGTGCTGATAGGCGTCTGCTATAAATCCCTGCGTTTTATGTCATACAAAAAATAATGGGATGATCAGGAATCCACATGTCACTAAAACTCAAAGCGCTACCCTACGCTCTCGCCTTCATTTTTGGCGCACTGCCACTTCTCTCTCACGCCGACACACAGCCAGCCCCAGCCGCGCAACACACGCTTAAGCTGGCGGTTGGCGAAGAACCTACGGAAGGTTTTGATCCACTGCTTGGCTGGAGCCACGGCAGCTACTTGCTGTTACACAGCCCGCTGCTGAAACAAAAATCCGATCTTAGCTGGGATAATTTGCTGACCGAAAAAGTCACCAACAGCGAGGATGGCAAAACGTGGACGTTAACGCTAAAGCCGGACTTAAAATTCTCCGACGGCTCGCCGCTCACGGCCAAAGACGTCGCCTTCACCTACAATCAAGCCGCACGCGGTGGTGGCAAAATCGATATGGGTAATTTTGCTTCGGCAAAAGCCTTAGATTCACACCGCGTAGAAATTACGCTCTCTGCGCCGCAAAGCACTTTCGTTAACGTATTAGGTTCGCTGGGCATTGTTTCTGCAGAAAAATATGATGCTAAAACCTACGCACAGAAGCCTATCGGCGCGGGCCCTTATCTACTGGTTAGTTTTGAACCAGGTCAACAACTCATCGTTGAAGCGAACCCGTATTACGCCGGTCACAAAAATGATTTTAATAAATTAGTTTTTGTCTTTTTAGATGAAGATAGCGCCTATGCGGCAGCGCAAAGCGGTCAGCTCGGCTTGGTGCGTATTGCGCCATCTATGTCAGTGAGCGGGCAAAACGGCCTGAAGCTGTGGGTGCGACCAAGCGTAGAAAACCGTGGTATCGTATTCCCAACTACGCCTGCAGGGAAAAAAGATGCCAATGGCTATCCGATTGGCAACAACATCACCGCCGATGTCGCCATCCGTCGTGCCATCAACTACGCCATTAACCGCCAACTGCTCGCTGACCAGCTGATGGAGGGCCATGCCATTCCTGCCTACAGTGCGGTTCAAGGATTACCGTGGGACAGCAAAAGCGCGGCGTTTAAAGACGGCGATATTGCCAAAGCCAAGCAAATTTTAGATGACGCAGGCTGGAAGGTGGGTAGTGACGGCGTGCGGGTGAAAAATGGTCTGAAAGCTGAATTAACGCTTTGGTATACCAGCGGTGACAGCACCCGCCGCGATCTGGCGCAGGCCGTCCGCTCTATGCTTCAACCGCTCGGTATTAAGATGGATTTGCAGTCCGGCAGTTGGGAAACCGTCGAACGTAATATGCACGCAAACCCAACGCTGTTTGGCTGGGGAAGCCTTGATCCGATGGAGCTGTATCACCATTACAGCAGCAAAGCGGCCGGTGTGGAGTACTACAATCCGGGCTATTACAGTAACAAGATCGTTGATCAACATCTTCAGCAGGCACTCGACGCACCCACGTGGCAAAAAGCAGTACCGTTCTGGCAACAGGTTGAATGGGATGGCAAAACGGGCGCAGGCGTACAAGGCGATGCGGCTTGGGCTTGGTTGCTGAACGTGCAGCATACTTACTTGGCAAACCCTTGCGTCGATTTAGGTAAAGCGGCACCTGAAATTCACGGTAGCTGGTCTGTTCTCAATAACCTGCAAGATTGGAAGTGGACGTGCCACTAAGACGCTTGGCTACTCGCTGCCTGACACTCACTCGTTCACGCGGTGTACGTCAGGCTGCTTATACCCTATTTCGTTTAGCTTGCCTGCTGACGCTAGTGTCAGCGGGCACGTTCACGCTGCTCAGTTTTTCTCCTATCGATCCCATTCGTGCCTATATCGGCAATGACTTACTGCACGTTCCACCTCAGCAATATCCGTTGATTGCCGCCCGTTGGGGATTAGACCAACCGCTGTGGCTGCGCTTTTGGCACTGGTTCTCACAGGTGCTACACGGCGATCTTGGCTACTCTATGCTGTATAATGCGCCGGTCGCTGACGTGATCGGTGAACGATTCACCACCTCTTTTGCTTTATTGGCAAGTTCATGGCTGTTATCGGGTTTTTTAGGCATGCTGCTGGGCTTTAGCGCTGGCCGCTATCTCAACCGTTGGCCCGACCGCCTGATTTGCCGCATCAGCTATCTATTGTCGTCGCTACCCACCTTTTGGGTTGGGCTTTTACTGCTGGTTGTTTTCGCCGTCCACTGGCCGTGGTTTCCAGTGTGCTGTGCTTGGGAGCCGGGCAGCAGCGCACAGGATGCAACGATCGTTGAACGCATTCGTCACCTCATTTTACCTATGATTGCGCTCAGTCTGATGGGCTTGGGACAGATCGCCTTACATACCCGCGAGAAAGTCGCCGAAGTTATGCACAGTGACTTCGTGCGCTACGCTCAGGCGCAAGGTGATTCCGGCTGGTCGCTGTTACGTATTCAGGTATTTCGTCACGCGCTGACGCCCGCGCTGTGTCTTCAATTTGCCTCGGTAGGTGAATTACTCGGCGGTTCTCTGCTGGCAGAAAAAATCTTTGCCTACCCCGGACTGGGACAAGCCACGATTGATGCAGGGCTGCGCGGAGATATTCCTTTACTGATGGGTATCGTATTGTTCAGCACCCTGTTGGTCTTTGGCGGAAATACGTTAGCCGCAATGCTATTAGCAAGAATGAACCGCATTTTGGAGCGTCAATGATGCTGCATAACCCCGCTCCGTCGCTGTTACGCTTTGTGCTTTCAGCCCTCGTACTGGTCACGCTTACGCTGTACGGAATCTCGTTGCTCTCATCGGATATTCCGTTGGATCTGCTCGCTCGCTATCAAGCACCTAGCGCCGCGCACTGGTTTGGCACGGATAATCTGGGGCGCGATCTGTGGCTGCGCTGTTTTCAGGGGGCTTTAACTAGCCTACAAATAGGCATCGGCGCTGCGCTATGCAGCGGGATCATCGCCATGCTGGTTGCCAGCCTGACACTGCTGCATCCCGCGCTCGATCATATGTTGCGGCTGATCGTCGATACCCTGCTGTCGCTACCGCACCTGCTGTTATTAATACTCATCTGCTTTACCGTAGGCGGCGGCAAACATGGGGTTATTTTGGCCGTGGCACTAACCCATTGGCCGAAGCTGTCATTGATTCTACGCGCCGAAGCACAGCGAATCCGCACCAGCGACTATATGACTCTCGCCCAGCGCTTGGGAAATAGCCGGTGGTATTGTTGGCGAGCCCACTATTTACCTGCTCTGGCACCTCAATGGTTTGTCGGCACGCTATTGATGTTTCCTCACGCGGTGTTACACAGCGCGGCGCTGAGTTTTCTCGGCTTCGGCCTAGCGCCGCATGAGCCTTCATTGGGCATTTTGCTCTCCGACGCCCTGCGTTTTCTCAGCAACGGTTGCTGGTGGCTGGCGGTATTTCCGGGGCTAATTCTGCTACTGATCGTGTTGCTGTTTGATCAATGCGCCCGTGCGATTCAACAGCTATGGCTAAGGAATCAATGATGCTGAATTTCGACAACGTGACTATCGAAAGCGCTCGCTATAGCTGGCTTGGACGTAAAAAGTGGTCGCCTATTCTGAGCGATATTAATCTTACGCTACGCCGTGGTGAAGTGGTCGCGCTGGTCGGCGGCAGCGGAGAAGGAAAAAGTTTATTGCTGCAAAGTGCCTTGGCGTTATTGCCGCAGAACCTGCGCAAACGCGGCGATATTTGCTTAAACGGTGACGTGTTGAATACGCAGCAATGTCAAAAGTTACGCGGTAACACCCTGTGTTATGTGCCACAGGGGGTGAGCTCACTCAACCCACTGCTTAACGTCGGCACCCAACTCTCTCGCAGTTTGCATCTAAGCGGCAGCCATACCTGTGCCCTGGCCCTCGAGCAACAAATTAAACATTACCAGCTGCAAGCCGACGTTTTGCTGAAATATCCTCGTCAGCTATCTGGCGGAATGGCCAAGCGTGTCCTGGCCTGTAATGCCGCCTTGGGTGGCGCTCACTATATTTTGGCCGATGAAATCACCGCGTGGCTCGACGAACCGCTGGCCTGCCAGCTTCTGCAACAACTACGCGATCTGAGTGCGCAAGGCGCCGGTGTTTTATGGGTGACTCACGATTTATCATTAGCCGTTCGCTTCGCCGATCGTATCGTTGCCCTCAACGAGGGACGGGTCAGCGACGACATCACGGTTGCCGATCTAAAAAACGGGCTCGGCAGCCCGACGCTACAGAAACACTGGCTTGCTCAGCCTGAACACCATCCGTTATTCCCACACACCGCTGCTGATAACTTCACCGCGGGTAAAATGAGGCGCGTTTGATGTTTCGTATTTCAGTGCTCTGCATAGAACAAGATAAGCGCCAGCTATGGCATGACTTTTCGCTTAACGTATCTACCGGAGAGCGGGTGGGAATTTCAGCCCCAAGCGGCTATGGGAAAACCACATTAGGCCGTGTTTTAGCTGGCTGGCAGCCTCATCAGCAAGGGAGTGTTACGCTTGACGAAGAGGCGTTACCGCTCAGAGGCTATTGCCCTGTCCAGCTCGTTCCTCAACATCCTGAACTGACCTTCAACCCTTACCGCACCACCGGGCAGGCATTGCGTGATGCTTGGAACCCAGACGCAGAGCAACTTTCTCGTTTCCACGTCAAGGCAGAATGGTTAACCCGTAAGCCCAACCAACTTTCTGGCGGCGAACTGGCGCGTATCGCGCTGTTAAGAGCGTTAGATCCCCGCACGCGGGTGTTAATCGCCGATGAAATCACCGCGCAGCTCGATCCCCATATCCAGCGGGATATCTGGCAGCAACTGATCGTTGAATCCCAGCAACGGCCGCTGAGCATGATTATTTTTAGCCATCAGCGGGCATTGTTGGATCAGATTTGTACGCGGGTTGAGGTGATAGCGTAGTCTTGAAGTGTTAACAAAGCCGCCAATTCCAGCGGCTCTGCTCTAGACTCAATGGCCTATTTTTTACTCACCGGAGCCTGTGCGCCAAAAACAGCGTCAGCCTGTGGGATCTGCGTGAATTTCGCAATGATGGTACGGTAGGTTTGCGCAGGCTCAAGGTCGGTAAACTGCTGCGGATAAATAAACTTGGCTAAATAATCCAATCCCACGATGTTGTAAGGATGATTATAGAAGTTATGGTACAAGCCATACAGGTGGTTTTCCTGCACGGCTTTTATTTGATTGAATCCGTTGCGGCCTTTCAGCTTATCAAAACGATCATCGACCTGCTGCTGCGTGACACCGTAACCGAACGGAATGGCTATGCTGTCTTTATTTTTCCAGCGAGCACCGGAAACCACGTAAACATCCGGCTTCAGGCTGATGACTTTCTCCATGGATATTTCACCGGTTGCGCCCGGTAATAATCCAGATCCGAGATTCTCCGCGCCTATCGCCTCTACCATACCGCCAAAACCAACGTGCGCATGGGTAAAGCAGCACGCTTCCGCCCCGCCCACGCCCGCTTTCGCTTCAACAAAAACGCGCGGTTTTGGCGTGACCTTGGCGGTTATCGAGGTGATCGCCTGCAAATGCTGCTGATAAAAATCGGTGTACTCTTTCGCTTCCTGTTCACGGTTAAGCACTTCGCCTAACAACTGAATGCTTTTAGGCGTATTGGCGATAGGCTGTAAAAAGGTATCCACGAAAACAACCGGAACGTTCAGCGCCGCTAGCTGTTTCAACACACCGGTGTCGGCTAACGCGGGCTTGGCACGCAGTTGAGCTATCATTAGGTCAGGTTTACGTGCAATCACGCTTTCTAAATTCACCTCGCCCTTATCGCTAAAGCCCATATCAGGAATCTTATCTGCCTCCCCTGGCCACTTTTGGTTCAGCACCGCGAGGGTTTCGGGATCGCTTTTTTTCAGCAAGTTATTCCACGCCACAATGCGGCTAAAGGGATCGGCACGATCGAGCAACGCCAGCGTCATGATGTCACGCCCATCCTGTACCACAATACGCTTCGGCTCATGCTGTAAGGTAATACGCTGGCCGGATGTATCGGTAATGGTCAGAGGATAAGTCGTTGCCATAACGGGGGCTGATATCGCCAGCGCGCATACCAGCGCTAATCGATTGAAAGAACGTGCCATAAAGCTCTCCTTGTGTGACCAAAAGGGCCAACCGGTAATGATAATAAGTTTTATTTGCACATAAAAATAAAGAATCTTGCCCGCAATTACAAACGAAATGCTTTTCTAAGTATGAATAGACCCGATAAAAACAAAAAAGCCGCGCTTCACAGCACGGCTTTTTCTTTTAGCATTTTTGTACGATTAGAACAGGCTGTAGACCAGCGCCGACAATGCGATCAGGCCCATAATCAGCACAAAGGGATTGGTGATTGAGCGGTATTTTTTCATCGCTGGCACTTTATGAATGGCATAAATTGGCAGAATAAACAGGATGACCGCGATTAATGGCCCACTGATGGTTTCAATGATATGCAACGCGCTTGGGTTCAGGAATGTCACCAACCACGTCACCGCAAACAGCAGCACCGCAGAGATCTTGTGAGTGACACTGGAAGACACTTTCTTACCCACGGTACGGAATGCACCGTCAATCAAGCTGGTAGCTCCCTCGGTCACACCCAGCGAAGTTCCCAAATAGGATTTCGACATCGCCAAAATCGCCATCACCGGCCCTAAATAGGCGATCAATGGATTTGAGAATTTATTCGCCAAACTCGACAACACGGTAATATTTTCATCGCGTGCCGCCAGCATTTCAGCATGTGAAAGGCTCATCACACAGCTAAAGACAAAGAACAAAATGCTGACGCAAATCATCATGTAGCTATAGCGCATGATGCGCGCACAGCGACGCTCGGCACCCTCGCCGTACAATCCCTTCTGTGTGGAAGAGAACGAGGAGATGATCGGCGCATGGCTAAATGAGAACACCATCACCGGAACCGCTAGCCACAGTGAACGCCATAGCTGAGGATCGCTCACCGACGTCTGCTGCAGGCCGGAGAAAAATGCGGACACATGCCAATACGGGATCAGATAGAGAGAAATACCCAGCAGGAACACAATCAATGGGAAGACCAAAATTCCCATTGCCGCGACAATCGTCTCTTTACCGGTGCGCAGGATCAAACTCAGCGCCGCGACGACGCCAAGGCTCAACCAGATTCTGGGCGGCGGCGTAACGTGGAACTGGTTTATCAAGAAGCTATCCAGCGCATTGGTAATGGAGATGCTGTACACCAAAACAATCGGGAAAAAGGCCAGTAGATACAGCACCATGATGGCTTTACCCGCCAAAATGCCGAAATGTTCTTCAACCACGTCGGTAATATCACCGTCGCGGCTTGAGCCTGATAATACAAAACGGCTTAATGCGCGATGCGGCAAATAGGTTAACGGATAAGCCAAAATCGCCATCAAGATCAAGACTAACGGGCCGTTCAAACCGGCGTTGATAGGTAAAAATAGCGTACCCGCGCCAACCGCCGTGGCATAAAGCCCAAACATCCAGACTGTGTCTGTTTTATTCCACTTGGACGGGCGATCTGTCGCTACCCGACCAGCATCAGGGGAAATAATACTCATTAATTCACTTACCTTCTTTGTGAAACGTGGGCCAACGCAGACATCCTGTTCTGCCCAAATGTGTCCTGCACTTTTGTAGATCGCTGTTATGAGCTGGCCAAAGGCCATATCGCGCAGGAAGCACAGAGTTCAATTCCGCATGCGACACTCATTAGTTCTAAGAACGTTTAAAAACAATGAGTTATCAAAAAAGCAAAACGATTGCGGAATAAGTGCGGAGAGAAGGATAAAGAATTTTGATAAAAAAGTCACAAAAGTTGAATTTTACAGCACAAAAAACCGCAGAAATCGCGGCTATTCACAACCCGATGCAGGCGAGCGAATGCAGCCAACACAGCTGTGGTTTCAATACGAAAGCCCTCAAAGCCATTGGAATCACAGCAAGGCGGCAAATGAGTGAGTCCCAATGAGCTGACATTAGTCAGTGATTTGGGCGAGTGAATGCAGCCAACGCTGCTGTGGTTTCAATGGCGACGAGGGAGATGACTGTGGTTAACCTACAGCCTTATAAGGGCTAACCACAGTCAGGACATGGCCTGATGTACTGCTTGAACGCTTTTATTGCACCATCGCGAGATACGCGGTGTTCACCTTCCACAGATAACGCGGAGCCTGCGCTGCCGGATGTCGTTTCTGGATATGCTGATAAAACGCTTCCGGTGTCATACTGTTGATTTTGTCGATCGCCACTTTACGATTTGGCGAGAACGTCCTCAACATGGCCCCTGCTCCGTTGGCGTACGACACAATCATCGCATAGCGCATGGTCTTAGGGTTTGAGATTCCGGCTAACTGCTGATTCTGCAAGATATTCAGATAGGCGGTGCCTAAATCAATATTAACCGCAGGATCTTTTAACTCACGTGACGTTGGTTGCCCGCCTCGTCCCTTCTTGCGGTAAGCATCCTTACCTGCCGTTGAAGCTTTTAACTGCATCAGCCCGATGGCATTAGATGTACTGACTGCGTGAGGATTCCCTCCTGACTCAACCTTAATAATGGCCTTTATTAAGGTTTCATCAATGCCATAACTGTTTGAGGCCGTTCGGATATAAGTTCCGAACTCTCCATCAGGTGGCGTTCGTGCATCTAAAAAACTACCGCGAGCATTGTTGTTGACGTTTAACTTTACTGTTTGAGGCGGTGTTTGCTCTTTCGCACACCCAGCCAAAAGCAATACCGCCAACATGCAACTGATTCGTTTCTTCACCGTTGCGAGATCCTCTGCGAATGTTGGTCCGTGGTGGATGTTGCCAGAAAAAAAAGGTCTTTGGCTAGTTGATTTTTACGATTTGTTGCTCAATTCACCCTTTTACACACATTTTTCGTCTATTTATAGGCTATGATTATTCAGTTAAATGCACCAATCGAGGTACTCCATGAGTCAATCGGCTATTGCTTGCTATGTAGTGACCTTTAGTTATCCGCAGGCCGATCTTGCGGAAACCGCCAAGCTTAACAACCAACTCATGTTGGAGGGATTTGCGACTACCGTCGCTGATTCTGACGGAATTCCCCATGAACTGGGGCCAAATAGCTACGCGATTACCAGCCTGCAAGATAAAAGTGACGTTGAGCGTCTTGCTCAGGCGTTAGGAAAAGTGGCACTAGGCCAAGAGCCCGAAGTGGAAGCCGTTTTACGCGACGAATATTTCACCCAGCTTTGGGCAACAAGGAATCCATCTAAAGGGCAGCATTAGCTGTCCATTTTATTTTAGATCAAGTAATTAACAGAAATTGGCTGATTGCTCTTTTTTGTTCTTTACGTTCATCAGCGCAACGGTTACGGTCAAAATAGCATCACATAACCATGTTCACCTATATATATGCCCTAGAACATTTGAGACCATGAATGATTCATAGGGAAATAGACTACTCACGAACGCTACCCAAAATAGTTTGAGTTACGGTGAGGCAGCAAACTTGAGTGACCCTCGATAAGCTGACTCAGCAACTTGAAATACGGTGGGTATATAGGGGGTACACCATGTGGCAAGCTGTAAGTCAGTTATTAAGCGGACACTTTGACCAAACGTTTACCATCCGCGAAAAACGTGAACTTCCTGGCGGCGAAGTACATCAGGCGTGGTGTGTTAGCGACGGTGAACGTCAGGTCTTTATCAAATGTGATACCCCCGACTTCCTACAAGATTTTAAAGCTGAGGCCGATCAGTTGGCGTGCTTAGCACGCAGTCATACGGTAAAAACGCCGCGGGTTTATGGCGTTGGCGCTACGCGTGAGGCCAGCTTTTTGCTACTGGAATATTTGCCAGTTCGTCCGCTTGATGCGCACAATGCCTATCTATTCGGTCAGCAGCTGGCGCGCTTACACCAGTGGAGCGAGCAGCCTCAGTTTGGTTTTGATTACGATAACCATCTTTCCACTTCCCCACAGCCAAATACTTGGCAGCGCCGCTGGGCAAAATTCTTTTCTGAACAACGTATCGGCTGGCAGCTACAGCTTGCGGCGGAAAAAGGCATTCATTTCGGCGATATCGACAGCATCGTGACCGCCGTTGAGCAACGCTTACACAACCACCAGCCGCAGCCTTCACTGCTACACGGCGATCTCTGGCCTGCAAATATGGGGCTCAGTGCGCAAGGACCGGTGATTTTCGATCCTGCTTGCTATTGGGGCGACCGAGAATGTGATTTGGCCATGCTGCCGCTATTCTCGTTGCTGCCCGCCCAGATTTATGACGGCTACCAAAGCGTATGGCCCCTGCCGACGACATTTATAGAGCGTCAGCCTGTTTACCAACTCTATCATCAACTGAACATGTGCAATCTGTTTGCCGGGCCACATTTGGAAACAGCCATTCAGGCCATTGATCGTTTGATGGAAAAGGATGTGGCTTAATACGACTGGACGTAAACCCGCTTCATTATTAGTGTGATTAATTCGCAAAATATCAAAAGCCACCGCATACAACGGTGGCTTTATACTCACTGGCAACAGCATTTTTAACTCCCTTCTGCAAAACAAATTTACCCTTCAGTATTAGTTAGCTCATTATCACAGCCTGTAATTAAGCGTAAAATATGCAGAGATTACCGGTAGTGACCTAAATGAAATAACCAAGGAAGAAAACACATTATGAAGGAACTGTTGCAAAATCACCCAAACTGGCGAGGATTTCCAGGCGCTGGGAATAGCCTTTTTGGGCAAAATCATCCCGGCCAAGAAAAGTTGAAGCGTTTCAGACCACAACTTAAATGGAAACTGAGGGTTCTTTTTGGGGGGGGCGTGCGTTGGAACCGCACTTTTGCTCCATTTTTATTTTGATGCTTATATCACTTCACCCTCAGAGCAACATAGTACGCCACTATTCCTCTGGGGCATGACGCTCATTTGCTTATTGTTAGCCAACGCAATTATTTATCGAACACTTAGCGGACAAGCACAACAGCAACGTCGTTACTATCAGCACGCGGGTCTTGTTCCGTTGGCGCAGTCCCAGCGACAAGCTCTGCGGCTGGATATCGTGCAGCTCTATGATTGTGGCTTTTGGAGTGAAACGTTGGAATATTACCCGCTGGCGGCGCGTGTTAAAGACGATGACTATCACTACAATCTTTTTCCCCTTGCCTCTGCCAGCAGTTATCTCCAACTCCTTGATAATGACTGGGGGATCGCGACCGCGCAGGATTATCATAAGATGTTACAAAGGCTGCATAATGGCATGCATTCGCGTTTATTTGCTGCTCAAGCAGTCAAAAAGTCAGAGCAATTATCGCAGCATTTAGCGGAATTAATTGGCGTAACCCCCAAAGATGTTCTTGATTGCTTGCATTCAGGCTCTGGTAACCGCCCCCCAGCTTTACTGTGGGGGTTTGATCTGTGGCGTGGAATCGTCATGAGCCGCAATGCGTTTAGCGCTGGATTGATTGACGAGTCACAAGCGTGGAAAGATCTGTTGAAGACCGCAGATTTCGTCTATGAAATATTTGCAAGCTTTGATGACTTCTATACCAACTATCGGTTAGGGAATGCCTTCTGGAGTAACAACCCCAAAATAGCAAAGTTTCGCTTAGATCAATTTAATGGCTACAAAAAATACTGTCGCTGGCCGATCGCAAAACTGAGCTGGCCTTCTCCTTCTGGCATTGAGTTATCACCCGACATGCTTACAGGATTTGGGCTGTTGGCTAATAAGAGAATGCATCAGCGAATTGACAGAAGCGCGAACGAAATGTGGCAATAAAGAATAGAATTTGACTAATAGCCATAATACGAAAAGGGGCCGCGTTCAACGCATGCCCCTTTTTACACTTACAGCATACCCAGCAATTTGAGAATAAAGTACCCGATCACCGCCACGATAATTGGCAGTATGTACAGTGGGAAAAACTGCAGGAAAATGGTATGACGCGGTAGCACAATGCGTTTTTCTAACGCTTCACGTGAATGCCCTTCTGCTCCTTTCATCTGTTCTAGAATCAGCTGGTCTTCGATACCTTCGCGAATATGGCGCACCTGTCGTGACATGCGAGCCCCCGAGGCTTGCAGTGCCATCCCCACGAAAATCAGCCAGTAGATGATCCAAAACATAATATTGCCGCCGGTGAATCCCTGCCCTAATACCGGCTGCGGTGAATTGAACCAGAACACATCCAGAAAGTGAGTATTAAACTTCACCATATCAATCATCACATGCACAAAATCGAGCATGACGGCATTAAGCCCTTCTTGCTTTTGGCTATGCTGATAGAGAAAGTTAAGTATCGACACCGTGGTTGAAAGCAGCGCTGGAATAAAAACTATCCAACCGAATATCCGTTTTGCCACCGCAACCCAACCGGCTTGTTGGTAGGTCATGCCATCCCCTTAATGTGAAATACCCGTCATACTTTAAGTCGCTTGAAATATGACGGGTACATATGCGTAATCATCGCCTTGAATAACGGCAGTTTACGTGGCTGTTTCCCTCACCGCAATCTCAACTGATTGAATTGATTGGTCAGGTTTGCTGATACTTTAGGCTAGATTAGTATAACTGGCTTAACCAAAAGCAGCGCGAATGTTAGAGTAACCACAGCAAATAAAGTTATGACGCTGAACATCAGTTCAGGCGGTCTGAAACCACATAGATGAGGGAATGCCTGTGAGTCGCATTGAAGCCGTAATTTTCGATATGGATGGGTTACTGATAGATTCTGAACCATTGTGGACTCAGGGAGAACACGATGTATTTACCTCATTAGGCATCGACGTTGCTGCGGCAGATGTTCCTGAAACCTTAGGTCTGCGTATCGATTTAGTGGTGAAGCTTTGGTACCAACGCACACCATGGCAAGGTGCCAGCCAAGAAGAAGTCACAGAGCGCATCATTCGCCGCGTCATTGAGCTGGTTCGTGAAACTAAACCATTGCTGCCCGGTGTGGAACACGCGCTAAAACTGTGTCGTCAGCAGGGAATGAAAATCGGTTTAGCCTCTGCGTCGCCACTTTATATGCTCAATGAAGTGCTAGAGATGTTTAGCATCAGCCACTATTTCGACGCCGTGGTTTCAGCGGAAGCGTTACCGTATAGCAAGCCGCATCCTGAAGTTTATCTGAACGCCGCTCAGCAGCTTGGCGTTGATCCTCTCAACTGCGTGACACTCGAAGATTCGTTTAACGGCATGATCGCCACTAAAGCGGCCCGTATGCGTTCTATTGTTGTGCCCGCGCCGGAAAATATTAACGATCCTCGTTGGGCATTAGCCGATGTGAAATTAAACAATCTTAACGAGCTCACTGCGGCGAATATTCAGCCTTAATCAACGTTAAAACCATACGGAGCCTGCCTTAGGCTCCGTTTTATGTATATTTATACAGCAAACAGTCATCTGTTACGCTGTCACCTCTTGCTTCCTGCGAAAACTCCGATATGCTGGATAAATTACCAGTACCCTCGGCGAGTTTTATCATGACGGCGGAAGGCCATCTTATTTTTTCTGTCGCTTGTGCCATTTTCGCTAAAAAAGCGGAATTGACGCCTGCGCTCGCCCATGGCGACTGGTGGCATATCATCCCCGGCGCGTTACTCACCTGCCTATGGCCAGATATCGACCACCCAAAATCGGTGCTTGGCCAGCGTCTTAAATGGCTGTCGTCACCTATCGCCCGCATGTTTGGCCATCGCGGTTTTACACATAGCCTGCTGGCGGTCATCGGCGGCATTTTTCTGTTGAACTGTGAAATGCCGAGCTATCTGGGAATACCCGTCGATGCCATGCACGCCATGGTGATCGGATACCTAAGCCATCTGCTTGCCGATATGCTCACCCCCGCCGGTGTTCCTTTACTGTGGCCCATTCGATGGCGTTTCCGGTTACCGATACTCAATTCTCAGAAAGGCAATCAGCTAGAGCGGATCTTGTGCATGTCTCTTGTCGGCTATGCCCTCTATTGGGGCGGCGATTTAATGCCTTTTTACGATTTGCTCAGATACGTAAGTCATAAATTATGATGCAAATCACACTGCTTTGGTTACAAACCCTTCGTTTTGACTGTTTAGCACACAAACTCGCTGCAAAAATTATAATAAATTCATTTTGGATATAAGCATCACGCGTATGGTGCTGTTAGCATATATAGCATTGATTAAGATAATCACGTTTTAGCATAGGCCGCACGAGCCCAACGAGGCCTCGGCGTCCTTAGGGCACGCAGAAACGTATAAAAACATATATTAGAAATGGGATGGAGATTGGGATGAACCTACCGCTCGTGATTAACGTGCTGGTGTTTGTAGCATTATTATTGCTGCTGGCGCAGACACGTCGTACAAAATGGAGCCTCGCTAAAAAAGTTTTAGTGGGCTTATTTATGGGTGTCCTGTTTGGTTTAGGGCTGCAGCTGGTTTACGGTTCAGACAATCCGGTACTCAAAGATTCAATTAGCTGGTTTAATATCGTTGGAAACGGCTACGTACAGCTGCTACAAATGATCGTCATGCCGCTGGTACTCGTGTCTATCTTGAGCGCCGTGGCTAAACTGCACAATGCGTCATCGCTGGGAAAAATCAGCTTCCTTTCTATCGGCACTCTGCTGTTCACCACAATGATCGCGGCGTTGGTTGGGGTGTTTGTGACTAACCTGTTTGGCTTAACGGCGGAAGGTTTAGTTCAAGGCGTACAAGAAACCGCACGCCTGGCAGCAATCAATACCAACTATGCCAGCAAAGTCTCGGATCTGAGCGTTCCTCAACTGGTGCTGTCGTTCATCCCTAAAAACCCGTTTGCCGACCTAACCGGCGCAAGCCCTACGTCTATTATCAGCGTAGTTATTTTTGCGGCAATTTTGGGAACCGCGGCGCTGCAGCTGCTGAAAGATGATGAAGTTAAAGGTAAGCGCGTTCTAACCGCTATCGACACTTTACAATCGCTGGTAATGAAATTAGTTCGCCAAATCATGAAGCTGACGCCCTACGGCGTACTGGCGCTGATGACTAAGGTGGTTGCTGGTTCAAACATGCACGACATCATCAAGCTAGGTAGCTTCGTGGTTGCGTCCTATCTTGGCTTGGCGATCATGTTTGTGGTGCACGGTTTACTGCTGTCGTTCACCGGTATTAACCCAATAAAATTCTTCCGCAAAGTCTGGCCGGTTCTGACATTCGCCTTCACCAGCCGTTCTAGCGCGGCCAGCATTCCATTGAACGTGGAAGCACAAACCCTCCGTATCGGCGTACCTGAATCTATCGCCAGTTTCTCAGCATCCTTCGGTGCTACGATTGGTCAGAACGGTTGTGCGGGGCTTTATCCCGCAATGTTGGCGGTGATGGTTGCGCCAACCGTCGGGATTAACCCGCTCGATCCGCTGTGGATTGCGACGCTGGTGGGTATTGTCACCGTGAGCTCCGCAGGTGTTGCGGGCGTTGGCGGCGGTGCAACATTTGCCGCACTGATCGTCTTACCGGCGATGGGATTACCGGTTACGTTAGTGGCGCTGCTTATCTCTGTAGAACCGCTGATTGATATGGGACGCACCGCGTTGAACGTGAATGGTTCAATGGCGGCAGGCACTATCACCAGCCAAATCCTACGTCAAACGGATAAGAGCGTGTTTGATTCTGAAGAAGAAGCCGAGCTGGCACATCAGTAAGTAAGCTCGCTTAATAGACAAAAAAGGGAGCCATTGGCTCCCTTTTATATTTCCTATCCGCGATTAATTAGAACGGATAATCGTGATAGCCCAGCTGCTCAGAAATATTACGCGCTGCGGTATGCAGCATCTTCACGTATTCGTGTTTAGCATCTTCTGAGAAGCGGATCGTAGGGAATGAAATACTCAGCCCAGCAATCACCACGCCAAAGCGGTCGAAAACAGGTACAGCGATACAGCGCAGCCCTTCTTCCTGTTCTTCGATATCTTCACCAAAGCCTTGCTCTTTCACCACATCAAGCGCCGCCAGCAACGCTTCTGGAGTGAGGATCGTTTTATCGGTGCTACGCTTAAACTCAATCTGACTGATGATTTCTTCTGCTTCACTACGATCGCGCCAAGCCAGCAGCACTTTGCCAATCGCAGTGGTGTGCAGCGGATTACGACGACCAATGCGCGAATACATACGCAGGTTGTACATTGAGTCAATTTTATGAATGTAGACAATCCCATCTTCATCCAAAGCGCCAAGGTGAATAGTTTCACGGGTTAAACGTGAAAGCTCACGCATTTCAATATCAGCGCTGCGGATTAAATCGACGTTTTGTAAAGCGTGCGCGCCCAGTTCAAACAGTTTGAGCGTGAGTGAGTATTTCTCTGATTCACTCTCCTGCGAAACATAGCCGAGAGACTTCATGGTTTGCAGAAAACGATAGACGGTGCTTTTCGACATCATGACGCGCTGGGACAGCTCAGTGATGCCTATTTCGCGCTCTTCGGTGAGCGCTTGTAAAATCCCAAACACTTTAAGTACAGAAGAGACCGAATCGGGTTGTTTATCTATATCTGTTGACATTGTATTTCTTTACCCTATCAGATGATTAAATCGAACCTATGTTTCATTATAAAAGGAACAGCTACCGAAATACAGCCTGTTAAACAGGGTAATCAGGTGGTTAACCGTTTCCGCACGCTAGATCCTTTGTTACAAACAAAGCTAAATGTGACGGTAGTCTCAAGTGGTAATAAAAGTTATAGTTCCGCCACTGACTAATAAACTCTTAACGATTGTTGCCGAATGAAATCAACCACAACTGATGGCGTTCCACTGCCTCAACGATACGGCGCAATTTTAGCCATTGCACTCGGTATCACCGTCGCGGTACTTGATGGCGCTATTGCTAACGTCGCCCTTCCTACTATTGCCCGCGATCTTAACGCCTCTGCCGCAACGTCGGTGTGGGGTAAGATTGGCGGTAATCTCGACGCTGTAGCAAAGATGTCCTCTAATGCTGATCGTTTCGTGTATGCCCTTCTCGCTAATTACACCCAGAAACTCCAAAACATGAGGGCAGAAGCAAATTATGCCCCTGACAATATGTCAGGTCAGTTTTACTATTCGATGGCATGGGTAAATGGTGGCTGTGAAGCCATGCTTGCCTTAGATAAATAGCCAAAACTGAATACAACTTAATAGAAGTCTTAAAAAACCTGTTAAGTGGTTCATTCTTTAACACTGAAAAGTCAATCATTCGTTGTTTCAAGCAGCACTTCCAACTTCTGCATATTATCAAGCAAACACTTAATGATGAGTATTCTAATACCATAGACATGTTGTTCTTTAAACACATCGATCATCTGCTGCAAGCAAGGCTTATATCGTGCTGCTGCATCTATCCTCGCAAAACCCTCAACACTCAGGTTTGAAACAAAGGAACTTTCATCTGGCTCAGGAAGTATCAGATAACCATGCTCAACCTTGATGTAGTTCTCAAAATCCAGATCAGTGAACTCTTTCGTCACAATAAAACCCCTCCATAACTGCAGTTTCACCACAGTTTAAATTTGATTTAAGTATCATTAAATTCAATAACTTGGTTACAATTATACGTTTACTAATCACCCCGGAATCTTTAGACTTCCTGATGGTTTTATTTCCATAACAATCATGAGAGATCAGGAAATAGCAATATCAGGCAATATGTGGCCGTATGATGACGGTAGCGCATTCATTAAAGATGGCTGTGGCGTTCAGAACCGTGAGTTCTCAATTAAGTTCAAAGGCTTCCAGCACAACCTTTCTATACTCACAGGCAAGCGTATACACTCACCACTGCCGATCGTGAAAGAGTTCGACTACTCCAGACATATCTTTATAAGCCGTTGCCACAGGTCAATCTCTGGAGAAAGTAGAGTTTAAATTCTACAAGACCAACGATGCTTATCAGGAAGTTGAGTATTTCAATATATTGCTTGAAGGTGTTCGCATTGTTTCGGTCTTACCTTCAATCGCTACACTAGGTGACAATAACAACAATCACCTTCTCTGACGCATGGAACGAGCGCCTAAGAGCTTAACAACGGAGTATTAGGAAATGGACACCACTGAAGAAACGAATGGAACATACTTTTATCACGGACACCCCAATGTGACACCTGGTGAACTGTTTGATCTGATCTTCATTGAACTGCTTGCAGACACATTAGGCATGACAACGGAAGGTGTCAGCATGGTTCTGATAGGACAACCTTTAATCCCTGTTTCAGGGAAACTCTCAGCAGCAACGAATACGCCAGGGACAAGCGTTGCATCTATAGTTTCAAGAAAGATTCTCAAAGATGCTCGTTTCCCGTTCGGACTGAGACCAAGTGCACCTATGGGTAAACTGTCGAAACTCAAGATGGTTCCCACAAATAAGATTGCAACCTTCTTAGGCCGCTGGCTTCCGTTTGTAGGGTACGCTGAATTAATCATCACCGTTCAGCTTGTCGCCAAACGTACCCGTGACAAATACAATCTCATAGCAAGACCATCCGATCGTATACAGTGGACTTCCTTCTGATGGATAGGGATTATGAAACAGAGGTTATCGGGTACATTATGGAACGTTACCCGATTCGCAAACGATGGTATAGACCTGAACTGAAGCAGGCCACGAAGGAATGGACTCTCTCTGCCGATTTCCAGTTTCTACCAGAAGATGCACATGACTTCCTGACTGACGTGTTCGAACATTTCAACATAGAGCATTCTGGATTTGATGGAAGAAACTACTTCGAATACGAATACCCATTCTGGCAAAAACGACCATCACCAGAACCTGATATCAAACCGCTTACCATAGAGATGATCATTGAGTCTGCAAAAGCGGGGGTCTGGCTTTACGACTGAGCGAGAAGCATGCTATATCCCATTGTGAGAAGAGATCTCTTCCCTACCATGTCCGATACGTCGCCTCACAGAGATCTTCTGAGAGCGTTTAAATCATCATTACAAAATAGAATAATGATTTTCTATGTTATAACAGATCATAATTGCACGGATACTTGACAACATGTGAATCTATAATAAGTGGGTTTTCACTTAACAGTTCCCTTCCTCTTCTCTTAAACAGATCTTTTTATGAGATCCTGTTAAACATCACTCGTCTTCATCCTCGAAGTAAATTCTTTAGCGGTCATCCATAACGAAACGATCACCACGTTCATCTGTGCACACAGTTCTTTCAGTGAGTTGATACGGTATTTTCTCTTCTTTTTTACAAAGCATATCAATCCATTTCTGTAGATTACGTGTATTCATATCCATCATCTGTGCGTACTCGTCAAAATCGCTGCTCATGGTTGCTTATCCTCGTCAGAATTTGGATAACCGGATTTCTACTTCAGGCCAACCTTCAAAGTTCTGCTGTTTGGCTTCCTTGCTTGAACCTGCGACAAACACCAATGGCAATTTCTGCCCAGTGACTTCTTCAATCTCCTGAGTACGAAAGTCAGAACCATCAACCACACGTTAAGAGTAACGAGGTTTGGTGATGGATTCTCAAGGTCGAAACCGATAACAGCATTACCATTACGAAGCCGGACATCACCCGTCTTCGTCTTTGTGTTCAAGAAAATCTTCGCGATGTGGCCGGGGATGATGTCACGAGCTTTTTAACGGTCGATCTTCACTGTAAGATCCAATCCTTCAAGACTGAACTTGCTGATCTTCTTCACCTGCTGCTGTAGCTGCTGGATCTCTCAGTGACTTTACCGAGGCGTTGAGTTGCTTTATCCAGATTTCCAACCAGAAGCGCTATGACACTTACTGATGCTGTTACAATGGATGCGGTATAGTTGGCCAGTTCCAGAAGAAGCGCGTCACGTTCGATTGTCAACTTAGAGATACTGTCACTCACACCAGTATTCAGTCCCACCTTTACCAAATGAACAAACATGCAACCAATGACAGCATATTCACACGTCATCATCGAGTAAGTGAGCGCGGTACATAGTCCAATTCGAGCACTGCGACATGCGATAGATCCTGTGAAATCTGGTCTTACTCCGTTGATTGTCATTCGACGGTTGCAGCACTAACAGTCAATATACCCACGGAAGATATTTGTTGCTGCAGCAAACTAACGCTTCGTCACCTAGTTCCATAGCTCAAGTGGTATCACCTGCGGGTAATAACTAGCAACAGGAGGCTTCTTATTAGACCGCGATCTGAGTACACCCAACACAGCCTCGTTCTTGAATGCTGGCATTCGTTTCGTTACCGTTTTTCCTGCAAACGGTACTTGGCAAAACAGAAGTGATGACCGGTCTACTGCTTACGCCTTGGCCTATCGCCACCATGATAATGGCTCCGATTGCTGGGCGTTTGCTTGAGCGCTTTAACGCTGGACTGTTGGGGAGTATTGGCTTAATGCTGTTCGCCATTGGGTTGCTGTCGCTGGCATTGCTGCCTTCAGATCCAACGAACATCGATATCATCTGGCGAATGGCACTCTGTGGTGCGGGTTTTGGCATTTTCCAATCACCGAACAACCACACCATGATCTCTTCTGCGCCGCGTCATCGTAGCGGTGGTGCCAGTGGGATGCTAGGAACTGCTCGCCTGCTGGGGCAAACCAGCGGAGCCGCGCTGGTGGCGCTGATGTTCAATCTGTTTGGCGATCTGGGTACGCACTCGTCATTACTGCTGGGTGCCCTATTTGCCCTTTGTGCCGCGATTGTCAGCAGCTTACGCATTCGCCAACCGAAACCAGTCTCTCAGTAAAATACGCATAAAAAAGGGAACCCTGATGGGTTCCCTACCAAAATGATAAGAATCATCGCCAAACAACGCAATGGGGTGCTTTGATGCTTATCAGCTCGGTTGTGACTCTTCTTACTTGATGAATCCTCTCAGTTCACCGTGGCGAACGATACCCTGCAAAAGCACTTCGTCATTGATGATATCGAACAGTGACAGCGTATTTCCGTCCCTTTTTTCCTGATTCTTGTTGTAGCGCGTGACCTCTCCCCACTCCTCAAATGCCCTTGGATGATGCTGTTTAATAAATGCCAAAAGCGTTATCAAGGTAACCGCGCTGGCAGGCATATTAGTTACCGACCCCTTTAGATAATTGAAAATAGTGTTCCGAGGGGTATTAAGCAACATCGTCAGTTCGGTCTTATCTATGTCTAAATCGTTAAAAATTCGAGTGAATTCGTTCACTAAATTTGTTCCTAATAGGTTAAAAATCTGGTTTTACTATTTTATCAAACCCTTGATGATCCTGAAAGTTTTTCATCTTAACGAATCTCATCGATACAATAACTTGCCAGTATCAAGAACACCGAATTCTCTTAATGAGAACATATAAACCAACTCAACAAGAACAAAAAACATTGTTATCTTTTTGTTGAATGAAAAATAAGTATTGATAGGATTTTTATATGCACATAAATTCCACTCTAACAGGAACAATATAACGCTTACTTAAACACCATAACGAACATATTTATTTTTAGGTCAATCTATCTATGAATCGCAAAATAACTTTTATCGCTGCGGCTATTACTTTTTCTATCGCTGGCGCAGCAAATGCTAGTTTAACCTTAACTGACGCACTAGGCGGTTCATCAGCGGAGGCCATCGCCTTCAGACAATGGGTACTCGACAATCATAAAATTAATGACCCCTTATTCGACTATTCCTCAGCATCTAAAGCCACCTTTGTTGACTCACCGACGACCAACATAGGCAGCAGCAATCAGACCGCTCATAATCTGCTCGATAGCCACAACTATGATTTGCAGACGTTCTGGATCCCGCAGTTTGAGTCTGATGAGGCAGAAATAGCGAAGCAAACTGTCGCACAGCCTGATCCGAATTATGCAGACAAACATACCGGCACTCCGCAATACGTTGTCAAAACTGACACTACCAAACCGGTTTATTACGGTGAAACGCATCGGCCAAATACGTCGCCCGTTGCCAACTATGCAGATAAGCACACCGGTACACCGCAATACGTGATTAAAACCGACGCTACCAAACCGGTGTATTACGGTGAAACACATCGGCCGAATACGTCGCCCGTTGCCAACTATGCAGATAAGCACACCGGCACTCCGCAATACGTTGTCAAAACTGACGCTACCAAACCGGTTTATTACGGTGAAACGCATCGGCCAAATACTTCAGCCACCGAAGTTGTTGGCAGAAATACAACCGCAGCCCCATATAAAACAACAACCAGCACTGAAACAGATAATTCACTGGATAAGCAACTTAACAAAAGACAGATATTTATCCTTAATAGCATGGCAGACACAGCGCGATACGACGCTCAGCAATTCAATGTCGACAACAGAAATATTGCTGAAAACCATCGTCGTAACGCTGAAAACAGCGCTGCAATAAGGGCAAACGCTCAGCGTTTAGATTCGGTTGAGCAGCATCAGTCATCACAAGATTCACGTATTGATGAGAATAAGAAACAAGCCTCGGCAGGAGTGAGTGCTGCCTTTGCCCAAGCTAATATCCCTCAGGTAACAGAGAACCAGCAGTTTGCCGTTGGCGCTGGCGTTGGTGGTTATGACAATGAGAACGCCATTGCCGTGGGTGCCTCATTTCATGCCACCTCAAATAGCGTGGTTAAACTGACAGTCTCTGATGATTCACAAGATAACGTTGGCTACGGCGCGGGTGTATCCGTCGGCTGGTAACTATCTACAGGCTATGATTAACAGTATTGGGGATGTCCCATCCCCGATGAGTGGAGAGAAATGATGAAAGCACAAAAATTATTGCTGGTTGGCATTGCAGTTGGACTGCTAGCGAGCTGCTCATCCCCAGCAGACCGCATGGCGAAATGTGAGTCTCAGGGCATCAGCAAAGACGCCTGCTATATCGCAGAGCAAAGCAGAGAAAACGCGATCAACTCGGCGGCAGAAAAGCAGGCGCTAGAAAACGCGCAGAAGCAGTATGCTCAAGCAACGCATAAGTCGGTGGTTAAAACCGGCTATGGCGTAACGGTCAAGCGTGGCGCTGATGGTATTGTCACCGTCGATGGTAAACCTGCAGCATTAGATGAAAAAAATGCCGATGCGTCGGTGTATTCACAGGGAAACTATCAGGTAATTTTTTATACCAAGGGAAAAGTGGCGCTGATGGAGAATCGTCAGTTTAAAGGCTATTTGAAGTAAGGTTAAAAGCCGGATGAGGTGAAAACAGCATCCGGCTACGTATTTTACATGATCAAGCCACAGAATCAGCTTTCATAGCCACTTGCAATGCTGCGTCTCGGCTGGCCAATACGCGTTCCACCGTATCAACTACGGCTTGAGTTTGCGGATCGATCTCAATATTCACTTTGTCGCCCAGACGTTTCACGCCAAGCGTGGTGCGTTGCAGAGTTTCTGGGATCAAATGCACGCAAAAACGGCTCTTCGTTACCTCGCCGATAGTCAAACTAATACCGTCGATACCGATAAAACCTTTGTGCAATACGTACTTCATCAGCTCAGGATTAGGCATTTTGAACCAAATCTGACGATTGTTCTCTGAGGTCAGGATTTTAACGATTTCAGCAGTACAGATGATATGGCCAGACATTAAATGCCCGCCGATTTCATCACTAAACTTCGCTGCTCGCTCCAGATTCACCACGCTACCTACCGTCACATCGCCCAGATTGGTGATGCGCAGCGTTTCTTTCATCAAATCAAAGCTAACCAGGTCGCCTTCCACTTTCGTCACGGTCAAACAACAGCCGTTGTGAGCAACGGACGCACCGAGCTCAAGATCGGGCAATAACTCCTGCGGAAATTTAACTACATGAGTACGAAAATTTGATTTTTCATCAATGGACACGACGGGAGCGGTGCCCTGAACAATACCGGTAAACATAAATGATGCCTCTGCAATAATGTCTTTTCGAAAACAATTATCTAGCAGTTTGCCGCAAACCCTAGATAAAACCAAATCCAGCCGCTAAAAAACAGCATATACCCGACTCATCAACTACACTTTTCATTCTCTTGTGCTGTATCTGCAGGTAGAATCGTTCACTCTCTGTTTATACTCTTCACGTTTGACGCCACATCGGCGATCGGATTGCTGAGTATCGCGTTACCCTCTTTAGGACTTTCCGCGAAGAGGCGTTTACTTGTCTGTTTTCTCTCTCATTTAAAATAAAAAGGTGTATACGTGCAGAAGTATTGGATAGAAGCGCGTAGCTTATTAGCTCTGGCTATTCCCGTTATCATTGCGCAGGTTTCACAAACGGCCATGGGTTTTGTTGACACCATCATGGCAGGCGGCGTTAGCGCCACAGATATGGCGGCCGTTGCCGTTGGGACCTCCATTTGGCTACCGGCTATTTTGTTTGGCCACGGTTTGCTGCTGGCTTTAACTCCGGTCATTGCTCAGCTAAACGGCGCGGGTCGCCGCGATAAAATTGAGCATCAGGTGCGACAAGGCTTCTGGCTGGCGTTTGGCGTGTCGGTTTTAATCATCGTAGTGCTTTATAATTCCAAACATATCATCGATATGATGCATAACATCGATCATGATTTGTCGAGCAAAGCCATAGGCTACCTGCACGCGATTATGTGGGGCGCGCCGGGGTATTTGTTCTTCCAGGTACTACGTAATCAGTGCGAAGGCCTGTCGAAAACCAAACCGGGCATGGTCATTGGTTTCATCGGTCTGTTGGTCAACATCCCGATTAACTACATTTTCATCTACGGGAAATTAGGCGCTCCAGCGCTGGGCGGCGTCGGCTGCGGCGTGGCCACGGGTAGCGTGTATTGGGTGATGTATTTCATTATGCGCTGGTATGTTCGTCATTCATCCAGCCTGCGCGATTTACGCCAAAAAGGCATGGAAGCCCCGCAGTGGGCAACGATCCATCGTCTGATTAATATCGGTATGCCGGTTGCTTTAGCGCTGTTTTTCGAAGTAACGCTGTTTGCCGTTGTCGCTTTGCTGGTTTCACCGCTGGGTATCGTTTCCGTCGCGGGCCATCAAATTGCACTGAACTTCAGCTCGCTGATGTTTGTATTGCCGATGTCACTCGGCGTAGCGGCCACTATTCGCGTGGGTTACCGGTTAGGCGAAGGCTCGGCAGAAAATGCGAAGGTCGCGGCGCGAACCAGTATTGCCGTGGGCATGACGATGGCGGCATGTACCGCTATTTTCACCGTTATCTTCCGCGAGCCTATTGCCCTGCTCTACAACGACAACCCTGAAGTTATCACCATGGCATCGCACCTCATGCTGCTGGCGGCAATTTATCAGATTTCCGATTCGGTTCAGGTTATCGGTAGCGGTGTGCTGCGTGGTTATAAAGATACGCGTTCGATTTTCTTTATTACTTTCACGGCATACTGGATTTTGGGGCTGCCAACCGGCTATGTGCTGGCGCTGACCGACTATATCGTTCCTGCAATGGGGCCAAGCGGCTTCTGGACAGGCTTTATTATCGGCCTAACCTCGGCCGCCATCATGATGGCGCTGCGTATTCGCTGGCTACAAAATCAGCCAGCCGCGTGGATCTTGCAGCGCGCAGCGCGTTAATCACTCTTATTCAACGGCATCCTAGATGCCGTTTTTTTCACCCAGATGCGCATATCATCAGCAATCGTGTGAATTTAAGAGGAATTTTTGGCAATCCCCCTTGCCAGCCGTGTCATGTGCCGTTAATATTCGTCCCCGTTGTCTGGCACGGCTTACGTGCTAACAAAGCAGTTCAGGATGCGTCCGTAGCTCAGTTGGTTAGAGCACCACCTTGACATGGTGGGGGTCGGTGATTCGAGTTCACTCGGACGCACCATTCTTAAGAAATTCTTCGTTGCGTCCGTAGCTCAGTTGGTTAGAGCACCACCTTGACATGGTGGGGGTCGGTGATTCGAGTTCACTCGGACGCACCATTCTTAAGAGATTCTTCGATGCGTCCGTAGCTCAGTTGGTTAGAGCACCACCTTGACATGGTGGGGGTCGGTGATTCGAGTTCACTCGGACGCACCATTCAATCTCTGTATCATCTTCTATCTAAAACCTATCCCTGTCCTACCTCGCTAAACGCTCTAATCATTCTTTATTACTGATTTTATCAACGCATTGCTAGTCTAAATATCGCTCGCAGGCTCTTTTCATTTGTTGCGCAACAAACGCAATGGATTTGTTACATTTGCGCAGCAATCGGCGTTTTTTTAACTAATCACGTGTTGATTTGGGCAAATTCGTTGTCATTTCCGATACTAAGACCGTATAATACGAAACGTCATTTCAATTGAATGGTTTCAGCCCTTGATCTGTCGCTACGCAAACTACAACTCATATATGCTTTCGCGCTTATCAATTCTTAAACGCGGAGAACACTTTTCCGCATCCATCCCCCAGCTGTCATCTATTCTTAGTAGTGTTTCTACATCCCGATTACCGACGTTCAAATTTTTAGGCAACGTTAACCTTTTAAGCAACATCGTTTTATCGGCTTCATCTCTTGCTCACGGCAATGCCTTGAGCACTCTGTTTTTTCAATCCATCACAACTTGCAGAAATTAAACTTCATGAAAAAGACCAAAATTGTATGCACCATCGGTCCTAAGACCGAATCCGAAGAAATGCTGAACAACATGCTGACCGCAGGCATGAACGTTATGCGTCTTAACTTCTCCCACGGTGATTATGAAGAACACGGACAGCGCATCAAAAACATCCGCGCTGTTATGGAAAAAACCGGCAAGAAAGCTGCAATCCTGCTGGACACTAAAGGTCCAGAAATCCGTACTATGAAACTGGAAGGCGGCAAAGACGCTGCGCTGACCGCTGGTCAGACTTTCACTTTCACCACTGATCAGAGCGTTATCGGCAACACCAGCCGTGTTGCTGTTACCTACCCTGGCTTCGCTGCTGACCTGAAAATCGGCAACACCGTTCTGGTTGACGATGGCTTGATCGGTATGGAAGTCATCGAAGTTTCAGAAACTGAAGTGGTATGTAAAGTTCTGAACGCAGGCGATCTGGGCGAAAACAAAGGCGTTAACCTGCCAGGCGTTTCTATCCAACTGCCAGCGCTGGCTGAAAAAGACAAACGTGACCTAGTATTCGGTTGCGAGCAAGGCGTTGATTTCGTTGCGGCTTCATTCATCCGTAAACGTTCTGACGTGATGGAAATCCGTGAGCACCTGAAAGCCCACGGCGGCGAAAACATTCAGATCATCTCTAAGATCGAAAACCAAGAAGGTCTGAACAACTTCGACGAAATTCTGGAAGCTTCTGACGGCATCATGGTTGCTCGTGGTGACCTGGGCGTTGAAATCCCAGTTGAAGAAGTTATTTTCGCTCAGAAAATGATGATCGAAAAATGTAACCGTGCACGTAAAGTTGTTATCACTGCAACTCAGATGCTCGATTCCATGATCAAAAACCCACGTCCAACCCGCGCAGAAGCAGGCGACGTGGCTAACGCCATTCTAGACGGTACTGACGCAGTGATGCTGTCTGGTGAAAGTGCTAAGGGTAAATACCCGCTTGAAGCCGTTAGCATCATGGCAACCATCTGTGAGCGTACTGACCGCGTGATGCAGAGCCGTATTGATACTCTGCACGACAGCCGTAAACTGCGCATCACCGAAGCCGTTTGCCGTGGCGCAGTAGAAACTGCTGAAAAACTGGACGCTCCACTGATCGTAGTTGCGACTGCCGGTGGTAAATCTGCGAAAGCCGTTCGTAAATACTTCCCAGATGCGATGATCTTGGCTCTGACCACTAACCCAGTTACCGCTCGCCAGCTGATCCTGAGCAAAGGCGTGGTTCCTATGCTGGTTAAAGAGATCGCTTCTACTGACGATTTCTACCGTATCGGTAAAGAAGTTGCGGTTGAAAGTGGACTGGCTCAGAAAGGCGACATCGTGGTTATGGTTTCTGGCGCACTGGTTTCCAGCGGCACCACCAACACCGCTTCCGTGCACGTTCTGTAATAGCATTTATTCTCAATATATCAAGCGCCGGTTTCCGGCGCTTTTTTTTTACATTTGTACAGCATTTTTTCCTCTTGAATTCGTATTATTAATATAATTAATTTTCAAATCAAATAAGATGAATCCAATAGAAATGACCTGTTTTCTCTCCTTTTTTTAACCTTTTGGCAAAAGAAGGCGTTTCTTTGAGCGAACGATCAAAATAAAGCGATTTAGTACGAAAAATTTATTCTCTTTAGAAAATAGTTTGTGTAATACTTGTAACGCTACATGGAGATTAACTCAATCTAGAGGGTTTTATAATGAATCGTACTAAACTGGTACTGGGCGCAGTAATCCTGGCTTCTACTATGCTGGCTGGTTGTTCAAGCAATGCTAAAATCGACCAACTGTCTACTGATGTTCAGACTCTGAACACCAAAGTTGATCAGCTGAGCAACGACGTTAACGCAATGCGCGCTGACGTTCAGACTGCTAAAGACGACGCAGCACGCGCTAACCAGCGTCTGGACAACATGGCTACTAAATACAAGAAATAATATTTCTTGAGTCATGTAATAAAGGCGCACTTCGGTGCGCCTTTTTTTATCTCTCAATTCCGCCCTTTCCCGCCCTTCTCTTCGCCGACTTGCCTTTAGCCCGTTTTTTTAAGATCAGCCCAGAACCTTCTTACATCGCAGCAATAAAAAAAGGACACCTTGCGGCATCCCTTTTAAATAATGTGAGACTGCGCTCAACGCTCGCTGTGAGTTTTTACTCTGTGGCGCTAGTCGAAGTTGCCTTAGCTTGCGTAATCTTCACTGCGTTCGTTTCAGGCTCTGATTTCACTTCCTGACCATGGTTCACAATCACCGGCATACCTGAACGGCGCTTCACAGCCTCGTCAAACACCAAACGATCGGTTAGCTGGCTGTCAGCAAACTTCTTCGCTGCTGGTTTTAGCGCAATATGCATCGTTTGTGGATCGTCTTTCTCAGTGCGCGATAGCGGCTGGTGCACTTCTACATAGCGCTTGCCATCGGGCTCCACCGACACCTTCACGGGTGCATTCACGATCTGCACGCGCGTTCCTTTCGGAACGGTTTTAAATAATGCTTCGATGTCGTCAGGACGCAGGCGGATACAACCAGAGCTAACGCGCATGCCAATACCGAAATTAGCATTAGTACCGTGAATCAGATAAACCCCACCCTGTGCGGATAGGCGTAGCGCGAACAACCCCATCGGGTTTTCAGGGCCAGCAGGGACCACAGCAGGCAGCGTGATACCCTCGGCTTTGTAATGCTTGCGGATATTGGCCGTTGGCGTCCACGTTGGGTTAGCAATCGGCTGAGAAACGCTGGTCACCATTTCTGGCGTATTTCGCCCTAGCTGACCAATACCAATCGGATAAACCACCACCTTGCTCTGGCCTTTCGGGTAGTAGAACAAACGCATTTCAGCCAAATTAATGACGATACCCTCACGTGGGGCATCCGGTAACAGCATCTGAGTCGGAATCGTCAGCACCGTACCCGGTTTCGGCAAGTAAGGATCTACGCCAGGGTTAGCTTCCAACATCCCTAGCAACCCGATTTGGAAGCGCGCGGCAACATCCTCTAGCGGTTTACCATTATTCTGTACGGTAAAGGTGGTGTTTTCGCCAATCAAACGGCTGTCTGGCGGCGGCAAAGGGTATTCGGTTGCATTGGCGACAGACGTCCCTGCCATCCATACCGAAAGCAACATAGTTACAAGAGGTAGTGCACGCTTCATGCTTGATTCCCAGTCTTATCAGTTATCCTTCAGGCCGAAGGATAATTAATTAATTGTACAAGGCTGTAGAACTGCCCGTTTTATAAACACCAGTTATACTAACAGCCAGAGAGGAAAAGGCAATTTAAATGCCAGTAAATCAATGCGTTACTAAAATATTTTTACTATATATTTCAGTTTGTTAACGGTTTCGCTGCTAATATGCACAAAAAATTAACCTTCGTGAATAAGATTGATCTGCTCTTCGCTGCACACTCGTGATGTATCCTGCACAAAAAAACCGCACCCCATTTCCCAGCAACTATAATTAATCAAATTGCGCGACTTCTCGCCCATCCTTCTTTCACGTCCCCGAACCGGGTGGAAATATTCAGGTGGAAATATGGTGCGCTGCCTATTTTTACTCATTGCTCTCTTCTTCATTGGCACTGCGAGCCACGCAGCGCCGAGCAAAACCCTTTCGCTTCCTACCACCATCAATTCTGTCTATGGTGATTTCGATGCCATGCAACAGCGCAGGATCATTCGCGTTTTGATCCCCTACAGCAAAACTTTCTATTTTTTGGATAACCAAGGCACCCCGCGTGGGCTGATGGTTGAGCTGATGCAACAGTTTGATAAAACGCTAAATAACGGCATCAAACCCGACAAAAAGATCCATATCGTCGTCATCCCCACCTCACGCGATAGGCTGATCCCTGATTTATTGGCGGGCAAAGGCGATCTGATTGCCGCAAACCTCACCATTACACCAGAGCGCCAACAGCAGGTTGATTTCGCCCTACCGCTAGCCAGCGGCGTGCATGAAGTGATTGTGGCCAATAAACTTCAACCGACACTCACAACGCGAGATGATTTAGCGGGAAAAAGCGTCTTTATCAATCCCGTCCACCAGCTATGTGCAAAGTATTGCGCAGCTTAATCAACATTTAATCAGCAACAAGCTGGCGCCGGTTGAAGTCATTAATGCACCGGGCAATCTAGAGCCTGAAGATATTTTAGAAATGGTGAATGCGAATCTGGCGGGTTACACCGTCGTTGACCGCTATCTCGCTTTGCTCTGGCAGAAGATCTATCCCAATCTAGTAACCTACGATCAATTCTCATTACGAACCGATGGTAATATTGCCTTAGCCGTTCGCAAAAATTCACCGCAGCTGCTCGCCGTTCTTAATCCGTTTTGTAAAGCGCATAAATTAGGCACATCGTTTGGCAACCAGCAGGTTTATAAATATTTGCGCAGCGTTAAGTGGGTAAAAAGTGCCACATCAGAAAAAGAGATCGCTAAATTCAACCAGCTCACGACCATATTCCAAAAGTATGGACAGGAATACAGCGTAGACTGGCTGCTGATGGTGTCACAGGGTTATCAAGAGTCACAGCTCGACCAAAGCAAACGTAGCCATAGCGGCGCGATTGGCATCATGCAGATCCTTCCCAGCACGGGAAAAGATCTTAAAGTCGGCGATATTTCATTGGCAGAGCCTAATGTCAATGCGGGAATTAAATATATCCGTTTTATGCAAGACCGTTATTTTGCCGATCAGCCAATGGATGAACTCAATAAGATGCTCTTCACTTTTGCGGCCTACAATGCCGGGCCTGCGAAGATAGAAAAACTGAGAAAACAGGCCAAGCTGATGGGGCTTGATCCTAACCGCTGGTTTAATAACGTGGAGCGCGTGGCGCAATTGAAAATAGGCAATGAAACGGTGCAGTACGTGAGTAATATTTTCAAATATTACGTTGCTTATACCCTCATCAAGCAGCAACAACAGAAGAAAGAGCAGGCCGTTCCGCCTGCTCCCAGCCAACCTAGTGCTTAATGATGTACATCGTCTGGCTATAGGCGACATCTTCAGGGTTAGTAATCGGATAGCCCTTCACCCAAGGCTTAATTAAGCGGCCATTGGTGTATTGATAGATCGGCGCAATCGGTGCTTGGTCGGCCAAAATTTGCTCGGCCTGCGCGTAATCTGCGTTACGTTTACCGGCGTCGGTTTCCTCGCTGGCCTGTTTTAATAGTTTGTCGTATCCCGGGCTGTTAAATTTAGCGATATTGCCGTTATGGGTCGACGTCAACAGCGTCAAGAATGTCGATGCTTCATTGTAGTCTCCCACCCAAGACGCACGAACCACATCAAATTTGCCGGTGTTGCGGCTATCGATATAGGTTTTCCACTCCTGATTAGTCAGTTTGACCTGTGCACCCAACGACTTTTTCCACATGGAAGCCACCGCGATCGCAATTTTCTGGTGGTTCTCTGAGGTGTTGTACAGCAAGGTGAGCTTTAACGGCTTATTCGGCCCATAGCCTGCTTCTTTCAGCCATGCTTTCGCTTGTTTGTTGCGTTCAGCCTGCGTCATTTTCTGAATAGCCAGCGGTACAGGCTCGAATCCTGCGGTTACATCTGGCGTTAAATGATAGGCAGGCTTCTCACCGGTACCTAATACTTTCTCGGCAATAATCTGTCTGTCGATGGCGTACGAGAGTGCTCTACGCACGCGAGCATCATTGAGCGGCGCTTTTTGCGTGTTAAAGGCGTAGTAATAGGTGCCTAACTGGTCCGGCGTATAGACCTGCTCGGGAATATCCTTCATTAATTTGTGATACATGTTTTTAGGGAAGGATTCTGTGATATCAATATCCCCTGCCAGATAGCGCTTGGTTGCCGCAGACTCTTGATTAATCGGGATAAACGTCACTTTAGTGATGACGGTATTTTTATGATCCCAATAATACGGATTAGGTTTTAACACAATTTTTTCGTTAACCACCCGCTCCTGCATGGCGTATGCGCCGTTACCCACCAAATTCTCTGGCTTAGTCCAATCGTTACCGTATCTTTCGATGGTTTTTTGCGGTACGGGGAACAAACTAAAATTAGCCAATAAGTTTACGAAGAACGGGACGGGCTTATTCAGCTGAACCACCAGCGTATGCGAATCCGGCGCAGCGACACCTAATTTTTGTACCGGCACTTGGCCGCTAATAATGCCTTCGGCATTGGCAATACCCGCCATTTGCGCAAACCAAGCAAACGGCGACAGCGTTTTAGGATTCACTAAACGCTGCCAGCTATAGACGAAGTCATAGGCCGTTACCGGATCGCCGTTCGACCACTTAGCGTTCTCACGTAGCTTAAACACATAGCGTTTATTATCGGTCGTTTGCCAACTCTGAGCCACGCCGGGCGTTGGCTTGCCGTCCGCGCCCTGATTAACCAATCCTTCAAACAGATCTCGCGCCACCTGCGCCTCGGGTAATCCCACCACCTTTGCCGGATCTAGCGAAGCCGGTTCATCTTTAATATGACGAACAATCTCTTGTTTTTCAGCCAAAACGGTTCCCGCAGGAACCTGCGCGGCCTGCGCAGAAACGAACCCCGAAGCAATCAATGCGGATAATGCAGTAATACGAAAAAGATGCATAAATAGAACCCTATATATCCAAAATCATTGGCACGGCCGGCAGCATTCCCTAATCCCAGACACCGTTATTCCCCACGCTCGTTTATTTTTGTCGTTGCGAACGTTTTCTGAGGTCAAAAAGTGTGCCTTAATAAGAAGGTTAACAGACGGAAATTATTCAGACTTAGACCCAAATAATTGGAGTTACATCCAAGCAGAAAGCGAGCACGGATGCAGCTTCAAGTATGACGGCATTATTCTACTATTACGGGAAAACTGTTGCATGGGAAATGGTGTAAAACAGATCCGCCCTCGCTCCGAACGTGGCCAAATTAGCGCGACGGCGGTCACCTATGGACATTCGTTGCTGGGCGCACCGCTGCTTTATTTCCCCGCCGTGCAGCCCGATCGTGATACGGGGCTGATTATTGCTGGCACCCACGGTGACGAAACTACCGCAGTCATCGCCTTATCCTGTGCGTTGCGCAGTCTCCAGCCGATGCAGCAACGTCACCATGTCATTTTGGCGGTCAACCCCGATGGCTGTCAGCTAGGATTGCGAGCAAACTCTGCTGGCGTGGATCTCAATCGCAATTTTCCTGCGGCTAACTGGCTACCCGGCCATAGCGTGTATCGCTGGAACAGCGCCAGCAGCGAAAGAGATGTTAGGCTATCCAGCGGCGACGCCGCAGGCTCAGAACCCGAAACGCAGGCGCTCTGCCAGCTGATTCACCGTTTGAAACCGGCGTGGGTCGTTTCATTGCATGAGCCTCTCGCCTGTGTGGAGGATCCGCACCAAACGCTGCTCGGGCAGCAACTTTCCGCCGATTTTGAACTGCCTTTAGTGAGCAACGTCGGATATGAAACACCGGGCTCATTTGGCAGCTGGTGTGCCGACCTCAGCCTGCCCTGCATTACGCTTGAGCTACCGGCGATTTCAGCCGACCTCGCCAGCGAAAAATACCTTCCAGCACTGCTGGCGCTGATCGATTACGATCTATAACCCGCGTTTTACGCAGGCACTTTAAGCTGAATGCCACCACAGCTGAAGTTCAGCGCAGGGCTTGCATCGTGCGCCAGCCATGTGGGGCCATCAAAATCCACGAATTTTGCTGCTGGAGCTAGCGGCAAAGCCGCACGAATGGCGCGAGAGGTGCAAATCATGCAACCCAGCATAATCGCCATGCCCTCTTTCTGCGCTAATGAACGCAGCGCTAGTGCCTCCGTCAGACCACCGGTTTTATCCAGTTTGATGTTTATCATGTCATAGCGACCTTTCAGCGCGGCAAAGTCATCGCGGGTATGACAGCTTTCATCTGCGCAAATCGGTAAGGGATGAATGAAATGAGCCAGCGCCTCGTCTTGATTCGCGGGTAAAGGCTGCTCCAGCATCACCACGCCAACATCGGCCAACAGCTGACAGCGCGCCGCTAGTCCTTCGGCCTGCCAAGATTCATTGGCATCAACGATTAACGTCATCTCGGGTACAGCGGCTCGGATCGCCATCAATCGTTCAGTAATAAGATGATCGTCGAGCTTGATTTTCAGCAACGTCGCACCCTTCTGAAATAAAGAAAGCGCGGTGGAGGCCATCTGTTCCGGCGATCCAATCGAGACGGTCTGCGCCATCACAATACGTTCTGGCTGTGGCACGTTGCACTGTTCCCACAACGTAGTGTTAGTTTGCTTACACACTAGATCCCATAGCGCACAGTCAACCGCATTCCGCGCCGCGCCTGCGGGTAACCGCGCTAATAACTCTCGGCGATCAAGGCCGTTCTCAATGGCGGACTTCACCGACGCAAGCTGCGCCAGCACAGAGTCAACGCTTTCGTCATAGCGCGCATAGGGCGTACATTCCCCGACGCCAACCACGCCGTCTTGCTCAATTTCAACGACGACAACGTAAGCTTCTGTTCGGCTGCCCCGAGCAATCACAAAGGGAGTATGCAAAGGCCAAACTTCTGAATAAAAACGCATTGTTTTCATGCTTATTCCTTAGCGCTAATAAAAGGCAGAATGCGGATAGGTGAAGTATTAGCCAAAAACATCATAATGTTATACCCAAAATAGTTCATGTTGCATTGAGGCAGCAAGTGAGCGCATCCCGATGAGCTTACTGATGTAAGTGACTCGGGTGTGCGAATGCAGCTAACAAAAATGCAGCATGAAATATGAAGGGTATACGTAGATATTTAAAATTGTTCGTATATTCAAGGCCATCGTGTTAGCGTAAACTCTAGTTCGTGTTAACCAACTGTAATAGGAAATACCATAATGACGCAGACAGTTCATTTTCAAGGCAACCCAGTACACGTAGCCGGTAAAATCCCTCAGGCTGGCGATAAAGCCAAACCTTTCAAACTGGTAGCCAAAGACCTTTCCGATGTTGATCTGGCAAGTCTGGCTGGTAAACGTAAAATCCTGAATATCTTCCCAAGCATTGATACCGGCGTTTGCGCAGCATCAGTGCGAAAATTCAACCAGCTGGCAAGCCAGACTGATAACGCCGTTGTGCTGTGCATTTCGGCCGACCTTCCTTTCGCTCAGTCTCGCTTCTGCGGCGCTGAAGGTCTGAACAACGTCATCACACTGTCGACCCTGCGTGGTGGCGACTTCAAGCATGATTACGGCGTCGCCATTACCGATGGCCCATTGGCCGGTTTAACCGCGCGTGCCGTGGTCGTTTTAGACGGCAACGACAACGTGGTCTACAGCCAACTGGTGAACGAAATCACCGAAGAGCCAAACTACGATGCGGCATTAGCTTCTCTGAAGTAATTCTGTTGCGATATTTATTGTAGTCACGATAGAAACAAAAACGCGGTGCTGAATTCAGCACCGCGTTTTTTTAGTTCTCTTCTGCGTCTGGGTGAGTTTCCACATGACGCCGACTGCTAAGGCCATACTCGCGGAGTTTATTGGCAATCGCGGTATGCGATACGCCTAAACGTTTTGCTAGCTTACGCGTGCTTGGATAGTTGCGGTACAAACGAGTTAGCACCGAACGCTCGAAGCGCTTGCAAATATCATCCAGCGAACCGTCCAGCACTTCGTCACCCAACGCCATTTCAGCTTCAAACTCTGGCAGAACAACGTCTTGTGGACGCAGCTCATAGCCCTCGAGCTGGGTTAACGCACGATAGATCGCATTCTTCAACTGACGAACGTTGCCCGGCCAGCCGTACTGGCTAAGGAACGCGTTCAACTCAGGTGCTAAACGCGGTCTTGGCATCCCTTGCTCATCGGCAAAGCGCGAGACAAACAGCTCGGTCAACGGCATGATATCCTGCGTACGTTCGCGCAGTGGCGGCAGATTCAACGTCAAGACGTTAAGGCGATAATAAAGATCCTCACGGAACAATCCGCGCTGCACCAGATCGATCAGGTTTTTCTGCGTCGCACAGATAACGCGAACGTCTACGCTCACCTCGTGCTCTTCACCCACGCGGCGGAATGTGCCGTCGTTGAGGAAACGTAGCAGTTTGGTTTGCATACGCGGTGACATCTCACCGATTTCATCCAGCAATACCGAGCCACCGTTGGCCTGTTCAAAGAAGCCTTTTTTGCCTTCCAGCGCATTCGGATAAGCACCCGCTGCGTGGCCAAACAGTTCGCTCTCGGCCACGTCGTCTGGCAAGGCGGCACAGTTCAATGCCAAGAAAGGCTGTTTGCCGCGTGGGCTACGCAGATGACAGGCGCGAGCCAGGACATCTTTACCGGTACCGGTATCGCCCACAATCAGCAAAGGTGCGTCTAACATGGCGAGCTTACGCGCCTGCTCGAGCACCTGACGCATTTTCGGGCTAACACCAATAATGTGTTCGAATTCGCTATCGTCATTCACCGTGAGGTTTTGCAGCTGACGCCCAATGCGAACCGCCGATTTCAACACCACAACCGCGCCCACGGGGGCAGACATTTCGCCCTGCTCTTCACCCAGATAGATTGGCGTGATATCCATCAGATAATCTTGACCGCGAATAACCACTTTTTCGGCATGGGGAGCAACGGTTTCGTTCTCCAACCAACGCAAAAAGTTGTAGCCGCCAATCAGTCCACCTGCGGTTTGATTACAGATCTTGTCTTCTGTGGTACCAAACAGCGTTAGCGCCGCTTGGTTTGCCAGCTCAACCTTCCCTTTCATATCAATAGAGAAAACGGGCTCCGGCAAGGATTCTAGCAACGCCCACATAGCACGGTGTTCACGCTCTGACGGCATGTATGGCACGGTGCGTACGTCGGTGACACCGCTGATGCGGCGGATCTCTGCCATTAACTGACGGAAGACTTCAAAGTCAAGTTCATTAAAATTCAAATAGATACGACCGATGGTATCGATCTCAATCCCGCGCAAATCAATATTACGCGCTGCCAGCAGATCCAGCAGTTCTCGGGTTAAGCCGATTCGGTCTTCACAAAAAACTTCCAGGCGCATCAGTTTTGACCTTAATCTGCATATTACGGTGTGTAAAACATACGTGTAGATACACGAGAGAAAACCAATTGCCCTACATCACGTTGACTATCATTGTGATTGTACGACAACTGAAACAGTAACTGTCAGTATAAGTTGACAGATCTTTCTATTGTTATCCAGCCAGTCATATCTGATTTACAACTTAGCTAACTATAAACTTGAGCAATGACGCCTCAACAATTGTTACAACAGACTATATAATTGTCTCCAAAGTAGGCATCATGCAAATAACATCATATCTAGACAGCAGAATCTTATCACCTATTCATCACACATTTTAGATATAAATAGGGGAAGTGCAGCATATGATCATCCGTCAGGCCGTCCCTGCAGACTATGATAGCATTTTGGAAATTCAGCGACTGAACACGCCTGAAAATCTGGATGCTGAAAACCTCCAACAGGGATACATCGTTTCACAAATGAGCCGAGCCCAGCTTGAAGCCATCAACAGCAAACTGGGCATTTTAGTTGCCGTTGAAGGCAAAACCGTCGCCGGATTCGTCTGTATGACTGCAACCTGCGCCAAACCACATCCTCCGGTGATTGATGCGCTGCTCGAACAGACCGAAACCCATTCGCTTAATCAGCGTCCGATGACTGAACTCAACCCTTTTCTGTACGGGCCAGTATGCATCTCGCGCCGTTTTCGCGGCGCTGGCGTGCTTTCCCAGCTTTTCACTGCGGTAAAAGCACATATGCATGGAAAATACGACGCGGGTTTGGCCTTTATCGCTGACGATAATCCGCACTCGCTCGTTGCCCACATTCAAGGACTTGGCATGAGCGATGTCACACGCTTTCGCTTCGATGGAAAAGATTACCACCTTGTGGCTTTTGAGGTATAAATAACAGCTTAGATATTGTTTCAATGAGATTTTATTTAACTATACCCCAAATAATTTGCGCTGATTTATGGCGGCAAGTGAGTAAATCCGATGAGCTTACCCTCGTAAGTAATTTGGATGCACCAGCGTAGCCCATGCCAAAGCAGCTTCAAGTATGAAGGTTATAAAAGGATGGTTATCCCCCATGACAAACACCTTTTTCGTTACGGCCGACTGGCTATCAGCTCATTTGAGCGACGATGATATTCAGCTCATCGACGCACGTATGCCTCCGGCTGGACAAGAAAATCTGCGCGATATCCATGCCGAATTTATCGCTTCACATCTCCCCGGTGCGCTGTTTTTTGATATTGATGCCCTCTCCGATCACTCGAGCCCACTCCCTCACATGATGCCATCAGCTGAAAAATTCTCTGCTGATATGCAAGCGTTGGGAGTCAATCAGGAAAAACATCTGGTGGTATACGACGAAGGAAACCTGTTCTCAGCCCCGCGTGCGTGGTGGATGCTGCGCACCTTTGGCGCAAACAAGGTTTCCATTTTAGCCGGTGGTTTTCATCAATGGAAAGCACAGGGGTACGAGCTTGAAAGCGGGATGCCAACGCCTAAACCGGCCTCCTTTAGCGCTCAATTCGACCCGACCGTGGTTAAAAACGCCAACGATGTTTTGCTAGCAACACAAACTCACAGCGCTCAAATCGTTGATGCTCGCGCGGCTGCACGGTTTAAAGGTGAAGTCCCCGAGCCGCGTGCGGGACTACGCCAAGGTCATATTCCCGGCAGCCACAACGTGCCGTGGGGAGACTTAGTTAAAGACGGGGAATTGAAATCAAACCAAGAATTGAAAGCGATCTTTACCGCTGCGGGCGTGAGCTTTGAACAACCGATTATCGTTAGCTGTGGCTCAGGCGTCACCGCGGCGGTGGTGGTTCTGGCGCTGACCACGTTACAGGTTAACGGCGTGGCGCTTTATGATGGTTCATGGAGCGAATGGGGAGCCAATCCCGAATTACCCATTGAGTGCTAGTCAACTTGGGCAGAATGCAACATGACCCGCCGTTGTATTCTGCCCATGAACGCTTAAGAATTAACGCAACATATCACTGTTTATCAGTATTTTTCTTCGGCGCAACGCGCTTCAACTGAGTAATCAGCTCCTTACGGAAATCCCCCAAACGCGGTTTATCATTTTCCAGCCACGGCAGCGGGCGACATAGCTCCATCGCTTTAATCCCCAAGCGCGCAGTCAGTAAACCAGCACCGATGCCCTGCGCGGCACGCGCTGAAAGACGAGCGGCTAGATCTTGCGAGATCCAATCCATACCCACTTCGCGCACTAGCTCGGAAGCACCGGCAAAGGCAATATTGAGCAGCACCAAGCGGAATAAACGAATACGGCTGAAATAACCTAATTCAATGCCGTACAGTGCCGCAATTCGATTAATCAGACGGATATTTCGCCACGCGATAAACGCCATATCCACCAGCGCCAACGGACTGACGGCGATCATAAGGGTCGATTCCGCGGCGTAGCGGCTGATTTCACGCCGAGCCTGAACGTCCAGCACCGGTTGTACCAGTTTGCAATACAGCTCGACCACTTCTCGATCGTTATGTGTTTCATGCAGCGACGCCTGCCAGCGCTGTACCGCTGGATGGCTCTGATCTAGATTTGCCTGCTGCATCAGCTTTTCACAAAACGCTTTACCCTGCCCGATACCGTGGCTATGCAACAAGTCGCGCGCAACATCGCGCTCTTGCGCCCGCTCACGTAAACGATAAAGACGTCGCCATTCCGTGATGAGCGAGCCAACGCCCGCCAATACGATCAGACCACCGGCAACGGTGCCGCCCAGCGCAATCCAGTCCTGCTGAACCCACGCCTGATGAAACCACTGCACACCTTGGGCAATCACGCTCACACCAAACAACGCTAAACCAGCACCGACCATGCGCCGCCATAGGCTGCGCTTTGGTTTAAGCGCCGCATTGATAATGCCTTCTGCACGCCCTTCGTCCTGCTCTTCCGTCAGGACTTCTGGCTCGGCTGGGAGGAAATTTTCAGCGTCCTGTGGCGCAAACTGTTGGCTGGCTTTCAGCACCATTTCCGGCTCGGTCGCCAGCGGTTGGTCAAAATCAATTCTTGGTTTTATCGGTTCGCTCATCGCAGCTTATCTCCCAATAAAAACTCCATCACGCTGTCCATGCGGATATGCGGTAATGGGCTGTCCACGTTCATACTCTGTGGGCGGAAATCTTCAAAATGGAAACCCTGCTTCTGCCAGAATTCGTTGCTGGGCAAACGCGCGGGCACTTCACCGGGAAATACGGTCAGTGGCTTCTCATCGGCAAGACGATATCCCTTCAACGCAGGGATTTTCTGTCCGTTATGCTCGACCAAACCGCTCTGTGTAGCCTGCACCGAAGCGATACCGGCGCAGTCCATGCTAATCCCTTCAAACGCCGCATTTTGCCATGCATCCTGCACCAGCTGTTGAAGCAAAGAGACCAGATTGGCATGCTGATCGGCGGTGACGTGGTCAGCTTTAGTGGCCGCAAACATTAGGCGATCGATGCACGGCGAAAAGAGCCGGCGATACAGCGTGCGTTTGCCATAGTGGAAACTCTGCATCAGCTGAGTTAGCGCCAGACGCATTTCATTAAACGCCTGCGGCCCGCTATTCAGCGGTTGTAGACAATCCACCAGCACAATTTGACGATCGAAACGAACAAAGTGCTCTTTGTAGAAGCCCTTCACCACTTCATTGCAATAATAGTTGTAGCGCGAACGCAGCATGCCGATGTTGGAATGCTTATCGGCCTGAGCCAGTTTAGATTCCCCCATGCTTTCAACCTGTGGCCAAGGGAAAAACTGCAACGCCGGCGCACCGGCCAAGTCGCCAGGTAACACAAAACGTCCCGGCTGAATAAAGTGTTGCCCTTCTTCTTTGCAACGCAGCAGATAGTCGGTATAGGCCTGTGAAATTGCCGCTAACTGTTTTTCATCTGCCGGTGCTAGCGGATCGCATTGTTCACACAGCGCTAACCATTCTGCGGCCCACTCTTTACGCTGCCCCTGCAGCAAACCATTCATCTGGCGTGACCAGCTCAGATAGTCTTGCTCTAGCATCGGCAAGTCGAGAAGCCATTCGCCGGGGTAATCGACAATTTCCAGATACAGCGTCGAGGTATCTTTAAAATGGCGCAGCAGCGAATCATTACTGCGAAACTTCAGTGCCAAACGGATTTCACTCACGCCGCGCGTCGGCGTCGGCCACGTTGGTGGCATGCCGTAGAGCTGTGACAGTCCTTCATCATAGGTAAAGCGTGCCACGCCAAGATCGCGCTGCGGAACGCGCTTGGCGCCGAGCAACCGCTCTTCACGCACGGCAGAAAACAGCGGCAAACGAGCACCGCTGTGAATATGTAAAAGTTGATTAACCAGAGAAGTGATAAATGCGGTTTTTCCGCTCCGGCTTAACCCTGTCACCGCCAAACGTAAATGGCGATCGACACCGCGGTTAACCAGAGACGCTAATTCATTTTGTAGCCTTTTCATTCCTCTCCTTACACGAAGCCGTTATGGCTTTTCAGCTCCGTGACGATATCGAGACGTTGCCTGACGAACTGCGCGCTGTAATAAGGGTTCTAGCCCCCATATTAACAGCCAGCGCAAAGGTCGCCACGTTACATAACGTAATACACCGGCGGCAATACCGGCTGGGGCAAAGGTCAGCCCCAAAAGCAAACCGTTCTTAATGAGGCCAGGCAGATGACGCCGAGCCTTACGGCCACCTGCACGCAGCATATCAGCAGGTTTAAATTGACTCATCGTTTTCTCCCCAGCGTGTCATTAATAAAACTATAAATTCTGGAAACGCTTATTGACGCCAAACGTTTCCGAGGTCACATAACGTTCCAAACGACGCAGGCGCTGCTCGCATTCGTTAAGTTCGGTGGTAACCACCTGCATTTGCTGACGCGGTGACGGTTGATGATCGCCGCTCAGCTCCGCCACTTGGGCGGTTGGCAGCGTCATGGATAACACCACGTACAATATCGCGGTGATGATAAACAGGCCGCAGAAAATCGACAGCACCGCCATCACGCGCACCAAGGCAACAGGAACGCCCATATATTCGGCTAGCCCTGCGCAAACGCCTTTCACCACGCCTCGCTCAGGAATGCGATACAGTTTTTTACCGCTCATCGGCGTTGTCATTAAGCGTCCCTCCAGTTTGGATGCTCCGCATCCAGAATGGATTCCAGCGCGCTAATGCGTTGACGCATGCGCTGTGCTTCTTCATTTAACTGCGCTAAGCGCTGCACTTCCTGCGTTTGCAAGACGCTGTCGTTTTGCTGACGATTGCTGTAATGCAGCCATAGCCAAACAGGTAATACAAACAGCACAAAAATAGTCAGAGGGATGGCAAGAAAAAGGTAGCCCATCGTGAATTCCTTATTATTGGTTTACAGCCATTAGCAACAGTCTATTCCCTTCTCCGGCGTTATGGATGTATTCCATACCATAACGCCGGTCATTTGATTCTACATCGCGCTTATTCAGGACGATTCATTTTGGCTTTTAGCGCCGCCAACTGCTGGCCAATTTCATCATCGGCTTTCAGATCGGCAAACTCTTGATCCAGCGATTTCTTTTTGCCTAATCCCATCGTTTCAGCTTCGGCTTCCATGTGGTCGATACGGCGTTCAAACTGCTCAAAACGCGCCATCGCTTCATCTAATTTACCGCTGTCGAGCTGACGACGAACTTCACGCGATGATGCAGCGGCCTGCTGACGCAGCGCCAGTGCCTGTTGGCGAGCACGCGTTTCCGTCAGTTTGCTTTCTAGTTCGGTGATTTCGCGCTTCATGCGATCCAACGTTTCTTCTACGTTGCTCACTTCATGGCGCAGCGTGGTCAGCAAATCACTCACTCGCTGTTTTTCAATTAACGCCGCACGTGCCAGATCTTCTTTATCTTTACGCAGCGCCAGCTCGGCTTTGTCCTGCCACTCATTGAGCTGAGTTTCACCCTGTTCAATACGGCGCATCAGCTGTTTTTTCTCGGCTAAAGCGCGGGCGGAAGTGGAACGCACTTCGACCAAAGTATCTTCCATTTCCTGAATCATCAGGCGAACCAGCTTCTGTGGATCTTCTGCTTTATCCAGCAGCGTATTGATGTTGGCGTTTACGATGTCGGCGAAACGAGAAAAAATACCCATTGTTAATACCCTCACTCTTGCGTTGCGGCGTGCGTTTGGTTCGGCACATCCGTTGTTAAAATGGTTTACTGTCTCGCAAATACATAATCAACTTTCGTGCCAACTTTTAAATTAAAACTAATAAATTGATTTATAAAGAAAAAATAAAAATTGTTGCCACCAACAGGCAAAACATGATGTGATGAATTTAGCCAACAGATAGCGAAATTCACTAAATGGAATCCTGCGATGTCAGATAATATTGAAAATATGCTCGGCCAAGCCAACAGCTTCCTTGAGGTGCTGGAGCAGACTTCGCAGCTGGCGAAGTTGAATAAACCGGTATTAATTATTGGCGAACGTGGAACAGGTAAAGAGCTGATAGCTCATCGTCTGCACTATCTGTCTAATCGTTGGCAGGGGCCGTTCGTGTCGCTGAACTGTGCCGCGCTCAATGACAACTTGCTGGATTCCGAGCTTTTTGGTCATGAGGCCGGTGCGTTTACCGGTGCGCAGAAGCGCCATTTAGGCCGCTTCGAGCGTGCCGACGGCGGTACGCTCTTTCTTGATGAGCTGGCTACCGCGCCAATGTTAATTCAGGAAAAGCTGTTGCGCGTGATTGAATATGGTCATTTAGAGCGCGTAGGCGGCAGCCAGCCTTTGCAGGTCGATGTGCGCTTAGTATGCGCGACCAATGCTGATTTGCCGGCGATGGCTGAAGCGGGTACCTTCCGCGCTGATTTGCTGGATCGCTTAGCTTTTGACGTTATCCAACTTCCGCCGTTAAGAGAGCGTCGCAGCGATATCATGCTGTTGGCTGAGCATTTTGCCATGCAGATGTGCGGTGAACTGGGGCTCGCATTCTTTCCCGGCTTCAGCGATGGCGCGCGGCAAACGCTACTGGATTACGGCTGGCCCGGCAATATCCGTGAATTGAAAAACGTGGTGGAGCGATCGGTCTATCGTCATGGTGATTCACCCGAACAGTTAGACGCGATCGTGATTAATCCGTTTAAACATCGCACAACCGACTTGCCCTCTTCTGCCAGCACGCCTGCGGCGTCACAAATAGATGCACAAACAGCGCAGCCGTCTTTACCCATCGATCTTAAAGATTGGCTGGCAGAGCGCGAAAAACAGATCATTATTCAGGCGCTGCAAGAGAGTCGGCATAATCAACGTCAGGCCGCGGAGTTGCTGAATCTGACCTATCACCAACTGCGTGGAATCATGAAGAAGTTGGGGATTCAGGGATAAGATTAGCAACGAGGTTTCGGTAAATTACAGATAAAAAAAAGCCAGCACCCGGCTGGCTATAAAGTAGATCTGGAAGCAATGTGAGCAATGTCGTGTTCTTAAGAGAATTAATTGCCCTGAGGAGGCATTCTCTAAAGAACGAGATGGATGATAATGGTTATCACTACCATGTGTAAAGTGGTTTGTTGCGAATTTTTCTTATTTGTATTTGCAGCGTGCGCCAGCTCACATCTTCTTCGCCGCTTTATTACGCAATATTTAGCGCAAAACCCCACTGCTGCGTGATTTCTGACTTATGCTTACCAGTAGATTGGTTAAGCAAAAGGCAAATAACCCCTTCATCTCACTGGAATGATTGGGCTGCCAGCCAATGTACGTTACACTAAACACTTTGCTCAACAACCTCTTGAAGCGTTTATGCGTGGTCTAAAAACCCTGATGCTGGCATTAAGTTGCCTGTCTGCCGTTGCGACAGCAGCCGAAATTGCCCCTGTGACCAAAACCAAACCGCTGCCGGATATCCGCCAGAGCGGCTTCATTTATTGCGTCAGCGGGATCCTGAATACCTTCAATCCACAGATGGCCAGCAGCGGTCTTACGGTCGATACCCTCGCCGCGCAGCTTTACGATCGTCTGTTAGATGTTGACCCCTATACCTACCGCCTCATTCCTGAATTAGCCCAGAGCTGGGAGGTGTTAGACGGTGGCGCAACCTATGTGCTGCATCTGCGTAAAGATGTGCCGTTCCAAACCACTGACTGGTTTAAACCGACGCGCAAGATGAACGCCGATGATGTGGTGTTTAGCTTCAACCGCATGTTTGATCCTAACCATCCGTATCATGAAGTGAACGGCGGTCATTATCCCTATTTCGAGAGTTTGCAGTTTAGCGATGCGGTGCAAAGCGTACGTAAACTGGATAACTCAACGGTTGAAATTCGCCTTAAACAACCGGATGCCTCTTTCTTATGGCACCTCGCCACGCATTACGCGCCAATACTCTCGTCTGAATACGCAGATAACTTAGCGAAAAAGGGCAAAGAAGAAGATATCGACCGTCTGCCGGTGGGTACCGGTCCGTTTATGCTCAATGAGTACCACGCGGGACAATATATTCGCTTGGATCGCAACAATGCGTTTTGGAAAGGCAAACCGCGGATGCCACAGGTTATTATTGACCTCGGCGCAGGCGGCACCGGGCGTTTGTCCAAACTGCTGACCGGCGAATGCGACGTGCTGGCCTACCCTGCGGCCAGCCAGTTGAGCATTCTGCGCGACGATCCGCGTCTGCGTTTAACGCTGCGCCCTGGAATGAACGTTGCCTACTTGGCGTTCAACACCCGCAAGCCGCCGTTGGATAATTTGGACGTTCGCCGCGCCATTGCCTATTCCATCAATAACCAGCGCCTGATGCAGTCTATCTACTACGGCACGGCGGAAACCGCGGCTTCTCTGCTGCCTCGTGCGTCTTGGGCGTATGACAGCGAAGCAAAGATTACCGAATACAATCCAGAAAAATCGCGTGAACTGCTGAAACAGGCAGGCGTGACCAATCTGCACTTACAGCTATGGGTGCCAACGGCGTCTCAAGCTTATAACCCGAGCCCGCTAAAAACCGCCGAGCTGATTCAGGCTGATATGGCGCAGGTGGGAATTAAAGTCAGCATTATTCCGGTGGAAGGTCGATTCCAAGAAGCGCGCCTGAGCGACATGAGCCACGATATGACGCTCTCCGGCTGGGCAACCGACAGTAATGACCCAGACAGTTTCTTCCGTCCGTTGTTGAGCTGCGCGGCAATTCAGTCGCAGACTAACTTGGCGCACTGGTGCGATCCTTCTTTTGATTCGCTGCTGCATAAAGCCCTGCTGTCTCAGCAACTGTCGCAGCGTATTGACGATTATCAAGATGCACAAAAGATCTTAGAAGAACAGCTGCCTATCTTGCCTCTGGCGTCCTCGTTGCGCCTGCAGGCATATCGCTATGACATCAAAGGACTGGTATTGAGCCCGTTTGGTAACGCCTCATTTGCCGGTGTTTATCGTGAAAAACAGCCAGAACCGGCTGCCACCAACGATCCTGATGCGGGACCACCGACGCCAGCCTCAGAACCCCCTGTCGTCGTGGAGGATAAACCATGATTATCTTCACATTGCGCCGTCTTTTGCTGCTGCTGGTGACGCTGTTTTTCCTGTCGCTGGTGGGGTTTAGCCTGCTCTATTTCACGCCACATGCGCCGTTAGGTGGCGCTTCGCTGTTCGACGCCTACCGTTTCTATGTGCATAGTCTGCTGCAAGGCGACTTCGGCGTTTCCAGTATTAACGGGCAGTTGATTATCGAACAGCTGAAGGAAGTTTTCCCCGCTACCATGGAGCTGTGCATTCTGGCCTTCGTGTTTGCGCTGGTGGTAGGTATTCCGCTGGGTATTATTGCCGGTTTACTGCGCGGCAAATGGCAGGATGGCGCGATTAGCGCGCTGGCGCTGTTTGGCTATTCAATGCCGGTATTTTGGCTGGCGATCCTACTGATGCTGTTCTTCTCGCTGCATCTCGGCTGGCTGCCGGTTTCAGGCCGCTACGATCTGCTCTACCCGATGAAAAACGTGACCGGTTTTGCGCTGATTGACGCTTGGCTGTCAGATTCGCCTTATCGTGATGACATGCTGATGAGCGTTGCCCGTCATATGATCCTACCGGTGACGGCGCTGGCGCTGGTGCCGATGACCGAAGTGATCCGCCTGATGCGTATCAGCACCGATAACGTCGTCAGCCAGAATTACATTAAAGCCGCCGCCACGCGTGGCTTATCGCGTTTCACTATTATTCGCCGTCATGTGTTACACAATGCGCTGCCGCCGATTATCCCAAGGTTGGGGCTGCAATTTTCGACCATGCTAACGCTGGCGATGATTACCGAAGTGGTGTTCAGTTGGCCGGGGCTCGGGCGTTGGTTGATTAACGCCATCCGCCAACAGGACTTTGCCGCTATCTCTGCCGGTGTCATGCTGGTAGGGACGTTGGTTTTAGTCGTCAACGTGCTGTCTGATATTGTGGGTGCGCTGACTAATCCGCTGAAACATAAGGAATGGTATGCACTTCGATAACGTATACCGCGAAAAACGCGTACCGAGCCCGCTGCGTCAGACGTGGCTGCATTTCCATGCCGATACCCTCGCCATGATTGGTTTGTATGGCGTGCTGCTGCTGATCGCCCTGTGCTTTTTCGGCACCATGCTGGCACCTTATGCGCTGGATCAGCAATTCCTTGGCTATCAATTACTGCCGCCGTCGTGGTCACGTTACGGTAACGTGTCATTCTTCCTTGGCACCGACGATCTGGGCCGCGATATTCTCAGCCGTTTATTAAGCGGCGTCGCACCAACGTTTGGTTCTGCGCTGGTCGTCACCATCGCTGCCAGCGTTTTTGGCGTCATTATCGGCATTCTAGCGGGCGTCACCCACGGTCTGCGTTCCGCGATTTTGAACCACATTCTGGATACGCTGCTGTCGATTCCTTCTCTGCTGTTAGCCATTGTCGTTGTCGCCTTTTTAGGGCCGCGCCTTGAGCACGCCATGCTGGCCGTGTGGTTAGCCCTTTTGCCACATATGGTGCGAGAAGTTTATACCTCAGTTCACGAAGAACTTGAGAAAGAATATGTGGTTGCCGCCCGTTTAGACGGCGCATCAACGTGGTTTATCCTGTGGGATTCCGTGCTGCCCAATATCGCGGGCGTACTGGTGGGTGAATTTACCCGCGCCCTCTCCATGGCGATATTAGATATCGCTGCATTAGGCTTTCTCGATCTGGGGGCTCAACTGCCGTCGCCAGAATGGGGAGCCATGCTGGGTGATTCCTTGGAGCTGGTTTATGTCGCGCCGTGGACGGTGATGTTGCCAGGCGCTGCCATTATGATCAGCGTGCTGCTGGTGAATTTGTTGGGCGACGGAATGCGCCGCGCGATTAATGCCGGTGTGGAATAGGAAACAAAATGCCGTTACTTGATATTCGTAACCTCACCATTGAATTCATGACCGCCGAAGGGCCGGTCAAAGCCGTCGATCGGGTCAGCCTTACGCTCACCGAAGGCGAAGTGCGCGGACTGGTTGGTGAATCTGGCTCAGGCAAAAGTTTAATTGCCAAAGCGATCTGCGGCGTAACCAAAGATAACTGGAAAGTCACCGCCGACCGTTTTCGCTTTGATGACATTGACCTGCTGCGCTTAACGCCGCGTCAACGACGTCGGCTGGTGGGCCATAATGTGTCGATGATTTTTCAGGAGCCACAGTCCTGTCTGGACCCTTCTGAAAGCATTGGCAAACAGGTGATTCAGGCGATCCCCGGTTGGACCTATAAAGGCCGCTGGTGGCAGCGTTTTCGCTGGCGTAAACGCCGCGCCATTGAACTGCTGCATCGCGTCGGGATTAAAGACCACAAAGATATCATGCGTAGCTTCCCGTATGAGTTGACGGAAGGTGAATGCCAGAAGGTGATGATTGCCATCGCCTTGGCTAACCAGCCACGTCTGCTGATTGCCGATGAACCGACCAATGCCATGGAACCCACCACGCAGGCGCAAATTTTCCGTCTGCTGTCGCGCATGAATCAAAACAACAACACGACGATTTTATTGATCAGCCATGACCTGCAAATGATGAGCAAATGGGCTGACCGCATTAACGTGATGTACTGCGGCCAAACGGTTGAAAGCGCGACCTGTGAAGATATTTTAGTTGCGCCACATCATCCTTACACGCAGGCGCTGATCCGCGCGATGCCTGATTTTGGCCGCGCACTGCCCCATAAAAGCCGCTTAAACACGCTACCGGGTGCCATTCCTTCGTTAGAGCATTTGCCTATCGGCTGCCGCTTAGGCCCACGTTGTCCGTATGCGCAAAAAAAATGCATTGAGACACCGCCGCTGCGCAGCGTAAAAACGCATAAGTTTGCCTGTCATTTCCCGCTTAACATGGAGGAGACGCAATGAGTACGCTGTTGGAGGTGCACAATCTACAAAAGACCTTCCGCTACCGCACCGGCTTGTTTCGTCGCCAAAATCTTGAAGCGGTTAAACCCGTTAGTTTTACGCTGCGCGAAGGACAAACACTGGCGATTATTGGTGAAAACGGCTCAGGGAAATCCACACTGGCAAAAATGCTGTCAGGCATGATTGAGCCCACGGCGGGCGATATCGTGATTGATGACAAGCAGCTAGAGTACGGCGATTTTCGCTACCGCAGCCAGCGGATCCGCATGATTTTTCAAGATCCGTCTACGTCACTCAATCCGCGCCAGCGTATCGGCCAGATCCTTGACGTTCCCCTACGGCTAAACACTGAACTGGATGCGCCCGAGCGTGAACAGCGTATCAATGAAACGCTGCGCCAAGTCGGCTTGCGTTCGGATCACGCCTATTACTATCCGCATATGTTAGCGTCCGGACAAATTCAACGCATCGCCTTGGCGCGCGCCTTAATATTGCAGCCACAGGTGATCGTAGCGGATGAAGCGTTAGCGTCGCTGGATATGTCGATGCGTTCACAGATTATAAATTTGATGTTGGAACTGCAGCAAAAACACGGTATCGCTTACATCTATGTTACCCAGCATTTGGGCATGATGAAGCACATTAGCGATCAGGTGATGGTGATGCATCATGGCGAAGTGGTGGAGCGCGGTAGCACTTCGGAGGTGTTGGCAGCCCCACTGCATGAGCAAACCAAGCGTCTCATCAATAGTCATTTTGGTGAAGCATTAACGGCTGATGCATGGCGTCGTGACGGTGGTGTTTTCTGAAAAGCGATTTTATCGCCAATTACGGACTAAAATTCAATCACTGATCCGAGCAGAGCATCAAAAGCATTCCACAGTGAATCAAGCGTGATAGAATCGCTCGGTTTTGTTTTATTAACACAAGTGCTGGAAGAATTAACAATTCCTGTTTCTGTATAAAAATGTGAATTGGTTTTCCTCCGCCTCTATCAGTTTATGCCCTGCTCCTCCAATATTATTGGCATCGCAGTACGGCATAAACTAAGACTACAAGGACTATTTGTATGGGTTTTCTAACCGGTAAGCGCATTCTGATCACTGGCGTAGCCAGCAAACTCTCCATTGCCTACGGTATCGCACAGGCTATGCACCGTGAAGGCGCCGAGCTGGCTTTCACCTACCAGAACGACAAACTGAAATCTCGCGTAGAAGAATTCGCCGCTCAGTTGGGTTCTAATCTGGTTCTGGCTTGTGACGTAGCAGAAGACGAAAGCATCGATGCGATGTTTACCGAGCTGGCAAAATCTTGGCCGAAATTCGACGGTTTCGTTCACTCCATTGGCTTCGCTCCAGGCGACCAGTTGGACGGCGACTACGTGAATGCGGTTACCCGTGACGGTTTCAAAATCGCACACGACATCAGCTCTTACAGCTTCGTTGCGATGGCAAAAGCATGCCGTACCATGCTGAACCCAGGTTCAGGCCTGCTGACTCTGTCCTACTTGGGCGCAGAACGTGCAATCCCTAACTATAACGTGATGGGTCTGGCAAAAGCGTCTCTGGAAGCTAACGTTCGCTACATGGCTAACGCGATGGGCCCAGAAGGTATCCGTGTTAACGGTATCTCTGCGGGTCCAATCCGTACGCTGGCAGCGTCTGGCATTAAAAACTTCCGTAAAATGTTGGCACACTGCGAAGCGGTTACCCCAATTCGCCGTACCGTGACCATCGAAGACGTCGGTAACTCAGCCGCATTCCTATGCTCACCACTGGCAGGCGGTATTTCGGGTGAAATCCTGCACGTCGATGGCGGCTTCAACATTGCAGCAATGAACGAGCTGGAACTGGATTAATTTCCGTCGTTTATTCCGCTTATAAATCCCTGGCTTCGGCTGGGGATTTTTTTATCTCAGCGCGGTTATTCCTTTTCAGCCTAGGCTATTCCTTAACAATATTTCATCTCTAGGCCGCATTCGGCAAGGATAGTACCCTGTTTCATAAAGGGTTCCCCCTTTTCTTGCCCGACGTCTGAAGGATATCCGATGGAGCGACCAAACTCGCCGCTGACGGTTTTTAGCTCACGCCATAACGCACCAACCTCTGATGCGGATAATCACCAGCATCTGGCTCAGGGCCGCTTTCCGTTGTTCAATGAGCGTACCGAGCGTGACGCCTATTTCCAGCGGGTTGGCGATGTTTATACCCAACTGTTAGGCTCCGAGCCTGAAGTTTCCCGCGAACATTCTCTCTCACGCTACGACCGCTTAAGCATTGCGCTTACCGTAGCGCAGGTTTCGCAGGTAACACCGCTTAGCGCCTTTTATGCCAAGCAGTTGGCTCCGCTACATTGCCCACACAACACCCGCGAAAGTAATCAGCGTTTAGCCCAAATTACCGAGCATGCTCGGCTGCTGGCGTGGGACCCCACACGCAGTACAAAACAAACCTTACGCGCGCTGCGTGCGGTAAAACTGTCATACCCCGACATAGTGACACTGTCACAAATAATAGGCCTTGTAGTGCTACAGTCGCGCCTGATTGCGGGCACTGCCGCCCTTTCCGGCTGTTCGTTGCCGTCTGAGCCAAGAATATTTCCCACCCTTGAATTGGCTCCGCTCACAGAAGCGTCATCGGCGGCATGGCGCCCTTGGTTGCCGCTCGGTGCCGACGCCACGCTGGCACCGGTGGCAATATGCGGTGCACCGTCGGGGCTCGCCATCGTCTTAATGTTGATCAACATGCATGACGGTGAAGGCGCTGATACCAGCAGTGAAATTTTTAGCGACGGCTACAACTGTAGCGATCTGCTGCGCCAACCGCTGCGTGAACTGGCCTTTTTAGTTAGCGCTAGGCTTCTCGGCTGTCATCGCAGTAGCCAACATCACGCACGCCGTTTTTTGCTGCTGAGTAAACATCGCCAGCAGGCCGACGCAGTACTCGCCGATCCCGTGACCGCACTCGCACAATGCAGCCGCCGTGAACAGGCTATTATTCAAGCCAGTCTGACCCTCACGCAAACCCCCTGCTTATTTTCTCCCGCACACATCACGTCTTTAACTCAGTCGGGGCTGTCAGCCGCAGAAATTCTTGAGCTTATCATTGCCCTAGCAACCGGCGCGTGGAGCCAACGGCTACTCGTTTCGCTGGGGGAATGAACAGATTTACCCCATTTGCCGATCATTTCATCCCCAGTCGCATCATGGGCTTGCTCACAGGCACTGATTCGCGTAAAAATGTGAACCGCTCTTGAGGTCATTCACTTCATCCACCTGCCGGAATCTACGTTTCAATACTATGTTTCAGGATAACCCGCTGCTCGCGCAGCTAAAACAGCAACTGCACTCCCAGACTCCACGCGTTGAAGGCGTGGTTAAAGGGACCGACAAAGGTTTTGGCTTCTTGGAAGTTGACGCCCAGAAAAGCTATTTCATCCCGCCACCGTACATGAAAAAAGTCATGCATGGTGACCGCGTTCTGGCTGCTGTTCACACTGAGAAAGATCGTGAAGTCGTTGAGCCGGAAGAGCTGGTTGAGCCTTTCCTAACAAGATTCGTTGGCCGGGTACAGAAAAAAGACGGTGATAACCGCCTTTCCATCATCCCCGACCATCCATTGCTGAAAGATGCCATCCCATGCAGAGCGGACAACAACGTCACGCATGAGTTTAAGCAAGGCGACTGGGCCGTTGCTGAAATGAATCGGCATCCGCTGAAAGGCGACCGCACTTTCTTTGCCAATATCACCACGTTTATTACCGACGCGGATGATGATTTTGCACCATGGTGGGTCACCCTTTCCCGTCACGGACTGGATCGCACGGCACCAGAATGGTCTGGTAGCGAAATGCATGAAGAAGGCTTGGAGCGTGAAGACCTCACCGCTCTGCCATTCGTCACCATTGACAGCGCCAGCACCGAAGATATGGATGATGCGTTGTATGTGCAGGAGAACGAAGACGGTTCTCTGGCATTAACCATCGCCATTGCCGATCCAACGGCCTACGTTGAGCCAGACTCCGAGCTGGATAAAATTGCTCGGGTGCGTGCTTTCACGACTTATTTGCCTGGTTTCAACATTCCAATGTTGCCGCGCGATTTGTCTGACGATCTGTGCTCACTGCGCCCTAATGAACGCCGTCCAGCGTTGCTATGCCGCGTCACCATACAGAAAGACGGCGCTATTTCTGACGATATTCGCTTCTTTGCTGGCTGGATTGAATCCAAAGCCAAGCTGGTTTACGACGAAGTTTCAGACTATCTGGAAGGCGTTGGCAGTTGGAAACCGGAAAATGCCCAAATCGAACAGCAGGTTCGCCTGTTGCATCGCTTAGCCGATTCCCGCTCTGATTGGCGTCAGCACCACGCCTTGGTATTTAAAGATCGCCCAGATTATCGCTTTGTTTTAGGCGAAAAAGGCAGCGTGGTTGATATCATTGCCGAGCATCGCCGTGTGGCAAACCGTATCGTGGAAGAGTGTATGATCACCGCTAACGTCTGTGCTGCCATCGTGCTGCGTGACCGTTTAGGCTTCGGTGTTTATAACATCCACTCCGGTTTCGATCCGGCGCTGGTTGAACAGGCCGTGAGCATTCTGCAAGCCAACGATGTATCTGCCAACGCAGAAGCATTATTAACCTTGCAGGGCTTCTGCGAACTGCGTCGTCACTTAGATTCGTTGCCAACGACGTTCCTTGATAGTCGCGTGCGCCGTTTCCAGACCTTTGCTGAAATCAGCACCGAACCGGGCCCGCATTACGGTTTAGGCTTAGAGGCCTACGCAACCTGGACTTCGCCGATCCGTAAATACGGTGACATGGTGAATCATCGCCTGCTGAAAGCGCTAATTGCGAATAAACCGGCCGAACGCCCGGATGAAGCCATTACCGTTCAGATGGCAGATCGCCGCCGCCTGAATCGTATGGCCGAGCGTGATGTTGGTGATTGGTTATATGCGCGCTTCCTGAAAGATAAAGCGGATCCAGCCGTTCATTTTAACGCTGAAATCGTTGATATTTCGCGTGGCGGTATGCGCGTGCGTTTGGTTGATAACGGTGCGATGGCGTTTATTCCATCCTCGTTTATTCACGCCGTGCGTGATGAGCTGGTATGTAGCCAAGAGACGGGCTCCATTCAGATCAAAGGCGAAACCGTTTATCAGACGGGCGATGCCCTACAGGTTTATCTGGTTGAAGTGCGCTTAGAAACACGCAGTATTATTGCCAAGCCGGTTGCTTAATCTGAAATATTGAGGGGCATGGGGTACTCGCCCCGTGCTCCTCAATCGTTTAAGCGCGCAATGTGAGATCAACAGACGTTTTCAAATCAATCCCAATCTGGCGCAAACTCAGGGCTGACTAAACGTTCGTTGCGTTCAAGTTCTGCAATCTGCTTCATTTCCGCATCGCTTAAAACAATCTTCAATGCGTCTAAGTTGCTGGCTAAATTCTCACGTTTGGTGGACGAAGGGATAACCGTGTAACCCTTTTGTAACGACCACGCCAAAGCCACCTGTGCGGCGCTCACACCATGCGCCTGCGCAATTTGGGTAATGACGACGTCTGTTAACACCTTGCCATAGGCTAGAGGCATATAGGCAGTTACCGGAATGCCCTGAGAGGCAGCAAACTCAGCCACTTTTTCATTTTGCAGGAACGGATGGATCTCAATTTGCTGGCTAGCAATATTCTGCGCACCCACCGCGTCGATGGCCTGCTTCATTTGTTCGATAGTAAAATTAGAGATCCCTATCGCTTTGGTTAAACCCATCTGCTGAGCCTGATACAAGGCCTGCATGCTCTCAGCAATGGTTGGCGATGCATCACGCGTTGGCCAGTGGATCAGGGTTAAATCGACCTGCGCCAGTCGCAGTTTTTTCAGGCTTTCTTGCAGGCTTTCAATCAGCTTTTCAGGCGCGAGATTTTCCAGCCAAATTTTCGTGGTAACAAACAGCTCATCACGCGGTACACCGCTTTCTTCAATAGCTTGTCCAACCTCAGCTTCATTGCCATAGATCTGCGCGGTATCGATATGACGATACCCCAGCGCCAACCCATTGCGCACAGAATCAATCACGACCTGCTCTTTCAGACGAAACGTTCCTAGCCCCAGTTTTGGCATCATCATTTTGGTGTTGCTCATTTTATATCCTTTTGATTTTGTGTGGTAACAGAGTGATGTTGGGCAAAGCGTTGCCCTGTTGCTGAGAGTGAGTATGTGGGGAAGTTTTTTTGTTTAAAATAGCGTTAATTGCAAATGTATTGTGTTCAAGAATCACAAATGCCCAGACTAATCTTATTCTGCCCTCAATTATTGACTCAAACGCAAAGGTGTTGTGATTCAGATCGCCTATTTTATGAAAATAAATAGTGTGATAATTGCATCAGTCGCTAATTACATTATCGAATCACAACACGGCGCCACGCCCTATTCTGCGCCGCATGAGGAGCTTCATTATGAGTAAGATTTTCCTGATCAACGGTATGAAAGCGTTTGGCCACTCTAAGGGCCAGCTGAATACCACTCTGCATGACGTCGCTAAAGAAACATTGGCTGCGATGGGCCACGAACTGCGTGAAACTACGATTGACCACGGTTACGAAATCGAACAAGAAATTCAAAACTATCTGTGGGCCGACGTGGTTATTTACCAGATGCCAGGTTGGTGGATGGGTGAGCCGTGGATCGTTAAAAAATATATCGACGAAGTGTTCACCGAAGGTCATGGCCGTCTGTACGCGAGCGATGGTCGTACCCGTTCAGACGCGAGCAAAAAATACGGTTCTGGCGGCTTGATTCAGGGTAAACAGCACATGTTGTCTCTGACTTGGAATGCGCCACAGGAAGCTTTCGACGATCCAGAACAGTTCTTCCACGGTCAGGGCGTTGATGGTCTGTACATGCATTTCCATAAAGCCAACGAATTCTTGGGTATGACTCGTCTGCCAACTTTCCTGTGCACCGACGTGATCAAAAATCCAAATGTGGAGCATAACATTGCATGCTACCGCGACCATTTGGCGACCGTGTTTGCTAACAAATAAGAGATTGCGATGATTACTGTTATTGCCGAAATTAAAGTTCGTGCGGGGCATTTAGACGCTATCGTTAAGCGCTTTCAAGCTTTGCAAGCAGAAGTGCTGGCGGAGGAAGGTTGCTATCAGTACACGCCGCTCACGGATACCTTGCCCGCTATTGAGCGTCAGAGTTTAGCCGCTGACACGCTTTTCATGGTTGAACGTTGGGAATCTCACGCGCATTTGGATGCCCATCTGAAAACGGTACACATGGTTCGCCACCATGAAGAAACGCAGGATCAGGTCGAATCCGTTACCCTGCGCATCTTGACCGATCATTCTGTTTGCTAACCGTTTTTATTGCCACTGTGTCTATTGCTTTAGCAGCTGATATTTCAGCGGCTTTTTTATGTCGTTAATCGCTTAGCCTTTAGCTTTCAGCGCGGTCAGTTCGGCGATCCGCATAATCACTGATACCGCTTTTTCCATACCTTCCAAGGTAATGAATTCATGTTTGCCGTGGAAATTATAGCCTCCGGTAAACAGATTCGGGCAAGGCAGACCGCGGAATGAAAGCTGCGCGCCGTCTGTCCCCCCGCGAATTGGGCACATAATCGGCTCAATGCCGACGTCGTGCATCGCCTGCTGTGCCAATTCAATGATATGTGGGTGTTTTGCCACTTCATCACGCATATTGTAGTAGCTGTCATCTAACGTCACTTCGATATAGCAGTCACGGTGCAAACCTTTGCCCACTTTCTTTGCGATATCCATGATGTTTTTCTTGCGAGCTTCAAAGCCCTCACGGCTGAAATCACGCACGATATAATGCATTTCTGCTTTCTCAACCGTGCCTTTCATCGAGGCAAGATGATAGAAACCTTCATAGCCTTCCGTGTGTTCAGGCGTTTGCTCTGGCGGTAATTCATTGTGAATACGCGCAGCAAGTGACAGCGCGTTAACCATCACGCCTTTCGCCGTGCCCGGATGCACGTTGTTACCCACGATCTTAATCGTCACCGATGCCGCGTTGAAGTTTTCACACTCCAACTCGCCGACGCCACCACCATCAACGGTATAGGCCCATTCCGCGTCAAAGGCTTCAACATCAAAGAATTGAGCCCCCTTGCCGACTTCCTCATCCGGTGTAAACGCAATGCGAATATCGCCGTGTGGAATGTTGTTATGTTTGAGACGCAGCATAGCGGTCACAATTTCGGCGATACCGGCTTTATCGTCGGCACCGAGCAGCGTTTTGCCATCGGTAGTAATCAGCGTTTGGCCTAACAGCTGGTGTAATACGGGGAACATCACCGGCGAGAGAACCTCATCACCAATGCCTAAAGCAATATCACCACCGCGATAGTTTTCCACGATCTGCGGATTCACATTTTTACCGCTGGCGTCGGGCGCGGTATCCAAATGCGAGATAAAACCGATTGTCGGCGCTTTCCAACTGACATTAGACGGCAGCGTTGCCATCACACAGCCATGATCGCTTAACGTGACTTGCTCGAAGCCGAGCTCAACTAATTCAGCCTGTAGCGCCCGCGCCAACTTCATCTGGCCATCTGTGCTAGGAACCTGACGTACACCTGCTTTGGACTGTGTGTCGAAAGAAACATAATTAAAAAAGCGATCGAGTAAGTTATTCATAAAAGTGTCTCGCAATGATTCGTTATTCGTCGCAGTCCACATCATCCCCATAATCGATGGTTAAGAATGAAGGACAAGTGCCGCATTAGATAAATAACCCTAAATTTTATGTCGGGTTTAAAAAATCGACTAATGGGCTAGCCTGACAACGTCAAGTGGGGGCTTTGCAAGGGTATCTCTTCATAATCATGTGATCTGTCTCATATTATGAAAAATCCCCTATGCCCTCGTCATAGGTTTTACATTATGCGTAGGGCTCAAAACGGAAATATTGCGTCAGGTCATTTTTAGCTAAAGTTAAAGAAAGTAAGGAAAGTAATACCGGATAAAAATAGCCGTTTCACAGGATTTCTGCCCCATTTGGGGTAAATTAGTGCATCATAGTTAAACCAAGGCGAGAAAATCGGGTTTTCTTGGCTGGCTGGCTTTTAATTAAGGTTCACTCAGTCTATCATTCGCGCCTTATTTTTTGAGTGGCGCCGCTGGTTTTGAGCTACCTGACTCATTGATTTACTTTGAGTCTTCTGCTCCTACAGTCTTTTTTTTCAGCGGCGGTTCTATCTGCAACACGTAACGGGATAGAGTAGCAAATAAATGACTGAGATATCTTCTCTGGGTTCCAACGCAGCATTACAGCCTGTTGTTCGTTTGACAGGTATCCGTAAGTCTTTTGATGATAAAGACATCATCACCGATCTTGACCTTACTATTAATCATGGCGAGTTCTTAACCATTCTCGGCCCCTCTGGCTGCGGGAAAACCACCGTTTTGCGTCTTATTGCCGGTTTGGAAGACGTTGATGATGGCCGCGTTATTTTGGACGGCGATGATATCACTCACGTCCCAGCCGAGAATCGCTGCGTTAATACCGTGTTCCAAAGCTACGCGCTGTTCCCGCACATGACCGTGCTGGACAACGTCGCCTTTGGCTTGCGCATGCAGAAACGACCAGAAGCCGAAATTATTCCTCGCGCCCATGAAGCGCTGCGTATGGTGCAGTTAGAGGAGTTCGCTCAGCGTCGGCCGCATCAGCTGTCTGGCGGACAACAGCAGCGCGTGGCCATTGCACGTGCGGTTGTGAATAAACCCAAGGTGCTTTTGCTGGATGAATCGCTGTCTGCGCTGGATTATAAGCTGCGCAAACAGATGCAAAATGAGCTCAAGGCCTTGCAGCGTAAGCTGGGTATTACCTTTATTTTCGTCACCCACGACCAAGAAGAAGCGCTGACCATGTCAGACCGCATCGTGGTGATGCGTGATGGTAAGATTGAGCAAGACGGTACACCGCGCGAAATCTACGAAGAACCTAAGAACCTGTTTGTTGCCAGCTTTATTGGCGAGATCAATATTTTTGACGCCGAGGTTCTGTATCGCGTGGACGAACATCGCGTTCGTGCCAACGTCGAAGGCCGCGAGTGTAATATTTACGTCAATGCTGAAATGGACGTGCAGCCGGGCGATAAGCTGAATGTGCTGCTGCGCCCCGAAGATGTGCGAGTCGAAGAGATCCACGATGCCGGACAGGTTGATGGCATCATAGGATACGTGCGCGAGCGCAACTATAAAGGCATGACGTTGGAATCTACCGTTGAATTAGAGAACGGAAAGATGGTGCTGGTGAGCGAATTCTTTAACGAAGACGATCCCGACGTCGATCATTCGTTAGATCAGAAAATGGCCGTGACTTGGGTCGAAAGCTGGGAGGTGGTGCTGGCTAATGAAGAAGTCGCGTAAGTATTTTCAAAACGTGGTGATCACAACCGTGGTCGCCTGGCTGGTGCTGTTTGTCTTTATGCCGAATCTGATGATTATCGGCACCAGCTTCCTGACGCGTGATGACACCCATCTGATAAAGATGGTGTTTTCCTTCGATAATTACACTCGCTTATTTGATCCATTGTATGCCGAAGTGCTTCTGCACTCGCTGAATATGGCTATCATCGCCACGCTATGTTGTTTGGTGATCGGGTATCCTTTTGCCTTTATTCTGGCGCGGCTACCGGAAAAAGTTCGCCCTCTTCTGCTGTTTTTACTGATTGTGCCTTTCTGGACCAACTCACTGATCCGTATTTATGGCCTGAAACTATTCCTCAGTACCCGAGGTTATTTAAACGAGGTTCTGCTGTGGATTGGGATTATCGATAAGCCGCTGCGCATCATGTACACGCCCGAAGCCGTGATCCTTGGGCTTATCTATATTCTGCTGCCGTTTATGGTGATGCCGCTGTATTCCAGCATCGAGAAGCTGGATAAGTCGGTATTAGAGGCCGCACGTGATTTAGGGGCAAATAAATTCCAAACGTTTATTCGGATTATTGTTCCTCTCACCATGCCCGGTATTGTGGCGGGCTCGTTGCTGGTCATGCTGCCATCTCTGGGGCTGTTTTACGTTTCCGACCTGCTGGGCGGCGCGAAGAACCTGCTGATTGGCAACGTGATTAAAAGCCAGTTCCTGAATATCCGTGACTGGCCATTCGGCGCGGCCACTAGCATCTGTTTGACACTGGTCATGGGCATCTTGCTATATATCTATTACCGCGTTGGGAAACTGATGAATAAAAAGGTGGAACTGGAATGATCGGACGCCTGCTGCGCGGTGGATTTATGTCCATCGTCTACGCCTATTTATATATCCCTATTATTATTCTGATCGCTAACTCGTTTAATAGTTCGCGTTTTGGTATCAATTGGAAAGGCTTCACCTTTGATTGGTACAGCACGTTGATGAACAATGACAGCCTGCTGCAAGCGGCTGGGCATTCCATCACCATGGCCGTCCTTTCTGCCACCTTTGCCACGCTGATTGGTTCATTAACGGCAGTGGCGCTTTTCCGTTACCGATTCCGCGGCAAACCTTTCGTTAGCGGCATGCTTTTTGTGGTGATGATGTCGCCCGATATCGTGATGGCAATTTCACTGTTAGTCCTATTTATGCTGCTGGGCGTTTCATTGGGTTTTTGGTCGTTGCTGTTTTCACACATCACCTTCTGCCTACCCTTTGTGGTTGTCACCGTGTATTCGCGTTTAAAAGGTTTCGACGTGCGAATGCTTGAAGCGGCAAAAGATTTGGGCGCGGGTGAAGTGACGATCCTGCGGAAAATCCTCCTGCCGTTGGCGATGCCTGCAGTGGCGGCGGGTTGGCTGCTGAGCTTTACCCTATCCATGGATGACGTGGTGGTTTCATCATTCGTCACTGGCCCAAGCTATGAAATTTTACCGCTGAAAATCTACTCGATGGTGAAAGTGGGTGTGTCGCCGGAAGTGAACGCCTTGGCAACCATACTGTTGGTACTTTCGTTGGTGTTGGTTCTTGGCAGCCAGCTTATTTTGCGTGATAGAACAGCGAGTAAGTAGCGGGATAAGTTAAATCTACTATGACAAAGGCGCTGGAAAGCGCCTTTGTCATGTTCATACGTTCATCAATTAAAACTTCACCGATCCCTGCAAGAACAGCGTGCGCGGTTCTCCTACGTAAATCCCTTTATTGTTGTCATCATAGGCTCGGGTGAAATACTGATGATCCAACAGGTTACGCACGCCCATACCGAGATTTAAATTCGCCATATCGGGTCCGAATTGGTAATCAGCACGTAATCCCCAAATCATATAACCCGGAATACGTCCGGTGCTGCCGTCTGCGCTGGCTTTTTGCGTATTGGCATTATCGGCAAACTGACTCGACTGGAATTGCCCGTTCACATTAAACGCCCAATCTCCTGGACGATAATCTAACCCGATCATACCTTTATGCTTTGGCGAGAACGGGACCTGATTCCCTTGATTGTCACCGTCTTCGCGGATAACAGCGTTAACATACGCATAATTAGCAGAAACGCTGACATCTTGCAGCGCTGGCGCAAGCTCGCTGAGATCATAACGCGCGCTGGTTTCTGCGCCGGTATGACGCGTTTTGCCACGTGCCGTTACGCTGTCGGTTGCTTGGTTTGAGTCATACTGGTTGTTGAAATTAATCAGGAATACACCCAATTCCGCCTTGAGCGCGTCTCCATCGTAACGGGTGCCTAATTCCCAGGTGCGGGCTTTTTCTGGCTCAATGTTGCCGCTGGAAATCGCTTTCCCCATCTGGCTATATTGCACGGTGCCAAAAGATCCCTCGGTGTTCGCGTAAAGATTCCATTCATCCGTGAGGTGATACATCACGTTTAACGCCGGTAGCGGGGCGTTATAGCTAACTTCCTGCTTATCACCTTTGATCTGATTCTTTTGATATGAGCTGACATGCTCGTAGCGAATGCCCGGCGTGATGGTCCAGTCACCGATATCAACACGGTCGTCGAGATACACGGCATGCGCCTGCGTGCCTGATTGCGTATCACGGTCGTAAGGACTATTAGTGCTTGGCAATACGCCAGATTTGGTGGCGGTGTAATAACGTAACTCATGGGTAGATTCGCTCACGTAGCGATAGCCTATCCCCACTTCATGGGCTGAAGATCCCAGCATAAAGCTTTGGCTATAACGTGGTTCAACGCCTCTAACCCAATATTCACGCGGCGAAAGCGTCAGTTTTTTACCCTGATCTAAATAACCACTGCGCAGCGTGTAGGTATAAAACGTCTGTACGTTGAATTTATGCTGCTGATCGGGCTGATATTCATAGCCTAGGCTGGCAAGATCGCGGCGTCCCCAAAAAGAATCGTAAAGGCGTGTGGATTGGTAGGGATCGCGATCGTATTGTGCCTGCGTTAAACCACCGGGCATCTCTGCCCGACCTTCATAATGCTGTAGCAGGCTAGTGAATTTATGCTCTTCATTTGGCGCGTATTGCGTTTTGAGCATCACGTCGTCAATCTTGGTGTAGCTATGTTCACGCCAATCGCTGCCTCGGGTGCCGGAGTAAAGCAACGCCGCGCCGAGGCCATTATCCGCAGTTCCGCCAATCATCAGATTGCCGGTGCCTTTCGGGTGATCCTGCGTAGACGTTGGCGTTAAATTGCCCTGCATCCCTGCTTCCACACCAAAGGTTTTCGGAATGGCACGCGTGACAAAATTCACCACGCCACCTACCGACTGCGGCCCATAGCGCACAGCACCACCGCCGCGGACGACATCAATGGCATCCATATTACCCAACGAAACCGGTGCTAAAGAGAGCTGCGGCTGACCATAGGGGGCAAACGGTACAGGAATACCATCCATTAATACCGTTGAACGGCTGGCCAAACGTGGGTTTAGGCCGCGAATGCCAAAATTCAGCGCTAAATCATGGCTGCCGGTACCGTTGTTTTCCGGTGCGACCACGCCTGGGATCTGGTTTAGCACATCGCGCATACGCGTTGCACCGGTGGTGGCAAACTGTTCGCGGTAGACCACATCGCGAGCACCCGCGTGTTCAAAAACATCGTTTTCACGTGCTTGCCCAAGCCAATCGCCCACCACGGTTAATGTTTCTTCACCGCGCGGCTGAGGCGATGGTTCAATCGCAAAGCTATTATTCCCTAACGCGTGCGCCACCAGCCCACTGCCCTGCAACAGAGCATTGAGCCCCTGCTGAGCGGGTACCTTTTTAGGCACGGCAGATACGGTTTTTCCTGCCGTGATCTCTGCATTCATCACCAAAGAAATGCCTGTTTCGCGCGCGAACTGATTCAGCCCTTCGTCCAAAGAAATAGCGGAAGCCTGCAAGCTGGGCGAATTTGCCGCGAATGCATGAGGTGCCTGAAGCAGCGCCATGCAGATCAATGCCCGCTTCATAGCCTGCGCTAACGGAGAGATTTTGCCTGATGAGAGATACAAAGAGGCGTTTCCTGCCTGAAATAACATAACAAACTCCTGAATCATCATTGAATATGCCTAGCGGCATTTGTTGTATTTACTCAGGGGTCGTATGGGACAAGGTAAAAGTACAATTAAGAATGAAAATATTTCTCATTTATTTTATTTCAGGTTTAACGCAGGGAAACGCGTCCCCAATAGCGGCTGACATAGCGCACTTTTATCGGTAAAACACGCGCGATCAGAGTGAGTGCATGAGGAATATTATCGAGGGGGAAAGTACCGCTGATACGTAAATTGGCCGCGTCTGCAGCGCATGACAAGTAACCGGACTGATAGCGAGACAGTTCATCAATCAGCTGTGAAAGTGGCCAATGGCTAACGCTTAATAAGGCTTGTTCCCAGCTTGCGGCCGCCAGAGGAAGTTCTTCGGCAACTGAAATGGTTTTCGCATCGAAGCGGCGCTGCTGGCCAGCGTCCACAATGGCCTGCATACCGGTTTTTTGCGTCACGATCTCAACCGCATGCTCTTGAACGCTAAGTTGCGTGTAGCCTTCAGTATGGCGTACCTGAAAATATGTGCCTAAGGCGCGTAGGCTGCCGTCTGACGTTTTGACATAAAATGGACGTGCCGGAATGGCCTCGTCTTTAGCCGTTCTGATGGATATTTCGCCCCGATACAGCGTGACTAAACGACGCTGGGCATCAAAATCGACGTCAACCGCAGAGTCAGTATTCAGCACTAGTTGAGAACCATCGTCTAAGGTAAAACGGGATAGCTGCCCTGCCGAGGTGCGATACTCAGCCACCAGCGCCTGCCCGGTTTGGCTACGCACGCCCTGCCAGCCAGCAATCCCTACGCCTAAGGTCAGCAGCGTCATTTTGAGCAGCTGTCTGCGGGTGCGATCCTTGAGATCCTGCGACTGATTAAGCGCATGAAAACCCGCATGAACCGGTAATTGCCCCATCTGTTCGCATACTCGGATCACCTGAGACCACGCCCAACCGTGGGTTGGACTGGCGTCATGCCAAAACTGCCACTCAGCCTTAGCCGTTAGATCGTACTTATCTTGTAAACGGACATACCATTCAGAGGCTTGCGCTAGCGCATGGCGCTGTTGTGGGTCAATCGGAGGTGAACTCATGCTACGATGTCTCATGGGTTAGACGATACAACAGGCAATGCTCCATCGCTTTTGCCATGTACTTTTTAACTGAGCTCAGTGAAACCCCCAGTCGCAGTGCGATATCGCGGTATTCAAGCCCTTCCAACTGCGCCAGCAGAAATGCCTGTTTGGCTCTGGCACCTAGGCCATCAAGCATGGCGTCAACTTCCTGCAACGTTTCTAGCACCGCGAGCCGCTCGTCTTCGCCGGGCATTTCCTGTTCTGGCAGTTGTGCTAACGCGTCCAAATAAGCGCGCTCTAGCGTTTTGCGGCGGATAAAATCCACCATCACACGTTTGGCTATGGTGGCCAGAAACTCACGTGGGCGCTGAATTGGCTCGCGATTGGTGCTGCGTAAAATACGCATAAACGTGTCCTGCGCTAAGTCTTCAGCATCAAAACGACAGTTCAAGCGAAAGCCTAACCAGTTTCGCAGCCACGCGTGGTGCTGTTGATAAAGGTCGTTCAGAGCCGAATGATGGGCGTTAGAGGTCGTCAGCATAGCCATTTACTTGTGTGATCCATTGCGCGAACTCTAAATGATAATTATTATCAACACAACATTTTTGCACACTTCTGCTAGCTTTATAACAAGCGCTATCTATATAAATTGTCTATTCCTACAGCAATTAATATACAAAACTGTTTTAGCTCAAAGCATTGTCGTTAACAGCGGGGCAAATGTGATCCACATCTCAATTTGTCATATAATTCACCCAGGATTTCTTTCGATAAAACGACAGCATGCCGTGAGGGAACACAGCAAATGCTTGATGTTAACGGGGCTAACATGGCGTCTTCTAAAAAAATCGGGCTCATTGCCTGTACCGGTATCGTCGCGGGAAACATGATGGGGAGTGGTATCGCGCTCCTGCCTGCGAACCTCGCCAAAATTGGTTCTATTGCACTCTTCGGCTGGCTCATTACTTTAATTGGAGCCATGTCTTTGGCGTATGTCTTTGCGCGTTTGACGACTCGCGACCCACAGGTCGGTGGGCCAATCGCCTATGCAGGTCGGTTAGGCCCTGCGTTCGGTTTTCAAACTGCCGTTCTTTACTACCACGCTAACTGGATTGGTAACCTTGCCGACTGTTTGGCTGGTGTAGCGTATCTCTCGGTCTTTTTCCCTGCGCTCAATCACCCTATTCCCGCAGGTATCGCGAGCATTGTGATCATCTGGATCATGGCGTTGGTGAATATGATGGGCGGTAACTGGGTCAGTCGCTTAACCACGCTGGGATTAATTCTGGTTCTGGTGCCCGTGATTGGTACCGCCGTTGCTGGCTGGCATTGGTTTGATCCTGCGCTTTATCAGGCGAACTGGAATACCTCAACCCAAACCGATAGCAAAGCCGTTATGCACAGCATTTTGATTTGTCTGTGGGCGTTTGTCGGCGTGGAGTCGGCCGCAGTCAGTTCAGGGTTAGTTAAAAACCCACAGCGTACCGTGCCTATCGCCACCATGCTGGGCACCGCGCTGGCGGGTATCGTCTATATCTTAGCCACACAGGTAATGAGCGGCATGTTCCCTGCCGAAGTGATGGCGAAAACCGGCGCACCGTTCGCCGCGAGTACCTCATTGATGGTCGGCAGTTGGGCGGCACCGGTGGTATCTGCCTTTACTGCGTTTGCCTGCCTCGCGGCGTTAGGTTCTTGGATGATGTTGGTGGGTCAGGCTGGCGTACGCGCCGCGCGCGACGGCAACTTCCCTAAAATTTACGGCGAGGTCGATAGCCACGGCGTACCGCGTAAAGGGATTATTTTGTCAGCCATCAAAATGACGTTACTGATGGCATTCATGACCTTTATGAGCTCGAAAGGCAGTAACTCATCCGATATTTTTGGCGAACTCATTGGGATCGCGGTTCTGCTCACCATGCTGCCGTATTTCTACTCCTGCGTGGCGTTGATTCGTATGGAAGGCGCTTCGCTGAGAAATATTGTGAGCGTGATGGCCGCAACGTTAGGCTGTATCTTCTGCTTTATCGCCTTGTCAGGCGCAGAAAATATCAAGCTAACCGCGACCTTTATCATTAGCTTAAGCATTTTGATGTTCTATGCCCGCAAGCAAGGGGAACATGAAAAAGCCTATGCGGTTCAACTCAAGAAAAATCCACCGCCTGATGATAACTTAGGCTAAGCATTTATTTGGCTCGATTAGCTGCGCCGCTATTATTTTTGATTAGTGGCGCAAATGTCTTTTCTCCTCCTATTGCCCCATCCGCTTTACCCCTACTCCCACGGCTCCTATAATGACCGCCCTGATGGCGCGACTCCCATAAAAACATTTTGTTCTTGTTGAAGTGTTCCATTCAGGACTCATAGAGATTTTCTCTTTATTTCGACCTTCACTATAGGGATACGCTGAATGAAAAAGTGGTCACCTCTGGTAGCCGCAGGTTTGTTGGCTTTGGGAGTAAATGCCGCAATCGCTGCCGATGCGCCGAAAACGGAAAATGACAATAACACTGTCTATTTCTACAACTGGACTGAATATGTGCCGCCGGGACTGCTTGAGCAGTTCACCAAGGAAACCGGCATTAAGGTGATTTATTCCACCTACGAGTCCAACGAAACTATGTATGCCAAGCTGAAGACCTATAAAAGCGGCGCATATGACTTAGTTGTACCTTCTACTTACTTTGTTTCCAAAATGAGTAAAGAAGGTATGCTGCAAAAGATCGACAAATCTAAGCTGACCAATTTCCATAACTTAGATCCAAACCTGCTGCACAAACCTTTCGATCCGGAAAATGATTATTCCATTCCGTATATCTGGGGTGCGACGGCCATCGGCGTTAATTCCGATGCCATTGATCCAAAAAGCGTGACCAGCTGGGCCGATCTCTGGAAGCCGGAATATAAAGGCAGCCTGCTGTTAACCGATGACGCACGCGAAGTGTTTCAGATGGCGCTGTTGAAGCTTGGATATTCAGGCAACACCACCGATCCCAAACAGATTGAAGCCGCTTATGAAGAGCTGAAAAAGCTGATGCCTAACGTGCTGGCCTTCAACTCAGATAACCCAGCTAACCCGTATATGGAAGGCGAAGTAAATCTGGGCATGGTTTGGAACGGTTCAGCGTTTGTCGCTCGTGAAGCTGGAACGCCGCTAGAGGTTATTTGGCCAAAAGAAGGTGGGATTTTCTGGATGGATAGCCTGTCGATTCCGGCAAATGCGAAAAATCCAGAAGGTGCGATGAAGCTCATTAACTTCCTGCTCCGCCCTGAAATCGCGGTACAGGTGGCGAAAACCATCGGTTATCCAACGCCGAACTTAGCCGCTCAGAAGATGTTGCCTAAATCAATTTCTGGCGATAAATCACTGTATCCAGACGCAGAAACCATCGCCCGTGGCGAATGGCAAAATGACGTGGGCAGCGCCAGTGAAATTTACGAAAATTACTTCCAGAAGCTGAAAGCAGGTCGTTAATCTCTATCTTTCCCGGCCTCCCTGTGTGGATGCCGGGAATTATCCAACAACAAAAATCCTCAAGAAACCGTTTTAAACGCGCGGATTTTTTGTAGGTGCTGCGACAAACTTTTAAATTTATGCGTTTGCTGCTCATCCCAGATAATTTCATAGAACGGCTGCAAATATTCAGCGCTACGCTGGCTGTCTAGCACTTCATCGCTACGAGAAAGCACCGCTAAACAGCGTTCGCGATTCTTCTCACGGAAGTTTTCCACGCACTTGGTCGCAATATCCAAATACTCTTCCGGACGGTCAATCTTACCCACCATATTTTCCTGCGGGAACAAATTAGGATTGAACATCACCTGTCGAATACCGCACAGATAGCCAATACGCTCAGCCCAAAAACCGCCAAGGCCAACGCCGCAAATCAGCGCATGGCTATCACCGGCCTGCTGAACCACTTTATCGACTTCTTTCAGCAGATGCTGCATATCGTGGCGAGGATGACGGGTGCTGTAGCTAATTAAACGCACGTCGGGATCGATGAACTGCAGCTGCATCACTTTTTCGTGATTGCCCGGACTGGTGGAATCAAAACCGTGAAGATAAATAATCATGTTCTCACTGCTCCCAAAAAGCGGCTAACCCTCAGCCGCTTTGCGTTATTGTCATTTGAGCGTCGAGCTTATGCTTTGCTCTCTTCCCAACGCAGATGAAGTTGCTCCAGCTCTTGATGCGCTGCTTTCCAGCGCGGTGAAGCCATTAACTCTTCACGTGTAAATTTACCATTATGATACAGGGCGCTAACGCGTTCTGCGGTGATCGGCGCCAAATTATCTAACACGCTTACCGCGCCTGCGCGATGATTACACACCAGAATCATATCGCAGCCCGCATCCAGCGAGGCCTGCCCACGTTCGGCGTAGCTACCCATTACCGCAGCGCCTTCCATTGACAGGTCATCAGAGAAGATCACGCCGTTAAAGCCGAGCTGCTGACGTAACACCTGCTTCAACCAATATGACGAACCACTGGCGGGCAGGCTATCCGCCGCAGGGTAAATCACATGAGCAGGCATAATCGCGTCGAGCTTGGCGCGTGAATTCAGCTGGTTAAAAATAACCATATCATGATTAATGATTTCTTCCAGCGGGCGTGGATCAATTGGCGTTTCTTTATGTGAGTCAGCGGTGACTGCGCCGTGCCCAGGGAAATGCTTACCCGTAGTTTTCATGCCCGCTTCATGCATGCCATCGATGAAGCTTTCCGCCATCCGAATAGCAATTTGCGGATCTTCATGAAAAGAACGTTCACCAATGGCGGCGCTGCCGTGACCAAGATCTAGAACAGGCGCAAAACTGATATCGATATCCATCGCCATCATTTCGTTGGCCATCAGCCAGCCCGCCTCCTGCGCTAATCGGCGCCCTTCTGGATCGCTATTTATTGCGGCAAAAGACTGCGCGGCAGGCAGGCGCGTAAAGCCTTCGCGGAAGCGCTGCACTCGGCCCCCTTCCTGATCCACCGCAATCACCAGACGATTGCGTGACGCCGCACGGATCTGGCGCACCAGTTCGCGAAGCTGCTCGGCATCATGGAAGTTTCGAGTAAATAAAATCAGGCCGCCTACCAGCGGATGCTGCAAAATTTCACGCTCTTCGGCATCCAGTTCATAGGCTGCCACATCCAACATTACAGGACCCACAGGGATTCTCCTTTATACCCGTCATACTTGAAGCTGCATCCGTGTTGGCTACGCCAATTATTCAGGGTGTATGTATTAGCTATATTTTTGCGTGATGGCGTGAGTTCACGCCGTCAGTGTTTTTATCGCGTATACCGCATCTGTGCTACTTTCCCATTTTTAGCTGTGAAAGCAATAGATTGGCGGTCTCACGAAATGAATTCTGTTTTGATTGTTGCCAACGCACTTCATACCATAACCACGCCATATAATCGACGCGCGGCAGCCATTGCTCAACATGCTGTTGCAATTTTTTCGCATCGCAATAGCCTCCGGCCTGTACGTATCGTTCAGTGAAATCGCGCCGCTGTGCATACTCCCAGCCGAAACTACGGTACATAGCGGCCAGATCCAACGCAATATCACCCACTGCGGCATACTCCCAATCAATCAACCGCAGCCCGTGACACGTCAAAACGATGTTGCCCGGATGGATATCCATGTGCAGCAAAGCGACTTTCAACGGCTGAGGAACCTGACGAGACTGCCAGTATTGATGAATTTTTAGTCCTTGCGGTGTCATCCGCTGGAGGGAGCTTAGCTGGCGGTAGGATTGGCAATGACGGTGAAAATCTCGCGCCTGTCCGCAGGGCTTTATGTTATGCAGCGTAACGATTTTTTCGGCTAAATCGTGTAGGTGTGGCTGATAGGTTGTTTCGTTGAGCACGTCGCCCGAGAGCCATTCAGTGACTAACCATCCATCGTGCAGCCCTAAGCTTTGCGGTGCGAGATCATAGGCGGCCGCTAGCTGTAATGCATGAGCCTCACGTTTGCGCTCAATACCTAACTGCGTTTTTTCAATCGTTTGAGGACGGATTAAATAAGTGACACCGTCACTCAATTGCGCTTTCCAATTGATGCCGGTCAAACCTTCAACCGGTGAAAGCTGCCACTGATGCGGTGCTACAGATGAAAAACAGCGGGCCAGAACGGCCCGCACAGACATCAACGAGGGATGAAAAGCATTCGACATAGAATCAGCGTGTCACGGCCCCATTGCCAGACCAGATAATCTCACCGGTCTGCACTAACATCAGCTGCATCGCCACTTTAGGTGACTGCACATCGCCCTCTACCGTGCTATACAGCACATATTGAGCGTTAACGATGCGCGCCAAACCAATCGCTTTGCGGCGTGAACCTAAGCTATCTTCGGCAGATAAGCCCAGTGACTGTTTGGCACTGGTGACCTGATTAGCGGGAACCAGCGTAAATTTATTACCCTGTTGCAGCGCCTTTTTCAATTCAGCCGTCGCGTTTGCTACCTGCAAGCTACCGTTGGTTTGGTTTTGCACATTATCCACCAGTAAAACGCTGCCAGCGGTGACGTCTGGCGAGCCTAGCATCTGATTAATCAGCGGCGTTAAACTGGCGCTCCAGTTGAAGCTTTGCACTTTTGGCGGCGTTGGCACCGTAGTCACCGGTGGCTGTTCCGGCGGCGTGGTCGGCACCGTCACCGGCGGCTGTGTTTGCGTCGGCTTTTCTGGCTCAGTCGTGGTTTCACTGCCTTGATGCGTGATCGTTTGACAGCCCGCCAGCACCATCGCCGCGAATGTCACACTTAAAAGCTTCTTCATCATCCCTCTCCCATGAGGTTATGGCTTAATTTATAGATAGAGGTAGAGGCGTACCTGTTTTGCTCGGGTATTGGCGCTTGTTGATTCCAGACGCACTTCTTGACCTGGGTTTAGCTTAATCGTCCGCGGTGGTTCATGGGGGAAGATATCGAGGCCTTTGGCGTCATACCAATAAAAACGGTAGTTCAGCGTGACAGGCTGTTGCTCTTCACCATAGTTCACGACCGCGCGGGCCACAGGATAGATATCCCCCGATGATACGGTTGGGTTATCCGCCGTCACGCCCGCCGTGAGTACCGAAGGATCCATCACCACCCGCTGCCCATCGCTCACGGCGATGTGGCTCGGCGAACTACAGCCTGCAAGTAATGCCAGCGGCAAGATCACCGTCAATGTACATCTGGATAATGAGAATCGCATAACGGTGAACTCCAACTGAATATTTTCTGCCGAGCAAAACGAGGCAAAATAAGATTAACGAGCGAGCAAAGGACCGAGTGAACGACCGCCCAGCAGATGCATGTGGATATGATAAACCTCCTGCCCCGCATGACGGTTGCAGTTGATAATCAGGCGATAGCCGTCTTCGGCAATGCCTTCCTGCTGCGCAATTTTTGCCGCCACCGTGACCATTCGGCCCAGCGCCGCTTCATCTTCTGGCTTAACGTCATTCACCGTTGGGATCAGCTGGTTAGGGATAATCAGAATATGGCTAGGTGCCTGTGGAGAAATATCACGGAATGCAGTCACTAAGTCGTCCTGATAAACGATATCAGACGGGATCTCACGACGAATAATTTTGCTGAAAATAGTTTCTTCTGCCATGACGAATATCCTTTAGCAATCAATTGAGATAAAAATCTTGTGCTTGCAGTATGAGTAGAGCGAGCTCGGCTTTCAAGCCTGAGAGGGAGACAAATCATCAAGTGAGGGAAAATCAGCCGAAATAGCGCGGTCTTTCTCGCTATAAGTAATATTAGAGGGGCACCTCCTTGTGCCCCTGACGCTATCTCTCTAAAGCGGATCGACCTTCAAACACGAAACCGCATGACGGAAACTCCCCTCCATCAAAGGCCGTGTTTGTGCACACTCAGGCCCAGCAATCGGGCAACGAGTGCGAAACACGCAGCCTGATGGTGGATTGATCGGCGAAGGCAGTACCCCTTCCAATAGCTGAATTTTTTTGTTGCGCTCTAAATCGGGATCGGGAACCGGCACTGCAGACATCAACGCTTTGGTATAAGGATGCTGAGGATTATGGTACACCTCATCATAGGTGCCCAGCTCAACGGCATGGCCGAGATACATCACCAAAACGCGGTCGGAAATATGTTTCACCACGGCAAGATCGTGCGCGATAAAGATCAGTGACAGCCCCATTTCTCGCTGAAGCTGTTGCAGTAGGTTAACCACCTGCGCCTGAATAGACACATCGAGCGCGGAGACCGGCTCGTCACAAATAATCAGCTTGGGTTCCAAAATCAGCGCGCGGGCAATTCCGATGCGCTGGCACTGACCGCCGGAGAATTCATGAGGATAGCGGTTAATTAGGTTCGGCAATAACCCCACTTTCATCATCATGTTTCTGACGCGATCTTTCACCTCGCTGCGCGCCATCTTGGGATGATATGTCCGCAGCGGCTCCGCAATGATTTCACCGATGGTCATGCGCGGGTTCAGCGACGCCAGCGGATCTTGGAAGATCATCTGGATGTCGTGGCGAACTTCGTGCCAATGTTTGGCATCCATACCCAGCAGATTCTTACCGAGCCACGCCACACGGCCATCGGTGGCTTTCACTAAACCGATTAATGCACGCGCCAGCGTTGATTTACCGCAGCCCGATTCACCGACCACGCCTAAGGTTTCGCCTTCATACAGACGCAGCGTCACGCCGTCGACCGCTTTCAACGTTTTGGCTGGCTGCCAGAACCACGCCTTGTTGTCTTTTATCTCGAAGTGAACCTTCAGATCGGCGACTTCAAGCAATACTTTTTTGTCTTCGCTGCTCATGCCAACTCCCCCACGGTTCTAAAGCAGGCGCGTAAACGCCCTTCACCAAACGACTCCAACGGCGGCATTTGCATACACTGCTCAGTGGAGTGAGGACAACGCGGTTGGAATGGGCAACCTTTCGGCAAGCGCAACAGATTAGGTGGATTGCCGGGGATGGTCAGCAGGGATTCATTTTCGCCGTCTAAACGCGGTACGGCGTTTAGCAGGCCAATCGAATACGGATGGCTAGGCGAATAGAACACGTCACGCGCTTGACCGTACTCCATGGTGCGGCCCGCATACATCACCAGAACTTTGTCACAGATGCCCGCAACCACGCCCAGATCGTGAGTGATCATGATAATTGCGGTATTAAACTCGCTTTTAAGCTCATTGAGCAGCGTCATTATTTGTGCCTGAACCGTAACGTCCAACGCGGTCGTGGGTTCATCGGCGATCAAAAGTTTAGGCCGACATAGCAGCGCCATGGCTATCATCACGCGTTGGCGCATACCGCCGGAGAATTCATGTGGGAACATGCGCATGCGTTTACGCGCTTCCGGCATTTTTACTGCATCAAGCATACGCACAGACTCTTCAAATGCCTGTGCTTTGCTCATGCCTTTATGCAGCATCAGCACTTCCATCAGCTGTTCACCGACGCGCATGTAAGGATTCAGCGACGTCATCGGATCTTGGAAGATCATCGCAATCTCTTCTGCACGCAGTTTATTAAGCTGCTTCTCCGGTAGATTGAGTATTTCACGCCCGTTGAACAGCGCGGAGCCACGGATGCGACCGTTTTGTGCTAATAATCCCATCAGCGCAAAAGCCGTTTGTGATTTACCGGATCCCGACTCGCCAACGATCCCGAGCGTTTCACCCGCACGCAGCGAGAAGTTTAAATCGTTGACCGCCGTGACATCGCCGTCGTTGGTGGTGAAGGTGACGCGGAGATCTTTTACCGCCAGCAGTCGCTCTGCGCTTTTATCTGTTGTCATCATCGTAAACTCCTTAACGATCTTTCGGGTCGAGGGCATCACGCAGGCCATCGCCGATAAAGTTGAAACAGAATAGCGTTACAACCAGAAACGCAGCGGGATACATCAGCAGCCACGGAGAAACTTCCATCGAGTTGGCGCCATCGCTCAGTAATGCGCCCCAACTGCTCAACGGTTCTTGAGTCCCTAGCCCTAAGAAGCTGAGGAAGGATTCAAACAAAATCATGCTCGGCACCAATAAAGACGCATACACCACCACCACGCCCAGCACGTTGGGAACAATGTGCCGAGTGACAATTTTGCGTGTGGATACACCGCCCACCAGCGCCGCTTCGATAAACTCTTTGCGCTTCAGGCTCAGCGTTTGTCCACGCACGATACGCGCCATGTCCAACCACGACACCATGCCGATCGCCACAAAGATCAGCAGGATGTTTTGCCCAAAGAAGGTCACCAGCAAAATCACGAAGAACATGAATGGGAAGGAGTTGAGGATCTCAAGCAGGCGCATCATCACCGAGTCGGTTTTGCCACCCACGTAACCGGCCATCGCGCCATACAAGGTGCCAACGACCACGGCAACCAGCGCCGCCGCAATTCCTACCATTAACGAAATACGGCCACCAATCGCTACCCGCACTAGCAAATCACGCCCGGAAGAGTCGGTGCCAAAATAATGCCCTGACTCCATATCTGGCGCCGATGACATCATTCCCCAATCGGTATCGTCATAAGCAAACTGCGACAGCATAGGGGCAAAAATCACAAATAGCGCGATCAAGCTAAGGACAAACAGGCTCGCCAACGCGGCGCGGTTATGAACGAAACGGCGGCGCGCATCCTGCCACAGGCTACGCCCTTCCACTTCCAGCTGTTCACCGAAGTTTTCGACCACCTGCGCATTTTTTTTATTCAGTAACATCTGCGATCTCCCGAATCAGTAACGGATTTTCGGATCGATGACGGCATAAAGCACATCGACAATCGCGTTAAACAGAATGGTCAGTGCGCCAACCAGAATGGTTAGGCTCAGCACCAGGGAATAGTCACGGTTCAGCGCACCGTTAACAAACAGCTGGCCAATGCCCGGCAATCCATAAATAGTTTCAATAACCATCGAGCCCGTAATAATGCCGACAAAGGCTGGGCCCAAATAAGAGAGCACCGGCAACAGCGCAGGCTTCAATGCATGGCGCAAAATAATGCGACGCATCGGTAAGCCTTTCGCCCGTGCGGTACGAATAAAGTTGGAATGTAGAACTTCAATCATTGAGCCGCGGGTAATACGCGCGATGCTGGCAATATAAGCCAATGAGAGTGCCACCATCGGCAAAATCATAAATTTGAGCGCCCCACCGTTCCATCCGCCTCCCGGTAGCCATTTCAGCTGAATGGCAAAAATTAACACCAATAACGGCGCAACCACGAAACTGGGTATGACAATACCGGTCATGGCCACCCCCATAACCGCATAATCCCATTTGCTATTTTGTTTGAGCGCAGCCAGCACGCCCGCCGTCACGCCAAAAACCACCGCTAATAAAAATGCGGCAAAACCTAATTTGGCCGAAACAGGAAACGACGCGCTCACTAAATCATTAACCGAATAATCTTTATATTTAAACGAAGGGCCAAAATCACCGTGGCCTAATTGGACTAAATAATGTCCGTATTGTTTCCAGATAGGATCGTTAAGGTGATATTTCGCTTCGATATTAGCCAAAACTTCTGGCGGCAAAGCGCGTTCACCGGTAAATGGGCTACCCGGCGCTAAGCGCATCATGAAAAATGAGATGGTGATCAGGATAAATAGCGTCGGTATCGCCTCAAGCAAGCGCCGAAAGATAAATTTTAACATTGCCCTAGCCCTGCACTTCAGCCTTATGGCTGATTATATTTTTGAAAAACGGCGAGGTTATCCCACCGCTGCTACTTCTATATCAATTATCAACACCGCAGCCTTATTTGCTACGGCGTTGATAAGTTTAGATATATTAGTGCTGAATAATGTACAAGTTTTTATCGTATACGTTATCTTGCGGATCTTTACCGGTATAACCGCCTACATAGGGTTTCACCAGACGCGCATTGACGTAGTAATAGACAGGGACAATGGCAGAATCTTTATCAAGCTGCTGTTCAGCCTGTTGATAAACGGCGGCTCGCGCCTCTTTGCTGCTGGTTTGCAGTGCGCCAGCCATGATTTTATCAAAGGCCGCGCTCTTATAGTGCGGGGTGTTACTGCTGCTGTCAGACAGCATCATGTTCAGGAATGAACTTGGCTCGTTGTAATCAGCACACCAGCCCGCGCGCGAAACATCGTAAGTGCCCTGATGGCGAGTATCCAAGAAGGTTTTCCACTCTTGGTTTTCCAGTTTCACGTTCACGCCCAGATTTTTCTTCCAGATGGACGCTGCGGCAATCGCCAATTTTTTGTGCAGATCGGAAGTGTTGTACAACAGGTTAAACGTCAGTGGCTTATCTGGGCCATAGCCCGCAGCGGCGAGCAGCTTTTTGGCTTCTTCATTACGTTTTGCCTGTGACCAACCAAACCACTCTGGCGGTGTTAACTTAGCGCCATCGGTATAGGGAGGAGTGAAACTGTAAGCTGGCAGGTCGCCTTGATTTTTGACTTTATTGACGATGATATCGCGATCCATCCCTAACTTGAGCGCCTCACGCACACGCTCATCGTTAAACGGTGGCTTCTGGTTATTTATTTCATAGTAGTAAGTACATAAATACGGATCGGCTTTAACTTCCTGTGGGATCTCTTTTTTCAACTTCTGGAATAGTTCGATCGGCATATTATTATAGGTGACATCAATTTCGCCGGTACGATAGCGGTTAACGTCGGTGACTTCTGAAGCAATAGGCAGGAACGTGACTTTATTAATTATGGTTTTTGCATTGTCCCAATATTCAGGGTTACGCTCTAAAACAATACGTTCGTTAACAACCCAATCTTTTAATTTATAAGCGCCGTTGCTGACATAGTTTTCTGGCAGCGTCCATTTGTCGCCAAATTTCTCCACCACGGCTTTGTTGACCGGTTTCATCGCGTAATGCGACGTCATTTCCGCTAAATACGGTACGGGCTCGGTTAACGTAATTTGGAAAGTTTTATCATCAAGCGCTTTCACGCCTAGCGTTGATTTATCTTTTTTGCCCGAAATAATGTCATCTACGTTTTCAACGTGAGCGTATTGCAGATAACTGGCATAAGGCGATGCGGTTTTAGGATCAACAATACGCTGCCAGCTATACACAAAATCTTCTGCGGTAACAGGCTGGCCATTTGACCATTTAGCATCTGGGCGAATATGGAAAGTCCATACTTTAAAATCTTTATTATCCCAACTCACCGCCGTGCCAGGGATCGTTTTACCCTGCGGATCATGCTGGGTTAAACCTTCCATCAAGTCATTAGTGACGTTGTTTTCAGGCACGCCTTCGATTTTATGTGGATCTAATGACTGAACTTCAGAGCCGTTATTTTTAACCAGCTCCTGCTTATCGGCCAGTTTTACACCGGCAGGAACATCCGCCGCCTGCACTTGCGCAATGCTAAACATGCCCAACGCCGCCATAACGCTTACGGCCAGTAAATTCTTTTTGATGTGTTTGCTCATTGTATACCCACTCCCCTTTAATAAGATGTCCATGAGGACATGCCAACTTTTGTTAGCTTTATGGCCGCACCGACAAGGAACGAAGTTGTCGATACGATAGGTGGTTTTAAAACGTCATTATCCTTTCAGATCTAGAACTTTTACTGACAACACTCTTTGACTCAGATCAGACGTCAAAATATTCAGCGAAACTTTTCTATTAATACTTCAGCACAAAGTTTTCTCATCAACGCTAAGCGTAGTGATTATGCCCAGAAGCTAACAGATGGTTAAAATCACTGCTAATTATTTTTATAGAAATGTTACGCAATTCTCTTTATTGAAACGATGACGTTCTGACAGACTGCACTGAGGGAGGGGAAAGATCAATGATAACTCGCTGATATAACATAATATCTTTTCTTGAAGCTATGTTATAAAGCGAATCATTCAGTCTTAAGGAAAGTCATGAAGTAATACATCGTTAAATTAACAAATGTAAGCAGATTCAACCATTGATGATCTTATGAGCGTTCGATAAGCCCACTAATAACGGGTTTCAACAGAATGTTATGATGTGATTTTCTGAACAAAATTTGTGCTTATTACGTCAATAAATCATCACGTAAGTAAAACAAACTTATTGAAATAGCGCAGGTTTATCGCTGAAATGAGGAATAGTGAGCGATCAAGGCAAATAGGTGGCCCAGTTAAAAAAACCGCCATCGGCATTGCCGACAGCGGTTTCATCAGGTCGCAATGTTTGAAGAGTTATAACAGGCCGGGGAAAATCGATCGTAATCCCGTAACAATAAATTCAATGCCTAACGCCATTAATAGCAGACCCATAATTCGCGTGATGACGTTAATACCCGTTTGACCTAACAGGCGAACCAGCAGCGGTGCGGCCCTAAACAGTAGCCAACAACAAAACGCAAACAGAATAATAGCCAGAGAAAAACCGAGCAGGTTTTGCCAGCCATGATAGCGAGAGCTCCACACTATCGTTGAGCTGATGGCGCCGGGACCTGCCATTAATGGCAATGCCAGCGGCACAACGCCCACGTTTTCTCGGATTGCAGTTTCTGATTTTTCTTGTTTGTTCTGCTTATCCTCGCCCAGCTTCCCGCTAATCATCGACATCGCAATCGTCACCACCAAGATCCCACCCGCAATACGGAAGGAATCAATCGAGATGCCAAAGAACATCAGTATTGAATCACCCAGCAATAAAGAAGAGATCAAAATGATGGCAACCGACGTGTTAGCCGTCAGGTTGGTTTTGTTGCGCGCTGCAACCGCCTGATAGCTCGTCATACTGATAAACACCGGCAGAATACCCACCGGATTGACCAATGCGAAGAGACCAACAAAAAACTTAATGTAACCAGATAAATCCAGCAAAGACTGGCTCACCATGCTCTCCAAAACCATGTTATTAACGCGACTGTCATTCTTAACATTGTCACGAGCAAATCAGCGTGGTGAACAATGTTAGCAAATCACGATAGAGTGATACGTTCTTGCGGCGTAATGTAATGGAAATAATGGCCCCGATCTATGCTCAATGTACGAATTTCTTACTGCATTTAACGGGAAGCGCAAAAAGAGGCTCATTGTTGCAAAAATGTTTTATTTTATCGATACTTCGCTGCAAAATACGGCGCTTTTAGTTGTTAATGATAAAAGCTCTCAATACCGCACTGCTGAAAGGTGTCAGCTTGACATTTTTGTGAGCTAAATCACAAAACAACTACCTAAGAATGGGTAAGCTCAGAGTCACAGTAAAGGCCTGCTATTATCGTCTGGCCCACTGATTAGCAGAAAGCCAAACCGTTCATGTTTAACACAGGCTTTACTTCTCCACTGCTAGCTAAGCTGTTTTAGCAAATCAGCCAACGGGAACTTTTCAGTAAGTGAAGTTTCTGAAAGAGAGCACATTTATCTGTCTATACTTGTTGCTTGTGCGGCTCATTGACTAAAAAAGTTTAACATTATCAGGAGAGCATTATGGCTGTAACCAATATCGCTGAACTAGATGCGTTAGTAGCACGTGTTAAAAAAGCCCAGCGTGAGTTTGCCAATTACACTCAAGAACAAGTAGATAAAATCTTCCGCGCCGCCGCTCTGGCTGCTGCTGATGCCCGTATCCCATTGGCTAAATTAGCCGTTGAGGAATCAGGTATGGGTATCGTGGAAGACAAAGTGATTAAAAACCACTTTGCATCCGAATATATCTATAACGCCTACAAAGATGAAAAAACCTGTGGCATCCTGTCTCAGGACGACACTTTCGGTACTATCACTATCGCTGAACCTATCGGTATCATCTGCGGTATCGTACCGACCACTAACCCAACCTCTACGGCCATCTTCAAGGCGTTAATCAGCCTGAAAACCCGTAACGGCATCATCTTCTCTCCGCATCCCCGTGCCAAAAACGCCACGAACAAAGCCGCGGATATCGTTTTGCAGGCTGCTATCGCAGCTGGCGCACCAAAAGACATCATCGGCTGGATCGATCAGCCTAGCGTTGAACTGTCTAACCAACTGATGCATCACCCAGACATTAACCTGATTCTGGCCACCGGTGGCCCAGGCATGGTTAAAGCAGCGTATAGCTCAGGTAAACCTGCTATCGGCGTTGGTGCTGGTAACACACCGGTTGTTGTTGACGAAACTGCCGACATCAAACGTGTTGTTGCTTCTATCCTGATGTCTAAAACCTTCGACAACGGCGTGATCTGTGCTTCAGAACAGTCCGTTATCGTAGTTGACTCCGTGTATGACGCAGTGCGTGAGCGTTTTGCGACTCACGGCGGCTATATGCTGCAAGGTAAAGAATTGAAAGCCGTTCAGGATATCATCCTGAAAAACGGTGGCCTGAATGCGGCTATCGTAGGCCAGCCAGCCACTGAAATTGCAAAAATGGCCGGCATCACTGTTCCAGCAACCACCAAAATCCTGATTGGTGAAGTGAAAGTTGTTGATGAGTCTGAACCATTCGCTCATGAAAAACTGTCTCCAACGCTGGCAATGTACCGCGCTAAAAACTTTGAAGAAGCTGTCACTAAAGCTGAGAAACTGGTTGAGATGGGTGGTATCGGCCATACCTCTTGCCTGTATACCGATCAGGATAACCAACCTGAGCGTGTGAACTACTTCGGCGAAAAAATGAAGACTGCACGTATCCTGATCAACACCCCTGCTTCTCAGGGTGGTATCGGTGACCTGTATAACTTCAAACTTGCTCCATCTTTGACTCTGGGTTGTGGTTCTTGGGGTGGTAACTCCATCTCTGAAAACGTCGGGCCTAAACACCTGATGAACAAAAAAACCGTGGCGAAGCGAGCAGAAAACATGTTGTGGCATAAACTTCCGAAATCTATCTACTTCCGCCGTGGCTCTCTGCCAATCGCGCTGGATGAAGTAGCCTCTGATGGTGCAAAACGTGCCTTCATCGTGACTGACCGCTTCCTGTTCAACAACGGTTACGCCGATCAGATCACCAAAGTCCTGAAAGGCCACGGGATCGAAACTGAAGTCTTCTTCGAAGTTGAAGCTGACCCAACGCTGAGCATCGTACGTAAAGGTGCAGAGCTGATGAACTCCTTCAAACCAGACGTGATTATCGCGCTGGGTGGTGGTTCACCAATGGACGCAGCTAAAATCATGTGGGTGATGTACGAACATCCTGAAACTCACTTTGAAGAACTGGCTCTGCGCTTCATGGATATCCGTAAGCGTATCTACAAATTCCCTAAAATGGGCGTGAAAGCGAAAATGATCGCCGTCACCACCACTTCAGGTACCGGTTCAGAAGTCACTCCGTTTGCTGTGGTAACCGATGATGCAACTGGCCAGAAATATCCACTGGCTGACTATGCATTAACACCAGACATGGCGATCGTTGATGCTAACTTAGTCATGAATATGCCTAAATCACTGTGTGCGTTCGGTGGTTTGGATGCCGTGACCCATGCTTTAGAAGCTTACGTTTCTGTTCTGGCTAACGAATACTCTGACGGTCAGGCTCTGCAAGCGCTGAAACTGCTGAAAGAAAACCTGCCAGCAAGCTACCACGAAGGGGCGAAAAACCCTGTTGCTCGTGAACGTGTTCACAACGCGGCAACTATCGCTGGTATCGCATTTGCCAACGCCTTCTTGGGTGTATGTCACTCCATGGCCCACAAACTGGGTTCTGAGTTCCATATCCCACACGGCTTAGCAAACGCCCTGTTGATTTCTAACGTTATCCGCTATAACGCGAACGATAACCCAACTAAACAGACTGCTTTCAGCCAGTATGACCGCCCTCAGGCTCGTCGTCGTTATGCTGAAATTGCAGACCATTTAGGTCTGAGCGCACCGGGCGACCGTACTGCTGCGAAGATTGAAAAACTGTTAGCATGGTTGGATAGCATCAAGGCAGATCTGGGCATTCCAGCATCTATCCGTGAAGCTGGCGTTCAAGAAGCAGACTTCTTGGCTAAAGTGGACAAACTGTCTGAAGATGCGTTCGATGACCAGTGTACCGGTGCGAACCCGCGCTACCCACTGATCTCAGAACTGAAGCAAATTCTGATGGATACTTTCTACGGTCGTGAGTTCAGCGAATCACACGAAGTTGAAGCCGTAAAAGCACCTGCTGCTAAAGCTGAGAAAAAATCTAAGAAATAATTAGATTCCCTTATATAAATATAAAACCCGCCGCTGGCGGGTTTTTTTATGCCTATTGTATCTCCCTATTCACTCAATGCTTCTCTATCTTCAGAAGATAGGAACGACATATAAACGAGTACGAAACCAAACATCCTATCCCCTACTCCATGCGGCAATATTCGGCCATCATCACAAGTCTGGCTACAGATTAATGATTTAAGGAGGAAGAAATATAGAAGACGTTAAAGATCAATGTCAGTGCATCGGTAACAGATGGGTATATAGAATGTATGCGATTATGCAATGCGCAAACTTGAACTGGGGAAACTGGGGAATATGTTTATCTTTCGACACACGCCCTGAGAAGACGTGTGCCTCATTATCTATACTCTGCTGATGCTCAGCAGCAACGAACAACAAGTATCACGCTAACGCGTCTTTATAGTGCTTACGGCAGACTGAGACGTAGCTTTCATTGCCACCAATCACAACCTGCTCGCCGTCTTTTAATGCTTTACCGTGCTCGTCTAGACGTAGCACCATATTCGCTTTGCGTCCGCAGTGGCAAATCGTTTTAAGCTCAACCAATTTATCCGCCCAGGCTAATAGGTATTGGCTTCCCCCAAACAACTCGCCGCGAAAATCAGTTCTTAATCCGTAGCACAATACCGGGATATCCAAGTTATCCACAACATCAGAAAGTTGATTAACCTGATCTTTGGTCAGGAATTGACACTCATCCACTAACACGCAGTTGACCGGCAAAACATCATTTTCCTGCCGAATCATATCGAACAGAGGTGTTTCGCTATTATAAAGTTGAGCCTGTGAACTCAGACCAATACGTGAGCTCACTTTTCCCACACCAAAACGATTGTCAATTTCTGCGGTAAACACCAGCGTACGCATTCCTCGTTCCTGATAGTTATAGGAAGATTGAAGTAACGCCGTTGATTTTCCCGCATTCATCGCTGAATAATAAAAATATAGTTGTGCCACAACCTGCTCTAAGCCCCATATAGAATCGCGTAACTGACCGGATTTTATCACAGCCAACGCACCGATGATGGCATAAAGTTATGAAAAAAAATGCCTAGCCAATCGCGTTATTCTTAAAGCCTGAATCTATATCAATATCTGATAAAACAATATTTTGTCTAAAAATGCGAGGGACACAACACTCTGTTAAGAAATGATGTCACACCAAACTCTGATTTTGCTAATTGATGGGATTGTTACTATAAAGGGATTTAGCACCCTAGTTTTTCCGATAATTCTCACCAGCTTTTGCCTTATATTAGCAATGTGGAGTGTGACAGCGCTTAAAGATCTGTAGATTTAATCAACAAAAAATATCCGCCTTGAAACATAACAACGCCGTCAATACGATTATATTTTAATAGACTTCGGTTTGGTGCTTTAGCTGCTTTGAACTCCATGTTGTAATCTGAATAACAAGTAGCTATATTCGTTATAGTGTTTAAAGAAGCATTATTTGCTTATATTACGAAATATTTTGCTAATCTTACAAAATTCACTATTGCGTTAAATAAACTGGCACTCTATTATAATCGAGACGCCCCCCACCAATATAATTTGAGATTAGGACAATGAGCGAAGCATTAAAAATTCTGAACAACATCCGTACTCTTCGTGCTCAGGCTAGAGAATGCACTTTAGAAACTCTGGAAGAAATGCTGGAGAAATTGGAAGTTGTTGTAAACGAACGTCGTGAAGAAGATAGTCAGGCACAAGCTGAGATCGAAGAACGTACTCGTAAATTACAGCAATACCGCGAAATGCTGATTGCTGACGGTATCGATCCTAATGAACTGCTGCAGACCATGGCTGCTGGTAAAGTAGCAGGTAAAGCAAAACGCGCTGCGCGTCCTGCTAAATACCAGTATGTTGACGAAAATGGCGAAACTAAAACCTGGACTGGCCAAGGCCGTACTCCAGCTGTGATTAAGCAAGCTATCGAAGAACAAGGTAAGTCTCTGGACGATTTCCTGCTGTAATTTTCTTCTGAACATTACAACTAAATCTGTATAAATAGCCTCTTATGAGGCTATTTTTTTATCCATATTTTACTAATGGGCTTATGCATCTAAACCCTTACGTATAGCAATTGATTCTATGCACGCAAATAAATTCGATTTTTAAAACCCATTTTGAATAGCATGTCACGAGAGTCCATACGGCAAGATACTGTGCCCATTTGCATAATGGATGAAGAAAACCACGCCACTGCGGCATACCCTCTTCTGTGAGTGTACAACGACACTCCTACGCTTCTGTAGGACTTATCTTTCACGCTGTGGAATTTCCAGGAATGGACGGGTTCTAGATTAATTTCTACCGTTGCAATAGGCATAGGAACAGCTGATAACCATGCATTTAAAATACCTTAAATTGATAGTAAACATCTGAGTAATAAACAACAGTAACTATGGTTATATTGATATAACCAATCTTCAGCAAAGTTAATATTTTTTTGATTTACACCCCAATATATACCACAAACAAGGTATGGGATTGTTCCCGTATAGCCTTAATTCAAGAGAAATCCCGTTTGGCGAGACGCCATTATTAAAAAAGACTTATCTTTTGATCCTTTCAGGGCATTGCTTTAGGCAGATTGAGTATTGCAAAGCGATGGAGATGGAATTTAAATCAAAGAGGTCATACATTTAGTCATTATTTACTTAGACAAGTATTTAAGCTTCCTCGTACCTTTACGCGAATCTTTAAGATAACTTGCATAAAAAAAAGGATGCCGAGGCATCCTTTACAGAGTTTTTTTAAACACAGCGGCTTTTAGTCGTTCAAATCTAATGACTTCAACCACGTGGTGAATTCTTTGCCTAACGATGCGTGGCGCATGCCATATTCAACGAATGCCTGCATGTAACCCATTTTATTCCCGCAGTCATGGCTCAGACCTTTCAGGTGATAAGCTTCAACGGTTTCTTTCTTCATTAACATAGCAATCGCATCTGTTAATTGGATTTCTTCACCAGCACCAGGAGGTGTTTTAGACAGCAGTGGCCAGATCTCTGGAGAGAGTACATAGCGACCTACAATTGACAAGTTTGAAGGTGCTTTATCGCGTGCAGGCTTCTCAACGACCGCTTTCATCGGGGTGCTCTCACCCGCCTTCAGCTCAACGCCGCTGCAATCTGCAACGCCATAGTTAGAAACATCTTCCATCGGTACTGGCTCAACCATAATCTGGCTATGGCCTGTTGCTTCGTAGCGAGACAGCATCTCACTCAAATTATCTTTGCTCAGGTCGGAGGTGTACTCATCCAAAATCACATCAGGCAGGATAACGGCAAATGGCTCATCACCAACCAGTGGATGTGCGCACAGGATCGCATGGCCTAAGCCTTTCGCTAATCCCTGACGAACTTGCATGATGGTGACATGCTTAGGACAAATAGACTGCACTTCAGCCAGAAGCTGACGCTTAACGCGTTTTTCCAGCATTGCTTCTAATTCAAAACTGGTGTCGAAATGGTTTTCGATAGAGTTTTTTGAAGAATGTGTAACCAGAATAATCTCGTTAATCCCTGCAGCAATACACTCATTCACAACATATTGAATCAGTGGCTTATCCACCAACGGCAACATTTCTTTCGGAATGGCTTTCGTGGCTGGCAACATACGTGTTCCTAGCCCTGCGACAGGTATAACAGCTTTTCTGATTTTTCTTACTGACGTTGACATACAACCTCTCTAATCGTTTAGCTCCGTGTTCATATCCATTTTATTTGGCGGATATGAATGCTAATTTCCAGCGCGAGTATACCAGTTAGTAATTTGTGCGCATTAAATTCAAAGTAATTACAGGCCGATTGAAGATATTACAAGCAACCGGCCTTTTAGATAAATAACGACTCATTAACTGATTAAATTAAAAAGCAGATAAAACTGAAAAAAATCAGTGTTGCGGTGACGTCAGCATTAAACGTAGATGCCCACCCGCGCCCCAGATTTGGCTCTGCCAATGGCTACACCGCTGACTAACCTGATTGATGTGAATTGAGCCCATTGTGCCTAAAGGTACACCGCTATTAAGCTGAATCAGGTTATCACCTGCATGAATCTTGGCATGCAAACCAGCAGAAACAAGGATGAGATTCTGTTGCTGGACATGATAATACCCAGCCAGCAAAGGAAACTGCCCATCAAGATTTGCCTGACGCAACAGGTGATTAACCTGTTTAAGGATGGTAGACATTTGGGGCAAGCGCAACTCTTGGTGAGCCAGCTGTTCTTGCAGTAACCCGTTAAAAATCGCCCTTACCATTAGTGCTGCCAAAATGCCATTCTCTCCCGCCCGCGAAACATCTAAACAATAGAATGCGAGATCATTACTGGATAACGGCGCGATATCTAACACCAAGCCTGAATTATTCAGCGAAGTGAGTTGTCGATAATTTACCTTACAACCACAAATGGTTTGTTGAACCGGTGGCTGTAACTGTTTAAGCAAACGCGCAGCATATTCAGGATCTTGGCTCAATAGCTCCCAATCATGGATAAACTCATCTTTCTCTAAGGCTGGAGATTCGAATAGATCGGGATAAAAGCAGGATAAAAGCGTTTCCTGCAATCTCCTGAGGTCGGTTATGGGCTTGAGCAATACATCACGCACGCCAAGACGCATCGCATTTGCAACGTCAGCCATTTCTTCAGTCGCAGAAATCACGACGACCGGCGTTTGGAAACCCCGTTCTCTGAATCGTTTAATAAACTCGATCCCGCCCATTTTTGGCATCGCAAGATCACAAAGAATTGCGTCTGGAGTGAACTCATCCAATAAACTTAAGGCCTCTATTCCATTGGCTGCTTCCTGAATCAAAGCGCCTTGGGATTGGAGGTATCCGGCAAGTACACAGCGAAAGACAGGATCGTCTTCAACGATCATTACTCGCTTACTTTCCAGTGGCAGCGCCATTAAGAACCTCCTTTCACTAGTGCTCCTTCTATTTTGGCTCAATATGCCGCCTTGTGCTGCATAGATATTTCTGGAATGACGCGTTTTGCGCGCCATTACGCACATTTAACTAAAAGGCCTATTCGTTACAATTATTTATTAGCTGATGATTCAGAATATTATCTCAGCGTCACGCCCTCGTAGCGGCTGAGATAAGGATTCGATACCATAGCCTCAATTCGTCTTTCGATAAGGTTCAACTGCCATGATATCTGCCCCGCACACATCGCCTGATAGCCGCTCACCTTGCCCATGCCAAAGCGGTAATATGTTTGCCCAATGCTGCGAACCTATTATTAGCGGACAGCGTATAGCCGCTGAACCTGAACAACTGATGCGCTCACGCTATACCGCCTATGTGGTGCGCAACGTCGATTATCTGGTGGAAACTTGGCACCCAGAATGTGGAATGGATAAGCAACGCGCCGCGATTGAAGAAAGTTTTGCGGATACCGAGTGGCTAGGCTTAACAATTGTTAAAACTGCCAGCGGTAAGAACAGCGATGAAGGCTTTGTTGAATTCTTCGCGCGCTACCATTCTGAGGCCGAAAATCAAAATAATTCGATTCATGAATGTTCGCGCTTTATTCGTCTGGATCAACGTTGGTATTATGTGGATGGAACCAAACCGCAAGTAGGCAGAAACGATCCCTGCCCTTGTGGTTCTGGCAAAAAATATAAGAAATGCTGTGGTCAATAAGATCATCCGCAATAATAAAAATATCTAGACAGGAAACCAACACATGTCACAACCCGTTATTCAACGTAAAGTTCTCCGCACCATCTGCCCTGATGCGAAAGGGCTGATCGCCAAGATCACCAACATTTGCTACAAACACCAGCTCAATATCATTCAGAATAATGAATTCGTTGACCATCTCACCGGTCGCTTTTTCATGCGTACCGAGCTGGAGGGTATTTTCAACGATGAGACACTACTGGCCGATCTGGATGGCGCACTCCCTTCAGGTTCTGAGCGCGAGCTTACGGTATCAGGCCGTCAACGCATTGTGGTGCTTGTCACCAAAGAGGCACATTGCCTTGGCGACCTACTGATGAAAAGCGCCTTTGGGGGCTTAGACGTTGAAATTGCGGCGGTCATTGGCAACCACTCGACGTTGCAATCGCTGGTTGAGCGTTTCGATATTCCCTTCACGTTGGTCAGTCATGAAGGCCTCTCACGCGAAGAACATGACGCAGCCATGGTGGCTGAAATTAAAAAACATACGCCAGACTACGTGGTATTAGCGAAATACATGCGAATATTAACGCCTGAATTTATCAGTCATTTCCCTAATCAGATTATTAATATTCACCACTCTTTCCTTCCCGCATTCATTGGCGCGCGCCCTTATCACCAAGCCTATGAGCGCGGCGTGAAGATTATTGGCGCAACCGCGCACTTCGTTAATAACGATCTGGATGAAGGCCCAATCATCATGCAAGACGTTATTAACGTCGACCATACTTATACCGCCGATGAAATGATGCGTGCGGGGCGCGACGTTGAAAAAAATGTGCTCAGCCGAGCGCTGTATCGCGTGCTGGCACAGCGAGTATTTGTTTATGGGAATCGTACAGTTATATTCTGATTGACGACTTTTTCTCTGCTTTTTGTTCACACAAAAGGCGTTAAGTGCAAAAAAACGGCAAACAAAATATTTTTTACCTCCCAATGCTTTACAGCGCGGCGCGATTTGTTATTATGCGCCCCGCTTCCGGTGATAACGGAGCGATTAAAAATCTGGTGGGGTTCCCGAGCGGCCAAAGGGAGCAGACTGTAAATCTGCCGTCTCAGACTTCGAAGGTTCGAATCCTTCCCCCACCACCATCTCTTCTTCCTGATGAGATAAAAAAGCTGTTAGCCGCAGCTTTCCGGAGAAAACCGGGCAACAATTCGTAACCACGAATTTCGTGGTGGGGTTCCCGAGCGGCCAAAGGGAGCAGACTGTAAATCTGCCGTCTCAGACTTCGAAGGTTCGAATCCTTCCCCCACCACCATCCTTTCTTAGCTTCACAATCCCAAACAAATATAAAAATCACATATTCCCCCGGGGAAGGTCGAGAACCTTCGATTAAGGTTCGAGTTGAGCGTAGCGAAACAACGTCGCTTGCGACGGCCCGCAGGGCGAAGAGCGCAGCGATGAGTCATCCTTCCCCCACCACCATCCTTTCTTAGCTTCACAATCCCAAACAAATATAAAAATCGCATATTCCCCACGGGGAAGGTCGAGAACCTTCGATTAAGGTTCGAGTTGAGCGTAGCGAAACAACGTCGCTTGCGACGGCCCGCAGGGCGAAGAGCGCAGCGATGAGTCATCCTTCCCCCACCACCATCCTTTCTTAGCTTCACAATCCCAAACAAATATAAAAATCGCATATTCCCCACGGGGAAGGTCGAGAACCTTCGATTAAGGTTCGAGTTGAGCGTAGCGAAACAACGTCGCTTGCGACGGCCCGCAGGGCGAAGAGCGCAGCGATGAGTCATCCTTCCCCCACCACCATCCTTTCTTAGCTTTGCAATCCCAAACAAATATAAAAATCGCATATTCCCCATTTCACTATAATTTCCTGTTCTCCATCATCTCCTTGAATTCCTAGCATCAATCCGCTATACCACTGCTTTTCTCTTCAGCAGTAGGATATGTCATGCGTAACAACATCTGCGTTTTTTGCGGCGCCAGTGAAGGCACTAATCCAGCCTATTCCGATGCAGCTAAATTGCTTGGCCGTACACTTGCTCAGCAAGGCCGTCAATTAATCTATGGCGGCGGCAGCAAAGGGCTCATGGGCGTGTTAGCCAATGCGGTACTTGACGCGGGCGGTGAAGTGCATGGCGTCATACCACAGCGTTTAGTGGAAGCGGAAACCGCGCACTACGGCTTAACCTCTTTAGATATTGTTCCCGATATGCATACTCGCAAGGCTCGTATGGCCGAGCTATCGGATGGATTTATTGCCCTGCCCGGCGGGATCGGAACCTTAGAAGAATTATTCGAAATCTGGACGTGGAGCCAAATCGGCTATCACAATAAACCTATCGCACTCATGGACGTTGCAGGCTATTACCAAAAGCTGATCGAATTTCTACGCTACAGCGCCCAGCAAGGCTTTGTTCGTCAGCAGTATGTCGATACGTTGGTCTGTTTAGAAGATCCGGCGGTAATCCTAAAAGAATTCGACCACTATCACCCCCATAATTTGAACCGCTGGGCATAGTGACTGAGCGTGATTTTTGAATTGGTAGGCTTTCTGCTACTATTCATTCACAACTGTTGTTTAACAACGCTTTGTTAACCAGAACGCCTCAATATGGCCTGCACTTATGAAATTTATCTCTTTTAATATCAATGGACTGCGTGCCCGTCCACATCAACTTGAAGCCATCATCGCAAAACATCAGCCTGATGTGATTGGCCTGCAAGAAACCAAAGTTCACGATGATATGTTCCCGCTGGCTGATTTAGAGCATCTGGGATATCACATTTTCTATCATGGTCAGAAAGGACATTACGGCGTTGCATTGCTGACGAAGGAAAAACCACTGGCCGTACGCAAAGGCTTTCCAACCGATGAAGAAGATGCGCAGCGTCGTATCATTATGGCCGATATTGCTACGCCGACCGGCGTGCTCACGGTTATCAACGGTTATTTTCCTCAGGGCGAAAGCCGTGACCACCCTGTCAAATTCCCAGCAAAAACTAAGTTCTATCAAGATTTGCAGAACTATCTTGAGTCTGAACAGACCCCTGCGGGACAAGTGATCGTGATGGGTGACGTAAACATTAGCCCAACCGATGATGATATTGGTATTGGCGAAGAAAACCGTAAGCGTTGGTTACGCACCGGGAAATGTTCATTCTTACCCGAAGAGCGCGAATGGATGGATCGCCTGAAAAATTGGGGACTCATTGATACCTATCGCCAAGCTAACCCTGAGCGTAACGATCAGTTCTCATGGTTTGACTACCGCTCAAAAGGCTTTGATGACAACCGTGGTCTGCGCATAGATTTAGTTTTGGCAAGCCAACCGCTCGCTGAAAAATGCATCGACACCGGTATCGATTACGAAATTCGCGGAATGGAAAAGCCTTCCGATCATGCGCCAATTTGGGCTGAGTTTAAGCTGGCGTGATAGAAATGACCGCACCTCATAATACGATCGATGTCGTTGCCGCCATTATTGAATCGCGAGGCAAAATCTTATTAGCCCAACGAGGGGCGAATAAAGATCAGGCTGGTTTGTGGGAATTTCCCGGCGGTAAGGTTGAGATGGGTGAAACTCAGCCTGAAGCGCTGTGCCGTGAACTGGCAGAAGAGTTGTCGGTAAGATGCAGCGTGGCGGATTATGTCGCCAGCAGCACGCTGAGGCTTGAGAACAAAACTATCCATCTACATGCTTGGCGTGTGCAGCATACTGAGGGTGAATTCATCGCCAACGAGCATGCAGCATTGGTATGGGTAACTCCGCAGCAAGCCGAGTCTTATGATTTGGCACCGGCTGATATTCCCCTGCTACACGCCTATCAACAGAAGCTAGCGCGGTTATCGCAACAAGATGATGAGGCGTAAATAAGTAAAAAGGCCCGTGCTAAGCGCTGGCCTTTTTACTTTCAATTGCCCGAATCTAAATAACCTTGGGCTTTTTGCAACGGCTTGTTAACGTTGTACATTAACCTTTTTTCAATACAACCCATTTGAGATTATTGGTGCTCAATACATTTTTATCCGCTGAGCACTGCAACAATACCCCTTCAGCCTTCACCACCGCGCCTTCTGAATAGCTACGGTTATCATAAATACAGCAACGTGGGCAGTTCACATTGCTGTCGTTATTACTATAGCCACCGGTGTTATTCAGGATTTCGGGAGAAACTGGCACAACCACATCAATACCATTGTTGCGATTTGCCATCGTCGTGGCGCTGAGCAATACCAACGGCAATAACCAGAATCCTATCGCACTCTTTTTCATGCCTTGTTCTCCTTTGCTTTTGGCTTATATTTTCGCTTGGCGCTTTTTTCAGCCGCCGGAGGTAAACCGCGAAACGCCTGAGGATTTCGATTGCTTCTCGCCTGATCGATAAGCTGATACAGAGTGCCCACCAGCGGCTGCATAAAGTCCTGATAGCGTCGATTTTTTTCACTGATTTGGGTCAGCGTGGCTTCCCAATCTGCGGTCATATCCGGCCTTGCTGCAATTTCAGGCAAACAGTGGATCAGCGCTCTTCCCGCCTCTGACGAATGTATATAGCGACCCTTTTTGTACAAAAATGTACGCCGGAACAATAATTCTATAATTCCAGCACGCGTAGCTTCAGTCCCTAAACCATCGGTTGCTCGTAGGATTTTCTTTAGCTCTTTATCTTGCACAAAACGCGCAATACCCGTCATGGCCGATAATAACGTTGCATCGGTGAATGGACGCGGGGGCTGAGTTTGACGTTCCATCAGCTCGCCTTTCTCACACAGCAGCTCATCTCCCTTAGCAACCACCGGCAGCGGAGAACCTTCGTCCTCATCATCTCGCTCTTTGGCACCCAGCAACGCTCGCCAGCCTGCTTCAGCGAGGAAACGCGCTTTGGCAACAAATTTACCGTTGGCAATATCTAAATCGATAACACATTTACGGTACATAGCATCCGGACAAAACTGCATCAGATATTGACGCGCCACCAAGGTATAAATTTTGCGTTCATCGTCGCTTAAATTGATATTGCCAGCACGCGCGGTCGGGATAATCGCATGGTGAGCATCAACCTTTTTATCATCCCAGCAACGATTGCGTCTGTCGGGATCAACAGCAGCAACCTGTTGTAAATCTGGGACATGTGAAGCGATAGCGTTCATCACAGCATGACGTCCAGCAAAATGCTCTTCAGGCAAATAGCGGCTATCGGAACGAGGATAGGTAATCAGTTTGTGGGTTTCATACAGGCGCTGACAAAGATCCAGCACCTGTTGAGCACTTAGGTTAAAACGCTTAGCGGCCTCGATTTGCAAAGCCGAAAGCGAGAATGGCAACGGTGCAGTTTCTGATTCCCGTTTATCATTATAACCGGTGACAAGGGCGGGCTGGCCTTCAATCCGTTTGATAACGTGCTCAGCCAGTGCCTTATTCAGCAAACGCCCCTCTTCATCCTGATGAGGTTCGCATGATTCACTCGGTATCCACATCGCCGTAAAACGCTCTTCCGCAGGCGTTACGATATGAGCTTTAACCTCATAGAAATCCTTGCTGACGAAGTTTTCAATCTCTTCGTCACGGCGCACCACCAAGCCTAATACCGGCGTCTGCACACGGCCCACCGACAGCACGCCGTTATAGCCCGCATTGCGGCCTAAAATGGTATACGCACGGGTCATATTGATGCCGTATAGCCAATCCGCCCGTGAACGGGCCAGCGCCGACACGCACAGCGGGATAAACTCACGGTTATCACGCAACCGCGAAACCGCACGCTCTACCGCCTGTGGGTTTAAGTCATTAATCAGGCAGCGCTGCACGGTTTGACGCTTTTCAGGCGCGAGCTCTAGGTAATCTAACACCTCGTCCACCAGCAGTTGCCCTTCACGATCGGGGTCACCCGCATGGATAACCTGCTGGGCGTCAACCAACAACCGTTTAATCACGTTGAGCTGTTTGGCAACAGAGGGTTTAGGCTTTAGCTGCCATTTCTCAGGCACAATCGGCAGATCGGCTAAGTTCCAGCGCGCGTAGCGCGTGTCGTAGGCATCTGGCTCCGCTTGTTCAAGCAAATGGCCAATGCACCACGTGACAGTGTCACCTGAACCACAAGAGATATACCCGTCACCACGTCGGTGAGGTTTTGGCAGCACGTCGGCAATCGCGCGCGCCAGGCTTGGTTTTTCCGCAATAAACAGACGCATCAGTCACCGTAAGTCTGGCTGGTCGCCAATAAATAGTCCTTAACTTCCGAATAATTGCCTCGGAAGACAATACGCTCCGCTTTCTTTTCCAGTTGATAGCGGTACATCGGGTCATAATATTCTTGCAGCAACGGCACCAGCCACGCGAGATGCCCATCGCTGATGCGCGTTTCACGCTGCTGAATAAGCGCCTGCTCTAGATAGAGTTTAAGTTTAGTATAACGTTCCATGCCCAAGCGTTTGCGGATCGCAAACAAACCGTGATGCAGGTATTCAACGTAATTATCCCAACCTAATTCTCGGCCGTAGACACGTTCAAACTCAACGCGCATCAGATCAATGTACTCTTCCTGCAATCGGACGATGCGTGTTTCGAAAGGATCGTCCACCACCGCAACCGGCGCTTTTTGCATTCGATCATAAAAACAGATCGGCAGATGATTTGAGCCAATAATCCGCCCTTCATCTTCAAGGAACCAGTGACGTATGCCTTGATCTTGTTTTTTGAGTAAATCCACAGCCAGACGGTTTTCAAAATCGATCTGACTGCTTTGTTTGACCAAGGTGCGGCCAAACGATGAACCACGATGATGGGCAACACCTTCTAAATCGATACCCGCCGCCAGCTCACGCAGCATACGGGTCTTACCACTGCCAGTATTGCCACCAATAAGTACCATTGGCAGCAGTGATGCTTGCTCGGTGGCGTTCATCGCAAAGGTGCGCAAGGCTTTATAACCGCCCTCAATAAGAGGATAGTCCATCCCGCTTTCATGCAGCCACTGCTGAACAATGTGTGAACGCAATCCACCGCGAAAACAATAAATATAGCCTTCGGGGTGACGAGCACATTGTTCGCGCCATGCAGCTAGACGAGCATCGCGCACCGCACCATAAACCAGTTCATTACCCAGCTTTATCGCGGCGTCCTGACCGTGCTGCTTGTAACAGATACCAACGGCTTCGCGCTCGCTGTCTAACATAAGCGGCAGATTTTGCGCGCAGGGAAATGCCCCCTGAGCGAACTCAACGGGAGCACGAACATCAATTAACGGGATATCATCAACCAGAATACGATGGTAATCCACGCCGTTGGCTCGCGAGTTAACGCGTGGATTAGACGGCAAAACCATTACTGCACCTCAATCAGAGGCTGTTCTGGCTGGCGCGGATGGAGCTCACCGATGGCCGTTAGCGTCAGTCCAAAGCGATTGGCTACATCTTGGATCTGAGCTTCAGCTTCGGGTAAAACAGCCAGCAATAAGCCACCGGAGGTTTGTGGATCGCACAACAATTTGCGCTGCATATCCGTCATTTCACCCACCAGATGGCCGTAGCTTTCAAAGTTACGACCTGTACCGCCCGGCACGCAGCCTTCATTGATGTAGCTTTCGACATCAGGCAGTTTCGGTATTTGATCAAACCAGACAGTGGCTTGTAAACCTGAGCCTTGGCAAATTTCACTCAGATGACCCAGCAGACCAAAACCGGTCACATCGGTCATCGCCGTGACGCCCGCAATATCGGCAAAATCTGCACCTGGTTTATTGAGCTGGCACATAGTCTCAGTGGCAACGCCCTGATGTTCTGGACGCAGCTTGCTTTTCTTCTCAGCGGTGGTTAACACACCGATACCGAGCGGTTTGGTCAGATAGAGTTTACAGCCCGCCTGCGCAGCGCTGTTTTTCTTCACGCGATCGGTACTCACCATGCCGGTAACGGCTAAGCCAAAAATCGGCTCCGGCGCATCAATCGAGTGCCCACCAGCCAGTGAAATGCCCGCCTGTTGGCAAACAAAGCGCCCACCTTCAATCACCTGCTGGGCGATTTCTGGTGCAAGCTTATCGACCGGCCAACCGAGAATCGCAATCGCCATAATCGGTTTTCCGCCCATTGCATAGATATCACTAATCGCGTTGGTGGCGGCTATACGACCAAAATCAAAGGGATCGTCAACGATCGGCATAAAGAAGTCGGTGGTGCTGATGATCCCGACCCCGTTACCGATGTCATAAACAGCGGCATCGTCACGCGTTTCGTTACCGACCAACAGGTTCGGGTCAACAAATTTAGCGTGTTCGCTGTGCAGAATGGTTTCTAACACTTTAGGGGAGATCTTACATCCACATCCCGCCCCATGGCTGTACTGAGTCAAACGAATGGCTGGCGCAGTCATATCTACTCCTTTCCATCTAATTTATGGCTGCTATGTTAGCGCTTGAAGCCGAACTTAGTAAGGGAGTGAAGGAAATACCGGAAAGATCTGTGGAATAAATCGCGTGATTGCACAGTAAACCAGCAAAATAGTTTTCTGCTTAAGATTTTTGGTGGGTATGACAAGATAACTTTCACTCTGCGGCGAGCCATTCGCTGCGCGGCAGAGTGAAACTGGCTAGCATTTAGAAGGCGCTGACAAATTGGCTACTGTCGAGTGGCGCGACACGCGGAGACTTAAGCTGTGGCGTTCCGAGATACAGGAATCCAACGATCTCATCTTGCTCCCGGCAGCCAAAGGCCTCACGAACTTTCTCATCGCTCGTCCACTTTCCGGTACGCCAAATACCGTTAAATCCTTGTGCCTGCGCCGCCATTTGCATGGCCATAACGGCACAACAGGCTGAAGCCACCTGTTCCCAATGTGGAACCTTGGTTTCCGTATTACAGTGAGCCACGACGGTAATAATCAACGGCGCACGGAACGGCGCATTTTTCGCTTTCTCAATGCCCTTTTCATCTAATTGTTCTTCCACGGCTATGCCATGTAATAACGCGCTTAAACGCTCCTGACCTTCACCTTCAACGGTGATAAAGCGCCACGGCTGCAATGTTCCGTGGTCTGGCGCACGTAAGCCCGCTTGGTAAATGGCTTCTAACGCATCACCGGTAGGTGCCGGTGCGGTCAAACGTGAAGCCGAACGGCGTTGTAATAATATTTCCAGCGCATCCATAACGATCTCCGAAATTATGCTGTTTTCTAATTGATAATTGTTATCAACATTATCACGATTTGTTAACCTAGACATTATCGTTTTTGCATCATTAGCTGCGCTTTCAGCGTTCACCCATATGAAAAGCAAAAGCTATAAGAACCATTTATGCTTGTTACAGTAAAATACGGCGCGACAACCCTAACTCTGGCATAGTGCGAGAATCGCAAAATGCTGATGTTTTTAAAAACTGATATTCTTAAAAAAATGCGGCTATAAGCAAAACATAAGACAACACAATTTAATATGGAGAGCACATGCACTTTTTGTGGAGATGCATTTCAGGTGTATTTCGATGGACTTGGCGGATACTGAATTTTATCCGCGAGTTTATTTTGAACGTATTCCTGATCCTACTGATTTTGGTTTGTATGGGAATTTATTTCCAGATGCAAACCAAACCCGTTGAACCGGTTAAAGGCGCCCTGCTGGTTAACCTGACCGGCGTTGTAGTCGATAACCCTGCCATCAGCAACAAATTTAGCCAGATAGGCAGAGAGTTGCTGGGTGCAAGTAGCAATCGTCTACAGGAAAACTCACTGTTTGACGTGGTCGATATGATCCGTCAGGCCAAGACCGACCCAAATATCACCGGTATGGTGCTGTCGCTTAATGATTTTGCGGGCGCGGATCAGCCTTCGCTGCAATATATGGGTAAAGCGCTGCGTGAGTTCCGTGACAGTGGTAAACCAATTTTTGCCACTGCCGATAGCTATAGCCAAGCCCAGTACTATTTGGCGAGCTATGCCAACAAAATCTATCTGTCACCGCAGGGCGTGGTCGATCTGCACGGCATGGCGACCAATAACCTTTACTACAAAACCTTGCTCGATAAGCTTAAGGTCAGCACGCACATTTTCCGCGTTGGTACATATAAATCTGCGGTTGAGCCGATGATCCGCGACGATATGTCACCCGCGGCACGCGATGCGGATAACGAGTGGCTGAGCGGTATGTGGAACAACTACGTCGCAACCGTTGCTGCAAACCGTCAGATCACAGCGGAACAGCTCTTCCCTGGCGCAGAAGCTGTATTGAAAGGCCTACAGGCTGCGGGCGGCGATACCGCCAAATATGCGCTCGATAATAAACTGGTTGATGGGTTAGCTTCGCGTTCAGACGTTGAAAATCTGTTTACCAAAGCCTTTGGCTGGAATAAAACCACTAAAGATTTCAGCGCCATCAGCATGTATGACTATACCCCACCGGCTGAGAAGAAAAGCGGAAGTGAAATCGCCGTTATCTTTGCCGATGGTGCCATTATGGATGGCCAAGCAACGCCGGGTAACGTGGGTGGCGATACCACCGCAAGTCAGATCCGCGATGCTCGTTTAAATCCTAAAATTAAAGCCATTGTTCTACGCGTAAACAGCCCTGGCGGTAGCGTTTCTGCCTCTGAGGTCATTCGCTCTGAGCTGGCAGCTACACGCGCTGCAGGTAAACCAATTGTCGTCTCTATGGGTGGCCTCGCCGCTTCTGGCGGTTACTGGATCTCCACACCGGCTAACTACATCTTCGCAAGCCCAAGCACGTTAACCGGTTCTATCGGTATTTTCGGCGTAATTAACACCTTCGAAAATACGCTCGATAGCATTGGCGTTCATACCGACGGCGTGGCGACATCACCATTGGCAGACCTCACAGTCACCAAGGCGCTGCCTGAAGCTTTCTCGCAGATGATGCAAATCAACATCGAGAACGGCTATAAAAACTTCATCACGCTGGTAGCCAAAGCGCGCAACAAAACCCCAGAACAAGTTGATGCTATCGCTCAGGGCCGCGTGTGGTTGGGTACTGATGCGAAGAAGAACGGTTTAGTTGACCAACTGGGTGATTTCGACGATGCCGTCGCCAAAGCGGCAGAGCTTGCCAAGCTGAAAACTTACCAACTGAACTGGTTTGTTGAAGATCCAAGCTTTGGACAGATGGTGTTAGGTCAGTTAACCGGTTCGGTACAAGCGGCGTTACCTTCCGCCGTACGTGCCATGCTACCAGAGTCTTTGGTGCGTATTTCTGCGCTGCTGAAGGATAAAACCGACTGGATGGCCACCTTGAACGATCCACAAAATCGCTATGCGCTATGCATGAGCTGCGGTGATGTGAAGTAAAAACAGAGAAGTAAAAACAGAAAAGTAAAATGCGGGCCCACCAAATTGATTAAGCCATAATTCTGGTTTATCGGCTTGGTGGGCTTTTTTTATTTGGCGTTCGCCCTATAATCCACTCCATCTCTAGGCCATTGCGCTTAATCCACCGCGAAAATCTCGCCACACAGAATCCTAAGCCATGCAGAAGAAATCTATTTACGTAGCCTACACCGGCGGCACCATCGGCATGCAGCGTTCAGAGAATGGCTACATTCCTGTTTCGGGCCACTTGCAGCGCCAATTGGCCTTGATGCCGGAGTTCCATCGTCCTGAAATGCCTGACTTCACGCTTCATGCCTACGAGCCGTTGATCGATTCCTCAGATATGACGCCAGAAGATTGGCAACATATTGCGAATGACATTGAAGCCAACTACGACAAATATGATGGTTTCGTGATCCTGCATGGTACCGACACCATGGCGTTCACCGCTTCTGCTCTGTCGTTTATGCTCGAAAATCTCGCGAAGCCGGTTATCGTTACTGGCTCGCAGATCCCGCTGGCTGAGCTACGCTCAGATGGGCAAATCAATTTGCTCAATGCGTTGTATCTAGCCGCCAACTATCCGATTAACGAAGTTTCGCTGTTCTTCAACAACAAGCTGTTTCGCGGCAACCGCACCACCAAAGCGCACGCCGACGGTTTTGATGCTTTTGCGTCACCTAACTACCCGATGTTGCTTGAGGTCGGAATTAATATCCGTCGTATCGCGCCACTGATGACTCAGTTGCATAATGCGCCGCTCAAGGTGCATCAAATTACACCGCAGCCGATTGGCGTGGTGACGATTTACCCCGGAATTTCCGCCGATGTGGTGCGTAACTTCTTGCGCCAGCCGGTCAAGGCACTGATCTTGCGTTCTTACGGCGTGGGCAACGCTCCGCAAAAAGCCGATTTGCTGGCAGAATTGCAGGAAGCCTCCGATCGTGGGATCGTGGTGGTTAACCTGACCCAATGCATTTCAGGCCGCGTGAATATGGAAGGTTACGCCACGGGAAATGCGCTGGCGCATGCGGGCGTAATCAGCGGTTTCGACATGACGGTTGAAGCGGCGCTAACAAAACTGCACTATCTGTTGTGCCAAAATCTCAACCCTGAGCAAATTCGCGAATTGATGAAACAGGATCTTCGCGGAGAGTTGAGCATCACCGACTGAGAAAAATTAAAAAAAGGAACTGCCAATGTCAGCCGCATTATTGCTTATCGATTTACAGAATGACTTTTGCCCGCAGGGCGCACTGGCAGTCTCCGAAGGCGATCGAGTAATTCCTATCGCTTTGAATGCGATTAAACAGGCACAGCAAAACAGCGTGCCGGTTATTGCGACTCAAGATTGGCATCCCGCGTATCACGGTAGTTTTGCCAGCCAGTCTGGGGGAAAAATCGGTGAAATGGGCGAGCTGGCAGGCTTAGAACAAATTTGGTGGCCCGATCACTGTATTCAAGGTTCAGAAGGCGCTGAGTTTCATCCACAGCTGAATGCCGCCTATTTCGATCACATCGTGCACAAAGGCACCGATGCCACAATCGATAGCTACAGCGCGTTTTTTGACAATGGCCGCAGAGCCTCAACGGAGTTGCATAGCTGGCTGCAAAGGCATCAAATCGACACGCTCTACATGATGGGGCTAGCCACGGATTATTGCGTAAAATACTCGGTGATGGATGCGCTGCATCTGGGTTATCGCGTGGTGGTGATTACCGACGGTTGCCGGGGCGTCAATATCAAGCCTGAAGACAGCAAAATTGCGCTCCAGCAGATGCAAACGCTAGGCGCAACGTTGATGACGTTAAGCGATGTTAGATTTTAAACCTTTATTCTCTTGCATAGGACGGATGGCAATCAACGCTTCCGCCCTACCGCTCTCAAGCCACGACACCCTGCCACCTGAAAAATGCTGCCTGAATAAAGCGTTATGCTTCAGGCTTTAAACGAATGATGGCATCGCGCTCGAAGCCTTTTTTAAAGTCCTGCTTACTTTTCATTTCAATTTGACCCTGCGTATTGATGCTCATGTGCTGAGGATCGGTGTTATGGCGCGACTGCCATAGCATCACCATTTGCAGGCTGTTTTCTTTTTGCTCTGGCGTCAAACTCACGCCGTCTGGCCATTTGCCGAGTTCGACCGCGGTTGCCAAGCGTTGATAAATTTCTGGCGTCATCACCGACAGCAAATCGTCTAGTTCCATTTTAAACCTCGTTTAAGATGCACTTTGCTGAATCGTTTCTTCTGCGCTATAATAAGCACATAGAAAAGAGTTTATTGTTAGCCCTGAGTCTGTTTACCAGAGTCTTCATCGGTGAAGCTAAGCGATGCAGAGTTCACGCAATAGCGGTCGCCGGTAGGCTGTGGTCCATCAGGGAAAACGTGGCCAAGATGCGCATCACAGTGAGCGCAGCGAATTTCAGTACGCTGCATGCCGTGTGAATTGTCTTCAAGGTAGCGGATAGCCTCCGCACTCACGGGCTGGTAGAAGCTAGGCCAGCCGCAGCCAGAATCGTATTTGCTGTTAGAGTAGAACAGTGGACTGTTACAACACAGGCAGTGATAAATGCCTTCTTGTTTATTGTGTAGCAGTTTTCCGCTAAAAGGCGGTTCAGTACCCCGCTGTTGTGTAACGTAGCGTTGCATCTCAGTTAAGTCATTCGGGTGTTGTGCAGAGAAATCGTCTTTAGCCATTTGTGCGTTCTCGAAGAGTTGTTTTTGATTATCATTGATCACTTTTTTTGGCGATTAATTATAACAAACAGTTAACAACGGTTCAGCCAATTTTGGTCTAAACTGTTTAGCGAATCGGCGGCAGCCTCATTTTTGTGATGAGCATCACAAATGAAAGTCGAGATGGCTTGAGACTCAGATGACTGCCCCCATGTATAATCCGAAACAGAGTGTTAAATGGAAGCGTGTGATATGTGCTCAGCCAAGGCTTCGCTTTGATTTACAGCAATAATTGACACGATTCCGCTTGACGCTTTATAAGGTTTTTGTAATTTTACAAGCAACCTTTTATTCACTAACCAATAGCTGGTGGAATATATGACTATCAAAGTAGGTATCAACGGTTTTGGCCGTATCGGCCGTATTGTTTTCCGTGCTGCTCAAGAACGTTCTGACATCGAAATCGTTGCAATCAACGACCTGTTAGACGCTGAGTATATGGCTTACATGCTGAAGTACGACTCTACTCACGGTCGTTTCAACGGCACTGTTGAAGTTAAAGATGGCCACTTGGTCGTTAACGGCAAAACAATCCGTGTTACCGCAGAACGTGATCCGGCTAACCTGAAATGGAACGAAGTCAACGTTGACGTTGTTGCTGAAGCAACTGGTCTGTTCCTGACTGACGAAACTGCACGTAAGCACATCGCTGCTGGTGCTAAGAAAGTCGTTCTGACTGGTCCTTCTAAAGACAACACCCCAATGTTCGTAATGGGTGTTAACGATAAGACTTATGCTGGCCAAGATATCGTTTCTAACGCATCTTGCACCACTAACTGCCTGGCTCCACTGGCTAAAGTTCTGAACGACAAGTTCGGTATCGTTGAAGCACTGATGACTACCGTTCATGCGACTACCGCAACTCAGAAAACCGTTGATGGCCCGTCTCACAAAGACTGGCGCGGCGGCCGCGGCGCATCCCAGAACATCATTCCTTCATCTACCGGTGCTGCTAAAGCTGTAGGTAAAGTAATCCCAGAACTGAACGGCAAACTGACTGGTATGGCGTTCCGCGTTCCTACCCCTAACGTTTCTGTTGTTGACCTGACTGCTCGTATCGAGAAGAAAGCAACTTACAAAGAAATCTGTGCTGCAATGAAAGCTGCGTCTGAAGGCGAGCTGAAAGGCGTACTGGGTTACACCGAAGATGACGTAGTTTCTACTGACTTCAACGGCGAAGTTTGCACTTCAGTATTCGATGCTAAAGCTGGTATCGCGCTGAACGACAACTTTGTGAAACTGGTTTCTTGGTACGATAACGAAACTGGCTACTCAAACAAAGTTCTGGATCTGATCGCTCACATCTCTAAATAATTTAGCGATGAGAAGTTGATGAGAGGGCGACATTTATGTCGCCCTTTTTTTTGGTTTTTTGCACCTAGCATATGAAGGCCAATCTGATGTCACAACAAAATTTGTCTGAAAAGATCTTTACCCTGCCCGTTCAAGAACAAATCACCCCGTACATTTCTCAACGCCAAATAGACGAACTTCCTGTTGTTGTAGTTAATCATCCCAAAGTTCGCGCTGCTGTCACCCTGCAAGGCGCGCATTTACTCACTTGGCAGCCTTCTGGTGAGAAACCCGTACTGTGGTTGAGCAGCGAAACCGCATTCAAAAACGGCGTGGCAATTCGCGGCGGAATTCCTATTTGTTGGCCTTGGTTTGGCCCTGCCGGTCAGCCCGCGCATGGTTTTGCCCGTAATCTGCCTTGGACACTTACCGCGCATGATGAAGATGAAAGCGGCGTGATCTTAACGTTCACCCTCGAACAAAGCGCTGAAAGCAAAAAATATTGGCCGCATGACTTCTGCCTGATTGCACGCTTCAAGCTCGGCGAAGTATGCGAAATGGAATTGGAGTCTCACGGTGAATACGAATACACCGCCGCACTTCATACCTATTTCAATATCGGTGACATCACCCAGATTGACGTCAGTGGTTTGGGCTCGCCATACATTGATAAAGTCAACCCAGGCACCGGCGAACAGCAAGGCAATTTGACCTTTGCAACGCGCACAGACCGTATCTATACCAAGCCTGAACCATTTAGCGTCATCACGGACAAAGCGTTACAGCGAGTGATTGAGGTGCATCACCATAACAATACTGATGTGGTTGCATGGAACCCGTGGTCTGAGCTTTCTGTGAGCATGGCCGATATGCCAAACGATGGCTATAAGACCATGGTTTGCGTTGAAACCGCGCATGTCACCAGCCCGATGAAAGCCTCCGCGAATACCCCGTCACGACTTTCCGTCACGCTGCGTGCGCGCCCTCTGCGCTAATCTCGCTGCCGCTTAGCGCTAATTTAAGCGTATAAAAAAGGGACGCTTATGCGTCCCTCATTTTCAACAACCCAGCCAATGCTTAGAAGGTGTAAGTCACACCGGTCCACAGCAAGCCAGTGTAGCTCTTATCAATCATTGGACTATCTTTCACTTCATCGCTCAGGCGGATATAACGCCCGGTGAAGAACGCATTCCAACTGCTATTAATCTGGTAGCGAGCCGTTAACTCAACATACGGATTCCAGCTGTCGCTTGCGGTATAGCGTTTGTAACCACTGCGGTTTGATTCGCTGCCGCTCACGCCAAAGTAGTAATCATTTTGGTTAGAGCTGTTCCAAGTCACACCCGCGCCTGGTGTAAATGACCAGTCTCCGGCGGTAATTGGGAACAAATAAGCGGCATCGGCGATTAGGCCGTTGCTGTTATCCAAAATATCACCGGCGAAAGAGGTACGAATGGAGCCCCAATCTTCCTTGTGAGTGTAAGCAACACCGGCCATCACGGTGGAATGACGGTTGCTCAACTGCTTCATGTGGCGATCGTCGCTATCGCTCGCCTTGAAGTGCAATGGATTATAAAAAGCCATCACGCTCAGTTGGTTCTGCTCATCCTTCCACAGGTAATAGCCAGCGGTCAGGCTGCGGAAGTAAAAGTCATCGCCTTCATAGTTAATGATTGGAACAGGATATACGCGATCGTTATTACCGCGATAAGGGTCTGGGCTGACTAACGCAGAAGCCCCCAAAGACCACGTTCCGGCCTGAGCGGCACTTGTAGCAGCCAAGACGAGCAGCCCTAGCGTAGTTAATTTTAAAGTTTTCACGTTTATGTTTTGTCCCTAACTAAATAGTCTATAAACAACGCGCTGATTGTAGACCAAAAACTTGTTTTAAGTCGATTTTTTACAATTTTTCAGGCAGTTTCGGAATCTTTACATCTGTCAAACAGGCTGTGCCGAAACATCACTATTTTTTACGCTTCAGCTTCAACATCTGTCGTTGTACAAATGCCTTTAATAAATATTTGTTGTAGTGAATTCGGCGAAAATATTGGCAGCGTGAGATGCTTTTCAGCACAAATGGTAGATTTATCGCTTTTACACCACTCTTCCTCAGCATTTATATCTAAATGCTTTTCATAATGCCGATAAATTTTATACCAATCTTACCTGCCGGTAACTTGACCAACTGATGAAAGCCGCTCATAACAATATGGTAACAGTTTCAAAATTTTAACCCCCAAAATGAAGACTGTTACTTTTTTTGTTCCCAACCATTTTATCAGGACGGGCATCGCTATGAACATATTTGACCACTATCGCCAGCGTTATGAAGCTGCCAAGGACGAAGAGTTCACACTGCAGGATTTCCTTGCTATCTGCCGTCAGGATCGTAGCGCCTACGCGAACGCCGCTGAGCGTCTGCTTATGGCTATCGGCGAGCCTGCCATGATCGACACCGCGCTTGAATCACGCATGTCGCGTTTGTTCTCGAACCGGGTCATAGCCCGCTACCCTGCTTTTGAAGAATTCTATGGCATGGAAGAAGCCATCGAACAAATCGTGGCGTACCTCAAACACGCCGCGCAAGGTCTGGAAGAGAAAAAACAAATCCTGTATCTGCTGGGGCCGGTCGGCGGTGGTAAATCATCGCTGGCGGAACGCCTAAAAGCATTGATGCAGCGCGTGCCTATCTATGTTCTCAGCGCCAACGGTGAACGTAGCCCGGTTAACGATCATCCGCTTTGCCTGTTCAATCCACAGGAAGATGCCAATATTCTGAATAAAGAATACGGCATTCCTCCGCGCTATCTCGGCACCATCATGTCACCGTGGGCGGCCAAACGCCTGCATGATTTTGGTGGAGACATTACCAAGTTCAAAGTGGTTAAAGTATGGCCATCTATTCTTGAACAGATTGCCATCGCTAAAACCGAACCGGGCGACGAGAATAACCAAGATATCTCTGCGCTGGTGGGTAAGGTGGATATTCGTAAACTCGAAAATCATGCCCAAAACGATCCTGATGCCTATGGTTACTCCGGCGCACTGTGCCGTGCAAACCAGGGGATGATGGAGTTCGTGGAAATGTTTAAGGCGCCAATCAAAGTGCTGCATCCGTTGCTAACCGCAACGCAGGAAGGCAACTATAACGGTACCGAAGGGATTTCCGCCCTGCCTTTCAGTGGCATCATTTTGGCGCACTCCAACGAGTCGGAATGGGTGACGTTCCGTAATAACAAAAATAATGAGGCCTTCCTTGACCGTGTTTACATCGTCAAAGTGCCTTATTGCCTGCGCGTGTCTGAAGAGATGAAAATCTACGACAAGCTGCTGCGCAACAGCGAACTGGACCACGCACCGTGCGCGCCGGGTACGCTGGAAACGCTGTCACGCTTCTCTATTTTGTCTCGTCTTAAAGAGCCGGAAAACTCCAGCATCTATTCAAAAATGCGGGTATACGACGGCGAGAGCCTGAAAGATACCGATCCGAAAGCCAAGTCCTATCAGGAATACCGCGATTACGCTGGCGTTGATGAAGGCATGAACGGGCTATCGACCCGTTTCGCGTTCAAAATTCTGTCACGCGTTTTCAACTTCGATCATAGCGAAGTGGCGGCTAACCCGGTTCATCTGTTCTATGTGTTGGAACAGCAGGTTGAGCGCGAACAGTTCCCTCAGGACGTTGCAGAAAAATATCTGGAGCATCTGAAAGGCTATCTGATCCCGAAATACGTGGAGTTTATCGGCAAAGAAATCCAAACCGCCTACTTAGAATCTTATTCTGAGTACGGACAAAATATCTTTGACCGCTATGTCACGTATGCCGACTTCTGGATCCAGGATCAAGAATATCGCGATCCTGAAACCGGTCAGCTATTCGATCGCGAATCCTTAAATGCGGAACTGGAGAAAATTGAAAAACCGGCAGGCATTAGCAACCCGAAAGATTTCCGTAATGAAATCGTTAACTTCGTGCTGCGTGCCCGCGCTAATCACAACGGACATAACCCGAACTGGACGAGCTACGAAAAACTGCGCACCGTGATCGAGAAGAAAATGTTCTCGAATACCGAGGAACTGCTGCCGGTTATTTCGTTTAATGCCAAAACCTCGACCGATGAACAGAAAAAACACGACGATTTTGTCGACCGTATGATGGAAAAAGGCTATACCCGCAAGCAGGTTCGTCTGCTGTGCGAATGGTATCTGCGAGTTAGAAAATCATCATAATGCGCGTAACCAAAACCGCGTCGACCCAGTCGTTGGCGCGGTTTACCCGAGTTGGCATACGGGAATTTACGGCGTATTTCAGACGGTAACGTCGTTTGGGGGAAATATGGCCTATTTCATTGATCGGCGACTAAACGGCAAGAATAAAAGCATGGTTAACCGCCAGCGCTTTTTACGCCGCTATAAGTCGCAAATAAAGCATTCTATCGCCGACGCCATTAATAAACGTTCGGTGACCGACGTCGAAAGCGGTGAGTCTGTCTCGATTCCCAATGAAGACATCAGTGAACCGATGTTTCATCAGGGACGCGGCGGCGAGCGTCATCGTGTCCATCCGGGCAACGATCACTTTGTGCAAAACGACCGCATCGAACGCCCACAAGGCGGCGGAGGGGGCGGCGGAAGTGGTCAAGGTGAGGCCAGTAAAGACGGCGAAGGTGAAGATGAATTTGTCTTCCAGATATCGAAAGATGAATATCTCGATCTTTTGTTCGAAGATTTAGCGCTGCCAAACCTGCGCAAAAACCAATACAAACAGCTGACCGAGTATAAAACCCATCGTTCGGGTTTTACCTCGAACGGCGTGCCCGCCAATATTAGCGTGGTTCGTTCGCTGCAAAACTCTCTGGCGCGCCGTACGGCAATGACCGCGGGGAAACGGCGTGAACTGCATGAGCTCGAAAACGTACTTGAAGAGCTACGCCACAGCGAACCGGCACAGCTGCTGGAAGAAGAGCGTATCCGTAAAGAAATTGCGGAGCTGCGCCAACGCATCGATAGAGTTCCATTTATTGACACTTTCGATCTGCGTTACAAGAACTATGAACGCCGCCCTGAACCTTCCAGCCAAGCGGTGATGTTCTGCTTGATGGACGTTTCAGGCTCAATGGATCAAGCCACTAAGGATATGGCTAAACGTTTTTATATTCTGCTCTATCTCTTCTTGAGCAGAACGTACAAAAACGTCGACGTGGTGTATATCCGTCACCACACACAAGCCAAAGAAGTTGATGAACAGGAGTTCTTCTACTCGCAGGAAACAGGCGGCACCATTGTGTCTAGCGCGCTTAAGCTGATGGATGAAATTGTGCGTGAACGTTACAACTCGGCAGAGTGGAACGTTTATGCCGCGCAGGCTTCCGACGGCGATAACTGGGCCGATGACTCACCACTGTGCTCTGAGTTATTAGCCAATAAGCTCCTGCCACAGGTACGCTACTATAGCTACATTGAAATTACCCGCCGTGCCCATCAGACGCTATGGCGTGAATACGAAGGGCTCAAACAACGGTTTGAGAACTTTGCGATGCAGCATATCCGTGAGCCTGATGATATCTACCCGGTGTTTAGAGAACTGTTTCAGGCCCAAGTTAACAAAAACTAAGCAAACATCCTCAACCGCCAGCGGGATCTCTGTCCGCCGGCGGTTTTTTATTCTCTTCGTGCTGACACCTTCATTTACAACTGAACATTTGTAGGATTGTGCTGTCTGTCACAATCTAGACAACAGTTTTTTTGTCGCTTTGTTTATTACTTTTATTGTCACTATTGCATCAGGAATACCGTCTTATGCAGCAACCTCTTCACAGAACAACACACTGGTCAGAAGTGTGGCAATTGATTAAACCTTATTGGGTTTCAGAAGAAAAAGTCAGCGCCTGGACTCGCCTTATCGCGATCATCGCCCTCACGCTCGCTGGCGTGTATATCAATGTTTTGTTTAACGAATGGAATCGTGTTTTCTACGATGCGCTGCAAAACCGTAATTACGACGTGTTTAAAGCGCAGCTAATACGCTTTAGCTATCTGGCGGTCATTTTTATTGTTATCGCTATTTATCGTATCTATCTGACTCAGGGCTTACAGATGCTCTGGCGTCGTTGGATGACCGAAAAATACATGAGTAAATGGCTTTCACATCAGGCCTATTACCACACGGAAATTCAACAGACCATTGATAACCCCGATCAGCGTATTTCGCAGGACCTCAACGCGCTCACCAACGGAACGCTCTCTTTAAGCCTCGGCCTACTTTCCAGCCTAGTGACGCTATTTTCGTTTGTCGCCATATTGTGGACGGTCAGCGGATCCATCTCATTCATGTTGAACGACCACCAGTTTGTTATCCCAGGTTATATGGTGTGGTTCGCCCTGCTCTATGCTGGTATGGGATCAATTTTAATTTGGTGGATTGGGCGCCCGCTGGTGGGATTAAGTTTCGATCAAGAACGTTTCGAAGCAAACTTTCGTTTTGGTTTGATTCGAATCCGTGACAATGCCGATCCCATTGCGCTGTATCACGGTGAACAACAGGAAAAAAATCAGCTCAGCGGCCAGTTTGAAAACATTCGCGGCAACTGGTGGTCGATTATGCGCCTAACGAAGCGCCTGAATGTGGCCTCTACCTTTTACGACCAGTTTGCCAATATTTTCCCTATTCTGGTGGCGTCACCGCGCTATTTCTCCAACGCCATTCAGCTCGGCACGTTGATGCAGGTTGCTTCCGCATTTGGACAGGTACAGGGTGCCCTGTCTTGGTTCATTGGTGCATTCACCGATTTGGCCTCGTGGAAAGCCTGTGTAAACCGTTTGGCGGGTTTTAACGCTGCCATAACCGCAATTGAGCAGCATCCAAATAATCTTTCCCACACGACCTGCGCCGACCGTGATGATTCATTAGTTACGCGCGATCTCACCTTGAGCTTGCATCAAGGGCGCGAACTATTCAGCCATGCCAATCTCCACGCACGCCGCGGAGATAAAATCTTAATCACAGGTCCTTCTGGCTGCGGGAAATCCACGTTGCTACGAGCCATTGCAGGCGTCTGGCCTTATGGTCACGGGGAGATTTCACAACCTCCGGCAGACCAACGCACCGTGCTGTTTTTGCCTCAACGCAGTTATTTGCCTATTGGTACACTGCGTGATGCATTGTGCTATCCGCAAAGCTCAGCCGGTTATAGTGACGAAGAATTACAGCAGGTTTTAAAAGCCTGCCGTTTACATCATTTGCATCAGGCATTAGACATTCGCGCTAACTGGACTCATCAGCTATCCCCTGGTGAGCAACAGCGTTTGTCATTTGCCCGTGCATTAGTGATAAAACCCGACGTGCTGTATCTGGATGAAGCCACCAGCGCACTGGATGAAGAAACCGAACAGCGTGTTTATCAGCTGATCAACCAAATGCTGCCCGACACAACCTTGATCAGCGTCGCACACCGTAGCAGCGTGGCACCTTTCCACAATATTCGCTGGAAATTTGTTAAGCAGGCCGATGCCGACCAAGAAGAGATTTACTACTCTGCCCCATCCGTGATTGAAATTAGCTCGCTTAATCACTAAAAACAAACCCCGCGTGCTGGCTTTCAGTACGCGGGGTTTATTCAATCCAAGAACACGTTAGTCCTTGGTGTTCTATTTATTAGAACTGATAAACCAGCCCTAACGCCACCACGTCATCCGTATTCAAATTCAACGGGTTGTTGTCGTTTAGCTGGTTTATTTTGTAGTCCACAAACGCCGACATGTTTTTATTGAAGTAATAAGTGGCTGCCACATCAATATATTTCACTAAATCAGCATCGCCCACGCCCTCAATATCCTTACCTTTGGATTGGATATATCCCAGTGACGGACGCAGACCAAAATCGAATTGATATTGGGCAATTACTTCGACGTTTTGCGTTTTATTAGCCAGCCCTTTCACGCTGGTATTAACCCCATTAATCACAGACGTCCCTGATATTGGGGTCATATTGCGTGTTTCTGCATACATAGCAGCCAAGTAAACGTTATTAGCATCGTATTTTAAGCCACCGGTCCAAGCATCGGCTTTATCGCCGTGACCAAATGCGGATGCCTGCTGCGCACGTGTACGATCTGAAGAAGCGTATGCGCCGCCGATAGAAATACCGTCAACGATTTCATAGGTTGTCGATAAAGAGTAACCATCGCCATTCTGCTTGGTAATGTCGCGATCGTTTTCATTTTTGCCTTGATACTGCAGCGCAAAATTCAAACCATCAACCAAACCAAAGAAATCACGATTTCGGTAGGTTGCGAGACCGGTGCTACGCCCCGTCATAAAGTTATCGGCTTTGGTATAGCTGTCGCCACCAAACTCAGGGATCATATCCGTCCACGCTTCAACGTCATACAAAGCGCCGTAGTTACGTCCATAGTCGAACGAACCAAACTCGCTAAATTTTAGTCCTGCAAAACCTAAACGTGTTTTCGTTCCTGTCGCGCCATCACTTTCCGCACGGTTGGCCGCAATTTGATACTCCCACTGACCAAAGCCCTGCATCATATCGTTAATCTGCGTGACGCCTTTGAATCCGAAGCGCACGTAGGATTGATCACCATCTACCGCATTATTGTCAGAAAGGTAATGTTCAGCCTTCACTCGACCATACATATCCAGCTTGTTGCCATCTTTATTGTAAACTTCTGCTGCCTGCGAAACAGATGTTGCCAGAGAAGCAACAGCCAATGTCATCATCATTGCCAACGCACTTTTTTTCATTGTCTCATCCATCAATATTGTTATCTGCAATTACGTATTTTTTATGCTTTGCCTATTTCTGAAGGCGCAGATGTTTTACCGAATGAAGATGAAAGTTTTATTGCACAAAAAATACTTTTGATGACAATGAAGTAGACCTATAAAAAACAGGGCTTAACTTTAGAAAAAATCCGGTTAATTAAATACCTACAAGAATCTGGGGTAATATGCCTCGAGCCGGAATTGATAAGAGTTACTAATACTTCAGATCATTGTGTAAAATATCAAAATGTTTGCTAACATTTTTCTAATTATCATCAAACTCTTTTACCGTGGGTAGGCTGAAAACAAGGCTATACTTTTGAGGTTTTACTTTTTTGCACTGTTCAAGTGCATCCTCAATACCTGACGTAGATTGGCCTGTGTATAGGAAATGACTGATGAATAGTTTATTAATTGATGATGTCGCCCAAAATTTATTTCGCAATGAAGTTTCTAAAATTATCGGCGAGGCCGTCAGTGATTTAGTCGGGCGCGAAGGCGATATTGTTTATGGTAAATTAATTAACTCGTTAGCCCACTCTGCCGATCAAGAAACCAGCCTAGAACGCAAAACGTTGCTATTAAGCGCAATCGACCGACTTATCGGCGATGAAAACTTGCTGCGCCGCAAACGACTTTTACAAACGAAATGATCTGTCAGTTATGCTCAACCATGTTCAATTATAAGGGCCATGCTTAGCATCAAACGGCAGCATAAACGTATCGGCGATTAAAGAAAATGGCACGTCTAACGCAGTAACATAACGCCAAGGGCTATCGCGGAGATCCCACTGTACGCCTGGATAATATTGATATCCGTGCCCTTTCCCCGCAGTTCGGCTAATGATGCTCCCGCAGCCGCTGAGCAGCATCACACAGGTCGCAAGCAAAACCCATTTTGACCATAGTTCTGTCTTCATTCTTTTCTCATATTGACGCAATGGAACAATTTTGGAGTATATATCAGTGGCTAGACGCTGACACCTGCGCTAAGGTGAAGATTAAGCCGTTACGGTTGATTTTCGAGCTAACGCTCCGCGGTAAGTGATTAAAATTATAGCACTTGCGCACTCAAAACTAACCCAATAGCGAAAACAAGTTCATACTAGATCAGGTTACTTCGTTCGTTTTTAAGGAGACTGTTATGTCAGATCCACATCACATCGCCGATTGGGCGCGTCTACGTCAGACATCTGTCGAAATCGCACACGCAATTTTCGAATTAGCTAAGAATGATGAAGTATTAGCTGAAAAAATTTGGGAAGAAGGCAGCGACGAAGTCTTGCCATTAGCATTCTCTAAAACAGATAAAGATGAGCTGTACTGGGGTGAAGAAACCATCTTCCGCGCCAACGTGTAACGCGCCTCATCCCCTTCAGACCATGCCCGTAACCGCGGGCATTTTTGTCTCTTTTTTTCACTCTTTTTGTCGTTAAAGGCTACGCGATGCACCATTTGATGCTAGATATTGAAACGTTGGATACCACGCCAAGTGCGGTGATCCTCTCCGTAGCAGCCATATTTTTTGACCCGATGACGGGTGAACTGGGGGAAAGTTTTACCGCTCAGGTCAGCCCACAGAAACCACAACTACATCGCACCATCAGCGCAGATACGGTCGCATGGTGGGCGCAGCAGTCTGATGCAGCACGTAAAGAGGCCTTTTCCGGTACCGAAACGCTAAAGAAAACACTGACACAGTTCAGCCGCTTTATTCAGATCAACACTACGGACAAAGTCCACGTATGGGGCAATGGAAAAGAGTTCGATTGTTCGATTCTGGAACATGCCTATAGTCAGCTTGAGATGGCCTGTCCGTGGGATTTTTGGCGCACGCAGGATGTGCGCACCTTGGTCACACTGGCGCGCACGCTTGGTTTTGATCCCAAAAAAACGCGGCCATTTGAAGGCGTACCGCATTTGCCATTGGACGATGCTCGGCATCAGGCTCGCTATGTCTCAGATATCTTCCGTTCGCTACGTGTGATACCGTCTGCGCTTGAAAATCATCAGTAAACATATCGGGACGCTTCCGAAAATACGGATGAGAAACACCTGCTTAACTGCCAATCACCATTAAAAAAATTATTATGCGAAACTATATTCTGCTACTGCTTACGCTTGTTCTGTTTGGTCCTTTGGGGATCGATCTTTTCCTGCCGACTATTCCAGCTATTGCCGCTGATTTTCAGGTTAAGAACGAAGTTATTCAATCCACCATTTCCCTATTTTTATTAGTGATGGGGCTAGGTCAGCTAATTGCGGGCCCGTTGGTGGATAAATTTGGTCGTCGCCCTATCGCGCTGGTGGGCATTGCGCTCTATATCGTGGGCTCGATTTTGGCAGCGCTTTCCACCTCTTCCGATATTTTCGTTATTGCCCGCGTGGTTCAAGGCTGTGCCGTTTGCTGTACCGGCGTAGTGTGTTTCAGCGGTGTTCGCGACCGCCTAAGCGGCAACGAGGCGGCAAAAGCCTATGGCTTTCTCAACGGAACGCTCAACATTGTGCCGGCATTGGCCCCGCTGCTAGGCGGCATATTGGCGGAGTTATTTAACTGGCGCGCACCGTTCTGGTTCTTGGTGCTGTATGCCGTAGTGATTTTCATCATTATGGCCATCTGGCTGCCCGAAACTCGCCCTGCGGATACCAAACCGGTCACAGGTTTACCGCTAAAACAATATGCACGCATTCTCAGCAACGGTCGTTTTTTGCGCTTTGCCTTAGTGAATGCGGGCGCAATGGGAATGGCAATCACCTATGTCTCCTTTGCGCCCACCGTTTTGATGACCGAAGGTCAGCTTTCACCGCTGACTTTCTCACTTATCTTTGGCGGTAATGGTTTCTGGATTTTGCTGGTCAGTCTGTTGGCAAATAAAGTGATTCAACGCGCGGGTCGCCCATTCTGTCTGATGCTGGGCACCATTCTGATGGGGTTAGGTTGTGTAGGCCTATTTGCTGGCATGCACTTGTTACCCGAGGCGGCAAGCCAACACTGGCTAAGTTATATGTTACCTGTCGCCAGCGCCTGTGCGGGATTAGCGTTTATTATGGGGCCCGCCACCAGCTATGCGCTGGAGCCTTATTCCGACGAAGCGGGCATTGCTTCTGCCTTGGTCGGTTTTGTACAAATGGCGATCGGCTCGAGTATTGCGTTAATCGCCATTGCATTGCCGATGTCAGCGAAGCCTGCACTGGCGATTGTCATGTTACTCGGTGGCTTATTGGCCTTATCCGCCCGATTGCTGAGCAGCAAGCTCAAAGGCCGCGTGAAGTCGATTAATCAGGCCTAATTCGATTACGGCTCTTGTACTATCAGCGTACGATCACCGGAACTCTCTGTGCCACGGCACAGAGAAGTTCATAGCTAATCGTTCCCGCAGACTGAGCAACATCGTCCACCGGCAGATTTTGTCCCCATAGCTCGACGGGCGTGCCAATTTGCGCATCGGGTAGCTCGCTTAAATCTACCGCGAGCATATCCATCGATACCGCGCCCAACAATGAAGTACGAGTCCCATTTACCCACACCGGCGTTCCTGATGGCGCATGCCTTGGGTAACCATCGGCATAGCCACACGCCACAATACCGATTCTCTGCGGCTGATTAGCCTGATAACGGCTACCGTATCCAATCGCATCGCCAGTCGCCATATTTTGAATCGCAATAATTTCACTGTTTAAACTCATGGCCGGCCGTAGATTGGCATCGGCGATATCCTGCCAACGTCCGGTTGGCGATGCGCCATATAAAACAATGCCTGGCCTAACCCAGTCTGCATGGGTATGTGGATGCCAAAGCACGGCTGTCGAATTGGCTAAACAGCGTGGGGCTGATATATCGGTGCAAGCGGCGTTAAACGCGGCGAGCTGTGGCTCTACGCCAAGATGATTATCAGCATTGGCAAAATGGGTCATCAAAGTAACTTGCCCCACATGAGGTAACGCACGGGCAGAATGATAAGCCGCCATCAAATCCTCAGGCATGAAACCAAGTCGATGCATGCCCGAATTAACTTTGAGATAGATATCGAGCGGTTGGCTCAGCTGTGCGTGCTGTAACATCTGCAACTGATGCTCACAGTGAATCACCGTAGTCAGTCGATATTGATCGATAAGCGCTAAATCCTGCGCATGGAAAAAGCCTTCCAGCAGCAGTATTGGCCCTTCCCAGCCCTGCTTACGTAGCAGGATCGCTTCGTCGATATCCAACAACGCAAAGCCATCCGTTTCTTTTAACGCAGGCCATACTCGACCGAGGCCATGACCGTAAGCGTTGGCTTTAACCACTGACCAAATCTTAGCACCGCGAGTTTGCTGGCGTATCTGACGCAAATTATGGGTCAGCGCCGATAGATGTACCGTAGCGTGAATGGGGCGAGGCATAGCCCTCTCCTGTGAGATTAAAGCAAGATGCAGGTGAACCGCAGCGTTTATGAGCGCATAAACAGCCCCCATAAACGCGCTATTTTTTATTAATGTGCGGTATGAATATCGCTTAAGCTACGGCCGCTTTGCTGATGAAAACGTTTGTCATAGCGGGCAACAGAAAGATCTTCCGAAGGGATAGCCGGAGTGATACCTGAAATAATATCAGCCAGCAGCTGCCCTGAACCACAGGCCATCGTCCAGCCTAATGTTCCATGTCCGGTGTTTAAATACAGATTTTTGATCGGCGTTTTGCCGATCATTGGCGTTCCGTCTGGCGTCATCGGGCGTAGACCCGTCCAGAATTTAGCCTGCTCGATATTCCCACCGTTTGGATAAAGATCGCGAACCACCATTTCCAACGTCTTTCGGCGCGCATCCAAGAGGTTAGTATTAAAGCCAACGATTTCCGCCATTCCCCCTACACGAATACGCTGGTCGAAACGAGTAATCGCAATCTTATAAGTCTCATCGAGTACGGTAGATACCGGCGCGCCATCAGGGTTGGTGATAGGGATGGTCAGCGAGTAGCCTTTCAACGGATAAACCGGGATTGCCAACATGTCATGTAACAAAGCGGTCGAATAAGAACCTAATGCCACCACATAGGCGTCACCGGTAATAACCTCGTTTCCACACTGAATGCCGGTGATCTGGTTGCCCTCTTTCAGCAAACGATCAATTGATATATTAAAACGGAACTCTACGCCTGCACGCTGCGCCATGGCGGCCAATTGCTGAGTAAACAGCTGGCAGTCGCCGGTTTCATCATTGGGTAGCTGCAAACCACCGCTGAGTTTATGCTGAACCTGCGCGAGTGCCGGTTCAACCGAGCCTAACTCACTCGCTTCCATCAAACGATAAGGAACACCAGCCTCCTTCAGCACTTCAATATCACGCGCCGCATTCTCAAATTGCTGCGCGGTACGGAACAATTGCAGAGTCCCTTTTTGGCGGCCTTCATAATGGATGTTGGTTTCCGCCCTTAATGCTTTTAGGCAATCACGGCTGTACTCAGACAAACGCACCATGCGAGATTTATTGAGCGCGTAGTGAGAGCTGTCGCAGTTACGCAGCATTTGCCACATCCAGCGCAGCTGATCGCTAGTGCCGTCCAAACGGATCGCCAGCGGCGCATGGCGCTGGAACATCCATTTGATTGCTTTCAACGGAACGCCTGGCGCAGCCCAAGGAGCCGCATAGCCCGGAGAGATTTGCCCTGCGTTTGCCGCACTGGTTTCCAGCGCGGGGCCATCTTGACGGTCTAACACCACAACATCATGGCCAGCCTGCGCCAGATACCAAGCGCTCGCTACGCCGACGACTCCACTACCCAGCACGATAACACGCATAGACGACTCCATATCCCGATGGTTAAAAGCACAATATTCTGGTTACATAAAAATAACTAAATATAAAAACCCATCCAACATTTCTTGGCGCAAGTGTGAATGAAATCACGATTATTCATAGAGCACAGGTAATGGACCTCATTTTCCTGCATTGCGATGACTATCGCTAACCCATTGAAATTTATGAGCCTGCATCATTATTTAATTTACACATTTGTAACATTAGTATTAAGCATATGACATTCTAAATAGCCCTGCTGGACGCTAAGCTTTACTTTATGTTGTATAAATGTGACTCACAGGGACTTCTTTTGTTTTGCGGCTATCAAACGGCCACATACATCTATTTGAAAACGAGATGGCAGCATAAAGTGGCGATTTTCATTTCGTTATCTACAAAATTAACTGAGCGACTGCATGGCGACTGACCTCGTCACTTCGTCACTAGGAACAGCGAGATGAGTAAAATTTAATACTGACTTAAGGCGATATTTGCAGAGTTAAAAACCACCAATTAAGCGGTTTTCAGCCAGCAAAAAACCTTTCTAATAATGCGTTTTTGTCACTTTAAGTGATTGGTAGCACGACAAAACATCTCGCTTTTTCTCCCTTGAGCTACGCTTGTTACAGGGTCTGCATGTCTGACAGATCCACTGACAAAAAGTCCACTGACAATCATGTTTCGTCGGGAGATGCGCTAATGACTATTTCAACTCGTAAGCAGGCACGGGAAGCCACCACATTAAGTGATGGTCCTGATTGGACATTTCCGTTGCTACAGGATTATCTAGATCAAATCGATCGGGTTGCTAAACACTACCGACTGGACACCTATCCGCATCAGATTGAGGTGATCACCGCCGAACAGATGATGGACGCCTATTCCAGCGTGGGTATGCCTATCAACTATACCCATTGGTCTTTCGGTAAAAAGTTTATCGAAACCGAGCAACTGTATAAGCATGGTCAGCAAGGCCTAGCGTATGAAATTGTCATCAACTCGAATCCTTGCATCGCTTATTTGATGGAAGAAAACACCATCACTATGCAGGCGCTGGTGATGGCACATGCCTGCTATGGGCATAACTCATTTTTTAAGAACAACTATCTCTTTCGTAGTTGGACAGATGCGAGTTCGATTGTGGATTATCTGCTCTTTGCTCGCCATTACATTACTCAATGTGAAGAGCGCTACGGCGTTGATGAGGTTGAGCGCCTACTAGACTCATGCCATGCGCTGATGAACTACGGCGTCGACCGCTATAAACGTCCGCAAAAAATATCCATGGAGGATGAAATTGCGCGCCAGAAATCACGCGAAGAGTATCTGCAAAGCCAAGTTAACGAGCTGTGGAAAACATTGCCGCGACGCGAGCGCGAAGAGCACGCGGTTGAAGCCGCCCGTTTTCCCAGCGAGCCGCAGGAAAATATTCTCTATTTCTTAGAGAAAAACGCCCCGTTGCTAGAGCCTTGGCAGAGAGAGATCGTGCGCATCGTGCGTAAAGTGAGCCAGTATTTTTATCCGCAAAAACAGACTCAGGTGATGAATGAGGGTTGGGCCACCTTCTGGCACTACACAATTTTGAATCATCTCTATGATGAAAATCTGGTCAGTGACCGTTTTATGCTGGAATTTTTGCACAGCCACACCAACGTGGTGTACCAGCCCGCATACAACAGCCCTTATTACAATGGCATTAACCCCTATGCGTTGGGCTTTGCCATGTTCCAAGATATTAAACGAATTTGCCAAAACCCGACCGAAGAGGATCGTCATTGGTTCCCTGCCATCGCCGGTACGGATTGGCTAGATACGCTGCATTTCGCCATGCGTGATTTTAAAGATGAGAGCTTTATCAGCCAGTTCTTATCACCGAAGCTGATGCGTGATTTTAGGCTTTTCACGGTATTAGATGATGACAGGAATAACTATCTGGAAATCGATGCGATTCATAATGAGGAAGGCTATCGCCGCATCCGTGAGCAACTGTCAGCGCAGTATAATTTGAGTAACCACGAACCGAATATTCAGGTATGGAATGTCGCTTTGCGTGGAGACCGCTCATTAACGCTGCGTTATGTGCCGCATAATCGTGCTCCGTTGGATAAAGGCCGCCGCGAAGTGTTAAAGCATCTGCATCGTCTATGGGGATTCGATGTGTATTTAGAACAGCTTAATGAAGATGGTAATGTCGAACTGCTGGAGCGCTGCCCTGCTCGCCCCAATCAGCTTTGACAGTTTCCTTATCATAGAACGCAAAAAGGGCGCATCATGCGCCCTTTGTTTTATTCTCTTTGCGACCCAATCAACTAGCGACGGCCTTCCGCCAAATCGCTTGGAATGGATCCTTGCATGCTATGCCAAATAGCGCCGCTGTCTTTACCATAGTTGCGCACGTATTCCATAACTTTCTCATAGTTCTGCTCGTGGCACAGCTGGCTCAGCTTGGCATAAAAGGTTAACGCCAATTTGCGCGCTTCGGGATTTGAGAAGTAATAGCGCCCAACGCGGGTATACAAGCCTTTCAGACCGTTGAGGATCAAACCATAGATAGGATTCCCAGACGCAAAGGCGAGCCCACGGAAAATTCCATAGTCCAAATCCGTGAAAGCTTCTGCGTGATCGTCCACAGTCTCTGCTTGAGCCAAGATCTCTTGCACTTTATCTGGATGCTGACGCACCGCGGTACGAATAAAGATAGAGGCAATATTGGTACGCACAGATAACAGATTATCGATAAGCTGCGGAACACTATCGTGATCGAGACGAGCTAATGTTTCCAGAATATTTAAACCCGAGGTTTCCCAGAAATTATTCACTTTCGTTGGTTTACCATGCTGAATAGTTAACCAACCATCTCGAGCCAATCGCTGTAGAACCTCACGTAGCGTGGTGCGCGTGACACCAATGAGCTCAGATAGCTCGCGCTCTGCCGGTAAGATTGATCCAGGTGCAAAGCGATTATTCCAAATGCTTTCAATGATATACTCTTCTGCAAACCCTGCTGGACTCTGCGCCTTAATAACCATATTGTTGACGTTCCGTAACGACGATATTCCACTAATAACATGGCGCTCATCATACCAGATCGCCTATGGCTGATATAGCGTTGATGCTCGGGATTGCGCGAAACAATAGATCACCCATCACAAAAATAACCTCATTTCTTTGCGGTAATTATGTTACACACCTGCATTTCTATGTAAAAGACGCCTTCATCAATTAACACCTTATTAGCAAATAAGAATAAAACTCAATTAGATCTGGATTGCTGATAGATATGAGAGTTAAAATGACAATCGTTATCAATCGAGTTCAGAGGACAGTATGGATCTTGCAGGTATTTTGATTAGCGCATCCTGTGTGTTGACGACTTCCGCCCTACTGGTGACGGTCTATGGCGGCAGCGGTATGCCGCGTTTTTTCCGGAAACCTCAGCCTAAGTCTGAACCACATTATCAACAGTCAGTTGAAGCTTCCGCTTTAGAGGATGGAAAATCCCCTGACGTTGGCGATCTCAATATCTCCCTGCCAGCAATGAGCGCCATGGGCGATCTCAATATTGCATTGCCGGTGACACAAACCGTGATTGGCGATATCAGAGAAGCCTATTAGGCTATTGTGATGTGCATATAAAAAAACCGCCGAAACGGCGGTTTTTTTGTGTTCACTGCTACTAGATTTTACAGCCTTCACAGTCGGCTTCATCATTCAGCTCAACGGGGACTTCATTGGCTTTTTCCTGCGCACGCTTTTCAGCCTGCTCAAGCTGAGCGTCAATGTCAAAATCAAAAATATCTTCGTTCATACAGAATACCTCGCTAGATCAATAAACGCAGTATAACGGCGTTATTCACGCAGGTAAAACCCCTCGCTCACGTTCATATTCTGTACAGAGATAAATTTTCGAGATAAAAAACCATAATAATAAAATGATTTTAAAGGAGTTATTTTATTTCCGTCTACTTTTACGTCACAGAACAAAAAGAGTATAGTCTGAGCTTCGCATTAAAATATTCTATCTGTTTGTTCAAATTTTGGGTGCAGAGTTGTTATGAACACCACATTTTCTCAGGCTTTCAGCAAAAATTTTCTAGGTAACGCACCAGACTGGTACAAAATCGCCATTCTGATCTTTTTACTGGTGAATCCACTGGTATTCTTTTTTGTCAGCCCGTTTGTGGCTGGGTGGCTTCTGGTTGCTGAGTTCATCTTCACCCTTGCCATGGCGCTAAAGTGCTATCCCCTGCTTCCTGGCGGACTACTCGCTTTTGAAGCCGTCCTCATAGGAATGACCACGGCTGAAAAAGTTAAGCATGAGGTGGCCGCTAATATCGAAGTCGTGCTGCTGCTTATTTTCATGGTAGCGGGCATCTATTTCATGAAACAGCTACTGCTGTTTGTATTTACCAAGCTACTACTTAACATCCGTTCAAAAATCGCACTCTCGCTGGCTTTTTGTATTGCTTCTGCCTTTCTATCTGCGTTTCTTGATGCATTGACGGTTATCGCAGTGGTGATCAGCGTCGCCGTTGGGTTCTACGGCATCTACCATAAAGTCGCTTCAGGCATAGATGAATCATTGGCACTTAATGATGACAGTCATCTTCAAAATGCGGGCCGACGCGCGATCTTAAATCAGTTTAGATCTTTCTTACGTAGCCTCATGATGCATGCAGGCGTGGGTACCGCGCTCGGCGGCGTCATGACGATGGTCGGTGAGCCACAAAATCTGATTATTGCTAAAAGCGCCGACTGGGATTTTGTTTCCTTTCTATTGCGTATGGCTCCCGTCACCGTACCCGTGTTTATTTGTGGGATCTTGACCTGCTATCTGGTTGAGCGTTTTCACGTATTTGGCTACGGCACCCGTTTGCCAAAGCGTGTTCGCCAAGTTCTGCGTGAATACGATCAAAACGCTACGCGCAAGCGCACCCGTCAGGAACGCCAAAAACTGTTTATTCAGGCATTAATTGGTATCTGGCTGATCGCCGCGCTAGCGTTCCATCTGGCCGAGGTCGGTTTGATTGGCCTGAGTGTTATCGTATTAGCCACGGCATTTTGCGGCGTTACCGATGAACATGCCATCGGCAAGGCCTTTCAGGAGTCACTGCCTTTTACCGCGCTGCTGACCGTATTTTTTGCGGTCGTCGCCGTTATTATCGACCAGCAGCTATTCTCACCGGTCATCCATTTTGTGCTTCAGGCCTCACCTGAACATCAATTAACGCTTTTTTATCTGTTTAATGGTCTACTTTCGTCTATTTCAGACAACGTGTTCGTGGGTACGGTGTATATTCATGAGGCGAAAGCGGCATTGGAATCTGGCGCGATCTCACTAAAACAGTTTGAGATGCTGGCCGTTGCGATCAATACCGGCACGAATTTGCCATCGGTGGCAACGCCAAACGGTCAAGCCGCGTTCTTGTTCTTATTAACGTCAGCGCTCTCCCCGCTTATTCGTTTATCATATGGACGGATGGTGTGGATGGCTCTGCCTTATACCGTTGTAATGACACTTGTTGGGTTAGCCTGCGTCCAGTTTACATTAGAACCGGTGACTCAGCTGTTTTACCAGTGGCATTGGCTGTCTTTACCGCCGGTCAATGAGGTATTGTCGAGTGTTAATTAGCAACATCATTAATACTTAAACAATGACTAGTTTTTCAATCTAATAGCTGGCAGGTAAGACAATATCGTTTACACTGCGCACATCTAGCTGTGGCATGGAATGGATCTGATATGTTGCAATTTTTAAATGGTTGTTCTCGTGGTCGCGGAGCTTGGGCACTTTTAGCCATCACCGCGTTAATATTTGAGTTGGTCGCGCTGTATTTCCAGCATGTCATGCTATTAAAGCCTTGCGTATTATGCATTTATGAGCGCTGTGCATTGTTTGGCATTATGGGCGCAGGCATTGTTGGCGCCATTGCGCCTAAAACGCCGCTACGTTGGATTGCGATCCTAATCTGGATTTATAGCGCCTATGAGGGCTTGATGCTGGCGTGGAAGCACACCATGATTCAGCTACATCCATCGCCGTTTGTCACCTGTGATTTCTTTGTCTCCTTCCCTTCGTGGTTACCGTTAGACAAATGGGCTCCGGGCATTTTCTCGGCATCAGGTGACTGTTCAGTGCGTCAGTGGGAGTTTCTGACGTTAGAGATGCCACAATGGTTAGTCGGCATTTTTGCTGCGTTCTTGTTGGTTGCCGCATTGGTGTTCATTGCGCAGTTTGTGAAGCCAAAACGCCGCGATTTGTTTGGCCGCTAACGATCTCTTTGAAATAAAAAAAGCACCTTAATCGGTGCTTTTTTTATACCCCAATGGAATCAAATCCGCGTAAATCAGCTAAATAGTCACTGTTGCCTGTCTATTTATCTTCATATCCTTGAATCCCTGGCTTCAGCCCTCTAATCTTGAGTTATGACATCCAACATTCAGAGAACTAATCTATGATGCATCAATTCAAAGTTATCTACAGATCAAACAACGAAGTGCATGATTTCATCATGAACGGGCAAGCCACATTGAGTAAGGAGGATGGCGAGGTTTTAGAGGCCGCGCTAATTGACGTGGCGCAATACCTTAGCGCCAGTGCGAAAGACCTGCATATACTCTCGGTTGAGCGGTTACAGCATCTTTAAGTTAATCATTTAAAGAAAATTTAACGCAAAAAAGCCTGAAGATTATCAACGAATAAAACTCGAAGAAATCTATCAGGCTTTTTATCTTTCAGGAGGACTCGCACAACTAATAATATTTAAAGTCTATTATTAATTAAACCAGCTACTGGCTTTTTTCTCGCGTGACTTCCCTTCGCTCTGCATCAGCTCTTTACCGCCAATAGAGAGATTGCGATTCACATCTGCTTCAGATTGAATAACGTCAGTTTTCGCCGCCTGAGATTTTAAATCCTGATCGATAAAATCATTTTCTCTCTTCGCACGGGCAGCCTGTCGTTCCAATTCTAATTTTCTAGACTGGATTTCTAGCTGCCTCAATTCATCTTCGTACGACTGATCTCTCTTTTTATCAGCATTCGCTACTTCCAAGCGCTGTTTTCTTTCTGCAGCATTAACTGCAGCTTTTTCCTGACGCTTCTTTTCAGCCAAAGCATTAGCTTTAGCTCGTCGAGATTGCTCATTTCTTAATTCACGCTCATATTGAGCCTGCCTTAAATCGGCCTCTCGACTTTCTTGCGCTTTGCCTTGACTTTCAGCTTGTGCAACTGCTGAAAGTTGATCCTGTAAGGAGGCGGCATGAACGAATGCAGGAGAAATCAGCAACGACGTCAAAATATAAAAAAATACTTTACGCATCGTAAAAAATCCTTATTTCTTAACTGGGCAAGTTGTATTTGGTTGAATACGCGTTTCATTTTCTTTAGTAGAAATAACCACAGCTAAACCTGTAGTGAACTGACAAGCCTTACCAACCTGAGTCGATGTATAGATTTTAGTGCCTTCTTTGTAAGTCAAAGATACGCCTTCAACCAATACTTTATCTTTCACCAAAGACCCAGCCGCCGCGCCGACAGCACCGCCGCCGACAGCACCAGCGCCGGTACCTAATGCTGAGCCAGTACCCACATTATGCCCAGCTACACCACCGGCTACGGCACCAAGAATGGCACCAAACGTTTGGGCTGCTTTTTTATTTTCTGTATTATCAACAGAGATTTTCGCAGGCAAAATTGAAATCAGATTAACGGTTTTCGTTTCCTGTTTTCCATTCAAGTTACTGGTTTCATAAACATCGGCCGCGTAGCTATCAGCATTTGATTGGCAACCAGTCAACGCCAGTACAGAAACCAAAGAAGAAATTAATAAAGCATATTTTTTATTCATTTAATTATATAACCCCAAAGGAAAAAGTGCTGGCGATAATACTGATTTATTATTTTATTGTAAATGTCATACATTAAAATAAATAACGCATAATCAATCAAATAAAAACTTGATAACTTATTAAGTCATTTATTTAATATTTCAAAAATTTAAAAAACAGGCTTAAAACCCGCTTCATAAGATAATTAGAAAGAGATTACTTTTTTATTATGTTTACATAAAATCAACACAACGGGTCTAGTTATATCAACATTTATATTTTCAAAAATCCATTCTTTAAATTTAGATTTTGAGTGTGGATAATTTAGGTTAATTTTATCTTAGCTTAAAATTTACTCAAAAATATAGCGTCATTATTGAAAACATCAAATTCAAACGATTAAAATAATTAACAAACTTATAAATCATTAATTGTTATAAACACCGTAATTCTCTGATGCACTCTTCCCTCAGAATAAGCAATACGCGTATGCACTAAGTCTATAGTCACGTGAGTGGACCGCTGATTGCAGTCAATCGGCCTATGCATATGATCCCGCTCTGCTAGCGCTCGTCACCACAAGATTAGCGTGGATTCTCTCTCGCATTAGTAATTTCAATGAATGTATAATGACCATAAAATTTAAATCCGCCAAACATACGGCAAACCATCACAGGACACGACACATTAAATTACTCACTTGCTTGATATTTGCACTGTCTAAGGATGCTAAAGATCTTCGAGAGTTTTGGCGAATAGAGATTGTACGGAAAGACAAATTTTCTTGGCGAAGACTGTTGACCAATAAATCCAACCGACGCCGTAATTTTCTGTTTTGGTGGCGTCTCGCTAGCGAAATGGACAAACACGGTTCAAAGCGCCATCAAAAAATCGCATCAAGAATCTGCGACAAGCTAAAGACTCGCTATGCAGCAGATGTTGAATTGGGCGCTGTGATTGGACCTGGCTTACACATGCCACATCACGCAGGAATTGTTATATCCAAGCATGCTCGAATCGGCTCTAATTTTATTATTCGCCAAAATACCACGATCGGTGCAGTGCAAGATATGCCGCCAAACTCAATCATTAAGATTGGAAACAATGTCGATATTGGCGCTAACTGTTGCCTGATTGGCCCAATAACCATTGGTGATAACGTTAAGGTTGGGGCGATGTCATTCGTGAATAAGGACATTCCTGCAAATGGGGTTTACATTACACGTAAGACCTCAGTGTTTACCCCATACGACGTGAATTAGTCCTTAAGAATCAGACCCATTGGTTGCCCAGAAAGGTTTATTCATAATGTGATCTTCCCAATCGCTGACTTCACTCTCGCGTACGGCAATGTAGCGTACTGAGATCCGCTCCGCGTGCATCGCTTTCTTAGAGCCCACTTTGAGGGGATGCCATTCTGGCAAGTCTTTGCCTTCGTGAACCATCCGATAGGCGCAGGTAGGAGGAAGCCATTCGAAGGTTTCAAGGTTTTCGCGCGTTAGCTTGATACAGTCTTCTTCATACTCAAAACGACGCTCATAATGACGACATTGGCACGTTTTGATGTTGAGTAGGTTGCATGCAACGTTGGTGAAGTAGATTTCGTCAGTATCTTCGTCTTGCAGCTTATGCAAGCAGCACTGCCCACAACCATCACAAAGTGATTCCCATTCATCATTGCTCATTTCAGCTAATGTTTTTTCTTGCCAGAAAGGGAGAGTTGTCATGCTTGTGTGTCCGATAATTACAGTTGGGCTGCACTATATAGACGCTTTGGCGGTGAGATGCAAGTTTTGTCCTTACTAAAACTGTGCTTAGTAAGGACGCTACTGGCTAGATAATGCGAGTACTCAATGAGTTACCATTGATGGATAACGTTAGCATATCGCCAGAGACTAAAGGTCCGACGCCCTGTGGGGTTCCGGTCAAAATAATGTCGCCCGCACGCAGAGTAAAGTAGCGGCTCATATAGCTTATCAGCGGCAGAATCGGCGTAATCATGTCACGCGTGCTACCTTGCTGACGAATAGCGCCATTGATGCTTAAGCTTAGTTCAGCATTTTGCGGGTCGCCAAACTCAGATTCAGGGATAAATCCAGAAATGGGGCAAGAACCATCGAAGGCTTTCGCCTTTTCCCAAGGACGTCCTGCTTTTTTGCATTCAGCCTGAATATCACGCAGCGTAAGATCTAAGGCGACGCCGTAACCTGCAATAGCGCGTGCCACACGATCTTCATTAGCCTGCTTCAGCGGTGTGCCAATCAGGATGGCCAGCTCAATCTCATGATGAACAGAACCAAAATCTTTCGGGATGGCAACAGGCTGGCGAATATCACAAAGCGCCGTTTCCGGTTTGATAAATAAGACCGGCTCTGGTGCCTGCGTTCCGCCCATTTCTTTGATGTGATCTCCGTAGTTACTGCCAACGCAAACCACTTTACTGACAGGAAGCTCTAGCAAAGCACCCTGCCAATCACGATGTTGATACATAGACTTCTCCTGTGGTTATACACAACGCGATGCTATCGCCACGTTATTCCAAGGGGCATACATAATCTGAAGCGAGAATCGAGACGCCAACGGCATCTGAGCTTCCTGCCCTTCTTATATAAAACTAGTTATGAAACTACAGCCGCAATCATCAACACTTCAATGGATTTGCGCCGAGATAGCTCGGCGCTCTATGTTTATGTGAATAACATCACACAATTCATTCATCCGAAGATTTTTTAGTTTGTTCGAAATGCATTTTTAGCAAACTTTCGGGCGGAGGAGGCAGCTGTAAATAATACCCTTGCTCTTTTAAAGCGCTTTTGACTTTTTCAATGTCGGCTGAGCCCAGTTTCTTTTTACTCTCTAAATCGATCACCATGGCTAATTGTGGTTGGCCAAAACTTTTCATCAGTTCTTCAGGCACCGATGAGAAATCGTCTCTTTTTTCGACATAAAGATAGGTCTGATCGCGTTTTGAACTTCTGTAAATGGTACAAATCATTTTTTCACTCTAATTAATTCAGACGGCGACTTGCCTAGATATAGCACTGACTATAACATGCTTAATGTACATCGGAATATTACCCCCTGTGTGGTTATTCCGGGGATTTAAAGTTGCTGAAACTGAGTCAGGATAGATGTCACAATCGCCAATAGAACTAAAAGGCAGCAGTTTTACCCTTTCGGTTGTTCATTTGCATAATTCGCAACCGGAGGTAATACGTGAGGCATTAATCGAAAAAGTCGAGCAAGCGCCCGCTTTTTTGAAAAATGCCCCTGTTGTTATTAATATTGCTAACGTCCCTGAAGGCGCAAGCTGGCAGAAATTACAACAGGCCATTACCGAAGCTGGGCTGCATGTCATTGGCGTAAGTGGTTGCACCGATGAAGGGCTTAAACGTGCTGTAACGCGTGCAGGCTTGCCTTTGCTAAGTGAAGGGAAAGGTATTAAGAAAAGTGCGCCCGTCGCGTTACCCGAGCCACCCGCACCGGTTAAAACCCGTATTGTGAGTACGCCGGTTCGGTCTGGACAGCAGATATATGCACGAGACTGTGATTTGATTGTCACCAGCAGCGTCAGCGCGGGTGCCGAAGTGATCGCCGATGGCAATATCCATATTTACGGCATGATGCGCGGACGCGCCCTTGCTGGAGCCAGCGGAGATACATCCAGTCAGATTTTTTGTGCTCACCTTGCCGCTGAACTGGTGTCTATCGCCGGTCAGTACTGGCTGAGCGATCAAATCCCTGAAGCTTTTTATGGGCAAGCTGCCAGACTCAATTTGAGTGACAGTGCCTTAACTATACAACCTCTATTCTAGGCCCTTCGACAAGGAACCCATATACATGGCACGCATTATTGTTGTTACATCCGGTAAAGGGGGCGTTGGTAAAACCACATCTAGCGCAGCCATCGCTACCGGTTTGGCCCAAAAAGGTAAAAAGACCGTTGTTATCGACTTTGATATCGGTCTGCGTAATCTAGACCTGATCATGGGCTGTGAGCGTCGTGTGGTGTATGATTTTGTTAACGTGATTCAAGGTGATGCCACTCTTAATCAGGCGTTAATCAAAGATAAGCGTACAGAAAACCTCTACATTCTCCCGGCCTCACAAACTCGCGACAAAGATGCCTTAACGCACGAAGGCGTTGAGAAGGTCTTAAACGATCTCGGCACGATGGACTTTGACTTTATCGTCTGTGATTCACCAGCAGGTATCGAAACTGGCGCACTAATGGCGCTGTATTTCGCTGATGAAGCCATCATTACCACTAACCCAGAAGTGTCGTCTGTACGTGACTCTGACCGCATCCTCGGCATTTTGGCGTCAAAATCTCGCCGTGCAGAAAAAGGCGAAGATCCAATCAAAGAGCATCTGCTGCTGACTCGCTACAACCCAGGCCGCGTGAGCCGTGGTGACATGCTGAGCATGGAAGATGTGTTAGATATTCTGCGCATCCCGTTGGTTGGCGTGATCCCAGAAAGCCCATCCGTACTGCGCGCATCAAACCAAGGCGAACCTGTTATACTGGATAAAGAGTCAGACGCCGGTCAGGCTTACCAAGACATGGTCGATCGCTTGCTGGGCGAAGAACGTGCATTCCGATTTGTTGAAGAAGAGAAAAAAGGCTTCCTGAAACGCCTGTTCGGGGGATAAAACATGGCATTACTTGATTTCTTCCTGTCGCGCAAAAAGCCGACAGCCAATATAGCCAAGGAACGGCTGCAAATTATTGTTGCGGAGCGACGTCGCGGTGATAGTGAGCCACAATATTTGCCCCAGTTAAAACGAGATATCTTGGCTGTAATCTGCAAATACGTGCAGATAGATCCAGAAATGCTGACGGTACAGTTTGAACAAAAAGGCGATGATATTTCGGTATTAGAGCTTAATGTGACCTTGCCTGAAGCAGAAGAAGCAGAAGAAGCAGCTAAATGATTTTATCATTCTGACGTTCTCTTATAGAAATATAAGGGAACGCCTGTATATATAAACAGACCTTTTAATAAGTAATTATCTCAAAAATAGCTATTATCAAGATTATTCCTAATATTAATTAATGCACCAATGAATATTGAGAATATTCACATAGACTACTTTCTATAAGTTTTGTTTTTATATTATTGATTCATTTTCTGATATGTTCGTAAAAAATAAAGACAGCTAATAGCTGTCTTTATTTATATTGTTCGATTACCAAGACGATCACAAGGTAGCCAAAATGGCCCTAACCTGCTCGCCAAGCAAATCCGCTCTCCAGCCTACAAGTAAATCTGGCTGTTCTGCTTTCAGCTTCCAGTGCCAGCTTAGCAGTGCGTTTATTTGTCTACGCGAAGCGATCAGTTCCGCCGTTAATCCGCTACGTTCGGCCGCGTTTTGCACTACGGCTTTTAGCTCTTTAAATGCATGCTTATAGCCACTGTGATCAACCAATCGTTCAACCGGCTGTGGCCATTCAGACTCAGGGATATTGGCAGACTCAGCTACCATAGCCACCAGCGTTTTACCGTGGAAACGGATCTCAGGGCCACTCAACCCCAGCTCGCCTAGTTCGCCTTGAGAGGTCGGTAGATAGCGCGCAACCTGCCACAGGTTCTCTTCACGTACCACGAAATTAACCGCCATGTCACGCTGTCTAGCTTGATTGATGCGCCACTCAGCCAGTTTCTGTAAACACGCTAGCTGACGCGTACGCAGCTGCCAAGCGTTAGTAATATCACGATAGGCTAATGCAGGATCCACCACTTCTTGGCGACGACGACACAGGGCCAAGCATTCGTCATTTGCGGCATCCGTCCAGCCAGCCTCAGCCACTTCCGCAATAAGCTTATGTGCAAGCGGCAACAGATAGAACACATCAGCGGCAGCGTACTCACATTGGCGCTCGGTTAGTGGACGCGCTAACCAGTCAGTGCGGGATTCGCTTTTGTCTAATTCAACCTGTAAATACTCATTCACCATCGCGGCAAACCCACAGGAAAGCGGGCGACCCGTAAAGGCAGCTAAAATCTGCGTATCGATCATTGGCGTTGGCAGCGTCTGAAAATCATGGATAAAAACCTCCAGATCTTCGCTACCCGCATGCAGTAACTTTGTGACGTCGGGATTTTTCAGCAGTTCAACGAAGGGCTGCCAGTCGGTAATTGGCAACGGGTCGATCAGCGACAGCGTTTCGCCATCAAAAAGCTGAATTAGGCCTAACTGAGGATAGTAGGTGCGGGTACGAACAAATTCGGTGTCTAGCGCAATGTAAGTGTGGCGGCTTGCTTGCTCGCAAACCTGCTTAAGTTCGCTACTGGTGGTAATCAACTGATAATTCAAAACATCATTCTCATTTTCATATTTCTGGCATCATCACAACGCCAGCCGAGTTAGTCGGTACAAACAACGACGCCGGTAACAACCGGCGTCAACGTTTATCGGCTCAGAATAATGAGAAGCTATACGGCGCTTTCCTGCGAGGCCGCTTGCTCCTCACGCAATTTTCTGCGTAGGATTTTCCCTACGTTAGACTTTGGCAACTCATCGTAAAACTCCACCTTCTTAGGAACTTTATAGCCCGTGAGATGCTTACGACAGTGTGCAATCAGCTCATCGCGAGTCAGAGAGGGATCTTTCTTCACAACGCAGATTTTAACCATCTCGCCTGAAGCCCCGTTTGGAACACCGATTGCCGCGCACTCAAGCACTTTATCATGCATTGAGACCACTTCTTCGATTTCATTCGGATAAACATTGAAACCAGATACTAATATCATATCTTTTTTGCGATCGACAATGCGTAAGAAGCCCTCGTCATCAATGGTGACAACATCGCCGGTAGATAGCCAACCGTCTTTAAGAATTTCGTCGGTCGCCTCAGGACGCTGCCAGTAACCAAGCATAACCTGTGGCCCTTTCACCTGCAGTTCCCCTGCTTCACCGTGTGGGACTTCATTGCCATTATCATCGACCAAACGCACATCGGTAGAAGGAACCGGAAGGCCGATGCTGCCGCTATAGTGCTTCAGGTCGTACGGATTGCCAGAAACCAATGGCGCGCACTCCGTTAATCCATATCCTTCCAGCAAATGGCGTCCGGTTAATTTTTCCCATTTTTCGGCTACCGAACGCTGAACTGACATCCCGCCGCCGACAGACAAGCGTAACGTGGAGAAATCCAATTCACGGAAATCTTCGTTATTCAGCAACGCATTAAACAGCGTATTCACACCCGTTAACGCCGTAAATGGATAGCGGCTGAGCTCTTTCACCACGGCAGGAATATCGCGTGGGTTGGTGATCATCAGATTGCAGCCACCCATCTCAATAAACAGCAGGCAGTTCACGGTTAAAGCAAAAATGTGGTAAAGCGGCAGCGCCGTCACCACCAACTCATGGCCTTCATTCAGCAATGGGCCATATGCCGCACGCGATTGGATCAGATTAGCCTGCATATTTCGATGCGTTAGCATCGCGCCTTTCGCAACGCCGGTAGTACCGCCGGTGTATTGCAAAAATGCGAGGTCATTATTGGTGATATCTGGCTTGATGTACTGTTGGCGCCGCCCACGTTGTAACGCCGAGCGGAAAGAAATCGCATCGGGCAAGTTATATTTGGGCACCAGCCGCTTAATATACTTCACCACAAAGTTTACCAACGTCCCTTTTGCCGCCGACAGCTGATCGCCCATACGGGTCAAAATGACATGCTTCACCTGCGTATTAAAGACGACTTTCTCCAGCGTATGCGCAAAGTTAGAGACGATCACAATCGCGCTCGCACCGCTGTCATTCAGCTGATGTTCTAATTCTCGCGGGGTGTAAAGCGGGTTAACGTTAACCACAACCATTCCGGCGCGTAGCACACCAAACAGCGCGATCGGATATTGCAGCAGATTAGGCATCATCAGCGCAACGCGGTCGCCCTTCTTCAGCCCTAGCTCATTTTGCAAATAGGCCGCAAATGCACGGCTGCGCTCTTCAAGCTTACGGAAGGTCATCACCTGCCCCATGTTGATGAACGCAGGCTGGTCAGCAAAACGCGCCACCGACTGCTCGAACATCTCCACCAGAGAGGTGTATTGATCAGGATCGATTTCCGCAGGGACATCTGCCGGATATCGTTTCAGCCAAACCTTTTCCAAGGTCGTTCTCCCGTAATTATTGTTATCTTGTTTAAGCATCGTTTGCATCGCACACCCGAACCGTTAGCCATGAGAAACAACAGAACAATATCTAATGTTTAACAAAATTTTAACTCAGCGTACCAGTTCATGTGTAAACAATTTTCAGGTTGCGATATGCATCACTAAAATGGCCTCGCCCCGGTCTTCCCCAGCATATATTGAGATCGGCTAGCCGCTATAAAAGCAAAAAGCGGCCTCATGGCCGCTGTGGATATAATACCAAAAAGAGTAACTTTTTGTAAAATTAGCGAATTTTTTAGTCCAAGAAAACACCAATTAGCTTATTTTCTCCGCTGTAATTGCGTACCTAGATGGCGACGGTGATCAATGCAACACTCATTATTTCAAGAAGTGATAAATCACGGTTCGTATCGGAGCTCAACTCATGTATATTCCGCTTTTTATCGGAGGGAACCATGCTGACCAACTCATCGACTCGTCTGAACAAATACATCAGTGAAAGTGGCATTTGCTCACGACGCGACGCCGATCGCTACATTGAACAAGGGCATGTTTTTATTAACGGTAAACGTGCCGGAATTGGCGATCAGGTTTTCGCGGGTGACGTCGTGAAAGTTAATGGCCAGTTGATTGAACCCCGTGACGCCGACGACCTTGTTCTCATTGCGCTCAACAAACCCGTTGGCATTGTGAGCACCACGGAGAACGGTGAGAAAGATAATATCGTGGATTACGTCAATCACAGCACCCGCGTTTTTCCCATTGGTCGCTTAGACAAAGATTCACAGGGCATCATCTTCCTCACCAACCACGGCGATCTAGTCAATAAAATTCTGCGCGCCGGTAATGATCATGAAAAAGAGTATCTGGTCACCGTGAATAAACCGGTAACCGATGAATTTATTCGTGGCATGGGCGCGGGAGTACCGATTCTCGGTACGGTAACGAAGAAGTGCAAAGTGAAAAAAGAAGCGCCCTTTGTGTTTCGTATCACCTTAGTTCAGGGCTTGAACCGCCAAATTCGCCGGATGTGTGAACATTTTGGCTTCGAGGTTACCAAGCTCGAACGTACCCGGATCATGAATGTCAGCCTTGCTGGCCTGCCACTGGGCGAATGGCGAGACTTAACCGACGATGAACTTATCGAGCTGTTCAAGTCTATTGAAGACTCTTCTTCTGAAGCCAAACCAGCGAAGAAAGCGAAACCGAAGGCAAAACCCGCGGCAGCTAAAAGCGCCCCGGCTAAAGGGCCAAAAAACGCCGCGAAAGGTGCGGGAGATGCCGCTTCACGCAAGCGCTTTACCCAGCCCGGGCGTAAGAAAAAAGGCCGTTAATCAGCAAGCACCTAAAATGACAAAGCCCCGAAATCGGGGCTTTGTTTTAATCAGTAGAGGGTTAAACGCGTGAGCAGATTAATTCTCTGTTACCACGCTTTGCACTCTGGCAGGGCCTGGGTTATACCAACCCCAGCCGGGACCAAAGCCGGGCCCCCAGAAGCCACCGCGACCGTAGGCACCATAACCATAATCCCACGGTCCAAACGGCTGTGGCGGCATCACGATTTCCTGAGTGACATGCCAGCGCTGATAGCCCTGCACGTCCATCGTAACAAAGGTATACGGCGTCTTGCCTATTTTACCGTCGACGCTGCCGGTAAGCGGCCCAACGACCGTCACTAGCTGACCTTTGAAATCAACCGGATCCAAGAATGTGGCACTTTTGGCAATCAAACGCCCAACCGAAGGCTGGTTCAGGATAGGCCTTGCGGTGTCGTCCAATGGCATCACCGCAATCTCTAACATCGTGGCGTCTTTCTGGTTAATCACGTTAACCACGGTACCGCCAAAGCGTGATTCCTGCCCAACATACAAATCCGGCGCGTTATGAACCGCAACGAAATTCTGCTGCGGCGTGGCCGACGTGCCTTTGATTGAGTCCGGGATCGTGACACACCCAGACAACAACAGCGGGCTACAAACGATCGCCACGCTGACTAACCGACGAACCCATTGCATTGCAGGCATATTTTATTCTCCAAAAACTCACTATCTTGTTCTTATGACTATTAGTTTAGACAGAAGTTGCCTGAATTATTCACGCCCCGGTAGTTTTTTCCATGTCACTTCATTACGTAAATAAGTTGGCTGTGCATTTTCTACCGCGGTGACGTTGCCTGAGGCAAAATCGGCCAGCGCAAGAGGTAGCATATCTTCAGCCTGTGGAAGCAACATTTGACCGTCAATCAAGCGAATGGCGGTATCAGAAGCCATATCAGGATAAGTCCCCCAACCGGTTCCAACGTGTGCCCAGTCGCCGCTTAGCGCCATGATATTCTGCTGTGCACGATCGGGCGTTAGCACGGCTTCGGTGCTCTCTCCTACCCACACACCATTATCTTGTCGCTGGTATTGTCCCCAATAGACTTCACCCATGCGGGCATCAATAGCGGCTAATACCTGAGTGGCGCCGGTTACGCGAAACGCGCCCTGCGCCATGGTGGCCAGAGTGGAAACGCCAATCATCGGCAGTTCAGCCCCCATCGCTAACCCTTGAGCAATGCCGATACCAATACGCACGCCGGTAAAACTGCCCGGACCACGGCCAAAAGCCAATGCGTCCAGCTGATTCAGCGTAACGCCTGATTCAGCCAACACCTGCTGCACCATGGGCAAAATACGCTGCGTATGCTCGCGTGGACAGATTTCAAACAGCGCATGTTTTTCGCCATTATTCCAGAGTGCAACAGAACAGGCTTCTGTTGCCGTATCGATCGCTAAAATTCGCGTGGACATGCCAACCTCGGGCGGGACAGTAAATGAATAAAGAAAAATCAGGATGCGGATCATAGCACAGCCTGTGTTTTGATGCTTCTGAAGGGTTTGCTGCGCTGAATAAATCGAGATGAGCAAAAAGCTCGCTGCGGAACAGAGATGAAACACCTCACGGTGCTCCATCTCATTGAGAAATGTTAATCGGCCGCGGGTTGGCTACCGGCTTTAAGGAACGTAATCACCTTATTCAGATCTCGCGTTCGCGGCGCAGGCGGTAAGCTATTCAGAAAAACTTCACCATAGGGCCGCATGACTAAGCGGTTATCGCAAATAATCACTACGCCACGATCGCTAGTATCGCGAATTAAACGCCCCACCCCCTGTTTGAGCGTTATTACCGCATCAGGCAATTGCACTTCAGCAAAAGGATCTCCGCCGCGAATACGGCAGTCTTCGATTCGCGCTTTGAGCAACGGATCGTCCGGTGAGGTAAACGGGAGCTTATCGATAATGACGCAGGATAATGTATCACCGCGCACGTCCACACCTTCCCAGAAACTGCTGGTGGCAACTAATAATGCGTTTCCCGCAGCAACGAACTCGGCCAGTAAACGAGGCTTACTGGTTTCACCTTGCAATAGTACTGGCAGCGTCATAGTCGCTCGAAACTCTTCGGCTAAATCACGCATCATGGCGTGTGACGTGCATAGGAAGAAGCACCGCCCTTCGTTAGCCTCAATCACCGGCCTTAACATTCGCGCCAGTTGTCGCGCCGCACCGCGCTGATTCGGCGTGGGTAAAAAGCGAGGCACACACAGCATCGCTTGGTTGGCGTAATCAAACGGGCTCGGTAGTAATAAGCTTTTGGCTTTATTTAAACCTAGCCGCGCCGTGAAATGAGAAACATCGTCGTTCACCGCCAGCGTTGCAGAGGTGAAGATCCAGGAACCTGGCTTCTCTTTCATGACTTCACTGAATTTTTCCGCCACGGTGAGCGGCGTGAGCGCCATGACAAAATGGCGTGAGTTGCATTCATACCAATAGCTATAGCCCGGAATCGACACATCGCGCAGGCGCTTCAAGCGGTTACGATACAGCGTGGCTCGCTCAAAAGCGGCATCGAGTAACGCTGAACGACCGAGGGACATTTTCACTACGTCATAGCAGAGCTCTAAAGCATCATCAAGCAGCACCAGCGCACGCTGCACTTCCGGCAATGCTAAAGCCTCGCGTAAGTTCCCGCGATAGCCGGGATCGCCCAACGCCAAGCGAAAATCTTGGGCGCTCTGGCTTAATCTGTCGGCACATTTTTGCAGCTGTGCGGTGTCGCGGACTTCCGTGCGGTAGGCAATCGTAATGTCTTTGGCCAAATCCATCAGTTGGCGGCTGGTCAGTTGCTGGCCGAAATACTGGCTGGCGATATCAGGTAGCTGATGGGCTTCATCGAAGATCATGACATCAGCGTCGGGGATAAGCTCGCCAAATCCAGTTTCTTTTACCACCAGATCAGCTAAAAATAGATGATGGTTAACCACGATGATGTCAGCATCCATCGCCCGACGACGCGCTTTAACGACGAAACAATCTTTGTATTGTGGACAGTCGCTGCCCAAACAGTTGTCATTAGTGCTGGTGACGAGCGGCCATATCGTACTGTCTTCCGATACGCCATGGCAGTTACTAACGTCACCGTCTTCCGTTTGGATTGACCATCCGCGCAGGTGCATAAGATCGGATAACGCATCGGAAGCCAGTTCGCCGCCAACCATTGATTGCTGTTCTAAACGTTCAAGACACAAATAGTTCGAACGCCCTTTCAGTAAAGCCAGTTTTCCCGTGAACTTTAACGCATCACGAACGGTGGGCAAATCGCGGGCATAGAGCTGATCCTGTAGCGCTTTAGAACCGGTAGAGATAATCACCTTTGCGCCAGAACGCAGGGCGGGAACCAAATAAGCATAGGTTTTCCCGGTTCCGGTTCCCGCTTCAACCACTAACTCTTCTTTGAATTGAATCGCTTTGGTGACAGCTTCGGCCATATGTTGTTGTGCTTCACGCGGTTTAAAACCCCGTATCGCTTTAGTTAGGATGCCATCGGGCGCGAAATCGTCTGTCACACAGCCTCTCTTTCTTTTTGTGAAGGCGTGATTATGCCAAGTGTTGGCAGTAACAACCACCTACTTTGACGCAGCCTCTATATGACTAAGGCCGCCCAAAGGCGGCCTTGATAGACACATCAATACGAATATCACTTAGCTTGCCGGTTTAAGATTGCCACGCGTGATATGCGTCAGAGGAACGTTAATATCAAAAATGCGGCTGCGAATATCGGTCGCGCCCATCTGTGCCACACGTTTGATGTGCATAGCTGCGTATTGCTCTGCGCTCGTTTTGTCGCTGAACAGGTAAATACCACCGGCTTCACCGGCATCTACATTTTCAGTCCAGATTTTTGAGATAAAACCCGGCTCTTGCGTGATGCTCTGCGCCAACGGCGTTGCCATTTCGGCCAAGCGGTCACCTAGCATTTCTCCCGGCATTTTAAAGTCGATTTGCAATAATACGGTCATCTGTGACTCCTTATGTTTTTCAGTTCCTGTCTCTCTCTTTGAGAATGCCACATACTTGCCACTGAAAGCAGTGTTTTTCATCCGTTTTCTATATACTCAACGGATTGTCATGTTGTAGAACCTACAAGGAGTTACTAATGTCTATCGAACGTATCAATCCAGAAAAGCGCTGGTCTGACGCCACTGTCTTCAACGACACTATCTATTACACCAGCGTTCCTGAAAATCTGGACGATGATGCAACGTCACAGACCGCCAACGCCTTAGCCGCTATTGATATGATCTTGAATCAGCTGGGCACGGATAAAACCCGCATTCTTGATGCCACCATTTTCTTGGCTGATGGCGACGATTTTCAGGCGATGAACGCCGCGTGGGATGCTTGGGTGCCCGCAGGCAAAGCGCCAGTGCGCTGTACCGTTCAGGCCAAATTGATGAACCCTAAATACAAAGTTGAAATCAAGATTATCGCGGCACGTTAATGCGCGCATAAAAAAAGCCGCTCAGCATATTGAGCGGCTTTTTTGTATGGCTAATCTGTCGTTACGCCAGCTTAATCATAATCATGCCAGCCAGCAGCAGGGTTAACCCCGCCCAACCTTTTTTATTCAAACGCTGACCGAACAGTATCCAGCCGGCAGCCACCGTGGCCGCGATACCAAAACCGCCCCACAGCGCATATGCTACGGACAGTTCGATACCTTTTACCGCCTGTGACAAGGAGCTAAATGCACCTAACACCGCGGCCAACGACAGCAACCCCATCCAAATACGGCGGAAACCGTCTGACCATTTCAGGAAGATATTAGCTAAAATTTCTAATACGACAGCAAATGCTAACCACGCGATATGGAACCACTCAAGCTGTTGCATGATTGCCTCCTACGTTAGTTTTTGTTTGCGCAGGTTTGTTCTTCATCGCTACGGCGCTTTTCTGTTCACCTGTTTTGGCAGATGGTTTTTTAGTTTTTACCGTACCCGATTTAACCAGCGCGATACCCGCAATCAGCGTAACCAAGCCCATCAATTTCATCAGGGACATACTTTCGTCAAACCACAGTACGCTGAACAAGGTAATAAACAGAATACCGATACCTTCCCACAGGGCATAAGCAACGCCTAAGGCAACACGCTTCACCGCAAAAGAAAGTAAGATATAAGAGATGGTGATCATAACTAGCATAACGATATTACCCGTCATGCCGCCGCTCAGACTCGCCCACTTCATTGATAGCGTACCGATAATTTCGGCCGCGATGGCACATGCCAAAAAGATCCAATAAATCATTTTTCTCTCCACAGAGTTTTATTTTTTATTCGACCCGTTATTTTTTAATGTTTAACCCTATCAGGCTCGTAAATAGGCGCAGTAAGGCTAAATAATATTGCAGAAAACCATTATTGGCGTTCCGATGTTAAATACGGATCGGTAAGAATTATTCGGTTAGGATAAACGCAGACAACATCTGGCTGAGTCGCTGGTTTTATCAGCTACCGTAAGTGGAGAAAGAAGCTAAAGCTCGCTACACCAGTGATGTTCACTAGAAAGCGTTGTAGAAATGAATAAGAGATATGTAGAAGTTTTAATCATCAAGCGATTGTGAGTTTTCATAATAGTTTACATCTTCCCCCCGTACCTACTCCCTACCATACGGTTTGTTCAGTGTCCTCATCAGGTTTAATTAACTGCATTATTTGTATCATAGGCAATTTTATTAAGCAAACCGCCTTTTTGCAAGTTTTCACAGAAAAATGAATATAAATAAGCAAGTTAGGTAATTAAAAAAGAAAGCCACCCTAAATGGATGGCTTGATTTCTGTGGAGCCTCAACGAGTTAGCTTTGCTTAACTATTATGCAGCGTGCATAAAACAACGCTTTTTGTGCTCACAAAAAATGGTCAAAATATTTTACGCTTTCGCGCCTGCAACCGCTTCTTTAGCCAGTTCAGTGATACGTGCGTAGTCGCCGTTGTTCAACGCATCGTTAGGGATCAACCAAGAACCACCGATGCACAGCACGCTTTTCAGTGCCAGATAGTCACGATAGTTTTGTGGGTTGATACCACCGGTTGGGCAGAAACGGACGTGAGAGAATGGGCCTGCGATAGCCTGCAATGCTTTAACGCCGCCGTTGGCTTCAGCTGGGAAGAATTTGAATTCTTTCAAGCCGTGATCCATACCCAGCATCAGTTCTGAAACGGTGCTAATACCTGGGATCAGTGGGATTGAACCGGCAGTTGCTGCTTTCAGCAGATCAGCGGTTAGGCCAGGGCTGATAGCAAACTGAGCACCGGCTTCGGTGACGTCAGCCAGCTGCTTAGCGTTGGTAACGGTACCCGCGCCTACGATAGCTTCTGGAACTTCTTTGGCGATCAGGCGAATAGCCTCAACCGCACACTCAGTACGCAGGGTCACTTCCAGCACACGAACGCCACCGGCAACCAGCGCTTTAGCCAAAGGCACAGCCTGCTCAATTTTTTTAATAACGATTACAGGTACAACCGGGCCGGCTGTCATGATTGACTCGGCGCTTACTTTCCAGTTTTTCATCTGCTTATTATCTCCATGGTGCCTTGCGGCATGGTTTATGGCTGGCGTTGTTGTTTTCAAACAGGAAAACCTTGCCCTACCCCTCTTTCTTGATGCGGAACGCATAATCTAAGGTACACAACGCCAAAAAGAATCATTAACGCGAGCTCGCATTAAGCCCGCGTCATAGAATTAATAGAATTTAATGCAGCTAGCGCCTTCTTCGGCACCGGAGAGCTGTTCACGCAGCGCGGCAAACATCTCACGACCTGAGCCATCGTGCAGCTCAGACAAATCAGGATGAACCAGTTCACGACTCGCCAATTCAGCCTCATCCACCAGCAAAGTGAGCTCGCCGGTTTTGCCGTTAACGCGAACCATATCGCCGTCACGGACTTTCGCCAGCAGACCACCTGAATAAGCCTCAGGGGTAACATGGATGGCTGATGGGACTTTGCCAGAAGCGCCAGACAAACGGCCATCGGTGACTAATGCCACTTTCAGCCCGCGATCCATCAGAACGCCCAATGGTGGCATCAGCTTGTGCAGTTCAGGCATACCGATAGCGCGTGGGCCTTGATAACGCACCACGACCACACAGTCTTTGTCCAGTTTACCGGCTTCAAACGCAGGAACCACGTCGTGCTGGCTATGGAATACCACCGCAGGGGCTTCAATGATTTGATTATCTGCAGGCACGGCGGAGGTTTTCATCACGGCGCGGCCTAAGTTACCCGTCAGCACTTTTGTACCACCGTGGGATTCAAACGGTGATGCGAAGCTAGCAATGACATTGCTGTCGTGGGATTTTTCAGGACCTGGACGATATACCAGCTTGCCCTCTTCCAAGAAAGGCTCCTGGGTATAACGGCTTAAACCGTGGCCAGCAACGGTTTCAACATCTTCATGCAGCAAGCCGCCTTTCAACAGCTCTTTGACCAGCACAGGCACGCCGCCTGCCGCTTGGAAATGGTTGATATCTGCTGGACCGTTTGGATAGATGCGGCACATCAATGGCACCACGTCAGACAGGTCAGAGAAATCATCCCAATTGATATGAATGCCTGCAGCACGCGCCATCGCCACCAAATGCATGGTGTGGTTGGTAGAACCACCGGTTGCTAGCAGAGCGATAATGCCGTTCACGATGACTTTCTCGTCAACCATGCGGCCAACAGGCATGTAATTGCCGCTTGTCTCCGTCATGCGAGTCACCTGACGCGCTGCCGCATCGGTTAATGCGGCGCGTAATGGCATATCTGGCTGAACGAAAGATGAACCCGGCAAATGCAGGCCCATCACTTCAATCACCATCTGGTTGGAGTTCGCCGTACCATAAAAAGTACAGGTGCCTGGCGCATGGTAAGACGCTGCTTCAGCTTCAAGCAGCGCATCACGGCCCAGCTTGCCTTCTGCGTACAGTTGGCGAACACGAACCTTTTCTTTGTTAGGCAAACCGCTCGGCATTGGACCGGCTGGCACGAACAGGGTCGGTAAATGGCCGAAAGACATCGCGGCCATAAACAGACCCGGCACAATTTTGTCGCACACGCCAAGATACAGCGCGCCGTCAAACATATTGTGCGAAAGACCCACAGCGGCGGACATGGCAATCACTTCGCGGCTCATTAATGAGAGCTCCATGCCGTCCTGTCCCTGAGTTACACCATCGCACATCGCAGGTACGCCAGCGGCCACTTGCCCTACTGCTCCAACCGAATGCAGCGCAGCTTTGATCTGCTCTGGGTAGGTTTCATAGGGTTGGTGCGCCGAAAGCATATCGTTATACGAGGTCACGATACCGATATTGCTCTTGATCATGCTGGTCAGAGACGCTTTATCATCCTGACCACAAGCGGCGAAACCGTGTGCCAAGTTGCCGCAGGCTAACTGAGAACGATGTACCTTCTTGCTGCGCGCTTTTTCGATTTTGGCCAGATAGGCCGCACGGCTGTCGCGGGAGCGTTCAATAATGCGTTGAGTAACTCGGGATACTGTTGGGTTCATTGCTGCCTCATGCCGTCCAGTAGACGTCGACCGGCGTTTGTGTTTGATGTAACACTGCGCGGATCGGCATCTCATTCACATCCGTACCCTGAATTGCGCGCTGATAAACATCACGCTTGCTGCCACCTACCACATGCAGGTAGATATGGCGGCTATTGAGCAGAGCCGGAAGTGTTAGGGTGATACGATCGAGTGGCGCGGTCAGCGGGGTCATCCCCATGCAGACTCGGCCAGAATCCATCGCGAGAGCTGGGAACAGATTCTCTGCCCCAGGGAAGAGTGAAGCGGTATGGCCATCATCACCCATGCCGAGGATCACAACGTCAAACGGACGAGCAATAGATTGCAACGCACGTTCGGTGTCTGCGGCTCCGGCAAACGGGGTGGCATGACTATTCTTCAAACCAACAAACTTCGCGGTTGCGGCGTGGCCCTTCAGCAAATGTTCTCGAACCAGCTTTTCGTTACTGGAATCATCATTTGCCTCGACCCAACGCTCATCCGCTAAGGTGATGCTGACCTTGCTCCACTCAATGGCTTGCTGAGTTAACGCCTCGAACAGTCCTAGTGGTGTACGACCACCCGACACGACTAGACTGGCTTCTCCCTGAGCGCTAATGCTGTGGCTCAGAGCTGCGGCTATTTCCTCAGCAAACTGTTCGTTGAGCGCCTGTGCGCTCGGAAATTCTTTAAACTGTGCCATTTCAACCACTCCTAAACTGTCCTATACCCAAAATAATTGGAGTGCAGCCAACACCGGTGCGACTTCAAATATGCTGGGTATGAATCTCAACACACGGAGGGAAGGCCCTCCGTGATGCTTTGCGATCAAATAACGTTGTAACGTTATTCGAATTCATTCCATGCACGGCCATCGCGACTGATCATCGCAACAGAGGCAACAGGACCCCAGGTACCGGCTTGGTATGGTTTAGGAGATTCATTATCAGCGGCCCACGCTTCCATGATGGAGTCGACCCACTTCCAGGCTTCTTCCACTTCATCGCGACGCACGAACAGTGCTTGGATCCCACGCATGGTTTCCAACAGCAAACGCTCATAGGCATCGGCTAAATGCTCTTGATGGAAAGTATCGGAGAAGCTCAGATCCAGTTTAGTGGTTTGCAAACGATGCTTATGTTCCAGACCAGGCACCTTGTTCAGGATGTCAATCTGTACGCCTTCATCAGGCTGTAAGCGGATCGTCAGTTTGTTCTGCGGCAGCTCTTGGTAAGAGTCGCTGAACAGGTTGAGAGGCGGGTTCTTAAAGTAAATAACCACTTCAGAACATTTTGATGGCAGACGTTTACCGGTACGTAGATAGAACGGAACGCCAGCCCAGCGCCAGTTATCGATATCAACACGAATAGAGACGAAAGTTTCTGTGTTACTGGTTTTGTTCGCCCCTTCTTCTTCCAAATATCCTGGTACTTTTTTGCCTTGCACAAAGCCTGCGGTGTATTGGCCACGCACCGTGGTATCGCGCACGTTGGTATGGTTAATACGACGTAGTGAACGCAGCACTTTGACCTTTTCATCACGAATGCGGTCAGTAGAGAGATCCGCCGGTGGTGACATGGCAATCATGGTCAAAATTTGCAACAGATGGTTTTGAATCATGTCGCGCATCTGGCCCGCTTTATCAAAGTAGCCCCAGCGACCTTCAATGCCCACTTCTTCCGCGACGGTGATCTGTACGCTGTCGATCATGCTGTTGTCCCAGTTATTCGCAAACAGGGAGTTAGCAAAACGCAGCGCCAGCAGGTTAAGCACCGTTTCTTTGCCCAAATAGTGGTCAATACGGTAAACCTGTGACTCGTCGAAGAATTCAGCCACCTGATTATTGATGGCGCGTGAGGATTCCAAATCCGTACCGAGAGGCTTTTCCATCACGATGCGGCTTGGATCTTTATTCAGACCGGATGCACCCAAACCTTGGCAGATAGCGCCGAAAGTACTTGGTGGCATCGCAAAGTAGTTGATGGTGACGCGTTTCTTCTGATCCAGCATTTTTGCCAGATTTTTGAAGTGCTGAGTGTCATTGACGTCAAGGTTACAGAAATCCAGACGCGCGCTGAGCGTCGTCCACAGTTCTTCATCAACCTTTTCCTTCAAGAAGGTGTCCAGAGCTTCACGGACGACCTTAGTGTAGGCGTCTTTATCCCAATCAGCGCGACCTACGCCGATGATACGAGTGTCCGGATGGATATGACCGGCTTTTTCTAATTGGTACAGGGAAGGCAGCAGTTTACGGCGGGCTAAATCGCCCTTGGCGCCGAAAATGACCAGGTCACAGGCCTGTGCTGTTGACGTAACCGCCATGTTCATCTCCTCGTTGCAGGATGCTTGTAATTTTATTACATAATTAATGTACTATTTTTGACTATAGCCAGTAAACATGCTTTTTTGCCGAAAAAACAACCATAAATGGTATGAAATTTTCGTTGACCCCGCCGCAGACCGCGTAATGACAGATACATTATGTAATTTTCCGTCAAAACTGAAGCAATATTACCATATCGAAAGTTAGACACACGTCATACTCTGGTAAAAAAAGCCCACGAAGCGGCATCATCTCGCTGCAAAGCTGTTGTGGCTCGTAGTATATTTTCATCAAACAATCATAGATTTCTCCTTTCTTTGAAATCGTTTTGCTCAATAGATGTCAAAATGCAGGAAAGCGGCGAGTGAAAAACACCCAATGAGCTTACCGGAGTAAGGGATTAGGGCGCACGAGAGCAGCCAACACACCTGCAATTTGAAAGATGACGGGCATACAATCCATGAGTGAATGTGTATATGAATACGCTGGACAAAATTCAGGCCAACCTGGACCAACTCAGTAAATCCGAGCGCAAAGTTGCCGAGGTTATCTTGGCTGCACCGCAGACCGCAATTCACTCGAGCATTGCGACGCTGGCGAAAATGGCTGATGTCAGTGAACCCACGGTAAACCGTTTTTGTCGTCGTTTAGAAACCAAAGGCTTCCCCGATTTTAAACTTCATCTCGCACAGAGCCTTGCTAATGGGACGCCGTATGTCAATCGAAACGTAGAAGAGACTGACAGCGTTGATGCTTATACCAGCAAAATATTCGAATCTGCGATGGCTAGCCTTGAAATGGCCAAGAATAACCTTGATATGGCCGCGGTTAATCGCGCCGTTGATCTGCTCACTCAGGCCAAGAAAATCTCGTTCTTTGGTCTAGGTGCATCCGCCGCCGTTGCTCATGATGCCATGAATAAATTCTTTCGGTTTAACATTCCTGTGGTTTATTTTGATGACATCGTCATGCAAAGAATGAGCTGCATGAATTCGAACGAAGGCGATGTTGTGGTGCTTATCTCCCACACAGGCCGTACCAAAAGTTTGGTCGAAATGGCACATTTAGCACGCGAAAATGACGCCACCGTGATTGCCATTACCTCTCGCGACACGCCGCTTGCTCTGGAAGCTACCCTACCCTTAATTCTGGATGTGCCAGAAGACACCGATGTCTACATGCCAATGGTGTCGAGAATTGCTCAATTGACGCTGATCGATGCACTGGCAACTGGCTTTACCTTGCGCAGAGGCGCAAAATTCAGAGATAACTTGAAGCGAGTCAAAGAAGCGCTGAAAGAATCGCGCTTTGATAAGGGACTGGCGCTGCCCCACCATTTTGATTAAATCGGTGATCGGCTAGGCCAAGATATAAAGTACGCGTTTTACGTCAATCAGGCACCAAAACATAAAAACAACCTGTCATTTTCTGCTAGATAATGAAGAGACGGGTATTTATCAACCGCATGCTTTCTTTTGCGGTTTCATGCGAGCAGGCTTGATGAGTTGATCTACCCAGTGATTTTTAAGCATAAGAACGTCGCTGCTACGAGTTAACAGCGACGCCAGCTTAAGATAATCGGGTTACGTGGATGCGTAATCAACTGCCTGTTCGTTGTATTGGCACCAACACCAATGCTTCACATGTCAACGGAGTTACACATGTCCAGACGGCTCAGAAGAACCAAGATCGTAACAACCTTAGGCCCAGCAACCGACCGCGATAATAATCTAGAGAAGATTATTTCAGCTGGTGCTAACGTCGTACGTCTCAATTTCTCTCATGGTACAGCTGAAGATCATCTTGCTCGCGCCAATAAAGTCCGTGAAATTGCAGCAAAACTAGGACGACATGTTGCCATCCTCGGAGACCTACAGGGTCCGAAAATCCGCGTATCCACCTTCAAAGAAGGCAAAGTATTCCTTAACATCGGCGACAAATTCCTACTCGACGCCGATCTCACCACCGGTGAAGGCGATAAAGAGAAAGTCGGCATCGACTACAAACGCCTGCCGGAAGACGTGGTTCCCGGCGACATTCTATTGCTCGACGATGGTCGCGTGCAGCTCAAAGTCCTCGAAGTTAAAGGCAGCAAAGTGTTTACCGAAGTGACCGTCGGTGGCCCTCTCTCCAATAACAAAGGGATTAACAAATTAGGCGGCGGTCTGTCTGCTGAAGCCTTAACCGAAAAAGACATCGCTGATATCGCTACTGCGGCGAAAATTTCTGTCGATTATCTGGCAGTTTCTTTCCCTCGCACCGGCGAAGACATTAACTACGCGCGCCGCCTTGCACGCGATGCTGGTTGTGATGCCAAGATCGTGGCTAAAGTTGAACGTGCCGAAGCGGTATGCAGTGAAGAAGCGATGGATGACATCATCTTAGCCTCCGACGTCGTGATGGTTGCTCGTGGCGACTTGGGCGTCGAAATTGGCGATCCAGAGCTGGTAGGCATTCAAAAACAGCTGATCCGCCGCGCACGCAAATTAAACCGCTCCGTTATCACTGCGACCCAAATGATGGAGTCGATGATCACCAACCCAATGCCTACACGCGCTGAGGTCATGGACGTGGCTAACGCCGTGCTGGACGGTACTGATGCGGTCATGCTGTCGGCAGAAACGGCAGCGGGGCAATACCCTGCTGAAACAGTTGCTGCCATGGCGCGCGTATGTTTGGGTGCTGAAAAAATCCCTAGCATTAACGTTTCTAAGCACCGTTTAGACGTACAGTTCGACAATATCGAAGAAGCGATTGCGATGTCTAGCATGTACGCGGCTAACCACCTGAAGGGCGTTACCGCGATCATCGCCATGACCGAATCAGGCCGTACGGCGCTGATGATGTCTCGCATCAGTTCTGGCTTGCCAATCTTTGCCATGTCTCATCGCGAACGCACCTTGAACCTGACAGCGCTGTATCGCGGGGTAACGCCCGTTTACTTCGACAGTACCAGCGACGGCGTGGCGGCAGCTCAGCATGCAGCAAATCTGCTGCGTGATAAGGGCTTCTTGGTTTCGGGCGATCTCGTTATCGTGACCCAAGGTGATGTGATGGGCACCATCGGCAGCACCAATACCAGCCGAATCCTGCGCGTTGAATAAAGCGCGATAAAAGAAATAACGAAGGGGCGCAATCAATTGCGCCCCTTTTCTTTTGGGTTCAACTCATAAAACTTAGGCGAAACTTATAAGTCTTTTCGCTTGTACGGCTCAATTTCTCCCGGCTTGCGGGTTTTTAGCAGCTTCAGGATCCACGTATATTGCTCCGGATGCGGCCCCATCAGTAACTCAACTTCTTCGTTCATGCGGCGAGCCATATCGTGCTCATTCATATCGGCAATATCATCCATCGGTGGACGGATATAGATATCCAACGTGCTTGTTTTGCCGTCATACACAGGGAAAAGCGGAATAACCTGAGCACGACAAAGCTTCATCAAACGCCCAATCGCAGGCAGCGTAGCTTTATACGTAGCGAAGAAATCGACAAACTCGCTATGTTCCGCACCATGATCTTGGTCTGGCAGATAATAGCCCCAGTAACCGTGCCGCACCGAGCTGATGAAAGGCTTAATGCCGTCGTCACGCGCGTGCATACGCCCACCAAAACGCCGACGACAGGTATTCCACAGCCAGTCCACCATCTTATTCTTTTGATTATGGAACATTGCGGCCATAGGCTGGCCCTGTGCAGCTAGCAACATCGCGGGGATATCAACGGCCCAACCGTGTGGCACTAAAAAGATGGCATTCTTACCGCTCTCACGCAGGGCTTCGATATGCTCCATGCCATGCCAGCGAGTGCGTTTTAGCACGCGTTGTGGGTCGCGCAGCGTCAGTTCGGCCATTAAAAACATAGACTGCCCTGCGCGTTCGAACATTCGATCGATAATGTCTTCACGCTGAGCTTCGGTTAATTCTGGAAAGCAGTACAACAGGTTAATTCTTGCACGACGTCGTGCTCCACCTGCGAGTTTTCCAGCCCAGCGCCCAACGGTAGCAAGGATCGGATCTCTCAGACGCACCGGCAAATAGGCCATCGCGACCATCGTACCAACGCCTACCCACGCACCCCAGTATTTAGGCAGTAGGAAGCTTTTTTCAAACTGCGGGATAAACTCCACATTTGAACGTTGTTCTTTTTCCATACAAAAGCTCTTTAATAAAATATCAGCTAATTATATACCCAAGTGGTTTCAATACGGCTTGATATAAGTCTTGGACATAGAACAACCGATAAAAATTTGCGCATAAATAAATAGCACAAAGAAAAACAGCCGGTTATAGCCGGCTGTTATAAACGATTCCTAATCTTAATCTAGCTGGAGTTGCGGAACAACCTGACGAACCTGAGCTAAGTACTCACGGCGATCTTTGCCAGACAGTCCATCAGAGCGAGGAAGCTGCGCCGTTAATGGATTCACTGCCTGATTATTCAGCCAGAATTCATAATGCAGGTGCGGCCCAGTAGAACGTCCGGTATTGCCCGACAGCGCGATGCGGTCGCCGCGTTTTACTTTTTGCCCCGGCTTAACCAGAATTTTTTTCAGGTGCATAAAGCGCGTCGTATATTGGCGACCGTGACGGATAACCACGTAGTTGCCCGCCGCGCCGCTGCGTTTAGCGATAACCACTTCACCATCACCAACGGCTAATACAGGTGTTCCCACCGGCATCGCGAAATCTACACCTTTGTGTGGAGCAACACGTCCTGTTACCGGATTCACACGGCGCGGATTAAAGTTAGAGGATACGCGGAATTGTTTGGTGGTTGGGAAACGCATAAAGCCTTTCGCTAAACCGCTGCCCTGACGATCGTAGAATTTGCCATCATCTGCGCGCACGGCGTAATAATCTTTACCACCGGAGCGCATTCTTACCCCCAGTAGTTGGCTCTGCTCACTGCGGCCATTCAACTCTTCACGCGACATCAGCACGGAAAATTGATCGCCCTTCTGCAATTTACGGAAATCCATCTGCCACTGAAGCGCCTTGATCACGGCATTCACTTCTGAACGGCTCAGGCCTGCGGCTCGTGCGCTATTGACGAAGCTTCCGTTCAATGTTCCCGTGACAACTTTATTTTTCCACTCACCCTGCTGAGACTCCACGGCTTCTTTGAAGTTACCGTTCACCAGATTATAGGTACGTGTTTCGCGACGATTCACTTCCCAAGTCAGCTGTTGCAGTTCGCCTGCGTCATTCACGACCCATGAAAGCGTTTGGCCAATTTTGAGGTTACGCAGTGCGGGATTTTGCTTAGCAAGTGCGGACACCTCTGACATATCAATGCCAAACTGGGTCAAAATGCTGCCAAGCGTATCACCGGTAGAAACCACGTAATCATGGGTACCCGAATCGTTATCGGCTTTGTCGTCTAATTCGTCGGTAGGAACTTCATCTTCTGGGGCGGGTTGGTCCAGTGGCTCACTGGCTTCAGGAACGAGCGTTCGCAACTGTTTATTATCCAACGGGACAATTTTGGCAGAGGCGCTATCGCTATCGATATTCGGTTGGTAAACGAATGGCCGCCAAATAGAGACGGCCAACGTGATGACGGTCAGTGACCCTAGCATAACCCGATGTGGTCGGGGCAAGTTGTTATACGCTAGGGCGATAGATCGCGCTATCTGCTGCACTCGGATATTCCTCTTAATCTCCGTTCAGGCAGCTTGAATACTGTTGTGATAGCTGAGTTAAGAACCTCATGTAACTATCAGCACCCAGTGCGATCGCGCTACCCAAGGGATCTAAGGTTCCCTGGCGGACTTTTGTCCCCTGCGCAACCGCTGAGATTACTGCTGGCCTGAACTGTGGCTCAGCGAAAACGCAAACGGCTTTCTGCTCAACCAACTGTGTTCGAATTTGATGTAAACGCTGTGCGCCAGGCTGAATCTCGGGATTGACCGTGAAGTGACCTAAAGGAGTCAAACCAAAGGTTTTCTCGAAGTAACCATAGGCATCATGAAAAACAAAATACCCTTTACCTTGCACAGGCCGCAGCATCATACCAACATTTTTTTCTGTCTGCTCTAGTTGTTCCTCGAATTTACGTAGGTTGACATCCAGTTTGTCTTTGTTTTGTGGGCTTTGTAACAATAATTTGTCGTGTATCGCTATCGCTATCTGTTTTGCAATGGCTGGAGAGAGCCAAATATGCAGGTTATATTGCCCATGATCGTGATCATGATGCTCTTCTGAACCAGTCTCAGCGCCATTTGTAACATTATGTGTAGCAGATTTTTCGGATTTTTCTACATTGCTTTCTGCTGCATGCGCTTTATGGTCATGATCGTCATCATCATCACCGGCCATGAGCAGGCTGTGAACGGCTGGCAGCCCTGTCAGCATCAGATTCTTGTTATTTTCGAGCTGTTGAACCGGTTTTGTCAGGAAAGCCTCCATTTCTGGCCCTACCCATACTACTAAGTCAGCTTCACGCAAACGTTTGATGTCGGATGGCTTGAGTGCATAATCATGCGGTGACGCCCCATCTGGAAGCAAAACTTCCGTTGTTGTGACCCCTTCAGCAATTGCCGAAGCGATAAATCCTAAAGGACGGATTGAGGTTAATACCGCAGCCTGTGCGCAGCTGATCCCGGCGCTTGTTACCAGTGCAGCAGCAATAATAGTGCGCTTAAACCAGGCTTTTTTGTGTATCATGTCAAAATTCTCTTCTTCAATTTGGGTGATCGTTATATTATAACATTTCATCCATTCTGCAATATGCAAAAACATGTCGAGTCAAAATACAGTTCAAAACAATAATAGTTTGGTATCGCTGAAAGACATCACGGTGAGCTTCGGGGCTCGCAATGTGCTTTCTCACATATCTCTCGATCTCAAACCCGGACGCATTCTGACGCTGCTGGGGCCTAATGGTGCCGGAAAGTCTACGCTGGTTCGCGTCGTGCTGGGGTTGATAAAACCCACTTCAGGCACGATTACCACCGCAGAAAAGCTCACCATTGGCTATGTGCCGCAAAAACTGCACCTCGATGCGACGCTGCCGTTGACCGTCAGCCGATTCATGCGCTTACGTCCCGGTGTAAAAAAAGAAGATGTATTGCCTGCATTGAAGCGTGTACATGCCGCTCATCTGCTCAATCAACCGATGCAAAAACTCTCTGGCGGCGAAAACCAGCGGGTTTTGCTGGCGCGCGCGTTGCTCAATAAGCCTGATTTATTGGTATTGGATGAACCTACCGCTGGCGTTGACGTTAACGGGCAACTGGCGCTGTACGATTTAATCAACCAGCTAAGACAAGAACTTAATTGCTCAGTACTGATGGTGTCGCACGATTTACATTTAGTGATGGCAAAAACGGACGAAGTATTGTGTTTAAACCAACATATTTGCTGTTCAGGAACGCCAGAAGTGGTGTCGATGCACCCTGAGTTTATCGCGATGTTTGGCAACCGCGGTGCGGAACAACTCGCGATTTATCGCCATCATCATAATCATCGTCACGATCTACAGGGAAAAATTGTGTTGAAAAGTAATGGGAGCCAGCCGCAATGATTGAGTTACTTCTCCCCGGCTGGATCGCAGGCGCATTGCTGGCGTTAACCGCTGGCCCACTGGGATCGTTTGTCGTGTGGCGCCGTATGTCATATTTTGGCGATACGCTAGCGCACGCGTCCCTGCTAGGCGTTGCGTTTGGCCTACTGTTGAACGTGAACCCTTTCTTTGCCGTTATCGTCGTGACACTGCTGCTGGCCATTGGCCTTGTATGGCTGGAACGACGCCCGACGCTCGGCGTTGATACCCTGCTCGGTATCATGGCTCACAGCGCACTGTCGCTGGGCTTGGTAGTTGTCGCTTTAATGTCAAACGTACGCGTAGATTTGATGGCGTATTTATTCGGCGATCTACTTTCCGTCACCTATGACGATATTCTTATGATTGCCATTGGTGTCGCCGTCGTACTGGGTATCTTATGGTGGCAATGGCGACCGCTGCTTTCGGTAACAATCAGCCCAGAACTTGCCCACGTAGACGGCGTTAACCTCGAACGTGTACGGATGATATTAATGCTAGTTACCGCGCTAACCATCGGCTTGGCAATGAAATTCGTGGGCGCATTAATCATCACCTCACTGCTGATTATCCCTGCTGCCACAGCGCGCCGTTTCTCACGCACGCCAGAGCAAATGGCCGGCATTGCCGTTATCATCGGTATTTTAGCCGTGACTGGCGGGCTCACATTTTCCGCCTTCTACGATACGCCTGCTGGGCCGTCCGTGGTGCTGTGCGCAACCGCAATGTTCATTCTCAGCCTGAGTAAAAAACAGAGCGTGTAGAACGTTAACGTTGCAGGTATAAAAAAGCCCGAGACATCTAATGTGCTCGGGCTTTTTTTCGACGCAAGAAACTGTGCTTTAAAAGGGGCTATTCTTCTCGGGTCAGACCAAAATGTTTATAGGCATGATTGGTCGCCATACGACCACGCGGCGTGCGCTGCAAGAAGCCCTGCTGAATGAGGTAGGGTTCCAACACGTCCTCAATTGTTTCACGCTCTTCACCAATGGCCGCCGCAAGGTTATCGAGCCCTACTGGCCCGCCCATGAACTTATCAATGACCGCCAGCAGCAGCTTTCTATCCATGTAGTCGAAGCCTTCAGCATCAACGTCCAGCATATTTAGCGCCTGCGTTGCCACGTCACCATTAATATTGCCATCGGCGCAAACTTCGGCGTAATCCCTTACACGGCGTAATAAACGGTTAGCAATACGCGGCGTACCGCGAGAGCGACGCGCCACTTCATGCGCGCCCTCTTCCGTCAAAGATAAACCAAGGCATTGTGCGCTACGGCCAACGATGTGTTGCAAATCAGCAACCTGATAAAACTCCAAGCGCTGCACAATACCGAATCGGTCGCGTAACGGAGAGGTTAACGAACCGGCTCGCGTCGTTGCCCCCACCAGCGTGAAAGGAGGTAGATCAATCTTAATGGAACGTGCCGCGGGCCCTTCGCCGATCATGATATCAAGCTGATAATCTTCCATCGCTGGATACAAAATCTCCTCAACCACCGGAGACAAACGGTGGATCTCATCGATAAACAAAACATCATGTGGCTCGAGGTTCGTTAGCATAGCAGCTAAATCGCCCGCTTTTTCTAACACGGGGCCAGAAGTTGTGCGCAAATTCACGCCCATCTCATTGGCGACAATATTAGCCAAGGTGGTTTTCCCCAACCCTGGAGGGCCGAAGATCAACAGGTGATCGAGCGCATCGCCGCGCAGTTTGGCCGCTTTGATGAAAATCTCCATCTGACCACGCACCTGTGGTTGCCCAATGTATTCTGATAGGCTTTTGGGGCGGATAGCGCGATCGATAATTTCTTCTTCGCTTTGCACTTCCGCAGTAATCAGACGGTCAGCTTCAATCATCCTTCATTTACCTCACTGGCGATCACAGCGCCGCGCGCAGTGCATCACGAATTAATGTTTCGCTATCAGCATCTGGTTTGGCAATTTTGCTGATCATCCGGCTCGCTTCTTGCGGTTTATAGCCCAGCGCAATCAGCGCTGCAACGGCTTCACCTTCAGCATCAATTTCAGCGGCCGGTTTCTTCGCTTCTGGCATTGGCAGTTCACTGTGGTTATTAAACAGGTCGCCGGTTAAGCCTTTAAAGCGATCCTTCATTTCAACCACTAGACGCTCCGCCGTTTTCTTACCCACGCCGGGTAATTTCACCAGCGTGCTAACTTCTTCACGTTCGATGGCGGTAACAAACTGCTGAGCTGACATGCCGGACAAAATGGCCAGCGCCAGTTTTGGCCCAACGCCATTGACTTTAATCAGCTCGCGGAACAATGCGCGCTCTTGTTTGTTATTAAATCCGTACAGCAACTGCGCATCTTCACGCACCACAAAATGGGTGAAAATAATGGCTTCCTGACCAACATCAGGCAGTTCATAAAAACAGGTCATCGGCATATGGACTTCATAACCTACGCCGTTGGCTTCCAGCAGCACTTCCGGCGGCTGTTTTTCCAGAACAATACCTCTGAGACGACCTATCACGCGCAATTCCTCTTAAAATGTTAACTCTTTCATTATGGCTTACAGCTTATACCATAAAAAAGGCTGGATGAATATCCAGCCCATTGAGTTCGATACCTAATTTACTTTAAACGCCCGCGCGCTAAGTTCAAGCGCGTTGGGCTGGCTCTCAGCGCATTTTGGCTGACATGACAATGCGTGATTGCCACAGCCAGCGCATCGGCGGCATCTGCCTGTGGACTCGCCGACAACTTCAGCAGAGAACGCACCATATGCTGAACCTGCGATTTCTCGGCAGCCCCCGTTCCAACCACGGTTTGTTTGATTTGACGCGCCGCATATTCAAACACCGGCAAATCAACGTTCACTGCGGCCACAATAGCAGCGCCGCGAGCCTGACCCAGCTTTAAGGCTGAATCGGCATTTTTAGCCATAAAGACCTGTTCAATGGCAAAAATATCGGGCTGGAACTGAGCAATAATTTCGCTGACGCCGGCATACACCAGCTTGAGACGTGTAGGTAAATCATCGACAGAGGTGCGGATGCACCCGCTGCCGAGATATTCGAGCTTTCGCCCCACTTGGCGGATCACGCCATAGCCTGTGATCCGCGAACCAGGGTCAATCCCGAGGATGATACTCATTCCAGAGTAGCCGCAACCTCGTCGGAAACCTCACCGTTGTGATAAACTTCCTGCACATCATCACAATCTTCCAGCATATCGATCAGGCGCATCAGTTTTGGTGCGGTTTCTTCGTCCATTTCTGCCTTAGTAGAAGGGATCATAGAAACTTCAGCAGATTCGGCAACCAGACCGGCAGCATCTAACGCATCTTTCACTTCACCGAAGGTTTCCCACGGAGTGAACACGTCGATAGCGCCGTCGTCATAGGTGACAACGTCATCAGCACCAGCTTCCAGCGCGGCATCCATCACGGTATCTTCATCTAGGCCCGGTGCGTAGGAAATCACACCTTTTTTGGCAAACAGATAAGAAACTGAACCGTCAGTGCCTAAGTTACCGCCGGTTTTAGTGAAGGCATGACGCACTTCAGCCACGGTACGGTTACGGTTGTCACTCAGACATTCCACCATAATCGCAGAACCGCCAGGACCGTAACCTTCATAGATGATGGTTTCCATATTGGTATCATCATCACCGCCCACACCACGCGCGATTGCACGGTTCAACGTATCGCGGGTCATGTTGTTAGACAGCGCTTTATCAATTGCTGCGCGCAGACGTGGGTTCGCACCCGGATCACCACCACCTAATTTCGCGGCGGTAACCAGCTCGCGAATAATTTTGGTGAAGATTTTACCGCGCTTAGAATCCTGCGCAGCTTTACGGTGTTTCGTGTTGGCCCACTTACTATGACCTGCCATATGTTTCTCCGGTAAAAGCCGTAGGGCTTTAAAAATGACAAACTTTACGCCTGTTAGGATGAATAGTGACAAACCGCCAAGCTTATTGGCTCAACACGGCTTGCCACACAGGCACTTAATCAATGAACGAGTTCTTCAATCGCCTGCCGGTTGCTCCACGATTTGGTGAGCTGGGCAGCCTGCTCAACGTCTAGCCATTGATAAGCCAGATGTTCCGTCAGCGGAATTTCTCTCTCTGACGGCAGCGCCAAACAGAACCAGTGCTCCAAATTGCGCGTTACACCGGGTGCATAGCGATGGCGCAAATGCGCAAATAACTCAAACTCCACACAGTGCTGACAATCCATCAATGACAGGCTTTCACCTGAAATATCAATACCGACTTCTTCCTTTACTTCACGCTGTGCGGCGTGCGGCGCAGATTCACCCTCTTCTAAACTGCCGGTCACCGACTGCCAGAAATCAGGATCGTCGCGCCGCTGTAACATCAGCACCCGACCACTCTGGCGGGCATAAATGACCACCAGAATCGACTCAGGACGCTTATATGCCATTAGGCTTTCTCTGCGTCGTCTGCGCTGCCTTTTTTGGCAACCACAGAGATAGAGAGTTCCTGCAACGATGCAGGATTTGCAAAGCTTGGCGCATCGGTCAGCGGGTCAGCTGCAGCCGTTGTTTTAGGGAATGCGATAACATCACGGATATTATCGGTACCGGTTAACAACATCACCAGACGATCCAGACCAAATGCCAGACCTGCATGTGGAGGCGTACCATATTTCAGCGCGTCCAGCAGGAAGCCAAACTTGTCGCGTTGTTCCTGCTCGGTAATCCCCAGAATACCGAATACGGTTTCCTGCATTTCACCGTTATGAATACGCACAGAACCACCGCCCACTTCATAGCCGTTCATGACCATGTCATAGGCGTTAGCAATAGCGCCAACTGGATGTGCTTTCAGCTCAGCTGGAGAGATATCGCGAGGCGCGGTAAACGGATGGTGCATCGCAGCTAAACCGCCTTCACCATCGTCTTCGAACATTGGGAAATCAACAACCCACAGCGGTGCCCAGCTGTTTTCGTTAGTGATTTTCAGCTCACGACCCACTTTCAGACGCAGCGCGCCCATAGCATCGGTGGCTATCTTGCTAGTATCTGCGCCGAAGAACAGAATATCTTCATTTTGTGCGCCGGTACGTTCCAGAATGGATTCTAAAACTTCAGCATTCAGGAACTTAGCAATTGGGCTTTGAACCCCTTCCATTCCTGCGGTACGGTCATTGACCTTCATCCATGCCAAACCTTTAGCGCCATAGATACCGACAAACTGGCCGTATTCATCAATGATTTTACGCGTCAGGTGCGCACCACCCGGAACACGCAACGCAATGACGCGACCTTTAGGATCGTTAGCTGGGCCGGAGAAGACTTTAAAATCAACGTCCTTCACCAAATCAGCAACGTCAACCAGCTCCAGCGGGTTACGCAGGTCTGGTTTGTCGGAGCCATAACGACGCATCGCTTCAGCAAACGTCATAACAGGGAATTTACCCAGATCGACGCCTTTGATTTCCTGCCACAGAGAACGAGCGAGTTCTTCCATCACTTCACGCACTTGTTCTGCGCTCATGAAAGAAGTTTCCACATCGATCTGGGTGAATTCAGGCTGGCGGTCAGCGCGCAGGTCTTCATCACGGAAGCACTTAACGATCTGATAATAACGGTCAAAGCCAGACATCATCAGCAGCTGTTTAAACAGCTGTGGAGACTGTGGCAGCGCGTAGAATTTACCTTTATGCACGCGGCTTGGTACCAGATAATCGCGAGCACCTTCAGGCGTTGCCTTGGTCAGCATCGGGGTTTCGATATCTAGGAAACCGTGGTTATCCATGAAACGACGCACAAACGCAGTAATGCGCGCACGCGTTTTCAGACGCTGTGCCATCTCAGGGCGACGCAGGTCAAGATAACGATACTTCAGGCGGTTTTCTTCGCTGTTAGTCTGGTTGAAGTCTAACGGCAGTGGTTCTGAACGGTTGATGATTGTCAGAGCATGACCAAACACTTCCACTTCACCGGTGGACATGTCTTTGTTTTTTTGGCTATCTGGACGCGCACGAACGGTACCCGTGATTTGCACGCAGAACTCGTTACGCAGCTCTGAAGCTTGCTGGAACGCTTCTTTATGATCAGGATCGAAGAATACCTGTACCACGCCTTCACGGTCACGCAGATCGATGAAGATTAAACCACCCAGATCGCGGCGGCGATGTACCCAACCGCAAAGCGTGACTTCCTGACCCTCATGGGACAAATTCAACTGCCCGCAATAATTAGTACGCATAACGATATCCTTTGGCTTTCTTATGTACTTCACCGATGCCACATCCGAGCATATACCCGGATGGGTGCTGCCTGTGCAGCCCTATAATTTTAAACTCGAGTCGTGCTAATTCTCTGATTTTCCTGACTTAGGTTTGAAGTCAGTGGCATACCATCCGGTTCCCTTGAGTTGGAAACCCGCAGCAGAAACGCGTTTTTTCAGCGTCGGTCTGCCACACGCCGGACAATCAACCAACGGCGCATCGGCCATTTTTTGCAATTTCTCTAACTGATGATTGCATTCGCTACAAGCGTATTCGTAGATCGGCATAGCAGTGATAGATTACATGTTCGATGAAAAAAGGCGGCTATTATAAAGGAAATTCGCCGCTGCGATAAGAGCAGACGCGCACTTTGCGCGGATTCTCGCCACCTTATCAAAACAGTTTATATTCTCTGCGTTCGATGCAGCACTGTTTGTTAACTTATTGATACAATGCATTTTCTTTTTAAATTAACGAATTACAGAATATCGCTACCGAGCCGTAGCCACATCCCGTTACGTTTAACGGGCTTAGTTCGCGTTATCTTTGAGCTAAAACTCTGTTACACCGCCACCGCTTTACTGGCTATTTCTACATACTGATAATGAGCGAGTTCCCATTTTTGCGCCATGATGGAGGTCTACGATTTGATAAGAATCAAATAAGTACAATAAACTTTCATTCGCGAAGCGATCTCACCACAAGACCAGCAGCATGACTTCATTGAAATAGAATAGCATCCATAGACCCCATAGCCGCATGCATCATCGATAGATCTAAAAATCAAAATAGCGAATTTATCGACACACTAATAGGCGAGCATCTTAATCACGTGACGCAGAGGGCACCTACCGATTCAATCCGATAGATAGTTCAACCAAGGTTAAATAGATATGTCAAAAACCAACAAACGCGACATTATTTTGTAAGTAACGAATACAAATAAAATATTTATATTTTTATATGCTGAAAAGTGTACAAAAAATTAATTAAAATAAATAAAACTCAGATTAAATAGCAATGACTCCCTTTTTTCATTTACTAATCGTTTAACCATTCAGGAATAAAATACTCTCGAATATCTTATCTAGCATTGGAAATGAAAAAATGAATCTACTTATTACTGGGGCAACGGGCTTTTTAGGCGGTGCCGTACTCGCAAAAGTATTGCTTGATGATAAGCCAGTATCTCTTCTTCTTTTAGTACGCTCAGATAATTCGCAAAATGCTTTAGCTAGGATAAAAAAGAATCTGGTTAATTTTGGTTGCACTGAAAAAACATTAGAAAAATTAACGAGTGATAATATTCTCATCGGCGATCTTTCTGACCCTGATGGTTTTATTCACGATGAAAGATTAAACAATATAACTCACGTTATTAATAGCGCAGCTATCGCTTCGTTTGGCGAAAACCCTCTCATTTGGAAAGTAAACGTTGAAGGCACATTAAAATTCGCCACTCACATGTCTAAATACGCGAAACTCCAGCGATTCGTTCATGTTGGCACTGCGATGTCATGTGTGCCAGAGGCCGGCTCTGTCGTCACCGAAAGCCTGACGTTAAAAGACGAAAACGAACATCTGGTTCAGTACACCTATTCAAAGTCTGTTATCGAAAATCGTATGCTGGCAGAGTGTCCTGATTTACCGTTAGTGATTGCAAGGCCTTCCATTATTGTTGGCCACAGCGAGCAAGGCTGTAAACCGTCCACCAGCATATTCTGGGTATTTCGTATGGCGCTAATGTTGGGCAAATTTATGTGTTCAATGGATGATAAGATTGATGTTATTCCCGTTGATTACTGTGCCGATGCCCTTCTTCTTCTCCTACAAAAAGAGAATATGAATGAAAAAATATTTCATATTTCAGCGGGCGAAGCTGGCAGTGTCACTTTCGGTGAAATAGACAGTGCTATTGCCCAGGCAACAGAAACAAAACCGGTTAATCTCTCTTATGAACAAGTAGAATATATCGAATTAGTTAAATCCAGAAAAAGCTTTAAAGGTATATTTGGACAATGTAACGAGCGACTGATGTTGCGAGCGATGCGCCTCTATGGTGAGTTCTCAATTCTTAATGTTCGTTTTTCTAACGAAAAATTACTCGGGCTTGGAATATCTGCGCCGCCTCGATTTACCGACTATGTGGCTAAATGCGTTGCCACCACGGCAAATCAATCGATACCTGAGCAAATGGTCGTAGACTTCAAATAATACACGCATTGTAAATGGGCTTATATAATTAAGCCTATTTACGTTTTTGCCTAGCCCGCTAATATTCATTTTATGTTATATTTCCACAGCATTTCTTCTGGAGAGATATCGACATCATGATATATATCGGCCTTCCACAGTGGCAACACGCAGCCTGGCATAAAATCGGGCTTAACGATCTTGCGGATTACAGCCAATACTTCAACTGTGTTGAAGGCAACACCACGTTTTACGCGCTGCCCAAACAGGAACTATCACGACGCTGGCGCGATATGACTCAGGATAATTTTCGATTTTGCTTCAAATTTCCATCCGCGATAAGCCATCAGGCCGCATTAACCCATTGTGACGACCATCTGCAGGATTTCTTTAACAGCCTCTCTCCAGTTCATTCGCGCATCGGGCAGTTTTGGTTACAGCTTCCTGCTGCATTTTCGCCACAATTTTTACCCCGCCTATGGCAATTTTTAGACTCACTGCCAACAGAGTTCACCTACGGCGTTGAAGTTCGTCACCCCGGCTTCTTTGCTAAAGGCGATGCTGAGCGTGCGCTTAACCGTGGGCTTTATGAGCGGAAAATAAACCGCGTGATGTTAGATAGCAGACCCGTTCATCATGCCGTACCGCATACTTCGGCAGTTCGTGATGCACAGCAAAAGAAACCAAAACTTCCCGTACATGCTGTTTTAACGGCTGAAAACCCGCTCATCCGTTTTGTCGGAGGCGATGTGCTAGATGACAATCGTCGCTGGTTGGATCAATGGGGAAATAAATTGGCGGAATGGAGTAGTACCAATACGCCCTACCTTTTCATTCATACACCAGACTGCACCGATGCACCACAGCAGGCACGAGCGCTTTGGCCACTTCTTGCCAAATACATCCGCAATTTACCGCCTCAACCCGATTGGCCTTTGCAAGCAGATATGTTTTGATCGGCGGCGAATTTTCAATACCTGCATCACAACCCCAAACTGACTGATGCTTTAACGAGCTAACTATTTTACTTACAACGATATTTCCTAAGGACAATGCTCTTTGGGCCCGCTATTATTCATTCGTAGGTAAATTATTGGGCAATGGAGCTAAAAATGGTAAGCGCGCTTTATGTCGTGCTCGGCGCACTGTTGTTGATCAAGCTATCTTTGAACGTTGTTAAACTGCGTATGCAGTATCGCGTTGCCTACGGTGACGGCGGTTTTTATGAGCTACAAACCGCAATTCGCGTACATGGCAATGCCGTTGAATACATTCCTATTGCCGCGATACTGCTGGTGATGATGGAAATGAATGGTTCACTGATTTGGATGATCCACGTATGCGGAATTTTACTGATCGCGGGTCGGCTAATGCATTCCTACGGTTTACGTCACCGTGAAATTCGCTGGCGTCGCTCGGGAATGAGTGCGACCTATATATCTCTAGTACTGATGGTGATCGCTAATCTGTTTTATCTGCCGTGGGATCAGATGTTTACCTTAGATTAAGGCATCTCAGTCACCTATTTTTGTTAAAGGAGGAGAGTTCCCTCTCCTCCTTAGATGCGACCCAAATCAGCTAATAAATCTCAATGCTGTTTCAAGCAGTTGCAACGCAGCAACCATGAACTTTGCAAGAACGGTAAGAAGTTCTAGAAATTTCATACGCTCTCTCCTAGTCAGGAGCACTAACGATGGCTTTGCCTTTCCGCTGCCTATCAGCCATCGGATTGTTGAAAAATACTAACGTGCTTCCTTGAGTTAAGGCACCAATCGACACCACTCGCTATTGGCTAGGGCTTGAAACTCGTTGCCCGATTGCGGCTCAAAGCACGTTATTCATTCCAACAGAAATGATTATATGCCACGACACTGTATATACAACCAGTATTTATGGTAAAATTTATTAAGTTTGTTGTAACCGTCAATAAATTGACTTGCTCGCTCTGCCGCCTTATATTTGTGTAGTTGAAGAATACTAACGTGCACGGCGGTAACCAGCCGCAGTCACAAAATAAAAAACCTCGCATACCCGCGAGGTTTTTTATTTTCAGCCAAATGACTTAACAAAAAAGGCCATCCGAAGATAGCCTTTTGCTCAGAGATTCGCAGGTTACGCTTTGTTTTTCTTACGAGAAAGCATGAATCCGATCCACAGAACAGCTACCCAAATTGGAAGCAGGATCACTGAAATCCGAATCCCCGGTGTCATATACATGATCACCAGAATTAGCCCCAAGAAAGCCAAACATAAGTAATTACCATACGGATACCAAAGCGCTTTGAACGCGGTTGCTACGCCCTGCTGATTTTTGACCGCTTTGAACTTGAGGTGAGCCATACAGATCATCACCCAGTTAATAACCAGCGTAGATACCACCAGCGCCATCAACAGTTCAAAAGCCTCACCCGGCATAATATAGTTAATCAAAACTACCGCTGACGTTGTTAAGGCAGAAAGACCAATTGACAGAATCGGTACGCCACGGCGGTTCACTTTCGTCAATGCCGCTGGCGCATTACCTTGCTTTGCTAATCCAAACAGCATACGGCTGTTAGAATACACACAGCTGTTATAAACAGACAGCGCAGCGGTAAGAACCACGATATTTAACGCGGTAGCTACCCAGTTGCTATCCAGCGCATGGAAAATCATGACAAACGGGCTTCCGCCCTGCACAACGTTTTGCCACGGATAGAGAGACAGCAAGACGGTCAGTGAGCCGATATAGAAAATCAGAATACGGTAGACCACCTGATTGGTGGCTTTAGGAATGCTTTTGCGCGGTTCGCTTGCCTCTGCGGCAGTAATCCCTACCAGCTCAAGACCACCAAAGGAGAACATAATTACCGCCATAGCCATGATTAAGCCATGCCAACCATTCGGTAAAAAGCCGCCTTGGGTCCATAGGTTAGTGATGCTTGCCTGCGGGCCGCCAGAACCGGAGGCTAACATCCATGCACCAAAGACAATCATGCCAATAATTGCACCGACTTTGATGATCGCAAACCAAAACTCAGTTTCACCGTATACGCGAACGTTGACCAAATTGACGATATTGATGATCACAAAGAAGCCAGCCGCCGACACCCACGTTGGAATATCCGGCCACCAATATTGGATGTAGATGCCCACCGCAGTTAGTTCCGCCATTCCGACCAGCACGAACATAACCCAGTAATTCCAGCCCGCTAAGAAACCGGCAAAACTTCCCCAGTACTTATAGGCAAAGTGGCTAAATGAACCTGCTACTGGCTCTTCAACCACCATTTCACCCAGTTGGCGCATGATTAAAAATGCGATAAAGCCACCAATAGCGTAACCCAGCAGCACCGACGGGCCTGCCATTTTAATGGTTTGCGCAATACCCAAAAATAGCCCCGTACCAACCGCACCTCCGAGTGCAATCAGTTGGATGTGTCTATTTTTTAATCCCCGTTGTAGGGTTTCTTCTTGTTGCAGATCGCCCATTTTATCCTCTGTGCGATAGCGTCATTCGCGCTGTGTGAACGCTGAATCGTGGCGCATCGTATTATTTTATTTACATTGCGGGCTGCTTTGTATCACTTCCGACCTATTGCAATCAAGCCAAAGTTCATGCTAAGCGAACTGGTTGTTGCCAGTTTATCCATTCGTCAACGCGCTTATTAACGCTATCAATGCACTATCGCCGCCCTCACAACCCTCTTCCTCGCAAGGGAATAGCCCTAGCAGGGGTTTATCTGATAAAATGTGCGCCCTTTGTTGAAACCGCATGCATCTGTTTATGTCAAACCGCGATACTCATTCTGATAACACTTTTGATGATAAGAAAGGCGTTGACCGCGATACGCTTTTCTCGGCCCCGATTGCTAAGCTCGGCGATTGGACTTTTGACGAGCGCGTCGCTGAAGTTTTTCCCGATATGATCCAGCGCTCGGTGCCGGGTTATTCCAACATCATCTCAATGATCGGGATGTTGGCAGAACGTTTTGCACAGCCAAATACTAACGTGTATGACTTGGGCTGTTCGTTGGGCGCAGCGACGTTATCTATGCGACGCAATATTCACGCCGAAGGATGCCAGATTATCGCCGTGGATAACTCCCCTGCGATGGTGGAGCGCTGCCGCCGCCATATAGACGCATTCCGCGCCCAGACCCCCGTCGACGTTATCGAAGCCGATATTCAAAATATTCATATTGAAAACGCCTCGATGGTGGTTCTCAATTTCACGCTGCAATTTTTAGCTCCCGAAGAGCGCCAATCGCTGCTGAATAAAATCTATCAGGGACTATTGCCGGGTGGTGTATTGGTCCTCTCCGAGAAGTTTAATTTTGAAGATAAAACGCTCGGCGAACTGCTATTTAACATGCACCACGACTTCAAGCGTGCCAACGGCTATAGCGAACTAGAAATCAGCCAGAAGCGCAGCATGCTAGAAAATGTGATGCTGACAGACTCGGTAGAAACCCATAAAAATCGCCTGAATCAGGCCGGATTTGAGCACGCAGAAATCTGGTTCCAATGCTTTAACTTCGGCTCCTTGTTAGCCGTGAAAGGAGACGTCGTCGCATGATCGAGTTTGGTAATTTTTATCAGCGTATTGCCAATAGTCCGCTCAGCCACTGGCTGGAAGTGTTACCGGCACAGCTGGCCGCGTGGCAGCGCGAGTCGCTGCACGGAAAATTTAAAGATTGGTTTAACGCCGTCGATCGCCTTCCCGAAATCACACCTCATACTTTAGATTTACTTCACGGCGTCAGTGCTCAAGCGGAACCTGAGCTCGGCCCAGGGCAAAAAGAAGGCATCGAAAAAATGCTGCGCGCGCTAATGCCGTGGCGTAAGGGCCCATTCTATTTGTACGGCATTCATATCAATACCGAATGGCGCTCTGATTGGAAATGGGAACGCGTTTTGCCGCATATTTCCCCGTTGGAAGGCCGGACTATCCTTGATGTGGGCTGCGGCAGTGGCTATCACCTGTGGCGCATGATTGGTGCCGGTGCCCATTTTGCTGTGGGCATCGATCCCATGCAGCTTTTCCTGTGCCAGTTTGAAGCTGTGCGCAAACTATTAGGCGGCGATCAACGGGCACACTTACTCCCACTCGGCATTGAACAACTGCCGGAGTTGGCTGCCTTTGACACCGTGTTCTCGATGGGCGTGCTCTACCATCGTCGTTCCCCACTTGATCACCTCTATCAGTTAAAAAACCAGTTGGTTAAAGATGGCGAACTGGTGCTTGAAACATTGGTCATCGAAGGCGATGAAAATCAGGTCTTGGTGCCCGGCGACCGCTACGCGCAAATGCGCAACGTCTATTTTATTCCTTCGGCAAAGGCCTTGGTAAAATGGCTCGAAAAATGCGGTTTTGTTGATGTTCGCATCGTTGATTCTTGCGTGACTACGCTGGACGAGCAGCGCCGCACCGACTGGATGATCAGCGAATCATTGGCGGAGTTCCTTGACCCTAATGACCAGACGAAAACCGTAGAAGGCTATCCTGCCCCTATCCGTGCGGTCATCGTGGCGCGTAAACCCTAAGTATTAAACGAAAAAAAGCCCCAACAACAATTGTTGGGGCCATACTGTTTAGTGAGACATCCACTAAAATTCGTACTACTTCTACTGGAACTGCTCAACACACCTCTGCGTTATGCAGAACGTGGATACGGTTCACCGAGACTTAGCGCGGTTTTCATTGCTTCGACCACTTCGCCATCGACGCAATAATGCGTAAACTCATCAAACTCACTGTCTGAGCACATCGTCACTCCCGCTTTACGGTAGCGCATTTCTGACGGCACCATATGGCCCGCAGAACTATGTACTTCAGTCAAACCAATCTCTTGGAATTTATGCAGGTTAGTTAAACGCACCCCAGCACCCGCCATAATCACCGGCCCTTGGGTTTCATTCAGCAACTCTTTAAGCAACGGTAAGCCAACTTCTGCGCTTTGCTGCTGACCCGATGTCAGAATGCGCGCAATCCCTAAATCGGTCAACTGGCTCAACGCAACGAGTGGGCTCACGCACATATCAAAAGCACGATGGAACGTGATCGCCATATTGCCGCTTAGCTGCATCAGCTCACGCATTCTTGGCAAATCAATATGCCCTTCAGCATCTAACATGCCGATGACAGCGCCGGGGAATCCCATATCGCGGATCATCGCCATGTCATTTTTCATCACTTCAAATTCAGTATAGCTGTAGCAAAAATCTCCGCCCCGTGGACGAATAATCGGATGTACGGGAATAGAAACCTTATCACGAGCCAGTTTCAAGGTCCCGTAGCTTGGCGTTAAACCACCGTCTAACTGGCTTGCACAAAGCTCAATACGGTCTGCACCTGCGCGCTCCGCCGTCAGGGCACATTCCACCCCGAAGCAACAAATTTCCAATTTCATAATGAAAAAACCTCCAAAAAAAACCGCCAAAACAGACTACGTTACGTGAAAACTTTTCATTCCAACGTAATGACACTTGAGAAAGTGGAACCTTCTCGCGTAGGCTGACAAAAAAACGTGATAAGTATCGTTCCCAGTAACGAACTCTTGATACGCTTAAGAACACTCATGCAAACCGGCAGAAAAACGCACATTAATCATCGCCATGACGTTTTTACCGTCTGTTTTACTATTGCCTACTGGGGCAGGAACTAAGCCTACTAAAGGATGAATACTATGACATTCAATTTTGATGAATGGGTCGACAGAAGTCACAGTGATAGCCAGAAATGGAACAAATATGCGAACAAAGACATCATTCCGATGTGGGTCGCTGATACCGATTTCCGTTCCCCACCGGCTGTTATTGATGCACTGCAAAAACGCGTTGCTGAGGGCGTATTTGGCTACGGTGATCCATCACAAGAATTGGTGAGTATATTTATTGGGCGCATGCGCAATTTATATCAGTGGGATGTAAAACCTGAATGGCTAGTCTTCTTACCGGGTATGGTTTGCGGCTTGAACCTAAGCGTTCGTGCCTTTACCGATCCTCAGCAGCACACGCTGGCCCCCTTCCCAATCTATCCGCCGTTTGTTAAATCATCCCGCTTTGCCCATCGTCAACAGCTGTCAATTCCGGTGAAGCTACGCGATCAACGCTGGGTCATGGATTTAGACAGCGCTGAGCAACGGCTCACTGGCAATGAAAAATTAATGATGCTATGCAACCCGCATAACCCAGGCGGCACGGTTTATACACGTGAAGAACTTGAAGCTCAGCTCGCCTTTGCTCAGCGTCACGATCTCGTTATTTGTTCTGATGAAATTCATTGCGATCTGCTGCTAGAGCCAGGCGCAAAACATATCCCGATCGCCTCTCTGAGCGACGATGCAGCCCAGCGCAGCATCACGCTAATGGCACCATCAAAAACCTATAACATTGCCGGACTCGGCGCGACTATTGCCATTATCCCGAATAAAAACCTCCGCGACCGTTTCAACACAGAACGCGCAGGGCTAGTTCCTAATGTGGATATTTTGGCCTACGTTGCTGCTGAAGCCGCCTACCGTGATGGGCAGGCGTGGCTTGACGCACAGCTTGATTATCTGCGTGGCAACCGCGACCTGCTGGTGAAGCGCATTAATGCCATGCAAGGCCTGTCTACGGTTAATCTCGCCGCCACCTATTTAGCGTGGGTCGATGCATCCGAACTGCCGGTTGATAATCCACATGCCTTCTTCGAACAGGCCGGCGTCGGTCTGTCACCGGGTGCGGATTTCGGTGATGCTAAATTTGTGCGCATCAATTTTGGCTGCCATCGCGACCTGCTGAACAAAGCGCTCGACCGCATGGAAAATGCCATCAACGCGCTGTAATTTCCCATAAAAAAAGCGCCATATCCCGCAACGGAATGGCGCTTTTTTACGTTGAACTGCAGCTTACTGCTGTTCGCTCGCTACAATTTCACGAATAGAGTGAGGATGGAATTTTATCGTCACTTCACCGTCAGTGACAGCCAACGTCGGGTTTGGCAAACGTTCTTGTTCCCCTTTGGGACTGCTGAATTTCAACTTGATGCCCGGCGCCAGCAGTGCCGAGTCTGACAACAATTCTAGAGCGCGCGGATGCAACGTTGCCGGATCGCCGCCAATCACCAATTCAACATGCTCCCAGCCTTCGTGCGGATAGCGTTTCTCACCCGGATAAGGCAGCTCCACACAGTCAATCAGCCACGGGCCGACTCGAAGCGGTTCGCTGAGATCGAATAAACAAATAGGCCGCCCGTTAATCATATTTTCCGACAGCAAAGAACCACAGAGTTCAAACCCAGCTCGCCAACGATCGGCCGTGGCATTCTGGTGACAGCGCAAAGAGATATGGTCCGCACTGAATGCCGATAAATCGAGCTCAAGCTTATCAGCAAATCCCTGTAGCAGCGTGGTAAAACGATCCAAATCTGCATCTAAATCGCGCAGTGTTTCAATCTCTGCCAAAAATGTCATTTTCTCGGTTCTCCGCTATCCGCAAGGCTGCGTACTTTACCTGCTCTTTTCACAGACTTCCACGTCCTATTTATGGCGGCTATCTTCGCTGTATAAGCGCATGCTTGCTGACTCACGCCGCGAATTGACATATAATTATCGGCTGTTTTGGTGTGAATGCACCTCGATTAACGATCTCACATATAAAACGCCGTCGTCACGCACGACTGGCGTAACAAACTTAAGGTAACCCGGTGAATATTCAGGCACTTCTTTCAGATAAAGTCACCCAAGCTCTGGTGGCTGCAGGCGCTCCTGCTAACAGCGAAGCTCTTGTCCGTCAATCCGCGAAAGCGCAATTCGGCGACTATCAGGCCAATGGCGTCATGGGCGCGGCAAAGATTCTGGGTATTGCTCCACGACAACTGGCAGAGCAGGTGCTGACCCATCTTGAGCTAGACGGTATCGCGAACAAAGTTGAAATCGCGGGTCCGGGTTTTATTAATATCTTCTTAGATCCTGCATGGCTGGCAAAACAGGTCGAAGCTGCGCTGGCGGATGAACGTTTAGGCGTTGCTCCGGTGAAACCACAAACTATCGTGGTTGACTACTCCGCACCAAACGTCGCTAAAGAGATGCACGTTGGTCATTTGCGCTCCACCATCATCGGTGACGCATCCGTTCGTACCTTAGAATTCCTCGGCCACAACGTCATTCGCGCTAACCACGTCGGCGACTGGGGTACCCAGTTCGGCATGTTGATCGCCTATCTGGAAAAAATGCAGAACGAGCACGCGAATGAAATGGACCTTTCCGATTTGGAAGCCTTCTATCGCGAAGCGAAAAAGCATTATGACGAAGATGCCGCGTTTGCTGAGCGCGCACGTGCCTATGTAGTTAAACTGCAAGGCGGCGACGAATACTGCCGCGAAATGTGGCGCAAACTGGTCGACATCACTATGTCGCAAAACCAGAAAAACTATCAGCGTCTGAACGTCACCTTAACCAAAGATGACGTCATGGGTGAAAGCCTATACAACAGCATGCTGCCTGGCATCGTTGCAGATTTGAAAGCCAAAGGCTTAGCGGTAGAAAGCGAAGGCGCTACCGTTGTATTCCTCGACGAATACAAAAACAAAGACGGTGAACCTATGGGCGTTATCATCCAGAAAAAGGATGGCGGCTACCTGTATACCACCACCGATATCGCCTGTGCGAAATACCGTTACGAAACGCTGGGCGCAGACCGCGTGCTTTACTACATCGATTCCCGTCAGCACCAGCATTTGATGCAGGCATGGACTATCGTGCGTAAAGCGGGCTACGTACCAGACTCTGTCAGCCTCGAACATCACATGTTCGGCATGATGTTAGGCAAAGACGGTAAGCCATTCAAAACCCGTTCAGGCGGCACCATTAAACTGTCTGATCTGCTGGACGAAGCGGTTGAACGCGCGGGCAAACTGATCGCAGAGAAAAATCCAGATTTAAGCAGCGAAGAGTTGGCGAAGCTGGTTGACGTTGTTGGTATTGGCGCCGTGAAATACGCGGATCTGTCTAAAAGCCGCACCACGGATTACATCTTCGACTGGGACAATATGCTGGCGTTCGAAGGCAACACCGCGCCGTATATGCAATACGCGTATACGCGTGTGTCTTCCGTCTTCAAACGCGCCGGTATTGATGAAAAATCCCTGACCGGTGATATCGTCCTGACTGAAGATCGCGAAAAAGCGCTGGCTGCTCGCCTGATTCAGTTTGAAGAAACCATTACTCAGGTCGCTCGTGAAGGCACTCCGCACGTCATGTGTACCTACCTGTATGACTTAGCGGGTCTGTTCTCAAGCTTCTACGAAGCGTGCCCAATCCTGACGGCTGAGAGCGAAGAGCAACGTAATAGTCGCCTGAAATTAGCTGCGCTGACGGCAAGAACGCTGAAAACTGGCTTAAATACGCTGGGTATCGAAACCGTAGAACGTATGTAATTCGTTTATTCTTCGTCATACTGTTCTGACATAAAAAAACCGGCCTACATGGCCGGTTTTTTATTGCCTAACAAAAATCATCACACCACAACGTTGCGCGTAAAGTCTCGTACGCGGAACCCAAGCAGCCCCAATGCTGCAAAATAGGAGCCCGCGCCCACCACCACCACCGCCATCAAGCGTAATAAACGCATCAGCATATTGCCTGAGTCCCACGCGGGCATAAACCACATCATGCCGATGAGCACCACGGTCATGATAGCAACCGCGACCACCAGCTTAACCAAGAAGAGAATCCAGCCCGGCTGAGGGGTATACATTTTTTGCTTCCGCAATTGCCAATACAACAAACTGGCGTTGAGGCAGGCCGCAAGCCCAATAGAAAGAGAAAGCCCTGCGTGTTTCAATGGCCCAATAAAAGCCAAGTTCATCAACTGAGTCAGAATCAGGGTAGCGATAGCAATTTTCACCGGTGTTTTAATGTTCTGGCGGGAGTAAAACCCGGGTGCCAACACTTTCACCAGAATAAGTCCCATCAAACCCACTGAATAGGCAATCAGCGCTCGCTGCGTCATCTCGGTATCAAATGCGGTGAATTGACCATATTGGAACAACGACGCAATCAGCGGTTTAGATAAAATCCCCAAGGCAATTGAGCTCGGCAGCGCCAACACAAAGCACAGACGCAGCCCCCAATCCATCAGCCGGGAATACTCTTCATGCCGTCCGCTAGATACGCTTTTCGCTAATGACGGCAGCAAAATCGTGCCCAATGCCACGCCCAAAACACCAGATGGAAACTCCATTAAACGGTCAGCGTAGTACATCCAAGAAACCGAGCCCGACACCAAGAATGACGCGAAGATGGTGTTGATGATCAGTGAAATCTGGCTCACGGAAACACCAATAATGGCGGGTCCCATCAGCTTCATCACGCGCCAAACGCCAGCATCATGCAGGTTCAAACGCGGCAGGACTAACATCCCGATTTTTTTCAAGTGTGGCAGTTGGTAAGCCAACTGCAATACGCCACCCACGGTGACCGCCCACGCCAGTGCCATCACCGGCGGATGGAAATACGGAGCCGCAAACAGAGAAAAGCCGATCATACTGACGTTTAAAAAGGTCGGAGCAAAAGCCGGCACCGAGAATCGATTCCACGTATTCAGTATTGCGCCCGCTAAAGAGGCCAAAGAGATCAGTAAGATATAGGGGAACGTGATGCGCAAAAGCGACGAAGTCAGCGCAAACTTATCCGGCGAATCGACAAAGCCCGGCGCGGTCACATAAATCACCCACGGCGCAGCGAGCATACCCAGCACGGTCACCACCGCCAGCACCAGCGTAAGCATACCGCTGACGTAGGCAACAAAAGTCCGCGTTGCCTCTTCACCCTGCTGGCTTTTGTATTCCGCTAAAATAGGCACAAATGCCTGAGAAAATGCGCCTTCGGCAAAGATACGCCTTAACAAATTCGGCAGTTTAAATGCGACAAAAAAGGCATCCGTCGCCATTCCCGCACCAAAAATACGCGCCACAAGCGCATCTCGCGCAAATCCCAACACGCGCGAAAACATGGTCATCGAACTGACCGCCGCCAGTGATTTTAATAAATTCATGAGTTAGTTTTTTCAACGGTTGCGACCCTTGCTGAATGCAGCAAGGGCAATTTAGGAGCACTAGTCTACTTATCTCACACGGAAGATCTAGTTAGAGATGTTACAAACCAAGATGATAGGGACAAAATGTGTGCCAATATGCCTACTGTGAAAGTAAGCCTTCAATAATTCGCTGAGCGGCAATCGCCTGCTCGCCTGAGGTTATTGGCGCCGTTTGGTTCTCAACGCAGTCGATGAAATGATTTACTGCGCCAACAAATCCTCGTTGTTCCAAGGTTGATTGCCAGCCAGATATTGGCAATTCACTCAAAACTGTGTCGCGTTCGATATGCAAGCTCCTAAGATCCTGCGCATCATAAATCACCCCGCCGCTGACAACTTGCATCACTTCACGTTGCGAGCCCGCCGCGCGGTGCATAGAGGTAGTGACCTGAATCTGCCCTGCGCTAAAATGATGCTCGGCATAAATCATTTGCCCCACGTCGTTGGTATGCAAAGTTCCCGACTTTAACGTTAAGTTTTTACCGCTCATCCATAGTGCGGTATCCACCACGTGCAGATAGTCATCCAGCAAGGTGAAACGCACATCTTTAGGGCCAATATTTTGATGTCGATGTTTATCCATGCGAATTGCGGCTACGTCGCTAGCCTGCTGTTTAATCTGCACGTAGCGCGGCGCAAACCGGCGATTAAACCCTACCATCAAACGACAATTTTTCTGTTCAGCCAGCGCAATTAACTGCTCGGCCTGATCGAGCGTTTCCGCCAACGGTTTATCAACATAAACATGTTTGCCGCGCTGCAAAAGCTCGCGCACGACGTCGAAATGCGTATTGGTGCTGCTGTGCACAAACAGCGCATCGCACTGTTCGGCCAGTTCATCTAGCCGAGAAAATGCCGTCATTCGGTAGCTATCACATACCCCCTGCGCCTTAGCCAGCGTGGGAGAAAAACCACCGACCAGCTGCCAGCGCTCTGCCTGGCTCAAAATAGGCAAATAGGCTTTTTGCGCGATACCACCTAAGCCAACAACGCCAATACGTAATTTCGTCATTCTTGTTCTCTTAGTCAGCAAGGTGATCCAGCAAACTTTGTACGCGCTCTTTTAACTCTGCCACTTCGGCTTCAAGCGCTTCGACACGCTCGGCTAATCCACTATCAACCGGCGCACTGTAGGTACTTTCAATAGGCGAGGTCGCAACGTTTTCAACCTCACCGCTAAAGAGATGCGCATAGCGACTTTCACGTTTACCCGCTTCACGTTCTAGACGAACCACAAAAGGGCCATCTTCACGCGATGCTAACTCATTCAACACCTGCTCAACCTGCGTTACATCGCTAAACTCATGCATACGGTTGGTTCGCGTGCGCAGCTCGCCGGGGGTTTGTGGCCCACGAAGTAACAGGCAGCACACCACCGCGACTTCAGCATCTGAGAATTTCAGGTTGCCGAACTCTGAGTTACAGAACCTGTGTTCATATTTCATCACGCGACTGCCCGGAATGCTTAACGAGCGCACCTGATGCTTCTTCATCAATAAATCCAACGTGGACTGGACGTCTGACTCGCTGAGATCCATCACCGGTTCACGGTTGGTTTTCTGATTGCAGGCGGTAGTTAAGCCATTGAGCGAAAGTGGATATTGATCGGGCGTGGTGACCTGTTTTTCAAGAAAGCAGCCAATCACGCGAGCTTCCAGTGCAGATAATGGGTTTTTCATTGGTCTTAGATCCTTGTGAACGCAAACAGTTAGCGCGGCGCAGTCCATTCTCGATTAACCAGCGCTGTCAAAACGTGATCCTGCCATTTACCGTTAATCAGCAGATAATCTTTGGCATAGCCCTCTTTCTCAAAGCCCATACGTTTGAGCAAATCCCCACTGCGTTGGTTATGCGGCATATAGTTAGCCATAATTCGATGCAGCCGCTGCTGACGAAACATATAACGAATTGCCGCTTGCGCACCTTCATACATCAACCCTTGCCCCTGCCATTTCTCACCGAGTGAATAGCCGAGATAGCAGGCATGGAAAGAGCCGCGCAGCACGTTACTAAAATTAGCCACGCCTCGAACTTCATTCTCATCGGGATCAAGCAACAGAAAATAGTAGGCGCTGCCCTGTTTCTGCAGCTCATTGATAAGCCCTAATCGCGCCTGCCAGCCCGAAGGATAACAATGACTTTCATCGCGTACAGGTTCCCACGGTTTTAGGAATTCGCGGTTTTCTGCGTAATAGTCGGCCAAGCGATAGGCATCGCGGTCATGAACCAAACGCACCACTAGACGGTCGGTGGTTAAACGGACTTTTGGCCCGCTATTGTGATAGCCAAACATCAATTCTCCAGCCCCACATGCAAACATTTTATTACTTATCACTATAACCGCTCTTTGTATGGCGGGTAATACCTTAGCTGTAGCAATATTGCGCACTTAGCTGCTGTTAAGGCCTTTTTCTTCTATTTCTGTAATCCAGTTAACGGTTAATTTCTCACTGCTCATAATGAAAAGTATTATGAGGTCGACTATTTGCAGAAAAATATTATTAATCAAACCTATACCCACGCTGAAAATGGGTAGAAAATGAACGAGTCAATCCCTCCTTTTTTATTTTCTCGCTGATGGTGAAACATGTCGCTGGTGTCGCAAGCTAGGAGCTTGGGTAAGTACTTTTTATTGTTAGACAATTTACTGGTTGTACTCGGTTTCTTTGTCGTTTTCCCTCTTATTTCAATTCGCTTCGTCGACCAACTTGGTTGGGCAGCGGTGGTCGTGGGAGCGGCACTGGGATTACGACAATTAGTCCAGCAAGGATTAGGGATTTTTGGGGGTGCCATCGCTGACCGCTTTGGTGCAAAACCGATGATCGTGATTGGCATGTTGTTGCGTGCAGCGGGTTTCGCCTCGATGGCGGTTGCCAGCGAACCTTGGATTCTGTGGCTCTCCTGCGCGCTCTCTGCGCTGGGTGGAACGCTGTTTGATCCGCCGCGTACCGCGCTGGTGATTAAACTGACCCGCCCGCATGAGCGTAGCCGCTTTTATTCATTGTTGATGATGCAAGACAGCGCCGGTGCCGTGGTGGGCGCGCTGATCGGTAGCTGGCTGCTTCAGTACGACTTTCACTATGTCTGCTGGGTGGGTGCGGCCATTTTTGTGCTAGCGGCGGCCTGTAATGCGTGGCTATTACCCGCCTATCGAATTTCGACAGTTCGTGCGCCGATCAAAGAAGGCATGATGCGCGTCATTCGCGATCGCCGTTTTCTGCTCTATGTGCTGACGCTGACGGGTTACTACATGCTTGCCGTGCAGGTGATGCTAATGCTGCCCATTATAGTTAACGAAATTGCCGGCACGCCAAAGGCGGTCAAATGGATGTACGCCATAGAAGCCACGCTGTCTCTAACGCTGCTCTACCCAATTGCTCGCTGGAGCGAAAAACATTTCCGCCTCGAAACACGGCTGATGTTTGGATTATTGATTATGACCATCAGCCTGTTCCCTGTGGGTCTCGCAACGGAACTTCGCACGCTGTTTATTTTAATTTGCTGCTTCTATTTTGGCTCCATTATTGCCGAACCCGCACGTGAAACGTTAAGTGCCTCGCTGGCTGACCCGCGTGCGCGCGGCAGCTATATGGGCTTTAGCCGTTTAGGCTTAGCGCTGGGTGGCGCTATTGGCTATACCGGCGGCGGCTGGATGTATGACACCGGTCAAGCGCTCGGAACGCCTGAACTGCCCTGGTTTTTACTCGGCGTGGTCGGCGTGCTCACGCTGATTCTCCTGTACTGGCAGTTCAATCAACGCAGCATCGCTCCTGCCGTGCTGGGCGGAAACTAAAGCACATCATCTTAATCTTACTTACTGCGTTCTGAATTTTCGTCATTATCTGATTCAGAACGCAGGGCGTTCCCTCTAAATTCATTCGCACACTTTGCCTTAATATCTATGAAAAAAGAGGCCTCTCGTCCTGTCATAAATGTGTATTAACAGGATGAAACATACGTTATTTTTTTCTCTGGCAGATCTATGACACAATCAGGTCGATAACATCAGCATGTTAATTAGCACACTTATTTATTCTGTATTTAGAGGTCAGATGATATGAAGAAGGCGATTTATATAGCAGGGATCGTTGCTGCGGGGCTGGTATTAGCAGCCTGTAATAAACTGACCCAATACACCATTACTGAGCAGGATATGAACCAATATCTGCAAAAGTATAATAATTTCCAGAAACAAATTGGTATCTCTGGATTAGTTGACGCCGACATTACCGTCGACCAACTAAACAGCCAAATTGGGCGTACTGATCCCAATAAAGTTACCCTAACGGGTCATGCCAAAGTCAATATCAGCTCCATTCTCGGCCCACAAACCAGCGATCTGCAAATCACGCTACAGGCTCAGCCGGTTTATAACAGCGAGCAAGGTGCCATTTTCCTGCGGGATATGGAATTAACCGATTACACGGTCAAACCTGAAAAAATGTCTGGCGTGATGAAAGCGGTGGTTCCGTATTTGAACCAATCGTTGAAAACCTATTTCAACGAAAAAGCCGTTTATACGTTAGATCCGAATAAGAGCGAAAAAGAAGCCTTGGCGAAAAAACTGGCTAAAGGTATCGAAGTTAAACCGGGCGAAATCATTATTCCTTTCACTGACTAATGCTCTCTCCCATAATAAAAAGCCGGTGTTCAATTATGAACACCGGCTTTTTATTTATCAGATTGAAGCATTTATTCTGCGTCTTCGGCAGAGTCTTCGCCTTCAGAAAGTTCATCCCACATAGCCTGAAGTGCTTCACGCGTCAATTCAGCCAGCGTGCGATAAAACGCCGTGGTTGCATGCGCTTCGACTTTGCCCAAGAACTTCCCACACCACGGCAGTAAATACTCATCAAACAGCGCGATTTGCGCCTGAACTTCGTCTTCGGCCGACTGATCTTCCAACCATGATGCGGCCAGCAGCAACTGCCCAAAGGCATCAGCAGGCTGGTCGCCTAAAGGCATTCCACGCTGGGTTAAGAAATCGCGAACTTCCTGCTCGGTCGCATTCTCTTGATAATCGCTACGATGAATATCGACTGACGCGTCGGCACCGCCAAACATGGCGTTATAATCAACGCTTAACGCGGCACGATCTTTAGCGGCGGTTTGCAAACGGGTCAGTAGGCCGTCTTGCTCAATTGGCCAAAACTGTTGCAGTTTACCTTGCGCCATCAGATCAAATACAGGGGTCAGTACAGCATCCTGCGGCTGACGGGAAAACAGGCTTCCCAGCAAACGGCAGATGATAGAAAAATCGTTCATCTTTAATCCTGAAATATATGGCCTGAAAATGTGGCCTACAAAAACGGCTTAAAATGTGACATTGTCACTTCAAGCAAATCGCTAGTTGATTACCAATCAGCCAGTTCGGGGATGGCTTTCTTCCCTCGTTCAACCAGAAAATCGAGCAGACGGCGCGGCGTTACATTGAGCACCCGATCCTGCGGGAAGTTTACCTCATTCATGATTCGGATACAGTGATCAAAACTTCCCAGCGAAAATGCGACATGTGAATCTGACCCTAGCGACAGGTAACCGCCGGCATCACGCACCGCTTCCGCAATGGCGCGGCAGTTTGCTTCACTGCCAATTCGAGAATGTGTAAATGATGAGTTATTCAGCTCTAGCGCCACATTATAACGCGCAGCTGCTTCAGCCACCGCGCGAATATCGATTGGAAATTTCGGATTACCCGGATGACTAATAATGTCTGCATCGCCATTGGCCATCGTGGCGATCATGGCCTCAGTATGGCTATCGCGGTCGCGCGGTGCAAAAACCGGCTCGTGAAATCCCGCAATAATCAGATCCATCTCGTCTAACATTCGCCCCGTGCAGTCAATTTCGCCCTGCGTATTCTTAATATTGGATTCGATGCCGCGTAAAATAGCCACGCCATCCACAATACGTGGCCACACACGCATGTTCATAAAATGCCAATAATGCGGCGCATCGGCCATGTCAGGGCCGTGATCGGTAATGGCGAAAAGTTTGATGCCACACTTTTTTGCTTGGGCGATATAGTCATGAAGGGTGCTGTAGGCGTGGGTACTTGCCACGGTGTGCATATGCAAATCTACGGGATACATGGCTTCTCCTGTCTAAGGCCCGCTGGTTTTGGCACCAGCAGGCGTGTCCCTATAAGGTTAGCAAATAGAACGTATTCATACAGCAATGAATATTTTCTAAAGCATCAATAACCTAAATCCATGTTTACTACACCTTCCGGCGTTTTCCCCGCCTCAATCGCCAAGATGTTCTGTGCGACATAATCCATCGCGACCTCTGGCAGCGTGATAGCGGCGATGTGTGGTGTAATCGTCACGCGAGGGTGTTTCCAGAAAGGATGATCGGTCGCCAAAGGTTCTTTGGCGAACACGTCGAGCGTTGCCGCAGCAACCTGTCCAGATTCCAGCGCCGCCAGCAAATCATCCTCTTTCATGTGCGCACCGCGCGCCAAGTTGATGATATAGGCACCCGCATTGAGCTGCGCAAACAGAGACTGGTCGAGAATACCCACGGTTTCTGGCGTATTCGGTAGCAGGTTTATCAGCAACTGAGTCCCTTGCAGGAACGACGCAAACTGATCTTGACCGAAGAAACTCTGAACGTCGCTATAATGCTTTTCCGTGCGGCTCCAGCAGCGAACCTGTAGGCCAAATGAAGCCAACCGCTCCGCCACTTTTCCGCCCAGAACTCCCGCTCCCAAAACACCCACCACAAACTGAGAGGCGTCATGCGGTGCCAGATACTGCCATACGCCCTGACGCTGCTGTAGGTCATACTCATCGAAGCGACGGAAATAGCGCAGCGCAGCAGCAGCGGCATACTCTTCCATCTGCAAAGCCATTCCTGTGTCTTCTAAACGCACCAGCGGAACACCTTTCGGCAATGTTCCGGGATTTGCCCTTTCCTGAGCTAAAATCGCGTCAACGCCCGCGCCCAGCGCAAATACACCGCGTAGATCTTGGCGCTTAGCCAGCATCTCAAACGGCGGTTGCCAAACCAGCGCGTAGTCTGCGGGCTTATCATCCCCAGGCTGCCACTGGCGAATATTCGCTTCCGGTAAACGTTTCCGCATACCATCCAGCCAAATCTGCGCATTAAAAAACGGATGGTAGTAAATGATATCCACTTCGTGCCTCCAGTTTTTCTGTCTTAATCGTATTGTTCGCTCGTTGCAGTATTAGCTAGCCTGACGCTGTTGGGCAATTAATCGACGCAGCAGCGGGATTAACAACACCAACACTACGCCCGTAGCGACAGAACCCCAGCCTAGCGCATTGAATACGCTGCTATAGCCTGGGTTAGTTTCCAACGGCGTACTACCGCTATTTTGCGGCATCAGCCCCGAAACATATCCGGCCAGCACGGAGGCCACGCCGGTTACCATCATCCAGCAGCCCATCATCAAACCTTGATGGCGTGCCGGTGCCAGTTTGCCGATCATCGCGTAACCAATCGGAGAAATCATCAGTTCACCAAAGCTTTGCAGCACATAGCTCAACGCTATCCATTTGAATGCGACTAAACCATCACCGCCTGCAAGTTGGATCCCCAGTGGCAGAACCAGCATACCTAATCCCATGCAAAACAGTGAGGCACAAAATTGCAAAGGTATATCAATGTTTAAGCCACGTTCACGCAGGCGTTTAAACAGTAGCGCCATCAGCGGCCCGCCGACGACAATCACGACGGTATTGATGTTCTGAATCCACTGAGGTGCCACGCGCAGCCCATAAACATTCAGATCGATATTATGTTCAGAGAACAGCATCAGCCCCATAGGTGCCAGCTGATACAGTGACCAAAACACCAGAGAGCCCGCGGCTAAAATCAGATAGGCAACCATGCGGCGGCGTTCGTCGGCTTCACGATGACGCAGCGTCATAATGCACAGCATGATGAAAATCAGTATGCCGAGCACCACCACAAAATAGCTGCTGAAATCGGCGTGGGTCAGTAGCACACGAATAATCGGCACCAATGCCACCAACACCACTAAGCCCGCAAGCATGCGCAAATAGAACGATTTACGCGATGCCTGCTTCAGCGGCGTGTTGATGTCCGCCAAAATTTGCCAGCGCGACAGCGTCACCAGAATGGCAACCGCATTGCCGATAGTGGCAAATAAGAACAGTGCACGATAGTTTTCACTGAGTTGGAAATAACCGGCGACGGCAAAACCGGCAAAAAAGCCAAGGTTCATGCCCGCATAGTTCCACAGGAATGCGCCCTCACGGCGATCGTCGTCCGGCGCAAAGCGCTGAGTCAGCATCATGTTCAGGCAGGTGACGTTTAATCCGCTGCCGGTGAGGAACATCGCCAATCCCCAATACAGACCAGATACGCCCATCTCAGCAATCATGTAACAGCCGATCACCTGCAATACCATACCTAAAATAAAGAGGTTACGGTTGCTCAGACAACGGCCGCCGAGATAGCCACCAAACAGGTGGAGACCATAGTTAAACGCACCAAATACGCCCATCATGGCATTGGCATCGCTTTCGCTAAATCCTAAGCGCTTGGTCGCATAAAGAACCAAGGTAGAATAAAGCACGGCAAAACCAAGCGTTGAAAAGGTTTGGATAAAGAATAGAGCACCAGAGCCAGCCGGAATGGCGCTGCGGTGTGAAGATGGTTGAATGGGTGTCGTCGAGCTCACCGCTTTCCCCTTGCTAAATGATGTTGTACACACTCTTCCTGAGAGTTACCTGAGCCTAGACTCGGCGGGCTTGTTGGCTATTATTCCGTTATCTTTTGTTCAAGCCTCGTTCTCATTTAGCGGGATAAATATCCAAAACACCAGAATTAATGTTGTTATTTCGTCTGTTTAGTCATTATTTATCCAGTTTATTGGCGTAACTATTCATGTTTACTGGTTTTAAAAACTTACACCAGCATCATGTATCTGGCTTGGCGCTAATGTTTTTATATACAAAGGCCATTACAATCTGGTTTTCATTATTGATAAGGCTGATTATGCGTCTGCGAAATCTACTCCCTACCCTTTTGACCAGTTTGTGTTTGCTTGCCCCTACGGTGTACGCTGATGCCACTGGATCCACTACTGCATGGGCGCAAGCTCAGCAACAGGCAAAAGGTCAAACGGTTTATTTCAACGCTTGGGGAGGTAGCACGCAGGTGAATAGCTATCTCGACTGGGCAACAGGTGAGCTACAAACCCGCTACGGCATTACGCTAAAACAGGTCAAAGTGGCTGATATTGCCGAAACGGTCAACCGCATTCGCGCAGAGAAAGCCGCGGGTAATACCGCAAATGGTAGCGCTGATTTAGTGTGGGTCAACGGCGAAAATTTCAATGCTTTAAAACAGAATGGGTTACTGTATGGCCCATTCGTACAGGCTTTACCCAACTGGCAGTGGGTGGATAAAAAACTACCGGTAACGCAGGATTTCACCGTACCAACCGACGGATTTGAAGCGCCTTGGGGCGTCGGGCAACTGGTCTTTATCCACGATGTAAAAGCCACACCGAATCCTCCTGCCGATCTTTCCGCATTGCTTAATTATGCGAAAGTTCATCCTGGGCGAATCACCTATCCACGCCCTCCTCAATTCCACGGTTCCAGTTTCTTGAAAACGGCGCTGATTGGATTAACGTCTGGCGTTGCACTAGACAAACCTGTCGATCCAGAAAAGTTTGCCCGTGATACGGCACCGCTGTGGGCTTATCTCGACGCTCTGCATCCGTTCCTATGGCGACAAGGGAAAATCTTCCCCACCAGCGATGCACAGATGATCCAGATGTTTAACGATAATGAGCTTGATATGGCGATTACGTTTAACCCTGGTATTGCGCCAGCGGCCATTGCCGCCGGTAGCCTGCCGCCCAATGCGCAAACTTACGCATTAAATCAGGGGGCACTCACCAACGTGCATTTCTTAGCGATCCCTTTCAACGCACGCGCTAAACCCGCTGCGGAGGTTGTGATTAATTTCCTGATGTCGCCGGAGGCACAGGCGCGCAAGGCCGATAGCAAACAATGGGGAGATCCTAGCGTGTTAGACGTTGAGCGTTTACCACAGGTTCAGCGTGCGCTATTTACCGAGCAGAAACCGCTGTTTAGCGCCATCGCAGAACCTCATCCATCGTGGCAAGTGGCATTGGATGCTGAATGGCAAAAACGCTACGGACACTGAGGGAATGTTGTAAAAGACGCCAGCTATCGTTGAGGAAAACAACAATCTGCTGATTGTTTAGCTAAACAGTTGGTTTTGATAAAAATAAAGTTGACGCATCACGCTGTTTTCCCTACATTAGCGCCCATCGCAACGGCGACGTGGCGATAAACGGTGAGGTGTCTGAGTGGCTGAAGGAGCACGCCTGGAAAGTGTGTATACGCGAAAGCGTATCGAGGGTTCGAACCCCTCTCTCACCGCCATATTCTAACAAAAAGCCCTGAATGAAAATTCAGGGCTTTTTGCTTTTTGTCATTCATGCGTTCGTACTGACGTACTGAATAGTTAAAGGACGTTCAGCTTCACATCAATATTTCCGCGGGTGGCGTTGGAGTATGGGCATACCTGATGGGCTTTTTTCACCAGATCTTCGGCCACGCTGCGTTCGACACCTGGCAAACTGATATCCAATTGAACCTCAATCCCAAAGCCTCCTGGAATTTCACCTATCCCCACGGTGCCTTCAATCTGTGCATCGGCGGGAACTTTGACCTTCTCTTTTGAGGCCACAAATTTCAGCGCACCGAGAAAACAGGCCGAATATCCTGCGGCAAAGAGTTGCTCAGGATTGGTCACCGCCCCACCCGCGCCGCCCATTTCCTTTGGTACCCCCAACTTCACATCTAACACACCGTCAGATGAGGTAGCACGACCATCTCGGCCGCCGGTGGCTTTCGCTTTTGCACGATAGACAACTTTTTCAATCGACATAACGTTTTCCTTTTGGCTGATTAGAGAATTGTGATTATGAGAGAACTGGCTTGAAAACTTTGTTTGATAACTTTCATCTGGTAACTGTAGTACATCTCGGCCAAGGATGATGTCAGAGCACTCTGATTGGCTATTCCCTCGCCAGACGCGCGTTTTTGCTGAAATTATTCTTGACCCTGAGGGGGTGAATCCCTATAGTAGCGCCCCGTTGCAGTGCATAGCACGGCAACAAAACGGTGAGGTGTCTGAGTGGCTGAAGGAGCACGCCTGGAAAGTGTGTATACGCGAAAGCGTATCGAGGGTTCGAACCCCTCTCTCACCGCCATATTCTATAAAAAAGCCCCGAATGAAAATTCGGGGCTTTTTTATATCCAAAATTTAAGTTGGGGTATGATTCTCGGCCTCACACTATTGCGGCAGGCCGAGAATCGTTAGCCACCTACTTTCCGGCGTTCTTGGCTGCCAAAGAGCGCAATAGCACCCCCAGCGTAGTACCGTTATGCAGCAACGCACTGGCGGTTGGCGTTAACCAGCCCAGCGCCGCAGCCAGCATAATGGAACTGTTCACCCACTCCGTCAGACGAATATTGCTGTTGACCAGCTTCATCGCTTCCAAAGAGAGCTCACGCGCTGCCACAATACCGTGCAGGTGATCCTGCAACAGCACGGCGTCTGCTGCCTGCTGAGCCAGCTCCGTACTCTGGTTCATAGCTAAGCCCACGTTTGCCTGCGTCAGCACCGGAGCATCGTTGATACCGTCGCCGACGAACAAGACGCGGTGTCCCTGCTCTTGTAACTGACGAACAACCTCAACTTTACTTTCTGGCGTAGCCTGCGCATAGAAGCGATCAATGCCCAACTCCGCGGCTAATTGCTCCGCTTTCTCCGCTTTATCGCCAGTTAGCAACACAACGTTATTAATGCCATGCTCGCGCAGTTGGGAAATCACCTGAGCTGCCTCATCACGCACGTTGTCCTGTAGACCAATCATGCCCACAAGCTGATTATCTAAACCGATAAACAGAAGATGACGACCTTGTTGTTCAAGCTCGGCAATTTCATCCGCATATGGAGCAAAATCGATATCATAGTGACAACTGAGGAAGTGACGGCTACCAATCACCATTTGATGATCGTCCAACTCGCTCAACAGGCCATGGGCAATCACGTATTCCACTTCGCCGTGGTTAATGTGCGGCAGTTCGTGATGCTCTGCCGCGGCTACCACCGCTCGTGCCAATGGGTGATTGCTGTGCTCTTCAACCGAAGCAGCAATGGCCAGTAACCGCTCAGCCCACGTGCGCTCAGGATCGAAGCTCACCACATCGGTCACCAGCATATCGCCATGGGTGAGCGTACCGGTTTTGTCGAAGACGACGGTATCGACCGCGGCCAATTGCTCGATTGCACGGCCGCCTTTCAACAACAGGCCGTTGCGCGCCGCACGATACATGATCGACTTGAACGCGATTGGCGTACTGAGCTTTAACGCACACGAGTAATCGACTAAGAATACCGAAGCCAGACGTTGCCAGTCACGGGTCATCGCAAATACCGCAGCGCCCACGCCCATGGTGATCGCCACGCGGCGATCGGCCATTTCCTGCGTGACCTTCTGCGTCTCGCTGCGCTGGCTTAGCGAGTCGGTGATAAAGCGACGGATATTGGCCGTGGAAGAATCATCGCCCACGCGCTCCGCACGCACGGCGATATTGCCATCTTGCACCTGCGTACCGGCATAAATCCACGCACCGACTTCACGGCGAACGGGAACGCCCTCACCGGTCATCGACGCTTGGTTGATTAACCCGACGCCGCGAATCACAGTGCCATCGGCCGGAATATTATCACCCGGCCCCAATAGCATCACATCGCCGTTCACTAAGGCTTCTGATTGAATTTCAACGCTCTGCCCATCACGTTCAACCCAAACAGGATGCTCACGCGGCTGCATGAGGCTCGCCAGCAACGCGTCTGAATGTCGACTGGTTTCTTGCTCCATATATTCGCCGAGCGTCAGCAGCGATTGGGTCAGCATCGCGGTACGATAATCGCCGCGCGCCATCGACAATCCGAGTGCCAGAGCGTCTAAGACTTCAACTTTCAGCTTACGTTGGGCAAGCTGATGCGCCCCTTCGCTCAACGTCGATGACGTCAGCAATAAGGTTGGCAGCGCCGCCCATTTTTTGGGTAAGAGCTGAGAAAGCGCTAGCCCACCGATGTTAAGCAGGTTATCACCGCCACAGTATTCGGTTTCGTATTCGCCTTCGGTACGCTGCGCCCAATCAAGGCTGCGCAGCTTAGCTAACAGCTGTTCATCGCTGGTCGCCGCCACGTCATAGGTGATAACAGCCGAACGTGCCTCAGGCCGCAGGCGTGTCCCCGTCACACCGGGGAATGAAAGCAGCTGACGCTTCAACCATGCCGCACAATCTGGCATGGTGCGTAGCTGAGGAACGCGCACGCGTATACGCCCTGGCAGACGGTGTACAACAACAATCATGTCAGGAGAGATAGCTTTCACTCGGTGTCCTGTTCCTTACTGTGGTAATAATCTAGCTCAGCCTGTAAATCTGCCAGACGCTCTTTAAGCTCCTCAACTTCGCCTCGCACGGTTCCCCATGCTTTGCTCGCCGTGGTGGTGATGCCCTGCTGAACCTGACGATTCGTCAATAAATACGCAATGGCGGCACCTGCCACCATGCCAGTCAGCAAGTGAGTGCGCCCATTTGCCTGACGATAGTTCGTAGGCTGAGGAGCAACGGGCTGCTCAGGCATCTGCTGTGGATTAACGTAGCCTTGCCCATTGTTGTTGTAGTAGTAATACGGATAACCATAAGGATAGTTAGGCTGATTCATTGTCGTTTTCCTTATTCTTCATTGCGCCCATCAGATACAGTCCGGCTGCACCGGCACTGATCACGGTCAACATGGTTAGAAGCGGGCGGCCTGCCGTAGCGCTGGCAACCGCCATCACGGCACCGCTAACCAACCCGGCTTTGGTGGCATCGCTCACCACTTTTGCCGCCGTTTGATTCAGGCTTTTCTCACCGTTTTGATAGCTACGCCACTGTTCAATACAGGACGTCGTCGTTCCCACCAAGGCGCCAGCAATCAACGCGCGGCTAACGGAACTTAATTCATCACGATTGTTGCTCATCCAGGTTTCCTTCAGACTCTTGCCCTTCGACCATCGCAGCGGCAGCAGGCGCAGGCTGGCGATGACGTTCTACGGACTCAGTGAACCCTTCTTTACCCGCTTTCAGCGTGTCGCGGAAAATCGTGCTGCTGGTGGTTGCGGTTTCTTTAATCGTTTCTGCTCCGCTCATCACACCATCTTTCACTTTTGCGCCGCCGGTTTTCAGCAAATCGCCTGCGTTAGCGACGGTTTGCATCAACATGTTGCGTACGCTTTCGTTGGTCAACAGCAGCGTGGCCGCCGCGCCGATCATCGCGCCTTTCCAGAATTCTTTATCATCAGCGCCAATGGTGCTGATGATATTTTTCAGCAAACCCGCTTGTTCGCCCATCATGCCTTCAACCATACCCTGCGCCTGTGAACTCCAGTCAAATCCCGGTGCGGCAGCGTGATGATGGTGATGTGGATGATGCGGATGTGGCATCGCCTGTTGCGGTGGCATCATTGGCTGCTGTTGCGGCATTGGGTAACCCATTGGTGGGAATCCCGGCATCATGTGCGGATACCAAACCGGCTGCTGTGGCCAACCCATCGGCGGCTGTTGCGGCTGTGGGGGCATCTGCTGAGCAGGCTGTTGTTGCATTTCAGGCATTGGCGGGTAATACGGGTAGCCAAACGGTGGGTAATAAGGTGCACCCTGATTCATTGGGTTATTGTTGTCGTTACTCATAGTGTGATCCCTTATTTGCTTTCTGAATGTGAAAGAGTGGAGTAAATCTGCTCAAGAGCCTGATGAGCGAGGGCATCGTCATCGCCGAAAAGCTGATTGAGCGTGGCGGGTGAAATGTGCGCGGCGCTGTATTCCAGCACCAGACTTCCCGTGGCAGTGTTCAATGAATAGCTACGCAAATAGCCCTCTGGATGGCATATTTCTTCAAGTGCAGACAGTTTGTTCTTACTCAGACCTGAAATCAGGCGGTTGGTGAAGCGCAAACGGATGCGCCCTGGAATATGGTGAGCCACCTCAACAAAGCGACGTAGCGTCATGAGCCCGCTTAAATCTTCTAACTGCATGAAAAAATCCCGTTCGTCATTGGTGTTCAAGTGCAAAGCACTTTGGATGTCTAGGGCTAATCTATCGTATAAAGCTATAGGTATTCACACTAAAAATAAGGTTTTAGCGCTATGTTTGCGGTCCATCAATTAATGACCGAAAGTGAGAATTGATACGATCGGAAAGTGCGGAAAAAGTCGGCAAGGGATAGACAGAGTGATTTCATTAATATAAATTATTCTCATTACGGTTATCATGTATGAGGTCCACATGTCACCTTACCTGCACCAAACTCAAAATCGCATTCGTGTACGTTCGGATTTTATTCAGCGCAATCCAAAGCAGATCAAAGAAGCGATCAAGCAACTGCAAGCGACAGACGGAATTGAAGAGATCACCCATCGCCTTTACGCGGGCTCGGTGGCGATTCGTTTTGACTCCAAGCAAGTAAAAGCAGCCACTCTGCTCGCTCAAATTGAGGGAATGGGTTGGTTGTCTGTGCAAAAAGACAAAGACTACATCGATAGCACCATCCGCCGTAGCGCCGTCTCTTTAGTTAAAGGTATCGCCATTCTGACCTTAAAGCGTACCGTGGGTGGCCCACTGGTGAGCGCCGTTACCGCCCTCGCCCGCTAATTTAGACTCTTTCTTAAACGCCGTTTCTGCCCGCAGAGACGGCGTTTTGCTATCTGGCGAATAAGATTTCTGATGAGCACCGCTGCTGGATTAACGTTGAACGTACTGAGTTATAACTAACCGGTCTAGCTCTGTGCGATACCACACGTTATGCTGCCATTTTTAGATGAAGGAAAACACGCAATGAATACTGAAGACGAATTAGCCCTGCTTGCCGCAGAAGAAGCCAGCTTGCAGTTTTCCTCATTTAATACCGATACCGCATGGGAAATTGGCTCTGAGTTAAAAGCGGAAGCGGAGCGCCGCGGCGTTGCCGTCAGTATCGATATTCAGTTAGCTGGGCACACGCTGTTTCATTACGCGATGCGTGGCACATCGCCGGATAACGCCGAATGGATCCGCAGAAAACGCAATGTGGTCAATCGCTTTCACAAAAGCTCTTATGCCATCGGCCTACGCTTACAGCAACGCAACTCCACGTTAGAAGAACGCTATGGCTTAGGTTTAAATGACTATGCCGCGCACGGCGGCTGCTTTCCGCTCATCATTAAAGACACCGGATGTGTAGGCACCATCACTGTTTCTGGTGCTCCGCAACTCGACGATCACCAGATAGTAACAACCGTGATATCTCGTTTTCTCAAGTTAACCGCTCGTTAACCGTCATGCGGACTAAAAGCAGAGATTGACATCATCTCGCTTCGCCATTGCTGTCACGCAATATGCTATCAATATTGAGCAATGGCTTAGCAATAAACAACGGGAACTATCACAAAGAAATAACGTTATTCACCAGCGATACCACTACCGATACAACGACTTTCTGCAAATTAGCCGTTAATAACCCGTGTCTCAATTAGGGATTCGCATCGATATATTAACGCTTCATCTATAATATAAGCATGCGTCATTTAACTGAAAAATTGTACTCTGCTGTTCATCTCAAGAAGGCTTACATGCCAACACCCGTAAACGCTGGCTAATTATTCATCAGATAGGTTAATGCGGATGCGCTTAGTACAATTAACAAAAAAACCATGAAAACAAATAACTTAGCTGATGACGAATAGTTCACTCTCGAACTCCATTGCTTAAAATAATAGTAAAAGGCAATTGATAAACTCACAGTTAGGCCTAGCAACACGTTATTAATAACGCTGTGTATAGACTTATCTAAAGGTTAATAGTCGATAATAGAAGCGTGGTAATAATCAACTAAAAATAGTTACGCTGGTAGATAAGTCATGTTTAAACGCGAAAAAATAACTTAACGAATGTCGAATTCATGCGAATTTATCTTCTAATAAGAATAAATATTATCATAAGAGTCAATATAGGATTTTTATTCCACTCTTAATTACTACTAATATAACTCATTCTTTCCCCCTCACTTTTTAGAGAGAGTGTACGCTATCTTGGCGTCAAGTTTGATTAACTCTTTGAGCTTGATAAACCAGATTTTTTTCGACTTTGAGCGAGAGTTATAGACTTTAGTCAAGGCAACCTCTGCCAACTGGGTGTAAACTATCATCGATGGTGGTTGATTCAGTCGCTTAGTTCTAGGTCTGATGAAAACAGTGGTTAGAAATTGTGCCCTTCTTTGAGATTCTGTTTCATTCGTTATTTCCGGCTAAAAAGCGATTCGTCGCTTGAGTGATTTTTTTGTGTGAATCATAGGATTTATCGCAATGAAGCAAGCTTGGGGTGTACCAAAATTGTGCCCATTTTGTCACCAGCGGGAGTCCATTTGGCCAGATGCCAATGGTGTAGTCGTTGAACCTCTCTTAGGGAGCTAGGTCACTAGCTAACAATTCGTATAATGAAAACGCATAAAATTAACGGCGTGATGCCGTTTAGCGCGCTAATAGAAGCCTGCTGGCGTGAGCCTTACAACGCACAGCGCTTTGTTAAAGATATTATTGCCGGCATCACCGTCGGCATTATTGCTATTCCTTTGGCGATGGCCCTTGCCATCGGCAGCGGCGTACCGCCTCAGTACGGTTTATATACCTCAGCCGTTGCAGGTATCGTGATCGCGTTAAGCGGCGGTTCACGTTTTAGTGTTTCAGGCCCAACAGCGGCTTTCGTTGTGATTCTCTATCCGGTGTCACAGCAGTTTGGTCTATCCGGTCTGTTACTGGCGACGTTGATGTCTGGGGTGTTTTTGCTGCTGATGGGACTGGCTCGTTTTGGCCGCCTGATTGAATATATTCCCCTTTCCGTCACTCTCGGTTTTACCTCTGGTATTGCGATTACCATTGGGACCATGCAAATCAAGGATTTCTTCGGTTTACACCTCGAACACGTGCCAGAAAGCTATCTCATGAAGGTCGCTGCGCTAGCGCAGGCGCTGCCCACCATTAGCTGGGCCGACACGCTGATTGGCGCAACCACGCTGGCAGTATTAATTCTCTGGCCTCGCTTAGGGCTGCGTTTACCGGGGCATTTACCCGCACTGCTGGCCGGCACCGCTGTCATGGGTATTTTTGCGCTATTTGATACCCACGTAGCCACTATCGGCTCTCGCTTTAGCTACCTGCTAGCCGATGGTACTCAAGGCCAAGGCATACCGCCGATCCTGCCGCAGTTTGTGTTGCCGTGGAATCTGCCATCGGGAAATGGACAGCCCCTTGATTTAAGCTGGAACACGCTGACTGCGTTGATGCCGGCGGCCTTCTCTATGGCGATGTTGGGTGCCATAGAATCTCTGCTGTGCGCCGTGGTTCTTGACGGTATGACCGGGAAAAAGCACAACTCTAATGGGGAGCTTATCGGTCAAGGGTTAGGTAATATTGCTGCGCCTTTCTTTGGCGGTATCACCGCTACGGCGGCGATTGCACGTTCAGCCGCTAACGTGCGTGCGGGAGCAACTTCACCAATATCAGCCGTTATTCACTCGTTGCTGGTGATCCTCGCCCTGCTGGTGCTCGCACCGTGGCTCTCCTTCCTGCCACTGGCCGCAATGGCTTCACTGCTGTTGATGGTGGCGTGGAATATGAGCGAAGCGCATAAAGTGGTTTATCTGCTGCGTCGCGCCCCCAAAGACGACATCATCGTTATGTTGATGTGTATGTCATTGACGGTGCTATTCGACATGGTGATTGCTATCACCGTGGGGATTGTGCTGGCATCGCTGCTGTTTATGCGCCGTATTGCACGGATGACGCGCTTAAGCGTACTGAGTGAATCAGCCGAGACGTCAACGCTGATGCTACGCGTTAGCGGGCCGCTATTCTTCGCGGCTGCCGAGCGTATCTTTTCTGAGCTGTTGGTACAAAGTGAAGATTACGATACCATCGTCATGCAGTGGGACGCGGTTCCCGTGCTTGATGCAGGTGGGTTGAACGCATTCCAGCGCTTCGTTGAGGCGTTACCAGAAGGGAAACAGTTGATTATCACCGATATTCCTTTCCAACCGCTGAAAACCTTTGCTCGCGCTCGGATCGCGCCAATCTCAGGCAAACTCGCCTTCTTCTCTACCCTGCCAGATGCAGTTAAGCATTTGAACGAGAGCGCAGCTTCTTAGTACAGCGTTTGTTAGAGACAAAAAAGGCACGCTACACGCGTGCCTTTTTTATACCCTAACTAAAATCTCAATAAGATTAGTTAGATGTATCTAGCTCTGGGAAGCTTTTCACCAGATCGTCAATCGCTTTCATCTGAACCAAGAATGGCTCAAGTTTATCAAGCGGCAGCGCAGATGGGCCATCGCAACGAGCATTGGCTGGATCTGGATGAGCTTCGATAAACAGGCCAGCCAAACCAATCGCCATACCTGAACGAGCCAGTTCGGTTACCTGCGCACGACGTCCGCCAGATGCCGCACCAAACGGGTCGCGGCACTGCAGGGAGTGTGTCACGTCGAAGATTACCGGGCTACCTTTAGAGGCATTTTTCATCACGCCGAAGCCCAGCATATCGACAACCAAATTGTCATAGCCGAAGTTTGCACCGCGATCGCACAGAATGATTTTGTCGTTGCCGCCTTCTTCAAACTTATCAACGATGTTCCCCATCTGGCCTGGGCTCAGGAACTGTGGTTTTTTCACGTTGATCACCGCTCCAGTTTTTGCCATCGCTTCAACCAGATCGGTTTGGCGCGCCAAAAATGCTGGCAATTGGATCACATCAACCACGTCGGCAACCGGCTGCGCCTGTTCTGGTGTATGAACGTCAGTGATAATTTTAACGCCGAAAGCCTGTTTGATATCTTGGAAGATGCGCATACCCTCTTCTAGACCTGGGCCACGATAAGAGTGAATGGAAGAACGGTTGGCTTTATCAAAAGAAGCTTTGAAGACGTAAGGGATACCCAGTTTTTGAGTAACGGTAACGTAGTGCTCACAGATACGCATCGCCAAATCACGCGATTCCAGCACGTTCATGCCACCGAAAAGAACGAACGGTAAATCGTTCGCGACTTTGATATCACCAATGCTGACAACTTTCTGTTTCATGCTTGCGCCTTAATGTTCAAGTAACCGTGTATACCTTGTGGCTCTGAAGTCGCGACTGCAACTGCGACAACAAAACGTCCGGCATAAGAATCAATAAATGGAGGCAAAAATAACGAATTTAAACCCCATCAACGCAGTTGGCGCTCATGGGGGAAAATAAATCAGTGCAGAACAATATTTTTCTGCTCAATGGAGTGTATCTGAACCTTAATCACTTCGGATACAGGGTCTTCTGGACACTGCTCAACAAAGTAGCTGAGGTCAGAAACCGCAATATGATTACAATCCAACTGCGCATAAATCAAGCCGCGATCGCGAATCTCATAGGGATCTTCGGGGTCAAATTCCAGCAAGGCCTCGCAGGCGCGCAGCGCAGATTCAATCTGTTTTTCTTCCATCAACGCTGCTTTGAGAGTGCTCAACATTTTGCGCACCACCATGCTGTTTTCTGCTTCGTCGAAGTCGGTATCTTCAAGGCTGGCCATTAAGCCAAGATTGCCCTTCAACCAAACTTCTAACGTATGCTCGTTGAGCGTCTCACCGTTGAGCGGATTAACCAGCCACATTTCTTCATCGAGCCAATCGGCTCGCATAATCAGTTGAGTTGGGAAAATGACCGGCTGCAAAGGCAAATCAAGCTGGTGCGCAATATGCAGGAAAACAATGCCTAAAGAAACTGGCGTTCCCTGACGTGAGCTAAGCACCTTATCCAGCCAGAGCGCGTCAGAAAGACGATATACGCCGCCCACGCCGCCAAATCCCCACTCATTGAAGAACAGATCGATTAGCTGCTCAAGTTTCTGATCCTGATCTAATTCCGCATCGATATGCGCCAGCGCCTGCTCCGTCAGCTGCTGCAATGTTTCGCGCACTGTATCGGCAGGAAAATCACGACGTATAGCTTGCGAAACTAGAATAACCCCTTCGCTCAGAGGGAAGCGGTTAAACTCAAAATCAGCTATGGAACTCATACATACCCCATCAGCAACGGCATTTTCGTCATTGCCAGTTTAATAATTAAGTACAAACATACGAGTGCTGCCACGAAAGCAAAACATCTTACTTTTTGGCTACGTGGTCGTTTGCCTAAAGCAACATAGCCAAGCACAACGTAAATAATAACACCGACCAGTTTTTCCGTCAGCCAAGTCCCCTGCGGGGTAAATGGATAAAATCGAGTAATAAAGACCAAGGCGATACCGGTTACAAATAAAAGGGTATCGTTCACATGTGGCGCAATCTTCACCCAACGGCGCTCTATCATAGCTGAATTACGGCATTTCCAGAAGAAACGCAGAATGAATAGCACAACGCTTATTGCCACCGTCAGCAAATGCAGATGTTTTATCCCAATATAAGCTTCCATACGTTATTTCCTCTTTCTGTAGTCAACGACATTGGGCACGATAAAGACGTGTGTTCCACTATTTGGCTATCCACTGGCCGAAAGAAATCCGGTCATTGTTACCATAATCTTTTTGCGTGGCGACCTGCACAAATCCGCGAGCCGTAAGCAGTTGGCGTACGGCTTCGCCCTGCTGCCAGCCATGTTCCATAATCAACCACCCTTCATGGATGAGATGATCGGGCGCATATTCAACAATATGGCGTAAATCTGCCAGCCCCTGCTCAGGAGCCACTAACGCACTGGCAGGTTCAAAGCGAACATCGCCCTGCGATAGATGCGGATCGGCTGCATCGATGTAAGGAGGATTACTCGCAATGAGCGCAAACTTCTGCCCGGAGACTGGCTCAAACCAGCTTCCTGTGAAAAATGAAGCATTAGTGAGGTTTAGACGTGTTGCGTTACGCAATGCAAGTGCCGCGGCATCCGCCGAATAATCCACGCCGATAAACTGACTATCCGATCGTTCACTGGCGAGAGCCAAAGCAATAGCGCCAGTTCCGGTCCCTAAATCCAGCGCCCTACAGGCCGTTGCAGGCAACAGCGAGAGCGCTTTTTCCACCAAACATTCGGTATCTGGACGAGGGATCAGCGTCGCCGGTGACACTTCTAGCGGAAGCGACCAAAACTCGCGTTCTCCAACCAGATAAGCCACTGGTTCACCCCGTTCGCGGCGCGCCAGCAGATGCTCTAGCTGTTGCGCCTGCTCTGGCGAAAGCACGGTTTCGCCAAACGCTAAAATATAGCTACGTGTTTTGCCAGTGACAAAACCAAGCAGGATCTCAGCGTCACGCTTAGGGCTTTCACCGTTAGACAGCCTTTCAATCGCCTGTTTTAGCCACTGGTCAAATCGCATTAGTCTTGCTCAGAAAGTGATGCCAACTGATCGGCTTGGTATTCTTGAACGATAGGCTCGATCAACGAATCCAGCTTCCCTTCCATCACTTCATCCAGACGATAAATTGTCAGGTTGATACGGTGGTCGGTCACGCGGCCCTGCGGGAAGTTATATGTGCGGTTACGGTCAGAACGATCGCCGCTGCCTAACAGGTTACGACGCGTTGATGCCTCTTCCTGCTGACGCTTAGCCATTTCAGCCGCACGAATACGCGCCCCTAGCACCGACAACGCTTTTGCTTTGTTTTTATGCTGGGAACGTTCGTCCTGACATTCAACCACGATACCGGTTGGTAAGTGAGTAATACGAATCGCTGAGTCCGTGGTGTTAACGTGCTGTCCACCCGCGCCCGATGAGCGGAAGGTATCAATACGCAAATCGCCTGGGTTGATATCCGGCAATTCAGCTTCTGGAATTTCAGGCATCACCGCAACGGTACAGGCAGAGGTATGGATTCGGCCTTGTGATTCCGTTGCCGGTACGCGCTGCACGCGATGACCGCCAGATTCAAACTTCAAGCGCCCATAGGCACCCTCGCCGATCACTTTGGCGATAACTTCTTTGAAGCCGCCGTGTTCGCCTTCGTTAGCACTCATCACTTCAACTTTCCAGCGACGCGCCTCAGCATAACGGCTGTACATGCGGAACATATCGCCAGCAAACAATGCGGCTTCATCACCGCCGGTTCCTGCGCGAATCTCTAAATAGCAGCTGCGCTCATCATCTGGGTCTTTCGGCAACAGCAGAATTTGCAGCTGTTGTTCTAAGTCAGCGATCTGATTTTTAGCTTCTGAAATTTCTTCCTGCGCCATTTCACGCATTTCAGGATCGTCTAGCATCAGCTCAGCCGTGGCGAGATCCTCCTGTACCTGTTGCCAGGTCTGGAAACAACGAGTGACGTCGGTCAGCTGCGCGTACTCGCGTGACAGCGCGCGGAAACGGTCTTGGTCGGCAATCACTCCGGCATCTCCGAGGTGCGCCTGCACCTCTTCGTGACGCTCTTGTAATGCTTCTAGTTTGGCAACGATAGAAGGCTTCATGCGTGGCTATTTACCTGTATGTAATAAGAGGAACTAATTTTGGTCCAGCCCGAGACTGTCACGCAACACCTGTAATTTTTCGATGTCGCCGTTACTCGCGGCCTGCTGGAGGGATTTGGTTGGTGCGTGAATCAGTCGATTGGTTAGCCGATGCGCCAATTTATGGATGACGGTTTCAACATCGGCACCCTGTGCAATCGCGGCCAGCGCTTCTGCTTCCGCTTCGGCGCGCATTTGATCGGCCTGTGAACGATAATCTCGGATAGTTTCCACCGCACCTTGGGCTCGTAGCCAGGCCATAAAATTGGCACTTTCCTGCTGCACAATATGCTCAGCCTGAACGGCTGCGGCTTTGCGCTGCGCAAGATTGCTTTGAATGATCGAATGCAAATCATCGACGCTATATAAATAGGCGCTGGCTAATTTACCGACTTCCGGCTCAATATCACGGGGAACCGCGATATCAACGAACAGCATCGGCTGGTTACGGCGAGCTTTAAGCGCGCGTTCAACCATGCCTTTACCGATGATCGGCAACGGGCTTGCGGTGGAACTAATGATGATATCGGCCTGCGCCAAACGCTCATCAATTTCGGGTAACGTAATCACTTCCGCGTTAACCTCATCCGCTAGCGCCTGAGCGCGTTCGCGGGTGCGGTTAGCAATCATCATATGCCGCACTTTATGTTCACGCAGATGACGTGCCACCAGCTCGATGGTTTCACCCGCGCCAACCAGCAGCACATTGACTTCAGAAAGCGATTCAAAGATCTGGCGCGCCAGCGTACAGGCGGCAAAAGCCACTGAGACGGCGCTGGCGCCGATATCTGTTTCAGTACGTACACGCTTGGCGACCGAGAACGTTTTTTGGAACAGACGCTCAAGGTCAGCAGACATCGACTGCTCACGTTGAGATTCCGTATAGGCCTTTTTGACCTGCCCTAAAATTTGCGGCTCGCCCAATACCAAAGAGTCCAATCCACTGGCTACACGCATCAAATGGTTCACGGCATCGTTATCTTGATACCAATAGAGGCTCTTATTGACTTCGTCAGGGGAAAGTTTGTGGTAAGCGCACAGCCAATCAACGATCTGTTTATGCAGATCCTGCGGTGGCACATCTTCCGGTTGCTCCATGCTGAGGTACAGCTCGGTGCGGTTACACGTAGACAGCACAACGCCAGCCTGCACCAGTGGTTGCTGGCGTAAGCTTTCAATAGCATGGTTCAGTGTTTCAGGTGAAAACGTCACCCGCTCACGGAGTGCTACCGGTGCAGTTTTGTGATTGATTCCAAGTGCAAGCAGGCTCATGACAAATCGTCGAATAGTATCGCTTCAGATACCCTAAATAATTCGCGTTGCAGGCAGACGGCGAGAGAACGAATCCCGATAGGCTTACATCAAGTAAGTGATTCGGGTGATTGAACGCAGCCAACGCACATGCAGCTTGAAGTATGACGGGTATATTCGTTTATTTATGTGGGCATTCTACTTGATGCGCGAGATCAATAAAAGCCACACGAAATCGGGATGTATCTTATTGAATCAATTTCCCTGACTTTTACCCTTAATATTTGTTACACCACACGCAGAAAGCATTGACGCTGCTAGATAAGACCGCTAGCGTTAGCCGCAATGATCATTCTCCGCTCCACCCTCGAGAATCTGAACGGACAACCCGATGCAAAAACTAAAATTACTTAAATTACTGCCGCTTAGCTGTGTTTTATTGGCCGCCTGTAGCACCACGCAGCACAAAGGTCCTGCCGGTAGCCCTACCGCACCACAGTGGCGCGAACATGAGTCTCAGGTTCAGAAAATCGCTGAATATCAAACTCGCGGTGCTTTTGCCTATCTTTCCGATAAGCAAAAAGTATATGCCCGCTTCTTCTGGCAACAAACGGCACCAGAACGCTATCGACTGCTGCTGACTAATCCGCTAGGCAGCACTGAAATGGAATTAAACGTCATTCCGGGCGTGGTGCAATTGACAGACAATAAAGGCAAGCGCTATGTCAGCGATAACGCAGATGAAATGATCCAAAAACTGACCGGCATGCAAATTCCGCTACAGAGCCTGCGTCTATGGATGCTAGGCCTGCCGGGTGACGCAACCGAGTTCACCCTTGATAGCCAGTATCGTTTGCAAGACCTGACCTACAGTAAAGATGGACTCACGTGGAAAGTGAACTACCTAAAATATGATGCCGACAGCAAACCGTCTCTACCCGCTCAGCTAGAAATTACGCAGGGTGAACAGCGTATCAAGCTCAAAATGGATAATTGGACGCTGCAAAAATGATGTCGACCACCCGCGTTTGGCCTGCACCCGCCAAGCTAAACTTATTTTTATACATCACGGGCCGTCGTCCAGACGGCTACCATAATCTACAGACGCTGTTTCAGTTTTTGGATTATGGCGATCGACTCACCATCACGCCGCGTAATGACGGTCAGATCAATTTACTCACGCCCATCGACGGCGTGCCAAATGAGCAAAACCTCATTATTCGGGCAGCAAAACTGCTGCGCGACAATTTGCCTGAGCGTTTCTCACACTGCGGGGCGGATATCGCGCTAGAAAAGATCATTCCGATGGGGGGAGGTCTTGGTGGCGGTTCGTCCGATGCGGCAACAGTGCTAGTAGCACTCAATACATTATGGCAAGCCAATCTCAGCGACAGCGAGCTGGCAAAGTTAGGTTTAACCCTCGGCGCGGATGTACCTATTTTTGTTAATGGCTTTGCATCTTTTGCAGAAGGTGTTGGTGAATTGTTACATCCCGCACATCCTGAAGAAAAATGGTACCTTGTTGCACACCCCGGTGTAAATATTCCTACCCCGGCGATCTTCGGCGATCCGGAGCTGAAAAGAGACACTCCTGTGCGGTCTTTGCAGGAACTTCTCCGTATTCCGTACGCAAATGATTGCGAACTTACCGCAAGAAAACGTTTCCGTGAGGTTGAACAGGTCATTTCATGGCTGTTACAATACGCGCCGTCGCGTCTGACTGGCACAGGTGCTTGTGTGTTTGCTGAATTTGACACCGAGTCTTCTGCCCGTCAGGTGCTTAGCAGAGCCCCCGAGTGGATCAAGGGTTTTGTTGCGCGTGGCGTTAATACCTCACCGTTACACCTTGTCCGCTCAGAGCTTATTGAGTCCGTAAAATGATTTTTACGTTTGATGCGCCCTGCTCGATACGCGTTTTAAGTATCAGCAACGCATCAATAGCGCGAACTATGAGCACAATTTAGCGCAAGTAGCCACGTTTTGACTCGGCCATTTGTCTTGTTTGGCAAATGAAGAGAACTTAGACATATTCAAAGTGATGTGCATTCGCTGTTACTGCTTTGAATATTTGAGTTCTGAAACACCCGTAGGGTATTGCAGCACGCTATCACCACCCCCTGTTTAACGTGTCTGTACTGCCAACTTCTCTGGACGCAAGCCTGAGGTTCTTCTCGTGCCTGATATGAAGCTTTTTGCTGGTAACGCTACCCCGGAACTAGCACAACGTATTGCCAACCGTTTGTACACCAGCCTTGGTGACGCCGCTGTAGGTCGTTTTAGCGACGGCGAAGTGAGCGTACAAATCAACGAAAATGTACGCGGTGGTGATATTTTCATCATCCAGTCCACCTGTGCACCAACCAACGATAACCTAATGGAACTGGTTGTTATGGTTGACGCGCTGCGCCGCGCTTCTGCCGGCCGCATTACCGCAGTTATCCCTTACTTTGGCTATGCCCGTCAGGACCGCCGTGTGCGTTCTGCGCGTGTGCCAATCACGGCGAAAGTCGTGGCTGACTTCCTGTCAAGCGTAGGTGTTGACCGCGTTCTTACCGTGGACCTGCATGCTGAACAGATTCAAGGCTTCTTCGACGTGCCGGTAGACAACGTATTCGGTAGCCCGATCCTGCTGGAAGATATGCTGCAACAGAATCTGGAAAACCCAATTGTGGTTTCTCCAGATATCGGTGGTGTTGTTCGCGCCCGTGCTATTGCTAAACTGCTTAACGATACTGACATGGCTATCATCGACAAACGTCGCCCTCGCGCTAACGTTTCTCAGGTGATGCACATCATCGGTGACGTTGCAGGCCGTGACTGCGTGCTGGTTGATGACATGATCGACACCGGTGGTACGCTATGTAAAGCCGCTGAAGCACTGAAAGAACGTGGTGCTAAACGTGTATTTGCTTACGCAACCCACCCAATCTTCTCCGGCAACGCGATCGACAACATCAAAAACTCTGTGATTGATGAAATCATCGTCTGCGATACCATCCCTCTGTCTGACGAAATCAAGGCGCTGAAGAAAGTTCGCACCCTGACGCTGTCTGGCATGTTGGCTGAAGCTATCCGCCGTATCAGCAATGAAGAATCTATCTCTGCGATGTTCGAACACTAAGTTCTCGTTCAACATGCAGCAAAACGGCGGAGAAATCCGCCGTTTTTTGTTTGCACTGGGTAGGACGCAGACAAAAAAACGCCGCGTTGCGAAAGCAGTGCGGCGTTTTATTTTATTAGGCTAATATTCATTGAATGTTATTCACTAACAACTTCTTAAACACAATCTTATTACTCAAAATAACCGTTTGTGAAAGGTTAAGAATGACGAGTATTACGATTACAGCGTTTATCAAAGTGGCGAACCCACCAGTAACGGTCGGCAACACGTTCATGACCACCGATACGCGCACCGGCCAACCATAACAGCGCCCCAACGAAGATACTCATAACAGCGCCGTGTGACAAAAACTGAGGTAAATTGAGCTGAGGCAGCTGGGCAAGAACGGAGTAACCTACGCCGCCAACCATGGTGATCAGGCCTAATCCCATAAAAACGTTACCGAGCCTCATGGCAGTTTTACGTTTCATAAATCACCTCCTCAAGTTAGAACACTTAATGTGTTACGCCTTCCGGCGTTCAATCTTTCCTTATGCTTAAAGTATAGACTCATATGGCGTATGGTTATTGCGCCATACATCACAATTTGTGCTTTTTCGCTTATCTTTCTTTACGTTAATTTTACATTACCCTTAACACTACTGATTCTATAGTGTGCTTATGATTTATCCAATTCATGACTATTTTTTAACTTAACGCCCTCCTTTGAGCCAAGCTTTTGCATTCCCGCCGCATAGGGGTAAAATGCGCGGCTGAATTTCTTCTCTGATACGTGGAACAAAACGTGACTATCAAACTAATTGTCGGCCTTGCCAATCCCGGAGCGGAATACGCACAAACACGTCATAACGCAGGGGCATGGTTTGTCGATGCGCTGGCTGAACGCAACGGCCAGTCACTGAAGGAAGAAAGCAAATTTTACGGCTATACCGCGCGCCTAAATCTCGCTGGCAGCGACGTGCGTTTATTGGTACCAACCACGTTTATGAACTTAAGCGGTAAGGCTGTTGCCGCCCTAGCCACCTTTTACCGTATTCAACCTGATGAAATTCTGGTTGCACACGACGAGCTCGACCTACCACCGGGCGTTGCCAAATTAAAGTTAGGCGGCGGAAACGGTGGTCATAACGGCCTAAAAGATATTCAGAGCAAACTGGGTAATAACCCAAACTTTTACCGTCTACGCATCGGTATTGGCCATCCAGGCGATAAAAGCAAGGTTGTCGGCTTTGTGCTTGGTAAGCCGCTAGCCAGCGAACAACCGCTGATTGACGACGCTATTGATGAAGCGCTGCGCTGTACCGAAGTGCTACTGAAAGAAGGCATCGATCGCGCAATGGCGCGTATGAACGGGTTCAAATCTACGCCACGCTGATGATATACGCGCGCCCTTTCCCGATGGATGATTCGAGAAAAAGATACTTTGCGTGTATAATTGGCGAATAATTTCCAATTTCTTCAACATGCTAAATTTTAGTTGTTGATATTCAATAAGTTAAGGTGATAACACATGGGATTCAAATGCGGTATTGTGGGCCTGCCAAACGTTGGTAAATCCACTCTGTTCAATGCGCTGACCAAAGCGGGTATCGAAGCAGCGAACTTCCCGTTCTGTACCATTGAACCGAACACCGGCGTCGTTCCTATGCCTGATCCGCGTCTGGACAAACTAGCTGAGATTGTAAAACCACAGCGCATCCTGCCAACCACCATGGAATTCGTTGATATCGCAGGTTTGGTAAAAGGCGCCTCTAAGGGTGAAGGCCTGGGCAACCAGTTCCTGACCAACATCCGTGAAACCGAAGCGATCGGCCACGTTGTTCGTTGTTTCGAAAACGACAACATCATTCACGTGAACAACAAAGTTGATCCTGCTGACGATATCGACGTTATCAACACTGAACTGGCGCTGTCTGACTTAGACACCTGCGAACGTGCAATGCATCGTGTGCAGAAGAAAGCCAAAGGCGGCGATAAAGACGCAAAAGCTGAACTGGCTGCGCTGGAAAAATGTCTGCCACAGCTGGAAAACGCAGGCATGCTGCGCGCGCTGGATTTAACCGATGAAGACAAGGCGGCTATCCGCTACCTGAGCTTCCTGACGCTGAAACCAACCATGTACATTGCTAACGTGAACGAAGACGGTTTTGAAAACAATCCGTATTTAGACACCGTGCGTGAAATCGCGGCGAAAGAAGGTTCTGTGGTAGTTGCCGTGTGTGCCGCAGTTGAATCTGATATCGCTGAACTCGACGATGCCGACCGTGACGAATTCATGGCTGAACTTGGTCTGGAAGAGCCAGGTCTGAACCGCGTTATTCGCGCAGGTTACGAGCTGCTGAATCTGCAAACCTACTTCACCGCTGGCGTGAAGGAAGTTCGTGCATGGACCATTCCTGTTGGCGCTACCGCACCACAGGCCGCCGGTAAAATCCACACCGACTTCGAAAAAGGCTTTATCCGCGCTCAAACCATCGCGTTCGACGACTTCATCACCTACAAGGGTGAACAAGGCGCGAAAGAAGCCGGCAAAATGCGTTCAGAAGGTAAAGACTACATCGTTAAAGATGGCGACGTAATGAACTTCTTGTTTAACGTCTAAAAGTCCCCTTCTTGCTGACCCATAAAAAATCCACGCATCAGCGTGGATTTTTTTATTTCATAGAGGCTCTGATATTATTGTGACAGCACAGTTAAAGTTAAGAGCATCACTGAGAGCACATTGACCTGAATACTATGCAGATAGCGTTTATCGGCTTTTCAAAATGATCCTCTGGTTAAATTGATTAAGATTTTCAAATTTGATAAAACAGCCACCCGAATGATTCTTAATGTAAAAGGCATTGAACAATTGCAGGCATATTTATTTCAAGCGATGCAAACAATAGTTTAAAATCAATTATAGAATTGAATAATTTAATTGGCTTATTAAGCCCAGCCTATTACTTTACCAAATTTAAACATTCGATAGTGCTTATAGCTTAAATAAGGTTAACTCCATATTATCGTCCCTAAACATCTGCAATCTCATATCCAAGTGGAGATGTTTCTCTAATAAATATCTCTACCGCACTTGAGTCTGGGGAGGCAGTTAATGCCCCTTTTTGCGTAGTAGCTAAAGCACCACATGCGCTGGCTTGAGCCATGACTCGATACAGGTTTGGCAGATTAACGGGCAAATTATTTTTCGCAATACCCGCCAGAAGGCCAGCCATAAATGCATCTCCAGCACCGGTAGTATCTACACTATTAACAGCATAACCATTAAAATGGATCACTTGGTTTTGCCATAACACCATCGAACCCTGCGCGCCATATGTCACGACCTTCAGCTTGGATGGAATTGAATGAAGCACATCAATTGCTTTAGCGAAATCATGCGTTCCGGCTAGCCAATACCATTCTTCTTCCGATAGTTTTAAAATATCAGCCTGAGATGCAAACTGATGAATAATCGTAAACATTTGCTCGCGATCAGACCACATTTGCTCTCGTAAGTTGACATCAAAACTCAAAAGCCCGCCTTGGCCTTTAACTTTGGTAATTGCAGAGGCCAATGTGTTGCGACATTCCTTTGAAACCAAAGCTAATGAGCAAAAATGGAGGATATCCTGCTCAAAATGCGGCAGAGAATCTAAAGTCAAAAACTGATCTGCCGAAGGGTTAACTAAGAAGGTAAATTCACGTTCTCCATTTGTAGCTAAAGAAACCAGAACTGTACTGGTTCTAAATTTATCATCGAACTGCATATGATGTGTATTAACACCATATTCATCTAAACTTTCTTTGAGAAAATTGCCAAATGAATCCTCACCTACCCGACCAATAAATCCACTTTGACAGCCAAGCTTTGCTGCTCCCACAGCCACATTGACCGGTGCTCCACCAGCACAAGCCTGATATTGCATATTTGATAAAGGTAGCAGGTCAACAACCGCATCACCCAGTGTCCAGATATTCATGATAACTCCTCGAAATAAACGATACTTTAAAACAAGTATTTAAAACGTAGACGAGCCCCGTAGCGCGGCTGATTACTCGAATCTTCTTCTGCAGATGAATTCAACCATGAAGCGTATGCACCAAGATAAATATTAAAATTTGGCATATTCATAATATCCGGCACCTGCCACGAAGAATGTATGGTATGGATGTCGTATTTTCCAGGTGCCAATATGGCGCAATCATTACCGCATTCACCATTAACACCGCCAGCGTTAAAGTTTGATATTTTGTTATGCGCATATATATACCCCAGCTCTACACGGTGCCAGAGTGCATTTATACCAGCACTGAAATCTTGCTCATCCTTAGCATCCATCATCGCGGTATTTAAGTTAACTATCATTCCGTCTTGAGGATCAGTTCTCAAAGAGTTCCATGTCATAGTCAAACCATAGCCAGTTCTTTCAGATGTATCGTGCCAATGCCCCTGACTATCAGTGTACCCATACGCATTATTAACCGCGTTAGTTTCCATTGCTGCAGCCAATGAATAATTGCCCGAACGCCAAGAAACTACGGGACGAAAATACACAACATTCTTTTTATTATCTAATTTTTCTCCGTGATAACGCTGGTCTACAAAAAGTGAGCTGCCATCTTCGACTAATGTGTTTAGTTCTAAGTACCAATTATCAATCGTTTTACTTACTAGTAGATTTCCACCGCTGTTGCTACGCCCTCGCGCTTCTTTCATCATGTAGATGTAACCATAGCCATCACTGTATAGGTCATTGGCCGTATTTCCTGAATATTCAACAAACGTATCTTGATTAAGTGGGAACATATCATAGGCTTCAAAGCGCCCTACTTTCATTAACCAATCATTTTCCTTGCCAAAATAAAATGCAGCATCATCAAGATTCATTTTTCCATTCATATCGGCAAGTGGCTGAACCGTAAATCCAGCGTACTTCCCATTACTTGAATGCTGAACGCCATCTACGCCGAGTAATATACGGCCATTAACATCCCAACGCTCTCTTTCACTGGGAGCTAATTTCTTATTCGCATTTGTTTTTAGGGAAGTTAAGCTACCCGTTCGACTAGCACTATCTAGATTAAACTCAACATCTCCATAAAATTTCAACTTGGATTTTTGATTAAAAATAAATTCTGATGTGTTTTTATTGTTAGTGATATCTGTATTGATTTTATTATTCTCAGCGGGCTTATTCTTTAATGTTTTAATTTCCGCCTCTGCTACGCCTGCTCTTTTTTCTGCTGCAATCAATCTTTCCTCTAATTGAGAAATACGCTGCTCTAAGGTCAAATGGGATTGGGCATAAAGAGTGCTAGAAAATGCGCCGATACATAACAACAATCCGTTCTTCACGATCATAGAATGTGTCCCTGCCAAGCGGATATTATGCAATAGGTTTGATGTCGTCGGTGGAAAACGACGACATCAAATTTTTTACTTATCTCAGATTCCAAGCGCCGCATTCTTTTAGAACGGCGTTTCCCGACCATGCAAAAACATTTAACTGGCGCTGTTGTGGATAGATTCTGCTACTTAGGCAAGCTTCACCGTCATTCACAAACACCTCGACGGATGAACGATCGAAGAATACGCGAAGATTTAACTCATCACCTGTTGGCATAGGGATACTACGTTGACCACAAAGGTTATGCTGCGGATAATTCCGCTCAAGGATCAGACGTTTTGCTTGATTATCAATATATAATCTCATCCCATCATCAAGTGCGATTCCATATTGTTCAGCTTCGCTAAGCGAGGTATCCCAAGTAACGATGACTTCTGCGGCCTCACAATTATGCATGACACATAATTGTTTATTTTTTAATGTGCTGACTGGCCAGCTATACCATTCCTCTCGAAGACTTTCGACTTCATGCACAGGACGCATTTGTAGTTGGTTGTTTGGCGTGATGACTAACTCGCGTGGCAAAGTAAACATACCTGCCCATCCATCCTGCTGTTCAGGTAAAGGCGATTCCCACATATCCATCCATCCGATAACAATACGCCGACCATCTGGAGCGAGGAAGCTTTGCGGGGCGTAGAAATCATGGCCGTGATCGAGCTCTTGAAACTTGCTTTCTTGGATGAATTTTTCACCGGGTTGCCATCGACCCACTATATAACCGCTTTGGAAAAGATTACGGTTAGCATAACCTTCAGCAGCCATCCCCTGAGGAGAGAACATCAGTACCTGTTTATCATCGAGGGTGAAAAAGTCAGGACATTCCCACATGTAACCCATGCCGTGCGGTGCTTCAGCAAGTATTCCTTGCTCATGCCAATGATGGAGATCCTCTGAGCGATATAATCTCACCTGCCCAGTATCCTCAACACGTGCACCGACGACCATGTACCACATCTCTCCTTCCTTCCAAACCTTAGGATCTCGGAAGTGATGCAGTCCTGATGGCGTATCTAATATCTGTCCTTTACGCGTGAAGTTGACGCCATCACGGCTAGTAGCAATGCACTGAACCTGATAGAGATTATCTTCACTACTTGGATCCCCATGGAACTTATGTCCTGTATATATAAGAGCTAGCTCATTGCCGTTAACAACCGCAGAACCAGAGAAACAGCCATCCTTATCCTCTGGACCTTCGGGTGCTAGTGCTACAGGCAAGTGCTCCCAGCGCATAAGGTCCCGACTGCGAGCATGCCCCCAATGCATCGGCCCCCACTCAGTTGAATAGGGATGATGTTGATAAAATGCGTGAAACCATCCATCAAACCAAACAAGTCCATTAGGATCATTCATCCAGCCAGCCCGTGCTGCCAAATGATAATAGGGATACCAGCGCGTATTTAGCTGATCGCTTTTTTCTGTCAGCACCTGTTCTGCATCGGCAATGTGTAATGTCATAAAAATTACTCTTTTTCAGTCAAAGGGAAGAAGATCGCGAAAGCACACCTGCTGTCGAGGACTTATGGCTTCGCAAAAGAAATATTGAAATAAACGTGGTGCTAAACACCATCAATCCCATCAGTAAATAGGATTGCGCAAAGCCATATTTTTCATAGCTATAGCCAGCAAGAGGAGATAAAACGGAAGCGATGACGGAGCTTGTACAAGCGAAACCTACAAGGTATAGCGTTGAGGAAAGGCGCTTATCGAAGTTAATGCTGTTGTACTTAAATATAGAGACCAACAGAATTGGCAACTCGACGGCATGGAGTAGCTTTGTAATTGAAATCAGCAGAGGCCCTTCAACCAGACCAGAGCCGATCATACGTAAGGCCATTACCATGCCAGCAAATATAAGACCATTTTTGGCACCAATGCGATTGACTAACCAAGGTGCACAGAACATACCGCCCGCTTCTAAAAAGACCTGAAACGAATTTAAATAGCCGAACATTGCATTCCCTTCTCTCAGGGTGGCAAATTGTGAGGCAAAATAAACGGGGAATTGCTGGTCATAGACACTATAAATACAGGTCCCAACCACAAAAAATACCAAAGCCCAAAACCGTGGGAGTGTCAGGAGTCTTAATGCATCTTCCAATGTCACTCTTTCAGCCCCCACTTCAACTTTTTCCAAACTTGCAGGAGTGCTAACTTTCAAACGAGCAAGCAGGCAGAAGAAAACTAGGCCTGAGCAGGAAGCCACTAAAAAATTAAGATTCGGATTAATATTAAAGAGTAAGCCCGCAAAAAAGGTCGCGGTAGCCCAACCGAGTGATCCCCACATGCGCGCCTTGCCAAACTCGAAGGTACTTTGTCGAGCGACACGCTCGGTATAGGACTCTAAAACGCCGATACCCCCATTAAATGTCAGACCGACAAATAAGCCGCCAAATACGCTGCCTAACAGAATATTGATGCTCAGTAAGTATCCAAAGAGCAAATACGCAGGCCCAGAGAGAATTAATAGCGCGGTAATATACCAAAGCAGATTTTTGCGTAATCCCAGTCTGTCCTGAATAAAGCCATAACATACCTGAGCGCATAATGCTGAAACTGACAAAACAGCAAAAATGATACCAGTATCAGTGGCTTTCAGTCCGGCCTCCTGATGGAGCCAGATTGAAAGCAATGAGCTTGAAGATGACCAACTGACAAAAAAGAAAAATAACAAAGCACTTAATAATGGGTAACTGCGAGAATGATGCTTCTTCATCATAGCAATCTCATATAGGGGGCATGAAGAAATGATAACGTTAACAAAATGAGTTCATCTCGCTATTTTGCTGCAGTTTATGATGTTAATCACATAAGTTAACGTTAACATAAAATAATTGAGAGAGAGATCATATTTTTCGACAGGTCTTCTGAAGGCTCAGCAATTCAACACGAATGATGGGATACGATGTAAAATGTAACAGGCTGCGAGCTTTGGCCCGATGGATAGGTTTGCCTCTAAAACTATGGAAGAGACTGGCTCACGTATAAACGATATCTTCGTGAAGTCGCTGTCCGACAAACAGGCTAGGCGCCCTCTTCTTAAATCGATGACTGCACTAAATAAAAGCATTCTTTTACATCAGAAACAGAGTTGTATAGCCTGATGCAATTAGAACTTAGGTTAGGATTCATATCATTAGGACTGGTAATTATGGCGTCACTAAAAGATGTAGCAAAACTGGCAAACGTATCATTAATGACGGTATCACGAGCACTTAACAGTCCTGAAAAACTAAAAGCTGAGACGTTAAATCGCGTTCAGACAGCCATAAATCATTTAAATTACGTTCCCGACCTATCTGCGAAAAAAATCCGCGGAGCCCGTGCAACTCCCGACACAATAGGTGTTTTAGCTCTAGATACGGTCACAACACCCTTTTCCGTTGATATCACTTTATCAATTGAAGAAACTGCGCGAGCACATGGCTGGAACAGTTTCGTCGTAAATATGTTCTCAGATGATAGCCCGGAAACGATGGTTGACCTGCTTCTGTCTCATAGACCCAGTGGTATTATCTATACCACTATGGGACTACGTCAGGTACCAGTCCCTCATAAGTTATTGTCTTTGCCTTGCGTATTAGCAAATTGTGAAAGTCTACATGAACCTATTGCAAGCTATATCCCAAACGATGAGCAGGGACAGTACGACGCTATAAAGTCACTGTTGGCGAGAGGATATCGCCGTCCTCTATGCCTACATCTTCCAGCCAATCATCCAGCGACAATTCGTCGTTTAAAGGGTTTAGAACGCGCTTTTCATGAAGCAAGAATAGATCCAAATGCATTGGTGCATTGTTATATGGAATTTGGTGACGAGCATTATCAGGATATTCCCGCAATGGTGCTGGCGAATATGCCTAAGGGTAGATTGACCTTTGATTCCGTCGTATGTGGTAATGACCGAATAGCCTTTCTTGTCTATCAGGTGCTGCTTGGTCGTGGAATCCGCATTCCAGAGGATGTAGGTGTCTTGGGGTATGATAATATGGTAGGCATTGGTGAACTGTTCTTACCTCCATTATCTACGGTTCAATTGCCTCACTATGAAATTGGGCGTTTGAGTGCACTGCATATCATAAATAGTGAGTCTCATAGAAGAACAGTCCATGTTAAAAGCCCTTTGTTAGAACGGTCTTCAATATGAAAGTCGTTAAGAAGCTAAGTCTCTAATATTTCACAATGCTAATCCCTTAGTAGGAATGAGTCTCATAGGCGATGAGGTCATAGCGTTTAAGAGTCATTGTTGAAACATGAAGCTTTTAATCGCCGAGCGGTCCCATAAACAAGAACTATTCTAAGGCAGTTCCTTATAATGCTTATCATTTTTGAAATGATAATATAGTGTACTAGCCCCGCAATCAGAGCCTATTTAGCTTTAGTATGATATTTCTACTGGTTTACAGCGCACACGAGTTTATAAGTCCCCATCCAAACTAAATAAGTGCATGATCTTCATATGTAATAAAATCCTACCCACCAGAATTTAACTCCCTATACAGCCCTGTAATTCAATTATTTTCTTCATTCTATAAGTAAAAAAATTGCCAAACCAGAATAGTTGTCAATTGGTTTACTTCTCGTCTATGAATTACTGAAATCAATTAACGTTATGCATTTGTTTAAAGATGCGAGGCTATTGTATTAGCTAATCAATGAAATCGTCTAAAGGTATGTATCATGCAGAATTTTCCTTTTAGTCAAAAAGGCCAATTTTTTTATTTTCAACATACTATAAACGGTTTAGTTATAACAACTTTACGTTATTTCCGTAATAGACTATATGCCAAAAATAAATATCTCATGGAGAATCCACTCATCAAATACAACGCTCCCATTCATTCAATACCAGCCTAACTATATCAAATAATATTTTCGAAGAGAGGAGCATGATTATGCCTACAGGCATAAAAGGAAAAGATGACAACCAAAAACTAGGTTTATTGGCCCTTATCGCTATTGTCGTTAGTTCGATGATTGGCAGTGGTGTTGATGGATTACCTCAAAATATGGCGGCGAACTCCGAGGTTGGGCCTGTCGCTATTGCTTGGTTAATCTGTGGCTTTGGTATGTTTTTTATTTCTAGAACGTTTATAATTTTATCTAATATTAGACCAGACTTACAAACCGGTATCTATACTTATACTCAGCAAGGTTTTGGTGCCTTTTGCGCATTTATTGTCGCCTGGGGCTATTGGCTGATGACCATATTCAGCAATGTTGCCTTCGGCATTATGGTCATGGACACGCTGAACTATTTTATACCTGGCGATTTTCGTGGCGGGAACAATATCACTTCTGTCATAGGTGTCTCTATTCTTGTTTGGGGATTTAACTTCTTAGTATTATCAGGAACAAAACTCGCTGGAAAAATTGACATTGTAGGCACCATAGCAAAATTAATACCTCTAATCGTATTTATATTTATTCTTGTTTATCTTCTCAATGTAACCGAGATCACAAGCAATATATGGGGAAATAATCCATCCTTGCCTCAAGAGCACTTAGGCTCGGTGTTCTCACAAATCACATCACCTCTTGATGTAGCCCTGTGGTGTTTTATTGGGGTTGAAGGCGCAGTGGCGTTATCCGGTAGAGCAAAAAATAAGAAGGATGTCGGAAAAGCAACGTTCATTGGCTTTGTTATTTCACTTGTCGTATGTATTTTGATTTCAATCTTACCCTTCGGCGTCATGACTCAAAAAGAGCTCAGCGTGATACCAACACCGTCGACAGCCGGCATTTTGAAGGTGGTCGTTGGCGAATGGGGAGAAATGCTTATCAACATTGGCGTACTAATTTCAGTATTATCCAGCTGGTTAGCATGGACAATGATTTGTGCTGAGATCCCTATGGCGGCGGCCCAGAATGGTACGTTCCCCAAAAGTTTTGCACGAAAAAATGATAAAGGAGCAGCCTCTGTATCTCTTTGGGCAAGCAGTATTTTAATGCAACTTGTTGTGTTAATGGTTTACTTTTCTAGTAATGCTTGGCTAGCAATGCTGGCGATCTCAGCGCTAACCGTGTTGCCTGCGTATTTAATGTCTACGGCTTATCTATGTAAATTATGCATGAGTGGCGAATATAATAAATACGCCCCAAACGGCCGAAAAACTGCATTAGTTACTTCTTTAATAGGTATTTTATTTTGTTTATTTATGGTTTATGCCAGTGAAGTAAAATACTTGGCCATGGTCCCTATTTTATTAACACTGGGTTTACCATTGTTTATTTTTGCACGAATCAAGGATAGTGGTGAAAGGGATATATTCCAGCCAGAGGAGATGAAGTTTCTCATTTCCCTAATCGTTCTTGATCTGTTTACTGGATTTTTATTTTTAAATGATACGATAAAGTTTTAGATAAATCACGTCATTCCAAGAAAGGACTAAACCTCTAATCAGTTAGAGGTGGTATCGCTCATTCATATTGTTAGACATTATATATTTAAACTAAAGGAATTTAACTATGAAGTTTAATCATAATATTTTATTTGTGTCATCTCCGAGGCTAGAAAAAGATAGTCCAGCCTTGCAGTCACTGGAAGAACTCAAACTAGCAATCGCTGCAAGAGGATTTTCAACTTCTGTTGCAAATAACCTGAATGATGCTGTAAGACTTATCCAGGAAAGTCAGAAATATAGTGCCATCGGCATTTACTGGGACGCAAACAATCCTGACATGAGCGCAGAGTGTCAGAAATTTGTTCAATCATTCCGTCAAAGAAATGCGTCGACGCCATTATTCTTATTATCTGAAGAAGATATAACGACTCAGACTCCTCTAGCTCTTCTCAAAGAAGTCTCTGAATATATTTATTTATTCTCGGAAACGGCAACATTTACTGCTAATCGAATTTATACCCTTGTACATCGATGTGCAGAGAACTTGCTACCACCTTATTTTAAAACATTAAAGAATTTTACCGAGGATGGCGATTATTATTGGGATTGCCCTGGCCACATGGGCGGCATGGCCTATCTAAAACACCCTGTTGGCGCTGAGTTTATCAACTTCTTTGGTGAAAATATGATGCGCGCTGATATCGGCGTTGCTACCGCAGAAATGGGTGACTATCTCATCCATGCAGGACCATCCAAAAAATCGGAAGATATTGCCGCTGAGCTTTTCGGGGCTGATTGGACCTTTTATGGCGTATCAGGTTCATCAGGCTCGAATAGAATCGTTGCCCAAGGAGCCGTAGCGGCAGATGAAATTGCGATAGTGGATCGTAACTGTCATAAGTCGTTAAATCATGGGCTGACACTTTCACAAGCGCGTCCCGTCTATCTCAAGCCAACACGAAACGCCTATGGCCTCATTGGTCCGATCCCAAATCAGCGCTTAAAAAAAGAGAGTATTGATGAGCTCATTGCTAAAAGCTCACTCACTTCTGACGCTGTTAGCTCATCGCCAACCTACGCCGTTGTCACCAACTGCACCTATGATGGTTTTTGCTACAACGTTAATGACGTCGTTAAAGAGTTAGGCGCCAGCGTCCCGCGCATTCATTTTGACGAAGCATGGTATGCATATGCGCGTTTCCATCCCATGTATAAAAATCGTTTTGCTATGGATGCTGAGGATACTCCTGAGCGCCCCACCATTTTCTCTGTACAGTCGACACACAAGATGCTGCCTTCGTTATCAATGGCATCAATGATCCATGTGAAAAAAAGTAGTCGAGCGCCGCTAGATTATGACGACTTCAATGATTCGTTCATGATGCATGGCACGACATCTCCATTCTACCCAATTATTGCCTCTATTGATGTTGCGGTCAGTATGATGCAGGGAGAATCGGGACGTTCTTTAGTACAAGAGTCTATCGATGAAGCTATCGCTTTTCGTAAAGCGGTGGTATCGGTTAAGCGCCAGATCCACGAGCAGGAAGGTCAATCTTCATGGTTCTTCGATGTCTTGCAGCCGACCGAGGTTCACGATAAGGCAACGAATACGACATACAGCTTTGAACAGGCACCTCTTGAGTTACTCAATCAAAGCGCTGACTGCTGGGAGCTGCGAGCGGGTGAGCGTTGGCACGGTTTTCAGGATAATGACCTAATCAACACGAACAGTATGCTTGATCCCGTAAAAGTCACAATCACCTGCCCCGGCATCAATCTCGACGGCGGTTATGAAGATCAAGGGATCCCTGGATATCTGATCACAAAATTCCTAGATGATAGACGGATTGAAATTGCGCGCACTGGTGACTATACGATCCTTATTCTGTTTTCTGTTGGTATTACGAAAGGCAAATGGGGAACGTTAATTGAAAGTTTACTGGCCTTTAAAAAACTCTATGACACCGGCGCCTTGGCTGTAGACGCTATCCCATCACTGAAGGGTAAATCGCCACACTATGACACAATGACGCTTAAGCAACTCTGCCAGCAAATGCATGAAAAGATGCGTGAGTTGGATCTTATGAACCATATTAGTGCTGCCGTGAATACTGATCCAGAGCCGGTCATGACACCTGCTGCTGCTTATCAAAAAGTACTCCGCTATAAGGCAGAACATATCCGTTTAGATGATTTTTCTGGTCGTATTGCGGCGAGTATGTTGGTTCCATACCCACCGGGAATCCCTGTATTAATGCCCGGTGAACGTTTACCTCATGGTGATAAAGGGATCATGGGCTATCTGCGTGCCCTGCAAGAATTTGATAAGCATTATCCTGGCTTTGAGCATGAAATACAAGGCGTCAATGTCGATGAAAATGGTGACTTTTGGGTGAGAGCAATAATTGAAGATGAACGTGACCCGGTGAAAAAGCCGGAGCATGTTCGCTTTAAACGTCAGGTTGCTTCAACAATCAAAAAAGGCCGCCAATAGCGAGTTTTTAATATCGACAACCTGACTCTCATAGAGTTGGGTTGATTCCTATTACCATGTCAGGATCTTATTTATGTCAAATCAATCCTCAACGTCGGTAGCTAATGCAACTGATAATGAAAGTAAAAGCGGAGAGCATAAACTCGGACTCATTGCGCTAATCGCGATAGTCGTTGGCTCAATGTTAGGTGGTGGTGTATTTAGCCTTCCTCAAAATACAGCAGCAACATCCGCAATAGGCCCCGTCCTTATTGCGTGGATCATTGCGGGTATTGGTATCTATTTTATAGCCAATTCATTTCGTCTGTTATCTGACTTACGCCCTGACCTACAGGCAGGTGTGTATATGTATGCACAGGAAGGTTTTGGCTCATTCATAGGGTTTAATGTTGCCTGGGGCTACTGGCTGATGACAGCCTTCGGTAACGTCGCTTTTGCCGTAATCCTGATGGATGCATTTAATCAATTTTTCCCTGGTGTATTTACGGACGGAAATAACCTCAATTCTATCATTTGTGGGTCGGTATTAATCTGGGGCTATAACTTCCTTGTTCTCTCAGGGACAAAAGTAGCAGGCTTTATAAATACAATCGGCACAATCGCTAAGCTCATCCCGCTAGTGCTATTCGTCCTGTTGCTGGGCTTTTTAATAAATTATTCACAGCTATTAACAAACTTTTGGGGTACTGCACCACACATCTTTGAAAAGGTGAATAATCATTCAGAATCCGTTTCGCTGATGTCGCAAATTCTTGCGCCAATGACAGTCACATTGTGGGCCTTTATTGGTGTTGAAGGCGCGGTCGTTCTTTCGGGTCGAGCCAAAAACAAGAAAGATGTCGGTAAAGCAACTCTGCTAGGTTTCATAATAGCTCTTATCATCTATATGTTGATGTCAGTCTTGCCTTTTGGCGTAATGCCTCAGGCGGAATTAGCTCAAGTCAGCAATCCTTCAACTGCGGGCGTGTTGGCTAAGGTTGTAGGGCCATGGGGTGAATGGCTAATGAACATCGGGTTAATCATCTCCGTATTAGCAGGTTGGTTAGCATGGACGATGCTTTGCGCTGAGATCCCGATGGTGGCAGGCCAGAAAGGTACATTCCCTCAGGCCTTCGCTCGGACGAATAAAAAGCAGGCGGCAAATGTTTCGTTGTGGGTCAGCAGTTTCGTCATGCAAGCAGCGATGCTACTCGTTTATTTTTCAAACGATGCATGGAATACGATGTATAACATTAGTGCCCTAATGGTGGTTCCCGCCTACATTACAACAACGTTATATATGGTAAAAATCTGCCTTAATCGCCAATATGATCAGTATGCTAAGAAAGGCAGAGGATTAGCGCTTACTAGCGGTGTTTTGGGTGCTATATTCTGCCTCTTTATTCTATATGCCAGCCAAATTCAATATGTTGCACTGGTGCCTATTCTCCTCACTTGCGGGCTACCTGTATTTATTTGGTCACGTAAAGAAAAAGGAAAAAATCAGCCTATTCTACAGAATAAAGAAATTATCTATTTGGCACTTCTACTTTTGTTGGATGCCATCGTTATTGGTCTGCTAATGACAGGTAGAATTTCTCTTTAGGAAAATGTCCTATTCAGTGAGTATCATCGAAGCTATGATGCTCGCCCTTCTCAAGGGGAGAGTCCCCCTGCCCCTTGAGAAAATCATCATTTACATTTTCCACATATTCAGAAGTACATCATCAAATTATGCCTACCCTCATGCATTGGTTCATCAACTAAATATCCATCATATTTTTACTTCGAGCCGAATATAGCCTATTTCAATATTTGGCTAAGGGTAGCGCTGGAACCGCTGAGTTTATGTGCCCCACCGAATCAGAATGATATCTATGAGTGAATCGTTCAGAGCCCCACCACTCCCACCATACCGCCATCAGCCTGTTTGCAGAAGGCGAGCGATTGTGCCCAGTGATGTCACATCCGATAGAAACGGGATTGAGTAATGATATGTTATAATATATCATTGCAAATCTTAACTCATAGGGAGAGAGTATCTTGGCAAATTATATTGGTAAGCTTTCATTGGCTCTGGCTGCGCTTTTAGTTAGCGGCTATGTACAATCTCATGGACATCATTCGCATGGTAAGCCAATGAGCGAAGTTGAGCAGCAGGCAGCCCTCGGTGTTTTCAGCGATAAGGATGTTAAAGACAGAGAACTGGCGGATTGGGACGGTGTATGGCAGTCAGTTTATCCATACTTGCAAAGCGGTGAGCTCGATCCAGTGTTCAAGATGAAAGCTAAAAAAGACTCCAGTCAAACATTTGAGCAGATTAAATCCTATTATCGTAAGGGATACGCCAGCGATGTGGATATTATCGGCATTGAAAATGGCGTAATGTCGTTCCAGCGCGGGAACAAGGAAAGTTCCTGCAAGTATGATTATAGCGGATACAAAATTCTGAACTACACATCAGGGAAGAAAGGAGTGCGCTATCTATTTGAGTGTAAAGATATTGGCAGCCAAGCACCTAAATATGTGCAATTTAGCGATCATATTATTGCCCCGCGCAAATCGAGTCATTTCCATATATTCATGGGCAATACCTCTCAAGAAGCACTACTGACAGAAATGAATAATTGGCCTACTTACTACCCTTATCAGCTGACAACGCAACAGGTCGTTGACGATATGCTACATCACTAAATATTATCTCACCCTACGTGCTCGCGTAGGGTTTTTTGTACCGTTTAGCAAAACTCCAATGTTAGACTTTTACAGAACAATCACTCTGATCCATTCGGCTTCCGGCTTTCATTATATTGATTAGCTCTGAGGTTTCTGAGTTTTCGCCTAATACACATGCGCCCCTACTGCGTAGATAGATTCTTATGCCGATGGCGTGGCCGACAACAGCTGATGAGGAACCCTCTTCCATCAGGGTTTGGCTATACGCGTTTGTTTTGTGACCATGATCAATTCTATATAGTTATATCCTAAATAGTGACTCCCTCGTTCATTTTCACGAAAAGGACGGAGTAACGCCTGTCAATTAAATAAATTGTAAACCGATAATAGAAAAACATCACTTCTTTAATGAAATTTAAACGAGTTAAGTTGATGTGATATTTTAAACATCTGAATGATAAATTACAAAATTGATATTAAATTTGATACTTTCATCTAAAAAACAATTCAACAGCAAATAAACAAAGCATATTTATTTATATTGAAAAAAATATCATTGACTGTGCATTTAGAAAATAATTATTACCACAATGAAACTATTTAAAAAAGATGTAACCGAAAAACATTGTTTTTATAAACCACAAAAAACTTCAATATGGCCGTTGTCGATAGGTTTAAGTGAATAACTAAATAATAAAAATCCACTCACAACAAATATAGGTTTCTATATGGAATTGCCTTTAAGCGGTATTAAAGTTCTCGATTTTACGGGCGTACAATCTGGCCCATCATGTACTCAGATGCTGGCATGGTATGGTGCAGATGTAATTAAGATTGAAAGACCAGGTATCGGAGACGTCACTCGTCGACAATTACGAGATATTCCTGATCTAGATGCTTTATATTTCACGATGCTAAATAGCAATAAACGTTCACTAGAGTTAAATACTAAAACTCCAGAGGGCGAGTCTATCATGGAGAAACTTATAAAAGACGCAGACATTCTTGTTGAGAATTTTCATCCAGGCGCATTAGACCATATGGGTTTAAGTTGGGAACATATTCATGAATTAAACCCAAGACTTATTTTTGGTTCAATTAAAGGATTTAACGAATGCTCACCCTATAACGACTTAAAGAGCTATGAGAACGTGGCTCAAGCTGTTGGTGGTGCGTTATCTACAACGGGCTTTTGGGACGGTCCGCCTACAGTAAGTTCGGCTGCCTTGGGTGACAGTAACACAGGAATGCACTTACTAATTGGGCTCCTTACTGCTTTATTAGCCCGTGAAAAAACAGGCGTCGGCCAGAAAGTATCAGTATCTATGCAAGATAGCGTTCTAAATCTGTGCCGTGTAAAACTACGAGATCAGCAACGTTTAGAAAAGATTGGCTATCTAGAAGAGTATCCGCAGTATCCAAATGGCGTATTCACAGATGTCGTACCTCGTGGAGGTAACGCTGGCGGCGGTGGCCAACCAGGATGGGTATTAAAATGTAAAGGATGGGAGGAGGACCCGAACGCATACATTTACTTCACAATACAAGAGCAAAATTGGGAAAACACGTGCATCGTTCTTAATAAAAAAGAATGGATTGATGATCCAAAATATAATACTGCAAAAGCACGTCAGCCTCATATCTTTGATATTTTCTCTGATATTGAAAAATGGCTATCGGATAAAGATAAGTTTGAAGCAGTGGAGATTTTGAGAAAGTACGGCGTTCCATGTGCTCCTGTGATGAGTATGAAAGATATTGCATATGATAAGTCTCTGCGTGAGAGCGCTTCTGTAGTAGAAGTGGAACAACCTGGACGTGGTAAGTTCCTAACCGTGGGTAGCCCTATTAAATTCTCTGGATTCTGTCCAGAAATTAAAGCTGCACCATTGCTTGGTGAACATACAGAAGAGATCTTGAATCAACTTGGCTATACAGAAAAAGAAGTATCAGAATTAAAGATTAATAAAGTCATTTAAAAATGTATATGGCAACAACATGCTTGTTGCCATACCTCTCATTAATAAATATCAAGGTATAACGTATTATGGAAAATAATAGCGCAATGACCGATGGCATGCATATTGTCGTTAAGGCTCTTAAAGCCAATGGAGTAGAAAACATTTATGGCGTTGTAGGCATTCCAGTTACAGACTTGGCCCGAATTGCACAAAACGAAGGTATCCGCTATATCGGGTTTCGGCATGAGCAAAATGCTGGAAATGCCGCCGCGATAAGTGGCTACATCACAAAGAAACCAGGGATTTGTTTAACTGTATCAGCGCCTGGATTCCTAAATGGGCTAGTCGCCCTCGCAAATGCCACTACAAATGCATTTCCGATGATTCAAATTAGCGGCTCAAGTGATCGCTCAATCGTAGATTTGCAGCAAGGCGACTATGAAGAGCTAGATCAAATGAATATCGCAAAGCCATTTGTTAAAGCCTCATATCGAGTTAACAAACCAGAAGATATTGGTATTGGTATCGCTCGTGCAATTCGCGCGGCAGTATCCGGTCGTCCAGGTGGCGTCTACTTAGACCTTCCAGCCAGTGTTCTTGAAGCGGCTTTAAAAGAAACAGATGCTGACAAATCGGTGTTTGTTGTTGTGGATCCTGCACCAGATATGCTTCCTTCAAAGAAATCTGTAGATAAGGTATTACAAGTATTAAGCGAAGCGAAGAAGCCTTTAGTTATTCTCGGTAAAGGTGCAGCATATTCTCAATCAGAAAATGAAATAAAAAAATTCATTGAAATGACCGGGATCCCATTTTTACCTATGTCAATGGCCAAGGGAGTTTTGCCAGATGATCATGTTTTATCTGCAGCAACTGCTCGATCATTTGTTCTCGAAAATGCAGATGTTGTGATTCTGCTCGGAGCCAGATTAAATTGGTTATTAGGTCATGGAAAAGGCCCTCATTGGTCAAGTAAAACGCGCTTTATACAAGTCGATATCGAGCCTATGGAGATTGATAGCAATAGACCGATTGAAGCTCCGCTAGTTGGAGATATGTGCTCTGTTATTAAAGAGCTATTATCTTCTCTTAATCCCCTCTCTTTGAATGAATACAATGACTGGATAGATGCTATAGAAGAACACAAAAAGATTAATGCAGCAAAAATGGCTTTAAAAATTGAGCAAATAACCGAGCCTATGAACTATTTCAATGCTCTCGGTGCAATCAATAATGAGCTGGGAAAATGGAGAGATATTTATTTAGTTAACGAAGGAGCGAACACTCTCGATAATGCTAGGAATATCATTAATATGTATCACCCTCGCCGCCGATTAGATTGTGGTACATGGGGAGTAATGGGCATTGGAATGGGCTACTCAATCGGAGCTGCGGTTACAGATAACAAACAAGTTGTGGCTATTGTTGGTGACAGCGCATTCGGATTCAGTGGTATGGAAATAGAAACTATATGTCGCTATAAGCTTCCAGTAACCATTATTGTATTTAACAATGGTGGCATATATCGAGGTGATGAAATTAATGGCACATCAAGTGACCCAGCTCCTACTTCATTGCTAATGAGCTCTCAATATGAAAAATTGATGGAGGCTTTCGGTGGGTATGGTGTATGTGCTAAGTCAATTGATGAGTTGGTCAATGCCCTAAAAAACAGCTTAAACAATAAACACCCCACTCTCATTAACTGTATTATTGATGCATCCGCTGGCGTTGAAAGTGGGCATCTTAAAAATTTAAACCCGAAGACAAATTCTGTAAAATAATCGGTGATTTAATGCCAACTAAAACTGACAATGACAAAGGGCCATTTGATGGTCTATTGGTTATAGATCTTACACACGTATTAAATGGCCCATTTGGAACACAGCTATTATCTGACTTAGGCGCTAGAGTCATTAAAGTAGAAATCCCAGAACACGGGGATGATACGAGAAGTTATGGTCCATTTATTGATAACGAATCTTTATATTACAGTTTTGTTAATAGAGGAAAAGAAAGTATCGCATTAAATCTAAAAGATGAGTGTGATAGAGAGGTATTCACAGCCCTAGTAAAAAAAGCAGATGTATTAGCTGAAAATTTTCGCCCAGGGACAATGGAAAAGTTAGGTTTTTCATACCAAGATATTGTAAAAATAAACCCAAATATCATTTATGCGTCCTCTTCTGGTTTCGGACAGACCGGAGAACTTAAAAACTCACCTGCCTACGATACTATTATACAGGCAATGAGTGGAATTATGATGGAAACAGGATTTCCAGATTCTCCCCCGACACGTGTTGGTACCTCCATTTCAGACTTATGCGCGGGTGTATTTATGTTTTGTGGAATCACCAGTGCATTATATGGCCGAGATAGAAATGGCAGGGGATCACATGTTGACATAGCAATGTTTGATTCAACAATAGCCTTTCTTGAACACGGACTTATGGCGTATGTTGCTACTGGGAAAGCACCTGAGAGAATAGGAAATAGACATCCTTCGATGTCTCCATTTGATATATACATGACGGATGATAAATATATATCTATATGTTGCGGCAATGATTCTTTATTTGAAAAATTATGCAATGGAATTAGGAGAACCGATCTTGCAGATGACCCTCGATTCTCTTGTAATGCTTTAAGAGTTGCAAACCAAGCTGAACTGAAGGTTGAGCTAGAATTCACCCTTAAAACTAAAGCAAGTGATGAGTGGGTAGAAATTATTAGGAATTTTGGCGTGCCGGTAGCACCACTATTAACAGTTAAAGAGGCAATGGAGTTACCACAGATTGTTGATAGAAATATGCTTATTGAATCAGGTGGCATTAAGATGCCAGGGAACCCAATAAAACTCAGCGGGTATCCAGATCCAAAAAAACGCCCAGCAGCACCAAACCTAAACGAGCATGGTGAAAAAATTCGCAAAGAATTTTTGTAAACTTAAATTCATATAATAAAACCGAGAGGTTCTAAATGTTCCATATTTTTATGGTTGATCTCGTCCCTATATTTATTATTATGGCTCTAGGCTATATTTCTGGAAAGAAAAATTCTTTCACAGAAACTCAAGCCAAGGCATTTAATAAAATGGTTCTTACATATGCTTTGCCTGCAGCATTATTCGTATCAATAACTAAATCAAATAGAGCTGAAATATTTCAAGACTCAACATTAACGCTAGTAAGTACTGTCGTTCTAGTTGTACTCTTCATGCTTAGTTATTTTAGTTGCAAATACATATTTAAAAGAACTAAGCCAGAGTCAGCAGTTTGCGCACTAATTGCAGGATCACCCACAGTTGGTTTCCTAGGGTTTGCTGTGCTAGAACCAATCTATGGTACAGGGACGGCAACAGGTTTAGTGGTAGCCATCGTTGCAATTATAGTCAACGCAATAACTATACCATTGGGCCTCTTTTTGCTAGGCCCTCAATCAAGTGCTAACAGCTCTGACACCAGTAAACTAAGTGCATTATATTCTGCACTTAAAGAACCTGTTGTATGGGCCCCAGTATTAGCAGTTTGCCTTGTTATGCTAGACATACATTTTCCACCAATCTTAGATCCTACATTTGACCTAATCGCCAAGGCAAATGCCGGGGTAGCCGTGTTTGCGGCCGGTCTTACACTATCTGCTCATAAATTTGAATTTGATCGCGAAATCGTCTTCAACACTTTCTATCGATTAATACTCACGCCCGCTATAATTCTTATCGCCGGTATAATGTTTGGTATTCAAACGGAAAAACTGCAGATGCTTGTATTAATTGCAGCTCTTCCGCCTGCATTCTCAGGTATTATTATCGCTAGTCGTTATGATACTTATGTAAGAACAGGCACATCATCCCTAGCAGTAAGTACGATCATGTTTGTTATTACAGCACCAATGTGGATTTACCTAACACAGAGTGAATATATAATTTCGTTGATAAAATAGCTATAGGACCACGCCTTGCTATGTAGCATATATAGTAATGCTTATAGCAAAGCCATTCCTTACGATAATTTACCATTTGGGAAAATAATTTAATTTAAAATCTATTAATATGAACTCAATAACCTTAATTCCGATAGTAATATTTACCTATATCATTATATCTTTATTTATAATGATATTTTTTTACTTCAAACTAAAGAAAATCAGCCACGGAATAGATAAAATTAAAAAGAGAATGTCAGATACAAACGAAGATAATATAGCTATATTTCAGAGTTACTCTTCAATCAAGAATGATATGTACTCGTTATCTCAAGAGATAGCAACTCTTAGAAAAAAAGAGAGTTTAAATAATAAGGAAGCCGATAGCATAGATCTCTACGAGTTAAATAAAGCTCTTTAAGGTTATTTGGACCACCTCGATACCGACCTTACTATTTGAAAGGTCGGCACCTGCTCTAGCAGACTTACAATATTAATCATTTACTTTGATTAAATACTAAGGCTAGAAATTATCATTTTCAATGACTCACTGTATTATTCAAAACATCCTACTCTTTATTTTTTGGCTCTGTAAAATTCCCTCCATCGTCATAAGTGCATTGAAAGCTTAATATAGTCCCTATCCATAAATCACTAGCATTGCAAAGAGCTTAACTCACAATATACTTCTATCAGCGATCAATAGATGTCGAACCTGTCGAAAAACTGCTAAAGATTCTTTGTATATTATATTGCAATAATTATTTAAATATCTCGACTACCAGCTAACGAAATGTTGCATTCGACTATTGGGATAGTCTATGAAAATTCTGTGCTAGCATGCAACACTAAAGCAGTGCTTAACACGATGAGAAAGGAGGCCTAGGTATTTAAGTAAACCCACACTTATTTTACTATCTAGATGTTGTGACCAAAAATCAATAAATAAACTTGAATACTAAGAGAAACGTTTCTCCTAGTATCCATGAAGTAATATCATGTAGCAGGTTTAGTGTTAAATGGAGGGCGTGCAAACCAAACAATTAGTGTAAGCATTAGAAAAATGCCTGATGAGTAATAAAAAATATCATTTGCAGAAACTAACAAACTTTGTTGTGTAACCTGAGTATTTATATATTGCAACGACTGTGATAAATCCAACCCTTCATAGCTAAGTTTTTTTATTAGGTCTACGCTTTCCTCACTAAAAGTGGATATCGATTCAGATAAATTACTATGATGAAAAGATCCTCCTCGACTCCATAGTGTGATAGTGATCGACGTACCTATTGAACCCGCTAGCGTACGAAAAAAGTTACTCATGCTCGTTGCGGCTGCAAATTTATCGGGAGCAAGCCCAGAAAGCGTGATTGTCGTAAGAGGTAAGAAAAAGCAAGCAACCGCAAAGCCTTGGATAAATTGAGGTACAATAATTGCTGTAAAATCTATATCTGTGTTAAAAGTTATAGCTCTCCAATAATAACATCCCGAATAAACGATAAAGCTGAATGTTACTAATATCCTCATATCTATTTTGTTGCCATAATGGCCAATAATGGGTGCAATTATAAGAGGAATAATACCTATAGGCGAATACGCCAATCCGGCCCATACCGACGTGTATCCAAAGACCTCTTGCAATAATTGTGGCATCAAGACTATTGCCCCAGAATATATTAAATATGCACAACTTATGGCTAGAACACCAATGCAGAAATTGCGAGATTTAAATAAACTTAGATCAATTAACGGATTAGATGACGTTGCCTCCCAAATAATTAAAAGAATAATAGAGAGAACCGATATAATACACAGCGAAACTATCAGATTAGAACTAAACCAGTCAAGGTCGTTGCCTTTATCTAGCATTATTTGTAAGCAGCCCACACCTAGAACCAGCAAGCTAAGTCCAATCAAGTTTAGCTTCACAGGAACAATATCTGTCTCTCTACCTCTCAAGACAACTGTAGTTGTTAAAACAACAATAATACCAAAGGGAACATTTATCAAAAATATCCATCCCCAGCTGAAATTATCACAAATATACCCGCCTAAAATAGGACCGAATATCGGAGCTATAATGACCGTCATAGACCACAAGGCAAGTGCAATATTTCTTTTTTCTGGTGCATAGTTCCGCAATAGCAGGCTTTGAGATAAAGGAATTAATGGCCCTGCAACTAACCCCTGAATCACTCTAAAAAAAATCAGCACATCTAAGCTGTTAGATAAACCACAACAAAGAGAAGCTAAGGAAAATAATGAAACCGATATAATAAAAAGTTTTAATTCACCAAATCGTAGGGCCAGTCGTCCTGTAATTGGAATGGAGATTGCGTTAGCAACACCAAATGAAGTAATAACCCAAGTACCTTCATTTGTTGATGAACCAAGAAATCCTGAAATGGTAGGTATAGCTACGTTTGATATAGTTGAATCGAGCATTTGCATAAAAGTCGCCATCGACAATGCAATAGTCACTAAAACTAGATTCATACCTTTGAGAGGAGACATATTATTCGTTTGAGTCGTCATAGAATATCTTAATTGGTATTAATAATTTCGACAATCTCCCGATCTACATCGGCAGTATCTAAAACCAACGTCTTGCTGCTGTACACTGGTGTGCCGCGTTGCGTTTTCGGAAGTGAAGACGCCTCACCACCAATTGTTTTAATTTTCACATTTGTAGACAAACCAATCCTAAGTGGATTATTTTCGAGTTGGTCAATATCAACCATAATTTTAACAGGAACACGTTGAACTACTTTAATCCAATTCCCTGAAGCATTTTGAGCAGGAAGTAATGAAAATGCTGAGCCTGTCCCCATGTTAATACCCGTTACATATCCAGTATAGACAACACTATCTCCATATATATCAGTCGTAAAGCTTGCCTTTTGCCCAATTCTGACACGACCTAACTGAGTTTCTTTAAAGTTAGCATTTATCCAAAACTGATCCATTGGAACTATGGCCATCAGGCTCTGCCCTACACTAATAATTTCTCCAACATTCACATTACGTTGTGCGACATAGCCCGTGACTGGACTTTTAATTTTTGTTCGCTGGAGTGTTAGCCAAGCCTCGCGCACAGCATCAGCGGCAGTTTGAATCGATGGCTGATTGGCAAAATTTGTATCACGCAATAGAGCTTGGTTGCTTTTGTATTCTTGCAAAGCGATATTGAGACTGATTTTATTACTTGCGACTAAATTTTTCGCATGCTGAAGAGTTTCATGAGGCACCGCGGCTACACCAGTGAGCCTTGAGTACCGATTCAAATCAGTCAATGATTGTTCATATGCTATTCTTGCCTTCTCAATATTATCTCTATCAAGCGAGCTATTTATATATAGTTGCCTAACTTTTCGAACTGTTTCTGATAAATTGCTTTTGGCTTTATTATAAGCTAATGTTGCATCCGTACTATCAAGCTGAACAAGTACATCCCCCTTTTTAACAAGGTCTGTATTAGTATAATTTATACTTACGACGCTAGATGCTACCTGGGAAGATATTGATATCTTGTTACCTGATACATAAGCATCATCAGTTGTCTGCAACTCTCTTAGTTCTAAAAACCAGTAGACTGAAAAAACAGATACACATAGAAAAAAAACAATAAAAACCGATAATATCAGTTTATTTCTAGTGAGGTTTACCTTATCTTTTGATAGTTTACTTAAACTCATTTTATTTCCCAAGCATGATACTATTTAGGTAACGAAGACAACAACAAAAATACAGCAACACTATATTATGATAATGTGATCCCACATCTTTATCATCAGGGTTATTAACATAAACGTCCCAACAATAAAACTCGCAGACATTGCTAACATCAAAGCCATCAGTTTCACAAAAAGCCTCATTGAACAACACATACGATGGATTCATGAAATTTATCCACTAGCTACTACAGTAGCTACACGCAACAATATATGCCCTTGGAATAACAAGATGGTGTTATTAAGTAATGCTTCTTGAATACTGCAATAAAATAAGATGCGTTAGAAAAGCCACATTTACTAGCGACATCAAGTATCGAAATATTTTTTGACTCTAGTAAAAACTTTGCTAACTTCAAACGGCTTTTAATTAATATTTTTTTATAGCAAGTTCCCTCTTCTCGCAATCTTCTTTTTAATCCACTAGCGCTCATGCATAGTTCATTAGCTATATCATTGAGTTTCCAGTTTCTAGAGGGACAACTTTCAATAATTGCCTCTACTTGTAGGCATGTAATATGCCTTACTGCGCGTAGTAAATAACTTAATAATTGAGACTGTTCAAAGAAGTAGGATAACAGCATTAACAAATGGGTTACGTACTTAGATTCTTCTTGTTCAGACTGAGCTTGTAATAGCGATAACTCAACCGTTTTGAAAAAAACATCATGCACATCGAAATGTGCACAATAGTAGTCAGAGACTTTTTTTCTATTTCCTAACTTTAACTGCTTCGCAGATAAAAAGCTTATCAACTCATGCAGTAAATTTTGCTTGATAGCTATTTCATGTATATTCTGATATGGAAAATACTTCCTATTCTCACTATTGGTTAACACCATCGTGCTAGAGCCAATGAGCTCATAACCAACTTCAGATTTAAATGAAAAATCTGCGTCACAGCTAAGAAGAAGATAACAGGCATTAGTATCATTAAAACTATGGTTGCACATTATTGATTAGCCTATATAGAATAAATTAAATATTTATAAGATTCATTCTTTATAAATACTAGAACACCTAGTGTTAATTGAAATAGATGTATTTACTCTGTAGAGTTAAATCCACTTTATTTCGTTTAAGCAACGTTGAATTTAAATCACATCCAACTCAAGATAAATATCCTACACTTAAATCTTGATAAATGTATAAATATAAACTAAACATGATGGCTAGTTGCAAATCTCTATTTCTATTGGAATGTTTTTATAGGCTGGGATGCCGCTTTTTTTATCATGCTGATCCAAGGTAATCATGTGATTAGACTCTGGAAAATATGTAACCGCCGTTTTATCTGCCATTTGATAAATGACAACTTTAAGTTGATTCATCCTTCTATCACTACGAGTCCCATCAGGATTCAGCGCAATTATGTTCACTCGTTCACCGTCATTAACAGAAATGCTGCGAGCTGTTTCTTTGCTTATAAACAATACGTCTCTTTGTCCATATACCCCACGATAACGATCATCCATCCCATAGATTGTTGTATTGTATTGATCGTGACTGCGCACGGTTGCCAATGTGATCTCTATTTTATTCGGGATTTTTGGATCTTCTAATAGACTCGTAAAAGTCACGAAATTAGCTCGTCCTGACGCTGTGAGCCATCGCCTTTCAGAAGCAGAATTTGTTAATGTAAAGCCTCCTGGTTTTCTCACTCGTTCATTATAATGACTAAAATCGGGAAACACTTTTTCTATGTGATCTCGAATTAAATCGTAGTTACTCTTCAATTCATCCCAGTTAACCTTTTCCTGCCCTAAAGTTGCTTTAGCTAACCCCGCAATAATTTCACACTCTGATTTCAGATTTTCACTCGCAGGTGTTAGGACTCCACAGGAGGAGTGAACTACTGACATTGAGTCCTCAACGCTAACAAACTGATAATTGCCATTTTGCACATCTTTTTCTGTTCTACCTAAGACAGGGAAGACATAGCTGTTTTTAGAGACTAATAAATGTGAGGTATTTAGCTTCGTTGCTAAGTGTACCGTTAGCTCTAATTCTTTAAACATCGGATATGTAGTTGTACTGTCTGGCATCGCTGCTGCAAAATTCCCACCAAGACAGATTAATGCCTTTGATTTTCCACTGCAGATAGCTTTCATACTTTCAACGGCAGAATGCCCAAATTTTTTTGGCGGTATGAACCCGAATCGTTTATTCAGATTATGGAGTAACTCGCTATTCGGTTTTTCCGTAATCCCTACTGTTCTATCACCTTGAACATTGGAATGACCACGTAGAGGACAGATACCAGCCCCTTCTCTCCCTATATTTCCCTTTAAGAGAAGTAAGTTGACTAATTGCTGCACATTTTGGGTTCCATGTTCGTGCTGTGTTATCCCCATGCCATAGCAAATTATGGTTTTTTTTGCAGATGCATAGCTTGCGGCTAGGTGGTGTATATCTTCTTGACTGATGCCACTGCTCTCAATGATATGTTCCCACGCTGTATTAAGCACATCTGTACGAAGTTCCCTGTATCCATTCGTGTGATTTTGGACAAATTCAATGTCTAAGATCCCTTCTTTACCTTGAGATAAGGACTTTTCATGTAATTCGATTAGACATCTCATTACGCCCTTCATCAAAGCAATATCTCCTCCGACGCGAACATGGTAATACTCACTAGCTAAATGGGTACCTTTGTCGGTTAGCATCTCATAAGGGTTTTGTGGGGCAATAAAGCTCGTAAGTCCGACTTCTTGCATTGGATTTATTGCAATAATTTTCGCCCCTCTCAGCGCTACTTCTCGTAAAGAAGTCAGCATTCTTGGATGGTTTGTTCCAGGATTATGGCCAATACAAATAACTAGGTCGCAGTGGTCAAAGTCCTCTAATTTTACCGTTCCCTTACCTACTCCAATACTCTCCATGAGTCCAACACTGGTTGGCTCATGACACATGTTTGAGCAGTCTGGGAAATTATTTGTGCCATACATTCTTGCAAAGAGCTGATACAGGAATGCGGCTTCATTGGAGGTCCTCCCTGAGGTATAAAACTCTACAACATCAGGGTCATTGAAAGACTTAAGTTTTTGACCGATTTCAGCAAAAGCTACTTCCCATTCGATGGGTAAATACTTATCAGTAGAGGGTTCATATTTAAGAGGCGTTGTAAGCCTGCCAGTCTGTTCGAGTGCACGAGGTTCCCATCCCAGCAATTCACTTACGGTATTGGTTTTGAAAAATTCAGCATCCGCTCGTTTTTCTGTCGCCTCCCAGGAAACAGCTTTAGCACCATTTTCACACACATCGAAAGATGATGTATGTTTTGGATCCGGCCACGCACATCCTGGACAGTCGAATCCGTCGACTTTATTCATGTGAAAAAGTGCAATTAGACCATGTTGAACATCCATCTCATGTCGAATTGAGCTCACCACCGCTCTGACAGCCCCCCAACCGGCAGCTGCTCCATTATATGGTTTAATCTTTGCTGTCACGATGCTTCCTCTCTAGGATAAAATTTAGTTAATATTTATAAATAAATAAGTCGGTGAATTTTAAGATGACTAACATTAAATACTTTATAAACGATGTTAATATTTCCAATAATTTAATAACACAGTTTATTAATTAATAATAAAACAATCACGAATGGCCCTCTACCAATAAAGTAAGTTTTAAATTTCTATTTAATCAATATTTAGGTTTTAGTCTTTAACTTATAAAATATAATTCACATCAAATATGGAAATCATCAAATTGCCAACTAACCTATTTTTCTTGTTATTTATATCTATATTACTGGTATCGCCAGCACATAGCGAAATCGACATTTCATCCACAAAAACATGGCCTTATGACGGATTGTTCCTACTAAGTCATAAAATAAAATTAACAGCTAATCAATTTGTGGAGATGTCAAATGCTGATGATAATGACTTAGTTGACGAAGACGATATAAGAAATGAAGAGAAAATATTCTTAGGCTGCGAATATTCTGATTCGTATACTATTCAAAATTTTGTGTATAAATACACTTAGGTATGCAGTAAAGCCTAAAATATTTCACTGCTAATGTGTAAGATTCAAAAAAACAGTGCAAAAAAAGGATGGAATTTTTCCTTTAATTTTAAGTTTAGCCTACCGTTTTAATTATCATATGAATTTATATGGGATTTGAATTGCACACTTATGCCAGCATCGATTTTATCAGAATGCTGACAATATATTCACCCTGCTGTTACAGACCTTACTAAGCTTTCTCCCCTTCCGAATATACGTTTGTGGCGAGTAGCTTAACGATATGCTACACGTAGTTATTTGTAGTGTAATATGATGAAAAAATAGTTTGCCTCCTATCTTTTGAGTCAACTTCTGAGCAGCTTTCAGAACAGTCGTTCTGAATCATTCAATTTAAAATAAACATGAAAAAACAATAAGTAGGGCCTGCTAGTGCCCTCAATATATTGTAAGGATTAGTGCGTTACTGATTTTGAAAACAATTGGATAACCATAATCCCAAGCGCTATAAGCACCATTCCAGCAATCGCCGGCAGATCGAGTTTTTGTTTATAAATGAAGAACGACATAATCGATACTAAAAAGATTCCCATGCCAGCCCATATGGCATAAGCGATACCGATATTCATCGTTTTTACAACCTGAGACAGACCATAAAATGAAATTGCATAGCCGATGATCACAATTGCGCTTGGTAGCAAGCGGCTAAAGCCCTCAGACGCTTTCATCATCGTGGTTGCCAGAGTTTCAGCGCAAATGGAAATCGCAAGGATAATATAAGTGTTTGGCATAGGATTCTCTTCATACTGTAATGTGCTGGTCATTATACAAGTCTGAAGAATCTATGTGTCAACCACAGCGCAACAGCCCCCACCATAGAGCTGCCCCATAATTCATAGACTCTAAGACTCATGTTGCTTTGTTTTCCAGTCAATGATTGTTAGCATTGGGGCCATTGTATCAGCCGTGTTAGCGCTATATTTAAATAGCTTAGTACATACTCTAACTAGGAGGAATTCAGCCGCAATGAAAGCGTATTTTCCTACGTGGCTTCAGCAGTTATCTATCCTCCTCATGTGGGGGCTAATTTTCTATTTAGCCGGATTAACGTCGCTGAAATTCGATGACCCAGACTCATCAATTGCTATTATTTGGTTTCCGGCAGGGGTTGCAGTTGCTGCTTTTCTAAGTGCCCGCTGGAGAGATTACCCAAGCCTAATCGTCATTTTTACACTGGCTAACGTTTTGTTAGATGAGGATTGGAGAAGCCCAGTCACATTTGCTGTTTCGATGCTGTATTCATTTTTGTCGATTCCGTCGACCGTCATCATCGCTTGGGTTGTGCGTCGCTTTGCACGCCTAAATGACGATCTTCATATCATCCTTGTTTGGATCGTGGCGACACTTGTTATCAGCGCAGTGGATTCGTTGGTGGTCGTTGGCGGATTTGCTCTAGTACACGACCAGCCATTCCTTGAACTCTTCTCACAAGGATTTATCGCCGACATCACAGGAATATTCTTCGCAACGCCGATAGTCATGGGATTCATTAATAAGAATGAGTCTTCTTCAGCAAGCAGCTGTGTATCAAAATCAATCGGCTTCGCACTATGGCTACTGCTTTGTGCAACGGCGGGGGTTGTCTTTGGTCATGAATTACCTTGGGTCGCCAAGCATGCCACTGCGCTCTACTTTGGTCTGGCTTGCCTGCCTATCGCGATAGTAATGATAATTTCTGTTTTCTGGGGAAACCTTGGCGGTTCTGTTGCCCTGCTAACGCTAGGCGCTATCGTTATCTATTTTACCGACCAGCACCAAGGCCCCTTCTTTCTGAAAAGCCTAACCTATACCGAATCATTATTTTTAGCCCTGACCTATTTGTCCGCCACCACGTTATTGGTTGTGTTCATTAGAGTCTTGAGGCGCTCGACCAGAAACCATGATCCTGAAACCGGACGTATTGTCGGTAATGGTGTGTTCTATCGACTTAATACATCGTCAGGTTCATTTATTTGGGAAAACGATCTCTCAATACTGCTTGGCAACATGACAGATGGAGCGTTAGACAATCTGGAAGAAGTATTACAACGTGTTCATCCACGTGACAAACAAAAGCTTCGTTCCCACTGGCTTGCTTGCTCGCAGGATAAACATAGCTCCATGATTTTCCGTATCCAAACATTCAACGACCAATGGATCACCTTAGTCGATAAAGGCAGTGTGCACATGGTGTTGGACGGTGAAGATATTATCGTAGGTAACTGGCAGGCTAGCCGCTATCACCTTGCCCTCTAAATGCGACCACGATTACTAGATATCGGAGACTAAAGCTTGTGATCCAAATTGTTCTTTTATTATTCGGCGTCGAATTCGTCCAGACGAAAGCAAAATACCTCATGTTGGTCGGTATTTTGTGGGGGGTGCTTGGCGTTAGTATTTTCATCGATGGCCTAGACGGCGTAACCTATTTTCCATTACGCGTATTCGGCACATTATTGTTTGTCGAAAGTTTAGTCACTTTAAGTATTGCGTCCAGTGGTGTTGGAGCACAAAAGGCTGTCCTTTATTTCAAAGGAGCTATTTTTTGTTCAGTATCTATTCTCATTCTGTTTAATAGAGCCTACAGCAATCTTTTATTGGCTATCGTTTTTGGTTTTGCGTTCTTCGTGATAGGGCTGTTTATTATTTCTTCAGCGTGGGTAGTGAGATACCCTCACTGGAAAAATGCGATGCTCGGTGGTATCGCACAGATAATATTTGCATTTTTCATGTTTAGCCCTTATCCGACGCACTATAAGGCCACCGTTCCCATCTTTCTTGGCACACTCATGCTGATTAGCGGTATCAATACAGCGCGCTTGGCGCTCAGGGCGAGACAAATAAGCGAAGGGGTTTCAATTTTTGATCTGCTAGCACCTTCCAATATTCAGAATGACCTGACGAAACACCCTGTCTCTCTTACTAGCGACAGTTCAAATGCTGATTTCATCGGACCGCTTACCGTTCATATTTGGACACCTGTCGGGACAGCAAATACATCGCCGATACCCCGCCCAGTGATTAACCGCTACATCGCTGCGGTTGATACTGACGGCGTGATTTCAACCGGTCATGCTGCGCTGGAACTATCACCGGATATCTATATCAGCCTCTATCCCGAATCAGATATTGACCGATCGCCCTCTGAGTTTCTGAATATTCTAAAAGCAACTCAAGATAATAATGTACCGGGTGTTTTCCAGCCTGATTATGCCACTGAAGCGGCAAACTGGTGTGAGTCAGATCGCAAGATTTATTTCAATCAATACAACGGGATGGCATTATTGCGTTATTGGAAAGGTTATCGGATGACGACGACCTATAACCTGACTTACCGCAACTGTTCAAGCAGCGTTGCATACGCATTAGAAGCGTCGCTAGAAGGTGTACTTTCTGAGCAAAGCAAAAATTGGGGCTCTACCCTACGAACGCTATTTATGCCAGAGCTATGGATAGCGGCTCAGGTGCGGAAACGGGCGCTCTCAATGGCTTGGACTCCGGGATTGGTTATGGATTATGCCCGTGCTCTACGTAGTATTGTTCACCCAGTTCCAGAACCTTGGTACCAACGTTTATCAATTAAATGGCGTGAGCGTTCAAATAGTAGAAAGTAGCCGTAGCTACCTTAATTTCTGGTGCAGGTTGGGCTGCACATTCACATTTTTCGTTTTTGAGTTGGCCTTCTTCTCCAATGATAGTTGGGTTTTTGCCTATCACATGGGCAATTTATTTTGAGGTTATAGCGAGAATTGTTGGTAGGGTTTAATACAGAGAGGTCAATACAATCGCACCTCTCTGTATTTGTAACGTCTATATAAACCTCGCCCCACGCGCCGCCAATGAAACTGAAGGTTTTTCGTTAAACAGGCGTTGATAGTCGGTGGCAAACTGGCTTAAATGCCAGAACCCCCACTGCATGGCAGCATCCTTCACGGTATGACATTCGGAATAGGGGCTGACCAGTTCGCGGCGTACCGCATTCAGGCGCAGTGCTTTTAGCCACGCATTCGGCCCGATGCCCAGCACCAGATGAAATGCGTTTTGTAGCGTTCGGCGGCTAACGTGTAGTTCGCGGCATAAATCGAGCACCGTCACGGGTTCAGACGTTTGACTCAGTAAATATTCCCGCGCCTGTGACACTAAGTGCTGATAGTTAATACGGCTATACACTTGGCGGGTTGAGACAGGCTGTGCGTCTTCGAGTAAATGAGTCATCGCCGTGAGCAGGTTATGGCATAGCACTTTGCGCACGTTTGCCCGTTGCATCGATTGCGGGTCAACGCTGCCGTGCGAGAGCGCCTGATGGATGAAATACCACAGCGCTTCTTTTTGATACGCATTCACTTCAAGCGCAGGGTTGTTGTTGAGCAGTTGCAATAGACGATCTGGATCGATGAGCGACGACGCGTGGCTAAACAACACATCATAAGAAACCACCACGCCGAGAATGGTGTAATCATCCGGCGTGCTGAGTTCAAACTCTCTGCCGCCTGGGCGAACCGCAATTTCTTGTGAATCCAACGGCTGTGAGCCGATAAAACCGTGCTCACCGCGCACATCAGGGATGCCAAACCAGAACGCATTCGGCCATACCATGCAAGATTGACGCAGCGTCAGATTGGTGTACTCACGGAAAATCTGCACGCCATCGAACAGGATTTCGGTGAGCTCGCCTTTAAACTTGCCGGGGCGGAGCTGATCATAAAGTTGCTGCCATGCCGTGATGGTACAGGCGTGTTCATACACATCTTGCGACTCGCGCTGATGAACATTTTCACGCTCAACCAGCGGTTTACAATTAACAGGGTCAATGTCCCCAGAAAAAAGATGGTGCAAATTAAGATCTGGCTTCTTTTTCATATGCGCTCCTCGACGGCAACCACGCGTTAACTCATCAGTTGCTGCCAGAATTCTGGATGTGGGTTAGGCACCACCATGCTGTATACCAGCGCGCCTTTTTCTCCTGCTGATTCACTTGCCGACTGCGTGGCCGTGGTAACGTCAGCCACATCGCCACTCATCACCACATAACATTTCCCGCCAATACCGTACGCCATATGCAGACGAATTAGTGTGATGTTTGCGGTTTTAACTGCACAATCAGCCGCTTCAATACAGGCCGCCACGCTGAAGGTTTCCACCACGCCCACCGCCTGTTTGTCGGGCATGTCAGTCACGCCGCTGATCGCGGGCAAGACGTCAGGGTGTACATTCGCCAGCAAAAAACTGTCCACCAGCAACGTACCGCCCTGCTGTTCACCGGTATTTATCGCCTGCGTCACGGCAGCAACATCCCCTCCCACCATCACCACATATTTTCCGGGGCAAACGGTCTTGGCCATTAACAAACCGACGTTGGCACTTTTCAGCATGAAGTCCGTCACCTGCATCCCCTTAGCAATGCTCGACAACTCAACCATCCCGATAGCGTTATAGGTTTTAACCCCTGTGATAGTCCTGCTCTGCGATACCATCTCTCGCTACTCCCTCACCAACGTGATACTGCGTGAACCCACTTGGCTAACCACGCCGGCAATACTGGCGTGCAGCGCTGCACCCAATGCCCCATTCTGCATCTGCGCAATGCACTCACCTTGCGCAACGCGCTGACCCAGCTCGACACAAGGTGAGGCTGGCGCGCCAATATGCTGATTAAGCATCAGTTCAACCCGTTCAGGCTGCCACGCTATCTCTTGCATCGGCGCTTTATGCATAAATGGCGTCAGCCCCAAACGCGCCACCAGCCGTTTCACTGGCAACAGCCGATATTCTGCCATCGGCGAAACCGGGCCTAATTCACCTTGATAGCGAACGCCGTTGGCACGCAGCTCAGCCTTAAGTAATTGATTAATTCGCATCGGGGAGATCTCTACCGGACATGACCACGCCTCACAAACGCCGCACTCCGAGCAGGTTAACGCCGCCGTTACAGACGACAGCGAAGCGATATGCCCATAGCTCACCGAACGCACAATCAAATGCGGCGGCAGTTCATGACCAATTAGATGGCGAGGACACAGTTCGGTGCACATTCCACACTGTTCACATACCGTTTTCGCTTGATTGAGCACCGTCCGCTCACTGCGCATTCGGCGTTCTATCAACAGATGATCGTTCGGGAGAACCAGCAATCCACCGGTGGTTTTCGTAATTGGCTCATCCAGCGATGCCAACAAGCGCCCCATCATCGGGCCGCCGTTGATAAAGGCAGGATTGGCAACGGTTACACCACCGGCCAACGCCAGCGCTTCGCGAAGTGACGTTCCCAACGGCAGCGTGAGCGTTATCGGTTCGGCCACCGCGCCGTTGATGGTTAAGGTACGTTGAGTCACCGCCGTTTGTGTTTCCACCGCCGCGGCAACGTTCAGCAGCGTTTGCACATTGTTGACCACCACGCCAACCGACAGCGGCAGCGACGCAGGCGGAACGCGTCGTCCGGTTGCCAGCCAAATAGTGATCACTTCATCACCTGCTGGATAGACATCCGGCAAGATATGCAAACGGATTCCGGTTGGCAGCAACGGCGTTAACGCCTCGATGGCGGCGTGATATTTACGTTTAATCGCCACGATGCCCTCGGAGGCCCCCGTGGCACACATGGCATATTGCAGACCACGCAGCAAACGTGCCGCCGACTGAGCAACCAGTTGCTGATCGACCTGTAACAGCGGCTCACATTCCGCGGCGTTAACTAAATAAATCTCCGCCTGCGCCTGAAGTTTAACGTGAGTCGGAAAGCCAGCTCCGCCCGATCCCACCACACCCGCCGCTGCCACCCGAGCACGGATCTCCTCGGGCATTAACGTCATGCGCATTTGGCTCGGGTTATTCATGCCCCTCCTCCTTCGCCACTTTTATACGATAGCGACTCCCTCGCTTACGCAATTTGCCTTCCCGCAGTAGCGCTTCTAGCGTATGTCTTGTCTGCTTCAAGCTCAGTTGAAAACGAGCGGCCATTTCACCCGCGGTCATACCTTGGGCATGGCTGGCGATCTCCGCAAGCCAGGCTTCTATAGACACACTCTCATCGTCAGAAGACTCGGTTTCAGTCAGCACTGGCGGCGCTATTTTCGCTGCTGGTGCAGCTTCAGGCGCAGGGGATGATGTTGGCGCTAAGCCTCTTAGCCCTAAAATTAACCATTCAGTATCAGGGTCGGGACGGCCAATCTCTTTGCGACTAATCACCATGCCGGTTCGGCTGGCTGCCGCCGCGCCAGCATCCAATGCCGCACGGCAAGCCGCCAGATCGCCTTCAATAACCAGCGTCACCAGCCCCGGATCAACCACTTCATGATTGAGAACCCGAACCTGAGCCGCTTTCAGCATGGCGTCAGCGGCGTCAATGCCCGCCACCAAACCTGAAACTTCCAGTAACCCTAGCGCGTTGATCATGGCCATCCTCCGTTAAGCGCGCTGAATAGGACAGCGTGCTATTTCCAATACCGCTTCGCTAAACGCATTACACGCCGCTTTACACGCCGCCTGACTGCCGCTTAAAAACGCGGCGGAATAGTTGGTTTCTGACGGCGGTGCAACATAGGTCACCAGTTGCACATCGGCGGCTTTCAGCGCCGCATCAATGCCAAAGGTGGCTTCTAGCGGCGGTGCAACCAAATACGCCAACGGATCGCCCAACCGAATGCCGGAAGAACCCGACAGATAAGAACCGGTGCGCGAAACCACGTGCGCCAGAAACGCCGTATCTTCGGCATCGCTGGCCCACTGAAACGCCGGTCCTTGTTCGATCATCGCAAACATCGCATCTAAACCAGCGCGCACCTCGGCAGGGTTTGGCCCGCCGAGCATAATAATCACCTCACCCGAAGACGGTGACGGCGAGTGCGCGGCACCCGCGTACAAAGAACGGCCATAAACAACTTCAACCTGAGCCTGTTTGGTGGCTTCATCGGCGGCAATATAGGCCACATCGTCAGAGTCCACGGTCATCAGGCCAAGGCTGCGGATATGCGACGGCAGCTTCAGCTCACGGCGGAAATCTTCCTGCAGCGCGGCAATCACCCTCATTGCTTTGACGCTCGGTTTAATCAAATCTAATGCTGGCATGTGCTTACTCCTTAACGCGTCATCGAAATACCAGAGGCTTTCTGCTCCAGCATCCGTTTGGCCAAATCCACAATCACCGCTGCAGCTTCAACCGGAGGTGTGCCGCCACGATGGATATTTGAAATGCAGGTACGATCGGCTTCTACCGTGGTAGCCATGCGTGGTGAATAGACCGCATAGCAGGACAGGCTTTCTGACTGCCCCAAGCCAGGACGTTCCCCCACCAGCAAAATCACCACTTTTGCGCCCAGTAACTCGCCAATCTGATCTTCTATTTTCACTCGCCCGTAGCGCACAAAGAACGGCGTACCCACGTTCATCCCTGCCAGCTCTAATCCTTTCAGCAGCGGAGGAAGGATCTCGTCATAGTTAGCGGTAATCGCATCGGTCGATAAACCGTCAGAAATCACTACCTGAACATCTGGATTGGCTTTGCACTGGGTTTTCAATGTTTCAATGGCATTCGCGCTAAGGCGTCGCCCCATATCGGGACGGGTGAGATACAGATTTTTGTCGCTGATCTCCGACTGCACTTCCAACAAACCATGCTTTTGTACCCACTCCGGCGGCACCTCTTTGAGTACCGTATCTTTGGAGCGTGAATGGTCAGCCAGAAAACGCAGCAGCGCCTGAGTACGTGGTCGAGGGCCCGCACGACCGGTACACACACGCGCCGCGGTGCTCGCCCGCAGTTCTTGCAGCACGTCTAAGCGATGCGGGTTTTTAACGCCGATCCACTGTTTGGCCTCGTCAGAACCGAGATCGACCGAACAACATTCGCCGCTCTCCGCGCCCGATATCACCTCACTGGCGGCCGATTGCGCGCTGGCTTCTGGCTGCGCCATACGCGGCATCACGCTGCGCACAATCTCTTCTATTTGTTTTTGATCCATGATGATTTACCTCAGAAATCAGAAAAAGAGCGACGGATCACCGGCGCGGGCGGTCAAACGGCCATTCGCCATCAGCCCCATGGTTTCGAGCCAACGCTCAAACTCCGGCGATGGACGCAGGTTCAACAGCTGACGCACCGTCGCCGTGTCGTGGAATGCCGTAGTCTGGTAGTTGAGCATGATGTCGTCACCCAACGGCATCCCCATGATGTAGTTACATCCGGCGGTCGCCAGCAGGATCATCAGGTTTTCGTTCAGGTTCTGATCGGCATCTGCATGGTTGGTGTAGCAGCAGTCGCAGCCCATAGAAATTCCGCTCAGTTTGCCCATGAAGTGGTCTTCCAAACCGGCACGAATAATCTGGCGATCGTTGTACAAATACTCAGGCCCGATAAAGCCCACTACGGTATTCACAATGAACGGATCGTAGTGATGCGCTAAACCGTAGTTACGCGCTTCCATGGTGACCTGATCGGCACCAAAGTTAGCGCCAGCCGACAGCGCTGAGCCTTGCCCAGTTTCGAAATAGAGACAGTTGCTACCGGCAATCCGGTTATATTCCGCGCCGACTGCGCGCGCTTCATCGAGCATCGCCAGCTCAACGCCAAACTCTTTCAGCCCTTTTTCACTGCCGCAGATACTTTGGAAAATCAGACCGCCCGGCGCACCGCGCTTAATCGCTTCGATTTGCGTCGTTACATGCGCCAGCACGCAGCCTTGGGTTGGAATAGAAAACTTATCGATGACGCCGTAAATGGTGTCTAGCACGCGGCTCAGGTTATCGACGTCGTCGGTCACGGGGTTCACCCCGATCACCGCATCGCCCAGCCCAAATGAGAGCCCTTCATAAATCTGCGCCACAATGCTCTGCACATCGTCGCGCGTATCGTTCGGTTGCAAACGCGCGCTAAAAGTACCGGGAATACCGATGGTGGTATTGGCTTTCTTAATCACCGGCATCTTTTTGGCACCGTAGATTAAATCAGCGTTGGAGCAAATTTTAGCCACCGCAGCCACCACTTCGGAGCTGATCCCTTTGCGTAGAAACGCGATATCATCCACGCTGGTTTCATCATCCAAAATGTATTCGCGCAGCTCGCTGATGCTCCAGTTTTTCACTCGGGCATAAGCGGTTTCATTGATGTCATCTTGAATAATGCGCGTAACGCAGTCTTCTTCATACGGGATCACCGGATTCATGCGGATATCCGCAATCGTCATCTCTGACAGCACCTGCTTGGCCGCGACGCGCTCTTGCGAACTCTCCGCCACCACGCCAGCTAACACATCCCCCGAACGCAGTTCATTGGCTTTTGCCAAGACCTGCTTCACATCCTTGAACTGATACGACTTACCGAATAGCTGTGTTTTTAGTTTCATAAACAAATTCCCTTAAGAAGGAAAAGCCAGTGACTTGACGGTGACCGGCACCACTGCGCCGCCAAAAAGCGGTGTGCCGATATCGATGTAATCGCCGGTTCGTGTGATCACTTCATCGATCACCGCCAGCTGACGTTGTGCCATCATCGGCCGCAGCAGCATGCCCAAAGCCTTGCCAAAATCTTGACAGGCAACGACCAACAGCGGGTGCGGATTCGAAAAGCGGGTACTGAATTCCTGCAAGGCGTCGATACAGTGCTGTACCGAGGCGTAGTTCACAGGCAGCTCGGTAGGCAACGCCAATGCATAGAGATCGTGCTGTGGCTGCAAATCCATTTGAGTGAGCGCCTGCAACCACGCCTCTACCAGCGAGGTCGCATGACTGGCGTCAGGATGAACAACCGGAATATTGCGAATGGGTAGAGACAGGCCATCCAGCCAGATGGTGCTGCCAGAAAGAGAAAGCGTGTGTGCGCCAGCGCCAATGACGGTGGCACGCACGGTTTGATTCGGTACCTGCACCGGCAGCGCGGCAAATCCCGCATCGAGATGAATAGCCTGCGCCAGCAGCGGGCCGATATCGCCAAACCGGAATGGATTGCTGTTGTCGTCCGTGCGAAAACACTCGCCCACCCCGCCCGAAAGCGTTAAGGCATACAGCGAATCACAGGCGGGGAGCGCATCGGTCATCAGTAAGCGTTGCGCTAACTGAGAAGGTGCGCCATTGAAAACTTCTAACAACAGTTGCGCCATGCGGGCGGCAACCTGTTCAAGCTGTGCTCGCGTCAGGCTCGTTACGTTAACCCCTTCGCCAAACAGAGAGTCCGCGATCCATTGCCCCGCCGGATGGGCACGCAGTACGCGACCGTCGGTGCTGGTTTCAATCAACCGCCCCCCCACGTTTAAGCAGGCGGAGCTGACTACCCGCCCCGCTTCAAACAGCGCGTAGTTTGCCGTGCCACCGCCGATATCAATGTTTAAAACCCGCGCCATTTTTTGCTCTGATAAGGCCTGCGCCCCCGAGCCAAAACCGGCAATAATCGACTCTAAATGCGGCCCCGCGGTGGCCACCACAAAATCACCCAGCCGCTGAGAAAGCGATACAATCGCCGGGCGTGCATTACGGGTTTTGGCCGTTTCACCGGTGATAATAATGGCACCGGAGTCTATGGTTTCGGGCGCAATGCCTGCGGCCTGATACTGGGCGAGCACCAGAGCCAGCAACTCTTCTTCCCGCAGAAAACCGGCAAAATCGACCGGGGTAAACAACACCGGGCTTTGCCAGATAATCTCGCGCTTCACGAACTCATAGCGAGGCACCTGAGAAATGGACGCACGGTTCACCAACGACAGGCGCGAGAAGATCACCTGAGTTGTGGTGGTGCCAATATCAATACCAACGCTAAGCAGTTCGAGAGTTTTCACGCTAGGCCTCCTCAGACACAGGTTGCTCAGCGTTAACGGCGACATCTTCCCCTTTCGGCACCAGCATCATGGCAACGCCGATAGCCGTCACCCCACCGACTAACTTGCCGACGATCATCGGGAAAATCATGCTAGGCATATTCGCTGCGGCAAAACCGAGGTGGTCGCCCAGCGCAAAGGCGGCGGATACCGCAAACGCACAGTTGATCACTTTGCCGCGCGCATCCATTTGTTTCATCATGCCAAACATCGGGATGTTGTTAGCCAGCGTGGCAACCATGCCACCGGCGGCCATATTGTTAATCCGCAAAACGCCCCCAACGCGCATTAACGGTTTTTCAAACCAACGGGTTAACAGCAATACCATTGGATAGGCACCGAGCAGCACACAGGAGATAGAGCCGATCACTTCAATCGCGCGCATCACCTGACCGGGCTTATCGCCTTCGGTCATAAAGATAGGGTCTAGGCCAGGAATGATCGTCCAGCCCACGGCAAACTTAGCTACCGCGGCGGCCAAACCCACGGTGATAATCGCCACCAAGATTTTGGCGAAAATCTGGAAACCGTTGATCATTTTTTCGGGGATCAGTTTCAATCCCAACGCGACCAGCGCCGCCACGATAAGTACGGGGATCATGTTCATCAGGATCAGGCTCAGCGTGAAGACCACCGGCTGACCGTTCACTTCCACGCCGGAATACATCGCCACCAAGCCGCCCGCGATACAGCCAATCGGGATGGTGACAATGCCCGCCAACACGCCTAGCGCCAAATAACGACGATCGGATTTTTCAATAATCCCCAACGCCACGGGGATAGAGAACACGATGGTTGGCCCCATCATGGAACCGAGAATCAAGCCGGAGTAAAGCCATGCGGCAATGTCTCCGCCCGCCAGCTCTTTGGCGAGGAAGAAGCCGCCCATATCACAGGCCAGCAAAGTGCCTGCAAACATGGAAGGGTTCGCCCCCAACATTTCATACAGAGGAATAATGATAGGCCCGAGCAAATACGCCAGCACCGGTGCCAGCGCGGTCATCCCCACCATCGCCAAGCCCAAGGCGCCCATCGCCATAAAGCCTTCTTCGAATTGGCCGCCCGAGCCAGAAATACTCTTTCCCACCGAGCCAAGGCCAATTTTGCCTAAAATCTGCTCCGAGCCGCCAAACTGGGTAAATATGCGATCCACTGCCGCAATCAGCATGAAGATCATCATGATGTACATGATAATTTCGTTAATGCCCATAGCCTGTTCTCCTTCAAAGCCTGTTTAAGTCAGCTCACGAGCCCCGATACAGCGCCACAATTTGAGCCTCAGTGACGGTGCGTGGATTACTTTGAATGCACACGTCTTGTAATGCTGCACGGGCGAATTCGGCGTAGTCAGATTCCTGCCCGCCATAGCTCGCCAGATTGCCGCCCAATCCCACATCTTCAATCAACTGCGCAATTGCACGAATAGTGCCTGCCGCGTCGCAGGTTTCCCGCGTTAGGGCATGACCAATTTCGGCAAACGTTCTTTTGCACACCAAGCGATTAAAATCCATCACCTGCGGCAGCATGATGGCGTTCGCCGCGCCGTGCGCAATGCCATACGCCGCGCCAATCTGATGCGCACAGGCATGACACAGACCCAAACCCGCATTCGAAAACGCCATTCCCGCCATGTAAGACGCCATCATCAGCGACTCGCGCGCCGCCAAATCTTGCCCCTGCCCAACCGCCTGCGGTAATGCCTGACCAATCAGCGTAATTGCGCGATGTGCCAGCGCCCGGGTCAGCCCCGTCACGTTGGTGGCAACATAAGCCTCAATGGCGTGAGTCAGCGCATCAATACCGGTTGCGGCCGTCACGTGCGACGGCACGCCCAGCGTTAAACAGGCATCAATAATGGCCATATCAGGAATGAGCAGCGAGTGAACCAAAACCTGCTTACGGTGCTGAGGCATGGCGATAATGACTGAAACGTTGGTCGCCTCTGAGCCCGTTCCGGCGGTGGTTGGAATGGCGATCAGCGGCAGACGACGCTTAAGACGTAAAGACGGGGTAAGCTCGGCAAAATTCAGCGTTGGATTAGCCGCCTGTAACGCAGTGGCCTTCGCCGCATCCAGCACCGAGCCGCCGCCCAGCGCAATCACGCCGTCGCACTGCACCTGTAGCAGTTGCGTCACCGCAGCGTTAACATCGGTATCGATAGGTTCGCCCGGAGGACACGCCCAAATCTCATAGGCCACGCCGCTTTGCTCGAGGCTGCGCAGCAAAACCTGCGTCATGCCAGCCTGATGCAAACCGCCGTCGACCATCAGAAAAACGCGTTCAATGCCGCGATCCACCAGAGATTGACCGCAACGGCTGACCGCCCCCGGTCCCATTAGAGTGGAAGGCGGTACCGCAAACTCACGCACCTGACGCGCATTCATCATGTCCAAGGCCTGATAAAGCGCGGACTGAACTAAATCGCCCGGTGACATTTCCTGTAATGATGCGTTATGCATGGCACCCTTCCCCTTCGCTGATCCCGCAGGCGGCAATCGCCAGCGGCGTCATAAAGATCGACTGCGGTGGCAGATGGATTTGGTGTTGCGGAAAGCGCTGTTCAAATAGCGCCTTAACCCCTGGCTGCATACAAGAACCACCCGCGAGCCAGAGCTCATCCACGCGGTGCCCTTGCAGATGTTGCTCGACGATATCCGCCATTTTTTCGTAAACCGGACGCACCGCAGGCCAAATCTCCGCGCCGCGCTGGCGTTTTATTTGCTCAGCCTCTTCTAACGAAATGCGTTGGTTTCCCGCTAGCGTGAGAGAAATGTGATGGCCGCCGGTAGCCTCATCACCGGAGTAAACCACCTTGCCCTGCGCCACCACGGCAATACCGGTGGTTCCGCCACCGATATCCACCACTGCCGCACGGGTTAAACCCATCATGTCCGCCACGGCGGTAGGTTCATCCATCACGTTGGTGACGGTGAGCCCCGCAGCTTCCAGCACATTGATAGAAATACGCGGATCGGTACCCGGTGGAAATGAGGTTGCCGCGCATTCAAAACGCCGACCAAACTGCGCCTCTAAGGTGTTCAAGTGCTGACGCACGATATTGACGGCGCCAAAGAAGTCCCATACCACGCCATCTCTCACCACATCCGCCCAGTCCAGACACACCGCGACGGGAACCGCGTCCGCATCAACCACCATCGACACCACGTCGCAGGTACCCAAATCAATCCCTAACCAAAGTGGCTGGCCGGTTTCAATGGGCGCGGCAGATCCTTGCTGCAGTTCGGCGGCACGTAACAAACGCGGGTGAAGCCATTCCTGTGCGGTTCGAGTCATTGACGCCTCCGTTATACGATGCGGAATGTATCCACCAGCACGCAGCGGCGCAGACGGACAAAGGTTCTGGCGGAAGTCACACCTTCACCGGTTGGCGTAGTAATCGTCATCGACGTCCAGCCTTCACCGCCAAGACCCAGCCCCGCAATACAAGGCCCGTTTTTGACAAAAATGCTGGTATCAATGGCATTGGCCATCTGGTTGAGATTTTCAATGTGACGAGAATGCATCGCTGCCGTGTGGTGGCAGCCACCTTCCAATTTCACCGCCAGCGCAATCGCCTGTTCGACGTTGCCCACGCGGATCACAGGCAGTACTGGCATCATCATTTCTGTTACCGCAAAAGGATGCGAAGACGAGGTTTCGGCAAGCAGCAGACGCGTTTTGGCATCCACTTCCAGCCCAATTGCGGCCGCAATTTTGGCAGCGTCGCGGCCAACCCAGTCACGACAAACCGTTCCTTTACCATGCTCATCGATATTTTTCAGCAGCAGAGGCATTAGCTGTTCCACCTGCGCTGAGCTGAGTAACACCGCATGTTGAAGCTTCATTTCAGCCAAAAGCTGGTCAGCCACACTGTCAACGACGATCAGCACTTTTTCATCGGCGCAGATGATGTTGTTATCAAAAGAAGCACCGTGCACGATAGCGCGTGCCGCACGAGGAATATCGGCCGTTTCATCTACGACGACCGGTGGATTACCCGCGCCTGCGGCGATCAAACGTTTGTTGGTATGCTTGCGCGCCGACTCCACCACGGCTTCGCCGCCGGTCACCACCAGCAAACCGATGCCAGGGTATTTAAACAGGCGCTGCGCGGTGTCAATGTCTGGATTGGCAACGGTCACCATCAGGTTGGCTGGACCGCCTGCGGCCACCACCGCTTCATTTAATAGCGAGATAGTTTTCTGTGAGACTTTTTTTGCCGCCGGATGCGGTGCGAAAACCACGCTGTTGCCCGCAGAGATCATGCTGATGGCGTTATTGATCACCGTTGCTGCCGGATTGGTAGACGGTGTGACGGATGCCACCACGCCCCACGGCGCATTTTCAATCAGCGTTAAACCGTTATCACCGGTCAGCACCTGCGGCGCTAAGCACTCCACGCCCGGCGTACCGCGAGCCTGAGCCACGTTTTTAGCAAATTTATCTTCAACGCGTCCCATGCCCGTTTCGGTTACGGCCATTTCGGCCAATACCTGAGCATGTTTTTCCGCCGCGTGGCGAATAGCGTCCACCGCGATCTTGCGCATGCTTACGGTTTTGAGGCCCGCAACGGCCGTTTTGGCGGCTGAAACCGCGTCGTCCAGCGAGGCGAAAATGCCTGCGCCGTACACGTGCGTATCGGGTGTTTTAGGTGCCGAAGCCGTTACCGCCGGAGATGACGCTATTCCAGCGAGTACCGCCTTCACCACTTGTTCGATTTCTTTCTGATCCATGTTCACTGTTCGCCCCGTTTTATGACGGCCTGAACTTAAGCCACCCTCGGTAAGGAATACTTGCCACCTAAGCTCGATTTTAGGGGGAGTACACCGATGGGGTCGTAGCAGCTTTAGCTGCCGGAGCGCCCCGCGGTGTGCTAGACCCGTGTATCTCGATCTCTTAAACGAGCGGCATTACCCACGCTGGGAAATTACTTATGGAAAATCACCTGACTCTCCATCACGGCTTCATCTACAATGCCAATGACGCTGAGATCGACCGGTGACGCCTCGCTGTGCTGTGCGCGGCGGGCGGAACTTCCCCCCACCACCAGCACCCATTCGCCGTTGCCTGCACCAATACTGTCGGTGGCGACGCTACACTCCCCGCTTGGTTCCCCCTGTCGGTTGATGGTCTCAACCAGCAACAGCTTGTCGTGCTCAAGCCCGGGATGCCGCACGGTACATACGATCTGTCCTATCACGACGGCCAATTTCACGTTTAACTCCTTAGCTCTGTTAAAAACGTTTTGGGTAAACGCAGGGTAAAAGCGTCCCGCACCGCCCGCAGGCAGCAAAAAATGATGTGTTGCTAAAATAGCGTGACGTCAGATAACGACGTCACGCGAACATCGATTAATCCAGCGGGTTATCGCCAGACATTTTGATAGGGAAAATTTCTTCCAGATCGCCATGCGGGCGTGGAATAACGTGCACAGAAACCAGCTCGCCGATACGCTGCGCCGCGGCAGCGCCCGCATCGGTGGCCGCTTTACACGCTGCCACATCGCCACGCACCATCGCGGTCACCAAACCGCCGCCAATTTGCTTCACGCCTACCAATTTAACGCGAGCAGCCTTGACCATGGCATCCGATGCTTCGATCAGTGCGACCAGACCCTTGGTTTCAATCAATCCTAATGCTTCCATGATATATACCTCTCAATGAGATCCCGTTGGGACCGGTTTTATAACCACGTTTTCACTTGATGCAGCAGCGTGGGCTACATCAATTCATTTGCAGATGCCGCCATTTCTGGCTGGCGCTGCGTTACCGATTTATTCGCTGTGACTGGCGCAATTGGCGGCGTGCACTGCGTTTGCGCCACCAGCACCAGTTCAATAATTTCACGCGCGCTACATCCGCGAGACAAATCATGCATAGGTGCATTAAGTCCTTGGATCAACGGTCCTAAAGCACGATACCCGCCCAGACGCTGAGCAATTTTGTAGCCGATATTTCCTGCCTCAAGCGAAGGGAATACCATCACATTGGCATGCCCTTCTAATACGCTATCTGGCGCTTTTTGCCGTGCAACATCGGGCACAAACGCCGCATCAAACTGAATTTCGCCGTCCACCGTTAAGGCCGGTACGCGCTGACGAACCAACTCCGTCGCCTGTTGTACTGAAGCCACCGCCGGATGTTTGGCGCTGCCGCGGGTGGAAAATGACAGCATCGCCACGCGAGGTTCTTCGCCCGTAATGGCGTGATAGGTGTCCGCGCTGCTGATGGCAATATCCGCCAACTGCGCCGACGTGGGCTGAGGAACCACGCTGCAATCGGCAAATCCCAGCGTGTGATCGCCCTGAGGCGGCAGCATTAAAAAGAGCGAGGACAGCGTTTGTGTTCCCGCTTGAAGTCCTATAACCCGCAGTCCTGCACGCAATACCGCCGCCGTTGATGAGAGATTTCCGGCAATGCATAAATCAGCTTTGCCCCCGGTCACCATCGCCGCGGCAAACCACAGCGGCTGACGCATTTTCTCTGCGCAGTCAGCGGGCGTTTTCTCACCCAAACGCTGCGTTAGACGCTGGCAAAACTCGCTGTGCCAATCATCGGCATTGTGCGGATCAATCACCGTTATGCCGTCCAACGTAAAACGGTGACTCAGCGCGAAATGGCGCAGGGCAAAAGGGTTGGCAAGCAAAATGGGCTGAGCTAAACCGTGATGTAATAGATAGTGCGCGGCCTCAAGCACCCGCTTATCCAAGGCATCGGGGAACACCACCCGCCGCGGATGGTTCTGCGCTAGGCGGCGGCAGCGATCAATGAGCATGAGTGCCTCCGCGTGCGATCGATTGTTTAAGCTGTTCTGCACTCGGCCATTCGCCTTGGTGCCTATTTTGCCGCACGCACAGGATCATCAGCACATATACGGCGCTGGATAAGCGATTAAGCGCCTGTAGCAAATCAGCTTTCTGCACATGATAATCAGCACCGATAAACACCTTGGCCGCCGTGATCTCCGTTTCTCGCACCGAGGCGCGCAGCAAATTCAGCAGCGCAACGTCGCGTCCTTGATTTACGTCGGGAACAATATGATCGTGCCCGAGGAATTTCAGCGGCTGGTGTGATAAGCGATGCAGCTCATCTGCCGTCAGCCCGGCAATCTCCTGAACCGCCAACGGAATATCCAAGGCATCAGCCCGCATAATGTTGCCCAGCAGCGAGCGAATATCAGCCAGCCAGTGGGCTGCCGACGCCATCGCGCTCAGTTCACTTTGCAGCCAGACGGCGGTAGCGATGCTGGCATCCAAGCGAGCACGAAACGCCAAACGTGGATCGTTTTTAGCGACCATGACCTGTGCATTAAGGTGAGTCAGCGTATCGGGCTTATCCACAACGGCCTGATGGCAAAGTTCACAGCTTGCCGCCGCCGCGCGATCTTGGCTGGTCAGCCCATGCACCGGCTGTAAGTCGGGCAGCGCTTTATCTTCATCCAGCGACGCAGCAACAAATAAGCGCCCTTGCTCGTCCTGAAATTTCACCAACAGACGACGCCCTTCTATCAGCTCACGCGCCGATGGCGTCATGCGACTATCTGATGGCAAACGAATTTCGCTCCCTTCGCTCAGGGTATGATTGGCTCGTAACCAGTCTTCAGTGATAAAAGTTGTCATAATCGTCCCCCTGCTTAGGGCCTATCCCAGTAGGCTCTTAGCATTCCTGCCAATTAGCGGGCCAAGCCACGTAAAGAAAACGCACATAGCTGGTGGTACCAAATTCGATGCTCGAACCGCGCGGGATAAACATCACGTCGCCCGCTTTGCCTACCAGCGTTTCACCTTGGTGACGGATATGCAGTTCACCTTCCAAAATCATGTCAACTTCGTCGTAGTTCAGCGTCCAAGGGAAAAAACCGTTTTCCCACTGCATGAATCCCGCGGCCATACTGCTGCCGTCCTGCGCGGTGATCAGATCCGTCAGCCCGACCTGATGCTCTTTCGCCCCGTCAAAGCGGCCAAAGGTTACGGAAGATCCATCCACGACCTTGACCCCACCTTTACCCGTCACTGAGCGAAAGCTCGGCTGGGCGCTGCTATTTGATGCAGCCGCTGGCTGCTTCTGCGCGCGCTGTTCTTGCTGTACCTTTTCGATAAGCTGCGCGAGCAGTGTTTCTGTCACGCTGCCCTCTGGCAACTGGGCTAAGATGTGTTCACGAATACGCTGGCGCTCTGCGACCGAGCTGCCCTCTTGCGGCACAGCAGTTTGAACATCCGTGACCGTGTTTGCAGCAGATGTGGGCGTTGACGGTGCCGCCGTTAATTGCTCGATGATTTCAACCCCAAGCTGCTCGGCAACCACGCGCGCCTCTGGCGTCACGATGTAGTCGGCTAAAACGATGTTGATGCTCTTTTGGCCTTGAACCTGCGCGGTGCGAATGTCATTCGCCGTGATCAGTTTTTTCATCACTTAACCCTTTTGTCCTGACCGTATTGGGCGGTCAAAAATGCCTTAAATTCGTCTAGGCTGTCGCTCGAGTGGCTGTTCACCACGAACATCGGAGGCTTGAATCCGGCCTCTGCCAGCATCTGTTTTACGCCTGCCACATCTGCGTCGGGCAAATCGGCTTTGCTGATCACGGCAATGCGCTGTAAGCGCGGATAAATATCCAGTAATCCTGTTGGAATACGACATTCAGGATCGTTGGCCGCGTGAACATAAATCAGCAATTCGCACTCAACTAACGTATTGATTAACGCGTGATAGAGACGTGGGTGACTAAAATATTCTCCGGGGGTATCAATATCGCCCTCGTTATTAAACTCAATGGCCTGCGTTTTTCTGGCCAGCGAGTAATCACCCTGTAGCGCATTAAATAAGGTTGTTTTCCCGGCGCCGACCGCGCCCACAAAAATAGCGCGCGTCATCGTTAGCTCCGCGTTAACGAACACACGGCATAGTTGAGCAAATTGCCCAGCCCCGTGACCGTTTGTTGTAGTGACTCTTCCACCGCACCGACCGAACCATAAACCACTAACGCACCGGTAAAGCGGTCGAGAAACCCGATTTGCACGTTCGCCGCTTTGGTTGCCAAATCACCGGCAATCATCGCGGTTTCCCCCGGCGTTAACGTCATAATGCCGATGGCTTCTGCACCGGGAACGCCTATCTTTTTGGCTAAATCCTCACCGGGATGCGCGATGATATGAGCCAGAGTCACCTGCTTACCGGGAACAAACTCTTGAATAATCCGTTCCTTTTCCATTGTGTCCCCTGTTTTTCAGCTCAATCCCCGCTGCTACAACGGTTACGTTCAGCCCTATAAAGTGATTGAAATCATCTTATGGTGACTAACCTAACGGCAGCGCCCACTCATCTGAGGTCATCCTCGCAGCAATAAAGAAAAGGGAATAACAAAAATCGGCACACAAACAGAAAGGTTGAAGTGGGTCACAGCCGGAGAGTTTTTAGCCAGAGGATTTTGATGCAGAGTTAAATATTCCCTCACCGTCACGCGTAAAATTGGCGCAGACACTCCGCCCGCTTTCGCTTCTGGCGTATAGTGATTCGCATGCGGCCTATGCTCAGAATCGGCTTCCTACATACGTGTTTTCACGCCGCAATCACGGATATGACAATTCGAAAATCAAGAGGCGATAAATGACAATTTCTCTGTTTGCACACAGTCCGACTCGGTTGCTAAAGCGTATGCCTCTGGCTTTCATCGCTGCCAGCATGCTAACCACGGCAAGCTACGCCAGCGAAACCGAACCTTCCGGATATCAGCTTGAAAAGGTCGTTATTCTTAGCCGCCATGGCGTTCGAGCACCGACCAAAATGACGCAAACCATGCGTGACGTTACGCCTAATGCATGGCCTGAGTGGCCGGTCAATCTGGGGTATATCACACCGAGGGGCGAGCACTTGGTGAGCCTGATGGGTGGATTCTATCGGCAGAAGTTTCAGCAGTTGGGGATCTTGTCTAAAGATCGTTGCCCAACGGCGAATGATGTCTATGTTTGGGCAGACGTCGATCAGCGCACTCGGAAAACAGGCGAGGCGTTTTTGGCGGGGCTCGCACCTGAGTGCCATCTGAGTATTCATCATCAGCAAGACCTTAAGCAGGCCGATCCGCTATTTCATCCGGTGAAAGCCGGTGTCTGTACCATGGAGAAAACGCAGGTACAGCAGGCCGTCGAGCAACAGGCCGGTATGCCCATCGCTCAGCTAAACCAGCACTACCGCCCTGCACTGGCGCTGATGAGCAGCGTGCTGAACTTTCCAAAGTCAACGTACTGCCAGCAACATAGCGCAGACCAAACCTGCGATTTCGCACAAGCTATGCCAAGCAAACTCTCCATCAAAGACGATGGCAATAAAGTGGCACTTGATGGGGCCGTAGGTTTGTCATCAACGCTGGCCGAAATTTTCCTGCTTGAACATGCGCAGGGCATGCCAAATGCCGCTTGGGGAAAAATCCATTCGGAGCAAGACTGGATCACCTTGCTGTCGCTACACAATGCGCAATTTGATTTGATGTCGCGCACGTCTTACGTCGCCAAACATAACGGCACACCGCTATTGCAAACCATCGTCAGCGCAATCAACTCACAGACTAGCGCGCGCGATTTGCCCGAGTTATCAGCGGATAATAAGATCCTGTTTCTTGCGGGGCATGATACCAATATCGCCAATATCGCAGGCATGCTCGGTATGTCGTGGACGCTACCCGGCCAGCCGGATAACACCCCTCCAGGCGGTGCCTTAGTTTTTGAACGTTGGTCAGATAATGCAGGGAAAAAATACGTGAGCGTGCAGATGATGTATCAAACGCTGGCACAGTTGCGTAATCAAACCCCACTCACTCTGGATAAGCCCGCGGGCAGCGTTGCGCTAAAAATACCGGGATGTGACGATCAAACCGCGGAAGGATATTGTCCGCTAGATACCTTCACGCGTCTGGCGAAACAAAACGAACTGGTGGAGTGTCAATAATTATAATCAACTGGAACCCTTCCCCCAATTAGGGGAAGGGACCTAATATCATTATCTGAGCACTAAGGAATAAAACACACTTTAGACTGATTGGTTATTTGCAGCGTCACTTTGCATAGCGTAATTAATTCTACGTTGTTTTTAATATTAAACTTCCGCATTACACGGCGTTTATGCGCACTTACAGTTTTAACGCTGAGCCCTAAAATATTCGCAATACGTGCAATAGTGAAGCCATGAGAGATATAGCTAATGATCTTTATTTCTTGCAGCGAAAGCTCCACCGATTTGCAGTCACGGCACCCTTTCCGACAGCCCGCTTTTCCATCAATTTTCACTTTTGCACGCATCCATGCAAACAGAATTCGGTTCACCAAGCGTTTTATCGGCTCTGTTCGATGAATAAAAATTGCATTATCAAAGCAGTACGGCATTAATGATGAGTTTAACGTCTGTATATCCCCTTCATAAATTCCGACCAATAAGCTCCCTGGTTTACGTTCTATCAGCTCTGGGTGACATAAAGTTTCTGCTCCTGCGGGATAAGCGCGAATAATAATATCCGCCCGCGATAAGTTTTGCCGTAATCCCAAGAGATGTGTTTTTTGATCGGTATGGAGCTCTATAATCTCATGCAATAGCCCTAACAGCCCAAATTTATAATATTCATTCTTATCATCAAAAAAGATGTTTATCACTCATTAAGCCCCGATAAAATAAAAGCAATATCCACCTCCAATCAACTCCTTGATCGAATGAGTATTATCGCTTTTACTATTCAATAATAAATATCTAACTACCGGTATTAGGGGCATTTAATCACGCTTAAATGCCCTAATAGGATTACACGGATGGCGTCACAATAACTTCGTACGTTCCGCTGTAGGTGCCGAGTGGATAAGTTTCACTGCGTTTAGCCGAGGTAAACTGCACTTTTACACCCTGAGAAGGATCGGGAATATCCTGAACCGTAGGATAAACAACCTGATTATTCAGCGGATATGACGCTGAAACCTCCCCGCCATTCACGCGGATCCACGCAGGATTTATCTGCATGGTATCGCCGTTATCCCCCATCAGCAGATTCCCCGCAGGCGTATTCAATGAAAGAGAGACCGCGCTGGCATTTCCCACAAAATTAAAGGCGGGCGTAACACCGTACATATAGCCATTTTTATCGTTGAGCTTCAGACTAATCGAACCATTGGTGACATCGTTTCCGGCCACATAAACCCGCACGCTGGTGCTAATTTCAGCCTGTACATCGATGCTGGTTCTCACCGAGATCGCAGCCTGTGAGCTACTTACCGTCATCAATGACATTGCCGCGAGGCTGAGCGCTAAATAATATTTCATGTCGCTTTTCCTTTAACTATTTGGCGTAATAACAGCCGTCAATGTGTCGATCAGCCGTGTTCCCGCGGCCAATCCACGGGTCGATTTACCGCTCAGGGCAAATTGGATATCCACCCAATCCACCGTTGCTGTGCCGCTTGGGATCGTTCCTCGATATTGAAAACCAGGCGCTATCTCTTTGCCGTCAATACTTATTCGATACGGGATCGACAGGGCTCCTTTCGACGCTCGCAGCTGGTAGTGATTATCATGCTGCTGGGTAGACTCGAACGTCAGAAGATAAGGCAATGCTTCATCGCCCGACTGCAACGTTTTCGCTATCTTTAAGCGTGCATTAGCCGTCGCGTCGTTGAGTTCGCCCACTAACCCCATCGATAGTGCTGGCTTATCAAAAGAGGCCTGAATCGTGACCGCGTCGGTTTGTAATGCGGTGAGATCCAGATAGATAGGGTAATTTTCACCACTGCTATCGCCCTCAACGTTAAAGCTAACGTTACCTACCTGAACGCGTGGAAACGCACCAAACTCGCTGAATGAGCGCTCCCCTTTAACGCTGCGATTTACTGCCCGCACCCCTACCCGCGTTTCATTCGGCTGAGCTGAAAACTGCACCAGATCGCCACATACGACGGCACGTTCCTGCATAAAAAGCTGCAATGGGAAACGGAGCGAACCGAGCACTAGATCGCCTCCCTCGCAGCGTCCGCCGCCTGCGGGAGAAACCAGTAAAGTCAGCGATTTATTCGCAGGCTGACGCATCGTGAGCGTATCTGCTCCGCTCGCATCGCTGATCCCCTCATGGAGCATACGAATAGCGCCATTCGGCTGGGGCTGAATCACCCAAGCACCCGCCATCACGCTGCTTACCTGTAGCAGCAACGCAGCAAATAACACCGGAGATTTCATGAATTACTCCTTAAGCTGGCACTTTTCATAAGTATAAAGTTTGCCATCCATGTTAAATGCCAAGTTGTTGTGCACCGCCAACGTACGCGAATGCTCTGGGTACACATTGAATATGGTTTTGTCCTTACGCCCATCGATTACTAAATCACGCATTTCGCTACGCACGTTACCGGTTGCCGTCAACGTCCACTGATTACTGCTACAGGTCACTGCCAGCCCCTGATTTCGCTTACCTTCGGGTAAATAACGCAGCAAAACGTCATAGCCGATGGCGAAGCGCACCTTGCCTTTATCCATTTCTTGCTCTGGATAACTTGGCCGAATACGCAGACGATATACGGTTTCACGTTCAACCGGCTTCAGCGGCATAATTCTCACTTTGCGTTCTTCGCCAAAGGGAATAATCAGTTTGGTGGGTGAAAAAACTAACGTCGGATCCTGAGCACCGAGTTCTTTCACCTTATTTTCCTTGGTGTCGCCTGGATTAGTAATATGGAATAGCTCCAGCGTAACAAATTCGTAGCTCTTATTTTCTGACTTATTAACGTCTACGCTATCCACCGCGCGATACATTGATTTAACGGTAATAAAATTATCACGCGGCGTTTCTTGTTTAATTTCTTTCACGATAGGAAAAACTTCAATGGCCTGCGACAGTCCCGCAGTCATTAGCATAGCCATACCCACTGGCAGAATTGCCAATTTACTCAGTTTCACAATTAACCTCACGTATTTGCATAATGCCTTGAGTCATTTTGACGTTTGAACTATTTAGCGGGCACATATAATTTTGCCCCTCTTTACTCACCTTCAACTTATCTAGCTGGCTGTCGGTATCTAACGTGAAGTCACCCACAAATAAGCCTTCAGCATCGGTCATGGCATTGCCACCTACCACGCGAGCATTGGCTAACGGCACACCGTCGAGATATAAGCGTCCGGTGACCGTCTGATTTTTCGTGGCGTTCACTTTGACGTGATAGACCTGCCCCGGCATGGCCCAGGTTGAAGATGATTGAGTCGAAAGGTTATAGAATGCGTTAGTGTCGGTGGTATAAACCTGTTCAGCCTTTGGCGATATTTTTTGGTATGGCTGAATCGTGAGCGTGGTTTTTTTACCGCCCTCAACCACAACTGGCTCATTACTCCGGTTACGCACTTCAAAATATTGATCTTCAGGCAATGAGCTAGCATCTACAATCAGCGCGGCGGTATTGTCGACCTTGCCATATCCGAACTCACCCTCACCAATAGCGAACCCGCTGCGTTGAGAAAGATATTGTTGGCTATAGCTGTTATTACCAAATGATTTAGATACGCCAACCGAGGTATAGCCATAATCGTTATCCATAACGATACCTGCACCGCTATTATTCTCGCTGTTTGGCCCATGATTGACGCTGGCGTTGACCGTATATTTCCCCCCACGATCGAAATCTGGGTTGTCTAAATTAAGTGAATAATCGGCGCTGTAGATATTTTGTTTGCTGCCCTCATCGCTCATTCGTGAGCGCAAATAAAGCGACTGGTAATGGTTATAGCTGCGCTCACGCATGCCGAGAGTAAACTGAGCAAAAACTTTATCTTCCGTGGTGCTGTTATGAGAGTAACGGTTAACCAGCTCATTAATACCCCGGTGATAGCCCAGATCGACGCGTAAATTAAGGTAATCCGACAGCGTAAAGTCGCGATTTAAATTCACATCCCAGCTTTCAAATTCGGTTTTATTTTGCCGTCCGTAGTCTTGATACAGCGTATTCAAGCCGAAGTTAACACCTAGACCAATATTCCAAGGTAGAAAGGTATTCGCACCAAACTGGAGATATTCAAAATCGTAAGCAGGAACCAAACCATAGCGGTGATAATCCTGCTCATCACCTTTAAATCGGTTATCGCGATAGCTCAAGTTCATGCTTAAGGCATACAGGTTTTTCATTAGCCCAACCTGATAGCCCGTGCTGCCATCCACGCCCATAACGCCATCGGCATAAAGACGTTCGGCAAACCAGCTATTAACCGGCAAATCTAGGCTAGCATTGGCATAACCATCCTCGTTATCAAGGAGGAATCCACTGCCTAAAGACATCACAGAATTGGTGGTATATCCCAGAGATACTCCGGCAAAGTGGCTCGGACTACCGTTTTGATTGGGATCGTTGTCGTCTTTGTCACAATGTCGGCAAGAGTAGCGATTCGACGAAAATTGCCCCTGATGATCGTCATAGCGCCCGAGCTGAACCACATACTCCAAATCGCCGGACCGAAACGAGCCATTACGTTTGAGAAAAGGCTGTATTTTCTCTTCACGGCTGCCGTTCACTAGCTTAGAAACCAGCAAAACGTCATAACCGCCGGATGGCCATCCTTCTGTCTTTAAATGCTGCAAACCGGCGGGAAACTGCTGTAGGTCGATTAAACGCCCGTTGCGATAGACCTCAACCGTACCGGCCTGCGGCAAATAGACGGTCACCGGCGAGGCCGCACCGTCACCAGGGTTTAAATAGTTATCCGTCATATACCCCAGCGAAATACCGTCGAAGCTAACGGGATTAAAAAAACTGTAGGTGACCGAAGGCGTACTGGACACCAAATTATCGCTTAACCGCTGACGCCCAGCTTTAAAACGGGTATTTTCATGCTCAAGATACAGCGCTAATTCATCCAAATTAAAATCAATTTCTTTGGAATAACTCCAGGCGCCTTTCACATAGCTATTACCGGTAAGGTTTAAGGTATCGTTGGAAGATAAACTTAAACTATCGCCATAGGTATCAGAGAGATAGTTCAGATTATGACTATGAACAAAGCCGGCAAGACTGCGGTGTGGAATATAGGTTTTGTCATAGGCCTTATCGCCCGCTTTAAACAACGAGGCGGGAAATATCAGATGCACTGACGCATCCGATTCATTAACCGTTGCGACAATTTCATCCTGTGAAAAACCTTGCTTATTCACTCGGCGTAACGGAACAGAAAGTTTTTTGAGCAGCTCAGCGGCGGACACGCTGAGCGCGGGCATATCCACGGCGGTTATTTGATCAACAATCACCTGAGGTGACATCAACAAAACATCGTTTTGGTCGAACTCCACGCCAATAGAACCAATGGATGAATCTGCATAAATAATATCAAGTACGCCGCTTTGTTTGGCATTAAAAATGTCTTCAAAGCCAGCGGGAAGCGGAATAGAAGACGCCATCAGCGGAGTTAATGCGCAGCCAAAACCGACACCAAGAATAACAATGCTGGCAGTTATTTTATTATTCATTATTCTCTGTCTCTATCTATAAAATAGGCATTACAATTAAAGTAAAGGTATTTGCGTATTTACCCTTGGTATAATTCCCGGCTAACAATTCAGAAATAAATTTGACTTTGACGCCGTTTGCCGTAGTGGCCTGACTAATATCTTTTAAAACAGGCACGCGTAGATTTTTAGTGGCGTCGGTTTCTATTCCTTGATGAATAAAGCTGCCATCAAGATTAATATGCGTATTGCCCCCAAACACCTGAGGAAGAACAAACTGTTTCTCTAAAAATACAATCTCAGCATTTTTCACATTTCCCACTAGGTGAAAAAAACTCGACGTTTTTTCAAACTTTTGAGAAATACCGTTGATCGGTAATGGGAAATCAAACTCTTTACCACTCAGTGGCTTATCTTCATAATACAAGGCGATTCTTGCTATAGACTCAGCAGAGACATCCAAATCGACCTGCGAATTGGGTACAGAAAACGCTGCCTGACTCCATAACAAAAGCACGGCAATAATTCCGGCGGCACAGTTATTTTTAATCATATTTTAAACAGGGCCAGCATAATGCTGACCCTGGCCTGATTTAATGAAGAGGATTAAGGCTTGGCATTTACGTTAGCGTAGACAACGCCGGTATAATGACCTTGGCCCAATGAATCATAGGTTTTATCTGAGACAAATTTAAACATCACTGGCAGTTCGCCATGAGTACCGTTTGCATTCAGAGTAAAGTCTTTAGAATCACCTGATGCAGCGAACTCCTGGCTCCCGGCAGAAGTGATGCTGCTGATTTTATAAGTCATATCGTTGAGCGTGCCGCCCTGAGTGCTATACAGGGTGAACGCGTCGCCGGTAACAGATTGGCTGTCATCCATGGTCAGAGCAACTTCAAGCTTGGTCACGTCGTTGTTCCAGAGTTTCAACGCTGTGGTTTGTGCTTCCATGTAGCCTGATGCCGCTGGCGTCAGCTCTACGTCCATATCGGTAATAGGACGACCACCTGGATCGGTGATAGTTGCACTATCAGGAACGTTGGCGCTAACGTTGAACTTGGTATCATAGCTGGCAGGCGTAGAAGCCATTGCAGAAGCAGACATCACTAGACCGGCCAATACAGACAACATAGTTTTGGTTTTCATTTAAAAATTAAGTCCTTGTTATATAAAATGCATCTTTTACAGATAGAGAAATATCACGCAGGAAAATAAATAGTTCTCCAGCAATAATATTTATCCGTTCTATTCTGTTTCATTGCGTAATAGGCAGACGACAATGCTGACAAAAAAGCAGTACGCATCGTTAAATAAATAGTTAAACGTTGCGATGCAATAGTCCCTATTGCACGTTTACTTTTTTCGCATATCGGCGTCGTTATATTACGAAAGCAAGCTTACGAAATAGCTCAGTTTAATTCTTGAAAAAAACCTCACTTTTCCTCACAAAGCTTTAGCAGTAATTAAAGCGATAAAAGTAAGACCTATGAATTAAGATGAAATTTAATTATCTTTAAGAATATTATGCCCCACCTCTTCAAATACGGCGCGCCGCAGGTCATCTTCCAGCTCGCTAATCGTTTGAGGCAGATAGAAGTTTTTATCACCTACGCAGCTTTTCCAATCTACGGTAGGAGAATAAGCAATCCCAATAAATGAAATTTTTCCCACTGATTCATCCGTACTGAGTACCTGGCGGATTTTATCGCACATACCTGCTTGAATAAGGTTTGGTGTAATAGAGATATCTCCGGGGTCATCCGTCCCATCAGAAACAATCACCATAACTTTTCTTGAGGCTGTCCCTGAGGCTAAATAAGGCACCCCGAGCAGAACACCAGAGCTGACCAAGGTACCACCTAAGGCCGTCATATTATTAATCTGGTTTATTTCACTTGGATTACTGGTCAGCGGTACTTTCCACGAAGAGCTCTGCTGAAGACAGGTACTGGCATTCACGGCCGAAAGCGGGATTTGAATATCATGCACTGGGTTCGGAATGGCTGCGACGCTGCCCGCAATATTCACATAGCGTTCTAACGCTTTGTAATTACCCCCGGAAAGGACATCTGATGGCACTGGGCCATTACTGACAAAAGGAAAATCACAGTTTGCGCCCTCTTTGCCGCCCCAACCAAAAGGAACAAATCCCACTTTATTGTCAATATTGTAGGAAAAGAGTTCATCGGAGAGTTTCAGTACAATTCGTTTGAGCTCAGTCAGCTTTGTGCTGCCGCCAAATCCCTCATTCATTGAACCTGAAAAGTCAGTGACAAAAATCACGTCCATGTTTGAACGAAATTTACGCGCAGCGCCGTTGTCGCCGATCACGACCTGATCGTCAAAGCTAGGAAAAAAACCAGAGGAAAACCAAGAGTCCTGCAACGTCTGCCCGCTGACGCGATATTCTACGTAGGACAGATTTTGGTTATTGGGTGAAATACCACTTTTCACAATGACCTTGGGTTTAAACACGTCAACGTCATGACGCATATAGGCGCGAAAATAGTCACTCGACAGATCATAATTTCGCTGCGCGCCGTCGCCGTTATCCTCTGCGGTTAATGCCAGAGCAGCTTGCTCCATCGCGTCGGAAAGACGCGCACGTTCGGTAATATAGCGCGATCCTTCCAGCCCAAAAGCCGCCATGCTAAGTAAAAAGCCAGACATCATGACAAAACTAATCGCAAATGCCCCACTGCGATCCTGTTTAAAACGTCGGATACTGGCTAACAATGGTTGGTACACAAACATAGTTGCTCCTTAGTATTCAAGGTTCCACGACTGCTGGCTTTCTTTCCCGTTTGGCAAATTAAAAAAGGCAGCGGCCCCGGACGATATTGCGCGACAGCACGTCCAGTTCGGTCATGGATATATTTAATCTCACCGATAAACTCGGGCCCATCAGGGTTTATATCAAAAACATTAATACTAATTTTGGCTCTCAGCGTTGGGCTGTAAAAAAGCATTTGGTTTATTTCACCAATTAACGCCTGCTGATTTACCTTGGATGAATCAATAAAAATAACTGCCTGATTTTTTGCCGCGTGAACAGGAAGAAATAGCAGCAGCAAGCTAAATAAAAGTCCGTATCGCTTCATTTATCGCAGCATCACGATGGCGAATGAAGACATCATCGGTGTTTCTTCCGTCGACGTTAACCGCGTGAACCAGCTGAAGGTCGGCAAACATACGGTCACCTGATACAGCGGTACCCAGCGTCCATAACTGCCGCGCGGTGTGAGCTGCTGAAGTTGGTTGAGCGGCTGCGGTGGCAAACATTGCCCAGCACTGCCGCTGTCCCACGATTTATACAGTTTGATCTGCTTTCTATCATCACCCAGACGAATTGGATCTTCAAAATGCATCTCCTCAACGTGCAAACTCATTTGAGAAAGATCGATGGTGCTATTCATATCCGTGAGTATTTTCTTGGCCAAATCAGCGGCTGAATCCACATCCTGCTGATTCAGCGTTTCTCTCGCGTCAAACAGTTGGATCCTTTCACGTAAAATACCGGCAACCGAATACGATACGCGGTCTAATTTTCCGACCGTTGCCTGACGGACAACCAGATCGGTGAGAAAGAAAATAAAAAAGATCAGCGCAATGGAAATCAGAACAAATTCGACGGAAACCGCAGCGCGTTTATCAGTCCATAAATTTGGAACGTTCATATTCTTGAACAAAGATCACCTCCCTATTTAATAAGTTATTGACCCAAAATCCGGGGAATGGGAAAAACATTGGCGTATATTTATATTCCAAGTGATAACGTGCTAATGGCTTGTAACGAGAATTTCCTGTACTCCCACCGGTATTAATCATATCGGTAATAGAGTCAGCATAGGTAATATCCATGGTCACAGCATCGGGGCGTGTCAGAAATCCCCATATCGCGCCACCTTGTTGTGTGATCCGCGCCTGAAAGCGGCTGTCATAGCCGCCGTTATCGGAGGCTGATGCATTCTTAGATTCTTTCGCAGCTTCGGAAACCGCCAAATCAATGACGGAAGAGATATAGGCCATTCTCGCAATCTCGGCGACAAACAGCACTAAGGCAATAAACAATATGACCGTTAAAGAAAACTCAATGGAGGCAACGCCTTTATTATCTCTGACAAAATGTCTACATCGTTTCATTATCCTAATCCTTTTTCTGCGGGATTAATCATGGCCAACGCATCAATTAATTCATCGCCTTTTTCTGATAAGCTCTCATTTTGAATAATATCTCTGGCATAACGACGATCGCCGACCTTAACCAAAGATAAAACCAGATTATGCAGAAGTTGAGACTGCTTACGTCCGCGTAAATACTGTGGCAGCAGCAAACTCACCGCATCCTGATAACGGCGGTCTAATATGGCCACCATCGCCATATTGTTGATAGCAACATCATCCGCAATGAATAAGCTACGTGATTTCTCAATAGCGGCGAGGCCTTCCGTTAGCTTTCCTGACTGTGCCAGTGCGATTCCTTTGAGGTTATAAGCTTCTGCACTCTGCGGCTCACGCTGTAACATCTTTTCGGTCACGCGAATAGCCTGAGGGTAATCGCCTAAGGCGATCATATTCTGAGCCTGTAAGGTATAAACATTTAAGTCCGGCGTTTTAAATAGCGGCTGCATAAAATAGATCGACGATTTGTAATCGCCAGACTGGTAGTAATAACGGGCGAGTTTTAGACGTGCGGCAGGATCTTCTTTTTTCTTCAGCGAACTGCGATAAAGATTAATCAGGCCGTTATAGTTTTTTGCCTTAAGTAAAATATCCTCTTGATAATTCATATCACGGGTAGAAGTCGGTGCTCGTTGCACACATCCACTTAATAAGGCGACACACAGAAGTCCCATCGTGATTTTTTTAGAAATGTGCATTTTGCATAATCCTTAGAATACCTGGTGCGGCAATTAAAATAGTAATCGGGAACATAATAAAAAGAATAAGAGGTACGCTCATCTTGGCTGACAGCTTGCCTATTTTTTCTTCCGAGCTCAGCAGCTGCATATCACGAATGTCTTTAGAGAGTTCCATCAGGTTTTCATACAACGAGGTTCCGTAATGGACACTTTGTTGCAACGTGGCACAAAACATACGCATCTCAGTCATGTCCATTGAGCGGTAAAGATCCATGAGTCCCTCCTCTAAACCGCTCACCTCGGCTCGCCTGACGAGATGCGACATTAAATCAGCCAAATTTTTGTCCAAATCATCCGAGCGTTCGGCAATAAATTTCACCGAACTCTCCACCGTCATCCCTGCTTGAACACAAACGGCGATCAAATCAACAAAATAGGGCAGCGCATCCATCATTAGCTTGATACGCGTATTAATCGCCGGATTCAGCATCATGGCCGGTAGCACTAAAACAATCATGAATACGAACAACATAATCATGGCTAAGGCTTTCATGCTGATAGAAAGCACACCGATAACCGTAAGAACCAGCAATACGCCGCCAATTGCGCCACAAATACGCGCTTTGAGGGGAAGGCTTTTCTCTAATTCATTGAGAAATGTCAGCCAAGGGCTGTTACTAATAATCAATGCACGATAGTCGATAGTGGAAAACTGATTCTGCTGTTTGCCCTCTTTTTTTGGCTCAATGATGTCTCGCTGTTTCTTCCAGTGCTGCTGCTGGCGTATAGCCATCAGCACCAGCAAAATACCGAGAAGTAACATCGTTAAATAAAGCATCGTCATCAGAGCGCCCTTCTTAATAAGATCCAGATAATGATCATGCCAATGGCTTCACTGGCAATGACGTAATAAAGGATCAGGCGACCAACGGGATCGTGAACCACGAAATCAAAGTTTTGCGGGCTGAAATACTTCATGCCACAGAAAAATAGCAACGGAATAGATGCCACTATTTTGGCCGACGTTCTGGCCTCTGAGGTCATGGCTGATTTACGCCGCGCCATATTTTTACTGTTATTCACGATCCGAGATAATCGGCCAATTAAGGTGCGTAGTTGCCCACCGTGTTGCAGGCTTACCAGCATCACCACCACGAAGAAATAAAACTCCCGATAGCGATAGTTTTGCCACGCATCATTAAAAACACGCTCGGGTTCTTCTCCAAGATTTAAACGCCGATCGATACGATGAAACGTTGCGCCTAAGTCGCCATCAATGCCTTCACCACAACGGTGCAGCGCCTGATGAATACTATTTCCCGCTGATACCGCCGCATTCACCACCGATAGCACTTCAGGAAAACGATCTTCGAAATAGCGTCGATGCAGGCTGCGTCCAATTCGCAGCTGTGCAATAAACATCACGATTAACGCCACGGGTAGAAAAAAGGCCACGTCAAACTGTAGCCAATTAGCATTCAAAAACAGCAATACCAACAGCAGCGAAACAGCAATGATGCCGCCCTTCATGCCTTTCAGGCTGTAATCTCCCAGCGCATAGAGTTTCCACTCTTGCCACGTATTTTTGATATAGCCAAAGACCAGAGACTGTCTGGGATTAAACGTACTTTTAGAAGCTATCTTGGTCAGCTTTCGCCAGTTATAAAAATTAAGGCTAAAGACTGCCAAACCTATAAATAGAATCAGAAACGACATTTCTCACTCCATACCAAATATATGCTTTAGGTCATCACTCACGTTGAACATCACCGCATTGCGCATCACCGTTGAACGCATTAACAGGCCATGATTGATAAACTCGCCTTTAATTTTTCCATTTTCATCACGGTCAGATTGGCTTTGAAAAGTAAAAATATCCTGCAGAATTACGCGATCGCCTTCAATCCCCATAACCTCACTAATGTTCATTACTTTTCGGCTACCATCATTTAATCTCGATACTTGAATAACGATGTTAATGGCCGAGACAATATTTCGACGAATTGACTCCATAGGAATATTCATTCCTGCCATCATCACCATATTTTCCAAACGCGAAATTGCGTCTCGAGGATTATTCGCATGTAGCGTTGACATAGACCCATCATGCCCGGTATTCATGGCCTGAAGCATTTCAAACGATTCTTCGCCACGGCACTCCCCAACAATAATGCGGTCAGGACGCATTCGGAGTGAGTTAATCAGTAATGCTCGCATGGTAATTTGGCCGGTGTTTTCCACACCCGCCAAGCGCGTTTCCATTCTTAAAACATGCGGTTGCATCATGCGTAGCTCTGCCGCATCTTCCATAGTAATAATGCGTTCGCTGGGATCGATATACTTTGACAGTGCATTGAGCAGCGTAGTTTTCCCCGAGCCCGTCCCGCCAGAAATGATAATATTGACCCGACACCGCGCCGCAATGATCAGGAAATTAGCCATCTGTCCGCTCATCGCATTCATGCGGATAAGGTCTGACAGTTCAATATTGCTTTTACCAAACTTACGGATGGAGATAGAAGTTCCATCTAACGCAATGGGCGGGATCGCGACGTTTAAACGGCTACCGTCATGTAACCTGGCATCCACCAGCGGCCGTCCTTCATCAAGACGGCGGCCCACTTTTTGCACCAGACGCTTGGCGATATCTGTTAATTGATTATTATTAATAAAACGGCATTTTGTGAGCTCCAACTTACCGGCTCGCTCAATATAAATATTCTCCGGCCCATTAACCAAAATATCACTGACGGTTTCATCTTCAAGCAAAGGTCTTAATGGGCCGTACCCTAAGATTTCATCCGCCATCATTTCAGCAAAACTATTTTGGTTTTGGGAATTTAAATAGATATTTTGCTGTTCAGCCACGCGTTCTAATACACGATTCATTTCAGCTAATAGCTGAATACGGTCGTCAACTAATGCTTCAATCGTGTTAATTTCGATATTTTGTAATACGCCATCGCGTAGTGCTTCTTGAATTTCAACGCTGATATCCATTTACGCCACCTGATTTTTTTTCAAACGCCCATTCTTCATCAAGCGATTGATGAGCGATCCCTTATGGATAGGTGCCCCGCCGAGAATTAAGCGAGTGAGCTGGTCGATAGGCGCAATTTTTCGATTTAGCCCAACGAAACGCGTGATACCGTCTTTTTGTTTGTTATAGGGAAATACCACATCCAACGGTCGCCCTAATAGCGATTGCAGATCTTCAATACTCAGCATATTCATACTGAATGGGCGGCTGTCGTTGAGGCATATAAATAGCCTACGCGGTGCGAGCTGAGAGCGATTAAGCGACTCAACCACTTCAATCATGCCGCGCGCAACCCGCACTGACGCCATTGAGCGATCCATAACTAAAACCAAACAGGATGAGCTTTCAACCAACTGGCGTAGCGTCTCTTTGTTGGCGGTATTAATAGCCTCTTCAAACAGCACAAAGTTATATTTTTGGAAGCCATCTAACGAGAGATCGGGATAGAGCGAGCTACTGCTGCTCATAAGATCAAGATTCTTTTGTCCAGCCACAATTTCTTGCACCATTTTTTTGCCGGTAAGCAAATCAAGGTCGCGCGAACCGGTCGCGCCCTGAACAAAGAGCGACGGCATTTCTTTGGCCTGCACAATATTGCTGATGGTCTGGTAGGCAATAGAGCTATTTCCAACCCCACCTTTACAGCCCAATATACTAATGCTTACCGCCCAGCGCGTTGATTTCAGATTGGTGCTCGAAATAGCCGACTGAACAAAAAGCTCACGCTGAGAGTTCAAATTGAAATATTGGATGCCATCACGCAAGAAGGCTTGTGCCAGCATGATTGAATCGCTGTCACCGACTACGCAGCACCATACGCCTCGTGGCACCATGGCTAAAATAGCGGGCACAATATTATCGATATATTCTTGGCGGCCTATATCAATAACGATGCCATAGTCTTTTTCAGAAATAGCAAGATTATGGCTCGAATCTAAATCTTGCAGGACGCTGGTGACCTGATTAAAACCGGCTAATCGTAGTAATTGGCTTAGTTCTTCATTAATGACCTTGCGCGAGGATAAAACATAAAATGCCTTCTCATTTTGCGCTGATTTAGCATCGTCCTTTTGTGGGAATAACAGCATTTTTGCTCTTCCTCAGAAATAATATTTGTATGGGCTAACCAATGAGGAAGCGAGATTGTTGTTAATGGCACATCCCGTATCGTCATAAAGATCAAACTTATAATTCTGTGTCATATACCGACACTCGGGTAAACGCAGAATGATTTTTTGAATATGCACCTGAATCCCCGAGGTTTCTTGAGTGCGATAGCCGCCGCCCTGATAGGATAAAGTGATCCTCTCAGGCGTGATGCCTTTGGCAATCAGGTCTTGCCTCACCTGCTTAGCCGTAGCCGAAAAATCATCATCAAACCATTCAAGGCGGATATAGCCGTTAAACCCACCGCTGGCCTGATTAAAAATTTTCCCAATCGCAATTTCTTTAGAAATTTGATCGCTTGCAGTCAGTGCGATGATCTGTTCGGTTATTTGTGGTGAGCCGTGCTTTTCTAATTGGCTAGCCCAACCGGAAAACGATGCCAGCGTCATGAATAAAAGCACGCCATGAAATAGATGTGAGATCCTCATTTAATAAATCCTCCCTGCTCCACAAATCCTTCAGCCAGTTTTCGATCGCGTAGATTGCTAATCCCCTCGAAATTCATAAAACGAGCCAGCGTTGAGGTACGTTGAAAATCAGGCAAAACGATATCGCGCATGGTGACGGGTTTAACGAGATTAACAGTGGCTACCACCACCAGCTCGCCGCGCGTACGCTCGGTTTTGGCATTTCTAAACAGCGCCCCGAGAATCGGCACATCCCCAATAAATGGTAAGCGAGATAAATCTTCGCGCTCGTTGTTGCTAATAAGGCCGCCGAGTAGGAAACTTTCTCCGTCGGCAAGCTCAACGGTGGTTTTTGCACGACGCGTTTGGAATGCAGGAAACGAGTCACCGGCGTTGGTGCTGTAGGTGCTATCCACGTTGCTAACCTCTTCCCCCAGCGTTACACGGATGCGCTTGCTGCTGCTGACTTTAGCGCCCACGTTCAGCTTGATACCAAAATCCTTGTATTGGACATTGGAACCATTGGCAGAGCTGGTGACCACCGGTACTTCGCCTCCGACCAGAAACTCAGCGGACTCACCCGACAATACGGAAAGATTCGGCTCAGCCAGCACGCGAGCCACCGAGTCGTTGCTGATGGCATGCACCAGAGAGCTCAGCGTGTCGGCGTTGAATTTCACAAAGCGAAACGTGCCGGGCGTAATATTGCCGCCGGTGCCGCTGATGGTTCCCCAATCAATGCCCACGTTGTCGCTGAATGTCTTGGTCACCTCAACGACCGAAAGCTTTACGTTGACCTGATTTGTGATCGGCAGCTTCAACTTGTTGATCACTTCCTGATACACCACCTCATCAAGCCAGGCATTGTTGCTTTCACCTCCGCCACCGCTGCCACCGCTCATGCTTGGCACATCTTTTTTATTCGCCGTGCGTTTAGCGCCCACGCCTTCACCCACAATTTGATAAACACGGTCGCGGTCTTCTTCTGTGGGCACGGTTCCGCTAAGAATGTAGGTTTTACCCACTTTCTGAATCGAAATTTGGCTATCCGGCACCAACTGCCCCACCTTTTTTTGCACCGCGCTTAAAACGGGATCAACCACCAACGTAGTTTTAATGAGCTGGTCACCATTTTTGTCAAAAGCAATGAGATCGGTTTGGCCGTCGCTTTTGGCATAAACCATGACGCCACGCTCGCCAATAATTTCATAGTCGGCTACTTTGGGAGCAGAGATAAAAATAGTGTCAATATTTCCATCAACCTGAATAACCTGTGACTCTCCGGCTTCCATGTAGACTTCTTGAGCATGCACATAATAAGAGAGAAATAATCCCGTCATACCCAGTAGCCATAACGCACCGATATTGGCTCGGACTCGCCCTATTTTTTGACGCTGACCTTGCTGCTTCGCTAAACAAAAACTCACTCTCCACCTCTCAACTCTTTAACGGAATTAAATTGGGGCAATACTTCATCCATTCTTATTTTTTGGTTGTTCTCGTCCTCATACTGATCGAACGGGAATAATAAGATTTCACCAGCTTTTTCTACGACTTTGAGTTCGGCCAACTGCTGCGCGTCTAATCTCAATACCACCGTTCCCACCGAATCATCACCGCTATAACTCTTAGTCACTGCTTTAGGCGCCTTTTTAATATCTACGATAGAGATAGGCCCCATTACGCGACTAATCGCATAGCGCTTCATATTTTTGTCAGGGCTATTACTGCCTTCCGTTACCAGACCGACATTATTTTTTTTACTTTTATCCACCTCAACTAATCGGATGTAGAGTGAAACTTCATCCCCAATGGAAAGAGAGGAAAGTAGATATTCATCCTCCGGTTTAATTTTATAGCTGTATGGCGTCTCATTGCTTCTCAGTGAATGAGCTGAGAAGGTTGGACTCGTTGGTGATTCCACCATTTCAGGTAAAATAATGCTGCCTTTTGAAATATTATGCCTAATTAAGTATCCCTGAAGATCTCCGTTATCTAATGAGGAAATATCACGGCGATCTTTGCTTTCTTTGGAGATCTCAATCGACGTTATTTTGTAATCATCACGATTTAAGATGTCATAAGGTTTTAGTTCCCTTATCGCTTCCGCAACCATGATGGTATGGCTTGCTTGAGGCACAGGCTTTACCTCAGTAACCTCTGGCGTTTTCTTTTGCACAAAAATGCCGGCGATGCCGACTGCAATAACGATTATTGAAAGAAAAAAAAGCATGCGATGGTTCATTAAGATGTCCTAAGCAGGATTAATAATAAAAAGACGCCACGGGGTAAATAAGGATAAATGCCAAAGAGATAGCGACACCGTATGGCACGCCGTGACTTAGTAAATTATTACGAAAAAAAATAAGACCGCCGATAGCGACAATGCCGCCAATAAACGCAGTTAAAAACAAGAAATCATAAAATGCGTTGCTTTGAAAAGAGAGCGCTAATACGGTTACTAGCTTGGCATCACCGCCACCCCATAGGCGGGCAACAAAAAGGGTAAATCCTCCCACTAAGGCGATAAGACCAAACAAAATATTTGGCAGATGTGATTGTAAAAGAATCAATGACAATAGCGATATGGCGAGTAATACAAGACTCGTGTGTGTGATCCTTCTAAAAAAAATGTCCTGCCACATAATAAAAATCAAAATCATGCAGGTGACAATAAAATTAGCTTTGATTAACCACACCATGTCTATTTCCACACCTATTCCACTTCGGTTATTAGAAAAATGCACAACAAAATGCAGCAAGAAAATCATCCATGATGTTCTTGCTGCTAAACAGAGAGCCTTACAATAAATACGTTCTAACTTATTGTTATCGCGTTACGGTAGTGTATTCCGTTACGGCGTAGTCTTGCTGATAGTAACGCTTTTGATTGCTTCAGCAATTTTATCAAACGTTTCTTTCAATGCGCCCAAGAAGCCGGAGTTCTGATCACCAAGAATAAATGCTAACAGAGTCGCCATAGCGACACCGATTAATGCATATTCAATCGCAGTCACACCGCGTTGATCTTTACCAAACTCATGAAAACGAACATGAGCAGCCACATAACATTTAGTTAAAAAAGTGTTCATCTATATTCCTTGTAAATTTAAATCCGCCATTTCGGTGGCGTGTTAATAACCATCTTGTTGTTGCCGATGCCCCATAGGTAACGACGGAGCCATTAGAAGCTATTGCGCCTCAGGAGTCCTTATTGAGGTCATATTTGTTTTTATAATTTATGATTGATAAACAACGCTGAGAATTATTTAGCAAAAAATAGAATGACTACCACAACAAGTGTTGATATCCAGCACACCGCTAGCAACGATAATATCGAGATAAATACATTCCAGCGACGTGAGTGATACCACTCTTTTCCGTTATTCGATGGCTCCTTGTGGTGAGCATATCCCATGGTCTCTAAGGGAGATGCTAGCGCTTCACTCATTCCAACCGTTGTCGCCAAAGAGAGTGCTGGCACTTTATCCTCTTGGCCACTATCGGGTAGATATTTTTTCTCACGCAGCACATTCCCCATATACTTGACCCCTTTTCTGGGTATCGTTTTTATAAATGCGCTTGAAAGTCCAATCTGATCAAATGACTTTCTCAACATATAGATTTGGCCATAGTAGCTACTGTCACTCACTGAACCGCGCTGCTCATGCCATACCTGATTGATAATATTTTGTTTATCGGTCTCCCCTTCTAATAAAAGAAGTAAGAATCGATAGCTATTTTCTGGCAGGTTAATCACTGTTCCAAAGTCGTTAATCAGACAGCGCTTTTCAGGCTCAAACCGAATGCCATCCCCAAGGATGAATATCGTGTCATCCTTACTTACATCATTCATTAGCCGTAAGCTCCAGTGTGACTTCAATCTTCACTATTATTAGCCTTCGCAGTTAAAAATAGAATCTCATTATCCTCATCTATCTTATCGAATAGCCTATTTAAGATTGAATTATACAAGAGAGAAATAATCGAATAAACCCTATATACCTCATTTGATCTCATTCATAAAAATTAAGAATAATATAGCGGATATTATACCGTTACGCCTTTTTTTAAAGGATGTCAGATCGCGAGAAATACAAAAGAAAGATTAATCATTAGTACTGTTTTAAAATAACCATAAATAACCTCATGTTGATAAAAAATATAACCATTATAAATAATAATATTTCTTAGGAATTTAAATAGAGTTATTAATTTCAGAGGGATTGTTTTACCATCAGGCATAACCTATACGCTTAGAAAAAACTTATTAATAAGAAAATACTGAACTTTGCGAGATTTATAATTATTTACTGAGAGTTATTGATATCTGCCTGCGAGGTTTAGCGACGTTCTGAAGCCCTTACTCCGCGTCTCTAGCCCACTCCCACGGCTCAAATACAAAGGGTTATAAGTATAAAAAAACCACGCCGAGGCGTGGTTTAAACATCTAAACATGTGTTTGACTATTTGGCTAAATGATTCGCGATAGCATTAAACATCAGCGAAGCCTCAAGTGGCTGTGCACTGAAGGACGGTTCCGCCTGTGGCCATGTAGACCACTGCACGATAACCAGCTTCTCTTTTTGATTCACAACGATCATCTGACCAAAAATGCCCAAGGCCCACAGGGTATCTTGGCTTTCCAACCCATGTTTCGGCCCCACGTTAACGGCATTCGCTGGTACGCTATTATTCCACCACTCGTAACCGTAGCTGCCATCAGGATGAGCTGCGGTCACCGATTTCTCTGCTCGGTTCCATGCTCGTGCATCCGCAACCCAATGATCGGGTAACATTTTAGTTCCGTCAGGCAGAACGCCGTCGTTCATGATAAACAGGCCAAATTTACCCCAATCTTCCAGCGTGGCGTTGAATCCATGTGCGCCAACATCATGCTTGCCCACTTGATAACTATGCCAAACACCGTCATTAATCATGCCGTTGGGTTGCCATATTTTTTCCTGAAGATTCTGTGCCAGCGATTTTCCGGTCGCCTTTTCTAGCGTATCGCCCAGCAGCCATGCCCCACCAGACGAGTATGACCATGCCTGTCCCGGTTTGGCGTAAGCTTTCCGCTGTGGATCTTTCACCAATTTATTGACGCAATGGTAAGTGTCACTGTTGGCTTCACACTGGGTGAGTTGCGCAAAGTCAGATTTAGGATTGGTGTAATCCTCGCCCCAGGTAACGCCCGAAGTGTGCTGTAACAGCTGGCGGATCGTAACATGTTCCCACGCCGTACCGCGTACATCAGGATTGTATTTAACCACCTCATCGTCTAACGAGGTGATTTTTCCTTCTTTCAGCGCTACTCCCACCAGCGTTGATACCACGGATTTCCCCACCGAGCGCGATGTCCACAGCGTGGTCGGCGTATTCCCCTGACCGTAATAATCCCACACTATTTTGCCATCTTTAATCACCATCATGCCCGTAACGCTGTTGCGCTTGAGGTAATCTTTCAGCGCAATGTTCACGCCGTGATATTGATAAGTGACACCGGATAAATCCTGAGCCGCACGCGGTATGGGCATCGCTTTTCCGGCTTTGAAAACGTCACCTTCATAGGAGCGGTAGTCGTTACGAAATCCGACGACCCGCTGTTGTTGATCCCACGTCAGCATGTTTTTAACATCGGGGAGCTGTGTGTCTGTCGGTGCAGGGCAGACCGCGAGTTTCAAGCTATGGCAGTCGTTAGCCGCTGGCGCAGCATTCACCTGTAGCGCAGCTCCCAAACATAGTGCCAGCAGGCAAATACCGGTTTTAATTTTCGTCATGGTGTTCCCTTAGTTTCGGTCATGGTCTTGTTTGTAAGACCACTTTATGACGAGTTCAGGAATGTACCGAGGCGGATAGTGAGGGGAAACCCCACACAAAAACGTATTTGAATTCGATGAGGTTTGGAAAGGAATAGAGTAAGATTTTTTGCAGATAAACGCCCCCGGCTAGCACCGGGGGCATCTCGATTTACAGCGCCATATCGTGCTGTGGCGAATCTTGGCGTTTTTCTTCCGCCTCTATCGCCATGTGGCCATGATCGTTCATTTGAATCACCGGTGGTTTCGTTAATTGCAACGCTGCCGCGGTGTCATCCCATGTTTTCTGCGTTAGCGCCGCGTTACCGTTTAACTTCTGACCATAGCTAGGTACGATATCGCGAATTTTGCTCTGCCACTCTGGGGAATTGAACTGTTCTGGGAACATTTGCTTAATCACATTCAACGTGATTGGTGCGGCAGTCGAGGCACCAGGTGAAGCGCCCAATAACGCAGAGATCGTTCTTTGTTTATCGACGACCACTTCTGTACCCAGTTTCAGTACGCCGCCTTTCTCAGGATCTTTTTTGATGATCTGTACACGCTGACCTGCTTGAATGAGTTTCCAATCGGCTTTTTGCGCCAGTGGGTAGTACTCTTTCAGCGAAGCAAAGCGATCATCATCACTCAGCATGACCTGACTAATGAGGTATTTCACCAGATCAAAATTATCCAAGCCGACATCCGTCATTGGAATAAAGTTGCTGGTTGTGGTGGTGCTCAGCAGGTCAAAGATAGAGCCATTTTTCAGGAATTTAGTCGAGAACGTCGCAAATGGCCCAAACAACACCACGCGTTTACCATCAATAAAGCGAGCATCTAAATGCGGTACTGACATCGGCGGTGCGCCGACTGATGCCTGACCATACACTTTTTCTAAATGCTGCTTGGTAATCTCAGGATTTTCCGTCATCAAGAAAGAGCCCCCGACAGGGAAACCGGCATAGTTTTCCGCTTCAGAAATCCTCGTCTTTTGCAGCAGTTTTAGTGCACCACCGCCCGCACCGATAAATACATATTTAGCGTCAATCGCATGTTCACTGCCGTTGTTGATATCCTTGATCGTGACATGCCATGAATTGTCCTCATTGCGCTTGAATTCGGTCACTTCTGCCGAGGTTTGCAGAGAGAAGTTACTGTTTTTCTTTAGGCTGCCGATCAGTTGGCGAGTGATTTCACCGTAGTTAACATCGGTTCCCACCGGAGTCCAAGTCGCAGCCACTTTTTGGTTGGCATCGCGGCCGTTCATCACTAGCGGTGCCCATTGCTGGATCTGTGCGTGATCGGTCGAGAATTTCATGCCTTGGAATAGCGTGGTTTGCTGTAAGGCATCGTAACGCTTTTGCAGATAATTAACGTTTTTATCACCCCAAACGAAACTCATATGCGGCGTAGAATTAATAAAAGCGTGAGGATCTTTCAAAATACCGCGCTTAACCTGAGCCGACCAGAATTGGCGAGAAATCATAAACTGTTCGTTTATATCCAACGCCTTGCTGACATCAATGGTGCCATCTGCGCGCTCCGGCGTGTAGTTCAGCTCCATATTAGCTGAGTGACCCGTTCCGGCATTATTCCAGCCGTTAGAAGATTCAAGCGCAACGCCGTCGAGTTTCTCAACCATCACCTGTTTCCATTCAGGCTGTAGCTCTTGCAGCCAAGTGCCCAGTGAAGCACTCATGATGCCGCCGCCGATCAGGAGAAAATCGGTCTTTTGCGTCGCATCATCTTTCGCCCAGGTAGCCGTGCTGACAAACAGCGCGACCGCGGTTAGAGAAACAATAGTCTTATTTAGTGCAGGCATAATAATAATTTTACATTTCTAAGATATATTCAGTGAACACATGCTACTCCATTTTTACCTTAATTTAAAATTGCATTCACATTTCTATTTACCCATAGGGTTTCTACACGTTTTTAAACTCACGAAATAAAGGCTCATTGATAAATGTAGCAATCTTAATAAGGGTATAAATCAACCACCGAGCTGTACGTACAGTTTTCTCTTATTGAGCATCGCTGCTCTGGATATATATCTTTGAGGAGATAAAGCAAATGGGTTTCCTATTTCACTCCCTTGCTTGCAGATATTATGAATAAAGCCCCCTAACAACAGGCTGTTATCCTGATCCGTATTACATCAATCACATCACCTTCAATTAATGAATTAAACTCATAAAGGTTAGCGGATTTAGGTATCTAATCGAATAAACCTGTTTGCGTTATGCTTCCTCCATCGCAACAAACGGAGGACTGCATCATGCAAACGGTCACACTCAACAACGGTATCGAAATGCCTTTACTCGGCTTTGGCGTCTTTCAGATGACGGACGCAGCCGAATGCGAACGTGCGGTGATTGACGCTATCGAAACGGGCTATCGTCTCATCGATACCGCGGCCTCTTATCAAAACGAAACTCAGGTGGGGAATGCCCTGCGACAAAGCGGGATTGCTCGCGATGAGCTTTTCGTGACCACCAAACTTTGGCTACAAGACACGAATTATGAAGGTGCAAAAGCGCAGTTCGAGCGTTCGCTCAATCGCCTGCAACTTGATTATGTTGACCTTTATTTAATTCATCAGCCATATGGCGACGTGCACGGTGCGTGGCGGGCGATGGAGGAGTTGCAGCTGGCGGGGAAAATTCGTGCCATTGGCGTAAGTAATTTTCACCCTGATAGACTTGCCGATCTGATGGCGTTTAACCGTGTTGTGCCAGCGGTAAATCAGGTAGAGGTCAATCCCTTTAACCAACAGCTTCACGCCGTGCCATGGATGAACAGCCGCCATATTCAGCCAGAGGCTTGGGCACCTTTTGCCGAGGGCAAAAATGGTCTGTTTCAACATCCGGCGCTGACGGCTATCGCCAACCAGTATGGCAAAACCGTCGGACAGGTGGTACTGCGTTGGCTATATCAGCGAGGCATTGTGTCGTTGGCGAAATCCGTTCGCAAAGCGCGAATGGAAGAAAATATCAATATTCTCGATTTTGCACTTTCTGATGCGGACATGACGCAGATCGCCGCGTTAGACACCGCGACCAGCGCCTTTTTTTCTCATCGCGATCCGGCGATGGTGGAGTGGCTCACCCAGCGCAAACTTGACGTGTAATCCCGCTCATTTGTCAGCAACAATTACCTCAATAAAATAATGACCTCAATAATAAGGCTATTAAAATGCAAAAACGTATTCTCGGTAAGTCTGGGCTAGAAGTGTCAGCACTGGGTCTGGGCTGCATGGGGCTGAGCTTCGGTTATGGCCCTGCCACCGACACCAAACAAGCGATAGAACTGATCCGCACCGCCGTTGAACAAGGTGTGACCTTTTTTGACACCGCTGAAGTCTACGGCCCTTATTTAAATGAATCGCTGCTTGGCGAAGCACTTGCGCCTTTCCGTGACCGCGTGGTTATTGCCACGAAATTTGGTTTTACCTTCGGTGATGATAATAAGCAGCAAATTTTAAACAGTCGTCCTGAGCATATTCGTGCCGCCGTTGAAGGCTCTCTGAGCCGGTTGAAAACAGACGTCATCGATCTGCTATATCAGCATCGCGTTGATCCCGAAGTGCCTATTGAAGATGTGGCTGGAACCGTGAAGGATTTGATTGCAGAAGGTAAAGTTAAGCACTTTGGATTATCTGAAGCCGGGGTTCAAACTATTCGCCGCGCACACGCCGTTCAGCCCGTTACGGCGCTACAAAGTGAATACTCCATGTGGTGGCGTGAGCCTGAGCAAGAAATCATGCCGTTGTTAGAGGAATTGGGCATTGGTTTTGTTCCCTTTAGCCCTCTGGGCAAAGGTTTCTTGACTGGCGCAATAAACGCACAAACCACCTTTGGAGCTGACGATTTTAGAAGTAAAGTGCCGCGTTTTGCCACCGAAGCCATAGAAGCCAACGAAAAACTCGTGTCTCTGCTTGCTGCGTTAGCCGCAGAGAAAAATGTCACACCAGCACAAATCGCACTGGCGTGGCTGTTAGCGCAGAAACCGTGGATTGTGCCAATTCCTGGCACCACCAAACTTCATCGTTTAACAGAAAACTTGGGCGCAGCCGATCTGGTGCTGAACGCTGAAGATTTGCGTAAAATCGCCAACGCTCTCGAAACCGTGAAAATCGTGGGCGATCGCTACCCTGCTTCATTGATGGCGCGCGTCGGTCGATAAGGGATTAATGGCAGGCGGCCATTGAGCTGCCTGCCTTCATTCAATATTCCAATCATTCACGCCATTTGATTATGTCGGGTAAAACCTGAGGCCTGAACATTTAAAGTTTGCCACGTAATGTGTCGCTCTTAGTTCAGTACCCACTTGATAATAAGCCCTGACATGAAAAAATTATCCGCTCTCGCCTTAGGCTCCGTATTATCACTGACGGGATGTGCCGCCATCGTTGCTGATGAAGCTCAAACTGTTTATGTAGACAGCTCACCGTCTCAGGCTCTGTTCGTTATTTCTGATAATTACGGACGAATTGCCGCCACCGGAACCACGCCCTCAACGGTTACGCTGCCGAAATCTGATGGCACTTATTTGGGATGGCTGAACTATCAGATCACTTTTTCCAGAGCTGACTTCCAGCCTGTTATCATGCCGCTCAAAACGCGCCCTAATGCCTGGTATATATTCGGTAACTTAACCACATTAGGTGCAGGCTGGCTGATCGATCCTTTTTGGGGCGGCATGTATAACCTGCATCCCGACTCGGTTCATATCAATATGCTACCGTGCCCGGTCGGTAGATTCGGTTCATTCTGTTCCTAATCTCGCCTGCATAACCTAATGAATATCCCTTCCCCTACGGGAAGGGATATTTGTAACCGTCACTCTCTTTCGAACTTCGTTTAATCTACAGCGGGTTCGCCTTTAATTGATTCCCAAGGTGTACTGCGCAATTTTGAAATAAATAATCAAGCCGGTTCCATCGATAAACGTGGCAATAAACGGTGCAGATACTACCGCTGGGTCAATGCCCACGCGCTTCAATACCATCGGGATAACGGAGGAAACTACGGCGCTCCACAGCGTAATACAGACCAGCGTTAAACTAACAATCAGCGTAATTTCGGGGCCGATCCCCATCATCCATGCGCGAACACACCCCGCAAGCCCTAAGGTCGCCGCGATCATCAACGACGTCGTCATCTCTTTACGGATAATTTTGCCCAGATCGCGTAACCGTACCTCACCTAGCGCCATCGAACGCACCAAGGTTGAAGTTATCTGTGTACCACTGTTTCCCCCCGTGCCAATAAGCAACGGAATAAAGAAAGCCAGCGCAATGGCAGATTCCAGCGCCTCTTCAAAATGTTGGATCACGCTGCTGGTGTAAGCTTCAGCGACAAACAGCAGTAACAACCACACTGAACGCTTCTTCCACAGTGTTATTGGGCTGGTTTCTAGATACGGTTTTTCCAATGGCAAACTGGCACCCTGACGCTGCGCATCCTCAGTCACTTCATCTTCTAATAAATGCGCAATTTCTCTTTCGGTAAGGCATCCTACTAATTTACCGCCCGCAACGACGGGAACAATATCGACATCCTCCTTGGAAATACGGGAAATAACTTCGGTTCTTTCATCTGCGGGGCTTACATGGAAAAAGTGATGTTCCATTAAATTTCGAATATCTTGGGTATCATTTGTTTCCTGAAGCAATTTCTTAACGGGTAATACCCCGCATAATTGCTCACCGGCAACCACGAAAACTTGTGCCGGTATATCGTTGCTTTTAAGTTGAGAGAGGAAGACCTTACGTGCTTCTTGTACGCTAAGAATATGAGATAGCATGATGAAGTCGGTACTCATATATTGAGCAATAGCATCATCTTCAAACTCATCATTATGATTATGGATCGCATTTTTTACGTGGTAAGACATAGTTTGATTCCCTATAGAATTAAAACCTCATAGGGGCGAACAAGACTAAGATAGGAAAATAGATCCCTACGTCTTGGGTTTAGCACTATACAACGTATTCAGCAATATCTTGATTTTACTGAAAGTTACCTTGGCAACACCTTGATTCGATGGATGCCTGTATTTCCCTGTGTGGTCTCTCTCGATACCATCAGGGCGGTAACTTATGTTTGTATAGGAGCCTCGCCATAACGAGATCGTCATAAAACACGGAAATCCTACACTGCAAAAATAAACCCGTTTTCATAATCCGATTTTGGTTTATTGAATATTTAGAAAAATGCATTCAAGTTAAACGAAATCTATTTAACTTAAACAAACCTTCGCTAGTGATTACTTCTTTTTAGTTATTCACCTATCATTTCTTGAGCATCTATCACCATCTAATAACGTCCGCATCATGTTATTTATTGGTCTCTTTATCTGTATTTTTATCTGTGGGTAAAATAATCGTTTCAATGTCTTGAAATATAGACTCCCACTCGGTTTGATCTATATCCATTAAACCAAAATAACGCAGCATAAATGCGCCCTCGGTCGCTAAAAACGCGATTCTGGCCTGTTTTCCTTGCTCTGAATCGAGGTCTAAATTTGCAATGCGTTCACGGTACCAGCTGCGCGTATTTTCCAGATGCTCTTTGGTCTGTAGCAGATTGACCAGTAACCCCGCGGCTTTAGCGCTGGAAGCCTGATCGTATTTATGCGTGGCAACCACATGTGCCGCAACGCGATGAGTCGGTGAGTCATCCTGCGTAGCCACGAGATCAAACACCCGATCGTAGGCATTTCCCCAGCGTTCGAACATGGCATCAATCAGCGCGTCTTTGTTGCCAAAACAGTATTGTACGCCGCCTTTTGAGATCCCCATCGCACGCGCCACAGAGTCGATAGTCAATGCCGCAGCGCCATGGTTCGCAATGATCTCTTCCGCTGCATCCAGCACTTTTTCTCTATCGATACTGCGTTGACGTCCCATTTAAGCACCCTCGTTTTAAATACGTACGTATGGATTGAAACTATACATTATCATTCATAAACTTTGTTAACAGAATGATTGTCGCCACCTGCGGCGCCACAAATTTTAGAGACAAGATGATGAACGTACACTATCGCTGGCTAACACTCACACTCGTATCCAGTGCGTTGTTTTTAATCGTTGTTGATATGACGGTACTGTACACCGCGCTACCTAAACTAACGCTGTCACTGAACGCAAATGCTTCAGAAAAACTGTGGATTATTAATGCCTATCCGTTAGTTGTGGCTGGGCTATTGCCTGCCACGGGCATGCTAAGCGATCGCATCGGCCACAAAAAATTATTTATCTATGGTCTTCCAGTTTTTGCCGCCGCCTCGCTGTGCGCCGCATTCTCACCGAGTGCTCCGCTGCTCATCGCCTCACGCGTATTTTTGGCCGTGGGCGCAGCCATGATGATGCCGCCTACGCTTTCGATTATTCGCCATACGTTTACCGATCCTAAAGAGCGCGTGTTGGCCATTGGTATTTGGTCTGCTGTCGCCTCCGGCGGCGCGGCTATCGGCCCTGTCATTGGCGGTGCCTTGCTGGAATATTTCTGGTGGGGTTCCGTTTTCCTGATTAACGTACCGGTGGTTTTGCTGGTATTTCCACTGGCGATTCGGCGAATTCCCAAATGCGGCAGTACCAGTAATCGTCCTTGCGACTATCTCGGCTCCATTCAGATCATGGTAGGACTGGTTGCATCGATCTACGCGCTTAAAGAACTCAGTAAACCGGATGCGTCATGGTCGATAATGCTGCTATCCGCCCTGATTGGCATCGTATTTTTAGTTCTATTTTATAAACGCCAACGCAGGTCTGAGTCGCCCATGATTGATTTTTCGCTATTTAGCAATCGAATGTTTTTCAGCGGTGTTTGTATTGCGTTGGTCGCCATGCTGGCGATGGTCGGCGTTGAATTGGTACTCAGTCAACGCCTCCAGTTGGTGGTTGGATTGTCACCGTTACAGGCGGCGTTATACATCCTGCCGATCCCACTCGCCTCAGCGCTGGCGGGGCCTTTTTCTGGCCTTTTGCTGCCAAAATATGGCGAGCAGAAGATCGTACTGGGAAGTCTGCTAATAACCGGACTCGGCATCATTGGTTTAGCCCTGCGATATCAGGAAAGCATTATCGAGATCTTCGGCTATTTGATTGCGATTGGCTACGGTATCGGCGGTGCATTTACCGCTTCTTCAACCGCTATTATGTTCAACGCGCCGAATGAAAAATCGGGGATGGCCGCCTCAATTGAAGACATGGCGTATGAATTAGGCAGCGTACTTGGCATTACCCTATTGGGTGGAATGATGACGGCCATCTATAGCAACAGCCTGATACTGCCCGCTGAGTTTGAGGAGAATATCGAAGCCTACGACAGTATCGACGAAACGTTGAAGCTGGCGGGAAACATGGATATTGAGCAGGCGCAGACCCTGACTCACCTTGCCCACATGGCGTTTGATCAGGCGTTTGTTTCCGTTTTGATTTCCGCCTCCCTTTTGCTGTTATTGAGCGCCGTTACGCTAAAGCGCACTCAATAATGCCGCTGCTTTGGAGATTATCATGGCGTGGTTAGAGACCTTTTTGTCACAGATTGCCGATCATCCAGTGCAGATTTTTGCCCTGTTATTTGCTATCGCACTCGGTAAATCAACCGTGATGATCTCCTCAATCCTGCCGCCGGCATCATTGATGTTGCTGGCGGTGATCGCCATCAGCCAGCCGTCGCTTTCCATCACGCTGGTTTGGCTCGCGATCACGCTGGGAGCGACCTTAGGCTCGGTGCTGACGTTTCATTTTGGTCAACTGATTAACCAGAAAATGCTTTTCCCACGCTTTTTCTCTCGTCATAACAGTAAATTGCAGCACATCAGCGAAAAGCTACAGCATAAAGGCGGTCTACTGGTTTTGTTCACGTCGCGTTTTGTGGCCGTATTGCGCTATATGGTGCCTATGGCCGCGGGAATGATGACATTTAGCCGCACGCGAGTTTACTGCGTCACCGCATTTTCAGCCGCCGTGTGGGCGTGCCTATTTATCGGTATCGTTTCAGGTGCGCTCTATTTCGCCGCTCCCATCATTTAGTCATCAGCGTTAAGAGGTATAGAATCAGGCTTATCAATACATGTATTATAGATGAATATTATGTTGCGATGATGCAGGGAGATTTAGCGATGGCAGATAGCCGAATTCAAAGAGAAAAGCTGACGATCAGAAAAATGATCTCGCTTTATCAGCGCCGCTGTCCCGATGCTCAGCATGACGACGAGCACTACGCCAACTTATATGCCTATGCGGTCAAACGCCTCGACCGCTGTGTGTTTGGCACTGAAAAACCGGCCTGTAAGCAATGTCCTGTACACTGCTATCAACCCGCCAAGCGTGAAGAAATGAAGCAGATTATGCGTTGGTCCGGTCCGAGAATGCTGTGGCGGCACCCTATTCTTACCGTGCGTCATCTGATTGACGACAAACGCCCTGTACCTGAACTGCCGGAAAAGTATCGTCCTAAAAAACCTTAAACGATGAAGCGCGTGGGTGCTCGACCCGCGCTATTGTTGTCCTAATCACTTTCATACTGATAGGCTTGGAAAACATAAACCTCGTATTAAATCTATATTGAAAGTACTTACTGTATTTTTACTCGTTTTAAATACCAAGTTTCAGAACTAAAAACTCTCGCCACGAAAATATCCCCCCTCTCTTTTTTGACCTAAATCAATTATGCATTTGATTTACACCTTTATTTGTAGACGTCAGATGCAAGTTTAACTATAAAGCCAAATGATAATCATTATTGTTCGCTTTAAGGTTAAAGACTATGTTCAGTACAAGGAATACGTGCTTTTTACTTTCAGCTTTATCTCTGTTTGTTTCACAACAGGTTAGCGCGGCATCGGCGCCCCAGCAGTCCGGCAGCAGCGTTGACGAAGATCCTATTTATGTCACCACCACCAGCCGTAGCGAAACAACCCTGTGGGACAGCCCTGCAACAATTCAAGTTATCGACAGCGAGCAGCTTGAGCGCTCCACCCGTTTATCGCTCGCCGATGAATTACAAGATATTCCCGGCGTTGAAATCACCGATAACGGTTTAGCTGGCCGTAAACAGGTACGCATTCGCGGTGAAGGATCTTCACGCGTGCTGTTGCTGATCGATGGTCAGGAAGTCACCTACCAACGCGCAGGGCAGGATTTTGGCCCCGGTATTTTAATTGATGAATCTTCGCTCGAGCGCATTGAAGTGGTCAAAGGCCCCTACTCGGTGCTTTATGGTTCTCAGGCTATTGGGGGCGTGATCAACTTCATCACCCGCAAAGGCGGCGATAAGCCGGTCAGCGGTTCGGTCAAAGCGGTTTATGATACCGCCACCAACGGCTGGCGTGAGTCTGCCAGCGCATGGGGCAGCATCGGTAATTTAGATTATCGGCTGAACGGCAGCTATGCCGATCACGGTGATAGAGACACGCCAGATGGCCGTTTGCCGCATACTGGCTTCAACAATAATAGCCAAGGCTTATGGCTCGGCTACACGCTGGATAAGCATAAGTTTGGCCTTTCGCTAGACCGCTACAAGCTCTCTACCCAGACCTATTATGACGATCCGGCTTATCAGGAATTCAGCGTTAAAATACCAAAGCTGGAACGCGAAAAGATTGGGTTGTTTTATGACTACGCGGTAGACGGAGAATATTTAAAGAATATTCACCTCGACGCTTACAGCCAAAAGCTTGAGCGTAAATTCGAGAATAAGGTTACGGTTGTCACGCCTACCGGTAGCCCGATGATCGGCGATCTGCGCGTGGCTAACCAAACGCAGTCTGAAGACACACAAAATACGCGCGGGCTCACCCTGCAATCTAACTTCGAGCTGCCCGCTAACAACAATCTGGTGATCGGCGCTCAATATCAAGAAGACCGTGTCAAACAAACCTCCAACGGCAGTACGCAGTCCAGTAGCTCACACGGCTTCCCTGCCGCCGTGAATTACACCAAAGATACGCTGGCGCACAACCGCTCGGAGCAAACTAACTGGTCAGCCTTTGGGCAAAATGAGTGGCAGTTTGCCGATAACTGGAAATGGACGCTCGGCGCACGCCAATATTGGTTGAAATCTCAGCTATTGAACGGTGACGAAACGGTTTCTCACTCTTCTCAAGGCACGACCACCACCACGCTCGGTTCACAGTCCGTCAGCGATAGCGCGTTTGTGACCGCCACCAGCCTACGTTATTCCGGTATCGCCAATACCGAACTTCGTTTGGCATTCGCTCAGGGTTATGTATTCCCAACCCTGACTCAGCAGTTTATGCAAACATCCGCAGGTGGCGGCGTAACCTATGGCAATCCGGATCTGGATGCCGAGCACTCCAATAACTTCGAGTTTGGGGCGCGCTATAACGGCAACATGTGGTACATCGACGGCGCGATTTACTACTCCGAAGCCAAAGACTATATCGCCTCTATTGCCTGCTCAGGGCAGAAAATCTGTAACGGCAACAGCAACTCATCACGTACCGATTATTACTACTACGATAACGTCGACCGCGCCAAAACCTACGGGATGGAACTCTCCGCCGAATATAACGGCTGGATGATTTCACCGTATGTCAGCGGCAACATTATGCGCCGTCAGTTCATCAGCCCAACCATGAAAACATGGGATACCGGCGATCCCAGCGTCACTGGACGTTTTGGGGTGAAAAACACGATGTTGTTTAATGCGATGAACCTGACCTCCGATCTTTATATTCGCGCAGCCTCCAAAGCCACGGACAGCACCGGTAGCGAAACGGAAAACCACGCCGGTTGGGCAACGCTAAACCTGGCGTTTAACAGTGAATTTGGTGCCGACGATCAGTATCAGGTCAACGTTGAGCTCAATAACCTCACCAACAAACGCTATCAAACCGCGCATGAATCTATTCCTGCGGCGGGCATTAATGCGGCCGTTGGTTTTGCTTGGAAATTCTGATGATGAAAAAATTGATTATCGCCGCACTGGCGCTGCTGCTCACCAGCGGCGCGATGGCTCAAGAGCGCTTAGTGGTCGCTGGCGGCTCGTTGGTAGAACTTCTCTATGCGCTTGGCGCGGGTGACACGCTGGTTGGCGTAGATGAAACCACGTCCTATCCGCCTGAAACTAAAGCGCTTCCGCACATTGGTTATTGGAAACAGCTGAGCGCCGAAGGTATTTTGTCGCTGGCGCCGACCACCTTTATTACGTGGCAAGACGCCGAACCCAAGCTGGTGCTTAACCAATTAGCGCAACAAAAAGTGAAGGTGCTGACGCTGCCGCGCACGCCTGCCACCGTGGAACGGATGTACAGAAATATTCATACCTTGGCGACCAGCGTGAATAAAACAGCACAGGGCGATGAGTTAGTCGCTAGCCTCCAGCAACGGCTCGCCGCTGCCGCCCAAAAAAACCAGCAAATCGCTAAGCCCGTGCGCGTGATGTTCTTGCTATCACCGGGCGGCGGCGTGCCGCAAATTGCCGGAACCGAAAGCGTGGCGGGCACTATTTTGTCGTTGGCCGGTGGGCAAAATATCGCGAGCCACGCGGAATATAAAACCTACAGCGGCGAAGCGATTATCGCGGCGAATCCCGACGTGATCGTGGTCACCACGCAAAGCTTGGCTTCCGCCGACGGTAAAAAGCAGCTGGGCAACGTCGCCGGTGTCACCCGCACCGCCGCATGGAAAAATCAGCGCATCGTTGAAATCGATCAGTCGCTTATTTTGGGAATGGGGCCACGCATCGTTGATGCGGTTGAATTCCTCCAGCAGCAGCTTTATCCCAATCCTGCTTAGTTTTTTCATTGATACGACAAGCACTTATAACAAGGAGTAACAACAATGACGCATTCTGAACTGCATGCTTTCATGCAAACCCGTCCTGATGGCACGCTGGAGGCCATCGCTGAAAAATTCAATACCACGCTGCTTGAGGTGATCCAGCATTTGCCGGAGCACACCTTAGTATCTGGCGATAAGTTCGATGCGGTGTGGGATAGCGTGGTGGAATGGGGCAGCGTAACCACGTTGGCACATACCGCCGATGTTATTTTGGAGTTCACCGGAGAATTACCTACCGGTTTTCACCGCCATGGTTACTTTAATCTGCGCGGAAAAAAGGGCCTTACCGGACATATTAAAGCCGAAAACTGCCACCACATTGCGCTGATCGAACGTCAGTTTATGGGTATGGACACCGCCTCTATTCTGTTCTTGAACCAGCAAGGCAGTGCCATGTTTAAAATTTTCTTGGGCCGCGACGAACACCGAAAACTGCTCACGTCACAGGTCGAAGCTTTCCGCGCCTTAGCGTTACGCCTTAAAGCAGACGCAATTTAAACATGGTTGCCGTCAATCATAACGGAATAGCTCAATATCACTGCGTCGCATTGGCGCAGTGACTTATCGATGCGATGGAGATCCTGAGTGATGAATAGCTCACTCTCATCTCCCCAGATGTTCTGGGGACTGACTTTTATCCTGCTGGCCTTGGTGCTGTGTGCCGCAAATCTCGGCGCGATCAGCATGCCGTTTTCAGTGCTGTGGAACCGTGAGCTACAGGACTATTATCTCGATATTTGGCTCAACGTGCGTATGCCACGCGTTTTGCTGGCCGTGTTGGTGGGTGCCGCGCTGGCAACATCAGGCGTGATCATGCAGGGTTTATTTCGTAACCCGATGGCCGATCCGGGTTTGTTAGGCGTGAGCAGCGGCTCGGCATTGATGGTCGGTATGGCTATCGTTTTTCCTGTCTCCCTGCCTGCGCTGTTTTTAATGTACGAACACATGCTGTTTGCCGTGCTGGGCAGCCTGCTTATCTGCACATTCATCTTTTTCCTCAGCGGTCGCTCCAGCCACGGTGGCATGCTGCATCTGCTACTGGCCGGTATCGCGATTAACGCGCTGTGCGGCGCTGCGATTGGGATACTAAGCTATGTCGGTGACGATCAGCAGCTACGCCAGTTAACGCTGTGGATGATGGGCAGCTTGGGACAGGCACAATGGCCCACGCTTCTGGTATCCGCTTCGTTGGCACTTCCGGCGATATTTTTCACCTGGCGTAATGCGGGAACGTTAAACCTGCTACAGCTGGGTGATGAAGAGGCACACTATCTTGGCGTCAATGTAAAACGTAAACGCCAAATGCTGTTGGTGCTGAGTTCATTATTGGTGGGCGCATCTGTCGCCATCAGCGGTGTGATTGGATTTGTCGGATTAGTGGTGCCGCATCTGGTACGCATGACAATCGGCTCAGACCATCGCTGGTTAATCCCCTGCTCTGCGCTATGCGGTGCCTGTTTGTTGTTGCTGGCAGACACCTTGGCTCGAACCGTGGTTCAGCCCGCAGAAATGCCGGTGGGATTACTCACCAGCCTGCTGGGTGGCCCCTATTTTTTATGGCTAATCTTTAGATGCCGCCGCGGGCTTTAAATAAGCGCCATGAAACCGGATACAAAGGGCGCGATGCCCTTTGTATTTTACGCATCCTTGTCAGACTGTTTTGAGCGATACCACTTCACACCGATTAATCCCACCAGCAACGCGACCATCAGCACCACAAAAGCGATACGTCGTTGATGCTCATGGGCAAACAGACGGAACAGCACCTCGCTGGCGGCATAGCCGAGCGTGACAATAATAAATGCCCAAATCGCCGCACCAATAATATTCAGCAGCACAAACTTGCGTAGCTTAACGCCCGAAGATCCGATGATAATCGGGCCAATGGTGCGGAAACCGTAGGCAAAACGCATCCCTAGGATTAACAGCGTCTCGTGCTCTCGCACTCGCTGTTGGAAACGTTGGATCTTTTTCTGCTGTCGCTTAAAACGCGCCAAGATCTGACGACCAAACCGTCGCCCCACCAGATACAGCGTAAAATCCCCCGCCGTTGCCCCCAAGAAAGTCATCAACAAAACTAAAGGATAGGACAGTAGATGTTTGTGAGCCGCTGCGCCTGCCAGAAAAGCAATTGTTTCACCCTCAATAATGCTGCCAAGCACCACCGCAACATAGCCGTAATCTGAAATCCACTGGCCTGCATCCGTCATATTTAGGTTCCTCTCACGTATATCCCTCTAATGATACCGCAAAAAAGTCATTCCCTTTGGTTTCAGAAAACTAATGAATGTATTCTCAGCATTTCTCGTGAGGTTAAACGTATCGCGAACTAGCATGATTTAATTGAGCAGACCGTGATAAAAATTCATAAAATAAGTAAAGCTAGGTAAAAACTAATCGATAAAACACATTTTTTTGATAGGCTATATATAGTTTTATCGAACTATTGATTGGATTTTGCGATTGACCGCCTGCGCATCGTTACACGGAGAATAATCATAATGAAGTCAGAAACTGAAGCATGCCGCGTGAAAACACGGCATAGCGAGTACTCGTTAGCTCTACCTGTTATCGCCTTAGTTGTCCTGACTCTGTGGGGCAATACTCAGAGTTTACCCGCCGTCGCTGGCATTAATATCCTCGCACTGATCGCTATATTGAGCAGTGCGTTTAGCGTAGTGCGTCATGCTGACGTGCTGGCACACCGTTTAGGTGAACCGTACGGCTCATTAATTCTGAGCCTGTCCGTGGTTATTCTGGAAGTGAGTCTGATTTCTGCGTTGATGGCCACCGGTGATGCTGCTCCGGCGCTGATGCGCGATACGCTTTACTCCATCGTGATGATCGTCACCGGTGGTTTGGTTGGTTTTTCATTGCTGCTCGGTGGACGTAAATTTGCCACCCAGTTTGTCAATCTGGCCGGTATCAAACAGTATTTAATCACGCTGATCCCGCTGGCGATCATCGTTTTAGTGTTACCAATGACCTTCCCTGGTGGCAACTTCACCACGGGTCAAGCGCTTATGGTGGCAGCCATTTCCGCCGCGATGTACGGCGTGTTCTTGCTGATCCAAACCAAAACGCACCAAAGTCTGTTTGTTTACGAGCATGAAGATGACGGCGATGATCCGAACGATCCGCATCACGGTAAACCTTCGGCTCATAGCAGCGCATGGCACGCCGGTTGGTTAGTGGTGCATTTGATTTCCGTTATTGCGGTCACCAAATTCAATGCGAATCCGCTTGAAAGCCTGCTCAGCACGCTGAATGCGCCGCAGCAGTTCACCGGTTTCTTGGTTGCTCTGCTGATTTTGTCGCCAGAAGGATTGGGGGCATTGAAAGCCGTATTGGCCAATCAGGTGCAGCGCGCCATGAACCTGTTCTTCGGTTCCGTGCTAGCCACCATCTCACTGACGGTGCCTGCGGTCACGATTATTGCTACCTTGACCGGCCAGCCGCTGATCTTTGCGCTGGATGCACCACAGGTAGTGGTGATGGTTGCCGCATTGATGCTGTGTCAGGTTTCATTTAGTACAGGGCGTACTAACGTTCTGAACGGTGCCGCTCACTTGGCTCTGTTTGCCGCGTACCTGATGACGATATTCTTGTAACCGATTCAAACTGAAAAAACGGCGCCATTCTCGCGCCGTTTTTTTATGACTAGCCAATTTCACCCTGCACGCTTATCCCAACCTCGACAGCATAACCCCCGTCACAATCACCAAACTGGCGGCAATCCTTGCTTTCCCCATCGGCTCTTTCAACAACCACACCGAAAATATCATGGCGAATAGCACGCTACTTTCACGCAGCGCGGCAACAACGCCAATCGGTGCCTGAGTCAACGCCCAAATCACAATACCGTAGGCCAGCAGCGACATCGTTCCCCCCGCTAAACCCACCCGCCAGTTGCGCTTAATCTGCCCCCAGGTTTTCCCTCGCTGATGCAGCCATAACAGCGGCAGCATAATGATCCCGTTGAGCGTAAACAGCCACAGCGTGTAGGTGAGCGGTGCTTCGGCGGCGCGGGCTCCGGCGCCATCTGACAGCGTATAGCCTGCGGTAAACATGGCGGTGATTAAGGCATAGCGCACGGCTTTACCATTCAATTTTCTGCGCCCACCACCGCGTAGCGCCATTAGCAGCACGCCTGAAACCAATACCAGCGCACCGATAACGCCTAGCAGAGGTGGATATTCACGCAAAAAAAGCGCGCTGAGCATCATCGCCAACAGCGGCGCACTGCCGCGCGCTAGCGGGTAAATTTGGCCGAGATCCCCTTGTCCATAGGCGCGACTGAGAAACAGACAATAGCCAGTGTGCAGCACCAGAGAGAGTAACAGCCACGGCAACGATGAGAGGTTTGGTAAGCCGACCCACGCTAAGCCGCACAGCGAAACCGCCCCGGAGAAAATCGCAATCAGCGCCACGCCAACAAAGCGTTCCTCACCGATTTTAACAAGGGTATTCCAGCTTGCATGCAGCAATGCGGCACACAGCACTGCCAGAAAAACCGGGGTCGTCATACCAACTTCTCACTAAATTAATCGAGATACCAACAGCATAAAGTCTCCACGCTGGATTGTCATAAATACGTCATAGAAGTGTTATGTCTAGGCGATTAAATAAGCAAGGCCACCCGAAGGTGGCCCTGAGAGCAAAATTGGATGGGAAAAGCTTATTGGTATGCGTTTAAGGTGCGCTGGCAAAGCGCCGAGCGAACGCAGTCTTGGCTGTCGAAGCGGATAATACTGACCATCCCATCCTCGGTGAAGCGTTGCAGCGCATCTTCGAGGCCGGATTTCACTCCGCGAGGCAAATCACATTGGGTAATGTCGCCGTTAACCACCACGGTGACGTTTTCCCCCAGACGGGTGAGGAACATTTTCATTTGGCTAGCCGTGACGTTTTGCGCCTCATCGAGGATCACAAAGGCGTTTTCAAAGGTGCGGCCACGCATATAAGCGAAAGGTGCAATTTCCACCTTGCCGATTTCAGGACGTAAGCAATATTGCAGGAATGAAGCCCCTAAACGTCGAACCAGAACGTCATAGACCGGGCGGAAATACGGTGCAAATTTCTCGGACACATCCCCAGGTAAGAAACCGAGATCTTCATCGGCCTGTAATACGGGGCGCGTAACGATAATACGGTCGACTTCTTTATGGATCAGCGCTTCGGCCGCTTTCGCTGCGCTGATGAAGGTTTTCCCGCAGCCTGCTTCGCCTGTTGCGAAGATTAACTGTTTGGATTCAATTGCAGACAGATAAGCGACCTGTGCTTCCGTTCTGGCCGTGACTGGCGCGTTATCACGTTTTTCCCGCGCCATGCCAATGGTTTCAATACCGCCCATCTGAACTAGAGAGGCAGCCTGATCTTCCTCGCGCTGACGTTGACTACGACCATCACGTTTGACTACACGTTTAGCCTCACGACGCGCTCTGATAACAGCTTTCTGTTTTCCCATTTTGGCACCTTACAGTTGGTTTCAATCGTCATTCCACGTTTCATGAACGAACTGTCACTCGCTTATCTGAGAACCTCCTCATAGGATAGAGACGTGCTGAATACGAACCCACGCGCGAAGCCAATCCCTGCGGCGCGCAGTCGTAACCGATAAAATGAAGATAGAGGAATGGATAAATTTTTCGGGGAAGAAAGCCGTGACGCCCATTTTGCTGCGTCGACTTTTTGGCTGTCAGAGACAACCCGTTGAATGATACTGATTTGACATCGTGCTAGCCCAGGTAAGGACTGTTTCATCCGCGCTCCTCACAAACCTGCTGGTTCAATAACCTGCGTTGATGTGAATACTTCCGTCGCCTCATGAAAATATACTGCTTAATAATGACAGTATAATGACAATGTTAATATTTTCACCACTTATTGTTAATAAAGATTTAACTTTACTATTAATTCTCTGACAGCCAGCCAAAAGCGCCATAATTATGTTATAAACATGGCTAATATTCTTTCTTTTACGCGGCTTCATGAAATTAACCACCTATACCGATTTTGGCTTACGCGCTCTGATGTATCTGGCCTCAATGCCCTACGGTCAGCGCACTAGCGTGGGCGAAATTGCCACCCATTACGATATCTCACGTAATCATATGGTCAAAGTGGTGGCGCAATTAGTGGGGTTAGGCTACATCCATGCGGTACGCGGCAAAGGCGGCGGCATAGAACTGGGCAAGCCAGCAGCAGAGATCAATATCGGTCAGGTGATCCGTGCGTTAGAGAGCAATCTCAGCGGCATTGACTGCAATTCACCCGGCTGCAAACTGATAAAAATCTGCAAGCTACAGGCCGCGCTAAAAGTCGGCATGGAAGCATTTTTAACGGCGATGGAAGACTTCACGCTGGCCGATTTGGTCAGCAATCGCGGCGAGATTATCGCGATTCTGGGCATTCCCGCAGAGTAAAAAGCATCAAGGCGGGACACATTTTCCCGCCTTGATTAGATACCTTCAGAACGTCGCAAACACATCAGTGCTATGCCAGCCTTAGGTGATTAGAAGCCTAAACTTCCCAGCAAATCATCCACCTGCTCCTGATTCGCCACTATACCTGGGCCATTTTGGTTCATCTGCGGGCCATTAAGCAGACCATCGTTGTCACGTTTTGGTTTTGCCGTCACATCTGGAATGTTTTCGACCAACACCGCCAACAGTTCTTTTTCGATTTCTTGCACCACGCCCATCATGCGCTTGATAACCTGACCAGTAAGGTCTTGGAAATCCTGTGCCATCATAATTTCAAGCAACTGAGCATGCGTGAACGCCGTGTGTTCTGGCACCGCAGCCAAATAGCTGCGGGTGTCAGAAACCAAAACGCGCGCATCAGAAAACTCGATAGGATTTTCAAACCACTCATCCCAACGCACTTTTAAATCTGTCGCCCCTTTTTCTAACGTCGTTTGACGTGGCTGAGCCGCTTCAACGCAGTTTAAAGCACGCTCTGCGGCCTGAGCCGTCATCTGCACCACATAATCTAAACGATCGCGGGCATCTGGAATCGCTTCTGCCGCCTGTGCAATAGCCTGATCCAGCCCAAGTTCTTTTAGGCTGTCGCGTAACATGCGAGTTAATTGCCCAATTCGAGCAATTATATCGTTGGCCGTCGCCGCATCAGTTGCAGGCATAGGATGTTCGTTCATTGTGACTCCTTAGATCCCCAACTTTTCAAAAATCTTATTCAGCTTTTCTTCTAGCGTTGCTGCCGTAAACGGTTTAACGACGTAGCCGCTGGCACCTGCCTGCGCTGCTGCAATAATGTTTTCTTTTTTCGCTTCCGCGGTCACCATCAATACCGGTAATGTTCCCAGACTGCCGTCGGCGCGAATCGCCTGCAACAGTTGCAGACCATCCATGTTGGGCATGTTCCAATCGGAAACCACAAAATCAAACGCCCCTGTGCGCAGCTTGGTTAACGCATCGGCGCCATCTTCCGCTTCTTCTACATTGTTAAAACCCAGCTCTTTAAGCAGGTTTCTTACGATGCGGCGCATTGTGGCAAAATCATCGACAACCAAAAAACGCAGATTCTTATCCGCCATACTGACTCCTCAAAAGTCCCCCTCAGCAGGGAACGTTAAATACGCAGCGCCTGTCCGGCGCTAATTTGCGTCAGCATTCGCTGACTGACTTGTTGCAGATCGACCACTTCATCGACGCCGCCCGTTAAAATGGCCTCTCGCGGCATGCCAAACACCACACAACTGGCTTCATTTTGTGCGATGGTATAGGCTCCTGCCTGATGCATTTTGAGCATTCCCGCAGCCCCATCGTTACCCATACCGGTTAAAATCACGCCCACCGCGTTGCGTCCTGCATAGCGCGCCACCGAGTCAAACAGCACATCAACCGAAGGCCGATGACGGTTAACCGCAGGCCCCTGATGCAGGCGCACAATATAGTTGGCGCCGCTGCGCGCCAGCTCCAGATGCATATCCCCCGGCGCAATGTAGGCATGCCCTGGCAATACGCGTTCGCCCTCTTCGGCTTCCTTGACGGTGATCTGGCACAGTTTGTTCAGGCGCTCGGCAAACGAACGCGTAAACCCCGGCGGCATATGCTGGGTAATCAGCAGCGCGGGGCTTGACGACGGCAGCGGCTGTAGCACATGGCGAATCGCCTCGGTTCCGCCCGTTGATGCACCAATCGCAATCAGTTTTTCACTGCTGAGCAACGGAGTATGGCTGAGCGTCACCGGTTTTACCGGCATCGTGCCGCGCGCAGGCAGACGCGCTTTCGCCGCCGCACGCACTTTATCGGCAATCATTTCGCTGTAGGCCAGCATGCCTTCGCGGATCCCAAGCTGAGGTTTGGTGACGAAATCCACCGCGCCAAGCTCCAGCGCCCTAAGCGTAATTTCTGAGCCTTTACCCGTTAACGACGACACCATCACCACCGGCATCGGACGTAAACGCATCAGCTTTTCAAGAAAATCGATGCCGTCCATGCGCGGCATTTCAACGTCTAGCGTAAGCACCTGCGGATTAAATTTTTTGATCAGATCGCGTGCCACCAGCGGATCTTGCGCCACCGCGACCATTTCCATATCAGGATGGCTATTAATAATCTCGGTCATCAATTGACGCATTAGCGCTGAATCATCAACGCACAACACCCGAATTTTACTCATCGACTCTCCTTGGACAGCCCATACACGGTTTGTCCGCGCAAATAAAACTCTTGGCTGATATGGCTAAAGTTTTCCGAATGCCCCGCAAACAACAACCCGCCGGGTTTCAATAGTTTGATAAAGCGATTGAGAATGCGCGCCTGAGTTTCTTTATCGAAATAAATCATTACGTTGCGACAAAATATGGCGTCAAACGGCCCCGGCAGATCCCACTGAGGAGCCAGCAGATTCAGCATTTGAAACTGTACCCGCTGGGCAAGCTCTGGCCTGACACGGACAAAGCCTTCCTGAGGCCCTGTGCCGCGCAGAAAAAAGCGTTGCAGCTGCGAAGGCGTAAGATGCTTGGTTTCTTCTTGTCGATAAACGCCGCGCACCGCTTTCTCTAACACCTGTGTATCGATATCGCTCGCCCAGACCTGCGGCCCCACTGGCGTAGTGCCTAACGCTTCCGCAAGGGTCATCGCGATCGAATAAGGCTCTTCTCCCGAAGATGCCGCCGTACTCCACACACAGTAGTTGTGTGGCCGCTTACGCGCATGCTCCGCTAAAATCGGGAAGTGGTGCGCTTCGCGAAAAAAAGCGGTTAAATTCGTGGTTAATGAATTAATAAACGTTTGCCACTCTCCGTGGCTCTGGCTGCTTTCTAATAACGCCAAATACGCGCCAAAATCATTCAGATTCAGTGCACGTAAACGCCGCACTAGTCGGTTATAAACCATCTCCCGCTTATGATCGGCCAACACGATCCCTGCGTGTTGGTAAATAAGTTGGCTGATGCGACGAAAATGGGCGTCTGCCAGAGGCACTCTCTGCATCATCAATGCAGGTACCTGAGCATCATCGTTTCCTGACTGTGTAAATAAATTCGCCATCACTCACCCAATTTGCAATACGCGGGCAGAGAGCCTCCCCCCGCGATTAACTACCGTTTAGCCGGTGCTAAATCGGTTGCCATACATCTTTGTCCTTGGGCAGCGACTGCTCTGAGTTGGCAATAGGATCATCGACAACTCGAGCAGCAGGTGCTGATACCAGATGGAACGCGGCAACAGAGCGGGTTAGAGCATTTGCTTGTTCTTCAACCGCCTGCGTCGCTGATGCAGCCTCTTCGACCAGTGCCGCGTTCTGCTGCGTCACCTGATCCATTTGCGTTACCGCCAGGGCAACTTGTTCTATGCCTCGGCTCTGTTCATCGGAAGCAGAGGAGATTTCCCCCATAATGTCGGTGACGCGAGCCACCGAACGCACCACTTCATCCATGGTGTTACCGGCGTTTTCAACCAGCGCCGATCCCTGCTTCACACGGCTGACTGAATCGTCAATCAGCCCTTTAATTTCTTTTGCTGCCTGCGCGCTGCGTTGCGCCAAATTACGAACCTCTCCGGCGACCACGGCAAAACCACGACCTTGTTCACCAGCACGTGCCGCCTCAACCGCCGCATTCAGTGCCAGAATGTTGGTTTGGAAAGCAATGCCGTCGATCACGCTGGTGATATCGCCAATTTTCTGTGAGCTGGTAGCAATCTCGTGCATGGTGCGAACGACGTTACCCACAATTTCGCCGCCGGACGTTGCCGTTCCCGAGGCTTCTTTAGCCAAGCGTGCTGCCTGACGTGCGTTATCGGCGTTCTGTTTTACCGTTGCGGTCAACTGTTCCATGCTGGCCGCGGTTTCTTCCAGCGAAGCGGCCTGCTGTTCGGTACGCGAAGAGAGATCGTTGTTACCCGATGCAATCTCTTGCAGACCGTTATAAATCGCGTCGGAACCTTGGCGGACGGTTAGTACCGTCTTGGCCAGCGACTGCTGCATTTTTTGCAGGCTGCCAAACAGCTGGCTCAGTTCATTACGGCCAAAAACGTGAATTTCGGCTGAAAGATCGCCTTCGGCAATACGATCAAAATGCGCCCGCATGGTATTCAGCGGACCAATCAGCATTTTGCGCAGCCAATACAGCGAGCATAAAATCACGATAATCAGCATTGCTACGGCCCCCACCACCATCAGCATTGAGAGGGTGTAGGAGTTTTTATTTTCCGTTGCCGATTTTGCCAGCACATCATCTACGTGCTGGGTGTAGGCCTGTGTCTGAACTTCAAACAGGTCTTGGACTTTCTGCGTAGGCTGATCCATGAAGCCTTGCAGATCGCCTTTCTCTAATAACGCAATGAGCTCGCGTAGCGTGGTACGGAGATTCTCGTAGCTCACTTTGGTGGTTTCGGTCAGCTCAATACCTTCTTTGGTTACGCGCGGTATGGCTAAGAACTGATTAAAATAGAGATCCGCTTTTTGCAGCGATGATCGCGTGCCCGCCATCAGCTCGTTGACTTTTTCCTGTGGGACTTTCAACGCAGCCCTAGTGCCAGCACGGTTAAGCGTGTTACGTGCCTGTAGCAAAGCAACCCATGACTGATTCAGCGCTTCTCGCTGATCGTTAACGATCTGAACGTTAGAAAAGTTGTTGTTATCGGAACGAATCGACATAAATGACAAGCCGGTAGATCCTAATTGCAGCAGACAAAACACCATCAGCAGCAGGAATAGACTGGTTGATACTCGGATTCGGTTAAACACGATGCTTTCCTTTTGGGCCGGTTCGTTTGTAGGGTTCCCGGCACTGTCACGTTTAATGATTTCCAACGCCATTGGCGCCGTGTTGCCAGCGACAACGCCAATGCGCGGAAGACATACTCATAATTTCAAGGTGCAGCTCGCTTAAACATAAAGCACATAAATACATTTCAGCTTTTCTGTGAGGCAGTTTTGGCTGCCACACAGAGGGTGATCTTCGCCACCGTGTTGCTGTTTAGATCGTCATAGCGAAAACTTAAAACGTTTCCCAATTGTCCCCAGTCTCCGCAGCCGCGATACGCGGTGCAGGCGTGGAAATAACCGGTTTGACGCTACGACTTTCGCCAATGTCTTCTTTGAAGTCTTGTTGGATACGGAATACAGATACAGCCTGCGTTAACATGCTAGCCTGCTCTTCCAAGGCAGCCGCAGCAGAGGCCGATTCTTCAACCAACGCGGCGTTTTGCTGGGTAACACGGTCCATTTCAGACACCGCCTGACCGACCTGATCGATCCCACGGCTTTGCTCATCCGACGCAGAGGCAATTTCCCCCATAATGTCGGTGACGCGCGTCACCGCACTGACGATATCGCCCATGGTTTCACCCGCGCTTTCCACTAAGGTTGAACCGATATCCACGCGATTAACGGAATCTTCAATCAGACCTTTGATCTCTTTAGCAGCCTGAGCACTGCGCTGGGCTAGGTTTCGTACCTCTCCGGCTACAACTGCAAAACCACGTCCTTGTTCACCGGCACGCGCAGCTTCAACGGCCGCATTCAGCGCCAGAATATTGGTTTGGAAAGCGATACCGTCGATCACGCTGGTGATGTCAGCAATTTTTTGCGAACTGCCCGCAATTTCGTGCATGGTTTGCACCACGTTAGCCACGACTTTACCGCCGCGCTGTGCGGTTTCAGAGGCACTCAATGCAAGATGGCTAGCCTGACGCGCATTTTCGGCGTTTTGTTTTACCGTTGCCGTTAGCTGTTCCATGCTGGCAGCGGTTTCTTCCAACGATGCGGCCTGCTGTTCGGTACGTGAAGAGAGATCGTTATTGCCGGCTGAGATTTCACTCGCCCCGCTATAAATGGCGTTAGCACCTTGGCGCACGTTACCCACGGTACGCACCAACTCACCCTGCATATGTTTAAGGCTTGCGGCTAGCTGCCCCATTTCATTGGTGCCGTTAACATCAATGCTGCGCGCCAGATCGCCGTTGGCGATATGCTTGATACTGCCAATTAAGCGATTCAACGGCACGATCAGCGTTCTGCGGATACCAAACCAAACCAGAATAATCGCGGCGGCGACCAAGGCCAGAACACCGACTAAGATCCACATCGCCATGCTGTAAGAGCTGTTGTTATCATCAACGGCTTCCTGATACAGACGATCGTTTTGAGTCAAATAGGTGACGTAGCTTTTCTCAAAGCCATCTTGATAACCCTGAGTCGGCTGGTCAAAGAACTCATTGATTTTGCCAGTAGACAACAGCTGAATAAGCTCAGACAGCGCACCGTGCAGGATATCGTAGTGACGTTTTAATTCGGCTGTCGCATCTTGGCTTTGACGTGGATCGATAGGCAGCGCTTCATATTCGGCCCAGCGCCCTTCCGCCTGTTGTAGCGTACTTTTGGCAATTTGCAGTAAATCATCGACCGTCGCACCGCTGCCCGTTTTGTTAACATCCATCATGTAGCGAATGCCAGCACGGTTTAGCGTGTTTCGTGTTTGCAGCAAGGCTACCCAACTTCCGTTCAGCGTAGACTGCTGCTGTCGGATGGTTTGTAAAACAGTGAAATTTTCCTTGTCGTTTTTCAGGGCGTTAAAGAACAATCCTCCGGATGTCATTTGCAAAATACCAAACAACCCCAGCACCAACAGCAAACTGGTGACAACTTTTATACGGTTTAACATGGTTTCTCATTCTCGGTACGTCGGATAGAAGGGATATCGGCGTAGCTGAGAAAAACTTTATGGGGAAAGTATTTTTTATTCGGAGTTTTTGTTGCGGCGTTTTTGCTACCCCCTCCCAGCCTCCCCCTTCTCAGGGGGAGGGGCACACCGAGCGCTGATGATAAAATAGAGCTAAGTTCGGCTCCCTCCCCTGCGAAGGGGAGGGTTGGGGTGGGGTCATTTCAATGGGGCAATATCAAAGTTACACCGTAACACTTTCCACCAGCGCCATTTCTTCGCTGCTTAACAGCTTTTCAATATCAACCAAAATCAGCATACGCTCGCCCAGTGAACCTAAACCAGTAAGGTATTCGGTGGATAACGTGACGGCAAATTCAGGGGCAGGACGGATCTGATCGGTGGTTAACGACAGCACGTCAGATACACCATCCACCACGATCCCAACCACGCGCTGGCTAAAGTTGAGCACGATCACTACGGTATTATCGTTGTAGGTCACGTTTTCTTGTAAGAACTTCACACGCAGATCGATGATCGGCACAATGACGCCGCGTAGATTGGTGACACCTTTGATAAACGCAGGCGTATTAGCAATACGCGTGACCTGATCATAGCCACGGATCTCTTGTACTTTTAAAATATCGATGCCGTACTCTTCATCGCCGAGAGTGAAAACCAGAAACTCCTGCCCTACAGTTTCTCCCGCCAGTTTGGTTACAGAAGCCAGTCCTGTCATGTTAGTTCACCTTTATGCACAAATTACTTGGGTATAAGAGCCAGCAGTCACCTGCTGGCTAAAATAAAACGTTCACGCTATGCCGCAGATACCGCGACGCGTTTTTCACGGTTGATGTTCTGCAACGCGGCGACGTCCACAATCAACGCGACGCTGCCATCGCCGAGGATCGTGGCGGCAGAAATCCCTGGTACTTTTCGATAGTTGGTTTCCAGATTTTTCACTACCACTTGGTGCTGCCCAACGAGCTGATCAACCAGCAACGCATAGCGACGTCCCGCACTTTGCAAAATGACCACAATGCCCTGCATGGCATCGGTTTTAGCCCCTTGCACTTCAAACACGCTGTACAGTTCAACCAGCGGTAAGTATTCGCCGCGCACTTGCAGCACGCGCTCTCCGCCCGCTAACGGATAGAGATCTTCTTCACGAGGCTGAAGGGATTCCATCACCGCATTTAATGGCAGAATGAAGACTTCGTTATTCACTTTAACGGACATGCCGTCGAGAATTGCCAGCGTTAACGGCAACACGATGCGGATCGTGGTGCCCTTCCCACCCTGCGATTGAATTTCTACGTGGCCGCCCATCTCCTGAATATTTCGCTTCACAACGTCCATACCCACGCCGCGTCCAGACACATCGGTGACCTGTTCTGCGGTGGAGAAGCCCGGCGCGAAAATCAGCAATCCAACTTCGTCGTCGGTCATGCTGTCGCTTACCGCCATTCCCTGAGAACGCGCCTTCGCCAAAATACGCTCACGGTTGAGCCCTGCACCGTCATCACGGACTTCGATGTAGATATTGCCGCCCTGATGTTCCGCAGAAAGCGTCAGATTTCCTACCGCGCTTTTTCCCGCAGCGACACGAACTTCTGGTGTTTCAATGCCGTGATCGAGACTGTTGCGTACCAAGTGCGTTAACGGATCGATAATGCGTTCAATCAGGCTCTTATCTAATTCGGTTGAGCTTCCGAGCAAGGTAATTTCTACCTGCTTGTTTAGCTTGCTGGCTAGATCGCGTACCTGCCGTGGGAAGCGGCTGAATACGTACTCCATCGGCATCATACGAATCGACATCACCGACTCTTGCAGGTCGCGCGCATTGCGCTCTAGCTGACCAAGGCTGTTGAGCAAATCGCCGTGCTCTACCGGATCGAGCATGTCTGAACGCTGCGCGAGCATAGACTGGGTAATTACCAGCTCGCCAACCATGTTAATCAGCTGATCGACTTTCTCCACGGCAACGCGAATACTGGTACTTTCAGCCGCTTTGGCTGGGCGTTTTGGTGCTTCGGTCTGCCGCGGGGCGGCCTGCTCAGGAACCAGTTTTAATTCTGGTGCTGCGGCTGGTGATACAGGCTGAGCGGGAACAGCTGTATTTTCAGCCGGCGCTGTCGCACCGTGATTAAACGAAATTTGCTCAGGTTCCAACACAAAGCAGAGAACGGCGGCAATATCGTCTTCGCTGGCTGTGGTTTCCAGAATAGCGTCTAATCCGTGCTCGGTTTCAGCGTGTTGGCGGATAGTGCCTAAATTGCCCAGTTCTTCCAGCATCAGCGGTACTTCTTGCGAATTCAGCCCGCATAGGGAAAGAGAAATACACCCTTCTGGCACCGCCATTTCGCCGGTTTCGTTATTGTTGCCTGCGATAGTTGCACTCTCTTGCGCGACCACTTTGAGATGTTGGGCGTCGGCGGCCTCGGGCTCATTGGTTTCTTGAGCTTCTAACGCCAGTTGCCTTAATGCCTGACAGATATACTCAAAACTAGCGTGATCGGGATCCTGAGTGGATTTATAGGCATCGAGCTGGTCCTGCATAATATCTTTGGTTTCCAGAAACAGGTTGATGATATCAGTGCTCAGTCGCATTTCATGACGACGTGCACCATCGAGTAAGTTTTCCAGCAAATGGGTGGTTTCTTGCAATATGTTGAAACCAAACGTCCCCGCGCCCCCTTTGATGGAGTGCGCGGCACGGAAAATCGCATTAAGTTGTTCAATATCTGGCTCTTCAGGATCCAGCTCCAACAGGTGCTGTTCCATATCTGCCAGCAGTTCGTCGGCTTCATCAAAAAATGTTTGATAAAACGCAGTAATATCCATGCTCACAGGTCACCTCTTTTCGGTCGGTGTTGTTGTAATAATGTGGTCATTCATCGGTGCTAATGGACTGGCTTGCACCGGCGACGCCTGTGGCGCAAGGTTTACCGCGCCTCCTACGCTCCACTGCTTCATTGCCGCAGGATTAGAAAAATCCATCTCCTGACTTTCTGAATTCTCATGTTCAATGTTGTGCTGGGCGCTTTTGTTTAACACTAAAATACTGATACGACGGTTTATCGCAGCGTCACTCGATTGGGATTTCAAACTCATGGTGTCGGCCATGCCGACCACGCGCAGAATTTTTCCTTCGGCAAGTCCACCGGCGATCAGCTCGCGGCGCGATGCGTTGGCGCGATCGGCAGATAGCTCCCAGTTGCTGTAGCCTCGTTCGCCGCTGGCGTAAGGCAAGTCATCCGTGTGTCCCGACAAGCTAATTTTGTTCGGCACATCATTCAGAATCGGCGCAATGGCATGCAAAATATCGCGCATATAGGGCTCAACTTTGGCACTGCCGTTTTCAAACATCGGGCGATTCTGGCTATCAATAATCTGAATACGTAAACCTTCGTCCATCATGTTAATCAGCAAATGCGGCTGTAATGCTTTTAGTCTTGGATCGGTCAGGATGAGCTGATCGATCTGTTTGCGCAGTTTTTTAAGCCGTTCGCTGTCTGCTTTGGTGGCTGGGTCCGGCATGGATTTCGCAACCTCGCCCTCTTTTTGCATCATGTCGTCACCACCGCCAGGAATTGGGCTGGTGCTGGCGCTTGAACGGTCGCCGTGAGTTAACGCAACGGCTAACGGCGTTCGAAAGTACTCAGCAATCTTGGTCAGTTCTTGCGGGCTGGCGATGGCCAGCAGCCACATCACCAAAAAGAACGCCATCATTGCCGTCATAAAATCGGCATAGGCAATTTTCCATGAGCCGCCATGATGCCCCCCCTTATGGGAGGACTTCCGTTTTTTAACCAGAATTATCGGGCGGTTGCCATTTTTCATACTTCCTCTTCCACCGCCGACTGTTGTACCGCAGGCGCTTTCACCTGACGCACATGCTCTTCAAGTTCGATAAACGAAGGGCGCTCGGTGGAGTACAGCGTTTTACGTCCGAATTCGACCGCAATTTGTGGCGCGTAGCCATGCAGGCTCGACAGCAACGTGGTTTTCACGCACTGCATCATCTTGACGGTTTCGGCACAATTTTGGCGCATCAAAGACGCCAGCGGAGAAACGAATCCATACGCCAGCAGAATCCCCAAGAACGTACCGACCATCGCATGAGCAATCAGCGCGCCCAGCTCTGCGGCAGGACGATCGGCTGAGGCTAAGGCATGAACAACGCCCATGACCGCAGCCACGATGCCAAAGGCCGGCAGCGAATCCCCGACCATCGCCAAGCTGTCTGCCGGACCTTCAGCCTCGCTTTCGAAGGTTTCAATCTCTTCGTCCATCAGCGCTTCAATTTCAAAAGCATTCATGTTGCCGCTTACCATCAATCTCATGTAGTCCGTGATGAACTCGATGAGGATCTTATCGGCAAGAATTCGGGGATAATTAGAGAAAAGTTCACTTTCTTGTGGGTTTTCAATATCGCGTTCGAGTGTGAGCATGCCTTGCTGGCGCGCTTTCGCCAGTAAGAGGTACATCAAACCCATGACATCCATGTACAGTGCTTTGTTATATTTAGCACCGCGCCCCAGCTTGGGCAGCGTGCGCAACGTCGCTTTGATGGCTTTGCCGTTGTTGCCAACGATAAATGCGCCAATACCAGCACCGGCAATGATGAGCAGCTCAGCGGGCTGATACAGAGCACCAAGATGCCCCCCAACGATCATGTAACCGCCAAGCACGGCGATAGTTACAACGGCATAACCCAATAGAATAAGCACGCGAATTCCTTAATGCTTAGAATGGAAATTGGGTGTAACGCGCTGTCCAGAAGGACGGAGAAGAAGAATTCAGAAGCCGTCAGATGACGGCTCGAAAGGAAGTTAACCGGTGGTTTAGCTAAACAATAGCCTTCTTGCTACCCCACCGATCGTCGACCTATAAGACTGATTGCCTCAATCAAGTTACACCACGCGTTTCTCTTGCTCATTGAGCAATTGTGGGAACATATCGGCAAGATTGTCAGAAAGTTTACGTTTTTTTATCGCACGTGACGGTGGTTGGCACAAACTGCAAACAAACGTGCTGAGCGGTTGATGCGCATGCGCAATAAATGAGCCACCGCAGCAAGAGCATGGAGAAGACTCCAGCATCCCGCTATCCACAAAGCGAACCAATGTCCAAGCGCGTGTCAACGCCAAAACAGGCTGTTCACCCGGCATGACAGGGCATTGTTCAAGATAGAGTTTGTAGGCACGTATCACTGCCTCCACGCCACGACATAATTTACTGTTAATCATGAAGGCATAGACGTTATAGAACATCGAAGAATGAATGTTCTGTTCCCACGTCATAAACCAATCAGTTGAAAACGGTAACATGCCTTTCGGCGGAGGACTGCCTCGCAGCTCTTTGTAGAGCCGAATAAGGCGACCGCGGCTCAATTGCGTTTCACTTTCTAACATCTGAAGGCGGGCCCCCAGAGAGATAAGCTCCATCGCTAGCTGAATGTCGCGTGCTTCCTGAATAATGCTTTTTTCACTCATTATCAGACTCTTTTGTGAGGGGGGCAGGCATCTGTTGGCGAGAGCTGCTTCAGCAAATGGCTGGAAAGCATAATTCCAGTATGTATCTGCTGGAGATCGTCAACACGAGACTCTTGCGTCAATTTTTGAATCGTTTCATGGTCGCTGAAACGGAACTGGCAAACCAACTGGTTAGTTTCAGCTAATTTAACCATCTGTGGCAGGGTTAAGAGAGCCAATGAATCTGCCATTTCATTGTTGATCCCCAGCCTGAACATCGCTGAAGCCTTCTCTTCGTGAATTAGACGCTGTGCTAATAACAAATATGACAAATTGATGTCATAAATATGCTTGAGTATTTCAGAGGTACTCATTACTCCCCCCTGTAAAATTTGTTTGCCAACATAATGAAACGCACCATTAACCTGTAACGCTCTAGAGGAGCGAAAAAGTAATGGCGCCTGATAACTATCTACTCAAATGAAAGCCTGACCCTATCAGAGGTCACCCCCTTAAAAAGCGGGGAATTCAACCGTAATATCTTTGGAGGTTGTATCTTAGATGTACAATTTTTCAGACTTACAATATCTAGGAATTTTACAAGCAAATAAGAATATTCCTGATTCGTGGCAACTCTACCCCCGTTTAAGAGATATATACAACGAGCGCCTCAGGTTAATTTGAGAAAAACGTGACACAGATCACATAAAATCAGTAAATAAATATTACGAATGATTTAATAGTTCATTAATGCGTCAAAGATTGCGACCTCTTCATCGAGGCGCTAAGCGATTGAATCTCAAACACATCACATACAAAAAACACATAAAAAAAGCAGGTATTTCGAGTTAAAAATCATTAAATCTTAAATTAAAAGCTTAAAACGCTACTTATATAGCTTTTGTAGATATTTAGCCCTACATCCATGTTGAAAGTATGTTTTCTATAAATAACCCATGTAAATTATGTTGCTGCTAGTATGGATTTTCACTGCCATTTACAGCATTAAAACGAAACATCATTTTATAATTTTAAGCTATCTTTTTCCCTATGTAGAATAACAGTGAATAATGTGAAATACGTCACGGTGTAATCGGTTTCATTGCAGACTAAAACCAACTTAATACCTTTCGATTTATGTTTTATTCGGCCTATTTTCGCCTCATTAATACCTATAGACTCAATATTTATATGTAATTGCATAATCTATTTTTGTTTTCAAATACGTTATCCCTAACTCTTTATGGCAATACCCTCCAACATGAATAACCATAAAGAGTTAGTGGTAATGCATAACTCACGCATCAATACATTCCCTATATCCGCCTTTTTATGCCCTCCTCGCCCACGATGATCCGCAGTCGCTGGATTAGACATAAGTGCTATTTTCCGATGAGGTAAAACTGGTTGTGATTTTCCCCACAGCTTGACTGTGGTCTATTCTTTATCATGGTTATATTGTCATAGGGAATGGAGGCAGATATGAGCTACAGGAGAGTACTCGTTGCCGTTGCTCAAGCACCGGACAGCATCAAACTCGTTGAAAAAGCCATCGCAATCGTTCGCCCCTATCAGGGTGAAATTACACTACTAACCTTGTGCAATGAGGCCGACCTTTGCTCCAGTTTTGCGGGGTCGATGCTGGGCTCCTTACGTGAGCTTATTCATGAAGAGGCCAATCTGTTTTTAGAGCAGCTACGTTCACAGGCAGACTATCCGATTAGCCGCACAATCATTTGTAACGGCGAGTTGGCTGATGGCGTGATTTATGCTTGTAACGAGAGCCCAGTGGATTTAGTGATTTGTGGTAATCACTGTGAAGGGTTCCTAAAGCGCATTTTAAACTCGGCAACCCACATTATCGACAAAACGCATACGGATGTTTTAATCGTGCCGCTTTAAGGGCGATTCCTAATTTCTGCCTCGTTTGGATACTTATCCACCAGCAAGGCAAAGACATTAATGCCGTGAGGGTCATTTTTGGCTAATCTTGATCGGGTTATACACTATAAAGAAGCAGATCGACTCAGTCTGCTCACTGCAATGTCGTAGGAGAACACCCATGGATCAAGATTTACAAGATGCGGGTTACCGCCTGTATCACGGCACAGAAATTGACGTCTATTTTAATCTCAGCATTTGCCAACATTCCGGCAACTGCGTCAGAGGAAATAGCAACCTATTTAAACTGAACCGTCAGCCTTGGATTATGCCTGATAACGTCGATGCCAAAACCGTGATGAGCGTTATCAATACCTGCCCCAGCGGCGCACTGAAATATCGTCAAAAATAGGGAGCTTACGGTGGAAATTCTTGAAGGTAACAACAATTTTTATGTGAATGATGCTCAAGGCAACTTGATTGCTGAGGTTGTTTTTGTGCCGACAGGCGAACATCTGGCCATTATCGACCACACCGACGTAGATGAGAGTTTGAAAGGCCAAGGCGTTGGTAAGCAATTAGTCGCCAAAGTGGTTGAGAAAATGCGTAAAGAAAATCGCAAAATTATTCCACTGTGCCCGTTCGCCAAGCATGAGTTTGACACCACGCCAGAATATCAAGATATCCGTGCCTGATTGTTTTTTGCTTTGGCGTCATGATAGGTCTTGAGCCGTTTACTCTCGGCGAGCACCAAATGCTCAAGACAGAAAAGGAATTCACATGCGTAGTTTTAAAAGTCATCTGTTTAAATATGCTATCAAGCGCCATTTTGCTCAGGCCGATCTAGACGATGTGGCTACTATGCGCAAACAAATGGATGAATTGGGAGAACGACTCCCTCTCGCTCCAGGGACGCACCTTGAAAGCGTTGAGCCATCTGGCATTTATGCTGAATGGCTCACTCCATCCAATGCTCACTCGGATGCCGCGATTCTCTATTTGCACGGTGGCGCCTATCACATGGGGTCATGTTCCAGCCACAGATCGATGGCGTCATTTATTGCAGATGCCGCCAAAATGCCTTTATTGTTGGCCGATTATCGCTTAGCGCCCGAATCGCCTTATCCCGCCGCGCTCAATGATGCAGAAACCGTTTATCGTTGGTTGTTGACCCAACCAAAAAATAATCCTAAACGCATTTTTGTGATGGGCGATTCCGCCGGTGGCGGATTGGCCTTGGCACTAACTCTGCGGATAAAATCAGATTCAGCGCTTCCTCTTCCCGCAGGCGTTGCCGTTTTAAGCCCTTGGGTCGATCTTTCGATGAGCGGTGAGTCAGTAAAAACACGCCTCACACGCGATCCTTTTTTTGCACACCATCTCCATCAAGCTGAGCGCTGTGTAAACGCGTACAGTGGTACAGCTGCGTTGACCGATCCGGGCGTGTCTCCACTATTCGGTGATTTAGCTGCGTTTCCGCCGTTATTGATTCAGGTGGGAAGTGAAGAGATTCTGTATAGCGATGCCGAACGTTTTGCCCAAAAAGCCGCAAGCGCCGGTGCTGACGTGCATTTATCTCGTTGGCAGGGGATGTGGCATGTTTGGCAATATCTGGTGCCGCGCATGAAAGAGTCTCGATTGGCGATTGCCGAGATTGGTGATTTTTGCCGTAAACAGCTTAAATAAAAAAGGGAGTGGCTACGTATGCCAACTCCCTCAACAACGGCGGTCGTCTTCGCTGATTAAACGAATTTTTTCGCCTGATCCAATACCATGCCGCACACTTTGGTTTTAATTTTCGCCTTCATGTCGGTCGTCAGAGAACCTAAGTTGTTCAGATCAACATCATCTTTACCCTGCAGATCCAAAATTCCGTTCAAACCATTCTGGTAAGATTGGCTTTCAGTTTGCGTACCCAATTTGTTCAGCAGAGAATCTTTAACAGATTCAATCTTTTGATTACCCGCTGCCAGCACGTTGTTCTGCACGCAGTAGCTCAGCACGCCACCAATGTTTGCACTGCTGGTAGATTGTAATGCCTGCGAGTTCCCGCCCATCAATGAACCCAACGCGCCGCCCAGCAACGATGTGCTGTTTGCGCCAGTAGAAGTATTCGCACTGCTAGACGAAAGCTGTTCGCTTGCGCTTTTCAGTGAGCCCATGAGATCTGCATGAGCTGCGTTCATACCCATAACACCGGCTAAAATCAGGGCCGCACGGCTCAGTTGTTTTAATTTTTGGTTCATATTTAACCTCATTCTCTTAGTGAGACGGATAATAGGATTGCCTCTGAGAGAGATCAATATTTGTTTAATATAATCCATCTATTAAAGAATAATCTGTATCTATGGTTCATTATCAGTACAATGCACCAGAGAATTCTCACTAATCCTCATTTTCATTGTCTGGTGGTATCGCAGAAAACCGTCATGTTCAGGCCTAGAGCGCCTATGCGATAAGAGATGGAGTATTTTTAAGCATCATATTTTCAATTGTTACATTTATTTCAATGATAATTGAAGTGCGAATAAATGTTTCATTTTCCTGCCTTTCCATCCAGTCTCTTTTATAGTTAGCGCATTCCAGCTTCTCGCTTTTAATATTTTGTTTTCTACTGGCAGAACTATGCGCAAAAAAAGCCCATCGAATTCACGTGGCAATTATTTTCAAGGACGATTTGTTCTCATCTGTTTTGGTATCGTCGTTTTTCTTGTTCTTCTACTTGGCAGAGTGGGCTATCTGCAGTTGATGAACCATCCCCTACTGGAAAAAGAAGCCGACCAGCGTTCGCTGCGCTCGCTTATTACTCAGCCACTGCGTGGCACGATAACCGACCGTGAAGGCCAACCGCTGGCCGTTAGCGTGGCATCAAATGATATTATTGCCGATCCTATTCACGTGCTTGAACGCGATCCCAACCTCACCAGTGCACAATGGCCTTATCTCAGCACAGCCCTTTCTATGCCAGAAAGTGACATTAAAGCGAAGATATTAGAAAACGCCCACAAGCATTTCCTCTATCTTGGCCGTCAGGTTGAATCAAATATTGCTGAATATGTGAATAAACTGCACATCTACGGCATTACGACCCCAGCAGATTCTAGCCGTTATTACCCGATGAGCGACGCCGCCTCTAACCTGATTGGTATCGTCGGAATGGATCAACAGGGGCTGGATGGCATCGAAAGCGGATTCAATAACCTGCTACAAGGCAAACCGGGGCACCGCGTGTACCGTAAAGATCGCTACGGCAACGTGGTGAGCCTGATGGAGGACGATCCTGCGCAGCAGGCTCCAACGCTCAGCTTGAGTATCGACCGCTATTTGCAGTACGCGCTTTATTCCCATCTGCGCGAAGGCGTGCTGCTCAATAAAGCCGATTCTGGTGCAGCGGTACTGGTGGACGTGAACACCGGTGAAATTTTGGGCATGGCGAGCTATCCATCCTACAACCCGAATAACTATCAGGGCGTACCGCAGAAAGATATGCGCAACGTGGCGATCTCTGACAGTTTTGAACCAGGTTCAACGGTAAAACCTCTGGTGGTCATGGCGGGCTTAGAACGTCATTTGATCCGTCCTGATTCGGTTATCGACACAACGCCTTATCCCGTTAATGGGCACTTGATTAAAGACGTGGGTCACTGGTCACGCTTAACCATTACCGGCATCTTGCAAAAATCGAGCGACATCGGCGTGTCACATATTGCGCTGGCGATGCCGTCTGACGTACTAGTGAATCTCTATCATAGCTTCGGCTTAGGGGTATCCACCGGTCTGGGCATCGGCGGCGAAAGCAGCGGCTATTTCCCGTTACACCGCGAACGCTGGTCTGATATTGAACGCGCAACCTTCTCCTTTGGCTATGGCCTGCGCGTCACACCGCTGCAGATGGCGCGTGAATATGCCACCATCGGTTCTTTCGGCGTTTTCCGTCCGGTATCTATTACTAAAGTCACCCCGCCGGTATTAGGGACACGGGTCATGGATGAAAAAACAGTGCGCACCGTCGTTCATATGATGGAAAGTGATGCTCTACCCGGCGGTAGCGGCGTAACTGCCGCCGTTCCGGGCTATCGTCTTGCGATAAAAACCGGTACCGCCGAGAAAATGGGCGATACGGGTAAATACGACGGCGGCTACGTCAACTATACGGCTGGCGTCGCTCCCGCCAGCGATCCTCGCGTTGCATTGGTGGTGATGGTCAACCACCCTAATGCAGGCAAACACTTCGGCGGTTCAGTAGCGGGTCCGGTGTTCGGTCAAATTATGGGCGACGTATTGCGCCACATGAATATTCCTCCCGATGCCTTAACTGAACAGCAGGCTATCAATTTAAACAACCAAACGCTGACACATAATATACAAAGCACCAACATCGTTCACAAAGGCGCTTAGCCCGACTCATACCGGATGATATCAACCACGTTGGTGTCATCCGGTGAGGGTGGTTTTTTGTTCTGTTAACCCTCTGAGCACTCAAACTTTTCACTGCAAACCCCGACAAAATTTCTGCAATTCGCTGTACTATAAAATTTGCCTCCTAAATCACACAAAGAACCCGCAGTTTCTGTTGCTATTCGAGCTCGCTCGGCATATCTTCTTGCAGCTTTGTGTCTCGACGTTAGGCATAGCGCAAAAAGTAAAATGGAAACTCCCCCATGACACACCAGAGACAATGATGACAGTGACCGTCAACATGCGAGTGGAGATGTATCCCGCGGTTAACTTTGGTGCCCTGCACCCTTTCAGATAATAAAAATGAACTTTACATCAAATCCTTTTGAGCCAAAAAATAAGGCTCGTGAACTACTGAGCCCTTATACCCTGCTCTATTTTGTTCTCGCCGCGCTGATTAATCTGGGCTTAGGCTACGAATTTAGCGCTATTTACGCCGTTGGTCTCGGCTGTTTCTTCTTACTGCTCGGCAGCTACTTACCACGTCTGCAAAAAGCAGTGCTGTTTGTCTGCACCTTAACCGCAGCATTTTACTATCCGTTTGGCCGCGTTTTCGGCCCGCCAAACTTCAACTCGATCCTCTCGCTTTACTCAACTAACCCAGAAGAAGCCGGTGAGATGATGCAGATTTTTCCCTATTGGGACTATTTGATCGCCGTCTTTATCCTGATCCTCGGCATCTTTATTTTGCGCAGAAAGACAGTGCAAATACGCCGTTGGACAATGGCTAAATCTTTGTTCTTATTTGCTTTCGTAGGTGCTTTACTGTTAGCGCCAGTGACAAACCTGCGAGCCGGTGGCGAATTCAAATTAAGCGATACCGGCTATCCGGTGGTGCGTTTTGTCGAAGACGTATCGCACGGGAAGAAAGAAGTTGAAGCCGAGATGGCCCGCATGAAAGAGCTATCTTCTGTGCCAGCCACTTGGCATGTAGACAGCGTTAAAGCCAATCGCCAAGTCTATGTGCTCGTCATTGGCGAAAGCGCCCGCCGTGATGCCCACGGCAGTTTTGGCGGTAAATGGGCCAATACGCCGTTCGAGAGCCAAGTTCCGGGCGTATTCTTCAACGATTATCTTTCTGCGGCACCTTCTACGCAGAAATCACTCGGCCAAACGCTGAATCTAGTTCGTGACGGAAAACCTGAGTACCAAAACAGTATTATTACGTTGGCCAAATCTGCGGGCTTTCATACCTATTGGTTTTCTAATCAGGGGCAAATTGGGCGCTATGACACCGTGGTGGCTAGCGTTGCCAAGCGCGCAGACGATGTACGCTTCTTGAAGAAAGGTGATTTTGAAGACGGTAAAGCCACGTCTGATTTCGATCTACTGCGCTTTACCGATGATGCTTTGCAGGCAGACACAGAAGGACCAAAACTGGTGGTATATCACCTGATCGGTTCACATCCTAAGGCTTGCGATCGTACCGGTGACCGCTATGAGACCTTTGTTCATTCAAAAGAGACCTCATGCTATCTCTACAGCATTACACAAACGGATAGTTTTCTCAGCCAGCTGTATAACCAGTTGAAAAGTAGCGGACAAAACTTCTCGATGATTTATTTCTCCGATCATGGCTTAGCATTCCATGAGAAAGGCACCAGTAATGAGTTCCTATCTCACGATGATAAATACCAACAAAACTATCAGGTACCGTTAATGATGCTATCTTCTGATGACACGCGTCGTCGGGCGATAAAAGCACGCCGCTCAGCAGAAGACTTTTTAGTGCTGTTCTCTGAATGGACCGGAATTAAAAGCCAAGAAATTGCGGCTAAATATCAGTTTATTTCCAACCAAAAGCGCCCTTCTCCAACGGTAATGAATTTTGCATTAAAGCAGGTGCCTTACAGCTCTTTGGGAAACGATCCTTTTACGCCTAAAGCGACACCGGCGACCATGCATAAATAATTCGCCAATCCGGATTTAATCAGCCCTACATTGCAAACTGTGCTGTGGGGCTTTTTTATATCATCTTATTTTCCGCTAACGCTTACCTATTATAGTTATTTACCGCCCCCACTATTTCCTCATTATATAGAGATATTCCCACCCCATTTTCCAGAGCGAATAGTTATATTATTTCAGTTGCATAACAATATTACTGTCACTCAGACAACACGAAATGTAGCGCTACTTTTACAGCGCCCCAAATTTAACCCAGAAAATTCCTATTGAGAATTATTTCTTACACCACTTCAGATAAGTTAAACTAGTGCAGGGTGTGTCGTACTTCGCTCAGCAAATATTGCCTACCAAAAAAAATAACATTCTGTTTTATATGAATTATTTCTTTAAGGTAACGCCACCTAAATTGGGCGGATGCAAAACAGGAAGCAAGACGCTCACTTAAAACTATAATGTTAAAATAAAGTCATTAAGCATTGATATATTGTAAACACATTGCGTTATTGGAGTAATAATATGTTTTTGAAGTTAGCCCCTAAGCGACTTCATACACCGCTTCTCATTTTATTCACTCTGGCGGTGTTTATTTTCGCGGGCAGTTATCGCAGTGAAAGTGCGCCTGTGAATTTTTACTTTATGCCGGTATTTTTGGCCGTGTGTGTGCTGTGCGATATTATTATTACCACCATTGCCTTTAGTCACTCGCGTGCTTTCAATAACCGACAAACCTACGCAATTGGTGGCGCATATTTAGCTTCCGCAATATTAGCAGCCTTTATTATTGCGGATTATCCGACGGCATTAGCCGTGGGCGCTACGTTTAATTATGACAGCAACTCGATTTGGTTATGGTTTTTGTTAGAAATTAGCGCTCCAATTTGCGCAGCGATTCTTATCTCATTGCCTCAATCACTCAGTCTTAGACGCACCGTTGCCTTTGTATTATTAGGCTGTCTACTCGCCTCGTTTATTGGGCCATTAATCTCTCGGTTTATTCCATTGCTCACCGAGACGTGCAATCACTATCACTGTGAACTCACGATTAGATCAGGGTTAGTTTATATCTCTGGTTTGGTGAATTTTCTCTGCCTGACCTTTTTATGGTTTAAATTAAAAAACAAAGGGCTAATTGAACAATGTTTTCTTTTCACATTGTTCCTGTTGGTTCTGGATGACGCCTTCAGCCTATCGTGGCAGGCCCGCTATACCGTCGGTTGGTATACGTGGAAGATCATGATTATGCTATTAAAGCTGGCTATGTTAATGATTGTGTTGCTGCGCATGATGGACGACTACAAGCTCATTGATGAGAATAATCGCCGTCATTATCGTCAGTCCATCACCGACGATCTTACGGGGTTACATAACCGCCGTTATTTCGCACAAAACACACCCGCGCTTTGGGAAGAAAATAAAGCCTCCGGACAGCATATTGGGCTAATCATGCTGGATGTCGATAAATTCAAAAAATATAACGATCACTACGGACATTTAGCCGGCGATCGTTGCTTGGCCAAAATTGGGCATGCACTGGATCTTTCAGGCAATCGTGATGGGAATCTGGTGGCACGCATGGGTGGCGAAGAGTTTGCTATGTTTATTCCGTCAACGGACAAACAGCAATTAGCGCAGGTTTGCGAACGGATTCGTTTAGCCATTGCGGAATTAAAGATCCCCCATGTTGGAAACCCTGAGGGGGATCACTACGTCAGCATGAGCATTGGCGCAGTCTTGGTTGATCCCAGCCAAACCAACCTCGACATCAGCGGCACCATAAATCTTGCTGATAAAATGCTTTATCTGGCCAAAAAGCAGGGGCGCAATCAGTCAAAAACCATCAGCGAAGGCGAGTTCACGCCACAAATGAGCGAACAGCTTTAACCTGCGCTTAGAGATCCTCGAGTGGTACCTGTTTTAGTGCTTCGACCTTCATCAAAAAATGATATAGTGGCGCCAGCTTAGTCAGTTTTTTTACCAGCATGGTGGCCAGTTCTGGGGTGAATAGCTGCTCGACTTGATAATCTGTTGCCATCACCGCAAACGTTTTACGGTTGTACCAATCAGCAATTTCAGGATCTTGGTCTTTTATTAAAGGCCGCTTATAGCTATCACCCACCAGCTCAAAGGGCGCCTTACAGCAGGCTCGTGCTGCGGCAAATTCCTCAGGTTGGCGCAGTGCCAAATGACGAAAACGATCCATCGTTCCCCTCGACGCCGAGTAATAGCCCAAACCGTAACGTAGCATATCGGGGCTTATTTCAAAGAAAAATACCGGTGCATCGGTCCATTCTTTAGAATGGCGCTTAAACGTCAGCCACATACGGCTGCGGTAGCGAGATTTGTCATGTGAAAAGCGGGTATCGCGATGGATGCGAGATAGCGTTTTGCCAATCGCCGGACGCGTTTCAAACAGCGGATCGATCTTTAGCATGGGTTTCGCAAGTTCATCAACTAAAGCGCGAAACGGGGTCAGAATATGTTGATCGTAGATCGGGCGGTGTTCTTCAAACCAGTCCTTGCTATTCTCAATACGCACCTGTTGTAAAAAGTTTAATCCCTGCTGGGTAAAACCGGTAAATTTTGTCTCTTTCACACCCTATTCCCTGCTTATATTTCCACAGGCATTTCGCCTGTGAAAATGGCCTATCGATAGCAGCCGTTATAGAATTAAGACTTCATCGCTGCAATGATTTTTTCGCTATCAGATACTCGCGAAATCCGCGGGAATATGTACTTAAAGCTGTGTTGGTGCTGAATATCATCAAAAGCGCTACAGGCATCTTCGGCTATAACCAAAGCATAACCATGCTCCCACGCACTTCTAGCGGTAGATTCTACGCCAATATTTGTGGAAATCCCTGCCAAGACAATATTACGAATACCCCGGCGGCGAAGCTGGAGATCCAGATCGGTACCGTAAAATGCGCCCCATTGATGCTTGATCACTTCAATGTCTTCCGGCTGCGCATTCAGCGCTTCAGGGAAATTCCACCAATTCTCTGGCAGCGCATGGGCTGGCGACGGAGCATCAACTGGCTGCTTAAGCGCTTCGTCAAATGACTCATTCCAACCCACACGCACCAAAATCACCGGCGCATTCAGTTCACGAAAACGTTCCGCCAGACGCGCCGAGCGTGCCACTACGTCGCTGGCTGAATGGGGGCCGCCAGCAAAAGGTAAAATGCCCTCTTGCAGATCGATAAGCACCAGCGCGGTTTCAGCGGCATTCAATGTCAGCATACAAACTCCCGTTATCATTTGAATAAATTATCACGCTAAATTTGATTCTACGTACGGCTCTAGTTTAGGCACAAGGCGATACTCAAGGTGTAAATAAAACCTCATCCACGGCGAGAAAGTGTTAGTAAATGTGATAAAAACGCGTTGATTCAATGAATTGAAAATAAAACGTCATTTCTTTTTACTTTTTTTGTGTAACCGGCAAGCCGTTACAAGTGATATTATTACAGCGCAAATCTTTTCGTTTAGCCCTCTCCCCGCATATTGAGACGTCATGGAATCTTGGAAAATAAACCTCATTTCGGTGTGGTTTGGCTGCTTTTTTACTGGCTTAGCGATGAGCCAAATCTTGCCATTCCTACCGCTGTACGTTGAACAGCTTGGGGTTCACAATCACGAATCACTCAGCCTGTGGTCAGGTTTGGTCTTTAGCGCCACCTTTATGGTTTCAGCACTCGTTGCGCCGCTATGGGGAAGTTTAGCCGACCGCAAGGGGCGCAAACTCATGTTGCTGCGTGCTTCATTGGGGATGGGCGTGGTGATTGCATTACAAGGCTTAGCGACCAACGTATGGCAGCTGTTTGCACTGCGTGCGCTGATGGGGCTAACTTCTGGCTATATTCCTAATGCCATGGCGCTGGTCGCCTCTCAGGTGCCTCGGGAAAAAAGCGGTTGGGCGTTAGGTACTCTATCGACGGGGCAAATATGCGGGGTGATTGCCGGCCCGCTATTAGGTGGTCTGATGGCCGACCATCTGGGGCTACGCACGGTATTCTTCTCCACGGCGACCATGATGTTCGTCAGCTTTTTCGTTACGCTGTTCTTAATCAAAGAACACCGTGTGGTGGTGCGTAAAGAAGATCAGCTCAGCGGGAAAGAGGTTTTTCGCTCTCTGCCCTATCCAACGCTTATCATCGCCCTGTTTGTTACCACGCTGATGATCCAATTAGCGAACGCCTCGATCAGTCCCATCCTAACGTTATTTATCCGCCAACTCGCCGCGGATACCAATAATATCGCCTTTGTCAGTGGGATGATCGCCGCCGTGCCAGGCATTGCTGCGCTGATATCGGCACCACGATTAGGCGGGTTGGGCGACAGAATCGGTACCGGTCGTATTTTGATTTTTGCGCTGGGATTCACGGTGGTGCTCTTCGCCATGATGGCTTGGGTAAGATCGCCGCTACAGCTTGGGATGCTGCGCTTTATGCTGGGCTTTGCCGATGGAGCCTTAATGCCAGCGGTGCAAACCTTATTGCTGAAGTACTCCAGCGATCGCGTGACGGGGCGAATTTTCGGCTATAACCAATCGTTCATGTACTTAGGCAACGTGATCGGCCCAATGCTTGGCTCCAGCGTTTCAGCGGTACTGGGCTTCCGCTGGGTCTTTGTCTTTACCGCGGTACTGGTGCTAATCAACATGCTGCAAATTCGTCACGCATTCAAAAAAATACGTTGAATACTGACGACTCCGCACAACGGCAACACAACATCATGTTGCCGTCATCGTTGCTGTTGCTTAATTCTCTACCGGTACCGGCTTCTTATATTTCAAACATACCGCGCTTAGCATAAAGACTATGATAGTTGGAATAATCCACGCCATGCCTTCTTTATAGAACGGTAGGTTTCCGGCTACCCACGGCAGATCTTCGGCGGGAACCACGCTTTGTAAAATCCCGATAATGAACGCGACCAGCGTTGCAGGCATGCACAGGGCGACAGAATGCTCTCCCGGTTTAGCCAGTGCGCCATAGATCACCAGCACAATGAATGGCGGATAAACCGATGTTAACGCTGGCAGCGAAAAGTGAATAATTTCGGTCAACCCAAGATTAGACAACAGCATGGAAACCGCAGCCAAAATCACCACAAACATCTTGTAGGATTTACCCGTTATCTGGCTGAAATAGGAAGCACAGGCGCTGGTTAAACCAATCGCCGTCACCAAGCAGGCAACGGTAATGATAAAGGCCAAAAATACGCTGCCTTGATAGCCAAACCCATTCACGATGAAAGCATGTAACACATCAGCGCCGTTAGTGGCTGAACGCGCCAGCGGCAAACTGTAGGCGCCTAAATAAAACAGGCTGATGTAAACATAGGTCAGCCCTACCGCGGCAATCAACCCCGTGATCACCATGTAACGTGTGATCCGCTGCGATGAATCAACGCCATGTGACTTAATGGCATTCACGATAATAATACTAAACACCAGTGCAGCCAGCGTATCCATGGTGAGATAGCCGTTAATCATGCCGCTAGAGAGCGGGTTTTCAACATATTCAGGAAACGTGAAAAGCTCATTTCCTGCTGGGCGCCAGAACGCATATAACCCCAAAGCGCCGAGCGAAGCTACTTTGATTGGTGAGAGGAACTTGCCCACGATATCAATCAGCTTTAACGGGTTCAGCGAGCAAAGAACCACGGCAATAAAGAACAATAGGCTAAATGCGCTGAGCGGCACATGGCCTGAAAACAGCGGATTAATGCCGATTTCGTAAGAAACTGTGGCGGTACGCGGCGCGCCAAACAGCGGGCCAAGCGCCATATAACAGATCAGTGAAAGAAGCAGGCCAAACAGCTTGCCCGCAGGCCTAGTCAATTCCACCAATGAGCCGTTGTTACGTGCCATCGCAATTAATGCCAACACCGGTAAACCCACGCCGGTAATTAAAAATCCACCGGTGGCATACCAAAAATTTTCACCGGCTCGCAGGCCAATAAAGGGAGGAAAGATGATGTTGCCCGCGCCAACAAAGAGCGCAAAAGTCATAAATCCAAGTGTAATAGTTTGTCTAACATTCATAGGTTATAAGCCGCTTCGTGTCTGGGTGTTCTCTGAGCAAAACCTTACCGACCACGCGGCGTGCGCACTCATCTAAAGTAATCAGAAATGATACAAGCCGAAATATCAGCCTGAGATATACATAATTTATCACATCGTTGCCCGATGATGTGTCTGATTCAAATTATCAACGAGAAGTTGAAAAATCAACATTGCGTTGAAAAATAAACTTATGCTAAGGTTCATAGCCTTATCGTCTGTCATACCAGCAATCTGCCTGCCACAGCAGTTTGACCTAGACTTAGCTGACTCATTCATCTTTTGAGGCCCGATATGCCTAACCCAAAAAAATCCAACAGCCAACGCCAAGATAGCTATCTTGTTGCGGGAACCACTCTTGTGATGCTGGCGCTCTACATCATTATTTTGGCATCTAATCTGATGTGAATATTTTCGCGTTCGTGAAAGAGAATGAAAAATAGGTTGAAAGGGGTTTACTGCTGCGGGGTCAGCTATCGCTGACACAATATAAAAAGCACCTGACTCTTTTCAAAATGCTGGCACCCTGCAAATCATCTGCAAAGTGCCAACACATCATCGCTAACTACTGACTCAATAAGCCAAAATACCCTCAGCCGCCGGTAAATAGCGCAGCGAGAATATTAGCTTATCTTTCCCACAAGCTGAAGTTTGATGCAACACCGAGCTAATTTCTTGCGTCGATGCGGGCTGTGCACGAAAGGCTTTATCACCTTTAATTTGGCGGAAGATTTCAAAAACTTCCCCCGCCGCTGGCGATGTTTCATCACACCCCACCGTCGCATTGAGATACAGTGAACGTTCGCGTAAGCTGAGCTTATCGACTCCCGCCCCATCCTGAACCCAGATTTTCACCCCAGCCGCTGCAAAATCAGCCACCGTATCGCGATAGGTGTCTGGCGTCATATTACCGGCAAAGAAACTACTGATACTGACCGGTTTATTAGAGACAGCAAGCAACGACTGCTTTGTTTCAGTCAGCCATTTCACGGCAATCTGGCGGCTTGTTTCATCACGCCAGCGTAAATCGTCTAGCTCAGGAGTTAGATACCATCCTGCAATGTTTTGGCTACCAAACTTGTCTACCCAGCGCTGAGCAACGGCAACGTCCTGTGTACGCTGGCGGTTTAGATAGTTGCCTAATGCCTTCGTGGGTTGGTTCTGACGGGTGAAAAACTCAGGATCGGCATACAGGCCCACCACGATTTGCAATCCACGATCGTGTGCAATGCGTGCGCGATCCATCAGCCACTGCTGCTCTGCCCCTTGGCTAAAGGCGCTACCATATTCACTCCACTGCAGCACTAGCGTATCAAAACCCGCGTCGTGTAACTTATCCATCAGCGTTTGCCACTGGGCTTTGTCTACGCTCATATCTCTAAGCTGCGGTTGGTAAATCATGGCGTTCATCGCGTGAGCCCAAGGTGCCATCATCAAGAGTAACAAGACGCACCAGCGAGAAATTATTGTCATTACCAGCGCCCTCCAAAGGTCACAAAGGCACCATTTTTAGATTCCACGAATTGGTTCTTCCCACTAAATAAATGTTGGAATTCAATGCCAACGCTGATTTTGTGCGGGTAGGCATCATAATGATTTTCGCCTGACCACATATTCCAACGCACGCCGATACCGCCGAGCTTAGCATCAGAGTACGCACCATTCTGAGTGGCGTTATATTGCAGATGCCCGTAAGGCTCCAACGTTTGCGCACTGGGGATATTAGGGATTTTTTGGTGCCAGCTCAGCCGGTAATCAGCGGTGTAGCTTTGACTGTCTTGTTTCACGTAGTGAGCTGCGTCCAGATAGAGATTTTGTGCTATCCAGCCGTTGCCGTTAGGGTGCCATTCATCACTGTACTTGCCCCCGTTGAGGAAGGATGCGCTGGCACGCAGCAGCATGTCTGCTTCGCTTTCATGCCTATCCAGCGGAATTTGCTGTTCCGCGGCTAAATAAAATACCTGCTCGCGCAGCGGCTTCCATCTAACCCCAAGCCCCATCATCGGTGCCTTGGTGGGTAAGAAATTACCCTCATTTCCGCTACCGGCAAATACGCGACTGTAAACAGACAGCAAATCACCATCCACAATTTGGTTGCGCCCGACGCGGTATTCCGCCTCCATCTGCCCGTAACTTCTACGCGCCGCATACGGCTGGGTCGAGCTGCCTAATACGCTGCTGTTTGGAATGCTATTTTTGCCAGAAAGTCCCATCGACGTATCAACGCTAAATGTCCAGCGACGACCAGTATCTTCATGCATGCGGCGGAAATTAAACCGGCGTTCAGCATCTTGCTCACTTAGGCCCTGCGGTGCATAGCCTCGGTCGATATCGTCCACCACGCGTTCGGTATAACTTTGCGCCTGCGGGATGTCATCCAAACGTTGATTCACATAGGCCAGTTGCTGAATCAACGCGGGATCGTCTGGCGTATGTTGTTCAGCCAGTTTCAGCTCATCGCGGGATAGCGCTATGTGATCCGCATCCCATAACGCATAACCCAGCGCTGCATGGTTAGCCGTATTATCAGGCTCTATGGCGATAGCCTGATGCAAATCAGCCAACGCCAGATTAAGCTGATTTTGCTGACGATACAGCGCCGCACGGTCGGCCAACGCTGATGCCATCGGTTTAATTTCAATGGAACGATTCAAGTCTGCCAGAGCGCCGGATGGATCATTTTGGCTATGAGAGTGCAGCCACCAATATTCCGCCGTTTTATCTTGCTGATGCTTCTTCGCTTCGCTAAGCCACCCCGTTAACGCACGAATATCGTGGGCTGCCAGCGCACTATTTGCCGCCGCCATCGTGTCCTCAGCGCTCATATCAGCGACCGGAACCGCAGACCAAGCGCGCGTTGCGGCTTGGAAATCTTGAACCGCATAGGCTTGGTAGGCGAGCGAGCGCTTGCTGAAAGTATTCGATTGACGCCGATCGGCTTGTTGATACGCGAACAGCGCAAGTCCAGGCGAATCAGTGCGATAGCAGTTCGCTAACTGATACCATGCCGTAGCGCCATAGTCTGGTGACATATCCCCCAACAAACGACGCACAATCGGGCACTGTTCCTCAGTGTTGAATACCGATGCTTGCTGCATACGCTGCTGTGGCGTTGGCAACGGAACTGACAATCGTTCAATGTCTTTTGCCGTCAGCAAGCGAGGATCCTCTTTCAACAGAACCATCAAGCGGCTAGTCAGGTTTTGTCCCGTTGCGCCCGCGTTTTGATATGGATAGCGCGCCAGTAACAAGCGGCTAGCTTCTGCCTTCTGTCCGGTCTTAACCAGTTGATAGCTAAGTCGGTCGAGTAATGTGAGATCCTGCGGCGATCGCTGATACATCTGTCGCGCAAGCTGCACTATTTGCGCGGTATCATTTTCCGCTTCGCTCAGTTGCAACCGCTGTTCTAACAGCTGATCGCGGGAATATCCAGCCAATAGACGTTTTGCTCCGGCAAGATCGTGCTGAGCAATACGGTCGGGAATCAGCGTTTGTGCGATATACGCTTTGTTTTCAGCAAAATCAATGGGATAGTTAGCTAATGCTTCACTTGGATTCTGACTGTATTTCGCCAGTAAATAGAGCCAGCCGCGTTCTTGATCCTGCTGTACAAAACGCGGTGTGCGCGTTTGCAGATAGGTACTAAGGCGAGCATTTTCATTACGCAACGCCAGTGACTGTGCATAATGTAGCTGCTGCAAGGGAGCGTTCATCACATTGATCCCCTGCAATGCAACTAATTTATCGTCACTATGCTGCGCCAGCAAAATGCCAAACCACTGATTTGACTGTTCGTATGTCAGCTTACCTTGCGTTCGTAGTCGTTCGAAGCTGTCGTCCACGTCATCCCATTTTTTCAGGAAGATCGCCCTTTGCATAATGGCATCCGCCAGCGTATGCCCTTCTGGCGTGGCGTTGAATTTAGCATCGTTAAGCTGCGCTTTAGCGATATCAAGCTGACCCAGACGCAGTGCGTGCTGCCCAACATCGCTGCGGCAGTAGATAGTGGGAGCGCTGTCGCAATCAGCTTGATAACGTTTTAAATCAGCCAGCGTATTGATTGTCCAAGTTTTTCCCGGAACTGCCGCGAGTGCCGCTTTTAACTCGATATACCCCGGTGCACTGCTTGGAGTTCTTTTCAACTGCCGGTCTAATACTGCTTTCGCCTGATCGTCATGCCCAAAGTGGCGGTAAGCTTCAGAGAGATAAAGGGCTAAGCGCGCACTTTCCGGCGCTTGTTTCTGGGCCCGTTCGAATTCGCTGATAGCCACACTTTCACGCCCTTCTTTGAGCGCCCGCATCGCTTTCTCCAGATGCGGATAAACCATAAAGTATTGGCGATCGCTGATACCAAGATCCTCTGAACTCCCTGGTTCTGCCGCCGCAAAAGCAACCGTACTCATCAAAACTGAGGCGATGAGTACGCTGAGGTGACAACGCTTAATCATGCGGCCTCCAACATCTGAATTTGTTCCTGACTTAATCCGGCCTGCGCCAGCAACGAGGCCAGCGTTGGCTGCAATTCTTTTTGTATTTCGAGCGCGCGATTTAGTGTTTCTTGACTCACCACATTTTCGGTCACTAAAAACTCGCCAAGCGGCAAAACGCTGCGTTCGTGTCGAAGCAACAGTGCCTTAAGCGAAGCGCCATCAATGCTCCCTAGCGATGCCAAGATTTCCGCAAACAACAATTGGCGCGAAACAAAGCTCGCCCAAATTGACTCGCTCTGTTCCTGAGTTAGCCACTTCTCAGCCACCGCTCTTTCAAGCATGGCGTAATAGTCTTTGCCTCGCAGACGGGCATACCAATGGCGCAGCCCCACCACCACCTGCCCACTTGGTGCAATAACGTAGCTGACCCGCTTGCCGACTTTGCGCGCCAGCGCCGCCAGCGAGACAGGATCTATGGCACTTTCGCTGGCGAAGATCATTTTCCCGTTTTCTTCGCGTATCGGTAGCGCCGCATAGTGCAAAGCCACAGAGGCTGGCACTTTTGCGATCAAGGCCGGATCAATTTTGCGCTCATCGATAGACTCCGCCGTAACATCATTTTGGACAGCTAAAGCTTGAGCCAACTGCATTGGCGTGATGATGCCGCGATGTACCAACGTATTACCCAGTTTTAAACCGGGAATACGGTTGACCAACGCGTCTTCAAGCTGTTCCTGCGTAACAGCACCCTGCTCAATTAGAATCGAACCTAACAGACGCAACGCACGGTTTTGCCCCACGCTGGGGAAGTCATGGGTTGTTTTATCCCAAGCCACTCGGCGCGGATCGCCATGCTGAATGACCTGTCTTAATGCACGCCAGTTCGCCATGAAGTTGATCAAGTTGCCCCAGAACAGCCGCAGAATCGACATCAAGCCTTGACGCAGCCCATAATAAACCGTCACAAAAACAACGCGTTGGAACATGCGGTTTACCATCAGGCCAAAGTTGATCCACAGCAGGGTGTACAGCCATACATCGCCGGTGAAAATCGACAAAAAATGCCACGCATCAGGCCAAAATCGTTGATAAAGCGCCAGCAGGGTCAGCTGAATCATCACCAACATGGCGAAGAAGCTGAGGAAGTTATTAATTGCCCCTTTTCTATCGCGCCACAGGAAGTAATTCATCATCGGGCTGCTGCTCCAATGATGCGTTTTGAACCCTTGAAAAACGATACCGATAATCCAACGTGATTTTTGCCTGACTGCCGTTGAGTATGTGTCGGGGAAATATTCACGCACGCAGATAACATTTGCCGATCTGGCGCGCTGGCCGAAAGGCGTCGAATGCGGCTTAACCCCGTCAGGTAAAACAGGGAAGCGAACAAAAATCTCCTTCATCCCCTTCTCTTTTAAACGAAAGCCGATGTCATAGTCCTCGGTCAAACTCTGCACATCAAAAGCAATACCATCACCATCGGCTAACAACGCCATTACCGCACGACGGCTAAAACAGGTTCCAACGCCAGCGCTCGGCACCTGCCCGGCGATAACTTCACGCACAGGCACATCTTTGCCGTGCTGTTCGGCAAATTCATCCAGATAGGTCAGGCTAGTAAAACTGGTCCAAGGGCGTTCGAAGGGGTAAACAGGGATTTGAATCAAATCTTTGCGTTCAACCAGATAGTTGAACAACCTTAGCTCCATCGGCGAAATAACATCTTCAGCATCATGCAGAATAAATCCTGAAAACTTAAAATTGGCACTCTGCTCAAACTGAAGGATTGCATCGAGTACGTTGTTCAGGCAGTCGGCTTTGCTGGTTGGGCCTGGCCTTGCACAGACAACTTTATGAATATTGGGAAAACGGGCGCAAACTTCGTCGACATCGCGCTGGGTGTCAGGGTCATTTGGATAGGTGCCGACAAAAATATGGTAGTTCTCATAATCCAGCGTTGTAGCGGCTAGCTCTGCCATATTGCCTATTACGCCGGTCTCGTTCCACGCGGGGACCATGATCGCCAGCGGTTTTTCGTCAGGCTTATAGAGTTCTTTGTGGCTGAGATGCTTATGCTTTTTGTAGGTCGTTAAGCTTCGCCAAATACGTCTGGACCAGTAAACAACGTCGATAAAAAGATCATCAACACCGCTGATAAGCATCAGTATTGCTAAGGTTATCGCAATAATCTTTATGCCATAAAGATATGTGGTAAATGCATCAACCATCCAATCCATTAAAAACCCCAAAGTGATTTCAAAGTGGTGCAGAGCCGTAACTGAGCAGGTGACGTGGGCGTATCGTTGATCTATAGGCGGTTCTTATGCGTTTTGCTCACTCAACAGATAAAATTTTTAGATTCGGCAAATCTTAGGTATAAAAAAACCGCCAGATGGCGGGCACAATGCAGCGCTCCCCCTGATTACCACCAACCCTTTGCTGGTTGCACAACGTGTCTACTCGCAGCCGCTGAAACAGGGATGAATAATTTGGAGGAAAAGATGTGAGCTACACATAGCAGTGTTTCGATTACCCGCTATATATCTAGCTGCAAACTACTATAAAATATCAATAAAGTAAATTTAGGAATTTTCCACAGTTATTGGTTTTTTAATACAGCACAATAACTTATCCCCTGTAACAGAGAACGACAGAGATATATCAACGAGCATATTTCCTACAGCAAATAGCCCTAACTTTCATCAGGGCTTAATCAGAATAATAGACTTGAGGCAATCTTCAGCGTGGCATATCTGGGGGTTATTTTAAGATCCCCACCCAACCATGTATCGCCATATACACGCCAACTAAGCCAATAAGAGCACTCGATAAATAAGGCGCCTTTTGTGCGAGCGAGTTAAATCCATGCCACCGCTTTTGTACTTGTTTCACGCCCACTGCAGCGCCGACACCAACGGCAACTAATGTCAGTGCAAGGCCAATACTGAAACAGACGACCATCGTGGCGCCCAGCGTCAGTGCTTTCAGTTGGATACAGATAAGAAGTACGGTAATAGCCGCAGGACATGGAATTAGCCCGCCCGTCAGACCAAATAGCAGAATTTGCCCATTAGTCACCGAGCTATTTGCAAACCGCTTTTTGATATCATTGGCATGGGCCAAGGCGTGAGCATCTTGGTACTCTTTGCTTCCTTGCAGCAAACCATCAAATTGATGGTCGTGGTCGTGGTCGTGGTCGTGGTCGTGGTCGTGGTCGTGGTCGTGGTCGTGGTCATGATGATCGCCAGACTCTGTATTTGCCAACCAATTTTTTTCACCTTTCCACGTTCGCCAAAACATCCAAACGGCGGTGGATAGAATGATAATGGCTGATATCAACTGAAGCCAAGGTTCAACAGACTGCGCGGTAAACTTCTGGCTCACATACATCCCACCAAATGCGATCAACCAAACAATAGTGGTATGAGAGAGCGTTGCCGCGAGCCCGAGCATAACAGCCTGCCGAACCGTACCTTTAATGGCAATAATAAATGCAGCCATCATCGTTTTTGAGTGGCCAGGCTCTAATCCGTGTAACGCCCCCAAAAGGATCGCGCTAGGGATAAAAAACCACGCATTACCTTGCTGAAACAGTGACGTAAAATCGTTCATGATAATAATTCTTACTATTACGGGTGCAAAAAAGCATACTCCCCCCCAGTATCAAATACTACCCCCCAGTATAAATGAAGTGCTATATTGAGCACTTCAGAACGTTATGAAGGTGCTGCTGTGTCACATACGATTAGAGATAAAAAAAAGCTGAAAGCTAGAACCAGCAAGCTTCAAGGGCAAGTTGCAGCGCTCAATAAAATGCTCGACGAACCCCATGAATGCTCAGCCGTATTACAGCAGATTGCTGCTATTCGAGGTGCGGTGAATGGATTGATGCGCGAGGTGATTAAAGGCCACTTGACTGAACATATTGTGCATCAGGACAACGAGGGACAGCGCGAAGAAGATCTTGACGTTGTGTTAAAAGTACTGGATTCCTATATCAAATAACGCCAGATCAAATAAATTGAGCCTTCATTGTAGGAAAGCTCTCTTGATGATCAGATATAACGCTCAAATCCCTGCGCGTATTTGACTGGTATAAACTCGGTTATCTCATACTGCGCAACCCCTGCGCGATGAAAAGGATCCTCCTCGATCAGAGTTTCTAACTCAGTTCGAGTCATTCCCTTTGCCAGAATCACTCCGCCCGTTCTTGGCTCTTTCGGCCCTGATGCAATAAAATACCCTTTCGAATAACAGGCATCTAAAAACTGTCGATGTTCGTTCAGACACGCTTCCACGTCGACAAGGGGTTTTACGTACGATAAAGAAACAATAAACACGCTACCTCCAACTCAATGAATCACATGAACAATATTGCTTGCAGCCGCTAGCGTAACGCACCGGTAATATTGTGGATTGATACATGTCATGAAAGCTGATGGTGTTATTTGGTGGTATCAAAGATCTAGTGTCATTTTTATCATTGTGCGGCAGCACAATAAAAATATATTAGGAGTGATGTTAGACAAGGCGGATTTTAAATCATACCTTTTTCATATTTTTATCATATAGATAGCTTTGAATTTCGTAATATTAAGACACTAATCACTATCGTAAAAACAACGAGTTAGGGATCATTCCTTCCCGTTATTACGAAGAAATCCCGCTAAAGCCTCTTCCTTTAAATTTGATGGTTCGAACCTACAAGAAAGAAAAATCTGACATAGCCACGTTACCTGAGTTAAAAGAATTTGATTTTACTCACCTAGAGATTACTGACCGAGTTTTTCTGAATGCATCACGCAAAAAATAGCCACTTGAGTGGCTGAGCGGACTGCTGTCGATTTCCCTGATCAGGAGATAGTCATGATTTCAGGTTTGATGAAAGTGCCTAAGATAACGATTGTTTATCCTGATTAAGTCAGTCAACTAAATGTCCGCTTCTCGCTCATAGCTGCCTGTCAAAGTGGTCAAGCTTTACCATAGCTCAGACGTACAAAAATAACTTTAACGTACAATAATTTTCGATATCCAAACTGACCCCAACTACGACCGGCCATCTCATCGATTTTCGACAGTATGCCGAAATGGGCGGGACCTACACGCAGCACCAGCTTGCTAAGATAAACGAAAAGAAGACTTTAACCAGTCACTGATGGTGATCCGCTACGGGCCGCAGATGTTGTTTCATGTACGCAGAAAGAGACGACGAAGGGCACTATGCCGAAAACTAAATCGGTTTTAGAGATGATCCGCGCCGGTGAGGTGGAGTGATTGACTTTTAGAACGCTAGAAAGCAAAAACCCCGCAATCGAGCGAGGTTTTGTTAAGGTCTTACTATTTTTTGGCAATTAGTGCATGCATCGCCATTTCATGATCTTTTCTGCGAAGTTTTTTCACACGGACCTTGATCCCAGTTAAAGGACTTGGGCTAATGGTCGACTCAGCTTCAACTATATCATTGCGGGGAGCACCCGTTTTCGCATCTTCATAGCGGACAAGTATTTTAAACGTGCTCTCATCAACTCCGACACCTTGCAAGTGATGAAGTTTAGATGAAACAGCACCAATTAAATCATGAATTCCTTGCAGGCCCATTCTGCCGATTGGTGAATAGGTATGCAACATATTTGCACCTACAGGAAGGATCTGGCGAAAGTCTGGAACATGCATCTTGTAAACTTCAACAGAAGTGTATGCTTTCATGCCAAAAGAAACTCCAGATTTCTGTGCATTGACTTCTAGCCATTGAGGCAAATCGAGAATATCTTCGCTCTCAGCTGTTACTTCCAGTTTCTTCCTAGACGATAATGTCACGTCCATTACCTGAGCCATATCAGCCATAGAAAGCTCAGCGGCCTTCCGGTTGGTAGCTTGTACCTGCTCGCTCACGTTAGGTCCGAATGCATCGAACAACGAAATTTCAGCAGCTGGTTTAATGGCTTCAGTTTTAACAGACATATGCACTCCTTAAATCGGACACTTATTATACACCTAAATGCGCTAGATCGCTAACGTCTGAATATGGGCAGCTATGGGAGGTAGCCCAGGTTGCAAGGGTCACGTTAGGAGTATAGTCGACCACGAACTGCCCATCATTTTCAGGATCTTCCCGCCGATGATAAACATTGAGTGTAAATTGGCCTGCATATTTCGCGAGCATATGTTCAATGGTCTCTCTGCTCTTGAAAAAGTTCGCTTTAAGGACCTCTAACGGAACCTTACGCGAGCGGGCTTGGGCAAAAACCCACGCGTAAGCCGGATCAAAATAGACATAATTCAGTGCCAACTGATAACCAGCCTTCAGGGCCAGATCAAAGTTCCTCTCCGCAATACCAATACTGGAGAAAGTAGAGTCCATAACAATGGGATAGCCTTCAGACAGCGCTTTTTTGTAGATGAAATCGACCATTCTGGAAGCAGGCTTCTGATAGTCCACAGAGTTCTCTTCATTGTAGTAGGGGAACCACCAGCGAAAATCATCAGCATCAATTCGAACAATGTTTGTGATGCCATGTTGTTCTAATAGACGATTTAAGAGCTCGGTTTTACCCGCAGCAGGCGAACCAGCCATAAACAGGACGTGCTTGGCATTGGCATTTTTGCTTGCTGTTACGTAACTATAAACGTGAGGGCGAATTGCCTCACCAAACTCAGGCAGTATGGTTTCAAGTTCTTGTTTCATCGGTAAATCATGCCGTAGTAGTTTTGGTTTTATTTAACAATATCATAAGCGTTCAAAGATGGTTACAAATTAGCTAGATTTGTGACCGCTTTAACCTCTAAAACCCTCTGGAACCCAATACCGCTTTTCTGGCTGTCTTTTCAATACGGCATCCAGCGCATCACTTACTCGGCCTGTATGCAGTTCATTGCTGAAGTCGCTAGTTGCGGGTAAATCTGCATCTCTGCGCCGTTTAAGGTACGCGTATTTACGCGCCAGGCGCTCGATGGCTTCATTTTGCTGGTGGCTTTCCTTCCTCGCGGCTTTTCTACCTTTCTGATTGGCGGCTATGGCCTTTGCCGCTGCCATGGTATTCGCCAGCGTCTTATCCGTCATCATTTCACGCTGCGTTTCCGGCATGCCGGAATGATCTCTTTTTGTTGTTCTTGAAGAAGAACTCTTATTCTTAGCTATGTCATTTTGACAGGGGGATAACAGTGTAAGTATCCCTGCAAAATGAACCATTCACTTTAACAGATATGTCAATTTCCGCTCATCGCGTATAGCTGACATTAAGCTCAATTAACCCATCCACTTCGTTCCAGCAGAAGACGTAGCTAATCACACTGTGTATTAAAGAAAGGGGAAACGATCATGTTGAGTACAAAAAACACGAAAGACCATGATAAGGAAAATATGCGTGGAGTGACTTAGTTTATTGATTTAAATAATATTTATGGGTGTAAGTGCTTTGAATAAAAAAACAAAAATTGAGAAGATTTAGCTAGTGCCAAAATAATTTGGACACCGCCTGTCATCAGACCCGCTGCTACACTTATCACCCCAGCCCAAAAAGTTTCAATGAAACAAGATACATATAGTACTACATGGCGGAATAATTTACTCATAGGCTTCTCCTTACTGACGTAATCGTTAAGTAACACGTTGAGGTAACGGGTAAATGCGACTATTGGGAGAGCTGTGATGAGAATTGTAGGCATAGGAATTGAACCTATGGATGCACTAGCTAAATTCACTCTTTATGAACTATACAGCATTGGAGTGAGCTTGTAAATACACGCCCTCAAAAGTCAATCAGTACGCTCCATGAATGTTGTGTCAGTACTACTAAAGTTAAACATGCTAAAATAGGCTCCCAATATTCATGGGCACAATCACTATCTGTGTAACTGGCGGAAGCGCTGGCATAACGACGATGCCTATTCGGGGGGCTTTGATATGGTCCGTTTTAACTTACTAGAAAATGCGTTGGATTCGGTGGAAACCGGGCTGGACTACTTTAACAAAGCGCTAGAAGGTCATGATCGACGTGACTACAAACAGTGCCTGCTTAACCTTTTTCAGGCCGCTGAGCTATTGTTGAAGGCCGTAGTTTCGCGCAATGGGTCTGGAGCGATTTTTAATCCAGCATCGCTTCAGGAAAAATGTGTGGATCCGGCGCATCCAACTGAGTCAGAATTACACCAGTGTAAATCTGTCAACGTCAGCCAGCTTTGTAAGCGGTTAAAGACATATTACCCAGCCGAATTTTCTGAATCTGCGTTACAAATGATGAAAACGGTGGGTCAGTTGCGTAATAACCTTCAGCATTTTGCCCTTGAGGTTCGTCCGCAAGAACTGGCAATGCAACTGAGTGAACTGTACCAACAAATTTTTCGTCCCGCATTCGTCATAATTCAGTCAGATGAGACCGAAAATTCATGGAACTCTGATTTACGTCAAGACATCATCGCTCTTGAGCAACAATTCCTTGATATAACTGTTAACCAGGAATACACCCTTGCACTTTGTCCCGTTTGTGAGAGTTTTTCACATTTTATCCTTTACCAAGGTGAAAGCTTTCCGACACGGACTCACTGTATCTGTTGTGGTTTCAGCCTGAATAATCTGCAAACTTGGGATTTTCAGGAATGTCCGGAATGTAGTGCCCCATCCGTAATTTATTTACCGGAACAAAGGGCCGGTGTCTGTCTCTGGTATAAATGTGAATACAGCAAGATGGATGGTTTTGTTCCTATGGAGCCTTGTAAATGTGGTGCATTCCGGATGGAAGGTCATTGCAGTAACTGCGATCCTGAGGAATAGTTAAATCGTCCGATGAGAATGTACAGCAGTCTGGTCGATGATTTCCTGATGAATCGCTGAAATATCCGGTATTACTTGACAACTTAATCGCTCATTTCTGTTTCTGGCAATTTGAAAGTTTTACTCTATGCCCCAGAATTCAGCACATACATAAAAACACCATTTCAGAACGAGTCTTGATCCAAAGAACGACTGCATGATAGATAGGCGTCGTCGTGAGGACAGGAATGATCTGCTCCCCGTTATTCATACAGAATGCTGTTAGTAATGTCCGCTTCTCGCTTTTAGCAGACTGATACCTTTCTGTATTCTGATACAGGACTAGGCACTTAATTAGCAAACGCTATTGGCAACTCTGAAAACCGCGCGGTGTACGCTGGCGAAAGCATGTTTCGCTTCATTTGCCAGTCCTTCATGATCCCTTGCCCTGTAAACAAAATCTTGCCCCTACCCTTATTGTTTATCTCATCGAGAACCTTCATCAGCGCCTCACTCTTTGGCTTTGGCCCCAACACATCATACAGATTAAGCTGTGACACGCCCTTATCGCAAAATTCCCCAAGCATGATCCCGCCTTTTGATACCGATTAGCCGTCTGCCAAATCTTATCTAAACATGACAATACGTGTTTGACGATGTCTCGAGTGTCATTTGCGGGTATTTCTAATTGTGAGGAAGCTAATTTACTGTAGTACCTCATCAATCCCAGTAGATCTAAGTGATTTGGATAGTCGTCTGCCAACACCTCATAACTATAACCACAACCTTATTAAGGAATTGTTAAGTTTTAACTTGTAAACTTTATACTCTTAGCTTCAAAGGGTATGACAATGACAAAATTCTCTAAGCTACAAATACGACTCCACTGGCTCACACTAGTCTTAATTGCTGTTACTTATGCCGCTATGGAGCTGCGTGGCTGGTTCCCCAAGGATTCAAATGCCTATCTTGCTATGAGAGCAACTCATTACAACGCAGGTGTGTTCGTATGGCTACTTATGTTCTTTCGTTTGGGGCTGAAGCATAAATACAAAGATCCGAATATTGTTCCACAACCACCACGTTGGCAAATGTACACAGCTAAGCTCATGCATATTGCGCTCTATGCAATCTTCCTTGCTTTACCCATGCTCGGCATTGCTTTAATGGCCTATGGTGGCAAATCATGGAGCTTGCTAGGTTTTACCATTTCGCCTTTTGTGACAGCTGATGGCGGAGTAAAAACAACAATAAAAGATATCCATGAAATACTCGCCAATGCTGGCTATTTCTTAATAGCATTTCATGCCGCTGCGGCGTTATTTCACCACTACATACAAAAAGACAACACGCTCTTGAGGATGATGCCGAATAAAAAGGCTCAGTAAGAAACGGCAAGAGCTAACATTAGTGGCACAGCACCTTAATCTACTGCTGTGCCCCTTCCAACTATTTCTGCATCGTGTTACTTCCGCTCGGTGAGTTTTATCATCGCTGTATAACCGCCATTTCTCTGGCGACGAACGTATCATCATTAACACGGCTTATACATATACCGACAGGTGCCTAAAATTGATCCTACCCGCGAATAGTGGACACGCGACTAAGTGAGTAAACTCTCAAGTAAGAGGTTACTCATGACAAAACCAGTATCAACCAGCAAAAAGCCCCGTAAGCAACACACACCTGAATTCCGCCAGTAAGCCATGAAACTCGCGGAACGTATTGCCCGTGAACTCTGTCTTTATGAATCACAGCTTTATACCTGGCGCAGCAAGCTGAAAAATGCACATTCCTCTTCCGAACGTGAGCAGGATATGTCTGTTGAGATTGCCCGCCTCAAACGGCAACTGGCGAAGCAGGCAGGCGAAAACGACTGGAAAATGTCATTGTTCACACGGACCGTGGCGGACAATGGATTACTAGGCTCTGCTGAAACGGCACAATCTGCGGGAAAGTATGAGCGCGAAAGGTTGCTGTAATGATAATGCCTATGTGGAAAGCTTCTTTCATTCGCTGAAAGTGGAATGTATCCACGGAGAACGCTTTGCCAGCTGGGAAATAATGCGGACGACGGTGTTTAGTTATATCGAGTGTGCTTACAGCCATAGCGCGTGTGGCGGTCCCAGCCCGGAACAATTTGAAAACCAGAACCTCGCTTAGAGCTGTGTCCACATTACGTGGGTAGGATCAAACAACAAAGCCAATCGTTAAATCTGCGCTGTCGGGTTATTGTCAGGTGAGTGTCAGGCCAAAGTCGTGTTAAAAAGAACAAGATTGGTCAAACTAGATATGTGTTTAAAACAATCATGGTGGCTAAAATGACTAACAGCATTAAAAGGTTCCGTCTTGCTCGCGGATGGTCTCAAGAACAGTTAGCGGAAATCTGCGCATTAAGCGTTAGAACCATTCAGAGATTAGAAAATGGAGATAATGCAAGCTTAGAGACACTCAGTGCCCTCGCGGCAGCTTTTGAAATTAATATTTCTGAGCTAGCAAACGAATCTCAGCCGTTGACTGAAACGAGCCAAGCTGCAGATGATAAAATCAATGCTGCTAGAGAGCGAGTTGAGGAAGAGCAAAAATTTTTCCGTTCACTTGTTTCTGCGCTGATCGTCTGCGGTGTGTTAGTCGTTATAAATCTCGTCACTCCACATAACACATTCTGGTTTATATGGCCTGTAGGCATATGGTTGGCATTCATTGTGGTTAAGGGGATTCGCGTTTTTTTACTGCGAAATTGGATCATTCAGTGGAAGCAAAAACGACTCCAGCGCCTATTGAAAAGATAATCAAGAGTGTGCATCTGTAACTTACCTCAAATAGAAAACCTCATTATATGGATGTCTATTTAGTGGCCGCTATATACGAAAAAGGCCACATAGGATTGTGGCCAGCTAAACTACTTATCTAAGTTTAAATCTTAGGCTTAGATTTTTACCATTTTTTCTCTAAGCGCAATGCGTAGTAATTCAACAGACCATATCCATAAGCAGGTTCCTAGGACCTCTGATATGATTTCGTCTGCAGGCAGATGAATAACCGCTGGTGATAGCCCAAGTATTGGAAGCATAATCCCGTGACAGATAACAGCAAAAAGAATACCAAAAACAATACCCTGAAGCATCGTAATTCTAGGAAATATTTCGGCAACTACGCAATAAAAAACAGTCGCGGCAATAGAAAAAACAATATGTACAAAATTCCCACCCCAATACACCAGTTGATCAGAATAACTATAAACAAGTGAGTGCCAATCAATGCCCATATCAGTCAGCATCTGTACAGGAGGAGCAATACGATCGGGGGTTCGAGGAGGAAGAATATCCTCCGTTCCAGACTTAACAAATGCCGAAATGATCCCCGTTATAACCCCTATGGCTAAGGCTATAAAATAATGACGATTTTGTTTTGGTGTTGTCTCAAGAAGTTTAATTGACATACTAAATCCTCTGTTAATCCTTGTAATGATTATTTAACATCGAAAAGATTAACAAAGCATATACTTTAGTTAAGTAAGGTTAATTTTAAGAAAAATCTTCTATTATGTATTTCGCTTACAATGCTACTGGGTGGCTAAATCTACCACCTAGATATTACGGTTAACCCGAGAGCCCCATTCAGCTTAGCTATCTCCAGTTGTTGAAAGATACCCACCTGTTACCGATGCTACATGGAGATGATCATGCGATTGGACAGCATACAACCCGCTCTAGCTTATCCCTTCATCGCTGAGTAATATGCTGAAATCTGATGATAGAGCAAGCAACGAAGAAACCAACTCAGAAAGCCACTACAACTTAATTGTTAAATAATACTAATCTATGAAAAAACCTCAACTCTTTTGTTAGTGCAAGCAGCTTTGAACATTCAGCATAAAGACAATGAACTAAGCAGTAGCAATGATATTTAGAAAGTATATTGTAATTAAATACAATACTTTACAAATATTCAACATCCATTAATGACGCAGATTAATAGTCCAATAAATTTGATATTTTAAGTGTTGCACAAACGGAAATACCTATTTATAGGTATATGACCTTGTGTCGCTTAGTTTCCCTTAACTTGAGACTTTAATTGATAGGTCTTCCACTGCATCAAATCGGAGCAGTGGATTTTTTTTGGACATGGAGTCCCATTGGATGAAGCATAAACAACTATATCTAACCTCGAATAGCTACGTGAAAGTTGTCTGTTCAGAACCAGCTAAGGTTCTGCTAATCAATGATAAGTACTACGATCGCTTTAGCCAGGATAGTTGGCCAAATTACCATGGCGGTTTTTTTTCCTACTTTCCTGCAATAATCGAAGTACCCTATGAAGGAATTTGGAATATCGTTATTGAACCCCATTTAACTGGGCGATCACTTCCAACAATTGGTTTGACTGTCATACCACGTGATGATAATCAAATTTTAGATTGAGATTTGAAAGCAATACATGACCAGAGCTTCCATAAGGAAGCTCATACTCAGAAATGAATAACGATAATAAACATATATTATTATGAAAAAACGTTAGGAAATTTAGATACATTATTCACAAGAATATCACATCTAAGTTATTTCTTGTACATGTCTTATTATTCTTCTTATTTGATGTAAGCCAACATAGTCTCTTTTTAGTAACTTACTCTTCGAGCTATTGTAATAAATTTGGATAGGTGAATTAGGCATTTGAGCAAGCATAACAAACCACATGCTGATGCCAGAGAAAAAAATTACTAGCATCAAAATAATTGGGATAATCTTTCTCATCTATAACGTATTCTGGAAAATTTTAGAATCCCATTATACAACTTAAAAACTAAACACTTTCAAACAAGAACTATAACTTATCGTTACTTATGTGATTCTAATGGAAAAAATACTAACTCCTAAACAATGCATAGTGAGATCATTTTATTCTTGTTACAAAATGCTGCTGTAACACTAGATTTGTAACAATTATAAAAAGTAGAGCAGTAAAAGCTATACATGATGGGATTATTCTCATATCATTGATATGATACAATATAACATATCAGGATAATTCAACCTAAAATGAAGTTTTTTATAGTTAAAATCACTGTTTTATTACTTATTTGCTTTACGTTGCTTACCTTTACTGTCTTTGGTTTATGCCTTTTGAATCACAAGAAGTGCTGTCGTTCCGCTACTAAAATTCTAGAAAATAGAATTCCACTAGCTAATAGAGCATTACGGCGTATATGCACAAACCGTTTAAATACACGATTAACTTGAAATCACTTGTGGTGGCCTTAAACTATCTATGTTGAAAGCGATGGCCCACCATAATAAGACTCTTAATTCTTTATAGTGAATCATCAATAGGAATTATTTAATCGAGGATATATTCAAACCATTAGAAATTTAGTTACGAACTTTGGCAGACACCCTGTCAAATTCATTCTGATATTGGCTATAATAAACCGTTCCGAAGTTCCATTAATCAAAAAACCCGCCTAAGCGAAGTTTGATTTTGTAAGCTGTGTTACGAACTGACCACTCTTATCAGAATATCAGCGTTTTTACGTACGTAAAGCTATTAAAAAACCTTTTTGGTTCTCTATCATTTCGCACCTAACGGTCCATTTCTTGCGAACATCCAATGCCATCAGCAAATCTTCACCAATACCTTCATCTTTTTGTAGCAGCTTCCCAACATGGCCATCTGAGCAACTATGCTGCTTGGCTAACGCCATGAACGTTTTAAAGAGCAGGCGCGAACTAGATACATAACTGATGAAGAGTATGCAGCGCTTTATTGCGTGGCTCCAGATATTGTCAAGGTTGCGATGGAGTTAGCTTATCTATGCTGTGCACGGCAAGGTGACATATTAGAAATGAAGAAAGGCCAACTCATAGACCGAGGAATTCTAATCCAGCAGAGCAAGACAGCCGTATCACAAATCAAGGCATGGACCGACCGCTTAAGAGCTGCAATCGATCTAGCAGGCAAATTGCCTCTATCCTCAGGCATGGTGAGTATTTTTGTGCTCCACCAGCAATCTGGTTCACGTTATACCCGGGATAGCTTCAATGCACATTGGATGAAGGCAAAGAAAGCAGCGGCAGTGAAATATTCAGAATTAGACTTTAACTTCACCTTCCATGATTTGAAGACAAAAGGGATTTCAGATCTGGAGGGAACGTTAAGTGATAAGCAGGCGATTTCAGGTCATAAAAATGCGACGCAAACTGCACGCTATGACAGAAAAATAGCAGTCGTTCCGGTCGTTGGTGGGCAGAAGTAACGGCAGTTAATGGCGAAAGCCAATGGCGAAACAATGGTGAAAGGCGGATTTTAAACACAAAAAAACCGCCTCTCGGCGGCCACGACACTGCTTTATTGCTTTGATTATTCTAGTAAATTTCCTTGGTACCCGGGACGAGACTTGAACTCGTACAGCCTTACAGCCGAGGGATTTTAAATCCCTTGTGTCTACCGATTCCACCACCCGGGCTAAGGAAATTTGGAGGCGCGTTCCGGAGTCGAACCGGACTAGACGGATTTGCAATCCGCTACATAACCGCTTTGCTAACGCGCCAAAATCTTTAGCTTTCTAACTAAACCCGCACTTTCGTGCCAGCTTTTAAATTTGGAGCGGGAAACGAGACTCGAACTCGCGACCCCGACCTTGGCAAGGTCGTGCTCTACCAACTGAGCTATTCCCGCTTAGCATTTTAGCTAGTAAACCTCACTAACTTAGCTGCTTGTATCTTCTGGCTTTTCGTCGTTGCCGTCTGATGCGATGCATTCTACTTATCTCACGAACCGCGTCAACATCATTTTTATCTCACAACGACTGTTTGCTGATTTTTAACGCATTTCGATCACGGTTCGAGCAAATCATTCCGTGCAGCGTTCAAATATTGGAACATTGACCAGAATGTCAGTACTGCCGCAATGTACAACGCGATGACACCCGCAATGATCACATAGGTATCAGGACGCCATAACAGCCCCACTAAGGCCAGCATTTGTGCAGAGGTTTTTACCTTGCCGATCCAAGAAACTGCAACGCTGCTGCGTTTGCCAATTTCAGCCATCCACTCACGTAGCGCCGAAATAATGATTTCGCGCGCGATCATCGTTGCGGCAGGCAAAGTGATCCACCAGACGTGATAATGCTCGCATACCAGCACCAACGCCGTTGCCACCATCACTTTATCAGCAACCGGATCAAGGAATGCACCAAAGCGCGTTGTCTGCTTCCACCGGCGGGCGAGGAAACCGTCAAACCAATCCGTTACCGCAGCAAACACAAAAATCAATGCGCAGGCAAATGAAGCCCAGGTAAACGGAAGGTAAAACGCCACAACAAAAAATGGGATCAGGACAACGCGAAACAGAGTGAGTAAGGTCGGTATATTTAATCGCATAGCGTGAGGTAACTATCTTCCATATGTGGATATTATTTGTATGTTGCTACAATGCCCCTAGTGTTTCAATGCATTGTGGATCTTTTCTGCCAAAGCCTGTGAAATACCTGGCACTTTTGCAATTTCTTCCACGCTTGCATTCATCAAAGGCTGTAGACCACCCATGTACTTCAAAAGCGTTTGACGACGTTTTGGCCCAACACCTTCTATAGTTTCGAGAGAGCTGGTATTGCGCACTTTTGCACGTTTCTTACGATGGCCTGTAATCGCATGATTGTGAGAATCATCACGAATATGCTGTATCAGGTGCAGTGCCGGAGAATCGGGCGGCAATGAGAAACCCTCGCCCTCCGGTTGTAAAAACAGCGTTTCGAGACCTGCTTTACGATCGCTGCCCTTCGCGATACCCAGCAATAAAGGACGATTTTTATCCCAAGGCACATCAAGTTCGGCAAAAACATTTTTCGCCTGCCCTAACTGACCTTTACCGCCGTCGATAAAGATAACGTCTGGAATTTTATCTTCTTCAAGTGCCTTGCCATAGCGTCTGCGCAACACCTGATTCATCGCCGCATAGTCATCACCCGGCGTAATACCGGTAATATTGTAGCGTCGATACTCAGAACGCACCGGCCCGTGCTGATCGAAAACCACACATGATGCAACGGTTTCTTCACCCATGGTATGGCTGATATCAAAACACTCCATACGGCGAATGTCAGACAGATGCAGCACTTTCTCGAGCTCCGTTAGCCGCTGATGAATAGTCGACTGTTGAGAAAGTTTAGTGATCAATGCCGTCTGCGCATTTGTTTTCGCTAATTTTAGGTAGCGAGCGCGATCGCCTCGTGGTCGTGTTTGAATATTCACCTTACGACCAGCGAGTTCTGAAATAGAGTCAGACAAAATATCTTTTTCAGGCAGCGTGAAATCAAGCAAAATCTCACCCGGTAGCGTACGTATTTGGCTACCTTGCAAATAAAACTGCCCCACGAAGGTTTGCACGACTTCGCTCAGTTCAGTCCCACTAGGCACTTTAGGGAAATAACTACGGCTGCCTAATATTTTACCCTGTCGGATAAAGAGTACGTGTACACATGCCATACCTGAGTCAAACGCAACGCCAATAACATCAAGATCATCACTGTTGCCAGAAACAAACTGTTTCTCAGTAACGCGTCTTACGGCTTGAATTTGATCCCGGATCCGCGCTGCTTCTTCAAACTTAAGCGCTTTACTCGCCTCTTCCATTCGAACGACGAGTGAATCGAGCACTTGGCTATCTTTGCCAGACAAAAATAAGCGAACGTAATTTACCTGCTGCTCATATTCCTCATCGCTCACCAAACCTTTAACGCATGGGCCAAGGCAACGACCAATTTGGTATTGCAGGCAAGGACGTGAACGGTTGCGATAAACGCTATTTTCGCACTGTCGAATAGGAAAAAGCTTCTGCAAAAGTGCGAGAGTTTCACGCACAGCATAGGAGTTCGGGAACGGGCCGAAATACTCCCCTTTCGCATGCTTTGCTCCACGGTGAATGGATAACCGAGGATGATTGTCAGCGCTGAGGAAAATAAGGGGATAGGATTTATCATCGCGCAACAATACGTTATAGCGCGGCTGATAGAGCTTTATATAATTGTGTTCAAGCAGCAAAGCCTCTGTTTCCGTATGGGTCACGGTAACATCTATCTGGGCGATATTTTTAACTAACGTTTCCGTCTTGCGACTTCCCACGTTTTGGCGAAAATAGCTCGATAGACGTTTTTTGAGATCTTTGGCCTTACCGACATAGATAACCGTCTCAGTGGCGTCATACATACGATAGACGCCGGGCTGGTTGGTCACCGTTTTTAGAAACTCTACAGAATCAAAACGTTCAGTCACTGTTTAACAGGTTCTCTGCATTGCACAATCCATGGCGAATTGCTAAATGAGTCAACTCGACATCACCGTTAATATTGAGTTTGCTAAACATACGATAGCGGTAGCTATTTACCGTTTTCGGGCTCAAATTGAGCTGTTCAGAAATCTCCGTCACTTTGCTGCCTTTAGTGAGCATCAGCATAATTTGGAGTTCGCGTTCAGATAAGCACCCAAACGGCGAATCTGTCTGCGGCGTCAATTGGCTCAACGCCATCTGCTGTGCGATATCAGACGCAATATAACGTTGTCCAGAATGAACGGCTCGTATGGCGTTCACCACCTCTTGCGGCGCGGCACCTTTGCTTAAGTATCCAAATGCGCCAGCCTGCATAACCTTCGCCGGCAACGGATTTTCCGTATGAATAGTCAGCATAATAACTTTGACGTCAGGGTTATAACGCAATATTTTACGCGTTGCCTCAAGTCCGCCAATGCCTGGCATATTCATGTCCATTAATACGATATCTGCGCTGTTACTGCGGCACCATTTGACAGCATCTTCGCCACATTGTGCTTCACCAACAACTTTGATCCCTTTGATATCTTCAAGAATGCGTCGAATCCCTGCGCGCACCAGTTCGTGGTCATCAACAAGAAGAACGCTGATCAAAGAAAAGTCTCCCCAAAGAAGGAATTAATGACATGTTTTTATTGCCAGTAAGCTTCGATAATACTGTTTTTTTAAGCAAGAATGAATAGTTTAATCACTTAATACTGATTTTATCTTCCTAAAGATACAAGGTTCTATTTCTCAACCCTAGTCATGCACAAAAAGCGGCTTAGTCAGTGAATAGATACAAAAACACGGCTCTTTGATATCCATTAAAATCAATAAGTTAATAATAACTCAACATTAACAACATCTTTGTATAATTAAACGTAAACAAGTCGTGAAGTTAATAGTTTTTTTGCTAAAACATACTCTTTGACCTAACAGAAAATATCGTTTTAATAATGAAAACTATTAAGAACAATAACAATTTGAATATATTTCACCCACGCCGAACAAACATTAACCGTTTGAAACTATTTAACTCTCCCCTGCGAGTAAAAGTTAAAACCCCGCTTTGATAAAAGCGATCGCTCTCATGCATCCTCAAAGTTTTTAACCTGTGGTATACTCTGCAGCTTAAAAAAATCCGTCCTTGATGAGCAGCTCTTCCCATGCATTGATCCATTTAACTTCATCAAGGGCAAAACATTCCATTAAAGGTACAATATGAGCAACGTAGATTTCTCAACCGAATCCACTATCGAAACTCTGGCCAATGAAGTCGCGTGCTTAAAAGCCACTCTGACCTTCATGTTAAAAGCCATGGGCCAAGCCGATGCGGGTAAAGTGATTATTAACATGGAAAAATTTGCGGCTCAGCTCGAAGATGCCTCTCAGTCAGAGTCTTTCAAGCACGCTATTTGCCAGATTAAACACGCTTACCGTCAATAATCTGCTTAGATTTGGCTTGCACCCTGCTGTAAGCCAAATCTTGTACTGTTTTGTCCCTGAATAGTTCTCCGCCTTGCTTTATTATGCAATGATACTGCTTAAATATATAAGTATGAGCGTGACTAACAATGGGATTGTTGTTCAAAGCGTTACTAGGTGCATTCGTTGTTTTGCTGATTGCTATTTTGGCTAGAAGTAAAAACTATTATATTGCTGGCTTGATCCCTCTTTTTCCTACCTTTGCGCTGATCGCCCACTACATTGTTGGTACAGAGCGTTCTATTGAAGCACTTCGTTCAACCATCATCTTTGGGATATGGGCCATCATTCCCTACTTTATCTACCTTCTGTCACTCTATTTTCTGATAGCACATCTGCGCCTCTCATTCTCTCTCATAATCGCCGTATTCTGCTGGGTTGCCTCTGCTTGGGCCTTAGTAACGTTGTGGAACAAATTTCATGGCGTTGGATAATCACCTTCGCTAGTTTTTTTATCGTCAATAAAATCAAGTATCTTATGACTAAGGTTAATGTTTTGATGCGAGTTAGGAGCCATTATGTTAATTAAACTTAGCTAAAGGAGCTTGACGATGGAGCCTCTCTACGGATTTGTCATTCTGTCACTCGCCATTCTTACCGTTAGTTTATTTGCATATTCCCGCAGAGGCGGGATATACGCGATATTCAGTTGCTTAGGCATGGTGATCCTTGCCGCTGCTCTTTACTTTGCTGCATTTTATATCTCCGATGGGGCTGAACTAACTGCAGGAATAGCCACCTTATTATCGCCAATTGCAGGCGCACTTATCGTGTTCACCACCAGTTATGCAGTACGCGAGCAGAAGCAATGAAAAGATATCTCAGCTAGAAGAGCCTTTCGGCAAAGGGCGATTTTAGATTTGTGAGATGTGATGACAATACATAGAAGAAGATACAAATAACAAGGCCACCTTGCGGTGGCCTCTTTTGTGAACTTATGCCCCATCCCGGCGCTTATCTCCGGCACTCGCTCTCGGCGGTGTTAGCTCTTTAACGGGGCAAAATCACTATGTCATAATACCGTGAGTTATAATTAGCAATTATTGCTATCGCACTTAGTAATTAGTGCGCTAATGGATTCACTGCTTGCACTCATGATCATAACATCAATAAATTACGTTCAATTCCGGCGCTTATCTCCGGCACTCGCACTTTGCGGCGTTAGCTCTTTATTTGAACGCCAACGCACTATATAGACACTTGGCTAAACACTCTATGAACAAAGGATGATGATTTCTATTGATGCATTCTTATACTTAGTTATTGAGCTTAATTATCTGAATAATTGATATAAATTTTATCTCTATTTTCTAACAAGCATTCATATAACAACTTTTAAAAAAAATCAGACAAACCTAGCAACATAAATTAACCGTTAACATGTTTTTATATACAGTATTTGTTTTTAATTCCCGATAAAATGCAGCGACTGCAGAAAATAACTTTTCTACATATGAACTCATACATATAAATATTTAAACAACTAATTTTTGAAGGAAACAAAAATGGATAAACTCACCTGGTTCAATAATGTTGAAGATCGCACCCATCCATGGGAAGGCATGGGGCTAACTTGGTTAACCACTGCGCTTAACGTTCCCAATGTTAGTTCTGCAGTTGATTTCTACACCAATTCGATGGGGATGGTGGCTATTGCAGAACTGGAAGACGATAATGGAGAAATGTTATTCGCACGCATTCGCTATCGTGGAACCAACTTTACGATAAATAAGGAAGGCTGGGACTCTGACTTAAGCAGCCCACAAACATCAGGTTTCCCAACACCGTTCATTTTCTATATGTACGTTGATGACACAGTGGCGTTGGTAGAAGCTATGAAACAAGCTGGCGCCAGTGTGCTGAGTAAGCCAACTGAAATGTTCTGGGGTGATTTAAAAGCACGCGTGAAAGATCCCTTTGGCTTTATCTGGGATATTGCGCAAAAGATATAACAGCCATGCTTTGGCTCATCGTCGCCACTATAATGTGATAGTGGAGAAAGGGTCTACAGCTAGATAAGACCTAACAAAAGTCCGCTCATTGCGGATTTTTGCTATTCAACCCGATAAACATCAGGATGTTCCATCGTTGCTGCCTCATGATATATATCATCAAGCCATTGAGGTATTTCATCTTCGGCAATGAAATCAGGAATAATCACATCATATATTCGCGAACACTTATATTCCGCGCCTGAAACATTAAAAAGCAAATATCCCGTCTGACTTCTTTTAACACCGATAAGACGACCAAATACATTGAATATCATCATAACAATCCCTCTAGCTCACACTGCCTTCAGGCATAGTAGCACTGTTGCCCGAAGAAACTAGGCTGGTAGATTGCGATCTGGTCATACAGATAATATAGGGTTAGCGCTGGCACAAAACCGCTGTCGCCACTTTGTCGCCATCACTGAATTAAAATTAATAAGGGTTATCGAAGAAAATGATTTAGATTGTTAATATTGAAAGGTTTTGTTGGTGGGTCGTGGCGGGTTCGAACCGCCGACCAATTGATTAAGAGTCAACTGCTCTACCAACTGAGCTAACGACCCAACGGGAATGATTATTCTCTTCTGTGACGCATGCGTCAATTATCACACAATCCCTAGGCGGGCATCTCCTGTCCGCCTAAGTTTACGAAACGATTAAAAAATAAACATCGATGATCACTGTGACTTTGTTTGCTGAATTTGACGCACGCAGCGCGCCAGCTGTGTGATGTTGTGATCGGGCATACGATGCTGTTCTAGCGCAGAGTCTAAAGAGAATAAATACTCTGCGTTGGTGCCTAATACACCAGTCGCCTGAGAGATCAGAGTCGCCACAGTATTTAGCGCCGAACAAGACTCATAGAGCGGATGCTCAGGGTCGGTGATAAAGGTAATGCCTTTAATCTCTCGGCCATCCTCAAGAGCCAGCGAACACCACTGCGGTGTATAAACTCCCGCGAGCATCTCACGAGTCCAAAGCAACTGCAGTTCGCTACGCGCATTTTCATCCGATAAGCGAAATGCTAGCCCCCGCGTCTCACCTCCCGGCTTTAACCCCAGCATACGTCCCGCAGTACATTCAGAACCACGCCCGGCGAGTAGACGAATATTGAAATCACGTTGCCAGCCTTTTAAGAATGCGGGCTGCACTTCGGTAAATTCAAGCAACGGATTCCAAATCAGTGAACCATAGCCAAAAACCCAAATCCCCTGCCCTTCAGGGCAGGTCTCAAGCACCTGATTCAAAGACGCATCCAGCTGTGCTGGTGTCCAGAACAGGTTTTCTAAGGCCGAGTAGGTTTTGGCATAGTCTTGCGACTCTAATAGTTTTCGAGTTAACACGCTAACCTCCCCCGCGCAGAAAACAACGACAGTGAATTTAAACTAATCTATAGATCGTTTTAACTCAACTGTCATCATGCGCCGTATGGCGGTTGTGCGGTAATCAAATATTTCGAATGATGTATAGCGCAATGGAGGTTTCGCAGATAATAATCATTATCGACCAAAACGCTGCCATAAATTGAGATTTGTTTTTAAGAAAAGCATGAAAGGATTGCATAATCTGTTTGCCCATCAGGCATGACCACTAATGTGTATAACAATGCTACTCCCCAGAAAATATTTCTGCAAATTATCAATTTTTATTGATAATACAAAAATCCTCGCTGGCTAGTTTTATTCCCTTTTTCGTTAACGAATCTTTACTCCTTATTTTTCCGCTTTTGATACTCACCAGCATAAAATAAGAATACTTCTCATTTCCGCCAATTTATCCCTGAATAACAGCAAATTATGTTTTGTCACATAGTAGTGGTGATTTTTTATCACTTAGGCTACATTTGTAATATAAGCCTGAAATATAAGAATTATTGAAGTTTTTGCTTTCTTTGCGCATTTCACCAGTCGAAAATTAATTGCTGTTTAGCTGTCTACTTACCATGAGGGATGGACGATGAAGCTACGGTTTATTTTCGCAATCGCAGCTAGCGCTGGCTTATTTTCAGCACCGGCTATGGCAGTTACCACAACAGGTACCGTTGCCGTAACGTTAACACTTACCAACGGTTGTTTAGTGAACGGCTCACCTGCTCAAACAGGTGTTAACTTCGGCTCTTTGAACTTTGGAACATCTGTCGCTACCTTTGACACGTTGTCTGCCACATTTACCGGTGGAGGCACCGGCGGCAATACATTCAACGTGCAATGCACGGCAGGTGCCAGCTATACCGTCGCACTCACCAGCAGCCTTAACGCAGCCCCTACCACGGTCTATGGCACCGTAGGCACTCCTGGGCGATATTTGATCAGCCCAACCGCCACCACCCAAGGTATCGCCTATAGCGTTTATGGCACATCAGCCATGACCACGGCGTTAGCCAACGGCGCAGTATTAACCGCAGTAAGCACGAGTGGAAACACTAACAGCTATGCACTTTGGGGGAAAATCGTTGGGGTGGCGAACAGTACTAACGTATTAGCAGGTGCTTATGCCGACACTTTAAACATTACCATTACTTATTAATTTACCGTGAAAACGCGGGAGTGGTGCGCATTAAAGGTAGCGCTTCAGTCGCTTTTAGCGGTGGTTTTGCTGTGGGGGCTCATTGTGGGGAGCGCCAACGCCATCATCACCGCGCAGTTCAAAGCGCAGGCAACCATCGTGGCAGGATGCGCTGTTCTAGGCACAGGAAGCCTGTTTGGAACCCTGAGTTTCGGTACCTATCCCGGCACGGGTACCGGCGGTGTTAACGGTACTTTTGTCCAAAATACCTCGCTAACGCTGGCATGCACTCCCGGCGTAACGCTAAATATGGCGATTAATGGGGGCTCTAATTTCACAACGGTGCGCAATGTGATGCAAAGCGGAAATAGCCTGCAACTACCCTATCGTATTTATACCGATGCGGCGCATACCAATGAAATCATCGTGAACCAAAACGTTCCGCTCAATATTTCCAGCTCTAATAACAACATTATTTTGCCGATTTACGGCGTATTACAACTTAACGGCTTTAGCCCTTCAGGGAGCTACACCGATACATTAACGGTGACGCTCACTTGGTAAATCAAGGAGATAATAATGAGCAACCTGCATCGCTCCACACGTCATCTTTGCATTATTCTAGGTAGCACGTTATTAGGCGCCGTCGCGACAATAAATGCCAACGCTGCCACAAATATGCTGATCTGGCCGATCGATCCCGCCTTAGGTGCCAACGATAATGCCACTGAGCTATGGCTAGAAAATAAAGGCTCTACAGCCGCAACGATGCAAATTAGAGTTCTTGGCTGGAAACAGGTTGCTGGAGAAGAAAATTATCGGAGCCAACAAGACGTTGTTGCAAGCCCTCCCATTGTGAATATCGGGGCAGGAAAAAAACAATTAATCAGGCTAATCCGCCAATCCCCTACGCCTGCTGGGCAAGAACAAGCGTTCCGTATTTTGATAGATGAAGTTCCAGCAGCAGAACATTCCGCGGGGTCTCAGGCCGGCGTGTCACTTTTAATGCGCTATTCGCTGCCTTTATTTGTTTATGGCGACGGCGTTAATTTCCAGCGCAATGCGGCAGAACCGGTGCATCTTAGCCAAAGCCAACTTAGTTGGAAAATGACCACTAATAATGGCCATCCAGCCATTGAGGTCACCAACCGTGGTAACGTTCATGCACGCCTGAGCAAAGTATCGATTAACGGCAGAACGATAGCCGATGGGCTATTAGGTTACGTTCTCGCCGGATCCTATCGGACTTGGGCATTACCAACAGGTGTGACTCATGGCGAAACGCTAAAAGCTGAAGTGAATAGCGACAGCAAGATCTGGCAGTCAGGCCCAGCGCAATAGTCGCCCCAGCCCGTTAAGATACCGCCGTGAAAGCCATCAGGATTTGGCGCAGCCACGCTGTGCAGCTTATGGTCACATTAAGTTTGCCCGGTATCGCACTTGGCGAACCGGGCAACAGTGAGCTGCCACCGCCTCCCACCGCAAATATTGTCAATCAGGATCAACATTTTCGTTTAGCCTTGGTCATTAACCGTTTCGATACTGGCAAACTCATTCCAGTCATCCAACGCAACGGTCATTTTTACATCCAATCGTCGGAGCTCATTGGTCTTGGTTTGCCTGCGGATAAGTTTTCCTCGCCAGAAACAGATTTAACCGCTGATACAGAAATCGAAACGCACTATGACAGCGAAGGCCAGCGCCTACTGCTCGACATTCCGACGAGCTGGCTGCCTAATCAATCGATATTCACCGGTACCCCAAACCAACAAACCCAAGCCGTTGCCGGTCGCGGTGCGCTATTTAACTATGACGTATACACCAGCCATACTCAGGGCGAATCCACCCTTTCGTCAGCGTGGAACGAATTTCGTATTTTCACTCCTGAGGCAACGCTCTCTAGCACCGGCATATTGCGCAAAAGCTTTGGCGGTAACAGCGGCGACAACAACGATGGGTTTCGGCGTTACGACACTACGCTAAGCGGCGTGAACGAAGCGCACGCTTTCAGTTGGCAAGTGGGAGATTTAATCACCGGTGCACTTAGTTGGAGTGACAGTGTGCGTTTAGGCGGCGTTACAGTCGGTCGCGATTTCTCCGTACGCCCCGACATCATTACCTATCCGCTTCCCGCCTTTAATGGACAAACGGCAGTGCCGACCACCGCCGACCTCTTTATTAACGGCTACCAATCGGCCAGCACGAACCTTGAGCCGGGTCCGTTCACCCTCACCAACCTGCCGTATGTCAACGGCGCGGGAGAGGCAGTTTTAGTCACCACCGATGCGCTGGGACGTCGCGTCTCCACCACCCAGCCTTTTTATGTCGCCAGTACCTTACTGAAGCCCGGACTTTCAGACGCAACACTATCGCTTGGCGCAATACGCCGTGATTACGGCGAAAAAGATTTCTCCTATGGAAGCGCTGCCGCCAGCGGTTCCTATCGTTACGGAATCAACGATTACCTCACGCTGGAATCTCACGCCGAAGGCGCACCAGAGTTAGCACTCGGCGGGCTCGGTACTGTGATTAAACTGGGTTATTTTGGCGTACTCAATACCTCGGTAACCACCAGCACCCTGTATGGCAAAGGCGGAAATCAATATGACTGGGGATATCAATACAGCAATTCGCGTTTCAACGTTGGCACCCAGCACAGCCGCCGCGATAAAAATTTTGGTAACCTCGCGCTGTACGACGTACCACAGAGCAATTCCAACCAGTCCTCTTATTCACTAAGCAAAAGTAGCGACCAATACTCGGCGGCAGTTTCGCTAGACCAACTCGGCAGCTTTGGTCTGGCCTATTTCGATATCCAAAGCTTCGCGGGTGATCGTACCCGACTGCTCAACCTGTCGTGGAATAAAAGCCTGTGGGGCAACAGCACCGTTTACGTGTCAGCCAGCCGCGATCCTTCGCAGCAAGATTGGGCATTAGCGCTATCGATTCAAATTCCGTTCAACGCGTTCGATAACGTCAGTGTGACAACCCAGCGCAGTGCTACAGGCGAGAATCAACAAACCGTCAACTATGACCACGCAATGCCAAGCGACGGCGGGTTTAAGTGGAATCTGGCCTACGCCAATCAGTCACAACAAAGTAACTATCAGCAGGCCACGCTCGGCTGGCGTAATGAGCATATTCAGCTACAAGGCGGCGTTTACGGCCCATCTGACCGTTATACCCAGTGGGGAGAAATGATGGGAGCGTTGGTTTATATGGACAACACGCTGCTGACGGCTAATCAGATCAACGATTCCTTTGTGATCGTCAGTACCGATGGCTACCCCAATATTGGGGTTAATTTTGAAAACCAACCCAAAGGCACCACAAACCGTCAAGGATACATGCTGGTGCCGGGTGTCTCCTCGTTTTATCCGTCTAAATTCAGCATTGATACCCTAAGTTTGCCTGCTGATATTTACGCCGATACCACGGAACAACGTATTTCTGTGCGCCGCAACAGTGGTTATGTGGTGCATTTCCCAGTGCGCGAACGCCGTGCTGCCAGCGTGATCTTGCACGATCAAACCGGAGCCGCTATCCCTCTGTCGAGCACCGTATCGCAGCAGGGAAAAGCGGATGCCTACGTCGGCTGGGACGGATTGGCCTATTTGGAAAATTTAGAACATCAAAACACGCTGCACGTACGCACGCCCAATGGGCAAAACTGCATCGTCAATTTCAGCCTGCCTGAAAATCATTCACAAAAGTTAAGCACCTATGGTCCCTTTATCTGCCAACTGAGTGCTACTGCGGAGAACAACTAAGATGAGAGCTATTATTGCCGTCATTATTATTCTGCTCGGAGGGGGATTTCTCTCATTTTCAGCCAGCGCCGCGACCACCCACGACTGCACGCTGACGAAACCCATCATCGTCAACTATGGCACTGTCAGCTCTGTCGTCGTGAGCTCCACACCCCAGTCTCAAACATTCAATATCAAATAAGCTGCCCTATCGTGCTCGCCATTGCGGCCCCAGGCTCCATCGTCGTCGCTTATACCAGTGCTACGACAACCAGCGGCTCCCGCGCGATCCTAACCAGCAGCACGACGGATACAATCCCACTCAGATTGATGTGTATTACCCCAATTTGCACATCAGCCACCGAGATTAGCGTCAACGGTACGCAATCTATTCCTAGCTCAACGTTCTTGGGGTTATTAACTAATAAACAGTACTCATTACCCTTCACACTGAGCACTGTTGCCCAATCCGTGGCCGCGGGTTCCTATGCAACGAGTATCACGCTCACCGTCACTTGGGATATTTGTACCGCCGGAGCGTTGGTACTTTGCCTGAATAACGACACCGGTAGCGACACCTTAGTCATTCCAGTAACCCTAAATGTGACAAACGACTGCGCCACCATTACCGCGCCCGATATCAACTTCGGCAGTGCGCCAGTGGCAGGTAGCTTTAGCACTCAATCTGGGACTATCACCTTGGTTTGCACCAAGAGCGCAACCTATACCGTGGGGATCAGTGATGGGCAAAATGCCAGCGGTGGCGTACGCAACATGCTTAATGGCGCAGCAAATCTACTCAGCTACGATATCTATCAGTCAACCAGCAATAACCGCTGGGGATCGGTCGGCAGCCAGCGCTGGAGCAGCACTGCTGCCACCACCACCAGCCCTGACACCATGACGAAAACCTATAGCTATACGGCTAAAATATTTCCCACCCAGAACACGCCACCCGCAGGCGTTTACAACGATACGCTGGTCGTCGACGTCGCTTTTTAAGGCTTTCGTTTACTGTTCTAGAACCCAAACGCTGACGCTCCCCGCCGACACGGGGAACTCAGCGCTGGCATCATCGCCAGTGGTCACTACATCGCTATGATTACCGAGGAAATCATAGAACCGCCGCCCAGCCAAACCTTCTGCCAGCTGTACGTGCTTAGACGCCACATCACCGTTGGTCATGATCACCACGCAGCCCGATGCTTCCTCGGTACCATCACGCACAAAGGCCACACACTGTGGTGCATCAAAATAATCATGCTGTGCACCGTTGGCAAAACGCTGACGAGCCTCAATCAATTTTTCAAGCTCAGGAATAACGGGCATGATGATTTCATAGTCTTGGCCGTCATCACCTTTATCGGTATAGGTCGCACCAAACAGATCGGGATAGAAAACGCAGGGCACGCCCTGTTCGCGCAGCAGGATTAACGCGTAAGCCAATGGTTTAAACCACGGTTCCACCGGCGCTTCCAGCGACTGCAACGGCTGAGTATCATGGTTCGCCACCAGCGTGACCGTATTCTCAGGGGCACTTGCTACCAACGTGTCAGCAAACAGCGTCGAAAGATCGTAATCACTGCCCGATTTAGACGCATGATGAAATTTGGTATGCAGCACGGAATCAAACAGCATCAGTTTGTTTTCTGTTTCATGCAGATAGTTCTGTAACGCTGAAACCTCCGGCGACCAATATTCCGCCACGGTAAACAACTCACGGCCAGAATGCTCACGCAGATGATCTAGCCATTGGGAATAAAACCATGCGGGAATATGCTTCACCGCATCCAAGCGAAATCCATCGCAGGGCACGGAATCCAATAACCAACGCCCCCAGAATTTTAATTCCTCATTAACCGCCTCATTACGAAATTCAATATCGGCGCCCATCAGATAATCATAATTACCATTTTCTTTATCAACATCGTCGTTCCAGCCATCTTCGCCGAAATCATTCATGATTTTAAAAATGCCGTTTTCATTCGGTTCTTCAATGTAATCAACGCCGCTAAAGCAGCGATAATCCCAAACAAACTCAGAGTATTTCCCCTGCCGTCCCGGAAACACGAAGCGGGTGTAAGCTAATGCTTCAAAAGCGCTATCGTCGATATCATTGCGGTCGTGCTCTTCAACGCGGCGCACATGCACACGCTCTTTCTCATCCGCACCCAATTTGTGGTTTAGCACCGCGTCAAACAGCACCTGTAGCCCATGCGATTGCAAACACTGCGCCGCATGTTCTAATCCCGCTCTATCACCGTATTTGGTTGGCACGCTCCCTTTCTGGTCGAACTCCCCGAGATCGAAGAGATCGTAAGAGTCATACCCCACAGAGTAGCCGCCGCTGGCTCCTTTGTACGCGGGAGGAAGCCAAACGTGGCTTATTCCCAGCGTCGAGAGATACTCCGCCTTATCAGCCACTTCTGGCCACAATTTCCCGCCGTCGGGGTAATACCAGTGAAAGAACTGAAACAGTGTGGTTTTTGTCATCGTGAGTCATCCCTAAAAAAGGCCGAACTCTAAGCATGGATGAAAAATCAGCACACAACCAAAAATATTCAAAGAAAACGCATTTTAAATGCCTGATGGCGTGATGTTCTACCAACGTTATAAATGTATTAACAATGGAGTTAACTCATTAAATAAAAGAAACAGCCATTCATAATGAATATGAAAAAAATCATATGAATTATTAATTCAAATTAATTATAAAAACTACATTTAGTTTTTAGAGAAAATAACCAATATCCGCACAACTGCATAAAACAAAAATAAGAAAAGCCTTTAGTGTTCACTGACTAATGACTCCATTTCAATATGGGTAATGAAATCATCATCCATTATTATCAATTCAAGTAAACACATGAATAAAACAAATAAAAAAAATCATTCTATTATTCCTAACAAAAAACTATTACGCTCCAGTTTACTTATCGCGTTATCTTTCGCGATCGGCGGCTGTGCGATGATCCATTCAGACAAAACACCGCTACCGCAAACCGATCTTAGCCAAATACACATCAACGATGCCCCCGCAGGCGCACTCCGCGCATGGCCGGGAAACCACTGGTGGCAAAATTATCACAACCCTCAGCTCAACCAACTGGTTGAGCAAGCACTTGCCGATTCGCCTAGCCTTGCCGTGGTTCGCCAACGCGTTGAAATTGCTAAAGCGCAAACCGATCGGGCGCGCGCCGATGATTTACCTATCGTGAATTTCGGTGCCGACGTGGAGCGCCAAAAAATGTCGGCTGAAGGTGTGATGGGGCCGTTTGCGCTTGACGATCCCGCCGCAGGAACGACGGGGCCATGGTATACCAACGGCACTTTCGGTTTGCAGGCCAGCTACGATCTGGATTTATGGGGAAAAAACCGCGCGCAGGTAGAATCAGCGCTCGGCGTTTACAAAGCACGACAGGCGGAACTGGCTGAAAGTGAACTGCTGGTTTCCTCCGCCGTAACCCAAATCTATTGGGATATTCAAACCGTTAAGGCATTGCAGGACATCCTGATTGAGGTCAAAGCTCAAGAGGCGATCATTGCCGACACGGATCGCAAACTTTACAACGAAGGCATTATCTCTTCGCTCGAACAAACTGAAACGGAAACGCAATTCACCAAAATCGATGAGCAAATCGACGCATCGCGTGGCAATCTGCTCTTGTTACGGGCGAACTTACAGGCGCTTATCGGGCTGAAAACGCCGTTACCTGCGCTCAAAACGGTACCGTTACCCGACGTCATTAGCACCCTACCGCAAAATCTCAGCTATGAATTGCTGGCCCGCCGCCCCGATTTGCAAGCCGCACACTGGTATATCGACGCGTCATTGAGCCAAGTTGATGCCGCCAAAGCCGCGTTCTATCCGGAAATCAACCTAATGGGATTCTTGCAGAACGATGCGCTGCACCTTAGCGATCTGTTCCGTGGCTCCGCGCAGCAAATGGGCGGCATATTGGGCTTAACGCTACCTATTTTTGATGGTGGACGCCTTAACGCCAATCTCAGCATTGTACAAAGCAACAGCAACTTGAATATCGCCAGCTACAACAAAGCGGTAGTCAATGCCGTCACAGAAGTCACGAAAGGCATTACCCAGATCCAGACGATTTCGGATCAAAGCGCGCATCAAACCGAAGTGGTGGACGGCGATCAAAAAATCTGGTCGCTCACCCAAATGCGCTTCCAAGCAGGTTTAATCAGCGGCGTTAACGTGGCAAAAGCTAAGCTTCCTTTGTTAGCGGAACAATCCAAGCTGATCGAGCTGCACGGCCGTTGGATCGATGCCGATATCAACCTTACCAAATCACTCGGCGGTGGATACCGAGCGAGCGGAACATCGAGCAAGTCATAAGTCAATATGGGCGGCATGGTTTCTCTTGGCTGCCCATATTTCTCCTCGCACCTCTCCTGCATGTAACCAAGTTCACAAAATGATTCACAAAACGCCTACCTTTTTTTCTATAATTAACGAATATTTAGCCGATTAATGCTCAACCGAGATCTCTTTTACATGCTGAAAATGCTAAAAACCTACGCGCTGTTAGTTATGTTGCTAGCAACGCCGCTCATGAGCCATGCCGCAAGCAACAGCACGCAGCAGGTCACAGCGAGTACGCAAGTCGATAGCGGCGTGTTGCAGAAAAAACTCGACACCATCAAGCAGCAGGTCGCCAACGCCCAGCATGAAAAATTACTCGGCCAGCTCAACAGCGAGACGCTACAGCTGGCTGAGGAGGCCGATGCCAAGGCCGCCGCGCTCACGCCAGAAATCGCGCAGATACAGGCGCAGCTCGACGTACTCGGCCCCAAAGCCGCCGATGAAACTCCGGAAGTTACCCAGCAAAGAATTACGCTGAACCGCACCAAAACCCAGCTAGATAAACAAATTGAGCAAATTAATGCGGTAAAAACCAACGCGGCGAATCTCTCGACCCAAATTAATAACCTGCGCCGCTCAGCGTTAAAATCTCAAATTGCCCTTAACTCAGGCACCATTCTGGGACAAAGTTTTTGGTCGCCAGTACTCTATTCCCAGAATCACGATCTGGATAAATTCAACGATTTTAATCAACAACTCAGCGACGCGTGGGACAACGCCTGGCAACCCGGTTGGAAAGCCGGATCGGTGTTTTATCTCTTGCTCGCGCTAGCCTTTGGTGTCTTCAGCCATATCGTGCTAGATAAACCCGTCAGCGCCATGATGCAACGTTGGCTACCCGAAGGACGCCTACGCCGCAGCGTTCTCGCCTTCACCACCACCGTGCTCACCGCCGTCATGCTCGGCACTAGCGCCCATTTTCTGTGCTATCTCTTCATTCGCCTGCCCGACACCTCGCCGATGTTGGTCGAATTTGCGCAAACGCTGGGGCGGCTCACCGTGTTCTCCAGCCTGATTGCCGGACTGGGCAATGCATTACTTTCCAATCGCCATCCTTCTTGGCGACTGCCAAACATCTCCGATAACGCCGCCAAAGCCTTAGCGCCTTTCCCAACGCTGATTGCCACCGCCGTTTTCATTTTCAGCATTCTTGAGCAGCTCAATAATCTGGTCGGTGCCAGCATCGCCGCCACGGTTTTTTGCAGCGGATTATTGTCACTGCTGGTAGCGCTTATTGCGATTTTCATGGCGGTGCGCGTCACCCGACTGCGCCATGGGCGAAACACCAATAACGATCAGGTTAGCGCGCGCTCGGCGCTGGCTGGATTTATCCATCTGGCGATCAGTGCCACCTCGTTTGCCATTATTATCTCTCTGCTCACAGGCTACATTCTGCTGGCGCGTTTCCTCACCTATGAGCTGATCTGGGTATGGCTGGTTTTAGCCTGTTTATATCTACTGATACACCTGATGACCGACCTCTGCGAAAGCGTATTTACGCCCAGCAATCACTCAGGAAAAATACTCAAAAGCACGCTCAGCCTCAGCGACCGGCATCTCTCTTTGGCCGCGACGCTATTTGCCGCGGTGGGCAAAACTGTGTTGGTGCTGTTTGCGGTTATCGCGCTGCTGAGCGGAACCTATGGCTCAACCACCCCGCTCGCCCTGCTACAAAAAGTGATCGAAATCTGGCGCGGTAAAGGGTTAGGCGGCTTCACCATTATTCCTGCGCACGCCCTGAATGCCGTGCTGTGTTTGGTTATTGGCTGGTACATTCTGCGTACCGCTCGCCGTTGGCTGGATAACGACTTCCTGCCAAAAACCATGATGGATCGCGGCATGCGTGCCTCGTTGGTCACGTTGTTCACCAACGTCGGCTACGTGTTGATTATCTTACTCACGCTCTCCACCCTAGGCATTGAGTGGAACAAGCTGGCATGGATCGTCAGCGCCCTCTCGGTTGGGATCGGTTTTGGTCTGCAAGAGATTGTGAAAAACTTTATCTCCGGTTTGATTTTGCTGACCGAGCGTCCGGTCAAAGTTGGCGATTTAATCAGCATCAGCGGCGTTGAGGGCGATATTCGCCGCATCAACGTCCGTGCGACTGAAATCCAGCTCAGCGATCGTTCCACCGTGATTGTGCCCAATTCCCAGCTCATTTCGCAAAACGTCCGCAATGCCACCATGGGCAATGCGCAGGGCGTGGTGACGATTGCGCTCACCTTCCCATTGGATATCGATCCTGAGCAAACACGCGCTCTACTGCTCGACGCCTATCACCAGCATGTCGCCATACAGCCCGCTCCTGCACCGTCGGTGAGTTTCAAGGAGTTAGGGCCAAACGGTATTGTGCTCAGCGTCACGGGCTATGTGGCGAGTCCTCGCGTGGTAAGCGGTACGAAGAGTGATTTATTGTATGAGATTTTGAAAAGGCTAAGAGCGGCGGGCATCAGTCTGAGTCAAAGCCAAACGATGGTAATTGAAAGAGCGCCAGCGGCGCTCGCAGAAGAGTAAAACCACTGGCTACATCTGAAGACGTAGCCAGTTAAACTTATAACGACCTCGATTCCATCATCAGCAGCATATAACGACTTTGTAGCTGCTTAAAACGGCTGTCGATCTGCCGAACCAGCGCCGGAGATACTTTTCCGGCGTTCTGCTGTTCCGACAGTTGTCGCAGCAGTTCCTCCAGCGGCGGTGATTTCACCAGCGGCTGTTGAATGGCAAAAATAGACGATTTCAGCTCTGAAACCGTCATATATTTCCCGCGCTGCTCGTCCAATCCATTGAGCTTATTGGCGAGCAGTTGCAGACGGCTTTGCGCCATATGCCAATCGCCCAACGTATCGCTGGCCGCTGCCTGCGCATTCAAATTGAGCAACCAACCGGCGGCCAGCTGATCGACCGCTGGCGTCTGCGGCCACAGCGTTTGCGCCTGCTTAACCAGCTGAGAGGCGTAGTTCAGCGACCAAAGTGCGGGTAATCCATTGATAGTCTCCAACTGCTTTTGCGTAGCCGCCACCATCTCATTAGCTAACGAAGGCAGCTTGTCCGCTTTCTCGGTTCGCAGCGTATTCATCTGCTCCGACGACAACGGCTGCGGCAACGGTTCTACCGTGGCTAACAGAACATTGCGAACAGGCTCCTGATGCCACGTATTCCAACCCCACAGCCCTGCGCTGCCCACCAACGCCATGCAAATTAATCCCGCTGCAAAACCAGCCCAATGGCTTTTCTGAATGCCGGTAGCGGTGTTTTCCACCCGCATGATCACCGGCTTTGCTTCGGCTTGAACCACATACACCAGCGGTGAATCATCCTGCATTTCAGGCTCGGCTATCGACATCGACGGGCGAGCCGCCAGCGTGCTACCGCCCTGGATCGCATTATCGCCATCCAAACTTTCCAGCCGAAGCGCGGTGTTATGCATTAGATGATACAAACCATCGAGCTGGCTCAGATGCTTGAGCTCCAGACGCGCCAGCACTTCGCCCAAATGCTCCAGCAGCGTTTCGGTGCGATAAATAATCGGCAAGTCACCGTATTTAAACACATAGCCGCGCAGCAACTGCTGTAGGCGAGTGGCAAGCCAGCCAAGAATTTCCATACGCGCGTGCGTTTGCGCAGGCCAAAATACCGGCCACTGATGCGTCAGCAAACCATCGACGAGCACCAGCCCCTCTTCAATGCCCGCCAATCCGGCACGATGCGCGCGTGCCAGCGTGTAATACGCGGTAGTTTGCAGCTCAACCCCGTTTTGGCGAAAGAGCCCCAAACACAGCTGTTCCACTTTTTGCCAATCGACGTCAGGACGCGCGGGGTGCGTGAGTTTACTCAGCTCATCGCGCAGGGCGGTAAATTCGCTCAGCGTGCGCGGATCGCCGCCGGTACGTAAATGTTGTTCGGAGAAAGAAGCCATGCGTAGGTGAAGCTCCGTAAAAAGAAAGAAAAACTAAGCGGAAACAAACTGTTGCTGTTTAAGATGGCGTACCAACACTTTTCCCTCAGGCGCAAACTCCGTGCCGAAGCGCACTAGCCCCAGTTCTTTGAGCTGAGCCTCAAGGGTGTACTCCAGATGGCCGCTGCGCGTTTGGGGGAGCAACGTAATCGACAGGCTTTCAAGGCGTGGTTCATACTTCAATAACGTCGCCGACAACAGCGACAGCAGCCCATGCGCCGATCCCGGCATGCCTTGCAGGATTTGGCTCATATCTGGCAGACCATAGTCGGGCAGATGCGCCAAGGTGCCCGCGCGGCTATTCAGGATGCGTTGCATATTATCGAGCACCGATAAAATCACCTGTTCGCGCTCGCTCACCCGCTGCAAATCCAGCTCACCGCCAAAGTTCAGCGTCAGCATTTCATACAATGAAGGGTTTTGAGACGTCATGGTCTAGTCCTTCACCGGTTTAAGGCTAAGCGCGTTATTTCTCAGTTCAATAATCCGAGGGTCGTCAGGCAGCAAATCTTCGCGGTCGATGACCAACCGCCAGCTATTTTTCTGCATATCAGGCATACGGAAAAGCCCAACGACCGCCACAAACTTGGCTTCTTTTTCCATCGGCATATTCAGCGACGCACCGGTGCCGGGTTTCACCACCACTTCACGCTCGCTGAGCAAATCCGCTTTCAGGCTTGCATCGCCGTCCACCAACAGGCTCTGATAATCCAGCTGTTCGAACGCTTTGCTATCTCGCAGTTGATAAACCCGCACCAGCGTAGGCACCGACAGCGCGCTCATGTCGTTGGCGTCGGTGTTAAGCGCCTCGCGGGCGCTAAAATCCAGATGCAGCGTTTTGATCTGCTTATAAAATATCGATTTAGTCACCGACGCCGTGCCGTCTGCCACGCTTTGCGTCAGGCCACAGCCCGCCAGCAACAGCGCGGACAACGCTACCGCTGTCGCCTGCAATGTACGGGGCTTAGAAGCGAAAATTGACATGCTTAACCTCTCTGTTCGCCGTATTCGGCTGTAATCCTTGATAATGCCCCAAGTTAACCGTGATCTCTTTGGGTAACGCTAAGGCCGCAGGAGCTGCGGCATGCAGGCCGAGCAAGCCGGTTAAACCGAGCTGAACCGGTGTTTTACCTAATACCGGCGGCGGCAACATGGCGGTCGGTAGCACCAGTTTTAGCCGCGCATTACAGCGCCATCCCAGATAAACGCGCAGTAAAACCATCAGATCGGTATGCAGTTGACCACCTGGTAGCCAGCCTTTTGCCTCGGTCAAATCGGTGGTGTGCAGCGTGAGCAACAGTTGGGTATTCACATCCGTTCCCGTCGCACCCAATACGGCACGTTGCGACAAATTAACCCGCTGTGTTTGCCCCAGTCCGGCAGGCTGTTTGAGCACAATTTGCTGACGATCGTGCGGCGTGACCACCGCCGTGGTGTTCGGTGCCAACAACCTCACTAACGCCATCACCCCTTCGGCGGTGCGCGTGGGTAAACGCATCACGCTCAGCAACGCCAAAAAACGTGATACCGGCGTGGCAATATGCGAAGAGGTGCCGGGGATCCCTAAACCAATCAGCCCCAATAAGCACTGCGAGGTTTCATCCGTTCCGCCGGTTTGAAAGGTGGCCGGATAGGAATACTTACGCCAAATACGATAAAACTGGGTAAAGATACGGTGGTTAAAAATATCCAGAAACGCTTCCAGCGCCTCATGCCCTTCCCGCCTTTGTGCAATATCGTCGAGGTATGAGGTTGGCAGCGGTGAATCAACGCCGTATAACCCTAGAAACGTGGTGCGTACCGTCGGTGGGCGCTCTGGGTGAAACTCATCACTTTCCAGCGATTTCAGCTCACTAACAGGAAATCCCATGCCGGGGTGAGGACGAAAACGCACCGGATCGTCATGCGGGCTGGCGGTGCTTCCCAACGCCGGTCTTTCTGGTGCCACCCTCTCCAGCAACTGGCAAAAGCGATAGACATTAACCTCCGACATGCGCCCTTGCAGCGCCGCTATTAGCCCGGAATGCGCTGACTGTGATTCTCTTTCCATTGCAGACATTTCCCTGAAGGTTGCAGTATCAACGTAAGCTGGTTAAACAGATGAATATCGGCATACAGCGCAAAGAAGCGGCTAAGCATTTCACCAAACAGGCTGATATCCCCCTCGCCGGAAAAACCGTTGCTATCCAGCGTGACTTCAATGTCCACGCCGCGCAGCAAAAAGCCCTTCTCAAAGCGCTGGATAAGATGATGTTTCACATCAACAATCGCCGCTAAGCGACGGCGGTTAAGCTCGTCGCCCGTCCAGTCATACAGCGAAAGCGTACCGCGCAACACTTCGGCGTTATCCATCATCGGCAGGAAATTCGAACCAAGGTGGCTTAATACTCGCCAGTGAAAACGGTCGCGCGTCGGTGGATAGCACGGCATGGTTGGCGCGCACAGATTTCGCACCGACAGTTTGGTTTGTGTCGACTGCACCACGGTATCCAACAGCGTGCTTTGCAGCGCCTTACGCGGCAGTTGGCCGTTAGTACCGGTCAGGCTCAGCGACAAGTTTTCTTCGGCCAACAGCTTATCGCTGTCGAACGCTTCGCCGCCGAGGATCAGCCACGTATCGTGCAGCCCAGAAGCACCGCGTTTCACCCGCGTATGGAAATAGCGTTCCGGCGCGTCGTAACGCATCATGCCGCCTTTGTGCCGGAAGCTACTGAAAGGCACGTAGGTTTGGTGTCCGGTATGTTTCGAAGAGACCACGCTGTCGACCGAATAGATCTCGGTATGCCCATCCTGCAAGCGCATCGGGCGCAGTAGATAGTCGGTTTCCAACGGCGACAGGCGCAACGGATCGGCCTCTAGCGGGAAAAGATTAATCACGGGAACACAGTGCAAACGCAGATTTTCAGCGTCAAACGGCATGTCGTATGGCCACAGCTCGCTCAGCACCACCTCAATTTCAAACCACGGCAGTGCGGCGGGCAGTTCAAGCTGCTCCAGCCCGTTCAAACCGACAAACATGAATTTCTGCCGGAAGGTGAAAAACTCCAACAGCAGCTGATAGCCGCTAAAAGCGCTTTCCCCTTTCGGCCACAGACCGTCCTGCTCGCCAAATCCCAACGGCGAAAAATAACCGTCTATGCGCTGGCGGTCAGGCCGTTTTGGTAAGCGCAGATACATGGCCTGCGTTTGCAGCGTTAACGCCTGATGCAGGGCGCTCGCCACCGGACTATCCGCGTTCAAATACAGCGGCAGGCGGCTAAGGTCGATTTGCGCCCAGTCGGCCAGCTCGCTGCATTCAAAGCGAAAACGGATCACTGAACGACCGTCCGGCTCAGTGCTCAACCCCACCTTAGACAAATTCAACGGCAGCAGATCGAGATCCTGCGTGGTGCTATAGCGACAGCGAGTTTTCTGCTGTCCCACCGGCTGAGACATCACTTCAAAACCACCAGCCACGCGCTCGCTGTGTTTCATCTGCGACCAGTCCGGCGAAAGCTCCACGATGGAAAGCGACGGGATGGTGCGCAAATAATGCGGCCACAGCAGACTCACTAATCCTTCGGTGAGCTCAGGCAGATCGTCATCCAGCTTTTCACGCAGTCGCCCCATTAAGAAGGCAAAACCTTCAAACAGACGTTCCACGTAGGGATCGCGTGCGCCCACCTTATCCAGATTAAGCATGGCCGCGCGGTCAGGATGCGCTTCGGCAAATTCTTTACCTGCTTCACGCAGATAGCGCATTTCTGCTTCAAAATAGCGCAGAGTTAAGTCATCCATGCGAATTGTGTTCTCATGAGAAAGGTTAAAAAATCGGGGGAGGTAAAACTAAAATCAGGCAATAATCTGCGGCAGCATCAGCCACACAGCACGGCGGCTCTCACCGGATCGATGTTCACCAGTCCGGCTAACAAGGTTTCCATACGCCGCGCCAGCGCCGCTTTATCGCTATCGTTACGCTGCGATTTCAAGCGCAGCAGTTTCAGCAGGCGAGCTTTTACTTCGAAACTTAGCGCAGGCTCCCACTCCGCCAGCGTCAGCTGGGACGGATTGATATCCAGTTCGGTTAACAGATGCAGCGCCATCTCATTTTTGCCGTACTGCTCGGCAATGCGCGCCATCAGCAACCGCAACAACCAGCGATTGCGCGGGGTATGAATGCCCGAGCGGGTGCTTAGCCACGTCAGCGCGGCTTCAACGCCATCGCTATCGGCCTGCGCCAGCGCTTCACCTTCCAGCGCTAACACGTCGTCATCGCCCTGCGGCTGAGTCGACGCCGGTGGCGCAGCCCACTGCTCTTGATTGCCGCTCACATGCTGAGCAATCCAGTCGCGCGTCACCTCGTCGGCAAACGGCGTGCCGTCGTTGTAGGTCATCTCTTCCAGCCCCGGCAAACGTTCTAAAAACATGCCCAAATCGCGCTTTACGATATCGGCCCACGCGTCATAAGGATGGCCTTGTTTGCTCAGGCTTTGGCAGGCATACCACTGCAAATCGAGCCAAAAATGATTCACGCCTTCGGCATACATACGCTCAACCTGTTCCAGCAACTCATTCCAACTTTGTTGCATATACAGGCGTTTAAGCTGGGCGCGATTGTCGGCCCGCGGCGGCGTTAAGCGCGTATTGCCCGAGGCATCCTGCGGCGGCAACTGATGCACCGTATCCCAACGCAGGCTTTTCATCAGCCGACTGCTCGACAGCCAGCCCTGCGGCTGATCGCGCAGGTAACGCGCCAGCTCCCGAGCCTGATCGAGCAAATCACGTCCTGATTGGATCTGCTTGAGCGTGGGTAAGCCCATTGTTGAACCGGCTTCTTCCTTTTGCCCCGCTGGCGCGCTGTTCTGCGGCACCACCGCATCTAGACCGCCCGCCTGCGCTAAACGTGCATCCAGCGCCGAATAAAGTCCGCCGAGCGAAGGACGCTCCTCCTCTGGCCACACCTGCATTGCGCTGTCCAACAGCGCCAACGCGGCCACCGTGCGCTCCACGTCGGCTTTCACCACTTCGGGATAACGCGACAGGCTATCCAGCACTTTGCTGCTGGTCAGCCATTCCATCGCCACCTTACGGCTATGCGCACGCAGCGGCAACACCGTATCGCTAAAGCGAGACACCACACCCGCCAGCAGCGTTAAGCCATCGGCAAGCCCGGTTTCTCCATCGCGATGCAGGCGCGCCCAAAGGTAATAGGTTGCCACGCGCACGTCTTTGCACGCGGTGGTCAGCAGCTTTTCGGCTAACTGACAGATAAGATCGGTATCAGCGCCCGACAGGCGGTTAACCTCTTCACGCATGCGCTGGAAATCATCGTCGTAGCCCGGATCTTCCCCCGCTTGCGCATCAGCGCTAATCGGTAACAGCCATTTGTCCCACAGCGCCACCTGCTCGCCCGCCAATGCCAAAGCATCGCGCCCGTTCATGCTGGCTGCGATTAATCCCTGTAGCATTATTCATCCCCCAACGCGCTGTTATTACTGACCATCGCGTCTGACGCGCCCGCGTTCACCACAAAAATTTTGCTCGGCAGGCTAAACCCGCGCAGTTTCAGCAGCGCTAGCGGGCCGCTGCCCAGTTGGGTGCGCAGGATCCACGACAGCGTGAGGCCGTCCGGTGTATCCAGCGCTAAGCGGTAGCTGCTTTCGTCCAGCTTGGTGACTTTGGCTTTTTCTAGCCAATGGATTAGCCCCCAAGTGCCCTGATAGTCGCCGAACAGGCGAGCGCCGCCGTTAACGCTGGTCCACGTCAGCATCACGCCCGGCTGGTAGGTAGCACCCGGCCAGTTAAAGCTCTGCCAGCTTTCCATCTGGTTGAAATAGCGCAGGCGTTGGCCGTCGATCGCCAGATTGGTTTCTACCACGTTGCGCGCAGGCTGAGCGCGCAGCTCAAAGTGCACGCCTTGGCTACCGTCGGTGAACAGCACGTCTGCCAGCTGGCTTAGCTGATTGATGGCCCGCAAGAACTCAGGATTAAACTGAAGCCCCTGACTGTTGATTTGATCCGGCACCCACGTATTGCCCTCTTTGTGCAGTACGCCCGCTAGCTGGCGCGTAAGGAACTGTTCAATTCGCCCTGAATTAGCGCGAATAAACTGACCGAGCATCGGCAGCGAAGCGTCGTTGCCACTGCTAGCAAACGGATAGCGCCCAGCAAAAGCGCTGTTCCAGTTCGCCACAATCGAGGTTTGCCACTGGGTATTTAAGCTGGCGGCAGAAGGTTGCAGCACCGTTTGCCACGCCTGAGTCAGCGGCTGTACAAACATTTCACGGCCAAAGCCGCTCCACTCTTCGCCCAGACTGGCCGCCATCAGGCTGCCGTAATCCTGCGTTTCCGTCAGATCGACCGTTTTACCTTGAAACACCGTCTGTGCCATTTGCTGCGTCATCTGTTGCGGATCGGACGCGTTCGCCACCTGTTGCAGCTTCAACCGCACCCGCGTAACACGAGTTAAAAAGGTTTGTAGGCTCAGCGAACTATCGGCATTCATCACGCCGTTCGTGGTAGTGCCCTTGCCCATCAGCGAGAGCAACGGCCCGAAGGTGCTATCCAGCGGCCCCGTTGGCCCGCTGACGCGCTGATCGATTACCGGCGTTTTCTCTTTATGCAGCAGGTTTTGCGCCGATTTCATCAACGAATCCGATAGCGCTTCGCCGCGCTGTCCGGTTTGTCCCTGATAGGCCAACGTATTTAACAAAGCGATCAGAGGCGACTGGCGCACATCGCTCATCAGGGTAAGTTGGTCGGTCACATCAGATAAATTCTGTGCTTTCTTCCAGTGCAGGCTGTTTAAGAAATCTAACCACGCACCGCTAAAATCGGTGAAGTAACGCTCGGTGAGGCGCGCTTTGAGCGCGTCAGGAGAGACATCCGCCGAGGCGGGATGTTTGTTATCACTCAGCACCCAGTCGATCTCTTCACGACGCGACGACACCGCATCATCGATGGCTTTCTGCACCTGACCGTCCCACGCCTGACGCGTAAACATCCCCGGTACCACCTGTTCAGTGGTAAACAGCGACTGCGCATCGGTATCACCCACCATCTGCGCCAGCCCCATATCCGCGTAGTTTTGCGCGACGGACTGCAACATATTCTGATACAGCGTGGCTTCGGCGTTACGCTGCCCAATCTGATTGAGCAACACCTGCCGAACCTGCGCCACCAGTGCGGTATCAGGCTTAATGCGCCACTCAGGATGAGCGGGCAGATTTTCGGCATAGAACGTCCACAGGCTTGGCGCCATTCCCTGCCACAGACCGGGGGCAACGCCGGTGCGCGTTGGCTCATTGGCGCTCAGCACTCGGGTAAGAAATTCGGCGTCGGCTTTGTCTGGATTCGCCATCATCAAATAGGCTTTCAGGCTGTCGTATCCGGCACGTGCCAGCTTGGCGCGCTTAGGACTATCGGGCGGCAGCGCGGCCATTTCACTGAGGTTACGATGCAGCTCGTCGGCGGCCTGCCCGCGGATCAAGCGCAGGCTCGCCGCGTCGTAATGCGGCCACAGCGCGCTTTCTAGCGCGTCATTTTGGCTTAAGCCAAACTGTTGATACCACGGCACCGTATGCGCAGCCCGATACTGTAGCTGACCGAGCGTATTACCAAACAGCTGTAGCGCAACCAGCTGTTCCATCGGTTTAGCATTGGATTTATTCAGCAAATCAACCTGATCGCGCACCGTGGCAATCTGTGAACGATTGGTGAAGAACGACAGGATACTGCCCGCGAACCACAGCAGCGCCAGCGCCATCACGGCATAATAAGCGCTCTGCTCCCAAGAGAATCCGACCCGACGACCGCGCACTGCGCGATCGTTCAACACGCCCTGCCACGCCGCATCCGGCAGCCAGCCATGCTGAGCAACGCCAGATTTCGCCGCCAGCGGCAAACTAAACATCAGCCCACGCAGCGACAGCGCCGACGCATATTCGCGCAGCATCGGCGTTAACGCCTGCTGCCAATGAGCGATGCCCTTACGCTCTAAGCGATTTGCCAGACGTAATAAAAAGTCATGGCTGTTTTTCAACAACACCTGCGTCATACCGCGCTGACGCAGCGGCGCGATCAGCTTCTGCAAACTGGCGGCCAATTTCTCCGGCGAGTTTTTCTCGGGGAACAAACAGCCCACCGGCTGGGTAATACGATCATCCTGCTGCCACGCGCTGTCACACACCTGCCACAGATAAACCGGTGCCTGCTGCTTTAAAATCTGCCCACGTTTTTGCAACTGACGACAGCCCTGATCGATAACGCCGGCCTGCGCGCTCTGCTGCTCATTCATCACCCACACCACACCATCCAACGGACGGCGACGGCGCAGCTTACGCAGCCCCAACAGCCACGCCTCATCCGGCTCCGCCTGTACACCACCGCCCCACAGCAATAATGTGCCCTGCCCCTCCAGCCATTGCTGGGTAGTTAACCCCGGCGCAATAGCTTCCGCCGCCGCGTTTTCCCCAACAACTAGCAGGATGCGAATTTTATTGCGCCATAGGAGGCCGTGGCGGGTCTTTAAATGGGATAACAGGCCGCTGGCCAATACATCATCAGGTGCATCGTCATCCGTCGGAGTTCGTTGAGATGTTTGAAATAGTTCCGCTATCCCTTCACTGTTCCTCATTAAAATTAGGCCGAGCGAGGCAACGATAATGATCCCGAAGGTGCAATACCATTTTTGTTCCACGCTGGATATGAATCCAAGTTCACCTTGGTAAAACCAAATAAACAGGAGTGCGGCTACGGCTAATGAAAGCACAACGAAATACTTCATCATGTTAGCGTTTTTCATGGACTTTCTTTTCCCTTAACCACCGCTGTTGCAGTATTTTTCTATAGAGATAACTTCTTGTTGGCAGAGCAAAAAGCCCCAATATTAAACAGATTGTCATCAATGTGATAAGGATAGGATTGCCTAGCACATCGATTTTATCGCTACACGCGAGGATAGCTGCGGAAAATACGGCGCCTAGCCCAATAAAGTTAAACCAAGATAGCGGCGTGAATACTCTCTCTTTATATCCTTCCATTTTCTCACGCTGATTATTAATTATTGAAAAGTCTAAAATGCCGTGACCGTTGCTAATCAAAAGCTGTCCTTTCCTTCCACTCCGCAAAGCCTCGCAGCCCATAATAAAACCTAGCCATGGAATGAGCTCATTAGGTTTACCCGTATACAAAGAAATATCGTTAACTTTTGTTGATTCTTCGATGGATAAAATCGATAACAACTCCGTTTTTAGCGCTTGTTCAAGGTTCTGTATCCAGATCGTATCGACGTTATTTTTATTGAATACACCGCTTCGAATATAATACTCAATATTCTCTCGCAACGTTGCTATCGGCGTAGAAAACGGCACTGACAAACGTAGCCGGCTAGAGAGGCTATTATCAAACATCACGGCTAATGCAAATTCATTTTCTTTGTTGAAATTATTCGCGCTATCGCTTTGTGTAACATTCATAATAATGAAAAGTGTACGCTCATGAGCCGAGGACGTTTTGCTAAACACCGTCTCTCGGGTTATTGGCTCAGACAAAATTTCAAGATGAGATAGCGGAGTTTCATCAAAGCCTAAAGCGTTCCAGAGCAATTTAAATTGATTTATTTTATTCTCATCGACACCTTGAGCATTAATGATAATTTTATTTGGTGGCGATGTTTTAATGTCATCATTGATTTTGTTCAAGAGTTCTTTGCAAACCATAACAAAGTACGAACTCTGATAGGGGTCAAAAGGTTGAATATCTAACGAGAAGCAGTGATCTTCATTTATGGGTTCCAATATCGCATTGGATAAAATTCCGCTCATCAAGTCAGTCGCGGGTGATAACATGGCATAAACGACAATCCCTCTTGATTCTCGCGTTGAGCATTTCCATTGATACTCTTTCTGACGAAAAAAATTATCTCTCATAAGATATTCGGCATGCTTAAAATGCATCATATTCATGCAGAAACAGATCATCGCCAGCGATATTAATAGCGGAAGTGCTAGCGCTATAATCAAGAATTGCGCGGTCGTTATTTCTGGCACATTAACTTTATATAATACCGCCGTGATTATTCCTACAAGAAGCGGTAGACATACCATGAGAACATAGACCCACCAAGAGTAATTACGCGGTTTTTCTTCTTGGATATATTTTGGAAATACCCAGTTCACTTATGCAACTCCTGCATTGGAAAGAGATGTATATAAAACACATCCACAAGAGGCTTTGCATCCGTCGACAACAACCTCTTTGCCCATCATTGTCCATGACGCCACACCTGCCGGCACAGAAACATTGCCATGCTTAGAACAGCTAACCATATCCCCAGCCAGCATTACCGGTTTACCCTCAAAATCGGCACCTGATGCAGTAATTACTGAGCCACCATGGCTATGCTTATCGCCTAATCTAATGACACCTTTCATAGTCACTCCTTGTAAATGATAGAGCAGCAGAATAAGTCACGAAAAATACACTCTAAATAATGAAAACTGGATTAAGACAGTAAATAGCCAACAACTATTTATTAAGGGATTTAAACGCTATCTGCGGCATTCCCGACAAGAGAAAACATACAGTTATTATTTTTATAATAATAAAATTTAATCTTTGAATTAAGCTTTCAAACCAAAATAGATCGGTGCGCCCAAGGTATAGCTTTCCCATTTCAGCACCGCCTGCTGAAATTGATACATTGGGTTCGGTTTAATCGGTGGGGCTTCATTCCAATTGCACTTCATATGATCCCAGCCGGTGTAGTTTTTCACCTCTGGCACCTGATGAGGCGGGTTCTGGAAATTATCCCAATCGGCAAAAATCTTCCAGCGATAGATCAAGGAATTTAAGGAGGTATAGTCTAAGCCCCAGCGTTCACCAAAAGGCGCTGAGCTTAAATATAAATCCCCTTGTTTAGTCATAAAGTAGCCTCGATCGTCCACTACCGTAAATGACACGAAGTCTTCTTTCTTTGGTTTATCGCTGTATTTTATTGCCCCCCCTCCAGGGCTAAAGCGAGCCATTTGATTAAGGATAAATGAGCGCCCACCGTCCTTAGAAACCAAAATAGCGGAAAGATCTCTAAATGGCACAGCAATATACTGTGTTGAAGGGTGTATATATTTGAAAGAGGAAAGCCGGAAGAAGCTGTCAATTATCTCCGTTTTAATATTTTTTTTATTATCAACAAACCACAGAGCTCCCTCACAGTTATAACCGATTAACACCAGATAACGGTGGTCGTCGAAACGATAAATCACCTGCTGCGGTTTTTCCCCCGTCGGCACCGTTTTTTGTGCGGTAAAGATCGGCAGCGGTATTAACGCTATCGCGCCTAATAACAGCGGAAGAGCCCCCCAGTAACGCCAACGTTTTCCTTTCCACAGCATCACGCCGCCGATAATAAACAGTACCAACGCGCTCCACAGCGGAACCAGCCATAGATAAAATGCCGCGATTTCGCTCTGCATCATTAACCTTGCTCACGCATAAAGGCTTTCAAACCAAAATAGATTGGTGCGCCCAAGGTATAATTTTCCCATTTCAGCACCGCCTGCTGAAATTGATACATTGGGTTTGGTTTAATCGGTGGGGCTTCATCCCAATTGCACTTCATATGATCCCAGCCGGTGTAGTTTTTCACCTCTGGCACCTGATGAGGTGGGTTCTGGAAATTATCCCAATCGGCAAAAATCTTCCAGCGATAGATCAAGGAATTTAAGGAGGTATAGTCTAAGCCCCAGCGTTCACCAAACGGCGCTGAGCTTAAATATAAATCCCCTTGTTTAGTCATAAAGTAGCCACGATCGTCCACTACTGTAAATGACACGAAGTCTTCTTTCTTTGGTCTACCGCTGTACTTTATAGCCCCCCCCCCCGGGCTAAAATGAGCCATTTGATTAAGGATAAAAGAGCGCCCACCGTCCTTAGAAACCAAAATAGCGGAAAGATCTCTAAATGGAACAGCAATATACTGTGTTGAAGGGTGTATATATTTGAAAGAAGAAAGCCGGAAGAAGCTGTCAATTATCTCCGTTTTAATATTTTTTTTATTATCAACAAACCACAGTGCGCCCTCACAGTTATAACCGATTAACACCAGATAACGGTGATCATCGAAACGGTAAATCACCTGCTGCGGTTTTCCCCCGTCGGCACCGATTTTTGTGCGGTAAATATCGGCAGCGGTATTAACGCTACCGCGCCTAATAACAGCGGAAGGGCCCCCCAGTTACGCCAACGTTTTCCTTTCCACAGCATCACGCCGCCAACAATAAACAGTATTAATGCGCTCCACAGCGGGACCAGCCATAGATAAAATGCCGCGATTTCGCTCTGCATCATTAACCTTGCTCACGCATAAAGGCTTTCAAACCAAAATAGATCGGTGCGCCCAAGGTGTAACTTTCCCATTTCAGCACCGCCTGCTGAAATTGATACATTGGGTTTGGTTTAATCGGTGGGGCTTCATTCCAATTGCACTTCATATGATCCCAGCCGGTATAGTTTTTCACCTCTGGAATGCTGCGTGGGAAATTACGATAATTATCTTCGTGGCCTTCGGTTGACCAGCCATCCAATGCCTGTATTGACGTGTAATTACGTCCCCAATATTCCCCAAATGGAGCCGAACTGAGGTATATATAACCTTGCTTCGTTAAAAAATAGCCACGATCGTCGACAACTGTAAATGATACGACGTCTTCACGTACAGGTCTATCGCTGTGATTTACCCCCCCCCCTGGAGTAAAGTGGGCCATTTGATTTAGGATAAAAGAGCGCCCACCGTCCTTAGAAACCAAAATAGCGGAAAGATCTCTAAATGGAACAGCAATATACTGTGTTGATGGGTGTATATATTTGAAAGAAGAAAGCCGGAAGAAACTGTCAATTATCTCCGTTTTAATATTTTTTTTATTATCAACAAACCACAGTGCTCCCTCACAGTTATAACCGATTAACACCAGATAACGGTGATCGTCGAAACGGTAAATCACCTGCTGCGGTTTTTCCCCCGTCGGCACCGTTTTTTGTGCGGTAAATATCGGCAACGGTATTAACGCTATCGCGCCTAATAACAGCGAAAGAGCCCCCCAGTAACGCCATCTGTTTCCTTTCCACAGCATCATGCCGCCGATAATAAACAGTACCAACGCGCTCCACAGCGGAACCAGCCATAAATACAATGAAGCCAAAATACTTTCCATAGCCTAGTGTTCCTTATACTTTGGGTTTTGAGAGATCGGGATCTGGCATTGGCCACTGCAAACCTTGATTTTTGGTTGTGTATTGGGAATGGTATCCCGGCTGATACACCACCGCCAGATAATCGTTAACGACTCCCTTAGGCATAAATTTATATGGTTTATTCATCGCTGGCTTTATAAGTTCAGGCAAAAACCCCGTCTGATAATAATTAACCGCATCAAGATTTTCACTCTGACGATTTTTCCAATCAGCTCGATAAAGCAATTTATGCCAAAAATCTTTATCCGCAAAACAGGCGCACATTCCAACCGCTAAGTCATAGGCCATAATTTTTTCCGGCACCTGTGGGTTATTCATAATCGCCGAGTGCTGCTTGCTTTCGGTCAGATACTCTTGTTGCTTATTTTTTGGCTTTGTATCCAGCGCCGCGCGCGCTTCAGCCTCGGTGTTATATCGCAATGCTAGAACGGTTTTCCTTCCGCTATACATGTCGATTAGATAACGGGCAGAAGCAAATTCCACCTCTGGATGCTGTGCGGAAAGCTGCTGTAGTTCATCCGGTGTCAAATTTCGTGAAAGATTGCTGGCGTTAATCAAGGTCGGCGGACAAGGGTAGAGCCCCTGCACGTAAGGGCCATTTTTCATATACTCTTGGATGGACATCCGCTCGCCCTCTTTCCCCATGGGAATAAGGTCTTCCAACTCAAAGCGTACAGGCTCGGGAACTTTGGGCGCATTAACAGTGCGAACGCGATGACCAAAGTTAACATTCACAATAGGTATCGACGCCGTGTGCCCCATGGAGGGAGGTACGCTGAAACCGGTCGGCGAAATTGTGTTTGTATTACGGATGGTTATATCAGACTTCAGATCAAAGCTTTTCGGCTCATCGCCCGCCACATAGTCTTTAGAAAACACCCGTTGGAAGAAGTTGTCACCGAGTCTGCCCAGCAGCGTATCGTCTATCCCCTGCCAACCAAAGCCCTGTACGTTGCTCAATGACACCACGTTGTCATAAGGGCAGAAATAGTTGTAAACATGCCCGAAGTTATCTTGTGGATAGCTATAGCTTTGCCAAGGGCTTTTCCCCTCTTTAAGTACTAATACGCCTTTTTCGATCAGCTCTTGTTCACTGTATACGCGCCCTTTTTCCTCTTCCATTAATTGAACAAAGTTAATCAGCGTTTGCTCGCGGCCCTGTTTACTTTGTATTCCCTGAACGCTGCCCCAGCCTCTTTCTCTTTGCAAGCGTTCAACGAAGGTGTCTTCCACGCCGTAGGGCGAGTTATTTAAAATTATGCAATCTGCAGGTTTTTTTCCCTGTTCAGCTACCATAAACTGCGCCAGCATAGTAATGATGGTGCCCTGACTGTGGGCAATAATATTAATCGTGTCGTCCTTATATAGATCATGGCGTCTAATCTGAAGAATCAAGTCAGCCAACCGCTGCGCCGCATGTACGTAGTAAATTCGGTGCGGGTTTTCATGGATAAAGCTGCTGTAATCATCCCCGAATTGGGTTTGCATCATCCCTACCCAGTTACCTAGGCTTTTGCTCCCTGGCCCATACATATCTGGAATATTGTTCGTGGCGTTAGGGAATGGGCCGCCGCCTTTGATTTTACTTTTCTTCAGCGGGTTATCGTAGTTATCTCGCTCGCCGATGCTTTTATCTGGCTGATTGGCGGCATCGGGGCGCACATAGGCATCATAGGGCAAATCAGCCTGATCGCCCTTTTCGTGAAGCGCTTGCTTATATTCCACTTGATCGGCGTGATATTTATCGTAATCAACCGGCCGATAGCCCCAATAAAAAGGAATAATGGGCGAACGCCCTGGGGATTGAATTGCGCAGCTTTCTGCTGCCAGATTGATTTTATCATCGGTATCAGACGCTTCTACGCCCCACTGGTGCGGGGTTAAATCGGTGCGGCCTAAGCGAGTATTCAGCCCTTTGCAGATACCGTTATCAATATTTCGGTAGGCTAATCCATTGTCATTAACGCCATGGATCACAATCGTCATACACGGCATGGGCGGTTGTACGGCACATTGCACATTCACCATTTCACCGCTGTCGGTTGGCACGCCGCTAAACTTTACCTGACTCGATTCATTATGATGGGTATTGTTTGCTGGTTTAGTCATTATGCTGCTCCGGTAATACGGCGATCTGAACGTTATCCAACGCGCTCATCTGCAATAATTCAGATTGGCCATTGGCATCGGTTATCCCTTCCTGCATCGACCCATCGGGAAAAGTTAAACGGAATTTTCTGTTGCCTAGCGCCTGCTGCGGATTTCCCGCCACGTGCAACCGCACCTGACGTACAAACTCGCCTTTCGGGAAACTTGGCATCGTCGCTTTCACACTATCGCCGCCCATGTAAGAGAGAATCGGTGACTTTTGTAAGATCTTATTCGGCGCAATCTCTTCTATTACGCCATCTTTGATGCGAATACCGGCACCGCCGCAGGTCAGTAGCAGCTCCTGCTGTGCGTTAATCACCACTTTTCCCTGCGTGCTGGTGATCTGTAAATTGTTGGTCGATGTCATCTCCATCTCACCGTTCTGCGCCTGCACCTGAACCTTCCCTTCGGCTGCAATAATCTTGATGCCTAACTTATGCGCGAACAGCGAGATCATTTTGCCCACGCTCATCGATAGGGACTGAATAGCGCTAATACCCACGTTTTCCTGCGCAGTGACAACCACGTTGTCTGCCGCCGAAACCTGAGCCGAACGCGGCGTAACGATAGCGATACCCTCATCGCCATACATTGAAATACCTGCTTTGGTTTCGCCCGAGATCGCCTGAGCTAGCTGTTGCTGTGCCAAATTATCGATAGGCGAGGCCTGAGAAAACTCGGCGGTGCGCTTGAGGGTTTCAGCGACGTCCAGCGCCTGCTTTAGCTGCTTAATGGTGGCATCCAGATCGAGCTGCTTTTTCTGCGCCTGAGGCTGGGGGTCGGTCGTGAGATGAATCCCCTTGCCCGCCCTTATCGCGCCCCAGTCGTCGGTGCGTAGTTCGAAGCCTTCGCCGCGTTGCTGTTTTTGGCTGTCGACCAAATGGCCGAGGTTGAGCTGGGTTTTGCCGCCGTATTCGGTGCTGAGTTTGATGTGCTCTTTGCCACGTTCGTCGTCGAGGCGCAGTTTGTTGTTGGCGGGGGTGCGTAGCACGTTGCGTTTGTAGTTTTGCAGCGTGACGTGGTCGCCGTGTTTGGAGTCGTGCAGCGCGTAGGCGATGTACGGTCGGTCGGGGTTGCCCTCTTCGAACGCAATCGCCACTTCGGTGCCCGCCAGCAGCGGTGCGTGAAGGCCATAGGTGTCACCGGCATACGGGCGCGCTTGGCGTACCCATAGACTTTCGCATCCGGCCTGCCATTCGTCGCGGTCAAAATCAAACGACACGCGGTAGCGGCCATCTTTATCGATGTGGCTGTAGGTGTCATTCACCACGGTGCTGGTGACGCGAGCCGGAATGGTGCCCGCCATCACCGGCTTGGCGCTAGGTTCTGGGCGGAAACAGACGTTTTCAGAATACGGGATGGCGGTGAATTCAACTTCGTAGCTTTGGTCGCGGCGCGCTTTGCTGCTGATAGCCACGATCACCGCACCTTGGCGGAACGCCTCGGGCGCATCGCCATCCACTTTGAGTTCTTGCCCCGGCGACAACGCCGCCGAGGTGGTGAAACCGTGCAGCAGGGTTTGTTGATTCAGATAGCGTTCATGACGCAGGCGCGCATAGAACGCACCGCTCTCTGACTCAGACTGTGGGCTGTTTTTGTCGCCCGCCGCCAGATAATTATCCGCGTAGTGATAGGCTTCACCGTAGGTGGTTTTGTCACCACGGGTGACGTCAACGTCGCCGTCCATCCACGATTGGGCTTGGCGATAGTTGTAGTCTCGGGTGGTGACGCGGTTTTCGACCACCTGATGAGCGCTGGTTAAGCCCCACACCGATTCAACGCCGACGTCATTCATGCCCGACGGATTACGCAGCGGCAGGCTGGTGCCAAATTGGTAATGCTGTTGATCGTCATAGAATTCCACGACGTCGATATTGAGTTTAGGGTCAGCGGTAAAGCGGAACCAGATACCAATTTCTGCCAGCAGGCGGCTGATAAATTGCAGATCGTTTTCGCCGTACTGCATCACCAGTTCACGTTTTGGATAGGTGTGCGCCAGCGTGAACAGAAAATCTTGCCCTTTGAAACCGTGGCGATCGCGCAGGATCTTTTCCACGATCTCCGGCACCGAGAGGTTTTGGTAAATCGCGTGCTGATGGCTTTTCGCCAGCAGCGCCAAGCGCGGAACCAAGGTGACTTCATAGCGGCTTTCATCGCGTGAAGTAGACAGGCGCTTGAAGCGCTGGATCACCCCGTGCACCGTGCGCAGCGCCTGCATAACCGGCGGCGTCATCGACAACGCGGCACCTAAAGAGGCCAGCGCATTCGGTGTGGCGTTCAGGGTGAACGTGGCGTCCTGCATCAGCATCTGCGCGGGCTGGATGTCTTTGGCCGAGCTGGTGAATTCAATGGTGTAGTGATAAGGCTGGCTAAGATGCTCTTCGCCAGTGAACGCCAACACGTCCAGCGGAGCCGTGTTGTCCCAGACCTTCAGCACATGGTGGCTGTGGTCGAACATCAGTTGAGCCGCAGTATTTAACATGTCACCCTCGCTTCGGCGGTTATCTCGCCGTCTGATTCAGCGTTTTTTTCGTCACCGCTCTCTTCGTCACCAAAATCCAGCGTAATGCCGTCTTCGTCGTTGTAACCCAATGTCAGGCTGTTCGGTTTTCGCTGCTGCGCTAAACGCTGTAATAGCTGCTGAGAAAGCACCGGTAAGATCTGCTGGTTAAGCAGGCTGTCGATGTTGCGCGCGCCGGTATCCGGCAGCAGGCAGGCCTCGACCAGCGTGTCCATCAGGCTTTCTTCGATGTGGCAAGTCAGTCCGTAATGACGCTGAAGACGTTTTGCCACCTGTCCTAATTTGATGGCCACAATGCGGCGGAGCGCCACGGCGTCTAGCGGGCGATAAATCAAAGTCTGGAAACGGGCCAGTAAGGCCGGTTGGAAATGATCGCGCAGGATCGGGCGCAGCAGCTCTTGCAGCATGCCGTCTGATGCCTCTGGCTGTTGTTCTAACAGCGCCATCAGCTCATCGCTGCCCAAGTTGGCGGTCATTAAAATCACGGTGTTGCGGAAGTCGATCTCGCGCCCTTCGCCGTCGCGCATAAAGCCACGGTCGAATACCTGATAGAACAGGTTTAAAACGTCGCGATGCGCCTTCTCAACCTCGTCGAGCAGCACCACGCTGTATGGTCGCTTGCGCACCGCTTCGGTCAAAATCCCGCCCTGACCATAACCCACGTAGCCCGGAGGTGAGCCCTTAAGCTGGGAAACGGTGTGCGCCTCTTGATACTCGGACATATTAATCGTGATCAGCGATTTTTCGCCGCCGAACAGGTCATCGGCCAGCGCCAATGCGCTCTCGGTTTTACCCACGCCGCTCGGGCCAACCAGCAGGAATACGCCGAGCGGGCCGTTCTCCGAGGTTAAACCGGTTTTTGCGGCGCGTAACCGCTGCGCCAGCGCGCCTAGTGCGGCCGGTTGGCCAATGACGCGTTCGCCCAGCTGATCTTCCAGCTGTAACAGGCTGGTTTGTTCATCTTTCAACAAGCTACCCAACGGCACGCCCGTCCAGTCGGCGATCACGTTCGCCACGGTGCGCACGTCAACGTCGAGAGAAAGCAGCGGCTGATTGCCCTGAATCTCGCTCAGCTGCTGTTGAATAGCGGCGCGTTCGGACTGGCGGCTGAGGTCTTGACGCACCTCCAACAGCGTTTGGGTAAGCTCGCGCTCTTGCTGATATTGGGCGTCGAGCTGTGCCTGTTGGCTGAGCAATTCGTCGCTCAGTTTTTCAATCGTGCCAAGTCGTTCACTGTCGGCGCCGCTGCTGAGCACTAAGTCTTGCTCGATAGCCAGTTTTTCCATCTCCAGCGACGCTAATTGGGCGTTAATCTGGGTGAGCTGTTCAGGCACGGTATCCAAGCTCATACGCACGCGGGCGCTGGCGGTATCCAGTAAGTCGACGCCTTTGTCCGGCAGTTGTCGTCCGGTGATATAACGGCGCGACAGCGTGACCGCCGCTTTCACCGCCGCGTCTTGAATATGCACGCCGTGATGGGTGGCGTACCGCTCTTTCAAACCACGCAGCATCAGGCACGCCATCTCATCGTCGGGCTCGTCCACTTTGACCATCTGGAAACGGCGTTCTAGCGCGGCGTCGCGTTCGAAATACTGTTTGTATTCAGACCACGTGGTGGCCGCAATGGTGCGCAGTTCACCGCGAGCCAGCGCCGGTTTCAGCAGGTTAGCGGCATCTGCGCCACCGGCCTGATTGCCCGCGCCGATAATGGTGTGCGCTTCGTCAATGAACAACAGCACCGGTTCGGGCGCTTGCTGTACCGCTTCAATGACGTTTTTCAGCCGTTGTTCGAATTCACCTTTCACGCCTGCGCCCGCTTGTAGCAGACCGAGATCCAACGTGCGTACGCTTACGGTTTTTAAACTGTCTGGCACATTGCCTTCGGCAATACGTAGCGCTAAGCCTTCCACCAGCGCGGTTTTACCCACGCCGGGTTCGCCCACCAGAATCGGGTTATTTTTGCGGCGGCGGGAAAGAATATCGACCATCTGGCGAATTTCCATATCGCGCCCAAATACCGGGTCGATACCGCCCGAACGCGCTTTTTCGGTGACGTCGAGGGTGAACTTATTGAGCACCGCCAAATGCGCTTCCTGCATCGGCGAAACGCCGCTGGCGTTGGGTTGACCCGAGGCCGATTCGGCATTCGGCGTCGGCTGCCGTTCAGGATAATGTTCAGAATGATGTTGCGGGTGTTGCAACCCAGTTTGCAGCTCAGGGCGTTCTTCCGACTGGGCATCTAACAGCGGTAGCAAACGGGAAAGCTGCGTGGTGCTGATACTCAGCAGCGGCCAAACGGCGTCCGTCGCCAGTAAATTAGGCTTATTAATCAGCGCGGCGAGCAGATGAGAGGAACGCACGGCGTCGGTGTTTTCCTGCAACGATGCATCTAGCCACGCATTTTTGATCAGCTGTTGGAGCTTGTCGGAGAGCTGAGGTTTTCCCTGAATGGTATGCGGAAGACTTTCTAAATGATTCAGCAACCCCTGCCATAGGCCGTCCATGTCCCATTCGTAGCGGCGAGCGATCACCGTAATGTCACCTTCTCCCTGCTCTAACAGCTTGAGCAGCCAGTGTTCTACCGTGATTTCCGCATGGGCGCGGGTTTGGCATAAGGTGGCGGCGGCGGCAAGCGCCTGAGCACAATATGGATTTAACCGACGCAGTAAGCTTGCTGAATTATTTCCCATTACATTCTCTCTCCCGTTTATGCCCATTGCCTTATTAGGCACGCTACCGCCCATAGCCGTTTTCCATACTTGGAAGCCAAGGCCCATAAGGTCATCAAATTAAATTGTTTTAAATCCGTTCGTTGTTGTGCTCAGCGTCCGAACGAAGCTGTTTTGGCGCTGAGCAGAAAAACGAAAAGGCAGACGATTTCTCGCCTGCCTGAGGTATTACGCTGAAGCGCGCTCATTCCAAGAGTCAGAATGAATGATGTTGCCGTCTTTGAAGGTCCAAGTGATCTTCTCGTAACGGAACTCAATCTCTTCCAGATGGTTGTGTTTTTCTTTCGATGGGTCTTTGATATCCCACATTTTTGGCGCGACTTTCACGACTTTGACGTTTTCGAGCTTGGTGTTGAAGTATTCCACTTCTTGACCCGCGTCATCGATCTTGTACCATTTGATTTCGGCAGACTTCAGGGTCTGGCCAGAAGTCACGGCTTTGTAGAGATAAGGGCTAGATGCGTCCACTTCTTTGGTGAATACCAGAGGAGTATGGATACGAGTACCGGTCAGTTTGCCGGTGTTGTTGTCGGTAGGGATGTACAGAGAGTGTTCCAGCGCGACCATTTCGATGCTGCCTTCACGTTTTTGTACGTCTACTGAACCTTTAATGTCTGCGCCGCCGTCGTCTTTCAGCCACAGATATGCTGGAATTGCCATGTAAAACTCCTTGTTACTGGGGAGGTACTTATCGGCACTTGGGGTACTGATAAGTACGCTGTTGTAAGCCGCCACACTGGCGGCTGGTTAAAAATCTGATGCCTTGGCGGGCAGCTTGCAGGCTCCCGCCTCTGGCACCAGACGAATATCTACCCGTCGATTGGCCGCTCGGCCAACGTCGGTTTCATTGCTGGCGATGGGCTGGCTTGCGCCATAGCCCTGCACCGCGAAACAGGTCATCGGAATATCCCCCATGCTGCGCATCCAATCGCGTACCGCTTCGGCGCGTGCTTGGGAGAGCGTGACATTGCGCTGCGGATTGCCGGTGGAATCGGTATGTCCGGCGATTACAATCAGCCAGCCCGGCTGCGCTTTGATGTCGACTAGCGCACTGACCAACACCTTGGTGGAACCCGCTTTTAGCTTCGCGCTGTTGGTATCAAACAGCGACAGGCTGTCTAAGCGCACCGCTTTGGGGATCACCACCTTGGCTTTTTCCTGTACCTTTTCCGGCGGCGGTGGCAGATAGGTCGCAATCGTCGCCAATAACGGCTGGCGCAAGCGCTCACCCGGATACAACCCTAATCCCATGCGCAGCGGGACGCCCTGCCGATAGTTGTTATCCAACAGCACTTCGTCTTGGTTCAGCACGTCAACCGCGTGTTTTTTCGCTACGTAGTCGGTCATGCGAATCGCGTTGTAGCGCTGGATATCGTCACTTACCTGCCGCAAAAGCTGGCGGTTATGCCACGCGGAGCTGCCTAAGGCCGCAATCGCTGCCAGCGTAAATAGCCCAATGCCCCATGCCTGCGTCCGGCGCAGCGGAGTAAACCCCGACTGCTGAGGCAACAGGCGGAGTAAGCGATCGGGGAAAGCCAGCACAGCGCTCGATTCAGCGTGGGTCATTTCGCCCTTCGCGCCATCGCCGAGCGTGGTTTTACTTGCCAACCACTGCTGCCACAGCGAGTGATTACCCGCCGATGCTGGCAGCGCCGCGACCGGCGATAGCGCAATCGCCACCGGTCGACAGGCCGGAGCCGAATGTTCCTGACGCTGACAGTGCGGCAACACAAATTCAGCCATCCATTCACGCCAGCTTTTGACCGTGACCGCACACTGGAAGCGTTCAGCGCGCAGCGCGTCACCTTCATCGCTACGATTCGCCGCAAGCCAGTCAGCCAGCGCGCGCGGGGCCGAACGGCCAATGCCAATGCTGCTTTCCGCCTGCCCTGCCAGCCACTCAAACCACAGTTCATCGGGCTGATGCGTGTTGGCGATCGCCAAATAGCTGGTGAACAGCACCGGCGTGTCTCGGCCACACAGCTTGCTGACGCGTGATACCTGATAACAGAACTCACGCATTTGCCCCGCGAGCACGGCGGCATCGCTTTGCTGCTGTGGGTTAATCACCCGCAAGATGCTGATTTGCTCACTCCAACCGGCGCGCTGCGCCAGCATAGAATCAACAAAATCCACCAAGCGAAGCTCTGGCGGTAAGCGCAGATAACAGCCCTGCGGCGTTTCTCTTACGTTGGCGAGGCCAAACAGCGCATCAACGCCGTCGCCGCACACCACCACCACCGGATGACGGAAATGCTCAGGCGGTAAATCAGCGGTGGCCTCCATCACATGGGCATTCACACGCCCTGCGCGCCGCCAACCGATAACCACCACCAGCAAGACCACCACGATGGCGATAATTTGCCCCAACAGCGTCAGCGGCAACCAAACCAGACACAGTAACAGCGTGAGCAATCCGCCCCATGCCCATAGGGCGCGCTTGTAGGTGGTACTCATGTCATCGTCCCTTTATGGCTTGGCGGGTAGCAGCGTGGTAACCAGCGTCGTGAGATAGCTGTGAAAGCCCCACCAAACACCGGCCAGAATCACTACCGCAGCAACAACATGAACCCAACGCGAATGCAGCCAGCGATAACGCCGCGAAGCCGCGGCGTTCACCAGCAGCGGTGCGCTTTGATCAACGTCCAACGGCGCTACGCGCTGGCTAAGTTCAGCCACCAGCTGTTGGCGCTCCGGCGTATCGTTTTCGCCATAGACGCCGCGAAATCCCAGCATCAGCACACGGTGAAAACAGGTCAGCACGGCCATGTTTGGCGCGGGCTCACGCAGCACTTCGCGCATGCGTTGATAAAGCAGCTCACCGGCCTGTAAGGTTTGAAAGAAGTGGGCCTGCAACGGCATCGCGTGCCAGGCAGAGTAGCCATCGTCTTGGGGACGCCCTAACACCGTTTCATCCAGCAAAGCACACTGGGCGTAACGAATATGATCGATAGCACTCTGATGCATGCCCGCTTCTTTCAAAGTCTGTTCAGTACGTTCGATATTTTTCGTGCAGTGCTGCCAAAGGGTTTGGCCATGCTCGACCGGAACCCCTTGACGCAGTTGGACCACCAGCAGCCACGTGTCTTGCAGCAGATCGTCGATATCAATCACACTCTTTTTACTCATGCTCTCAGCACCGCATACAGTTCAAGTTGCACATCCGATAAGGTTCCCGGAACGTAAAACGCACACACGCCAGAGGCCAACATCGCCGTCGCCGTTGGATGTTTGAGATCCAAAGCGAAATACTGATTTTCCAGACGTAGCGGAATGGCGGCAGGGACATGGCTGAGTGGAATCAGCGGAACACCGTTGAGGGCAACGTTGATCAAATTATTGACGTCATCCGGCGCGCCCACTTTGCACAACAGTGGGAACTGGGTTTGCAGCAGATGAGCCGGTAACGCAGAGCGAACCGAAAGATAGAAATCCGCCTCTTCGCGCAGGCGAGCGTCGTTTAATGCGGCCTGCCACTGGTTTGGACGAACCTTTTCCAGTTCGAGGGCGATCACGCGTGACGGCAAACTGGCTTCTAACAATGTGCTAATCAGGCTGAACAACGGCGGAAATACCGAGCTTAAACGCGCGTGGTCATAAGCTGGAATGGCATCCATATCGTGCTCTAACGAAAAAGTGAGCAACGCACCGGCCAGCTTCACCAATTCGCGATAAACCAGCTCGGGATGCAACGCGGGATGGGTGAGGAAATCATTCAGCACCGGTTGATAGCTGTTCAGCGCATTCAGCAGCCAAAACAGCGACACATCGGCAACGGCAAAATCGGCCATCCGCTGGTTGCTTTCACGACGCATCCCCATCAGGCGCGTGCGTTTGGCATGCAACTGGGTCAATAAACGATCCAAATAGCTGACCAGCGCGGCGTGCGCACCGAACTGAAGCAACGGCGGAACGAACTGCGGATCGACGCCCCAAACACCCTGCACGTCGCGCACTAAGCGCACGGCGGGACACGTTAGGTAATCACCGTTTTCATCACCGTCTAGACGCAGCGTAAGCGCATAACGCGCCACCGCCATGGACTCGGTATCGTTACCAAAAATGTCCTGCACTGATGCCCAATCCTGACGATAGCGAATGGGACGATCGGCTTTGGCATCCATCGGTAGGCAGTTACCGCCATTGGCATGTTCCAACGGCAGCGCCAGCAACAGCGTGGCGCTTTGTGCATCGGCAGGTAACACCTGCGCTAAATCCAGCGCAGGTGGCAACAGATCTGCCCGCTCACTGTCGAGCAACGTACCGTCCTGAAAGCGGACGCTAATGCGATCCGCTTTCAGTTTGCCCAGCCGTAATGCGTCCTTGTCAAACTCAGCAGCTAAGATCCCCCAAGGGTGAACCAGCGCCAGATGAGCAATACACTCATTGGTGTATGCCTCCCAGCGCGCCTGCTGTTGGAACTGCTGCGGAGACAACAATGTCCCAGCAGCCCATAACGGACGGTCAATTTTCATCTTTGCGCTCGGTTCCGATTAGGCTTTGGCTTTCGGCATCTGCGAAACCAGAGACAGGTTCACATCCATTCCTTCAACTTGGAAATGCGGAACCGCAAACAGCTTCACGCGGAAGAAACCAGGGTTATCTTCGATGTCTTCAACGGTCACTTTGGCATCGCGCAGCGGATGTGACGCCTGTAAGTCATCAGCCGGATCGGTCATTTCTGTGACCAGCCCACGGATCCAGTTATTTAGCTCCAGCTCCAGCAAACGGCGGTCTTTGGTGGTGCCGATATTTTCGCGCTGGATCAGTTTCAGATAATGCGCAATACGCGATAACAAGAAGATGTACGGCAGACGGGCGTTGATGCGGCTGTTCGCCGTGGCGTCGTGGGTTTCATACAGCGCCGGTTTCTGGGTGGAGTTCGCCGAGAAGAAGCACGCGTAGTCGCGGTTTTTGTAGTACGACAGCGGGATGAAGCCCAAGTTAGCGAATTCAAACTCGCGGGTTTCAGGGATCATCACTTCAGACGGGATTTTCACCTGGTTACCGGTGCCCAAATCGTAGAGATGGATCGGCAGATCGGTAACGGCACCACCAGCCTGTGGGCCACGAATTTGCACACACCAACCGTTGTTGATGAAGCTTTTCACCATGTTGGCGGCGAACGCAAACGAGGCGTTGGTCCACAGGTATTTCTCGTGATCTGGCCCCTTCACCTCTTCCACGTAGTTAAAACTACGCACTGGGATGGTGTCTGGACCATATGGCAAGCGGCCTAATACGCGCGGCATGGTTAAACCGATGTAGCGTGCATCGTCGCTCTCACGGAAAGATTTCCACTTCAGGTACTCTGCACGGTCAAAGTAGTTGCCGATATCTTTGATAGCAGCCACTTCTTCCATAGTGTCTTTGCCAAAGAACGCTGGCCCAACAGAACCAATGAACGGCATATGCGCGGCAGCAGCCACTTTGGAGATATTGCGCAGCAAAGCGATATCCTGCGGGCCACGGCCAAACTCATAGTTGGAAATAGTGGCTGCAATAGGCTCACCGCCTGGGGTGTCGTATTCTTGAATGTAGGTATGGGAATACAGGCCGCTTTGGGCAATTTCTGGCGCGTCTTCAAAATCCTGAGCCAGATGATCTTTGCTCACGTCCAGCAGCTCAATGCGGACGTTTTGGCGGAAATCAGTTTGGTCAATCAGTGACTTAACGCCGCGCCACGTGGATTCCACGCGCTGGAAATCAGGATGGTGCATCACGGCATCTAACTGGCTGCTAATCTGAGCATCCAATGCGGCAATGTGGCCATCTAGCAAGGTTTTATCCAGTTTTTCGACTTTTTGCGCCGACTGCTTCAGCAGATCCAAAAACACGCTCACGGCGGCGGTAACACGCTCGTCGGCGGAGGTTTCTGCCAGTCCTTCGTTATTTTGGAAGATTTCAATGCCGGTCAGCGATGAAACTGGGCTGAGATTAATTTTTTCAAACAGCGATGCATAAACGCCCTGCATGATAGGCGCTTCATTTTCAAGCACAGCGGTAGCATTACCCTGCGCATTTTTTTCCTGTACAGACATCAGCATTTCCTTCTCTTATCCAACCCGGTGATTAACAGTCTTGTGGCGCTAATGCCGCCAATTCCGCGCGCAGTTCATCGCTCAAAGCGTCGTCTTTGAGAATATTTTCGAGTTCACGGCGGAACGTTGCGTTGTCGAGCAGGTTTGATTTGAGATCGCGTAGTAGGTTACGCATGGCGAGCAGAGCACGTAGCTGAGGGATCTGGCGAGCTACCTGTTCAGGTTCGAAATCTTTCATATCGTTGAAAGTCAGAGATACCGCAGTATCCGTACCATCACCGGCCAAGGTATCTGGCACTGCCATTTTTATACTTGGCTGGAATTCACCCAATACGCTATTGAAGTTATTTTTATTAATATCGATTTTGCTGCGTTCGGAAAGTGGACGTTGTTCTTTACCGTTGCTGTAGTCGCCCATTACCAGTAATTTCAGCGGCAGTTCAACTTTCTTCTGTGCTCCACCGGTATGTAAATCCAATTTGATATTGACGCGAGCCTTGGGTACTTCATTTTGGAAACTTGATGAAGCCATTTACTGTCCCTTACAACTGAAAATTAAGGATAACTGCCAGTCGTGACAAACATTCCCTGCCTTAAATTAAGTCACCGTGAACAGGTGGATTAATTGCGAATAAACGGCGTAGTCAAAACGTTCATCGATTGGCGATATTTAGCATTTCTAGTACATATTTAATTAATAAGGAAAGGTGAGTAAGCAAAATACTCGTGACTGAGTTTAAGAAGTTTTTACTTCTATTAAGAAACGTTTAACTGTTACAGGATGTAACGAAAAGATCGTTTTGTGACATAGATCATCTAATTGAAATGTAAGATATTTCTTACGATAAAAACCAATACCCCTTGTACCGCAAGGGTTTAAGGCACCTCAGTGCGGGCTTAATCCTAGTCATTTATTAGAATTCAAAAATAAGATATTTCCTCTATGGAATGAGCAAATAAATGACTATCGGACAACACTAGGAACTTTGCTATTAAAATATAAAAACTCAATGAATCGCATCAACTCAATAGCACAAAAGACGTTAATAACCTTGCATTAACCCGATAAAGATAACCAATATGTCCATATAAACCGGATGATTTATCGCCACGAGTTGAATTCAAATAAATAATCATCATCCATTTACGATACGTTTAAAAATAGGAGTTTTCTTGCGTTCATCACAGATAATCCAAGATGTTTTTCTCACGCGATGATTCTCAACTTATGGCTGACGTATATATTAATTACATGAATTTCCGATAAGTCATTTATATAACCTTTCACTATATTCAGGTCCATGCGGTGGTTTTATCATTGGGTTTGGCACATTTAGCTTTAAAGTAAATAAAATGCATCAAGTCGCGGGATAAAATACAGATCAAAAAACAGGCAAAATAAGCGTTGAGGCATAAAAATAGCCCCGCGGTAGGCGAGGCTGATATCTCAGGTGGTTGTAATTTGTACGGGTGCGTTATACGGGGGCGCGGTGGCGACTGTCTAAACGCTCTGACGCAGGGGAGAAGTGGCGTCGTTGGTACGATTTGGCTGTTTTAGCATACCAATTAGAAGATCAATCTCAGTTTTGTTCTTGAGTCCCAGTTTCTTCTTGAGATAAGAGCGTCTGTTTAAAATATTTTTGTAGTCGTTACCCTTGCGCTTCGCCTGCGAGCACGCAGCATCCCAGTCCATCAATAACGCCGCAAATTTATTGGAGATATGCTTTTGCAGGCCAAGATAAATTTGCGAGGACAGCGTATTCACCAAATACCCTTGCGAGGTGCTCTGAATAGTGTCAGAGAGCGCTTGCAGGTCACCGATGCACGCGATGTTGAGTTCAGGGAAATCTAGCGGGTAGCGGCGTGCCATTTGAGTGTTTTTATTGTCAACGATCAGAACGATACGGCTGCGATAGCTCTCTTCGGCCAGACGTTGCAATAAATACTGGATATCAGCGGCGCACGTTAGCACCGTATCAACCACCAGTAGCTTAGGCCGAATGATCAGCACCGCTACGGCAGTTTGTATGGGGTTTTGAAACTTGAAGTTTGGGCTGGTTCGAGGTGTTGCTGAACGGCATCCTGTGATGCTCGCAATAGCCAACTGCATGATGTGCGAGCGACTGAATAAGAATATGTCATCCATGATGTCCCCCAAGCAGGGTGCTTCAGCGAAGCATTCACTCAACACCGCATTTACAAGATAGAATATTCACTCATTCTATCAATGGGTATTTCGATAATCAATTTCGATCAAATCTGATCTATTGATCGTCAACACCAATCACAGCCAATCAAAAACGCTCAATTGATCGTCATAATCTATCTTTACTTTCAATCATAAAAACTCATATCATTGATTTTTAATTAGAAAATCAATAACCTTATAAATTGCATGCATATATCGCTTAACATTAACAACACTAACCGTTAGGGATTTATTTTTTTCATCCAGAAAAAACGAAATTTAATACTATTTAGAAAGTTCTTAGAGATGGACAAAACTATAAACAAAGCCTAAGCCAAGCCGTCTTAAAGTGTGATAGGAAACCAATGACTTGCTTTATTGCCGTGTCATACATTGACTATAGTCACTGTTTAGGCAAAACGGGGAAAATTTCATCATTTGTTTTTTGGCGAGAAAAAGGCCACACAGCACGGCATGGCCTTTGTTACGTAGCAAGCAAGCTTTATTACGTTTCGATGCGTATTACCAATCAATGCCTGCCTGTGCCTGAATGCCGTTATCAAAGGCGTGTTTAACCGGCCGTAGTTCACTCACCGTATCTGCCAACGCGATAATATCTCGGTGACAGGCTCTTCCCGTGATCACCACATTTTGCTGAGCAGGTCGATTTTCGAGCGCGGTTAATACCTCATCGAGCGCCAAATAGCCATAGGTCAGCATATAGGTCAGTTCATCTAAGATAACTAGCCCATAGGAAGGGTCTGCCAGCATACGCTTGCCCTGTTCCCACGCCGTCACCGCAGCCCGCGTATCCGACAGCTTATCTTGAGTATCCCAGGTAAAACCGGTGGCCATAATATGAAATTCAGCCCCAGCGCGTTCGAGGAGATTGCGCTCGCCGCTCTCCCACTCCCCTTTGATGAATTGCACCACGCCGACCTTCATACCGTGACCGATTGCCCGTGCCGCCGTACCAAAAGCCGCAGAGGTTTTACCTTTGCCATTGCCGGTAAATACAATCACGATCCCGCAGCGTTTCGTGGCTGCCGCAACGCGTTGTTCTACGCGCTCTTTGAGCTGCTGTTGGCGCTGTTGATAGCGTTCTTCACTCATGACAATGCTCCTATGGCTATTTTTGACAGCCTGCGCATGCCTTCATCTGAATTTGGTCGAAAAATGAATGGCCTTTATCATCGACTAAAATAAACGCAGGGAAGTTTTTGACATTCATTTTCCATACTGCTTCCATGCCCAGTTCGGGATATTCAAGACACTCGAGGCTTTCAATATATTCCTGCGCCAGTATGGCCGCCGAACCGCCGATACTGCCCAGATAAAAGCCCCCATGCTGTGCGCAAGCGTCAGTTACCTGCTGGCTACGGTTGCCTTTGGCGAGCATCACTAAACTTCCGCCGTGGGATTGAAACAGCTCAACGTAGCTATCCATGCGCCCACCGGTGGTCGGCCCCATCGAGCCTGAAACATATTCGTCTGGTTTTTTGGCGGGTCCCGCATAATACACGGGATGATCTTTCATATATTGTGGCAACGACTCGCCCTGCTCTAGGCGTTCTTTAAGCTTGGCATGGACAATGTCACGCGCCACAATCAACGGCCCGTTGAGCGACACGCGCGTCGAAACCGGATAGCGCGAAAGTTCTTGCAAGATCTCCACCATCGGGCGGTTAAGATCAATATCGACGACCTGCCCTTCTTGATGCTGGCGCATCGCCTGTGGAATGTAGCGTTCAGGATGGCGTTCTAATTTCTCCAGCCAGATCCCCTGCTTGTTGATTTTGGCTTTGATATTGCGATCTGACGAGCACGAAATAGCCATGCCAATCGGACACGATCCACCGTGGCGCGGCAGGCGAATAACCCGCACATCGTGCGCAAAATATTTGCCGCCAAACTGCGCTCCTAAGCCAAACTCACGTGAAGCCTCGAGTAGGCTCTGTTCTAAATGCGTATCGCGAAATGCCTGACCGTACTCATTGCCGCTCACCGGCAGCGCATCGAAATATTTGGTTGAGGCCAACTTAGCGGTTTTTAAGGTTTGTTCCGCCGATAAGCCTCCAACCACGAAGGCAATGTGATACGGCGGGCAGGCTGCCGTGCCTAAACTTTTCATTTTGTCGATCAGAAACGCTTTAAGTTTTTCCGGCTCAAGAATCGCTTTGGTTTCCTGATACAGCGCGGCTTTGTTGGCTGAGCCGCCGCCTTTATTCACGAACAAAAATGAATACTGCGCGCCGGTGGTAGCAAAAATATCAATTTGTCCGGGCAGGTTGGTCGCAGTATTCACTTCGTTGTACATATCTAACGCCGCATTTTGTGAATAGCGCAAATTGTCTTGGCGGAAGGTATTAAAAATGCCGCGTGATAGCGCTTCTACGTCGTCAGTATCGGTCCAAACATACTGGCCCTTCTTGGCCACAATCGTTGATGTGCCCGTGTCTTGGCAGTTGGGCAAGATGCCCTTCGCTGAGATTTCAGAATTGCGCAGGAGCTGTAAAGCCACATATTTGTCGTTTTCACTGGCCTGTGGATCGTGCAAAATGGCTGCTACCTGCTGCTGATGCGCAGGACGCAAGAAAAATGACGCATCATGAAACGCCTGTTGGGAAACCAGCGTTAACGCCTCAGGCTCTATTTTAAGCACTTCCTTGCCAGCAATAGTAAAAGTAGAAACGTATTTATCGGTAAGGAGGTAATACTCGGTTTTATCTTCAGATAGAGGAAATATCTCTTGGTAAAAAAAATCATTTTTATGCATTATTTTTACTCAATAAATTGAAAAAATAGTAGCAAGAGGATCTTGCTAGCCATGAGGCGTAACAAAAAGATAGATTATTTAAAAATTGAAAATATAAAAACAATTCCAATTATTATTTTATTAACTTAAAAATCAATTGTTCAATTTTCAACATATGATGCTTAACTGTGAATACCTGTTCTTTTTAATTCCTCGTCATTCGATTTTTCATGCACCCAATGGCTAAACTTCTGCAAACTACGCAACCCTCGCTTTCCTTCTTTATAGGTTAAAATAAAGTGGTTACCGGTGCTCATAGGTAAATCACACGGGATCACCATATCGCCATTTTCAAGATCTTTATGAATTGCAAAGCGCGGCAGCAGCGCAACGCCCAAATTGGAACGCACGGCGGAAATCAGCATAGAGAGCAGATCAAAGCGTGGCCCCATGCGCACCTGCGGGCTGCTCACGCCGGATAACGCAAACCAATCGTGCCATGAATCTAGCCGTGTAGTCTGATGTAACAACGTGAATTCATCCAGTAACTGGTCCGCGCGCATCACCTCTTTATCGTCGCGCCACAGCATTCGGCTACACACCGGAACTAACTCTTCTTCAAATAAATGTTCATTCTCAGCCCAAGGGCTACAGAAGTCTTCGCGCATAATCACGGCGTCATAGCGCAGATTTAAAAAATCAGCGGGTGTGGTTAGCGCAATTAAATTAAGCACTATCTCAGGATTATTTTCATGAAAGTCACTCAGGTTAGGAATAAGCCAATGTGTGCTAAACGTTGGCGTGACCGCTAATTCCAAAATCTGTTGCGTAGATTGATAGGACATAATACTTTGCGTATCGCGCTCCATCTGCTCTAGCGTATCTCTGACGAGATCGAGATAATAACGACCGGCGTCGTTAAGAAAAATTCGCTTGCGCACGTGATGGAATAAAGACACGTTGAGAAATTCTTCTAATGCGGTTATTTGACGAAATACCGCACTCTGCGTTAACGCTAATTTCTCCGCCGCACGCGTGTAGCTTTCATATTGAGCCACGGCTTCAAACGTCACTAATAGATCGGTCTTAGGAATTTTACAGCGCATGTTGATACACCCATTAATTCATAATTAAAAAATCAGTTACGTAACGGCGACGGCGGTAAACTAAAACCACTGCTCGTTTGCTGCCCCATATCGCAATACATGGCGCAGGCCGCGCTAATCACCGACATCGCCATCGCGGCGCCGCTGCCTTCACCCAAACGCAGATCCAGATATAAATACGGAACAAGGTCGAGATGCGAAAGCGCTACCCCCGCCCCTTTTTCAGCCGAAAAATGAGAGGGAATGCAGTAATCTCGCACCTGTGGCGCCAGACGGTACGCGGCAAGCGCCGACGCATAGGAGAGAAAGCCATCCAGCACGACTGGCACTCCGACGGCTGCGGCACCGAGGATCGCGCCGGTCATACCAACAAGATCAAAACCACCGACTTTGGCCAGCACGTCAACGGCATCATTTGCATTCGGTTGATTAACCTCGATGGCACGCCGCACAACGCTTTCTTTATGTGCCACTCGCGCCAAAGGAAGGTTCGCGCCGATACCGACGACGTCATGAGGATCGGTGTCGGTCAGCACGCTGATCATGGCCGACGCTGGCGTAGTATTCGCAATACCCAACTCGCCAACGCCAAAAATGGAAATCCCCTGCTCCACGCGCTCTTGCACTAGATTGGCGCTGGAAATCAACAGTTGTTGTGCCTGCTGATAGCTCATCGCTGGCCCACGAGCGATGTTTCCACAGCCGCGCGCCAGCTTCAGCGAACGTAGGTCGGCGATAGGGTTTGCATCAATTCCAATATCAACGGGCAGCACGCGCGTATTACTGTTTTTGGCCAGCGCGCATACTCCGGTGAGCCCTTTTTGCATGTTTCGAGCCTGGATCGCCGTGACGTTTTTAGGCGTGACGGCAACCCCTTCATCAAACACGCCGTGATCGGCACACATCACGATAATTTCTTTGTTCAGATTGGCTAAATCCGCAATCCCCGACATGCCAGACAGCTGAATCGCAAGCTGTTCCAAGCGCCCGAGGCTTCCCGGTGGTTTGGCTAACGCATCCACATATCTCGCAGCCTGCGCCATTTTTTCCCGATCTAAGGGGCGGATCCTTTGAATAATAGAGTCTAATGTGTTCATGCTTTTTCTCATTAAGGTGGTGCTATACCCAAAGTAGCGATAAAAGGAAAATCAGCTCGCCCATCTCTTCTGCCGCGCCCAGCGTGTCTCCGGTTTGCCCGCCGAGGTGATGCCGGAAGTAACCCGCCAGCGCGTAAATAGCGACGAATGTGATAGCCAACGCCGCCAGCGCCTGACGACCGCCCAGTATTCCCACCAGCAAACAGCCGATGACTAACGTGGTTGCTGCCTGCAAACGTGATATTTTGCCGATATAGATGTTGCCCATTCCGTCGCCTTGGCGGGCATAGCGCTGCCCATACATCACCAGCACCATCGCGGTTCTCCCCGCCACGCAGGCACAGCTCAAAAAGCCGAATAATACCCACGGGGATAGCTGGGAAAGCGATACCACCGCCAGCGTTTTGGTTATCACACAGAAAATCAGCGCTAAACCACCGTAGGTGCCAAGGCGGCTGTCCCGCATAATTTCCAGCATTCGCTCGCGCTGGCGGGCAGAGAAAATGCCATCGCAGGTATCGGCTAATCCATCCAAATGAAAACCGCCGGTCAGCAACGTCAGCGCAAATACGTAGCCCAACGCGCCAATAAAAATGCCCCCGCCTGACTGGCTAATAGCCAGCGAAACCCCAGCGGCCAGCATCCCCACCATCAGCCCCACGATGGGAAATGCAGGAACGCCGCGCCCGTATTGCTGAAAATCGGCCCCCTCGGCCCAGCGGCTTGGCACCGGCAAGCGGGTAATAAATTGCACCGTGGCCCAGAACATCGTCAGCGTCATTGGATATTGCTCCCGCGAGCCCGCCTCAATGTTGTGGTTCCTGATGCTGGCGCATCAAAGCGTAGATACGATCGATATCCAAATGCACGCGCATGTTGGATGCCAGCGCGTCAAACTGCGTCTCTTTGTGGCGCGTGTAATCGAAGTTTTCACCGTCTAGCGGTGCTAGGCCTTTTTTCTGCCGCAGCTGATTGAGCAATGATCGGGTGAACTGATTTTGATCAAATAGGCCATGCAAATAGCTGCCCGCTACGCTGCCATCATGGTTTAGCGCCCCGTCGAGCCACGTTTCCGCCTGACCATTCTTAACCTGCATATGGGCAAACGGGCGGGCATTTTCACCCAGCGTTGAAACTCCCATATGGATCTCATAACCCGTCAGAGGTTGATCGCAGCACTGAGCCAGCAGGCCGTTGAGGTGTGAGCTTGAAACGCCCGCCACCTGCGCGGTTTTTTTACTCGGTTCAAAACAGGTATCCACATCCAGCAAGCCTAATCCGCACATATGGCTTAGGCCTGATTCCACTTCATCGAAGATCTGATTACCCAGCATTTGATAACCACCGCAGATCCCCATGACTGCGGTACCTGAACCGTGGGCTTTTTTAATCGCGCGATCCAGCCTGCGCGATCTTAACCAGCTCAGATCGCCGAGCGTATTTTTACTGCCCGGCAAAATAATCAGATCCGCGCCCATGATTTCCTGTGGATCGACGGCGTAGCGCAGACGTACATCCGGCTGCACCGAGAGCGGATTAAAATCGGTGAAGTTGGCGATATGCGGAAACTGAATCACCACCACGTCCAGATCGGCTTCTTTGGCGGAGGAGTATTTTCCGACCTGCAGCGCAACGCCGTCTTCATCCTCCAGATCCAGCGATAGCCAAGGCAAAACGCCGAGAACGGGAACCTGAGTCAGCGTTTCAATTTGCTTGAGTCCAGGGCGCAACAGCGCGATATTACCGCGAAATTTATTGATGATGACGCCAATGACACGCGCCCTTTCCTCAGGTTTGAGCAACGCTAAGGTGCCATAGATAGAAGCAAATACCCCGCCGCGGTCGATATCAGCCACCAGCAATACCGGTGCACCAGCGGCCTCGGCCATGCCCATATTCACGATATCTCGATCGCGCAGATTAATTTCTGCCGGGCTGCCTGCACCTTCCAGCACCATGATGTCCGATTCGCTCGCCAGCTGTTGATAGACGGTTTTAATCTGCTGCTGTAGCTGGGGTTTATAATGGTGATATTCCACGGCATCCATATGGCAGGCCACTTTTCCCATCACAATAACCTGCGCTTTGCGATCGCTCGTTGGCTTAAGCAGCACCGGATTCATACGCACATCGGGAGCAACTCCCGCCGCCTGCGCCTGAAAAATCTGTGCTCGCCCCATTTCATCGCCCTGCGCGGTGATCCCTGAGTTCAACGCCATATTCTGTGATTTGAAAGGCTTACAGCGATAACCATCCTGCATAAAAATACGGCAAAATCCGGCGACTAAAACACTTTTTCCTACGTCGGAGGCGGTGCCTTGAACCATCAGCGAAAGGCTCATTTCTCTTTTCCTCCCAGTGCCGCAGTGCCGCGATCATTTCCTGATCGTTTTTGCATGACTTACCTCGTGAGGTTTATGCGTGCTAAATTTATAAATTCTATGTCCGTCGGTTAATATCGACTGACTTTACTATTATTTTACGGAAGAGCATTTGTTGCATTTTCTATACAAATAAAGATGAAAAAATCTATAAATTTAAAAATAAATTACACACGCTCGTAAAAATTACAGCGCTATTTATTGAAAAGCAGTTATTGAGTGACAGAATTTATTTACATTTTCGCAACTAGCAAGCTCGATAATTAAAATACACACTTTCATATCGGTAAACATAGCAATTCGTTTTTTTTGTGACCTGCTTCTTATTAATAAATAAAGTTCATTATTCAACACAAAAAATCAAATTTATAAAACAAAAACATAGCCAAGGACATTGCAGATCTCAAAAGTAAATATGTAAAGCGTTTACTTTGCACATAAAAAGCTAAAAATTAAATAAACCATAAATAAAAAAAACCACAAACTTCAACGACATATAAACAAAACATAAGAACGTCAAATAATATAAAGAGATCATTCCGTAAAATGATTAAATATTGGGAGCGGCGTCAAACATATATTTTTTCGAGTCATTAATAATAGCACCGCATCAGAAACCCCAATGAGAATTTATATAATAAAATTTATTTTACACTTACATAAATAGCGCTCACTTTTTTCAGCCATAATTTTCAGCCATAAAGGTTTGTCTAATGAGGAAAGGAAAAGTTTTACTAGTTGGAGCCGGGCCAGGAGATGCATCACTCATTACGGTTAAAGGTTTAATCGCTATTCGTGAGGCTCAAGTTATTGTCCACGATCGTTTGGTTAATCTTGATCTGATTGCGCAAGCCTCACCGAATTGCCAAATTATTAACGTTGGTAAAAAACCGAATAATCACCCAGTTCCTCAAGAGAACATCAACCAAATCCTCATTGATCATGCCTTAATGGGAAAAAACGTCGTTCGCCTAAAAGGGGGTGACCCCTATGTATTTGGGCGCGGCGGCGAGGAAGCAGAAAGTCTGGCGCTGTGCGGTATTCCTTTCGAGATTATTCCGGGGATTAGTTCCGCTATTGGTGGGCTGGCCTGTGCAGGCATTCCTGTCACCCATCGTGATTACGCCTCCAGTTTTCACGTAGTGACAGGACATATGTGCCAAGGCAACGAACCGCAAAATTGGCAGGTGCTGGCACAGCTGGAAGGCACGCTGATTGTCCTCATGGGTATGACCCGACAAGAGGAAATTTGCCAACTGTTGATCGAGGCCGGTAAATCACCCGATACGCCTGCGGCGGCCGTTATGTATGCCAGCCAGCAAAAACAGCAGATGGCAAAAGGCACCTTAACCACGCTCAAGGATGAAATTCAGCGTAAAAATCTGCATGCGCCTGCGCTTCTGGTTATTGGCCATGTAGTTAATCTCAGCGAAATACTGTCATTTGCTTCCAGCCAGATTGATATCAGCCAAGAAGTGTTGCTGCAGGCGATATAGCCGATGAAAAGCAGCGAAACTAGCAAAAAATCTGTTTAGCCCAGTGGGCAGACGGTTAACAATCAAGGTGTGATTTATGGCTGAAGCATCCTGTCCAGCTTCTTGTGGTGAACTGCTACAAGGATGGATGAATGGAGGGGAAAAGCTCATCTCCTGCCCTATCAACTGGTATAGCACCGTTTACGTCAATGAAGGGGAACCGAGCCCACAAGAGCGTCCACGAATGCGGCAAATGCTTCAGCAGGTGTTGTCCTATTTTGGTGAATCCCCAAGGCTTGCAGAAAGTATGCGCATTGAGTTTGATTCAACTATTCCGGTCGCCAAAGGCTTAGCCAGTAGTACCGCCGATATTGCCGCCACGGCAGTGGCTACCGCGCGATTGCTTAACCGTTCGCTAAGCGCCGAACAGCTGGCCATACTTTGCGTCGCCATCGAACCCACGGACAGCACCATCTTTAAAAACCTTACGCTTTTTGACCATCAGACGGCGCAAACCCAGCAGCATTTTCCGTGGCTGCCTACGCTGGATATTGTGCTGTTAGAAAGTCCGCAGCGCATCATCACCGAAGAGTTTCACCGTAGAGATCGCCAGTCGCTGCTACTTAATCAGGCCCAGAATTTAGAAAATGCCCTAATTCAATTTCACCTTGCAAACCATCGCCGCTGTTATTATCGACTGGGAGAAGCAACTACGCTTAGCGCGATTGCCAGTGAGGCTTTGTTGCCTAAACCCGAATTTAACCAGCTGCGCGATCTGGTCGAACATTGGGGGATTTATGGTTTGAATGTGGCCCACAGCGGAAGCGTCGTTGGCTTACTCTGCGATCGACGTAAACATGATATCGACAAAATAGTCAGCGCCTTGCAGGAGCGAAAAATAACTCACAGCTATCCGAGAATTCATGTTGTTAAAACCGTTGTCGGTGGCGTGCATTAGTGACGAGTTCTAAATAGTTAATTAACGTATCTCATATACTTTTAAGATAAAACACCCTGTTTAGAGGGTATTTAAATTTTCGTTATATTTCGTTCTATATGGCACACAATAATTGCATTTAATCGCCAGCGTGAGTTTTATTTTTATGTTGGCAGCATTGCTTCTTTTTTTTAAAAAATAAAAATAACGAATAAATATGACCAAGGTCACAAATCAATAAACACTAAGTAGATCACAAATTAGAGATTAATTTATTCAACTTGTAGAAAGCTTTTATTTTTACCAAAATAAAACTACGTTCAACAATATGTTTTTTAACGATTTTTAAATTAACAATCATTTGTAAATAATAAAACATCTATTTTTCAAGAACTCCTGACGAGATATCAATTGTGTTTGATTAGTGTAAAAAGCACATTGATATGAACAAATATTCAGCGATGTTTTTTGAATTTTTATCGTCGCGCTATTGCCAACACTTTATATGCAGCATGTCACAAAAATAACTTCTGGCCAGTTTTAACCATGATTTTGATCATGAAATTAACTTTCCAGTCATCAAGCTAAATATGGACCGTTATCTAAATAGAGGGCTTATTAACATGCAAAATCCAACAATTGTTATTGGCGTCATCGGTGCTGATTGCCATGCTGTTGGTAACAAAGTATTAGATCGCGTATTCACCATGCACGATTTTAACGTTATTAATCTCGGCGTGATGGTTAGCCAGGATGAGTATATTGACGCGGCTATTGAAACCGGCGCACAGGCTATCGTCGTTTCCTCTATTTATGGGCACGGTGAAGTGGACTGTATTGGCATGCGGGAAAACTGCATCGAGCGCGGTATCGGCGATATCTTGCTCTACGTGGGCGGTAATCTGGTTATCGGTAAACATGACTTTTGTGACATCGAGACCAAATTTAAAGGCATGGGGTTTAATCGCGTCTTTGCACCGGATACGGATCTGGAGCTGGTTTGCTCGCTGATGAGAAAAGACATTGAACCCGTTATGCAAAACGAACGCGTGGCAGAGGGCGTGCAATGATCAACGTCTCTATCGATATCGGCTCCACATGGACAAAAGGAGCAGTGTTCGAGGTGGGAGATAATGACCATATTGAAGTCAAAAACTGCGCATTATCCCCAACGACACCGCACCATCTGGCTGAAGGATTTTTTACCGTTCTGAATAGAATCCTCAACGTTGACGATGCACGTCCTCTTTTGGCATCGGGAAAAATCAAGCTTGATTACTCCTCGTCGGCAAAAGGCGGGCTGGCCGTTGCCGCCATCGGTCTGGTGCCCAGCATCACGTTAGAATCGGCGAAGGTCACGGCGCATTCTGCCGGAGCAAAGGTTTCGCAGCATTTTGCTTATAACCTGAACAAAGCAGATCTGCGTGCTTTAGAAGCTACACCACCCGATATTTTGCTGTTTACCGGAGGCACCGACGGCGGTGACTGTGCACATGGTTTAGCCAACGCCAAGCTGTTGGCCAAATCTAATCTCGACTGCGCCATTATTTATGCGGGTAATCGCGACCTGCAAGATGAGGTTCAGGATCTGCTCGGCGATAAAGATTTAACCATCGTCGATAACGTTTTGCCGAGTCTGGATAACCCAAGTCCATTGGGTGCGCGCAGCGCTATTTGCGATATTTTCCTGCATAAAATCGTTAAGGGAAAAGGCTTAGACGTCATTGTGGAGCAGACTGGCGAAGAGCCGCTGCCTACCCCCTACTCCGTTTTCGAACTCGTGGAGCAGATCCGTCGCCATGTCGTGGGATGGGAAACCTTCATGCTGATCGATATGGGCGGCGCCACGACTGATATTTATTCAGCCAACCAGAACAGTCTGGCACCGGACACCGTGATGCATGGGCTGCCTGAACCTATCGTTAAACGCACGGTAGAGGGCGATCTGGGGATGCGAGTATCGGCCATCACGGCGGGTGAAACCGGAGCGCCGCTGATTACGCATTATTTTTCTCATCAAGAAAGCAAAATTGCGGCCTTTCATCACTACCTAAAGCATCTGGTGGCGCATCCCGGCTATCTGCCGCGCACCGATGAAGAGCGCGTCTTTGATCAACTGCTGGCGGGGATCTGTGTGGGTTACGCCGCTGAACGCCACGCAGGCAAAAAAGTACAGGTTTGTACCTGCGCCGGAAATGTCGACCTCCAAGTGGGCCGAGATCTCAATCCGATTAAAAAAGTGATCGGCACCGGCGGCTGGCTCTCACGCGCTCATGATTTCGATATTCACCACTGGTTGAAATATCGCGATCTGGACGATGACGGCAAACAAGTGCTGCTGCCAAGTCAGTTTGAATATTACCGAGATACACAGGGTTTACTTCCGCTACTCGCCAATGTCGCTCGTCGCTTTCCTAAAGCTGCCGCCCAGACTAGCGTTCAAATTTTGAACAAGTAAAAATTGGAGTCATGATGGAACTTCGAAACAAAAAAATTACGTTAGACGATTTTATGACCGAGCGTGCCAGTGTTTTACAAACTTGGCATACCGGCAAGGATGTTGAAAAATTTGAGGACTGCGTCAAATATCAGCAAACGATCCCTGAATCAAAAAACTTCGCCAAGGCACTGTTTGAAGCCGACAACCAAGGAATCACGCTCAGCCAGCCACGTGCGGGGGTGGCGTTAATTGAAGAGCATATTGCGCTGCTTAAAACGCTGCAAAAAGATTGCGATCTGCTGCCAACCACCATTGATGCCTATACCCGTCTGAATCGTTATGAAGAAGCCGCCATCGGCATTCAGAAATCCATTGAAGCAGGAACCTCGAAGCTTAACGGCCTGCCGGTCGTCAACCACGGCGTAAAAGCCTGCCGTGGCATTACAGAGTCGCTAGACAAGCCACTTCAGATCCGTCACGGCACGCCCGACGCTCGTCTGTTAGCCGAGATCGCGATGGCCAGCGGGTTTACCAGCTACGAAGGTGGCGGTATCTCCTACAACATTCCCTATGCGAAACGCGTGACGCTCGAAAAATCCATCCGTGATTGGCAATACTGCGACCGTTTGATCGGCGTGTATGAAGAGCACGGCATTCGAATCAACCGCGAACCGTTCGGCCCATTAACCGGCACGCTGATCCCGCCGTTTGTTTCCCATGCGGTGGCCATCATTGAAGGGCTGCTCGCGCTGGAGCAAGGCGTTCGCTCTATTACGGTCGGGTACGGTCAGGTCGGCAACATCGTGCAAGACATTGCCGCCATTAAGTCGCTGCGCGATCTGTCTCATGAATATTTCCGTGCCAATGGCTATGAGAACTATGAACTGAGCACCGTTTTCCATCAGTGGATGGGCGGTTTCCCTGAAGATGAGTCCCGCGCATTCGCCGTTATCTCTTGGGGTGCAGCGGTTGCCGGAATGGCTGGCGCAACCAAGGTGATTACTAAGAGCCCGCATGAGGCCTATGGCATTCCAACCGCGGAGGCCAACGGTCAAGGGCTGCGCGCCTCTAATCAGATGCTGAATATGGTTCGCGATCAGAAATTCCCACCGTGCCTAGAAGTCGATCGCGAAGTGGAGCTTATCAAGCGTGAAGTGCGTGCCGTAATGAACAAAGTGCTGGAATTGGGTAACGGCGACATCGCAATCGGCACGGTACGCGCTTTTGAAGCCGGTGTGCTGGATGTACCGTTTGCGCCAGCGACCTGTAACTCAGGAAAAATGCTGCCGATCCGCGACAACAACGGCGCGATCCGCGTATTCGATCCAGGCTCTGTGCCGCTGCCTAAAGATGTCCTGACGCTGCACCACGATTTTGTTGCCGAACGCGCCAAGGAAGAAGGCCGTGAGCCCTCTTTCCAAATGATCATTGATGATATTAACGCTGTATCCCATAGCAAATTAATAGGAAGACCATAATGAAAATCAAACACGCACTCTTCACCGCTGGCAATTCATCCTTCTATTTTGACGATCAGCAAGCGATTAAAAATGGCGCTCAGTTAGATGGGTTTATCTATAAAGGGAAGCCGGTCACACCAGGGTTTACCTCGATCCGTCAGGCCGGTGAATGCGTTTCTATCCAATTAATTTTAGAAAACGGCGCAGTGGCCGTGGGTGACTGTGCGGCGGTTCAATACTCTGGCGCAGGCGGTCGCGATCCGCTGTTTGTGGCGGCAAATTTTGTTCCTTTCTTGGAAAAACACATTAAGCCGTTGCTTGAAGGCCGCAGCGTGGATGAGTTTTTGCTTAACGCCCGTTTCTTCGACGAAGTGACCATTGAAGGCAAACAGCTGCATACGGCGATCCGCTATGGTCTGTCACAGGCGTTGCTGGACGCAACCGCGTTAGCTACCGGCCGTTTAAAAGCCGAAGTGGTCTGTGACGAATGGCACCTGCCAGTTATCGCTGAATCTATTCCTCTGTTTGGTCAAAGCGGCGACGATCGCTATATCGCCGTCGACAAAATGATAGTGAAAGGCGTTGACGTGCTGCCGCACGGCTTGATTAACAACGTCGATGAAAAGCTGGGCCGCAACGGTGAGAAACTGCGTGAGTATGTGAGTTGGCTGGCAAAACGCATTGCCGATCTGCGCGTCGATCCTAACTATAAACCGAATCTGCATATTGACGTTTACGGCACCATCGGTCTGATTTTCGATAAAGATCCGATCCGCTGCGCGGAGTATATCGCCAGCCTGCAAGAGCAAGCGGGCGATCTGGAGCTGTACATTGAAGGTCCGGTTGACGCGGGCAATAAACCCGATCAGATCCGTCTGTTAACCGAGATCACCCACCACCTCAAAAAACTGGGTTCGAAGGTCAAAATCGTCGCTGACGAATGGTGCAATACCTATCAAGACATCATCGATTTTACCGATGCAGGCAGCTGCCATATGGTTCAGATTAAAACTCCGGATCTGGGCAGTATCCATAACATCGTTGACGCCGTTCTTTACTGTAATAAAAAAGGTATGGAAGCGTATCAGGGCGGTACCTGTAACGAAACCGACGTTAGCGCCCGCACCTGCGTGCACGTTGCCATCGCTTCACGCCCAATGCGTATGCTGATCAAGCCGGGTATGGGCTTTGATGAAGGGATGAATATCGTATTTAACGAGATGTCTCGTACTCTCGCTCAGTTGAATGCAAAGGCGAACTAACATGTCTAAAACGTTTAAGATCTTGTCGCCAACCGCCATTCTGGGATACGGGTTCCCAGAAGAAAGCTTTATGTTGGCGATGGAGGAATCTCCCGATTTGATCGCCGTTGACGCGGGTTCTTCCGATCCGGGTCCACATTATCTCGGCGCAGGCAAAGCCTTCACCGACCGCGCAGGGGTCAAGCGTGATTTGCGTTATATGATCACCGCCGGTGTTCAGCACAATATTCCGGTGGTGATTGGCACCGCTGGGGGTTCCGGTGCTGAACCTCATCTGGAGTGGTGTCGCCAAATCATTCTTGAGATTGCCAAAGAAGAAGCGCTTGAGTTTACCATGGCGGTGATCCCTGCCGACGTGGATAAAGCGGTCGTTCACGCCGCGCTGGATGCGGGAAAAATTACCGCGCTGGATTTTGTTCCTGAACTGACCCACGAAGCCATCGATGCAACCACCTATATTGTGGCGCAAATGGGTATCGAGCCGTTCCAAGAAGCGCTGGCGGCAGGTGCTCAGGTGGTGTTAGGTGGCCGAGCCTACGATCCCGCCTGCTTTGCAGCGCTGCCTATCATGCAGGGATTCGACGAAGGTTTGGCACTGCACTGCGGCAAAATACTGGAGTGTGCGGCGATTGCGGCCACGCCGGGATCAGGCTCGGATTGCGCGATGGGCATTCTGGACGAAAGCGGTTTCACCCTGAAAGCGTTCAATAAAAAGCGTCAGTTTACTGAGACGTCTGCGGCAGCGCATACGCTCTATGAGAAATCTGACCCTTATTTCTTGCCGGGGCCTGGTGGGGTATTGAACCTGAAGGCCTGTCAGTTTAAGGATGCCGGAAATGGCCAAGTCCGCGTAACCGGTTCGGTGCACGAAGAAACGCCTTACACCGTGAAACTGGAAGGCGCTCGCCCAGTGGGCTATCGCACGCTCAGTATTGCGGGAACCCGCGATCCGATCATGATTGCCAACATTGACGATATCTTGGTGGAAGTGCGTCAGAGCGTAGAGAAGAACCTCAGTATCGCGCCTGATGCCGTGAAGCTGAATTTCCAGCTTTATGGCAAAAATGGCGTTATGGGTAAGATGGAGCCCGAGCCAAATACCACCTCTTATGAATTGGGGATTTTACTCGACGTCGTCGCGCCGACTCAGGCGATGGCCGATAGTATTTGTTCTCTTGCCCGCTCTACCCTGTTGCATTATGGCTATACCGGCCGGATTGCGACAGCGGGTAATTTAGCATTCCCATTCTCTCCGTCGGATATTAAAGGCGGCGTAGTGTATGAATTTTCCATTTATCATTTAATGGAATATACCCCTGAGATTAAATTTAAGTTCCGTTTAGAAAACGTGACGCCTGAAGGAGCGATCGCATGAAAAAATCAATCCTAGACTTGGCTCATGTGGTCAGGTCTAAAAATGCGGGTCCTTATGAATTAGTGCTGGATATTTTATTTAAGGATAAAAAAATATATTCCCGCATCAAAGAATCAGGGCAATTTAAAAAAGAGCTGATTGCTCAGATTTATAAAATAGATCCAAAATCAGTTCACCGCATTGTGTGGTTCGACCCTGCGAACGCCGTTAAGGTGGTGATGCCTCGCGGCATAGTGTCTGGCTCCGTTGGCGATACCGATGTGTATGGTGCTCAGCAGCACGCACCGCTGTTAAAACTCGAATTCGCTGTTTAGCTTTTAAATATCAAAATGAAACACACGGTGCGAAGCGCTCCGTCGTTCGCTGCGCTTTGCACCGTTCTAACCTGAAACTACTGTTTTTCTTTACGGCATTTTTAGCACCATAACTTTACGACACAACTTTGCACCATGACTTGGCAATAAAGAGGAAATATTTAATACACAAATATGCCGTGGGTAAAAATTTCATTCAATGAAGCACAACATCAGCTCCGTTATTAAATAACGTTAGAGAAATGATACTACCCTACTTATAAATGGAATCATTATGAAATCGAAAAACCTAACCACAATGATCATATTGGGTCTGATAATAGGTGTTATTGCTGGTTTTTTAATAAACGAATTCTGTAGCCAAGAATTCGCCAAGTCTTACGCCTCCGAGATCTCTATTTTCACTGATATTTTCCTGCGTTTAATCAAAATGATTATTGCACCGTTAATCATTTCAACGCTGGTGGTCGGGATCGCGAAAATGGGCGATGCCAAAACCTTAGGACGTGTTTTTTCTAAGACCCTGTTTTTGTTTATCTGCGCTGCATTCATTTCCATTTTACTGGGTCTGGTCGTGGTGAATCTGTTGAGACCTGGCGATGGTATCAACTTTGTCGCAGCGGGCGCGGGTGCCGTTGATGGCATTGAGCCAGTACCGTTCTCGGCGAAAGTGTTCATTGCTCACGCAATCCCAACCAGTATCGTTGACGCCATGGCGCGCAATGAAATTCTGCAGATCGTGGTGTTCTCTATCTTTATGGGGATCAGCCTTTCCGCCATTGGCGATAAAGCGAAGCCGATCGTCTCCGTGTTGGATTCGTTAGCTCATCTGATGCTGAAACTTACTGGCTACGTGATGCTTTTCGCACCTCTAACCGTATTCGCCGCCATTTCCGCGATGATCTCTGAGCGTGGTCTTGGCGTGTTGGTGAGCGCTGGGATCTTCATGGGCGAGTTTTACTTCACGCTGGCAGGCCTGTGGGTGATTCTGATTGGTTGTTCAGTGTTGCTGATTGGTCGCTGTACCCTGCGACTGATTAAAGGTATTTCTGAACCAGCCCTACTCGCATTCACGACATCAAGTTCAGAAGCGGCCTTCCCAGGTACGTTAGAAGCGCTAGAAAAATTTGGCGTCAGCAACAAAATTGCCAGCTTCGTCTTGCCTATTGGGTATTCATTTAACCTAGTTGGCTCGATGGCCTACTGCTCGTTTGCCGTTATCTTTATTGCCCAAGCCTGCAATATTCATCTTGGGATGGGTGAACAAATTACCATGCTGCTGATTTTAATGCTGACATCCAAAGGCATGGCGGGTGTTCCAAGAGCCTCGTTGGTGGTTATTGCCGCCACGCTAAGCCAGTTTAATATTCCTGAAGCAGGCTTGATTCTGCTGATGGGCGTCGATCCTTTCCTTGATATGGGTCGCTCAGCCACTAACGTGATGAGTAACGCCGTTGGTGCTGCGCTGGTTGGCCGTTGGGAAGGTGAGCATTACGGTGAAGGCTGCCGAGGAACAGCGAGGTGCCTAGATAGCATGGTGGATGATAACGAACCTTCAGAGCAATTCATCATTGAAGCAGAAGCCAAATAATATTTCGTTTGTCATCATTTTTTATCCCTCGGGAGGCATGCCGCTGTGCATGTTTCCCTTTTCCTGCCTTACCGCCTCACGCTAGGAAACCGTTATGAAAACGAAAGTTATCTCCGCTTTTTTTATCATCGTGTGTTTGATGGGAAATACCTATGCAAAAACTGCCCCGAACACGGACTATTCAACCCTAGTGCAGGATGCCTACACGCAATTTAAAAATGATAAACGTGGCGATGTGGCGGATTACATTCCCGCCTTAGCGAAATATAGCCCTGATAATTACGCTATCGTTATCGCCACCGTTGATGGGCAGATATTTTCCGCAGGCAATAAAGACGCACTTTTTCCACTCGAATCTCTCACCAAAGTATTTACTCTGGCGCTGGTGATGGAGCAACAAGGGCAAAAACAGACGCTGAATAAGCTGGGTGCGAATGCCACTGGGCTTCCCTTTAATTCAGGCTTAGCCGTTGAGCTGCGCCCAGAGCGTCCTCAGAATCCGCTGGTGAATGCGGGTGCTATCAGCTCGGTGAGTTTGCTTAACGCCAAGAACCCTGATGCTAAATGGCAACAGATTATCGGTAATCTGAATGCCTTTGCTGATAACCAACTGCACGTTAACCAAGAGGTTTATCAGTCTGAATCAGAAACCAATCAGCATAATCAGGCGCTCGCCTTGCTGATGCAGTCGTACGGTCGGCTGTATAGCAATCCGCGCGAAGCCGTGGATCTTTATACCCGCCAGTGCTCGGTGGACGCCTCCACCCTCGACTTAGCGAAGATGGGCGCGACGCTTGCCAATCATGGTCAATCACCTTATAGCGGTAAACGTCTGATCGCTGAAGAGAACGTGCCAAAGATTCTGGCTGAAATGGCAATTGCGGGGCTATACGACGGTTCAGGCCAATGGCTGTATAACGTGGGGATCCCTGCTAAAAGTGGCGTAGGCGGCGGAATTTTTGCCGTTGTGCCGGGGAAATATGCGGTTGCGGTCTATTCACCGCCGCTGGATAAAGAAGGAAACAGCGTGCGTGCGCAGGAAGCCATTGAGTACATCGCCCATGCCACACAGGCGAATGTGTTTCGCTAAGGGGCTTTCCCTCGTGAGATAGCGCATTTGGGGTTGGCAAAACACCAAAGCAAAAAGGGCCGCCATTCGCATGGCAGCCCTGCACGTTATGTCAGACTATCAGAAATTATATTTAACGCGGATCATCCCCTCCTGAGACTGATACCCTTGCTGATTGCTACCCGTATAACTGATGGATGCGCTCAGACGCGGGGTGAATTTCACATCCACACCCGCCTCATACTCAACGATGTCACGTCCGAGGGTGTCACTCTTCACCGAGAACAGCGTTCCGTCATTACTCGCCACTGTGCCGTTGTTGTTATTCATCAGCTCGTGGCGGTAAGTCACTCTCAGCGCCGGAGTCACTTCAGTGTTGCCGAAGGTCAAACCGTGGGCAATTTTCACCCCAACGTTTGGCTGTACGCTGTCGTACCTGTCGGAGTCGCCGTGCACTTTCATTTTATTGATAACGGAGCCAAACATTTCATTGTCTGTCGACAGATGTTCATTGAAGCCCGAGTAGAAGACGTTCAGAGTGTCCACGCCGATTTGCGGCACCAGGGTGGTTTCACCCATCTGCACTGCCCAGTTAGCGCTTAACCCACCGGATATGGCATTGCCGGTAATGTTACTTTTCCCATCACCCAATTGAATACCATCGCTTTCAACCTGACGAGTGACATTCGTTGTCGAGTGGGTATAGCCCAGGGAGCCGGTCAGCACGGCGCTGTTCATTTTTTGCGAAGCAAAAAGGTTTACCGCATAGCGATTTGCACTGGATGACGAGCCATCGTCCGTCAGGTCAAAGTCGGAATAATCAACAGCAATACCCATGCGCGTGTTGCCCATTTCCGTGTACCCGCCAATCGACATGCCGTCAACTTTGGCATTGCCATTTCCACTGCTGATACTGCCATTGCTCATGTGCGGCATGACCCACATGGCATCGTCGTGATAGCAGGATTCAGACAGGTCACAAACGGATTTGCCATTCGCTGTCTTCGACCAGTCAACCTGGTCCATACTCCACTGCGTCGGTTTTTGCATCCCGAGGGACAGCAGTTGCATGTCATAGGCTCGCAGGTTGCTTGGGGTCACCTTGAACGTCGGGGCTGGCGGCGGGTTAACCGGATCGACCGGATTTACTGGGTCTACCGGATTTACCGGATCTACCGGATTTACCGGGTCTACCGGATTTACTGGATCTACCGGATTTACTGGATTTACCGGGTCTACCGGATTTACTGGATCTACCGGATTTACTGGATTTACCGGGTCTACCGGATTTACCGGGTCTACCGGATTTACCGGATTTACTGGGTCTACCGGATTTACTGGGTCTACCGGATTTACCGGGTCTACCGGATTTACCGGGTCTACCGGATTTACTGGGTCTACCGGATTTACCGGATTTACTGGATCTACCGGATTTACCGGATTTACCGGGTCTACCGGATTTACTGGGTCTACCGGATTTACCGGGTCTACCGGATTTACCGGGTCTACCGGATTTATCGGGTCTACCGGATTTACTGGGTCTACCGGATTTACTGGGTCTACCGGATTTACTGGGTCTACCGGATTTACCGGGTCTACCGGATTTACTGGGTCTACCGGATTTACCGGGTCTACAGGATCTACCGGGTCTACCTTCACAGCAGCAGTATTGAGCGTCACTTTGTTTTCACTGTAGCTCAGTTGCTGGTCTAGCCCCTCAATATTACCGCTTAACGAGGCGAATTGCCCCTCGATGCCCCCCTGCGCATTCAGGACAGCATAGGACTGTGGCGTGTAGGTTCCCGGCGCATAAATTGTCTTCATTCCGCCCGCGAGCATGGCGTGACCACTGATATCCAGCAACGAGGCCCCTTCCTGCGGGTCAATATCAACCAGCATCAGCCCATCGGCTGACTGGGTGTAATTGCCCGATACTCGTAAACTTCTGCCCGCTCCGGCCGGGCGAACTGTGCCGTTGTTAACCAGATCACCGCCCAGGGAACCATAGCCCTGAAGCATGCCGCCCGAATTCACCTGCACGTCGCCCGCCAGCGAAGCCGACTCATGCGACGCATCGCCGATTTCCAGGATCCCCTCATCCACCAGCGTTTGCTGGTTGAAGGTGTTGTCTTCGTTGAGGGTCAGTTTGCCGTTGCCGCTTTTCACCATCTGCCCCGCCGTTCCGCTAAACAGCGTGTCCGGCGTCATATCCTCCTCGACGTCAAACACAAGCCGCCCGCCGTTGAGAGCAATTTCCCCCGCCGGAGTGGCTTGTGCCTTACTGATAATCAGATCGCCCTGATCCAGCTCCAGCAGGCTGCTCCAGAGATGGTTGTTACCGCTCAGGGTAAGCGCACTGTCACCCTGCTTGATAACTTTACTGTTGCCTTCGCTCGCCAGATTAGCGGCTAACGTCGTGTCCTGGGCTGAATCAAACACCAGTTGACTGCCGTCTTTCACCGACAGCAAACCGTCAAAGTCGGAGGTATCACCGAAGAACGAAGCGCCATTGATACCCGCAATATTCAGCGTGCCGCTGCCGGACACGGCCCCGTAGACGTTCATGCCGGACGTTTGACCCAGCAATGTCCCCTGCGATTTAACATCCAGCCCGCCGTCGATCCGCTGATCCGCGTTTTGGCTGCCGGTCGTCAGCGTCCCGCCATCAAAGATCACGTCATACGCCAGATCAAAACCGTTCTGATCGAGCGTCGCGGTGTTCGCCAGCGTCACGTCATTCGTGGTATTACCCAGCGCCTGACTATTGCCGAGAAGGGTGTTCCCCCCAGACAGCAGCGTATCACCGCTGAAGGTATTAGCCGCCGCCAGCGTCAGAGTGCCCGTTCCCTGTTTGTTGAGATGGATGTTCTGGCCGGTGATGGTGCTGTTGAGCGACATCGCAGTATCAACGAGCAAATTCAACGCCGACTCGTTGTCTGCGTCAGATGACGTGATCGTGGATCCCGCCGCGTTGGCTTTGATATTCAGCGTACCGCTGTGACCGTGCAGATCGACGGTGCTGCCCGCCGCCAGGTTGCTCAGGCTGATATTATTGTCACTGTCGAGTTTGAGCGTACCGGCGGTCATGCGGATATCCCCGCCTGTCGCCGCCGTGGTGCTCCCCAGCGTCAGCGTACCGCCCTGTACAGCAAATTCGTTGGTGTAGAGATGATTGTCACCGGTGAGCGTCAGGTTTTTGTCACCGGTTTTATACACTTTGCCATTCCCGTCTTGCGTAATGTTTGCTGCAAGCACCGTGTCATTAAGCGGCGAAAGATAGAGAAGGCCGTTGGTTTTCATCACCAGATCGCCGGTAAAGGCAGAGGTATCGCCAAAAAAGGATACGCCCTCCTTACCCGAAATATTCAGCTTTCCGCTGCCCGATATTGCACCGTAAACACCTAAATTGATGTCCCAATACCAGTTGTTGCCAAACAATGTACCGCCGCCGGAATCGACCCGGAGATCGCTACGCAAGGTGGCGCCACTCCCGCCGCCATTGCCACCATTTGAGCCTGAGTTAATGGTGCCACCGTTAAGAACAATCGTTTTATCCGGTGCAGCATCTTGCTTTACATCACGCAATTCAAGTGACGTGTTATTCCCCAACGTCAATGAACCGCTGCCATTTAACAGGCTGTTATTGCTTCCGCCCCAGCTAAGGGTACTGTTATTGAAGATAATGTCACCATCATCAAGGGAATTGGTCGCAAAACTGGTATTTACATTATTTACGGTCAACTGGTGCCCGTTGAGCTGATACCGGTTTATCGTTGTCGCGTCAGATCTGCCGCTAAAGGTGGCCGTGCTGTCGGCACTCAGGCTGATCCCACCGAGGGTTATTGCCCCTTTTCCACTGTTGATCAGAGAGTCGGAAGAGAGATTAATCATATTCGAGACACTGTAACCATTCAGATCGAGCATGGCGTTTTTGGCGACCGTCACGATATTTGCCGCTACACCAAACGCCTGATTGCTCCCGGCGAGGGTTTCGCCCTCCGAGAGCAGGACATCCCCGGTAAAAGTGTTCGCGCCACCTAGCGTGAGGGAGCCAGCGCCTGATTTCACCAGATGCATATCCGCCCCGGAAATGAGGCTGTTTAACGCTAAATCCGCATCTTCTTGCAGGTTCAGCGTCGACGCGTGCGTCGTGTCGGAAGAGGTGATTTTTGAATTCAGTGTGCCTGAATCCATATTCAGCACCGCGCTGTGGCCATTCAGGTCGATAACACCGCCGTCTTCCAGCACCACGTGTGAGTTTTCATCGATGGCATTATCCACCCCGAATTTCAGCGTCATATCACTTTTGCGTGAAACCGAGTTGTCACGGTTATAACCGCGTACTGTTACCTTGCTGTGCAAATCGTTCGCAGTGTTTAACGTGACGGTTCCGCCGTCGTTGTCTTGTGCATCCACCGTAAGAGAGTTACCACTCAGCAGCGCGCTGTTGACCAGCAGATCGCCCCCGCCCGAGAAGTAGTAGCCCGTCTGCGTCGGTTTTAGCATCTTATCCAACGTCAACGTCTCACCGGTAAGAGTCCCAATCGCCAGCTGCTGGAAGGTGCTCAAATCATAGCCGAAACTGTCTGACGATTTGATATTCAGCATGCCCGCCGATTGTTCGGTAATATTTTTTGCGACGTTAAATCCGGCCGTAGCACCATAATTCACGTTGAGACGACCATTCCCCAGCGAGTTTTGGTAGTCAGTGATCAGGCGAATACCCGATCGGAGATCGACATTCCCGACCCAGTTTTCATTCATACTGGTAATATGAACGGTCCCATCACTCTTTCCATTACCCAGATACAGTGAAGAACCGCCCGCCGGGAGGTAGCCGTTAATGTTAACTTCACCGCCACCACCGCCCAGGTAAAGATCCTGGGCACCGTACGTCAGGTTTTGTCCGGTCACCCCCAGATCCAGCGTGCCGCTGCTGCCCATGTACAGATCATCTCTCAGCAGCGACATTTGATCGGGGGAGGCAATGGCTCCGGTCATGGCTAATACACCACGGGAGGTGCCCGAAATTTTATCCAGCAAACTGGTCAGGCTTGCAGCGTTATTCCCCACATCCAGCACGCCCGCCTCATCAATCGTCCAGCCCCCCGATTGCGTCCCGATGCTGGCCAGTGAGCCAGCAATCACCCGCCCGGCGGAGATCATATTGTTGCCGGTCAGAGTATTGACGCCGGTCAGATACAGCGTCCCCAGACCTTCCTTAAGGATATAACCCGCTCCACTGAGCGCCGCATTAATTTGTACACGGAATGCCTCTTCCGGAGTCACCTTGATAACTGAATCACTCCCTGAAAGATTCACGCTACCGTCGAGATAGGCCCCTTCCGTTACGCCCTGTTCGCTGCTGCTCAATTCCCCACCGGATGTCATCACCAGGGATGAGCTATTGTCCAGCACGAAGTGGCCCCGCGCCATGGCATCTCGGCCCACGGTAAACTGGCTATCCGTTAAATTGACCAGACTGTCGCCGAGGTCAAAGGAAGCGGTTTCATATTGAGTGGGATCGATATAGCCGCCAGCATGCAACATGAACGCACCCTGAATAGCCAAACTTCCGTCAAGGATATCCATTCCACCACGGGTATTAATATTGCCTTTCAGCGTCCAGGAGGAGCCAGATGTCCCTGGTGCATAAACAAGATGCAGCAGACCTTTATCAAGTTCCCCGCCGTCAAAGAAATTACCCAGATAGGTTTTTGGGCCGCTGCCGGTAAAGGTGAAAGTCGATATCGCATTGGCTTTTGTTGCCGCAATGGTCGCACCGTTATCCATGTGGATAATATCGTTCCAGCTCAGTGACTGACCGTAGAGATCCAAAATCCCACCCCGGGTACCGAAGCCTACCTGAGTACCGTCAAGCTGATTGGCACCGCCTAAACGTACGGTCGCCCTGCCGCTGCTGATATGTATTGCATCGGCCGCGTGACCGCCTTCACGTTGCAGGATAGTCAGCCCATCACCGACATACAGGTCAGAATGGTTGACCCCGCTGCCGCCGATCACCAGCGTGCCGAGACCAATTTTACGCCAGATATCTCCCGCACTACCGGTCAGGTTGCTGAGCACCGTCGCACCCTGGTTAATAATGTAGCCAGCGGTGTTCATGCGCCGGCTGCTGTCGCCGCCATCAGAGAGAATATAATTGGAATTAAAGGTGATGGAACCTGCCCCCATGTCGAGATTCGGCGCCGTCAACTGAAGGATACCGCCCGCCCCGCCAAAGATCAGATTCTTATTACTCATAAAATCGTTATTCGTCCGCGCGCCGACGGCAATGTCGGTACGGATACCGTGATAAAGGATGCTGTCACCGTTAAGAGTGAAAGTCCCTTCCCCGGAGAGTTTGTCCTGAGCGCCGATATAGATAATATCTGAGGCGTTGAGGGTGTTTATTGCCGGATCATTGAAACTATTAAGGACATCTTGTGTCCATTCAGGAGCCGATGCAACGAGCGTTTTTTTATTATATCCTGCCGAACTCCCTGCTGAATCAACGCCTATAAATTTCCAACTCCCGGAAACGGTATCCCATCCCCACACACCACTGCCGCTATCGCCAGATAATGAACCTACATCAATAGCCGTTTTTGGATCTTGAGCGAGAATAAAAGCTAATGAATATTCCCCTCCAGGTACCGTTTGGTAAAGATATGCCTTGGTGAGAACGTTCATTCCCCCCGCGGCCGGGCACATACCAGCATAACTCCAGCCCCATGGAGTACATATGTTCTTAGTCTTTCCAGGAGCCGTCGCAATAGAAAAAGTCCCCCCCCCTGTGCGAGCAACAACAAGCCCTGTCTTAAACTGACTGGTATCGGTAAAGAGTTCTGCAGGCGCGGCATCTGTTACAATAGTTCGTTCACGCGTGATCTTATAGTCTCCCCCGTTAGATGCGCCACCAGGGTCGGCGACTTCATAGGCACGCTGGGTGACTTCATTCATCAGGGTATAGCTGCTGGCATTTTCCGCTCCGCTAAACAACGTGGCGTCTAATTGCTGATAACGCTTTCCAAAAGACGCAGTGCTGTTGTAGCTAACATGCGTTGCCGTCGCGGTAGCCTGAGCATCCACTAATGTTGCATATCCTCCGTCAATGCTGGAGGAAAAGTCGGGCATCACATTTATCGTTCCGCTCAAAGTACCATCACTTTTATAAACGGGGATATTAATTGCGCCCGGTTTGAAAACCCCTCTATTTTCACCAAAGTCACGATAAACCTGAACATCTATATCATCACGTATTAATGCCGCTGACGCTGGTTCCATAAGTGCGGCAAATATTAATGTAGCCAGTAGTGTCTTTTTAAATTCCATATCGTTCATCCTTAAACTTAATAGCATAAAAACAACATACTCTTATAATGGAATATGCAGAGCCTAAAACTAAAAATTTTCGAAAGAATATCAGATATTGGTGAATGCAAATAAATTAATAAAATAGTTAATTGCGCTTAATTGTTAAAATACATCGAAAATAAAATAATACAGATTGGAAGTTAAAAATAAAAAAACCACCGTATAATCAGTTGATTTATAATATATAAGTGAACTCTAATGTTTATTGAATGAATATTATGGTGCTTCCTGCAACGCCATGCGAATAAATCCATTATTCTGCTCCAGTAATTCACGCGCATGCTAGGCATCCAGACCGGTCATCACCGTCAGCACGGCGGTTTTGCAGTGGTGGTTGCAGCTTTCCAGCGCCGCTTTGGCAACGGAGCGTGTACATCCCCCCGTCTCCATCACAATCTGCCTTTCGGCCCACTTGATGCTTTTCGCTTCCAGATCCACTCGCATATTGCTCTAACCTTTACTGCAACGGTAATGGCATTACCGCTCTCACATTACGTGCTCAAAAGCGTGAATAAAGTCACGCTTTCGCACTCTTTGCGTTGTCATGCGACGGTAAAGGTCGGGGGATTTACCTTAAGTTGATCGGACGCAATTTTGAAAAGCAAAAAGGCCACGCTTAAAAGCGTGGCCTTCGAATCGGATTGCAAAACACAACTGATGGCTTGAGTCACTCAGTTCCTCATGGGCTACATACGATGAGGTTTTCAACAGTATGGCTGTAATATAAAGCTATTGCCGGTAAGCCTTTCTATATTGCAATGGAGACTTTCCGATATGCTTACGAAAACGAGTGATAAACCAAGCATACCCTGAGAATCCTACCTTTTCAGCGATTTCCCGAACACTAAGTTTCGTATGGATTAGAAGCTCGCAGGCCTGACGCAAACGCCGCATGGCCAAATATTCCTGAAGCGTCCCTCCCGTTTCGTCATGAAAACGGCGACAGGTATGGCCCGGCGAGCACCCCGCAACTGTAGCCAGTTCATCAAGTGAACAGCTTTCATCGTAGTGTTCATCAATCCAACGAATCAGCTGCGTGGAAAATGTTTTTTGCCCAGATTCGGTTTCGGCCTGCGGCAGCAGACTTAGGAGTTGCATAATTAGAAATACGCTGTCGCTGACCGAAAACAAACCGCCTGCCATCTGTTTTTCAAAACGTACCAGCAACAGCTCCATAAAATCCTGTATATCGCTGATATCAAACACTCGTGCATGTTCTCCCCGCTCACACAATTGACGCAGTAGCGCCTGTTGTCGCGGGAAATCACGCAGATAATGTACTGCCGTCAGTGCATTAAAATGAAGAGTTGTACGGTGATAACAATTACGAACGCTTTGCTCCACAAACACCTTGTGCAATTTTCCCGGTGGAAAAATAAATAGCCGTCCAGGCCGAATGGTATATTGCCGGTGATCCACCAGTACAATCCCTACCCCTTTGGAAACACTCAGAATTTCCACGCACTGATGCCAGTGATAATAGTTTGCCGGTACATCTTCCTGCATTCGGTGAAAATAGATGGCATTTTCATTCAGAGCAATACGCTCCAAATAATCCGCATATCCCTCCCCTTCCAATCTGTCCTTTGCCATATTCGACCTTACGTTAATAAAATTATATTTCTGTCAATATCATGAAATTTAATGACCTTTTACCAGAAAAACTTAATTTTTTTCCTCTTATCTGTTTAAAAACCAGACAGCAATCACAATTAAAACCCTGTTTTAGTTTTTTACTGTGCGCCATTCCAGTCCAAAAAATGGAGCGTGAAAATGTTGCACAGCAAGCAGAATTATTGTCAGTCGGCGTTGCGCTGGATCTCAGATGCCTCACGACAATTTTCTCTAGGATGCACTCGCATCAAAATGGGGGAAACAGCGGCTCAGTACCCAGAAGATATTGCAGAAATAGAAGGGTTTTCTCGTTTATTGTGGGGCCTATTTCCGCTGGTCAGCGGCGGCGTTGAAACGCCGCTGTGGCAGCAATTTCTGACAGGGATCCGTAACGGAACCAATCCTGAGCATACAGAATACTGGGGAACACTCACCGACAACGATCAGCGCTGTGTGGAAATGGCCGTTTATGGACTAGGTCTGATACTACCTGAGTCTCCTCTATGGTCATCTTTAACCCCAGCGGAACAAGGCTATTTGGCCACGTGGTTACGCCAGAGCGCAGAGATCCGTATTCCTGACAATAACTGGCATTTTTTCCCAGTGCTTATTCAGACTGGGCTCAAATGTGTGGGTCAGGATTACGATATGAAAGTCATTGAACATCATCTGGATGCCATTGAACCTTTTTATTTGGGAAATGGGTGGTACTCCGACGGGGAAGATAAACCGCGCGACTATTACATCTCCAGTGCCTTCCATTTCTACGGCCTGCTGTACAGCCATGTGATGCAAGATGTGGATCCAATGCGATGCATGCGCTACCGGCAGCGTGCCAGACGTTTTGCTCAGGATTACATTTACTGGTTCAGCGCTGACGGAGATGCCATCCCATTTGGACGCAGCCTGACTTACCGCTTTATTCAGGGGGCATTCTGGAGTGCCGTAGCTTATACCGAGCTGGATGTGCTCACACCCGGTATTGTCAAAGGACTGGTGCTTCGCCATCTCGACTGGTGGACACAGCAGCCATTTATCGACCAGAGCGGTCTTTTCTCTGTGGGTTATAGCTATCCAAACCTGATTATGGCTGAGGATTATAACAGCCCAGGCTCGCCATATTGGGCGCTGAAAACGCTGTTAATACTGGCTCTGGATGAAAAATCATCCTTCTGGCAGGCTGAGTGTGAACCGCTACCGCCACTTGAGCCCGTACATGCCATTCCTGAAGCGGGTCAGTTCGTCATTCATGACTCAGACCAGAAGCATGCTTGGATGTTGATGTCAGGCCAATTCGACAGAAATGACTTTGTTAATTTCGGACCTAAATACAGCAAATTTGCCTATTCCAGCCATTTCGGTTTCACCCTTGAACGGGGAGGCTATGGCCTGAATCATGTCGCCTGCGACTCAATGCTGATGCTCAGTACCGGAGATGGGTATTTTCATGGCCGACGCGAAAGTCGAAACGTGGTAATGAGCAACGAGTGGCAGCGCTGTGAATGGTTTCCCTGGTCGGATGTAGAAGTCGTTACTTGGCTGCTGCCGTTCCAGTGGGGGCATATCCGTATTCATCGAGTTTCCACTCCTCGGTTTCTGGCTACGGCGGAAGGTGGATTTTCAGTAAACCAGCACCATCTCAAGCATTCAGATACTCAGAAACATTCACTCATCCTTCATACAGATTCTGGCTGCAGTTACATGGGTGATTTGCTTCGCCACCGCACTTCACAGACTGTGGCTACACCGCCCAACAGCAATATTTTATTTGCTCCTCCCGCCTTGATCCCCTGCCTTTATGGCGAATTGCCCGCAGGAACCCACTGGCTTGCCTGCGCAGTATCCGCTTGCCTAGAGGCTCAGATTGCCGTGCCGGAAGGTATTGCTTTCGATCATCAACAACAGTCACTGTCTCTTTGCGGCAGAATCATTTCCCTTACATAACAATTCATTACCATGAATTTCGTGGAGAACATTATGTCTGAATCCCAACAATCAACGCGCTCAGCGTATATAAAACTCAGCCTGTTTGTTTTTTTATTTACTTTCACTTGGTCAGCCGGTTTCGGTATGTATGCTATCTGGCTCGGTGATAAAGCAGGCCTGAGTGCTATTGATATCGGTACCGTATTTGCCGTTAACGGCGTGTTTGCCGTTCTGATTAAACCGGTCTATGGCTACATAATGGATAAAACCGGGATGAAAAAGCACTTGCTCTATTTTGTCTGTCTTATATCCGCCTTGATGGCTCCATTTTACCTCTGGTGTTATTTACCCTTACTACAAAGCCATTTTTTAACAGGCATGATGGTTGGTGCATTATTTTTTAGTCTTGGCTGGTATGCCGGGGTTGCAGCAGAAGAATCATACGTGGATCGGTTCAGTCGCCTGTATAACATGGAATTTGGCCGCATCAGGATGTGGGCAGCGCTGGGATGGGCTGTTGCCGCGTCGTTTTCCGGTTATGTTTATAACATTTCCCCAGTCATTAACTTCGCCATAAGTAGCGTCACTGCCCTCTGTATGCTGCTAGTCTTGCTGTCGTTGAAAGTTGATCACTTCGGGTTGGAAGAAAATAACGTTCTGTCAAAACAGAAAATTGTTATTGCAGATGTATTCCATTTGCTCGGTAACAGAAAGTTCTGGATGTTCGCGCTTTATATAGCAGGCGTCGCCTGGATGATGTTTATTGCTGAACAGCAATTCTCGCGCTATTTCGTGACGTTCTTCGCTACAAAAGAACAAGGTCACGCCATGTTTGGCTACATGAGCACTGCGCAGTCGAGCGCAGAGTTCTTCGGCATGATGCTGGTTCCTGCGCTAATAAACCGCATCGGAGCCAAACAAGGGATGTTACTCACAGGTCTGATTATCAGCCTACGTCTTATCATCTCAGGTCTGACAACCGACCCGGTCATTATCTGTCTGGTAAAGCCCCTCTACGGCATTGAGATTGCTCTAATTCTGGTCTCAGTGTTCAAGTATATCGCCGAGCATTTCGACAAACGCATTAACGCAACCATGTATCTGCTTGGCTATCAGGCCATGATTTATGTTGGTTCCATCGTGGTTGCCCCACCTGCGGGTTATGCCTACGAGGCCATCGGTTTTGAACATACCTATCTCATCATGGGCACTGTCGCTTTGCTGTTTACGATTGTATCAATCTTCACGCTTTCTGACTGCTACAGCCATAAGAAAGTCGCATCCGCCTCCCGCACGGCTCAGGCATTAAATTAAGACACGAGAACACTATGTTGCAGAAAATTCATAAAGAAGCTATTTCCCCCGTAAAGCTGGTACCTGGAGAACGTGATTCCATTCTGGGGAAAATTAAGCAGGTCATGCCAGATATTTTACAGGCTATTGACCGTAATATGGACTGTTGGCAGTTGCGATTCCCAGATGCCGCCTGTCGAAATGGTCGCTACCCGATTATCGATAATGTCGAATGGACCACCAGTTTCTGGAGCGGACAACTCTGGCTGGCGTGGGAATGGAGCGGTGATGAAAAATACCGAGCTTTGGCCGAAAAACACGTTCAGTCTTTTGGCGAGCGCATCATTCATCGAGACCACACAAACCATCATGATCTCGGTTTTCTGTATAGTCTGTCGTGCCTGAGTGCCAGTACACTCACTAATAATGCGCGGGCTCGTTATATCGCCCTGCTGGCAGCCGATGCACTGATGGAGCGTTATCACCCCCGCTGCGGAATTATTCAGGCGTGGGGCGAACTGAATAATCCGGAACAACAAGGCCGGATGATTATCGACTGCAATATGAATCTGCCGCTATTGTACCAGGCGAGTAAGATCACCGGAGACGCACGTTACGCGCAGGCCGCCACCAGCCATATTACGCAGGCCAGTCGCTATATTGTGCGCCCAGACAGTTCGACTTGGCATACATACTATATGGATGTGCAGACCGGAGAACCCCGCTACGGTAATACGCATCAAGGCTATGCCGATGATTCATGCTGGGCACGTGGTCAGGCGTGGGGGATATATGGTTTTCTGCTTAATTATCGCTATACCGACAATGAAGCGTTACTGATACTCAGCCAGAAACTGGCCAATTATTTTATTAACCGCCTGCCAGATGACTTGGTGTGTTACTGGGATTTGGCACTGACCGATCCCACAAACTGTCGGGATAGCTCTTCCACTGCTATCACCGCCTGTGGGCTACTGGAAATGGTGACACATCTGCCGCTTTCTCATCCGGAACGTGAAAGCTACGAAACCATAGCCTTGCGTATGGTTGGAAATATGATTGATGGCTATTTTAACCAAGAACATATTTCCGGTTCCGGATTACTAAAACATTCTGTTTATCACTTTAACGGAAATATTGGCGTGGATGAATGTTGTTCTTGGGGGGATTATTTCTTTATGGAGAGCATCACCCGTATTATTAAAAAATGGAAATCATACTGGTAATTTAATCTCAATATAAAAAAGTAACGTTTATATCTCCCTGCCATTTCGACAGGGAGTGAATTTCTTTGTGTCTTATGGAAGGAACAAAAAATGAAACTCAGTAATAATGTGATTATTCTATCGGCTTCACTATGTTGCGTATCAACATATAATTATGCCGATACAACAGCGGCAACCCTAACCCAACCAGCAAAATATACGCCCTTCACAACGGTCTATTTTGCACCTCGTACACAATATCGTACCGCTAGCAAAGGTTTTCTTCAGCGGTTGATGCTCACCGGGGTAGTTCAGGAATCGGACAGCATACTGAAGAATATGTACTGGAGTTTTGAAACAGACGCTGACCTAGGAAAACACATGGATCAATGGAAAGACAGCTATCAAGAAGTTGAACTGAATAAACCCTTTCCACTGGGTCGCAGTCAGTTTTATCTTGAACCCGGCACCGTATTTCACTGGGAATCGGCAGGCTCACGTATCGACCCTTATATAGGAGTTGGTTATCACTTCGACTCGACATTCACGACCGTTCTGCGTTACCGTTATAATCATCAAAATCATGATTCCCAGACGCTGAATGGCGACCAAGATGACTCATCAGATCATCGCGTAGATTTATATATCACTAAATATTTCACGCCTGATTTTTACGTTCAATATAACCCTACCTATTATAGTAAGGTGCACAGCGATAAATTTAATTATGCAAACGGTAAAAGCCACACACTACAACATAATTTCATATTTAATTTCCATGCCACTCCGCGATTTTATCCTTTCTTCGAACTCGGTTATTTAGATCAATATCAGGATGGTAACGACACAAAAAATGAATACCAGATCCGTATTGGTTTTAAATACAATCTAAATTAAATAACCAAATTAAAAGAGCACATAGCAATGGAGTGTAGTTCTCAATCTGCTATTTTCAGAAGAGCTCGGCATGCATAGCCTACAAACGTCCTGATTTGACAGTGGGCAGAAGGAAAAACTGGCGGCAGCGGCATACTCGGCGGTTTGCCAAAACTGCGAATGCAAAAAGGCCACGCTTAAAAGCGTGGCCTTCGAATTTTGGCGGAGGAGTAGAGATTCGAACTCTAGGAGCTGTTACACTCGACGGTTTTCAAGACCGCTGCCTTAAACCACTCAGCCACTCCTCCGCAACGGGACGAACTATAACGGCACAGGAATTTCTTGTAAAGCACGAGAATGTTCGAATGCTGATAAAATCACCAATTATTGGTTTGTTTGTTTTATTTTTCAGCGCACTGATGAAAACATCAACGTTATCTCGCCTTTCTTTTAGATAGTTTCCCTCGGTAATCAAAGTAAAGAAGGGTAAAACGCCTTTCGTGTATGCGCTCTCCTCTCTATTATTTTGCTCTAGATCAATAATTTTCCGATCGATTCATTACACAAGAGAAAAATTCTATGGACCGTATTGTTGTTTCCAGCTCATCTTCGCGCGACTCTCTGCTGAGCACGCATAAAGTGTTGCGCAATACTTATTTTCTGCTGGCACTGACGCTGGCGTTCTCCGCATTAACCGCCACGGCTAGCACGGTGCTGATGTTGCCTGCTCCGGGTCTGCTGTTGATGCTGGTTGGTTTCTATGGCCTGATGTTCTTAACCTACCGTTTGGCCGATCGCCCTGCCGGTATTTTGGCGGTGTTCGCGCTGACCGGATTCATGGGGTATACCCTTGGCCCGATTTTAAGTTCCTTTATCGCAAGCGGTGCGGGCGATCTGATTATGCTGGCGCTGGGCGGTACGGCGGCGGTGTTCTTCTGCTGCTCGGCCTACGTGCTGACTACGCGCAAAGATATGTCATTCCTGTCCGGAATGATGATGGCAGGCTTTGTTATTTTGCTGGTTGCCGTGATTGCCAACCTGTTCTTACAGATCCCTGCGCTGTCGCTGGCGATTAGTGCGCTGTTTATTCTGTTCTCTACGGGTGCCATCCTGTGGGAAACCAGCAACATTATTCATGGCGGCGAAACCAACTACATCCGCGCCACCGTTGGCCTGTATGTGTCCCTGTATAACCTGTTCATCAGCCTGTTGAGCATTTTGGGTTTCGCACGCAGTAACTAATTCAGCCCAGCTGAATATGTAGCACGGTTTTACCCAATAAAATGTGCCCCGCCAAAAGCGGGGCTTTCTTGTTTCTGGACGGTACGTTTAAACGGTACTTCCCCCTCCCTTGTTGCTCATTTTGCCGCGCTGCCGCTCCTTGAGTTACAATAGCCGCTGATTTGTCGATAAGAGATACATTCCCAATGTTAGAATTTGCTGGCCGCCAGATTGAGACGGATGCGCAGGGTTACTTACTGAACAGTAGCGATTGGAGCGAAGAGCTGGTGCCTTTGCTGGCGACGGAAGAAGGTATTGAGTTAAGCGAAGCCCACTGGGAAGTGGTGCGTTTTGTGCGTGAGTTCTATATGGAGTTCAATACGTCTCCGGCCATTCGCATGCTGGTAAAAGCCATGACACAGAAATATGGCGAGGAGAAAGGAAATAGCCGCTATTTATATCGCCTATTTCCTAAAGGCCCCGCCAAACAAGCCACTAAGCTTGCGGGTTTGCCAAAACCGGTGAAATGCATTTAATCAGTATTTGATTTTAAACTGGCTGAAATTCTGTAGCGAACGCGGTTCTGTGAGTACCTGATCGACTCGGGCACCGCGTGGACCGCCCTGCTTTATCCACTCAATCAGTTGCTCTACCGCGTCAGCATCGCCTTCTGCCACCACCTCTACTCGACCATCATCCATGTTGTAGGCATAACCAGTGAGATTGAGCGAGCGCGCCTGACGCTGCGTGTTATAGCGGAAACCCACGCCCTGCACGCTGCCTGCAACATACGCCGCCATACTGACTTTTGACATATTGCCTCCCTAAGCTCCGAATGATTTGGGTATTTGCTTTTCTTGTCCCATAACCGGACAATGTCGCACCTTATTTGTCTGATTCATCATAGATCATAGAAAACTAACATGACCGCACGTTTATTTCTTGCCAAAGGACGCGAAAAGTCCTTACTCCGCCGCCATCCATGGGTATTCTCCGGTGCAGTGACCCGCGTTGAGGGTAATGCTGCTTCAGGTGAAACCATCGACGTTTGCGATTTTCAGGGAAAATGGCTGGCCCGCGCCGCTTTTTCGCCTCAGTCTCAAATCCGTGCGCGTGTTTGGACCTTTGATCAGCAGGAAGCCGTGGATCGTGACTTTTTCATCAATCGTCTGCAAACCGCTCAGCACTGGCGTACCTGGCTGGCCGAGCGTGATGATTTAACGGGTTATCGCCTGATCGCCGGTGAGTCTGATGGTATGCCGGGCATTACCATTGACCGATTCCAAAACTTCATCGTCCTGCAATTACTTTCGGCAGGCGCTGAATACCAGCGTGCTAATCTGTTAGCCGCGCTGCAGCATTGCTACCCAGAGTGCTCTATTTACGATCGTTCAGACGTTGCGGTGCGTAAAAAAGAAGGTTTACCGCTGGCGCAAGGTTTAGTGCTGGGCGATGAACCACCAGCCTTACTGCCTATCCGTGAGCACGGCATGCAGATTTTGGTTGATATCAAAGAAGGCCATAAAACCGGCTTTTATCTCGATCAGCGCGACAGCCGACTCGCCGCGCGCCGTTTCTCAGCCAAAGCCAAAGTGCTGAACTGTTTCTCTTACACCGGTGCGTTTGCAGTATCCGCACTGATGGGCGGCTGTGAGCACGTGATCAGCGTAGACACCTCTCAGGCGGCATTAGATGTGGCACGCCAAAACGTCGAGCTCAACCAGCTAGATTTGAGCAAAGCTGAATTCGTCCGCGACGACGTTTTCCAACTGCTGCGCAAATACCGCGATGAAGGCCGCAAATTTGACCTTATCATCATGGACCCGCCGAAGTTTGTAGAAAACAAAAGTCAGCTGGCGGGCGCGTGCCGTGGCTATAAAGATATCAATATGTTGGCAATGAACTTGCTGAACAGCGGCGGCATCTTGCTGAGCTTCTCGTGTTCAGGGCTCATGCCAATCGAATTGTTCCAGAAAATTTTAGCCGACGCCGCCATAGATGCTGGACGTGATGTACAATTTATAGAGCAGTATCGTCAGGCGGCCGACCATCCGGTTATCGCGTCTTACCCTGAAGGTCTGTATCTGAAAGGCTTTGCTTGTCGTGTAGTCGGTTAATCAAAAGCGATTGTCGCTGCCATGAACGGTTTCAGGCAGCGGCAAATACCATGGATAAGGTTGAAACGTTCGTCTCCGCCCACATATTTATAGGTAAACCCTGTTGGTGCGACCCGCAATGACAGGGGAAAGAGCAACGGTTTCTCAGGAGGTCATTATGATTACCAGCAAATTTGGCATCGGACAGCAGGTACGCCACAAACTGTTAGGCTCATTGGGCGTGGTGGTAGATATTGACCCTGAATATTCACTCGAAGTCGCACCCGACGCCGACGAGCTAGCCGCAAATGAACATTTGCGTCATATGCCGTGGTATCACGTTGTGATGGAGAATGATGATGGTGAAGCGGTGCATACCTATTTGGCTGAAGCGCAGCTTGATGGTGAAAACAGCGATGCCCATCCTGAACAGCCTTCTATGGATGATTTGGCCGAATCAATCCGCCACCAGTTGCAGGCACCACGGCTGAGAAACTAACGTTCTGAATTCTTTTCTTTAAAAAGCCCAGTGTTCTGGGCTTTTTTGTTTTTGCCTTACGCCTTTTCTAACCCTAAGCGCGGAATATCAATTTTAGGGCAGCGATCCATCACAACCTGTAATCCGGCCTCTGTCGCCAGCTGTTCAGCCTGTTCGTTGATAACCCCAAGCTGTAGCCACAGCACTTTAGCGTTTATAGCAATCGCCTCCTCCGCCACGCCATAGGCTGCGTCTGAATTCCGAAATACGTCAACCATATCAATTGGGTGTGGTATTTCAGCTAAGGTGGCATACACTTTTTGGCCTAGCAGGTTTTGCCCTGCCAATTTGGGACTGACGGGCGTAACCTGATAGCCTTGTTCTAACAGATACGCCATGACTTCATAACTTGCGCGATGTGGCTTATCGCTCGCACCGACTAACGCGATGTGCTTTACCTGTTGCAGAATAGATTTAATCTGTTGTTCGGTCATGCTGGCTCCATAAGTGGCAAATACAAAGAGTGGGCGAAACGAGTCATTCTTATCACTTTGCTTAGCCTAAGTGAGTCGTGGTTGTGGGTATATTTGATATTCATCGGCTAACATGTAAGTAAGTATGAATAACAAAATACTTTGACACACCATGCTGGCTACTGAACAATGTCCTTCGCACAGTCTATAGTTGAGGGTTTCATGAGATATCGCGTTTTACAGACAGGTGCGTTGCTATTTTTGCTCAGCCAGTCCGTTTTTGCTACTACCTTAAAGTTTAGCTCAGAAGTCGAACTTCTGGCCGTTGATGGTCAGCCGCTGCCGAGTGCCCTATTTAAAAGCGCCGATAGTCTGGAACTGAACGGCGGTGTTCATCAAATATTGTTCCGCGTGGAGAAAATGGTTCCCCCAGCGGGACAGCACCAACGGATGTTCACCTCGGTACCTTTAGTGGTGGTATTTGACGTTCGTGACTACACCTCAATCAGCATTAAAATTCCCAAGCTGCTTAACGAACATGACGTTCGCGCGTTTGAGAAAAGCCTCAGCTTCGATTTATTGAATAACCGTGGTAATCCGGTGGAATATAAATCCGATGTTTTGCACATCAGCCAGCCGCTATTAGCAAACTATGAACAGGCTATGCAGCGCTATAACCTCTCCGATGCCTCAGCCGCTCTGCCTGCGCTGGTTAAAAAAACACAAAAATGATGAATTAATCATCAGGCAGCTTCATTTTTTGCGTCTAGTCTGATTATGGTGAGCGAGCTTATTGTATTGTGTGTGAATTCATATGATTGGCTAAAGGTCTAGACATGGAACTCACCACCCGCACTATTGCTAAGAAAAAACATATCGCGCTTGTTGCCCACGACCACTGCAAACAAGCGCTGCTGAGCTGGGTGCAAGCAAACCGCGACCAGCTGGCACAACATCAGCTATCTGCTACCGGCACCACGGGTAATCTTATCCAACGCGCGACCGGCATTCCCGTCAACAGCATGCTGAGTGGCCCAATGGGTGGCGATCAGCAGGTGGGTTCTCTGATATCGGAAGGGAAAATCGACATGCTGATATTCTTCTGGGATCCTCTTAATGCGGTTCCACACGATCCCGACGTCAAAGCATTGCTGCGCTTGGCGACGGTTTGGAATATTCCCGTCGCGAATAACCGTTCTACGGCCGATTTCCTGATTAGCTCTCCGATGTTTAAAGACGAAGTCGAGATCGCGATCCCCGATTATCAGCGCTACTTAGCCGAGCGTTTGAAGTAAATCTGGAAAAAAGAGACAAAAATGGGGACTTAAGTCCCCATTTTTTATGGTTTGCGCTGTACCGCTGCGCCCAGCCGTTTGAGCTGGTCAACAAACACCGACGGCTTATCGACATCCTGCATCAGCCACACTTGATGGCGTGCTCGCGTTAGCGCGACATAAAGCAGCCTGCGTTCCTCAGCGTCTGGGAAGTCTTCGCTCTGTGGCAACAGAACCTGTTCAATGACGGATTCGCCCGTTGTCGCAGGGAAGCCATCTTTCCCCTCTTGTAAGCCTAAAATAATCACATAGTCAGCCTGCTGTCCTTTGCTGGCGTGAATAGTCGTGAATTCAATGTTGAGTTTAGGCCAACGCGTGGCGGCTTTATCTAAAACATCCGGTTTAAGGTAGCGGTAACGCGCCAGAATCAGGATGCGCTCTTCAGGTTTTACGTAGCCGCTGAGCTTGTTTAGCAAATCTTCCAGACGCTCCTGCGGCAGAATCGTCACCGCTTTCTTCGGCCCTTCAGACAAACTATTTAACGATTTGCGTAGTTGATGAGGATTTTGCTGGATAAAGCCGTTGGCTATTTCGCCGATACGGCGGTTAAAGCGATACGTGGTATCAAGCTCGCGCCGATCGCTGTCACCAAAATGCTGAGTAAACGCGGTGGTGAGCGTCAGTTCTGCGCCGCTGAAACGATAGATCGCCTGCCAATCATCTCCGACAGCAAACAGGTTCGTGCGTGAGTTTTGCTTACGTAGCGCTTCAAGCAGCCTTGCTCGCTGCGGTGAGATATCCTGAAACTCATCGACCAGAATGTGCTTCCACGGACTAATAAACCGCCCTTTATCCAATACGGCGATCGCCTGCTGTATCAGCCCAGGGAAATCTACTGCGCCTTCATCTTTTAGTGCCGTTTTCCAAGCTTTGAGCAACGGAGCCATCAGGCGAATGCGCTTTTGAAATAAATCACGAATCTCTTCCGGCGCATCTTCAATCATCTGGGCCTGCGAACCGCCATGCTCACGCATTAGCCCTACCCAACGTTCCAGTTTGGGGGCTAAGCGCATCGCGAGCTTTTTGTCTTGCCAGTAGTTTTCCTCATCAACCTGCCAATCCAGATCTTCGGTTAACCATTGGCGCCAGCCCTTCGCCTGCGCTTTTTTCGCTGCACACTCTTGCTGCCAGGTTTTCACCAACAGCTTTTGCCGAGCCTGAGCATCACCTTCGAGCTTACTGATATTGATCGTTTTCTTGCCGGTGTGATTGATAATTTGCAGCGCTAAAGCATGGAAGGTTTTGGCCTGAATATCTGCCGTATGCAAACGCTCTTTAATACGATCGTTCATCTCCTCTGCGGCCTTACGCCCAAATGCAAGCAGCAGGATCTGCTCTGGCGTGGCTTCTTTACGCAGCAATAGCCAACCTGCGCGCGCCACCAGCACGGATGTTTTACCGCTACCGGCACCGGCCAGCACCAGAACGCCGTTTTCACCGTTCACCACGGCCTGTGCTTGAGAAGAATTTAACGGCTGGCTTTCTACCTGTTCGAAGAACTCGGCGTGCTCTGACAGCATGCGCGTGGTCCATTGCTGATTGCGTTCATCAACCATTTTTAGACCGTAGTTCAGCCACTTAAGACAATAGCGATAGCGTTCTCGACAGCTATCAAACTCTTCAAGGCGCTGCTGCGGCAAAGGAATGGCTGCGAAACAGCCTTTAATCATGGTGCAAATATCTGTGAGTTCGCTGCGCTTGAGCCAACGATCTTGCTGATTAAGCTGTTCTAATTCGGTGACCTGTGCAGAAAGTACGTCGGCGCTGATTTGCGCCATTTCATCGCTCCACGCCTGCCAGCTTTGCTGTAGGTGGTGATAAAAGCGCTGCGTCTCTTGCCAGTCGGTGCCGTGCAAACGCACCACTTTGGCTTCAGGGAGTTCAAACTCTAATTCGCCCCACACAATGCCTCGTTTGCAATGAATGGCGACCAATTGGTTAAACGGAATAAGGTACTCATGGCGATCGCCGCTCACCTCAACGCCCGCATTCAACAGTCTGACACGGTTATAAGGATGCTGAGCCAGATGTTGGCCCATTTTGGTTGCTCTCAGTTCCATTGTTTCGCCACTGTATTTTCGTTCTTCAGTATCACTATAGTTTACCTGTGTTCCTGCAACATACCTAGAACCTGCGTTATGGCGCTTATCTTTATGAATTTTCCCTCTTTTACGCTGTGGATATAGCAGATGAATATCAGAGAAAGTCAAAACAGGGTAAACTGCGCGGTAAAATGCATATTGTTAATGTTGTTATTTAGGTAAAGATCTATGAGAACTGTACTTAATATTCTTAATTTTGTTCTGGGTGGTTTTTTCACGACTTTGGGATGGCTATTAGCGACCGCAGTCAGCGTTATTTTAATATTCACGCTGCCATTAACGCGCTCATGCTGGGAAATAACCAAGCTTTCTCTGCTGCCGTTTGGTAATGAAGCTGTTCATGTGGATGACTTATATCCAGACCGTAAAAACGCGCTGCTTTCTACCGGTGGAACCTTGCTGAATATTGTCTGGTTTATTCTCTTCGGCTGGTGGCTGTGCTTATCACATATTGCCGCGGGGATCGTGCAGTGCGTCACTATCATTGGCATTCCAGTTGGCATTGCCAACTTTAAAATTGCTGCTATTGCATTATGGCCAGTGGGTCGCCGTGTCGTACCCGTTGAAGTTGCGCAGCAGATGCGTATCGCCAATGCGAGTCGTCGTTTTAAATAAAGGGTCACAACGTGCTCTCTTTTGCACCAGGTTTAAGGCGCTATGCGTACAGCAGCGCCCTGCTTTATAACTTTCGTATTTTTATTGCGCTCGCGGGAGCGGCTGGCCTGCCGTGGTTCATCGGTGAGCCGCGGTTAACGATTCCGCTAACCCTCGGCGTGGTAGCTGCAGCCCTAGCCGATCTTGATGACCGTCTGGTTGGGCGACTGCGTAATTTAGCCATTACCCTAACCTGCTTTTTCATTGCATCCGCTTCGATTGAAATTCTATTCCCTTATCCGTGGTTCTTTGCCATCGGTTTGATGGCGTCCACCATCGGGTTTATTTTGCTGGGTGCGTTAGGGCAACGCTATGCAACTATCGCATTCGGCGCACTATTGATCGCTATTTACACCATGCTAGGTACCTCGATGTATCACATTTGGTATCAACAGCCGTTGCTCTTGGTGGTTGGTGCGGTGTGGTACAACGTCTTGACGCTGCTGGGTCATTTGATTTTCCCTATTCGACCGTTGCAAGAAGCTTTAGCGCGTAGCTATGGTCAGTTAGCCGTTTATCTCGATGCAAAATCCAATTTGTTCGATCCCGATCAGGAAGGGAATTTTAATCAACCGCTGATTGACGTGGCGATGGCTAACAGTAATTTGGTTACCACGCTGAATCAGACGAAAGCGTCTTTGCTCACGCGTTTAAAAGGCGACCGAGGCCAGCGCGGTACACGCCGTACCCTGCATTATTATTTTGTCGCACAAGATATTCACGAACGTGCCAGCTCTTCGCATTTTCAATACCAGCAACTGAGCGAGATGTTTCGCTATAGTGACGTTTTATTCCGCTTCCAGCGCCTCTTGATGCTACAAGCGCGCGCCTGTTCGCAGTTATCGCAATCCATCCTGCTTCAGCAGAAATACCAGCATGATTTACGCTTTGAACGAGTCTTTACCCATTTAGAAGCAACGCTGCAACGCATTGCTACGCAGCACGGCCATCAGCATATTTTAGTGAAGTCTCTGTTTAATCTGCTGCTGAATCTCAAAGCGATAGATGCTCAGCTAGCTAATATTGAATCTGAACAGTCTCTGGCTGCCGAACGTGAAGAGGAAAATACCCTGTCTGACGATCGCATCAGCGGTTGGAATGACATGAAACTTCGGATCAGCCGGCATCTCACTCCGCAATCCGCCCTCTTCCGCCACGCAGTCCGCATGTCGATAGTCTTAGGCGTGGGCTACGCATTTATTCAATTTACCGGTTTAAATCACGGCTATTGGATCCTGCTTACGAGCTTGTTCGTTTGTCAGCCTAACTACAACGCCACCAAGCGAAGATTGGCGCTGCGTATTATTGGTACACTGGCTGGGGTGTTGTTGGGATTACCGATCCTCTATTTTGTGCCATCACTCGACGGCCAAATGTTGCTGATCGTGATAAGCGGGGTGCTGTTCTTTGCATTTCGTAACGTGCAATACGCGCATGCCACCATGTTCATCACGCTGTTGGTATTATTGTGCTTTAACCTTTTAGGCGAAGGCTTTGAAGTCGCGGGGCCAAGAGTTTTCGACACGCTGGTGGGATGCGCTATTGCATGGGCAGCGGTCACGTTTATCTGGCCTGACTGGAAATTTCGCGCATTGCCTGCGGTGGTACAAAAGACGCTTAACGCCGATTGTCGCTATCTCGACGCCATTCTGGTGCAATACCATCAGGGCAAATCCAACGGTTTGGATTATCGAATCGCGCGACGTGACGCTCATAACTGCGATGCGGAGCTGGCATCTGTGATTTCAAACATGTCAGCAGAACCAAAAAATGATGCTCAGACGCAAGAGTCTGCTTTCCGTCTGCTGTGTCTAAACCATACGCTGCTTAGCTATATCTCAGCATTAGGTGCGCATCGGGAAAAATTGGATAACGGCGAAGTGCTGAGCATGCTGGATGATGCCGCGTGTTATATGGACGATGCTCTGAACTATGACGATAGCATTGCTGAACGTACCGAAGTGGCTATACAGGGTCTTAAGCAGCGTCTGGAAGCGTACGCATCTCCGTCTGATAATGCCGAACAGTTAGTTGTGCAGCAGATAAGTCTAATGATGGGCGTGCTGCCGGAACTGATGCAGCTCAAGCGTGAGCTTATTCCAGCCTAAACTTGCCCTAACCTCTCAATTTAGTACTAAGTAGCACTACGCTGATGGGAGCCTTATTTTGGCTCCCCGTTAGCGTGTAAACCACACTATTTTTTCTGCCACCGATAGGTATTTTGTTTCAACCATTCATCCAGTGTGGCCCGAACCTGATATGAGAGCGCCGCTTCATGGCATTTCCTGACTGCCCCCGCTAAATCGAAAAGCAAGCGGTTGTGCAGATTGGCATTCATTTTTTTAAGTCGGACAAATGCTTCTGTTTCCCCTATGCTAATCAGCTGCTCGGGACTCGTAATACCTATTTTCCCCAAGAGTCGCTCCATCATATTGTTGATATTGGGCAGCGATCTCAGGCCTGTACTTTCTGCCGCCCGCAATGATCTTTTAAGCATCACTGCCTGTTCCAGCGAGGCATTCGCGAGGTGCTGCAAAAAGGCAGGGGCATCCCACATGCTATGCTCAACGCGGTAATAACTTAAACGTACCGGTATTCCTCGTTTAGTATAAATGAACGCTTTCATACCATAAGTCAGAAAACGAGATTTCAGCTCATCATGCGCTCGTAGGTATAGCTCCCCATCGGAGACAACGCCAAACATGGTTTTGTCTAGCCATACACCAAAACCTCCAAACTGCGAGCGCAAAGTCACCGCACCGAGCGAAGAAAAAACGTCACACGCAACGGCAGCTCTTTCAGTTAACAATCCTTTCATATGTAACTCCCTTGATATGCATTCACAATACTAATAGTTACTTTATTGAGTAATAACAGTGAATTAAGAACATAACGAATTACCGAAAAGCATCCAAACTGAAAGTTAGCTTTAGCTCGTTTTCATCGCAGATTTGCGAAGAGCATTGTAAAAAATAGGTTGATCTCTGCCGATCACCCATGTACTGTACATTCATACAGTACACACAGCGAGAACATATCATGCGCACACAGTCACTGCATCACTACACCGAACGCTCATCATTTTTAAGCCCGTCAGCGCATCATGAAACTGAAGAGCAAGGGAATGCCTATGCTGGCGTCATCAGTGAATTGGTCTATAGCGAACATCAGCCTATGTTGTCTCTCCTTTTGCTTCCGTTACTGCGTCAGCTCGGTAAGCAGTCTCGCTGGTTACTCTGGTTGAATCCGCAACATAGACTGAGTAAACAATGGCTGGCTGATTCAGGTTTGCCCGCAAGTAAGGTTATGCAGCTCAATCAGATTGAGCCTGTAGATTCTATTTATGCGATGGAGTGCGCACTACGTAGCGGTAACTATAGTGTTGTATTGGGCTGGCTGCCGCCGTTAACTCAAAATGAACGCGCAAGATTAAGAAAAGCGGCGCAGGAGGGAGAGTGTTTTGGACTGGTTATGCAACCCGATCTGAACTCGGAACCAGACCAAGGACAACGAAATTTGCTAAAAATTCAGTCCAAATTGTTTCATTAAGTAAATTTAAGAGAAATCTTATTAGCACTATTTTTTCACTGCTAATTATTTAATTTTATAGCAGAAACCCGCATTGCGCCTGCATTACTGCTCTTTTTTGTGAAAAAAACGACGTTTATTTTTTGAACAAAACGTTAAACGAAGTGTACACATTAATGGTTTTTTTGTTGAGCTATATCACATCGTACTTGTAAGTTTCTAATCTCGTTGTAGACTTGTTATCGCGAAGGTTGCTCTATAACGCCGAGAAAATTGGCACAGTATTTAATCGAGCGAAAACCTAGCAAAGGATTTTAACCAAGGGCTAATTGTAGCAATCTAGCTCTTTGGCCTATTTGGATGATAACGAGGCGCAAAATGAAAAAGACAGCTATCGCATTAGCAGTGGCACTCGCTGGTTTCGCTACCGTAGCGCAAGCAGCACCTAAAGATGATACTTGGTATGTTGGTGGTAAACTGGGCTGGTCCCACTACTACGACAACAGCATCAACCATTTCGGTAGCACCAACGTTCGTCCTGACCAGTTAGGCGGCGGTGCGTTCTTCGGTTACCAAGCAAACCCATACCTGGGCTTTGAAATGGGCTACGACTGGTTAGGTCGTATGGAATACCGTGGCAACAACAACGGTGCTTTCAAATCTCAAGGCGTTCAGCTGGCTGCTAAACTGAGCTACCCAATTGCTGACGATCTGGACATCTATACTCGTCTGGGTGGTATGGTATGGCGCGCTGACGGTTCTGCAAACTCTGAAACTCGCGGCCGTTACATCGACAGCCACGACACCGGTGTTTCTCCACTGGCTGCAATCGGTGTTGAATACGCACTGAACAAAGACTGGGCTACCCGTCTTGACTATCAGTTCGTAAGCAACATTGGCGATGCTAACGAAACTGCTGCACGTCCAGACAACACCCTGCTGAGCGTAGGTGTTACCTACCGTTTCGGTCAGGATGAAGCTGCTCCAGTTGTTGCTCCAGCACCAGCTCCAGCTCCAGTTGTTGAAACCAAGCGTTTCACTTTGAAGTCTGACGTTCTGTTCAACTTCAACAAAGCAACTCTGAAACCACAAGGCCAGCAGGCTCTGGATCAGATGTATTCTCAGCTGAGCAACTTGGATCCTAAAGACGGTTCTGTTGTTGTTCTGGGTTACACCGACCGTATCGGTTCTGAACAATACAACCAGAAACTGTCTGAACAGCGCGCACAGAGCGTTGTAGATTACCTGGTATCTAAAGGTATCCCTGCAGACAAAATCTCTGCACGTGGCATGGGCAAAGCTGACCCAGTTACTGGTTCTACCTGTGACAACGTTAAAGCTCGCGCAGCTCTGATCGACTGCCTGGCTCCAGACCGTCGCGTAGAAATCGAAGTTAAAGGCATCAAAGACGTAGTTACTCAGCCACAGGCTTAAGTTAACTCGTTGGTCCTTTAATCAAAAAGCCTCGCATTGCGAGGCTTTTTTTATACATTGTACTTAGCGGTCATTGTACTTAGCGTTCATTGAAGGCAGTGCTTGGGGTAACCACGCTGTTATTCCGAGGGCTTCCCTAAAAATGACTGTAAATCTTTCTTCAATGAAGACATCTGGTTTGCATACTGTTCTTTGCGTTCAGCATCTTCAATCAGCTGCACGATAGTTTCAGATAGCGTATTCCCGCGCCGATGAGCAAGCCCGGCCAAACGTTGCCAAACCAAATACTCTAAATCGATCGATTTCTTACGCGTATGCATGTGCTCAGCGTTGAAATGCCGCTTTCGCCGTGCACGAATGGTTTGTTTCATCTTGTTTTGCAGATCGGGATTCATGTGCTCCCTGATCCACTCGTGAACATTAACAGGCTCACTCTCAAGCTTTAGCAGCTGATCAACAGCCTGCTGGGCCATACTCGTTTCTAGATAACGGGTGATCGCTTCGCCTTCTCGGTGTTTCTTCACCAAGTATTTCCACTTCCACCCACTTTCCAGATTTTCAAGCTGTTGGTATTTCATTGAGATATCTGCCAGTGACACGGTAACTTCCCATAAGAATAACAACTTTTTTCAGTTTTGCAGATATTTCATGTTTTATTATTGATTGTTTTTTATCCAGCTCGGTATCGAAATCACTTCCTTTTGACTCTTCTGCCGTTGTTTCCTGTGCAGGGCGGTGGAATCTTGTATAATTGCGGTTTTCCTACTGACAATAAAATTGACGACTTTGAGCAATTATCGACTCGACTGGCAATCGCTACTGCCCGATACGACACCTTATCAGTCTGTTTTCTCTGCGGCGGCACAACAGCCTGCGCTGACGTTCTCAGAATATCAGCCTCGCTTGGAAAACAGCTTGGCCCATTTCTGTCATCCGCAATCACCTTCACCTTTTATGATCTTGAAGGCAGAGGAGACCTATGAGTATTTGGCAATCCTGCATCGTGCGACCGGAGAGTTATTACCGGAGCTCACCTTGCGAGGCAGCCAATATCACATCGATGGTATGCACGTCAGCATCATGCCGGCTGATAATCCTCAGGCGAATTTTGCAGCAACCACAACGTCACTTTTTGCCGACTGGTATGAAGGTGAGCAATTGTTTGGCACTGTTCGTCAGTCCAATGGAAAAATCACCCTTGAACCCGGCATGGTCCACAAAGCAAACGGCGGTGTGTTAATCCTGTCGTTGCGTACGATGCTTGCACAGCCGCTTCTTTGGCTGCGATTGAAACAAATTGTGCTTGGCAGAAAATTCAAATGGTTCTCACCGGATGATAATAAACCGCTGCCGGTTCACATTCCGGATATGCCGATCGATTTAAAGGTCATTCTGGTTAGCGATCGTGAAGGATTAGCTGATTTTCAGGATATGGAACCTGATTTATGCTTCAACTCAATTTATGGTGAGTTTGAAGCTGACATGTCATTGGTCGATACCGAGGACATGCAGCGTTGGTGCTCACTGGTGACAACCATTGCTAATGAATACCAGCTTCCACCGATTGCAGAGGATGCATGGCCAATCCTCGTCCATACGGCCATCAGAGCTATTGGCGACCAAGGTACGTTGCCACTAAGCCCAACGCTCATCGCACGCACGCTGCGTGAAGCAGCGCTGCATAGCAATGAGGTTATTGATGCCCAAGCTCTCAATGAAACGCTCGCCTCTCGCCGCTGGCGTGAGGGCTATCTTGCCGAACGTATGCATGATGAAATTGAGCTAGGCCAAATTCTGATAGAAACCGAAGGTGAGGTCATTGGTCAAATCAACGGCCTGTCGGTATTAGAGTATCCTGGACACCCGCTGATGTTTGGCGAGCCGTCACGTATTACCTGCGCTGTACATCTGGGCGACGGCGAATTTACTGACGTCGAACGCAAAGCGGAATTGGGCGGTAATCTGCATGCCAAGGGCATGATGATTATGCAAGCCTTCCTGATCTCTGAATTAGATTTAGAACAGCAACTTCCCTTCTCTGCCTCAATTGTTTTTGAGCAATCTTATGGTGAAGTTGATGGCGACAGCGCTTCACTGGCTGAGCTATGTGCACTGGTCAGCGCGCTTTCTCTTGCACCAATCAATCAACAGATCGCAGTCACCGGCTCTGTAGACCAATTTGGACATGTACAGCCTATTGGCGGCGTTAACGAGAAGATTGAAGGCTTCTTTGAAGCCTGCCAGCGTCGTGGCTTAACGGGCTCTCAGGGCGTGATTATCCCGGCAACCAACGCTCGTCATTTATGCCTAAGTACAGAAGTTATCGACGCGGTTAAAGCTGGAACGTTCCACCTTTGGGCCGTGGAAAATGCGGAAGATGCACTGCCAATTCTGACCGGCGTAGTATACCGTAGTGAGACTGGGCCTAGCCTTATCGGAGCAATTCAAGATCGAATTGCGGCTATCAGTCCAATGGATAAACGTCAGTTGCCTTGGCCATTACGCTGGCTAAACTGGTTCAACCATGGCTGATCGGACTTGTTCAGCGTACACGTGTTAGCTAACATGCACCCTTCATTAAAATAAGGCTTACAAGAATTATGGTAGATAAACGCGAATCTTATACTAAAGAAGACCTTGAAGCGTCTGGACGCGGTGAACTGTTCGGTGCTGGTGGACCACCACTGCCGTCAGGCAACATGCTAATGATGGATCGTGTCGTGAAAATGACCGAAGACGGCGGTAACTACAACAAAGGCTATGTAGAAGCTGAGCTGGATATCAATCCTGACCTATGGTTCTTTGGTTGCCATTTCGTTGGCGATCCCGTGATGCCAGGATGTTTAGGCTTAGATGCTATGTGGCAGCTGGTCGGCTTCTACCTTGGCTGGTTAGGCGGCGAAGGCAAAGGGCGCGCACTGGGCGTTGGTGAAGTGAAATTCACCGGACAAGTTCTACCTACTGCAAAAAAAGTCACCTACCGTATTCATTTTAAACGCGTCATCAACCGTCGTTTAATCATGGGTATGGCTGATGGTGAAGTATTAGTTGATGGTCAGGTGATTTATAACGCATCTGATCTGAAAGTGGGCTTATTCAAAGATACCAGCGCATTCTAATGCATTAGGGTCTGTGGCTATTGCCATTTACGAATAAAAAAGCGCAGCTTCTTCTTGCTGCGCTTTTTCTTTTCTAAACAACCGACATTCCGTTATCTAACGATGAACGACGGTATTATTCGTAATCAGAACTTCTTTAACTTTATTAATGAGATCTAATAACGCCTTATCTTGCTGTGCCTTTTTACTATAAGACATATAGATTTCATAAGTCCCTAGATCAACCTCGCAATCTAGACGCTTAAGATTATATATATCTTTAAATTTCTCATACATTGACTCAGGGAAAAATCCGACGTCATTCGTTTTTTCAATCACGGCTAGAGCTGTAATTAAAGATGGTGATGCAAAAGACACCGTTCTTTTACTCCCTAAAAGCGTATCTATTTTTGTTCTAAACTCATTAATTTTTTTTCTATTTTTAGTAATTGTTGTGTAACGCTCATCCCTTATGCAGTCAGTTGCCACTTCACCACTCATTCTCGGGTGATTTTTACCACAAACCATTACAATTTCCTCACTATAAATCAGCTCGGATTCAATAGCCGAGTTATAGATTGGAACAATATCAAAAATAATGTCTGCTTTATGGTATAGCAGCGCATGCTCTACTTCGATAGGATCTTCAGGTAACAAATTATGAGCAATTCGGCACTTAATCTTCGCTGATGACATAAGGTGACTACAGACATCTGGTATCAATAATTGAGCCAGATGAGGGTCACTCCAAATCACCAGATTTCGGATACTATCTCCCTTATCAGCAAAAATATCAATAATGCCGTTTAAGCTTCCCTTTATGTTTTCATGCATGCTATCAGCAAAAACCGTTGCTGATATCCCCTTTCCATCTCTTATAAACAGAGGATCTGGGAAATACTGTCTGAGTCTTTGAATGCTCTGACTTACCGCTGGAGATGTCATACCTAAAATATCAGCCGCTTTACTCACGCTTTTATAAAAATAAACAGCCTCGAAAACCGTTAATAAATTTAGGTCAAATTTCCTTAATGATTTTAAACTATCCTGATGTTCAAACATCCCAATAACTCCAAATAGCAAGCTCCATTTTTGGCGTCATACCATTCATTAAATTAATAACAATTTAAAATATGACAAAACCAAATTATTCGTCCATGGAATGAATTCACAATCCTATAATAATTCATTCAATAATACATTATCTGATAGGTTATAAAAAATAAAGCCTAATTTAACTTAGGATTAAAAATATAAGGAATTTATTTATACATATAAAATTTAAATAAATTTCGTATATATTCATAAGTCAGTTAATTTGCTGAATAAAAACCCCTGCGCTCGCAGAGGTTTTTATTGCTAATCCGAATTGAAAGCGATGACCATCAGGCCATTACCGACCTGTCTTCCATGGCCTGCCGCCAGCCTCCCAACCAATGTGACCTTGCATCTACCGATTGATATGGGCAAAACTCCTTTGAGCGCCCGATAATACCAGCCTGATACCCACGTGATTGAGCCCGTTCTAGGCGGTCGCGTTTTTGTCTCTTCATGCCTCGTTTCCCTCATTTTCAGTTCTGCTGGAAAGAAAACAGTGATGACTTTTTCACCATCACACATAATCAATAGCCGCTTTTAGCCTGAGGGTCAATGCGCAAAATTCATACCAGTGTCACAAATGTGAGCAACAAGACGTCGTCATTTAACAGTATTTAATGCGATATCTGACAATCATCTGTTCTACATAAAGAAAACCCCGGCCAGCGATTCTTACTCTGGTCGGGGTTTATTTAGACAATGTTAGTCTAGCGTATTACTGAACCTGACGCGCGATCTGCTGCGCTTCCTGTTGCCAGCCTTCCGCGAGCGTCTTAACCAGCGCATCATAGCCATCCTGCTGCACAGGAAGCACTAAGTTGAACGCTCGCTTAGTCAGTTGACCATTACGCGTTAATATCCATTCACCGCTGATAACTGCCTTGCCATCATAGCGGCCATGGAAGCCTGTCACGCTGATATTCAGCGTATCCTGAGCGTTGCCTAGCGGCTGAGATGAAACAATCCAGCCTGGCATTGCCACACTCAGATTCGCGACCATCGTTTGCTGAAGCTGTTGCTCCAACGGGCTTGCCCAAAGATTGTTCCCAGCGGTGACAAACTGCACATCATTAGTTTGATAAACCACGCCGAGGGCGCTCAGAAAATCTGCCACGCTCACACGCTCAAGCCATAGCTGATGCGTATCGCTATTGACAGGCCCTTGCACCACCGCGGTGCTCGCCACGGGAACCGGCAGTTGATAGTAACTTTTCTGTGGTTGGCCACTACATGCACTCAGCAGCAAAGCAGCCGCTCCCAGCATCCAGATTTTCATTATTTTGTCCTCTTAGGCTGCGGATCTTTGCCAGCTGGCGCTTCAAATACCAGTGAATTGCTCTTCTCATTAAGCGTACGTAATACTGGCTGTAGCTCACGTAACACCTGATCCAAGCGCTGCATGTCACCAACCATATTGTTATAGGCTGGAGAGCCTGGCTGGAAGCCTTTCACACTGCGATTCAACTCAGTCAGCGTTTTCTGCATATCGCCTGGTAATGCTTGCGCCTCTTTACTTGAAACCAATTTATTCAACGCATCCAACGTTTTCTGCGTTTCTGCCATCGTTTTCTGGCTGGCTTTCAAGGTATTAGTCGCTTCATTAATCATTGGCTCGATAGGCAACGAGTTGATTTTATCGAGTGTCGCGGTCAGTTTCTGTTGCAGCTGCGCTAAGCCACCGCTCACCGTAGGAACGACCGGCCAACCATCAATTTTACGCGGCCCTTTCCACGGCTTAGCCTGTGGATAGAAGTCCAAATCAATATACAGCGAGCCAGTTAGCAAGTTGGCAGATTTCAGTGATGCGCGTAAACCTTCACCGACGCCGGAGAATAGATGTTGCTCGACGTTAAAGTTATCACCCAGTTTTTGCTGAATACGTCCCGGCTCGATATTAACCAAGACCGGAATCTGATAATCAGAGTCCAACTTCTGGCTTAGACCAGTGACAAAGTAAGGCGCTTCAGCCACAGTACCTAAGCGAATGCCGCGGAATTCAACCGGAGCACCGGCCTGCAAACCACGAATAGAGTCACTAAAGAACATCAGCACACTTTTATGTTCTGTATATAGTGATTCCTGAATACTTCGCTGGTTATCAAACAATGCAAACTGAGACTGATTTGCCGCAGGCTTACCGACTGACCAGCCTTGTGGTACATCAAAGCTCACACCACCGCTAAACAGCGTAGTTAATGAGCCCATCTCCACACGCATTCCCTGAGCCGACATATCGAATGCAACGCCGCTGTCGATCCAGAAGCGAACATTGTCCGTCACCAAGGTGTCATACGGCGCAGAGATAAAGATCTGATAGTGAATCTGGCGGTTTTTTGGATCAAACTGGCTGGTCTCAACAGAGCCCACGCGTAGGCCACGGAATAAGACCGGATCGCCTGGGCTAAGCTGTCCAGCCTGCTCGCTGTTTAACGTTACGCGGATGCCTTTCGCATCCGGTGGGGCTAACGGCGGCTGATCAAGCAAATTGTACTCATCTCGAGTCTCTTTATTTGAACCCGGTTGCAGCTCAATGTAAGCCCCAGAAAGCAACGTTCCGAGCCCTGAAATACCTTCTCGGCCTATTTGTGGTTTTACTACCCAGAACACGCTGTCTTTACGCAGGAGCTTTTCCATTCCTGAGTTCAAGCGTGCTTTTACGATAACCTGCGTCAAATCCTCATTTAGCGTGACGGTTTCAACCATACCCACGTCAACGCTACGACTTTTGATCGCCGTTTTTCCACCTTCTAGGCCTTCTGCACTAGAGGTAATCAACGTCACTTCCGGTCCTTGGTGGCTAAAATGATAAAAAATCACCCATGCGCCGATCAGTGCCGTGACGATAGGGACAATCCAGACAGGGGACCAGCGTTTGATTTTTTCAACCTTAGCTACGCCAGTTTCTTGCTCATTCACTTTGAGGCTCCTTGTACGTTAAGCCACGTTCCCGATCCCAGAGCAATCTAGGATCAAATGTCATCGCTGAGATCATGGTAATAATGACCACCATCGCAAAAAGTAACGCTCCAATATCAGGGTAAATACTCATCAATTGGCCCATATTTACCAACGCAGAAAGCACCGCGATAACAAATACGTCAATCATTGACCAGCGCCCCACAAATTCCACAATTTCATAAACAAAATGCATACGCTCGCTGTCACCGCGAGTGGCATATTTGGCATCCCAGCATAGCCACCCTATCGCTAATATTTTCAGCGTGGGAACCATAATACTGGCGATAAAAATAACCATGGCGACCGGATAAGAGCCTTCGCCCCATAGCAAAATAACCCCAGCCATAATCGTTGAAGTCAGTTTGGTACCCAGCGCCTGCGTCACCATAATCGGCAGAACGTTTGCGGGGATATACAGCATAATTGCCGTGATGAGTAAGGACATCGTCCATTGCAAGCTATTACGGCGACGTACGTGACCTTTGCTATGGCAGCGAGGGCACGACAACTGATCGGCGGGTAAAATAGCCGAACAACAAGAACAAGAGCGTAACCCTTGCTGAAGCCCGGTTAGGCCAACACGTAAATTTTCCGGATGCTGCGGTGCGGGCGCAATATCACTCCACAGAAGTCGTTTATCGATCACTTGGAATACGCGCACCTGCAGAACGCAAAATAGACAATAAGGCAGGAAACTGGTACCCACACCGACATCACCATAGGCCATCAGCTTCACAAAGCTAACCAGAACCCCCGCTAAGAAGATTTCAACCATGCACCACGAGCGGCATTTAAAGAGGATCTTTGCCATCATAACCTTGAGTTCTGTCGGCATCGGTATTCGCAAATTAAGCAGAATAATCGAAACCATACAAAACGCAGGTATCAGCTGTACAAAAATCATAAACAACGATGCCATACTGGCATAGTCTTCTGAAACCAGCACCTGCGGGATCTGAATCAGAGTGATGGCATTACGGATCCCGGCAACGGACATGTTAACAAAGGGAAATAAGTTAGCCAGCACCAGCATAAACAGTGCACAAATGGCGTACAGCACGGGCTGACGACGCGGCTCTCGCCACTTCACCATCAAGGTGGTATGACAACGAGGACAGCTACTTTTAGAGCCCTCTGGCAATACTGGCAGCTCCACCAGCATGTCACATTGCGGGCATAATATTTTGTTTTCTGAATCCAGATGATGTTCAGAACACATGATTTTTTCCCACTATTTGGTTGCTACATAAAATGCATAAAAAAGCCTGACACAACACATCACTCTGCGTTAGTCAGGCTTTATTCCGTCTTAGGCAGATCGATTAAGCATTCTTCATTGCTTCTAGCTCTTCCCAACGCTCAAACGCCGTTTCAAGCTGCTGCTCGACTTCCGCCATCTTTTGCAGAATGTTCTGAGTTTCTTCATGGGATTGATTGAAGAAATCAGGTTTAGCCACTTTTTCCTGCATAGCCGTCAGCTCAGTTTCCAGCTCTTCAAGGCGTGCGGGAAGCTGCTCTAATTCACGTAGCAAATTATAGCTCATCTTATTGCTGCGCTTTTTCGCTTCAGTTTTAGGTGCGCTCGCACTCGTCTGAGGTTTAGACGCAGACTGTTGGCTAAAAGAACGCATATCGGCTTTTTGCTTGTGCGCGTCGTAATAACCACCCACGTAGCTGTTGATAACGCCGTTGCCCTCAAAGATCCAACAATCAGTCACAGAGTTATCTACGAATTGACGATCGTGGCTAACCAGCATAACCGTGCCTTGATAACCATCAACCAGCTCTTCCAACAATTCCAATGTTTCGATATCCAAATCGTTGGTTGGTTCATCGAGAATCAATAAATTACTTGGTTTCAGGAACAGCTTCGCCAGCAACAGACGGTTTCGCTCACCGCCTGACAAGGCGCGTACCGGCGTCATTGCACGTTTAGGGTGGAACAGGAAGTCCTGCAAATACCCTAAAACATGGCGTGGGCGACCATTAACCATAACTTCTTGCTTACCTTCAGCCAGGTTATCCATCACGGTTTTATCCGGATCTAACTCTGCACGATGCTGATCAAAATAAGCAATTTCCAGCTTCGTCCCGCAGCGCACTTTTCCGCTATCTGGCGGCAATTGACCCAGCATCAGTTTCAGCAGCGTAGTTTTACCACAGCCGTTTGGCCCAACCAGCGCGATCTTATCGCCACGGTTGACCTGAACGCTGAAATCACGAACCAGCGTTTTGCCGGCCACGCTGTAATTAACATTCTCCATCTCAAAGACAATTTTGCCGGAGCGCAACGATTCTTCAACCTGCATCTTGGCATTACCTTGCACACTACGGCGCTCAGCATGTTCGTTACGCATCGCTTTTAACGCGCGAACACGGCCTTCGTTGCGGGTACGACGTGCTTTGATCCCTTGACGGATCCAGACTTCTTCCTGCGCTAATTTGCGATCAAACTCTGCGTTTTGCATTTCTTCAACGCGCAGCGCTTCTTCTTTCGCAATTAAATAAGCGTCATAGTTGCCTGGCCAAGAGACCAGCTTTCCGCGATCCAGATCGACGATACGGGTCGCCATGCTGCGAATAAATGAACGGTCATGGGAAATAAATACGATGCTGCCGGTGAATTCCTTCAGGAAATCTTCCAGCCACGTGATGGTTTCGATATCCAAGTGGTTCGTCGGTTCATCCAGCAACAGCACATCAGGCTCGCATACCAGCGCACGAGCCAAAGCAGCTTTACGCAGCCAGCCACCCGACAGCGCAGACAGGTCGGTATCAGCGTTCAAGCCCAGCTTGGTCAGCACGTCGCTGATGCGGCTATCAATACGCCATAAGCCTTGATGATCCAAGATTTCCTGTAGCGCAGAAAGCTTGTTCAGGTTCTGTTCGCTAGGATCGGATTCGACCTTTTTCAGCAAATCATGATAAGCCTTAAGGTGCTGAGCCTGCTCGGCAACGCCTTCTGAGACAAAATCAAAAACCGTCCCACCGATATTACGCGGCGGATCTTGCTGTAAACGAGAGACCACTAAATCTTGCTCATAGATGATACGTCCATCATCCAGCGGTAACTCTTTGCCCAGTACTTTCAGCAAGGTTGATTTGCCTGCGCCATTACGGCCTACCAGGCAAACACGTTCATTTGGCTCGATGTGTAATTCGGTGTTATCGAGCAACGGTGCATCACTAAATGAAATCCATGCACCGGAAAGACTAATTAACGACATATCTTACTTTTCCTCGCCAGCATGACGGATCAGCCAGCAGTTATGGATCTGACGGTTGCGGGCAAAGTCCTGAGACAACGTCTGAGCGGTAATTTCTTTCGCTTCCAGACCTAATGCACCGAGCGCTTCAAGATCCATTTTAAATCCACGCTTGTTGTTGGAGAACATAATGGTGCCACGGCGACGCAGCATACGCTTAAGGTTGCGCATAATATCAATATGATCGCGCTGCACATCAAACGTGGCTTCCATACGTTTTGAATTCGAGAACGTCGGTGGATCAATAAAGATCACATCGTATTGTTCATCGCTGTTATGCAAATAAGACAAACAGTCAGCCTGAACCAAACGGTGCTGACGTCCTGTTAGCCCGTTGGCACGCAGGTTTTTCTCTGCCCACTCGAGATAGGTGCGTGACATATCCACCGTGGTGGTTGAACGCGCGCCGCCTAACCCTGCATGAACGCTAGCCGTTCCGGTATAAGCAAATAGGTTCAGGAAGTCCTTACCGTTACACATTTCGCCCAACATGCGGCGGGCAATGCGATGGTCAAGGAACAGACCCGTGTCTAAATAGTCAGTCAAGTTAACCCACAGCTCAGCGTTGTACTCTTTAACCGGCATGAACTCTTCTTTTTGTGCCAGTTTTTCATACTGACTTTTGCCTTTCTGGCGTTCACGGGTTTTCAAGATCAAGCTGTTAGACGGCAGGTTCATCACCGACTGTGTCGCGTTAATCACGTCAAACAGACGCTGACGTGCTTTTTGCGCATCAACGGTTTTCGGCGGCGCATATTCCTGCACCACTACTTTGTCGGCATAGCGATCGACGGCAACGTTGTATTCTGGCAGATCGGCATCATAAACACGGTAGCATTCAATGCCTTCTTGCTTCGCCCACTTATCAAGTTTCTTCAGATTTTTACGCAGACGGTTCGCATAATCTTCAGCAATTTGGCCGGCTGGCGCACCCAGCGGGTTCTCTGCAAGCTGATAGTTTTTCTGCACACAGTCCAGCGGGCCGTTTTTCGCCTTAAATTGACGCTCAGCACGCAGCTGTAAACAGCTCAGCAGTTCAGGAGATGCACTGAATAAAGAGAGCTGCCAACCGCCAAATGCGCCTTTCATAATACGGCCTAACGCATTGTGCAGCGCAATCAGGGCAGGTTCGCTTTCTAGGCGTTCACCGTATGGCGGGTTGCTCAGAACGGTTCCTGTTGGGCCTTCTGGCAGCGGGTTTTTCAGGTTGCTGACGTCAGCCACGTTGAACGTAATCAGTTCGGAAACGCCAGCACGACGGGCGTTAGCACGCGCCATTTCAATCACGCGGCGATCGTTATCTGAACCGAAGAAACGTGACTGACCTTCCTGTTCTTGCAGGCCACGGCGCGCACGCACCTGTGCTTCCGCCATCAGCTCACGCCACAATTCAGGATTATGACCATTCCACGCAGTGAAGCCCCAGTGCTGACGGGTCAGACCCGGCGCGTGATCGGAAGCCATCATCGCGGCTTCAATCAACAAAGTACCGGAACCGCACATTGGGTCGACCATCGGCGTGCCGACTTTCCAACCAGAACGCAGCACAATGGCAGAAGCCAACGTTTCTTTAAGCGGTGCAGCGCCAGTGAGGTCGCGGTAGCCGCGCTGATGCAGGCCTTCTCCGCTGAGATCCAACGCCACGCTGGCCGTTTCGCGCTGTAGGAAAACGTTAATACGAATATCTGGCGTTTGTTTAGCGACGGTTGGACGCGCATCAATTTTGCGCGTGAAGCTATCCACAATCGCATCTTTGACTTTCAACGCGCCATATTGGCTATTGCGAATTTCTTCGTTGGTGCCGGTGAAATGCACGGCAAAGGTCTTATCGACGCCAAAAATAGAAGTCCAGTCGATTGCCTGTACACCTAAGTACAGATCCAGATCGCTATAGACTTTAAACTCATTCAGCGGCATCAAAATGCGCGAAGCTAAACGGCTCCAGAGCAGGCTCTGATAGAGCAAACGATCATCCCCTTGGAAATGCACACCGCCTTGAACAATTTGACAGGAGTGCGCACCGAGGGCTTCGAGTTCATTTTTTAACAGTTCTTCTAGACCGCGCGCGGTGCTGGCAAACAGAGATTTCATGTTTTCACTATCACTAAAGAGAATTTACGGAGACTAAAAGCCAGAAAAAGCTTAATAATCAAATGAGTATGCAACTCCATGCATTATAACTACACAGCAAGTCACACCGTTTGCTAGGTTCTGACAAATGAATATCAGTAAGTTAATTAGCTATTTTAACCTGTAGGACCCTACATTTGATACTTTTCTATGAAAAACCACCATCCTTCATTTTAACTTTTTGCCAGCCCCGCTTTTTAGCCTGTTTTTACGCAATGACTAATGTGTAATTTTCAAACTTTCACTTGCTAACAAAAATGCTCACAATAGCTACGTGATAAAAATTATAGTTAACAATTTCATAGATATAGATGTGATAAAAAATTTGATCAAAATCATTTTTTTTGCAAAACAACGATTTTAAAATCTCGCACCGAATTCATGACCTACCGAAGATATACGATGAAGGAGGAGCTGAAGATGAGCCAAGAAAGCGTGATGACATACGATCGTAACCGCAACGCTATTAAAGTTGGCAGCCGCGTAATGGTGAGTGGTACCGGTGAGATTGGTGTAATTACGGCGATTCACGGTGACAACCTACCCTCAGCGCAAATCCGTCGTTCAAAATGCGTAGATATCGATAATCTAAGCGATCGTTACGTTCCAACCGAGCTTGTTCGCTTAGGGATGAACTAATCCTATCTTGCGCGTGAATACTCACCGTTAAGTGCCGGTCGCAGATCTCTTGATCGGCACTGCATCTCTTCCCCCTCCGCTTCTACACCGACTGATAGCTCTGTACCCATAAAAGAAAACGTCGCGCTATCTGTTCAATATGACATAGGTATCATAAAGTGATCGGCTGAAATTCTTTTAAAACGACGGAACGAGGAAATGCTGAAATGATCACGTTATCAAAGCTGTATGTTCATCCGATAAAATCCATGCGTGGCTTACAGCTTTCACAGGCTCAGGTTTTGCCAAGTGGTTTAGCATTCGATCGTGCGTTAATGATAACTGAAACTGACGGCACCTTTATTACCGCTCGCCAAAATCCACAAATGGTGACATTCACACCGTCTTTATTACCGAACGGTATTGCTCTCACCGCGCCCGACGGTGAAAGTATTATGGTGTTATGGCACGACTTTATTAATGAGCAGCAACCCACAGAGGTTTGGGGGAATCATTTTACCGCGCTGGTTGCGCCTGCTCAGATAAACGTATGGCTTAGCCGTTATTTTAAGCGTGACGTACAGCTTCGTTGGCTAGGCGATGAACTCACTCGGCGCGTAAAACGTCATCCAGAAATTCCGCTGACGTTTGCCGACGGCTACCCTTTTTTATTAATTAATGAAGCTTCGTTTCAGAATTTACAGCAGCGCAGCCCAAGTGCCATTCGCATTGAACAGTTTAGACCGAATATTGTTGTTAGCGGCGCTCAGGCTTTTGACGAAGATAGCTGGCAGGTTATCCGCATTGGCGAAATTATTTTTGATTTAGTCAAACCATGCAGCCGCTGTATTCTGACCACCGTGAGCACCGACCGTGGGCGTAAACACCCCGCAGGTGAACCGTTAAAAACCTTGCAGTCATTCCGCACCGCAGACAATGGCGATGTGGATTTCGGTATGAATATGATCGCGCGCAACGGTGGGGTTATTCGCCAAGGGGATAGCGTTGAAATACTCAGCATTCGCCCCCCTCGCCTATATTCGGCTGGAGAAACAAACGAATCTCTATCACTACCCGATTCAGGGAAAAAAAGCGTCAAAATTGAATATCAAGGACAGGTATTTACCGGCAATAACCAGCAGATACTGTTAGAACAGCTGGAAGCTCAAGGCATCCGAATTCCCTATTCTTGTCGGGCTGGATTATGCGGTTCTTGCAAATTAACGCTAAACGAAGGGGAAGTTACGCCGTTGAAGAAAAGCGCCGTAGGCGAGAATGGTCTCATTCTTAGCTGTAGCTGCATTCCTAAAAGCGATATCAAATTAGCCTAGTCGTCATCACGCTATAATAGCTATCGTTCTAATAGTAGAAATATGCGGGATATTTACTGCCCGCATATATTAAACAGCGTAGGCTAAAATATCTTCAGCATCAGCGGATGGCTGTACGGCAATTAATCTGTCGTGCATAACCTTAATCGCGTCGCCAAGCTGCATCGCTTTACCCGCCAGTTGCAAATAAGGCTGGGCTAAAAGACATAAACTGGCACTATCTCCAGACTCAACCACCAGCAAACGCGCCTGCTCAGCAGTATTGGAAACCTGCACGGCAACCACTTCGCCTATTGCCGGGCTTACTGAACAAGACTGTGGGGCAAAATGCCAACTTTTTGGCATCAGCGGTTTCAAAAAACGCTGCGCAACTAGTGCATTTAGTATTAATTCTGCACGTTGTTCTTTTTTTAATCCCGTCTGACGGCTTCGTTCTTCAAACTGGTAATAGAGCGCTGCATCATCAACGCAAAATGAGCAGTCTTCGAAAGCATCTGGCGTTAGCATTTTAGCCGCAAAGCGGGATCGAAAAATCATTCCGTTGGCTAAATCCAACATCAAACGATCGTGTTCCTCATCAAAATACCAGCGCCAGTTATCGCCCGGTTTTATATTCATAACATCCCTCTTCTGCATCGACCATCAGGATCGTGATTCGACTGTTGCCCGTGTCATTAATACGACCAAATCATGCGTTGATTAAATTAGCGTGATTCATTTGGACAATTAATTGGCAGAACGGTTGAAATATAGACTACCCCGAAGAAGAAATAAACCCCCGGGGCAAATAGGCAGGTAAATAATTAGATGTAGTTAACGATATCTTTAATCAGACCAGGTCCTTTAAAGATAAAACCTGAATAGATTTGAACCAATGAAGCACCGGCATCTATTTTTTCTCTGGCTGCAATAACGGAGTCGATCCCGCCAACACCAATAATCGGTAAGCGCCCCTGCAACTCTTTAGAGAGCTGACGAACAATCTCTGTGCTGTGCAGCTGTAAAGGACGCCCGCTAAGCCCGCCCATCTGATCGCAGTAATTAAATCCGTTAACTAATTTGCGATCTAATGTGGTATTCGTTGCAATAACCCCATCTATATTATGGCGAACTAAACTATCGGCGACCTGAATCAATTCCTCATGAGAAAGATCCGGCGCGATCTTCACCGCAATAGGAACATATTTATGGTGTTTTTGTTGTAGCTCGATCTGTTTTGCTTTTATCGCGGTTAATAGATCGTCTAATGCTTCACCATATTGCAAGGTTCTTAAACCCGGCGTATTTGGTGAGGAGATATTTATCGCAATGTAACCCGCATAGGAGTAAACCTTTTCCATGCAGATTAAATAATCGTCTTTACCCTGCTCAACCGGCGTATCTTTATTCTTGCCAATATTGATCCCTAACACGCCGCCAAAATGAGATTTTTTGACGTTCTCGACCAGATTATCGACCCCATGGTTATTAAATCCCATGCGGTTAATTAGGCCTTCAGCTTCAACAAGACGGAATAAACGAGGCTTGTCATTACCCGATTGAGCGCGAGGCGTTACGGTGCCAACTTCGATGAAACCAAATCCCATTGCGCCTAGCGCATCAATACATTCGCCATCTTTGTCTAAACCTGCGGCAAGGCCAAGCGGATTTTTGAAAGATAATCCCATGCATGTTACCGGCTTAGAAGCCACTGACTGACGAACCAGAAACTCCAGCGGAGTGCCCGTAATACGGCGAAGCTGCTTAAATGTGAATTCGTGCGCGCGCTCTGGATCGAGCTGGAAAAGTGCCTTTCTAACGAAGGGGTAAAGCATGGTATCTCCTGAGTCCCGGTGGCAAGTCTGAGCTGTATTCTTCACAATAAATCATATTATCGTATTAATTCAGCGTGTTAGCAGGTTTATCCATCATTTCAATTTCATTATTTCTGTACATTTTTCGACGTTTTAGTATATTTTTTTACTCTCAGCACCCCACACTGCACCCCAAGGTTTTCAAATGGCGTACTTTAGTATTGAGAAAAGAGAGCGAGCCGATGGAACACCACGTTATCGCTGTACTGTTGGTGTTCGGCAAAATGGTAAATATCTTTTCCGAGAAAGTAAAACGTTTGCGCGTCAAGCTCAGGCAAAAAGCTGGGGCGCTCGCATGGTTCAGGAAATTGAAACCAATGGCATACCTGATGCCCGGTCCTCTAAAACAATTGGTGATTTAATCCGTGATTACTTAGAGCACCCCAACATAAAGCAAAAAGTCGGGCGAGATAAATTGGATGTTCTCACTAGACTGCAAAAGTTTGCGATCTCCAACGTACCTCTATCCTCCATCGTTTCAAATACATTTATTGAGCACTGCCGCTTCAGATCAGCTTCTGGCGCATCACCTGCCACTGTTTCTCATGACCTAGCCTATATGGGCTCTGTTTTATCTGCTGCAAAACCTCTCTTTGATATCGACGTGAACCTAGATAGTTTGAGCGTTGCTAGATCAGCTCTTTCGAGCATGGGAGTAACTGGACAATCTAAACGTCGTAGTCGTAGGCCGTCAGCTGAAGAGTTCGATAGGCTCTACGATGGAATGCGCGACCGCGCCAAAAGATCCTATAAGGGTATTCCGTACGACGATATCTTTATGTTTTCAATTCTGTCATGTATGCGCGTTGGGGAAGTTTGTGCAATTCGCTGGGATGATATTAGCGAAGAACAGAAGGCGGTACTGGTTCGTGACCGTAAAGATCCACGTAAAAAAGAAGGTAACCACATGATGGTACCTTTACTTGGTGAAGCATGGGAAATTGTTCAGCGGCAACCAAAAAGTGATGACAGAATTTTCCCTTATCCTCCCAAGGGGATTACGCTGGTCTATAGGGACGTTCGAAACGAGTTGGGCATTGAAGATCTGCGCTATCACGACTTACGTAGAGAAGGTGCAAGCCGCCTATTTGAAGCGGGATTTAGCATCGAGGAAGTAGCACAAGTGACTGGGCATCGAACTCTAAACGTTTTGTGGCAGGTATATACTGAGCTATACCCTAAATCACTCCATGAAAAATTTGATGCTCTGCAAAGAAAACAGCTTTAATAAAAAATAATCCCTCTCGACAATACTGTATGAATACACATATACTGTGTAAATCAACAGTGCTTAGCGAGAGGCGATAACATGGCAGATGTAAAGAAAAAATCCACTAGTGACGTAGCCCAGATCACAAACAAAGATGACAAAGCTAAAGCTCTAGCCGCTGCAATTGGTCAAATTGAAAAAGCATTTGGCAAAGGTTCGATAATGCGTCTGGGTGATAATAAAACTCTTGATATCGAAGCTATCTCTACTGGCTCAATCACTCTAGACGCCGCTCTTGGTATTGGTGGCTTGCCTATGGGCCGTGTTGTTGAAATCTTTGGACCTGAGTCATCAGGAAAAACCACGCTTACTCTGTCTGTTATCGCTGCGGCGCAAAAAGCAGGGAAGATGTGCGCATTTATCGATGCTGAACATGCCCTCGATCCAATTTATGCACAAAAACTTGGCGTAAACACAAATGAGCTGCTCATTTCTCAGCCAGATACCGGCGAACAAGCATTGGAAATCTGTGATGCCTTAGTCCGCTCTGGTGCTGTGAACGTGATTATTGTCGATTCAGTTGCTGCATTGACACCTAAAGCAGAGATCGAAGGCGAGATGGGGGACTCTCATGTTGGCCTACAGGCTCGCCTTATGTCTCAAGCTCTTCGTAAAATGACGGGTAACATCAAAAATGCCAATTGCTTGGTAGTCTTCATTAACCAAATTCGTATGAAAATTGGTGTAATGTTCGGAAGTCCAGAAACGACGACTGGTGGCAATGCGCTAAAATTCTATTCTTCCGTTCGTCTTGATATTCGACGTATTGGTGCGATTAAAGATGGTGATGAAGTTCTTGGCAATGAAACCCGCGTTAAAGTGGTCAAAAACAAAGTTTCGCCGCCCTTCCGTCAAGCTGAATTCCAGATCCTTTATGGGCAAGGAATATCACATGAAGGCGAGCTCGTTGAGCTTGGCGTAAAGCTTAAACTTATTGGTAAAGCTGGTGCGTGGTATGAGTATAACGGCGGGAAGATTGGGCAAGGTAGAGCTAATGCGATGAAGTATTTAGCGGAGAATTCTGAGGTAGCGCAAGAGATCGAGCAAAAAATCAGAGATCTGGTTCTTGCGAAACCACTCCCTGTCACTAGTGATATTGGTGAGGAGATTGTAGAAAGTACCGCCGAGGAAGAAGTTGAACTTACCGATATTTAAGGCTGCTTTTCTAAGGTAGATACGGGAAAATCCCGTATCTACACTCAATAAAATATCCGATTGATTCTCATTGCTATCTCAGGTTTAATCCGTACAATCCGCGCCTGACAATATCCATTTGAATCACTTAAACGCATTAGCGATCCACTGGTATTGTCACTGCGCCGGAGTCTTGCATACGGACCGGCGCAAACCTAATTACTCTTCTGCAATTTCTTCTCGTGCCATTTCTTCTTGCGCTGCTTTTTGAGCTTGATTCCAGATCGAATCCTGTGGCATTTCTACGCGAACGGAAAGGAATTGGTCAGACGGTATATCAATAGGATCGCTTTCCTCATATCCATCCTTGATGTTTCTGGCAAATTCAGGCGCATCCGGGTATGTACGGTGATAGGTTTTAACAATAATAGAACCGTCGGCTTCAACCTCATAATCCAACCAAATTAAGCGCTGGCCATTGCGGTCTTTTGGGATTTCAAAACCACCATCGATACCGCCCCATGCTTTATCTGAGTGCGGGCCGAGAATATTGCTTATGCGATAAACACCAACACCCTCGCGGGTCACCTGCGCACCTTCTGATTCATTATTTGTTTCAAACTTCCCATCACTGAAGATTTTAATAACAGGCGATGCTTTTTTAATGAACCCATTTGAATCAACTGTTGTTGTCCTAGTGCACCATAAATACTCAGTTCTCAAGTACCATGCCGCATCAACCGAATTGTATCCTGGATATCTATAACCTGCTTTTGTAGCTCCCATGAACCACTGACATGATGCGGATATACCCGAGTCATCAGGCCACCCTCTCACTGTTAATAGAGAAATGACTCCCGACTGATCGGTGCCGTTCGCCCCACTCTGAACACCTGCGCTGATGCCCAACGGCCAGTTATGTATATTTGCGTACCCGACGATAGAGCGACTGTCATAAACCGCTTGAGGAACGAACTCGCCGGGGATATATGAACCAGTCGTCGTTAGAAACCTTGAATTACTTTTCAGCCCTAGGCCACCTAACAACTTCATACCTGGAGTTTTCTCGCCAGTCCCTCCCTGCTCAATGCTGAGTGCAGTTTTTAGCCCGGAGATGCTTGTAATATCGCTGTTATCACCTGCATTGGCTTTTTTATCTAAATCATTTGATAGCTTAGTAAAACTTTTGATCGTTACTTTAGTGCCATCCGGCGCAGTAAGTGCAATATCGCCCGTTCCGGTCATAATTTGCTGCCAGCCGTCCATTTGCGCTTGATAGTATCCAAGCGTCGCCGCGAGTTGATTAGACCATGCCGCTGTACTTGCCGACTCTGCCACCAGGATCGAATACTTGGAATTAGTAAACGCTTTATAGATTGGCTGGACCAGCTCTATCGACGTATCGCTAATGACACGCTTAACCTGATAGACGCCATCAACCCCTGCATTAGACGATACAAACAGCACGGAGCCATTCGTAATGCCGATCTTCGCATCGCTCCATTTTGTGCCGGTGCCGGTAATAGTGGTTGCATTCAATGCGCCCGTGATCGTGCCTGTCGCGTATAAAGACATAATATTTGCTCCAATAAAAAACCCGCACTAGGCGGGTTATTAAGATTTAATCCATGTAAGCTGTTTCGATATAAACCTGATAATCGAGCCGGGGTGTAAGCGATGTATCCCAAGACCACGCACCGGAGCCACCGAAGTTTCCAAAAGCCTGCGCACGCAAGCCATCAGAAAAACCGGTAATCACGCTAAACGCATTACCACCGTTACGCTTTATCGTTCCGGTGATTGATGGGCAAACGGCTATCGAACGGCCTGCCACAATACTAGTATTTGGCGTTGCATGGGCATCTGTAATGGCGACGGTTCGAATAAATAGAGGGTTATCCAGCGATGACCACTCAACGGCGCCAGCCTCATTTCTAATGACTGCCCCATACTCTGGCGCAATGCCGGTAGTCCCAACCCCCATCAGGTATACAATCGCGGGTTTACTGACAGCAGCACCTGACGGCGGCGGCGCAAGTATGAGCCCTACCTGAGAGCCAGAAACAGAGGCTAGCAAAGCCACATTCGCTTCATATCCGCCCTCGATTCGAACAAAAGGGATCGTAGTTTGGGGATTTGGAATGTTAATGATTAACGGGCTTTGCCCTGCCGGAGGCACAATGACACGTTGGCGAGAAATCAGCGAAAAATTGCGCAGAGTTGTATCGTATATTGTCCTGCCCTTATCATTTTTCAGTTCAACGTAAAATGGCATAAACTATTTCTCCACCAAGCAAATAAAGATATACCCCGATGAAGAAGCATCGGAAGCAATGCTTGTCCATGAAATTGTATTTCCGCTTATTTTGGGATGAATATATGCGCCTATCGCACCACCGGAGCCTGACACGGCATAAGTTAAGCTATATACATTCAAATCTACGCTTGGATAGCTTTTGCTCCCATTTCTATTTGCACTAGTGATCATAATGCTATCGAGAAAAAAAGAGCGCCCATCGATGGCGCTCGTTTCAATCCCTTTTTCGTTGTAAACAAAAACACCATAACTTCCCATTAAGGTTTATACCCCGCTGCAAAACGTCTAACGCCATTTGGGTCATATACACCAATACCATTAGAATCAAACACGGAGCGACCACCGCCCGGTAACGCCGAGTTCATTTCTAACACGCCATTCTTATCGATGCGCCAGCCAGCCTTGCCCGCAACATAATTGTTTGACTGAATATAGCTACCGATTTTGGCGTTAGTAATAGATGCATCTTGGATGAGCGCGGAAACAATGAAGGTTTGCGAACCTTGAACAAAAAACGGCAACGTATAGCCGTTAGTAGCCGGATTTAACACAGCGAATTGATCAGCACTGGCTAAAATACGTGTGCTCACTGCTCCAGCGGCGTTAACCTCAGCCCCGACAGACAAACCGGCTGCATAATACTTCCCTTTATACGTGATACCGGCACCCATGCTGTAAACGGAACTACCCGTTCCATCTTTTTTAAAGATAGTTTGGCCGCGAACTTGAATAGCAGCCGTGTTTTCTCCGACCGTCGATGTTAAGCCGGTTATTTTTTCCGATAAGACTTTATCACTATCCGCAACGGTTTTTTCTAAGGCAGTGATATTGCTATTAGTGGTATCAGTTTTAGAATTAAGTTGGGTAATCTTTTGCGCTGTAGCTTCATTATCTTTTGCTACGGTTTCGCGGAACTCTGTTAAATCTGAGCTGGTTTTATCCGTCTGCGTTTTTAACTGAGTAACTGCCGTTGCTCTTGCCTCTGTTTCATCCGCGACAAGTTGCTGGGTTTCGATTATTTCCGCTTTACGGTCGCCGTTCTGCACCATCCAGCGGCGCACATCGGCATCATTTGCCAGCGCATTCTGTATTGCAGCATCGGCTGCGGATTGAAGCTGAGCATTCGAATCGACTAGGTTTTTGTCGATCTCTTTGAATACATCGGACTCCTCAATGCCTTTTTTAACTTCATCTGCGATCCATTCAACATCGGTGCTTGACTCACCAAGAACCCAATCAATCCAGTCCCCCTGATTCCCCGTCTTATCAACCAATCGAGCGCGATAGAAGAAAGACTGTCCTGCTTTCAGGCCCATCTGCTGATAGCTGCGCTGAGGATACGGAATATCAGATAGAAGCATGGCTCCGTCTTCAGCGTTTTTATCGTTGTACTGAATCTCAGTTTTAAGCGTATCTTCCGCTCCTTCAGGAAAATTCCACGAAAGCTGTATGCCAAAAACTAGCGGATCAGTTTTGAAACCAACCGGCTGCGGTGGCTTCCCTTCTTTACCCTTAAGTTCAGTTTCTAACGAGCTAGCCCATAGCGATGAAATATCACTGGCGTTGATAGCACGAACGCGCACAAAATAACGACCTGCGTAAATACCGGGAACCTCGAAACCCAGTGCCGACGTGCGCGGGACTGATACCCAGTTACCGTTATCTTTTCGCCACTCAGCCTCATAAGCGATCGCATTCTTCACCGCGTTCCACGTTGCGCGCATCGTGGTAACGGCTATTCCCTGATTGATGCTTGAGTAGCTGGTAATAAGAACATTTTCTGGCGCAACCTGAACACCCGGTGGAATAACAGAAATGGGGCGATCGTCTATACGTGCGCCGGTATCAATCCGCGAATACTTGTCCGGGTCATGGTAAGCCCCAACGATGGTGTAGGTGTTGTTGTTGTTGTCTGCCACACTCACAACGCGGTAGAGCTGCACAGCGAGTTCATCAGCATCAACTGCCCATACTGATTCGGCCTGCGGAGTTTCACTATAGCTCGTTGTCACCGTAACAAGGCGACCATTTAACGACTGCACCGTTCTGGCCTGACTGATACCAGAAGGTAAATTAACGATCAGACGGTCGCCGCTCTTAATATCTGGCTCGCGGTCGAGGCGAACATTTCGTCCTTCAACGCTGCTAATGCGGCCTCCCATAACGCGCCCTGAGAGCATCTGATCGGCAACGCCAATAATATGCCCCGGAAACGGGATTAAACCATCGAGTCCTACGGAAAACTCAACCGTTCGATCTTGGCTATTACTCAATAATGCCCAGCGGCCACGGCGATTAGCTTCGCTTTGACGCGTACAACCGATGGCAGTGATCTCCGTCTGGTTCACCCCGTAGCGGCGTACTAATGCATTTTCGAACACCGACTCGACAGCATCGGCATAATGATTGGCTGGGTCTGACCATCCCACCATGGCGGTGGTGTACCGTGTGCGTTCGCTCGATGCTGAGTAGGCAAACTTCCCATTGATAACATTGGCTCGCGTGTAGGTGTAATCCAAGTCTCGCGGCATATCTGCCAGTGTCACAATCTGATTTTGCCCGTAACAGGTCATACCGCGGAATATCGCGGCAAAGTCCGTCAGAACGGTCCACGCATCTTCACGCGACTGAATGTACACATCACACTTAAAGCGCGGCTCCATTCCTCCACCGCCACGACCATCGGGCACCAGTTGATCACAATACTGCGCGATACGATAAAGCTCCGATTCATCCACCTGCGTGGAGTCAATACGTTGGCCTAAACCGTAACGATCAGAGATCAGGATGTCATAGAACACCCATGCAGGGTTATCAGTCCATGCCCACTTGAACCCGCCCGTCCAGACACCAGAATATTGCCGCGTGACCGGATCATAATTATCCGGCACTCTGACGATCATCATCTTTGGTCGGCATGTCACTTTAGGGATGTTTTGAAACTGCTTGGCGTTAAATTCCACATAGAGCAGCGCTGTGTTTGGATAGCGTAATTTGGCATCGATAACTTCAGTGTAAGCCTCAACATTCATCGTGTCGGCAATACGACCGCTATTAGCGTTGGCGGTGAGACGGCGAACACGCAACTGCCAGCCGGTTGTCGCTGTGGGTAAGTCAATACGGTGGCTGCGCTCATAAAGCGTTGTCGTTTTGCCATCAACGGCAGATTTAAGCACCTCACGATATGCGCCACCGTCCGTGGCTACATCGATAGCGTATTCAATTTTATAGCCGTTCACATCACCATTATCTTTTTGCTGCTGTAATGCAGGCCAGCCGAACCGCAAACGCACTGCCGATAGCTGGGTATTGTTAACCGCACGCACCCACGGAGCTGAACTTTTAAGTTCGGTACCGATGGTGATTTCATTCTCAACAGCAGGGACACCTTTGATATATTCCTGCGATTGGGTGCCGGGGCGAAACTCCCAGCTTACCCCCTCGAAATTCGAGCTACCGTCCTCATTAGTGAGCGGCGTTCCATCTAGGAAAATATTGGTACCATCAAGGCCACCAGCCCATTCTCCCTCACCCAGCGCGAGCAATATTTTGGCAATGGCCATCGACTGGATGCTATCGGGTGATTCAACAGGCGTATGCCCACTACCACCGCCACCTTTATGGCCTTTAATCTCGTTTATCATATTTCACCCATAAAAAACCGCTAGGCACGGCTACTGTTTAGATATCAGGATTCAATTAACACTCTGTCTTGGGTAAGGTGGTTGCTCAGCCCGGTCGAGTATTGGCATGTTCAGATAAGCAAACCGGGGAGAGTTATTGACTTCTGAAAGGGAATTGTGATGCTTATAAACTTTGACCCATTGAGAGAATCTGAAAATGACAGGCGCTCTCATCCGTGGAAGAAAACATCTTATGAAGAAAGAGCAGGGTTTTATTCAAATTTTATCAAGAATCCTGAACTGATAACTGAGGTTCTAGAAGACTTTAAACCTCATGAAAGTCAAAAGGCCGTACAAACATTTTATGAATTTATCAAATGGATAAATGGTTCAGCATCGGCCTTCGAAACAAATGACTGTGCAATGAGGGAGGGCGTTATAAACAATGTTGACTCACTATTTAAATACACCCATAAAATTGATGGTCGAGTTGAATTTTTTCTGCGCGACCATCCACTCAACTGCAATAAAGATGTGATAACTTGGATCATGAGAATGTCATCGTTTTATTTGCAAGTAGAAAGGCCCGACTTCCTCAATAGCTTCATTGATATTCAGATTGCGCCTACAGATTTCATTAGTCTCCCGGCTGACCAGAGAGAGGGTTACCGAATTAGACTGGTTTTCAATACATATGGGAATGGAGATTCTGAGACCTGGAGTGCGCTCAATACCACGTTTGAAAGCATTTTCAAAGCCATCAAAAGGCTGAACAAGGCTCTTACTGAAGGGAGTAGCCCCACCTTCCCGTAGAGGAAGCTGTTCGATGATATCAAATAAATTCATATTGCCTCCATAGGCCGCCAAGTCGGCCTTTAGTTAATCTGTTTATTGCTGGTCTTCGGTATATATCCCAGCGGAAATAACTGCACCGCCGATCTCCCGTTCACCATAACCGATGGCAACCGGATTGCCCTGAGCGGTACTGTTAACAGGCCCCCCAAATGCATAGCTGGGTTTGTTGTCCGGATCTTGCCGCATTCGAATACCAGCTTGTTGGGGGGATAGCATTTGGACTACACCGCCGAGCGCCATAGATGCGCCTGTTAGAGCCAAAGCACCGCCCCACACCCCCGTGCTTGCAAAAGCGCCAGCCAGTGTTCCGCCACTAAAAAATGTTGCAGCACCTATTAGCGCTACACCAAGAATTGTTTGAAAGAGTCCTGCGCGCTTACTCCCTATAATTACAGGCACAAGATGTATGTCATCTGTACCTTTAGTTAGTTCTAGTTCATCCTCTTTGATATTTCTTTTTCCAACAAACACCGCAAAGGTTAACCCACGCTTATGCGCTGCCAGCATATAATGCTCAAAATTGGGTAACAGATTTTTTGCTGCGCTGATCATCTTTGTAGCACTATGTGCTCGATATTTAAAGTCACGCCCAAATTCATTAATTAAACATCCATGGAATATTAATTTACGTATTTTAACATCAACAAACATTGAACCCTCCAATATAAAAGCCAGCTAAGTAGCTGGCCTTTATATTATGCTATGTGATAAGAAAGTAATTATTATCAATTAAAGAGAATTTTTTCTTTCTCCATCTATTTCAGATTGGCAGGTATTATCATTATTAAACACATATTGAAGAAGAATATAACCTGAAGATTCAGTCTGGGCTCTTGCCTCTAGCCATATAGTGCTAAGGCTATTTTTCTTCATGGCATCATGATCGCTGTTCCACTTTGCAGATAAGAACCTTTCCTGTTTGATGAGTCCCATCATCCAATCATTTGGGTTTTTCCAAATTGATCCAGATAACAAAATATCTGTTTCTTCACCATTACCATATAAAGAATCGAGAGATTTTTTTAAATCGTCAAATGTTGATTGAAGTTTAAGACCATAACTGTCGGTATCTATATTTTTTCCTATGGCTCTAATTTGACAAAGTCCTGCCGTAGGCGATATGAGTAATCCATAGGATGTAAAGTCGCTATTTTCTTTAGGAAGTGAGCTAGTTATATAGAGATTAATATTTCCTTCAACAGGCTCAATAGAGCGACCTATCATGTCTTCAATGTTCTTTTTTGTTAACCCCTCTTGTAAACCAAATGGGCCGCTTAGGGCTGGAAGTATGGATTTCTTTTCCTCTTGATGAGTCGGTTTAATTTCATCAGTCGGTGGGGTCCGATTGACGACTGGAGATATTCCTACTTCTGGTAACCCATATTTAGCAAAAAGATAACGCTGTTCAAGCACTGCCAATGTCTGTTCTTGAGTTGCAATCGCAGCTAGTTTCATAGAAAGAACAAGCCCGCCTGCATATTTTTCCGCATCACTTTTCGCCTCGAGAATTTGACCTTTTAACGTATTAATTTCCTTTTCCAACGAAGAGGCTAATTCCATATCAGGCTTAAACCCACTGACATCAATCTTTATTTTTGCACCAGACTCTATAGCGTTGACTCTTTGTTCTAGCAAAGCTTTATTTGTTTTCAGCACCTCTAGCCTAGCTCTAACTAGAGATTTTATTAAACCACCAGAATATTGTTCGTCGAGATCTATGGCTGAGGATATTTCAACATCTGTCTTTGACATCTCAACTTTAAGAGCCTCTACTTGCTTGATTTGCTCTGGAGACAGGTCTTTTGGTCCACATCCAGTTAAGAGAGCAACTGATATCACACCGGCAACTATTGATTTCATCATATCCCTATCCAAAATAATTATATTTTCTTAATAATATTACCATTTTGTTATCCATTCACAATGGGTACTATCTGTACGTTCGATACCCCAACTCTTATGCTTTACGACTTTAAAGCTCGGAAAGCCTGACTATCTTCACAGTTCGATCTTTCCAGTATCCCCCGTAGGGAACACGCTGACTCAACATGTTGTACATATGATGCAATAGCATCCCATCATCTAGCAGAATACCGGCATGATTCGCGACCGGCGCGGAGACTTGCATTATCACCATATCGCCAGATTGGGGTTGGCCGCTAAACTCACGAAAACCGCATTCGTACCAATTATCCAGATAGAGATTTTCACGGCCTGACTCCCACCACGGATAATCAACGCGGTAATCATTAAGCACAATGCCATGCGTTTGCCGGAAGTAACTCATAACCAGCCCCCAGCAATCGGTATGCCCCAGCACAAAAGCGCGCCCCACCAGCGGCAATTCCCCACGCGGTATCACGGTGCGCAAGTCGCCCTCCGGATAACTCACGATATGCCACGGTATTGCCATCGCATCACACTGCGCCTTATCCAGCTCACTCGGCTGCGTGGTGGCATCAGGATGACTGTGAACAATCCCCGTTACGGTTCCCCATTCTTCTGCTGCAATATAATCCTCCGGAGATAAATGAAACTGTTCCGTGGGATTTTCCGCGATATTACGGCAGGGGAAGTAGCGTTCCACACGTGATTTTTGCGCCACCACGCCGCAGCATTCAGCCGGATAAACCTCTGCGGCATGGGCCACAATAGCCTGTATCGTTTTCTCTCTCATACTATTGCCTTATCAGTGCTGCACCCGGAAAACCGCCAAACGGCACCGGGTTGTTTTCACCAAAGCGCTTTTGACAATCGCTGAGTAACCCACCGCACTTATCCTGACTCGGATCATCAACCGGCTGCCCATTCTCATCAAAGTAGCGCGTCCCCGCGTAATCACACCCTTTACCCGTTCGGTACCAACCGCGTGAGCACCATGTACACAACGAATGGATCTGGCGCGTCGGTATTTGCAGGCCACGTAAATCAGCAGGGCTCGCCAGCTCAAACTCAACGGTTTCATCGTTTTCGAGCGACTTACGGTCAATATAGTAAACCTGCTTTTTTTCCTGCTCGGGATCGGCGGTAGGATTGCCTTCGGGGAAATTCTCAGCATCGAGGTAGTGAACCATCGTGTCATGGATCGTCACTTTAGCCTGTGCCATATCATCAAAGCGCAGACATAACGCCGTGATAAGCCCATCAATATTGGACACGCTCAGCGTCGGCTGCGCGGCCTGTCCATCCGTGGACATTTCCAGCCCCTCAACCTGCACCGCCCATGGGCCATACTCATTCCCCTGCCACCAGATAGATTTCGCGGGCAGCTTGTTTTCATCACCACCGGCTGCGATGAGCTCTTTTTCTGTGTAGGGAAGCGTACAACTGTGAAACCGCAACACATCGGCACCAAAGGCCGAACCATCAACCTCAAACAGCCGGACTTTATCGCCCGGCTCTAATTTCTGAATATCTGCGTTAATCATGGATGAAATGCCTGTATGAAAGTGGCGGAAAGCGAGTAGTTGCCGCCGCCGAGCGCGTTCGGCTTGTACTGCTCACAGCGGTAAAGCCCCAAGGGAGATAACGGCGGCTTCCATTGGAAAGAGGTTCTACCGGCATGCCGATCGAGGAACGCCGCGATCGCCGTGATATAAGCCTCACTTCCCACAAAATTAAGATCCCAATTCTGGGCGCGAAAATTAATCCCATCCCCCGCCACCTGTGCGTACCCGTCCCCGAACTGCGCTTTACGTATTCGGAAAGTTGCATCCGCTGCCGCGTTGGTGCGTGGGCTCCACTGAAATGTTTCGATAGCCATCAGCGCCCCTTTATCGCTCGTTGAATGGTTCCACCCGGCCGCAGGTCCCGATCGCGCAACGTGCGGTATCGCTGATCGACATAACGACCAATATCGGCACCAAACTGCTCATAGCCCACAGAGGCTTGGGTCGCCGTATTCCCTGAGCTATCGATGTGGATAGTGACCTGCGGCGCGGCACTCACTGCCTGCTGATTTGCCCCAACCATGCGAACACCGAGCGAACCATCAGCGCCACGCTTGAGCGGCATAATGGCTTCCGGCCCCGCCTCCCCCATCAGCCCCGCCCCTTTTGCAAAAGCAAACGTAGTCGGACGATCGACAATTTGCCCACTAAAGGCACTCAGTGACGGCGACGCATATACGCCCCCCCTAGCATTGGGAACATAGTTTTGCCAGCCAGTCCCCATTCCCATATCGCCCGTGGCACCACCGGAGCCGCTCGCCGCGCCACCGGCTGCTGCACCTGCGGCACTCATACCAATACCAAACAGGGATGAAAGCAGGCTGGATGCCGCCATGCGGGTCTGAATTTTGATGAGGTCAGCGATAACCGACGTGGCGAAGCTGCTGAAATTAAACTTCCCCGTCGTGGCAAAGGTCGCGACACCATCAGCCATGGCATCAAAACTACTGACAGCCAAATCACGCATCTGCGCATACGCATTTTTGGAGGTCGTTACCCAATCGGATACCCCTTTGCGGAATCCCAACGAATAGCTGCCCTCCGCTTTAGCGCGTTCATCTGCACTGCTACGGACAATCTCGAGCTGCTTTTGCTGCTCACTGGCTAAAAATGCTGTCTGCTGGGTGTAAAGGGCTGAGTTTTTATCTGTCACTTCCTGCTCTAGCTGCACGCGGCGCTGGGTAAAATCCTCACGGATCTTTTGCTCCTCGAGCATCTGTTCATAGGCAGGCTGAGATAAACTCATTTCTGCCAATTTGTTGGATTGCTCAAGCTGGAGCGAAGCCGTTTGCTTAACGGCGTCCCGAGTTTGTTCCTGCAACTTCACGGCAAGTTGGCGCTGCTGGTTGGCTTTTTCCAGCGAGACGTTTTCTTGCAGTTGTGCGCTGAGTTGATCTTTCATCGCTAGCACACTTTTCTGGCCAGCAGTCAATTGCTTGCCTTGATAGCTTGCAATCTCTTGCTTAAAGGCCACCAGCTTGCGCTCAGAATCCGTGAGCTTGTCGGCTTCTGACTGCTGGCTGCGTAATACAGCAGCTTGTTCTTGGAGTTGTTGGAGGCGTTTTGCTCCCTCGTTTTCACTAAACGCTTTGGGTTTCACACCATACTGTTTGTTAATCCCACGTAACGCTTGCTGATATTCATCAGCCGTCAATTTCCCCGCTTTATAACGAGCGGTGACTTCTGTGGTAAGTCGTGCCTGTTCTTTACGGGGATTAGCGCCCGCCTTGATTGCAGCTGAAATTTCATTCTCAGTTTTGAGTTGTGCTCGTGCATCAGCCTGCGCTTTCTGTGCCTGTGCTTGCCGCTCTTCTGCCTGTTTTTTTGCTTCCTGAGCAGGTTTATCCGACACATCTATTTTTACACCGGCAGCAGCGGCTTGTGCCTGAGCGGTCGCTAATCGAGCCTGACTGATGATGCTAAATGCACCTGATACGCTGGTTTTCAGGGACTTCCATGCGCCCTCGAGCGCGCCTACATCATTTTCTTGCGCTTTGACCTTTTGGTTAGCGTCTTCAAGAACCGCTTTTTGTAAGAGTCCGCTAGCTTCGGTTTCTTTACCTTGGCGGCTTAACGTAGCGATTTGCTCAATTAAGGTGCTATTGAAAATAACACCCTGATCGGTCAAGTCTGACATGGCTTTAAGAGGGTCATTACGCAGGCTTGTCAGCCGATTCACTAATTCGTCTGAACTGGCGCCCATTTCCTCTAAGCGCGTTCCCAGCGTCGCAACCTGATCGAGCATGTCCCCCGCAAATCCCGCACTCACTGCCGCCGATACCGCTTTAACTGCGCCTTGCGTTCCCCCTAAACGATCGGTTAACAGGCGTAGTTGGTTAATGGTCAATCCTGCCGTGTTACCACTCTTCAATAAGGCATTATTAAATGACTGCGTCTCAGCTTCAGTGCGTTGATACGCGGTATACAGAGCGGTGGCCGCCGACACTGCGACCATAATCCCCAGCCCAACAGGGCCACCGAGCAAGCTCATTGCGCTACGCATTAATCCGGTACTGACCGCCGCCGCGCGCGCAGAAAACGAGACTTTCTGGTTAGCCACACTTATCTGATTGAGCGAACTCAGAAGTTGCGTTTTCCCCGCGGCCTCACTGACATCGGCTGCCAAGACCGCCTTCGACGCCGTAGCCATTTGTTGTTTGGCCTTCGCCTCGGCAAGATCCGCCTCTCTGACCTGCCGATTGATTTTGACGTACTCATCCTGATAGCTAACCGCAAGGCCGTATTGCTGGTTAACCTGTGTCTGAGCGGCATAAAACCGCGCTAACTCCTGCGCCTGCTCGCGGGATGCCTGCGCACTTTCGCGACTCCGTTTCGCCGTGGCCATCTGCGCTTGCGCTTGCGTTCGCGCCGCTTGTGCGTTTTCAATCTGCTTGCTGGCAGCCTCGGCGCTGGCCTGCGCGGAGACCCGCGCCAGTTCACGCTGAGAATCCCAGCTAACAGACAGCTTATCGAACCCGGTGAGCGTTCGCTCAATGCTCGGGATCAAGGCATTGGCGAGCGTACCTGCAGCAACGTTGCTCCCCGATGCAAAACTGCTCACGATAGTACGGATCTGCTCAAATCCGCCGCCTGATTGACTCAGCGCATCAGATAATGAGCGAATTTGAACGCCGGTATTACGCGCCTGCGCGCCGGTTTGTGCCAATACTACGCTGGTTTTAGCCGACTCTTGCTGCGCCTTGGCGGTGAAACTTTTCGACGCGGTTTCTGCGCTGCGGTATGCGTCCACAATCTGCGACTTAAATCCTGCCGAGTTGAGGTGGAGCGCGACCGCTAAACTGGCAACATCACTCATAGATTTAATTTCCTCATGACATCCGCACACTGCGCCTCAACGTCACTTTTCAGTAACGCAGGTAAAGGGGGATCGGTATCGGTGTGTGGGTTTTCTGGCGGGGCAGGGTCGTCAAGTGCAAAGAACGCACGCCAATGTTGCAAAATGCTGGCAGGCAACGCGGCAATTTTTCTCGGGTCTGGCTCCCCCCAACGATCGGCTAATGTGAATATCAGCCGAAGCAGAGGGGAGTCGGTTAGTTTTTTTGCGCTTCCTCCAGCGTGCCATAACTGTGGCGCTGGACTAATAGGCTGGCATCGAGCAGCGCGGTATTTGCGTGAGCACGCAGTAGCTCATCGGCGGTCGGCAACTGTTCAGCGGGAATAGCTACCCCCGTCTCATCAACAATGGCGCTTAACACTAACTCAGCACCGAGCAGGCTGGTTGCGTGCGCATCCTCTTTATCTTGTAGTGTCTTGAGCTTTGCCTCGTAGTCATAAAGCTCGCCCAATGTCAGTTGGCGAATAGAGACGTTTGCGCCAAACAGCTGGCAGGCAAGAATATTGGCTGAAGGGGTGAGCAACGCCGTTTTCAGGTTTTTCATAGCATGTCCTTGATATAAAAAACGGCCCGAAGGCCGCATAAGAGATTAAGAAATCGCGATAACCGCGTCCGAGCTGGTGACCGGCGCTAATGCCGCAGAGGAAATCACAACGTGATAGGTTCCCGCATCATTCGCCGTGACGGACGCTTTAGTCAGCGTATTCGTATTTGCGGCTGGTATCGCTTTGCCGTCTTTAAACCACTGATAAGACAGCGGCGCCCCGTTGCTTGCCGAGGCGGTAACTGATAAATCCAACGCATCGCCTACCGCCAGTGTTGCGCCAGTAGGTTGAACCGATACGTTGATCACGGCTTTGGGACAACACCCCACTTCAGGTTGTTTTGTTTCCCCTGTACGGTGATCTGGATAACCTCACTTGCCGGAGCGGTGATTTCATTCATCTGCCAACCAGATAACGCCAGCAGCATTGTGGCCGTTCGGCGGTTCGGTAGCTCAATATAGAACTGCACCGTTTGGCGTGCTTCAGCGGCATTTAAGAAATCAGCAAAATCCTCGTTATCAGGATCGTCAACAAAGCCCAGCGATTTCTCAGGCCCCTCCGGTAAATCAGAAATAAACTGTTTGCTGGTATCAATCAGCGTGGTGCAATCCACAAAACTACCCGTCTGACCCGTTGCCCCCAACGCCTTACAGTTAATCAGCGGTTTTAACGCGGCAACCTCAGCGCCTACCGCGCCCCATTTCACCACGGTCCCCGCAGGCAGCATGGCGTATTCTGGCGAAGTTTTTTTATCATCAGCCATCGTTTTCTCTCTTCATTTAGTTGGTATAGCGAGTGCTATTGGTTTTGTTCAATACCGGCGCGTAACTCGACGGCGAGAACGCGAAGAATGCGGGATTTGTTGTAATCCATGGCAGGACGGATAAACGGCGCTGCCACCTGTTTGATGGTGCCGAACTCTTGCGCCAGCGCTTTCATGTGGTGCTTTTTGCTGGGGCCTACTCTCAGCGTAATCACCGTAAGGTACTTATCATCATTCATACGGCTGGTACTGCGGATTTTGATGGTATCGCGCATGTGCTCACCGGCGCTGGCGTCGTCGAATCCAGCGTGCGCTTTCATATCTTCCAGCACCGGAGCCAATGCTTCGCGCCCCGCGTTACGCATCACTTTTACGGCCTTATCCCCCATGGCCAATAATTGCCGCTCAAGCTCCTGCAGTCCTTTCACCTCGATAGTGATCATGGGGAAACCTCAACATACGTAATGAAATACTCCCGTAAGAGATCATAGAGTTGCTGGTTACTGGTTTGTGGGTTCGGTGTTTCTCGTAGGTTTCCGCGCTCAACATACTGAACGGGAAAATCGGCAATAAAGCCGTGGCGTATCGTCTGCCACTTGCCCCAAATCTGCCGATCTAACGTTTTCAACCGCGTGTAATCATTAAGAATAATGATGCGTATCTGAAAACGCGCACGCACAACCGAAGTCCGCACAAGCCCTGTTTCAAGTGGTGGATCGGAAACGCATTGGTAGGTGATCCCCTCCACCACATCTGCGGGTAGTAATAAGGGATAAACCGGCAGACCGGTGAGCGCTTCCAGTTCGGTTTTAATGGCCTGTTCTATCATGACGAATATCCGCCTCCGCCGTAATGATGAGCCGATCGGCATGGGTACGATCGGTTGAGCGCACCGTGAAGAACTGTTGCCCAAAAACAACCTGCCAGTCCTGCGCAACATCCTCGCGCGGTCGCAGCGTAAATTGGTAGGTCTGGACAACCTGCTGCTGTTCGGAGGTGCGGATCTTGCGATCAGAAATCGGCTCAACCTTTGCCCATGTCTTTGCTACTTCTACCGGCTCATCCGGCAGCGGCTCCCCGAGCGGGCCGCGCCGTTGCTCAATCCGTCTCAATGTAATGCGTTTATTCAGCTCGCCAGCCGAGAGTGGCTTCATAATGGTTTAAACCGGTAAGGCTCGAGCAGCGCACGATAGGAGAACGGCACCGGCATTAATTGCTCTGGGCTGACCGCTTCACGGTTGGCATACCAATGTCCCACCATCATCATCAATGCCAGCTTGATATCGGTCGTCAATAGCAGCGCATCGCCCGAAACATCCTGCGCTTTCTCCACCAGCGTGCGGTTTAAGAAGGTTTCAGCAGCAGCCTTCGCCGCCTGTGCATAGAGCGTTAACAGTGCGTCTTCGCTCTTATCATCAATACGGCACTGTTGGCGTAGTTCCTCTAATTCTGGCGTCATAAGCACCTCAAGAAAGGCGGCATAACGCCGCCACGGGATTATTTAGAGGCAGGTGCTGCCGCCAGTTTGAGGAGTTTCACCGCATGGCTGTCCACCATCATCGAGCCCACACGTTTTGTGGTGTAAAAACCGACAAACGGCTTTTTGGTGTACGGATCACGCAACATACGAACACCAATGCGATCCAGAATGGTGAAACAGCGCTTAAAGTTACCAAAGCCAATCGGTGTGGCATCCCCACCGATATCAGGAAACTGCTCGTTCTCCGCAATGCCATAACTCAGCAACGAAGACGGCTGGCCCAACTGCAAGCCCGGCTGCCACAGGTAGTTACCCTGTGAATCTTTCAGGGTACGCACAGTAAACAACGTGCTGTTATTCATCATAAAGCGTGCGCCGTTGCGGTACGGCTTACGCAGCGTATACACCAGCTTGATAATTTCATCTGCGGTGATGGCCGTCGGTTTAGCCGCCAACAAATGCTGCAGCTTGCCCCAAGCACGATCCTTATCCGCTTCCTCCGTACTGCCGTAGGTCAGTAAGCCCTTGGGTTTTTTACTACCGTCGCCGTTGGTGAAAGCAATCTCTTCTTGCTCAGCAAACTCCTGCGTGAGCTCCGTGGTAATAAAATTCTCCACGTCAAAGTACGCATCATCGAGCATGGTTTGCGTAGCCATCGGGTTGGCGTAAATCTCACCCCAAACAGGCTCAATAATTGCCAACTTCGAGGTGTTAGTTTCAGGGCGCGCATCGGTTTCCCCTACCCAGCCGCTATTTGTCCCACCTTGATTCACCAACTTTTTATAGTTTGGGGTCCCCATGGTGATCACGTTACATTCGGCACGCATCACCACTTCATCTTTCAGCGCGCTGATGATATTGCGATCCAGTTCTTCCGGTACCGCATAGCCCCCATCAGGATCGGTGGTGGTCTGCATCGCTTTACGTTCCAGATCGGCGAGCCCATCTTCTTTGCCCTTACGCAGAAACTGGCCAAACGCTGTTTTATGTTCAGTCGCGGCTTTCGAGCCGCTGCCACCACCGGGACGTTTTACCGCCGCCAGCTCATCCTCAAGCGCCGATTTCAACGCATCGAGCGCCGTCAGTTTGCCGTTAAGCGTCTCCACAGTTTCTGACAGCTTGCCCTTTTCCTGTTCGATAGCGTCAAGACGCTTATCATTTTTCTGGCGGAATTCGTCAAAGTTACCTTTCAGCTCGTTCGCGACCTGTTCAATGTCTTTAATATCTACAGCCATGGTGTTACTCCTGATTAAAATTGATAGATTTCAGTGCATTTAATGCCGCGCTCAGGTCGCCAGCGTCTCGCTGTGAAAGTGCGCTGTAGCCATCCGCCATGAATGCCTTGGCTTGGCTTTTGGAAAGTCCTACGTCTCGCAGGACTCGCTCAATACTCTTGGGTGATGGCGTTTCCCCACGCGCAAATGCGGATTTCACATCGCTCACACGCGCCTCATCATTGGCAGGGAACGTCACCGGACTGACCTCCCAAAGGTCGATCTCTTTAAGCAAGAAAGCTTCTTTGGTTCGGTCGTATTCGTAATCTTTCAGCGCGTAGCCAATAGAAAGGCCGGTTAAAGAACCGGCCTTCATGTGGGCATGTGCGCGCTTGGCGAGAGGGTCATCATCGATGAGCAATCGCCCCCGAACAAAGAGCCCCACCTCATCCTCTTTCATCTCGGTATAAATCCCGATGGGCTCTTGCATATCGTGCTGCCAGAGCATTGCCGGCAAGCTGCCTTTTTCGCGCCAAAGGCTGAGCGATTTAGTAAAGGCGCCCGGTACCACGATGTCATCGAAACAATCTTTGACGCCGAACACCGAGCCGTAGCCCTCAAACTCACCGCTGTCGTTGACTGACTTGAGTTTCAGTGGCACATCAAGACGTTGTTTGATCATCGTCATTGGGTTCTTCCTGTGGTTTAGGTTTTGCGCTATCGGTCGGCTTCGTGGTCATATTCATCGGGGTGAGGTACACATCACCGCCCGGGCGCGGATTACGATCTTCTAATTCAAGGCAATCATTAGGGGAGTACATTCCCCAGTTGATAGCGGTGGCATAGGCTTCAAAACGAGATTTCATGTCACCGCGTAACAACGCCCCAACGTTAAATTTGGCGTATAGCTGCCCTTGTTTACTGGCCTTCACTAATCCAAGGTTAATTCGCTGTTCAATACGTGTGAGGTAGGGAACAAGCGAGTAATTGATAAAGCCGATCCCAAGGTTCTCAATATTGTTGAATGTCGCTCGATCGGTGTTTTGCACTAAATGCATCGGCACGCGGAAAATGCGGCAAATCTCCTCGAGCTGAAATTTACGGGTTTCTAAAAACTGAGCATCTTCAGCCGAGAGACTGATTTGGTTCCATTTCAGTCCCATTTCCAAAATCATCGGCTTGTGAGCGTTCGACAGCCCTTGATGCCTGTCTTCAAAATCGGTTTTTAAGCGATTAAAAGCCTCATCCGATAGCGTCTGATCGGTTTCCAGTACCCCACTGGTGACCGCTCCATTACTGAAAAGGCGTGAACCATGCTCTTCCGTTGCCATTCCCAACCCGATCGCCTGACGAGCATAGGCAATCGGGCTTAACCCATTGAGGCCATCGAGCGTGAAGATACGCACATGCCAGATCTCTTTCTGGCTCAAGGTATCGCTTGAACCATCGGGAAACGTCACCTGATAGACCGGCTCCCACTGGCTGTTTAGTTTGGCGACTACGCTACCGGGATCGAGCGGGAGTAACTCGACAACCTCCCCTAGCGCCATGACTTTGTAGGCAAAGAAGTTACCGCGAAGACATAAACAGGCGATGAGCAATTCCCAAAACTCTTGCGGGGTCATATAGCCGTTAGGTTTGACCGAAAGCAGCTTATAAAGCCGTTCTTTAATAGCCTTTTTGCTTCCACGATCTAATTGTTCATACAGAGAGCAAGGCAACATGCCCACCGATTCGGCTAACACGCGAACGCACCCAAATACCGCGGTAAGCTGCATGGCCAATTTGGGGCTCACTCTTTTCCCTGCGTAGGTGTTATAGGAAATACCAACAAGCTCACTGAGCGCCTGTGGCGTCATCGCCTTATCACCCGACTTGTGGAACATACCCGGAAAGAACATCACCCCTCCTTATCGGGGTTCCCCGTCTGGGTACCCAACATCCGAGACACCAAGAAAGACCAGACTAAACACAATAGGCCAGCCACAATAAATCCTGCAGGTGGATATATTCGCCACACGCCATACGTCAAAAAAAGCGCGCCAGCGAGCCCCACCAAGATCGACAAGGCGGTAAAAAAATGTGGTAAAGACATAATGGTTAAACCGTTAGAGGGAACGAAGGCCGTAGGTCTCGATGTGTGTGGAAAGGCTATCACCCACTTCACCACCGTTGACCAGTAATCGACTCATGGCAGTAAACAGCGCGGCGGGACCATCAATTTTGGCCTCCGGCGTCGATTTATTGGGGAAGATATTGTCATTTTTATCCGGTTTTACGGTGACGTTCGACATCATCCAGTTCATTACGGGATGGCTGCTGTGATGGAAACGCCCCCCATAAACTAAGGCTTCGAGCTCCTTCATCGCCTCAGAAAAATTGCGCACCGTCTGCGGCACCTCCACCAGCGGTAACCCTTCTTCCGCTAATGCCAGACTAAACTGCGTCGCGCTCCATGGATCAAAACCAATCTCTTTTAGGCTCTCGCCCGTTACCCACATTTGCAGCTCTTCTTTAATTTGCCCATGATCGATAACATCACCGTCTGTCAAAATGAGTTTATCCATATCAGCCCATTTACGATAAAGCTCAGCCTGTTGACGCGAACATCGCTCTAAGCGGCCTTCAGGTAACCAGAATTTGAAATCAGCATGCACATGACCATTGTTGGCCTGCCACACTTTGACTGCCGCGCAAATATCAATTTTGTTGGAGAGGTCAACGCCCACCCACATCGGATAGGTTTTTAATTCATGCTGAGGGGCAAGATATTCACATTTATCCCATTTCAGCATGTCCATCCACGCAGACTCAGCGGTCACCCAGATATTTAAATGCTTGGTGTAGAAGTTAATACGCGCTGATACCTGTTCTTTGGCTTTTTTAGCAAGACGACGCAAATCATCCCAACGCTTACAAATGCCCAAGCCGGGATTGGCCTTTTGCCATACCGTCTCATCAAAGGGATCATCATCCGCATCCAGCGTAAAAATAATGGCAAAAAAGGTATCGTCATCCACCTGCCCACGCAGCACCTTGATGGCATAGTCGCGCTGCTCGTAGCAGATCCCTTCTTTATTGAAACCCGCCGTCGTTATGGCAAAGAGTAAAGACTGCAAACGTGCGCCGGTCGCCGTCTCCAAAACGTCCCATACATCACGGGTTTTATGTGCATGCAGCTCATCCACCACCGCGCAATGGATGTTCAGCCCATCAAGGTTATTTGCCTCACTGGATAGGGGGAGAAAACGCGATGAGGTTTGCTCCTGAAAGATAGCCAGCTTATTAAATTCAAATAAACGCCCCAGCGTGGGTTTTGCTTGCTTGACCATGCTTTTTGCATCGTCAAAAACGATACGCGCCTGATCGCGAGTCGTGGCAGCAGAGTAAACCTCAGCCCCTCCTTCCCCATCCGCGCCTGTCATATAAAGACCGACTCCCGAGGAGAGTGTTGATTTAGCGTTTTTACGCGCCACCTCGTTATAGGCCGTTCGGAAACGTCGCACCATCACAGGACGGCCACTGCCATCATTGCGTAGCACCACCTCTCCGGTATTTTCATCCACTAGCGGGATCACAAACCCAAAAATATTGATGAGAATGAAAACATGCCAATCCATCAGTTCGATAGGTTTTCCGGCTAGGTTACCCTTCACGTGGGGGACGAATTTATAAAAATTAAGAATATGTTGAGCGCGAGGCTCACTAAAGAATACACCGCGCTTCTCACCTTTTTTGAGGTCATCTAGAAAACGCTGGCAAGCTAGCTTAACCAGATCACAAGCAATGATTTCCCCCGCCACGACTTTTTCAGCGTAGCGAATACCATCAGCCACCTTTGCCATTTAGTCTCTCGCTTTTAAGAATTCGGCGAACGGGTCTTCGCCTGCTGGTGCTTTTATTTCGACTTTAGATCGACTCGCAGGCGTCATACCAAACTCAGATAGCATTGCGCGGATACGTTTCCATGCGTCTGCTTTCATCGCTGCAGCTGGATGGGCTTTCACGATCTTTTCCCCCGTAGCTGAGCCCGTTTGATAGGTATATCCCTCCTCATCTAGCACTTCGCAGTGGTGGCGATATTCGGTATACGCTTCAACGAGCAACTCTAGGGCTTTAGCATCTAAGGTGGACATCACGCCAACGGCGTCCAACTCCTCCCCCATCCGCTTAAACCAATACTTCCCACGCTTATCAAAATGCTTCGGAATTGGGGGTACCCCTGAGGGGGGTTTGGGTTCGTTTTTGTTTATAGCGCGTTTTGATGGGTTACCCTTCACCAAACGTAGATGGGTCGGGGTTTTCGGTGGTCCTGACATAATCGAAAACTCCTATTAATCATCGGTTGGGGGACCCCAAAAAAAGTTTTCTAACCTGCGGCGATCCGGAAAGAGGTAAAGCGGCGGTCCTTTAGGCTGAGAGGGGTAGAGATTTGATCCCCCCCTCCCCTACTGAAATGAGAACAAATATCGTTTAATGTGAAATCATTCAATATGCAATGATAAATACAATCAAACGACAATCATTATCATTCATGAGGCGCATTGAATCTCAGCAGCGACCAACGTCAACGCAAGGAGTGCCTCGCCATCTGGATGTGCCTCTAGAAGACTTCTAATCGTTTCAATGCATTGTTGGGCAGCCTGCTGCTTATCTTCGGGTAATGAAGCTATCAGCCCTTTAGCCATCAATACTGTTTGCTCGTCTTGCGTCATTTCATTCGCTCCGTTGCTGTCTTGGTTCGATGGCAAGGCCAACACAATCCCTCAAGGTTGGCATCATCGTCGGTACCGCCATGGCTTTTAGGTTTGATATGGTCAACCGTGGTCGCGGGAATGGCTCGCCCTTCACGTAAGCAGGCTTGGCAAAGGTGCTTATCACGATTAAGAATGCGCTTACGAATGAGGGTCCACTTGCTACCGTAGCCACGTTCGTGGCGACTCTTGCCCTGCTGATGGTTCTCCCATCCTGTATTACGGTGTTCCTCGCAATAGCCGCTGCGGTCAGTGGTGGTATTACGACAGCCATGCTTACGGCATGCACGTGGGATTAGTGCTGGCATATAAGCTCCAATAAAAAAGCCACCAGCAGATACTAGTGGCTTAGTTAGCAATGTAGTCAATTAATGTTACTCAAATAGGCCTTCAATTTTTCCTTTGCAAATGTATGCTAGCTTGTCATTTCCCTTAGCTAGCACGCTTTGAAACTGCGGTTTAATTTTTATACATCCACCTAAGATATACGCCACACTAACTAACCCCCCCATAACGTCGTAAGGATGGGGGAGGCCTGTAGAAGCTACACCTAAAACCTGAGCCAAATTAAACTCGAAAGAAGTAGAGATACTGAATTTAATTGGACTTCTCCACCCTTCTTTGTTTAAGCGCTCAATATCAAATATCGCTTGCTTTAGATTTGAAAGCGCTTTTGCTCTCTGAAGGTTGACGTCTCCTGACCTCATAACTTCATTGTAAAGTTCATCGAGATATTCATGGAGTGCGATTAACTCTGGCTTTCTTCTCTCTTTAAACTCAAGAATTTCGTGAAGATGGACATTCTCTGCTGGTACTGGCAATAAGTTAGCTAACTCAAAACGTACAACCTCAGTTGATTTGGCAAACTCAGGCTTTAGATTTACTTGCTCATTTAAAAAATGCATTCTCCAGTCAGTCGAGCCTTCTGTGTTGCGGAGTATGTCAATAGTCTTAGCATGAGTTTCCGCATATATATCAGCCATTTCACCACTATGGATTGTACCTTGCAGTTGATATAAAGGACGAGTTAACAAACCGCATCTAATCAGTTCATCTTCGTCTTTAAGACCAGCATGGAAAAAATTATTAGTTGGGGAAACTAGTTTATCCCAATAAAGAGAAAGATAATTTAGCTCTAATTGGCTTATCCATTGGCCTGTACTAAAACCAGTTCCATCTTCGGTTTTAAGTAGTTCACAAGCACTAAAAACCACTCCTCTTTCCATGTCAGCCCCTCTAAAATAAACATTGGGGATAATTTAGCATTTTCGTAGATGCACATCGAATACCAGCAGTTATATTTTACTGATTAATCATTTTGAAATAGATGTGCTCACAAACTTGTCCTGCGCCATAAGCGCTGTCAGTCTCTATAGCATTGCTATTGCTTATGGTGCAGACCGGGAATATTTATTTGCCCCATTTGGTTAATACGCTCAATCTTTGCCAGCAATGATGGCTTTTTTACTCGCCCCCAACGGTTCAGTAATCGCCCAGACATGCTGGCTACATCTTTCTCTTTCATGTATTCGAGCATTACGGCGTTGCGTTCTGCCTCATAGCTTTCGCTGTATTTTCTCAGTTCATTAGTCATCCAGTTGAAGGCATTGATATATGCCTCTTTAACCGAATCAGCCTTTGCTCCATTAAACCCCATGACCAACATAACGAAGCCACTGAAGTCCATGCGGTAATACTTTTGCTTCTTATCAAATATCCCTAACTCATTGATTTTCTCGACAACCCAAAAGTGGGCCCTCGTGAAATCAGCCGAGCAGTGAAGGTTTTCCAGCGCGCGAATAACGTGCTGGTGTCTTTTTCCAAATGCCTTTGCGATCTGGAATGTGTCAGTCACTGGCTCACCTTCAGCCGCCGATACTAGCTGACGAAATTCAAAATCAGGGATGACCTGTAAATTGTTCATAGCGTTTGCCTTACTTTGAGATGAACCTTTGCCGCATAGGAAATCAGTCCATCGAGGCTCGCCAGCACTAACTGACTCCCTCAAAGGCTCATTTCAAAAGGTTGGGTTCGATGTGGTTATTTGCGCTGCGGTGCGCGATGAAATGTAGATGCAAAAAGCCCCAGCAAGTGCCGAGGCCAGTAACTCAACAAACAGAATAAAACCATTAAAAACAGATGCTTATTAATTACCACTGACTATAGAACATTACAAAAAGTCGGAGGTAATTAATGTCATCACAAAACAAATCAGCTTTTGAACAAATCCTGAACACCCTTCATTTTCTTAAAATATTTATGCAAGTAATAAAACTGTTAATTCTTTGCTTTAACTACGGAAGAGAACACATAGAATTAATTGATAATATTTTGGAAAGTATGGAGCTCATTCAGCCTTTGCTCGAAACATCAAAATATTTACCCGCCTATCTCAAGCATTGGTCTCGAATGTAATTCTGCAAGGCTCTTAATGAGGTTTGGTCGCTAATGATTCCTGATCGTATACCGAGAACGTTTCGTCCAGAAGTTGAAGTGAGTTCGAGGGTGACATCATCGCCCACGCTGGAGGCGCTGGTGGTTTTAGTTGCGGCTGACACTGGACACTTCCCTTTGACGAGCACCCTGCCACCATTATCAAGCTTGCGCTGCAGAGCATCATTTTTAGCTTTTGCATCTGCTAACTCCTTCGTGTACATAGCATCCAGTTCAGCAATATCGCGCTGGCGGGTCTGCATTCTAGTAATTGCGGATTGCCGCTCAGCGACTAACAGCTCGGCCGCGGTGCGATCTTTATCTGCCTGGTGGTATTTATCGCGGTAATGGTTAGCTATTCTCCCGGCGGCGACCAACGCCACCAGCAACAGACCTATTGCCATCATTCGCCAACTGAAATTGATATTCATACCAACATCGCCGCCCGTGCCTTGTTGTAACGTACCTTTCGATCATCAATACCGTTCAACCCGCCATTGATAATCTGCGTCACTCGGTAAACATCAGCACCGTAGGCCATACAGCCTTTTGATGTGTAGAACCATGCAGCTGAACGCGCTGCTTGAAGGTCTAGCTCCAGAAGTTCAGGCTTGGTCACTAAATCGAGCTTTAACGCGGCGCCGCATGCGCGATAGTTATCAAGTCCGGTAATCTGGATAAGGCCGCGGCCTCGATACTTCCAACCATCGCCGGAAGCTTTATTACCTAAGCGATTCGAGTAGACCAAATTGGCGATCGCATCTTGTCGAGCAGATTGCGCTGTCGTTCGTCCGAGAGCATTGGCCTGTTGCTGAGTAATACGCTTACCAAATACAGCAACCAAAGCACCCGATGTGTAATTCAGTGATTCAACAACCTGCCGGAAACCGCCAGACTCATGCCCTACCTGAGCAATAAACATCGCCTGATCGGTTGCCGCCGTAATACCAAATTCTTTCATTGCTGCATCGATGGGCGGAAACCAGCGCGCAGCTAATCCGGCGCTAATATCAGCCGCCTGTTGAAACTGTTCGAGATCCATTGAATTGCCTTACTGTTGAGGAGGGACACCAGTCTTACTGCCGACAACACGACGTAGAACCGAGCTGAAGTAATCAATACCCAAGAAGCCAATAAAGACACTGCCGATATATGCCCACTTCTGATCAAAACTCATCAACATGAGTAGATCTTTAATAAAGAATGCCACCAGTGCGCACATAGCGGCATCCAGAATCCGTCGCCACATCGGAGACTCTCCGTTATATATCCCCCGCAGAATAGCCATTAGACCCGCAATGAATGCGTAACTTCCCTCGCTGCGGTGCTCTGCAATCCATGTCATTAACATGGCCCAGAGCTCGGGGCTTTTGTGCATTTTCATGTTCTCCCCCCATCCACCAGCGCGGTAGGGTTAATTAGTGGAATAGCGCCCAGCCGTAACCACTCTCAGATAGAAAGTGTTTAGTGTGTGGATGGTTGTTGGCTGAGCGCTAGATAAGAAAAAGGCCACCCGAAGGTAGCCTCTATATATGATTTATGGCTTGATGCTTCGGCGCTTATCTCCGAACGTCTAGCGTGTCAGCTCTTCAACAGTAGCAAGCTATAAAGAATTGTGATGTCCGGTACTTATCCCGGTGGCATCACTTAGGTGCTGGTCAACCTGATGCCGGGTGGTTTTTCTAGGAGCTCGTGAACTAATCCCGCCAGCCATTACCTTCACAGTAGTGCAAACACCACAATCGACTGAGCCATCCCTCTAAGTTGAAAGACACGCACCTGTATTCGATGCTACAAAGAGATGGCTCATGCGATTGTGCAGTACATCAAACGCTCCGGGTTATCCCTTCTTCGCTGAGTGATGTACTGAATGCCGTGGCGACTAACTAAGATCACTTCTCTCACAAAACAACCCGCCGCCACGACATTTAAAACCGTATCTTATAATTGCAACCTATACAATATGGGGCCGCTATTTCAGATTTTTCAGATTTTTCAGATTTTTCAGATTTTTCAGATTTTTCAGACATTAGTTAACGTTAATACTTCTTGCTAATTAACCCTTCCAGCGTGAGTGCAGTTCGACCTGCTTCTGGCTCACTCATTGGCGACTCGGGGCCACACCATGACTGCGGCATATAGAGAGCGCGGGTTAACCGCGTTAGTGCTTTATTTTCTCACCCTCCGGAATGACAAAGCCCCGCACAATGGCGAGGCTTGGTATTGCATATGAAAGAGGCCACCCGAAGGTAGACTGTGATTGAATCGTTTAGGTTATTTATCGTCTGATTCAATCAGGTCTTATATTAATTGGCGTATTTTTGAAAACCTGATAGACCTCATTACTCGGTGGCTTAGGGAATTTTGCTAGCTTCACCGCCTCAATAGCTTTGGCACATAACTCAGGATCACCACCTTCCGCGATAACTCCAAGCAAACGACCATCATGCGCAAGCTTGATGCGTAAATCGCATATTTTCCCTTTGAAGCTAGGTTGTGTTTCAAAATGCCATTCAATTGCAGATTGAATATCACTAGCATAATCTCTAATAGCTTTATTAAGCTCCGGGCCTTTAGTAGGAGTGGTAACTTGCGAGTTAACCTTGTTGGCGCATCCTGACAAAAGCAATAGAGCACATAGTGCACCTGCTCCCAAGCAAGAAACAAATAACTTCATTTTTCCCACCACCATCAGTCAGAATTAGCATTAATTTTTTATAATACAACTTTGTTAGCTCTATAAATGCCAACAGCAACTCATTCTTGAAAAAGACACATATAAACCCGCACTAGGCGGGTTTATATGTAATTCTGGTAACATACCAAATTAACGTTAAATATCGCTCAATTTATTCATTTTTGCAAGCATCACGTCATTAAAGTTAGGCTTGTTAGCTGATCTTGTCTCGATCGTGTCATGTAGAGAAGTATTATCAAGGCTATGGCAAACCATCAATATGCCTCGCCAGTGGATAGCATAATTAGTTGACCAATTATTCAACTCAATGCCCATTAGCTTAGCCAACTCAGTCGCGGAATAATTCTTGCCTAGAACTCCACCACAGCTATGTGCATGTTGCTGTACTGCCAGCCATACAAGCCTCGCTATACGTGCCGTCACTTTTTTAGTGATCCGTTTACCTGCTAAGGTTTTTTTATACTCCTCCCAAACATGGGTGGTGATCTGAACTTGATAATCGTATTCAAGATTATGCGCATAACAGTAATAAACCCATGCACGCTGGTGGCCTTCCAACTCAAATACAGCTCGGCGCCAAGAGCTGAGGCAGAATGTTATTTCCTCGATCGGTGGCTTTGGCCTCTTGCCACCGCGTGTCTCTGAACATGCTACAGGGTCAGATTGCCGATACTGACCACCAACCTCGACCGCTGGCCTACGCTTGTATCGTGTTGTATTGATTAACGCAGCCCCCTGAAACGCATCAAGCTGCCCTTTTGTTCTGCTTCCATAATCCGCCAGCGCCAGATTTAAGCGCTCACGAACATATTCTAAGTTACAAGTTCTCATTACTCAGCGCTCCCCACACGTTACGCTTTGAAAATTGCGCCAACACCCAGCGCGTAATTTAAAAATTCAATCAATAGGAATCGCTGATCCCCGTGTTCCTGCTCCCACGCCGCAACGTCCTTGTGCAACTTGTCATGGCACCGTCTGCATAACGGCAACACAAACAAGTCGTGGGCTTTAGTTCCCATCCCGCCCAAGCCGTGATTAATCACATGATGCGGATCGTCAGCTGGTTTACTGCAACCGCAGCACTTTTGCGTTTTTACCCACCGCGTGTATTTCTCACACTCCCACCGCTGTAACTTAGGTTTCAACATAAAGCTCGCTGGTGGCGCTTCATCACCCGAAAGCTTGATAACGGGTTTTACCTGCTCCACAAGCTCGGCAACAATAGAGAATGGATCTGGCTCCCACGGGTTAATATCCGCCTCTTTCGTTGTGCCTCCGATGGTGGAGAGTTCCATCCCAGTAATAGCGTACGCAGGAAGAAGGTCTGCTACACCGTTTAGCGTCGCCCACCAGCACACCTCAGCAAATGAAATCTCTCGCCCTTCACTCAGATCCAGTTTGATACGAATGGCTTCAAGTAAGCACTCAATCCTGTTCTGCATAGCAATCGACATCATGGCTTCTGTGAAGTGCGTGCGTGTACGATTGTCACAACTCCAGCACAACCGAACCGCGCCGCCCTCATAGGGTGTTGTGACTAGCTCTTTATGGTGCCAATCCGCATGCCACTGGCATTCATCCTTCCTATCCAGCCATGTGAGCAAACTATCCAGTCCACCAACTGCTCGATAAACGCGATCATTAGCCCAAAAAGCAGATAGGCGCGGATCTGCGGCTAATATCTGATTTTCGGCAGGGACTTCGCCCGCTGGCAACTTATCAAACTCTTTAGGCACATCAGTGATCATGATGCGCTGGTCTTTGCGGAACTTGTGCGTCAACTGGCCCGGCTTAAGCAAAACTATGCCAGCGTCAGTTTGCGGGAATGCTGTGAGGATCATGCGCATGGTCATAGCAAACCAGCCTTAACATTGCCTATTTTTGCTGTTACTGATTGTTTTTCCTTCAAGGGCGCAATCTCGCCCTTGCCTAATTCCAGAGTAACTTCTTTGTATGAATGAGCTATGCGAGCCGCTGCCGTAGTTAAGTGATCAGGGTCTAGCTCTACACCAACAAAACCAAAGCCCTCAAGGATCGCCGCTTTACCAGTGCTACCGCTTCCCATAAAGGGATCGAGTATCTTCCCGCCTGCTGGTGTCACCAATCGGCACAAATACCGCATGAGTGCTACAGGCTTAACCGTTGAATGATTATTTCGAGCACCACTAGTACGGCCAGCTCCTGCACGCGGATCGTTCAAACCAGCGCTACCCTCTTTACGCCCACCAGTCATTTCTGATGCTGATACGGGAATAAATCGTTCCATACCCTCATCCCGCTCTGATTTGCTGACTTTTGCGCAATAGAAGAAACGTGCTGCAGATGTATCAACTTCAACGCGTGGCTCAGGGTTGGATGTCACATTTTTAAGTGGGCTAAATACCTTATTGCCACTATCCAAACCATCGTTCTTAGCTCTCCCTTGCTGACCTTTCGCGTCTGGAAAGGTAGACACAACATCAGCACTACCATCATGAATGAGATTTGCAGGCCAACGGCCTACCTCATCAGATTGCCAATCATTTGCATCAGGATGTTTTCCATCACGCATATGGGAAAGGAGTCCACCAACACCGCCAGATAAGTTCTCATCGGTGGGAACTCGGCAAAGGTCAATATTCAGCGCACCAGTACCAAAAGATTCCACTGTAGCCTGCACGGTGCCAGATAATGATTTACGGGCCATTACAATCGGCTCGTGCGCTGGCTTCAAAGCTGTTCCCTTGCCTTCGTTCTCCCCGGTAAGGTTTTTTGATTTAGGGAACCCACTGCCATATACCCACATAATCTGGTCGCGAATCTCAAAGCCAGCATCTTCAATATTCACAACTAGCCGGTGATATGTACGCGCTCCACCAAAAGCAAGAAGGTGTCCCCCCGGTTTGAGTACACGCAGGCATTCGATCCACTGCTCTACCGTTGGTACTTGATAGTCCCACTTGTGGCCCATGAAACTTAAACCATACGGAGGATCGGTAACTATCGAATCAACAGAATTATCAGGTAAAGATTTCAAAGCATCTTCACAGCGACCAACCAGAAGTTGATATGTCACGACAGCACCTCCATGACCACGGTTTCCAGCTTGCCGATCTTCTGTTCCATGTCGGCCACTGCATCGAGCAAGGAATCCATTGATTTTTGAACGCTATGCTTGGCCTGCATCACATCGCGTAAAGCCGGTACCAGTGCCTTTTTGATTGCATCACGGGTTGCGCCGTTCTTTTCGAGCTGCTCTGCACGCTTGAGCATTTCCGAGGCCTGCTGGCGTAATAGTTCTGGCGTTGGTGCTACCACTGATTTGCTCACAGAATCCCCCTCTGCTGATCAGCCTTAACCATCAGCTTGATAAACTTGTAATTACGTTCGAAATTGAAAACACGCAGCACTTCAATCCATTGGCGCTTTTCGGCAACCTTGCGCAGGTATTGATCGTTACCCCAATGCGAGCGCCATTTGCGTAAGTGCCACCAGCGGCGAACCTGCTGAATAGTCGCGATCAGCGATAAAACATCGACGCCATGTATCTCGCGGTAACTTGGGTGTCTCATGATGCAGCGCCCCCTCTAAAGCCTTTGGGGATCGATGAATAATCCTGCTTAGAAAAGTCCATATTGACGTAGCTTGATGGTCTAGATTGTGTCCCAATAGGTGCGCTGAGTTTCAGTGATAACTCATCCCATTTTTCACGTAATTTCGATGGACTGAGTATGTTCTTACCCCAGAAACCATCTTGGTTTGCGCGTTTGAACAGCGAACAGATTTGTTTGTACGTCCGACCATCCTGAGCCACCATCAGGCGTATCTCGTTCGCCCACGCTGCCCAGTTTGGTTCTTTCGGCTTGGCAACCTCGTCGCAGGTTTCCGCAGCCTGTTCGTACATCGCTATAATTTTCGACCAGATGAATTCGGCGCAAATGAGATCGTCCTTACCACCCCACTGACGTTTTCTCGCACTGCAAACAACCGCTTGGGGATGGCGTGAGATGAAATCAGCCTCCGATAAATTCTCACCGAGGCTTTCGTCCGGTAGCGTAGCGTCCGGACAAGAAGAGGGTTTTATGATCTGTATGTCTTGATCTGTATAAAGAAAAGATTCCGCACTTTCGCGGTTTCCATTCTGCACTTCCGCAGTTTCCATTCCGCGATTCCGCGGATTTGATTCCGCACTTTCGCGTTTTCCATTCCGCACTTTCGCGGAATCCAGCTCTGGCGGGAAAATCTTAGCGATTAGGGCATCTCCATCAATACGATAATGGGCTGTAGGAGTGCCATTAACCTTTTGGTTTTTAGTCTCAATAATTCCGGGTAGATATTTGGTGCAAAGCTTCTTAACCAAGCGACCTACCTGATCCTCACTCAGGGTTTCTAAGTCTTCCCCCATCTCTTTGTGGCTCTTATAGAACCATCCACCTTCGCATGAAGAATCGACGCCAGACCAAAATACGATCTGGTTCAACAAAGCGCCTAGGACGAGTGCCTGCTGATCGCCAGCAAAAAACCTGACGTAAGGCCGAGGTATTACGATGGAGTTTTTCTGACCAGATAGAGACTGAACAACATCAAATATACGGCTCATATCAGTCCACCATCAGCTCAGAGGCGTAACGATCAGCAAGCCATTGCAGGCCCAGCGGCGTTACGCGGGTTTGAGTGAAAGCATGACCAAATTCAGATGTGCCGGTTTTCACGCAGAATAAGCCGTTTCGCTGGTGGATTGAGGATGGCAATAAGTTGCGAGACTGACGAAACAGAACCTTGTCACGCAATAGCGCCTCTATCATCGACTTTTCAGCCATGCGTAGAATCTTGGCGCTTTCACGTAGGCTCTTAGCACCAGCGGCATCAACGAAATGATCGACAAACGCCACCTTTGGCGCATCCTGCTGAACCTTGTACTCGAGCGCGGCTTTCTGTTCTGCCATATCAGCAGCAAGGCGCAATGCTTCTGGTAATGATTGAGGAAGTGCTGGAGTGCTATTTTCCAGCTCTTGCCAACGGTCAACGACAGCCGCAGTGAACAACGGAGACAAACGGGCAACCAATATCAACGAGTCTCGCTTGTTAAACCGATACTCCTGGTACGTATTCCCGTTATGCTCAAAATCGAACTGCGCCAACGGCGCGGTTAAAATACCCGCACCCACTAGGCGTTCGGCTGAACGTTTAACATCACCGTGTTTGCTTTTAACTAACTCTGCGATTTCACGGCTGCTCATCATTGGCTGCGCTGAGTTCATAACCTGATGGTTTTGATATGGCGCCATGCCAGTTACATTAAGATTTGTCATAGAGCCCCCAGCGTCTTTTTATTACACCCACAATTGCCGTGGCTCTGCTGTGGTTACACGGCACCCATCGTTTTGCTATTCTTCGTTCATACCGTAACGGAGCTGGCGGCAAAGCATTTCTTACCGGCTTACAGCGCAGTTGCGGAAGATGAGAATTTATTGTTAAATTGCTCACGCGGTTATTTCTCCACACACTGATTTAGTCGCACCCGACGCCAAGAGCTGCATACTCTTGGCGTCACCCTCTCCCCACAGCATTTCTGAAATCACCCAAATCTCGGCTATCAAAGACTGTGCTCGATAACCTTTAGCACGTAGGCGTTTGCTTTCTTCTCGGTCAAGCACGCCATCATGGGTGAACTCGTTATGAGCTCGGCTAAAATCACCCAGAGCCGCCAGCAGGTCGTTAAACTTGTGCAGCAACTCTTCATTCCCGACCTGATCCACATCAGGCAGTTTCACGAACACACCACCAGCACGCTTACACATAGCTTCGGTAATATCCGTGCGACCGGAAAAAGCCTCCATTTGAATGACCATGCCGAACGGCACCATTTGCCCACCAATCTGGCGAACGCGATTACTTAGCGCGTTATGGGTCCCATCGTGTGATAGCTGTTGCGCCATCGCTTCATACCCACCCGGTGTCGATGTGATCAGCTTGTGCATTGCTGCTGTCATATCTGCCGGGGCTGGAAAATTCTTGTTGTCCACAGTGCTGGTCTCTCTTTTGTGGTTTTAATCGCTCTCAATACCCTTTAGATTTAGGGCAAATATCTGGACGTAGCTCAGTCTTAGAAACTCCGCCGTGGGTTTCATTTTCTAGACGTAGCCGTCCCACAGTAAGACTTCTGGTACTGATAGAACTGTTAAAGAACGGTGTTGTTGCTCGAGTTGCTTCACGGTAAGCAGCATCGTCATACTTCAGGGCACCAGCAGTAACGATTTCCAATCGATAGGCGTCTTTTTCAGGGATAATATCTTTCCACTGAGATACTGCCGCATCGCTAATACCTAGGGCTTTTGCTACAGCTCGCTGGGTTCCGAAGTAGTCAATAACGGTTTGTTTGTACATAGACCTGCCTCGAAATTAAAGAACTCTTAAATATTAATCTAAAGGAATCTTAAGTCAATAACATTTAAGATGTCTTAACTATGAAAAATGAAACTATTGGCGATCGCATTCGTGCGCGCCGGAAAGAGCTGAAGTTATCTCAAATGAAACTCTCGTCTTCTGTCGGAGTGTCTAACGTCGCCATTTCACAATGGGAGAGAGATGAGACGGAGCCTACTGGTGATAACCTTCTTTCACTGGCAACGGCTTTGAAGTGCTCGCCCCAATTCATTATTCGAGGCGACACTAATACAAATGACAACATCGAGTATTTGGGACCAAATAGGCCAAAGGGAGACTATCCGCTTATTAGTTGGGTAAGTGCGGGGATGTGGTGTGAAGCCATTGAGCCGTATCACCGAAGTGGAATAGATCGCTGGTATGAAACAACCGTTGATTGTTCAGAAGGGTCGTTTTGGCTTGAAGTTAAAGGCGATTCTATGACTGCGCCTTCTGGGCTGAGTATACCAGAAGGAACAGTGATACTAGTCGATCCAGAAGTGGAAGCTGTAAGCGGAAAGTTAGTAGTTGCCAAACTTGAGAGTGAGAATGAAGCGACGTTTAAAAAGTACGTCGTTGATGCTGGACATAGATATCTGAAACCACTTAATCCGCAGTACAGCATGATACCGATTAATGGTAACTGCAGAATTGTTGGAGTTGTCGTTGACGCTAAGATAGCCAACCTTCCGTGATACTGGTTTAGCCCAATGGGCTGAGGATACGTTCTAGGTGGTTGGAAATTAAACCTTGCTGAAAAAACTATAAGGAAAAATGGTAACTATATGAATATAGCAGACAAAAATAACTTCAAAGAAATACAACCAACTAAAGACTATATTAATGCCTACGCTGAAGTTGCAGGTTGTACCATTTTCCGCATAAATGATACCGATAGAATGGCCAATTTTATGTTCATAGTAAATGAACCAGTCCCCTATGTAGACATTCGTGGAGAAATCAGCAAGCAGGACTATGAAAAGAAGAAAGTAGCATCAATAACAATGACATATAAACAGGCTGAGGCTTTCTATTTATCCCTAAAAAAACAGTTTGAAGGTAACTAATTATGGCCTATCCGGCTGATAATAGTGTTGGAAAACCTTTTTTTGGGTATATGACCAGTAGTGGACCAGTGATAATATCCCATCCTGAACTTACATCTTTTGATGTTTTCCAAGTTATAGAAGATTCTTATACTTCTAGTGGAGGGAAAACTACCAATAATGGGGGGGGAGGATTGGAAAAACGTCTAGCAGTTCTCGAGGCTGAAGTTTCTCACATCAAAACGGATGTTGCTGATATTAAGTCTGACCTGAAAAAAATGCAGACTGAAACCTCAAATCTGAGTAGAGATGTTGCTGTTATTCTGCAGAAAGTAGTTGATATCGATTCAAATATATCAAAAAAACCCAGTTCAAGTGAAATGATAGCAGCGATAGCATCAGCCACAAATAAGCAAATAATTTGGACTCTTGGCATAGCAATGGCCATCTTAGGATTTGCAAAGTACATTTTCTAACCCCGCCGCCGAGCGGGGTTTTTATTGCCCTCACTCCTTCATCACCTCCGCTGCCATTATGTACGTCGCCCTTCTCTTCTCGTCATACTCAATCTGAGCGAAAGATTCCAACATCGAAATGATGTACTCCTTAGTCACCTCTTGCTTGTAAGACACCAAATTCAGCGTTGCCTTACCCACAGCTTCGCATAGGTCGTTGTAGCCGATCGCGTTCTTGTTCATATATCCTCCTGTTTTGCTGACTCTACCACTATGGACAATTTAGGACACGGCAAACAAATAAATTAAGTTATCTTCACATTAAGCTTGACGTTAAATTTAAGTTGTCTTAAATTAGTTTTATCAACACAGCATGACGCAAGACGAGCATACAACGTAAAGAGCACTATCTGTGATTAAGGATTCAGAGCCAATAGGTGTCATTCCCAAACCGATAGCTGTTAGAAGCATCATTTAGTGCTCTTTACGTTGTGGTGTAGCTCAGTTGGTAGAGCGTCGCAAGCGTTCATAGCGTAGCGGGTACGCGCTGGTTCAAGTCCGGCTACCACAGCTCATTTGTGTGGAGAATTATTAGAGATCCTATCTGTTTGTGTGAATTTTCATTAATTCGCACCGGGGAAACTCATATCTAAAAAACGTGTGGAGAAATAATCGTATGAAACTGGCTCAGATTAAAAACGCCATCGTATTCAAAGCAACACTACCAAATGCTGACCTACTGGAAGGCCACATGAAGGAGTGCATGTTCTCTGATATATCGGAAACAGAATTCGCTCGTTCAGGCTTCGCTGTAAATACCATCACTGGCGAACTCGTTACCCCAATTACTGGCGGGTACACAATCACCGTTCGTCGTGACGAGAAAATCATTCCATCCTCAGTAGTAAACAAAGAAGTTGAGACTCGCGTTGCAGCGATCGAGTTGAACTCTGAATGCAAGTTAAAACGAAAAGACAAGGCCATTATCAAGAACAACGTGATTGTGGAATTATGCAAAACTGCATTTGTTAAAACTACCTATCTCTTTGCTTATTACGATGAGGCCAACAAGCTTTTAATTGTTGCCACCGGTAGTAAGCCACTATCTGACATCGTTGTTAGTCTACTGGTTAAAGCATGCGGTTCAGTTAAGACCGAGACCATCAATGTTAGTGACGTCAAACATGGCCTCACAACCCGACTCAGAACCTATCTAACATCTGGCCTTGAGCCATTCGAAGGATTTCGCTTCTCTGATTTTATCCAGCTTGGTCGCTTGGGTGATCAAAAAGAAATCATTAAATATTCCGGATCTGAAATCGACGATATGCAGCAAGAAATTATCGATAAGTTAGATGCCGGTTTTATTGTTGAGAAAGTTCGCCTCGATATGGATGGGATTAGCTTCCAGTTAACTGAAAAGTTTCATTTTAAAGCGATCAACCTTCTCTCAGATATTAACTACCAAAATGAAGACGATCTTCCGTACCGCTGGCGCCAAGAGGCTGGCGTCAAACTTTTCTTTATGCGGACAGTGGTTTTAGGTCTGGTTTCAGTTCTTGAATACAAGGCAGAAAAATAACTCTGATATTTGCGCTGGTTATTCCAGCGCTTTAAGAGGTGATCCTCATTAGTTGGAAAAATTCATTCAGGACAACATAAAGAAAACACTACTGCAGGAGGGGTTCTCCGAATCTCTCGCTGTGGGGGGGGGCAAACCAAGGCGTAGATCTATACCGCCGCATGTCCCAAGCATCACGTAAAGGCCAGATGTTCGATGACTGTTTAAAGCATGCAAGAGTATGGGCTAATCGTTATGGGTTGGCTGAGGACAAACCTGCATCAGTAAAGAAAACGAAAAAGCCGAACCAAACAAAAACGTTATTTTAATGTGTGGAGAAATGACCATGAGATTAAATGAATTACCCCCAAAGACGTTAATTAAGCAAGCGCATGCAGGCGTGAAGCTTATTAATGATCAATATCCAGAAGCAGCGGCAATATTACGTGAAGCCATTACACAGTTTGATGTATTGCGTGAGGTCCACCAGCTGACCAACAACAAAGTTAAAAAGCTCGCTATTGAAGCAAAGCCTAATGATGTTGTTTGTGTTTTTGGTAAGTGCTATCGGCTGCGGTACATCAACTATTACGGGAACCATACAGTATTGCACTTTCAGCCAGCTAAAGAGCCGCTATCTCCATATACAGAAAATGATGTGATCAGCCTCGATTTAGCAAATGACATTCTGATTGAGGTTGTGGGAGATCTGAACAATGTCTGAATTAACAACTGAACGTTTAGAAAAAAGAATCAAAAACTGTATCGAAGTCGGGAACGGCTGCGTGATGTTGCCTGTCAGCGTGGCAGAGGAGTTATTGGCGCTCAGGAAAGCAGCTGAGAAGCTTGTTCGTTGTAAAGGCCGCTATCACTCCGAACAAAATTATTGCGCCCTAGCTGCATTGTTTGGCGTGACTGTTCCTGACTTACCTCCATTGCTTAGCGATGAAGCACCCGCACAACCTGTAATAGCGGAACAGTGGCGTTCGTTTGTTACTGACGCAGACATTGCAGCGTTACACCGCTTTGTTGAGTGCTGTGACGATCCAGAATCAGGCGGTCACGATCTGGAAAAAGAACAGGTGCAGCGGCTTGAACAAATCGGAGCGCTACAGCGTTCAGGTCGAATTAGCTATATCACTGATTTTGGCGATTATCTGATTTCCGTAGCCCCAGCACAGGAGCAAAACAATGGATAACCCAACCCTTCAAGCACCAGAAATAGAAGAATGTTCGAGCTGTGGCAACGAAGCGCCAACCTATACAAAAGACTGCCCACATTGCGGGATGGAGAAATGTGACCAATGCGATGCGGGTGACGATACGAGCTGCATAAATTGTGAGGGTGAATAATATGATTAACACTATCGTGATCGATACCGAAACTATGGATGTGCGCCCTTCTGCTCTCATCCTATCTATCGGCGCTTTTGCTTTTGATGTTGCCAATCTGGAAGGTACTCGCGAATCTATTCTGGCTGTAAGCCGTGAGCCTGAGCTTTCTGACTATTCAGCTAATGCGTTCTACTGCCTGCTTGATGCTAACGACCAGCTGATGCTTGGGCGCTCTGTCTCAAAAGATACACAGCATTGGTGGAGAAATCAGAAGCAGGATGCGCAGGAAGCATTATCCGGCGATCGTGAATCGTTAGCTGACCAGCTGCTTAATCTGAATAGTTGGATTGCTCAACATACTGGCGCCACGATTTACTTTCGCGGTACCGACTTTGATGGCTCGATTCTAGAAAGCGCATACCGCGCGTGCCACATGGAATGCCCGTGGAAGTACAACGGCAAGCGCGACGTTCGGACGTACATCGATGCGCTCACTGGTGGCAAAAAAGGTTATGTTCCTGACCACCAGCCATACTTCCAGATGATTAAGCACAACGCGCTTCATGACGCGATGAATGATGCCGAGCAGATGGCGATCGCTAAAAACTATTTTACCGCCGTAGTTAAGGTTGCATAGGCATATAGGAGGAGTTAATGCAGGAACTCACCAAGCAACAACGTGCCGTGCTAAACGTTATAACAAGTTACATTCAGCGAAATGGTATATCACCAACGGTTAGCGAGATTTCGGAGGCTATGGGGTTCAAATCCCCAAACTCCGCCACCTTGCATCTCAAGGCATTAAAGAAGAAAGGTGCTATAGCAATTCGCGATAGAACATCACGAAGCATTACAGTGATTGATGGCGGAAATAGCCCGCTGTGCATTCCAAGTGTTAACGACAGTAACTATTGGTTTGATGGGGTTTTCCAGCATAGGCGCTATGAGCGTGATGTGTATAGAAGCCTAGAATTAGCTGGAGTGATCGTGGATGTAAAAGCTAGCCATGTGGAGAATAAAACGTGAATACAATCTTTTTACTAATGGCGGAATATGAAACAGCCTCAATCCCGCTTTCCATCATAGCTGATAAATACCTTGGGATGAAACCAGAAACAGCCGCGGTCAGAGCAAACGAAGGTTCCTTACCAATACCAACCTTCCGTTTGGCTGATTCAAATAAATCCCCTCGAATGATTCACTTACAGGATTTGGCTGAATTCATCGACCATCGGCGAGATATAGCACGCCAAGAATTGAAAAAGTGCCAAGTAAAGTGAGGGGATAAGGCGGCTATTATTGGATATTCAGGGGTGCTTTTTGGAGACATCAGCACCCCAATAGCACACCACGAAATCACAACTTATTGTTTTTATTAATTGTTATATCCGGTGGCAAGTCGGGGCGGTATTATCCGGTATCTTTCAACAGATTGGAATTGATTAAAGACAAAAAGAACGCATTCAGCGCAAACGATTACCCTTACCCACTCATTTATAGGCATTTAGTGACGTTTACGTTTTGTGATAGCGGCAAGATATCCGATTTCCTATATAAAATTTTTGAACTTAAAAGAATAAAAAGAAATTTTTAATAACTTATTTTGCCTGCTAGGGTGAAATGGAATTTAAATTTAACATTCCATTTACGCTTATCTGGAGCCTTCTATGGTTATTGTTTCTCTGGCTGGCAGCCCAAAACAGCCATCACGCTCTTCCGCCCTACTCGCAGTTGCTCACCGCTGGCTTGCTCGTTATAACGTAGAAATCGTGCATTTTAGCCTGCAAGATTTCGTGGCCGAAGATCTCTTATTTGCCAATTTTAATAGCCCACAAATACTGGCGTTGAACTATGCGTTGAGCCGAGCAGACGGCCTGCTGGTCGCCACGCCGGTTTATAAGGCGGCTTATTCTGGCGCATTGAAAAGTATTCTAGATCTGCTTCCCGAACGTGCGCTTGAGCACAAAGTGGTGCTTCCGCTTGCGACCGCAGGATCGTCCAATCACTTTTTAGCCTTGGACTATGCACTCAAGCCCGTACTGAGCGCGTTAAAAGCTCAAGAAGTACTACACGGTGTTTTTGCAACCGACATACAAATTGATTACGCCTCGCGGGAAGCTACGCTCGATGCGGGTCTGGCAGAACGCCTAGAAGAGTCACTGACCACATTTTATGCCGCCATACAGCGTAGAGGACTATCTCTAACGGCAAAAGAACACGTGACCAGCCATGAATAAAAAAAGCCCCGCGATACATGCTGCGGGGCTCCAGTTTAGTGCTTTAAATCAATCGTTATGCATTGAGCGCTTTGGTGATTTTCTCAAATAAATCGCCAGACAGATTTTCCAATCCTTTCAGCTCTTCCAACGATTTACGCATCAGAGCCTGACGGCCTTCGTCATAGCGTTTCAAACGGATCAGTGGTTCGATCATGCGTGCCGCAACCTGTGGGTTGCGGGTATTCAGATCTTTTAAGATCTCGGTTAAGAACGCATAGCCCGAACCGTCTGCCGCGTGGAAGGCTGACGGATTAGCCTGTGCAAATGCTCCCACCAGCGAGCGAATGCGGTTTGGGTTGCTCAGCGTAAATGAACGGTGTTTAAGCAGCGCTTTCACATTGTCCAAAACTAACGCTGACGGACTGGTCGCTTGCAGCATAAACCACTTGTCCATCACCAAACCATCTTGATGCCAGCGTTCGTCAAATTCAGCCATCAGGCGGTCGCGGCACGGCAGCTCTGCGCCAACGGCAGCCGACAGTGCAGCTAACGAATCGGTCATGTTGTTCGCATTTTCATACTGACGTACCACTAATTCGTCGGCCAACACCACATCTTCGCCAAAGGCTAAATAGCGCAGGCAGACGTTACGCAGCGAACGTTTGGCAATATCAGCATGGTCAATGCGATATTCAGGCGTGCGGTTATTGTTGTAAACCGCCAGCCATTCGTCCGCCATTTCTTTAGCCAGTAGACGTGTGATTGCCGCATGCACCGCTCCGATCGCTTCAGGATCGATGATGCGAAACAGCTCGGCCATTTCATTTTCAGATGGTAGCGTCAGAATTTGTGCCGCCAGTGCAGGATCCAAAGTTTCATCCAATAGCACCGCGCGGAACGCATCAACAACATGCATTGGCAGCGACAAAGGCTGATTCTGCTGGAATTTCGCAACGTTGAGGCGCACATATTTTGCCAACAGCATTTGAGCCGCATCCCAACGCGAGAAGTCATTGCGCGCATGCTGCATCAAGAAACTTAGCTGCTGATCGCTATACGGATACTCTAATTTTACCGGCGCCGAGAACTCACGTAATAAAGAAGGAATAGGCTTATGCGGAACGTTATCAAAGGCAAAGCTTTGCTCTGACTCCGTCACATTAAGCACGTTACTCACCGACTCACCGTCAATCATCAACGGGATCACATTACCCTGCGGATCGTAAAGCTCGATATCCAGCGGAATATGCAACGGTAGCTTATCGGCTTGTTCGGAAGTCGGTGGGGTTTGCTGCGTGACGTAGAGACGATATTGTTGATGCTCGGCATCATACTCATCGCGCACGCTAAGCTCTGGTGTGCCCGCTTGGCTGTACCAACGGCGGAACAATGTCAGATCAACGCCGGAAGCATCTTCCATCGCCTGCACAAAATCATCACAGGTCGCCGCACTTCCATCATGACGTTCAAAATAGAGCTTCATGCCTTTCTGGAAGTTTTCTTCACCTAACAGCGTATGCATCATACGAATAACTTCAGAGCCTTTTTCATATACGGTTAACGTATAGAAGTTATTCATCTCGATGACTTTATCAGGACGAATCGGATGCGCCATTGGGCTGGCATCTTCTGCAAACTGCGCACCGCGCATTACGCGAACGTTATCAATGCGGTTTACCGCACGTGAACCTAAATCCGAGCTGAATTCTTGATCGCGGAAAACGGTTAAACCTTCTTTCAAACTTAGTTGGAACCAATCACGACAGGTGACGCGGTTACCGGTCCAGTTATGGAAATATTCATGTCCAATAACCGCTTCAATGCCCAGATAATCTTTGTCAGTCGCGGTTTCCGCTTTAGCCAGAACATACTTGGAGTTGAAAATGTTCAGGCCTTTGTTTTCCATCGCGCCCATATTAAAGAAGTCGACGGCAACAACCATATAGATGTCGAGATCGTACTCAAGGCCAAAGCGGGTTTCGTCCCACTTCATTGCATTTTTTAGCGATGTCATCGCCCAGCCAGCACGATCTAAATTACCACGGTCAACGTAGAGCTCTAATGCAACGTCACGGCCGCTTTGTGTAGTAAAGCTGTCGCGCAGAACGTCAAAATCACCGGCAACCAGAGCAAACAAGTAGCTTGGTTTTGGGAATGGGTCTTCCCATTGCACCCAGTGGCGCCCATCCTGCAACTCACCTTGCGCGATGCGATTACCGTTAGACAGCAGGAACGGATAGCGTGCTTTATCCGCCACGATACGCGTGCGGAAGCGAGCCAGAACATCTGGGCGATCCAGATAATAGGTGATATGGCGGAAACCTTCGGCTTCGCACTGGGTGCACAGCGCATCGCCAGAAAGATAAAGACCTTCCAATGCGCTGTTTTTGGCCGGATGAATTTCATTCACAATCGTCAACGTGAATGTTTCTGGCAGATTTTCAAGAATGAGCTGATTCTCTGATTCGCGGTAATGCTCCCAAGGAGCATCATTCACGCTGACACTTTTTAGGGTGAGATCTTCACCGTTGAGAATAAGAGGCGCCTGGGCGGCACCCTGACGTTTAACTTGGCTGACTGCGGTAACCGTGGTTACCTCTGCGTCCAAATCAAAATCCAGAGCCAGATCGGTGATCGTATAATCTGGCGCTTGATAGTCGTGACGATACTTGGCTTGTGGTTGTTGTGTCATAAATACCCTTGTAGGCTTCGCCGATGATATACCCAAATAATTTCAGATGACGGTATCGCGGTAGACCGCGTCATTGCTGGGTAGCCACTGACTAAAAATCAGCACCCTAACCAACCATTAACTAAACTGTATCACACCGATCAAAAAATCGAAGCTCTGCCTAGAAACTCCGGTGCGTTTGCCTGTTATTCACGCAAGTGTTATCAGAAGCGCCCCACGAGAAACCAAGCGTCGTGCCACTTTTAGACCGTAAGCAATAAAGGCTAGCTAAACATTGGGTATAATGGAGCAAGATTATTCTCAGTCCTAAATACTTACTCTGAGTAGCGATATTCTGACATAATGATCAGAGTTACCGTTTAAAGTTTCTTGTTCATTACGCCCGCCTTAGCGGCCAGTGAGACATTCAATGAGCTCCTCGAAGTTCTAAAACAGAAAACAGCGTGCATGAAGCTAAAAAACCTTATCTACATTTTCACCACGGCGTTGGTGTTCTTTTTTGGTATTTTTATCTATAGCTCATTGCATAAAGCACATGTCGATTTCGCACAAAACCAGCAAAACCTCTATAAAGTTAAACGGCTACGCGACCTAACTGAAGTTTTTCAATCTGCACTTTTAGTTCATCGATTAAAGCGCATCAGCTTCATGAGCGATGCAATTACACAAAGTGAAATCCTTGATGCAGAAAAACAGGTCAGATTGCATGCCGATGCGCTGGTTTTACCTCCTTCAGACAAATCCGCAACAGAATTAGAAAAACAAACCCATGAGATGTTTAATCGAGCAAAATTCTTCGTCTATCGGCTGACCGCCAATGATAATCAGGAATTATCCGCTGCCGGTCATTTGATGCAGGCACAGCTTGATTTGAAGAGCTCCTATTATATAACCGAGCTCAATAAGCTTTATTTTTTGTACGTCTATAACACCACTCTATCTGATACGCATTCGTATAAATTTATTGAAAGCGTTCGCTTGAATAATCGATTAACACTCACCGCAACCGAGCTTATCGACCAGTTAGTCGATATCAAAACGGATGAAGTGAAACGTAATCAGTCTTATCTACGCTCGATAGAATTGATTGGTGTACTGGACTCACTGCGCTCGCGGGTCGATTTTATTATTGCTACGGCGCCGGATGAAGCGCAGCCCTCAGCAAATATTGATGAGTTATTAAGCAAACTCAGCAAAGAGAGCATGCAGCATCTCACCGCAGATCTCACTAGCGTAATGCAAAGCCGTTCATCTAATGCGTTCGATGGTTTCTATCGCTATATCATCGGTATTGATAAAGCCTCTGCTATCTTTGTGAATAACAGCTATGACCTTGAGTTACATGAATTAGAAAAGAAAATAAGCGTTAGCCGAGTACAACTTTACGGCATGATTTCATTATGCTGGCTACTTGCTCTATTCATCGTTATGCCGATTTTGGTTTTTTCATCCAAAATAAGCCTGTGGCTGACGCTCACCAATAAAAACATCATGAAGTTATCTCAGGGCGATCTCGACATATCTCCAGATAATTCGATCATGACTGGAGAGCTATCGGCAATATCCGACGCGATCAATCAGCTACGTCAGAATCAAATAGAAAAGCGCCTGCTAGAAACTGAAAAGCAGGAACTTATCAATGAGCTACTCGAAGCCTCTTCAACCGATCCGTTGACCAATATTTATAATCGCCGCAAATTCTTCAATCAGTGCAGTCAGATCACCGAAGATGACTATCCTCTCGCGTTCTGTCTTATTGATATCGATAATTTTAAAAGATTGAATGATCGTTATGGTCATGACGTTGGCGATTTGGCACTTATCGCCTTTAGCCAAATGCTGGAACAATCGCTGCCAAAAAGTACGGTTTATTGCCGCTACGGCGGAGAAGAATTCGCTATCTTAATTAAATATGAAAATATGCAGCAATCGATGAGAATTATTGATGTCGTGCGTCATCGTACCGAAATGCTGAGTATTGCCATCCCAAATAAGCCTAGCGTTGGCTTTACTATTAGCTGTGGATTAGCCCGTCTTGATGACTATCAAAATATTAACCACTCTATAAAGCAAGCCGATGAAGCACTCTATTACTCTAAGAAACGTGGAAAAAACCAAGTGAGTTTTTATTCACCAAATGGATTCATTAGCTTTGATGCTAACGATAAAAATGGGTGATATTTGTTCAGGAAACGCGACTAAGATCAAGGTATGAATATTGTACAATTGCACAGCAACTTAATCGGTGCTACTGCAAATGGCACGTTTAATCCTCGACCTATCACATGCCATATGGTGTTATGAGGCTTCAATCTCGGGATAAACTAGGTATACTCCTCCGACTTTGCCGACTATCCCGAACGTGGAATATCCCTGACGAGGATGCAGTAACGCGCCATGACTCAACATGCTTCCCCGATATTAACTTCATTATTGGATACTGACGCCTATAAGTTGCATATGCAGCAGGCCGTGTATCATCGTTACCGCAATCTCTCCGTAGCGGCTGAATTCCGTTGCCGTGGCGACGAGTTACTGGGCAGTTATGCCAACGAAATTATTCAGCAGGTTGCTCTAATGGGCAATCTTGCGCTGACAGATGAAGAATATAACTATCTCAGCACCTTACCTTTCTTCAAAAAAGATTATCTGGACTGGTTGCGCGATTTTCGCTTTAACCCGCAACAGGTCGATATCCGTGACGAAGGCGGCCATCTCAATATCCGCATCACTGGCCCTTGGCGTGAAGTGATCATGTGGGAAGTGCCGCTGCTCGCTGTTATCAGTGAAGTGGTACATCGCGATCGTTCACCTCTGGCAACGGCAGAAATGGCCGTGGCACAGCTGCGTAAAAAACTCGATTCCTTTAAACAGCTGAGCGCAGATATCGATCTTTCTGGCTTTAAGCTGATGGATTTCGGCACACGCCGCCGTTTCTCACACGACGTCCAACGAGCCATTATTGAAACGTTGAAAACGGATTTCCCACATTTAGTTGGAACCAGCAACTATAAGTTTGCCCAGTTGCTGAATCTTGCACCGATGGGAACTCAGGCTCATGAATGGTTCCAAGCCCACCAGCAGATTTGCCCGGTATTAGCGAACAGCCAGCGAGCAGCCCTGCAAGCGTGGTTAGATGAATATCCAGATCAACTCGGTATTGCTCTCACCGACTGCATCACGATGGATGCTTTCCTACGCGATTTTGGCCCACAGTTTGCGAATCGCTACCAAGGGTTGCGTCATGACTCCGGTGAACCGGTTGAATGGGGCGAGAAAGCCATCGCGCATTACCAGAAGCTGGGTATTGATCCGATGACAAAAACGTTGGTGTTCTCCGATAATCTCGATCTTGAAAAAGCCTTGGAGCTCTATCGTCATTTTCATAACCGCATCAATCTTGGTTTCGGTATCGGCACACGTTTAACCTGTGATATTCCCGAGGTTAAACCGCTAAATATTGTGATTAAGTTAGTAGAGTGCAACGGCAAGCCCGTCGCCAAGCTGTCTGATAGTCCAGGCAAAACTATTTGCCACGACAAAGCTTTCGTTAAAGCGTTGCGCAAAGCCTTTGATTTACCGCTGGTAAAAAAAGCCAGTTAATTACTTAGCTTACTCGTTAACGTAATCAATATTATGAGGGCGTATGCAACGCCCTCTTTTTTTTGCCTAAAAAACGCCAATTTTGACTGATAAAATCGATTATTCTTCTTTTTTTCATTCAATCCCCCAATATCTCATCAAGTTCTTGCGATTTGGCTGCGATTTCTTCTTGTGTCTGTTTGCATGACAAGTAACATAGCAACATGCCCGTATTATCTGGGCTGTAGGTTATTTATCATCCAAGATCAATAAAAGAGAGAAATCTATGAGCGTAGTGCCTGTAGTCGACGTACTGCAAGGTCGTGCCGCGGTAGACACTGAAGTCACCGTGCGCGGTTGGGTACGTACCCGGAGAGATTCTAAAGCTGGTATCTCCTTCCTCGCCGTTTATGACGGCTCCTGCTTTAATCCGTTACAGGCCGTCGTTAATAATTCTCTGCCGAATTATGAAAGTGATGTTTTACGCCTGACAACGGGTTGTTCACTGGAAGTCACCGGTAAAGTGGTTGCATCACCGGGTGAAGGCCAGAGTTTCGAGATTCAAGCCACGGAAGTGAAAGTGGTGGGTTGGGTTGAAGATCCAGACACATATCCAATGGCGGCAAAGCGCCACAGCATCGAATATCTGCGCGAAGTTGCTCACTTACGCCCACGCACCAACCTTATTGGTGCGGTTGCTCGCGTTCGTCATACGCTGGCGCAGGCTATTCACCGTTACTTCCACGAAAACGGTTATTTCTGGGTTTCTACCCCACTGATTACCGCGTCTGATACCGAAGGCGCTGGCGAAATGTTCCGCGTTTCCACGTTGGATATGGAAAACCTGCCGCGTACTGACGAAGGCAAAGTCGATTTCGGTGAAGACTTCTTTGGTCGTGAAGCGTTTCTGACCGTATCCGGCCAGCTAAACGGCGAGACCTACGCCTGTGCGCTGTCTAAGGTGTATACCTTTGGTCCAACGTTCCGTGCAGAAAACTCCAACACCAGCCGCCATTTGGCTGAATTCTGGATGGTTGAGCCTGAAGTTGCCTTTGCGGATCTCGACGATATCGCAGGCGTTGCCGAAGGAATGTTGAAATACGTCTTCCAAGCCGTACTTGATGAGCGTGCCGATGACATGGAATTCTTCGCTCAGCGCGTAGACAAAGACGCCATCGATCGCCTGAAGCGTTTTGTCACCTCCGACTTTGCTCAGGTGGATTACACCGACGCAGTTGATATTCTGCTTAAATGTGGCAAAACCTTCGAAAACCCAGTCTACTGGGGTGTTGACCTGTCTTCGGAGCATGAGCGTTATTTGGCTGAACAGCACTTTAAAGCGCCGGTGGTGGTGAAAAACTATCCAAAAGACATCAAAGCGTTCTATATGCGTATGAACGAAGATGGCAAAACCGTTGCTGCAATGGATGTGTTGGCACCAGGCATTGGTGAGATCATCGGTGGTTCTCAGCGTGAAGAGCGTTTAGACGTTCTGGATGCACGTTTAGAAGAAATGGGCCTAAATAAAGAAGATTATTGGTGGTATCGCGATCTTCGTCGTTATGGCACCGTGCCTCACTCTGGTTTTGGCCTTGGATTTGAACGTTTAATCGCCTATGTGACCGGCGTTCAAAACGTTCGTGACGTGATCCCGTTCCCACGCACCCCAAGAAACGCAACCTTCTAATTAAGTAATAAAACAACATTTCAACGTTTTGATCACAAAAAAGGGGCCAGCAATGCTGGCCCCTCTCTTTTTTAAACTTAGACCCCTGTCACAAAGTTCCCAAACTTTTACATTCTGAAACACATTCTTGCGTTTTGTTACTCGAATTATAGTTTTGTATCATTTTCGATGTAGATTATCGCTCTAGTGAATGGAACACTGCGATGCAGACACAGGAAGACACCATACTTTCTCTTTTAGTTCCGTAAGTGATGAAATAGTTCCGCGCAGAATTAAATTAGGCAGTGGCAGGTGTCAAAAAAAAAATAACTCCTTTAGAGGGTAACAATGATGAAACGCAATATTCTTGCAGTAGTGATCCCAGCGCTGTTAGCAGCCGGTGCAGCAAACGCAGCTGAAGTCTATAACAAAGACGGTAACAAGCTGGATCTGTACGGTAAAGTTGACGGTCTGCACTACTTCTCTGACGACAAAGGTTCAGACGGCGACCAGTCTTACGCTCGTTTCGGCTTCAAAGGCGAAACTCAGATCTCTGACCAACTGGCTGGTTACGGTCAGTGGGAATACAACATCAAAGTAAACAACACCGAAAGCAACGGCTCTTCTAAAAACGCAACCCGTCTGGGCTTTGCGGGCCTGAAATTCGGTGATGCAGGTTCTATCGACTACGGTCGTAACTACGGCGTAATCTACGACGTTGAAGCATGGACCGATATGCTGCCAGAATTCGGTGGTGACTCTTACACCAACACCGACAACTTCATGACTGGCCGTACCAACGGCGTTGCGACTTATCGTAACAACAACTTCTTCGGTCTGGTTGACGGCCTGAACATCGCCGCTCAGTACCAGGGCAAAAACGGCAGCGCGACCGAAAGCAACAACGGCCGTGGCTACCAGCAGCAGAACGGTGACGGCTACGGTCTGTCTACCTCTTACGATTTCGGTATGGGCATCAGCGCTGGTGCAGCGTACTCTTCATCTGACCGTACTAATCAGCAAACCGCTCTGGGCCGTCAGGCTGGCAGCAACGTCGCTGGTGGTGACAAAGCTGATGCATGGACCGCTGGTCTGAAATACGACGCTAACAACGTATACCTGGCAGCTATGTATGCAGAAACTCGCAACATGACTCCATTCGGTTCTACCGGTGTTGCTAACAAAACTCAGAACTTCGAAGTTGTTGCACAGTACCAGTTCGACTTCGGTCTGCGTCCATCCGTTGCTTACCTGCAGTCAAAAGGTAAAGATCTGGGTCAATACGCTGCAAATGGCGCAACCTTCAACGGTGGCGACCAGGATCTGGTTAAATACGTTGATGTCGGCGCGACTTACTACTTCAACAAAAACATGTCTACCTACGTTGATTACAAAATCAACCTGCTGGATGACAACGAATTCACCAAAGCTAACGCCATCGCAACTGACGATATCGTAGCAGTTGGTCTGGTATACCAGTTCTAATCTGATGGCAACCTCGCGGTTGTAGCAGAAGAGAATCAAAGGCAGAGCTTCGGCTCTGCTTTTTGTTGTCTAGGATTTGACTCTATCCATCACTGATAATTTACCCTTCCCCGTTTTTTGACCGTATTCTACCCCCCTATTTTCTGCCTGATTTTCGGGTTTTCTTCTTATTTTTGGTGCTTTTATCGGCATTGAAGCATTCAGGTAACAACTTTGTATTCTTTTTGTGGCAAACGGTTGGCAAGCTCGCGGCGTAGCGGTAACCTGAGGGTTCTCTGGCTCAATCCCACACATGGAAGCTCTTACATGTTTGAAAATATCCCAGCCGCACCAGCGGATCCGATTTTAGGTCTTGCCGATTTATTCCGTGCCGATGCCCGTACTAACAAAATCAATTTAGGTATTGGCGTCTATAAAGATGAAACAGGTAAAACACCGGTTCTGACCAGCGTTAAAAAAGCTGAGCAGTATCTGCTGGAAAACGAAACCACGAAAAACTATCTGAGCATCGATGGTATTCCTGCTTTCGCTACCTGCACGCTGGAATTACTGTTTGGTAAAGAAAGCCCAATCATTCAGGACAAACGTGCTCATGCGGCTCAAACCCCAGGTGGGACTGGTGCTCTGCGTGTGGCAGCCGATTTTATTGCCAATAAAACTTCAGCTAAGCGCGTATGGGTGAGCAACCCCAGCTGGCCTAACCATAAAAGCGTATTTAACGCCGCAGGGCTTGAAGTACGCGAATATGATTACTACGATGCCGCAAATCATCAGTTAGACTTTGCAGCCCTCCAGAACAGCTTAGAGCAAGCAGAAGCCGGTGATGTGGTTCTATTCCACGGTTGCTGCCATAACCCAACCGGTATTGACCCAACGCCAGAACAATGGGAAGCGCTGGCAGAAATGTCTGTTGCCAAAGGTTGGTTACCGCTGTTTGACTTCGCCTACCAAGGTTTCGCCAACGGTTTAGAAGAAGATGCTCAGGGTCTGCGCATTTTCGCAGCCAAGCATGACGAATTGCTGGTTGCGAGCTCATATTCTAAAAACTTCGGCCTCTACAACGAGCGTGTTGGTGCTTGCACATTAGTTGCCGCTGACAGTGAAACCGCCGATAAAGCATTCAGCCAGATTAAAGCGACCATCCGCGCTAACTACTCAAACCCACCAGCGCACGGTGGTTCTGTGGTAGCTACTATTCTGGGTAATGAAGCCCTGCGTACTATTTGGGAACAAGAACTCACTGACATGCGTCAACGCATTCAACGTATGCGTCAGTTGTTCGTTAACACCCTGCAGGAAAAAGGCGCTGAGCAAGACTTCAGCTTCATCATTAAGCAGAACGGCATGTTCTCATTCAGTGGACTCACCAAAGATCAGGTGATCCGCCTGCGTGATGAATTTGGCGTTTATGCCGTAAACTCTGGCCGCGTCAACGTAGCAGGAATGACGCCTGACAATATGGCACCGCTGTGTGAAGCCATTGTCGCCGTATTGAAATAAACACGCATATTGAAACGACAAAAGGAGCCGAAAGGCTCCTTTTTTATGCTGCAAATAACATTTACAACGACGCTACCAAACCGCAGGCTCATCGCGAACAAACGGATTAGTCTGGCGCTCTTGGCCAAAAGTCGACATGGGTCCGTGACCTGGAATAAACGCAACATCATTGCCCAGTGGCCACAGCTTAGTTTTAATTGAGTTAATCAATGCCTGATGGTCGCCACGGGGAAAATCACTACGCCCGACACCACCGCTGAATAACACATCGCCAACCTGCGCCAAGCGTGATTTCTCATTAAAGAAAATCACATGACCCGGCGTATGACCAGGGCAATGGAAAACCTGCAACGTCTCATTACCCACCTGCAAGGTATCACCGTCATTTAACCAACGGGTAGGCACCAAGGGTTCACAATCACTGAGGCCAAACATTTTGCTCTGAGCAGGCAGCCCCTCCAGCCAAAACTGGTCTTCTTCCTGCGGGCCATAGATTGGCACATTTAGGCTTTTCGCCAAATTGCCAGCAGCTCCCACGTGGTCTAAATGCCCGTGGGTCAGCAGAATTTGAGTCACCGTTAAACCCAGCGCTTCAACTTCCCGCTGAATTTTTGCTGCCTCACCGCCCGGATCGACGATCGCGGCCTGAAGCGTCTGCTCGCACCATAAAACAGTGCAATTCTGCTGGAATGCAGTAACGGGAATGATTTTATATTTCATGTTTGCCCCAATATAAAAAACGCCGGCAAAGGCCGACGTTTAGGATCTCTTTGACTACCTAATAATACCGTCTTAAAGCGCCATTACCAATTTCTAACGGGGCCGGTATCAATATGTACGAAATTACTGCGCGGATAATATCCAACGCCACCCGCTCGCATTTTCAATGCGGCTTTACGAATATTGGCTAGCTGAACACCTTCAATATGGAAATCCATCGCCTGACCAAGCGTATGGTAACTGTGTTTCGCCACGCCGCTGCCACGCTCGCGTAATTCATTATTGGTACGTGGAGAACGATAGCCGGAAATAAGCTGAATCGGTTTACGCGTGCCAATCATCGCCTGCAAACGAAAAATTTGATCGAATAAGCGAGGGTCAATACTTTTTACTTTATTCGCACGATAGTCGCGGAACAAATGATTCAGGCGAACTAATTCTTCCTGAATATAGTTTTTACCGTCGAAGAACTCAGCCTTAAGTTGTTCACCGGTATTTAAATTATTGAGTAATAAAATACGAGGACGTGGTGTAGAAAGCGTTGCTAACGCTTGCCCTGGTAGCATTGCCATTCCCATAGCAGCGCCACCTAAAGCCAACCACTTGCGACGATGAATATTAATTGGATCCATGAGATAAGTTGTACTCGGCAAAATGTCTGAAAATCACGCACCAAAGCGCACCGTCAGGCACCATAACCGCCATGGAAGATCGAGTCAACCCGCTACCCGCCAAGGTTGGCGGGTTATCACAGATTTTTATGGCTATCATTTACAACATTACAAAAACTATGGTTTTGCTAACTGCTTGCTAGAGTTGAAAAAGCCGCTCGGCTTGCGCGGCGATTTTTGCCCCTGAACGTACAGTGTCATCATAATTGTAAATATCTGTGCGGAACTGCGGCTTACCATCTTCCGAAACCCATGCTGTCAGATAATAGAGGCGAACAGGAATGCGGTGACGTATCGGCACATATTTCGTATTCCCCTCTTTCAGAGCAGACGAAACTCGCGCGTCATTCCAACCCGCATCTTGAAGAAGCATGTTTGCCAGCGTCGAAGCTTTATTAACGCGGACACAACCTGAACTCAGCGCGCGAATATCTTTTTCAAATAATCCGTGGTTTGGCGTGTCATGCAGATAAATAGCATCTTGGCTTGGCATATTAAATTTATAGCGACCTAGCGAATTATTCGCCCCTGGCGCTTGCTGAATTCGATACGGGAAATTACGCGGCGACACCGACGCCCAGTCAATCATATAAGGATTAACCACTTCTGCATCGCTACTCCATCCAGAAAAAAGGCGATAACCGTGACGATCGAAATAGCCGGGATCGTGCATAGCTTTAGGGATGATATCTTCACGAATGAGCGTTGTTGGCACGTTCCACGGAGGATTAACCACCACGTTATTCAGTTCGCTATTCATCAGCGGCGTTTTACGCGTTGGGCGCCCTACAATGACTCGCGATGAAAGTACTTCTGCGCCGTTCTGGTAATAAATCAACGAGTAGTTAGGAATATTGACCATGATGCCGGTATTCACTTCCCCCGGCAAAATACGCAAACGTTGTATATTCAACGCCAGCAAAGTAGCACGCGTTTGCGGTGATACGTTCAGCCACTCACGCGTACGCTTGCCAATCACCCCGTCGCTGGCTAACCCCTGCCACTGCTGGAAGCGCTTCACGGCTTCTACGAGCTCAGGCGTATAGCGGTTATCGATCACCGAAACGGATGCTGCTTTGGCTGGCTCAGCCTCTGGTGATGGTTGTTGCTTAGTCAAATCAGTCACTGCGGTGGTTGATGGGCTGATCACCGCATTAGGATCCTGACTCGCAGGAGATTGCAGCGGCTGTGCGTCAGGCACCGGCGTTGGCTTCACGCTAGCATCGCCTTCCAACATTCCAGTACGCTGTAACACTTCACGCAGCGCAGGCATATCCGCGCTCAGGTCGCCCGGTTTCAAACTCGGCCCGTCACTCACCACAGGCCAAGGGCGCGCATCCGCTAACAGATTTTTTAACGCTTTATGCATCGCGGCGTACTGAGGATGTGCAGGCTCTAGCGATTTAACGAAGGTATTCAAACGACCATCACGGATCGACAACTGCCAGTTGTTTACCAGCGTTGTCGGCGGCTCTGCCATTGCATAAGGCACCGAGCTGTATAGCCAACTACCTTTGGTTGCGGTCACGCCGGAGACAAATTGCAGGTAGCCCAGCATCGCATCAGATAAGACGGCATCACGCGCCATGCCACTGACATCGGGATTAGTTAGCGCCTGAACCCATTGGGTGAACTGAGGCTGAACGCCAGAGAGTGCAACTTCAGCCAGCTGCTGTTGAAATTGTTGAACCGCCGTACGATCCTGCCACATTGGCTGCATGTGATTCGCAGCGTAGAGCGAAGAAAGTTGGTTCAAATAACGCAGTGAAACGCCCCGTGGAAGCTGCGACAACAGCGCCGAACGCGATTGAGGTACACTCATGGTCGCCACTGAAACCACGGGTTGTTTAGCTACGTCTGCATAGGCTGGCATTACGCTCAGCGCCAATGCACTCATTGCTATTGAACCACCGACAACCATATGGCTTAGACGGAATCTGTTATTCAGCACCATCCCTTGCTCCCTAGTTAGCTCATAGACACCGAATTTCGGAGCCTTAGCTTAATTATACAAATAGAAATGACATTTTGCCGTTTCACTGTCGGTTGGTGCGTCAACAACCCAGACATTGCACGTTAATTATATGATGATACGTCACTGGCTATATTCTGCCAAAAAAAACGGCCTTATTTGAAGGCCGTTTGCGTTAATAATGATTTCAGTATGCGGAATTTACAAGAAATTATGTCTCAGATTCTTCTTGAGCCACTGATTCTATAGGACTTTTCTCAGGAGCAAAGCCCCTCAACCCCACAACATGCACATGTTCAGTGTTATTGAACACTTTACGCACCAGTTTATAGGTAGTGCCTTTTTCTGGGCTGATGTTTTCTGGTGCCGCAATAATTAGCTGCATTTCCAGACGTTCACACAGCTCGAACAACGTCGCGATAGATTTCGCATCCAGACGCGCAGCTTCATCAAGGAATAGCAGTCGGCAAGGCGAAATATCTTTACCACGCAGGCGGCGAGACTCTTCTTCCCAACTCTGAACCACCATGACCAGAATGGACATACCGGTACCGATAGCTTCGCCCGTTGACAGCGCCCCACTTTCAGCACGCAGCCAACCATCTGAACCACGGTTAACCTCTACTTCCATTTCAAGGTAATTACGATAATCCAGCAATTCTTCACCGATGGTTTGCGGCGTACGCTGTCCCATATCGATCTGTGGATTAAGACGCTGATACAGTTTTGCTAGCGCCTCAGAGAACGTCAGTCGGTTGCTGTTAAACAGATCCTGATGCTGCTCCTGCTGCTCTGACAATACCGTCAACAACGTTGAATGCGCTTCACGCACGTTAACATTCAAACGCACGCTATTCACCTGCCCGAAGGCCACCGTCTGTAGGCCTTGGTTGAGCATACGAATACGATTTTGTTCGCGCTGAATGGTTTTGCGAATAATGTTCGCCACGCTCTTCGAACTGATTGCCAGTTTTTGTTCGCGCGATGTCAGTTCTTCGGTCAAACGAGCCAGCTCAATCTCCATCTGTTCGATGGCATCGACAGGATCGTCGCTGCGGATAATATCCTGACGAATACGCTCACGCAGATGCTGGTAAACGGCAATGTAGAACTGGATTTTACGTTCTGGGCGTTTAGGATCTTCTGACAAACGCAGCACATCGCGCAGATGTTCGTTGTCCGCCACGGCCAGTCGTAACGCGCCTAATGCCTTATCCGACATAGAGCGCAATTCGTCCGCATCCATATAGGCAAGCTCACGACGATGCAAGCGACGTTCAACGCCGTTGTCTTTCACCAAACGCATCACCGCACACCAGCCCGCTTTCGCGGTGGTGACTTGTTCGCGAATCTGGTGGTAATCGCGCTCAACCTTACGTAGGCGTTTTTGCAGATTATCCATTTCAGATTCACAGAACATGATCTGTTTTTCGAGCTGATTGCGACGCGCACGGTTGTTGCTCAGTGCGGTATGCAACTCGTCGCGACGGATACGTGCACGCTCTTCCGCATTAGGATCGGCCTGAACACCGATATCTTGCAGCTCTTGCGACAGCTCTTTGAGCATGTCACGTTTAGCTTCAAACGAGCTTTTCAGCGAAGCTAAAACCTGATGATACTGGGCTAGCTGTGCCTGTTGCTGGCGAAGCTGTTCACGCGTCCGGCTGCGATCGGCTTCAGCATGCTCTAAACGCTGACGCAGTTTGTCGTTGAGGTCAGAGTTTTCAGTTAGCATTCCGGCAGAATCGCTATAGCTGAAGTGCGCACGACGCTGCACCACTTCCGTTAGCGCGAACGCCTGTTGCTTGGCCGTACGCTGATTCTGCTGAGCCTGCTGATAATCCTGACGTAGCTGCTCATGCTGTTCTGGATCGCTTTGCAATACAGAAAGCATCGGTTCCAACTTAGCCAGATTGGTGCCGTGCTGTTGCAGATAGCGCGCAGCTTCCTGCGCCTCTTCGAGCTCTTCACGGATCTCTTCGACACGATCTTGAAGGGTTTCATCAGCCAGTAAACCGATATGCGGCGTGAGCTTATGCAACAGCGCGACGCTCTCTTTAGCCTGCGACAGCTGCTGGCGCTGCTGTTGCGTCACGTTGTCCTGATTATTGAACTCTCGTTCAATCTCAGTACGACGGCTGTTGATTTGACGTAATTCAGCTTCTGGGTCCTGCTCAAACGCCACCGCTAAGTGATTGCCAATGAAGCGGCTGAACGCTTGATGTAAGCGCTGAGTCTTCTGCACATCAAATGACAGGTTCGCATAACGCTCAGCCAGCTCATCGCGCTGTGCATACAGCGTTTCTAAGCGGCTTTCACGCGCGGCACGACCAAACAGCGGCACCTCAGGGAAACGAGAGTAGCGCCATTGACGATCGGCAGTTTTCACCACCACGGCGCGTTCCAGTTCGTCGGCGGCAAATACGCTGTCATCAAACGACTGCGGATCCCCTTCGATCAGATAGAGATCTTCTGGACAGTCTTCTAATCCCGCCAGATGCTCGCGCACCAAGGAAAGATCGGGAACAACAATCGCGTGTCGTGCTGGGCCATATAACGCCGAGAAATACGGCGCATCGTCGATGGTGACGTCATCGTAGATTTCAGACAGCAACACGCCGCCAAAACGTTCGGCCAAAGCGATTAGGCGCCCATCTTCGGCACCGCTTGGCTGGCTTAAACGCTCGATTTGGCTTTCGATTTCACGTTTTTGATGAGCAACTTCGTCGCGTTCAACGGTCGATTCACGTTCACGCTCCAGCAATTGCTGCATCTGCTCAGTGACTTGACGACTGTCTGACAGCTCTTCGCCGCATTGTTCACTCAGTTGACTCAGCGCTTCCTGCGCGGCAAGCCACACAGGAGCCTTCGTCGTCAAATCTTTCGCTTTCGCCGTGATTTGCTCAAGCTCTTGGCGCAGCACCATACGGCGCTCGCTGGCTTCAGCCACATCAATCGTCAGCGTTTCAATGCGCTCTTCCATCTCACGCTGCGCATCATCCAGTTCTTCTGGCTGATACTGCTGGCCAGTGCGTTTGCAGAAGTCTTGCAACAGACGCTCGGCATCTTGTTGCGAACGCAAACGCTGCTCCAATTCGGCCAAACGCATGCGTAACGGCTGCACGCGCTCCGACTGATGCTGAAGTGAAGACCAGTCACGTAATAAATCACGCCCCGCCTGCCATGCTTCACTCCGGCTAACTTCGCCCACCAGCTTAACCACCAGCTGATAAGCATTTTCAAACTGTGAATGCGCGGCGCTGGCCACATTCATTTTCTGCTCAAGCTGCATCAGGATTTCAGTCGCTTCCTGCTCGCGCGCGCTGAACGTTTCTAGCCACTCTTCGCTGTTATCCGCATTGAGGTCGGGCAACTGACACACTTGACGCGCACGTTCTAGCGCCTGTAGCGCCTGCTGGTATTGAATTGCGCGGGTTTGCTGAACGTCCAAGGCTTGCTGATAATCAGCCAACTGGCTTTTTAGTTCGTCAACTTCAGCTTCCGCGGCTTCTGAACGGGCTTCATAATCTGCATGCAGATCGCTCGCCTCAGCCACCACTTCATTCTGTTCTTCTAAGCGGTAGGTCAGCTCTTCCAGATCGCTCTGATAGCGCTCGATCTTTTCCTGCTGGCGCATTGCGGTTTGCACCAGATTTAAATGATCGCTTGCCGCCTGATAATCGGTCTCGAGATCGGATTCAGACCCGCTTTGCTCGGCTAACTCACGCGACATTTCCACATGACGATACTGTTCCGCCAACAGCTGTTTACGGCCACCCAGCAATTCACGGCGCAGTAACAGTGCCTGATCGAGGTGTATGCGTCGTTCATTGGCATGGCGCATATAGTCAGCAGAAACATAAGACGTTGCTTCGGTGATCAGATGTTTGAACAAATCACGGTCAGACTGCGTAACGCGAATCGCTTCCAGCGTCATGCGGTTTTCACGTAAAGCCGCTTCCATATCTTGGAAAGCTTTACGTACGCCGCTATTTTCTGGCAGCAAATAGTCACGCAGGGAGCGGGTAATCGCGCTGGAAATACCGCCGTAAAGCGACGCTTCAATCAGGCGATAAAACTTGCTGCGATCTGATGCCGAGCGTAAACGGCGCGGGATCACACCTAAATCAAACATCAAGGAGTGATAGTCGGTAATCGAGTTAAACTGTTTGAACTGCACGCCTTCAATAGCTTCTACGCGCTCTTTCAGTTCGTTTAACGGCAGCACACGAGCCTGACGCTCACCCACGGTTTGCGTTAGGATTTCCGTTGGCTGGAATGAGGTTGGCAAGCCTTGAATGGTGAACGGCTTGATATCCACTTTTCGATCGCGCCCAGCAACCTGCTGTAGGCGGACACCGACTAACACACGCTGATGGCGTGAGTTAACCACATCGAGGGTGGCATAACAGACACCAGCGCGTAACTTTCCGTGCAAGCCTTTGTCGCGTGACCCTGAAGTCGCACCGGCTTCCGTGGTATTACGAAAATGCAGCAGCGTTAAGTCTGGGATCAGCGCCGTGACAAACGCCGCCATGGTGGTGGATTTACCTGCACCGTTACCGCCGGACAGCGTTGTCACCAATTCATCCAGATCAAAAGTTCGGGCAAAGAAACCGTTCCAGTTAACCAATGTCAGCGAGCGAAACTTTCCGCGTTCAATCATTCCTGTTCATCCTCCGCGTTGTCCGCGCTACCGTCTGCACTGGATTCGTTTTCTTCGTTTTCATCATTCAGTGATAACGTGTTTTCTAACGGCATGGCTTCACCGTCACGGATCATTCTCAACTGGGATTCACGTGGATCATCACCGCTACGCACATCTGCACCAAAGCGGAACACTGCTTCGGTGATGCGGAATTTCGTGCTGTCATTCCCCATGAAATAGACCATGCCTAAACGGCGTAGACGATTTAATGAGGTACGCACTTTCTCTTGCAGTTTTTGGCGGTCGAGATCCGAGCCCGTTGAACGCTGGTTAACGTATTTCAGCAGCTTGTTTTCATCGGCCAAAGACAGTAACTCGTCATAGAGTTCCTGCTGGCTGAAAATGCCTTCATGCGCCAAACGCTCAGGGCTAAGGTAGAGATAACACAGGATTTTTCCGACCATCATATCCAGTTCAGACAGCACCGAACGCGGGATCAACGTGGTCGAACGCGGCCTGAGGTAGAAGAAACCTTCAGGGGCGCGGATTAACTCAACGTTGTAACGGCTATAAAATAATTCAAGCTCGTCCTGAAAATCCATCAGGAAAGCATGGTTATCTAGCTCATCAATGCCGATGTGACGGCCGGATCGCAGTTGGCTATCCAGTGCAGGGAATAGCGGGTTAAACACCGCTAGCGCCAGTTTAGCTGGCATCATATTTTCAGTATTTGTCGATGACATGGGCCTGTACCTTGGCTCCGTAATCATTGATTGCCTGCCATTGAGCAGGTAATCCGGTGAAATCAGCTTCAGCCACACCTAAGCGAACCGCTTGGTCGACCAAAATTCTTGCCAAATCGAAATGACGTTGGCGCGGATACTGGGTTAGGTATTCGCGCAAAACCGCGCCTAAATCCAATGGACGCTGTTCTTTTTGATAAATCTTCAGCTCTTGTTCAATCATTGCTGCCAGCTGTTCACGGATCTCAGAGAACTCTTCGTACTCCATATCCGGAGGTAGTTCGCCGGTGACCTCTTCGTTCAGCAAGGCCAGCTCTTCATCACGCATGTCGAACAGACGATCGGCATTGGCGATGGTCAGAGCCCACGGGTTATCAAAGTAGTTCTGAACTGACTGGCGTAAGCGCTGGGCAAAGACACGGTTTTTATCCATATCAATCGCGGTGCGGATAAATTTATGCACGTGTCTGTCATAGCCAATCCACAGATCGATGGTCAACTGGCCCCAACTGATGATGCGGTCTAGCTTGTTTTGCAGATCAAACACCAGTTTATCAACAAACGCCAAATCAGGATTATTCAGGTTGGCATCTTGGATACGCAGCAGGTTTGCCTGCAGCTTATCACCCGCCGCTTCCAGCGTATCTTGCAATTCACGCAAGGTGCCCGAGGTTTCCGAGAGCAAGACTTCACAGCTTGAGATGGCAGCACGCCAATCTTTATTCAGCAGCGCCGCGATATCTGCTTTAACGCCCTGCTGCTGCTCATCCATAATGCGCTGGGTTAAGTCAATACTGTCGAAGATCTCAGCAACAGAGTATTTCAGCGGGGCAAACACATTACGATGCCAATGATACTCATCACCGCCCTCTTCTGCCGCTTCGGCTGCGCTGCGTAACTCTTGCGCCACGATTGACAGCTGCATAGACAGGCGCAGCGTTGAGAACTCCCGCTGACGAATATAGTAATCCGTAATACCAATGCCTAACGGCGTTAAACGATAGATCGCGTTTCCGTCGGCTAACTCGCTGGTAAAGCGGTTGAGCAGGCGCTGCTTAACGAGATCGTTAATCGCATTGTTGGCACGGATGGCTACCGTTTCATGTGTTTGTTCAAAAGCTTTGCTGACGTGTCGGAATGCATCGATCAGTTCACCTTCACTCATCTCACCGTCTAATCGTTCGCTGTTCAAAGTGGCAATAGCCAAAATGAACGCCAAACGTTCGGTTGGAAGTGAAATTGAAAAGTCATTTTTCCGCGCCCAGGCAACCAGCTCCGGTACAGTCTGGGAGAAATCACTCATAGTTGGTCCTTCGTGTCGGGTTTGTGCGCCATCACATGGATGTAGCGCCCCAAACTCACAAAAGGCTCCTGACGACAATAACGCTGCTCCAGCGCTAATAGATCATCAAAAGCCTCAATTTGTTGCGTCTTGTCTCGTAGGTAATCATGGAATACCCGCACGCCCGTTTTACCGGAAATTGTCAGCCCAATGTCTTCAAGCCAGCCGTACACCTTTTGTGGATCCAACGGGTGGTCGGGTGACAACGTACGTGTCTTGCGTTTTTGCATCCCTTGATTGACGTATGCCGTATTGCCAATGATCACGTTTCGCATTAATAGACCATTGTAGTTATAGAACATTAACGACAAAGCGCCGCCTGGCGTTAAACACTTCATCAGAGATGCTAGCGTTTCTTGAGGTTCAGCGACCCATTCCAAAACCGCATGGAACAATATCAGATCAACCGGCTGTTCTAAATGCTGATGCATCTCTTGCGCAGGACTTTGCACAAAACGCATGTGTTGGATCACACCTTTTTCTTCAGCATAGGCCTGCGCCCGCTTTAGCATCTCACCCGAGATGTCACACAGCGTGATCTGATGACCGCGTGCGGCAAGCTCACAGGATACCTGCCCAAGCCCACCACCTGCATCAAGAATGTGTAAGGATCTTTGCGGGAGCTGCTTGAGCAACTGTTCCAGATCCTGCCATAACACTGCCTGACGGATTTTTCCTTTGGTCGTACCGTAAATGTTGCGCGCAAATTTTTCAGCGATATTGTCAAAATTACGATCTTGCGTACCTCGACTCATGAATATGTCGGCTCCTGAATATTTGCACAGCGCACCACCAGAAAAATCTCCCCGTGAGGGACGCTTTAAACCTGCTATTTTGACACAGGCTGGCTTAGAATGAATCTTATCGGCCACATATTCTATCTAGATGTCGTTTTTTCATTCAGAAAGGCACCTGATTCATGCTGTTTACGCTAAAAAAGTTTATCGGCGGGCTACTTTTGCCCCTGCCACTGTTGCTGCTGATCGTCGCGGTAGGCCTGATTTTTATCTGCTGGACGCGCTGGTCTCGACTAGGAAAAATCTGTATTTCACTCGGTTGGCTTGGGATCTTGCTGCTAAGTCTGCAACCCGTCGCCGATAGATTATTGGCTCCGCTTGAAAACGGTTATCCTACATTAAACCAAACTAGCAACGCAGATTACATCGTGGTACTCGGCGGGGGTTATACTTTTAACTCTGATTGGGCACCCAGTTCGAACCTGATCAGCAACAGTTTGCCGCGCGTCACCGAAGGGATCCGCCAGCTTGAAATGAATCCCAATGCCAAAATTATTTTCACCGGTGCTGCGGCCATTGGCAATCCGGTGAGCAGCGCGCGCGTTGCCGCCAACGTAGCCGAAAGTTTAGGCGTTCCTGCTGATAAAATTATTGTGCTTGATAAACCGCGCGATACGCAGCAAGAGGCTAAAGAGGTGGCAAAGATTACCGACAAGCAGAAAATATTGCTGGTCACATCGGCAAACCATTTGGCTCGTGCACTACGCTTCTTTAAGGCCGAGGGGCTTAATCCGATCCCGGTTCCAGCCAATCAATTAGCTATTTCGTCACCGTTAAATCCTTGGGAACGCTGGTTACCTTCATCGCTTTATCTTGGCCATAGCGAACGGGCCTGGTATGAGACGTTGGGGAGTTGGTGGCAGGCAATCATCACGACAAAAGGTGAAAAATGAGACTCCGACTGATCAGCCTTTTTACGGCGATTATCGTATTTGAAATGCAGGTGGTTTTACTCGACTTGCTTTCTAAAGCTGAAAATATGCCGGTCAGCTTCAATCCGCTTAATGCTATCAGCGCTGTGGGATTTGTCCTCGGATGGACGACAGGGCTAAACACCGTGATGGCGCTGATCACAGCGGCAGTTGCTCTTTTACTTATCCCCGTTGGCGTCTATTGTCTTTGCCATGCTTGGCTTAGACAAAGACGCCGCTGAAGGTGATATCAATTACAGCCGATGCCTATTCACTAATAAGCATGCTAAACGATTGTGATGTTGCACGACCGAAGGTAGGTCAATGGTCTGCAATGCCCCTTCACGGATGACAACTTGCCCATTAATCACGCTGAAAGCCACGTTCCCTGGTGTACAGAAAACTAACGCCGCCAGCGGATCGTGTTTAGCCCCCGCAAGATTCAAAGTATTGAGATCAAACGCAACAAAATCGGCCGCCATACCCGTGGCTAAATAGCCAATATCGTCGCGGTTGAGTACTTTCGCTCCACCGCGCGTCGCCATCTCTAAAGCCTGTCTTGCAGTCATCGCATCAGGGCCGAAGCCAACCCGCTGCAATAGCAGCGCCTGCCGCGTTTCTGCAATCATGTTTCCTGCATCGTTAGATGCTGAACCATCTACGCCAAGGCCAACAGAGACACCTTCATCAAGCATTGTGCGGATCGGCGCTATACCTGACGCCAACCTCATATTTGAACATGGGCAATGCGCCACACCGGTGCCGGTTCTAGCAAACAACGAAATTCCTGAGCGATCCAGTTTGACGCAGTGTGCATGCCAAACATCGGTTCCGACCCATCCTAAATCTTCGGCGTACTGCGCTGGCGTCATGCCAAAATGCGTCTGGCTGTAACTCACATCGCTGTCATTTTCTGCTAGATGGGTATGAAGTGACACACCATATTCACGCGCCATCTGCGCGGTTTTCACCATCAATTCGCGGCTAACGGAAAAAGGCGAGCAAGGCGCCAACGCAATACGCAGCATGCTATAGCGCTGAGCATCGTGATAGCTATGAATTAAGCGCAATGAATCTTCTAAAATAGCCTGCTCATTTTCGACCAACTCATCGGGGGGTAACCCCCCCTTGCTGCGCCCTACGCTCATACTTCCTCGGCAAGCATGGAAACGCATACCTATTTCGCGAGCGCCATCAATACTGTCGTCTAAACGACAACCGTTTGGATAAACGTAGAGATGATCACTGGAAGTGGTACATCCCGAAAGCATCAGTTCTGCCATCGCAGTTTGAGTCGAAACTCGGATCATCTCTGGGGTAAGTCCAGCCCAAATGGGATAGAGATTATTGAGCCAATCAAAAAGCTCACCGTCCTGCGCATCGGGTATCACGCGCGTTAAAGACTGAAACATATGATGATGTGTGTTGATCAGTCCTGGAATAACGATATGCCCACGCAGGTCTATTTCTTCATCTGCTGGTGCAGCACAAAGCTCGTCACCACCAACGGCAACGATACGATTTCCCTCCACCAGCAGGCAGCCACCTCTAATTTCTCGTCGTTCGTCATCCATCGTGACGAGTAATTCCGCGTTCTTAAAGAGCAGCGTTCTTTTGTGCATTTTGTCTCTTCCTCCGCATAGCGATATATTCGCGCGTCGTGCTAAAGACCTCTCGAGCCGCCGTACTGTTTTCATTGACCTCTTGCAGCTCGCACTCTTTGCACCCAGGGATTTTTGCTTGTCTATCGCGGCCATTCAGGATCAAATTAGCGCCTATTGCCACAACGGTACCAATGGTAATCCCGCTGTGTAAGAACATCTCTGCGGCCTGTGGCATTTGTTGAAATAACTGCGGCACCATCACCGGCAACATGCCAAGACCGAGCGTTAACGCGACAACCATCCCATTATTGTTATTGCGATAATCAACCTGTCCTAGCGTTCGAATCCCTGAAACAGCAACCATGCCAAACATGACGATCCCCGCACCGCCAAGCACTGGTTTCGGCACAGCGACAACAAAAGCCGCGAGTTTAGGGAACAGACCAAGGGTGATAAGAATGCAGCCAGCCACACCAACAATGAAACGGCTACGGACACCGGTCATGCTGACGAGCCCAACGTTTTGGGCAAAGGCCGCATAGGGGAACATATTAAAAAAACCGCCAAACAGGGTTGCTGAACCGCAGGCATAAAGACCGCGCTTCAATGTTTTTTGGTCGGCGGGACGGTCAACGATTTCCCCCATCGCCATCATCGATGACATGGTTTCTACCATCACAACCACCATCACCATACACATCAACACCGCAGGGAAAAGATGAAACTCAGGAACTGCAAAACGCATCGGATAAGGAAAGGTCATCCAACTGGTCGATGCCACTTGGGAAAGATCGAGTTTTCCCATGAAGTAATATCCCAACGTACCAATGATGATTCCCACCAACACGGCCACATTCTTCAGCATCCCCTTACCGAAGGTGTAAATTAGCATCACGATGCCCAGCGTAAATAAGGCCATCAACAGCGAGCCGTAGCTGCCAAAACTCACGGCGTCCAAATCGCCACCACCGATCCATCCTCCTGCCACCGGTAGAATGGACAGGCCAATAAGCGTCACTATTGTGCCCATAACGGCTTTAGGGAAAAAGCGAACAAGCTTACACACGAAGGGAGCACACAATAGAGTAAATATCCCGGCGGCAATAACTGCGCCGGAAATACCACCGATCCCATACTGCTGGCCAATAAGCGTCATTGGAATAAGCGCAGCAAAAGTGCATCCCTGCACTATCGGGAGTTTGCTACCAATGATATTAAATAAACCTATTGATTATAGGATCGTACCGCAGCCACAGATAAAGAGATCGGTACTGATTAAAAATATAATTTGCTCAGGCGTAAACCCAACGGCTTTACCAATAATTAAAGGAACGGCAATGGCACCGGCATACATCACCAATACGTGCTGAAAACCGTAAACTAACATTTGTCCAAGCGGCAATATTTCATCCACAGGATCGACATCTGTTTTTTTTTGAGGGGAGGTTTGACTCTCCTGTAAATAATTTTCTATGTGATTAATCGCTTTCACAATAACTCCCTCTATCTGCGAGTATTATTTAGATATTTCATTTGATGGCATGTAGAAAATGGCCCCTCTCCACGATCTACATCCCCGTTAAATTTATTGATTCAGCTGTTTATTTGGCGACTTCCTCTACAATTTCATTTTCACCGTTATCGTTTTCTAACTCTTTATCGGGATGATAACCATTGAAATAGAGATTAAGACTTACCGCACACACGGTAGCTAATAAAATACCGCTATGAAGCAACGGCTGAATTGCTGCTGGCAACTGGCTAAAAAAATCATGTGACACCGTGGGTATCATGCCAATACCAATACTGATGGCGACGATGTAAAGGTTGTAGCGATTAGTGCTGTAGTTAGCGCGTGAAAGGATACGGATCCCCGTTGCTAGAACCATTCCAAACATCACAATACCGGCACCTCCCAACACAAACTGTGGAATAGAAGCAACGATAAGTGCCATTTTAGGGATCAAACCAAACAGAATTAAAATCCCGCCCGACATAACACAAACCCAACGGCTGGAAATACCGGTTACGCTGACCAAACCCACGTTTTGTGAAAAAGAAGTATGTGGAAAACTATTAAACAACCCACCAATAACGGTACCAATTCCATCAACCCGTAAACCACGAATTATATCCGCTTGCTTAGTTGGCCTTCCTACAATATCGCCAAGGGCGAGAAACATCCCCATCGACTCAATAAAGGTGATCAGCATGATAATAGTGAGCGTAAGAATACTGACGGGTTCAAACGTAGGCATGCCAAATGCAAACGGCTTTATAGGAGCAAACCAAGCGGCGTTATCTAATCCAGAAAAATTCACTTTCCCCATAGAGAAAGCAATGGCAAAACCAAAAAGAATGCCGAGCAGTACGGAAATATTACATAGGAAACCTTTGGCAAAACGAGTCACTAGCAGAATAAAAACCAACACTAAGAGCGAGGTCCCAATATATATTGGACTACCGTAATCAGGATTCCCTTTTCCCCCCGCGGCCCAGTCAATACCCACCTGCATAATGCTAATGCCGATAGAGGTAATCACCACGCCGGTGACTACCGTAGGAAACAGCGGCATAAGCCGCCCGATGATGGGAACGAGTAATGTTGCAATAATACCAGACGCTATTGTGGCACCGAATATCCCCGTCAGCCCGATATTAGGATCAGCACCAATCGCCAGCATTGGCGTTACCGCAGCAAATGTGACAGACATAATAACGGGAAGACGGATACCGGCGAAACGACCAATCCCCAAACACTGCAACAGCGTCACTACGCCACAACAGAAAAGATCTGAGCTAATTAAAAAAGCGATTTGGTCTTTGGGTAAACCTAAGCTACCGCCGATAACCAAAGGCACGGCAACGGCACCAGCGTACATCACGAGAACATGCTGTAAACCTAGCGTGAACAGCTGTGCAATCGGTAGCCTGCGCTCGACGGCATCGTCTAACGGTATACTTTTACTGTGTTCTATTTTTAGATGCGGATTTATGACGCTCATGGACACATCACTCCTTACGGCTCGGCTAAATGGTAGGTTAACCAGCTACGATTCGAGAGCACTTGCTCCCCTATTTACGGATGTACAGCGTTTTCGTCAGCGCAAATAGTTTTAGAGTTGATAGAACACATCAGTTATTTGCGCACATGCCAACTATGCACAGAGCATGCGAACTTTTATTTATTGGAGGCTAAATAGGGAGATAAACGAAATAATTGCGGGCGGTATCACATTTGATACTTAATAAGACGTTATATTTCAGCGAAATTAGCGGGCGAAAGCATCATCGAGGAATGAAACAGGGCGTTTATTGGAACACCAAAATATCAAAGTGGTAGCAGTTTGTATCATTATCAGATTATCACCTCTCATAGTGATTGATAATTAACCAGCAACCTAATATGGCTTGCTGGTTTTCATGCTCAAATACAGCTCACAGTTAACCCAACCAAGGGAGCAGTTGCTGAGCTGCGCGTTCAACAACCGGACGATCTACCACGCCAGTATGTAAATAGCGCCCAATTGACTCCCACAGAACATATAGCCAGCGGCGTACCATAAAATCCTCGCTCACGGGGGCTTTCTGCAAATAGGAGTGAAGCAATTCGGTAGCCATACCATCTTCGCTCAAACGGAATAGATCATACTCACGCGGAGCCCAGAGCATCATTCCTGGATTCAGCATGGCAAGTAGCTGATCGCTTTTGGGATCTTTTAACATGCTTCTTAGCGTTAAGTTGCCATGAACCAGCACGCAGCTATCGTCAAAGCCCGCAAACAGCTCAGGCAATTGTTCTTTACTTCGAAACAAAATACGGCGAGCTTCAATGCTTAAATCAGACGTTGGCATATTGCCAAGCGTGGCCCAGATGACCTCCAAGCGCTGTGCGTACCAAGCTGGCCAGCGATTTTCCTGTACGCTGTCAACGTTACCCACACAACCGTGGCTATCAATGCGATGCCAAGAGAGGAGCCCTTCTGCAATTTGGTCTTTTAAGCACGACCAGCGCTGCGGCGTTCGTGTCGGCGCTTCAACAGAAACACCGCGCAATCGTTCAATTAATAATACTTCTTTGAATGGGGACTGATGGGTTGTGAGAACGCCATAAACCGTCGGTAAGCGGATATCGCCCTGCCGTGCAAGCATCGACAGTTTGTAAGCTTCCTGTTGGGCAATTCCTTGGCATAAAAAAGTTTTTGCTACCAAAGGTAAAGGCGTGCCCTGCTGATTATAGAGGGCAAAAAGGCTGGCATACGGCTGTTCACTGATCTGTTCTAAGCGGCCAATTGACTCACCAAGAACAACGCTAAGTTCGGCTTTTAAATGATCCATGTTGTGATACAGGTTTTGCTGCATTGCGCGGTACCTTTTTTCACCAGATAGAAAGTTATCATGGCGGATTTATCAAGGTATTGTATTCGACTAGATCAAAAGAGCGTGCACTTGCACGCTCTTAATTTAAACATAAACGATTGGTGATAAATCAGCTTATTGAGCCGCCGCAAAAATAGCACGAACGGTTTCCAAATCTTCAATGGTGTCAACACCAGGGCTTGGCGCGGTTTGCGCAACATCCACATGAATTTTTTCACCGTACCAAAGCACTCGCAGCTGCTCGAGCATTTCAATCTGCTCAAGATCGCTAGGTGCCCAAGTAACATAGCGGCGAATAAAACCAGCACGATAAGCGTAAATACCAATGTGGCGCAGGAAAACGTTGCCAATTTCATCACGTGATACCGCAAAGCGATCGCGATCCCAAGGAATTGTCGCGCGTGAGAAGTAGAGCGCATAGCCATTTTTATCACAAACGACTTTTACCGCATTTGGATTAAACGCCTCTTCGCTAGTCGTAATCGGTACCGCCAACGTGGCCATACCCGCTTCGCTACCGGCCAAATTCTGCGCCACCTGACAGATAATGGCTGGCGGGATCAACGGCTCATCGCCTTGAATGTTGACGATAATCTCATCATCTGCAAAGCCACATTTTTCAATCACTTCAGCCAAACGCTCGGTGCCAGAATGATGATCGGCTCGCGTCATGCAAACTTCACCACCCGCCGCTTCTACAGCTTGCTTAACATCTTCATGATCGGTAGCCACAATGACGCGTGCAGCGCCAGACTCCAGCGCTCTTTCCATAACATGCACAACCATCGGCTTGCCGCCAATATCGGCTAAAGGCTTGCCCGGTAGGCGTGTTGAAGAGTAGCGAGCAGGAATAATAGCAATAAAACTCATCAGATTATTTCTCATCCACTGGAAGTTGGCGGGCTTCATTCTCGAGTAATACTGGAATACCGTCACGCAACGGATAACCTAGGCGGTCCGCTTTGCACACTAATTCCTGATTTTCTTTATTGAAGTAGAGTTTTCCATTGCAGACAGGGCAAGCAATAATTTCGAGTAAACGATGATCCATGATTGTTCCTAAACGAGTTCTTGTATCAGCGAAAAAGCATGATGTAAGGATAACCCGCAACAGCAAAATTATCACGGCTTGTATGACCATACGGCCAAAAACCGTTTAATGAGCCGCTCTATCTATCAGATTGATAACCCAACATCTCATTATGACGTTTGTTTGGGTTTGGGCCGTTTCCCCTCTAGAAACACAGAAATCTAAACTGTTCAAAAACCATACCAACTCACCGCAACCATCCCGCTGTTATGCGAGACAAATCACATATTAGGCGCACCGATGGTCCGTTTTTCCGTTGTGGCACAAGTGTTGAATCTAATTCAATCAGCCATGGATAGCGTCGAGTATTCCCCCCCTCAAACTCGCCACTTTTCATTACTTTTAATCACTGCTAACTCTGATGACCAGCCATAACAATCTGGTTCGTAATAGCGTTACGTAATACGTAAGGAGATACCCATGAGTGCGCCAAGCACCTCATCATCAATCCGTCGCGTTGATGGACTGGCAAAAGTCACTGGAACAGCCGTCTACGGCAATGACATTACCCTACCCGGAATGTTGTATGGCGTGTGCCGCTATGCCGATATTGCCGCAGGCAAAATTGATAAACTCGATCTTAGTGAAGCATTAGCGATTCCAGGCGTCGTCAAGATCGCAACATATCAAGATATCCCCGGCGAACCCGTCGTTGGCATCATGGTGAAAGACTACCTCCCTATTATTAAAGATGAAGTCGTTTTTCACGGTGACGTAATTGCGGTTATCGCCGCAGAAACCTACGAAGCCGCCTGTCTGGCAGCAGACAAAATTCATATTTCTTATACGCCTTACGCGCCCATTACCGACGTTGAGCATGCACTAGAACCCGATGCGCGGCTTATTCATCCGGAAAGAGGGAATAACATCGCGGCGCATCACCACACGATTAAAGGCGATATCGATGCAGGATTCTCCGCCAGTGCACATATTCTTGAACGCGAATATGAAGTTGGTTTTCAGGAACATGCTTACATTGAGCCTGAAGTGGTGCTCACTTGGCTCGATCCCACCGAACGCCATTTGATTATCTCCGGTTCAATCCAAAATCCACATCGTGTACGCAGCTTTGTCGCAAGATTTATGGGTTGCCCACAAGGACATATCAATATTAAGCGCGCGGTGATGGGCGGCTCGTTTGGTGGTAAAGACGATATTATCGATCATCTTGCCTGCCGCTCTGCGCTACTAACAACGCTGACGGGCAGACCGGTTAAATTTTGTTATACCCGCGAGCACTCAATTTTAGAAAGCTGCAAGCGCCATCCCTATAAAATGAAATATAAGGTCGGGCTGGATGATTCGGGCCAGATCTTAGCCATGAAGGTCGATATCCTCGCCGACAGCGGAGGGTATGCAGCTTCAACACCTTTCGTCACCTGGAGAAGCTCGGTTCAGGCTGCTGGGCCTTATCGCATCCCTAATATTCGTATCGATGTAACCGGCGTATACACCAACAACAGCTATACCTCTGCCATGAGAGGTTTTGGCTCACCACAGGTGGTATATGCCAACGAATCATTAATGGACGAAATCGCCGAGTATTTAAAGATATCCCCCGTCGATATCCGCCAAATTAACGCGTTAAAACAAGGTGATGCGTCGATTACTGGACAAGTTTTTGACAAGCATACCGTATCCGCCCTTGAGGTTTTAAGTAAAGCGGTTACCTCAGCTGAGTTTGATAGCAAGCGCCAGCATTATGCTCAACTCAATCAACAAGGTGGCGTTTATCGCTATGGTATTGGACTGGCCCTCAGCTACCGAGGATGCTCTATTGGTGCCGAAGGTGTCGATACTTCAACCGCACTGGTGCAGGTGAACGAAGACGGCAGCGTAAACATCGCGACTTCCGTATCTGAGAATGGCCAAGGGCTACAGACCACCATGTCGCTCATCGCCGCAGAGGCTTTTGGCATTCCACTGTCTGAAATCATGTTTAGCGAACCACCCACCTCCGTGATTGGTGACGGCGGTTCTACCGCCGCAACACGTGGAACGCTCGTCGGCGGCGGCGCGATCCTTGACGCTGCGGTTAAAATTAAGCAACGCATTTTAGGCGTTGTAGGTGACGCGCTGGGCACGAAAGAATTAGATAATACGCTGTGGGCAAACGGGTTTATCAGCAACAAAAATAACCCATCACAAACGATAGATTTCAAAACAGCCGTGAACAAAACCAAATGGGCTAGCGTGAGTCTGACCGAATATGGTTGGTTTGTACCACCGCCGATTCACTGGGACGAGGAAAAAGGAACCGGTAGCCCTTATTTCACTTGGGTTTATGGCTGCCAAATTGCCGAGGTGCGCGTCAACACCAGCACAGGGAAAACGGATCTTCTCCACGTCACGGCTGCACACGATGTGGGTCATATTATTAATCCGGTGGGTTTCAATGGGCAGGTCAGCGGCGGAATAGCGCAAGGGTTTGGTTATGCGTTACTTGAAGATTTCAACATTGAAAACGGACAGGTTAAGTCAGAAAACTTTGATACCTATCTACTGCCAACCATTAAAGATATCCCTGAAATTACTATTATCGGCGTAGAAAACCCCGATCAAGCAGGCCCTCTCGGCGCTAAAGGCATCGGAGAACCCGCCACTGAATTAGCCGCAGCGGCCATTAACAACGCCCTTAGCTTTGCCTTGAACGCTCGCTTCAACAAACTGCCGCTGACCCTTGAGCAGGTTATTTTAGGTTATAACCTCAAAAAACCTGCTCGACAAAGTGAGTTAATGGTTGAAACCGATAACAAAAAACAGGTTTTGCGTTTAACTGATGTCACAGTTACACGAGCCAAAACGCTGCCGGAGGCCTTAGCGTTGCTTGCTCAAGATGACGTTAGCATTATTGCTGGCGGCACCGATGTTATCGTTCAAGGACGTTTACAGACCAAGGCCATGAATCTTATTGATATATCGCGCATACCTGAATTGACGCAGATTACCGAAGATAACGGCGCTGTCGTCATTGGTGCGGCGGTGACATTTAACCGTATCGTCGAGCACGAATTGATTCGAGAACGCTATCCCCTGCTCGCACAAGCATGCAAAACGGTTGGTTCAAACCAAATTCGTAACCGCGCCACTATCGGCGGCAATATGGTTAACGCCGCCCCCTGTGGTGATTCATTGCCTCCTTCAATTATCTATGATGCCCAAATTGAGCTGCAGTCGCTTGATGGCGCACGACGCATGCCGCTGTGCGAGTTCCTACAGTCAGGATATAAAACACAGCGTAAGCCTAATGAGCTGATGACTAAGGTCATATTGCCACCACCGCTAAACCCAAGGCCACACGCTTTCTATCATCAGTTGGGGCGTAGAAATGCGCTGAACATCACTCGTCAGAGCCTAACCTGCCTAATTGCTTGTGACGCAGATGGCATAGTGAACTATTGCCGTTTAGTCGATGGAGCGTTGTTTAGCAAACCACAGCGGCTTCTCGATATCGAACGCTGTTTACTAGGCCACCGACTCACACAGGAAACAATCGATCTCGCCAGCCAGCTGTTAGAAAAGCTGATTTATGCCGCTATCGGCAAGCGCTGGTCAGCCGCCTACAAACAACCCGTGTTTATTAATATGTTCCGCGACATGATGGTGGAAGCCACCGATTCTCTCTATCAATCAGAGCTGGCATAAGGAGTTGATGATGAGCAATATCAAAGTGAAGGTAAACGGCAAGCTGATTGATGCGCAGGTAACAGGGCAAATGCGCCTGCTCGATTTCGTGCGAGATAAACTGAGCTTAACGGCAACAAAGGAAGGATGTGCCGTTGGTGAGTGCGGCGCTTGTACCGTTATCATGGATGGAAACGCCGTTTGCTCCTGTTTAGTTTTAGCTGAGCAATGCGACGGTGCTGACATTACCACGCTCGAAGGATTACGTGACGATCCTATGACTCAAAAGCTTCAAAATGCATTTATTGAGCATGGCGGCGTGCAGTGTGGCTTCTGTACGCCAGGCGTTCTTGTTAGCACATCGGCATTGCTGGCTAAGCCCCCCAGTCCCAGCGATGAGCAACTCATGGATGCGCTTGAAGGCAACATTTGCCGCTGCACGGGTTATCAACCAATCATTCAGTCGATTCATGCCGCGCTGAAAAGCTAAAGATCGTCTTGATTTGCCACATTAAAAATCGGCCTAGTGCCGATTTTTCTTTTTATTAACATCAAACACACTTAAACAAAACATGTTGCAGTTGGTTTTGCAGAGGAGTAAATTATCAAACGTGATACACATCACAATTTCCTACAAAAACTAGAAAGTAAGATACATATGAAACTGCTGCATAAAATCATCGCGATGTTCGCCAATTACAGTAACTGATTGGCTAAAGGGCAATGGAAACAACCATTGCCCTTTTTGGTATTTAGGCCTGCCTTAATACACTATCCAACAACCAGCCATCCCCCCAATAATGGCGCCAATCATCTGGCTGATGCTGGATTTTAACTTCGGTCGCCTGCTGCCAAGTCGCAAAAAGAGTAATAGCAGCTTTCAGCTCCGCCCTCTTTTTCTCCGTAAACCGTACCCCTTTTTCTTGATGGAGTGATTTAAGCTCCAGCACCTTTTCTTTACGATGCATTTTGGCATCGATCCGGCCAACTAAAGCGCCACGCTGAAGTATCGGTAGCGAAAAATAGCCAAAGGTTCTTTTAGCTTCAGGGGTATAACATTCTAAGCGGTAATCAAAACCAAATAATTCAGATGCACGCCTTCGATCCCAAACAACAGGATCAAAAGGAGAAAGCAACGTGGTATGCGTCGCCTTTATTTCGTTGTTTTGTGCTTTTGCTAATAAATGCGCCAGGCTGTGATGAATGTAGTAGTGCTCTTGGGTTTCCAGTTCACGCACTGCGATTATCTCTTGGCTGTCCAACAGATTATTTATCGTCTCTTTAATATCAATTTTCTTCAGTCGATAATAATCGGCTAGCCATTGCGCTTTAAATGCACCTAAGCTGCGTGCGCTATTGGCTATCATTTGTTGCTGAGCAAGCGCAGGGCTAATACCGTGTACATCATCATTCCACTCTGGCATAACGCGTTCAGGCAAGTCGTAAACGCGGTGGAAATTAATTCGCTCTTTCACCATCAGTTGACCACAGGAAAACAACGTTTCCAGATGCCGTTTCTCGGGTTTCCACTCCCACCACCCACTGGTTTTTTTATTCTTCGCGCTAAAATCGGTGGCTTTAACAGGTCCGTTATGGCGGATCTGTGCCAGAAGCTCGCTAATGTCATCTTGGTGCTTCAAATGCCACTCTGGGGAATATTTCCATCCCAAATTTTCCGGTGACATCATCTGCGGGCGAACTAGCCGATAATCCTCTTTTGGGATAAAGCATGCCTCATGCGCCCAATATTCAAAGATATCTCCGTTGCGTAAAGCCTCATTCAGCCACTGCTCGGAATACAAACCCAGACGCGAAAACAACACCAGATAGGGACTACGAGCGACAACGTTGATCGTATCAATTTGTAGCAAACTCATTTGACGTATGCACGCGATCGCATCAAGAGGCGTTGCTTTTCTTCTGCGCGGTTTATCTAAACCTTGAGCATGAAGATGCAGGTTTCTAAGCGCACTTAAAGGTAGGGATATTTCAGCCATCGTAGCCAGACGAACCTCATGATGAGAAAGCCGGAAAGATGATTATACGCAAAGCTTATCGAGTTGCAGCAAGGAAGGGAAAACAGTTCAGCCAGCGTGAAGATGCGTAGGGAATAACGCTGGCTGATACGATGCCATCAGTAGGCGATGACGTCTTCTGCGGTGAGACCGCGACTACCTAGGTAAGTTGAGAATTCAACGCGCTGACCTTCTGTCAGTAATTTTTTGCGTGAATTAGCAATGCCTGAACGATTAACGTAGATATCATTTCCACCATCCAGTGGAGAGATAATACCGAAGCCTTCAGACTGGCTGTACCATTTTACGAGACCCATTTTCAGTGTCATATTTTTTTACCTTATATTTACATCCCTCTAAATTCTAGTTCAGATTAGGATGTGTAGCTCATATTCAAGTTATCGTTAAGAACCTCTTCGAGCGGATTATTAAAAACAAAAGCCCGCCAGTGGCGGGCTTTCTGGTCTTGTTACTGACTCCGCAGAGCGTGCTAACACCCTTGGGGCTAGCTTACTGCGATAACGATCAGTTCAGTATCAAAACAAGTTCTCTGTAATCTTACAGAGCAACAACATTCGCAGCAGCCGGCCCGCGCGGGCTGTCCTGAATGGTGTATTCTACACGCTGGCCTTCGGCCAGAGTTTTGAAACCTTCGCTAGCGATAGCAGAGAAATGTACGAATACATCTTTACCGCCGTCGTGCTGTTCGATGAAACCGAAGCCTTTGCTTTCGTTAAACCATTTTACCTGACCGGTCTTCTTAGTCATTTGTATTACCTTTATAACTGATATCACTTAAAAAATTTGCCCTAAGGCGTAGGGGCCGAGCTCAGAAAGATTACTTATGGATGGCACTAAGAAGGTGGTTCGTCTAACAAGCGGAATCGGAAGATAACGTCTTAAGGAGGAACTGCTTTATCTCATGTCGTGCATAAATAGGTCTATATCACAGGCCGCAGTCATTTACTCATAAAGGTGATTGATGAGCAAGCCTTTCTTTTAAAAAAAATGACGCTACGGAAGTATTTAAACGTAAAACTATATGCATCCGAAGATAAAAGCAGCAGATTTATTTATTAGCATTTGAAAAATAACGATTAGTTTTAATCAAATTCGTAATTTTTGCTAACAATTCATTCCCTTGTTCAGCTGGGATTTCTGCATTAACGGGCAGATACCACCAATTAGGCTGAGCAAATTTGCGGCATTTTACCGCGTCTTTTTCAGTCATTAACAGCGGCTGTCCTTTCGGTGTCAACGCACTTAATGTCTTCAGATCATATTCTTGGTGATCGGCAAATGCGACTGCGTTGACGACTTGCGTACCCAATTGGCTCAGAGTGGCAAAAAAGCGGGGAGGATGCCCTATTCCCGCCATTGCAACAGCCGGAGCTAAACTATCGGCAGCACAGCGTTCACCAGTATGTATATTCACTAAAATACGTCCAACTAGCATCATGGGTATTTCACCCGTCGTGGCCTCTCCACCGTTAGTGATAACGGCATCAACACGACGTAAACGCCCTGCTCGCTCCCGCATTGGGCCAGCAGGTAACCACCAGCCATTGCCAAATCGACGAACGCCATCCACGACAACCAGTTCAACATCACGTGCCAGCGCATAATGCTGTAGTCCGTCATCGGTGATGATGACATCTACTGCCGAATGCTGAAGCAAGGCTTTTACGGCATCACTACGCTTAGGCGCAACGGCAACTGAAGCCCCCGTTCGTTGATAAATGAGAACGGGCTCGTCTCCCGCTTGCGCCGTTGACGTTTCACTATTCAATAATAGAGGGTAATGATCCGAGCGCCCACCATAGCCACGCGACACGACGCCCACGCGAAAACCACGAGTCTGTAATTGTTCAACCAGCCAAATAACCACGGGTGTTTTACCATTGCCACCCGCAGTTAAGTTACCGACCACAATCACAGGGCAAGGTGCTTTCCAGCTTTTTAACCAACCCATGCGATAAAAAAATTGGCGAATACCGCTCACTAGGCCATACAGCCAAGAGAGCGGTAACAGGAGCAGGTATAAAGGCGATTGCCCAGACCAGATGCGCTCAATCATTGCCCGAATTGCAACCTATGCAGCTGAGCATACGCGCCATTCTTCGCCAATAGCGTTGCATGATCGCCACGCTCGGCAATGTAGCCATCCTCAACCACGATAATTTCATCGGCTTTTTCGATAGTTGATAAACGGTGAGCAATAACCAACGAAGTACGGTTTTTCTGTAATTCATCTAGCGCGGACTGAATCGCACGTTCAGACTCGGTATCTAGCGCTGATGTCGCTTCATCCAAAATAAGAACCGGACTATCGCGCAGCAACGCACGAGCAATAGCGATACGCTGACGCTGTCCACCAGACAGCAATACGCCGTTTTCGCCAATGACAGTGTCTAAACCGTTGTCCATTTTCTCAATGAAGTCCATCGCATAGGCCATGCGAGCCGCTTCTTCAATTTGTTCACGGGTATAAACTTCATTACGCGCATAGGCGATGTTGTTCGCAATAGTATCGTTGAAGAGATGAACATTTTGCGAGACCAAACCTACCTGATTACGTAGAGAACTCAGCGTATATTCACGTAGGTCATGCCCATCCAGCAGGATCTCGCCCTCTTGGATGTCATAAAAACGCGTCAACAGATTCGCAATCGTTGATTTGCCGGAACCTGAGCGCCCCACTAAGGCCACGGTTTTATTCGCAGGAATTTTAAAGCTCACGTTTTTCAGCGCAGGGGCGCCTTTATTGTTGTAGCTGAAGGTCACATCACGAAACTCGACATCACCCTTAGCACGTTTAACTTCCAGCTTACCGGTATCTTTTTCCTGTTCAAGATCCAAAATCGCAAACAGCGTTTGGCATGCTGCCATACCGCGTTGGAATTTAGCGTTGACGTTCGTCAGGGACTTCAATGGACGCATTAACGCAATCATCGAAGAGAACACCACGGTAATAGTACCCGCCGACAGCGTATCCATGACCGACGGAATACTGGCTGCATACAGCACGAAAGCAAGGGCAAAGGAGGCAATCAACTGAATAACCGGGTCTGAAACAGAAGACGCAGCGACCATCTTCATATTCTGCTGACGCATCCAGTTACTGGTTTTGTCAAAACGCTTGCTCTCTACTTCTTGACCACCAAAGATCAGTACTTCTTTATGACCTTTTAGCATCTGTTCGGCGCTAGTGGTCAATGTGCCCATCGTGTTTTGCATATTCTTGCTGATGTTACGAAAACGCTTCGACACCATACGAATCGCAATTGAAACCACAGGGGCAATAACAATCAGAATCAGAGATAGCTGCCAGCTGTAATAAAACATCATACAGAACAATGCAATAATCGATGCGCCTTCACGCACAACCGTAATCAATGCATCGGATGACGAAGAGGCAACCTGCTCAGAGTCATAGGTGATTCGCGATAGGAGCGTACCCGTCGACTGCTGGTCAAAGAAGGAAACCGGCATACCCATCATATGGCTGAACAAGCGACGACGCATATTCATCACCACCTTGCCGGCCACCCAAGAGACGCAGTAGCTGGAGATGAAACCAGAAATCCCTCGTACGATCATCAATCCAATAACGACGAATGGCATCCATTTCAGAATATCGGACCCTGTCTTGCCAAAACCATCATCCAATAATGGCTTTAACAAGGAGAGCATGTAGGCATCACTACCCGCATTAATTACGAGGGCAACTGACGCAACAATCAGGCCTGCCTTGAAAGGAGAGATCGATGGCCATAAGCGACGAAATGTTTGCCAGGTCGAAAGATCTTTGTCATTCAGCATTTAGTTAACCAGCTTAGGATGAAATAGCGGATCATTTTACTCATTATGGCTCCTTACGCCAAACCAACCGTGATACCAACGTGGATTTAATTGCGTTTTTAGTTCATTTATTCGCCAATTATCTGCTTTTGCCGTCATTATGACCTCTCCAGCATGTGCAGTATCATGCCAATGAATATTTTGTGCGCGATAACGCGCGGTCACTTTTGGTGAAGGAAAATGCCACTGAGAAAATCGAGCCGAGGAACTTATCGCCTCGTTTGGTTCAACCGTGCGCAGAAGTAGGCTACTCGACGAGGTATTGCTGCCATGATGTGGAACCTGCAAGATACCGGCCTTAAGCTGCTTTCTCCAGCGCTGTACCAATTGAGTTTCAGCTTCCGTTTCTATATCTCCAGTAAGCAGCATTTTACGCTCTCCCACTGCAACCATGACGACACAAGAATCATTATTTTTCGGGACAGCAATCTGATGTGGTGGCCAAAGCACCGTAAAACGCACACCTTGCCAGACCCAATCACTGCCAATGTGGCAGGAGAAATCGCGAGGATCGGGGCTTCTAACCCAAGCTAATGGAAACGCATGACTAAGAGAATATCGCCCCCCACTATGGTCTGAGTCGCTATGGCTAATAACCATTCCATCCAGATTCAGCCCATGCCAATTTAAGTAAGGAATAATTTCACTGGTGGCAATATCTCCGCCGTCCCATTTATTACCCGTATCATACAAAATTGCATTACCGCGGCGTTCGATAAGCACCGCCAGTCCGTGCCCCACATCCAGCATATGAACACGCAGCTCAATATCATCACTCTTTTTAGCACTAAATATCCAAAGATAAGATACGGCCTGAACTACACACCAAAGCGGCAAGCCTGCTTTAGAAAAAGAAAAATTCATAACAAACAGGGTTAGGAAGCTCAGGCTTATCCAGAGCCCGCCGGTGCTACTATCTGTCCAGAGCGTAGGCACACTTGTTAATCCCCATTGCATCACATCTAGCAGATATCCTGCCGCGTGCCATGCACCTAACGGGTCGTTCCACCAACAGGAGCCTATACCCACTAAAATCAACGGCACAACAAGATAAGTGACCAAGGGCACGGCAAAAAAATTGGCCCACAGCGCACCCCCGCTGATGCCATGAAACAAATAAATTTGTACGGGCATCAAGCACAAAGCGATGCCAAACTGCAGATGTAATAGCTTCAACCAAAAGAATCGTTTCTGCATTTGTAACGATGAGGGCAATGGCGCCAGCCAATACCAAAACAAAAGGCTGGAAACTGCCATCACAGATAGCCAAAAACTGTCAGACAGCAATACAAGCGGATCCCAAACAACCATAAGACAGACCACATTTAGCAGATATTTCTTGGGCGGGATAAACTTTCCCCAAACGCCATAGCCAGAGATAAGCAGCATTGCAACACCAACGCGAATGGCCGGAGGATTGACTCCTGCAAGCCACACATAAACCCAGCCAACGCCCATCATCATTGCCATTGGAAAATAAGGATTAATCCAGCGAAGAGGAAAACACAGCTGTATCGCCCTAGCGACACACCATCCCAGCATCGCCGCTAAAGCAATGTGTAAACCAGAAATGGCTAGCAAATGAGACAAACCATTTAAGCGAAAAAGTGAATTCTGCTCGCGCGTAAGTAGCGCTCTTTCACCAAAAGCTAATGCAACGATAATGGCCTTAGAAGATGTATCCGGTATTGCTTTTACCGATCTGCTTATAATTTGTTGTCGCCAACCACAGCCAATAGACAGCCGTTGGTAAGCCGTCGGCATGCCTTGCAAAACAATATGATGCCCGACTGATGTTCGTTGTGCGTCGTATCCGCCTTGGTTGAGACGTCCATGAACGGGGCGCAAGCGCGCGGTTATCGCCCACCGCTGCCCAGCGCAAAATGAGTAGCGTTCTGAGTTCCAATATAAGGTGATATCGAATCTCTCTTTCACATCTTGGCCATTAACCGTAGAAACGCGAAACGTTACCTTGTCCTGTGGCGATAAAACGCCAAGCGCTACGCTTATAACGTTTCCCGTCAAATTGACAGGCCGAGAAATATCATAGTCCAAAGGTGCTAGTACGTTCTCCGCGCAAGCGATCCCCCATGCTAGCCCCAGTATTACAAATGCAATTTTTCGAAAGCGTCCAGAACAAATACAAAAAAACAGCAACGCAACCGGCAAGGCCCCATAGGCATAATATTTTGCGGGCAAGCTAGGAAAAAATATTAACGGCAGGCAGCCTAGCGCAGCACAATGAATACTCTCATCCCATGTCATTCTCACCGGTAATGCCTCTTATTAAGCAGATACGGCATGTTGGCTGAAGTGAGTGAAAGTAAAAATGGCCTGCATTGAGTAATGCATAAGAGATTGAAAGGAATCGTAGTAACAGAGTTTGGCTGAACTTTTTATTGCGAATAGCATCGCAAGTTTCGTCAGAAAACGTTAATTGTGCAGAGGTTTACGAATGAATTTTAGATATGAAAACGGCACCCGAAGGTGCCGTTTTAGACTCTAAGCAGGTTGCTTAAGCGTAGATGTTCGCCCGGTCACGTAGTTCTTTACCAGGTTTAAAATGGGGAACGTATTTACCTTCCAGTTCCACTTTATCACCAGTTTTAGGATTACGACCGACGCGAGGCGCACGGTAGTGAAGTGAAAAACTGCCGAATCCACGGATCTCAATGCGTTCACCGTCAGCAAGCGTTGTTGCCATATGCTCAAGCATTTCTTTCACTGCATCCTCAACCGCCTTCGCAGGCAGATGTGGTTGCTGGCTAGCAAGTCTTTCAATAAGTTCGGACTTGGTCATATTTCCTCCAAGCTATTTCCCCTCATTGGGGAACGCACTTTGCAGCTTAACTACCGTTACAGGGCGGCCGAAACCGCCCTCATCATTATTCGCCTTTAGCTGCCTTGAATGCTTCAGCCATTGCATTAGAGAAGTTAGGTGCATCTTCCTGTTTGTTGTTAACAACAGCGATTGCATCTTTCTCATCAGCTTCGTCTTTAGCACGTACAGACAGGCTTACAACGCGATTCTTGCGGTCTACGCCAGTGAATTTAGCTTCAACTTCGTCGCCTACGTTCAGAACCAGAGTGGCATCTTCAACGCGGTCACGGGAAGCTTCAGAAGCACGCAGATAGCCTTCTACGCCATCAGCTAATTCAACTGTAGCACCTTTAGCGTCAACTGCAGTTACTTTACCAGTAACAATTACACCTTTCTTATTCATAGAGATGTAGTTGTTGAATGGATCTTCTGCCAGTTGTTTAACGCCAAGGGAGATACGCTCGCGCTCTGCATCAACCTGCAGAACAACTGCTGCGATTTCGTCGCCTTTCTTGTATTCACGTACTGCTTCTTCGCCTGCAACGTTCCAGGAGATGTCAGACAGGTGAACCAGGCCATCGATGCCACCGTCCAGGCCGATGAAGATACCGAAGTCAGTGATAGACTTGATTTTGCCTTCAACGCGGTCGCCCTTGTTGTGGGTTTCTGCGAACAGCTGCCATGGGTTAGATTTACACTGCTTCAGACCCAGGGAGATACGACGACGTTCTTCGTCGATATCCAGAACCATAACTTCCACAACATCACCAACGTTAACAACTTTGGATGGGTGGATGTTTTTGTTGGTCCAATCCATTTCGGAAACGTGAACCAGACCTTCAACGCCTTCTTCGATTTCTACGAAGCAGCCGTAATCAGTCAGGTTAGTCACGCGACCAGTCAGTTTGGTACCTTCTGGATAACGCTTAGCAATAGCTACCCATGGATCTTCGCCCAGTTGTTTCAGGCCCAGAGATACACGAGTACGTTCGCGGTCGAACTTCAGCACTTTAACAGTGATTTCGTCGCCCACATTCACGATTTCGCTTGGGTGCTTAACGCGTTTCCAAGCCATATCAGTGATGTGCAGCAGGCCGTCAACACCGCCCAGATCAACGAATGCGCCGTAGTCAGTCAGGTTCTTAACGATACCCTTAACTTCCATACCTTCTTGCAGGTTTTCCAGCAGCTGATCGCGTTCTGCGCTGTTCTCAGATTCGATAACGGCACGACGAGAAACAACAACGTTGTTGCGTTTCTGGTCCAGCTTAATGACTTTAAACTCAAGCTCTTTGCCTTCGAGGTGCAGAGTGTCACGTACCGGACGAACGTCTACCAGAGAACCTGGCAGGAATGCACGGATACCGTTCAGCTCGACAGTGAAGCCACCCTTAACTTTACCGTTGATAACACCGGTAACAGTTGCAGCTTCTTCGTAAGCTTTTTCCAACGTGATCCAAGCTTCATGGCGCTTAGCTTTCTCACGGGACAGCTGAGTTTCACCGAAGCCGTCTTCAACTGCATCCAGAGCAACATCAACTTCGTCGCCTACCTGAATTTCCAGTTCGCCCTGTGCGTTTTTGAACTGTTCTGCTGGGATTGCAGACTCAGATTTCAGACCAGCGTCAACCAGTACGATATCTTTGTCGATAGCAACAACAACGCCACGAACGATGGAACCCGGGCGGGTTTCGATTGTTTTTAAGGATTCTTCAAAGAGTTGAGCAAAAGATTCAGTCATATTGATAATCTTCAGGGTTCTTTATTTTAACGTCCATCAGGCATCCTGCTAGATGGGGTTGTTTAACATGCCCCGCGACAATCCATAGCGGCAGGGAGGGTAATATTATACATCGTTCAGCAATATTAGCTGAACAAATTTATCAATAACAACAATAGCCATAATGTAGTTTAACATTATGGCTATCGGCTTATCCTTATCGGTAAGCTTTGCTTCCCGCCCTACTCGGCAGAAAGTTGTAATGTCTGCTTGGCATAAGCCAGTGCTTTTTCAATCACTTGTTCGATAGACATCTGGGTTGAATCCAGCATCAGCGCGTCCTGCGCAGGAACAAGCGGTGCCACTGAACGATTACGATCGCGGTAGTCGCGTTCTTTTATTTCGTCCAAAAGGCGTTCAAAGTTAACACTAAAGCCCTTCTCCTGCAACTGAAGCATGCGTCGACGAGCACGCTCTTCAGAGCTCGCATCAAGAAAAATCTTAACCGGCGCATCAGGGAAAACCACGGTGCCCATATCACGACCATCGGCGATAAGACCGGGGAACTCCCGGAACGCACGCTGACGACGTAGCAACGCTTCTCTTACGCGCGGAAATGCAGCAGCCTGAGATGCCGTACTGCCCACGGATTCGGTGCGAATTTCATTACTCACATCTTCGCCTTCAAGAATGACCTGTAACTGTCCATCCTGTGCCACGAAACGTACGTCAAGATGTGCAGCCAATGGCACCAGAGCCTCTTCTGACGTGATATCGACTTGATGATGCAACGCAGCCAGGGCAAGAACGCGATAGATCGCGCCGGAGTCTAAAAGACACCAACCCAAAGATTCAGCCAACGCTTTACACAAAGTCCCTTTACCCGCACCACTCGGCCCGTCAACGGTAATTACCGGAGCTATTGCCGTCATTTTTCTCTCCTTTCTGGGGGAAACAACTGCCTGCATAGACTTTGCCTACGAAGGCTTGGGTGTGCTCTGCTATGGCGCGACGATATATTTGCATCTAGGCAGATTTACCATAGCAGGACACACACATCGAACGGCGCGCATTATACGCCGATCAACGCCTCACTGTTACCCTCAACGGTGCTGGTTGCTGGAAAAACTCGCACCCACAGACACACATGTGTTCCATAGTTTAGGCGAAAGCGATGCAATGAGACGCGAAAAATCCTAGTTAATCGGTTGCGAGGGGGTTATGTGACAAAGTACAAAAAAGGAAGGGTCTGAATGAACAGACCCTTTTTAGGATTTGGACTACTGGCTTAGCCGAGCAAACTGCTGGAAATAGTCCGGGAAAGTTTTCGCCGTACATTTAGGATCGAGAATCGTTACTGGCGTATCCGACAGCGCAGCCAGCGAGAAACACATCGCCATACGGTGATCGTTATAGGTGCCTATCTCAGCGGCTTTCAGATGTGCGGGAGGTACTACGCGGATAAAATCATCGCCCTCTTCAACTTCAGCGCCCACCTTGCGCAACTCAGTGGCCATCGCGGATAAGCGATCGGTCTCTTTTACACGCCAGTTATAGATGTTGCGGATAGTGGTTGGCGCATCGGCAAACAACGCGGTGGTGGCAATAGTCATTGCCGCGTCAGGAATATGGTTCATATCCATATCAATGCCATGCAGTTCGCCGCGTGAACATTCGATAAAATCATCGCCCCAGGTGATTTTTGCCCCCATAGTCTCCAGCACATCTGCAAAGCGAATATCCCCTTGCACGCTGTTTTTACCAATTCCAGTTACACGTACCGTGCCACCTTTAATTGCAGCCGCGGCGAGGAAATAGGATGCTGACGACGCATCTCCTTCGACGAGATAATCGCCAGGGGAAACATAGTGTTGTCCACCCGCGATACGGAAGACCTGATAATTATCGTTCTCAACGCTGACGCCAAAACTGCGCATCAGCGCCAAGGTAATATCAATATAAGGTTTCGAAACCAAATCACCCTTAATGGAGATAACGGTGTTCTGCGTGGCCAACGGCGCCATCATCAATAACGCAGTCAAAAACTGGCTGGAAACCGAACCATCAACCTCAATATCACCACCGGTATACCCACCGCGTAGGCGCAGAGGCGGATAGTTTTCTTGCTCCAGATAATCGATCTGGGCTCCACCTTGACGTAACGCATCAACCAGATGCCCAATTGGGCGCTCTTTCATACGCGGTTCGCCGGTGAGGATCACATCCCCATCACCCAAACATAACGCAGCAGCAAGTGGGCGCATGGCCGTTCCTGCGTTACCTAAAAAGAGTTCAAGCGCGCTATGTGCTTTTAGAGCACCCGCGTTGCCAGTAATTTCGCAGCGGGTGTGCCCATCGGATAATTGGAAATGAATACCCAGTTGCTTTAACGCAGTTAGCATATGGCGAACATCATCGCTATCAAGCAAATTATGTAAACATGTCGTTCCACTCGCCAGAGCCGATAGCAACAACGCTCGGTTAGACACGCTCTTAGAACCAGGTAAATTTATCTCACCGGAAAAATGTGCAATAGGTTGTAAAGTCAGGGAATCCAGCATCAAACTCACTCCAAATTTTCAGTTAATGCAGCGAATCCCATCACTGCAAATAAATCATTACATTGTTGTACCGTTTTTCGTGACGGCTGTCATCTTTCTTATACACAAACAAAAAACTCCGGCATCCGGGGTTTAAAACCGATGCAGCCTCATTAGCCATGGCGACGTTCAAAATCCGCCATAAAGTCGGTCAGTGCTTTAACACCTTCAATCGACATCGCATTATAAATAGACGCTCTCATCCCCCCCGCCACGCGGTGGCCTTTCAAAGCAACTAAGCCAATTGCTTTCGCTTCCTGCAAGAACAACGGATCTAATGCAGGATTTGCCATCTGGAACGGTACGTTCATACGTGAGCGATTTTGTAGTGCAACGCCGTTACGATAAAAATCACTGCTATCAATCGCGCTATAGAGCAAGTCGGCTTTGGCTTTATTGCGTTTTTCCATCTCAACCAAGCCACCCTGCTCTTTCAGCCATTTAAATACCATGCCTGAGAGATACCATGCAAAGGTCGGTGGTGTATTGAACATAGAATCGTTTTCAGCCAAAACGGTGTAGTCGAGAATCGATGGCAATTCTTGGCGCGCTTTGCCCAGCAAGTCCTCACGCACAATCACCACGGTGATCCCTGCTGGGCCGATATTTTTTTGCGCCCCAGCATAAATCACGCCATAGCGGCTAACATCAATTGGGCGAGAAAGAATGGTGGAAGAGAGATCGGCAACCACGATTTTATCGCCAAAATCAGGCTCTTCATCGATGGCGATACCATCAATGGTTTCATTTGGGCAGTAATGCACATAGGCAGCATTGTCACTCAACGTCCACTCACGCATTGGCTTGATCGCTTGAAGGCCGTTGTCGTCGGTTGTTTTTATATCAACAACGTTCGGCGTGCAGTATTTCTGCGCTTCATTGATAGCGCTATGCGCCCAGTAGCCACCATCCATATAGTCGGCTGTGTTGTTATCGCCCAGCAGATTTAACGGAACAGCGGCAAATTGCGCACGCGCACCGCCATGACAGAATAGAATTTTATAGTTCTCAGGAACCTTCAGCAGAGAGCGTAAATCTTGTTCAGCCTGTGCCGCGACCTGCATAAACTCTTTTCCGCGGTGGCTGATTTCCATGACCGAAGTGCCTAGGCCATTCCAGTTACACAGTTCTTGTTCAGCACGACGCAATACCTCAACCGGCATCATTGCTGGGCCAGCACTAAAATTGTACACCTGTGTCATTTTGCCTCACCGCTCTTCGCTATATTTAGTCAATTGTCTACATGCTGGCAAACCCATCTATAAGGATGATCAGCCCACATTGATATCGAATTTATTCACATCTAATTTACTTTATCATTTGGTTTTATCATTCGCGCGCTCAGGCTGCAACGGTTATTGGTCACTGTCCCCAACGAGCTAAACTATGTGCCACCAAGCCACTATAGGCGTTTTAAAAATAAAGTTCTGCGTCGGCGTAAGACCAAAAAACTTTCATTCTTTTTTGTGTTTATTTTTAGTTTACCCGACTGTTATTTTTAGCCTCTATCCAGCATTGATTTCCACATCGCGAGCAGACTGGCGAGTCCCCAACGGCTTGATGCTCAACCAAGCTACATTCGCTGCACGCGTAGGTACCTCTATCTACAATTTTATCTACTTTTTTAATGCAGCAGTTGGGCAAAACAGGCAGTCCATAACGCACATTATCGTCATCAAAAAAATAGACGCTGATAGACCCATTAACTTCAAGAATGGCCAGTCGCACTTGGCCCAAGTGTTCAACGCCCTCTTGCCTCAACTCCATAAAGAACTCATCGTGAGTAATATTTTCACGGTTTAGGGTTTCCCAGATAAACGTACCGTCACGGATAATGACCAGTGGTTTACCTTCCATCCAAGTCTGAATTCTTTCACTTTTAGACATCAAGAACGTTGAAAAACGATAAAGCAGCATGATGCAAATAAAGACGGTAAATACCGGCAGCATAGGAACATCATCATAAAACGCCACGTCGCCCGCCGCAGAACCTAACGTGAGGATGACAACCACTTCAAACAGCGACATTTGCCGTACGCCGCGACGCCCCGTCATTTTGAGAAAAATAAAGACCAGAAAGAATGTGAATAGGCAGCGCACCGCAACTTCCGCAAGAAAATCTGGCGGCACCTTATCAAAGGCCATACGTTTTAAATCAAAGGATTGCATCGGGATGGATGTCCATTTGCCATAAGTGGTGAATATAGCTTAGACGGCAAAAGACAAAGGGGAGCGGGAACACTCCCCCTTTTAGAGAGAACTTAGTACTGATTAAACATCTGCTGGATCTGTTTTGGATCTTTAGTTTGTGTCAGAGCCAATTGAAGCAAGACACGTGCTTTTTGCGGATTGAGCGTGCCTGATGCGACAAAGCCATATTTCACGTCATCAATTTCTGCATCTTCCGTGGTTGACCCAGAAGGAACACGTGATGAGCGCACGACGGCAACGCCGTTATGTGCCGCAGTGGCTAAAGTATCAAAAATAGATTTGTACAGATTGCCGTTACCAACCCCCGCACTCACAATCCCTTGATAGCCCGCCTCAAGCAGCGCTTTTGCAGGCAGATCCGACGCGTTGGCGTAGTTGTATACAATGCCAACTTTTGGCAATGAGGTTAACTTGCTTACGTCAAATGGGGTTTGTGTAGTGTGTTTACGCTCAGGCGAGCGCTGGTAGTCCACTTTGCCATTGTGAATGTATCCCAATGGGCCGTAGTTAACCGCTTGGAATGTTTGCACGCCGGTGGTGTTCGTTTTGGTCACGTCACGACCATCCAGCACGGTATCATTCATCGCCACCAGCACACCACGTTTGGCTGAAGCCGGATCGGCGGCAGTCACAACGGCGTTATACAGGTTGAATGGGCCATCCGCGCTCATGGCAGTTGATGGACGCATCGCACCAACCATCACCACAGGCTTGTCACATTTTACGGTTAAATCGAGGAAATAAGCCGTTTCTTCCATGGTATCCGTGCCGTGAGTGATCACGAACCCATCGGTTTTATTGCAATCAGCGTTGATTTTTTTGGCAAGTTTTAGCCACACATCGTCATTCATATCCTGCGAACCGATGCTGACTACCTGCTCACCTTTGATGTTAGCGATATCTTTCAGCTGAGGCACCGCATCAACCAACGATTCTACGCCCACTTTCCCAGCGGTATAATTTGATTTTGTTGCTGAGTCACCGCCCCCGGCGATAGTCCCGCCCGTTGCCAAAATGGTGACATTAGGCAACGCAAAAGCCGCGCCACTAAACCCTGAAACCAACAGCGCTAGCAAACTTACTTTAACCAACTTCATTCGATTTCTCCTATTAGATAACTGCATGAATTATCTTTTATATCCATAAAAAAAATGTGACATTCCCTATGGATATGGAATTCATGGAGGAATAGGCTAAAAAAACGTATCATGCCGTTTTTTGCAGCTAACAAGTGACTCAAATGACGCAGACCTATATTCTCGGCAAAGATGCCGCGCTGGAAGACTCTATTGCACGCTTCCAACAGCAATTGACCGATCTTGGGTTCAATATTGAAGAGGCCTCTTGGCTAAACCCTGTTCCGCATGTTTGGTCTGTACACATCCGCGACCGTGATTGCCCACTTTGTTTTACCAACGGCAAAGGCGCTAGCAAAAAAGCCGCGCTGGCATCGGCGTTAGGTGAATATTTTGAGCGCTTGTCGACCAACTATTTCTTTGCTGATTTCTACCTTGGCCGTGAAATTGCGCAAGGAGACTTCGTTCACTATCCAAATGAGAAGTGGTTCCCTGTTCCTGCCGACGACAGCCTGCCAGAAGGCATCTTAGATGAGCGTTTGCATGCGTTTTACAACCCAGAAGGTGATGTAGGCGCACAGGATCTTATCGATCTGCAATCCGGTAACGTCGATCGCGGCATCTGCGCGCTGCCGTTTACCCGCCAGTCCGATCAGCAAACTGTTTATATTCCAATGAACATCATTGGCAACTTATACGTTTCAAACGGCATGTCTGCGGGCAACACGCGCAACGAAGCGCGCGTACAAGGCCTGTCTGAAGTTTTCGAGCGTTACGTAAAAAACCGTATCATCGCAGAATCTATCAGCCTGCCAGAAATTCCTGACGAGGTTTTAAACCGCTATCCTGAAGTGGTTGAAGCTATTGCAAAATTAGAGCAGGAAGGCTTCCCTATTCTGTCCTACGATGCTTCGCTCGGTGGTCAGTATCCGGTTATCTGCGTTGTGCTGTTTAACCCAGCCAACGGCACCTGTTTTGCCTCGTTCGGCGCCCATCCTGACTTTGGCGTAGCCCTAGAGCGTACGGTGACTGAACTGCTGCAAGGCCGCAGCCTGAAAGATCTCGACGTCTTCACCGCGCCAACCTTTGATGATGAAGAAGTCGGCGAGCATGCCAACCTTGAAACTCACTTCATCGATTCAAGCGGTCTGATTTCTTGGGATATGTTTAAGCAAGACGCCGATTATGCCTTTGCCGATTGGTCGTTTAAAGGTACCACCGAGGAAGAGTTCAGCACTTTAATGAGTATCTTCGAACAAGAAGATAAAGAAGTTTACATTGCAGATTATGAACATCTTGATGTTTATGCCTGCCGTATCATCGTTCCAGGCATGTCCGATATCTATCCTGCCGAAGATTTGCTGTTAGCCAATAACAGCATGGGTGCGCACTTGCGCACTCAGTTGCTTCAGTTACCGGCTTCCAATCTGACTAAGGAAGAGTATTTACAGATCATCGAACAACTCGATGACGAAGGCCTTGACGATTTCACCCGTGTACGTGAACTGCTTGGTATCGCAACCGGCAAAGACAACGGCTGGTATACCCTGCGTGTGGGTGAATTAAAGGCGATGTTGGCATTAGCGGGCGGCGATTTGGAGCAAGCGCTGACATGGACCGAATGGACTCAGGACTTCAATGCCTCAGTATTCAGTCCAGAACGCGCCAATTTCTATCGTTGCCTGCAAACCTTGCTGTTGCTAAGCATGGAAGAAGAACGCGATCCCGCACAGTACTATCAAGCATTCAGCCGCATGTATGGCGCCGAAACGCTCGAAGCCGCTTCGGCGATTATCGCCGGAGAAGAACGTTTCTATGGCCTTCCTGCGATTGACGACGACTTGAAAGCCCTCCCTGCGCATCAAGCGCTGCTACAAGCGTATCAAAAACTTCAGGCAGCAAAGCGCCGTTATTGGTCTAAATAATAGGCTTGTTGAGCTAAGCGAACGTCTGCACGCGTACACCGGTGCAGACGTTTTCGATCAATAAACGCGCGAATCTGGTAAATCCCTCTTCTAAACGCATTTATCATCACAGTAAAAATGGCACAACGACTATGATAGTCGTATGCCCTTTTGCAGTAAGTTTGGAAGGTGGGCTTTTCTACTCTATGTATGAATATCTACAACCGTCATTCATATGTAATTTAATTGTTGTATATAAGTAGTCTTATTGCTGGCATTGAAAAATAATATCTTCAATTTGATCGAATTATTAAGTTATTTATTTACCTTTTACACTATCTGTTAGCGTGCTCATTCAACTTAGTGTGTAAAATTTAAAAAATATTTTTCCTTTTGAATTCAACGAGTTTATTATTTAACTTACTGTTTTTAGGGGTATTTTGGGTAGGCTAGTTCTGCGCATCATGATCCAGATCAATTTTTGCCGTATACTGCTTTGTTAGTATCTCAACGCTGATTAATATTAAGAGAGAGTTAGTGTGAAAGCTGACAACCCCTTTGATCTACTACTACCAGCAGCAATGGCCAAAGTGGCCGAAGATGCTGGCGTTTATAAAGCCACTAAGCACCCGCTGAAGACTTTTTATTTAGCGATCACGGCTGGTGTCTTCATTTCTATTGCTTTCGTTTTCTACATTACCGCGACAACCGGCACTGCTGGTGTACCTTTTGGCTTTGCCAAGCTGGTTGGTGGTATCTGTTTCTCTCTTGGCCTGATGCTTGTTGTGGTTTGCGGGGCTGACCTGTTTACTTCAACCGTATTAATTGTCGTTGCCAAGGCCAGTGGGCGTATTACCTGGAGACAGTTAGGCCTCAACTGGTTAAATGTTTATGTAGGCAACCTGATTGGTGCACTTTTCTTTGTAGCACTGATGTGGTTTGCCGGCGAACATATGACAGCGAATGGCGCATGGGGTCTCAATGTGCTGCAAACAGCCGATCACAAATTGCATCATACGTTTGTTGAAGCCGTTTGCCTGGGGATCTTGGCCAACTTGATGGTTTGTCTCGCCGTTTGGATGAGCTATTCCGGCCGTAGCCTGATGGACAAAATGTTTGCAATGGTTTTACCGGTGGCCATGTTTGTGGCGAGCGGTTTTGAACATAGCATTGCAAATATGTTCATGATCCCATTAGGGATTGTGATTAAGAATTTCGCAGCGCCGGAGTTTTGGCAAGCCATTGGTGCTGCACCAGAACAGTTCTCAAACTTGACCGTTAGCCACTTCATTACCGATAACCTGATCCCTGTCACGATTGGGAACATCATCGGCGGTGGCTTACTGGTTGGTCTGACATACTGGGTTATTTATCTGCGCGGTGGCGATAAGCACTAATTACGTGCTTTACCACAGCGCCGGGTTTACAAAGAAATCCACACTAGAAGGTAGGTGTTAAATGTCCGAGCTTAATGAAAAACAAGCAGCCGCATGGGAAGGTTTCACTAAAGGCGACTGGCAGAATGAAGTCAACGTTCGTGATTTCATCCAGAAAAACTACACCCCGTACGAAGGTGACGAATCCTTCCTGGCTGGCGCTACTCAAGCGACGACCAACCTGTGGGATAAAGTCATGGACGGTATCAAAATTGAAAACCGTACCCATGCGCCGGTTGATTTCGATACCAACGTAGCTGCAACCATCACCTCTCATGATGCTGGCTACATCAGCAAAGACCTGGAACAAATCGTTGGTCTGCAAACTGATGCGCCTCTGAAACGTGCTCTGATTCCGTTCGGCGGCATCAAGATGGTTGAAGGTTCATGTAAAGTTTACGGTCGTGAACTTGATCCAATGATCAAGAAAATCTTCACCGAATACCGTAAAACTCACAACCAGGGCGTGTTTGACGTTTACACCAAAGACATCCTGAACTGCCGTAAATCTGGTGTTCTGACTGGTCTGCCAGATGCGTATGGCCGTGGCCGTATCATCGGTGACTATCGTCGTATCGCCGTTTACGGTATCGACTTCCTGATGAAAGACAAATACGCTCAGTTCCAATCACTGCAGACCAAACTGGAAAACGGTGAAGATCTGGAAGCGACTATTCGTCTGCGTGAAGAAATTGCTGACCAGCATCGCGCTCTGGGCCAGATCAAAGAAATGGCTGCCAAATATGGCTGCGATATCTCTGCTCCAGCTAAAAACGCAAAAGAAGCTGTACAGTGGACTTACTTCGGCTACCTGGCTGCGGTTAAATCTCAGAACGGTGCTGCAATGTCCTTCGGTCGTGTATCCAGCTTCCTGGATATCTACATCGAACGTGACCTGAAAGAAGGCAAACTGACTGAAGAAGAAGCTCAGGAACTGATTGACCATCTGGTTATGAAACTGCGTATGGTTCGCTTCCTGCGTACTCCAGAATATGATGAACTGTTCTCTGGTGACCCAATCTGGGCAACAGAATCCCTGGCTGGTATGGGTCTGGACGGTCGTACTCTGGTTACCAAAAACAGCTTCCGTTTCCTGAACACCCTGTACACCATGGGTCCATCTCCAGAGCCAAACATGACCATCCTGTGGTCTGAAAAACTGCCTCTGGCGTTCAAGAAATTTGCGGCTAAAGTTTCCATCGACACCTCATCTGTACAGTATGAGAACGATGACCTGATGCGCCCTGACTTCAACAATGATGACTACGCAATTGCTTGCTGCGTAAGCCCAATGATTGTTGGTAAACAAATGCAGTTCTTCGGTGCTCGTGCAAACTTGGCTAAAACCATGCTGTACGCAATCAACGGCGGCGTTGATGAAAAACTGAAAATGCAGGTTGGCCCGAAAGAAGCGCCAATGATGGATACCGTACTGGACTATGACAAAGTCATGGAACGTATGGACCACTTCATGGACTGGTTGGCTAAACAGTATGTCACCGCGCTGAACATCATCCATTACATGCATGACAAGTACAGCTACGAAGCATCCCTGATGGCTCTGCATGACCGTGACGTATATCGTACTATGGCATGTGGTATCGCAGGTCTGTCTGTTGCTGCTGACTCCCTGTCTGCAATCAAATATGCGAAAGTTTCTACTATCCGTGACGAAGACGGCCTGGCTGTTGACTTCGACATCGAAGGTGAATACCCGCAGTTTGGTAACAACGACCCACGCGTCGATGATATCGCTTGTGACCTGGTAGAACGTTTCATGAAGAAAATTCAGAAACTGACTACTTACCGCAACGCGGTTCCTACTCAGTCTGTTCTGACCATCACCTCTAACGTGGTTTATGGTAAGAAAACAGGTAACACCCCAGATGGTCGTCGCGCTGGCGCTCCATTCGGTCCTGGTGCTAACCCAATGCACGGCCGTGACCAGAAAGGTGCTGTAGCCTCTCTGACCTCCGTTGCTAAACTGCCGTTTGCTTATGCTAAAGATGGTATTTCTTATACCTTCTCTATCGTTCCTAACGCTCTGGGTAAAGACGACGAAGTTCGTAAAGCTAACTTGGCTGGCCTGATGGATGGTTACTTCCACCACGAAGCGAGCATCGAAGGTGGTCAACACCTGAACGTTAACGTTATGAACCGCGAAATGCTGTTAGACGCGATGGAAAATCCTGAGAAATATCCTCAGCTGACCATCCGTGTATCTGGCTACGCTGTACGCTTCAACTCTTTGACCAAAGAACAGCAGCAGGACGTAATTACTCGTACTTTCACTCAGTCCATGTAATTACCTGCCAGCTTAAAATGGCATAAAATAAAGGCTCCACTTAGGTGGGGCCTTTTTATTAAGTGTGAGATAATAGCTGGGTCGTTTCGGCGAGCGAACAGCTCTACGAAAATAATTCAGTGATAAAACGACACTCTTAACTGTTTTGCCGGGTTGCTATGGCTCCCCCTATACTCAAAACATACATGCCGATGGACATCAGGCAAAACAGTTATCAGCAAGGTATTGATGCCCGCTGTCTATATCATTGCCTTTTTAGACTGCTATTGATCAGTCAATTTTGGAGAAAACCCCGCAATGTCACTTAAAGGTCGCATCCACTCTTTCGAATCCTGCGGTACCGTAGACGGCCCTGGGATCCGCTTTATTACCTTCTTCCAAGGCTGCCTCATGCGCTGCCTGTATTGTCATAATCGGGATACTTGGGATACGCACGGCGGTACTGAGATTACCGTTGAAGATTTGATGAAAGACGTCGTGACCTATCGTCACTTCATGAATGCTTCAGGCGGCGGCGTAACAGCTTCCGGCGGTGAAGCCGTCCTTCAGGCTGAGTTTGTGCGTGACTGGTTCCGCGCATGCAAAGAAGAAGGCATTCATACCTGTCTAGACACTAACGGTTTTGTTCGTCGTTATGACCCCGTGATTGACGAACTGCTCGACGTTACCGATCTCGTCATGCTGGATCTCAAACAGATGAACGATGATATTCACCAGAACTTGGTAGGCGTCTCAAATCATCGTACGCTGGAATTTGCCCGCTATTTGGCAAAGCGTAACCAGAAAACCTGGATCCGTTATGTAGTTGTGCCTGGATGGTCAGATGATGATGCTTCTGCCCACTTGCTCGGCGACTTCACGAAAGACATGAAGAATGTTGAGAAAATTGAGCTGTTGCCTTATCACGAACTAGGCAAGCATAAATGGGAAGCCATGGGTGAGGAATACAAATTAGGTGGCGTTAAACCACCAACTCACGAAACTATGGAGCGCGTAAAAAATATTCTCGAAAGTTATGGGCATAAAGTCATGTATTAATGATTTATGTCTTTTGGGCTGGTAAAAATACCAGCCCAATTAATTATTCCGCCCGTGATAATTTCTTTTGGTTTCCAGCCGCAATACTCCTTACCGCCCTTCATATTGATATTTATTATTATTTGAAACATTTCTAACTGAATACAAACACAAAGAAATACGCATAAATCGCCTTAGCAGTCATTTTTTATGAATATTTAACATTCGGAGTTTTATACTGCTCCGTAAGCACCCAACTAAATTATTTTCCTAATATTCCTAACAGAATTTAAGTAATGTGATGAGATGGGGTGGATTATTAGACTTTCTTCTAAGCAGTGACTTCCCTGATTTGCCCCGATACACTGCCCATACACCCGCAAACGATAGGTGTTAAATGATAGGCTTTTAATTTCAGTCTATTGCGGAGTTGTGAATACTTTTTTTCATACTGACTTGTGCCTGCACATTGCTGCAAACACCAGAGGTGGATGAATCAAATAAACACTATGGATAGCCTTTATTTAATTTTTCAGGCGCCCCATTTACAGGTGCAATGTTACCGGAGGTTTTATGTCAATTGATGCAATTCTCGACCAACGCTGGCAGTACTGCCACCAGCCACTGAGCTGGCGCCACGCGATCCATTTAGCCTGCCAACCGCTGATTAGCGAAAGCAAGGTGAATGCAAGCTACCCGCTGCATATCATCGATGCGCTTAAACAGGATAAACAGGATTTCGTGGTTAGCGAAGGTGTATTACTGGTGTTTGCCCAACCTGAAAACGGGGTAATCAGTAAACGCGGAGAAGCATCAGTGCTGAAGTGCGATAAACCGGTTGTGCTGCAAAATGGCAGCGAAGTTAGCCTGATTATCGTGCTCTCTGCGGGAACGCAAGCCGAGATGAACACGCTGCACCAGCAAATTGAAGGCTGGTTAGAGATGAATAACTGCCGTGAGCATCTAATGCAAGCAACCAGTCAGAATATGCTGGGCTCTCGCATCCAGGCTGGAAGCCGCATGCACTAATTGCAGGCTTACAATACAGATACAAAAAACGCCCACTCGGGCGTTTTTTTATGGCTTTTCATGACGACTGGAAAATCATGCAGCAGGCAATGCATGATGATGATCGGTCTTCTTCATCAGCATCAGCAGATACACCAACGCGATCCCCGCAATCATCACAAACAGCACATTATCAGAGTATTGCTGCATCAAAGCGGCAACCGTCGCTGGGCCAGCAAGGCTGCCAATGGTATAGCTCATTAGTAAGGCCTGATTCATCGCCACTAATTCATGCGCTGCTGCAGTTTCGCATGCCCACGACATGGCGACCGGATACAGCGTGAATCCCGCACATCCCAGCGTGAATAAGGCTGGCACGATACCGTAGTTGCCCAGCATCGCAATGCTGCCGATAATGACCAAACTCACCTGCACACGCAGCACCGCCAAACGCCCAAAGCGGTCGGCTAAACGACCAACCGGCCACTGCCCCATAATGCCAGCGCTGACCAACAATGCCATCCACAGGCCAACATTCGCATCGCTCATGCCTTTATGGGCCAGATACAAAGGTAGTAGGCCATATAAAGACCCAAGCACCGCACCGGATATAATACAGCCATGGATACCTAAGCGCGCGCTACGACGACGCAACATCGCCCACATCGGCACCGAGGTATGCGCTTCCGGCCGAGTAAAACGAGCAAACAACAGCGGCAGCATAGCCAATACCATCAGCGACGTTGCCCATGGCAGCACCTGTAATACGGCGGTCGGCACAGCACCCAGCATCAGTTGTCCCAGCACGGTTCCCAAGTAGTAAACCGTCATATAAGCCGCCAACAATTGGCTACGATTCGCATTTGTTCCACTACGCAGTAATGCGCTTTCAACAATTACCCACACCATCGCACAGCCTACACCTGCGAAGAAACGCAGAGCCAACCAGCTCCAGATATCGGTTGAAAAGCTCAGCGCCGCGGTCGAAATCGCAAAAATGGCACAGGCATAATGATAGCTTCGGTTAAATCCTGAATGCATGATCACTGAACCAGCAACCAGCGTCCCTACCAGATTCCCCATAAAATACGAGGAACTCACTAGACCGACTTGCCAAGTCGGTAACTGCTCATGGCTCAGCCACAATGGAACTAAAGTATTTAAAACCGCCATAGCAACGGTCAGCAGCAGGAGCCCGCAGAGCAATAAAAGCACTGGGCGAGAGTATGAAAACATGTGAATTTAAAACCGAACCGCATTGAGAAGTGGCGGCATCATGCCACTGGTGAATTAAAAGTCAATCGCCCATAGATTAGACATAGCACGATTTGTTAATACGTAGGGGGATAAATTTATTTTTCTGACAAACTGGCTAATTTTGGACTTCCTGCCACCAGCAAAATATGCCCATGATAACAGGCCGTTTTACACTGCCCACAGCCGTCACAGCGGGCTTCGTCAAAGCTTGGCTGATCGACTTCGTCAAACTTAATCGCCTGTGAAGGACACGCATGAACACACAAACGGCAGTCATCATTTCCTCGCCCAATGCAGCCTTTGGCGACAACTGGCCTTAATGCCGTATCTGAAGGAATTAGCGGAGACAGCGCTCCCGTTTTGCACGCCGCAGTACAATAGTTGCACTTCGCAGTATCGCAGGATGAAAAATCAATCTGTACTGCCGCCGCGCCATCTTTAATTTCAATTAAGCCGTAGGGACACGCGCCCACGCACTCCCCACATGCTGTACACAATGCCAGAAAAAGACTTTCCGCTACCGCCTGCGGTGGCCGGCCCACAGCGCGTTGCACCGTTTCTTGCGCAACCTGTAACTGAGCCTGCTTACCGGCCCCTAGCAAGCCACGGAAAAGCCCGCGGCGGCTTACGGTACGATGAGACATCCAAGCGCGATAGTAGTCTTGATCCTTTTGCTCACTCATTAGCGATAAAGCTCACACGCAACAGGCATAATCGCTAACTGTTGCTGCCAACTTGCCAAAGTTAACACCGCAAGCTCTGCTAACCCTTGATAAAACGGATGTTGAGCGTCCTGTATCATGAGCGTCAAATAGCGTGAGCTCCATGGCAACAGGTGAGCAGATAAAAACTCACCGAGTGCCTGAGGCTGTGTCTCAGCAAGCCATGCAGCCATCATCAACATTAAACCAAACTGATCTTCTGGCTCCTTTTGCTCGCTCTGCCCTTCAATATGATGCTGGCGCATCCACTGACGTAGCGCCAGCGTTGAATCACCAAAGAGAACGCTCTCTTTATCCAGATAAACCGAGCCCCAAGGGGGAGCCGGTAACGCATGTGGCCCGATAAACAAACGCTGGTACGCATCTTCCAAAGATTCATTCGTAGCAGCCGCCAACTGAGTCATACACTGCGCTAACTGCGGTTCCGAACCATACGGCCATTCACTGCACCATTCAGATGAAGTGAAGATTTCCACCAGCGGCGTACAGGCTTCACTTTCTGGGGAATAATAAAAAAGCGCGCCTAAAGAGCGGGCCGAAATGGCAATATCTTGAAGCTGTTGTGGTTGTAGCATGAGGATACCAAATCAATTTCATCGCGATGCGAATGACAATTTTAATAACATAACAAATGTTAGCTGACAGATAATGGGGCTCGATTCTGAGCCCCACTCAGCAAAAACAGTATTTACCCTGCGATTGCCATACCTACTGTCATATGTAGACCATAGAACATACCGCGGCCAATCAGCTCACCGGCGACAACCAGTAATAAACCAATCACCAGCCAGGCAACTGATGGCGCTCTGCCTTTGATCATTGGACAAATCCAGCAACCCAATCCAAGCACCAGCAGCGCCAAACGCCATGCTAGCAAAGCACCAAACGATGGAATAAGCGCAGAAGCTTGTTGGATTGAACTATGAATTTCAGCCAAACCAAAGCCCTGCATCGCTACAGAGGCAACGCTGACAATCACCGCCAATACGCTAACAACGGGCAAAATACGCATTGCGCAGCCACACACACCGGCAGCCCTCAGCAGTAAGAAGCCGAGCAATGGCCCACCAATAAACATCGTCAGCACGAAGCCTAGCGTGGTGTAGCCGTTATGCCATGTAGGTACGGTATCAATCTGGTACACACGACACATGGCGTAAACAAATAACAGACCTAACACCATGGTGACCGCAAGCCAAAGCTTACCCAGCGCAGCAGGCATTTTGTTTAATACCGCCAAAAGCCAGTAGATACCGCCAACGGCAAAGAACACCGAACCGCTAGCAATTTCGTTACTCAGAGCAGATTCGCCGATACGGTTAAGCGAATTGAACGCCCTCATTGGCGAGCCCAAATGCATCACCGAGGCGATAAACGCTATCCCCATCAGCACCCAGAGAAAAAACATACTCAGATGAACGCGTCGCGTGCGATCGTTATCCAAACGCCCAGAGAGTAATGCCAGCGCCAGTACGATGAAACCACCGACAACACACTGCCCTAAGACCGTAAAAATCATTAACGGCCATTCATGCCATCCCATACCCATCTCAGACCTCCTTCGGATTTGCCAGATAACCGGTGGTATCTCCAACCGGACGGCTGTTGGCGTTAGGTTTTAATACGATATTCGGCTTCGTAAAGTGCGCAGCTGGAAGCGGTGCAATTTCAGCTAAATCACCGTATTTGGCACGCAGCTCCTCAATAGGCGCTAAATCCAATGCACGCAGTGGACAGGATTCAACGCAGATCGGTTTTTTACCCGCTTCGACTCGCTCATAGCAGCCATCACACTTGGTCATATGCCCTTTCTCCTCATTGTATTGAGGAGCGCCATACGGGCAGGCCATATGGCAATAGCGACAACCGATGCACACTTCTTCGTTGACCACGACAAAGCCATCTTTTTCGCGCTTGTGCATCGCACCGCTTGGACACACTTTGGTACAAGCCGGATCGCTACAGTGGTTACACGAGATCGACAGGTAATAAGCAAACACGTTTTGGTGGTAAACACCGTTATCCTCTTGCCAATCCCCCCCTGCATATTCATAAATGCGGCGGAAACTCACATCAGGCGTCAAATTTTTAAAATCTTTGCAGGCCAGCTCGCAGGTTTTGCAGCCGGTGCAACGACTAGAGTCGATATAAAAGCCGTATTGCGTTGTCATCAGCTACTCCTTATGCCTTGGTGACTTGAACAAGATTCGAATGCGACGGATTCCCTTTCGCCAACGGCGATGGGCGCTGGGTGGTCAGCACGTTAATTGAGCCTGCATGATCGACGCGGTTTGCATCAGGGCTATACCATGCCCCCTCACCCAGTGCGACAACGCCCGGCATCATGCGAGGTGTCACCTTAGCGTTGATACGAACTTCGCCGCGATCGTTGAAAATACGCACGATATCGCCGTTGGTGATGCCGCGTTTTTTCGCATCCATCGGGTTAATCCACATCTCTTGGCGACACGCAGCTTTCAGCAGATCAACGTTGCCATAGGTAGAGTGCGCACGTGCTTTGTAGTGGAACCCTGTTAGCTGCAGAGGGAATTTCTCAACTAGCGGATCTTCATAGCTTTCAAAACCGGCGCTGTAGATTGGCAGAGGATCGATAACATCATCCTTAGCCAATTCCCATGTCGCTGCCTTTTCAGCCAATTGCGCAGAGTAAATCTCGATTTTGCCTGAAGGTGTGGTTAACGGGTTAGCCGCCGGATCTTCACGGAACGCTTTGTAGGCCACATGGTGCCCTTCAGGATCGCGCTGCTTATAAATCCCCTGCTGACGGAATTCTTCAAACGACGGCAGACCTGGCATGGCTTGCTGAGACTGTTTATACAGATGACGCAGCCACTCTTCCTGATTACGACCTTCGGTAAACTGCGCCTCCACGCCCATGCGTTTCGCCAATTCACTGGTCATCTCATAAATATTTTTGCATTCAAAACGTGGCTTAATCACCTGATCGGCAAAGATAACGTATGACATGTTGCCCGCAGACGCATCCAAGCAAAAATCCATCTGCTCTGATGCCGTGCAGTCTGGCAGTAAAATATCGGCATACTTTGCCGATGCGGTCATGTGGTTATCAATCACCACGATCATTTCACATTGCTTATCGTCTTGCAGGATTTCATGCGTACGGTTGATTTCAGAGTGCTGGTTAACCAAGCAGTTACCTGCGTAGTTCCAGATCATTTTGATCGGCACATCCAGCTTATCTTTACCGCGTACGCCATCACGCTTCGCCGTCATCTCAGGACCGCGCACGATGGCATCGGTCCATAAGAACATCGAAATACTGGTCTGAACGGGGTTTTCAAGCGTAGGCATGCGCACGAAATCAAGATCGTAAGAGCCTTCGCGCGCGCCGCTATTTCCGCCGTTGATCCCGACGTTACCCGTTAGGATGGCCAGCATAGAAATAGCGCGTGAGGCTAATTCACCGTTTGAGTGGCGCTGTGGCCCCCAGCCTTGTGAGATATACGCAGGTTTTGCTGCACCGATTTCACGACCGAGCTTAATAATTTTATCGGCTGGAATTCCGGTGATCTTTGAAGCCCATTCAGGCGTTTTAGCAATGCCATCGGCACCTTCACCTAGGATGTAAGCTTTATAGTGACCGTTGGCTGGCGCACCGGCAGGCATGGTTTTTTCATCATAGCCGACGCAATATTTATCGAGGAATGGTTGATCAACTAAATCTTCTTTGATCATCACATAGGCTAGCGCCGAGGCCAACGCCGCATCGGTGCCTGGACGAATAGGAACCCACTCATCTTCACGGCCAGCGCCCGTATCGTTATAACGCGGATCGATGATGATCATACGCGCATCAGATTTCTGACGAGCCTGTTCCAAATAGTATGTTACCCCGCCGCCGCTCATTCGCGTTTCGCCTGGGTTATTCCCGAACAGCACCACCAGTTTGCTGTTTTCAATATCCGACGGGCTGTTGCCATCGGCCCAACCACCGTAGGTGTAATTTAGCCCTTCGGCTATTTGCGCCGTGCTGTAGTCGCCATAATGATTTAGGTAACCACCGCAGCAGTTCATCAGACGGGCAATCAGCGTTGAACCTGGTGGCCATGAGCGAGTCATGGTGCCGCCCAGCGTCCCTGTGCCGTAGTTGAGGTAGATGGCTTCATTGCCATAATCTTTGATGATGTGCTGCATGCTCGCCGCGATGGTATCGAAGGCTTCTTCCCAACTAATACGTTTGAACTTGCCCTCACCGCGCGCACCAACGCGCTTCATCGGATATTTCAGGCGGTCGGCGTTATAAACACGGCGACGCATTGATCGTCCACGTAGGCAGGCACGTACCTGATGCAAACCTTCGTAGTTGTCATCACCGGTATTATCGGTTTCAACATACTTAATCTCGCCATCGACAACGTGCATGCGTAATGGACAACGACTGCCACAGTTTACTGTGCATGCGCTCCAAATGACTTTTTCATTGGTGTTAGCAGATGCGGTGTTTGATTGGGCGACTGCCTTGCGGGCAAATGGCAAAGATAATCCACCGCTTGCCGCAACTAAACCGCCAATGGCACTGGATTTTACCAGTTTGCGGCGGCTTACCTGCGCAGACAATAAGCCTGTCTCTTTCGTATTTTTCATACAATACCCACTCAGTTTGCTTTCAAAATCAAAAATGTGACCGCAAAAAGCGCTAACAAAAGTCAGCGTTTTTTTAGTCAGCAAAAAAGAAAGTGGCCTATTACGTAATTGATCATCCAGCGTGTGCTCAAAACACTAAGGAAAATAATCAACTCGCAATTAATTAGAATGAAATGATATGGAATGGAAGGTCATTAAATATCAGCGCCCACTTTCTCAAATGGATAATACTTCTTTGGGAGTAATCCATATTGTTTGATGTCAATAAAGGCACGCGCAAGCAGGCCGCTGGCGGTTTATGTGATGGAATTAGCAACTTATCAAAATCAAAAACTTACGATTGAGAATAGCTATCAGTCAACTTAAATGCTTTTAAACTGAATTAATACAGCCGCAACAATATTAAAAATAGGATCTGAATTTATATTTGAGTTTATAAACGAAAAAAGCGCCCTTAGGCGCTTTTATTAAACATATTAGGAATTAACCAATATATTCTAAACCGTTCATATACGGACGCAGAACTTCTGGTACCTGAATTCGGCCATCAGCTTGCTGATAGTTTTCTAATACAGCAACCAGAGTACGACCCACAGCTAAACCAGAACCGTTCAGTGTATGCACCAAACGTGGTTTTTTGTCGGTCTTGTTACGGCAGCGAGCCTGCATACGACGCGCTTGGAAGTCCCACATGTTTGAACATGAAGAGATTTCGCGGTAGGTGTTCTGCGCAGGAACCCAAACTTCCAGATCGTAGGTTTTGCTTGAGCCAAAGCCCATATCACCGGTGCACAGCAGCACTTTACGGTATGGCAGATTCAGCAGCTGCAACACTTTCTCGGCGTGACCCGTCAGTTCTTCCAGCGCATCCATTGAATCTTCTGGACGAACAATCTGAACCAGCTCAACTTTATCAAACTGGTGCATACGGATCAGACCGCGAGTATCACGACCATAAGAACCCGCTTCGGAGCGGAAACATGGCGTATGTGCGGTCATTTTCAGCGGCAGAGATTCTTCTTCCAGAATTTCGCCACGCACCAAGTTGGTGACTGGGACTTCTGCCGTTGGGATCAGCGCATAGCTGCTGGAATCCGCTTCTTCTTCCAGTGGACGCGTATGGAACAGATCGCCACCGAATTTAGGTAACTGGCCTGTACCGTACAGCGTGTCATGGTTAACCAAATAAGGAACGTAGGTTTCGAGGTAACCATGCTGTTCGGTATGCAGATCAAGCATGAACTGAGCCAATGCACGGTGCATACGCGCCATTTGGCCTTTCATCACGACGAAACGCGCACCGGTCAATTTAACTGCGGCAGCAAAATCCAGCCCGCCAGTCATTTCGCCCAGAGTCACGTGATCGCGAACTTCGAAATCATACGTACGAGGCTCGCCCCAGCGGCTAACTTCCAGATTGTCGTTTTCGTCTCTACCGACCGGCACAGAATCATCTGGCATGTTAGGAATGGACAACGCCAAATCGCGGATATCATTTAGCAACTGATCCAGCTCTGACTTGGCCGCATCCAGCTTTTCGCCCAATTCGTTGACTTCAAGACGCAGTGGCTCAATATCTTCCCCACGCGCTTTAGCCGCACCGATGGATTTGGATCGCGAGTTACGCTCTGCTTGCAGGCTTTCAGTTTCAACTTGCAGCACTTTGCGGCGTTCTTCCTGCTGACGCAAAGTGTCAACATCCAGTTTAAAGCCTCGACGAGCCAGCTTTTCGGCGACTGCGTCTAGCTCATTACGCAGTAGATTGGGATCTAGCATGCTAATCCTGTGATTATATTGAGGGAGTTATAATGAGCAATACATTGAGCACAAGGCGCTCAATGTAAAGCGTATTTTATCAGGGATAACCTTACCGCAATGGGAATATTAGCGGTAGCGTTTTGTCGGGCTATTTTGATCCTGCTCAGCCAACCATGCCAGTTTTTCACCAATTTTGCCCTCTAAACCACGGTTAGTGGGCACATAATATCGGGTTTGTGACATTTCAGGCGGGAAGTACACTTCACCCGCAGCGTAGGCATTGGTTTCATCATGCGCATAACGATACTCTGCCCCCAGCCCCATTTCCTTCATGAGTTTAGTTGGCGCATTGCGCAGATGGTCGGGAACATCATAGTCAGGGCGCTCTTTGGCATCACGCACAGCGGCTTTAAACGCGGTATAGACGGCGTTGCTCTTCGGTGCACAGGCTAAGTAGACAATGGCTTGTGCAATCGCACGCTCACCTTCTGCGGGCCCGACACGGGTAAAACAGTCCCAGGCTGAAATCGCAACCTGCATGCCGCGCGGATCGGCATTACCGACATCCTCGGAGGCAATCGCCAGCAAACGTCGTGCAACGTAAAGCGGATCGCCACCGGCGGTGATAATACGTGCATACCAGTACAGCGCGGCATCCGGAGAAGAGCCGCGCACTGATTTATGCAACGCTGAAATCAGGTCGTAAAAACGATCGCCTTTATTATCAAAGCGCGCACTGCGCTCGCCGGACACTTCCTTCAGCAGATTTGCGGTTAAAACGCGATGGCCGCTGGCATCCACTTCTGCCATATCAGCCATCATTTCTAACGTATTCAACGCTCGGCGGGCATCGCCACCCACCAGCTCGGCAATCATATCGCGCGTGTCATCAGGCAAAACAATATTTTGCCCACCGTATCCGCGATCTTTATCGGCCATTGCCTGATTAAGCACTTCAACGATATCTTCGCTGGTTAACGCCTTGAGTAGGTAAACTCTGGCGCGTGAAAGCAACGCAGAATTGAGCTCAAACGAAGGGTTTTCCGTGGTAGCACCAATGAACGTGATGGTGCCGTCTTCGATATGCGGAAGGAAAGCATCTTGCTGACTTTTGTTAAAGCGATGGACTTCATCGACGAACAGGATAGTTCGACGGCCCGCATCACGATTATTGCGCGCTCGTTCAATGGCTTCGCGGATTTCTTTGATCCCAGAAGTCACCGCCGAAATACGCTCAACGTCGGCATTACCGTAGCGGCCAATCAATTCAGCCAGCGTGGTTTTCCCGGTCCCTGGCGGCCCCCACAAAATCATTGAATGCAGATGTCCGGCCTCAATCGCACGCGGCAGGGGCTTGCCCTCAGCCAGCAAGTGACGCTGCCCAATATACTGCTTCAATGTTTCTGGCCGCATACGCGCGGCCAGTGGTTGGAATTCATTCTGCGAGAAGTCGAGGGACAGATTACTCACTGGCTTTTCCCATTCATCAAGTTTGTCTATTGGCGTTGATCGTCCACCGTCACGCCTTTAGGCGGTGTGAACTGGAATTTGCTGGCATCAACCACGCCGCTTTGCTGGCTTTTCAGCTTATAAGCACTGCTTTGTCCGTCTTGTTCAACGGCGGTAAAGCTATTGATGGTGCCCGTTGGCGATACGCTAATCGTAAATTTCTTCAGATTGTTTTTCTGGCTTTTCGGTGTCAGATCAAACGTATCACCGGTTTGTTTCACATTGTACTGATTCCACTCTTTCGCATCGTTACGCGTAATCAGCATAAACGGTGTATTGCTGGTCGCGCTATCTAGCCAAGTCGCGGTTACCTGCTCAACGAACGGGTTATAGAACCACAGCGTTTTGCCATCGGAAACTAAAACGCTCTCATCGGGTGAGGTCATGTGCCAGTTGAACAGGTTAGGACGTTTGACCCAAAGTTCACCTTCACCCTGCTGTACAGCAGCGCCGTCGGCCGTTGTTACGGTTTGAGTAAAGCTTGAATGGAAACTGTTGACCTTATTCAGGCGACTCTGCAAATCGCGGCTTGGCGTCGCCAGCGCGGCGGTCGATGCAAAACCAGTCATTAAACAGCACGCTAATAACAGCTTTTTCATTATTTTCTACACCTTTTGTCGGTCATGGTTAGCTGCAAAAACAGATAACCTCGGCTGATTTTTATCATCTGGTCAACGGCACGCTAGCCGTTACACCACGCTTTATATTAAACAATATAATACGCTAACTGTAGCCAATAGACATGGAGTTATCATCGGTAACATTCTGAATGACCGTGATTTACACATCTTTTCGCTGACAGACATTCGTCTATTTTTGCATCTCATCGATAAATAAAACGGGCGGTGAAATCACCGCCCGCTAACATGGCATCAAGCAATGACGAAATTACATATCATGCGATGGCGGCGCTAATACCTCACGGTTACCATTATTGCCCGGTGAGCTCACGATCCCCTGAGCTTCCATCTGCTCAACGATACGCGCAGCGCGGTTGTAACCGATACGGAACTGGCGCTGAACGCCTGAAATTGAGGCTCGGCGCTTATCCACCACGAAAGCAACGGCTTGGTCAAATAGCGGATCGAGCTCTTCATCGCTATCCAACCCAAACCCACCTTCGCCCTCTTCAGAAGAGCTCAGGATGCTATCGATATACTGTGGACGTCCACGGGCTTTCCAATCCTGAACCACCGCATGCACTTCCTCATCGCGAACGAATGCGCCATGCACACGAACCGGCATTGACGAGTTAGGCGGCATATACAGCATATCCCCCATCCCCAGCAACGATTCTGCGCCACCTTGGTCAAGGATAGTACGAGAGTCGATTTTGCTCGAAACGGTAAACGCGATACGCGTTGGAATGTTCGCTTTAATCAAGCCGGTGATAACGTCAACCGATGGACGCTGAGTCGCCAGAACCAAATGTATCCCCGCCGCACGTGCTTTTTGGGCCAAACGTGCAATCAGCTCTTCCACTTTTTTACCGACGGCCATCATCAGATCGGCAAACTCATCGACCAGCACCACGATGTAAGGCAGTTTTTCCAATACCGGCGGCGTCATATCCATGCTGTCACCCGGCTTCCAGAACGGATCTGGGATTGGGCGCCCCATGGCAATGGCCTGTTCAACGCGTTCGTTGTAACCAGCAAGGTTACGCACGCCTAATGCCGACATCAGCTTATAGCGACGCTCCATCTCACCTACACACCAACGTAGCGCATTGGCGGCGTCTTTCATGTCGGTGACCACTTCGGTCAGCAGATGTGGAATCCCTTCGTAAACCGAAAGCTCCAGCATTTTAGGGTCAATCATGATGAAGCGAACTTCATCCGGCGTCGCCTTATACAGCATGCTGAGGATCATGGCGTTCACGCCAACTGACTTACCTGAGCCGGTGGTACCTGCCACCAACAGATGAGGCATTTTTGCTAGATCGGCAATCACAGGCTGACCAGCAATATCTTTGCCCAGCACGATAGTCAGTGGGGAAGGGCTTTCACGGAACTTGGTGCAGTCCAAAACCTCTCTCAGATAAACCGTCTGGCGATGCTTATTTGGCAACTCCAATCCAACGTAAGGCTTACCCGGAATAACTTCTACCACGCGCACGGCAACCGCAGACAGTGAACGCGCCAAGTCACGCGACAAGTTAGAAATTCGCGCCGCTTTCACGCCTGGCGCCAAATCTAACTCAAAACGGGTGATTACCGGCCCCGGCGAAATCCCGACTACTTCGGCTTTAACGCGATAATCCGCCAAACGCGATTCAACCAGATTTCCCACCTGCTCTAGCGCAAACATATCAACCGGCTCGGAGTTAGCAGGAGGCTCTGTGAGCAGATCCAACGTTGGCAACGGCGTAGTTGGTTTTTCCAGCGGCTGTTCATGACCGCGCATCAAGAATGGGTGAATTAAGCCATCCATCGCGGGATGCTGGCCAGCGGGTTGTTGAGCCACAGGCTGCTGCACTGGCGCAGTTTGAGCTGCATACTGTGGCGCGGCAGTTTGCTGCACGCTCGGTGCTGGCTGGCTATTATGCTGATTATATTGAGGCTGAGGTGCTTGCGGCGCAGATGGCTGCTGTTGCACAGGTGCAAAGCGAGGATCTTGCTGACGCGTTGCATACTGCGCAGGCGCTGGCTGTTCTGGTTCATCGTAGCGACCAAACGGAACATCGTACGCATCATCTTCACGCGCAGCGCTCTCTTCCTGCTCAGGCGTAATAGTAAATAGCGGCTCAGAAGGTCCATCATCCACTAAGTCTGAAACGGGGGTAAAGCTGAAAGCATTAGGGTTAGAAGCCGCTGCTTCGCTCAACGCCTTCGCCGGAGAGAAGTCCATCAGGTCATTGCGCGAGGCGGTCACGCCGCTTAATGCTGATGCGTGGTCGTCTGCGACAGGTTGTGGCTGATAACGCTGCTGTTGCTGAGCAGAAAATTCGCTCTGCAACCGCGCCATCTCAGCGGCCTGCTCATCTTCTGCCTGATGCGCATACTGTTGCTCACCATAACGCTGCTGCTGTCGCTCGGCAAACGCCTGACGCAGGGCAAGGCTTTCCTCATCCATCGGCTGTGCAGTTTTCTGCTCCGGCTCTGGAGAGGCTACCATTTGCTGGCGCAGAGCTTCTGCTTCTTTCTTCGCCTGCTCTTCAGCCATTCGCTGTGAAGGAAGTTTAATGCCTAAAGAGGCTAACTCACGGCGCGTTGGGATACGCACAGGATTCGGACGCGGCAGTTCAGGTCCGACGCCTTGTTTCACCTGCAAGCTGCTGTCTTCGGTTGCGCTAAACGCAGGCATAAACATTGAGCCCGCGGCTGCAGCCGTTGATACGGTTGCAGGAACAACATCGTTACGCGAGGCCGCACCAAACGGAACCGTATCCGACGATAGGCCAGGATTAATATATGGCGTCGCAGGCGATTCATCGCGATCAAAATGCGAGGCCGAGAAATTCATCCCCGATGACGCATTCCCGATTTGTGAAGTAGGCGTTTCAGGCTCAAAACTGCCAATTCGTGGGCCTTCATCATCCCAAGCAGAGCGCGTTGGACGAGATGAATGATTGGCCACGTTAGACGGTCTACCTTCAGGGACTTCAAAGGAATACAGCGGAGGCATGCTCGGCTTAATTTCCGCCACAGGCTCGGGTTCTGAAGCACTGAACGTCATAGGCTGAGTGGCAGCAGAGGCTACCGGCTGAGCGGCGGCAACCGCTGCTCCAACGGCAGAAACCGCCGCGGTTGGGGCCATCGTCGGTATGACTGCAGGCTGAGCCACATCATTCAGCGAGTTCTCAGCTTCGTGCAACGGACGGAGTTTACCCAATAAAGGATCGTCGTCTTCAGCATCGACATCAGCAACAGGCGCTTCAACAGGCTGTTTTACTGGTTTAGCCAACAGAATATCGTCATCGTCTTCCACGGCGGAGGTATTAAGCAATACATCATCTGCGCCCTCACCTTCTGAACGTTCACGCTCGGCAGTAACCACTTCTCGGCTATCGTCTTCATAGTCGTATTCATCATCTCGATCGCGGCGAGAACGATTACTCATAAACGTCATGCCACCGAGGAGAACACCACCGATTTTTTCAGCAATCGTCAGCCAAGACCAGCCGGTAAACAGCGTCAGCCCCACTGCCCAAACACCCAGCAGAAGCAGTGTTCCGCCCACGCTACCCAGCAGAGGAATCACGCCGTTTGCGAGAAGGCTACCGATCACGCCGCCTGAGGCGAAATAGTAAAGGTCGTCAACGTTCAGCGACGCTAAGCCACACGATGCCAGCACCAATGCCAACATACCGATAAGCTTGAGCGAAATAGAGAAATAATCAACATAGCCACTATCGTCGCGTTTGCGATACGCAAACCAGCACAGAACGATAATGACGGGAGGAATGGCGTAACCCATCACTCCGAAAACGAAGAATAAGGTATCAGCCAGCCATGCTCCTGCGCCGCCGCCGATATTATTGATAGGCTCGTGCCATGCCGTTTGTGACCAACTCGGATCCGAGGGGTCAAAACTCAGCAACGAAACCATAAGATAAATAGAAAACAACGCTACTACGATGAGTAACGCCTCGTATAACCGACGTCCACTGCTCATTCGTTTGAGAGTAACGTCCTTCTCTTCTGTGTATTCCTGGCTCAAGAAAGGCTCTCCAGGTTCCTGTTTTTCACCATAGCACTATTATTGCCTATTGCCGCTTTAGAACAACGCATTGCCACGTAATATTATATTTCAGTAAAACTCATACCAATAACAACGCCGAGAGAGTCTACCCTCGGCGTTGAAACTGTATAGATACACAGGAGTGTAACCAAATTAATCAGGTTTTGCACCTGCTACCGTTATCGTGTTTTGATAACCAAGCGATTGCTCTGTTTGACTTCTTCCATAACCACATAGGTACGGGTGTCATTAACGCCAGGCAGGCGTAACAGGGTCTCACCAAGCAATTTACGATAAGCGGACATGTCAGGCACACGCGTTTTCAACAGATAGTCGAAATCGCCTGAAACTAAATGACACTCCTGAATTTCTTCCAGTTTCTGAACAGCCGTATTGAACTGTTCAAACACATCTGGCGCTCCACGATTCAAGGTAATTTCTACAAATACCAGTAAGGATGCATCCAGATAGTGCGGGTTCAATAACGCAGTGTAACCTTGAATAAAACCCTGACGCTCAAGGCGACGCACACGTTCTAAACATGGAGTTGGTGATAAGCCAACTCGCTTTGAAAGCTCAACGTTCGAAATTCGTCCATCCTTCTGCAACTCATTCAGGATGTTACGGTCGATACGGTCGAGATCTTTACCGGGGCGCTTTTTATTGTCTGCCATCTTATTGTCTCTCTTATATCCTTCCCTGCTCGCCATCCCCTCAACAAGTTCAATTTGTTAAGGATTTGTCCCAAACGAAAACCCCATGCCTGCAGTCAATCAGCAATTCCCATTGCTTATGATGACGAAAACAGCCGGATAAATCCGCCGAAGCTAGCTTTCAACTTCATCTGTTTTCGCAGATTGCACTTAATTCACATGCGAGGGCTCGCATAATTGCTTTGCTCTGATTCCAAATCAATGCACATAGAGGTTCATCGTAAGACCACGATCCCTAACGCCACTCATTGAAGCCAATCTAAGCACTACACATTTCTTTTCGTATACGCGGTATTTCTTACATCAGGAGAAGAAAGCGCTGTTTTAGTTCAATAGGCTATTTGTTGCCTTCAAGCAGATAAAAATTCTGCTAAATGACTTTCAAGCCACAAAAACCAAAGACAAGTTCTTCCCTACATCCATGTTTTCGCAAATGCACAGGCGATTGTCAAAGCAAAAGAAGCAAAATCAGACGAACATGCCAACTATTCTAAAGAAGACTTTCGAGGCGACAACAAAATAAACCGTCAAAACAGACGAATAAGCGTCGCTAAGAAGCGCTATTAGGGGGCTTTCTCGGCAAGAATGTTATCGGAATAGGTTTAAAAAAAATTATCTGCTGCCATGATTTTTACTAATCGATAGCTAGCCACTATCAAACAAATTGATAACATTTTTTTTGCACGCTTTTTTTCAGGCGCTAACTTCCCTACAATCGAGTTATTGTCCGGTAAAATTGGAAAAGAGGAATTCATGGGCACAGTCAAACACAGCAAACTCCTGATCTTGGGCTCAGGCCCTGCAGGATATACAGCGGCGGTCTACGCGGCACGCGCTAACTTGAACCCAGTATTAATTACCGGCGTTGAAAAAGGCGGTCAGCTCACCACCACGACAGAAGTCGAAAACTGGCCAGGCGATCCCGAAGGGCTCACCGGTCCTCTGCTGATGGAACGTATGCACGAGCACGCGGCCAAATTTAACACCGAGATTATTTTTGACCACATCCAGCGTGTCGATTTGCAGAACCGCCCATTCCGCCTGTTTGGCGATTCTCAGGAATACACCTGCGACGCATTGATTATTGCAACCGGCGCTTCCGCGCAATATCTCGGCCTGCCTTCCGAAGAAGAGTTCAAAGGCCGTGGCGTATCTGCCTGTGCGACCTGTGATGGTTTCTTCTATCGCCAACAAGAAGTGGCGGTGATCGGCGGCGGTAATACTGCGGTTGAAGAAGCACTTTATTTGTCTAATATCGCCTCCAAGGTTCACTTGATACATCGTCGTGATACATTCCGCGCCGAAAAAATCTTGATTGGACGCATGATGGATAAAGTTGCGAGCGGTAACATTGTGCTGCACACCAACCGCACGCTTGATGAAGTTCAAGGCGATGCTATGGGTGTAAACGGATTACGTTTAAAAGCGACCGACAGCAATACCGTTGAAGAACTGAGCGTAACAGGTTTGTTTGTGGCTATCGGCCACAAACCGAACACGGCCATTTTTGATGGTCAGCTCGCACTGGAAAACGGCTATATCAAGGTTCAATCTGGCCTGAGTGGCAACGCTACCCAAACCAGCATTCCCGGCGTTTTCGCCGCGGGTGACGTTATGGATCATATCTATCGTCAGGCCATTACCTCCGCGGGCACCGGCTGTATGGCGGCGCTTGATGCCGAGCGTTATTTGGATGGGCTGTCTGCCAATCAGTAAATCACTCTCGATTTAAATCATAAGGGCTGCTTCGGTGGCCCTTATTTTTGTAGCTACCGTGTTTTTTCACCTATTTGTGCTCAAATTGTCACTTGTTATCTGAACTCCACCACAGTTGTTAACAGAATTTACCTTCCTTTGGTTTCATGTCCCCGCAGGCCGTTGTAATATCAGAGCTTACGCGTGAACCGGTGAGTAAAGATAAAATAGGCCGGCCATCAGCACTCTTTTCGACGCTTCATCTGCTTTAGAAACCATCGCAACACATGAATAAAAACAGACAACGCGAATTAACCCAATGGCTCAAACAGCGCAGTTCGCTGGCTCGCCGTTGGCTTCGAATTTCTATGATCCTCGGTTTGATATCCGGACTTCTGATCGTCGCTCAGTCGTGGATCTTGGCGAAACTGCTGCATGATTTGATTATTGAGCAGGTACCGCGCCAATCTCTCCTGCTGCCTTTTGGCTTATTGATTACCGCCATTGTGCTACGTTCAGCCTTAAGCTGGCTGCGTGAACGCGTTGGTTTTAAGTGTGGCCAAGTAGTACGAGTACAAATTAGAAACTTGGTGCTTAATCGGCTCGATGAACTCGGCCCTGCATGGATACAAGGAAAACCAGCCGGACATTGGGCAACGTTAATTCTTGAACAAATTGAAGACATGCAGGAGTTTTACTCTCGCTATTTGCCGCAGATGTATCTGGCAACCATGATCCCGCTGTTGATTCTGATCACCGTATTCCCGATTAACTGGGCCGCAGGTATGATCCTGCTGGTCACAGCGCCGTTGATCCCACTGTTTATGGCGCTGGTTGGTATGGGTGCCGCCGATGCTAACCGCCGAAACTTCTTGGCATTAGGACGTTTAAGCGGCAACTTCCTCGATCGCTTGCGTGGCTTAGATACGCTACGCCTGTTTAATCGCGCCGCCGCCGAAACCGACAATATCCGTCGTTCATCGGAAGATTTCCGCAGCCGCACTATGGAAGTGCTGCGTATGGCGTTTCTTTCCTCTGCGGTGTTGGAGTTCTTTACCTCCATCTCAATCGCCGTGGTGGCGGTCTATTTTGGTTTTTCCTATCTGGGCGAACTCAACTTTGGTAGCTATGGCACCAGCGTGACTCTTTTTGCGGGTTTTCTGGTGCTTATTCTGGCACCGGAATTTTTCCAACCGCTGCGTGATTTAGGCACTTTTTACCACGCGAAAGCACAGGCCGTGGGCGCGGCTGAATCTCTGGTGACTTTTTTAGCAGAAGATGCAGAAAGCCCAGCGCAGGGGCAAGGCCAAGAGCAGTTAACCGGTACGCATCCCATTAGCATTGTGGCTTCAGAGTTGGAAGTATTATCTCCACAGGGAAAAGTGCTGGCTGGGCCACTGACGTTCAGCATTGATGCAGGGCAGAGAATTGCGCTGGTAGGCTTTAGCGGCGCTGGGAAAAGTTCGTTGATTAACGCGTTACTCGGCTTCCTCCCCTACCGCGGTTCCCTCTTAGTTGATGGAAAAGAGCTACGTGAATTAGCGCCAGCGAGCTGGCGTCAGGTCCTCGGCTGGATTGGGCAAAACCCTAATCTGCCAGAGACCACGCTGCGGGCTAATGTGCTGCTGGGCGCTCCTCAGGCCACAGAAGAACAACTGACCACCGCGTTAGAACGTGCGCATGTTACCGAGTTTTTGCCCCTGCTAAATGAAGGCGTTGATACAGAAATCGGTGAGGGTGCCGCTCGCCTCTCGGTCGGCCAAGCACAGCGTGTTGCAGTGGCGCGCGCCTTACTTCGTCCATGCCGCCTTTTGTTGTTAGATGAACCCACAGCCAGTTTGGATGCGCACAGCGAGCAGCTTGTCATGCAGGCATTGTCTGAAGCCTCGCATCAGCAAACCACGCTGATGGTGACGCATCAGTTAGATGATGTAAGTGCCTACGACCAAATTTGGGTAATGGATAATGGCAAGCTGGTTCAGCGCGGCGCTTATACCGAGCTCAGCCAGCAAAAAGGGCCTTTTGCCGATCTGCTTGCAACCCGTAGTAAGGAGCTATAACCATGCGCGTACTTTTGCCGTTTTTAGCACTCTATCGTCGCCACTGGTTCCTCATCTCACTGGGCGTAGTTCTGGCTATCGTTACCCTTCTCGCCAGCATTGGGTTATTGATGCTTTCGGGTTGGTTCCTTGCTGCCTCAGCGCTGGCTGGGCTAGCAGGGCTGATGACGTTTAACTATATGTTGCCAGCCGCTGGCGTACGCGGAGCGGCGATTATCCGTACCGCAGGGCGCTACGCCGAGCGCGTTGTCAGCCATGATGCAACGTTTCGCGTGCTTTCCCATCTACGCGTATTCACCTTTAGTAAAATACTGCCGCTGTCGCCGGGAGCCATTGCGCGTTTTCGTCAGGCGGAGTTACTCAACCGTTTGGTTGCTGACGTAGACACCCTCGATCATCTCTATCTCCGCGTAATATCTCCGCTGATTAGCGCCATCGTGGTGATCGTGGTCGTTACGGCCGGTTTATCTTGGTTCGATCCTACGCTAGCAATCACGCTGGGCGGCATCATGTTGTTGCTGCTGTTTTGCTTGCCGCTAGGTTTTTATCAAGCAGGAAAGCCCGTTGGGATTGCGCTCACTGAACTCCGTGCCGACTACCGCACTTTATTAATTACGTGGGTTGCAGGGCAAGCAGAACTCGCCATCTACGGCGCGGCTGACCGCTTTCGTCAGGCGCTGGATGCCAAAGAGCGCGACTGGCAACAGCAACAGCAGAAGCAAGCGTCTTTAACCGGTGCCGCACAGGCTTTGATGATTTTGGCTTCAGGGTTAACGTTCACCTTAATGCTCTGGCTCGCCGCCGGTGGCGTTGGGCACTATGCCCAGCCCGGTGCGCTGATAGCGCTGTTTGTCTTCTCATCTCTGGCCGCTTTTGAAGCCTTAGCTCCGGTTGCCGGTGCCTTCCAGCATTTGGGACAGGTCACCGCATCAGCAACCCGCGTAGCGCAGATGATTGAGCAAAAACCCGAGGTAACATTCCCTCGATCAGGCCCCGCACTGAGTGAACAGATTGCCGTTAACATTGACCACGTGAGCTTTAGCTATCCAAATCAACCGGTTTCAGTACTTAACGATATTTCCCTTTCGGTGCAACCCGGAGAGAAAATCGCCCTGCTCGGACGTACCGGCTGTGGCAAATCGACCCTGTTACAGCTGATAACACGCGCATGGGACTGCTCTCAGGGCGAAATCTGCCTGAATGATATGCCGCTACCTGCCTTTGATGAAGCAACGCTACGACAAGCCACCGGCGTCGTCAGCCAGCGGGTACATGTTTTCAGTTCAACGCTGCGGGATAATTTAAAAATCGCCAATGACCAAGCGACCGACCTGGAGCTAAAAACCGTATTGGAACAGGTAGGCTTAGGCAAATTGCTAGAAGATACAGGGCTAAATGCATGGCTCGGCGACGGCGGTCGACCGCTTTCAGGCGGCGAACAGCGTCGCTTAGGTATTGCTCGTGCGCTGCTACATCGCTCACCGCTGCTGCTATTGGATGAACCCACTGAAGGCTTAGACGCCGACACTGAGAAGCAGATCCTTGAACTCATCATGCAGCATTGCCAGCACAAAACGCTGATCTTAATTACTCATCGCCTGCAAGGCTTGGATAAAATGGATCGGGTCTGCGTGATGGAAAATGGCCAGATCGTCGAACAAGGGCATCACGCTAAACTTCTTGACGAAAAAGGCCGATATTATCAGCTGTGCCAGCGGCTATAGTTAATACGGGTAATAATTAACAGGCCAATGATGTTTTTCATTCAGATTGGAATATTTTGATGCGCATCATGCAACTGGATCGGCAATCAACGTTATTTCCCCCAACGGATCTCGCACTGCGTGAACCGAACGGGTTGCTGGCCATTGGCGGGGATTTACGCCCTGCCCGTTTACTTGCCGCCTACGGTGCGGGGATATTCCCATGGTTCACACCGGGGGACATCATCCTCTGGTGGTCGCCCGATCCACGTGCGGTTTTATTCCCGCATGAGTTGCACATTAGCCGTAGCATGGCGAAATTTTTACGTAAGCACGATTTTGAAGTCACGATTAATCAGGCGTTTGCCGATGTCATTCGTGAATGCGCCGATCAACGCGAAGAAGGCACATGGATTGGTGAGGACGTGCAGCAAGCTTATGTGAAGTTGCACGAACTTGGCCATGCGCACTCCGTTGAGGTCTGGCAAGAAGATCGGCTCGTAGGCGGCCTGTACGGCGTGTTACAAGGCTCTCTCTTTTGCGGCGAGTCGATGTTCAGCCGCGCCACAAACGCCTCCAAAACGGCTCTAATTGCGTTTTGTGAGCATTTTGTGTCGTTTGGGGGAACATTAATTGACTGTCAGGTGCTTAACGCGCACACTGAGTCGTTAGGTGCGCGTAATATCCCGCGCAGTGATTATTTACACCACTTACGGATTGACCAGAATAAGGTAATTAATCCCGCCTGCTGGAAACCCCAAACTATTATTTCACGCGAGTTTGCGATAAAACCCCATCAAAATTGCCCGTAATGGATGAAGAACCACCGACACTCCTTTACATAATCGGGGTTTTTCGGCATTATCTTGCCGATTAAAAAATATGGTACTCATACCTAGAGGATTCGATGGCCAAAGAAGACAATATTGAAATGCAAGGTACCGTACTTGATACGTTACCAAACACGATGTTCCGCGTTGAATTAGAAAACGGACACGTCGTTACCGCTCACATCTCCGGTAAAATGCGTAAAAACTACATCCGCATTCTGACGGGCGACAAAGTCACTGTAGAGCTGACCCCGTACGACCTGAGCAAAGGCCGCATTGTCTTCCGTAGCCGCTGATAGGCTCACCCTGCGCACCTGCGTTCACGCATCTGCGGCATAAATTATACTCGCGGTGATATGACGGTCTGACGAGACACATAAATATCACTGAGAGTTAGCTGAAAAACTTAAATTTCAGCCATAAAAAAAGAGCGCCTTTTGGCGCTCTTTTCTTTTACTTCTTAAACTTCGGTTAATGCAGGGCGTCTTCGGCTTTACGCTTCTGTGCGCTACAAAATTCATACGTTAACTGCTGCTTATCTTCGCTCAAATCAACGGTGACAGAGCCACCGTCCACCAACGAACCAAACAGCAATTCGTTCGCCAACGGTTTTTTCAGATTTTCCTGCACCACACGTACCATAGGACGAGCGCCCATCGCGTGATCGTAGCCTTTCTCTGCCAGCCACAAACGCGCTGCTTCGCTCACTTCCAACGAAACGCCTTTAGCATCCAGTTGAGCCTGCAGTTCGACGATGAACTTATCCACCACCTGCTGAATAATGTCAGTCGACAGATGGTTGAACCAAATGATGTTATCCAGACGGTTACGGAACTCTGGCGTGAACACCTTCTTGATCTCTTCCATCGCGTCGGTGCTGTTATCCTGCTGCGCAAAGCCAATTGATTTACGCTGAGTTTCACGCACACCGGCGTTGGTCGTCATCACCAAAATCACGTTACGGAAATCGGCTTTACGGCCGTTATTATCCGTTAAGGTGCCGTTGTCCATCACCTGTAACAACAGGTTGAAGACGTCAGGATGCGCTTTTTCGATTTCATCCAGCAATAGAACCGCATGAGGATGTTTGATCACCGCATCCGTCAGCAGACCACCTTGATCAAAGCCAACGTATCCCGGAGGCGCACCAATCAAACGGCTAACGGTATGACGTTCCATATATTCGGACATATCAAAACGCAGCAGCTCAATATCCAAGGCTTTCGCCAATTGGACCGTGACTTCGGTTTTACCTACGCCCGTTGGGCCAGCAAACAAGAACGAACCGACCGGCTTATGATCTTGACCTAAACCAGCACGACTCATTTTGATCGCTTCGGTCAGCGCGCTGATGGCTTTATCCTGTCCAAACACCAACATTTTCAGACGGTCGCCCAAGCTTTTCAGCACATCGCGATCGCTGGCTGATACGGTTTTCTCTGGAATGCGCGCAATGCGAGCGACCACAGATTCAATATCAGCGACGTTGACGGTTTTCTTACGCTTGCTCACCGGCATTAAACGGCTACGAGCGCCCGCTTCATCAATAACGTCAATGGCTTTATCTGGCAAATGACGGTCATTGATGTATTTAACCGACAGCTCAACCGCCGCGCGAATCGCTTTCGCGGTATAGCGCACGTCATGGTGAGCTTCATATTTTGGTTTCAGACCATTAAGGATCTGTACCGTTTCATCTGGGGTTGGCTCAGTAATATCGATCTTCTGGAAACGACGCGCCAAGGCGCGATCTTTTTCAAAGATATTGCTGAACTCTTGATAGGTCGTCGATCCGATCACGCGGATCTTGCCGCTAGACAGCAGCGGTTTGATCAGGTTAGCCGCATCAACCTGCCCACCAGACGCTGCGCCCGCACCGATGATGGTATGAATTTCATCGATGAACAGGATGCTATCGGTATCTTGCTCAAGCTGTTTGAGCAACGCTTTAAAGCGCTTCTCAAAGTCGCCGCGGTATTTTGTACCCGCCAGCAATGAACCAATATCCAGTGAATACAGGGTGCAGTCCGCCATCACCTCAGGCACGTCGCCCTGCACAATTCGCCAAGCAAGCCCTTCCGCAATCGCGGTTTTACCCACGCCGGATTCCCCAACCAATAGCGGGTTGTTTTTACGACGACGGCACAACACCTGAATCGCACGCTCCAGCTCTTTATCGCGGCCTATCAACGGATCGATACCGCCGACGCGTGCAAGCTGGTTTAAGTTCGTGGTGAAGTTCTCCATGCGATCTTCACCGCTAGCAGGCTCTTCCGGTGCTGGATTTTCGGCATTTGGCGCCTGTCCAGTTTCGTCTTTGCGTGTGCCATGCGAGATGAAGTTCACGATATCCAAGCGGCTCACGTCGTGCTTGCGCAACAGATACGCAGCCTGAGACTCTTGCTCGCTGAAAATCGCGACCAGTACGTTCGCGCCGCTAACTTCATTGCGGCCTGAGGACTGAACATGGAAAACAGCACGCTGCAGAACGCGTTGGAAACTCAGCGTAGGCTGAGTATCACGCTCGGCTTCACCGTTAGGTAACGTGGGTGTGGTTTGTTCAATAAAGGTTTCGAGTTCTTGACGCAAAGCGGCTAGATCAACAGAGCAAGCCTCCAGCGCTTCACGCGCAGCAGGGTTACTAAGCAGTGCCAGCAGCAGGTGCTCCACGGTCATAAACTCATGGCGATGCTCGCGCGCTCTGGCGAACGCCATGTTGAGACTGAGTTCCAGTTCTTGATTGAGCATAGGCACCTCCCCCATTTAAGCGGCCGTTAACCGGCCTTTTCTAACGTACACAACAGTGGATGCTCGTTCTCCCGCGCATACCGATTGACGTGAGCGACTTTTGTTTCCGCCACCTCAGCGGTGAAAACACCGCAAATCGCTTTTCCTTTATAATGCACAGTAAGCATCAACTGCGTTGCACGTTCAATATCATATGAAAAAAACTTTTGCAGGACGTCAATCACAAATTCCATCGGTGTGTAATCGTCATTGTTAAGTATAACTTTATACATTGACGGCGGTTTTACCTCATCGATTTGTTTGCTGTCGGCTAATTGTTCGAAATTCAGCCAGTCGTTTTGGTTTGCCATGTCCTGCCCATTCTCTGTTAACAATCATGCGATACAGACTACGATCGCATAACTACATGTCTTTCTTGCTAGTGACTTAACTGTGACACAAATCTTCACAGTTGTGTTATTTGCGTTGCATTAAGTGATTAAATTTCGCCCGATTCATCTAAATAGCGTTATCTGCTTCAAACTTTCATCACAATGCACTGTGTTAAAAATAGCCATTGCTTGACGAACTAGCGGCATACACTAGAGTGTAAATTTGTAAGCTGGTGACGATTCATACAAATCGATACCGTTTCGACCGATAAGTCTCTGGTTCAAACTAACGTGAATTATTCCTTAGTTAACAGATCTTTTCGGCACCCGTAGGGGGCGTTCCTAAGCTGTTCAGCACCACGGTGTGGCGCGTTAACCGAACATCTTAAGAACACGTCCTGTATCTGCCCTCGCACTCAACCGAGGTTTCGCATCAACCAAGACCCACGGTTCGAAGAATGAAGGGCATCAATCTTATCTCATAACATACATAGCGAGCTTTGCCGATGACTCTGGGTTAATCGTGCAAACCTCTTATCACAGCATGGCGAGGGTTGTATAAGCATGGAGACGGGTACTGTTAAATGGTTCAATAATGCTAAAGGTTTTGGCTTTATCTGTCCTGTGAATGGCGGCGAAGACATTTTTGCTCACTATTCTTCAATTCAGATGGAAGGTTACCGCACACTGAAAGCTGGGCAACAGGTCCAATTTAATGTGCAAGAAGGCCCTAAGGGCAACCACGCCAACGCCATCGTTCCCATCGAAGTAGAAATGACGGCCTAACCTCCTGATTACGCTGCTCGAAGGAACCACTTTTGCTCCATGCCAGCCCCGCGCTGGCATTGTTTTATAGCACTTATCATCATGGCAATACGCTATCTTCCTCTTTGTTAGATAGTGGCGTTTCCTTTTTTTTCAAGGGCAACCCGCTCTCCTTCTGCTTATGATTAATTAACCGTCTAATAATTAACACCAATAGTTATTTGACCGCTCAACTCGCTCATTCACTAAATAAATCATCAACGACAATCAAATAATTATTTAAAATACGTTCACCTAGCTCGCCGATTTAATTGCCGTTGAGGTTTAGCCTGTTTAACTACTTGATAGAAATTAAATACAGCAACGTTCTATCAGGTATATCGTATGTCTCAAATCAGCGTCGAACGCACAGCAGATTCATCCATGACGGGTTTCCAACTCTTTAATTCTCTCGTAAAAGGAGACTTAAAGCCGGGGCGTCTTTGGCATGCGAAAAATTACCGCGTGAAATTTGCGCTCAGAACGTTGCTAGCCCCAGTCACAACGATAAAGCTGCTGGAAAACATTGCGGCTATCCCTAGCTGTCAGGACGTGCTTTTAGCCCAGCCACGCCTGCCGTGTAAGCTTCATCATCCCTATCTGAATGTTCACTTCAAGCGCCAAGATGCCGTCAAAGCCATTGGCGAACACTACCAGATGATGGATGACGCGTTGCCGCAGAGCATTTTGCGTAAAATATATAATGCCAAACCCTATTATCTGTGTGAAATGACAGGCAAAAACGGCCAGCTATTCCGTATCGGGATCAGCCCAATTGATAGTCTGAATAAGGAAGGCGAGCTGTCGTTATTATTTTATAACGATGAAGGCACCATGCTTTCTGAATGCACCTTTACCTTGCTCACCTATTTAGGTAAAAAAACGCTGTTCGTCGGTGGATTACAAGGGCCAAAACGTTCGGTCCCGCATGAGCTTATTCAAACCGCTACTAAAGAATGCCATGGTTTATTTCCTAAACGCCTTTTGATGCAGGCACTTTGCTTATTTGCCAACAGCGTGGGATGCGAACAGATATTAGCCGTGGGCAATGACACCCATATCTATAAAAACTGGCGCTACAACAAAAAGAAAAGCAGCAAGATGATGTCAGACTACGACAGCTTCTGGCTCTCAATCGGCGCAGAAACAACGCAGGAAGGTTATTTCCGCCTGCCACTAACGATTGCCCGAAAATCGTTGGAAGAAATCGCCAGCAAAAAACGGGCAGAATATCGTCGCCGTTACCAGTTGCTGGACGATCTGGAATCCGCAGCTCACGCGGCACTGAGTCGCTAAATCTCACACAGAATCCGCCATTCTGAATACGAATGGCGGCTATCTTGTTACTCTGCCTTAGCTACTCAGCCTTACCGCGTGCCAACCAAATCACCCGTGAAAACATCCCTTTGATAAGCGCAGGCACAGAATCTCTGCCCCAAACTTCAGCCTGTGCCGCCACAGAAATAGCTAAGTCGGGTTTAGATGAGCGGTGTATCGCTTTGGTGATCACCTTACGCGCTGACAGCGGTACGTTGCTCGGTAGGCCTGCGATATCGTGATACACCGACGCAAACCCCTCACGGTACATGTAATGCTCCATATCCGGCGCAGGTAGCGCGGTCAGACGATCGCGTTCGTTCTCCTTAGCATGCTCGGTCAACGCACGTACCGCAGCGGCATACTTACGCCCCGCATCGTCGCCGTCCACCAGCACGTGCCACTCAAGTCCCATATGGCGCGCAAATTTCACCAGCGGACGAATACCGCACTGGGCAAACTCAATAACCTTGATCCCTTCCGTTTCGAAATGGTAGCCGCACTGGCGCGCAAGCTCATTGAGCAACCAAACCTCCGTTTCACCCTCAACCAACAGCCAGCAACGAGCAAACAGTGTCGATGCCCGATTAAATCGAATGTGGAAGGCAATCCGCCGGCTATCTTCAGGTGACATCCCCTGCGGGCCAATACGATAGGTTGCCACGCGGTTTGACTGGCGCACCAAACGACATACGCGATCAACCGGCACCAGCGAAAGCAATTCGCCCGAGTTGGTAGTGGTGATTTTTTGCAGCGGCAGCTGATTGAGCAGCCCCCACGCCACCGACAGCATGATGGGATGCAGGCGAGTTTCAGGATCTTCCACCAGCAGCAGCGGCCGCGCATGAGGATCGAGCGTGATCGCACCTTTAGCCTGCAATAGCGTTGAAAACAGCCCAAGTAAAATCAACCGCATATTTCGGCTACCGGATTCAGCCACCATTTGATTCATATTTTCGAGCGAACGCCATGCCTGACGCCCGTGTACTTCGTCGCTATGACGCTTTCGACGGCGCGAGTTCTGCGGCTGTTGCCCCTGTTCAGCAAAATAGTGTTCCAGCAGCAACTGCATGGCATTCAAGCCCTGACGCAGTTCGCTGTTGCTCAGCTTCTGCGGGTTACGCACCATTTCACGCGTCAGATCGTCAAGCTGTTGGGCCACTTCCGCCTGATCGGGGATCTGGCGTTCTGCTAATACGTTCGGACGCAGTCGGCGAATAAAGCGCGCATCGCGCAGGCGTAGCACCGGATGCAACCGAACAATCTCACGCGCCAGTTTATCGACGTGATGTAGTTGAAGCGGCTCGCCATTTTGATCGAGAAAAGAACGCCACGTACACACCGTGCCATCGTCACACAACTCGCCTTCCTGACGAAAATAGATGCGTTGAAAACGGTCGTCCCCATTTTGCCATAGCGACGACAGGGGTCGATAACGGGGCGCGTTGTGGTGCCCTACATCCGACTCACAAAATACAAAGATAATTTGTAGATAGCGCTCTTTTGCGCCTTCATCACCGGGAGGAAAATAAAAATCTTGCGATTCGAAGTGATAGAGATCGGCGTTAGGTGAAAGACACAGCGTCAGCGCATCCAAAAGGCTCGATTTGCCCCACGCATTTTCGCCGATAAGAACCGTATTCTCATCCAGCGTCAAAGAGAGGCGATTTATCCCTCTGAATCCGACAATTTCGATCCGTTCTAGATACATTGCTACTCTCCCTTACGGATGCATTCATCTGAGAATGAAAAAAAAACGCTGTCTGGTCAAGCACTCACTGAGATGTGATGCCCGATTTTCTTCTGCCTATTCAGTTCGTGGAGAGTAAAACGCCAAACCATTCGGCTTGTTTTATCAATTCCTCTGCCACGCTTTACTCACCAAACCCTTTTGGGTAGCGTATCGCCATTATTCTCCGCAATTTAGGTTTTCCATGTACTCGGGACTGCTCATTATCTTGGTGCCGCTTCTGCTCGGCTACCTAATCCCTCTACGCCAAAAGAGCTTAGTGGTATTAATCAACCGTCTGCTTAGCTGGATGGTTTACGTTATTCTGTTTTTTATGGGCATCAGCCTCGCCTTTCTCGATAACCTCAGCGAGAACCTGTGGCTTATTTTTCAGTATGCTTCGGTATTCTTTATTTGCATCATCGTGGCCAATCTTATTGCGTTACTGCTACTGGAAAAAAAGCGCCCTTGGGTTGTACCCCATAAACAGGAAGAACTCCCTTCCCGTCTGCACATGGCGCTGGAATCGCTCAAGCTGTGCGGCGTAGTGGTGGGTGGTTTTGCGCTCGGTTTAACGCAGTGGTCATGGCTCAGCTACGCCTCTCACGGCAGTGAATATGCGCTGATCTTCCTGCTGTTGCTGGTCGGATTGCAGCTGCGTAATAGCGGCATGTCACTCAAACAAATCATTCTTAACCGCCGCGGCATGATTATCGCCGTGCTGGTGTGTGTGAGCGCGTTGGTCGGCGGTGCCATCGCGGCCCTGTTGCTGGGACTGCCGATAAAAACGGGTTTAGCCATTGCGTCTGCCTACGGCTGGTACTCCCTTTCAGGGATCATGATGACCGATGCGTTTGGCCCGGTGATCGGCAGCGCGGCCTTCTTTAACGATCTGGCGCGTGAATTATTTGCCATTATGATGATCCCCACGCTGGTACAGCGCAGCCGCTCATCCGCGTTGGGCCTGTGCGGCGCAACATCTATGGACTTCACGCTGCCGGTTCTACAACGCAGCGGTGGCTTAGAATTAGTGCCTGCCGCCATCGTTCATGGCTTTGCCTTAAGCCTGATCGCTCCGGTTCTGATGGCCGTTTTCTCCTCATAATTCCTGCCTTAAAAAGTATGTCATGGGGGTCAATAACCTCATGACATACCTATAAAGTTTTAGTCTTTTTCCTCTGAATAATTCTCACTTACAACTTAATTTGCGCTATATCAAACAAAGCTAAGGTTGCCTCAAAAATTCCTTTTTTACCTCACTGGACGGGACTACTCTTAAAACAAGCATAATAAATGCAACTTTAAAAGGAAGCCCAGAATGTACTGTGTCCAATGTGAACAAACCATCCGAACGCCTGCGGGTAATGGCTGCTCTTTCGCCCAAGGTATGTGTGGCAAAACTGCTGAAACGTCTGACCTACAAGATCTGCTGGTTGCAGCATTACAAGGCCTGTCTGCATGGGCACTGAAAGCACGCGAGCTGGGCATTATCGACCACAATATTGATAACTTCGTGCCTCGCGCCTTCTTCTCTACGCTGACTAACGTTAACTTCGATTCAGAACGTATCGTCGGTTATGCCCGTGAAGCGTTGGAAATGCGCGATGCGCTGATGATGGCCTGCCGCGCGGTTGACGCGAACGCACAGGTTGATCATCCATTAGCTGATTTACAGCTGGCGGGTTCAGACCTTGCCACGCTGCGCAAACAGGCTGAAGAATTCGCGCTCAACAACGATAAAGCAGAAATCGGCGACGACGTTCACGGCCTGCGCATGCTAAACCTGTATGGTTTGAAAGGTGCGGCGGCCTATATGGAACACGCCCACGTTCTCGGCCAGTACAGCGATGATATTTATGCTGAATTCCACGCCTATATGGCATGGTTAGGTACTCAGCCACGCGACGTTGATACCCTGCTGAATAATGCTATGGGCATTGGCAAAATGAACTTCAACGTGATGGCGATTCTGGACAAAGGTGAAACCGACGCTTACGGTCACCCAACGCCAACCTCCGTTAACGTTCGCCCTGTTGCAGGCAAAGCCATTCTGATTTCAGGTCACGACCTGAAAGACCTGCGTATGCTGCTGGAACAAACCGAAGGGACTGGCGTAAACGTCTATACCCACGGTGAAATGTTACCTGCACACGGCTACCCTGAACTGAAAAAATTCAAGCATTTGGTGGGTAACTACGGCAGCGGCTGGCAGAACCAGCAAACCGAATTTGCCAAGTTCCCTGGCCCAATTTTGATGACCTCTAACTGCATCATCGATCCTAACGTCGGTAACTACACTGACCGTATTTGGACCCGTAGCATCGTTGGCTGGCCAGGTGCGCGTCATTTAGAAGGTGACGATTTCAGCCAGATCATCGCTCAGGCTCAAGTGTGCGAAGGCTTCCCATACAACGAAATCGAACACATGATCACCGTCGGTTTTGGTCGCCAGACCTTGCTGAACGCAGCAGATACCGTCATCGACTTAGTGTCACAGAAAAAACTGCGCCACGTCTTCTTGGTGGGTGGCTGTGACGGTAGCCGCGCTGAACGTAGCTACTTCACCGATTTCGCCCGCGCCGTGCCTCAAGATTGCCTGATCTTGACCTTAGCCTGCGGTAAATATCGTTTCAACAAACTGGACTTCGGTACTCTGGAAGGCTTGCCACGCTTGCTGGACGTCGGTCAGTGTAACGATGCCTACGGCGCAATCATGTTAGCAGTGAAACTGGCTGAAACATTAGGCTGTGGCGTGAACGATTTGCCACTGAGCTTGGTTCTGTCTTGGTTTGAACAGAAAGCTATCGTGATCCTGCTGACCCTACTGTCTCTGGGTGTGAAGAATATCTACACCGGCCCAACGGCTCCGGGCTTCTTGACCGACAACCTGCTGGCCATTCTGAATGAAAAATTCGGCATGCGTTCCATCTCCACGGTTGAAGCAGATATGACCGAAATTCTGGGCGCGTAATCGCACTTGATGTCACCTTAAAGCCGCAGCCCTTCGGGTCTGCGGCTTTCGAATTGAGAAAACATGATGACAATGCCAACTCCCCTCTGCCCTAATCAGATGCAGGTGCATTCCATTCATCAGGAAACGCCGGACGTCTGGACAATTTCTCTTATTTGCCACGATTTCTACCGTTATCATCCGGGGCAATATGCGCTGGTGAGCATTCGTGATAGCGAAGAAACGCTGCGCGCTTACACGCTGTCTTCGTCTCCGGGGCAAAGTAAATTCATTACGATCAGCGTGCGTTGCTTGCCCGACGGCGAAGGCTCGCGCTGGCTGACACAGGAAGTTCATCCGGGGCAACAGCTGTGGCTGTCCGATGCGCAAGGCGAATTCACCTGCGCCAATGCCCCCGCCGATCGCTACCTGATGCTGGCCGCTGGCTGTGGTGTGACGCCGATTATGTCCATGACCCGCTGGCTATTGGCGAATCGTCCAGAAGCCCATGTGCAGGTTATTTTCAATGTGCGAACCCCACGCGACGTGATTTTTGCCAATGAGTGGCGCGATCTTGATGCACGTTATTCACAGCTGAAGCTAACGCTCATGGCTGAAAGCGAGGCTACCACAGAGTTTTTGACCGGTAGAATTACGCGTGAAACGCTGGAACAGATTTGCCCTGATATTGCTAGCCGCACCGTGATGACCTGTGGCCCTGCGCCTTACATGAAAGCGGTCAAACAACTCGCGCTCGATCTGGGCGTTCCAGCGCAAAACTTCTATCAAGAACAGTTCCAAGTGGTAGCCGATAACGATGCCGATGGTGCAACGCTCAAGCTCACCACCAATACGCCGTTGCATACCTATCATGCACCGGTGGGCGCAACGCTGCTGTTCGCGATGGAACAAAACAAGCTTCCTATTCAGGCGGCCTGCCGCGCAGGGGTTTGTGGTTGCTGTAAAACCCGCATTCTTAGCGGCGATTACACCACCAGCAGCACCATGACGCTGACGCCGGACGAAATCGCGCAAGGGTATGTACTTGCCTGCTCTTGCCAGCTAAATAGTGATGTCGTTATTGCATAACGTTTTTGCCTAATCAGTCGGGTCGTCCTGTTTTTTCATCCACCGATGACCCGCTTATTTCGCCCCCTCCTCCCTTCCAATACCTTTCAGTAATGCCTCATTGCTATAACATTTCTACAATATTAATAATACAAAATGTATAGTGGTCTTCTCGATGGCAGACAATGCACTCGGCATTGCCGACAGCGCCGTGACTTTCACTCGCTCACTGATAGCATCAATGAGCGAGCTACCTGAATTCATTCAAGGGAGGTGTTCATGAAGCAAACTGTTGCAACCCTAGTCGCTAAAACACTCGATCAGGCTGGCGTAAAACGTATTTGGGGCGTCACCGGCGACTCCTTAAACGGCCTTAGCGATAGCCTATTAAGAATGGGAACCATACGTTGGATTGGCACACGCCATGAAGAAGTCGCGGCTTTTGCCGCCGGTGCCGAAGCACAGCTTACCGGACAGCTCGCTGTCTGCGCGGGGTCCTGTGGGCCAGGCAACCTTCATCTAATCAATGGCCTGTTTGATTGTCACCGCAACCACGTTCCGGTACTCGCCATCGCGGCGCACATCCCTTCCAGCGAAATCGGCAGCGGCTATTTTCAAGAAACACATCCACAAGAGCTGTTTCGTGAATGCAGCCATTACTGTGAACTCATTTCCAACCCAGAACAGCTCCCTCAAGCGCTCGAAGTGGCAATGCGTCAGGCCATTCTCAAGAAAGGCGTTTCGGTCATTGTGCTACCGGGTGATGTTGCACTGCGTCCCGCACCGGAAGATGCCAACCCCGTTTGGCACACGCCTTTGCTGCCTCGCGTTTTACCACCGGAAAGCGAGTTGGAAGCCTTTAAAAACATTCTGGAAAGCGGCAAAAAAATCACCCTGCTGTGCGGCAGCGGCTGTGAAGGTGCCCATGACGAGCTGATCCAATTTGCGGAAAAGATAAAAGCGCCGATTGTTCATGCGCTGCGCGGTAAAGAGCACGTGGAATGGGATAATCCGTATGACGTTGGGATGACGGGTCTTATCGGCTTCTCCTCGGGCTACCATGCCATGATGAACGCCGATACCCTGATTTTGCTCGGCACCCAGTTCCCGTACCGTGCGTTTTATCCAACTAACGCCACCATCGTGCAGGTGGATACCAATGCGGCCAGCATCGGTTCGCACTGCGCCGTCAATTTACCGTTGCTCGGCGATGTGAAATCAACGCTCCAAGCGCTGCTGCCTAAGCTTGAAACTCACAGCGATCGCCAGTTCTTGGACCAAGCGTTAGAGCACTACCACAAGGCGCGTAAAGATCTGGATGCACTGGCGACCTCCAACGACGACCAGCCGATTCATCCACAATATTTGGCGCAGCAAATCAGCGAACTGGCCAGCGAAGATGCCATCTTTACCTGCGATGTCGGCACGCCAACCGTATGGGCTGCGCGCTATCTCAAAATGAACGGCAAACGCCGTTTGCTGGGATCGTTCAACCATGGTTCCATGGCTAACGCAATGCCACAGGCCCTAGGTGCGCAAGGAAGCCACCCCGATCGTCAGGTTATCGCCCTATGCGGTGACGGTGGATTTACCATGCTAATGGGCGATTTCCTCACGCTGGCTCAGCAAAAATTGCCGGTCAAAATTGTTATTTTCAACAATAGCGTGTTGGGATTTGTGGCGATGGAAATGAAGGCCGGTGGCTATCTCACCGATGGTACCGACTTACACAATCCTGACTTTGCGGCCATTGCGAACGCCGCAGGGATTAAGGGCATTCGGGTAGAAAAAGCCTCTGAGCTAAATAGCGCGCTGGCTGAAGCTTTCGCTCACGATGGGCCGGTCGTCGTCGACGTGGTTACCGCCAAGCAAGAGCTGGCTATGCCGCCGCAGATCAAATTTGAACAGGCAAAAGGCTTCAGCCTTTATATGCTACGCGCCATTATTAACGGTCGCGGTGACGAAGTGGTGGAACTAGCCAAAACCAACTGGCTGCGCTAAACCCTCGCGTTCTTCTCTTGCGAACTCACTCATCCGGCGCAGAAATTCTGCGCCGTTTTTTCATCTAATTTGCGGTCGTTGCCGCAGATCATTCGCTATCTGCCATTTTCAGTTTTGAGTCTACAAACGCGCATGCTACAAAGAATAAGGTTTATAAAAATCCTACTCAATAATCTACACCCCACGTTGAAGCCAAGCGTCAGCCAGCGCAAAACCAAGGGATTAAGGAGCAGTACGTGATCGATCTTCGTAGTGATACCGTTACCCGTCCAAGTGACGCCATGCGTTTAGCCATGTCTCGTGCCGAAGTCGGCGATGATGTTTATGGTGACGACCCCAGCGTTAACCTGCTTGAACAAGAAGCCGCCGAGCTTACCGGTAAAGAAGCCGCACTGTTTTTACCAACGGGTACACAAGCAAATTTGGTAGCGCTGCTGACACATTGCCAACGTGGTGAAGAGTATATCGTTGGACAAAAGGCGCATAACTATCTGTTTGAGGCCGGTGGCGCTGCGGTTCTCGGCAGTATCCAGCCACAGCCCATTGATGCCGCAGCCGATGGCACTTTGCCGCTCGACGTCGTCGCCAGCGTTATCAAACCCGATGATGTTCATTTTGCGCGCACCAAGCTGCTGTGCATCGAAAATACCCATAACGGTAAAGTTTTACCGCTCGACTATCTGCAACAGGCATGGGTATTCACGCGTGAGAAAGGCCTTGCTCTGCACGTCGACGGCGCGCGTATTATGAATGCCACGGTGGCGCTTAACGTCCCCCTATCGACGCTGACACAGTACTGCGACACGCTTACCATTTGCCTTTCCAAAGGACTGGGCGCGCCGATTGGTTCGCTTTTGTGCGGCAGCGCTGAATACATCAAGCAAGCACGTCGCTGGCGTAAAATGGTCGGTGGTGGGATGCGTCAGGCCGGTATTTTGGCCGAGGCGGCACGCTATGCGTTGCTCAACAACGTTGAACGTCTGCGAGAAGACCACGATAACGCGCAGTGGCTGGCGAATGAACTCAGTGCCATTGGGGTCGAAGTTTTGGCACCAGGAGCACAAACTAACATGCTGTTCCTCAAAGTCCCTGCGCATGAAGCCGCTCAATTAGGCGGATGGATGAAAGAGCGCGGCGTACTGATGAGTGCAGGCCCGGTCACGCGTATTGTGACGCATCTCGACGTCTCACGTTCAGATTTGGAGAAACTGGTTTCCTTATGGAAAGAGTTTAAACAATCTATCAATACTCAGAGCAGCACCACAGCCAGCAAAGCTATTTACGGCTAACATAAGTCATAGCCCGCACGCTTATCCCAGCGCTGCGGGCGTCATCCTAAAATAATAAAATATATTCTCATCTGCTTAGGTTTAACTATGACCCCACAAAGGATTTTAGTGCTGGGTGCCAGCGGCTATATCGGACAACACCTGATCCCAAAATTAGCTGAAGAAGGCCATTCAGTCAGAGCCGCCGCACGCCGCATTGACTGGCTACGTGAACAGGCTTGGCCACGCGTCGAATGTCAGTACGTCGATCTTCATAAACCAGAAACCCTACCCGCCGCCGTGGCTGATATTGATGTCGTTTATTATCTGGTTCACGGCATGGGTGATAGCCATGATTTCGTGACCGGTGAAATTAATGCAGCCCAAAATACCTGCGAAGCACTGCGCGATTCAGGCGTGAAACAAATTATTTTTCTCGGCGCCCTTCAGCCCAACGGCGATTCATCACGTCATTTAGTGGCACGTAAAGAAACCGGTGATGCACTTCGCGCCAGCGGAATTCCAGTGACCGAACTGCGCGCAAGCATCATCATCGGCCCGGGCTCCGCCGCTTTTGAAGTGATGCGTGATATGGTTTATAACCTACCGATCCTCACGCCGCCACGCTGGGTGCGTTCAAAAACATCGCCGATAGCCCTTGAGAATCTGCTGACCTATCTCACCGAGTTACTGAACCATCCCGCTATCGGCAACCGCGTGTTTGACGTTGCAGGCCCTGAATACATCAGCTATCAAACCATGTTTGAGCGGTTCATTGCCTTGAGCGGTAAAAAGCGTTGGATGATCCCGCTGCCAATCCCAACGCGTTGGGTTTCTGTCTATTTTCTCAGTATGATCACGTCGGTTCCCACCACGATTTCCCGTGCGTTGATCGAAGGTCTAAAACACGATCTTCCCGCGCACAGCACCGCCATTGAACGACTCATTCCCCAAGCGCTGATCAAATTCGATCAGGCTGTACAAGACACGTTGGATAAAGAGGCCGAAGTCGTGAACTCTGCCGACTGGGGTTACGATCCTGAAGCCCGCGAGCGCTGGCGGCCGGGCTACGGTTTCTATCCAAAGCACGCCGGATATGAGCAAGAAACCAGTGCCTCTCCAGAAGCCCTATGGCATGTGGTTCAGCAAATCGGCGGCAAAGAAGGCTATTTCTACGCCAATATTCTCTGGGCTATCCGCGCTAGAATGGACGATATGATCGGCAACAAAGTGGCCTATGGTCGGCCTGATGGCGATACCCTCGCGCTAGGCGATTTGGTCGACGGCTGGAAAGTGATTACGGTAAAACCCCTGCGCCAGTTAGCCATGATGTTTGGCATGAAAGCCCCCGGCCTTGGTCGCCTAACTTTCACCATTGAAGACAAAGGCGACAAACGCGTTCTGGATGTACGTGCGTGGTGGCATCCCGCAGGATTCAGCGGCCTGTTGTATTGGTTTGCCATGATGCCCGCTCATCTGTTTATTTTCCGTGGCATGAGCAAAAAAATAACCAAGCTTGCCGAAGCCTACGATCGGGAAAATAAGCAGCGATAGTTAGCCCTGCCTCAGCATGGCTTGGCATAATAAGTCCTGCTGAGGCAACGGCTCGTATCTATTATAAAACGCGTACCCTGTGAGCAACTAAACAATTGTTACGCTCTCTCTCCGTAATCTGATTGCATGTAGAGTAAATTCACGGAAGAATGGCACCCTTGTTGCTAGAAGCGGTCAAATTAGCGATGAGAGCGCCCTTTCCCTTTGAGTAAGGGCAATGAACTAGCTGGCTGACATCAGCCATAAAACGCCTATTAACCTAGGCACACTGCGGATTCGGATAAGTTATGAAAGTATTGGTGACCGGTGCAACCAGCGGTCTCGGACGTAATGCGGTTGAGTTTTTACGTCAGAAAGGGATTAGCGTTCGCGCTACTGGACAAAATCAGGCCATGGGCGACCTATTGAAAAAAATGGGCGCGGAATTTATTCATGCCGATCTCACCAATCTCGTATCATCACAGGCCAAGGCCATGCTGAATGATGTGGATACGCTGTGGCATTGCGATGGTTTTACCTCCCCGTGGGGCTCGGAAGAACTCTTTGAGAAGGCCAACGTACGCTCAACCCGCCGCCTTGGCGAATGGGCCGCCGCCTACGGAGTTCGCAACTTTATTCATATTTCCTCGCCCGCCGTCTATTTTGATTATCGCCACCATCGTGACATCAAAGAAGATTTTGTCCCGAACCGCTACGCCAATTACTACGCCCGTAGTAAAGCGGCGGGTGAAGACGTTATTCAAAATCTAGCGCTGTCTAATCCACAAACACACTTCACCATTCTGCGCCCACAGGGATTGTTTGGCCCACACGATAAAGTATTACTCCCGCGTTTGCTTAACGCAATGCGCAAGCACGGCACCTTGTTGCTGCCGCGCGGCGGTGATGCGTTAGTGGATATGACCTATGAAGAAAATGCGGTGCATGCCATGTGGTTGGCAACGCAGATCGAAAGCACACCGTCGGGCAGAACGTTTAATATTTCAAACCATCAGCCACGTCATCTGCACACCTTGTTGCAGCATTTAATCGACGAGCTGGGCGTAAAATGTAAAATCCGTTCAATTCCTTATCCTATGCTGGATATGATGGCACGCGGAATGGAAAAAATTGGTGCTAATAGCCCCAAAGAGCCCGCGCTAACACACTATGGCGTAGCAAAACTCAACTTCGATATGACGCTCGATACCACGCGTGCGCAGCTTGAGTTAGGCTATCATCCGATTGTTTCCATTGACGAAGGGATTATTCGCACTGCGCACTGGCTTAAAGATCATGGCCGTCTGCAAAACCGCGATCGTCATTGATCCACGCTGCCATATTTTTCGATTAGCGCATCAACCATCGCCTCTGTTTCAGCATCCGGTTCGCCCTGATAGTTGGTGGGTCTAAAGTGCATTTGAAACGCGGCGATCGCGTTGCGCGACGCTGAATCATTGGTGCCGCTGGGCACGATATCGTAGCCATAAGCGGCCAGCTTCTTCTGTAGTGTTAACACATCGACCGGTGTCGTTTTCGCCCTGCCCGCCAAATAATAATCTACCCGGTTTTGATCCGGCCATGCGCCAATGCCCTGTTCAGCCAACTGTTGCCACGGAAACAACGGCCCCGGATCAAGCTTGCGCTGTGGCGCGATATCCATATGCCCCACCACGTTTTGTGGCGCAATTGCGTAACGCTGCACTATGTCTTTACTTAGGGCGGTCACCAGCTCAATTTGCTGCGGCGTATAAGGTGCCCAAATTTTGCCTAACATGCCTTGCTGGTAGCCTTTGTTCACGATTTCGATACCAATCGATGTGTCATTCAGGCTCGTTCGTCCGCGCCAAGAACTGGCTCCCGCATGCCATGCCCGCTGCGATTCCGGCACTAACTGCCACACCACGTATTTGCCGTTCTCCGCAGGTGGATGCGCCGGCACTAGATAATGCGCGCTCACGTGTTCATCGGTTAGCGTTTTTAACGATGAATGGAAGTCTTCCGCCGTGTAGTGCAGCACTAAAAACCGGATGCGCTGATCGACGCCCTGAGCCTGATGACGGTCTTCAACCAGATAGGTACCTCGATTGACCAATTGGTGCTGCGACGGCGCGCTTTGGCAACCAGCTAAGCCAATTGCCAACAATATTGTCATCGCTGCGAACCCAATCCGTTTTGGCATGTCTTAAACTCCATCATTCAGTAATTCAATATTAAAGGAACAATGCCATGCGTAATAGCACAACTCCATCCCTCGAAGGCCTTACTATCGTTGACTACTGCGGCGTTGTCACCGGAGAGGCCATCCTCGGCGCCAATATTTTCAAAGATTTCTTCGCGGGCATTCGCGATATTGTCGGTGGTCGTTCTGGCGCTTATGAAAAAGAGCTGCGCAAAGCACGAGAAATAGCCTTTGCTGAAATGAACGATCAAGCCAAATCGCTCGGCGCCAATGCGGTCGTCGGCATTGATATTGATTACGAAACCGTAGGAAAAGACGGCAGCATGTTAATGGTTAGCGTGAGTGGTACCGCGGTAAAGGTGAAATAATGAATATGTAAGGGCTGAATAACTCAGCCCTTATGCGTCCTCATCACTCGCAGCAAAGGCTCATATTTTTATTGAGCAAATAAGGCCGTAAATAGCCCACCAAATTAGACAACGGTAGAATATCCTCACCTAATGCAATGTTGAGATGCTCAATAATATAGGCTCGGCGCTGTTGAATACGCTGCCAAACCTGAGGGTATTCACGCGCAATCTGCTCACGTAGTTCGGCATTAGCAAGAGCCACACACTCTTCGGCGCTGGCACCGGCGTAGCCCGGAACTGAGGGAATAATATCAATTTGCAGCAGCATACCGCTGTGTATTTTAGCCTGTGAACCCGAATAGATGGGTGAACTCATCCACTCTTCATCGGCAACTAAATGGCCTGGATTAAGGTGCCAACCGTATTGCGCTTTAGGCAGCACAGTCTCAATGCGCTGATAAATATCATCCCCTGTTACGCCAATCGCCATATATTCAAGCCATGCAACAACGGCGCGATAATAAGGCTTTGCCACGGCGTTGAGATAATCCCGTTGGTCAGGCGGCAAATCATGTTGATCATGAGCAACGTAGCCGCCACGGCTGGATAAGCCGCCTTTGTAGCTGGTCGTCAACGAGGCACGATCTGACAGCGTAATACGATTCTCACCCGGATATAAACGCGCATTTTTAAACCGCTGACCGAACGCGGCAATCGTCACCACGTTATTGGGCTGCCCGTCCGCCGTGAGATAATGCCCAATCTCTTTTTCTATTTTATTCAGTTCTATCGCGTTCATCGCCTGCAACATACAGGTTGAGGCTAAATTTGCGCCATATTCGTAATGGGCAATTTCGTTGGCCGAATTGATGACTCGTGCCCCGCTGTCTCCGCCAATAAATAAATGCATCGCGTTGCAGATCTTAGCGTGAGGAGAAACGACGCGCTGAATAGCATTCATCATGAAATAAGGCAGATCAAAAATCTGCTCGTTATTTTCTGTTGGGCTAGTGAACATTTTCCAACCCACAATGCCCACTGAAGACGCGTGATGAATTCCGGTATCTTTCAGCGCCTGAGCTAACGTCATCGGGTTATCCATCGGCTGATTAGGCAGCGAGAAATGAGGTACGCAGATGGCATGATTGGCAATTCGCGCATGCTGGGACATTTTCATGTTTTCATTGCCTAACAATAAAAATGCCTTTCCTGACACAGCGAGCACTAATAACGCTTCTTCAAATCGAGGAATAAACCCCGTTAGATATTCGAAATTAGCCCCGTGCTCTTTATCGGCATAAATCACTAGATAGTCGTGCCCAGATGCTTTCATACGCGCCAGCACGCGATCCAAGCGAAGCTGAAGGGTCTCATCCAGAAGCTCTACCTGCTGAGCATCGGGAAATACCTGTGGCTGTGGTACAGATTTTAAAACAATGTTTTTCTCTTTCAGTAGATCCATGCCGACTCTCCCTTTAGCTTGCGCAGTCATCATCTAAGTCACAACAATAACCGAGATAATAACGGAATTAAGTCAGAGAGAGAGAACGCTGTTCTGAATAACCGAGCTCGCCTGCAAAAATCATCGTAGTTCGAATAATTGTTTTCTCTACGTTTAATTTATCTAGATTGGGTAGATGAAATTCTGAGCAGAGGCATCAGCATTTGCGCGATATAATCCCGGTGCAATACCAAATCGTTTGCGGAACATGCGGGTAAATGTCTGTTGGTTATCAAACCCACAGGACAAGGCGATATCCAACACGCGACGATCTGTTTTACGCAGCGCCAGCGCCGCGCGTGTGAGTTTACGGTTGCGAATATAGCTGGCAATGGTTTTACCGGTGACGGCTTTAAATTTACGCTGAATATGCCATTTGGAATAACCGGACTGGCGTGAAACATCATCAATTAACAATTTGTCGTCGATATGGCTTTCAATCCAATTCACCAGATCGGTCACGATGAGGTGGTCGTATTGTTGTGTTGTCATTATTCTCTCCCTTTTGGATGCGGTATTAATCGATAAAAACGGTGTTTTTTATCTCCTCCAACGCCATGCGTTGCGCTTCCGATCGGCCCGGATGCGTTTTATCGACGCCCTCGGCACGAATAATTTTGACGTTTTTTAGCCCCATCAAAGACAGCGCGGAAACTAAATAAGGCTCTTGAAAATCCATCGCTCGGTGAACAGCGTCCGCGTAGATGCCGCCTCGCGTTGAAGCGATAAATACCGGCTTATCCGCAATCAGCCCTTGCGCACCTTGTGAGGTAAAAGCAAAGGTTTTCCCCGCCTGACAGACCTGATCAATCCAAGATTTGAGATTAGTCACGATGGAGTGATTAAACATCGGGGCGCCAATCACCAGCGCATCACATATTTTCAGCTCTTCAATTGCCTGATTGGCGGCCTGTACGGCGTGAATAACCTCGTCGCTGTATCCCTCAACGCCATTTCGCATCGCGTTGAATACGGCTTCGGTTAAATGTGGCGGCGGTGTGAGCCCGACATCACGGTAGATGACAGATTGAATGCGGTGGTTTTCCTGCAACTGGGCCACGATTGCGGCGCTCAGCAGGCGCGAGGTCGATTGGGTGCTAAATGGGCTTGAGTCGATATGCAGCAATTTCATTCTGATTCCTAAAGATATTCTGTTTGCAAAAAATGCATTTTTTGAAGAAAAAATAACTGCTGCTAGATTAATGGTTGCAATTACAGAGCGAAATATCTAATTTTCGGAAACATTGTTGCAAAAACGAGACAATAAAATGAAATGCGATCTCAACGATATGCTCTACTTCGTTCATGCCGTCGACCATCAGGGTTATACCGCCGCAGCTAAAGCGCTCGGTGTATCAAAATCCTTGCTGAGTCGTCGTATTGCATCGCTGGAGGAGAGTCTTGGCGTTCGTCTATTGCAGCGCTCGACTCGGCGCTTTAACGTCACGGATTTGGGGCTTAAATTTGCTGAGCAGTGCCGTCTGGCCGTGCAACAGGCGCAAATTGCCGAAGATTTGGTGAGCAACGCATTGGCCTACCCAAGCGGCAAGCTTAAAATCGCCGCGCCGGTGATGATGACAGAAGAATTTATGGCTCCGGTGGTGTGTCGATTTATTCAAAAATATCCCGATGTGGAAATTGAACTGTTAGCCATGAACCGAGACGTTGATTTAACCACGGAAGGTATTGATATTGCGATTCGCCCAGAGCCACTCCCGCTGCGCGATTCAAGCCTGCACGTTAAACCTCTGTGCATTGAGCACCAAATATTGGTATGTAGCCCCGATTATATCGCGCGTTTTGGCATGCCAAACGATGTTTCAGAGCTTGCACAGCATGCAACAATAATCAAAAAAAGCGACGATAATAACCGCCAATGGCGTCTCATTAATGTGCATAAAGAAAAAGTGACCCTCAACGTCACTCCGCGCCTGATAACCAATAATATGCGCGCGGTGGTTTATGCAGCGATTAACGGCGTCGGCATTACCTGTCTGCCGCGTTTTATCTGCTTAGATCATATTGATTCCGGTGCGCTAGTGCATGTTTTACCCGAGTGGACTAACGAACCTCACTCAATTCACGCTTTGTATGAGTCTAAACGCGGGCAGACACTGCTGTTCAAAACCTTTTTGGACTACCTTAGCCAGTCACTGAATGAAGTGCGCCGCATCAATAAAACCTAATGCAGTCTCTTATTCATTCACTTTGTATGCATTCAGCCAAGAGGATTTAGTCGAGGCTGGGCAAATGTGCCAGTTTTCCAGTAAAAAGGTGATATTGTGCTAATCTTAAGCGATTAAGGGGTGCGGTAATAAATTTTAACGCACAAAGATTGCATAAGTATTCTGTGGAAGTTAACATTTGCCCCATCAATGGCTATTCAGTAAACGCGCATGAGTATTCAAATAAACGGCATTAATTGCTTTTACGGCGCACATCAAGCGCTGTTCGACATCACACTGGAATGTCCTGCGGGCGAAACCTTGGTATTACTGGGGCCGAGCGGTGCAGGTAAAAGCTCTCTGCTGCGGGTATTAAACCTGCTTGAGATGCCGCGTTCTGGACAACTTTCTATTGCGGGTAATCAGTTCGATTTCAGCCAAACGCCGGGTGAAAAAGCGATCCGCGAACTGCGTCGTAACGTCGGAATGGTGTTCCAACAGTACAATCTGTGGCCACATCTGACCGTGATGCAAAACCTGATTGAAGCACCATGCAAAGTCTTGGGGTTGAGCAAAGCTCAGGCCGTGGAACGCGCGCAAAAATTGCTGCAACGCCTGCGTCTGACAGACTACGTGGATCGTTTCCCGCTGCATCTTTCTGGCGGTCAACAGCAGCGTGTGGCCATCGCCCGTGCTCTGATGATGGAACCTCAGGTATTACTGTTTGACGAACCGACTGCGGCACTAGACCCAGAAATTACCGCTCAGATCGTTAGCATTATTCGCGAACTGTCTGAAACTGGCATCACACAGGTTATCGTGACTCACGAAGTGGAAGTGGCACGTAAAACCGCTAGCCGCGTGGTGTATATGGAACAAGGCAGAGTGATTGAGCACGGTGACGCCAGTCATTTTGCACATCCGCAAACCGAAGCATTTGCCGGTTATCTGTCTCACTAACGGTTAGATTGACACGTTAACAGGGTCGTTTTTGACCACACTATTAGCTAACAGAAGTTGGAGTCTGCGATGAAAAAAATCATAATTGCCACAGTATTAGCCGGTATCAGCGTCTCTGCATCAGCGGCGGAAACCATTCGTTTTGCTGCCGAAGCTTCTTATCCTCCATTTGAATTCATGGACGCCAACAACCAGATGCAGGGCTTTGATATAGATCTGGCCAATGCCATCTGTAAACAGATGAAAGCGACCTGTACGTTCACCAATCAGTCTTTCGATAGCCTGATCCCAAGCCTGAAATTCAAACGTATCGATGCGGTGATTTCCGGTATGGATATCACCCCAGAGCGTCAGAAACAGGTTGCGTTTACCGCGCCATACTATGACAACTCTGCGCTGTTCATCGCGGAGAAAGGCAAAGTTGCCGACATCGCTGCGCTGAAAGGTAAACGCGTTGGCATGCAAAACGGTTCAACTCACCAGAAATACCTGCAGGAAAAACATCCTGAAATTACGCCAGTTCCTTATGACAGCTACCAAAACGCCATTCTGGATCTGAAAAATGGCCGTCTGGATGCGGTATTCGGTGACACTGCGGTAGTGAACGAATGGCTGAAGCAGAATGCGACCTTGTCCGCCGTGGGCGACAAAGTGACCGATCCAAACTACTTCGGCACCGGCCTGGGCATTGCTGTGCGCCAGAACAACGCGGAGCTGTTGAATCAATTTAACACCGCGCTGAACCAGCTGAAGCAAGATGGCACCTATAAAACCATCTATAGCAAATGGTTCCAGCAGTAATATCGCTTAGGTATTTAGTGCTGCAGGCAATCCACGGGTTCAGAGAATATACCCGATAGATTTCAAGATGCAGGAAGGCGGCAAACGAGAGAATCCCGATGAGCTTACATAAGTAAGTGATTCGGGTGAACGAGAGCAGCCAACGCACCTGCAGTTTGAAAGATGACGGGTATAGTGCCTATCTTTGTAGGCGTAATAAAAAGTATCATTCAGGCGCGTATAGCGCCTGATGGGATAGGCTCCAAGCAATGATTGAATTTCAACCTTTATTAAGCGCGGCGGGTATGACCGTTGGCCTCGCGCTTTGTGCATTAGTTCTTGGGCTGATATTGGCCATGATTTTCGCCGTATGGGAATCGTCACAGGTTAAACCGGTGGCTTGGCTGGGTACCGCATGGGTAACGCTGGTGCGCGGACTCCCTGAAATTCTCGTCGTGCTGTTTATCTATTTTGGTTCAGCGCAGTTGCTGATGGTGCTTTCAGACGGTTTTAATCTGAATCTGGGCTTTATCCAGATCCCAATCCAGCTGAATATCGAAAACTTTGAGGTGAGCCCCTTCATTTGCGGCGTTATCGCGCTGGCGATGTTGTATGCGGCCTATGCCTCTCAGACCCTGCGTGGCGCACTGAAAGCCGTTCCTGAAGGTCAGCGCGAAGCCGGTCAAGCATTAGGATTAAGCCAAAGCGCCATTTTCTTCCGTTTGGTCATGCCACAGATGTGGCGTCATGCGCTGCCGGGACTGGGTAACCAATGGCTGGTACTGCTGAAAGATACCGCTCTGGTTTCATTGATCAGTGTGAATGACTTAATGTTGCAAACCAAAAGCATTGCCACCCGAACTCAAGAGCCGTTTACGTGGTATATGGTTGCCGCGGCGATTTATTTGATTATTACCCTTTTCAGCCAATATATTCTGAAGCGAATCGAACTGCGTACCACGCGCTTTGAGCGGGGGAACGCCTAATGTTTGAGTACATTCCCGATATCATTCAAGGGTTGCCGACCAGCCTAACGTTAACCGTGGTTTCCCTGTTGGTGGCTTTGGTGCTGGCTTTGCTGTTCACCATCGTGCTGACCCTTCGCCCTATCGTGCTCACTCAGCTAGTGCAGGGCTATATCACGTTGTTTACCGGTACTCCGCTGCTGGTGCAAATCTTCCTGATCTATTATGGCCCAGGGCAGTTTGACTGGATAAAGCAGACGCCATGGTTGTGGAATATGCTGTCGCAGCCTTGGCTATGCGCCATGGTTGCCTTGGCGCTGAACAGCGCGGCGTATACCACTCAGCTGTTCTACGGCGCGGTGAAGGCGATTCCATCCGGTCAGTGGCAATCCTGCGAAGCCCTTGGCATGTCACGCAGCCAGACGTTACGTATTTTGCTGCCGTTCGCATTTAAACGCGCACTGTCGTCCTATTCCAACGAAGTGGTGTTAATTTTTAAAAGTACCTCTTTGGCCTACACCATCACGTTGATGGAAGTGATGGGTTACAGCCAGCAGATGTATGGCCGTACTTACGATGTTATGGTGTTCGGCGCAGCGGGCGTGATTTACCTGTGCGTAAATGGTTTACTTACGTTAATTATGCGTATGGTTGAACGCCGTGCACTGGCCTTCGAACGCAGAAACTAACCTAATCATTTAGAATACCTACAAAAAGCCAGCCATTGCGCTGGTTTTTTTGTGTCTGTAAAAAACACACAATAAATATTTAACCAAATATATTGCATATAAATTCACTTAATGGCAAAGTTAATTCTGTTCACTTAGCCGTCATTCCGTATGAACATCGTTCCGTTCGTGCGAATACCTCAAAATAAAGACGGTCGCCTAAAGATACTATTTCAGACAGGAGTTTTACGATGAAAAAGCTGATGGTTTGTGCATTACTGGCAGGAATGAGCTTTACCGCCACCGCAGCGGAAACGATCCGCTTTGCCTCTTCTGCCACCTATCCGCCGTTTGAATCCATGGATTCAAACAACCAGATCGTTGGCTTTGACATGGATTTGGCCAAGGCGCTGTGCAAACAGATGCAGGCGACCTGCACATTCACCAATCAGGCCTTCGACAGCCTGATCCCTGCACTGAAATTCAAACGTTATGATGCCGTTATTTCTGGCATGGACATCACGCCAGAGCGCCAAAAGCAGGTCACCTTTACCCAGCCCTATTACGCTAACTCCGCCATTATCATAGCGGACAAAGGCAAATATAAAACCTTCGCCGATATGAAAGGCCTGCGCGTTGGGATGGAGAATGGCACCACCCATCAGAAATATTTGCAGGATAAGCATCCTGAAATTAAAACCGTGGCCTACGATAGCTATCAAAACGCGATTCTGGATCTGAAAAGTGGCCGCTTGGACGGCGTATTTGGCGATACTGCGGTCGTCAATGAATGGCTGAAAAGCAATCCTAATCTCGCCGCCGTGGGCGATCACGTGACCGATGCGCAATATTTCGGTACCGGCTTAGGGATTGCCGTTCGTCCTGAAAATACCGCTCTGCTGGCAAAGCTCAATAAAGCGCTGGACGATATCAAGGCCAATGGAACGTACAAAAAAATCAACGATCAGTGGTTCCCGCAATAAATAAAATCCCCCTCTCCCACCTCGGGAGAGGGGTCGCTGAAATTCTGAATTTTATCCCTTATCCTTCATGGTAATACCCTCCCTCGCTGCGTTTTGCTACCTTAGCCCAATCAACGTGGACTAAACCAAACTCAGGGAGACTTCATGTACCACGCACTTTATTCCTCGCCCGTTGGCATGCTCAGATTAGTTTCGGATGAAATAGGGCTGCGCCAGCTGTGGCTACCTAATGAGATCGAAGAAAAGATCTGCCCTGCCGAGTGGATTGAGGATGGGGATTTCAGCATCAACCGGCAAATTCGCGACTGTTTAGATGCCTATTTTGCAGGGGAAAAACTACGTTTTGATAACCTGCCGCTCGCGCCCGTTGGTACGGCGTTTCAGCAGTCGGTATGGAAGGCATTACTCACTATCCCATACGGCACCATCAGCCACTACTCGGTCATTGCTAATGCGTTAAACAATCCGAAAGCCGTGCGCGCCGTGGGCGGCGCGGTGGGAAGAAACCCCATTTCGATTCTCATTCCCTGCCATCGCGTGCTCGGCAAAGATCTCTCTTTGACCGGTTATTCAGGCGGATTACCGATCAAAAAAGCCTTGCTCGATCTGGAGAAAATCAGCTACCGATCCTGACGAACCAGTAGGGTTAATACTTCGTAATGCGCCGTATGCGGGAACATATCGAAGAGCTGAACTTGTTCGATGCGATAATTTTCCAAGCGCGCAATATCTACAGCCATCGTCTGCGCATTGCAGCTTGAGTAGAGAATGTATTGCGGAGCCATGGTGCTAAGATAAGCGCAAAGCTCTGCCCCAATCCCACGGCGCGGCGGATTAACTAATACCAGTTCAGGCACTTCGCCTTCGGCAGTGGCAAAACGCGTTGAATCTAGAGCGGCAAATTGGACGTTATGCAGGCCGATTTGCTGCGCAGAGCGCGTCGCGCAGGCGATGGCTTCGGCACTAATCTCAATGCCGGTGAGTTCCATCTCAGGCGTTGCGCAGTGCAATCCAAAGCCCCCCACGCCACAAAACAGATCCCACATACTGCTGACATTGAGCTCATGTACCCAGTCACGCGCGGTGGCATACAGCGCCGCGGCAACCTGAGGATTGGTTTGGAAAAAACTCTGCGGGCGAATATACAGCGGAATTTGGTTAAACGACTCTTCCAGCGCCTGCTGTTCGGTAAGAAAGATTTCCGTCTCTCCTTCCAAAATCGCCATATGCACCGGTTGAATATTGGCCGTGATCACCGCGAGCTGGGGCAGTTGCTGCTGTAACCAAGGCAATGCCTGACGCAGCTGTGCCAACTTAGTTTCCGAGCGCAATACAAAGCGCAGCATAAGTTGGCCATTTTTTTGGCTTTCGGTGAGCAGTAAATATTTTAGCTCACCGCGTTTACGTTCTACGTTGTAAGGCGTTAACCCGGCGCGGGCGATAAATACTTTGAGCGTATCGAACACCGCGGCAAAAGCGTCGGGATAAAGCGGGCATTCGCATAAATCAACCGCCGTGCCATCACGATGCAGCATACCTAACAGCGGGCGTTCTACGCTGCCGCTGACAACCATCTTCGCTTTGTTACGAAATGCCTGTTCTACACTGTTGACAACCGGTAGCCAACGCCCGACCGGCAAGGCAGACATCAGCGCTTCTAGCTGCTGCTGTTTTTGGGTAATTTGTTGGGCATATGGCGTTTCAAGCCACTGGCAAGAGCGACAGGTTCCCGACTGATACAGGGCACAGTGCATATCACAAAGACTCTATTGAATAAGAAAAGATGGGGTTAAGGCGGCGCGGATTGTAGCATAAAGGCACAGGGTCAGGCGAAATACAGGAGGTAAATAACGCGCTGACGTTACCTGCGGCGGTTCTGCAACCCAAAGTAACGGCGGCTAGCAAGGGGGACAAACAGCAGAGCTAAAATCATGAGCTCAGGAATTTTTAAACGCACTAGCTCAGCGAAAATCTCACCGCCGGTTTCTCCGTTGACGCTGAACATTTCAGGATGAAACCAGCCAAGCGAGGCCAGCAACATATAGGCGATTACCGTAATCTGGCAGCCTAAGTATCCCCAGCGCCCCCAGTTTTTTCCCTGAATGACGGCCAGCCCACAGACAATTTCAATACTCAGCACCGCAACGCTTGCGATACAAAGCAGCATGGAATCCCAATTCTGTACGCTATCTGAAATAAACGCGCTTAAACCGTCAAAGCCCAGCTCATGGAGTAACAGCAAGAATCCAAGCGTATGAATACCGATCATTGCCGTACCGGCAATTAATACAGGTACCGGGGCTAAAGCCCATTTTCTCAGCATTTCATGCCGGTTACGCAGTATTTCTGACATCTTATTCCATAAGCTAGCCTGAAAAACTCATGATAGGACAAATTATGTTGTTCAGGCTAGCGGTTTATGATCTTTATGTTTCAAATTAACGTGTTACACGCCCTATTTATTCACACGCTCAGTGATGATATTCGCTGAGATAGGTTAGATAACCACGGTTAACCACCTGCGGCTTTTCTGATCTCTTTCAGCCGCTGTTTTTCTGTTCTGGCCATAAACCACCATGCAATCAGGCCAATCACCCCAACCACCAGCAAAATAATACTGGCCAGCGCGTTAATTTCTGGATTAACACCCATGCGCACGCTGGCAAACACCAGCATCGGCAACGTCGTTGATCCCGGCCCCGCCACAAAGCTGGCGATAACCAGATCGTCGAGCGATAGCGTAAATGCCAACAGCCAGCCGGAAACCAGCGCAGGGGCAATCATAGGAATGGTGATCACAAAGAACACTTTCAGCGGCGTAGCGCCCAGATCCATCGCCGCCTCTTCCAACGATTTATCCAGCTCACGCAAGCGGGAACTGACCACCACGGTGACATAGGCCGTACAAAAGGTCACATGCGCCATCCAAATCGTCAGCATGCCGCGCTCTGCGGGCCAGCCGATCAGGTGTCCCATCGCCACAAACAGCAGCAGCAGTGAGAGTCCAGTAATGACATCAGGCATAACCAGCGGAGCAGTCAGCATGAATGCAAACCCGTTAGAGCCACGAAAGCGGCCAAAACGCACCATCACTACCGCCGCCATGGTGCCCAGAATGGTCGCCATCGTAGCCGCCGCTGCGGCAATAGTTAGGCTTAATCCTACCGCGCTAATCATCACCGAATCATGGAATAACACGCTGTACCAGCGCGTTGACCACCCTGCCCACACGGTAACCAGTTTAGAGCTGTTGAAGGAGTAGATAACCAACAGCAGCATCGGCGCGTACAGGAAGAAAAAGCACACCACTAAAATCACAATACGCCACGGCGAGCGCACAACCGGTAAAGTATTCATCAGTGTGCCCCCAGTTCTTTGTTCTGATATTTGTGGAACAACATGATCGGCACGATCAGCAGTAACAACATCAAGATCGCCACCGCCGAAGCAACGGGCCAATCGCGATTGTTAAAGAACTCCTGCCACAGTACGCGCCCAATCATGATGCTGTCCGGCCCACCTAATAATTCAGGGATCACAAACTCACCCACGGCGGGAATAAACACCAGCATAGAGCCCGCGATAATTCCACCTTTGGTCAAAGGGACGATGATTTTAAAGAAAGTCTTCATTGGTCTCGCGCCGAGATCTAACGCCGCTTCCACCAGCGAGTAATCAATACGCGTCAGCGCAGTGTAAATAGGCAGCACCATAAATGTCAGATAGGAGTACACCACGCCGATATACACCGCCGTGTTGGTGTGCAGAATAATCAACGGATGATCGATAATGCCGAGCCACAGCAGCACGTTATTCAGCACGCCGTTCTCTTTAAGTATTCCCATCCATGCATACACGCGGATCAGAAACGACGTCCAAGACGGCAAGATCACCAGCAGCAGCAAAATATTGCGCGTCGATGAACTGCTGTGCGCTACCGCCCACGCCAGCGGATAGCCAATGATTAAACAACATATCGTTGAGACAGCGGCGATTTGCAGCGATTGAAGGTAAGCATCGACATAAAGCGGGTCGTCAAAAAGCTGAAAATAGTTGGCAAAGTTCAGCGCAATATCCAGCTTGTCGTCCGCCCAGGTCATTAGATCGGTAAACGGCGGGATCGCACGTGCCATTTCGGCCAGACTGATTTTAAACACCGTCAGGAACGGCAGTAAAAATAGGCAGATCAGCCATAGATAGGGCAAGGCAATAACCAGTTTACGGCCATGCACCCCGCGTAAACGGTAGAGCCACGCAGTGAATTTTCCCACCCGCTGAACCGGAGGGCGATCGCTGCGACTTGTAAACAGTGTAGACATCGCTATCTCCTCAGACGGTGAGCACCACGCAGCTATCGGCATCCCAACACAGCTTGATTTGGTCGCCCCAGGTTGGCATACCTTTGCGGAAACGGTGACCATTCTGCAACTGAGCGCTAATCATTTGCCCACTGAGCAGCTTGACGTGATAAATAGACAAATCACCAAGATAGGCAATGTGCACCACTTCTCCCGTTGCGTAATTACAGCCGTCTTCCGGTGGCTCTTCACACAGCAGAATTTTCTCTGGGCGCAAAGCAATCTGCACCGGAACGCCCTCAACCACGGCGGCATCGAGATCCACTTTGAGCGGATTCAACAGGCCGGGGCTTTGGATCAGCAACGCATCGTCTAACTGTTCTTTCAAAATGCCGTCAAAGACGTTAACCGAGCCAATAAATTCGGCGCTGTAGCGGCTGTTTGGGTGCTCATAAATCTCTTCTGGCTCACCTATTTGCACGAATTTACCGCGGTTCATAATGGCAATTCGCCCTGCCATCGTCATCGCCTCTTCCTGATCGTGCGTCACCATCACGCAGGTCACGCCCACGCGTTCTAAGATGTCCGCCACTTCCAACTGCATGCGCTCACGCAGTTTTTTATCTAATGCTCCCATGGGCTCATCTAGCAGCAGCAATTTTGGCCGTTTGGCCAAACTGCGCGCCAACGCAACACGCTGACGCTGCCCGCCTGAAAGCTGATGCGGCTTACGTTTCGCATATTCCTGCATATGCACCAGTGACAGCATTTCTTCCACGCGCTGGCTGATTTCGCCGCGACTCAAGCGATCTTGCTTCAAACCGAAGGCGATATTTTGCTCCACGCTCATATGGGGAAAAAGCGCATAAGACTGGAACATCATATTGATTGGGCGCTGATAAGGAGGCACATGGGCTAAATCCTGCCCATCGAGGACAATCTGCCCGCTGGAGGGCATTTCGAAACCAGCCAACATGCGTAGTAAGGTGGATTTTCCACAGCCTGATGCGCCGAGCAGCGCAAAAATTTCGCCTTTATAAATTGTGAGATTGACGTCATCGACGGCGAGCTGCCCGTCAAAGGTTTTACTGAGATTGCGTATTTCCAACAACGGCGTAAACGCTTTATGCACCTTAGGTGCCTGACGGGGGATAATATCATTCATTCGGGACGTCCTCGCTCTCGTACCTGATACAGACCCGGCTGCATCGACACATACCGCTCAATGAGCAGTGTAAAAGCACACAGGCAAAGAGGTTTTCTCTGCCTGTGTATTCAGCGTAGCCACATTATTTATCTACGTAACTGTTTCGCTGATTTATTTTCCGGTTTTCACTTTGGTCCACGCGCGAGTGATCACGCGGTCAATTTTTGGCGATTGCACTTTCAGCGTGAACATTTTGGCTCTGACGTCCGGCGGAGGATAAATTCCCGGATTATCCCGCACTTCTGGATTCACCAACGGTGTCGCCGCTTTATTGGCGTTAGCGTAATAAACGTGATTGCTAATATTTGCGATCACTTCAGGGCGCAATAAGTAGTTGAGGAACTGATACGCCTCAGGGGCATTTTTCGCGTCAGCGGGCATCGCAAACACATCGAAGAAGATCAGTGCACCTTCTTTCGGAATGCTGTAGGCAATATCCACCCCGTTTTTAGCTTCTTTAGCACGGTTAGCGGCCTGCATCACATCCCCAGACCAGCCGACCGCGACGCAAATGTCACCGTTAGCTAAGTCATTGATGTACTGAGAGGAGTGGAAATAACGAATATTTGGACGAAGTTTTAACAGCAAGTCGTTCGCCGCGCCGTTGTAGTCGTTGGCGTCAGAACTGTTAGGATCTTTGCCAATGTAGTTCAGTACGGTGGCATAAATTTCTGCGGGAGCATCGAGGAAAGAAACGCCGCAGCTTTTTAGTTTTTCCAGATTCTCAGGCTTCAACACCAGATCCCAGCTATTCACCGGCACATCTTTGCCTAATGCCGCTTTCACTTTTTCGACGTTATAGCCAATGCCAGTGGTCGCAAAGGTGTACGGAATCGCATATTTATTGTCTGGATCGTGCTTAGCCACTAGCTTTAGCAGCTCAGGATCGAGGTTTTTGTAGTTACTCAGTTGGCTTTTGTCTAAGGGTTTAAATACGCCCGCGCCAACCTGACGCTCGAGGAAACTGGCGGAAGGAACAACCAAGTCAAAACCGGTGCTACCGGCCATCAGTTTGCCTTCCAGCACTTCGTTGGAATCGAACACGTCGTAAACCACCTTGATGCCGGTTTCTTTGGTGAAATTCGCCAAGGTGTCTGGTGCAATATAGTCAGACCAGTTATAGATATGCAGCGTTTTCTGATCGGCGGCCGTTGCCGCGGTAGCCATTAAAGCCCCAGAGATAGCGCCTACCAGCCATTTTTTATGCCCGTTGATCATCGTCAATCCCTCCAAATAATGTAGAAACGGCGCGCACTAGCCCGTTTACCAGCCGTGATGGCATGCGACAGCAGATCGTTATGCATATAAAATCAGAAAAAGCGGTTATTTCTTCATTTAAATGTTGAGTAATAATATGAGGAAAATCTGGGCTGTACGCTGCAAATCAAGCATAACTGCTGATAGCCTATCCAGCCACCGAGCGGTGGAAAAAACGTCAATTATCGATTTTCTATGCAATAGCATCTATGTCGTGCGCCATTCAAGCCGCTTATGGCGTCAGATATCGGGGAGATTGATTAATTTGCAGAATATTTATGAGGTTTTTATACAAAAACTAACGGCACCATAAAGGTGCCGTTGAACCATGTCGGCGCAGTGATTGTCAGGCGCGTTATCACTAATGGAGCAGAGGCCCGCTCATGGCGTTTGGGTCGTAATCGGCGTCGCTTTCTTCGCCTTCGCCGAGAAACAACATGCCATTGGCGCGTGTCTCCATCATGATCATCGAAAGCTGTTCTTCGCCCTGTTTCATGAACTCAGCAAACTGCTCAAGCGTCACACCGACGCTGCCGTTCAATGAAAGGCAGGCAATCAGCTTCGGTAAATTGTCATCCTGAATATCAACAAAGACTTTCACTGCTAACGTGCTGGCATTCATTTGACTGAGATCGGCAACCAAGGGGATCAGCGAGGTCGGGCGTATTTCAGCCAGCGCACTGAACAAAATCGTTTGATCGATCATATCGACTTTGGCGTCAAATACGCCGTCAAAATTCTGCATATGCGGCAGATGTAGCGCTTGGCAGGAGTCACACTCAAAAAAGGTGATGCCCAGTTGATCCAGCCAGCGTCGTAAAAGATCCAGATCCGGGACGATTAGCGAATCCATAGTGGCCTACCTTACAAAAATGATAAAACAGGAGATAATGAGCACAGACGTAGAAAAGGGGCATAGCTTACGGAAAATTGCCCGTTTTATCTATGCTCAAAGACAATTAATTCATCAATCTTGGCGGAAAGAGGAGTACACAATGTCGCTGACGCGCTATGCCACTATGGACCCATTGATGCTGATGAGCATCGTCAACATGAAACTCCGCGATGAGTGCCCAACCTTAGAGGATTTAGCCCGCCGTTATGATATTTCGATGAGTGGATTACAGGAACGATTGGCGCAGGCGGGATATCACTATCAACCTGCCACCAATCAGTTTGTACAGGTTTAGTGCTTTTTGCGCGCAATCGTGCGTTCAATGTAGTCGATCATCATACCTGCAATATCTTTCCCCGTGGTGGTTTCAATGCCTTCCAACCCCGGCGAGGCATTAACCTCCATCACCAATGGGCCGCGCGCGGAGCGTAGAATATCCACGCCTGCCACGCATAAGCCCAGCGTGGCAACGGCTTTCAGCGCCACCTCGCGTTCTTGTTCGGAGATAACCACCCGTTTCGCGGTACCACCGCGATGCAGATTAGAACGAAACTCACCCGGTTTAGCCTGCCGCTCGATAGCCGCCACTACCCGCTTGCCGATCACCAAACAGCGAATGTCTGCGCCCTGAGCCTCTTTGATATATTCCTGCACCAGAATGTGCGCATTCAAACCACGAAAAGCATCGATTACGCTTTCCGCAGCCTGACGCGTCTCGGCAAGCACTACGCCGATCCCCTGCGTGCCTTCAACCAGCTTAACCACCAGCGGAGCACCACCGACCATTTCAATTAAATCGCTGGTATCGTCAGGGCGGTGCGCGAATCCCGTAATAGGCAGATCGATGCCCTGCTGAGCCAACAACTGCAATGAATGCAGCTTATCGCGGGCTTTGGCAATCGAAGCGGCGTTGTTTAGCGGAAAACTGCCCAGCATTTCAAACTGTCGTAAAACCGCCGTGCCGTAAAAGGTAATCGCCGATCCAATGCGCGGGATCACGGCGTCATAGCGTTCCAACTGACGCCCTTTTTCATGCACGCTGGGTGCTGCGCAGTTGATGTTCATATAGCACGAAAGCGGATCAACAATATCAATGTTGTGACCACGTCGCTGCGCCGCCTCTTTCAAGCGTTTACATGAATATAGGGAGCCATCACGGGAAAGTATGACGATATTCACGGCCAACCTCTTATACTATCTCAGGATCCAACCTTGTTTATGCAGATATTCCAGCATAAACGGACGGCTCTCTTTCGCCAGCGTGCGCTTAATCTGCTCGCTCCAAGTATCGCTACGCGTGTTACTTCCACGGCTTTGATAATAAGCGCAAATATGGGCGTCGTACTGCGCCAGAAGTTCACGATCGAGTGGTTGATAGTAGTTTTCATGCACCACCATCGCCTCCGGTAGACGCGGCTTTTGCGCGGGATTAGTCGCCGGATAGCCAAGACACAATCCCATCAGCGGCAGCACGTTTTGCGGCAGCTTTAATAACTGGGTAACTTCCTCAATATTATTACGCAGACCACCAATATAAACGCCGCCCAGCCCTAAGGATTCAGCCGCAGTAAAGGCGTTTTGCGCCATCAGCGACGTATCAACCGTGCCTAACAGCAGTTGCTCAGCCAAACCTAATTCCGCTTGAGGAAAGATTTCTTTATGGCGATTGAAATCCGCGCAGAAAACCCAGAATTCAGCGGCATCCGCCACATGCTGTTGGCCTCCGGTTAGCTCAACCAGTTGCTCACGCAGTGAAGGATCGGTAATACGAATAATCGAGCTGCACTGCAAGAAGCTTGAGCTAGACGTGGCACGTGCCGCAGCAAAAATTGCCTCCCGCTCTGCGTCACCGATAGGCTGTGGCGTAAACGCACGGACAGATCGATGCGAACACAGAAGATCAATGGTTGGCGTCATTTTTATGCTCCTCAGATTTTGTTTCAGGTTTTGCCGCCGACGCATCTGACTTTGGCGTTAAGCTAAACAGCGGTGTTTTGCTATGCGTCAAGCTCCAAATCAGCGCCACGGCAGCCGGTATCATCAGCGCAACACCGGCAAAAATCATGATGACCGCCGCGAGCGGTGTCGCGAGCAGATCGGGTAGATGAATATAATCGTGAATACTGAGATAGGCTACCACCAGCAGCACCATTCCCAGCGCTTCACAGATTAAAACAGGTTTAGGCAAATCCCCTAAAGCCTTCATGCGGACTCCCTAAATAGGCAAAATTTATCAAAGTAACAGGCAAATCCTACTTTTTTTTAACTGCCGTAGCAGGCATAGTAAACGCAGTTAAAGTGAGTCGGCGCTAAACATTATCAAGATTTAGTGAATAAGCTCAAATCAATCAAGGAGTTCTCATGTTTGCAGTAATTTTTGGGCGTCCGGGCTGCCCGTATTGTGTCCGTGCTAAAGAGTTGGCTGAAAAACTGACCGAAGAACGCGATGATTTCAACTTCCGTTATATTGATATCCACGCAGAGGGTATCACTAAGGCTGATCTGGAAAAGACCGTCGGTAAACCTGTTGAAACCGTTCCACAGATCTTCATCGATCAGAAACATATTGGCGGCTGCACTGATTTTGAAGCCTACGCTAAAGAAAATCTGGCTCTGTTCCAGTAATCGTTTTCTGCTTCGAAAAAAGGGCATCCATTTGGATGCCCTTTTATTTTATCTATCAGAATGTGGTGTCTTTCTAGCGATAGCGCTCAACGCCAATCGAACGCTTTTTCTGCCAGGTGAGCGCGACAAACCAAAAAAGAAACGCCCCTGAAGTCGACCAGAAAAGCGCACTGGTTCCATACGCAAACATCTGTAATCCGTTACGTAACTCTGTTCCATAAAACAAGTGAATCAATGTTGAAACCAGCACGGCACAAAGGGTGCCAAGAAAAGGATAAAAAATGCGGCCGTTCACAGAAGCATAGCTCGCAATAAATCCGGGAATAACAAACCACAGCAGGCTGATTTCACCTTTCATCACAATGTTGGGGCCGTCTGCGTGCTCCCACGGTTTTAATACCATGAAGAGCAAACTAACTAAGACAAAAGCAACCATCGCGCCCAACCAACGCCGATACATTGTCATCAAAAATCCCTCTTTCCTTAGAAGCGATATTCAATACACCCACAGTGACCTACCCTTTTCACCGCCCTTGGCGAAGCAGATAGCTCTGTGAGCCCACGCATTCCCTAGCGTGATAACGTGCAAAAGACGCATTCCCACATGTTTCGGCTTTTTGTTGGCCGAACACACAAGTCGCGTCTAAAATAGCTGCCAATACACCGTTCGTATTGGGGTTTCATCTATTACTGGGGATAACCGAGTTAAAGATGAAATTTATTATTTTGTATGGTTGAATGTATCTCCAATAGTCAATCATATCAAGCGCAAGCTAGTTAACGATAAGTTATTCGCCGTGAACATTGATGTCGCAAGTTTGTTAACAGGAAATTACATCCTGCTGTTGTTCGTTGTCTTGGCGCTGGGGTTATGCCTCGGTAAATTACGCTTGGGTTCCGTTCAGCTCGGTAACTCCATTGGCGTTTTAGTTGTTTCTCTTCTCCTCGGACAACAACATTTTGCCATCAACACGGAAGCACTGAATCTCGGCTTTATGCTGTTTATATTCTGTGTGGGCGTGGAAGCTGGCCCCAATTTCTTCTCTATCTTTTTCCGCGATGGAAAAAACTATCTCATGCTGGCCCTCGTGATGGTTGGCAGTGCGCTAGTGATGGCGCTGGGCTTTGGCAAACTTTTCCATTGGGATATCGGCTTAACCGCTGGGATGTTGGCAGGTTCAATGACCTCTACGCCGGTGCTGGTGGGTGCGGGCGATACGCTGCGTCAAACTTTGGCTAACAATCCTAACCTTCCTCATCTGCAAGACAACCTAAGCCTCGGCTATGCCCTGACTTATCTCATCGGTTTAGTCAGCCTGATTTTTGGCGCACGCTATTTACCGAAGCTTCAGCACCAAGACCTGCCAACCTCGGCGCAGCAGATCGCGCGTGAACGCGGTTTAGATAATGAAGTACAGCGCAAAGTTTTCCTGCCGGTGATTCGTGCTTACCGCGTTGGGCCTGAGCTGGTTTCTTGGGCTGACGGCAAAAACCTGCGCGAACTGGGCATCTATCGCCAAACCGGCTGTTACATCGAACGTATCCGCCGCAACGGTATCTTAGCCACGCCAGACGGCGACGCTGTTTTACAGGTCGGTGATGAGATTTCGCTGGTCGGCTATCCTGATGCCCATGCCCGTTTAGACCCAAGTTTCCGTAATGGGAAAGAAGTTTTCGACCGCGATTTGCTGGATATGCGCATCGTGACCGAAGAAATTGTGGTCAAAAACAACAATGCAGTAGGTAAGCGCCTCAGCCAAATCAAACTGACTGACCACGGCTGTTTCCTGAACCGCGTGATACGCAGTCAGATTGAAATGCCTATCGATGACAACATCGTGCTCAACAAAGGCGATGTACTGCAGGTCAGCGGTGATGCACGCCGCGTCAAAAGCGTGGCAGAACGCATCGGGTTTATTTCCATCCATAGTCAGGTCACCGATCTTTTAGCCTTCTGCGCCTTCTTTATCATCGGCTTGATGATTGGTTTGATTACCTTCAAGTTCAGCAACTTCTCCTTTGGCATCGGTAACGCCGCTGGATTGCTGTTCTCCGGCATCATGCTGGGTTTCCTGCGTGCCAACCACCCTACTTTCGGCTATATCCCACAAGGGGCGCTGAACATGGTGAAAGAGTTTGGCTTGATGGTGTTTATGGCGGGCGTTGGCCTAAGCGCAGGCGCAGGCATGAACCACGGCCTGGGCCAAATCGGTGGGCAAATGCTGCTCTCCGGTTTGGTGGTTAGCTTGCTGCCCGTTGTGATCTGTTTCCTGTTTGGTGCCTACGTGCTGCGCATGAACCGCGCCCTGCTGTTTGGTGCCATTATGGGCGCCAGAACCTGTGCTCCCGCGATGGAAATCATTAGCGATGCCTCACGCAGCAACATCCCTGCACTGGGCTATGCGGGCACTTACGCGATAGCCAACGTTCTGCTCACACTAGCGGGGACACTGATCGTCATCATATGGCCCGGCATCGGCGGATAATAAAGTCTTAGAATTCAGGTAAAAAGAAAAAAACTGTGATTTTTTTCACTTTGCCTGAAACTTTCTATCCGCGACAAAGTCTTAATTAGTGCCACTGCTTTTCTTTGATGTTCCCCATATTGAGGAGCCCGATAGTCCCGCCTTCTTAGGTTCAAGACTACCGGGTTTTTTATTGCCTGTAATAAACACCATCATAAAATCAAATAGTTAAACCATACCTAGCCATTGTTCATAATTTCATTCAATAACATCTCTCATCCTTAATGTTCGCTTAAGCAACTCGCTATACCCTAGGCGTATTGTGTTATTCACATCGCCGCATTCGTTGCTTTTATGCATCAAGGCAGATTTGAACCCGCAGTGATTTTAAAGCCGTTCTCATGATGAGTCGGGTTGAGGCCATCTTCTATCAAGATGGTACCTAATGGACTTTCACTCATTATTGGTAATGTTATGAAGATTAAAAATAAAATTATCCCAATCCCTCTGTATGCAAACTCGCGCGACTTGATCGCGAGTCAGTCGCTCTTTAGCAGTGCATTTTATCTCGTTATTCCTTTCCTTGTGCTGTTTATGCATGACTCGCTGCGCTTGTCTGGGGAGGTCATCGGGTTTGTCGTTGGGCTGCGCTTTTTTGCCCAACAGATGATGTATATGAAGAGCGAACAGCTCGCTCACTCTATCGGTGGGAAAAATCTTTTGCTGCTCGGATGCTTAACGCAGGCGAGTGGTTTTTTGTGTTTAGCATTTGCTAATCAGCCCAACCTGCTCATCGCAGGGGTACTACTCACAGGAGTTGGCGGTGCGTTATTTGCGCCAGCCAAAAGCCTGCTGATGAACGAAGCGGGCGAAGGCGATCATAAGCTGAAATCAGGCAAGATATTAGAACTTGGGAATTCAGTGGCTATCGCAGGCGAAATAGGCGCGCTCGTAGGGCCATTACTGGGATTTTGGTTAGTCAGCCTTGGTTTTCATGCTCTTGCATGGGCTGGCGCTTTGGTGTTTGTCGCCGCCATGATTTGGTTAGCGCAAAAACTCCCCGCTAGTTTCTATTACCCTGCGTTGCCGAAGCAAAAAGGCACGTGGCAAAACGTGTTGCAAAATCGCCGCTTCTTGGTGTTTGTATTAGCCTATAGCAGCTATTTGCTCAGCTACAGCCAGCTATTTTTAGCCCTTCCCCTGACGTTGCGTCATTTGGGTGGGGAGAGCGAATACATTGGCCTGCTGTTTGCGTTTTCCGTGTTGATTTCAATGCTGATCCAGAAAGGTCTACGTAGCTTTACGAACAGAAAAGAAAGTCAGTTATTGGTGATGGGATTTTCAACCCTATCGCTCGCCTTCATCTATATGGCATTTGTCGCAATACGCCATCAGACCACTGGGTGGCATGGCTATTTGCCGCTGTTGATGTTTGTATTCCTCATCAACTGTGGACAGATCCTGATTGTGCCCACGACCAAGCACCTCGTGAGCTACTTTGCAAATGGCAATGATACGACGCCATATTATCAGGCGTTGGCTTTGAGCGGTGGTTTTGCGGTTTTAGTGGGAAGTCCCATCATCGGGGAGCTGATGGAAGCCACTCGCCACAGCCTAACACTCGCCGGTCTACCTTGGTTTGTGATGGCGTTATTCCCTGCGCTTAGCGCCATGGTCATCGGGTTGATGTTCCCAACCACACCAGCAAGAGCTTACTAATCATTCACAAACAATCGTTCATAAACCGAATGGTGCATCGCCCCTTAATGTTCCCTTAAGCTGTGATTGTTAAGGTAACGATATGGGATGAGGCACCATTTTTTGCTTCAAATTCTGAATATCACACTTTTTGCTAATTTTCAGATTAATGGCCTTTACTCCCGCGATGCCGACTTTTATTGTACGCGCTCTTTTGCCGTCACTTATGTGGGTCAATGTGGCCTTACTGCTCGGCTTTGTTAGGGCATCATTCGATAAAATAGCTGCTATTTCATTGAGATGCCTATTTTGGGTTTGTTAGAAGAGTAAGACGTTATATGGAACAGTTTAACCAAGCGTTCTTTATGCTTGTGAACGCTACACCAAATTCTCCGGCTTGGCTGATTGCGTTAGCCAAGTTTTTTGCCAACGATCTGATCGCCATTGTGCCAATACTGATCGTGAGTTTCTGGCTATGGGGGCCACGTAAGGCAATGGACGAGAACCGCACTCTTGCTACCAAAGCCACCTTTGCCCTGATTTTTGCCCTACTCGCCTCGCGCGTCATTGGCATGATATTTCCTCATGCTCGGCCGTTTGTTGACGGTATCGGCTATCAATTTATCCCGCACGCCCCCGACAACTCATTCCCGAGCGATCATGGTACTGGCATCTTTACCTTTGCTCTGGCATTTTTGTTCTGGTATCGCCATCTGCTATTCGGTGTAATCTTGTTGGCATTAGGCGTGTGTATCGCTTGGTCTCGCGTCTATCTTGGCGTGCATTGGCCGCTAGATATGGTTGGCGGGCTGCTCGTAGGACTCATGAGTTGCGCCGTGACACAGCTGCTTTGGGGCATGATCGGCCAAAGCATCGTCAGCCGCTTGCATCAGATTTACTCCTTCAGCTTTGCTCTGCCGATTCGACGAGGCTGGGTGAGACAATAAGCGCAATGAGATGATAAGCCCGTTTTGCGGGCTTTTTTGTATCTACTAGACTACATTCACTCAATCACGAATTTGCGCCTCGGCAGGCGCAGAGGTAAGATGAAAGGCCTCGCGAACGATTGAATTCGTTGAAAGTAGTCGCATTTATCTCATCCAACATCACGTTGGAACGTTGTTCCTTATCCGGAATCTCATGGGAAAAGGCATCCCGATTATTCTTGCCCGGCTTAAGTACCGGTCACTTTACTGAGAGAAACTATGGAAACCCGGCGTTACGATCGTATTAACCGCTTGTCACAGGCGCTCAAACGAACAGATAAACTACATCTCAAAGATGCCGCCGAGTTACTTAATGTCTCAGAAATGACGGTGCGCCGCGATTTAGCCTCACAAAGTAGCGACGTGGTCTTACTCGGGGGTTATGTGGTGCTAGACCCAAAAATCCATCAAAGCGCTCGCTACTTCGTGACCGATCAGCAGGAAAAACGTGTCAAAGAAAAGCGCCACATCGGCACACTTGCTGCGCAGCTAGTGCAAGAAGATGACGTCGTCTTTTTTGACTGCGGTACCACGGTTCCTTTCATCATTGATGCTCTTGATGAATCACTGAGCTTCACCGGCGTCTGCTACTCATTAAACACATTTATGGCATTGCGCACCAAGCCAAACTGCCGTGTGATCTTATGCGGCGGCTCATTTAATCCAGACAGCGCCATTTTTGTTCCTAACGGGATTTGCAGCGAGTTGGATAACCTTTGCCCAACGCTGGCCTTTATTTCCGCCGCAGGTATCACCCAGAAACAGGGCGCAACCTGCTTCAATCTCGATGAGATTGCACTTAAGCAAAAAGCAATTCAGCGGGCGCGCCGTTCGGTGCTGATCGCCGATGCCAGCAAATTTGGTGAAATCAAACCAGCTTGGATTGCACCACTTTCCGAGTTTTCCACGCTGATCACCGATCAGGCGCCGAGAACGGAAATTTGCCAGTTTTTGATCCTAAAGAACGTACAACTTTTGTGCTAACTACTATTTAATAATCATTATCACTTTGATAATCCTATTTATAAACTACAGTTTCAATATAATTGAGACTGTAGTCATTTCACCGCTATATTCGTTTCATTATTTACCAATCTTTTCCCCTCTATTCATCATTTCCTTTCTCGCCAACGAGTTAATTAATCATACTTAATAGCCAATTTCATTCACTGAGGTGAATATTGCTTATTAGTTACGCTCAAGGAATAATCAGTTTTAATCTAATTTCTCATTTAAAATGCATATATTTTCGTCATACAAAAAACAATAAAATTACGAAAATAAACTCATGTAAAACAGTGAGTTAAAATATCCTCACTTATAATACACATGTTGACTATAACCAAAGTGATAAGAATCTTTGTTTTTGGGAATTCAGTTAAATCGTGTTTTTTATTTCATATAAGAAACGAATTTTTACTATTTTTCCTATCGCTGTTAATTAGCATGAATTTCCTTGTTAATTTTGTGTGTTTATTTTAGCCTAAAAATCAGAAAAAACGCGATAAAATCGAGTGAATATCGCAATTGAGAGCCGGATCACGGACGTTTTAACTGTAAAAATATATCTTTCCCGCCGAAAACAGCTGCAACTCACCAACAATTAAAAAGAGCATTTTATGAACGGACTATTATTTGTTCGCTTTTTTTATTTTGGCAGAGCAGGACAAAGCAAGCTCCATGAAAAAGTAAGCTTTATGCGTTCCTTTTATACACAGTTGTTTTTATACACTGTTGTATAGTGCAGCCGCTTTATTTAATGGAATGAATCCATTTTTATAACCAGGTAATTAGCAACACACGCAGTACGTTGAATTGAATAAAGTTCTTTCGTTGAACATCACGACTGAACAAAGAATTGTTTTGATAAGAAACTGTTTTAAACGTGTTCACTTCGGAGACCCTATGGACACTACTCAGACTAGTACTATTACTTCTACTTCTGGTTCCGCAACGGCCTGGCGCAAGTCAGATACCATGTGGATGCTGGGCCTGTACGGCACAGCGATTGGTGCAGGCGTACTGTTCCTGCCAATCAACGCCGGCGTCGGTGGTTTAATTCCACTGATCATCATGGCAATCATCGCTTTCCCTATGACTTTCTTTGCGCACCGCGGCCTGACCCGTTTCGTGCTGTCTGGTAAAAATCCAGGCGAAGACATCACTGAAGTTGTAGAAGAACACTTTGGCGTGGGTGCAGGTAAACTGATTACCCTGCTGTACTTCTTCGCTATTTACCCAATCTTGTTGGTATATAGCGTTGCAATCACCAACACCGTTGATAGCTTCATTACTCACCAGTTGGGTATGTCTTCACCTCCACGTGCCATTCTGTCTCTGATCCTGATTCTGGGTCTGATGACTATCGTTCGTTTGGGTGAGCAGTTCATCGTTAAAGCAATGAGCATCTTGGTATTCCCGTTTGTTGCGGTCCTGATGATGCTGGCTCTGTACCTGATCCCTAACTGGAACGGTGCTATCTTCGAAACTGCGGCAATGACTCAGTCAATGAACGGCAGCGGCCTGTGGATGACCCTGTGGCTGGTAATTCCAGTTATGGTGTTCTCTTTCAACCACTCACCAATCATCTCTGCGTTCGCTGTGGCAAAACGTGAAGAGTACGGTGTAGACGCTGAGAAGAAGTGCTCTAAGATCCTAGCTTACGCACACATCATGATGGTTCTGACCGTTATGTTCTTCGTGTTCAGCTGCGTACTGAGCCTGTCTCCAGCGGATCTGGCTGAAGCTAAAGCACAGAACATCTCCATTCTGTCTTACTTAGCTAACCACTTTAATACTCCAGTTATCGCATACATGGCGCCAGTTATTGCCTTCATCGCGATCACTAAATCCTTCCTGGGCCACTATCTGGGTGCTCGTGAAGGCTTCAACGGTATGGTTATCAAGTCTCTGCGTGGCAAAGGCAAAACCATTGAAACCAGCAAACTGAACAAAATCACTGCGCTGTTCATGCTGCTGACTACTTGGGCTGTTGCAACACTGAACCCAAGCATTCTGGGTATGATCGAAACCCTGGGTGGCCCAGTTATCGCGATGATCCTGTTCCTGATGCCAATGTACGCCATCCATAAAGTTCCAGCGATGCGTAAATACAGCGGCCACATCAGCAACGTATTCGTGGTCATCATGGGTCTGATTGCAATCTCTGCAATCCTGTACACCCTGTTCGGTTAATCGCTGTAAGAGTTAATGTTCTACCGGCCAGCGCACTTCTTCTCTTGCGCTGGCCGCATCACTCCCCTTCTCTGGCAGCACCATTCTTTATATCCACAGTAATTGGAATTGCAGCACGGTAGCAGCTTCAAGTACGAAGGATATAGCCCTGTTTAACGTACGGAGGCGACATGATTAGCGTATTTGATATTTATAAAATTGGCATTGGCCCATCCAGCTCCCACACCGTGGGCCCAATGAAAGCCGGTAAAGAATTCTCTGACGATTTAATTGAAAAAGGCATCCTGAACGATGTCACCCGCGTAGTTGTTGACGTTTACGGTTCACTTTCACTCACCGGTAAAGGCCACCACACCGATCTCGCTATCATCATGGGCTTGGCGGGCAACATGCCTGACAGCGTTGATATCGATATGATCCCCGCTTTTATCAAAGACGTAGAACAACGTGGACGCCTGTTGTTGGCCAAAGGCCAGCACGAAGTGGATTTTCCGCTGGAAACCAGCATGAATTTCCATCAAGACAACCTGTCGCTGCACGAGAACGGCATGCGCATTACTGCGCTGGCTGGCGACACCGTGGTTCATAGTAAAACCTATTACTCTATCGGCGGCGGCTTCATCGTTGACGAAGAAAACTTTGGTAAGCAGTCTGAAAACGAAGTGCAGGTTCCTTATCCATTTAAGAGCGCCGCTGATTTGCAGGAACATTGCAAAACATCTGGGCTGTCTCTATCTGGTCTGGTGATGCAAAACGAACTCGCTTTGCACAGCAAAGAAGAGATCGAAGCCCACTTCACTCGCGTTTGGGATGTTATGCGTAGCGGCATCGAGCGCGGCATGAATACCGAAGGCATATTGCCAGGGCCATTACGCGTTCCACGCCGTGCATCTGCGCTGCGTCGCATGCTGGTGACTCACGATAAAATGAGCGTTGACCCAATGGCCGTTGTTGATTGGATCAACATGTACGCCTTTGCCGTTAACGAAGAGAATGCGGCGGGTGGCCGAGTGGTTACAGCACCAACCAACGGCGCGTGCGGGATTATCCCTGCGGTATTGGCCTACTACGATAAGTTCATTCGTGAAGTTAATACCAACTCGTACTCCCGTTACTTCTTAGCCTCTGGCGTTATTGGCGCACTGTACAAAATGAATGCGTCGATCTCCGGTGCTGAAGTTGGGTGCCAAGGCGAAGTCGGGGTTGCCTGTTCAATGGCGGCGGCGGGTCTGACTGAGCTGATGGGCGGAAGCCCTGCGCAGGTTTGTATGGCCGCTGAAATCGCCATGGAACACAACCTTGGTTTAACCTGTGATCCAGTTGCTGGGCAGGTTCAAGTGCCTTGTATCGAACGTAACGCTATCGCCGCCGTGAAAGCGGTCAACGCTTCTCGTATGGCAATGCGCCGTACCAGCGACCCACGCGTTTGCCTAGATAAAGTGATCGAAACCATGTACGAAACAGGTAAAGATATGAATGCCAAATACCGTGAAACCTCACGCGGTGGCTTGGCACTCAAGGTTCTGACCTGCGGTTAATTCTGCATGATATAAATGGGTGCTTAGTGGCTGATACTAACGCCACAAGATTGATCCCGCGTGGCCCAACAAGCGGGGAGTAACCTCCCCGCCGTTGAGTCAGCTTACCGTTTGGATGCGTAGGCCAAAACAGCCGCCACTTCTTTATCACCGTTTTTTATATGTATCTCACAAAGATATCCGTGAGTGATTCTGATAAACGCCAGCAGCGTTAGACAGACGATCAATACACAATAAATCACCGTTTTTTGCGGCATCTCCGGCCTCCTTTTCCTTGCCTTGCGGCGGGTAAGAGACTAACCTCATGTTGTCTTGCATAAGATTGAGCCTCACTTCGATTTATAGTCGGGTGGGGCTTTTTTCTCTCTGCTTTCAACTAATGCATATACCCAAAATAGTTCGAGCGGCATTGAGGCGGCAAGTGAGTGAATCCCGATGAGCTTACTCAAGTAAGTGATTCGGGTGAACGAAAGCGGCCAACAAAAATGCCGCTTGAAATATGAAGGGTATAAAGCAGACAGCCCTAAGCACCCGCAGCCAGGCTAACGGTGATTTTTCGGTGAGAAAAGCGGTATTTCATACTGCGATGAAGACTTGCGAAGAGAATTGCATAAAGCATGAATCAGCGTGCATGTTGCACGCTGATATCTGGATGAATTAGCCAAACCACGAACCGAACAGCTGATGAATTTTCATCATCACAAAGTCGATGATACGGCCAAAGAAGCCGGCTTCTTTCACTTCGTTAAGCACCACCAGCGGACGCTGCTCAATGGTTTTGCCGTTTAATTGGAAATCAATCGTCCCCACCACTTGCCCTTTAGCTAACGGCGCTTCCAACTGAGGTTGATTCAGGGTGAAGCTGGCCTTCAGGTTTTTCAGCTGCCCGCGCGGAATAGTGACACCGGCGTTTTTGTCAACGCCCAATTCCACTTCACTCTTATCACCAAACCACACTTTTTCAGTAGTAAATGCCTGTCCTACTTTAATTGGCGTGACGGTTTCATAAAAACGGAAGCCCCACGTCAGCAGTTTTTTACTCTCTTCAAAACGAATTCGATCCGTTGGTGCACCAAGCACAACCGAGATCAAACGCATTGGGCCATCGGTCGCCGACGAGACTAAGTTATGACCTGCACCTGAGGTAAACCCGGTTTTAATGCCATCCACGTTCAGGCTGCTATCCCATAGCAGACGGTTGCGGTTAATCTGACGGATCTTATTAAAGGTGAACTCTTTTTCTTTGTGCAGCGCGTACTCATCGGGCACATCAGCAATCAAACGTTGGCTGATCAGCGCCATATCGCGCGCCGAGCTGTATTGCCCTTCAGAATCTAACCCGTGAACCGTTTTGAATGAGGTGTTTTTCAGTCCCCAAGCTTCAACGTATTTATTCATCAGGCTAACGAACGCGTCCTGACTACCGGCAACATAGTCGGCCAGCGCAATACTGGCATCGTTACCCGATTGAATAACCACGCCTTTATTCAGCTCAGAAACAGGCACCCGGTCACCGGGTTTTAGGAACATCAGCGACGATCCGCGTAAAACCGGGTTGCCCGTCGCCCAAGCATCTTTACCCACCACAACCATGTCGTTAGGTGTGATTTTACCGGCCTTAATAGACTGGCCGATCACATAGCTCGCCATGATCTTCGTCAGGCTAGCGGGATCCAAGCGCTCATCGGCGTTGGCCTCAGTGAGGATTTTCCCGCTGTCGTAATCCATCAGCACATAGGCTTTGGCATTGATTTGTGGGGCCGCCGGAGCAGCCTCATCCGCATAGGTCATCGGGATTGCCATTAACGTCAGGCCTGCCCCGAGAGTGATTTTTTTGATTAACGTAGTGAGTGCGATTTTCTTCATGATGATGCCAGCGTATCCATTCAGATAAATAAAAATTACTCTTTACCTTCGCAAAGGGTGTTTATCCCCTGCTTGGAACCATAACGGCTTTAACTTAAAGAATAAACCCTAGATTATTAACCCTTTAAATATAATCCAACCTCACAAACTCGCTAATCAATTTTTTGCTTAATCATTGTGCTGTGCTAGGTCAAGTTTGCAGCAATGCAGAGTGCTATGCTGTTTCCTTCCATTGAAGGAGGATAGGCATCAATGAGTAATGAGCCTTTAGATGAAAAATTTGATGTCATCATCATCGGTGCAGGGATCGCGGGAAGTAGCTGCGCACTGCTGCTTGCCAGAGCCGGAATGAACGTTCTTCTCTTAGAGCGTTCATTGCAGGCCGGAGAGAAAAACATGTCCGGCGGGCGACTGTATAGCTATAGTCTTAGCCGTTTAATTCCCGATTTTGCCACCAGCGCCCCGCTGGAACGCCTGATAACGCAAGAGCGAATATCATTACTCAGCGATGAAAGCGCTGTCACGCTAGACTATCACCACCCACCTCAAGCACCACACACAGCCTCTTATTCCGTGCTGCGCTCACGTTTTGATCCTTGGTTATTGGCACAGGCTGAGGCCGCAGGAACCCAATGCTTGCTTGGCGTAAATGTCGACGCTCTTATTGACGATCGCTCAGGCTGCATTTGCGGCGTAAAAATGGGCGAGGAAGCGCTCTATGCGCATTGGGTCGTGGTTGCTGAGGGCGCAAACACGTTGCTAGCAGAGAAGCATCAGCTCGTTGCAAAACCGTCCCCTCATACGATGGCGGTTGGTGTAAAAGAAATTCTCGCCTTGCCAGAACAAACCTTAGAAGATCGCTTTACGCTGCTTCCTCAGCAAGGCTGCGCATGGATGTTTGCGGGCGCTTGCACCCACGGGATAGTCGGTGGCGGATTCATCTATACCAACCGCAACTCGCTATCACTGGGTGTGGTCTGCAACCTCTCTTCGCTGAACGACACAAAACAGAGCCTGCCACAGATTATGGATGATTTTCGCCAGCATCCGGTCATCGCGCCGATAATCAAAAATAGCGAACGGCTCGAATATAGCGCTCATCTCATTCCCGAAGATATTACCCACAGCCCGCGCTCAGTCTATGGAGCAGGATATTTATTGATCGGCGATGCCGCTGGTTACTGCGTGAATACCGGCTACACGGTACGTGGCATGGATCTGGCCGTTCTCTCCGCTCAGGCCGCAGCCCAAACAATAATCTCCGCCTGGCAAAAACAGGATTTTAGCTCCTCATCGCTAAGCGGATATCACGCCGCCCTGAAAGAAACTTCGCTATTATCGCTGATGCATCGCTATCGCCATATACCAGAAATGCAGCTCAAAATGCCACGCTTGTTCGATCACTACCCGCAGCTAGCGGCTAATTTCATGCACGATCTTTTTACCCTCAATGAAACACCGCCTCCGCCGCTGAGATCGTTGCTGTGGAAATATGCGAAACGCAGTGGAATAACTAAATTGCTCAAGGACCTTGTTCGAGGGGGAAAAAGCTTATGAATGTTCACGACAAGCTCGCCAAAAATTGCTTTCAATCGTCCCCTGATAGCCCAGCACATATCATTTTATCTAAGGATATCGATCCGCAAACGGCTCAAATATTGATTCACGGCTGCCCTGCTGGGCTTTATCAATTAGACGCTCAGGGCAATCTGAAATTCGATCACCTTGGTTGTTTGGAATGTGGCACCTGCCGCATATTATGCGACAGCGCGGTTTTTGCGCATTGGGAATATCCTCCCGCAGGCGCTGGGATTTTATTCAGATATGGATAATGGCGTGCTGTGAGATATCTCCGCATACGTTATGCAGCGGAGTGATATGTTATGTTCAGAATCGCTAATTAACATCATGCTGGAGAGCACCTGTGTCAATTCTGCCACTTCTTCGTCATCACCCCGTGATCGCGGCCGTGAAAGATACCGAAAGTTTAAATATCGCATTGCAGTCAGACTGCAAAATTATTTCAGTGCTATACGGCAATATTTGCAACATCGGAGCCATTGTTCAGCGCATTAAAAATGCAGATAAATACGCGTTTATTCATGTTGATCTGCTCGATGGCACTTCGAATAAAGAAATCGTGATTAACTTCCTTAAAATCGTCACCGCCGCCGACGGCATTATTAGCACCAAAGCATCGATGATTAAGGCCGCTCGGGCCCAAGGATTTTACGGCATACATCGACTCTTTTTGCTCGACTCAATTTCATTTCACAGTATTGATAAACAAGTTGCCCAGTCGAATCCAGACTGTATTGAAATTCTCCCCGGCTGCATGCCAAAAGTTCTGAAGTGGGTAACAGAGAAGATCGATCTGCCGATTATTGCCGGTGGTCTCGTCTGCGACGCGGAAGACGCCAATAATGCGCTTGATGCCGGTGCCACCGCCATTTCCACCACCAACACCGGCGTGTGGCAACTCTCATTCGACCATTGATGAAGCAATATCCCTCACCGCAGGACGTATTCAGTTGTTCTGCGGCAAAGAGGTCTGCTGCACGCAAGCAGCCAATGCTTCCAGCACCTGATCCATATCATCGACAATGGCGACGTCAGCGTGAGCAAATATAGCCGCTTGGGGATCGCTGTTTATCGCCACAATAAATTGGCTATGGCTGATGCCTGCTGAAAACGCCGCGGCTCCAGATACACCTGCCGCAATACAAATGTCAGGCGCCACAATCGCGCCGGAGATACCCACCAATCTCGACATTTCCCCCCACGCATTCATCACAACAGGACGGCTTGCACCAAGCTGTGCGCCCAACTGTTGCGCAATATCTTGCATTCTCTGAAATCCGGCACGGCTTCCAACGCCCTGCCCCACGGCTAATACACGGCGAGCCTCACTGAGCGGAGAAATATTCGCACTCTGTTCGACGTCCACCGAAAGCAGCCATTCACATGGAGGAACGGGAGCTGAAATGTCTATTTGTGAGATCCGAGCAGCGGATGCAACCGCGATATTCCCTCCACCACTTGGCGCTACCGATATACAGTACGGCGGTAAAGACAGCGAAAACTCTGCCAGTAGATGTTGTTCATAAACGGCTTTATAGGCTGTGCAGCTTGATGAAGACAGCAAAACGGATCGTGCCGAAGTTATTGCACTCCCATGTAGCCGCATCCCTAGCCGAGCAGCCATTTCGTTTCCCCATGGCCCACTGCTGCACAGTATGACTTCAGGCTTTTGCTCGGCGAAGGCCGCTTCAAGGCTGGCTAAGCAGGCTTCGGCCTGTATCGGTTCTGGCACTGCAAACCACATAATTTCAGCGGGTAGCAAATGGAGTAATGGAAGTTCACTCGGCTTATCTTGATGATAAAAAAGCCAAAAGGTGAAAGTGGCGTTCTCTATTTGGCTATCTTGTAAAAACCGCCACATCTCATTGGCATGGCGCAAAAATGCTGGCGAACGGGCATCAAACAGCAACGCAATTTTCACAGATTCATTCTCCTCCGCAGATACACATCATAGAGTTCGAGCGCTTTGTCTTGGGGCGTTCTCCCTTCAAGCCACTGCGTTTTTCTCTGTTTCCTAATGGGCGATAACTTTTTTAAAACCGGCGAGTTTATCTGCTCTATATCGCAAAGTTCATGTGTTACCACCTCAATGCTCGCTCTGCTGGCCGCCAACTTTTGTTTTAGCGTAGGTATTCGAAGCGCGGCTGCCTGAGTTGAGTTACCCACCGCCAAAACGGCGGGCAACGCGATAGTGAAATGTTGAACCTCAGTCTCCGCCATTCGACTGACGCGAATCGTATGGGGCGTTGGTGATAATGTGAAGTCGCTGACCTGACTCAAATATGGCCATCCCAACATTTCGGCCAGCATGGCTGCCGTTTGCCCATCGTCGGCGTCACCAAACTGCATGCCAAGAACAACCAGAGAATGTTGTCCACCTCGCAGATAATTAGCCAATATTGTCGCATTGGCTAATGGGTTAAAAGCGCACTCACAGACTGGAGACGTCAGACGTGACGCCCGCTCAAAACCTAGAGCCAACAGTAATTTAAGGTGAGATTCAGCCATGTTGTCATTGAAAGCTAAGGCTTCTAGCCTAATACTTTGATCTGCCGTCTGTGCTCTTAATAACAGTTCTGCCGCAGTCTCATCAAAGCAGCTTAGCGCCGAGCGCACGTAGTCGATATTCAGCCGTAGCTGCTCATTTGCGATCCAGTCATGCTCTGAAAGCATGCTGAGATCGGACAGAGGCTTAAACGCAAGTAATGCTTTCACGAGGATCGCTCCTTACAGAGGTTCAGAAGGCGTCAATACAGCGTGTGGTTCTTTTTTCTTCACCTGAGATGCGCAAACCAAGGTTACACCTTTGGTTTCTGGTGCCCACAGCAGAGAAATCCACGCGCCCAGCAGAAGTATTAAAGCCAGAATTAAGGTCGTTGTGCGGATCCCCAGCTCTAACACCGACAACGGTAGCAAGCCCGTGCCGATTGCCGATCCCAACCGGCTCATCGACGTGACAAACCCCACCCCAAGCGAGCGGATGTCGGTGGGAAAGCTTTCCGCAGGAAATACCCCCACCAAATTACTCACCGCCGAAATGGTTAATGTGAACATGCCAAACAGCCCTAACAGCATGCCGACTTGCTGATAGGGCGTGAAAGCGAGAACCACGAGGCAAAACACCAGCACCATAAATGAGCCAATTAAAAACCGTCGCCGCGAACAATATTGCGTTAAGACTAAGCCTAATAATGCACCGGCGATCAGCAGCCCATGCAGCAGCATGTCTGTCGCAAAACCAGCATCGATATTTAGCAGGATCAGCATGGAGGGAAGATAGGTGTAAATAGCAAAATAAGGGATAACCAAACAGACAAAAAATAGGCTATTAAAAACCGTCCTACGCCAATAACGTGCTGAAAATAAAGTGCGAATGTGGTGAGAGGTTTCCACCGGTATTTCATCGTTAAGGATCACATTTCGCCCCAGATATAAACGAACCACCTGATGCGCCTCCTCAATTCGCCCCTTCCGCATCAGCCAACGCGGCGATTCCGGCGTTCCCCAACGCAGTAACATAATGCACAACGCCGGTATGGAGGCAGATCCCAGCAGCCAGCGCCATGTGTCCGGCCCTGAATCTGTAAACCAATGCCCCATCAGGCTGGCGAGTACGTAGCCAATCGTCCAAATAACGCTGAAAGCACCAAGCAGCACGCCGCGGTATTTGCGTGGGGCAAATTCAGCCAGCATGGTGTGACCAACCGCATAGTCGCCACCGAGCCCGATGCCGACCAAAACCCGTAGCCAGAAAAGCTGTTCGGGAGAGGTGGCAAAAAACTGCAAAAACGAGGCCAGCGTGATAAGCACAAAACTTAAGGTAAAAATCTTTTGTCGGCCAATATGGTCAGATAGCCAGCCTAATGTCAGGCTGCCAATAAATAGGCCAAATAATGCGGAGCTACCAATTAATCCCTCCCAAATGGTTGAAAGCCCCATTTGTGGCTTAATCTGCACGAGCGCGAAGCCAATAACGCCAAGCACATAACCATCGGTTAGGTGTGCGCCAAACGTTAAACCCGCCATGCGAAAATGAAATCGGCTTAACGGAACATCATCCATCCGTACCTGCTGAGGGTGTTGTTGTAACATTATGATCCTCATGCGCAGTCATTTGTTTCAGTGCGCATACTCAGATCAAGCGATCTGAGTATGCTTCATCGCGCTTTAAACAGAAGCCCTACCGCTAGAAAAATAGTTTCTATTTTTCAATTGGATAAATGGTCCCCGTATTCATGATACCGTTCGGATCATAAACGTCTTTTAGCGCTTTGAGGATATAATAGGCGGAGCCATGCTCGTCTTTTGTCCAGTGCACGCGGTGTTTACCAATGCCGTGATGGTGCACCATAGAGCCGCCCTGCTTGATGGTTTCTTCCACGATGATCTTATTTAGCGGGTTATGGTACTTATCGATCTCTTCGTCTGGCTTGCAGTCCACCACGTTATAGTCATAGACAAAATACATATTGGTACCGTTGATATAGCTGTGAGACGAATGACCTCCCAGCATGGTGATATCGTCGGCGTGTGGGAATTCATGGCGGATGCGGTGAATCACATTCTCGTATATTTTATTAATGCTTCCCCAATCACCCGATACTTCGGTAGTGAAACCCATATTGTTAGTTTTCATAATCTGAACGCGCTCGGCGGCGACTTTATCCGGCCCCCAGTTCAGATGATTGAACCATGTTTCGATGAGTTTGCTATCAACACGGCGACATTCAGGATAGTGAGCAACAATCTCCTCAATGCCAGAGCCAATGGCCTGCGCCATTTTTTGGCTCCCTTCCGCCATGAAAATCAGCACGCATTTTCCATCGGCAAAATGGGTAAAGTGCTGAGTACCATCTTCCGCATCATAAAGGCGTGCAATCGAAGGACGATATCCTTCCACCATAACCTCACGCAAAACCTTAAAACCGGTCTGCATGTTATCGAGGATATAGCCATAGAACAGGTTATTTTCTGGCTGGTATTTGAAGATTTTAACCGTAACTTCAGTGATATAGCACAGTGCACCTTCGTTACCGATAATCACGTGGCGAATATCAGGCCCAGCGGCTCTGCGCGGCACGTTTTTAATTCGAGTAATAGTGCCATTGGGGAATACCGCTTCTAACCCCACCACCATATCTTCGATTGCGCCATACAACGTTGAAAACTGGCCAATGCTGCGCGTGGCAACCAACCCGCCCATCTGCGCGAGAGGCTTGGACTGCGGAGAGTGGCCGGTGGTATAGCCTTTGCCGCGCAGTTGGTTTTCCAATACTTCTAATGGGACACCGCACTGCGCCGTTGCCTGCATGTTCTCAATATCAATCTTGATGACTTTATTTAACCCCGAGCCATCGAGCACCACTGAGTTTTCAACCACGGTTTCAAGACCACCTTCAGTTGCTGATGCACCTGTACGCGGTACGCAATTAATTTTATGTTTATTTAAAAATGCTAAGACCTGTGAAACCTGCTCGGTATTTTCTAACATCACGACCGCTGCTGGCAACGGCAGTGTAAATACGCCATGTATATCGGCATATTTTCTGAAGCGATCAATACTGTTTTTCTGTAATACGGCTTTGTCGGTAATCACGCGCGCTGGACCAACAATTTCTTTCAAATTCTCAACAATTTCTTCTCGTGTTAACGGCATAGTAAATCCTTATCATTATTTGATAATTAAAATTTAACTCTTAGTAAATAAATCCGTGCTAAAAAACCTCAAATAAAAAGGAACCACCTTTTATTTTCATTGAGTCATTTTAGATTTATCTATCTCACTAAATAGCCACCATCGACCACCAGCAAATGTCCATTGACATAATTTGATGCTCTGCTCGCTAAGTAAACCATCGCTCCCATCAGATCCTGAGTCTCCCCCCAACGATTAGCTGGAATATGATCCAATACACGCTGATTAGTTTCTGGGTTTTTACGCGTCTCTGTCGTAATTTCTGTTGCGTAATATCCTGGCGCAATACCATTAACCTGAATATTATATTGACCAAGTTCATCACAGTAAGCCTTAGTAAATCCGGCTAGCGCGTGTTTGGTTGCAGAATAAGCCGGTGACCATTGCCCACCTAAATAAGAAAATAACGAACATATATTAACTATTTTCCCACTTTTTTGTGGGATCATAAATTTTGCGGCTTCATAGCTAAGTTCAAAGGCTGCCGTGAGGTTAATATCAATCATCGGATCCCAATCTTTACGATCAAAATCGAGCACTTTGTTGAGCTTACAGATACCGGCATTGTTAACTAAAATATCCACAGAGCCAAACCGCTCTACACACTGAGCAATCACCTTAGCCGGTGCGCCTTTTTCTGTGATATCAATCTGTAAGAACTCAACCTGTACGCCCTGCTGTTCAATAAGCTCACGAGTTTCACCTTTATCCATAATAAAACTCGGAATAAAGAGATTTGCCCCTGCTTTGGCTAAGGCCACTGCAAAAGCCTGACCTAATCCACTATTCCCACCGGTGACGATCGCGTTCTTTCCTTTTAACGAGAAAAAGTCGAGATTAAATTCATTTAATGCGCTTAGTGACATGATATATCCCTTGTTCATAGTAAAAGAGCAAAAAAAAAGAGAAAAGCAAACTCCCCGCTTAGCAGGAAGTTACTTTTCTCTTTATCTCGAGTAACTGATTAAGATTAGTATCATGATTACCTTCGCTACTTCCGTGACACTAATCACATAAATCTCACGAAAACAGATTAAAAATCCGCACATCAAAAACTTTCTTTTATTTGTCTAAAAATAAATTAACCACATTTACTACAAGCATTTTATATTCTCACCATTGTTTATTAGTCAAAATTAGAATTGTGATAACTCTCACGAAATAAATTCAAACATCATGCTATTAATTTCAGCCGTTACTGGAGACTAAGAGAAAAGTAACTTCCCTTGCGGGGAGTTTACTTTTCTCTTTTTTTTTGCCATGTGCTTACTGAGAAATCATTATGGATAAAGATAATTTTCGTCGTTGGGTAACACTTGCAATAATAAGTATTAGCGGTGGTGTCAGTTTCGACCTCGCCTATCTACGCTATATTTATCAAATTCCCATGGCGAAGTTTATGGGTTTTTCAAACACCGAAATCGGGCTCATTATGAGCACTTTTGGTATTACGGCAATTATTCTTTATGCCCCTAGCGGCGTTATCGCTGATAAGTTTTCTCATAAGAAAATGATGTCATTTTCTATGATTGCCACCGGGCTACTTGGCCTATTAATGATGGTTTATCCGCCTTTTTGGGTCATGATATTAATTCAGGTGGCATTTGCCATTACCACTATTCTTTTACTCTGGTCTGTTTCGATTAAAGCCGCCTCGTTGCTGGGTTCGCATGATGAACAGGGAAAAATTATGGGCTGGATGGAAGGCCTGCGCGGCGTTGGCGTTATGGCCCTAGCCGTATTCACCATGTGGGTGTTCTCGTTATTTTCCCCCAGCGATCCTAATAGCTTGAAAGCTGTTATTTTAATTTATAGCAGTGTCTACATTTTGCTAGGCATTCTTTGCTGGTTTTTTGTTAAAGACGGCTTTAGCCAGCGCGGAGAAACCTCCTCTCCCGCATTCCACCTCAGCGATATTCTCTCCGTACTCAAAATTAGTACCACGTGGTATTGCAGCATGATTATTTTTGGCGTGTATACCATCTACGCCATTCTCAGCTATTCGACGAATTATCTCACCGAAATGTACGCCATGGATCTGGTGGCGGCTAGCTATATGGGGATCGTGATCAACAAGATCTTCCGCGCCATGTGTGGGCCGCTTGGTGGTTTAATCACCACCTATAGCCGTTTCAAATCCCCCACTCGCGTCATACAGTTTTTAGCTGTCATCAGCGTCATCACATTAGTTGCGCTGCTCATCACTAACCAAAATCCGCGCTCTGTTGCGATCGGAATAGGCTTGATCTTGTTGCTGGCCTTTGTGTGTTACGCCTCGCGTGGGCTTTATTTTGCCTGCATTGGCGAGGCGCGAACCCCCGCCTACATCATGGGAACCACCGTTGGCATTTGCTCGGTGATTGGCTTTCTTCCTGATGTCTTTGTCTATCCCATTGTTGGGCATTGGCAAGACACGTTACCGGCGGCGCAGGCCTATCGAAATATGTGGCTAATGGGGCTTGCCGCAACCTGCCTCGTTATCGTGTTTACCTATCTGCTGGCTCAAAACATGCGACGAGCAACACATCGCCATTCAGATACGGTTCAGTCATCAACTAAATCACAAACTAATCATTAATCCTAAGTTCTAGAGCGAGGCCTTACAGATGAAAAGTCAATATCTCATGGGTGTAGACGTGGGCACCCAAAGTGCAAAAGTGGTTATTTTTGACGTAGACGGGCAGGTTATTTGTGAAGGGAAACAAGCATTAAGAAAAATGGATATTCCCGCACCGCTATTGGCCGAACATCCTGATGACGATCTGTGGGATGCACTGCAAATTGCTTTCCGCACTGCGATGCAAAAATTCCACCAGCAAGGACGTCATGCAAGCGATATTCTGGCTATGGGCGTATGTATCATTCGCTGCTGCCGAGTGCTACTCAAAGCCAATGGGGAACTGGCTTATCCCGTCATTAACTGGATGGATAAGCGTTTAAATAAACCCTATGAGTATATCGATGCCTACCAAGGCGTTCGCTATGTCACGACCACGTCCGGTTATATTACTCATCGGCTAACCGGGGAATTTAAAGATACCTGTGCAAACTACATTGGCTGGTGGCCAATGGACAATGATACGTTGGATTGGAGCACCGATCCGGCCACATGGCAAAGCTGTAATCTCTCTCGTGAGCAGGTGTTTGATGTTGTGCGTCCGGGGGAAATTCTGGGTCATATTACCGATAGCGTAGCCAAGAAATTGGGGATTCCCGCCGGTATTCCCGTTATTGCCACCGCCCATGATAAAGCCGTTGAAGCTTTGGGGGCTGGCTCTCTTGACGAAGGCGTTGCGCTGATCTCGTTGGGCACCTACATCGGTGCCATGGTACACGGGCACGAAAATGTTAAAGATGCTAAAAACTTCTGGCCATTCCAAGCATCGATTCCAAATCATTATCTCTATGAATGCATGGGCGTTCGCCGTGGCATGTGGACAATCAGCTGGTTCCGCGATCAGTTTGGCGCAGCGGCTTTAGCCGATACGGCTGACCAAGGCGAAAGCATTGAGGAATTGCTCAATCGTGAAGCAGAAAAAATACCGGCTGGATGCGAAGGCTTACTCACCATTCATGACTGGGCACCGCCATCCGAGGCTGAATTCCGCAAAGGAGCCATGATTGGCTTTGATGGCCGCCACACCCGTGGACACATGTATCGGTCCGTGCTGGAAGGCATCGCATTCACCATGAAAAATCATATGGATAAAATGGCGGCCGAGCTAAAAACCCCGTTCAAAAGCCTCATCATCTCTGGTGGCGGTGCTAACAGCGATGTCTTCATGCAGATATTCGCCGATATATTTGGGATTCCCACCCGTCGAAATGTGATGAAAGGGTCGGCGGCCATCGGGTGCGCGATTAACGCGGGCATGGCCGTCGGCGCGTTTGATAGCTATGAAGAAGCGACACAGAAAATGGTACGAATGGGCGATACATTTATGCCTAACGCAGAAAACCATAGCCTGTATAACGCCTTAAATCAGCAGGTCTATCGTCAGGTGAATCAGTATCTTGATCCGCTATTCCAGCATCTAAGCCCGTTGGTGGATGCTTAAAAATACAGTTCGCGATTTGCAAACCCGTGCAAATGCAGCCATAGGGATGAAATCGCTCGCAAATTCTGCATTAGACAGCTAAAAACCTCAGCAATCCCTATCGATTTTATTGATACTGCCCACGGCAACGCCCGTGGGCATTTTTATATTGGTTTATGCAAAACAATTTTAAGCCAAAGCTTATCGCGCAAATCGTTCGATTCGTGTTATTTTTTGCATATATTCTCACCACCAAAGCGAAGCCATGAAAACCTTTACCGCCAACCAAGCAAAAACCCAGTTTGGAGAGTTATTAATGAGCGTTCAGGCAGAACCGATTCAAATCAGCAAAAACGGCAAAACCGTGGCCGTAGTCATGTCTTATGAAAACTATCTAGCCGTGGAAGATATTAAAGCAGCCCATCTACAGCACTGTTTTGAACAGGCGCAACGCGATATCGTTAACGGGCAAACCATTGATGGCGAAGCTTTTATGCAGGATCTTGTGGCAGGTAAACACGATAAGAAATGATGGCTTATCATTTATCGCTGGCGGCAAAGCAGCATCTGCTCACGATCCGAGCCTTCAGCGTTGAACATTGGGGCATCGAGCAGGCGGATAATTATCTCTTCGGCCTCAGAAAGCAGCTACAGCTGCTGGCGAAAACGCCACAGATGGGTATCCGTTGTAACAACATGGCCGCAGAATCATTCTATTTTCCCTATAGGAGCCATGTGATTTATTACATCATCAGCGATGAACGTTTAGTGATTGCCGCCATATTGCATCAACGCCAGGCTCCATAGGCACATCTCATCCGGCTTTAGAAAACATGCCGCTCGCTTAAACGAACGGCATGCAGATTTTTGCTATTGCTGTGTGACCTGTAATTTTTCAATTTCAGGGCTGCCTAGCAGTTTCGGATCGGGAATGATGTCCTTGTCCTCGCGCACTTTGGCAACGTCTTTAGCCGTAATTTCAGGGGCTTTATTCCCCCAACTGGTACGAATAAAGTTGACCACATCAGCCACCTGCTGATCGTTCAAGCGCCAGCCAAATGCAGGCATCGTGATCGAGGATGGAGCCCCTTTCACGCCCGGTAGCGTATTCCCGGTTAATACTACATGGATAAGCGAAGTAGCATCATCGGTCATCACCACCGGATTGCCGCGCAGTTCAGGGAAGAAACGCGTGTAACCGCTACCGTCAGTTCGATGGCAAGCCGCGCAGTTATCAACATACACCGCCGCGCCTTTTTTACTGTCATCGCCCTTCCACAGCGCATTAGCGACGGTTTTGTCCTCTTTAAAGGCCTGCTGATCTTTATCTTTTGCCGGCAGCGACTTCAGATACCGCGCAATTGCCGTGGCGTCTTCTGGCGTTAAGTACTGCAAACTATGTTCAACGACATCGGTCATGCCGCCAAACACGGCGGTACGATCGTTTCGCCCTGTTCGCAGGAACTCAGTCAGATCTTTTTCACTCCAGCTGCCTAACCCATCTTTGTTATCGCCACGCAGATTTGAAGCAATCCAGCCATCAATCGGTGCACTGCCGGAAAGGTAAACATCGCCTTCGGCATTGTTAAGCGCTTTCTCCTGCATGGTGATACTGCGTGGCGTATGGCAAGCACCGCAGTGCCCTAAACCCTCCACCAGATAGCGACCACGCGCCAGTACGGGATCTTCACCCTGTGCGGGTTTGAAATCCTGCACATCTGGCGCAAACATCCCGCGCCAAATCGACAATGGCCAGCGCATCGACAACGGCCAAGGAATATCGCTATCTTTGTTTGCCTGATCGACAGGTTTCACACCCTGCATGAAATACGCATAAAGCGCGCGCATGTCCGGTTCAGTCACCACGGCATAAGAAGGATATGGCATCGCCGGATATAGCGTACTGCCGTTCTTCGCCACGCCATGGCGCACCGCTTGGTCAAAATCCTCAAAAGAGTATTCACCAATGCCGTGCTTCTTATCTGGCGTGATGTTGGTACTGTAAATCGTGCCGATTGGCGTTGCCATCGGTAGCCCACCTGCAAACGGGGTTCCGCCTTTGCTGGTATGGCAGGCCACGCAGTCTCCGGCGCGAGCCAGATATTCACCGCGTTTAATCAAATCTGCGCCGCTCATTTCCTGAGCCAATGCGCTGAGACTAAACGCACCAAATACCAGCACTGAGAGTATTTTTTTCATGTTCTGGTTTCCTTAAGCCTGCACCAACGGTCCTGGATTTTTCAAATACTGTTCGCGAATGGCACGAGCAGACCAGTAAGTCAGAGCCGCCAAGGTTCCGGTCGGGTTATAGCCCAAGCCCTGCGGGAATGCCGATGCTCCCGGTACAAATACGTTTGGCACATCCCAACTTTGCAAATAGCGGTTAATGGCGCTGGTTTTCGGATCGTCGCCCATAATCGCCCCACCGTTCATATGCGTGGTTTGGTAGACGGTGGTATCGAAATGCGTCCCTTCACTTTTAGGCGCACCGCTAATCACCGTTGGGTTCATGGCCTCGGCGATTTTATGCATACGTCCATGCATAAACTGCGACATTTTGATGTCATTTTCCTGCCAGTCGAACGTCATGCGCAGCAGTGGTTGACCATAAACATCTTTGTAATTAGGGTCTAAATCCAAATAGTTAGCACGATAAGACTGGTGCGCGCCATGCGCATCCATAGAGACATGATGCGGATAAACATCAGCGACTTCGGCTTTCCATTTGCTTCCCCACGCTGGAGTTCCTGGGCGAGTTGGCAAACCTGAAATCGGTTTAGTCCCCGCTTGGTTCACCCAGAACGGCGATCCGCCGACGAAACCATATTTGGCGTGATCAAAGTTATCAGCGTTAAAGTCATCCACGCCGACACCTGCACCACCGGCACCAATGAAGGTATTAGTGAAAATATCTTTATTGAAGAAAGCCTTGATGGTTGAAATATTCTGGTACACAAAGTTACGGCCTACCACCCCTTCATTAGTAATTGGGTTGTAAGGCTGGCCAATGCCAGACAGCAGCATCAGATGCACGTTATGGAACTGGAATGCAGCCAAAATAACCAAATCAGCAGGTTGCTCAACCTGACGTCCTTGCGCATCCACATAGGTCACACCGGTGGCGCGCTTTTTATCATCGGTCAGATTAACGCGCAGCACATGTGAGTTGGTACGCAGCTCGAATTTAGGCTCTTGGCGTAAAGCTGGCCACACGTTAACGTTTGGAGAAGCTTTGGAGTACATGTAGCACGCATAACCACTACAGAATCCGCAGAAGTTACATGGCCCCATCTGAGCGCCATAGGTATTGGTGTACGGGCCTGAGGTGTTCGCCGAAGGCAGGTCATAAGGATGATAGCCCACAGACTCCGCGGCTTGAGCAAACATCTGTGCAGAGAAGGTGCGTTTCTGAGCCGGTAACGGGAAATTGTCAGAGCGATCTGGCGCAAACGGGTTTCCCCCTTTGCCCTGACCAATCACTTTCCCCTTCACGCTCCACGGCGTGCCTGACGTACCAAAGACTTTCTCAGCCTTATCAAAATACGGCTCAAGCTCTTCATAGGTAACGCCGAAATCTTGAATCGTCATCCCTTCAGGAATGAAATTTTTGCCATAGCGTTCTTCATAATGGCTGCGCATGCGCAATTCCATCGGGTCGATACGGAAATGCACCCCAGACCAGTGCAGACCCGCCCCACCGGTACCCGTTCCCGGTAAAAATGCCGCTAACTGGCGATAAGGCAACGCAGTTTGAGAGACGTTATGGCGAATGGTTACGGTGCTTTTGGATAAATCCTGAAATAGCTTGCGACGCGTGTTATAGGTTAGTTCATCAATCACCTGTGGATAGGCGCCATCAGGATAGGTATCACGATGCGGCCCACGCTCCAGTACAACCACATTTAAACCGGCTTCAGTGAGCTCTTTCGCCATAATGGAACCCGCCCAACCGAATCCCACCACTACCGCATCGACTTTCTTCATTGTATTCGCCATGATTTATCCTCTTTCTCCGCGAATAGACACCGGAGGGAACGGATAACGTTCACCGCGCTCTACCCAGTCCATAAAATCTGCACGTGCGCCGGGGAAGTTAATTAGCGTCCAGCCGACCATGCCTTGGTTACCGCCATGGATGGGATCGCTAAAGAAACCTTCACGGGTATTTTGCAGTAAGAAAGAGAAGAAGATCTTGGCTGGAACCTGAGTAAATTCCGCTTTTCCACCTTCCATTTGGCTTAACAGATCGTCTTGTTTGTCTTGCGGTAATTCAGCAAAGATTTTGCCCGCCTGTTTTTTAGCGTAATCATTGGCTTCGGCTACGCCTAAGCGATAAATCTGCTGCGGCGTTAACGGTAGCTGATAGCCAAAGTCATGTTCCGCATCAGGGTTGAATGGCCCCTGCATATACCACTGCGAACCTGTGGCATAGGGGGTATTCATTTGGCGATCGATGAATTCAGGCACGCCCGCTTCTAGCGCGCCGGGGCCGCGATCGTCATTCGGGATCAGGCGTGCAGCGGCCGCTTGCACAAACGCATATTCTTCAGGAGTAAAAAAGGTAGGAGTGTAATCACGTGCCGTATGTTTTTCCGGCGTTTTAGGTTCGGCTGCATGCGCAACCATCGGAGCAGCCAGTGAGCCAATACCTGTTCCACCGATAGCCACTGCGGGTACTAATGTTATTGTTTTTAGAAGGAAATCTCTTCTTGAGCTTCCAGATTTTTCATTTGCCATGACATTGCCTATCTACAAAATGTTATCAGTTATTTAACACCATTTCCTTGCTGAATGTGTTGTTATGAAACATTTGTTTACGTTACGCTACGTTTGGAAATGGCAGTTTTGGCGTGAATAAAACGAATTGTTACGGGTAACTTACTGATTAGGGAGGAAAACAAGCGGTAGACGTTTATAACTATGTAAGTGTGACGGATCGCACAAAATGTTGATTATTTGATTAAATAACCCACCATAAATCTAACAATTTTGCATACAACTCAAAAAACGATCGTCTTAGTGACCTAAGCCGCGATCGATACCAATAAGCAGCAACCTCACTCCCAAAGTGAATTAGTCATACTTATCATCCCGCAACATATCTGTCTTTCGCCCAATAACAGCATAGTTGAAATATTAATAAGCGTTGCGGCTTATCCCGGTGATGCTATTTAACGGCTAAGCTCGCGTTAACGACTAAGTTCGCGGCCACCTTCGTAAATCAGGCGTAACGCAAACGCCCCGACAACGGCACCGATCACTTTGCTAATTACGCGTTGGATGCGGGAATAACCACGGCGTACCACCGAGAGAGAAAAAGCCTGACTGAGGAAAATACGCCAAATGACCGAACTCATCACAATGCCAAACCACGTTAATAACTTAGCCCAAGTCGGCGTTTCAGCGCTCAGCGTTACTGAGAAAATACTGATAAAAAACAGCACAGTTTGTGGGTTAGAAAGATCGGTAATCAGTCCACGGCGGAAAAATACCGCACCTTCGCCGGGAACCAGCGTATGCAACGCGCCAATTTGTATATCATTTTGATTTTTGACGACGCCGTAAGCGTACCAAAGCAGATAAACACCACCTGCTATTTTGATGATTGAAAACAGGCTTTCAAACTGGGTCATCAAGGCCACCATGCCAAATAGGCCAAGACCAGAATAAATGGCATCGCCCAGCGCTACGCCTAATCCTGTATGCACACCCGCGCGCCGCCCAGAAGATAGGCTCGTCTGAACCACCACAAAAAGGTTCGCTCCCGGATTAAAAAAGGTCAGAACAAACAACCCAACAGTGACCCAAACCGCATGTAATGGTTCCATTATTCTTCCCAGGTTCGTTAACGTTAGTAGCATTATGGTTAGTGGCATTATGAGAAGCTATTCATCGTAGCAACGTGCGCCAACTCACTGTTTATAAACAACACGTAATAGGATTTATTTTATCCTTGTGAGCACTCAGTTTTGCTCCCCTTTTCTTCCCATCACGAGGCAAACTGGCTACAGTGATCTCCTCACTGCCAGCCTCACTCATTGGATTCATCCCTATGCTATTACACCAACGCTCAATAACATCGACAGAACAGGCTAACGCGCCGTTTCTCAATCTTGATAATCAACAACTTGAGCAGCTTGATAACATTAAATTGAATGAAGGGCTGACAGGTCTTAGCGTCTATAACAACCAGCTACGCGACTATCCCGAGCAAATTGACAGCTTAACTAAGCTACAGGTGCTCAATATATCCTGTAATCAGATCCCACATATTCCTGACTCTATTGGGCAGCTTCGCGCGCTGGAAATGCTCGATCTCGGGCATAATAAATTATCTGAATTGCCCAGCACGCTTGGACAGCTAACTGAATTGGTCTATCTCTATTTGAGCAATAACCAACTCAACGATATTCCAGCAACGTTGTCAGCACTACATAACCTGCGTTACCTGAATATCACTGATAACCACCTCACCACCATTCCAGAAACCGTTTTTTCCATGTACGCCTTGGAAGAGCTGCGCTTATACAATAATAAAATATCGTTGTTTGCTGAAAAGATAGGGGAGCTGACAAATCTCAAAGAACTGCATTTAATGAACAATCATCTCAGCCAGTTCCCAGACCAAATCAATCAGCTCACCCAGCTACGCGTGCTAGATATATCGGGTAACCGCATTAAATCGATTCCGGATGCCTTAACGCAATTAAGCCGTTTACAAGATCTTAATTTCAGATTCAATAATCTGTCTGAATTACCAGAAAGTATTGCCGCTCTTACCCAGCTACAAACGCTGGATCTGCGAGCAAATAATCTCACCTCATTGCCAGACAGTATCTACACGCTCAAGAATCTTAAACGACTCGATCTGCGTTGGAATTCATTTGGCCACTATCCGGCACAGCTGGCTCAGCTCGAAGAAAACGGCTGTCTGATTCATATCTAGTTTAGTTAGTCATTATCAACTGTGCGGACAAATAACAGATGTCGCTTAAGATTACGGTTTTGCTAGAAAATCACACCCGTCACGCGGATTTAAACAGCGGCGTAGGATTAAGTTTATGGCTGGATGATGGCGAACAGCGGGTCCTATTTGATACGGGGCAAGATCGGCGTTTTTGTCATAACGCGCAACGTTTAGGAATAGATTTAAGCACTGTTTCTTCCGTGGTGCTTTCACACGGGCATTACGATCACTTTGGTGGGCTTCCTTATCTGATTCCCTACACTCCACACAAGCCTAAGGTCATATGTCACCCCGATGTATTCCTCACGCGCTATGCGGGGGGCTTTATCGGTTCTCGTGCCATCAAAATTAAAAAAATATCCCCTGAAAATAACAAAACGCAATTACAAACCCATTTCCCCTTTCAGCTTTCACGCCAACCGGTAAACATTGGTACGCGCTTTATTTTTGCCGGAGAAATCCCCCGCAGCAATCCCGATAAACGCTTCGGCTTAATTGAAAATGATACCGGTTATGAAACTGACTATGTCAGAGATGATAGCTGTTTAATCTGGCGTGGAAGCCAAGGTTTAGTGATTATTGTTGGCTGCTCACATTCAGGCATCTGCGATATCATTGACTATGCCAAGCAGATCGCCGGAGTAGAAAAAGTTAGCGCCGTTATCGGCGGTCTACATTTACGCAGCGCAGGTTTGCCTGAAATGCTCCGCACCCGACGCTATTTCCAATAGCAAAAAATCAACCTCATTTATGGCTGCCACTGTACCGGTGGTTGGGGTCGCTTATGGTTAAATGCTCAGCCGTTTAATACCGGCGATATCCTTAGCCTAGAGTAGCCATCAAAAGACCTCGATTTGCCCTATCTATATTACACAGATATAATTCGCACCTAATCTAAAGAGAATTTGTCTCTTGGTATCGAGTGAATTTCATGGTTTGTACCTACTTCAAAAAATCCGTCACCAGACGCAGCTCCGCGCAATCGAAAGATGAAGCGTTGTTCGGAGCCTAATCAGCAGCCATCCGCTGCTTAAACTCTTCATCAGCTAGCTCGTTATCGGTCGTTTAGTTACGTCGCTTTTTGCTAGCTGAAACTAAGGGTTTATGTCTCTCGCCACGCTTTATCTGTGGCCTTGATGTTGCAAAACATCCGTGACGGATTGTTGAAATAGACAATCTTTAAGCCGGGCCGCCAACAGTGCGAACCGGCTTTTTTATTGAAAAAACTTGAGTATCAATACCATGACGCAACAACTTCATTGGAAAAAGGACATTGCCCTTTTCCTCTCAGCCCAAACAGTGACTCTGCTTGGTTCATCCATCGTGCAATACGCCATTATTTGGTACATCACGCTGACTACGTCTTCAGGGCTGATGATCACCATTTCGACGCTATGCGGTTTTTTACCTCAGCTCATTATTTCGCTGTTTGCCGGTGTATGGGTAGACCGCTATAACCGCAAGTATGTCAGCATGATTTCAGACGCGGCTATTACGCTAGTGACGCTGCTACTGGCCGTTTCATTTATCTTAGGATACAAGCCGCTATGGCTGATCTTTGCCGTATTGGCCGTTCGTTCCTTTGGTACGGGAATTCAAACGCCTACGGTAAATGCGATCATTCCTCAGTTAGTTCCCAAAGACCGTTTGATAAAAATAAATGGAATAAACAGCACCTTAAGCTCGTTGAATATGCTAATTGCACCGGCGGCCAGTGGCGTTCTGTATGCTTATTTCTCCATCGAAAAAATCTTCTTCGCCGACGTCATTACCGCCGCGATTGGCTTAGTGTTGATGTCGATGTTAAAGATCACCAAGCTCACAAACGACAATCTTGACGGTCAATCGACAATCAAGGCTATCGGTGAAGGTTTTCGCTACCTGCGACAAAACCCGTTTATCCGTTATCTGATTATGTTCTTGATTGTCATGATGATCTTGATAAGCCCCGCGGCATTTATGACGCCCCTGATGGTCAGCCGTTCGTTTGGCCCAGAGGCATGGCGGTTAGCTATCAATGAAATGGCGTTTAGCAGCGGCGCTATTGCAGGCGGGATATTGATTGCGATGTGGGGAGGATTTACCAATCGCCTACGCACCACCTTATTCGCTGGCGGCGCCTATGGCTTTTTCATGATCGCACTGGGCTGCGCGCCTCTATTCAGCATTTATCTGGTTTTTAATTTCCTGATAGGGATCACTATGCCGTGCTTTAACGCGCCGGTGACTTCTCTTCTACAAGAGAAAGTGATACCCGAAATGCACGGTAGAATTTTCAGCTTGGTGCAGGTTGCCAACTGCTGCGCTTTGCCGCTGGGTATGGTGCTATTCGGCCCGCTTGCCGATCATTTCCGCATCCAACATTTGCTGGTTATCGCCGGAGTATTAGTGCTTCTTCTCTGTGTTCAGCTCTTCGTGAAAAGGAAATTAGCTGAATAATCAACCAAATCTCAGCAGGGGTTCGCCCCTGCTATATTCCTCGGCCAACAAGCCGAAGACCCAGTCATCATGCCATTTCCCCTGCAGAAAATAATTTTGTCTCAAACAGCCTTCCTGCTGAAAGCCGCTGCGTATTAGCAATCCCCGCGATGCCTCATTACCTGACGTCACCACCGCCTTTAGCTTGTGATAACCACATTGTGAAAACGCAAAATGAATCAGCGCGGTGAGAGACTCTTTGCCATAGCCTTTACGCTGAAACTGTGGGCTGATGATAAAACCAACTTCGGCCATACGATGTGGCATCCATTCAGAAACAAAGCCGGTTAATCCCACTCGCTGACCAGAGTCTCGATCAATCATGACTAAGCACAACCATTGGGGCAGTTCATTACGCCATTCAGGTAAGCGGCAATCGAAAGCAGCCAAAATCTGCTGCTCCGTTTGCGTGTCGGCAATCAGCGCCATAGCTTGCTCATCACGGTAAAGATCGCTGAAAAACGTCCAGTCTGATTCATTTATTTGCCGCATGATGAGTCTTTGAGTTTCGAGCATTACCATCTATGTATCCTTAAAAATCGGTCAAGATTTCTGACAACATCACGACGAATTTATCTAGCCTAAGCACCCGTCATGATAAAAACTAGAGGCAAAATAAATTCCCGTGTAAAATCTCAGCCGTTTTTCTTCTTTGAACATTTTGTGAGCGTAATATATGCACCAACCGCGTATTGGTTTTGTGTCTCTGGGCTGCCCGAAAAACCTAGTGGACTCCGAACGTATTCTGACCGAACTGCGCACCGAAGGTTATGATGTAGTCCCCCGCTACGACGACGCCGAACTCGTAATCGTGAACACCTGCGGTTTTATCGACAGCGCCGTGCAAGAATCGTTAGAGGCTATCGGTGAAGCGCTCAACGAAAATGGCAAAGTGATTGTTACCGGCTGCTTAGGGGCAAAAGAGAACCAGATCCGCGAAGTTCACCCTAAAGTTTTGGAAATCACGGGGCCACACAGCTACGAAGCCGTGCTTGAACACGTACACCAGTATGTGCCGAAACCAACGCATAATCCGTTTACCAGTTTGGTGCCAGAACAGGGTGTCAAACTCACGCCGAAACATTACGCTTACCTGAAAATTTCTGAAGGCTGTAATCATCGTTGCACGTTCTGCATCATTCCATCCATGCGCGGCGATCTGGACAGTCGTCCGATTGGTTCCGTATTGGATGAGGCAAAACGTTTGGTTGATGCGGGCGTCAAAGAACTGCTGGTTATCTCGCAGGATACCTCGGCCTACGGCGTTGACGTCAAACACCGCACCGGATTCTGGAACGGACAGCCGGTGAAAACCAGCATGATCGGCCTGTGCGAACAGCTTTCCTCACTTGGCGTTTGGGTTCGCTTGCACTACGTTTATCCCTATCCGCACGTTGATGACGTCATTCCATTGATGGCAGAAGGCAAAGTGTTGCCGTATCTGGATATCCCGCTTCAGCACGCCAGTCCAAAAATCCTTAAACTGATGAAGCGCCCTGGCGCAGTAGAACGCACCCTTGAGCGCATTAAACGCTGGCGCGAAATTTGCCCGCAGCTCACGTTGCGTTCAACATTTATCGTTGGATTCCCAGGCGAAACCGAAGAAGACTTCCAGATGCTGCTCGATTTCCTGACTGAAGCGAAACTCGACCGCGTTGGCTGTTTCAAATTCAGCCCAGTTGAAGGGGCTACCGCCAATGAATTGGCTGACCAAGTGCCGGAAGAAGTGAAGGAAGAACGTTTCCACCGCTTTATGCAGCTTCAGCAACAAATTTCAGCCCAGCGTCTGAAAGACAAAATTGGCCTAACCCTTCCCGTTATCATCGATGAAGTGGACGAAGAAGGCGCTATTGGCCGCAGCATGGCTGATGCACCTGAAATCGACGGCGCGGTCTATCTCAACGGCGAAACCACCTTGAAGATCGGCGACGTGGTTAACGTCACCATCGAAAACGTTGATGAATATGATATGTGGGGCAGCGTTAGCGCGTAATAACGACGTTCATTTCTGCAGTAAAAATCCACCTCTTGAAGAGGTGGCTTTAAATGGGGCCCCCTAAAAGGGGGCCTTGTTCGTTTTAATCCTGTAATAACGCCATTTGCTGTTCGTATTCTTGGTCTTTCTTATCCTGATGCCTCACGTAGCGCCTGATAATTTCTTCGTTCACTCCAACTGTGTCGGCAAAATATCCCCTCGCCCAAAAATGATTACCCCACAGCTTCTTTCGTATATGCGGAAACTTGTTGTAGAGACGAATAGCTGTGCGCCCTTTCAGGACGCCCATCAGCGTTGAGATCGAGAGTTTCGGTGGGATCATCACGACAAGATGAACATGGTCTGGCTGAACATTCAGTTCAAGTACCTCACAATCTTTCATATTGCAAAGTATATAAACTGAGCGATAAAGCTCTTTACCTACCGCCCCTGCTAAAACCTTGTAGCGATACTTTGGCGTCCACACCAAGTGATATTTGCAACGCCAGAATACATGTGCTGAACTTCTATAACTGCTCATGTCAGTGATTTCCTTCTTACTTGTGGTGAGTAAGCTGGAATTTTCTGGCATGGGCTTCCTTCAGGCTATAGCCTCACAGGGACAATCACCACCTCCCGAGGAGGTGGTTTAAAGCTGACAATAAAAAGCCTGTCATCTGACAGGCTTTTTTACTTTAAGCGCAAATCAATTCAATGGCATCAGCGTCGGATTTGTATATTGATATTCGAACCCTAATTCTTTGCTGATTAAACTGCCGTCCACCAATTTTCCCTGCGCAGGCTGATCTTCATCGGCAAACTGCGGTGGCTCCAATCCTAAAGCTCGCGCTAGAGGCGGATAAAACTCGGCCTTAGTCGGATGGATCGGCGCACACAGGTTATATACATGCCCACCCTGAGGCAGTTTGAGCAGCATTTGAATGGCCGCAATCACGTCATCTTGATGCACCAGATTCACGCCGCTGTTGGCGCCAGCAATACCGGTTTTTCCTGCAAGAAAACGGCCCGGATTACGCCCTGCGCCAACCAATCCCGCCAAGCGTAAAATGTCGACAGAGGTATTTGGCAAATCGTGCAGCCACGTTTCTAACTCAGCCAACGTGCGGCCAGCGCTGGTGCTCGGTTGCAGCTCAGATCGTTCGTTGACGGTACCAACGGCGTCGCCATAAACCGAGGTAGAGCTCAGGAAAATAATCCGTGGAATGTTATGTGCCAAAGCGCTATCCACCAAAAGCTGAACCGCATGCAGATAACGCTCCCCCTCTTCGGGTCTACGACTGGCTGGCAGCGTAATCACTAAAGCATCGGCATCGAGCAACTGTTCCAGATCGTCTTGCTCGCACTCAAGTTCAGGCGTCATCACCAACGGATAACATTCAATCCCGCTCATACGAGCGGCTTCAACGCCGTCGGACGTGGTTTTACTGCCAACGACCTGATAGCCGCGCCCCAGCAAAGATAGGGCCAACGGCATACCAACCCAACCAAGTCCTACTATTGATATTTTTTTCATTGCGGCCCTCTCAATACGCATGACCTGCGACCTAATCGCACCCTTTGTTCTGATGAATTATGCATGGAAAACAATTTATTCATATAAATCAGGCTACGCCACTCTCTCTGTTTATACAATTTCCACGCTATATCGTGCAGTAAAGTATTGTCAGTAATAATCAATCATGCTGGGTAAATGAAACAAAAACGAAATATTAAACTTTTCTCGCTCTGTGCCAGCTAGAGATAAAACAAAAAATGACCACAAAAAAGGGGTTGCCATCCCCCCTGCATTTGGTTTAGGTTAATTTACAGTTAACGCAGACAATCGTGTCTGCCAAATTATTGGATTACAAAAAATGCTTACTCGCGTTCAGTTCAGCCACCATCATCACCATCATCCTGACTAGTCTGACAGGCCGATGAGTGCTGGAAGACGGTTAACAATCTTCCAGTGGCGCAGAACGCAAAAGAGAGCCCTCGGAAGATTATCTTCCGAGGGCTTTTTTGTTGCCCGAAGATTAGTAAATAACATCACAGAATTTATAAAATATTAAGGGAAGCCACATGTTAGACAAAACTCGTTTACGTATCGCCATGCAAAAATCCGGTCGCCTGAGCGAAGACTCTCAAGAACTTCTGGCACGCTGCGGCATTAAAATTAATCTACAGCAGCAACGCTTGATCGCATTCGCTGAAAACATGCCTATCGATATTCTGCGCGTTCGCGATGACGATATCCCCGGATTGGTGATGGATGGCGTTGTTGATTTGGGCATCATTGGCGAGAACGTTTTGGAAGAAGAGCTGTTGAGCCGCCGCGCTCAGGGCGAAGATCCGCGCTACTTCACGCTGCGTCGCTTGGATTTCGGCAGCTGTCGTTTATCACTGGCGATGCCGTTAGACGTTCCTTACGACGGCCCGCAGTGTTTACAAGATTCCCGCATCGCGACCTCCTACCCACACCTGCTTAAGCAATACCTCGATAAACAAAATATCCGCTTTAAATCATGCTTGCTGAACGGCTCGGTGGAAGTCGCGCCGCGCGCTGGCCTTTCCGACGCGATCTGCGATTTGGTCTCTACTGGTGCAACGCTTGAAGCCAACGGTCTACGCGAAGTCGAAGTGATTTATCGCTCCAAGGCCTGCCTGATCCAGCGCGATGGCGAAATGCCAGCCGCTAAACAAGAACTTATCGACAAACTGATGACCCGCATTCAAGGCGTAATTCAAGCTCGCGAATCTAAGTACATCATGCTGCACGCGCCAAGCGACAAGCTGGAACAAATTATTCAGCTGTTGCCGGGGGCTGAACGTCCAACATTACTGCCGCTGGCTGGTGACCAAAACCGCGTCGCCATGCACATGGTGAGCAGCGAAACCCTGTTCTGGGAAACCATGGAAAAACTGAAATCTCTGGGTGCTAGCTCGATTCTGGTTCTGCCAATCGAAAAAATGATGGAGTAATAGCGATGATTGCTGCTGATAAGAAAACCAACTTTAACAACATCACTTTCTGGAACGAATGCGATGCGCAGCAGCAACGAGCGCTATTGCAACGTCCAGCGGTCGCCGCGTCTGACTCGATTAGCGCCAGCGTAGCCGATATTCTGCTACAGGTTAAATCCGGCGGCGATGCCGCTTTGCGTGAGCTAAGTGCCAAATTCGATAAAGTCGATATCACCACGTTGCGCGTCAGCATGCGTGATATCGATCAAGCGGCCTCTCGTCTAGGCGAAGAGATCAAAGCGGCGATGCAACAAGCTGCCAAGAATATCGAAAAATTCCACGTCGCCCAAATCTTGCCTGCGGTTGATATCGAAACCCAGCCCGGCGTACGTTGCCAGCAGGTCACCCGCCCACTGGCATCAGTCGGTTTATACATTCCGGGTGGTACCGCGCCGTTGCTGTCCACCGTATTGATGCTCGGTATTCCGGCGCGCGTCGCAGGCTGTCAGCGCGTAGTGTTGTGTTCGCCACCGCCGATTGCCGATGAAATCCTTTATGCCGCATCGCTATGTGGCATCACCGAAGTGTTCCAGGTCGGCGGCGCTCAGGCTATTGCAGCACTGGCTTTCGGCAGTGAATCAATCCCTAAAGTGGATAAAATTTTTGGGCCGGGCAATGCTTACGTCACCGAAGCTAAACGTCAGGTAAGCCAAACCATCGACGGCGCAGCCATCGACATGCCTGCAGGTCCTTCTGAGGTTCTGGTCATTGCCGATGAAAAAGCGACTCCGGCATTTATCGCCGCTGATTTGCTATCTCAAGCAGAACACGGCCCTGACTCACAGGTAATTTTACTCACGCCCGATGCTGAAATTGCCAAACGCGTCGCCGTTGAAGTGGAAGCGCAGCTGGCAACCCTGTCACGTGCCGACATCGCACGTCAGGCGCTGGATTCAAGCCGTTTAATTGTCACTTCGTCATTAGCGGAGTGCATCAACATCAGCAATCGTTATGGCCCTGAGCACTTGATTATCCAGACACGCGAGCCGCGCCAGTGGATCGACCAAATCACCAGCGCAGGTTCCGTATTCCTTGGCGACTGGTCGCCCGAATCTGCGGGTGATTACGCATCTGGAACTAACCACGTGCTACCAACCTACGGCTACACCGCAACCTACTCCAGCCTCGGTTTAGCTGATTTTCAAAAACGCATGACCGTTCAACAAATTAGCGCCGATGGCCTACTCGGCCTAGCGCCGGTGATTGAAGCGATGGCAGCGGCAGAGTTGCTGACCGCCCACAAAAATGCCGTCACCCTGCGCGTTGCTGCGCTCCAGTCTCAGCAGAAGGAGAAAAACTAATGAGCTCCAGCATTGAAGAATTGGCCCGCGCCAACGTGCGCAAATTAGTCCCTTATCAATCTGCTCGCCGTCTGGGCGGTAAAGGCGACGTGTGGTTAAACGCCAACGAATATCCGATTGGCACGGCTTATCAGCTCAGCGCCGATACCTTTAACCGCTATCCAGAATGTCAGCCACAGGCCGTGATTAATAACTACGCGTCCTACGCGGGTGTCAACGCCGATCAGGTGTTAGTCAGCCGTGGCGCGGATGAAGGCATTGAACTGCTGATCCGTGCATTCTGTGAGCCGGGTCAGGATGCGGTACTTTATTGCCCGCCGACATACGGTATGTATGGTGTAAGCGCTGAAACCTTTGGCGTTGAACGCCGCACGGTTGCACTTCGTGAAGACTGGCAGTTGGATTTACCGACCATTGAACAAAATCTGGCTGACGTGAAGCTGATTTACGTCTGCAGCCCGAATAATCCAACCGGCAACTTGCTTAGCCCGACTGATTTACGCCAGTTACTAGAACTCACCGCAGGAAAAGCCATTGTGGCGGTTGATGAGGCCTATATCGAATTCGCGCCGCATGCTTCGCTGGTGCCTTGGCTGGCTGAGTTTCCGCACATGGTCGTATTGCGTACCCTCTCTAAAGCATTTGCTTTGGCGGGTTTGCGCTGTGGCTTCACGCTCGGCAGCCCTGAAATGATCACCCTGCTGTTGAAAGTGATCGCGCCTTATCCTCTTTCAACGCCGGTTGCCGATATCGCCGCGCAGGCGCTCTCTCCAGACGGTGTGGCAGCCATGCGCCAGCGGGTGCAAACCATTCTGGAAAACCGCGCGCTGCTGGTAAAAGCCCTAACCGAATGCGACTGCGTCGAGGCCGTTTATCCCGGCGAAGGCAACTATTTAGTCTTTCGCTGTTCTGCCGCCGCGGCGGTGTTTAAATCGCTCTGGGATCAAGGCATTATCTTACGAGATCAAAGCAAACAACCTAGTCTGTCTAACTGCTTAAGGATCACCATAGGCACACAGGCAGAAAACAACCAAGTGATTGCAGCCCTGCGCGCTTTTCCCAATGCCGTAGCTGCTAAAGAATTCAGCAAGGAGGCCGTGTGAGCCAGAAGTTTCTTTTTATCGACCGTGATGGAACCTTAATTAGCGAGCCACCGGTGGATTTTCAGGTCGACCGCATGGACAAATTGGCGTTTGAACCCGCTGTTATCCCTGCTCTACTGAAGCTACAGCAGGCCGGTTATCGTCTGGTGATGATCACCAATCAAGACGGCTTAGGCACAGCCAGTTTCCCGCAGGCCGATTTTGACGGCCCGCATAACTTGATGATGCAAATTTTCACCTCACAAGGCGTGGTCTTTGATGACGTGTTGATTTGTCCGCATCTGCCCGCCGACAACTGCACCTGCCGTAAGCCAAAAACCGAACTGGTGCAGTCATACCTGAATCCTGAAGTGATGGACTATGCAGCCTCACGCGTTATCGGTGACCGTGAAACAGACGTTCAACTGGCTGAAAATATGGGCATCACCGGCATTCGCTACAACGCCGAAAATAGCGGTTGGGATTACATCGCCGAAGAGTTGACTAAACGCGACCGCCACGCGCAGGTGAATCGCGTTACGCGTGAAACCGCAATCAACGTCGACGTGTGGCTCGATCGTGAAGGTGAAAGCCACATTCGTACCGGCGTCGGCTTCTTTGATCACATGCTCGATCAAATTGCTACTCACGGCGGCTTCCGCATGAACATCGAGGTGAAAGGCGATCTGTATATCGACGACCACCACACCGTGGAAGATACCGCGCTGGCATTGGGCGAAGCGTTGAAAAAAGCGCTGGGCGATAAACGCGGCATTTCCCGTTTTGGCTTTGTGCTGCCGATGGACGAATGCTTGGCGCGCTGCGCGCTGGACATTTCTGGCCGCCCTTATTTGGTTTATAAAGCCGAGTTTACCCACCAGCGAGTGGGCGACCTCAGCACCGAAATGGTTGAGCACTTTTTCCAATCTCTGGCCTATGCCATGGGGATCACGCTGCACTTGAAAACCAAAGGGAAAAACGATCACCACCGCGTAGAGAGCTTATTTAAAGTCTTTGGCCGCACGCTGCGTCAGGCCATTCGCGTTGAGGGCGATACCCTGCCAAGCTCGAAAGGGGTTTTATGATGGCCGACACTAACGTTGTGATTCTGGATACCGGCTGTGCCAACTTATCCTCGGTGAAATATGCAATTCAGCGGCTGGGCTATGAGCCAAAAATCAGCCGTGAACCCGACGTGGTCCTCACCGCTGATAAGCTATTCCTTCCCGGTGTGGGAACGTCACAAGCCGCGATGCAACAGCTGCGCGAGCGTAATCTGATTGAGCTGATCAAAGCCTGTACTCAGCCAGTTTTGGGGATCTGCCTCGGTATGCAACTGCTGGCTAGCCGCAGCGATGAAGGCAATACTGACACATTAGGCATCATCGATACTCCTGTTGAAACGATGAAAGACTATGGATTGCCACTGCCACACATGGGCTGGAACCAAGTCTCAGCCCTCGCCGGTCATCGCCTGTTCCAAGGGCTTGAAGACGGTGCCTATTTCTATTTTGTGCACGGTTATGCCTATCCCGTGTGCGAAAATACCATCGCGCAAGCGAACTATGGCGCGCCCTTTAGCGCGGCGGTGCAAAAAGATAATTTCTTCGGTGTGCAATTCCATCCTGAGCGTTCCGGCGCAGCCGGTGCTCAGCTGTTAAAAAACTTTCTGGAATTGTCACTTTAAGGAGCAGCACGCCAATGATTATTCCCGCATTAGATCTTATCGACGGAAAAGTAGTGCGTCTGCATCAGGGCGATTACGGCCAGCAACGCGATTATGGCAATGACCCGCTACCGCGCCTGCAAGATTATCAGCAACAAGGCGGTGAAGTTCTGCACTTGGTTGATTTAACCGGAGCCAAAGATCCGGCAGCGCGCCAGATCCCATTACTGCGCAAGCTATTGGCCGGTGTATCCGTTCCCGTGCAGGTCGGTGGTGGCATTCGCAGTGAAGACGACGTAGCGGCGCTGATTGAAGCAGGCGCTTCACGCGTTGTCATCGGCTCCACGGCGGTGCGCCAGCCTGATGTCGTGAAACAGTGGTTTACCCGTTTTGGTGCCGATGCGCTGGTTCTGGCGCTCGACGTGCGCATCGCGGCTGACGGCAGAAAAAATATTGCGGTTAGCGGCTGGCAGGAAGATTCCGGCGTCACGCTTGAACAGATCGTTGACGAGTTTCTGCCTTATGGCCTCAAACATGTGCTCTGCACCGATATTTCACGCGATGGCACGCTTAGCGGCTCTAATGTGGCGCTGTATCAAGAAGTTTGTGCGCGTTATCCGCAGGTGGCGTTTCAGTCATCCGGCGGCATTGGTAGCCTAGAAGATATTGCCGCCCTGCGCGGCAGCGGCGTTCAAGGCGTTATTGTGGGGCGTGCCCTGCTGGAAGGAAAATTCACCGTGAAGGAGGCTATCGCATGTTGGCAAAACGCATAATTCCTTGTCTGGACGTGCGCGATGGCCAAGTGGTCAAAGGCGTTCAGTTTCGTAACCACGAAATTATCGGCGATATCGTGCCGCTCGCTCAACGCTATGCGCAGGAAGGTGCCGATGAGCTGGTGTTTTATGACATCACCGCGTCATCCGACGGTCGCGTCGTGGATAAAAGCTGGGTATCACGCGTGGCGGAAGTGATTGATATTCCGTTCTGCGTCGCAGGCGGGATCAAAAGCGTTGAAGATGCTTCGCAAATCTTAACCTTTGGCGCCGATAAAATTTCCATCAACTCCCCTGCGCTGGCCGATCCTGATTTAATTTCTCGCCTCGCCGACCGCTTCGGCGTGCAGTGCATCGTGGTGGGGATCGACACATGGTTTGATGTCGAAAGCGACAGCTATCAGGTGTATCAATTTACCGGTGACGAACAACGCACCAAAGCCACCACGTGGCAAACGGTTGATTGGGTTAAAGAAGTGCAAAAACGGGGTGCCGGTGAGATCGTGTTAAACATGATGAACCAAGACGGCGTGCGCAACGGCTACGATCTGCGCCAGCTAAAATTGATCCGCGACGTATGTCATGTGCCGCTAATCGCCTCCGGTGGTGCCGGTACACCAGAGCACTTCCTTGAAGCATTCCGCGACGCCGACGTTGATGGCGCGCTGGCGGCCTCGGTGTTCCACAAACAAATTATCAATATTGGCGATTTGAAACGTTATCTGTCGCAACAAGGTGTGGAGATCCGCTTGTGTTAAAAGAATCCTTTTTATCTGAACAGCAGAAAGAACAATTAGACTGGAACAAAGTTGATAACCTGATGCCTGCGATCGTTCAACATGCGGTATCCGGCGAAGTGCTCATGCTGGGCTATATGACGCCCGAAGCACTCGATGAAACCAATCGTAGCCGCCACGTAACGTTTTACTCGCGTACTAAGCAGCGCCTGTGGACCAAAGGTGAAAGCTCAGGCCACTTCCTTAGCGTTGTCAGCATCACCCCCGACTGCGATAACGATACGTTGCTGGTGCTGGCGGAGCCTCAGGGCCCAACCTGCCACAAAGGCACCAGCAGCTGTTTTTCTCCTGCAGCCTCCGACTGGGCATTTTTGTTCCAGTTAGAACAGTTACTTGCAGAGCGTAAAAATGCCGATCCGAAAAGCTCTTATACCGCGAGCCTGTACGCCAGCGGCACCAAACGAATCGCGCAGAAAGTGGGAGAAGAAGGCGTGGAAACCGCGCTAGCCGCCACGGTGCACGACCGCGACGAACTGGTGAATGAAGCTTCAGACTTGGTATATCACCTGATGGTATTGCTACAGGATCAAGATCTGGATCTTAGCGCAGTGATTAATAATCTGCGTCAACGGCATGAAAAATAGTCGCTGAGTTCAACCTCTCCCTATTTAACGTCACCCCTGATTTTGGGTGACGTTGAAACCTCTCCCTTACGTTTTAAATTCGATACTTATTAAATAAATCGCTATTTATTGTAATAACGCCTTTATTAGACTCAGCTAAAAAATACCAATCTATTGAGTTCCTTCCAGTTTATTTCAAATAAAAATTCTTCTTCTCACGATAATTAAATTAAATGATCGATAGCGATAATGTGTCTCAAAGAATCATTCATGGAAAAAATTCAACAATATCAATATATTGATCATCGATCACAATAAACAAAACATCAAATCTGTTTTAATAAAACATCGTTTCATAAAACAGAAGAGTGAATAACGGATGAAAATTAAAGGATTACGCTGGTGGATAATTGCGCTCGTTACCGTAGGGACAATTACCAACTATTTATCTCGCAGCGCGTTAGGTATTGCCGCGCCAACCTTAATTAAAGAACTCGGTATCAGTCAGCAACAATATTCATACGTAGTCAGTGCCTTTCAAGCAACCTACGCGCTGGCTGCGCCGGTGGTGGGATATGTCATCGACATCATCGGTGTGAAATGGGGCATTGCCATTTTTGCTATCGCTTGGTCTATCGCCAATATGGCTCATGGCACGGCAGGCGGCTGGCAGTCTCTCGCCTTTTGGCGAGGCACCATGGGCGTTACCGAATCTTCGGCGAATCCTGCTGGGATGAAAGTGGTGGCAGAATGGTTTCCCGCTAAAGAACGCGGCTTGGCCTGCGGGATCTACAGTATGGGAACCTCGCTCGGCGCGATGCTGGCACCTCCCTTGGTCGTCTGGGCCATACTCGAATATAACTGGGAAATGTCCTTTATTATTACCGGTGCGATTGGCCTTATTTGGGTTGCTCTATGGCTATTCTTTTATCAGTCGCCAGAAAAAAATCCGGCGTTGTCAGATGAAGAGCGCATTTTGATTGCCGATGGGCAGATTAAATCTACGGAGAAAATCCAGCGGGTTAAACTCAAAGACATGCTCACAAATCGTAATTTATGGGGCATTTCCCTACCGCGCTTTATGGCCGATCCCGCATGGGGAACATTGCATTATTGGATGCCGCTTTATTTAGTCACCGAACGTCATCTTGATATGGCCCACGTAGCGATGTTTACCTGGCTCCCTTTTTTAACGTCAGATTTAGGTTGCCTCTTTTCGGGAATAATGGCGCGTTATCTAAATAATCGCGGTATCAACATTATTAATTCACGCCGAATTACCTATACATTTGCCGCCTGTCTGATGGTCAGCATGGCCTTTATTTGTCACGTCGAAAATATCTATTTGGCCGTCGCGCTATTCTGCATTGCAGGTTTTGCACATCAATGCCTCTCTATTACCGTTATCACCATGTCTTCGGATCTATTTAATAAATCCGAAGTAGCTACGGCGACCGGCTTTGCTGCACTCAGCGGTGGTACGGGAAACTTTCTCTTCTCAATGTTCTTAGGCGCGTCCGTCGCGGTGATTGGCTACAACTTCTTTTTTGTCGGTTTAGGGTTTTTTGATCTTATTGGCGCTGCTTTCTTATGGACCTTAGTTAAAGAGAAAGAAGCCAATAAAACCTCACACAAAACTGCTTTTATATAAGGGAATATCATGAAAAAACCGATTATTTCTGTCATCAGTTTACTGATTGCAGCGACCCCACTCGTTTCTCATGCGCTCACCTTCGATGTGCGAGGTGGATACCGAGCAGGCAGCCACAGCTATGAGTCTCGCTTCAAAGTCAGCGAAAGCTGGAAAAATGGCTGGTGGGCCAGTATGGAAACCGATAATAAAAACAACAAAAATAATGGCAAAGGGCCTAACGGCGCTGATCAAAGCGATAGCGCACATTCGCTGGGAGATATAACCTCTGACTATAACGAAATAGAGACCAACTATACCTATAAATTAACCGATAAATGGAGCCTTCAGCCCGGGGGAATTTTACACTGGAGCAGTAAAGGCACTCAGCTTCGGCCTTATTTTCGAATTAATTACAAAATCACCCCAGACCTTAGCACTAGCCTACGCTATCGCTATGACTATAATGATTATGAAACGACAAATGATAACGGAGAATATCACCGTGATAGCGTTAATCGCTTAGATTTGTATCTCAGGTATAAAATAAATGATACGTGGAGCGTGCAATATCAAGGTACAGTTTATAAACATGCCAGCGATCAGTATGAATATAAAAATGGAAAAACCTGGTCGACGGAAAATGCCTTTTCATTACGTTATAAGTGGAATGATTGGTTTAGCCCATATATCGAATATGATTATTTAGATAGAACTGGATACTACGACGGCGAGGGAAATATTCCTGAATCACGTTATCGTATTGGTATGACATTTACCTTGTAACAAACACCAATTTTAAATAGGAAAAATGATGAAGATTAAATTACTCGTCAGCGTTATTTCATGCGTGTTATTTAGCTCTATTGCATTAAGCCATGCGGCCGAATCCCGCTATTTTACTTACTCGCCAGAAACATTAGCCACCAGCAAACAGCAGCTAAAACAACCCGCATCTGTGCTGCAGCCTGCTTTCGAACAACTTATCGCCGAGGCAAACAGCGCACTTAAACACGCCAATTACAGCGTCGTTGATAAGAGTCTTTCACCGGCATCGAATAATAAACACGACTACTACAGCTTTGGTACTTATTGGTGGCCTAATCCCAATACGCCTAATCACCTCCCCTATATTCGCCAAGATGGGAAAACGAATCCAGATACCAAAACTGACGCAACAGACAGTCAACGTATGGCGCATTTTGCCAACGACATGAAGCGCCTAGGGCTAGCTTATTACTTCACTGGCAAAATCGAATATGCACAAAAGGCTGCAGATCTCGCCACCGCATGGTTTGTCGCACCCAAAACCAAGATGAACCCCAGTTTGGCCTATGCACAGGCTATTCCCGGAATTGTAGATGGACGAGGGATAGGCATTATCGATAGTCGTGCTTTGATTGACGTTATGGATAGCATTGAGCTTATTCGCCCAGCAAATACGCTGAGCGAGAAAAATTATCAGGCTATTAAGCACTGGTATAAACAGTTTAACCAATGGCTATTAACCAGTGAAAATGGATTTGAAGAAAGTAACTGGCACAATAACCACGGCACATTTTTCGATACTCAAGTTGTTGCTTTTTCATTATTTACCGATCAGCCAGACCTCGCTCGCCGCCAGTTAAAAATTGCCCAACTGCGTCATTTAGCGGCTCAAATAGATAACAAGGGATTGCTCACCGAAGAAATAGAGAGAACACGCTCATGGCACTACACCAATTTCTCTCTTTCGGCTTTTATGCGCCTAGCGCGATATGGTGAACTAGCCGGTATAGATATGTGGCATTTCGATTTAGACGATCACAATCTTAAACAAGCTTTGCTTGTTGTGGCTCAACAAATCGACAACCCTAAGCCGTGGCCGTTCCCTGAATTAAAATTCGATGAAAACGAGGCCGTTGGCAATATTTTAGCCGCTGAAAGAGCCTACCCTGACGCTATTTTCAAAGAAAAAGCGGCTTATCTCGAGCAGAAAGATCCAAAAAACATCAATCTGTTGACCGTAAGTGCGTCGTTGGTGCCATAAAAGGAAGCGGTGAGAATGAAACAATTCAGTACCCTTGAAATCGCCATCATCCGCCAGCGCGCACAGCGCTGGCCTGAGTGGATTGATACATTGAATGCCGACAACGCCACGGTGTTAAATCATCCGTTAAAAGTACCGACCTCCGGAATTGCGACCTGGAACCACTACTATTATTGCCCTGAGCACGGAGTGCGACTTAATTGGGACTATCGCTATGAACACCATCATAACTGCCCAGTAGATAATAAAACCTTCAGCGGTGAGCCCTATGATGGCGCATGGTGGCGTTGGATGAATGGCTTAAATGCCAAGGCCTGCTACGAAGTCGGGTTATTATGGCAAGTCACCGAAAATGAATCCTATTTCCAGCGCGTTCGCGATCTATTGCTAACTTATGCCAGCTATTATCCCTACTATCAGGAGCATGGCGGCATTCCTTATAACGCTAACGGAAAAATGAATGCGCAGGCATTGTGTGAAGCCAATTGCTTGCTTGATTTTGTACGCGGCTACGATTTGATTTGCGATCATTTATCCACTGACGAACAAAATTTTATTCAGCAGCAATTATTACAGCCCGGCGCTGAATTCTTGATGCAGCAGCGACACGATCAAATTCATAACCATGAAGTGAAAATTAACAGTGCCATTGCCGTTATTGGGCTGGTTTTGGAGAAAGAGCCCTACCTTAACTTTGCTTTAAATACACGCTATGGCTTGCGCTATCAGCTAGAACATTCGCTAATTAATGGCAGCCTGTGGTTTGAAGGCTCGCTGCATTATCATCTGTATGCACTACAAGGTTTTTTTGCATTCGAGAAAATAGCTAAGGGAACGAAATACAGCTTATTAGATCTCCCCTACTATCCGCGAATGCTTCGTGTACCGTTGTCATTGCTAATGCCGAACGGCTGTTTCCCTCGTCTTAACGATTGCGTTTTTGGCCAAGAAAAACTTATCCATTCCGACATCTATGAGTTTGCCTACAGCTATTATGCTGATCCGGGTTATGTACAGGCATTGGATATTATTTATAGCCGGAAAAATCGCATCAACACCGATTTTATTCTGTATGGCAATGAGCATGCACCTCTGGGAAATGCCCTTCCTATCCAAACTTTCAATAACGATAGTCAGCTTGGCTTAACGTTATTTCAACAGCCAGAGACGCAAAGCACAGTACTGATAAAACATCTTCCCTACGGCGGAGAACACGATCACAGCGATAGTCTTAGCATTATTATTTTTCACCAAGGCAAAGAGCTGGTGAAAGATCTGGGGACGACAGGTTATGGCACCGACTTACATCGCGATTATTACAAGAAAACCGCGTCACATAGCACGCTGGCAATCAATCTCGCGAACCAGCCGCCGGTGAGTCCGGTGGTCAACGCCTATCTTAAAACCAATAAGTATCACTATATTGACGTGATAGTTGATTGGGCAAGCAAGGCTGAAACTCCCGACAGTTTTTACATAACAAATTGGGATGAGAAGGCTTACCAGCAGGTTAGCTTTAGACGCCGTGTAATGCTTATCGGTAACATCATTATTGATATTTCAACGATTCAAAATCCACACAGGCAATGCGCTGATTTAAATTGGATAATCAATGGCAGCTTAACGACTCCCGAGCAATACGATGATGCTCACAATGAAACGATGCTATGCCATGTGAAACCGAGTTGGGTAAAGTCGGGCAGCGACATGCAGAAAACGGTGGCGAAGACAACCGCTTCGACTGTCACTATTTATACCCAAATAATGCCCAAGTTGATGGCAGAGCAAAATTCAGCGCGAAATTTACTTATTGCCAGCAATGCACCAGATAATCCCAATACGCAAAACATTTGCCAACTCACGCTGCGTTCACATGAGTTAGAAATGACCTATTTAACCCTATTTGATTTAGATAACGGTCTGACGGGCGCTGAGTTTTCATTATGTGATAATAAGCACACTGGCAAACTCCGTCTCTGTATGCATACAGCCCAATACACCACTGAAATTTTGTTTAATGATGAGGGCTTTTACACTCCACCATTATTAATAAACGACAATATCATTAACCATTAATAAATATACATTTTAAAGATACAAGAAATTATTTTTTAGAACTATTCCTAGACCGTCATTCTGCTAAATCCAGAGTGACGGCTATTTTCAACTATTCTGCCAGCACCCACTCTTTAACCTCGTTAATTACAACTCTATTTTACCCTAGTTATTTTTAATTAAATGTTAAAAATTACTGTCTATCCTTCATTTCACTTCTCCGTAATATGCATTTTATGAACAGTTCATCGGCAGTGCACTCAACCGGTAGCATCGAACATTTAATATTAAGGGGACTGAAATGAATCAAACAGCGCGTATTTCTATCTATTTCGCCGTCGCTTCGGCATTAACAGTGACTTTATCTCCGGCCAGTTGGGCGGCGGATATTGGCGTAGGCCCTCAATACGACACCACCCACGTCTATGTCGAGCCGGGAAAAATGGATCCTTTCGTCGACAGTATCCTGAAAACTTTTGGTGGAAGCACGACCCAGCGCGTCTTAGCGGATGTCACCCCTACACCGAGCAAAACCTATTCTCAGCTGATCTTAACGCCATCCGGAAGCTTTTCCGTATTTGATTTCCAAACACCAGCGCCTTACCCGTTTGGCAATGAGCGTAACGGTTTCTTAGTCACCAATATGGATGCCGCGATAGCGAGCGCCAAAAAAGCCGGAGCCGACGTAATCGTAGAGCCATTTAACGATCCTATCGGACGTGACGCTGTTGTTCAGTGGCCAGGCGGCGTGAATATGCAGCTGTATTGGCATACCAAAGCACCTAACTATCAGCCACTAAGCTTTATTCCTGAAAACCGTATTTATCTTTCACGCTATCGCGTTGATGATTTTATTAAAAGCTATCAGAAATTCTCTAATGGCAAAGTCGTCGATGATTCACAGCAAAGCTCTACCGTGATAGGCGGTGAGAAAAATAGCGCTATTCGCGTGGTTAATTTGTCCTCGGCCTTCGGAAAAACCCGCATCTTTGTCACCGATGGACATTTGAACTATCCATTCGGGCAGGAACGTACCGGCTATGGCGTCGCTAATCTGAGTGAAACCCTCGGCAAAGCAACGGCCAGCGGTGCAAAAATACTATGGCAGTCGGTCGCAGGCGAAAAACGAGCTAGCGCCGTGGTGCAATTCCCTGGCGGCTATATTGCGGAAATCCATCAAGACACTAAATAATATTTATCTTATCGCGGTGTCAGCCTTGTTTGGCACCGCGACATCAGCAAGCGATCCCCATGCAACAGTCTAATAAACAACACTCTTATCAATTTCGATCTTATCGATGGCTCCCGGCATTGGTTGCGACAACGATGCTAACGACGCTTGTCCACTCACCTTATCTGCATGCCGAAGAATCACCAGCATGGAAGCAGATAGCGTTAACTGACAATACGGTGCTTTCCTTCGACGGTTCGCTGCGTGAACGCTACGAATGGAGCGATCAACGCGATCTGGCCGCCCATGGCGGAGGGCGAGATAGTACCTTTATGCAGCGTTTTCTGCTGGGTTCTAAACTCGACTATGGCCGTTATTTGTCAACTTATGTTCAGCTTGGTTCATCGATCGCCACGCCGCGCGATCAGGGACGCAAGCCAACGGATGACGATCACGCCTACGTAGGGCAAGGATACATCGATTTAAAATTACCTATCGACGCGGGTCTCGGCACGCTGCGGGTGGGACGGCAAGAGATCCCACTTGGCTCACTGCATTTGATGGGAACGCGCGACGGAGCAAACGTGCGCCGCTCCTTCGATGCCGTTCGCGCCAGTTGGGCTACGCCCAAAAATCGCGTAGATGCATTTATTGGTCATCCGGTGAACATCAAAAAAGGCAGTTTTGATGATAACACCGACAATAGCCAAAAAATCTGGGGGCTATATGCCACGACGCCGGTAGCCCCACTCGCCTCTTCTATCGATCTCTACACCTTTGGCTTCGAAAGCAACGATTCTACCTACACGCAGGGCAGCGGCAGTGAACGCCGCTATACCGTTGGCAGCCGCATTTTCGGCAGTTCGGCGGGATTTGATTGGGATAATGAGGCCGCGTATCAATTTGGTGAGTTTTCACCCAATGGCGCATCACGCACTATTCGGGCGTGGTCCGCATCAGTGCATGCGGGCTATACCGCGTCTACATGGATATGGCGACCACGTTTCGGCGGCAAAATGGGGATAGCGAGCGGCGACAAAAACCCGCACGACGGCGAACTGAATACCTTCAATGCCATGTATCCTAAATTGCCTTATCTGACCGAGAACGGTCTAGTGGCACCGGCCAACCTGATAGACATTCACCCGTCTGTCACGTTAACGCCAACGGATACCCTCTCCATTGATCTTAGCTGGGATGCAATGTGGCGGCAGCAAAAGCAGGACGGATTTTACCTCAGCCCAATGAAACCCATTAAAAACAGCATTCAAGGCAGCCGCTTTATTGGCAATCAATATCAGATTTCAACCCAATGGACACCAGAAAAATGGCTGCAGTTTAAATTCGCCTATGCCTATTTCGACGTTGGTCATAGCTTAGAAAAACATGCCAATTTAAAAGATATGAATTTCATAATGACATCTGCGACGCTGAGTTTTTAAGCCGTGGTTGATCCTGAGTCCTAAGCCCCCATCTATACTTATGTAGCCTAAAAAATAACCGGAGGTGAATATGGCCAGTGGTTGGGCAAATGATGGGGCAGTTCAGGATCAAATTGACGCGACGGTTGATGACGCCGTTGCACGTGCACGTAGCCAGCTGAGCCACGGCGAAAGTGCGCATTTTTGTGAAGAATGTGGCGTCGAGATCCCTGAAGCGCGACGCAAAGCGCTGCCCGGAGTACAACTTTGCGTTAACTGTCAGGCAGAAATCGACAAAAAGCAGCAGGCCGCCAGCGGATACAATCGTCGAGGCAGTAAAGATAGTCAGTTGAGGTAGGCAATCTACCTCAACCCACTCACGCCGTTATGCCAAATAAGATTGGGTCAGTGCCACCCAGTATGCTGCGCCCACGCTCAGATTGCGGTCGTCAAAATCGTACTGTGGGTGATGCAGCATCGGCGAATCACCGTTGCCAATAATGCAATAACAGCCGGGCTTATGCTTGAGCATAAACGCAAAATCCTCGCTGCCCATAAACGTGTTAGGCATATCAACAACCTTCTCGCTGCCAAGTAGCTCAACCGCCACCTGCTTGGCAAACGCGGTTTCATGCGGCGTATTCATCAACACCACGCCCGCCACCGCGCTTTCTATGGACGCCGTCACGCCATAACATATAGCCTGCGCTTCAGTAATGGTTCGAATCCGTTGCAGCACATTTTTGCGCACGTTTTCATCGGTGGAGCGGATGCTTAACCTCAACACCGCCTCCTGCGGGATCACGTTGCCAGCATCACCGGCCTGAAAAGCCCCCACGCTAACCACGGCTTGATCCTGCGCCGCAACATTTCGCGAAACAATCGTTTGTAATGCCATCACCAATGATGCACCGGCCACGATCGGGTCAATGCTTTTTTCAGGCGTTGAGCCATGGCTACCTTTGCCGGTCAGTGTGATCGTTAAGCTATCCACAGCGGCCATCGTCGCGCCCTCTTTGAACGCCATATGCCCTTGTGGGTAACCAGGCATATTATGCATACCGTATACAGCATCGACGGGGAATCGCGTAAACAACCCATCGTCAATCATCGCCTGTGCGCCACGCATATCCTCTTCCGATGGCTGAAAAATCAAACGAACGGTGCCATTGAAGTTTGCGCTATCGCTTGCTAACCATTGCGCCGCGCCCAGCAACATGGACGTATGACCGTCATGACCACAGGCATGCATCTTTCCTGAACAGCCACTCTGGTATTTCACGCCGCTGGCTTCATGAATCGGCAACGCATCCATATCGGCGCGCAGGCCGATGGATTTTGTCCCCGTTCCTTTAGTTAAACTTGCCACAATGCCGGTTCCGCCGATGCCCGTGGCAACGTCATAGCCCCATTCATTGAGCAATTCAGCCACTTTGCTAGAGGTATTCGTTTCGTGAAAGCCTAACTCTGGGTTGGCATGAAATTCGTGGCGGATACTTTCCAACTGAGCCTGTGAGCGTTGTAGCTGGGAAATGAGTGTTGCGGAGTCAAAATTCTTCATCAATTCAACCTTTGAGGATTTCAAACAGCCAATGTCGTGACCTACCGCTCAAATGACATTCGTAAACAATTCAAGAGATTCAGTTTAATCATAGCGGTATCTATAACGCTCAATGTACCTGCAGAACGCAGTTCTCTGTTAACGAAATGTGTTAATGAATGAAAACAGCGCTCAACACCGCGCCCTATTGAATAAAAACGATAAAAAAGCTGCCAATTTTGCTACTTCTTTATAGGTAATCAGCCTAAAAGTTTTCTATACTTAGCGGGATTTCGAATCCTATAGCATTGAAAAAACATCAATTCATTCGATTCAGAAATAATATGGCAAGAAAACTATATTAATAATTATATGGAATAAACTATGAGCAATCGATATCAGACTCCCGGCAAGCGCCGGAGCAGAGCCTGGCTATGGCTTTTATTGTTGGGGATCCTCATTGGCGCAGCCCTGCTGGCAGGAACCGCCACCGTTATGCATAAAACCAGTGACACGGAATTCTGTATTTCATGTCACTCCATGGAACAACCTCTCGCCGAATATCAGGGCAGTATTCACTTCCAGAACACCAAAGGTATCCGCGCTGAATGCGCCGACTGCCACGTTCCACACCAGCCTATCGATTATCTGCTAACCAAAGTTGCCGCATTGAAAGACGTGTATGGCGAAGTGACAGGTAAAATTGATACGCCTGAAAAATATGAGGCGCATAAACTCGCCATGGCGCAAAGCGTGTGGGATACGTTAAAGAAAAACGACTCCGCAACCTGCCGCTCGTGCCACAGCTACGACGCGATGGACGTTATCGCGCAGAAACCAGAAGCCCGTCAGCAGCATCCGGTAGCTATCAAAAATGGTGAAACCTGTATCGATTGCCACAAAGGTGTTGCGCATATCCTGCCAGACATGAGTGGATTAGCCGCCGCCGGTGCCAGCGAATTGGCCAGCGCCGCAGCGAAAACGCCAGACAGTGCCACAACGCTGTACACCATCGCGACCGAACCGTTCTATCTCAGCGCCGATGAAACCCAGCACAACGCGGGTAACCTGATGCCATCCACTGAAGTAAAAGTGGTGAAACGTCAAGGCGATCGCGTATTGGCTGACGTTGCCGGTTGGCAGCAAGACGGCGTGACGGAAGTGTTCTATGCCGCACAAGGCAAGCGCATCCTCAGCGTATTAGTGGGCGAAGATGCTCGCAAACAGCTGAAAACCCTCAGCACGGTTAAAGACGCCGAAACTGGGCTGGTTTGGCATCAGGTTTCATTGCAGGTTTGGTTGCCGAAAAAACAGCTGGTTGATGACCAACAAAAAATTTGGCATTACGCCTCTGACATGATGTCTGCCAACTGTACCGGTTGCCATGGTTTGACGGCGCTTGACCGCTTCAACGCCAACCAGTGGATCGGTGTGGTTAAAGGTATGGCTCCACGTACTTCTCTGACGCAGGAACAGCTGCGCGTTCTGACCCAATACGTTCAGAAACACGCCAGTGATATGCCTGCCAATCAGTCGAACAAGATTTAAGGAGCCATAACAATGAAAAAAAATCTGAACTCCCACGTTGAAAACGTTAACGATTTCGAACAAAAACCGCTTCAAGTCAGCCGCCGTCGCTTTCTGACCGGCGCAGGTGCCGTATTGAGCGTGCCATTGCTGGCAGGTTTATGGCCTAAGTCAGCCTTAGCACAGGCCATCAGCCAAGCGTTGCCACAGTTTACGGCACTGCGTCAGGCACAGACGGGCATACTCACCGCCGCACACTGGGGCGCTTTCGAAGCCATCGTGAAAGACGGCAAAATGGTGGATGTTAAGGCCATTAGTGACGATCCGTACCCGAATGAGCTCATTACCATGGCGCCTTATCAGGTACACGCGGAAAACCGTATTAAGTACCCGATGGTACGTAAAGGCTGGTTAGAAGGTGGCCCTGCCAATAGCCATCCAGAGCTGCGCGGCCGTGACGAGTGGGTACGCGTAAGTTGGGATAAAGCCCTAACGCTGGTGAGCGATCAAATCGCACGCCTGCAAAAAGAGCATGGCCCACAATCTATTTATGCGGGTTCATATGGTTGGCAGAGCTTAGGCAAACTGCATAACAGCCGCACCCTGCTCAACCGACTCATGAACCTGAGCGGTGGTTTTCTGGGGTATTCCGGCGACTATTCAACCGGCGCTGCACAGGTAATCATGTCTCACGTGGTTGGTTCCATGGAGGTTTACGAACAACAAACCGCATGGCCAAACGTCATTGAAAATAGTCAGTTAGTGATCCTATGGGGATGTAACCCAATGGTCACGCTAAGAAACAGCTGGAACGTACCCGATCACGTCGGCCAAACTGGCTTTGAGGCGCTGAAGAAAAAAGGCACGCGGATCATCAGCATCGATCCAGTACATAACGACAGCGCAAAATTCGTAAATGCTCAGTGGATTGCACCGCGCCCGTATACCGACAGCGCCATGCTGATTGGTATTGCGCACACGTTGCTGACTGAAAAACTGCATAACCCTGATTTCCTGAAAACCTATACCGTGGGCTTTGATAAGTTCGAAGCTTATCTTATGGGTCAGGACGATGGCATCGTCAAAGACGCAAACTGGGCCGCTGAGATTAGCGGCGTTGATGCCGACGTACTTCGTCAGCTAGCGCGTGATATGGCGAAGAATCGCACCATGATTATGGGCGGTTGGGGCATTCAACGTCAGCATCACGGCGAACAGCAACACTGGATGCTGGTAACCGTTGCCGCGATGTTAGGCCAAATTGGTCTGCCGGGCGGTGGATTTGGCTTTAGCTACCACTACTCATCCGGCGGTAGCCCAACCGCTAAAGGTGGTATTCTGTCCGGTATTTCTGCAGGAACTCCACCAGCAAATACGCCCGCACCGATCCCCGTTGCTCGTATAGCCGAATGCTTAATGAATCCAGGTAAAACCATTAATTTTAATGGAACCCAAGTCACTTATCCTGACGTGAAAATGGTTTATGTGGCTGGCGGTAATACTTTCCACCAGCAACAGGATACCAATATCCTCGTCAAAGCGTTCCAAAAGCCAGAAACCATTGTGGTCAACGAACCATACTGGACGGCAACAGCCAAACATGCGGATATCGTATTCCCTGCAACGACCAGCTATGAGCGTAACGATCTGGAAATGGGCGGCGACTACTCGCAGCTGTATGTCTTTCCAATGCATCAATGCGTGCCGCCGCAAAATGAGTCACGTAATGACTTTGATATTTTTGCGGGTCTTGCTGAAAAACTAGGCGTACATGATGCCTTTACCGAAGGTAAAGATGAAACCCAGTGGCTGAAAAGCATGTATGACGATATGAAAACCCAGGCTCGCGCAGCGCGTGTGGCATTACCGCCATTCGATATGTTCTGGGAGTCAAACAACTATGTTCGCTTCCCTGTGCCAGAAGAAAATAAACAATGGGTACGCTTCGCTGACTATCGCGAAAATCCACTGTTAAATCCATTGGGTACACCGTCCGGTAAAATTGAAATCTACTCTGACGCCATTGAGAAAATGGGCTATGAAGATTGCAAAGGTATTCCAACGTGGATGCCGCCGCATGAGTGGTATAAAGGGCCAGAAGCCGCAAAATATCCTCTGTCTCTGAATACCGCGCATCCGATCAACCGTCTGCACTCTCAGCTAGACAATACGCCGCTGCGTAAAAAATATGCCGTCGCCGATCGTGAGGCCATTCTAATTCATCCTGCTGACGCAAAAGCTCGCAGCATCAGCAACGGTGACCTAGTACGTGCCTTTAACGATCGCGGCCAGATCTTGGTGGGCGCAGTCGTCACTGAAGATGTACGTCAGGGCGTGATTCGTATCAGTGAAGGGGCATGGTTTGATCCGGCCGATCCTGCAACACCAGGATCGCTGTGTAAAAACGGCAACGTGAACTGCCTGACGTTTGATATTGGCTCATCCAGCTTGGCGCAGGGTAACTGTGGCCAAATGGCGCAGGTTGAGATCGAAAAATATCAGGGCCCTGCACTCACGAACACCGCCCATGCGGTTCCAACTGGCGCATAGCTTCTAACTCTTAACTTTAGCCATATCACCAACGGGGCTTCGGCCCCGTTTTTTATCTAATCATTGTCTTCAACCAAGAGTCATTGAACAAAGCTAATCAAATAACTCCGCATGGCTTCCCACACGGTATAGCCTTAGCTCGGTTTCGGTTCGCTGATAGATTAATAAAAGATCGGGCATTCCATGGCATTCAAGATAGCCAATATAATTCCCGACCAACTTATGCTCTCGATATCTTTCCGGCAACGGCTCGCCTTTCTGTAGCAAAGCAACAGTTTGCAGGATCACTCTCTGAGCGAATAAGTTACCCATAAAGCGTTTAGCATCTTTTTTAAAACGATGCTGATAAACAATCATTAACATGATGAGCAATCCTTGCATCATGATTTCTCAACTCGCTACCAGCCGAGATCTACCTTTAATTCATCAATATCGCTGGCCCGATTCACACCGATACCGGCTTCCAGATCGCGGATCGCCTTCAGCGTTTTTGCATTAGGCTTAAGCAATTCCGCTGGTACTTCGCCCGTCACGGCTATCTGATTAACTAATAACCGGATGATCGTTGAAAGATCGGTTCCTAACGCGCTGGCATTCTCCATGGCGGCCACTTTAACCGCAGGGGAAACTCGGGCTCTTACCACATCACTTTTGGTCATAACTTCGCTCCATGAACTGAGTGTTTTATAACCACAAATGTAGCTACATCGTAGCCACAAAACAAGTGAATTCATCGTTCTTTCTCCGTATTTATACTTCCCGCCATTATTGCGTTTTACGGATAAAAGTCAGAACCAAGGAAAAATAGTGGAATGCTCTTCGCAAACTATTTTCAGCCTGCTATCCATTTATTATTGTGCATAATCTATTCCCTATCTTTTGTATGACTTTCTTACATTCGAGAGGCTGAAACAGCTTTTCATTTTTAACATTCGAGCGTAACATGCCCGCCCTGAAGTTCTCCGTTTACCTCTGACTGATCCCTGATAAACCTATGCGCATGTATTCGACCGCACTCCGCCGTCTGCCCGATTTAACCTCCACCTCATTCTTGATTGTGGCTTTTTTGACCGGTATTGCAGGTGCATTACAAACACCAACGCTCAGCCTGTTTCTCTCCACCGAAGTGGTTAAAAGCCCGTTCATGGTTGGGTTGTTTTATACCGGCAGCGCGGTGATTGGGATCATCGTTAGTCAGTTTCTCGCCGCTCGCTCAGACCGCTCAGGCGATCGCAAAAAGCTGATTTTATTGTGCTGCATTCTTGGCGCTGCGGGCTGTCTACTGTTTGCCTATAACCGTAACTATTATTTATTGCTCGTCGTCGGCGTCATGCTCACCAGTTTTGGTTCCACCGCCAACCCACAGATGTTTGCTCTGGCTCGTGAATACGCAGATAAAACCGGTAAAGAAGCGGTGATGTTCAGCTCAATTTTGCGTGCGCAAGTCTCTCTGGCGTGGGTGATTGGGCCACCAATTTCATTCGCGCTAGCGCTCGGTTTTGGCTTTCCGTTTATGTATATGGCGGCGATGGCGACGTTTTTAGTCTGCGGTTTGATTGTGTGGTACACACTGCCTTCGATGCCAAAAACAGTGGTACGCACCACAGAAGTGCTGGATGCGCCCCGTCGCAATCGTCGCGACACGCTGTTGCTCTTTGCTGCCTGCACGTTGATGTGGACCTGCAACAGCATGTATCTCATCAATATGCCGTTGTACATCATTCATGAACTGCATTTACCGGATAAACTGGCTGGCGTGATGATGGGCACCGCCGCAGGCCTAGAAATTCCAACCATGCTCATCGCGGGCTATTACGCTAAGCGCTTAGGTAAACGCTTTTTGATGATGGTTGCACTCGCCGCAGGCTTGGCTTTTTATGCTGGCCTATTATTCTTAACCGCACCGTGGGCACTGCTGGCGCTACAGCTCCTCAACGCCGTTTTTATCGGTATTTTGGCCGGAATCGGCATGCTGTATTTTCAGGATTTAATGCCCGGTCAGGCAGGTTCAGCCACCACCTTATTTACCACTGCGGGGCGTACCGGCTGGATATTTGCAGGTTCTGTGGCTGGTTTTATTGCAGAATTCTGGAACTACTACGCCGTGTTTTTTGTTTCGCTGGTTTTGTTGATTGCGGGCGTGGCTTGCATGTGGAAAATCAAAGAAGCGTAATCTCTACGGTTGATAGGAATACGATCTATAGGAACAAAAACGCTGGAAATAAGATCCCAGCGTTTCGGTGCATTACTGCGTTATCTACACAATGGCTTTGATCATATCCATCAGGTGTTTGATATCTTCTGGCCGTGTCTCACCACTTTGTGGATCGATAATCGAGGTATAGACGTGTGGCATCACTCGTTTCATGCCAGCCTGCAAACAGGTTTGTAAAATAACCCCAAAGTTGTCTAAATCGATGCCGCCCGTCGGTTCTATCAGCGTCATACCGTTACGCGCCGCGCTTTCCGCCAAGACTTTTAGCTCAGCTAAGCTACGCTCCCCGCCCATAGGGAAAAACTTCGCCGCGTGCGCGCCCATATCCAACATCATATTCACCGCGCTATCGCAGGAAACAATGGCTTTGTCCCCCTTGGCACTGCGCTCGCCGGTTGAAATTTGTACCTGCCCGATGTTTCCCGTTGGGCTCACTAGCGCATTGATATGCGTATGCGACTGCCCAGCCTGAGCCAGCGCACCGGCGGCGAAGCCACATCCGGTGAAAGTTTGGTTAACATGTGCAGCACCGGTAGCGGCGGCAATCATCGCGGCTTTATAAAACTGAGCAGGATCGCCCGCCCCCAGCCCTACTGAAATCGAAGGCACCTGCAGCTGCCAGCGTTTAACTTCTTCAATGCCCTGCGCCACATTGTCGAACTGTGCCGACAACACGCCAATCACCGCATGGCCTTCGGCAGCGTCATACACCGCTCGCGCATTTTCAATATTTTTGGCCAGCACGTTGATGGCTACGCGCCCTTGGTAAAAATTAATGCTTTGCATAATGCTTTTCCTGTTCACCGGCGATCTGTGCCAGTCTTTCAACGATCGTGGTTAAATCATGGTGATCTAATGTGCGGGGATCGATACTGAAAACACCCTGATGCAGGAAGTATCGACGCGTGTAGATAGCGATGTCACCGGTTCGTAGCATCGCTTCAACCTGCCGCGCATCTATGCCCAAAATATCAGGGTGAACGCGTACCTGAACACGCCAAATCTCGCGTCCCGCTTCGTCTTGCTCAATCTCGGCGCTAAATCCGCGCAGTGCCGAGATCGCCTCGACCGTGGGGGTTAGTTTTTCTGGCGTCATATTGGCGATACCTTCGCCATAAAGCTCCAGCGCTTTCACCAAACCGACCATGTTTTCTTTGCCAATTTTCATTGCTCGCGCAATTCCGTGATGCTGAGCTTTGCAGCAGCGGATCCACTCACGCCCGCCCGTGATAAAGCCTGACGTTGGTGCATTGAACGCTTTGGCTCCGCTGTAAATCACCATATCGGCACCACGGGCAACGTATTGGCGTAAATCTTCTTCGGCGGCGGCGTCAACAATGAGTGGCAGTTGGAACTGTTTAGCGACCGCCACAAAATCCTCAAGCGTGAGCATGCCTTTTTGTACGCTGTGGTGAGATTTCACAAACAGCAGCGCCGCCGTGCGTTCGCTAACCGCTTTCTCAAGCTGCCAGCGCGCAGCCAAGTTACTCTGCCCCACTTCAACAATGCGCCCGCCACCCAAACGAATGGCGCTGGTGATTGGCGCGCCATAATCAATGTTATGACCGCGCAGGATGAGAATTTCGTTGGCCATACCGGCGCTGTCCGGCATCATCGCTACGCGGTCTGGTTCACCGCGCGTGATAACCGCCGCCACCGCAATGGCAATCCCCGCCGACGCGCAAGAGGTTATATAGCTATCCTGCGCACCGGTGTGCGTTGACACCAACTCGCCGGTGCGATCGACCAACGCATCAATTTCCACAAACGCCCCTGCGGCCTCAGCCGTTGCGGCCATTACTTCAGGTGATACCGCTGAAACGCCCAGAATAGTCATTTTCCCGCAGGCGTTAATCACACGTTTTAGCCCTAGGCGTTGGTAAATATTTTGATTCATTGCAACTCTCCTTACAGCACACCAAGCAGCGAACACACCACGCTAATCACCACCACCGAAAGCAAAATCGTGGTATAACGCGGGCCTTTTTTGGTGAGATAGAAGTAGATAGAGAACACCGCGGCCAGCGGCAAAAGCCCAGGCGCAATGGAATCTAAAATCTGCTGTACGACAATTTCCGATCCTTCAAGCGCGCTGATTTTAAGCGGTGAGGTTATCTTGACGTAGCTTGCCGATAGCGCGCCCATCATGATTAACCCCAGCACATTGGCACCATAAATCAGCTCTTTAATTCGCCCGCCTTGCAACAAGGTGATGATGGAATCGCGCCCAAGGGTATAGCCTTTGTGTACCAGCCCGTAGCTGACCGCCAGCGTAATACCGGTGTAAAGCACCAGTGGCAGGATCCCGCCGAATGCGCTGCCTTTGGCTGCAAATGGAATAAAGATAGCGATGAGCAAAGGCATTACCGCCGCCCAAATTACCGAGTCACCGATACCTGCCAGTGGCCCCATCAATCCCGTTTTGATCCCGGTGATCGATGCATCTGAAATGGGTTCACCGCGCGTCTTCTGTTCTTCCATGGCGATAGCAACGCCTTGGATCACCGCACCAAACGTTTGTTCAGTGTTGAAGAAGTTCAAATGGCGCTTTAACGCTTCGGCTCTCTCTTCTTTTTCGGGATAAAGTTTTTTGATAATCGGCGTCATCGAGGCGCAGAAGATCAGGCTTTGCAGACGTTCATAGGAGCTGGAAACCTCAGCACCCAGCCAATAAATAAACCACGCTTTGGTGATATCGCCTTTGGTGAGCGCCGAACTCTGGCGGGCACGCTCGACTAATTCGTGCTGCATGATATCTGGGGTTGATTCACTCATGATGATGCTCCTTCATTCTTTGCCAAACCTTTCACCAAAAACGCCACGCAGGTGCCGAAAATAGCCATCGCCATGATGTCGACTTTGAGATAAAGCACCGCGAAGAAACCACCGATAAACCAAGGCAGCAGGCTTTTCTTACCAATCACCATAATGGTGATGGCAAAACCGAGCGCGGGAAGGATGCCGCCCATAATTTCAAAGGAGTGCGTTAACCAATGCGGCATCAAGGCAAGGAACTTCTCGACCACGCTCTGACCGAAATAGTTGGCACCGAATACCACCGGGAAACGCAGAACCAACCCCAGCAACGCCGGATATAAAAAGGCGCAACGCATAATGCCGCCGGTATTGGCCTCTTCGGCGTATTTGTCCGCCATATGCACCCACGCCGCATTCAGCGTACGGCGAAGCTGGTCGACGAAGACGCCGATCACGCCAAACGGAATCGCCAGCGCGATAGCTAAGTTAGGCTCCATATGGGCCTGAACGGCAATGGGGATCGCAATGCAGGCTGCAAGAGCCGGATCGGAAGGCACATTACCGCCCGGCGTTGATGTCACGCCGAGATAAACCAACTGCATGCCCGCCCCAATAATCATTGAGGTTTGCATATCGCCCAAAATCACCCCAACGAACACGGCAATAACAATCGGCTGAACCAGCATGCCTGAAAAGGTGTACCCAAGACGTAAACGGGCAAACCAGTAATACAGCCCCATGCTGATAGCAATAAACAAGGTATCCATAGTGATTTCCTCTGGTCAAAATCAATGGTCAACAGTCAAAGTTGGTACTCAAAGACGATTAATATTTTTTTAGAATGTCTTCTAGCGACTGCGGCTTATCTTCTGGAATGGTTTGGAAGAACACCTTAATGCCGTGATCTTTCAGATCGCCCAAAATGCCCACATCTTTGTCGTCTAGCGTAATATTTTGGAACACGGCTTTGCGGCTTGGGCCACCGCCTAATCCCCCTACCTGAATAGTCTGCACATCAAAGCCTTGATGCACGGCGTCTTGCACCGCCGTCAGCGATGGGAACAGCACCAGCACTTTTCCTTCACCCAGCTGATTTTCTTTCCACGCGGCGGCAAAACTGCTGTTGCTGTAGCAATCCACTTTGATGCTTGGCGGTGCCGCCATCAGATAGATATTTTTCATAAACGGATCGGCGTCCAGTTCGTCGCTGACCACCGCAATGCGGTTTGCTTGAGATTGTCCAACCCACTTAGTAACAACCTGACCATGAATTAAACGACTGTCGATACGACATAAAACGATGCTAGCCATGTGATTTTCCTTTTCGTTATTCGGTTTTATATTTCGGATTTAATGGGTTATGCGTTGCTCTGAAGGCTATTGATATGCGCCACCACGTCGAGGCAACTGTCGCGCCCAGCCTCAACCAGCTGTTCGATTGCATCGGTCAATAAACCGGTTTCTCGCAGCTCTAAAGCCTGTAGCAGCAGCGACGCATTCAGGCCGCAAATCACGCCGATTGGATAATCCACACTCAGCCGAGCCGCCACGTTTGACGTGGTTCCACCGATAAAATCGGTCAGGATTAGTGATCCTTTTGGCATGGCCATTACGGCTTGTTCAACGCGCTGAAAAAACTCGCTAAAGGTATCGACCGGCATGAGCGCAATTTCGGCCACGCCTTGAATATCTCCGGCAACCATTCGTAGACTGGCGCAAAGCTGGCTGCCCCAGCCACCGTGAGTGAGCAGTAAAATCTGTGGTAGGGAATGTGAAGCGGTGGTAGACAAAATGAGCCTCCTGGCATTCAGTCAAAGAAATAAAAGGTTTCTATGGCTGATATAGCAACGCCCGTGCCAGCATTGTGTCACGGCGCGTTTTTTATCGAGGAGGTATGCAGAGAAAGCCCGCAGAGTGCGGGCTAGCGGTAGAGAAGCTCGTAAATATAAATGAATTCTGCGTCAGATAAACGAATGGCATACGCCTCCTCAATGGGAGCGAACGCCTGTTTGATGACACTCATAGCGGCAGCATCAATATCTTGCTGAGTTTCCAGCGCCATCTGTAACGGTTTACGGCTAATCACGATACGCTCCACCATGCAACAGCAGTGGATAAGGAAGCGTAGTGTCACTTGTCGGCTCGGTTTGAGGTCTGAGGCCTGACAGATCCGCTGTAAGACGCTCTCCATTTCCTGCAAGATACGGCGAGGGTTCAGCACCGAAATCTGATTAATGATACTTTCGAGCGTTAGCGCACTGATAAACCGCATTGAACTACGTTCAACTTCTAAGCGGCGTTCCTGAGTGCTGAGATCGGGGTTTAACAAGCTAAGCAGCAGCTCGGGGCCTTGCTCTGAAAACATCTCTTCCAGCGAGATAAAGGGAATGTCCGGCAATCCCGGTTGGAACGTCCCCACAATACCCACCAGCCGTTCATGAGGGGCCAGCACCTGCTGAATACGGTCTAGGCTTCGAACCTCGTTGTAATCCAGAATTAATAAGCGCGTATCCTGCGCCATCAGTTCACCAAAGCTTTCTGACAGTACCTTGTGGATTTTCTCTGCGGTTCCCATACCGGTAATGCAGGACACCACCAGCACTTTTCCCGCACCGGCCTGTTCGGGCGAACACCAATGGCACGGAATTTGTTTCTCCTGCATTAACGCATTCAGCGCGGCAAAATCGCTAGATTCATAGGTCAAATCCAGACCAATCTCCAGCAGGCTGGTCAGCGTCATGTTTGGCAGCAGCAATACTTCAAACTGGAACAATTTGCTGATGGCGCTGCCAAAATGGACCAGCGAACCAATATCGACCATCAGAATCACGCGCCGGTAGCCACGGCTGCGGATCAGGTTGGTAAGCACTTCCAAGGTGTCATGCACTGACTGCTCGAACGGCATATCAATCGCGGTGAGCAGTTCACGCTCTAAAACCTGATTCACATACTGCGCCATACTGGTGGCCGTCGTAGCACCGTGGGCAATAAAAATAACACCAAGCTCGGGGCTATCGTCAATTTCACAGCGGTGCTGGCGACACTCTTTTAGGAACATGCACAGATACACCACTTCGGTCGCAGGGCATTGAATATTAAATATTTCATCGATGCGACGACAAAGCTGCATCGCGTTATTGTATTCGTCTTTGCAGTGATCCAATATCAGGCTTGAAGAGTAAAGCTGAGGAATCAAACCGCGCTGGACATAGCTCAGCAAGGTGAGGAAGTGCTTACGCAGATGATTAACCATGTTTTCTGGCAGAGTAAACCCAACCACCTGCTCAACGTAGCCAATCAGCAGCGCTAAACGCTGCTCAAGCTGGCCACTGTAACCGACCGTCGCAGTGTCACGGCTGTACAAACCATATTCAAATATCGAGCGCAGTTTGTTTTTGAGGATAGCCAGCGTTTCCTGCGGCGGCACGTTGCTGTTGCGTAGGTTGACATATTCACGCGTCAGAAAACGGTAAAACAGGTCGCTGTCTTCTTGCCCCACGGCCGCGCCCAACGAGGGTTTCAGCGCAGATAGGGTATCTGCGCTGATATCCAGCCATTGTTGTTGACCAAATATGCTATCGACCAGCAAGCGTTGGTCCGCACTCGGCATCACCGACTGCTCTACCAGCTTTTTATCCAACGTCAGCACATCGTGTTGCTGCCCCATGCCTGCCGCCCAGCCCTGAGCACACAAGAATTGGATATCACTTTTCAACTGGCCAATATTGCCTTCCAACGGTTTTTCTAGCAGCCACAGCAGCAGCGCTTTATCGACCCGAATGGTGCGGCTGATTTTTCGACTTTCCTGATGCAGGAATCCAGTAATCAGCTCAATTTGCTCTTCCATTGAACGCTCGCGTAAGGCAGGCAGATCGATACTAACCTGAATTCGTCGCTGGAAAGTGCGTAGTAACGTGGAATTCACCGGTTCCGTGGTGGCACAGATTAAGCGCACACTCACCGCTCGCGCCTTATGACTTGAGCCCAACGCTCGAAATTCACCTTTATCTAACAGGGCAAACAGTTTTTCTTGCCCTTCATAAGGAAGGCGATGAATTTCATCCAGCAGCAGATAGCCACCGTCAGCCTGCTCAATAAGCCCAGTTTTATCGCTGGTTGCGCCGGTAAAAGCGCCCTGCCGATGACCAAAAAGATGAGAAGAGAGAAGCTCGGGGTTGTGCGCATATTCAGCACAGTTGAAATAGACCAACGGCAGTGCGTTATTGCCGCTTTGCTGGCAGGCAAACTGATGCATCAGCTCGGCAAAATAGGTTTTCCCCACGCCCGACGGGCCGGTCAGTAAAACATGCAAACCGCTGGGATAGAGTACCGCGGCCTTCCCTTTTTCCACCGCCAGTTTCAGGCTGCGGTCGTAACCAATCAGCGCGGTAAAAGGGTCGCGGGCGATAAGTGGGTCTTCACTTGGCAATAATTCGCTAACAAAACGAACCTCGGTGAGATGGTCCGGTAGCACATGACCAATGAGTGTTTCTACCACCTCGCGATGGAGGAAATAAACCGGACGGGTTTTTACCTTAATAACCCGTTGCTCACTCCACAGTTGGTTAAGATCTTTGCTTACTGAATTACGCGCGAGGCCAAGATTAAAACCAATACTTTCAGCGGTGAAAGCAACGTCGTTTTGCAAATCGGTCTGGTTCAGACCCAATGTTAAGCGTTCTAATTCCTGGCAAATTCTGTCTATACGTTTCATGCTGAGATCTAACCCGTCCCTTAAGTCGCGATTTTTGAACATAGCATAAACCGCGAAAACTTAATGTGCGGGAACCGGCATCAAGGCGCAGTGGCTATCTCAAGCTGAATTAAATAGCTCAGGGCTTGATCTCGATGACTAAAACACATATCCGCAGCGGCCTGAAGTCCGCCACATACGGCGGGCCTGAGCGGTGATAAAAAGATTTTGCAGCGCATGTCATCATCCAACTGAACACAGCGCGTATTAGCGGGTTTGCCGTGAGGCATACCGGGGATCGGGCTAGAAATTGAGGGAGCAATACAACAAGCTCCACAATCGGAACGGCAGTCCATGGAAGTACTCCGGTGGGCTGTCTGAAATGAGCTGCGACAGAGTCAGCGAGCGGAAAATCCGCTCTCCACTTATACAGGGTTTTCATTTTTTCTGCTGTAAAAGCTCACAGCAAAAACACCGATAAATCGACATCATTCGGCGGTTAAACGCGTAACTTTCTGCCTCATCGCGACTTTCTCGCACAAAATCTGGCAAATTCTTTTACCTCACTCGTCATTACTCTGTTTACTTCTCATTAAACAACACGTACCATTGAGCTAGTACATAAGAATTAGCATGCCGCTAATCAGGAGCACAGCATGACGATGGAGAATACCTTGACTCAAACGATACGCCGCCCGTCAGTCCTTGGGGGCGCGATGATTATTGCCGGAACCGCCGTCGGTGCGGGGATGTTTTCAATTCCGGTCGTCACCGCTGGGGTCTGGTTTACCGGTTCTGTCCTGCTACTGATCTATACCTGGGCCTGCATGTACATCTCTGGCCTAATGATATTAGAAGCCAATCTCAATTATCCGGCAGGCGCGAGCTTCCACACCATGGTGGGCGATCTGCTAGGCAAAGGCTGGAACTCGTTGAACGGGCTTTCCATCACCTTCGTTCTCTACATTCTGACCTATGCCTATATTTCAGCGGGGGGTTCAATCATCACCCACACGCTGGAACCCTATTTTGGCGTTGGGCAAACCGCAGCAGGCTTGGTATTCGCCATTGTCGTGGCCTTTATCGTCTGGTTATCGACGCGTGCGGTTGACCGCTTAAGCACCATTCTGATTGGCGGCATGGTGATTACCTTCTTGCTTTCAACCGGTGATATGTTCACCCATGTCGATCCTGCGGTTTTGTTTAATACCGGTGAAGACAAACCAAGTTATTTGCCCTATGCGCTGGCTTCGCTTCCTTACCTGCTAACGTCCTTTGGCTATCACGGTAACGTTCCGGGGCTGGTGAAGTATTATCATAAAGACGCTAAGTCAGTGGTTCGCAGTCTGTTTATCGGTACGCTTATCGCACTGACGATCTACATCTTCTGGCAGTATGTGATCCAAGGGAACATCACCCGCGCGGCGTTCCAGCAGATCATCGCTGAAGGCGGTAACATTGGCAGTTTGCTAAAACAGATGGGCAGCGTTGCTAGCAGCAGCATTGTCAACCAGCTGCTTAACGCGTTCTCTTATATGGCGTTGGCAAGTTCGTTCTTGGGTGTTTCCCTAGGTCTGTTCGACTTTATCTCTGACTTCTTTAAGTTTGATGATAGCCGTGCTGGCCGTACCAAAGCGGCATTGGTCACTTTCGTGCCGCCAACGATTGGCGCACTTGCATTCCCAGATGGCTTCCTTTATGCCATCGGCTTTGCCGGTTTAGCCGCCACTATTTGGGCGGTTATCGTACCGGCAATGATGGCGCGAGCAAGCCGTAAACGTTTCCCACAGGCGACCTATCGCGCACCGGGCGGTTCAGCAATGATTCTGTTTATTATTGCCTTTGGTTTGATTAACGCCGTGGCACATATTCTGTCACTGATGAACTTGTTACCCGTTTATCAATAACTCGTCAAAAACTGTGATGCCGGAGCGCCCGCTCCGGCATTTTGCGTCAAATTTATCTGCTTTTTTATCTTCCCCTCTTGCCTAGAAAACGCCGCGCGGGTAACGTGTCGCCACACGCTAAAGACTGAATTTGCAAACTCATTAACAAGGTTTTTTTATGCCAAGAGCTAACGAAATTAAACGCGGTATGGCGGTCACTTTAAACGGCAAACTACTGCTGGTTCGCGATATCGATGTACAAAGCCCAAGCGCTCGTGGCGCGAGCACGCTGTACAAAATGCGTTTCTCCGATATCCGTACCGGTCTGAAAGTTGAAGAACGTTTTAAGGGCGATGACATTCTGGAAGAGATCTCTCTTAGCCGTCGTCAGGTTAACTTCTCGTATATTGACGGTGACGAATACGTCTTTATGGACAACGAAGACTACACGCCATATACCTTCAAAAAAGATCAGATCGAAGAAGAACTGCTGTTTATTCCTGAAGGTGGAATGCCTGGCATTCAGGTATTAACCATGGATGGTCAGGTGCTGGCACTTGAGCTGCCACAGACCGTGGATATGGAAATCGTTGAAACCAGCCCAAGCATCAAAGGCGGTTCTGCCAGCGCACGTACCAAACCTGCGGTAATGAGCACCGGCTTAACGATTCAGGTTCCTGAATATCTGAGCAGCGGTGAAAAAATTCGCATCCATATTGAAGAACGTCGCTTTATGGGCCGTGCTGACTGATTACGATTCTGCACACCAAACAGCAAAAAGGGACGCGATGGCGTCCCTTTTTTTATCTTCAGCAATATATCTTCAGCAATATAGTGCGCGATGATTATTTCATTTCAGGGAACAGCGCACGCTTAAGCGCAAGTTCAACGCCGCGCACTTCAGCTAAACCTTTCAAGCGACCAATCGCAGAATAGCCTGGGTTAGTTTTCTTCTTCAGATCGTCTAGCATTTGGTGACCATGATCGGGACGCATAGGAATTGGACGCATATCCCCTGCTTTCTGACGACGTTGCTCTTCGGTCAGAATCGCTTTCACCACGGAATACATATCGACATCACCCTGCAAATGCGCACCTTCATGGAAGGTTTTCGGGTTTTGCTCACGACAGGTAGAACGTAAATGCGTGAAATGAATACGATCGCCGAAGGTTTCAATCATCTTAACCAGATCGTTATCGCCACGAACGCCGTATGAACCTGTGCACATGGTGAAGCCGTTATAGATACTATCAACGGTTTCTTTCAGCCATTGCATATCTTCGATGGTTGAAACAATGCGTGGCAGCCCCAGAATTGGACGTGGTGGATCATCAGGATGAACCGCTAGCTTCAAGCCGCACGCTTCGGCAACAGGCACAATCTCTTTCAAGAAATAGCCCATGTGCTCGCGTAGCTTAGCCTTATCAATACCGTCGTACTCGGCTAAACGAGCGCGGAATTGATCCAGCGTGTACCCCTCTTCCGCACCGGGTAAACCCGCAATGATGTTGCCTGTTAACTTAGCAATATCGGCTTCGCTCATGGCGTCAAAATAGGCTTTAGCCTGTACTTGTTCTTCCGCCGTGTAATCCGCTTCTGCATTTGGGCGTTTTAAAATATGCAGTTCAAACGCCGCAAACGCAATTTGATCGAAACGCAGCGCTTTAGAGCCATCTGGCAATTCATATTCAAGATCGGTACGTGTCCAATCCAGAACGGGCATAAAGTTGTAGCAAACGGTATCGATGCCGCAGGCCGCGAGATTTTGCAGAGACAGTTTGTAGTTGTCGATGTGCTGTTGATAGTTGCCGGTTTGCGTTTTGATCTCTTCGTGAACCGGAACGCTTTCAACCACGGACCATGTCAGCCCTTTTGCCGCCAAGATAGCCTTACGCTTCTCAATTTCTTCAACTGTCCAAACTTCTCCGTTAGGAATATGGTGCAATGCGGTGACCACACCGGTTGCGCCTGCCTGACGAATATCATCCAAAGAAACCGGATCGTTCGGGCCATACCAACGCCAAGTTTGTTCCATCTGTCTCTACCTTCTGCGGGTGAAAATACGATTTATCATGATTAAGGGAATTCTTCTGTGGCAGCTTTGGCAGCAATCTCTCGATGTTTCCAGCAAAATAGTGGGTAAAAAACTCAAGCTGTTATACCAAATACCACAGATATCATTTAGCTTTTACCTTACTCTTTGCTGGTTTTCTGTCAAAACCCAATCCACTATTGGTTGATCCACTTCACGAATATTTTAGAATTTTGGACTAACCAATTTCATTTTCTGTCATATGACTTTAGACTGCAAGCCACTTTAGCGATCTTAGAAGATGTCAGACCGCATTAATTCTCAGGCCATAAACGTATTTTTATGCCGTGAGCGTAAGCGCGACAAAGTGGTCTAACATCTTTTGCTTTACCGTTCTGATGCTGACAGACTTTTTCCCGTCTGCCACGTTCATCTTCTCAATGGAGTTCAGCATGAAAAACCTAGCCAACCACTCTTTGCCAGACGGTGTAAAACAGCCCACTTATGACCGTAGCCTTTTAAAAAGTCGTATCGTCCACCTCGGTTTTGGTGCTTTTCATCGTGCCCATCAGGCATTGCTGACTGACCGAGTGCTTAATCAGCAAGGCGGAGATTGGGGTTATTGTGAAGTTAACCTGTTCGGCGGCGAAAAGTTGATTGAACAGCTGCGCGAACAAAATCATCTGTACACCGTATTGGAAAAAGGCGCTGAACATAATCAGGCCGTGGTGGTAGGTTCAGTGCATGAATCACTGCACTCAGAAATCGATGGCATTCAGGCCGTTATCGAGAAAATGGCGGAACCACAGGTCGCCATTGTGTCATTGACCGTCACGGAAAAAGGCTACTGCATTGAACCTGGCAGCGGAAAGCTGGATCTCAATAATGCCTTGATCCAACGCGACTTAGCCACTCCCTTGGCACCAACTTCGGCACCAGGCGTGATTGTGGAAGCTTTACGTTTACGCCACGAACGCAACCTTGCACCGTTTACCGTTTTATCTTGCGACAACATCCCTGAAAACGGTCACGTGGTTAAAAATGCGGTTCTCGGATTAGCCAAGGCACGCGATGAAAATCTGGCTGCTTGGATTGAATTTAACGTCACCTTCCCAAGCACCATGGTTGACCGCATTGTACCGGCCGCCACGGAGGAAACGTTGGCTGAGGTAGCACAGGCCGTTGGAGTAGAAGATCCTTGCGGCATCGCCTGTGAGCCTTTCATTCAATGGGTTGTGGAAGACAATTTTGTTGCAGGCCGCCCGCAGTGGGAAATCGCTGGCGCAGAGCTGGTGAGTGACGTACTGCCTTACGAAGAAATGAAGCTGCGCATGCTTAACGGTAGCCATTCATTCCTCGCGTATCTGGGATATCTGGCTGGCTATCAGCACATTAATGATTGCATGGAAGATCAGGCCTATCGCACCGCGGCACACCGTTTAATGCTGCAAGAACAAGCCCCGACGCTACGCGTAACCGGCGTTGATTTAGGTCAGTATGCCGACCGTCTGATCGAGCGCTACAGTAATCCATCACTGAAACATCGCACTTGGCAAATTGCGATGGATGGCACCCAGAAACTGCCTCAGCGCATGCTGGATTCCATTCGTTGGCATCTTGCTCACGGTAGCGCTTTCCCATGCTTGGCGCTGGGTGTGGCGGGTTGGATGCGTTATGTCGGCGGCGTAGACGATCATCAACAAGATATTGATATTCGTGATCCTATGGTGGAAACATTAAAGGCGGTGGTTGCTGAAAGCCAAGAAGGCGAAGCCCGCGTTCAGGCATTGCTAGGTATCAAAGCGGTATTTGGTGATGAGTTGCCAAAACAAGCTACGTTTGTCGAAGCCGTCATCCATGCTTATTTAGCACTCGTGAAAAATGGCGCGGCTAGCACCTGCGCAGCACTGGTTAAATAATTCATGTCAATTGGCTATCCCACATGGGATAGCCAATATTGTAAATTTAATCTGATCACACTATCGATGTATTAAAACCATCTACAACAGCCACTTATCGCTAAAGATTTTGAGATCTTCTGGGCGTCCGAATAAATACCCCTGCAAAAAATCAAGGTTATATTGTTTAAGATGCTCCGCCTGTTCCGGTGTTTCCACCCCTTCTGCTACTGTCACCATTTGCAGACGTTTAGCTAAATCAATCACGTTATCTACGATATGCCCTGATAGCGCATCTGATCCAATCATGCGGATAAAGCTCTGGTCAATCTTAAGAATATCAATATGGAATTCACGCAGATAAGCCAAGCTTGAGTGGCCAGTACCAAAATCGTCCAGGGCAATAAATACGCCAAGCTCGTGTAGCTCATGGAATATACGATGCGTCATCTCGCTTGGCACAATGAGTTGGCGCTCGGTCAGTTCTAATACCAGCTGAATTTTATACCCTTCAAAGGCGGCAAGAAATTGGCGGCAATCCTCAACCAGACTGAGATCTTTAAAATGGCTCGCGCTAATATTGATTCCGAAATGAAAGTTATAAGGGAGACGCTCCGCCAAAGGCGCAAAATAGTCTCTCACCTGCGCCATCAAATCCTGAGTCATCGGCACGATCAGCCCAGATTCTTCTGCTAAAGGAATAAACTGATTAGGTGCAATCATCCCCATCTGCGGATGACGCCAACGCATGAGCACTTCACATCCCGTGAGATCGTTAGTATTACCGCTAACTACGGGTTGAATAAACGGAATAAACTCATGGTTCTTCAACCCGCTTCTCAGCTCGGACAGAGGCGAATTCACGCGCCCCATTGTACGGTAGGTCACAAATCCCAATAAGACAGCTAAGAGTGGGAATAAAATAATGCTGCCAGAAGAGTACTCCCAGACGTATTCCCAATGGGTGCTGGTAGGAATTTCTGTTGCAACCGTGTAAGGGAAGCGCGTTGATGTCTTAAAATAGCTGGTACCATTGGGCTGGAATTTCTCATCGGAGACATGGCCTGAACTGTCCATCCAACTTGTACCGACTAATAGATGAATTTCCGTTGGTGTTTGCAGTAGCTCCAAAACATTCTTTAGATAATAGCCATCAACGCCCACCAAAACGCTGTGCTCGCCGTAAGGTTTGCGAAATGCAATAAGCGAACGATTTGGCGTTACCGGATTACCATTCAGCATCAATAACATTCCACCGACATATTTACTGGTACTCACACTGGTCGAATATTTTCCCGCCAGAGATGAACAGTAAACATTATCGCCAGTAGCCAGATTAACAGTGCGGATATCTGGAACAACGGTAACCTGATAACGTAACGCGTCCTGCGTTTCAGTGTTACAGGCCTTACCTAAATAATCATGCACCGCATTCGCTGCAGTCTCCGCATTTTGTAACGTCGCATCAAATTGCGATATCGCACGCTGCAGGCGTTGCTCAATATCGCGCTCCATCCCACGCGAAATCTGCCATGAAATAGTCAACACGGCGATAATAAGAATTAAAATAACGACCAGTAGAGAGACGATAAGTCTGGCTACTGGGCGGAAACTCGCTGAGCGAAAAAGCTGTGTCATATATCAGTTACCGGTAATTCCCGACGGATATTATTTTTATTATGTCGAAAAACGACCATAAATAGCTAATCTATTGCGAAATATAGGAACTTACCGCACAAGCTTATGAAAAAGCCAACGGCGAAGCGTCGTTGATAGCGTGCAGTTAAGGTAGTAATGCACTCACAAAAGTATAATGCCTACTCGCTCTGTAACACCGGAGTTGATTCAAATAAAAAACCATCAAAACTTGGATCTTCGGGATCGGAGATTTCTAACAACTTAGTTTTTACGTTTTCCAAATGCTGCCACATCGCCTGTTTCGCAGATTTAGCATCGCGACGTAAAACGGCATGCAGAATCTTTTGGTGATCGTCTAACCAATTCCAACGGTAGCTGAAATCGCTGGTATGCACGTGCAGCCCACTCCACATTGGGTTATGTTTTCTTGCCTGCCAAGCGTCGTGAACCATGCTGGCCAACACGCTGTTTTGCGTAGATTGCGCAAGCAGGCAGTGGAAGAGTTCATCGGCGCTTTCATCGATCGTGCCTGAGGACAATGACTGGCGTTCTTGTTCAATCGCTTTTCGCATCTTCATGATGTCGGCTTTGGTTGCCTGAACGGCCGCAAATGCCGCAATCTCGCTCTCCAGCAACTGCCTTGCCTGAAGCAATTCAAAAGGGCCGTAGGTATTTTCATCGAGATCGGTCACCGCAGCACGTCGCTGGCTTTGCGGCAAAGCAACAACATACACGCCGGAACCTTTACGAACATCAATCAGTTTTTCCAGCTCGAGCATGATAAGTGCTTCACGAACAACGCTGCGGCTAACGCTAAATTGTTCTGCAATATCACGCTCAGGGGGCAAACGCTCGCCAATTGGATACTCTCCTTGCGCAATCAGCTCACGCAGAGTATTGCCCACTTCTTGATACAATCTCATATTGCTACCTTTTATACCGATAACGTGGGCGAATATCGTCTAGCTTACCAATTGGCCAGACCAAATCCCCAAATGATAGGAGCACTTACCTAATTTGGTCTGATTATATCACAGCAGAGAAATGACCTCGGCAAAATACATCAATAACAGGGGCTGGATAACCATAATCCAAACCCCATTTGAATCCACCAACCTATAAAGTATTGAGAAAAGAATTAGCAAAGAAATCTAATGATAATTAATGGTTAACACACCGAGGGTATGTTTGGAATTGATCCAGTTTAATTGACTGGTTCCCACTGAAATAGGGAGATCGACGGGAGCCGTACCTATTTGGCTAATTGGATGACTGACCGTTGCGGTTCGGCCACCGTTGTCACAGCGGGTTTTTATACGATTCTTGTCAATGCCAACGTCACAGGCATCTTCAACAATCGAGCCAACAAAACGAATGACCCCCACATTTCCTGCCTGAGCTTCAGACATCAATCCAGAGAAAAAAGGCAATCCCAAGCCGACAGCGAAAAGCATTGATAACCAAACCTTATTCATGGTCACCCCTTGGATTTTCACACAAATACACGCTAGCCGGTAAATACATCAATCCATGCAAATCCTGCGCATAGAGAGTGATTTAAAGGTAGCAGTCTGTAAAAAACACAACGGCACCAAAACAGGAAACCTTAAGAAAAAATGTCGTTCAGACGATATACAGCAGGTAACTATGCTATAGAGAAAATTATTAGCGTTTAATAAGGCTAAATCAGCAAGCTCACAGTAGATAACGGAAGCGAATATTTTTGCGATATTTTCTTTTTCGTTTAACTTTGGTTTAACGTTGCAGCACTTTCTCTCCCCTGAGATAGTGTGTAATTATGGTAATATTCTGGTCGAAAAGCAGGTAAATCGGGGCGTTAAATGACTAAAGTAAATCTCATCACTGGATTTTTGGGTAGCGGTAAAACCACCACGCTACGCCACTTATTAGCAAACAAACCCGAGAATGAAAAATGGGCTGTTTTGGTCAACGAATTTGGTGAAATTGGGATTGATGGTGCGCTGTTGGCTGATACCGGAGCCGTGTTAAAAGAGATCCCCGGTGGATGTATGTGCTGCGTTAACGGCCTACCCATGCAGGTTGGATTGAATATGTTGTTGCAGCAAGCCAAACCCGATCGCTTGCTGATTGAGCCCACGGGGCTTGGACATCCAAAACAAATCCTAAACCTGCTGACATCTGATACTTATCAAGCTTGGCTAGAGCTAAAAGCCACGCTTTGTGTGCTTGATGCCCGCCAGCTTAGCGATGACAAATACACCAGCAACGAGAATTTCCGCGATCAGCTCGCCGCGGCAGATATCATTGTGGCGAATAAAGACGACACCTATAGCGACAGCGATCGCGAGAAGCTCGATGGCTGGTATCAGCAAGCTGGCTCAGGACGTCGCTTGGTATCGACCCAGCATGGGCAGCTTGATGTGGTATTGCTCGATAGCCCACGTGAAAACATCGCCGAGTTACCTAACGCTAAACATCACCATCATGGTAAAGCGCCTGCTTCAGGCATCGCCGCTCTGCGTCTGCCTGAAGGGCAAAACTGGCGTCGCTCACTGAATCAGGGTCAAGGCTATTTTAGCTGCGGATGGGTATTCAACGCGGAGACCTGTTTCGACACCGTCGCGTTGCTGGAATGGGTACGTCTCGCACCAGTTGTGCGTGTGAAAGGAAGCTTGCGGATCCCTGAAGGAACCTTGATCGTTAATAGACAAGGCGCTGATTTTCATATTGAAACGCAGCAAACCACGCCGCTGGACAGTCGCATCGAGTTAATTCATGACGCTGAAACCGACTGGAACACATTACAAAGCGCGCTCTTAAAAGCGCGTATTAAAACAGCATATTAAACAGATATTTTCATTTTTTACAGGTTAGGCTTAGCACATGACTCGTCGTAATCTGCCGTGGATTATTTTGTGTAATCTCCTTGGCATCGCTTTATTCTTTTCTTGGTATTTGGCTCCGAATCACGGTTTCTGGTTCCCAATAGACTCGTCGATCTTTTTCTTTTTTAACGATCATCTTGTCACCAACCGCGCCTTTCTCTATTTAGTCGCCTATACCAATAATCGTGCGTTTGACGCCATAGCACTGCTGTGTATGGGATTGCTATATCTGTCATTTTTTGTCAAACAAGATGGTTACGGCAAGCGCCGAATGCTAATTTTGGGCGTGGTAATCTTGCTGACTGCGGTGGTTTTAAACCAACTGGGTCATATTCTTCCCGTTAAGCGTGCGAGTCCAACTAACTATTTCTCCCACATTCATCGCGTGGGAGAACTTACTGGAATTAACACCAAAGACAGTTCAAGCGACAGTTTCCCTGGCGACCATGGCATGATGTTGATTATTTTTGCCGTATTCATGCTGCGTTACTTTACGCTCCGCTCATTTATTATTGCACTGGCGATCTTCGTGGTATTTATTCTGCCGCGCATCATGATTGGTGCACATTGGTTTAGCGATATCGCCGTAGGCTCCCTCAGCGTTGTGCTGGTTGGTCTAAGCTGGTGGCTACTCACGCCTGCATCAGATGCCTTATTGAACTTGTTAGACCGGCATTTGCCCGGCAAGTATCGTCCGCAATAATCCATCACTTCCCCCTGAATCCATATAATCGATTAAGGGGGATAAATCAGATATTGCATAAGTTCTCATTCAGATAATTCCTATACCATCTTGCCTTTCTTTTGACCTTTTCATCTCGTGCACATCTTTTTTAATAATCTTTAAATATTACATATTATTACAACAGCTTCTTATTCTTTAAAATGAACAAAAAGCCTCGCCAAACCTATTTCGATCCGGTAATCTTTCAACGTTTGTGCATAGATTCTGAGTTTTTGAGAATAATAGCGACAAAAGTGTGCTCTACCGCACAGATTTCATGTGTAAACATTGTCACATGTGGATCCTATTATTAGTCTCTTGAATGGCATTTATAGATAGCGACTCCGTCGTTAAGGACAAAAAGGAAAATCTTCTACAATGGTCAAGTCTCAACCGATTCTGAGATATATCTTGCGATTAGCACCTGCTATCGCCGCCGCAGTACTTCTGTCGGCATGTAGTGCAAACCATTCTTCATCTGATAGATACGCACAAACTGATACGCATGCAGTTAAAGACAAAGATGGTCTTTTACTTCAAGCTTCTCAGGATGAATTTGAAGCAATGGTTCGTAATGTGGATATTAAATCCAAAATTATGGATCAATACGCAACCTGGAAAGGTGTACGTTATCGCCTCGGTGGCGACAGTAAACGTGGCATTGATTGTTCAGCATTTGTTCAGCGTACTTTCCGTGAACAATTTGGTTTGGATCTGCCCCGCTCTACATCAGAACAACAAGATACTGGCCGCCAAATTCAGCGTACCAAGCTGCGTATCGGTGACTTAGTGCTGTTCCGTGCAGGTTCAACGGGTCGCCATGTCGGTATCTATTTAGGTAATGATCAATTCGTTCATGCTTCCACCAGCAGCGGTGTGACTATTTCAAGCCTGAATGATAGCTACTGGAAAGGCCGTTATCGTGAAGCTCGTCGAGTATTGACCAACCCGGCGCATAGCTAATCCAGACGCACAAACACCTGATTGTCCTAAATGCCAAATAAAACGCGACTTCGGTTGCGTTTTTTTATGCCCGACTCCCTCTGCTTCTCCTTATCAGCACCTTCACAATATTCTGTAATCCGTTCTTGAAGCTGAATGATTATTGCGGTGATTTTGTGATCGGACGGATGTTTTATCCGACTCAGCTTGAAATGCATCACAAATCACTGTGGATCGAGATCTATAAAAAAACAAAAAATTAACATTAAGTTAATCTATTTGTATTCAATTCTTATTTTCTTCCCTAATATCTTGGATGTCCTGCGAAAGAGTCGTTCTCTTTCGCAATGCATTTATATACCTAAAATTATAGGCTGCACCGCAGCTAATCATCTGCGAAGTATCAGCAGAAGACATGCCACTTACAGACAGGTAAAAGGAAGAGACAATATGGTAGAGCAGGTAAAAGTTGAGGCCGCGAGCCCCGCAAAAGGGGAAGAGCATCTACGGCGTAATCTCACCAACCGTCATATTCAACTTATTGCTATCGGTGGTGCCATCGGTACCGGCCTGTTTATGGGATCCGGCAAAACGATCAGCCTTGCAGGCCCCTCGATCATTTTCGTCTACATGATCATCGGCTTTATGCTGTTCTTCGTGATGCGCGCAATGGGGGAACTGCTTTTATCCAATCTTGAATATAAATCCTTTAGCGACTTTGCTGCTGATTTACTCGGCCCGTGGGCTGGATATTTTACCGGTTGGACATACTGGTTCTGCTGGGTTGTCACTGGGATAGCCGACGTCGTTGCAATAACCGCCTACGCGCAGTTCTGGTTCCCTGGACTTTCTGATTGGGTCGCCTCGCTTGCCGTGGTGCTTTTGCTGTTAGGCCTGAATCTGGCAACGGTCAAAATGTTCGGCGAAATGGAATTCTGGTTTGCGATGATTAAAATCGTGGCCATCGTTGCACTGATTTTGATCGGGCTAGGTATGGTGTTAATGCATTTCGAATCACCAACCGGCAGCGTGGCTTCATTTAGCAACCTTTGGAACGACGGTGGCTGGTTCCCGAAAGGCTTAAGTGGTTTCTTCGCGGGCTTCCAAATTGCGGTGTTCGCCTTTGTCGGTATTGAGCTGGTAGGAACCACGGCGGCCGAAACGAAAGATCCTGAGAAATCACTGCCACGAGCGATTAACTCGATTCCTATCCGCATCATTATGTTTTACGTATTTGCACTGATCATGATTATGTCAGTGACACCGTGGAGCTCTGTGGTTCCAGATAAAAGCCCGTTCGTTGAACTGTTCGTGTTAGCAGGTTTACCTGCCGCTGCCAGCATCATTAACTTCGTGGTGCTGACCTCTGCGGCCTCCTCCGCCAACAGCGGCGTTTTTTCAACCAGCCGTATGCTTTATGGCTTAGCGCAGGATGGCGTAGCGCCTAAGCGTTTTGCCCTGCTGTCTAAGCGCGCGGTTCCATCATCAGGTTTAACGTTCTCCTGCGTTTGTCTGCTGGGAGGCGTGGTACTTATTTACTTAATCCCTAACGTTGTTACCGTCTTCACGATGGTCACCACGGTATCAGCAATCTTGTTCATGTTTGTTTGGTCAATCATTCTGTGCTCATACATGGTTTACCGCAAACAGCGTCCTCACCTGCATGAAAAATCTATCTACAAAATGCCTTTTGGCAAGCTGATGTGCTGGGTGTGTCTTGCCTTCTTTGCGTTTGTCATCGTACTGCTCACGCTGGAAGCTGATACACGTCAGGCATTGATGGTGACGCCGATCTGGTTTGTTATTCTGGGACTGGGTTGGATGTTCATTCGCAAACGTCGCAGCACACAATAGATACAGGCTGCACTGATTAAACAAAAACGGGCCATATGGCCCGTTTTTTTATCTCTGACAAGTTGATATTTCTATCAAACTATTAAGATCTCAAATTAACACATACGTTATTTACGGTTTTTGATCACATGGCGGACAGTGACCAAACCTACCGAAGTGATCCCACCTAAAATAAGTGCCAACAAGACAATCAGCGCCGTTTTAGGGCTGTCTTTTTTCACTGGCTCATTAGGCTTCATCATGTATTTGTACGCGGTGAAATTGATATCCGCTAACTTTAGCTCGCGCAGTTTGCTGATAATCATCTTGCTGTCTTGCAAACCGGAGTTCAACTGAGCTAGATCGGTAATCGATTTCTCAATTTCTAGCTTACGCTTTAAACCATCAGAACCCAACGCAATGGAGAAATCAGGGTCATCTTTAATCGCGGTGCCGTTACTATACAGTGGACGTTTCACGCCAGCCGCATCAGCAATAGACAATGCATAACCAAGACGGTTGATATTCACGTCTTGCACATTTTTTAAACGAGCAAGAGCCATATCATATTTTGACTCTTCACTGCTCAGGCTAATATCGATCAAACGCTGGATCTTACCGGCGATAAATTTTTCCACCGAAGCGTTAACGACAGAGATATAACCTTCCAACGTTTTTTGCGCCTCTTCACTGCTATCAGCGGTAAATGACAGCTTATAGTAAGAATAAGCTGTATCAGCTGGAGTCTTACTCAATTCACTGCTGAAGGAAGCAAAAGACTTGGTCGCCAAACTGTCAAGTATCTGACGTTTAGCCAATTCATCATTCGCAGCCACTTTCTCGATAAGCCGCTTATAATAATCCGTTGTGACAAGGTATTCACGGCGTAAGATCTGAGAGTCATAGTCTCGTACGAAGAGGCTTAATAGATCTTTTTCGCTGACGTTAAAATCGATGCCCAGAATAGCCAACTGCGGTTTCAGTTCATCTAGGGAGGTCAGTTCCTGAGTTTGCGGAGCAACAACAACCGCATCACTCGTCCATTTTTGCGGCAAAATCTTAGCAATCCCATACCCGATTAAGCCAAAACAGAACGTTATAATTAAAATTGTTTTATATGATTTAATTGCAATAAGTAACCATTCAATCAAGTCAATTTCATCATCACGTGGGAATGGAGGCTGGAATTTGCGGTTTGAGCTGTCTAAAACAGCATCATTATTTTCATGATGTATAATAGTCATAATGTTACAAGCAAGTCACACTCTGTTATGCACTGTTGAATATGGGTACGGTAGAATTTTCCTGAAAAGGATACTGGATAACTTTTTTGATAGATACAACTTAAAGTGAGATCTTAAAAATAAAAATATAAGCTCAGTGAGAACAAAAAAAACAAATAAATCACCAGTAAAAATAGAACTCAAAGAATTAAACTCTAATTTAAAGAATTTTCTTAGCGTTTTATTTACATTAACCAGGACTTCCCCCGATTAAATTCGCATAAAAAAACGCCTATAAATAATTATTTAGAGTGACTACATTTATAATGTTGTGCTTGTAGGCTAATTCCTTTCACCCTATTTTTATGCACTGACAATATTCAAGCAGGCTTCTACCTGTAGCTTGAGACTTAGAGGTATTGGCAGCTCACCGCGAAGACAACGTTTCGTCCAGCGCACGGTTTCCTCTATGCTTTTTGCCTCGGCTAATTCGGGTTTATCCCCCTCTCCCATTTCGCGCGTCACTAGCGTACTCATTTCTCCCTCACGGCATAAATGCATCTGCGGGCAACGTAACGGGTTTGCATACGCCTCACCTTCCGTTCCATGGAGTAAAAGCGCAGTGGATAATGTTTGATTAAATAACCCCGCCATTCTGTGGATATATTCTGGGTGAGAAACGCTGGCAATACGCAAAGCGTCACCGGCAAAAGGGTTAATCATCTTGATTAGAGTATGTGCGCTATTACGAACGCCCATTCGCCAACGTAATGACAGCACTTGATGCATCTCTGGCGCTAAATCTTCCACGCAGATAAAAACCGGTTTGCCGGTTTTCCAATCAATTTTTTGCACGTCGCGTGTCGGTGTAATGTCCAGTTCTTGGAATATTTCAGCGCTGGTAACTCGGCCTGGATCTTGGCTAACACCGTGCACCAAAACGGGAACACCTTCTCTGGCAAGTAACAAAGCCAGCAATGGCGTCAAGTTCGCTTGCTTGCGAGCACCGTTATAGCTTGGGATCACAATCGGCATTGGCATGTCAACAGGCAGCGCAAGATTGGCGGAACGCTGCTGCATCGCTCGGTAAAAACCGAGCATCTCCTGCTCGGATTCACCTTTGATACGCAACGCAATCAGAATACCGCCTAGCTCCAGCTCAGGGACACGACCGGCCAGCATATCGCTAAACAAGCTCTGAGCGAGTTCAGCGCTAATATCACGGGCGTGGTTCTTCCCTCGGCCCACTTCTTTAATGATTTGTGCATAATCCACGGCAACACCTCGTACTCATCCATTTTACATTTGCGTTATATTAGGGATAGTACGTGGCATTATTTGCCCTGACAATTGTACTTATCGCTAACCCTAGCCTCGACGGCGAGCACCGCGCTTGCCACGCGAGCCGCTCGCGGGTTTTTTATCGCTCTTCGGGGCTGGAATTTCGGGCAGTTCGCCTTCCGGCATTGGGCGTTGTTCAATCGGAAAGACCGGCAATGCGCCTAGCAAACGTGCGCCATAGCTTTTACTCAGTAGGCGACGATCATAAATAATAATCTCACCTTTACACTCATGGCTTCGGATCAAGCGACCTACCTGCTGGATCAGAGTGAACGACGCACCAGGCAAGCTCTGTACTTCGAACGGATAGCGCTTCAGCGTTTTCAGCCATTCGCCTTCGGTGAGGATCACAGGGCTATCGATGGGCGGGAAAGCAACTTTATGAATATGCACCTGAGTGAGCAATTCCCCTTTAAGATCTAACCCTTCCGCAAATGACTGTAGCCCCACCAAGGCACTTTGCTGGCCTTTACGCACACGGCGACAGTGCTCTTCAACCAAGCGGTAACGCGGTTGGTCGCCTTGAACCAACAATCCCAAACGTAATGCAGGAACGAAGCTTAGGAACGTGTGCATCGCTCTCTGGCTGGCAAACAGCACCAACATGCCAGTATGCTTGCCACTCTCCCATTCATGACGGAAAAAATGTGCCATTTGGCGTAAATGCTCCGCTTCCTGTGCCATAGCAGGTTCAAGCGTCATTTGCGGGATCACCAAACGGCCTTGCTCTGGATGGTTAAACGGGGAATCCAACGCGACAAAACGATCTCCCGCTTTTTCATTTAATCCAGAGAGCTCGCTAATTCGGTTAAAACTATTTAGGGACCGCAGCGTAGCCGAAGTGACGATGGCATGTGGGATTTTTCGCCACAGCATTTTCTCAAGCTGATCGCAGACACGGATCCCAACGCAATGCATATAGATGTGCTGCACATTATCGAATACGTCACGCGTGAGCCATTTCGAAATCGGCGCATTGGATGCTTTCTCCATTGCCGCCAAACGCCACAGTTTCGTCATCGCTTCTAAATAGCTAAAACTACGGCTCATCTGCAAAATGGCTTTGTGCAATCGCATAATGTCGTGACTGCCGGTCTTTTCCTGCAAATCATTCATCATGAATTCAGCCAAACCGCGCAGCCCGTCCGTCAATTTATATAAACGAACGGCAATATCGACCATGGGCTCCGGCAATACGCCCATCTCGAAACGATAGTTTGGCTCACTGCTTCCCACAGGAAGTAGCGATGTCGCCATACGATCAAAATCCGTGGTTAACTGTCGCATCTCTTCACAATGGGCTTTTAAGCGCTCGCTATCCATCAGCTTCGGGCGATTTTTAGGGCTGTACTGTGCACCGCACTGCTCGATGTGTCGCGCGATCCCTTCCACTTGGCTATTAACAAAAATAGCCGTAATCTCGCCATCGATCTCTAACGCATCCCGCGCCACATCGGGTAAATGATGACCTTCATCTAGCACCAACAGCAAATCTTTGGCATTAGGGAGAACCGATTCATTCTCCAACGCAGCCATAACTAGCGCATGGTTTGCGACCACCACGTCAGCGCTCTCGATTTCGCGACGAGCAATAAAGAAAGGACATTCGCGAAAATACATACAGTTGCGCGCTAAACAGTTGGCGCGATCGGTGCTTAGCTTCGCCCACAGAGCATCATCAATATTCTCATCAAGGTGATCGCGCAAGCCATCCCAACGATAGCCGCTAAGCTGCTTACTGATTTTTTGACATAGCGCTTTTTCTTCCGCGCTGCTGGGCTGTAAATCATCTTCAATAAACAGTTTCAGATCGCCCTGCATGCCTTCAGCACTCGCCATCGCGGCCAGATTACGCGGGCAGATATAGCGGCCACGGCCAAACGCCGCGGTAAACTTTAAATCGGGGATAATTTTGCGCAGCAGCGGAAGGTCTTTGCTGTAAATCTGATCCTGCAAAGCAACGTTGGCCGTGCTCACCACCAGAGGTTTCTCTTGATCGCGACTAATCGCAATCCCAGGGATCAGATACGACAGGGTTTTACCGACGCCCGTTGGCGCTTCAATGGCCAAATGGCGAGCATCATCACCGGCTAGCGTTTTCGCGACTTCCGCAATCATCGTGCGCTGCTGAGGACGTGGGATAAAATCAGGGATATGCTCAGAAAGGGCTTTATACCATTGAGTAATTTGATTTTTAGTTGCGGAAGAAAGCGCCATTGATACTCGATACAGAAAGAAACAGAGGTCTATTTTCTCATATTCACCATCAAAAATCAGCCTGATATTCTGTCATGCACGTGGAATAGCAGTTGATAATAATGTTTACATAAATAGATTAAAGCCAAGAAATATTAGGAGCATTCTTAACAAATAATATGATTTTGATTATAAATATTCAGCAGCGTAATTACGCTTTATTGAAGGGCCTAACAGCACAAATAACTTAAAAATCGATGGATATTAAAATCAGGTCGAAAGCGCAGCAGCATTTTACCATAACGAATATTTATGCTTATGTAAACCCCAATTACGGCATTAATCTGAATTTAGGGGTTGTCTCATCATCTCATTATGTTAGGGTATTAAACGATTTCGCTCATAATATTTGGATTATTTGATTTAAATAATCTGTGAACTATTTCTCATTATATATAGGACACTCTATTATTGCATGACTATTAAAATAGAAATTAAGAACCTTTACAAAATATTCGGGGAGCATCCCGACCGCGCATTTAAACTTATTGAATCAGGTCTACATAAAGACCAAATATTTGAAAAAACAGGTCTGACCGTTGGCGTTAAAAATGCCAGTCTGGCCATTGAAGAAGGCGAGATATTTGTCATCATGGGACTCTCAGGTTCCGGCAAGTCCACCATGGTACGCCTTCTCAATCGTCTGATTAAACCGACCCGTGGCCAAGTCATGATTGACGGCGAAGATATTGCACAGGTCTCAGAAGAGAAACTGCGTAATATTCGTCGTAGTAAAATCAGCATGGTTTTTCAATCATTTGCACTTATGCCACATTTGAACGTGCTCGATAACACCGCCTTTGGACTAGAGCTATCAGGTATGCCTCAGGCAGAGCGTCATCAGAAAGCACTCGATGCCTTGCGTCAGGTTGGATTAGAAAATCACGCTAACTCTTATCCCGATGAATTATCCGGTGGTATGCGTCAGCGCGTTGGTTTAGCACGCGCCATGGCAATTAATCCTGATATTCTATTAATGGATGAAGCATTCTCAGCATTAGACCCTTTAATTCGTACTGAAATGCAGGATGAATTAATTAGACTTCAGTCTCAGCAACAAAGAACCATTGTATTTATTTCACATGATTTAGATGAAGCAATGCGTATTGGTGACCGCATCGCCATTATGCAAGGTGGTGAGGTAATACAGGTTGGAACGCCTGAAGAAATATTGAATAATCCGGCCAATGATTACGTTAAGACTTTCTTCAAAGGCGTTGATATTAGCCAAGTCTTTAGTGCAAAAGATATTGCTCGCCGTAGACATATTTCGTTGATTCGAAAAACGCCGGGATTCGGGCCTCGTGCTGCACTAAAATTATTGCAGGATGAAGATCATGATTATGGTTATGTGGTAGAACGAGGCCAAAAATATATTGGTATTGTTTCTGTTGAATCATTAAAACAAGCGCTCTCTCAAGGTCAGTCTTTAGATTCTGCCCTGCTGTCAGCTCCCGAAGCCGTTGATGCAGATACCTCGCTCAACGAATTAATTTCGCAGGTTGCCCAATCACCTTGTGGTGTTCCGGTGACGTCCGCTGACGGTATTTTTATCGGCATTATCAATAAAGGCACGCTATTACAAGCATTAGACAAAGAGGGCCCTAACCAATGAGTGACGCAACGAGTAATCCATGGGCAACAGAACCCGCAGAATCAGCCGCCAGCGCATCATCCGCATCGCAAGGCGCAGACGCATGGTCTTCATCACCGGCCACGACTGATGCCGCAAGTAACCATGCAGCCCAAGGCAGCGACTGGCTCAGCAGCGCCCCCGCTCCCGAGCCAGAGCACTTTAATCTGATGGATCCGTTCCATCATACCTGGGTGCCCTTCGACACGTGGGTCACGCATGGCATCGACTGGTTGGTCAGCCACGGCCGCCCTGTTTTTCAAGGCATTCGCATGCCGGTGGACTTCGTCCTCAGCGGATTTCAAAACATCTTGCTGGGCATGCCCGCACCTATCGCGATTTTGGTCTTCGCCTTAATTGCATGGCAATGCGCCGGTTTTGGTATGGGGGCTGCGACCCTGATTGGCCTCATCGCCATCGGTGCGATCGGCGCTTGGTCGCAGGCAATGGTGACGCTTGCATTGGTGCTGACATCACTGTTTTTCTGCATGCTCATCGGCCTGCCCTTAGGGATTTGGCTGGCACGCAGCAAAGGCGCGGCCCGTATAATTAGACCGTTACTGGATGCCATGCAAACCACGCCAGCGTTCGTCTATTTGGTGCCTATCGTGATGCTGTTTGGTATCGGTAATGTTCCGGGCGTCGTCGTCACCATTATCTTTGCGCTGCCGCCGATTGTACGTTTAACCAGCTTGGGTATTCAGCAGGTTCCGGCTGATTTGATTGAGGCCGCTGAGTCCTTCGGTTCAAGCCCGCGCCAGATGCTGTTTAAAGTGCAGCTACCGCTGGCAATGCCCACCATTATGGCCGGTGTTAACCAGACTCTGATGCTCGCGCTGTCAATGGTGGTTATCGCCTCGATGATTGCGGTGGGTGGTTTAGGCCAAATGGTACTGCGCGGTATTGGCCGACTCGATATGGGTCTGGCTTCCATTGGTGGGGTAGGTATCGTAATTCTGGCGATTATTCTCGACCGCTTAACCCAGTCCGTTGGCCGCGATCGTCGCAGCCGTGGTACGCAGGGTTGGTACATGACTGGCCCTATAGGCTTGGTCGCACGTATTTTTGTTAAGCGCGGTTAACACTTCTTAGCCTCCCTCTTGCAGGGGGAGGCGCATATCGAACTTCTATTCGGAACCTTTGATCGTCCAAGAGGCTGCGGATAGTCCTATTTCCCATCTATACCCTGCATCGCTGGCACTACGCCAAAAATAACAGGGATAAAACAAACAGGAATATTCATGACATCACAAACAAAACAACATAACCAAACTCAACAACGCATCGCTTCTATGCTTGCCGTCACCGCTTTGGCGTTTGGCACGCTTTCCATCTCCTTCTCCACTCAGGCAGCAGAATTGCCGGGCAAAGGCGTGTCTGTACAGCCAATTCAGAGCAGTATTGCCGAAGAGACTTTCCAGACCCAACTGGTGAGCAAGGCGCTAGCAAAACTAGGCTATGACGTTCAGCCAACCAAAGAAGTGGATTACAACGTAGCGTACACTTCCGTTGCCGCCGGTGATGCCACCTTCCTCGCGGTAAATTGGGATCAGCTTCACTCTGATATGTACAACGGTGCCGGCGGTGATAAAAAATTCTACCGTGAAGGTCAGTACGTAACGGGAGCGGCGCAGGGATATTTGATCGATAAGAAAACCGCCGATCAGTATCACATCACCAATATTGAGCAGTTGAAAGATCCCAAAATTGCCAAGCTGTTTGATACTAACAACGACGGTAAAGCCGATCTAGCCGGTTGTACGCCAGGCTGGGGATGTGAAGCTTCTATCAACTATCAGCTCAAAGCCTATGGTCTGAATGATACGGTTGAACATAACCAAGGTAATTATTCCGCGCTGATTGCTGACACCATGACCCGCTTTAAAGAAGGCAAACCGGTGTTTTACTACACATGGACGCCGTATTGGGTTAGTGACGTTCTCAAACCTGGACGTGATGTTGTTTGGCTACAGGTACCGTTCTCAGCCTTACCGGGCAGCCTGAAAGATGTTGATACCAAGCTACCAAACGGCGCTAACTACGGTTTCCCTGTTAACAACATGCAGATCGTAGCTAACAAAACCTTCGCAGAGAAAAACCCAGCGGCGGCAAAACTGTTTGCTGAAATGAAATTGCCAATTGCTGACGTCAATGCGCAAAACCTGCGTATGCATCAGGGTGAAAACTCAGAAGCGGATATTGAACGCCATGTAAACGGCTGGATTAAAGCCCATCAGGCCACATTTGATGGTTGGATCGATGCCGCGAAGCAGGCTGCAAATAAGTCATAACGTTAAACCATAACGAATAGTTATCCCCCCTTCAGGGGGGATAACCAAAAATCACTTTCTTAACACCATACCGATCAAGTCTTTAAGCTCATCAAGCTGTTTCGCCAGTTCAATATTAAGCCAAACATAACCATAGATAGGTGCCTCAATATTTTCAGAGGCCTTGGCGTTTTCCATTAAAGATTTAAGCTCACCAGACACCGCAACCATTTCAGGTAGATCGCTCAAATTATCTTCAATACTTCCACTGATCAGCGCATTAGAAAGTGCATTTAGCGTATTGATCGACAACTTTTGAAATTCACGCAGTTTTTTCGCATTCAGCATAATGAAGTGGCTTTCACGCGTTGCCCAGTAGGCATCGGTCAAAAGCTCAAGCGTAGACACTAAATTACGGCTCATCACCTGAATAGCATCAAATACATCTTTATTGATGCGAGTTTCGCGCACACACGGTGAAATCAGCGTCCGTATTTTGACAAGTTCATTCAGGATCTGCTGATGCTTATTGGTTAAATGAGGACGTTCTAACACGTTTGGAGACATATGAGCGCTGTAAAAACTGCTCATATTTTTAAGCTCTTTGCTCATCATTAACCGCCAGTGAACAAACGCTTTTTGGGTGAATATCGATGTAAAAAGCAGGGCTAATAGCGAACCAATAATCACATCGCCGCTTCTCCACAAGGCGGTATTCATATCACCAGGGCCCGCGCCGCAAACCACGGCCAGAGTAATCCCGATCAAAAGCCCCATATAAGGCCGTTTGCCTAATGCCAGCACGCCGCACACAAACATAACGACCGCACACCACACCAACATCAGCGGCATGGAAAAGACTTCAAGATAGAGTGCAACCAACCCCGATGCCGCACCAAAAACCGTCCCCATAATGCGCTGCAGCGCGCGGGTAATCACGTTTCCCCAAAACGAAATCGGCCCCATCACCACCACCATCGTGATCAACGGCCACGTGGCTTCGGGTACATGCAATAAGCGAATCGCCAAGAAGGTGATGACAAACGCAATCGCCATACGGATACCGTGGATGGCTTTGTAATGACCGTAAATCACATGTTCGAGGGGAGAAATTGCTCTATTGAGACGCACAGGGAATACCTTAAGGATAACAACGCATGAAAATACCTATCTTTGCTAAGTGTACTCAATATCGTAAAAAAAATTAAACAACAAACGCCGTTTAGCCAAACCAGATAAATAATTATGCGATGTTCTCCGCGTGTTTTGTCCCAGTCTTTGGGTTTCATCAATTTCGCGGTTACACTAGTCACTACTTTGTTTTCTGATAAGAGATGTTATTTTGAGCAAGGCCGCGCCCACGTTCCTCATCCACGACTACGAAACCTTTGGTCAACATCCGGCACTAGATCGCCCTGCCCAGTTTGCTGGCGTGCGGACAGACGCTGATTTCAACATCATTGAAGAACCTTTGGTGATCTATTGTCGCCCTGCCGACGATTATCTTCCTCAGCCAGAAGCCGTCATGATCACGGGCATTACACCTCAGGTTGCGTTAGAGCGTGGCGTTAGCGAGGCCGAGTTTGCACGGCAAATAAACCAGATGTTCAGCGTGCCCGGTACCTGCATTATGGGCTACAACAACATTCGTTTTGATGATGAAGTCAGCCGAAATATCTTTTATCGTAACTTTTATGATCCGTATGGATACAGCTGGCAAAACGGCAATTCACGCTGGGATTTGCTCGATGTTTTACGCACCTGCTATGCATTGCGCCCAGAAGGGATCAATTGGCCGGAAAACGATGAAGGTTTGCCAAGTTTTAAACTTGAGCATTTATCGAAAGCCAACGGTATCGAGCATGAAAATGCCCATGACGCGATGGCCGACGTTTACGCCACCATTGCGCTGGCTAAATTGGTTAAACAAGCACAGCCTAAGCTGTTTGATTACTTGTTCCAACTGAGAAATAAACACAAAGTTTCAGCGCTGATTGATATCGCCAACATGAAGCCTCTGGTGCATATTTCTGGCATGTTTGGCGCACTGCGTGGCAACACCAGCTTAGTTGCGCCGCTGGCATGGCATCCTGACAATAAAAACGCGGTGATCATGTGCGATCTGGCTGGAGATATGTCTCCACTATTGGATCTGGATACCGATGCCCTGCGCGAACGGCTCTATACTCGCCGCAGCGAACTTGGCACAGCGTCTCCCGTTCCTCTCAAACTTGTGCATATCAACAAATGTCCAGTGCTGGCACCTGATCAGACCCTGCGCCCTGAAAATGCCGAACGATTAGGGCTCGATCGTCAGCATTGTATGGATAATTTACAGCTGCTACGTAGCCATCCCGAGCTACGAGACAAAGTCGTGGCGGTGTTTGCCGAAGCCGAGCCTTTTAAAGCATCAGAAGACGTTGACGCCCAGCTGTATGACGGCTTCTTTAGCGATGCAGACCGAACGGCAATGCAAATTATTAGAGAAACCCTGCCGCAGAATCTTCCGGCTCTCGACCTTACATTTAACGATAAACGCGTTTTACCACTGCTGTTCCGCTATCGCGCACGTAACTTCCCCGCTACTCTTACCGATGATGAACAGCGTCGCTGGCAGCTACATCGCCAAGCGGCACTAACGCCTGAACGTGTTCAAACCTACATTCATCAGTTGGAAGAGCTGTATAACCGCCATGAAGAAAATCCAGAGAAATTGGCCCAGCTTAAAGAACTGTATGAATATGCAAAGCAGTTAGTTGGTTAATATTCATAAGATTTATCATTGAGGGTGAGCTACATCACCCTCGGTTTTCTTACCAACGGTTAAAGTAGGTAGCGAAGGCGTATTTTCTTTATTTTACAAGATACATACTCCAATAATTCGAGTTGCATTGAGGCGAGCCAGCCAGTGCTTAGGGTGAATAAGCGCGACCAACAAAATGCAGCTTGAAGTATGGCGGTATAGATTTCATACAAAACAGGTCGTAAATATGTGGCTGAAAAACGGGCCAGTCTTGGCCGTTCTCGCGTTTATTTTGTGGGGCATCACACCGCTTTTTTATAAAATGCTGCCAGATGCCAACGTGTTGGAGTTACTGGCACAACGCCTGTTTTGGTCTATTCCTTTGCTGCTTCTGCTGCGTCTGTTATTTAAAAACCGAACGACGTGGCAGCAGGTTTGGCAAGATAAACGCTCTCTGTTCTGCTGCCTATTAGGCGGCCTGATCATGAGTGTCTCGTGGACAACGTTTATCTATGCGCTCACCCATAATCTGGTGCTTGACGCCAGCCTTGGCTATTTCACCAATCCACTGTTTTCTATCGCGTTAGGCGTTATTTTTCTCCACGACAAACTCAGTCGCTTTCAGCGCATCGCCGTGGTGCTCGCCATCACGGGTTTGGTCTATCAGGTCATTTTGTTAGGCCACGTTCCACTTCTCGCTTTGGCAATGGGCAGCACATTTGCATTCTATGGGTTAGTGCGTAAATTTATTCGCTACGACATCATGACCGCATTAACGTTAGAAACACTGTGGATGCTCCCGCTAGCGATTGCTATTACCTTTTGGCTGCATGCCACCGGCGGCAGTATTCTGGCGGGTTCTGGTACTAAGACCTATATTCTGTATGCCCTAACGGCACCGGTCACCTTCGCGCCTCTGCTGCTGTTCGCCGCGGCCATTAAACGCACCTCGCTGACGGTCATTGGCCTTGCGCAGTATGTTGAGCCATCTCTCCAATTCTTACTGGCGGTGCTCGCCTTCGGTGAGCCGATCAATATGCCGAAGATGATTAGCTTCTCCCTCATCTGGTTAGGGTTAGCATTCTGCGTCTACGAGTTATTCCAGCAGCACTGGCGCTATCGCCATTTAGCTACCGATATGGTGCGCGGCAAAAGAAACCATCCGGGCCATTAATGTGCTTAGCTCACTGATACAGTTAAGTGTCCACGGGTTGTTTTAAGGCGCGGTTTTTTAACCTGAATATTAATTTGCCCACCCAAGCACATCAGGCATGACAACATTTTAAATTCGCTAATGCCGCGAAACTGCCCACGCAGCAAATTAGACAATTTTGGCTGAGTCATCCCCAGCATCATAGCGGCTTCGGTTTGAGAAAGGCCTCGTTCCTGTAGCACCTCAGCAATAATGGCCGCCAACTGTGCCTTTACCTGCATCTCTTCGGCGTTAGCGTACTGAAGATCTTCATAGACGCTGTCGCCACCGGCTTCGATTTCTAGGTTATTTTTCATAGTGATTTTCCTTTGCATGTTGTTGAGCCGCTTTTAAACGTTCTTTGACCTTTTCCATATCGGTCTGCGGTGTCGAAATCCCAGAAGATGACTTCTTTTGAAACGCATGTAACACATAAACCGCATGTTTGAATTGAACACAATAAACAGCGCGATACGTTCCACACCCATCATCATCAACGATCTCTAATATCCCCGCGCCATGAAAACCCTTTAATGGCTTCGCCTGCGGGTGCTTTCGCCCAATTTGGGCAAGATACAATGCATAGCCCATCGTATCTTTCACCTCATCAGGCAATTGCTGCAGATCTTTTTTACATCCCGCAATCCAAAAAATGGGTCTGCGGTAAAGCCTTGCCATTCGCTCAATTATATCCATTTAGGTATAAAACTCCATGTTATTTTTGCTGTTTAAATGACCTTTTTATTGAGGGGGAAACTAGCATGGCGATAAGGAGATGTCAGAGCATAAGCAGAGGATTGGAAAGAGCTTCGCAAAAAATTCGGGGAGCTTTCGCTCCCCGACATAACAGTTGAGATCGTTATTCAGCCTGCGGCTGGCTTTCGAACTGCGGCGGTGGTTTACGGAAGCGACGGGTGAGGAACACCAGATAACCAAATCCAAGAGCAGCCCAAATTAACCCCATGGTTAGCGAGCTTTTCTCCAGATTCAGCCACAGCACAGCAACCGTAAGTGCGCCAATCATCGGCAAAATCAGGAAGTGGAAACGATCCTTCCAGGTTTTATTGCGCCCTTCACGAACATAGAAGTGACTAATTACCGAGATATTCACAAACGTGAATGCTACCAACGCACCAAAGTTTATCAACGCGGTCGCCGTCACCAGATCAAACGAGATAGCCGATAGAGCAACCATCCCCACCATCACTACATTCAGCGCTGGCGTGCGCCATTTTGGATGCACGTAGCCAAAGATCTTTTCAGGGAACACGTTGTCGCGCCCCATAACATACAGCAAGCGCGAAACACTCGCGTGCGATGCCAAACCCGAGGCCAGCGTATTCACAAACGTGGTGCACAGGAAGATTGACTGGAACAGTTTTCCACCCACGTAAAGAGCTATCTCTGGCAGCGCCTCATCCGGCTGTTTAAACCTTGAGATATCAGGGAAAAACAGCTGAATAAAGAACGATACCGAGATAAAGATAATGCCACCGTACAATGCTGTCAGGAATATCGCCCGCGGGATCGTTTTCGCGGCATCCTTGGTTTCTTCAGACAGCGTCGTTACCGCATCAAAACCGAGGAATGAGAAGCACACGATGGTAGCGCCGGTGATAATCGGCAGCAAATGCGCATTCTCGCTGACAAATGGCTGAAGGCTCCATACTTTGCCAACCCCCTCACCTTTATGCAGACCTTGCACAACTAAAAAGATAAACACCACGATGATTGAGATCTGCACCAAAACAAAAACGGTATTGAAATTGGCTACCAGACTCACGCTTTTCAAGTTTGCCGCGGTCATGATCGCAACAAAACCGACCACCCAAATCCATTGGGGAACCTCTGGGAACATCGCGGTGAGATAGATTTTCGCCAACAGCACGTTAATCATCGGCAGGAAAAGATAGTCCAGCAACGATGACCACCCCACCAAAAAGCCCACGTGTGGATTAATGGCTTTTTGTGCGTAGGTATACGCCGAACCCGCCGTCGGGAACTGACGCACCAGTTTGCCATAGCTGATCGCCGTAAATAACACACCGGCCAAAGCAAAAAGATACGACATCGGCACATGCCCATTGCTGATACCCGACACAATGCCAAAGGTATCAAACACGGTCATCGGTGTCAGATAAGCCAAGCCCATCATGACGATCTGCCAAAGTTTTAATGATTTACGTAATTGAGGCTTGCCCGCTTCATGCGCGGCAGCCTGAGCAACAGGAGGAGTGCTAATCGCCATGACGGTTTCCCCCTTTGTCCTCTGCTGGTAACAAATTAACGTCATTCAGAGAGGCCGCGGGGAAACGTCGTATTAGGCGGCGGGATAATCGGCTACAGATATAGGTTTGTTCATTTAGCAAAGCGCCAATAAAACAGTGAGCTGGCCCGTATTCGCTGCGGCTCAGGCGTTCGCCCAAGCGCGGCGGATAAACATAAACATGCACCATCGTTATATCCTCTAGACGTATCCCGATACGTCATCATAGTAAACCGCTACCGCCTGAACGCTCCGTGGTCCGGTAGTGGAAAACAGCCGCGAGAACTACTTTTGCTCTGGCTATTGCGCGAATCTTCCGACCGCGCTCTGTATTTGGAACCTGTGCCGTGCAAGCATGGACAGGCTCATCGTTTGTTCACCTACGCAGACCCAAAGTCGTTACGCCATAGTGATAAAAAAAAGATAACCGGCAGTAAACTACCGGTTATCTTTATGTCATGCATTTTGCACTGTTTTTGTCACAACAGAAAGTGCTGAAGCCAACTTTTCCATACCTTCTTTTATAACTTCTTTTTCGGCCGTTAACGGTGCTAAGAATCGAATGACATTACCGCGCACGCCGCAGGAGAGCAGAATCAGCCCTTGCTTACCGGCCTCTTTCACTAACGCAGACGTTATCGCCTTGTTTGGTTTAGCTGCATCGCGATTTTCCACCAGTTCCATCGCCACCATCGCACCAACGGCACGAATATCACCGATACAATCAAAGCGTTCTGCCAACGCATGTAATTCGGTCGTAATCTGTTCGCCAACCTGCTGGGCTTTTTGGTTCAGTTGCTCTTCTTTAATCAAATCTGTGACTGCCAGCGCCGCGGCGATAGCCACCGGAGAACCGGCGTAGGTGCCGCCCAAACCGCCCGGTAATGCTTTTTCCATCAGGCGTTTTTTACCCACCAGCGCAGACAGCGGGAAACCGCCCGCCAAGCTTTTCGCCATGGTGATCAGATCGGGTTCAACGCCGGTATGTTCGATAGCAAAGGTTTTACCCGTACGGCAGAAGCCGCTCTGAATTTCATCGGCAATTAAAACAATGCCGTGCCGATCGCAAATTTCACGTAACGATTTCAAGAAACCAGTAGGAGCGGCATAGAAACCACCTTCGCCCTGCACCGGTTCAATAATGATTGCGGCGACTTCGCTCGGCGCGATGTCCGCAGCAAAAATGGAATCGAGCGCATCTAACGCGTGCTGTTCCGTAATGCCCAAGTAGGAAGACGGATATGGCGCATGATAAATGCCGGATGGGAACGGGCCGTATCCTTGTTTATACGGAGCCACTTTTCCGGTCAGCGCCATCCCCATTAAGGTACGTCCGTGGAAACCACCGCGGAACGCAATCACACCGCTACGCCCGGTAGCGATACGCGCCACTTTCACAGCGTTCTCAACCGCTTCAGCACCGGTAGTCAGCAACAGCGTCTGCGTGGCTTCTTTAATTGGCACCAGCGCATTCAAACGCTCTGCCAGTTCAACGTATTCAGGATATGGCGTAACTTGGAAACACGGATGCGTGAAGCGCGTCAGCTGTTCTTGAACGGCCGCGATCACTTTTGGATGGTTATGACCGGTATTCAGCACGGCGATCCCTGCTGCAAAGTCGATATAACGATTGCCTTCAATGTCCCACAGCTCAGCATTACGTGCTTTATGAATGAACGCTGGCAGTAATGTTGACACTCCGCCCGCCACCGCCTCTTCACGGCGCTTCTGCCATGACTGATTGGAGGCATTCCCGGACAGATTTTGATTCTCAGACATGATGTACTCCGTAATTGAATTTGAATTTCAAATTTCTAACCCCACCCCAACCCTCCCCTTATCAGGGGAGGGAGCACTCCGTGTAAACACGCTGTTTCTGCAAAAATACGCATTTTCAGCCCCTCCCCCTGACAAGGGGGAGGTTGGGAGGGGGTCTTGCAGCACCTTTCAATTTGAAAGATAAAGGGTATTAGGCGTTCTTCAACATCCAGTCGATCTCAGTGTCAGTCACCATACGTTCAAACTGAATAAGCTCATCGGTTTTACAGGCGTGGTAAACGTGGCTGAAACGCTCTCCAAGCAGCGAGCGCAGCGCTTGCTGTTCTTCAAATTCATACAGAGCATCACTTTGGCGAATTGGGAATGGCAGGCCGTCTTGCTCAATACCGTTACCGGTGATAGGTTCTGCCAGCGTAAGTGTGTTATCCAACCCGTGCAAAATGCCCGCAAGCACCGTTGCCATCACCAGATACGGGTTGGCATCAGCACCTGCAACACGATATTCAACACGGTGGCTGTCGCGATCGCCACACGGAATGCGCAATGCAACGGTACGGTTGTTGTGGCCCCAAGATGCCTGAGTCGGTACATACATGCCCGGCTGGAAGCGGCGGAACGCATTGACGTTAGGCGCTAACAACGCCATAGATGCTGGCATCAGTTCCATCATGCCCGCGAGTGCTTTCTTCAATAATGCCGAATCTTCACCATCATCATCAGCAAAAACGTTTTGGCCTTTACTATCGAGCATACTGATATGGATATGCATACCGCTGCCCGCATACTCTTCATAAGGCTTCGCCATAAAAGTGGCGTGCATGTCGTGATTCTCTGCCACCATGCGTACCAGTCTCTTTAACGAGAGCGCGTGGTCGCAGGCCAGTAAGACGTTATCAGTGTGGTTCAGGTTAACTTCGAACTGTCCTGGGGACGCTTCGGCTACCGCACCATCGGCTGGGATTTGTTGTAATTTCGCTAGTTCATCAATATCGCTTAACACGTCGGCAAAGTGATTCAGGTTATCAACGGAATATACCTGACTTTGTGTATTACGCTCCTGAGTCCCTGGCGCACATGGCGGCTGAAGGTATCCTTCGGCGTCGCGTTGTCGATCGATGAGATAGAACTCCAGCTCTACCGCTACCACGGGGAATAATCCACGCTGGCGTAGCTGCTGCCAGACATTATTCAGCACGTTACGTGGCTCAACGTCAAAGGGAGTACCATCTTCATCCAGCATGGTCAGTAAAACCTGACCGATAAATTCTGGGTCAGCCGCCGATGGCGTTAACGATCCCAGTACCGGAATACAGGTGCGATCGGGCTCTCCGAGCTCTTGGCCTAATCCGGCCTCTTCAACCACGTTGCCCAAAATATCCATCGCAAACACCGACGCGGGGAAATAGCAGCCTTTCTCAAGCTTTTTCAGCCCAGCAACAGGAATACGCTTTCCACGGAAGCAACCATTAAGGTCGGTAAGGAGTACATCGACGTGCTGCGTGGAGGGATAGCGTTCCAAGTAATTTTTTACTTCGCGTTGGAACGCGCTACTTCGTCTCTCTTCACTGTGCTGAACAAAGTTTTCAACTTCTACGATATTGGTTTGCATGATTCACCCGCCATTGATTGAAGACCGTGGATCTGACCGTTTGGACTGCTCGATATAATGTCCACAATTGAAATGTAGATGCAAACAAAATGTTTCGCAAGTGTTGCAATTAGTTTGAATATTACGCTTACCACTGCTAGATTGAGAAAATATTGAACGGAAAAGCGCTGTATGGAAGCAATGTGTTCATAATTTAGACCAAGCGGAGAGGGTGGTATGGGCAATATATTTAACAGGCCGGTGATTGGCGTCGTCATGTGTAGGAACAGGGTGCACGGGCACCTAACGCAGACCTTGCAAGAAAAGTACCTAAATGCCGTATTGAACGCGGGCGGACTTCCGGTGGCCTTGCCACACGCACTGTCTGAACCTGAATTGTTGGAATCGCTTCTCCCCCATCTGGACGGCATTATGCTGCCGGGCAGCCCAAGCAATGTGCAGCCGCACCTATATGGTGAAAACGGCGATGAGCCTGACGCCGATCCTGGGCGTGATAGTTTGAGTATGGCGCTGATTAGCATCGCACTCGAAAGGCGCATTCCCCTTTTCGCCATCTGCCGAGGGTTACAGGAAATGGTGGTGGCAACCGGTGGCACGCTCTATCGCCGCCTCTATGAACAGCCGGAGTTACTGGAGCACCGCGAAGATCCAGAGCTTCCGCTGGAGCAACAATATGCCCCCTCTCATGAAGTGCTGGTACAGGCAGGGGGTTTGCTTTCACAATTAGTACCGGGTTGCAACAAGTTCTGGGTTAACTCATTGCATGGTCAAGGTGCCAAAACGCTGGGGCCACGACTACGCATTGAAGCCAAGGCATCTGATGGTTTAGTAGAAGCCGTTAGCGTTCACGATCACCCATTCGCCTTGGGCGTGCAGTGGCATCCTGAATGGAATAGCGATGAATACGCCCTATCCCGCTTGTTGTTTGAAGGTTTTATCACCGCTTGTCAGAAAGCCAGTGCTGAAAAAAACAGCCAGCCTGATAAGAACTATCAATAAGGAAATATGCATATGAGCGATGTCAGCTTGGCGCCAGGAAAACGCCTGTCACATATCCGTCAACAATTGGGATTGTCACAGCGCAGGGCAGCTGAACTGTCTGGATTAACGCACAGTGCTATTAGCACCATCGAACAAGATAAAGTCAGCCCAGCGATTAGCACCTTGCAAAAACTGCTCAAGGTCTATGGGTTGTCACTGTCGGAGTTTTTTGCCGAACAGGAAAAACCAGATGAACCACAGGTTGTGATTAACGCCGAAGACTTGATCGAAATTGGCAGCCAAGGGGTTTCCATGAAGCTCATTCATAACGGTAACCCGAACCGCACGCTGGCCATGATGATTGAAACTTATGAACCCGGCACCACAACCGGTGAACGCATCAAACATCAGGGTGAAGAGATCGGCACCTTGTTGGAAGGGGAAGTGATGCTGACGATCAACGGTCAGATTTATCACCTAGAAGCCGGACAAAGTTATGCCATTAACACCGGCATTCCACATAGCTTCAGTAATACGTCGGCGCGTATATGTCGAATTATCAGCGCCCATACACCCACAACATTCTGACGCCTATGTCGAGATATAGATAAAACCCGACGCCGTTGGCATTGCCGTTCACGCTCTGCAATGCCATGTCGAAGGGAATTAAGGGGAACGCATGGACTTTCACGATTTGCAGTACTGGCAGCAACGGGCTCGCGCCCTAGAGATTGAGAACCGACTGTTTATTAATGGCCGTTATCAGCAGGCCGCCGATGGCGCACAGTTTGCCGTGGAAGATCCGGCGGGTCAGCGTGAGCTGGTTCGCGTCGCTCAGGGAGATGAGCATGATGTGAATCAAGCCGTTAGCGCAGCGCGTGAAGTTTTTGAACGTGGAGACTGGTCGCAATCCCCTCCGGCAAAACGCAAAGCAACGCTGATGAAGCTGGCTGATTTAATGGAACAGCATCACGAGGAGCTGGCGCTGCTGGAAACACTGGACACCGGCAAGCCTATTCGCCACAGCCTACGTGATGATATTCCTGGCGCCATTCGCTCTCTGCGTTGGTACGCCGAAGCCATTGATAAAGTGTATGGCGAAATTGCCCCAACGGCTCAAGATGTCCTTGCGTTAATCGAACGTGAACCCGTTGGCGTTGTTGCCGCCATCGTTCCTTGGAACTTCCCGCTGCTGTTAGCCTGCTGGAAACTCGGCCCCGCCTTAGCCGCGGGTAACAGCGTTATTTTAAAACCGTCAGAGAAATCCCCGTTAACCGCCTTACGCATCGCGGGTTTAGCCAAAGAGGCGGGTTTGCCAGACGGCGTACTCAGCGTGATCGCAGGCTTTGGCCAAGGCGCAGGGCAGGCTCTCTCGCGCCATCCTGACGTCGACGTACTGACATTTACCGGATCCACGCGCACCGCCAAACAGTTGTTGAAAGACGCGGGGGATTCCAATATGAAGCGCGTTTGGCTCGAAGCCGGCGGCAAAAGCGCCAATATTGTTTTTGCCGATTGTCCCGATCTGCAAAAAGCCGCAGCTAATGCGGCGGCCGGTATTTTCTACAACCAAGGCCAAGTGTGTATCGCAGGCACACGTCTGCTGGTGGAAGAAAGTATTAAAGACGAATTCCTCACTATTTTGCGCGAACAGGCTCAGGCCTTCAGACCGGGTAACCCACTCGATCCTGAAACCGTGATGGGCACACTTATTGATGCAGACCATTGTGAAAAAGTGAATGAATATATCGCGGCAGGACTGGCTGAAGGTGCGAACCTCTATCTCGATGGTCGCGATCACCCGCAGGGTGAGCATGGTAGCTATCTCGGCCCCACCATTTTTACCGAAGTGTGCAACTCAATGCGCATTGCGCGTGAAGAAATCTTTGGCCCAGTGCTTGCTGTCACCACCTTCACCACCGAACAGGAAGCGCTCACGCTGGCAAACGACAGTGATTATGGCCTAGGTGCAGCTATCTGGACTCGTGATTTGTCTAAAGCTCATCGTATGTCGCGCCGCCTGAAAGCAGGTTCGGTATTCGTTAATAACTACAACGATGGCGATATGACCGTGCCCTTTGGTGGCTATAAGCAGAGCGGCAACGGACGCGATAAATCACTGCACGCCCTAGAAAAATTCACCGAATTAAAAACTATCTGGATCTCGCTGGAGTAATATCATGACTGAACATGTAAATAGCTATTATGCCGCCAGCGCGAATCCACACGCGCCTTATCCGCAGCTAACCGAATCGGTTCAATGTGATGTGTGTATCGTCGGCGGTGGTTATACCGGCCTTTCTTCCGCACTGCACCTCGTTGAAGCGGGATATGACGTTGTTTTATTAGAATCAGCTCGCATTGGCTTTGGTGCCAGCGGACGTAACGGTGGCCAGTTGGTCAACTCCTACAGCCGCGATATTGACGTTATTGAACAGCGCTACGGCATGGACACCGCCAAAATGCTGGGCAGCATGATGTTTGAAGGTGCAGAAATTATTCGCCAACGTATCAAACGCTACGCCATCGACTGTGATTACAAGCCCGGCGGCATTTTCGTTGCACTCAACAACAAGCAATACCACACGCTCATCGAACAAAAAGCCCACTGGGAACGCTATGGCAATACCCAGCTTGAGCTTTTAGATTCAGATCGCGTGCGTGAAGAGATCGCCTCCGATCGCTACGTAGGGGGATTATTGGATCACAGCGGTGGTCATATTCACCCTCTCAATTTAGCGCTGGGTGAAGCAGAAGCGATCCGCATGCAAGGTGGACGCATCTTCGAGCAATCTCCGGTCGTCAAAATTAAGCATGGCACGCCTGCCACGGTGATCACTGAAAAAGGTCAAGTACAGGCGAAATATGTCATTGTGGCGGGGAATGCCTATCTGGGAAATAAAGTTGAACCGGAATTAGCGCGCCGTAGCATGCCATGTGGCACTCAAATCGTGACCACTGAGCCTCTGCAAGCCGACGTCGCTGCCTCGTTAATTCCGAAAGACTACTGCGTGGAAGATTGTAACTATCTTTTAGACTACTACCGTGTCACCGGTGATAACCGTTTATTGTATGGCGGCGGCGTAGTTTACGGTGCACGTGACCCAGACGACATTGATAATCTCATCGTGCCAAAACTGCTGAAAACCTTCCCACAATTGAAAGGCGTGAAAATTGATTATCGCTGGACAGGTAACTTCCTGCTGACCTTATCGCGCATGCCGCAGTTTGGTCGACTGGAGAATAACATTTACTACATGCAAGGCTACAGTGGACATGGCGTGACCTGTACCCATCTGGCTGGGAAGCTGATTTCAGAGGTGCTGCGTGGTGACGCTGAGCGCTTTGATGCCTTTGCTAAACTTCCTCACCTTCCATTCTTTGGCGGACGAAATTTACAAATTCCATTCACCGCTATCGGCGCCGCCTATTATACAATCCGTGATCGGTTAGGCGTGTAATTATTTCGTTATCCACACAAATACAAGAGTCTTATAGGCTCTTGTATTTCCCCATTAAACTTATTTCATCATCATTAATATCGCCCCTAAAACGTCTAAACTATTTCCCTCACAGTTTTCTTTAACCTTCATTTCATTTGTTTATTTAAACACTTTTATTACAACCTGATACTATTAAAATGTAAATAATGAAAATAGCGCTGGCATTTAAGCGCTTAAAAAAACAAAATATAAAACTGCATTTATATACTTAAAAGAGAGGAATATTATGCAGTTAATATATAATTATGATGAATATTACAAATGGATTGTCAGCTCTTTTTTTTATGATTTTGACGCTAACTCAGAACCTTTAGTCGATGAAAGTGAATTACTTGATTTTGCTAGTAAATCCCAGCCAAAAAACTACCCGTGTTTGGTTTACATCGCGGTGAATAGCCCATTAGAGCCTTTCCCCTCCATAAAGTTTATCTATACAAAGCAGCTCCACGCATGGTCTGAACAAGCCAGACTCGTTGCCGAGCACCCATAAGCCACATAGAAAACAATGGTAATGGATTGCCATTGAATTTCTTAAAAATGCTTATTTTCCCCTTCAGTATTTTCTTTACGATTTCTGGTTTATGGTAGTCATTGATCGCTAAACGAGTCATTAATTATAAATAACTCGCTGAATTTATTGTTTAGACTACCCGACACTGTTTTTTCTAATACAATCAGTAGCTATCGTTCATTTCCTTTACCATGCGTAAACTACATAGAGTAAGACATCAATATATGAGGCTGAAAGGATTCCCACCACTAATTACCCTACTGTTGATGTCGTCACTCATATTAACCATAGGGCGCGCCATTACACTGCCTTTTATTACTATCTATATGACCGAGCACTTTCATCTTGAGCCTGAGAGTGTGGGGCTGGTCTTAGGTGTCAGTCTTGCACTAGGCATTACTGCAAGCTTTTACGGTGGCTATCTGGTTGATAAATTTGATAAACATCGTTTAATGATTATCAGCATTGCTCTATTTACTCTAACGTTTTGCATTATGCCATGGCTTAACGACGTGCTCTAGATGGTGCCCGTATTGGCGCTGTTGCACGCCGCTTATTCTATTTTTAGCATTGCCATTAAAGCCTGCTTTGCCGAATGGCTACCGGTAAGTGAACGCATTCGCGGCTTTTCGATGAATTATACGTTAGTGAATGTTGGCTGGGCCGCGGGCCCTGCGCTCGGTGTTTTCGCAGCGTCGTTCTATCCCATGCTGCCGTTTTTTCTCTCTGGCCTACTAGCCTTTCTCGTTGGACTCACCCTTTGGCTGCGCCTAGATAGCTACGGACTTCCGCCTGCGAACGGTGATACCGTATTTACCGACCAGCGACTTACTTTTAGTGCTACTTTTAAAGTCTTAAGCCACGACCGCCGGCTAATCTTTTTTACGCTTGGCAGCACCATGGGCGCAGTGGTTGCAGGACAGTTCACCGGCTACTTATCCCAGTATTTAATCACCGTCAGCAACGCGCAGTTTGCTTATCAGGTGATTGGCTCAGTGATGACGATAAACGCAACCGTCGTCATCGGCTTGCAGTATTTGCTCAGCCGCAACATGAATAAAGAAAATCTGTTGCGCTGGCTGATATTTGGCACCCTCTTTTTCTGTCTAGGACTCATCGGTTTTGCTTTGGCTGAGCGCTCCATTCCTCTCTGGATGGTCGCCATGGCGATCTTCACCCTCGGTGAAGTAATCGTGATACCGGTTGAATACTTGTTTATCGATTTTATTGCACCGCCACATTTGAAAGGCAGTTACTACGGGGTGCAAAATTTGGGCAACTTAGGGGGTGCAGTGAATCCTATACTGTGCGGCTTTTTGCTGTCTTTCGCGCCACCGACTACGCTTTTCTATGTACTAGTAGGTGCGTCACTTCTTGGGTTGGCATTTTTCTGGTATGGCTATCGTCTTTCGGGCGCAGCCAGTCACGCCGCAGAAGATATTCTTTGATACAGGAACCTGACTGAAAACCTTCACAAACGGCATAATTGCGATAACTTGTTTTCATGATGTGATCAGTAGCACATTTCTGAATTTAATTGTATGATGAATGCGTTTTCTTTCTTAGGTATTCACTGATGTCAAAAGCATTTTCGGTTTGCTGGCAGTATTTGAGAGCTTTCATATTAATTTACCTGTGTTTGTTTGCAGGGAATGCCATCTCAACGCTGCTGCCAATCACAATTCCAGGCAGCATTATTGGCATGCTGATCTTATTTGCCCTGCTGGCATCACAAATCATGCCAGCAAAATGGGTAAAGCCTGGTTGTAATATTTTAATCCGCTATATGGCGCTGTTGTTCGTCCCGATCGGCGTTGGCGTGATGCAGTACTACGACGTGCTGACCAAGCAGTTTGGTCCTATCGTCGTATCGTGCCTCATTAGTACTTTGATTATTATGGTTGTCGTTGCTTATAGCTCTCATATGGTGCATCGCGAACGCATCATTGGTGAAGCTACCGACGGCAGCGAGGAGAAAAAATAATGGCTTATATTTGGTGGTCGTTACCACTCACGCTGTTAGTCTTTTTTGGGGCTCGCCGTATTGCCCAAAAGCTAAATATGCCGTTATTGAATCCGTTGCTTGTATCAATGGTAATAATTATTCCATTGCTATTGCTGCTCAAAATTCCTTATGAGCATTATTTTGCAGGCAGCTCAACGCTGAACAGTTTGCTACAACCTGCCGTGGTGGCATTGGCATTCCCACTGTATGAGCAGATCCACCAGATCCGCGCACGCTGGAAATCCATCATCACTATCTGTTTTATCGGCAGCGCTACCGCCATGATTTCAGGCACAGCGATTGCTCTGTGGATGGGTGCATCGCCAGAAATCGCAGCCTCGGTAATGCCGAAATCAGTGACCACGCCAATTGCCATGGCCGTTGCACAGTCGATTGGTGGTATCCCAGCCATCAGCGCGGTATGCGTTATTTTCGTTGGGATTCTGGGGGCCGTATTTGGTCATACTCTTTTGAACTTGATGAAAATTAGCACCAAGGCCTCGCGTGGTTTGGCGATGGGCACCGCGTCGCATGCCCTTGGCACCGCACGCTGTGCCGAGATGGATTTTCAGGAAGGCGCATTCAGCTCATTGGCTCTGGTTATCTGCGGGATTATCACTTCGCTGCTCGCGCCATTCCTCTTCCCTGTGCTGTTGCACTTATTTAGCTAACATCACTGTTGCCTCCCCTACATGGGGAGGCAAAAAAGAAACAAAAATCACAAAAACCCGCGATACATCTCACACTTCTTTCATTCGTTACATTAATTACATCAAAATAGTGATAATAATCACATAATAAAGCCAATCGGTTGCCTAGAATACTCTCCCGTAACTAACTAAGAGGCTCCCCCATGCACGCACGATACGACGCGGCATTCAGCCAACTGCCAGCCGCTTTGCAGGCGGCGCTCTCACCGATTATCAATGATGCCGATTTCCACGCGGTGATTACCGCTTCTCAAGTCGAAAGTCTGAAACAGGCTACCGGCATGAGCGACAGCGAATTAGCATTTGCCCTGCTTCCTATGGCCGCAGCATGCTCACTGGCCCCCATCTCCAAATTTTACGTCGGCGCCGTTGCGCGCGGTGTTAGCGGCAACCTGTATTTCGGTGCCAATATGGAGTTCTTGGGTGCGCCGATGCAGCAAACCATTCACGCAGAACAGTGCGCGGTGACTCACGCATGGCTGCGCGGCGAAAAAGCACTCGCCTCCATCACGGTTAACTACACCCCTTGTGGTCATTGCCGTCAGTTTATGAATGAGCTGAATACCGGTACCAAACTGGCGATTAACTTGCCAGGACGCCAGGCCGCTACGCTGGGTGATTACCTACCAGACGCTTTTGGACCGCGCGATCTTGAAATCAAAACCCTGCTGATGGATGAAGAAAACCATAACCTCAGTTTGGCAAATGCGGACGAACTAACCTTAGCGGCGTTAGACGCAGCCAACCGCAGCCATGCGCCTTATAGCCATGCCTATAGCGGCGTAGCGCTGGAAGCCGAGGACGGTAGCGTTTACAGCGGGCGTTATGCTGAAAATGCGGCCTTTAACCCAAGCTTGCCGCCGTTACAGGCAGCGCTGATTCTGATGAACGTTTCGGGCAAAGATGTGCTGCGTACTCGCCGTGCTGTCTTGGTTGAAACCGAAGATGCCGTGTTCTCCCAATGGGATGCCACCCAAGCAACGCTTCATGCGTTAGGCTGCACTCAAGTCGAACAGGTTCAGGTTTAAGCTATTTTTAATGCAGGGTCATTCGGCCCTGCATTCTCACTCCTCGCCAAATCCTGTAAAAAAGTGTTACTTAGCTCGCACTTTCCCTGCTAAATGTCATCTTTCTATAACAAGCATTGAACAACTTATTAGTATCTCTTAGGATCGCAGGGATGACGTATTAAAATCTCTGATAAAAATATACCGCCCGACATAAAGAGTGCTACCCATGGAACTGGAATACGAAAGTAAACGTCCGTTATACATCCCCTACGCAGGCCCGATCCTGCTGGAATTCCCCCTGCTGAATAAAGGCAGCGCCTTTAGCGAAGAAGAACGCAGCAACTTCAACCTACACGGCCTGCTGCCTGAGGCCGTCGAAACGATTGAAGAACAAACCGAGCGCGCCTATCGCCAGTATCAGGATTTCAAAACCGATAACGATAAACACATCTACCTACGCAATATCCAAGATACTAACGAAACCCTGTTCTATCGCATGCTTGATGCCCATCTGAGTGAAATGATGCCAATCATTTACACCCCAACGGTAGGCGAAGCCTGCGAGCATTTCTCTGATATTTACCGTCGCGCCCGTGGTCTATTCATTTCTTATCCGAACCGCGACCGCATCGACGATATGCTGCAAAACGCCACCAAACAAAACGTGAAAGTCATCGTTGTAACCGACGGTGAACGTATCCTTGGGCTAGGCGATCAGGGCATCGGCGGCATGGGGATCCCCATCGGTAAATTGTCACTGTACACCGCGTGTGGCGGCATCAGCCCTGCCTATACGCTGCCGGTCGTGTTAGATGTGGGCACCAACAATCCACAGCGCTTGAACGATCCGCTGTATATGGGATGGCGTCACCCACGCATTTCCGGTGATGAATATTATGCCTTCGTTGACGAATTCATTCAGGCCGTGAAGCGCCGCTGGCCTAACGTTCTATTGCAGTTTGAAGACTTTGCTCAGAAAAATGCTACCCCGCTGCTCAACCGTTATCGTGACGAACTCTGCTGTTTCAACGATGATATTCAAGGTACGGCGGCAGTTACGCTGGGTAGCCTGATTGCCGCCAGCCGTGCGGCAGGCAGCCAACTGCGCGATCAAACTATTACGTTCTTAGGCGCAGGCTCTGCAGGTTGTGGTATCGCCGAGCAGATCATTGCCCAGATGAAATCCGAAGGCTTAAGCGATGAAGAAGCACGCCAACGCGTATTTATGGTTGACCGCTTTGGCTTGCTCACAGATAAGCTACCAAACCTGCTCGAGTTCCAAAGTAAGCTGGTGCAAAAAAGTACATCACTAGCAAACTGGGAAGTAGAAAGTGATGCAATTTCACTGTTGGAAGTGGTGCGTAACGCTAAGCCTACCGTTCTCATCGGCGTTTCGGGTCAGCCGGGCTTATTTACTGAAGAAATCATTCGTGAAATGCACAGCCACTGCGCGCGTCCAATCGTTATGCCGCTGTCGAACCCAACGTCACGCGTTGAAGCCCGTCCAGAAGATATTATTAACTGGACCGATGGCGCGGCGCTGGTCGCCACCGGCAGCCCATTCGGGCCGGTAAGCTATAAAGATCAGGTCTTCCCGATCGCCCAATGCAATAACTCCTATATCTTCCCTGGTATTGGGCTCGGTGTTCTGGCCTCTGGGGCTAAACGCGTCACCGACGGCATGCTCATGGCCGCCAGCCGCGCCTTAGCCGACTGCTCACCGCTGGCACAGCAAGGTTCAGGTGCACTACTGCCTGATGTTAAAGATATCCAACAAGTATCACGCTCCATTGCGTTCCAAGTGGGCAAAGAAGCACAGCTACAAGGTGTGGCCGTGTTGACCTCTGATGAAGCATTATTACAAGCGATCGATAATAACTTCTGGCAGCCTCTGTATCGTATCTACAAGCGAACCTCATTCTAAGAGTGTGTGACAGTCGCTAAGTAAAATACAATTAGAGTTATCTCCCAAGCGTGGTGTAACAACCGCGCTTTATTTTTAATTACTCACTCTCATCGTCTAAAAAATCATCAAGTTAGGAAAATCCCACTCAGATTGCTTGCGTCGCCTGAGCGGGTAAAGTAGCCTCGTAGACATAAGCACCTTTAGGCATAAATACAACCGACGCAGCAGGCACCATCATGTGGAGACGACTGATATACGGTATTTTAACCGTCGCTATTTTACTGGCGGTGACGGCTATTGGTCTGGATCGCTGGATTAGCTGGAAAACTGCGCCGTATATTTACGAAGACGTGCAGGATTTGCCACATCGTCAGGTGGGCGTGGTTTTAGGTACGGCCAAATATGTCAGTACTGGAACCATCAATCAGTATTACCGCTACCGCATCCAAGGCGCGCTTAACGCCTACAACAGCAACAAAGTGAATTACCTATTGCTGAGCGGCGACAATGCGCTTCAGAGCTACAACGAGCCGGTGACCATGCGTCGCGATCTCATCAATGCCGGTGTGCCTAACGGCGATATTGTGCTCGACTATGCCGGATTCAGAACGCTGGACTCCATTGTTCGCACACGCAAAGTCTTCGACACCAACGACTTCACCATTATCACGCAACGTTTCCACTGCGAGCGTGCTCTGTTTATTGCGCTTCACATGGGTATACAGGCGCAATGCTTAGCAGTGCCGTCGCCCAAAAATATGATGATGATAAGAGTGAGGGAAATTGGCGCACGACTGGGGGCGTTAACCGATCTCTATATCCTTAAGCGTGAACCGCGTTTTCTTGGCCCAATGATCCCTATTCCCGCAGTACATAAAGTATCGGCCGATGCACAAAGCTATCCAGCGGTCTCCCCTGAGCAGTTGCAAGAACTTGAGCAAGTTTTAAAGCAAGAAAAAGCCGCTGAGAAACCAGCGGCTAAATAGTTAGAAAATTAAACGGTTAGAAAGAAATTAGCGGCTTAGGTTCTCCGAGTAAAAAACCCTGCAAATACTGCACGCCTAATTGCTGTAGCATCTCAAGCTGTTCTTGAGACTCAACATATTCAGCAACGACCTGCAGTTTCTTTTCTCGAGCAATATCGCAAATCGACTTAATAATCAGCTGGTCGAGCGAATTATTGACAATATCTTTGACAAATACGCCATCAATTTTCACGACGTCTGCATTTAAGGATTTCAGACGCTGATAGTTAGAAAATCCCGTGCCAAAGTCATCAATAGCAATTTTGAAATGGTAGTCACGTAACGCTTTGATCGTTGAATGTTCAATATTCTCGTTAACAAGATGCTGTTCTTCGGTGATTTCAAAAATAATGGCTTCCGGCCGAACCCGGTAATGCTCAAAGATTTCAATAATCCGTGGCGCAGTATCACGCTGCATCAATGTAAGCGGCATTAAATTAACTGAGAAACAGGTATTGCTCGTGTCTAATTTCGCTTCGCTAATATGCTTAACCACATTTTCAACCATCAGCAAATCAAACTGCGCGCATAAATTAAACTCAGAAATCAGAGGAATAAATTTACTCGGCGGGATGACTTCACCGTTATCGAGAAGACGAGCCAAAATCTCGTAATAACTCTTTCCTCCGGAATGAACGATAGGCTGTGCATAGAGTTCGAGGCGGTTTTCAAGCAACGCCGTCGTAATTTTCCGTAACCATACCACTCGCTCGCTGACTTCTTCCCGAATTGATTCCGTATTTTCCTCTAAGCTGATAACCTCATTTTCGAGGCTAGCACGTTCAGAAAGATGATGAAGCTTTCCCACGCGGGTATACAGTGACTCTTTCGTGGCATCAAACTGGGTATAAGCGATGCCATAGCGCAATATGACGGGATTATCATTCCAGCTTAGCTCTGCATCACACAAGCACTGGCGAATAAGATGAATGCGGTTTACGTTATCCGTCGTATCAAGATAAAGCAGTAGCTCACAGCCAGGCAGTTGATAGATATCTTCACCCGGTTTCAGCAGCGGCTTAATCACCGCCGCAATGCGCCTTTTAGTATCAACCCGCATCATCATCCCATGATAGCGGCTCAAGGCTTCTAAATTTGTTAAACGGAGAAAACAGAGCGTTCCTTTGGGATGGCTTTCGATATACTCGCTCAAGGAACGAATATTTGCTAATCCCACCATCGGATCAATACGAGCAAGATGCATATAAACCCGTTTCATCACTTCGCTGCGTTTAAACATCACGGCCATATAAAAAATGGAAACCGTAAACGCAATCAATGAAGCCGATAAAAATGCAATCTGATAACTACTATTGAGTTCAACAGAGAAATTTGAGTTAAAGATAAATAAGCATAGAGACGTAAATGACCACATAAGTAAAATAACCCGATGGCCAAATCTAAATATTCCATAAGTAAATAAAATAAATAATAGTGGAATAAAATAGCTTACGTTAAAGTTTTGCTGCGCGGGGAAACAAATAGCAAATAACGCTCCTAATAAAATCCCTAGCCAAATGAACGTGACACAATGTTTTTCTCTTGAAAAAGCATCACGTAAACATTGGTTAAAAAATTTCTTTGCATAGTTTCGGTTAAGCAACATTCGCAAAGTGTAATAATAGGCAGGCGAAATGGCGATTGAAGATAAAACCAGCGCCTCAACGTTAACTACCGCGAACATATCTAGCTTATATGAAAAATAGCGCTCCATGACGGGTGACATATCAAGCACGGAACCGAACGCAAGCATCATGCCTTTACAGGCCAGTGGATACAGTAACCCAAAGACAAACATACGAATGCCTAGTGCACGACTGGTCATACTATCAATATCATAACGCCAACGAACGCCCACTATGCGATCCATGAAGCAAAAACTGCCCCATAGCGGCAGTCCGTAACACAGTGAAAGCACCACTGCCTCAGTCAAGCTCATGATGTTTAAAGTTGAATAATAAAAAGTATAAACGATAAACAGTGGGGCAAACCCTTTCATGCCAAATAACATGACGACTGAAATCGCTAAAGCCAACGGAAGATAAAGTAAAAAGATTGCGTTCCCTTGAATGTTCGCCATAGGCGACAATTCACGCGATAAAGGCAGCAATACGATGCAAATAAGCACCGGAACAATCATTTCTTGCAGCCTGATAATGGTGTTTCTCATTGTATCGATATGCTTCTTTCGAAAGAAAAAATATCAGAGATAGAAAACAAACAATGAAACCTCACGCTTGTTCATTTCGTAAGTTATGAGTTTATAATTTAAGAAATGTCTATTCTCGTAGAAAAATCCGTTTAGCGCTGCTCACATCCTTGATCTGTAGTTAGCAAGAGACATAGTTTCTTTATGTTACTAGCTCAATAATTCAAGTGTTAAACCTGACGAATGATTATTACATATCGAGAGCTAGAAGATGTAGGGTTATTATTGCAATCAAGAATGTTCCTAGACTTAAATTAGCCAAGTACATCCTTTTTTTATTGCCAGGTTAATAATGTAATTATATTTAACAACTATGACATTATTTTTTGAAATGAAAAGATGTTAACGATTGTGGATTGTTTTTATTAAGATTTAATTAAAAACATTATAGCGTTTATCATCATGATATTTATTCCAGACAATATTTAAACGAGAAATATCTTATAGAATACAAAAAGCCGAACCTAAGTTCGGCTTTTAAAAAAAGATTATTTTTTCTTCGCATACTTCAGAGAATCAAGCGCTACCGCAAAGATAATAATTGACCCCTTAATAATATACTGCCAGTAGGGGTTAACACCAATGTAGGTCAGACCATAGTTGATTACAGTAAAAATAATAACCCCAGTCACCACGCCGATAACGGTTCCTACACCGCCGCTGAAGGATACGCCACCAACGACGCAGGCTGCGATAGCATCCAACTCATACATAAAGCCAAGGTTATTCGTTGCACTCCCGATACGCCCAGCTTCGAGCATCCCGCCAAATGCGTAGAACACGCCAGACAGTGCATACACCATAATCAAATTTAGCGGTACGTTTACCCCAGAAACTTTCGCCGCTTCAGGGTTACCACCAATAGCAAAGATATTTTTACCAAACCGCGTTTTGTTCCACAGTACCCAGACGAAAGCAACCGCGATCAGCGCATAGAAGGTGATATAAGAAAGTTTGAAATCCCCGAAGCGTAAAAAGCCTTGCGCAAAATTAGAGAAATTCGGCGCAAAACCCGCTACAGGAGAAGCCCCTACATAATCGTAATACAGTGAGTTAATACCGTATACGATAATCATGGTACCAAGGGTGGTAATAAACGGCGTTACGTTGAGATAGGCGATAATTAAACCGTTTACTAAACCAATCACCGCACCCACAGCACACACCACAAGAATAACTAATGGAATAGGCACAGTATCTAAATTTGGAAACACCTTATTAACGTTATCCATAGACTGCAACAGCGTTGCCGCAACCACGGCAGCCAAACCAACCTGACGCCCAGCAGATAAATCCGTACCCTGCGTCACAATCAGCCCTGCCACACCAAGCGCAATAATTATACGCACCGATGACTGAGTCAGAATATTACTCAGGTTCATTAGGCTTAAAAATGTTGGATCCTGAAAAATAATAATCGCTAGCAGCACTAACAAAACAACATAAATCCCGCCTTCTTTAAAATAAGTAAACAGGCTTTTTTTATTTAATACGCTCATATTCGAAACCCTTAAAATATCAGGTGCAACATTACCGATGCAGGATTTATAGATGCAAAGAAGCCAATCGCAGAATTTCATTCTGAGATGTTCTTTTAGTTTCAACGATACCGGCAACTTGGCCATTACTCATGACTAATATGCGATCGGTAATACCTAGCAGTTCAGGCATTTCTGATGAAATAATAATGATGCCCTTGCCTTTTTTCGCCAGCTCAGTCATCAATTGATAAATTTCAAATTTGGCCCCCACATCAATACCCCGAGTGGGTTCATCCAGCATCAGTATTTCGGGCTGAGTTAACAACCAACGACCAATAATCACCTTTTGCTGATTCCCTCCAGACAGGGAACCAATAGACGTATGATGCCCTGGCGTTTTTACCCGCATTGCATCAATAACCCACTGGGTATCGCTTTTCATTCGTCGATTATCCAGCAAGCCCACTTTATTTTTATACTTACGAATATTAGAAATAAGCGAGTTAAAACCAATATCAAGATAAGCATAAATACCGGTAGAGCGGCGTTCTTCAGTCACTAAAGCAAAACCATGGTTTATCGCTTCGTTCGCGCTATGGTTATTAATCGCTTTGCCATGCAAGCGGATCGTGCCTTTTACTTTTTCACGTATGCCAAACAGAGTTTCCACAATATCCGTTCGCTTCGCACCGACTAGCCCCGCAATGCCTAAGATCTCACCTTCGTGTAAATCAAATGAAACATCACGGATTGAAGGCTGGCGAAGCGACGTCAGCTCGCGCACTTCTAAGATAACCTTACCCGGCGTATTGACCCGATCGGGAAAACGCTGGGTTAGTGAGCGCCCCACCATCATGGAAATGATTTGGTCCATACCCATACCATCTAAGGTTTGAGTCGCAATCCACTGACCATCACGCAGAATCGTTATTTCATCGCAGAGCTTAAAGATCTCTTCCATTTTATGGGAGATATAAACAATGCCGCATCCGCGATCTTTTAATTTACGGATAATCGTAAAAAGATGATTAACTTCTTTTTCTGTTAAAGAAGAAGTGGGCTCATCCATAATCACAATTTTGGCGTTATATGAAAATGCCTTAGCAATTTCAATCATCTGCATTTGGGATACAGATAATCCGGCCACTTTTTCGCGCGGATCGATATCAATGTCGAGCTCATCGAATATCGCTTTAGTATCTTGATACATCTTATCTTGATCGACAAAAATCCCTTTCATCGGGTAACGACCAAGCCACATATTATCCATCACGTTACGCTGCAGAACTAAGTTTAGCTCTTGATGCACCATCGAAACGCCGTGTTCCAATGCTTCTTTGGCGCTCTTAAAATTGATCTCTTTTCCCTGAAAAAGAATACGTCCTGAATCTTTCTGGTAAATGCCAAACAAACATTTTAATAGTGTGGATTTACCCGCACCGTTCTCCCCCATTAATGCATGGATGGAGTGTGGTCGTACACGCAGATTGACATTATCCAGCGCTTTGACGCCAGGAAATGACTTATTGATATTATCCATTTCCAATAAAAACGCGTCATCGTCCTGTTTTATCGATGCGTTCTCTTGATTAGAAATCTGATCTTTTGCCAAAGAGCTGTCGGTCAACGAGTTACCCATCAAAGAGTTATCTGGCATAACATCCACCTGAAAATGACATAAAGAATAAGCCCGATAGCCTCTGGTTGAACCATCAATCAATATCGGGCTTAAAACTTAAAAGTTATTGTTATATAGGCTTAGGTGACGCTTATTTTTTAATAAACTGAGACAGATTGTCCTGATCGACGCCGACATACGGAACGCGAACAATTTTATTTTCAATTTTCCAGTTGGTGCCTTCACCCGCTGGCTTGCCTTCGGCGAGATTTTTGGTCAAATCGAAGGTGGCTTTCGCTTGGTTGCTGGCATCGTTCAATACGGTACCGGCCATTGCGCCTGATTTAACTAACGCCAGCGCTTCTGGCAGGGCATCGACGCCAAACACTGGAATAGCGGTTTTGTTATGCGCTTTCAGGGCTTCGACGGCGCCCATCGCCATAGCATCGTTGTTGGCGATAACCACTTCAATCTTGTTCGCATTTGGGCCAGACAACCATGCATCCATTTTATCTTTAGCCTGCGCGGTATCCCACATTGCGGTATCTAACTGCAATTGCTGAGTTTTAATACCTTGGTCGTTCAGGCTTTTCACCACGTAAGTTGTACGTGCTTCAGCATCTGGGTGGCCCGGCTCGCCTTTCAGCAGGACGAACTGAATCACGCCATCTTTGTTCAGATCCCAGTTAGGATTGGCTTTCCAGTGTTTACCGATCAGCTGACCCTGAATGATGCCAGACTCTTTGGAGTCGGTGCCCACGTAATACGCTTTGTCGTAGCTATCCAGCGCCTTACGAGAGGGTTCTTTGTTGAAGAACACGACCGGAACATCGTTTGCCTTCGCTTTATCAATAATCGTTGGAGCAGCAGCAGGATCGACGAGGTTAATTGCCAATCCTTTCACGCCACGCGCCATCAGCACGTCAACCTGATCGTTTTGCTTGGACTGATCGTTTTGTGAGTCATTCATCAACAATTTAACGCTGGGATCAGCCTTAGCATCGTTTTCTAACGCCTTACGTACCACGGACATAAAGTTGTCGTCGTACTTATAGATGGTGACCCCGATATTGGTGGTTGCCGCCTGTGCCGCGACGCCAAACATCATGCTGGCCGCCAAAGTTGCTAAGGTAAACGTCTTCTTATTCATGTGAAGCTCCGATTGGATGTAGGGTATTTCAGCATGGATGTCCGATTTTTCAGACGCCCTTGTTTATCGTTTCCACTATCGCTGCGGCAAGAAAACAAATACCAACGCGAACCGTTTAAAATACACATATCGTTTACATTTAGAATATCCCAGCCACTCTAGGTTTGACGCCCGAAAAACCTAGAGTATCAGGGCGATTTGCACGTATGACTGATATTTGTGATAGCGAAAACGCCACAAGAATAGACACGATTATGTTAATATTCTGTGAATGAACTCACAGATTGAAAACGGTTACATGGGCCAATCTGCTGACAAAGTGAGCTACACCACAATTATCGAGAACCCACGCTCCAGCGCTGCACTAAGGTAGGCATAAAACAGTGACCGTTGGGAGAAAGAGGCGTTTGATGAACGGACTTAAGCGCCAGCTCAGAGGCTAAAGTAGCCATAGAAACAATAGGATAACGGACGGTGGTCAGTTTAGGGCTGGTATAGCGTGCAATAGGGATATCGTCAAAACCCACGATAGAAAATTGTTCTGGAATAGAAATACCGTTTTCTTTCAACACGGCTAAAGCACCCGCAGCCATAGCGTCGTTATAGGCAAACACGGCACTCAACTGCTGATTGCGGCCAAGAAGTTCCACCATTGCGGCTTCCCCACCTTGTAGATCGGGCGAAGCATAGGCGCACCACGCTTTACCGATTTCGATCCCCGCTAATTGCATGGCGGTTTCATACCCTTTCTGCCGCATCATTTGGTCTTCAATCTGATGATTTGAACCCAAAAAGCCAATCCGACGATGGCCTTTGTCCAGCAACAACTGCGTGGCCATTTGCCCACCTGCCAAATTGTTCAAGCCCACACAGCGGTGCTCATAGCTCGGAACGATACGGTTGATCAACACCATACCCGGCACCTGCTGCATAAACGCCACCAGCTCATCGTCTGATAACATCTTTGCATGCACAATCAACGCATTGCAGCGCTGGCGTATCAGCATTTCTATCGCCTTTCGCTCTTTATCTGCATCGTGATAACTGTTGGCAATCAGCAGATTTTTGCGCTCGCGCTGGGCAACTTCATCAACACCTTTAACTAACGCACCAAAGAAAGGGTCAGAGACATCCATCACCACCACACCCAACATGTCACTACTTTGCGTTGCTAACGCCTGCGCGTTGGCGTTCGGGCGGTAGCCGAGTTCAGCCACGGCGCTCTGCACCACGGCTTTCGTTTCCGGCGTGGTGATCGCCGTATTGTTCAAAACACGGGATACGGTAGCAACGGAAACACCCGCCAGCCGTGCAACATCACGAATAGTGATCATGCGCAACGCTCATGACGGCAAAGAAAAGCATAAAAATAAACACGGAATGGTGCAGGACAGCAAATGGCATTCATAGAGATCCCTGAGTCGAAAGCACGTACGTGATATGACCGCGCTATGCTACCCAGTTTTTCATCATTGCTGCGTGAAATATGTCACAGGAAAGAAAACGTTTTCATACATTTCGTTAACCTTTCACTTCAGCTCACGCTTTTAATTTGTGTTTCTCACGTCAATATTCGCGTGAGGCGTCATTGCTCAACTTCTTGTTTGAGTACCCAGCGCCGTTAATTTACGCCATAACCACTCAACCGGCCCTTGCTTAAAGTGACGCAGCCAAAGTATCGAGAAAAGAACATTAATCAGCCATACTACCGGAACAACCCAGAGCAATGCCGTTCTTGACCAGTGATTAAACATGGCAAATTGATAAAACAGCGTGGTGCACAGCAGCGTTTGCAGCAAATAGTTCGTCAACGCCATGCGCCCAACCTGCCGCAGAGCGAAGGCAAGTTTAAGCCGTGAGATTTGTGGCCAGAATGCATAGATCAGCGAAACATAACCGATCATCATGAGTGGCGCAGTCAGTTCGGCAGGCACCTGAAGCAAATAACCACTAACGTGATATTCCCAACCGTTTTGCCACTGCGCTAAGGTGGTCGGCACCTGAATGCCTAGTCCCACCACCAGCGACCAAAGCGCCGTTCGCCGATAATGTCGCTGGCTGAAACTACCGCTTAGCCAGCCGCTGCGCATTAGTGCCGCACCGGTCAGCATCAGCCCTGCAAGCTGCCAGCCATACTGCACCGCGAGCGCCATCAGATTTGCGCTGAGCAAATCACTGCGATTACGCCATGCTTCCCAACCACCGTGTATTTTCCAAATGCCTTCGTACTGAATTGCAGCATATCCCGGTAGCCAAAATGCGCTCGGTTCAGGCCCTGCAATCAACCCCAGCAGTAGCAGCAGCCCTAATCCAATGACATATAGCACCAGACCGGTGCGCAACAGCTGTAGCGTTGAAGAAGCATCGCGGATCATTCGCCAACTGATTAATCCAATCAGGCCGTAGGCCAATAAAATGTCACCGTCCCAAAAGAAAATGGCATGGATAAGTCCGAATAAAACCAGCCAAGATAAACGCGCACGCAGCCAGTGTTTACCTTTGGGCAACAATAGCTGAAGCCCTGCCCCAAACAGCAGCGCAAACATGGCTAAAAATTTGCCTTGTACGAAGACATGTAACAGACCCCACGTCAGCGTATCTGCGCCATCAGGTAGTCCGTTATAGGCAGGATTGAGATAGGCCGCTTTGGGTAAACCAAAACCGGTGATGTTCATTAAAAGAATACAAAGAATCGCCAGCCCGCGTACAAAATCCAGTGTACCAATGCGCGTTTTCAGCATGGCAGGTTTTATTACCGCTTCCGGTTGAGAGTTTGGCAAACGCTGCAGCATAACGGCGATCCCTATAGACAGTACTTTAACTATACCCAAAATAATTCAAGTTGCTTGAAGGCGGCAACCCTGCTCACCCCAGAAGCTTACTCCAGTAAGTGACTGGGGTGAGCGGGTGCAGCCAACGCGTAAGCAGCTTGAAGTATGACGGGGATATACAAAAACGCCGGCACATGGCCGGCGCTGTATCACTTCGAGTCAATCACCCGATTATTCACGCTCAACTAGCCGTGATGGCGTACCGCGCGCAAAAACTCCTGACGAGTATTTTGGCTCGATTTAAACAACCCGCCGAGCGAGGTTGTGGTCGTCGCACTGGTCGCATCACGCACACCGCGGGCTTTCACGCAGTAATGCGTGGCATCGATAGATACCGCAACGTTGTTGGTTCCCAATAGAGTTTGCAGCGCAACCAAAATTTGCTGGGTCAAACGCTCTTGTACCTGCGGACGCTGCGCAAAGAATTGCACGATGCGATTAATTTTCGACAGGCCAATCACGCAGTCTTTAGGAATATAGGCCACCGTGGCTTTGCCATCGATGGTCACAAAATGGTGCTCACAGGTGCTGGTTAGCGTGATATCCCGCACCGTGACCATCTCATCAACCTTCATCTTATTTTCAATGACGGTAATTTTTGGAAAATTCGCATAATCCAAGCCCGAGAAAATCTCATCAACGTACATTTTGGCAATACGGTGCGGCGTTTCCGCCAAGCTATCGTCAGATAAATCAAGATTGAGCAACTGCATGATTTCCGTCATGTGCTCTTTAATGCGCTGTTTGCGTATTTCACGATCTAACACTTCCCCTCGCAGGGGAGTTTCTAGGCCACGAGCCTCTAGCGCCGTATGAACCAAAACTGCTTCTTTGCTTAGCGATGACATCAATTCTCTCCTGCAGGTAATCTTAATTCTGAGCACAACTTGATGGTGATCACATCAGAATTTTGTCATCACTTTAGTGGAGTGCGGACGCTTTATCCAGTGATACTCTTTCAGCTATACATGAAAAACCGTCATTTGTTTAATGCATATAAAGCGTGCGGTTATCCATCAGTCCGTTCTGTTTGTGGGCTGAGCACGGGCTGCGTGCGAAAAACTAAACCACCGGCAACGAGCAAACCTATTGCAGCAATATACAACGCGGGCTCTAAACGATGCGTTAGCGCCGTTGAAATAGCCGAAAGCATAGGGCCAACTAATTGGCCAACGGCGTAACCGGTGGTCAGCAACCCTGCCATATAACGAATGTGCGAAGGCGCTAACTCGCGGCCATATTGCAGCGAAAGTTGAACCACACATAAGAACCCACCGCCGGTGAGCAATGCGCCGAATACCAATCCGCTGACTCCAGGGATCGTTTCCGTGAACACAATGCCTAATGCTTGGATCCACAGTACGATCGCTAAGCGTTGCTGAGTCAGCAGCCAGCGGCGCGTCAGAATCCCCAAACCAATCCCCACCACCGCGGCAAAACCAAATACGGGCCAAACAAACTGGGCAAATAGGCTATCGGGAAAACGGGCATGAGCCATTTGTGATAAAAACGTCGCAGGTAAGATATAGCCGAATCCGGCCAGACTGTAGCTCCACACCAATCGTTTGAGTGCGGGCGTTAATACCAAAGGCTGGGCAGGAACGTCAGGGCGATGAAGCTCCCCTGCTCTTGGTAAGAAGCGGGCGATAAAACCAATCAGCACCAACGCTAACACGCCGTAAACCAGCCACGCCTGAGCCGCATCGAGATTAAGCGCGCTAATTCCTACCGATAGCATCCCACTGATAAAAATACCGGCGCCGGGACCGGCAAACACCGCGGCAGCAAGATTTGGTTTTCCGAAATGAGCCAGACGTTCATTCGTCCATGCGGCCACCAGCACCATGGCCCATCCGCTCGCCCAGCCAACCATAAAGCGGATTAAGCTATGCCACCAAAAACCGCTGACACAGGCTGAAAGCAGAGTTAAGAACACTGCTCCCCAAAGTCCAAGCTGCAATCGCCGCTCAACCTGTCTGCTCGCCCGCATCGCGTCAAAAGCACCGGCCAAATAGCCCAAATAGTTCAGCGCGGCCACAATCCCCGCGCCGGTCAGTGAAAACTGATGCTCTGCAATCATCAACGGAACCTGAGGCGTGAACGCAAACCGCCCAATTCCCATTGCCACAACTAAGGCTAAAAAGCCGCTTAATGCGATACGCACTGCCATTGCAGGATCTCCATCCCTATCACGCTTGATGATAGATAATTGTTAAATAATTTGTTGTTATATTGCCTTGCCAAACAACTCTCAAAAAGTGAATAATGATAATCAAGTTATTCACGTTAAGAGAATGAATATGGATCTTACCCAACTGCGCATGTTCTGTAGCGTAGCTGAAACTGGCTCGGTTGCTCGTGCAGCGGAGCTACTTCATCGCGTTCCTTCCAACCTGACCACCCGTTTGCGTCAGCTAGAGCAGGAGCTGGGCACCGATCTATTCATTCGAGAAAAACAGCGCTTACGCCTTTCACCGATGGGACATAACTTCCTCAACTATGCCAAACGAATTCTGGCGCTCAGCGACGAAGCAATGAGCATCACGCATGCCGGAGAACCGGCAGGCAGCTTTGCGTTAGGCTCAATGGAAAGCACCGCCGCAACCCGTTTGCCGGTGTTATTGGCGGCCTATCACCAAAGTTATCCTCAAGTGGCACTCTCGTTGGTGACGGGGACTTCAGGAGAAATTACTGAGAAAGTACGTGCAGGAACGCTGGCTGCGGGATTAGTCGACGGGCCACTCAATCATGATGAACTGAATGGCTGTATCGCTTTTCGTGAAGAGATGGTGGTGATTTCTAGCCTTGAGCATCCACCGATTACCCGTGCTAAAGACGCCGCCAATCAAACGCTGTTTGCCTTTCGACCTAGCTGCTCGTATCGGCTTCGTTTTGAATCGTGGTTTCAGCAAGATGGTGCCGTTCCCGGCACGATTATGGAAATTCAATCTTATCACGCCATGTTAGCCTGCGCCGCCAGCGGTGCCGGTATCGCGATGATCCCGCGCTCGGTGTTATCTCTTTTACCCGGTCATGAACGTGTGGCCGTACACGCATTGCCTGACGATATCGCCCAAACTGCAACGTGGCTTATCTGGCGACGCGATGCGTTTAATCCCAATATTCGTGCGCTTAAAATGCAAATCATTGAGCAAGAGCGCGTAGAAGAACAGTCAGAAACTATCGATATTCCCGCGTCAGAGCACGCCATCGTCTTACATCAAAAAGAACCAGGAGCACACCATGCAAATGATTAAAACTCGCGCCGCCGTCGCTTGGGGGCCAAATCAACCATTAACCATCGAAGAAGTTGATTTGATGCCACCACAAAAAGGCGAGGTTTTGGTTCGCATTGTCGCCAGCGGGGTGTGCCACACCGACGCATATACCCTGTCAGGGAAAGATCCTGAAGGCGTATTCCCAGCGATCTTGGGCCACGAAGGCGCGGGCATCGTTGAAGCCGTGGGTGAAGGAGTGACCACCGTCGCCGTCGGCGATCATGTGATCCCGCTATATACGCCAGAATGTGGCAAATGTAAGTTCTGTCTGTCAGGCAAAACCAATCTGTGCCAAGCCATTCGTGAAACCCAGGGCAAAGGCTTGATGCCAGACGGCACAACGCGTTTCTCTAAAGACGGTAAGCCAATTTTCCACTACATGGGTACATCTACGTTCTCTGAATACACCGTTGTGCCAGAAATTTCCTTAGCGAAAATCAGCAAGGAAGCCCCGCTGGAAGAAGTTTGCCTGCTGGGCTGTGGCGTAACCACCGGTATGGGCGCCGTGGTCAACACCGCTAAAGTTAAGCCGGGCGACAGCGTAGCGATTTTTGGTCTGGGCGGTATCGGTCTGTCTGCCATTATTGGTGCCAAAATGGCGGGCGCGGGACGTATCATCGGTATCGATATCAATACTGATAAATTTGAACTGGCGCGCAAGTTAGGCGCAACCGATGTCATTAATCCAAAAGATTACGATAAGCCAATTCAGCAAGTTATCGTCGAACTGACCGATGGCGGCGTCGATTTTTCCTTTGAATGTATCGGCAACGTAGACGTGATGCGCTCAGCGCTTGAATGCTGCCATAAAGGCTGGGGCGAGTCGGTTATTATCGGCGTGGCTGGCGCGGGCGAAGAGATCTCCACCCGTCCATTCCAACTGGTGACCGGTCGCGTATGGCGCGGTTCCGCATTCGGTGGCGTTAAAGGCCGCACCCAATTGCCGGGTATCGTACAGCGCTACATGGACGGCGAGTTTGCCCTCAACGATTTCATTACCCACACTATGAGCTTGGATGAAATTAACGAAGCCTTTGATCTTATGCATGAAGGTAAGTCGATTCGTACCGTTATTCACTTTGACCGCTAGTCAAAACGAATAACGAACATACCTAAATAATGGGCGCAGAAGATTTAATCATCGCGCCTATTATCTCGGATAGGAGAACGTCGTGGATTCACTGGAACTGTTAGAAGAGCATCGTCTGTTCAATGGCTGGCAGCAGCGCTACCGCCACGCATCTGATGCACTCAACTGTCTGATGACATTTAGCATCTATTTGCCTCCCACAGCCGACGATGCACCGCCGCCGGTACTCTATTGGCTGTCAGGCTTAACCTGCAATGACGAAAATTTCTCCACCAAGGCTGGCGCGCAGCGCGTTGCGTCCGAGCTAGGTTTAGCGTTAGTCATCCCAGATACCAGCCCGCGCGGCGATACAGTGCCCAATGATGCGGGCTACGATCTGGGACAAGGCGCCGGTTTTTATCTGAACGCCACGCAGGCTCCGTGGAATAGCCATTATCGAATGGATGATTACATCACGCAGGAGCTGCCAGCGCTTATTCGCGAGCATTTCAACGTCAGTGAAAAGCAGTCCATCAGTGGTCATTCGATGGGGGGACATGGTGCGCTAACGCTGGCATTACGTAATCCACATCAGTATTTATCGGTGTCTGCCTTTGCGCCTATCGTTAACCCAACGCAGGTACCTTGGGGGCGCAAAGCCTTCGCGGCCTATTTGGGCGACGATCGCTCTCTTTGGCAGAGCTATGACAGCTGTTGTCTGATTGCGCAGCAAAAGCCTACGTTCCCGATCCTCATCGATCAGGGCGATGACGATCAGTTTTTAGCGGATCAATTACAACCCGCCAAACTTGCCGAGTTGGCTCGTCAGAACGAATGGTCACTGCGCTTACGTATCCAGCCGGGTTATGATCATAGCTACTTTACTATCGCGACATTTATTGAAGATCACCTGCGCTTTCATGCCGAACACCTTGGCTTAGCGTAATATCGATGAGATTTCATTCACGCTGAATTTCATGGCCGCACCTGCGGCCATTTTTTATGATGCCTATCGAACTCACCCTCTGAACCTGCGCACATGGGCAATAAGCGGGTTACGCAAGCATTCTCCCCTTCTCCGATTTCTGCCATAATAGCCGCATTATTTATTCCCTCCTGAGCTGAGATCGGCTGTCGGGAACCCTGTACGGAGCCAACCGATGGATTGTTACAACACATCTGATTTGATTTCTATTGAGCAAGCGCTGGAAAAATTACTTTCACAAACATCAGCCATTTCCGATGTGGAAGACGTTGCGCTGACCGATGCCGCTGGCCGTATCACTGCTCTTCCTGTTATTTCTCCGTTAAATGTTCCTCCATTTGCTAACTCAGCCATGGACGGATACGCCGTTCGTTTGCAAGACATCACACCAGACGCCGTACTTTCTGTTGCTGGCAAAGCATTTGCAGGCAGCCCGTTCAGCGGTGAATGGCCAGCAGGCAGCGTCATTCGTATTATGACCGGCGCGCCCGTACCAGCAGGAACCGATGCGGTTATCATGCAAGAGCAGGCTGAACTCAGCGAACAAGGCGTGCGTTTTACGGCGATGCCAGCGCAAGGACAAAACATCCGTTTGGCCGGTGAAGACATTCGTCAGGGTGCTGAAGTATTAGCCGCTGGGGTTCGTTTAGGCACGGCGGAACTTCCTCTGTTAGCGTCTTTAGGCATTGCTCAAATTAAAGTTGTGCGCAAATTGAAAGTCGCTCTGTTTTCAACCGGCGATGAGCTACAGCCGGTAGGCACGCCTTTGCAAGAAGGGCAGATTTACGACACGAACCGTTTTGCCGTACGTTTAATGCTTGAGCAAATGCACTGCGAGATTATTGATTTAGGCATTATCCGCGACGATCCACAGGCGCTGCGCGAGGCCTTTAAGGCAGGCGATCTGCATGCTGATCTATTGATTAGCAGCGGCGGCGTTTCCGTTGGCGAAGCCGATTTCACCAAACAAATTTTAGATGAAGTTGGGAAAATCAGTTTCTGGAAACTGGCCATGAAGCCGGGTAAACCATTCGCTTTTGGTCAGCTTAATCGCGCGTTGTTCTGCGGCCTGCCGGGCAACCCTGTTTCAGCCGTGGTGACGTTCTATCAGTTGGTGCAACCGCTGATTGCCCATCTTTCTGGCGATACCCACTGGCAGCCACCAGCACGTTTAAAAGCCAAGGCGATGACTCCGCTGAAAAAATCACCGGGTCGTTTAGATTTCCAGCGCGGCATCGTGAGTGCGAATGCTCAGGGCGAACTAGAAGTACGCACCACGGGCCATCAAGGTTCACACGTCTTCAGCTCATTTACCCTCGGCAATGCTTTTATTGTTTTAGAGCGCGAGCGCGGCTCGGTTAAAGCCGGTGAGTTAGTCGATGTAGAATTGTTTAATCCGCTGTTGAGATTTTAAACATGAGCAAAGAGATACCCGAAGAGCTTAGCGATGCTGAGATGATGCGATATAACCGCCAGATCGTGCTGCGCGGTTTTGATTTCGACGGTCAGGAAAAGCTTAAAGCCTCGCATGCGCTGATTATTGGGTTGGGTGGTTTAGGCTGCCCAGCCAGCCAATATCTCGCTGCGGCAGGGGTAGGAACCTTGACGCTTGTCGACTTTGATACGGTATCTCTTTCTAATTTACAGCGCCAAATCTTGCACTGCGATGCGCGAATCGGGATGGCAAAAGTCGAGTCTGCGCGTTTATCGCTCCAAGAGATTAACCCTCACACCCAGTTGCATACCGTAAATGCCGTGCTAGAGGACGCCGAGCTCACCACACTTATCGAGCAGGTTGACGTGGTTCTCGACTGCACGGATAACGTCGATATTCGCGATCGTCTTAATCGCTTATGCTTCAACCTGCATACGCCTTTGGTATCCGGTGCCGCTATCCGCATGGAAGGGCAAGTTAACGTATTTACCTATCAAGAAGACGAGCCTTGCTACCGTTGTTTAAGCCGCTTATTTGGCGCTAACGCCCTCACCTGCGTGGAAGCGGGTGTTATGTCACCGTTGGTCGGAATTATCGGTGCCATGCAAGCGATGGAAGCCATTAAGTTATTGGCACATTTCGGCACGGTTCCCCGTGGGCGGCTGATGATGTACGACGCCATGAGTTCGCAGTGGCGTTCAATGACGCTGGCTAAAAATCCTTCCTGCGAAGTGTGCAGTCATCCATAATCGCTCTGGTCTGTGCTCCTATCTGTTGCGTAAATGTTGAATAACATCAGAGTAAAACGTTATGGTGGCTGAATAACGTTTTATTCTTCGAATTCGTTTTCACTCATATTTACATCATCTTTTGGAGCCGCCTGCCCATGCTTAAACTCTCCGCGCTGGATCATTTAGTTCTCACCGTGGCTAATATCGACAAATCCGTCCAGTTTTATCAGCAGGTTCTGGGGATGGGGGTTGAAACCTTTGGCAGCGAAGGCCGTACGGCGCTTACGTTTGGTGAGCAAAAAATCAATCTTCACGCGGCCAAATCGCCTTTTCGCCCTCATGCTAAACATCCAACACCAGGCAGCGCCGATCTCTGCTTTATCACGGTTCAGCCGCTGCAAGAGGTTGTTTTATGGGTGATTGGCTGCGGCGTCGAGATTATTGAAGGGCCGGTAACTCGCACGGGTGCCAGCGGAAAAATCAGCTCTATTTATTTGCGTGACCCCGACGGCAATCTGATTGAAATCGCCAATCGTCTTTAAACGACTCAATAATGACCGCTCAGGGCTGTGAATTCCTACCGCATAGCCCATTCAGTCCTCCTTCTCTTTCTAGCCTGGTGTATTATCAATTAAGACACGTTTGCATCACTGCTCGTCACGATAGAATTATGCCTGTTAACAATTAACGCTAGGCGTATTTTGGCTAAATCATACCGCAACAAGGAGCATGAATGCGGCCTCCAGAGACTTTACTCGCTGCTGCAACGCTACTCGCCGTTGTGTTATTGCCTTCTGGCGCGATAGCGGCTCCACCGATTATCGGTAATTCACACATTGTGCGCTCCAACAATATTATCTTGATGGAAGGCGATATCGTTGGCCCAGCCAAAAGCTATCATCAGTATGTTATCGGACCTGAAAGCCAAGATACGCTGCGTGATATCAGCATCGAGTTTGCTCGTAATGGACAAATCGAGGCTGCCGGTCAAAGCTACGGCCCCAACCCTGTTTGGGAAAGTCGCCTCATGCCGGATGATATTGGTTGGATAAGCCGCAGCGTGGTAGCGGTTCAAACCGGCCATGAGCAAGACGTTTCTCAGCTCATCAGCGCCTATAAAACGGATGAGCGTGGCCGAATTGTAAAAGTGACCGAAGTCGAAGCTGGCGACAACACGATTGGCATTACTAATCAGTACTATTTTTATACGCCTGACGATCAGGTGCGCTTTTACGTTGCCGTTGGCCGTAATCCGGGATTTGGTATGTATCTGTATCGTCCCGATGGGCGATTAGAGAAAGTGGTGAAAAACGATAATGACACCCTTTCAACCTTTACCGATAACGGCAAAGATCTCAGCTCTATCACCAAAACGCCTCATGTTACCTATATCACCGAGTGTCAAAAATGGGATAACAGCGGGAACTGCATACTGTCTGAGAAGCAGGAAATCATCAGCTTTGACTATCAAGGCGAGCTAAAAAGCATCACGTCACGCTTTATGCTGCAACAAGACATCTTGTACTACCCGCCCCACCGCGCTGCCCATCCTTAATCGCGAGATAAAAAAAGGGTGTTTGCTTTTCGGCAAACACCCTTTTCCGCATTTTAGCTCAGCTAAGCGGTTAGGCCGCAGGCTTCAGTGCCTGATAAGCCTGAGTCCACTGAGGATAGCGCTCTGGCGTGCTCCACAGTAACTGATGAAGGCGTGCCAACGTAACAGGATCGCTCAGCAGCGCCAAGCGTTCGTCTCGGCTAAGCTCCTGAGGCCCGGTGCTCAAGGCTTTCTCTACGCGCTCTTCACGTGCTTTAGCAATAGCAGCATGCGCATGATGGCGAGAAGTGGCCATTGCGGTCGCCAACGCATTGTACGCAGGATCAAACACCGCACGCAGGAAGCCATGATCGAGTTCACGCTTGTTGTTGAGCTCAACGTAGCGCTCGGTCGCCACCATCTCAACCGGAGGAGAGTATTCCTCGGGGATCAAGAAGATCTTAGCACGTTTGCACTTCACGCCCAGCGTGCGACGGCTCGTAATCACCGAAACCACTGGTGAAAGGATCAACGACACCACGATCGGTGACAGCCACCAGAGGAAACGCAGATCCAGCACCGCAACGCCACCCGCCCAGATAAGGCCGAGTAAGCACTGCGAACCATGACGACGGAAAGCTTCACTCCACGGCGTAGCATCATCATCACGCTGCGGCGACTGCCAGGTGATTGACCAGCCAAGGAACGCGCTCACCACAAATACGGTATGGAAAATCATACGCACCGGTGCCAGCAACACGGAGAACAACATCTCCAGCAGCATGGAAATCAGCAGGCGGAATGAACCACCGTACTCTTTAGCACCTTTGGCCCAAATCAGCACCACAGACAGCAGTTTTGGCAAGAACAACAGCACCAACGTGGTTGAGAACAGCGCAATCGCCAGTTCAGGACGCCACTGTGGCCAAACTGGGAATAGCTGTCGCGGCTGCAGGAAGTACTGCGGCTCCATCAGCGTATGCACCACCTGTAGCGCCGTTGAGAGCACCAAGAACATAAACCATAACGGTGCCGACAGATACGACATCACGCCCGTCAGGAATACCGCACGGTGAACCGGATGCATCCCTTTCACCAAAAATAGGCGGAAGTTCATCAGGTTACCTTGGCACCAGCGACGGTCACGCTTCAGCTCATCCAGCAGGTTCGGGGGTAATTCCTCGTAGGAGCCCGGCAGGTCATAGGCAATCCACACCCCCCAGCCAGCGCGACGCATCAATGCGGCTTCCACAAAGTCATGTGACAAAATGGAACCGGCAAAGGTGCCGCTGCCCGGCAGCGGTGCCAGCGCGCAGTGTTCGATAAACGGCTTCACACGAATAATGGCGTTGTGGCCCCAATAATGGGATTCACCTAACTGCCAGAAATGCAAACCTGCGGTGAACAATGGCCCATATACACGCGTTGCAAACTGCTGAATACGCGCATACATGGTGTCCATGCCGGTCGCCTTCGGCGCAGATTGAATAATCCCCGCGCTTGGGTTGGCTTCCATCAGACGAACCAGATTGGTTAAACAGTCGCCGCTCATCACGCTATCGGCGTCAAGAATAACCATGTAGCTGTATTCTCCGCCCCAGCGACGGCAGAAGTCATCGATGTTACCGGATTTGCGTTTCACACGACGACGACGACGACGATAGAAAATACGCCCTTCACCGCCGACTTCTTTGCAGATCTCCATCCATGCTTTTTGCTCTGCCACGCAAATATCGGGATCGTAGCTATCGCTCAGCACAAAGATATCAAAGTGTTCGATTTGCCCTGTCGCCACCACCGATTCATAGGTTGCTCGTAGCCCTGCAAATACACGGGATACGTCTTCATTACAAATCGGCATGATAAGCGCGGTGCGATGTTTTGGATTGAGCGCTTCGTCCCCAACCGTTGTAGCGGAAATGCTGTATTTATCGCGGCCTATCAAGAGCTGAAGGAAGCCCATCAGCGCTGTCCAGAAACCGGCCGATACCCAGCAGAAGAGAATGGCAAACAGCACTAATATTCCAAACTGAAGAACATAGGGCAGCAGCTCCATCACCGACTGCATGATCGGTTTCTCTAGCATTGAAGCTGGATCGATCCATTCCCAACCTTGATACGGCAGAATGGTTTTCATGTACCAGGTGGCGATGACCGTCTGCGTCAGCATCAGGATAAGCAAAACCCAGCGGCGCATTGAGCCCACTTTACGCCAGCGTTTATCGGCCTCGGCTTCTGCCGCGGTTTTAAACTGGTGTTTCGGCGGCTGCGTTCTGCCTAGCAGGCCATCCCACAGGCGGCCAACCGGATTGGTGCGCCACTTTTCAGGAAACATCGACGTACGCTTAATGGTGGGCATTGCTTTGATCGCAGTTCGTCCTGCCGCATCTTTTGTCAGCAATGCTTTCTCTTCCAGCGTATCCGACCAGCCCATCTCAAGACGTGATTCAACTGAACAAAGAGGCGCATCGAGCGCCTCTAAATCCGACAGTTGAACATCGTCTGAGGCCAGCGACCTATGCACCGCATCCACAGAAACATCCTGTGATGCGGTCATTTGCTGCCTGAGCGCGGCTTCTTGCTCCGCGCTCATCGCCAATGCCTTTAGATAGGCATCGGCATTCTCAGTAGACTTATTCATTGGCAGGTAACTGATAGCTCCAGATTTCACTCAGCGGTTTATCTTCTTTGATCAGATAAGCACGCATCTCAACCGGTTTTTTGTTGTCGATAACGTTAAAGCGCAGCGTCAGACGCCAGCCGCCGGTTACCGGGTTGTAACGTAAATCGTTCTGCACCAGTTTAGTGTTGTCATCCGTTGTCACCTGAGTGGTTACAGGTGCATCAGGCGTCAACGCTTTTAGCGCTGGGCCAACAAAATCAACAATCAGCGCGGTTGTGCCGTCTGGTTCGCGGATCAGGTTAGACTGTTTCACATCACCGGTTGAACGCATAGTCTGCTTCACCCACGCTAACGCAGGGTCATGCAGTTTTGCTTCATCACGAGTGAAGTGTAGACGGTAATCCAGATTAATAGGTTTTCCGACCTCTGGCAGACTTGCCGGGATCCAGAATGCCACGATGTTATCGTTGGTTTCATCGGCCGTTGGAATTTCCACCAGCTGAACTTTACCTTTGCCCCAAACACCACGTGGTTCAACCCAAGCGCCCGGACGCAGATCGTAACGATCGTCTAGGTCTTCGTATTGAGAGAAGTCACGAGTACGCTGCAGCAGGCCAAAACCTTTCGGATTTTCAACGCTGAAGGTGCTTACGGATAGATGTTTAGGATTGTTCAGTGGACGCCAGATCCATTCGCCGTTGCCAGCATGAATCGATAGACCTTCAGAATCATGCAGCTGTGGACGATAGTTCACGTTAGTAGATGGCTGGTTTGAACCAAACAAATACATGCTGGTTAACGGTGCCATACCCAGCACGCCCACTTTGTCGCGCAGATATACACGTGACTGCACATCAACCACGGTGTCAGTACCCGGAGTCACAATCATGCGATATGCGCCGGTTGCGCGTGGAGAATCCAGCAGCGCGTAAATCACCAAGTGTTTATCTTTTGCTTTTGGACGTTCAATCCAGAATTCGCGGAAGCGCGGGAATTCTTCGCCAGACGGCAGTGCGGTATCAATAGCCAAACCACGTGCAGAAAGACCATAGACTTGGCCTTTACCCACAACGCGGAAATAGCTTGCGCCCAGCATGCTCATGATTTCATCGTTTTTACCCGCCTGATTGATCGGATAAACCACTTTGAAACCCGCAAAGCCCAAGTCTTTCACGGCCTCTGGGTCGTGTTTCACTGAGCCAAAATTAAAGTAGTCCGGGTTATATTTGATCTGACGAACCGACGTTGCCGTCACTTCATTGATCTTAACCGGCGTATCAAAATACATACCCTGATGGTAGAACTCTAATTTGAATGGAGTTTTAAGGTTATTCCAGTAGGGTTTGTCATGATTGAATTGGATTTGCTGATAGTCAGCAAACTTCATCTCACGAAACTCTGAAGGCAGGTTGCTTTTAGGTGCCTTGAAAGACTCCCCTGCCAGAGATTGTGCTTTTTTTGCAACATCATCTAGCGAAAACGCCCATGCCTGTGTTGTTGCGAGCATCAGAAATACTGATGCAGCCAGCCCTGTTAAAGCGCGAAACTTGGGCCGGGTGGTTAATAAATGTGTTAGCACATACCCCCCTGATGGTGCTCTACGAAACGAAGAACTCAGTAATAAATTGGTTTGTTGGAAGCATAGTAATTGATTACTCACCCCGTCGACAACAACCTAATAAGGGTTGCAACCCAATAGGATTGAATTTAATTATACTCAACGTCAATTAGAATTAAATTAGCATTTAAAATCAAAATGTTACATTAAGTGTTTTTTAGGAAGATCCCTAATAAATGCCTGATTGTGCAAGATAAAAAATTTCACTGAATAAATTTAAACCAGCCAGCCATAACGTGGTCCTTAATAGAAAAAAGCTGCTTTTTTATCCATAGTTCCGATTGACCAATTCATTAATAAGGAAAGTAAAAGCGATAACATCACAATTGTTTAAGTGAGACTGCGTATAGCGGGCCACCGAATATAGCCATCGAATTGAAGTGTCCGCTAAGGTTTGATGTAAAAATAACCGTCTTGCTGGTGTTCAACCAGTGCCAATATGCCCGCAGGAACTGAGTTCACCCCCATCAATAGCCGATCCAGCGTAATGCTATTCGCTCGCATTGCATTCTCACAGGCCAGCAAAATGACGTTGGCCTGCTGCAACGTCTCCCAGTTTGGCGATTCGTCACTGTCGGCAATCAGCGTGCTGATGGCTGAGCCGGTAAACACAATATGAATATCGGTATATTTACCATTGCGCGCTTTCAATAGATTAGTGGCGCTGTTAAATGCGGGAATGCAGTGCGTTGATTCTGAAACATGGAATACAACTTTCATTTTAGTCATCATTTTCTACAAAAGGAGGCTTGAACCATAACAGTAGGAGAAGTCAAAGTCATGATTGAGCAGATATCTTGCCAAGATAGCGCACAAAAAAATCTTGTCGTTTTCTTGCACCTTTGCAGAAATTATCAACAATTGATATTTGAACTCAAACTTCATAACCACAACCAATAGCGAGAAACATCATGGACATGTATCTGACCTTAGATGAAGCTATAGAGGCCGCCAGAGAAGCCTATTTAGCCGATCATGAAAACAGCGATGACGCCTCACAGGTCGCCCAATTCAATCTGCAAAAATATGTCATGCAGGATGGGGAAATCATGTGGCTCGCGGAATTCCACGCTACCGAAGATGAAGGTGGTGATGGCGTACCGCTATTTAGCGGTGAAGCAGCTCAGGCAATTTTTGATAATGACTATGATGAGGTAGAAATTCGCGAAGAGTGGATCACTGAGAACACGCTCTACGAATGGGATGAAGATGACTTCCAGTACGAACCACCGTTAGATACCGAAGAAGGTGAAGCCGCCTCAGACGAGTGGGAAGAACAAAATTAGTCGCGGTGCATTTTCGGTAAAACACTTCCTCATGCTATCGCAGAGCTCATCTGCGATAGATTGATTTTCGCCTAGAAACAACGCCCTCCCCTTCCCTGATTACGGCAATCTGCGCCATCGCTCTGGTTGGTTATCATCACGGGGGCTTTATGGCTATAATCGCCATACATCTACACACTGAATTATTCGGTTTATAATATTTTGCAAGAAAACTTCAATATGCTGCTGGCGGTGTTTGAACGCGCCGCTTTGATGCTGATCTGCATCTTTTTTCTGACACGCATTCGCCTGTTCCGCCAACTGCTGCAAAAAGAGCAGCATACGCGGGTTGAGCTGGCCGCCGTCACCGCGATTTTTACCACCTTCGCACTATTTAGTACCTATAACGGTATCAGCGTTGAAGGCGCATTAATTAACGTGCGTATCATTGCGGTTATTTCCGGCGGGATACTTTTTGGTCCCTGGGTGGGGATAACAACCGGCGTCATCGCGGGCGTACATCGCTATTTGATCGATATGGATGGCGTAACCGCGATCCCATGCTTAATCAGCAGCATCATCGCCGGGATTATTTCAGCGTGGATCCATCAACGGATTGCGAAAGAAAAACGCTGGAGCGCGGGTATCTTAGCGGGCATGTTGTGCGAAAGCCTGACGATGGTGTTGATTATCGCCTTTATCGATTCAAAACCGTTGGGGATCGATATCGTTGAGCACATCGGTTTACCGATGATTCTGGGTGCGGGCTGCATCGGTTTGATCGTGCTGTTGGTACAAAGCGTTGAAGATGAAAAAGAGGTCATTGCGGCGCGTCAGGCGAAGCTGGCTCTCGATATCGCCAATAAAACGCTGCCCTACTTCCGCAATATCAACAGTGAATCACTGATGACTATTTGCCGGATCATCCGCGAAGATATCAACGCCGATGCCGTCGCCATCACTAATACCGAAAATATTCTCGCCTACGTGGGCGTGGGCGAAGAGCAATACAATATTGGCGAAGAGCTGATTAGCGATGTGACGCGCCAAACCATTCAGCGCGGTGACATCACGATCAATAACAACGATGAAGCCCATCGCACGCCGCAGATCCATTCACAGATTATTATCCCGCTGCGTGAAAAAGGCGAAGTCACCGGTACGCTAAAAATCTATTACTGCCATGCGCACAAAATTACCTATTCATTAAAGGTCATGGCCGTTGGTCTATCGCAGATTATCTCAACGCAAATCGAAGTTTCTCGCATTGAACAGCTACGCGAAATGGCAGATAAGGCCGAGCTACGCGCATTGCAAAGCAAGATTAACCCCCATTTCCTCTTCAATGCGCTCAACGCGATTTCTTCTTCTATTCGCACCAATCCTGATACCGCTCGACAGCTGATCATTAATTTGGCCAGCTACCTGCGCTTTAATCTGGAGCTCAACGATGAACACATCGACATCAAGCGCGAGCTACACCAAATCCAAGACTATGTGGCGATTGAAAAAGCGCGTTTCGGCAGTAAGTTGACGGTTATTTTTGACATCGACGACGTTGATTTAACCATTCCTAGCTTGCTCATCCAGCCGTTAGTTGAAAACGCAATTGTGCACGGAATACAGCCATGTCGCGGCAAAGGCGTGGTGGCGATTGCGGTTAAAAAGAAAGATAACCGGATAAGAATCTCTATCAAAGACACCGGCAACGGGATCAGCCAGGAAACCATTGACCGAGTGACGCACGGCGATATGCCAAATAATAAAATTGGCCTGCTCAACGTACACCAGCGCGTCAAACTGCTGTATGGCGAGGGGCTGCATATCCGCCGCCTTGAGCCCGGCACCGAGATCTATTTTTACATTACCCCAAGCGTTCCTACGCACAACGAACTGACGGTGCGAGAACCCAAGGAGGTTAATACGCTATGAAAGCGATCATTGTAGAAGACGAATTTTTAGCGCAGGAAGAGTTAAGCTACCTGATCCGAACCCACAGCAAAATTCAGATTGTGGGTACCTTCGAGGATGGTCTGGATGTACTTAAATACCTGCAGCACAACGAAGTGGACGCTATTTTTCTCGACATCAATATCCCTTCGTTGGACGGCGTTCTGCTGGCGCAAAATCTCAGCAAATTTGCGCGTAAGCCACAGATTATTTTTATTACCGCCTACAAAGAGCATGCGGTAGAAGCCTTTGAGTTAGAGGCCTTTGATTACATTCTCAAGCCCTATCATGAGTCACGCATCATCACCATGCTGCAAAAGCTGGAAGCCAGCCACCAGCGCGAACAAGAGTTGACCCATAACAACACCGTAGCGCGTCCAGCCCCCAAAACGATTAACCTGATAAAAGACGAACGCATCATCGTCACCGAGTGCAACGATATTTATTATGCAGCGGCGGATGAAAAGGTCACCCGAGTCTATACCCGTCGCGAAGAGTTTGTGATGCCTATGAACATTACTGAATTCTGTAACCGATTGCCTGAAGAGAAGTTTTTCCGCTGCCATCGCTCGTACTGCGTCAATCTGTCTAAAATACGAGAGATCGTACCGTGGTTTAATAACACCTATGTACTGCGCCTCACCGATCTTGAGTTTGAAGTCCCAGTAAGCCGTGGAAAAGTAAAAGCATTCCGCCAACTTATGCGGTTATAGGATCGAATCAATTCAAATCTATATTTAGCCAACCGCCTTCTGATGGATCTCATTGCGAGATCCATTTCGATCGACCTCATGTTAAAAACGCTGTTCAACACATAGCAAACAGACCAAATAACTATATTTATAGAGCTAATATCTAAATCCAACATTTTAAAAAGTGCTATATACTATTTGTGTTAAAAAAAAACTTCCGCTCGTTATGACAGATATCAACGGAAATGGCACTTTTATGATGTATTTATGAGCGGTTTGCTCTGTTGGATCGAAGAGAGAATAGCGATGATGAATTACAAAACCTTTTCAATAGCGCTTTTAACCACACTTCTGGCGACCACCTGCACCTACGCAGCATCGGTTCAAAACAGTGATTCACAAAGCAATAATGCGCAGAACAACGCGGTCTTAACGTTAGACGCCCCGACCACGACAACGAGCGCCGCGGGTTCAAAATCCAAAGAATCTAAAACCACACCCATTCACATGTCCTGTGAAGATTTTTTGGCGCTTGATACACAGGCACAAACACCGGTTGTATTTTGGGTAAGCAATTTGGATACCCACTATAAAGGCGGTGATTACGTTGATGAGCAGCAGATTGACGAGTTTGTCACACCGATGGTGGTTGAAGAATGCAATAAAGCACCGGCGACCAAACTGATTGATTTGAAGAGTAAAATGGAGCAATACGTCAAAAAGCATTTCTAATGTATTTTGCTGATGCTCACAAAAAAGCCTGCTCAGTGTCCTGCGCAGGCTTTTTACTTTTATTTTCAGCACTGTTGAGAATCGAGCTAGATTTTCATCCCTAGCTCTTGGCGCAAATGCGCGCCCGCGCCCAGTAATCCGGGGAAGTCATGCACGATAAGATAAACCGGAATATCATGCACATACTCCTTAAAGCGCCCTTTATCTTCAAACGCCGCACGAAAACCCGATGCTTTAAAGAATTCAAGAAAACGCGGCACAATGCCCCCGGCAATATACACGCCGCCGAAGGTTGCCATATTTAGCGCCAAGTTGCCGCCAAAGCGGCCCATAATCACGCAAAACAGCGAGAGCGCACGACGGCAATCGGTGCAAGAATCGGCTAATGCTCGCTCGGTAACGTCTTTAGGCGCCAAGTTTTCCGGCAGACGATTATCCGATTTCACAATGGCGTGGTACAGGTTAACCAGCCCTGGACCGGATAAAATACGCTCGGCAGAAACGTGCCCAAGTTCTGGACGCAACACTTCAAGGATCAGATCTTCTTCTTCACTGTTGGCGGCAAAATCAACGTGCCCGCCTTCGCCCGGCAGGCTGATCCAGCGATCGGCCGCATGGATAAGATGCGCTACGCCTAATCCCGTCCCTGCGCCGTAGATAGCAATCGGCTTATCTTTTAGCGGGGCTTTGCCGCCAAACTGCATCAGATGCTCGGGCTTGAGCATAGGAACCGCCATGGAAACCGCGGTGAAATCATTAATCACTTCCAGCTTTTCCAGCGCCAGATTTTTTTTCATCTCAGCAATAGAGAACGCCCACGTATGGTTGGTCATCGCCACCCAGTCATCTGTCACGGGGCAAGCGATGGCAATACAGGCTTCTTTAACGGAAACGTTATGCTCTCGCAGATAGGTGCGAATCGTGGCTTCTAAACTGTCAAACTCCAGCCCTGAATAGGTTTTTGCCTGCGAGATTTCACCGTTTTCCAGCGAGCAAAGAGCCAATCGCGCGTTAGTACCCCCCACATCCCCGACCAGTGCGTGCGTTGTCATACTGACTTCTCCCAAAAAATGCTGCCTGAACCACCGAAAAAAATACTGGCCGTATCTAAACACAGCCGTATCAGCCCCCACAACGGGCACTCCGCACTACGGCGCGCAATAGTGAAACCGATCACAAAAATCGTTTCAGCAAAGAGGGGCTAAACGCTTTTTTATACTAAACGCTTTCGTTGCCTAACGCCCAATGCGCAGCGTATTCCGCATGAATTTGCGCGGTATCAAACAGCGGAACGTCAGCATCGGTTTGGTCGACCAGCAATGCAATCTCGGTACATCCCAGAATAATGCCCTGCGCACCTTGCTCAGCCAAACGCTGCATAATCTCGCGGTATTGTTGGCGTGATTCAGGACGGATTTGGCCTAAGCACAGTTCCTGATAAATAATGCGGTGGATAATTTCACGGTCGGATTCGTTGGGAACGATGACCTCGATGCCAAAGGTGTCAGTGAGTCGGCCACGGTAGAAATCTTGCTCCATCGTGAAACGCGTACCCAGCAGGCCAATGCGGGTTAAGCCTTTAGCCTGAATGCGTGCCGCAGTGGCGTCGGCAATATGCAGCAGCGGCAAACCGCTACGTGCTTGGATCTGCTCGGCCACTTTGTGCATGGTGTTAGTGCACACTACAATACCATCTGCGCCAGCAGCCTGTAGACGTTGTGCGGCATCCGCCAAAAGTTCACCGGCCTGTTGCCATTCGCCCTGCATCTGTAGGTGTTCGACTTCGGCAAAATCGACGCTATACAAAACCAGCCGAGCGGAATGTAGTCCACCCAGCTGGTTTTTTACGGTTTCGTTGATAATTCGATAGTAAGGAACCGTGGATTCCCAACTCATTCCGCCAAGTAAGCCTAGCGTTTTCATGCTGTTGCTCCTGTTAACCCGCTATTATCTCTAGGGGTTAACATAACGCAGGCAGGCAGAATGAGTACAGCATTAGCGTAGCGTTGACGCCATATTGCGCGCCGCTCGGCGTGCAACAATGCGCTCACGCAGCGTGTCATACACCCAGTTATAGGCCATGGTGTATGGCAAGAAGAACAGGATAATGCCCAATTCCAGCATAAACGCCTGTAGCATCGAGATGCCTAACACATACGCGGCAATATTAACGCCGATCACGATAAACCCGCACTCAAAGCCAAGCGCGTGAAGAATACGGACTTTTACATTACGCACCACGCGGCTAACCGGCCATAAACGATCGAATATCGCGTTGTAGATGATATTCCAGATCATCGCAGCAGTAGCCAGAATAATCGTCAGGCCGCCCATCTCCCATACTGAGCGCTGCATCAAATACGCGCCAACGGGCGCACAGATAAGCGTCGCAATGGCCTCAAAAGTAACGGCGTGGAACACGCGTTCCATCAAAGATTTACGTTGCATACGGAATAAAACCTCAAATTAATGCTCTGAGTTATGTCAGAGAAGGTGATTATCCTCAGGTTTATCGCTATATTAAAATTAGGTTCCATCGATAAAATAGATACTTTATGCGTTACTCTCCCGAAGCACTCAATGCCTTTGTCGAAACCGTTTCCGCCGGTTCATTCTCCGCCGCCGCACGCCGTTTGCATAAAAGTCAGTCCACCGTCAGCACCGCGATTGCCAATTTAGAAGATGATTTGGGCGTGACGTTGTTCGACCGTTCGGCTCGTCATCCGGTTCTAACCGAACAAGGGCAGCGGGTTTTGATTCACGTGAAGGAAATTTTGGCTGCCAGCGAGCGCCTAGATCAGCTAGCCGTGCGTTTGATGGATAACGTTGAGCCGCGCCTGACGTTTGTGCTTTCCGACACCTTCCACCCCAGCGCGTTAGAAGCCTTGTTAAAGCAATTCGACCAGCGCTACCCCGATACCGAATTTGAATGCCTGATTGGTGAAGATGAAGACGTTATCGATCTGCTGCAAAAAAATCGCGCCCACATTGGACTGATTGAATCGCGCAAGCACTATCCACCAGACATCGGCGTGGCACGGTTAAGCAAGCAAACCCAGATGGCAATTTATACTGCCCCGTCACATCCGCTTGCGCTACGCGAACGCATTCGTCCAGAAGAACTCAACGCCGTGCGCGAACTACGTTTAAGTACCTATCTCGAGCGCGATCAAACCCAAATGCATGGGTTGATTTGGTCTGCACCAAACTATTTGCTGTTGCTCAGCATGGCGGTTCAAGGATTTGGTTGGAGTGTACTACCGTGCGCATTGGTGGAGGAGTTTTGCCATCAACAAGAATTGGTGCCGCTGTCAGTGCCCGGCTGGCCAAAATCCATTTCTGTCGACGTAGTGTGGTCAAAAAACTCCCCGCCGGGGCCGGCAGGGAGCTGGATTAAAGACTATTTACTGGATATGCCCGCTTAAGACTGATTCAGCCGACTATTGATGCGATGCATTACGTTCGGCAATCGCTTTGCTCAGCGTCGCCAGATATTCCGGCACATCCATTTTCGGCAGCATAACTTCAATCAGCGTCAGCGCTTTTGGCGTTTTGCTGGCGTCAAAGGCCTTTTGCAGAGATTGCACGCTGTCGGCATGATAGGTGACTGCGTTGCCGTTCACCGAAAGTGCGGCCGGAATTTGAGTCCAATTCCATGCGGCAATATCGTTGTAGACTTCTTCCGGGCCGTGGATCGCTCGCTCTACGGTATAGCCATCGTTGTTCACTAAAATAATCACCGGCTTTAAACCGTGACGCAGCAGCGTACCTAATTCTTGAATGGTAAGCTGCGCCGAGCCGTCGCCGATCAACAGCACTACGCGGCGCTGTGGCTGCGCCAGTTGGGCTCCCAACACCGCGGGCAGCGTATAGCCAATCGATCCCCACAGCGGCTGAACGATAAGGCTGGCATCTTTAGGCAAACGCAGCGTCGCAGAGCCAAAGCTCGAAGTGCCCTGATCGGCAATCACGATATCGCCTGCGCGTAAAAACCGCTGTACCTGCTGCCAAAACGTATGCTGATCAAGATGATTACCCTGCCCCTCAGGTAAACTATCTCGCTGGGCATCAGGGGATTGCCACTCTACGCAAAGCTCACGCGCCAGATCAATTAATGCGGCCAATGCGTTATTCATCGGTAATTGACTAAACACGCGCCCTGCCACGCTGGCTGAAAATGGCTGAATATCGATGGTTTTATTTAACGCAAGCTGATGGGTGAAGCCCGCCGTTACGCTGTCGGTTAACCTCACCCCCACGCTTATCAACGCATCTGCATTTTCAATCGCGGCCTTCACGCAGGGCTGGCTAGCGCCTCCGGCATAGGTACCAACAAAGTTTGGCTGACTTTCATCGAGAACACCTTTCCCCATGAGCAGCGTTGCGCTGGCAACGCCGGGTAAATCAGCCAACTGTTGAACGGCCTGTTTTTGACCAAAACGGTCGGCCAGAAAATCGGCCAATAATGCGACCTTACGAACCGGTTTAAGCAGCTCACGCGCCGCCTGAACAAATTCATTTAGCCCGATGATCTCATCTTGCCGTGCGGCGAAAGGATAGAGTTCGGTTCGAATCGGCTCATCACACACATCGCTTGGCAATAAGAAATAACCTGGTCGACGGTGATAGAGCACATCGCTGAGAACACGATCGATTTCAACCGCCGCATTTTCTGGGGTCAATATGGCCTGCGAACAGGTGACTTCCGCCGCCATGCGATAGAAGTGGCCATAATCGCCATCGCCTAACGTATGGTGTAGTAGCTCTCCTTTCTGCTGAGAACGCCTATTCGGAGCCCCCACAATATGAATGACCGGTAAATATTCAGCATAGCTGCCTGCGGTGCCATTAATTGCACTCAATTCCCCCACCCCGAACGTGGTCACCAGCGCCGCTGCGGGTGCACAGCGCGCATATCCATCGGCGGCATAGGCGGCGTTGAGCTCATTGGCGCATCCCACCCATTCAAGATCGGCGTGAGCCGTAACAAAATCGAGAAAACGTAGATTGTAGTCTCTGGGAACGCCAAACACGTGCTGGATACCCGCCTGTGAAAGTCGGTCGAGTAGATAGTCGGATACGCTATACACCGTGCTATTTGAAGTCTTGCTCATTGCGATGCTCCCAATGGACATTTCAGGGCAGTAAGCGCTGAAAAAACGAGAATTTAGATCACGTTTAAAAGTATAGGGGGCTCTTTTTGATGGCGTTGAAACCGGCTCTGGAGCATGATGGAAAGCTAGATTTACGCTGTGAACACCCATGCCACCGATTAGCATCAGGCGGCGTACTGTGTGTTTATCGTCTTTTTTCATGTCATCGTGTAAGGAAGATCAATGAGTTATCTGGCAAATCCCGAACGCTATCAATCGATGGAATACCGACGTTGCGGTAACAGCGGTTTACAGCTACCGGCTATCTCGCTGGGGTTGTGGCATAACTTTGGTGATACCACCCTTTTCGATAACAGCCGCGATATGCTGCTGCGCGCTTTCGATTTAGGCATCACTCATTTTGATCTCGCGAACAACTATGGCCCCCCTCCCGGCTCGGCAGAAACCAATTTTGGCCGTGTTCTACAACACGATCTCCTGCCTTATCGCGATGAAATGGTGATTTCCAGCAAAGCGGGATACACCATGTGGGAAGGGCCTTACGGTGACTGGGGCAGCAAAAAATACTTAGTGGCTAGCCTTAACCAAAGCCTGAAACGCATGGGGCTAGACTATGTCGATATTTTCTATCATCACCGTCCCGATCCTAATACCCCGCTCGAAGAAACCATGGGCGCTCTCGACCTCATCGTGCGTCAGGGTAAGGCCTTGTACGTTGGGCTATCTAACTATCCTGCTGAAACGGCTCGTCAAGCAATTGCGATCCTGCGCGATCTCGGGACGCCTTGCTTGATCCATCAACCTAAATATTCAATGTTTGAACGTTGGGTTGAAGGCGGTTTGTTAGATGTCTTGCAAGAGGAAGGGGTGGGTTCGATTGCATTTTCTCCTCTGGCGGGAGGCCTACTGACAGATCGATATCTGCATGGAATACCAGAAGATTCACGCGCAGCACACAGCCAATTTTTAAAACCTGAAGCCATTACTGAGCAGAAGCTGGAGAAAATTAAGCAGCTTAATGAGATGGCGTTGGCGCGAGGGCAAAAACTGTCGCAAATGGCGCTGGCCTGGGTGCTACGTGGCGATCGCGTGACATCGGTACTGATCGGTGCAAGCCGTATCAGCCAAATTGAAGATGCCGTCGGCATGCTAGAAAACCGACATTTTAGCGCCGAAGAGCTCAGCGCTATCGAAATGATTCTGGCCAGTTAATCTTCATCAACCGAACGCAGTACACGACATGGATTTCCCGCTGCAACAACGCGCGGCGGGATATCTTTCGTGACCACGCTTCCGGCACCAATCACAGAACCGTCACCGATGGTAACGCCCGGACATACAATCACCCCGCCGCCAATCCACACTTTGTTGCCAATCGTAATCGGCTTACCAAACTCAATGCCTGAAATTCGCTGTTCAGGATGGGTAGGATGTGCCGCGGTATAGAGTTGCACATGGGGGGCGAACATCACGTCATCGCCGATAGTCACAGGTGCGATGTCCAAAATGGTCAGATCCGTATTGGCGTAAAATCGCTGCCCAATTTTAATGTTGTAGCCGTAGTCGCAAAAGAACGGCCCGGTGATCTCAGCCAGCTTATCCACATTCGGCAACAGCGCTTCCAGCAGTTCTTTGCGCATCTGCTGCTGCGACGGCAAGGTATGGTTAAAGTGGAAACATAAATCAATCGCGCGTAGTCGATCGGCCACTAACTCAGGATCTGACGAGTAGTAGTTTTCACCCTCAATCATCTTCTGTTTTTCACTTTTGCTCACGTCTACTGCTCCTTAACTTGGCGAGGTCGCCAGAATAATCTCAAACGTCGCGATTAACAGCGGATTACCCCATTTCTCCACATTGTCATCACATTCACAATGCTAATATCAGCTCACATAAAGGAATGACGGCGTTATGTGTTGTTCATTGAAGATGATGCCAACCAACGTCCTTCCCCGTAAAGGAGAAAAACATGAACCTGCGTATCGCTGCAGTTATTTTTGCTTTTTGTAGCCTGATGCCTCTGGGCGTTGCACAGGCTACGTCAGCTGATATTGATTTACTTCCCGGCGTGAGCTTGCACCTTGGCGATCGCGATCAGCGAGGGAATTACTGGGATGGTTATGACTGGCGCGATCAAAACTGGTGGCGCAATCATCAAGGCCGTTGGGTGGGTGACCGCAGTCCTCGCGGCTATTACTGGGATGGTGGCCGCTGGCGTGACCACAACTGGTGGCAGAAAAACTACTATTCACGCGGCGGGAAGTATTACCGCTATGACCATAAAAACAAATATAAGCATCATGACCGTGGCAACCATTATGGTCACTATAAAAAACACGACCGCCATGACCACGACGATCGTGGCCACGGGCATGGCCATCACTAATGACTGAATAAAAAAAGCAGGTTCACGAAAATGAACCTGCTTTTCTATAAATCTTCTAAAAACAAATCTTCTAAGCCCTAAAACAACATACTCACCAGCAGGTAGAAGTTGAGCCCGACGACCACGACCACAATCACTTTACCCAGCGCCTGAACGGTACGTCCGTTCACCATCTCGCCCATCAGTTCTTTATTGCCGGTGAAGCGCAGCAGCGGCACCAGTGCCAAAGCAATACCAAAGCTCAACAGCACCTGACTTAGCAATAGAATACGGGTCGCATCCAGCCCGGCTATAATCACGATGAAAGAAGGCAGCATGGTCACCACTCGGCGCACCCAGAGCGGAATGTAAAAGCGCACAAAGCCCTGCATAACCACCTGACCCGCCAAGGTTCCCACCACGGTAGAAGACAAACCGGCAGCGACTAGGCTCAAACCAAAAATAGTGGCGGCAGCATTACCTAGCAGCGGTTTTAGCGTTAAATAAGCTTGGTCCAGCTCTGCAATTCCACTGTGACCGCTAAAATGAAACGCTGCCGCTGCGGTTGCCATCATCGCAAGGTTAACAAAGCCGGCAATGGTCATTGCAATGGCAACGTCGAGTTTAGTGGAAGAGTAACGTTCGGCCTTGGTCCCCAACGATGCAGACGTTTGTGTCAGAGACGAATGCAGGTAAATCACATGCGGCATGATCGTTGCGCCTAACACACCGGCTGCCAAAAATACCGCTTCGTGAGTGGGTAAATCCGGAACCAACATTCCGTGCGCGAGCTGAGCAACGCTTGGCTGAGAAAATACCAGCTCCACGATATAGGCCGCAGCAACAAAAAGCAGCAAGCCACCGATAACCAGCTCAAGCGGTTTCTGTCCACGGCGTTGTAGCGTCAGGATCAAGAAAGTGGCAATACCGGTTAAAACCGCCCCTTCCAACAACGTACAACCCAGCAATAACTTGAAGCCAATCGCGGCTCCGATAAACTCAGCCAAGTCGGTCGCCATGGCAATGATTTCAGCCTGAACCCAATAAGCCCAAACCGCCGGACGTGGAAAGCGATCGCGAATATGTTCCGCTAGATTTTTACCGGTAGCGATGCCAAGTTTTGCGGAAAGGAGTTGGATAAGCATGGCCATGAAGTTGGCCCATACAACGACCCACAGCAGCTTGTAGCCGTATGACGCACCGGCCTGAATATTAGTCGCAAAGTTACCGGGATCGATATAGCCGATGGCGGCGATAAAGGCGGGTCCCATCAGCGAAAGTTTTATCTTCCGCGACGCAGGAGGAGTTGTTTCTGCAACACGTGAATCAAGCATACCAGCCACCTTAACACCTATAGTCACACTAACAATTTGTGACCTAAACTTCGTGATTAACTCCATTATTGTATAAGTGATAATGATTATCAATATCAACTTGAACGATACTGCCTATCCGTTCGATAGGCCGTTTGCTTGTGGAGTCTGACAAGGCGCTTTCAGCACTTAAACACGCGACCATCACCGCTTCTGGCATTTCTTCCCAATAAGCGAACTATGGTGTTTAATAATAATATCACAACTTCTCAAACTTTCATCAACATGGTCCTTGGGGGCTTTTTGTTACTTTTCTAACTTTTTTCTTGATTTACGTTATAACAATTTCAATATTTGCAACCTAAGTCTCGTTTTTACCTGTGCCGTTACATAGAATGTGCTGCGAAATTTAGCCTGCCTCATAATTTGGAGCACTGTATGTCCCCTATTTTGCATTTTGTTTTAGCCCTTGCGGTGGTAGCGGTACTTGCCCTGCTCGTTAGCCGCGATCGCAAAAGCATTCGCGTGCGCTTCATTGTTCAGTTGTTAGTCGTTGAAATCCTGCTGGCTTACTTCTTCCTGAACTCCAACATTGGTTTGGGCTTCGTGAAGGGTTTCTCTGGGTTCTTCGAAACGCTGCTCAAATATGCGGCAGAAGGTACCAACTTCGTCTTCGGTAACATGAGTGACAAAGGTCTGGCCTTCTTCTTCCTGAACGTACTGTGCCCAATCGTCTTTATCTCTGCTCTGATTGGTATTCTTCAGCACATTCGCGTATTGCCGGTTATCATCCGCGCAATTGGTACCGTGCTGTCTAAAATCAACGGCATGGGTAAGCTGGAATCTTTCAATGCCGTGAGCTCGCTGATTCTGGGTCAGTCTGAGAACTTCATTGCGTACAAAGATGTTCTGGGCAAAATGTCTGAAAAACGTATGTACACCATGGCAGCAACGGCGATGTCTACCGTTTCTATGTCCATCGTTGGTGCATACATGACCATGCTGGATGCCAAGTTTGTGGTAGCCGCATTGGTGTTAAACATGTTCAGTACCTTTATCGTACTGTCCCTGATTAACCCTTATTCTGTGGAAGGTGAGGCTGACATCCAGCTGAAAAACACCCACGAAGGTCAGAGCTTCTTTGAAATGCTAGGTGAATATATTCTGGCTGGTTTCAAAGTTGCGATTATCGTTTCCGCTATGCTGATTGGTTTCATCGCGCTGATTGCTGCGTTGAACGGCCTGACCGAATGGGTCTTCGCGCTGTTCCACGTTGACGGCATGACTTTCCAGAGACTGCTGGGCTATGTCTTCTATCCATTTGCATGGGTAATGGGCGTACCAAGCCACGAAGCGCTGAACGTTGGTAGCATCATGGCAACCAAGCTGGTTTCTAACGAATTCGTTGCCATGATTGACCTGCAGAAGATTGCAACCGAACTGTCTCCTCGTTCACTGGGCATTCTGTCTGTGTTCTTGGTTTCCTTCGCTAACTTCTCTTCTATCGGTATCGTCGCAGGCGCCATCAAAGGCCTGAACGAACACCAAGGAAACGTGGTTGCTCGCTTCGGTCTGAAACTAGTTTACGGTTCTACACTGGTCAGTATTTTGTCTGCGTCAATTGCAGGTCTGTTCCTGTAATACGTTAGGTTAATTCTGATTGGCTAAAAGGCGCTTAGGCGCCTTTTTTATTCCCCGTTACCCAATGACATCTCTTTTTACAGAAAAGTCCGTAGCGGTGCTTACAGGGCTATTATGTAGGGCGTTTATTGAATCGATAGTGAAAGAGTTGAAACTAGCGAACGGAAAGAGAAAAGAATTTCAGTACGAAATGCTGAAAAGCAAAAAGCCGACATTTCTGTCGGCTTTTCAAATTTTGGTGGAGCTAAGCGGGATCGAACCGCTGACCTCTTGCATGCCATGCAAGCGCTCTCCCAGCTGAGCTATAGCCCCACAACGTAAACTACGAGAAGTGGTTGTACTTCTTTCAAGCTTATTTCTAAAGCTTATAAAACGACCAACCAGTCTGAGAAAAGGTTGGTGGAGCTAAGCGGGATCGAACCGCTGACCTCTTGCATGCCATGCAAGCGCTCTCCCAGCTGAGCTATAGCCCCAACGCTGACGCTAAATCGCGTTAACGGGGCGCATGATATGAAACCTCACAAATACTGTCAACGGCTAAATGTTTTTCTTAATCTAAACGCTGAAAAAGCCGCCAACTCAGCGAAATTTATCGACAAATTGAAGCTGAAAACAATCCAATCTTTAGGAATGCTAAAGCTATTTTATAGCTTCACTCACTGTATTCTATTAGCTAGATATGTAACTATTTTGGGTAATACATACGACAGTGTTTTTTAGTAAGCAAAGGAAGAAATATGAACAAGGAATGGTATGCAGCAAAAGAGTTGGTTGGAATCGCTGGTTTTCCCACTACGCCACAAGCCATAAACCAAAGAGCAAAATCGGAAGGATGGCGCAAACAGAAGCGTAGTGGCGTGCAAGGTAAAGCACTCGAATACCATATCAGCAGTTTTCCTGATGAAGTTGTGTCTGCGCTGCTAGCAAACGAAGAGTCATCGTTTTATTTGACTGATCTTCCTAAAGCAGAAAAAGCATGGAGTGCAATCTATTATCAGTTGACGGAAGACGAGCGCGAGCAGCTAACGCGTTTTATCATGCGCCGAGGCATTAACGCACTCTTGGGCTGCTTAGAGCCTCAGCAGTCACAGACCAGTCTTTACGATCAAAATAACACCATAAATTCAGTCTCATAACGCTCTCGAAAGATAGGATATCATAATGAAAAAAAAGGACTGGTTTACCGCCAAAGAAGTGCTTAAGAGTACCGCAATTACCTCCTCACCAGATAAAGCTTGGATAAATATCTTTCATCAGATGAGCCAAGACGAACAGATATTCCTCACCGATTTTACTATGCGCGAGGGGATAAATACCCTGCTGCAATGCTTACATGCCAACGACAGCTAAAATATAGAAAAGCGATTTAGAAATCGAAATTGCTCTTATAGTTCGAGGTATAGAAAAAGATGTGAATGACAAAGAGCTTGTTCTAGATAAAGAAAAACCGGCAAAAGCCGGTTTTTCTTGTATAAGCATAATCTAATAGACTTATTGCTGCGCTTCACGCTCGGCAATAAATGCCAGAGCCATGTCAATACGCTTCAGTGAACGCTGCTGACCAATCGCATGTACGGTCACATCCACGCCAGGTGACTGGCCTGCACCGGTAACAGCCACACGCAGTGGCATACCAACTTTGCCCATGCCTACTTCCAACTCATCCGCAGTGCCTTGGATAGCATGGTGGATATTTTCAGCGGTCCAGTCAGTAATTGCCGCCAGCTTAGAACGTACCAGTTCTAACGGCTGACGCGCGACAGGACGCAGGTGTTTTTTCGCCGCATCAGCATCAAACTCAGCAAAATCTTCGTAGAAATAACGCGCCTGAGCGGCCATTTCTTTCAGAGTTTTGCAGCGCTCAGCCAGCAACTTAACAATTTCAACCAGCTGTGGACCATTGCGCGTTTCATAACCCGCTTCATGGATATGCCATGCCAGATGAATAGCCACATATTCTGGCGCCATCGTGTTGATGTAGTGATGATTCAGCCACTGTAGTTTTTCAGTGTTGAACGCACTTGCTGACTTGCTGATGTCATCAAGCGTGAAGAACTCTTTCATTTCATCGATGCTGAAGATTTCTTGGTCGCCGTGAGACCAGCCCAAGCGCACTAAATAGTTCAGCAACGCTTCTGGCAGATAGCCGTCATCGCGATACTGCATTACACCAACCGCACCATGACGCTTAGACAATTTTTTACCGTCATCGCCTAGAATCATCGACACGTGTGCGTATTCAGGAACCGGAGCACCTAACGCTTTCAGAATGTTGATCTGACGCGGCGTGTTATTGATGTGATCTTCACCACGGATAACGTGAGTGATTTCCATATCCCAGTCATCGATCACAACGCAGAAGTTATAGGTCGGAGAACCATCGGTACGACGGATAATCAGATCGTCCAGTTCTTGGTTACTGAATTCAATTGGGCCACGAATTTTATCATCAAAGATAACGGAGCCTTCCTGAGGGTTAAGGAAACGCACGACGTGCGGCTCGTCCTCAGCGTGATGTTCATGGCTATGACGGCAACGGCCATCGTAACGAGGCTTCTCACCGTTAGCCATTTGCGTTTCACGCAGCTCTTCCAGACGTTCTTTAGAGCAGTAGCATTTATAGGCGGTGCCCTGCTCTAACATCTGATCGATCACATGGTTATAACGATCAAAACGTTTGGTCTGGTAGTACGGACCCTCATCCCAATCGAGATTCAGCCAGTTCATACCATCCATGATGGCGTCGATGGCTTCCTGAGTTGAACGCTCAAGATCGGTATCTTCAATACGAAGAACAAATTCACCGCCGGCGTGGCGGGCGAACAACCAAGAATAAAGTGCGGTACGCGCACCACCTACGTGCAGGTAGCCCGTTGGGCTAGGTGCAAAACGAGTTTTGATTTTCATGTGAAACGTGGCCTTTATTACGCAATGACCCACATTAGAGGAATGTGGCCTGCTTTCTATTACTAATAAGTAGGCAGCATTCTACCATTACGCCCCGATTCCTCAACGCCGTTACGTCTATAGTTAGAGAGCTTATTGCAAAATGTGCTTAAAAAGTTCTCATTGCTGTCTATGTATAAGACATCTTGACTATTTTTCCAACGAACAGCATTTTTTCTTGAAAAAAGCGTTGACCATTTTCGGGCGCTCCCTATAATGCGACTCCACACAGCGGGGGTGATTAGCTCAGCTGGGAGAGCACCTCCCTTACAAGGAGGGGGTCGGCGGTTCGATCCCGTCATCACCCACCACTCTTAGAGTGTTCCCGCAGTGTGAAGTACATGAGTAACGACAGGTTTCAGACTGGGTGATTAGCTCAGCTGGGAGAGCACCTCCCTTACAAGGAGGGGGTCGGCGGTTCGATCCCGTCATCACCCACCACTCATTTAGAGTGACCAGTGAACCTGAAGTGATTGATGTACTGCAGTAAAACGACAGATTTCCGATTGGGTGATTAGCTCAGCTGGGAGAGCACCTCCCTTACAAGGAGGGGGTCGGCGGTTCGATCCCGTCATCACCCACCACTCTTTAAGAGTCAATTGGGCTGTCGTGAAATTCGGTATTTAGAAGTGGGTGATTAGCTCAGCTGGGAGAGCACCTCCCTTACAAGGAGGGGGTCGGCGGTTCGATCCCGTCATCACCCACCACTTCTAACCAGCTGGTACCGAATTAACAATGAGTATCTGAAGTAGCGCAGAAAATAGTAGTTCAGAAGTGGGTGATTAGCTCAGCTGGGAGAGCACCTCCCTTACAAGGAGGGGGTCGGCGGTTCGATCCCGTCATCACCCACCACTTCTGCGGGTCGTTAGCTCAGTTGGTAGAGCAGTTGACTTTTAATCAATTGGTCGCAGGTTCGAATCCCGCACGACCCACCATTTCAGATAAAACAATAAGCGCCGAGAGGCGTTTTTTTGTTTTTGTACTCCGCATAAAATTCGTGTGGGATGAGAACCTGCCGCAGGTTCGAGTCGAACGAAGTGAGACAACGTTGCGCAAGCAACGGCCCGAAGGGCGAGGCAAAGCCGAGTAATCCCGCACGACCCACCATTTCAGATAAAACATTAAGCGCCGAGAGGCGTTTTTTTGTTTTTGTACTCCGCATAAAATTCGTGTGGGGTGAGAACCTGCCGCAGGTTCGAGTCGAACGAAGATACTTATCCCCTCTCCTTCCTAAATTCTCCATTTCATAACTTCATATCACCAGATCCATACCATCACGCCCAACAAAACTAAAATCCCCACAAACATAATCCAGCCTGAGGAGCGTGCAGGCGTGCGCATTCCCGTAGGCAACCAATCTTGCGGGATAATGCCAAACAGTGGCTTAGGATCGATGACCGAGGTTATTTTGTTATCAGACTCGTCAGGCTTCACATTCACAACCGGATTTTGCGCGGCCACGGCCAAATAGTTCTCCAGCGGAGAACGTACCACATCGGATGTTTGAGACGCTGGAGCCAAATTCCCTAAAGCTTTATCCAAGACTTGATTGACCTGTATCGCATGCTGGATTTCACTTTTACTCATTAATGCTTTGGCCGTATCACCAATCACAACCGGTTGATTGCTTTGCATGGCCGTCGTTGCCCGCGCAGCCGTTGCCACATCCGGACGCGCATTTTGCACCTGAGTTGCTGGCGGCGTATTTTTTGCGCCAGAAGCCAGCTGGCTGAGCAGTGTTCGTTCCTGCTGTAGCGCGGTTAATGTTCGAATCAGTGTCTCACGCTGCTGAGGCGATATGTCTTTACGCTCAAGCAAATTAAGAAGCTGATCGATTTTAACCGACAGCATCTCCGCGGTGAGTTTTTCTCCTCGCAGAGTAGGTAAGGCGTCAGACCGTGCATTCACCGGAGGTATGTTCATTATGCCTGCTTGAGCTTTTCTAGAGTTTGTTTAGACCTCAAAGAAGTCTCCCGAGACGATTTTACAACAACCATCGCACTGCTTTATATACATATACGGCAAAATGTGGACATAACTTTAATCATATTCTCTATCATTAAATTTAATTTCACTCAGGAAAATAAAAATATAATTTTTCATCCACTTTGAAAGTGTAATTTCACATATATTGGGATGAATCTTATTGCAAAGAAATAAACAAATAACATCACTTACATAATAACAGCTACCTTGAAGAGGGATTAGATTCTGGTAATTCAACCTTGGTACAAACTAAAGCAAATTGCGATTCATCATGCCATGAATACTTACAAACAAATCTATAATTATCATAGAGCAGCGTACTATCTTTGCCAGAAGCCACGGTGGAGATTAATGAATTAGACATTTCATCACGCCCTTTGATTTTTGTCAGTAAAGGAAATGAAGGGGCAACGCCATGCCAAACCACCCCACAAATAAAACAGACTATGCCAATAGCCACCATCATCCCCCAGCGTTTTATCCTTTGATTCTCATTAATAACTGGCAGAATATTTTGTACGTTTTGCCTTTTACCCTCATAGTGAGATTGTGTGTTTAATTGCTTATCTTCACCGCTACTATCCTGAATTATCGGCTCATGATTAACCGCCGGTTCTAAGGAAAAGAGCTCGGGATGCTCTATTTGATACCCCATCCTAGGTATAGTTTGTATTAGTGTGAAATCTTTATCTCCTAGTTTGCGCCGTATGGATTTCATTGTTTGGTTGATCGTTGCATCTGCGCTGTACGTCCCACTCCACACATGTGAAATGATTTCACGCCGCGTCACACATAACGGCGCGCGCTCTAAAAGCAGGCATAGCATCTGATATTCTTTGCTACGTAGCGTGTGTTCCTCGCCATCAACGGTAACAATTTTGTGTGTTATCGTACTGATGGTTATTTTCCCTTGTGCCATATAAAGCTCCCGAAAACCCCTCGCATTTTCAATATCTATACATGCAAGATAATTCCTATTTCTGATGAAGGAAATTTTGTGATTATTTTATTGAACTCATCATATAAAAATAAAACCACATCACTGACCATTCTCATTAAAGCATTCAAATTTCCATTATTATTTTACGCAGATAACGTTTTATAACAAGAGAGCAAATGGTCGCTAAACATTAACATCACATGATTATACTTTTTTTCACTCTACTATTAATTCATTGCATGGAATCATTACATCCATTCCCTCGTTATAGAACAATTAGCTACAGACAAAGTTTAGAGAATATTCCTAAATGAGCATTTTCGTTACTTACCCAATTCGCTTACCTAAGATTTTATTTATCTATAAATAGCTTAATGATGAAGTGCTTACTTTATTTCTGCCTCCATCGCACCGTTATCCAGTAACAACCGAAAAGGTGTCGTTTGTGATTTATTTAAGACCTCGTTGGGAATACACGATGTTTGCAGCCTATCTCATATTAACGCCTTCTCTGTGTACGGCCGACACGGAAGAAATATCGGCAGACACATTGATGTCATTAGGCGCACCGACTCTCGCTTGGGAAAAGATCTCCATGGTCCAATCCCATGAAAATACATTACAAGCAGCCACGATTGCTCAACACCGGCTCAACCTTTTACTACGCTGGGGCATAGACGAAAGCCGAAACGATAACGGCTCCCTGCGTCTTGCTCCATTAAACAAGGCATTAGTCGAAGAACAACGATTGTTGGCCACGCTTGGGCAGCCAAACAGCGCCAATCGCGTGCAGCAACAGGTTCTCGGCGATCAAATAGTCACACTTAGCGCAAAAGGTGACGCGAAAAACGCGATCATTCGCGCCCATCAGCTAGAACAACTCGCCCCCCTTCCTGCCTATGTGAGCGCAGCACGTGGCGACGCATTTATGCAGCTAGAGCAGCCAGAAAACGCCGTAGCCAGCTATGAATATGCGTTGGCACACGCAGCACCTGGGGAAATTGAACCGATCCCCACGCAGGAAATGCTGTTCTATGCCCTTTTAGACTGCGGGCGCTATGAGCAAGCCGAGGCTTTACTGGCAAAATTAGAACTCGATACACCACAGTGGGTCAGGCTCAGTGCCGCACCAGGACTGGTGAATCAGGATTACGCCACGGTAAAAAAATGCGCGCGCAGTACACGCTGTATAGTGGAAATGTCACACTGGGCCAGCGACAGATAGACACTTTGGTCCATACGGCTCCTATGAATGATGACCTGCTAACCACTCAGGCTCAGGCCTATTTGCTGCGCGATTTACCGACGCGTTCTGCACAGACCTACCGAATCGCCTTAAATCAAGCACCCGACAGCCTTGAGGCTCGCGCAGGCCTTGCCCAAGCGTCGCTTGCCAAACGAGATTTTGCCCTTAGCCAAGAGATCTATCAGCAAGTCTCTCAAGGGTTTGAAGACGACAACTCTATTACGCAATTCGTGGATAATTATCGCTATGAGCAGCTGCCTTATTTCACCACCGATGCCAGCGGCGGTCGCGGTAACGGCACGCTCAGTGATTATGATTGGCAAATCGATAGCCAACTTTATTCGTCACCGATTAACCAGAATTGGCGGCTGTTTGCGCACCAATTTACTGGTCAAGGGAAAACTGAAGAAGGTACAGCAAAACGGATACGTAACGGCGCGGGCGTCGATTTTCGTGCCACTGAGTGGCTCGGCTCGATGGAAATCAACCGCAGCAATGGCAACGCGGCGAAAACTGGCCTAGCAGCGCAGGTTAGCTATCTTCCATCCGACCATTGGCAGTTCGACCTAGGCTACGATAACAGCAGCAACGAGCTTGCTTGGAAAGCCTATGACAGCGGCATCAGCGCAAAGCAGACGAGTGCCGCGCTGCGCTATCAAACCGATAGCACCGCCTCCGCAGAACTGGCCTATCAAAACCAACGGCTGAGCGATGGAAACCTTAGCCAGATATGGCAAGCCTCGACCACAAAACTGCTATGGACACATCCACGCCAACAGCTTGATGGCACGCTAGCGCTTTCCACCAGCAGCAATAGCTTGCCCGATGCGGAGTATTTCAGCCCTGAACGCGACTATTCGGCAGGTGTCACCCTGCTGCATCAGTGGACACCATGGCAATCAGCGCGGCGTCACTTCACCCAGCGAACCTATCTCACCGCAGGCGAATACCAACAGCGCCATTTTGGCTCAAGCCTGTTTGCTGAGCTGAGATTCGAGCACCAATGGGCGCTGAGTTCCCACTCGGAATTTATTTACGGTATTGGACTGAATAGCCATCGCTACGACGAATCACGCGAAAACCGGACTCTTTTTTATCTGTCACTGACTTTGCCTCTAGGAAGCACGCTATGACGTCTCTTTTTCGTTCAATCTTAATTTTTGCTTTAAGCCTACTGTTGCTTCAAGGAGCATTCGCTGCCGAGCAGTCGTTACCGCCTATTGATATCCAGCCTCCTGCCGATCCCGACGATGGCCTTACTTTCCGCGTATTGGCTTTCCACGATGTGCGCGACGATCTGCGTGCTAGCTTTGCCACTTATCCTGATGCCACCGCCATTGATACGAAAACGCTGGCGTCGCTGTTTGCTTGGCTGAAGGAAAATGATTATCACATGGTATCTGTCGATCAAATTATTGCTGCACGCCAAGGCGGCAAAAAGCTGCCACCGCGTTCGGTGCTGTTAAGCTTCGACGATGGATATCGCAGTTTTTATACCCGTGTCTTCCCGCTACTTAAAGCCTACGGCTATCCCGCAGTGCAAGCGCTGATCACCGATTGGGTCAATCACCCGGCTAATGAAAAAATAAAAATTAGCGCCACGGTAGAGTTGCCTGGTGATTATTTCCTGAATTGGAATGACGTTGCCGAAATGCAGCGTTCTGGTTTAGTCGAATTTGCGTCTCATACCCACAATTTACATCGTGGAATATTAGCAAACCCACAGGGCAGCGAGTTTCCTGCGGCCACCGCATTACAGTATTTGGCAGATAAAAAGCGCTATGAAACCGAGGCCGAATATCAAACCAGAGTTAAAGAGGATTTGGCTCACAGTTCGCGGCTCATTCAGCAATATACGGGTCACGCCCCGCGAATTATGGTGTGGCCTTATGGCGCATACCATCAACCCGTGCAAGAAATTGCCCGTCAGCTTGGTATGCCTATCATGCTGACGCTGGATTCAGGTTCAAATCCGCCCTCGCAACCGCTTTCAAAAATCACCCGTATCCTGATCGGCTACGACACCACGACCAGCGTGCTCAAGCAGGAACTCAGAGCGCCAGCCAACTACAACGGCGATATCTATCCTGTTGAACGCGTGGTTCAAGTCGATTTAGATTACGTTTATGACGCCGATCCTCAGCAGCAGGACAAGAATTTATCTTGCCTGTTAGATCGCATCAAAGATCTTTCCCCAACCACCATTTACTTACAGGCCTTTGCCGATCCCGACGGCAGCGGCCTAGTCAAAGAAGTCTATTTTCCCAACAGCGTATTACCGATGCGTGCTGACCTTTTCAGCCGTGTCTCATGGCAATTACAAACCCGCACCGGCGTGAACGTATTCGCATGGATGCCGGTGCTCAGCATCGCTCTGCCCAAGGATAATCCGGCGGCGAATAAGTGGATCACCTCAACCCACAGCGGCACACAGCCCAGCACGTTCCCCTACCCTCGCCTCAGCCCTTTTGAACCCGATGTTCGGACGGCCATCACTCAGCTTTATCACGATCTCTCACGCTACACGCCGTTTCAGGGCGTTCTATTTCATGATGATGCCGCGCTGAGCGACGACGAAGACACTCGCCCCGCCGCCTTAGCCCAATACCAAGCATGGGGATTGCCGGGTGATGTGGATAAAATTCGTGCAAAACCTGCGTTATTACGCAGGTGGACAGATAAAAAAATCAATTTTCTGATTAACTTCACCCATCAATTGGCCGCTGAAGTGCAGAAAAATCAGTTTGCCTCCGCGACGCAAATGACTGCCCGTAATCTTTACGCCCAGCCCGTTATGGATCCACAGGCCGAGCAGTGGTACGCGCAAAGCCTGCCTAAATTCTTGGCAAACTATGATTACACCGCGCTGATGGCGATGCCCTTTATGGAATCGGCCACCATGCCCGATCGTTGGCTCACCGAGCTGTATGAAAAGGTGGCCGCGCAGCCATTAGGCATTCAAAAAACCGTCTTTGAACTCCAAAGCTACGATTGGGCGAAAAAGCGCCCCGTCGGCAACGACGTTTTGCTACACCAACTGACGTTGCTGCGCGCGCTCGGTGCCCGCCATTTGGGCTATTACCCAGACGACTTCATCACCAACCAGCCGGATACCGAAGTGATCCGCCCGCTCATGTCGGCGCAAAGCAACGTTATCGAGCGGAAACCGTTACCTAAATGCGATAGCCGCATGGTGCGCGAAAAGCCTAAGCAGTGGAGCAATCAACAATGAACCACATTTTGAGCACCGATATTCCGACGCTGCTGTTTGGTTTTGTCTTCTACTATCCGTTCTTTATGGCTTGGCTATGGATGCTCGGAGGGCTTATCTATTTTGTCGCCTACGAGCGCCACGATGATTTCACCCATCCTGATTTCACGCAGGCAGAAACGCCGCGCATTTCCATTATCGTGCCCTGCTATAACGAAGAGCCTAACGTGCGCGAAGTGATCGCTCATTTGCAAAATCTGAATTACCCCAACTATGAAGTGCTCGCCGTTAACGATGGCAGTCACGATCGAACTGGCGAAATTCTTAATGAACTGGTTGAGCAATATCCCAGCCTGATGGCCATTCATCAGGATAAAAACCAAGGCAAAGCCGTGGGATTAAATACCGCTGCACAGTTAGCCACCGGCGATTTTATTCTTTGCATGGACGGTGACGCACTTCTCGATCCTAACGCACTGCATTTTTTGGTTAGCCACTTTATTGATAATCCGCAGATCGCCGCGGTAACTGGAAATCCACGCATCCGCAATCGCACTTCATTACTTGGACGCATGCAGGTGGGAGAATTCTCCTCCACGGTGGGGCTCATTAAACGCTGCCAGCAGGTCTTTGGCCGACTATTTACCGTATCCGGCGTTATCGCCCTATTTCGTAAAAGCGCGCTCGAAGAAGTGGGTTATTGGAGCGTCGATATGCTAACCGAAGATATTGATATCAGTTGGAAATTACAGACTCACGGCTGGGAAATACGCTACGAACCACGCGCACTCACGTGGATATTAACACCGGAAACATTGGTTGGACTTTATCGCCAACGGCTGCGCTGGTCTAAAGGCGGGGTGCAAACCGTATTCAAATATTTTCCTGCGATGTTCACTCCGCGCAACCGCATGATGCTGCCTCTGTTTTGTGAATACGTGGTGAGTATTTTTTGGGCCTACTGCATGGCCTTTGCCTTCGTATTGATGTTTGCCGATCTCTTTTTCACGCTGCCCACCAAGTGGCAAATCTCGGTCGTTCCGGTCTGGAATGGCATGGTGCTCGGCGTGACCTGTCTATTGCAGCTCTTAGTCAGCTGTCTTATCGACCGACGCTATGACCGAGGGATTATGAAATGCTATCTCTGGACGATTTGGTATCCATTGATGTTTTGGTTAATCAACGTGGTAACCAGTTTGGTTGCCGTTCCGTCCGTATTGCTTCGCCGACAAGGCGCACGAGCGGTATGGGTTAGTCCTGACAGGGGTATTCAACATGGAAAATCCGATCATCGAAATATCAGCAAAAAGCTTCCTTAAGGCCTCCACGGTGAATAAGCGCCAGCGCATGCTGCTCTACATTTGGTTTGGCTTCGGGCAACCGTTATTGATTATCGGGGTATGGCTCGCGATTGTCTTTTTCCTTTATCGCTACATGCTCAACAGCCATGATTTGCTAAGCAATCTAAACCGGCTGGGTGATTACAGCCTGATAATAATATCGATGGGGATCATTCTGGCGCTATGGTTTGCACTACGTTATCTATGGCGGGTATTGATGCTAATGCGTAAACATGAACTGCATCAACGCATGGCGGAAACCCATCCCGAGCAGGCGCACCGAATTGTCAAAGTGATCCATGATGAAGCGGGCAACATCACGCATATTCAGCCGCAGTAAATAAACATAAGGGCAGTATCTTACTTAATACAATTTACTTAAGCTCGATTTTAGGGGGAGCACACCGATGGGGTCGTAGCGGCGTAAGCCGCCGACTACTTTGCCTGGAGCAAAGTTGAACAACGCTTCAGCGTTGACCCTTAGGGTGGAACACACGGATGTGTTCCATAACCGCCCCGCGGTGTGGTAGACCCGTGTATCTCGATATCTTAAACAAGCGTATTACAGTATTTTACTGCCCTTATCGCCGCTGCATTTAACTACGTTGACACTTGAGCGGCTTAACTAAGCCTTCAAGACCTTCAATTTTGATGGCGAGGGTGATCTGCATCAGCTCACCCAGTTTTCCCTGCGGGAACTCATCCTTGCGGGCGAACCACAAAAGATACTCTTCCGGTAAATCAATCAACACGCGACCTTTGTACTTGCCAAACGGCATCACCATATTGGCAATTTCAATCAGGTTTTCTTTTTCCATTACATTTCTGTCCGTCACTAGCTCACCTCGATTGAGAGGAGCCGATCGCGCTGTTGTCATTGAACGCTATCGCAGCGAATACGCTTACAGGCCTAGCAGCCGGATCATCTCGGCTTCATCAATCACAGGAATACCCAACTCCTGCGCCTTAGCCAGTTTAGAGCCTGCGGCTTCGCCCGCGATAACCATATCGGTTTTCTTAGAAACGCTGCCGCTGACTTTAGCGCCCAACGCCGCAAGGCGATCTTTCGCTTCATCACGCGGCATCAAGCTCAGCGATCCGGTCAGAACGACGGTTTTACCGGCAAACGGACTGTCGATCTCTTCAGCCACCACCACCTGCGGCGCAGGCCAGTTGATGCCAATCTCTGGGCTGATGAGTTCCTCGATCACTTTCTGGTTATGCTCTTCGCTCAGGAAATGACGCACATGTTTCGCCACCACTTCACCCACGTCCTGCACCGCTTTCAACGCCTCAACGTCGGCCTCGCGCAAAGCATCCAATGAGCCAAAATGCGCTGCCAGATTCGCCGCGGTTGCTTCGCCCACTTCACGAATGCCGAGTGCATACAGGAATCGAGCCAGCGTAGTCTCTTTAGATTTGTTTAACGCATTGACCAAGTTCGTCGCAGATTTTGGCCCCATGCGATCAAGTCCGGTTAAGATACCGGCGCTCAGGCGATAAAGATCGGCTGGCGTTTTCACATACTCTTTTTCGACCAGTTGTTCGATAATCTTATCGCCCATGCCGTCAACGTCCATCGCACGGCGGGAAACAAAGTGCTTAAGCGACTCTTTACGCTGTGCACCGCAGATTAATCCACCGGTGCAGCGCGCCACTGCTTCACCTTCCACGCGCTCAACGTCAGAACCACAGACCGGACAATGCAGCGGGAACACAATCTCCTGCGCATTCTCAGGGCGTTCAGCCTCCACCACGCCCACCACCTGCGGAATAACATCACCGGCGCGGCGCACAATCACGGTATCGCCGATGCGCAGACCCAGACGGTCGATTTCATCGGCGTTATGCAACGTTGCATTGCTCACGATAACACCGGCAACCAACACCGGTTCTAAGCGCGCCACAGGCGTAATTGCCCCAGTGCGCCCAACCTGAAACTCAACGCCGTTTACCGTGGTCATCTGCTCTTGCGCGGGGAATTTAAACGCCGTGGCCCAACGAGGTGCACGCGCCACAAAACCAAGCTGTTCTTGGATCGCGATACTATCAACTTTAATCACCACGCCATCGATATCAAAACCGAGCGTTGGTCGATCCTGCTCAACCTGACGGTAAAATTTCAACACCTCTTCACTACCGGTACACAATTTCACACGATCGCTGACCGGCAAGCCCCACGCTTTAAACTGCTGTAAGCGACCATAATGACTCGCTGGCAGCTCACCGCCGTCCATCAGCCCAACGCCATAGCAGAAGAACGTCAGCGGACGTTTCGCGGTGATGCGTGGATCGAGCTGACGCAGCGACCCCGCAGCGGCGTTACGCGGGTTGGCAAAAACTTTGCCATCTTTACGGCGCGCTTCTTCGTTCATAGCTTCAAAACCAGCGAGCGGCATGAACACTTCGCCGCGCACTTCAACGCGACGTGGAATATTATTGCCCTGCAAACGTAGAGGGATCGCGCGGATCGTTTTTACGTTGGCCGTAATATCTTCACCGGTCGTACCATCGCCGCGAGTCGCGCCGCGAACCAATACGCCATCTTCATACAGAAGGCTAACGGCCAAACCATCCAGTTTAAGCTCACAGCAAAAAGTTAATGGCTCTGCGGTTTTCAAACGATCATGAACGCGCTTGTCGAAGGCTAAATAGCTTTCATCATCAAAGACGTTATCCAGAGAGAGCATCGGCACTTCATGGCGAACCTGACTAAACGCCGAGAGCGGAGCCGCTCCCACGCGCTGGGTCGGTGAATCTGGCGTGATAAGTTCGGGGTGTTGCTCTTCGAGCGCGCGCAGCTCGCGCATCAGGCGATCGTATTCGGCGTCTGGAACTTCAGGGGCATCAAGTACGTGATACTGATACTCATGATGGCGCAACGCGGCTCTAAGGTGTTCGAGTTGTTGTTGGAGTTGGGGTCCAGTCGTTGAGGTCATAATCCACCATGATTGATTAATGATAAAAAACCCCCGATATACGGGGGTTTCATTTTATTCGATTCTATCGCCGTTGCGCTATTTCGCGGTGTTATCCAAAACTTCACGAATACGCGCTTTGTAAATCTCTAGCTTCTGTGGCGTCATCATACGGCGCTCATCATCCAGCACCACACCACCAACATCATCAGCGATTCGCTGAGCAGATTGCAGCATCAACTTAAAGTTCTGATTCGCATCGCCATAAGAAGGCACCATCATAAAGAAGGAGATCCCCGGCGTGGTGAAATCAGACATATTGTCAGGATCGAAGTTACCCGGCTTAACCATATTCGCCATGCTAAATAGCACAGGGCCACTGCCCGCTGGGTTCAGATGACGATGGAAAATATTCATCGCACCGAACTGGAAGCCTGACTGCAAAACGCTTTGCAGCAGCACTTCACCGCCAATCACGCTGCCGTGATGCGCAGCAACATGCAGCACTAACACCGTTTCGGTAATTTTCTCAGGCTCAGGCGCAACGTCAGGTACAGCCTGCGGCGCTTCTTCCTCGTATTCATCATCATAAGAAGATGTTACGTGAGGAGCTTCAGGCTCATTTTCTTCTTCAGCGTAATGAGCGGGCTGCTGCTTCGGCTGAATAACAGGCTCAGCAGGCTGAGAATGGCGAACCGGCTTACTCGGACGACGGTAATCATCTTCATCATCGTCACCGAACAAGGCATCACCCAGTAACGGATCGCTATGTTCACGCTGTTCTGGAACGACAGAGCTTGGTTGCGCTGCAGGGCGTGAAGGTGCACGAGCCGTATCCAATGGATCCGGACGTTCATCCTGTGACGCGCTGAACTGCCCAAATGCTGGCTCAACAGGTTTCTGTACCGGGTTGCTAGAACGCTGCACCCGAACTTCGCCCACGCCTTCATCTAGATCAGCCAGAGGCTGTTCGTCACGCTGTTTCTTTGTTTTTTTTGCTGGACGATCGCGAAATAGCGAAGAACGTTCTTTACGACTGGTCCACAAGCCGTGCAGTAACAACGCTATAATGGCGACCGCACCAACAACAATTAATATCAGACGCAAATCCTGCATCATCGCAATCTCTGTTGTTTTAATACTATTGCCATAATGGCAAACCCTTAACGCATAACTCTATTTGGCTGTCGGTACAAGTGCAAGTCTGGACTGAAATTTACCTTAAGAAAGATGACTTTTCGCACTTTTTTGCTGATTTTTCGGTCGATTCTGAACTGGAAAGCGATTTAACTCATAGTTATGATAGCTGAGATTTTTTTTATTATAACTAACACAGTTAAAAGAGCAGTTATGAAAAACACCCCTATCGGGTCAAATGAAAGAAATATCCCAACAAAAACCAATGGCGTTCACTACTTTTCTGAAGGTTGGCGTTTAGTTCGCCTGCCGGGAATTAAACGTTATGTGGTTATGCCATTGTTGGTGAACATCGTTTTAATGGGCTTAGCGTTCTGGTGGCTATTCAATCAGCTAGGCGCTTGGATCCCAAGTTTAATGAGTCACGTCCCAGACTGGCTACAGTGGCTCAGTTATTTACTCTGGCCGCTGGCCGTTATTTCGATCGTTTTGGTCTTCAGTTATTTATTCAGCACCATAGCCAACTGGATAGCCGCGCCGTTTAACGGCCTGCTGGCTGAGCAGTTAGAAGGCGTATTAACCGGTAAACCGCTGCCGGATATGGGTATTTGGAGCGTGGTCAAAGACGTGCCGAGAATTATGGCGCGTGAATGGAAAAAGCTGGCCTACTATCTGCCACGCGCCATCGTCTTGCTGATTTTGTATTTTATTCCGGGCGTGGGACAAACCGTTGCGCCTGTGCTGTGGTTCCTGTTCAGCGCATGGATGATGTCTATTCAGTACTGTGATTATCCGTTTGATAACCACAAGGTGAGTTTCCCAGACATGCGCGACGCCCTGCGCCGCAATAAAGTCGATAACCTACAGTTTGGCGCATTGACCAGCCTGTTTACCATGATCCCGATTTTAAATCTGGTGATCATGCCGGTTGCCGTTTGTGGCGCGACTGCCATGTGGGTTGATCGTTACCGCGCAGAGTATTCTCGCATTCAGCCGTAACCCTCCCCCGTACTCCTTCCAAGAGCAGCTCCGGCTGCTCTGCTCGATTCCTGTCTCAGCTAAACTTCCGCTTCATGAAACCTAATCGCATATTGAAATAAGCATATATGATTTCTTTACTTCCCAACGGGTTGTATTCGCGTATGCTCAATTAATGTTCCCTGTATTTCATAGAGTTAAAGGACGTGCTATGAGCAAGATTTTTGAAGACAACTCCCTGACAATCGGTCATTCGCCGCTTGTTCGTCTGAATCGTATCGGCAATGGTCGTATTTTGGCGAAAGTGGAATCTCGTAACCCAAGTTTTAGCGTCAAAGACCGCATCGGCGCCAATATGATCTGGGATGCCGAAAAACGCGGCATTTTAAAACCGGGCATTGAGCTGGTTGAACCAACCAGCGGTAACACCGGTATTGCATTGGCCTTTGTGGCCGCCGCGCGTGGTTACAAGCTGACGCTCACCATGCCAGAAACCATGAGCCTTGAACGCCGTAAACTCCTCAAGGCCTTAGGCGCGAATCTGGTACTGACCGAAGGTGCCAAAGGCATGAAAGGCGCCATTGCTAAAGCCGAAGAAATTGTGGCGAGCGATCCAAAACGTTTCGTTCTGCTCCAGCAGTTTAGCAACCCCGCTAACCCAGAAATTCATGAAAAAACCACCGGCCCAGAGATTTGGGAAGACACCGATGGTCAAGTCGACGTGCTGATTTCTGGCGTCGGTACCGGCGGTACTCTAACCGGCACCAGCCGTTACCTGAAAAACACCAAAGGCAAAAAAGTCATCACCGTTGCCGTTGAACCTGAAAGTTCACCGGTTATCACTCAGGCGCTGGCCGGAGAAGAAATCAAACCAGGCCCGCATAAAATTCAAGGTATCGGCGCTGGCTTCATTCCTGAAAACCTCGATTTAAATCTGGTTGACCGCGTGGCGCTGGTTGGCAACGACGAAGCCATTGCGATGGCTCGCCGTCTGATGGAAGAAGAAGGCATCTTGGCCGGAATATCTTCGGGTGCGGCAGTTGTTGCAGCGGAAAAACTTGCTAACGATCCAGACTTTACTGACAAAACAATTGTGGTTATTCTGCCTTCCTCGGGTGAACGCTATTTAAGCACGGCATTGTTCGCAGATCTGTTCACAGAACAAGAATTGCAACAGTGATGCTGATGTTCTAATCATGCTAAAAAAGCACCCAAATGGGTGCTTTTTTGTGGCGCAGTTCAAAGTTTTTACCTGCCCAAACTTGCTTTTCCTGCCCGGGTCTAGTATTTAACCAAGCAATTATTTTGAAGCGCGAAATAAAGCGGAGTGTTGCGTCAAGTCAGCTGAATCGATTTACTGATTTGTCCTGAGCATCACGATAGCGGCATAATACGGATGTTATTAGCGAACGTATTCACGATAGTTTCTATCTTGAACACATTTTCTACAACGCTCAGGCTGCTACTGCTCCACGAGTTAGGCGCTAACTGAAAACAGGCTGAAGTTCAGTATTTAAGCTAAACTTTAGCCCCACAACATTAATTCAAAAATAGTTGGGGAAACCTATGTTCCAGCAAGAAGTTACGATTACCGCTCCGAATGGTCTGCACACCCGCCCTGCTGCTCAGTTCGTTAAAGAAGCAAAAGGCTTCACTTCTGACATCACCGTGACCTCTAACGGTAAAAGCGCAAGCGCTAAGAGCCTGTTTAAACTGCAGACTCTGGGTCTGACCCAAGGCACCGTAGTGACTATCGCCGCTGAAGGTGAAGATGAGCAGAAAGCCGTTGAACATTTGGTAAAACTGATGGCAGAACTTGAGTAATCCTCAAGTCCAATCCGTTTAGTTTAACCAGTCAACAGTAAGGTAGGGTTATGATTTCAGGTATCTTAGTATCGCCGGGCATTGCTTTTGGTAAGGCACTCTTACTGAAAGAAGATGAGATTATCATCAACCGGAAAAAAATCGCTGCTGAAGAAGTGGAGCAAGAGATCGCTCGTTTTAAATCTGGTCGTGATAAAGCATCTGTACAGCTTGAAGCCATCAGAGTGAAAGCAAGCGAGACCTTTGGCGAAGAGAAAGCCGCCATCTTCGAAGGCCACATCATGTTGTTGGAAGACGAAGAGCTTGAGCAGGAAATCATAGCCCTCATTAAAGACAGCAAAATGACCGCAGACGCTGCGGCTCACGAAGTTGTCGAAGGTCAAGCGAAGGCTCTGGAAGAGCTGGACGACGAATATCTGAAAGAGCGCGCGGCTGACGTACGTGACATCGGTAAACGTCTGCTGATGAACATTCTCGGCATGACCATTGTTGATTTAAGCGCAATTCAGGACGAAGTTATTCTGGTTGCCACCGACCTGACTCCGTCAGAAACCGCACAGCTGAATCTGAACAAGGTTCTCGGCTTCATCACCGATCTGGGCGGCCGTACTTCCCACACCTCTATCATGGCGCGTTCTCTGGAACTGCCAGCGATTGTGGGCACCTCTGACGTGACCAAACAAGTCAAAAACGGCGATTTCCTGATCCTCGACGCCGTTAACAACAAAATCTACGTCAACCCGACGGCAGAAATCGTTGAAGAATTGAAAGCGGTACAGAACCAGTATGTGTCTGAAAAGAACGAACTGGTGAAACTGAAAGATCTGCCAGCTATCACGCTGGACGGACATCAGGTTGAAGTCTGTGCCAACATCGGTACCGTGCGCGATATCGCCGGTGCTGAACGTAACGGCGCTGAAGGCGTTGGTTTATACCGTACTGAATTCCTATTCATGGATCGCGATGCGTTCCCAACAGAAGAAGAACAGTTCCAAGCTTATAAAGCTGTAGCTGAAGGTATGGGTTCTCAGGCCGTCATCGTGCGTACGATGGACATCGGCGGCGACAAAGATCTGCCGTACATGGATCTGCCAAAAGAAGAAAACCCATTCCTGGGCTGGCGTGCAATTCGTATCTGTTTAGATCGTAAAGAGATCCTGCATGCTCAGTTGCGCGCTATCCTGCGTGCTTCTGCATTCGGCAAACTGCGCATCATGTTCCCAATGGTTATTTCCGTTGAGGAAGTGCGTGAGCTGAAAGCTGAGTTGGAAATGCTGAAAACCCAGCTGCGCGAAGAAGGTAAAGCCTTCGACGAAACCATCGAAGTCGGCGTTATGGTTGAAACTCCAGCAGCGGCAACCATCGCACGTCATTTAGCGAAGGAAGTTGACTTCTTTAGTATTGGGACAAATGACTTAACCCAGTATACTCTAGCGGTAGATCGCGGAAACGAGCTGATTTCTCATCTCTACAACCCTATGTCTCCGTCAGTGTTGACCCTAATCAAACAGGTCATCGACGCGTCTCACGCGGAAGGTAAGTGGACCGGTATGTGCGGCGAGCTTGCTGGTGATGAACGTGCTACACTGCTTCTTTTGGGCATGGGGCTGGATGAGTTCAGCATGAGTTCTATCTCTATCCCTCGCATCAAAAAAATCATTCGTAATTCGAATTTTGAAGATGTGAAGGCACTGGCAGATGAAGCTCTGAACCAGCCAACAGCAGAAGATTTAATGAACGTGGTCAACAAGTTCATTGAAGAAAAAACTATCTGCTAATTCATGCGCTGGGCGCCGCCCAACATTACTTGCTTAGGAGAAGATCATGGGTTTGTTTGATAAACTGAAATCTCTGGTTTCAGACGACAAGAAAGACACGAGCAGCATTGAAATTTTTGCTCCGTTGTCTGGTGAAATTGTCAACATTGAAGATGTGCCGGACGTTGTATTTGCAGAGAAGATCGTTGGTGATGGCATCGCTATCAAACCAACAGGCAACAAAATGGTTGCTCCCGTTGATGGAACCATTGGCAAAATCTTTGAAACAAACCATGCATTCTCAATCGAGTCAGACAGTGGCATTGAGCTGTTTGTTCACTTTGGTATCGACACCGTTGAACTGAAAGGCGAAGGCTTCAAACGCATCGCTGAAGAAGGCCAGCGTGTTAAGAAAGGCGACGTTGTGATCGAGTTCGATCTGGCGCTGCTGGAAGAAAAAGCCAAGTCTACCCTGACTCCGGTTGTTATCTCTAACATGGACGAAATCAAAGAGCTGACTAAGCTTTCTGGTACCGTCGTTGTTGGCGAAACCCCAGTTATTCGCATTAAAAAATAATGTGATTTAGCATGAAAAAACGGAGCCTAAGGCTCCGTTTTTTATTGGCTGCGCGCGGAGATTTAACCTTCGCCCGCAAACGATACAAGCTATTCAACGAATCTCATTCGTTGAACACGCCGGTCGATAAATAGCGATCGCCCCGGTCACATATTATCGCCACCACTGTGCTCCCCGGATTCTCCTGCGCTACGCGCAGCGCCCCAGCAACAGCACCACCGGAACTCACGCCGCAGAACAGCCCTTCTTCACGCGCCAAGCGTTTCATGGTTTCTTCTGCCAACTGTTGTGACATATCCATTACCTCATCCACCAGTTCTGGGCGATAAATTCCCGGCAAATATTCCTGCGGCCAACGGCGGATCCCCGGAATGCTTGAGCCTTCAGAGGGCTGTAGACCGACAATCTTTACCGTATCACTCTGCTGCTTTAAGAAACGGCCAACGCCGGTAATCGTGCCCGTGGTGCCCATACTCGATACAAAATGCGTCACCTTACCCTGCGTCTGTTGCCAAATCTCCGGCCCGGTGGTGGTGAAATGCGCCAACGGGTTATCCGCATTATTAAACTGATCGAGGATCATCCCTTCACCACGGTCGGCCATTTGCTGTGCGAGATCGCGAGCGCCCTCAATGCCCTGTTCACGGCTGACTAAAATCAGCTCGGCACCGTATGCACGCATGGAAGCCTGACGCTCTTGGCTCATATTTTCCGGCATCAGTAATTTCATGCGGTAACCTTTCAGCGCCGCGATCATCGCTAATGCAATACCGGTATTGCCGCTGGTTGCCTCAATCAGGGTATCACCTGGTTTAATCTCGCCACGCAGTTCAGCCTGCTGAATCATCGACAGCGCTGCGCGATCCTTAACCGAGCCAGCCGGATTATTCCCTTCCAGTTTGACCCAGACCTCACTCCCCGTGCCCGCAGCCATGCGCTGCAGCTGCACTAAAGGCGTGTTTCCAATACAAGATTCCAGAGAACTCACGAGCGGTTACCTATTTAGACAAAAAGATGAGAAGTTTAGTGTAATGCAAAAGCGGAGATGTTGAAGAGGCACAATCTAAATCCCCGCCCTTCGAAGCAAAAGACGGGGAAAGGGTCTAAGCACTTTTAGCCAGTGCTACCGGCTGCAAGGGCGTATCGCCCGCATACAAGCGCGCATTCAGACCACCCACAAAATATCGACCGCCGCGTTTAGGAGCCTGTGTACCATTGCCTTCAAGCATCACCACGCTGATAGGCTCAGGATGCCAACCCTGCGGCTGCACGGTAAGCTGCCAATAGTGTCCGCGTGGGCTCACTTCCAAGACCTGAACGGGCAACGGACAGCGCGCATTAGCCTGCAAGCTGACCTCCATTTCCCACGGACGCAGGAACATATCAACCTTGCCTTGATGCAACGGCGAGAATGCCAAAGGCCAATGATGCTCACCGATGTAAATCTGCGAGCCACGAATTTCGCCACCGACTTTATTCACTTCGCCCAAGAACTCCAGCACAAATCGGCTGGCAGGCTCACGCCACACATCGTCAGGCGAGCCAATTTGCTCGATATTCCCTTGGCTCATCACCACGATCTGATCCGCCACTTCCATGGCTTCTTCCTGATCGTGAGTCACGAACACGCTGGTGAATTTCAGCTCTTCATGTAACTGGCGTAACCAACGGCGCAGCTCTTTACGCACCTGTGCATCCAGCGCGCCAAAAGGTTCATCCAGCAGTAAAATTTCAGGCTCAACGGCCAGCGCGCGCGCCAGAGCAACGCGCTGCTTTTGTCCACCGGAGAGCTGAGAAGGAAAACGATCGGCCAGATGGGCAAGCTGAACCATTTCTAGCAACTGTTCCACTTTCTGTTTAATCGCCGCCGTTGATGGACGCTCGCGACGCGGCAGCACCGTTAAGCCAAAGGCCACGTTATCGAACACGCTCATATGGCGAAACAGGGCGTAATGCTGGAAGACAAAACCCACGCGACGATCGCGCGCATGCAGGCGACTCACGTCATTACCGTTAAAACTGAGCTGACCGCCGCTCTGCCCTTCTAAACCGGCAATAATTCGCAACAGCGTGGTTTTACCCGATCCGGATGGGCCAAGCAGCGCCACCATCTGGCCAGACGGAATGGTCAGAGAAATGTCGTTCAGAACTTTGGTGCGGCCAAAGTATTTGTTGACCTGTTTAATTTCAATGCTCATTTCACGTCCTCCCGCGCAGCGTGAACCACCTGTCGGTTCAAGCGCCATTGCAGCATATTTTTCAAGAACAACGTTACAATCGCCATCAGCGTCAACAGCGCGGCGGCGGTAAACGCTCCGGCGGTGTTGTAATCCTGATGCAGCAATTCAACCTGTAGCGGCAACGTGTAAGTTTCACCCCGTATCGAACCGGAAACCACCGACACCGCGCCAAATTCACCAATCGCACGCGCGTTCGTCAGCACCACGCCATATAACAGCGCCCAACGGATATTCGGCAGCGTCACGCGACGAAACATCTGCCAGCCAGAGGCACCCAGCAGCACCGCCGCTTCATCTTCGTGACTCCCTTGACTCATCATCACCGGCACCAGTTCGCGAACCACAAACGGACAGGTCACAAATACCGTAACTAACACCATGCCCGGCCACGAGAACATCAGTTGAATATCATGCGCATCCAACCAACCGCCCAACGGGCCGTTCGATCCGTAAAACAGCAGATAGAGCAGCCCTGCCACCACCGGCGACACCGCAAAAGGAATATCAATCAGCGTCAGCAACAGCTGGCGACCGGGGAACACAAAGCGCGTGCACAGCCATGCCAGCAACGTACCAAACATCAGATTGACCGGAACCGTAATCAACGCCACCAGCACCGTGAGCCAAATCGCATGCAGCATGTCGGGATCGCTAAGGTTCTTCCACACCACGCCAGCGCCTTCAGAAAACGCCAAAGCAAAAATCGAAATCATCGGCACCAGCAACAACAGCACCGAAAGCAGCACGCCGCTGCCGATCAAAAACCATTTCAGCCAGTCGATCTTGGGGCGAAGTTGTTGGCTGTTGCCTTGCCATGCAGATAAGTCAGCCATTAATGCCCCCCAATACGTTTGCCGAAGCGGCTTTGCAACGTGTTAATGCTAAACAACAGCAGCAACGATGCCGCCAAGATCACCGAGGCAATCGCACTCGCCGCTGGATAATCAAATTCTTGCAGACGGATAAAAATCATCAGCGACGTCACTTCCGTCTTCCATGCAATATTGCCCGCAATAAAAATCACCGCGCCAAACTCACCGAGGCTACGGGTGAACGACAGCGCGGTTCCCGCTAACAGCGCAGGCGCGACTTCGGGAAACACCACTTTGCGGAAGCTCTGCCAGCGTGAAGCGCCTAGCGTCTGCGCGGCCTCTTCATACTCAGGGCCGAGTTCTTCCAGCACGGGCTGTACGGTACGCACCACAAACGGAATGCTGGTAAACGCCATCGCGACGGCAATACCAAGCCACGTGAAAGCGACTTTGATATCTATCATCGCCAGCCATTGCCCATACCAGCCCGTGGTCGAAAACAGCCCCGCCAGCGTTAGCCCTGCTACCGCCGTTGGCAGAGCAAACGGCAGATCCATCAGCCCATCCAACAGGGTTTTCCCAGGAAACTCATAGCGAGTTAGGATCCACGCCATCAGCATGCCAAATATCGCGTTGAATACGCTGGCAACACCCGCCGCCAGCAACGTCACTTTATAGGCGGCCACCACCTGTGGGTTGGTGATCACGTCCCAATACTGCTGCCACGTCATCTGCGCGAGCTGCATGACCAGCGCGCTTAACGGCAACAACAAAATTAAACAGGTATACAGCAGGCTACTGCCCAGACTCAGGGTAAAGCCGGGCAAAACCCTTTTAGGTGCAGCGCGAGACAACAACATTACCGGTGCCCTTCTGCTAACAGTTGGTCAAGCTCACCGCCGGTGGCGAAGTGCGTTTGCATCACCTTCGGCCAGCTACCAAACTGATCTTCAACGCGGAACAGCTTGGTTTCAGGGAACTGCCCTTTGGCCGCGGCCATCGCCTGTTTGTCATACACGCGGTAGTTAAAGCTGGTGATAATTTTTTGTGCCTCCGGCGAATAGAGGTAGTTCAAATAGGCCTTGGCGGCTTTTTCTGTGCCGTTGCGCTCAACGTTTTTGTCTACCCACGCAACGGGGAATTCAGCCAGAATATCCACCGGAGGAACGATCACCTCATAGCCCGCGTCACCGTACTGTTTTTGAATGTTTTTCACTTCTGATTCAAAGCTAATCAGCACGTCGCCCAAATTACGTTCTACAAACGTCGTCGTGGCACCACGACCGCCGGTGTCAAACACTTCTACGTTGCCAAGAAAGCGTTTCATCCACTCGCGGCTTTTGGCCTGATCGCCACCATCGCTTAAATTCGCCGCGCCCCATGCGGCAAGATAGGTATAACGCCCGTTGCCTGAGGTTTTTGGATTAGGGAAGATCAGCTTCACATCGCTGCGCACCAGATCGTTCCAATTATGGATCTGCTTCGGGTTTCCCTTACGCACTAAAAACGCCATGGTGGAATAGAATGGTGAGCTGTTATTCGGCAGGCGAGCCTGCCAGTCTGCGGGGATCAGATTGCCGCGATCGTGCAGGATCTGCACGTCGGTGACCTGATTGTAGGTCACAACGTCCGCACGCAGCCCCTGCAAGATGGCCAAAGCCTGTTTAGAGGAACCCGCATGAGACTGCTTGATGGTCAGCGCCGCGTTCCCCTCTTTCTGCCATTGGGTTTCAAAGGCCGGGTTAAGTGCGGTGAACAGCTCGCGAGAAACGTCATAAGAGCTGTTCAGCAGTTCTGCCGCCGACGCTCCGCCAGAAATCAGCAACGTCGCCAGCGTCCATCCTTTGAGCTTATTCAGTTTCATCGTTCACCTTCAGTCAGTCTGTGAAAACGACCACGCATGTCGTCTTTATGACTGTTAGTGTATTTATAACTGGAGGCTAACCTGTAACGGTTTTATATATCGTTTGGGACTCAGAAAGCATCAAATGCTATAAGGCATTTTAGAATGGCGGTGTGAGGGAGAAATTGAGGGTGAATGTGAGAGAAATAACCGCCCGCAGAAGCAGGCGGTTAGGTGCGAATTACAGTGACAATAAGCGATCTAACGACGGCGCAAAGTAGTAGCTGCCGGTTACCGCTTTACTGAAGCGCAATAGCTGATCGCGCTTGCCGTCTAAGTCACCAAACATGCTTAGCAGCTGTTTTTCGATATTGTGCAAACGGCCACAATACGCAATAAACATCAGACCATGTGCGCCGCTAGCGGTGCCATACGGCAGGCTTTGACGCAGAATTTTCAGGCCTTTGCCATCTTCGCTCAGGTCAACACGGCTAACGTGTGAGGTATCTGGGCGTGATTCTGGATCAAGCTCTTCGCTGTCGTGCTTAGTACGACCGATAATCTGCTCTTGTTGCTCAGTGCTGAAACGACCCCATTGCTTAAGGTTGTGCTCCCAGCGCTGCACAAATACGTAGCTACCGCCTGCATCGGCGTCGTCATTGCCGATCACGCCTACGATAGGACGCTGCTCATCTTTCGGGTTTTCGGTGCCGTCAATAAAGCCGCTCAAATCGCGCTCTTCAACCCAGCGGAAACCGTGCACTTCTTCTTCAACGTGAATGCTGTTACCAAAGGCAGCCAGCGCGGCCTGAGCTAAAGAGAAGTTAATATCATGGCGTAAAGACTGAATGTGGATCAGCAGGTCACGCTGCGTTGCCGGAGCCAAACCTTTGCCAAGTGGGGTAAAAGGTTTCAGATCTGGCGCACCAACGCCTGCGGAAAGATCGCGCCAAACATCGTTACCGAAAGCGATAACCGCGCCTAAACGTTCCTGAGGATATTGTGCTTGCAGTTCTTCCAAGCTTTTGACGAAGGCTTTGCATCCCTGACGTACTGCATCAAGATCGCCTTGCACCATGGCTTCAATAAAAATACCAAAACGACAATGCTCTAATAAAATACCGCTTTGTGGCTGAGACATTAAACCTCATCTCCCTTTTTGACTGATTTGCCGCGCTCAAAGCTAACATCGTTCACTTCAGCTCGATTTTAGGGGAGCACACCGATGGGGTCGTAGCGGCGTAAGCCGCCGGAGCGCCCCGCGGTGTGGTAGACCCGTGTATCTCGATCTCTTAAACGAACGGCGTAACGCTCAAAGCGCGATTTAATTGCGCGTAGTTTACGCTATGCCGAGGGCGTTGCCTTGCTAAAAAGCAAGAATTCAGAACAAAAAAGAGGTATTTAGTGAGGAAAAGCGCCGAAATTAAACATTCAAATCGGCGCTTCAAAAGGTAGGCTGTCGCGCTGAGTGAAAGAATTTAGATCGCGTTGGCGTGCCAAACAATCTGCGTAATCTTCCAGTTTTTCAGCGTATCGTCAGACGGCATTAAGCCTTCTGGCCCATGCCATTCACCGCTGAACAGATAGCTCACATGGCGGCTCTCTTTCGCTACGCATTCAACGTCGTTGGCGTTATCGCCCTGACCTTTCTGGCACACGCCATAGGCTTTTTCATAGAGATCGCTAAACGGCGTGCCTATTTTTACGCCCCATGCCGTTTTAATCGCATCGCTCTCAACGTTAACGCGTTTCACGGTGCCTTTGTCATCGCCGCTGATGATCATCACCAGCGTGTCACCGTCCAGCGCCTGATAAAACGAGGTGACGGTTCCGTTACGCGTGCCCATACCAGAACGTAGGCGATAATCATCATCCAGCGCCTTATTGATAGCGGCTTCGTTTAGCGGCGTACTGGCATTGATACCGGCAACACCCATATCGCTCACTTCTACCGAGCTACCAAACCAGTTTAGCGGTGACAAGCTGGACCATGACATATGACTCATCGTAGAGCAGCCCGTTAATAACAGCGGAACCACTAACAACAGAGGACGAAAATTCATGCGAATGCTCCTTGGTATCGAGTCGTGGTCAGCACGCCCGAGAAAGTTTATCTGGCTGGTTGGAGTGCACATCTGGGAAAAAGTGCCGAAAACTTTTTCCTAATTTCACCTTAACGTGTCATTCGCACTTAGGTCTCAGTGTGAAACGACTCGCTAATTTTGAAGCTATCAATCAGACGGGAGTTAAACAGCAAATAGGCTACCGCCAGCAAATCCAACAACAGAATGACTAAAGAGAGCAGCGTGACATCATTGCTGTTGGTCCAAAAAGGTACGGCCTGTAGCCCCATTTGTGCCAGCGTGGTGAGAATTAATACCCAACGCCAGCGTTTCCAAAGGCCTTTCCATAAATGGCGGCGACCGATCAATAAAAAGCCCAAAGCCGCCGGAAGACCGACAAGCATTCCGCTCCAAAATAACCCGCGATCGGGATAAAACAGCGCCAGCAGATCGGCACCTTGCTGGCGCGACGAGCCCGCCACCACAAATAAAAACCAGGTTTTAGCCTGTAATATCAAAACCAGCCAAAATACCCACGGTAAGCGCAACATGCCGTGGGTATTAAAATCATCGGGGGAATAGGTGCGATGGAGCATAGCCACTCATAGGAAATAAACCAGACGTTTCAGCTCGTTATCCTGCTTTGCACAATAACGAGCCCAACATAAAAGCGCGATCAGTATTCGTGATCTTCAATAAGCCTTTTGCTCAGACACAAGGTGTCCTGCGTTTCGTAGTCCAGCTTCTCATACATGCCGATGACCGCATCATTTTCTTCACTGACCAAGATTTGAATCTTTGGGCAGCCGCGGGCGATCAGCTTTTTCTCTAGCCGACTGATCAGCGCATTTGCAATGCCACGGCCGCGAAAATCAGGGTGGACGCCCAGATAATACGCCGTGCCACGATGGCCGTCATAACCGCCCATGACGGTCCCCACCACCTCACCGCCGACTTCCGCGACGAGAAATAAATCCGCGTCGTGATTGAGCTTACGCTCAATATCCGTCTCCGGATCGTTCCACGGTCGCAGCAGGTCGCAGCGCTCCCACAACGTAGTAACTTCTTCAAAATCAGCTTGTTTAAAAACGCGGATTTCCATGGTTCTGACCGTAATTATTTGTATTAATACCTAATTATCGCCGGAATCTTTCGATACGCAACGAAAAAGTTATCTTACTGTTTCCATGGGCTTATCCGACGGACGCTGGTCGGTCGGCGAACCAAACCAGCGAATAGCGATAATGCGTATCGCTGAGCAGGAAGTCTGGGCTCACGCTGGGGCTCCATGAATCGTCTCCACCGACGCCCATATGAAAGCCATCAATGTTAACCCACACGCCCTGTTCTTCATGTAATCGATGCTGGTGAGAGGTCTCCATCAGCTGCTTCTGACTGAATCGGCTTAAGCCAAAATGGAAATTCCCCTGCCACTGCCAGCGTCCAAATTCCAGCTGGCGCGTATGACAGCGCAGTCCATTTTCGCTTGGGAAAATATAAGGGGTATGCAACTCAGAAAGTGGCAACGTCCAGCGCCCATACTGCGCGGCGAGCTGTCGGTCAGGATAGTTTTCATGTGGGCCAAGCCCCAGCCATGTGACATCAGAAGTCACTTCAGCCACCTGACAGCTTAAGCCAATGCGAGCAGGCGCAGGCATCCCGTGGCCCACATCCACCGCCACGGTGATATGTAGCTTGCCCTGATGATCGACCAGATAGGTTTTCCGGCTGATAAACAACACCGCTTGCTGGCTATGGTAAGCATGCTCTGTCGTGATTTGAATACCTTGAGAAACCACATCCGCAGCACATTGCAACAACTGAACGTCCAATGCGTACATGCCCGCTTTCTTCCAGCGCTCAACCCACGCGTTGGGATCGATGCGCGCCACTTCACTCACCCCAATATCATTATCGAGCGGTGCGCGCGTAAAGTTGTCTTGCAGCGGTGTTAACAGCGTGGCTTTGTCACCCTGCCACCACTGTTCGAGCAGGCCAGTTTGGCGGCTAAACTGCCAGCGCTGATCTTGCCAAATGACGCAATGCTCATCACCAGACGTTTCCAAACGCGGCATTGTGCCGCACGCTTCACTAGCCATCGTTAGAGCAAGCGGCTGAGCCAATCGCCACTGATCCCACGCGCAGCGGTGATGTTCATCCGACCACGGCGTCGCTTCACGCTGGCGAACTTCGACGTTAAGCCACCGTTCACCTGAAGAAATACTCTCAGGCATATTGCCCAACACGATATGCTGCGAGGTTTCCGCCAGCAGATTGAGGTCAATACATCCCGCAGCCAGAATATCTCCATCCTGCGCGACGTTCCAAAACAGCTGCTCGTTATCGCTGGTTCGAAACAGATATTCACTGGTGATTTCTACGCTGAGCGGGTTTTGTTCGACCAAACGGAACTGAAAGAACTGCTGGGCACGCTGAGCTTCAAACAACGCCGGATGCGGTGTTCTATCGGGGAACACTAAACCATTCAGGCAAAACTGGCGATCGTTTGGCGTGTCGCCAAAATCTCCTCCGTATGCCCAATACGCTTCGCCCTGTTCATCCACTTTAGTCAACGCCTGATCGACCCAATCCCACACAAAACCGCCCTGTAAACGCGGATACTTGCGGAATGCCTGCCAATAGCGATCAAAACCACCCAAGCTGTTACCCATCGCGTGAGCATATTCACACAGGATCAGCGGACGCGTTTCGTCCGGCAGACCGACCCACTTTTTAATTGACCATTTGGGCACCGTTGGGTGCGGCTGATCTTGATCTACGCGCGCATACATCGGGCAAAGGATATCGGTGGCGGCAGTATTCGCGCCCCCCCCTTCATATTGAACAGGTCGAGTCGGATCGTTAGTTTTTACCCAGCGATAAAGCGCATCATGATGACAGCCGTGGCCAGACTCGTTCCCCAGCGACCAGATAATAATCGACGAATGGTTACGATCGCGCTGCACCATACGCGTCACGCGTTCGCTCATGGCGTTGAACCAAACCGGATCGTCACTCAAGCGATTCATGGGGATCACGCCGTGCGTTTCGATATTGGCCTCATCCACTACGTACAAGCCATATTGATCACACAGCCGATACCACAGTGGATGGTTGGGATAATGGGAACAGCGCACCGCATTAAAATTGTGCTGCTTGAGTAAAATAATATCGCGGCGCATGGTTTCTTCGTCCATCACCTGCCCATGTTCAGGGTGGTGCTCATGACGATTGGCGCCGCGTATCAATAAGGGTTTTCCGTTCAGTTGGAGCTGCCCATGGCTGATTTCTATCTGACGAAATCCAACGTCATAGGCTTCAACCTCAACAATACCGCCCTGCTCGTCACAGAGTGAAACCACCGCACGATAGAGATGGGGTTCTTCCGCACTCCACAACAGAGGCTTATCCACCCGCAAACGCAGCGTAGTGCGATCGTCATAGGCTCCGCGCTCATCCACAATATCACTGACGATAGACTGCTGATGTTCGGCAACGCAGCGATCGTTTCGCCACAGCTCCACACGGGCATAATAGCTCGGTTCAGGACGATTTAGCCGCACCAAAACCTCAAGATCGGCATGATAAAAGCCGGCTCCCAGATGCGTTCTAATCTGAACATCGCACAGGTGAGTGGCGGGTTTATGCAGCAACGTTACATCACGAAAAATGCCGCTCATGCGCCACATATCCTGATCTTCAAGATAGGTGCCGTCGCTCCAACGTAGCACCAGCACCGCCAGCCGGTTTTCCCCCGAATGCAGCACATGGGTGAGATCAAACTCGGCGGGCAGGCGGCTATCCTGCGAATAACCAATCCACTGACCATTACACCACAGATAAAAAGCAGAATTTACGCCGTCAAAAATAACCCGCGTCTGCCCCTGCGCCAGCCACGCATCATCCACGCTAAACGCCAGCGAATAACATCCCGTGGGGTTTTGCTGTGGCACAAACGGAGGATTGACCGGAATCGGATAGGTGATGTTGGTATAGATAGGTGCATCATAGCCCGCCATTTGCCAGTTAGACGGCACCTGTAAGGCATCGGCATCGTCTAAGTCCGCATGCCGCCAAGATTCTGGCACCTGTTCAGGTTGGCTAAAATAGCTAAATGCCCAAACGCCATTCAGTGAAATCCGCTGCAACGAAGGCCGATCGTTTTGCGCATCCTGCGTATTACGCCAGCTATTAAAAGGCGGATGAGCCGGTAAGCGTTGATATTGCGTGCAAATAGGGTTTTCCCAGTCACGACGAGAAAGGACAACAGACAGCGAATTAACAGCGTTATCAGCAGAATTAGATTTCATCGCGATGGCCTATGCATCTTCAATATCGAATAGAACATCAAAATGAATAACAAACCCAGCGCTGTAAAGCAGTAAAGTCCCGTTCTATGAACAGCCTCAAACAAGGTAACAGTTCGAAATAGTTCTCAACTCGATCATTGCGGTAGCGACGCGCTACTATTCAGCCTCTGTTTGTTATCAATGGCTAATGAATCATTCATCACATGAAGAATTTCTCCCACTTCCGTTTATTGCCTAAATACACTTCCCGTCGTCAGTTCCTCCTGTCTGGATTGGCGGCGATGGCGCTGGCGGGAAGTAAAATCGACGCGGCCTCCGCCAGCAGCACCGCCTTAACGGCAAAACCGGCAAAAAAAGCACCGGGTGCTCGCAAGGTCATCATGCTCGATCCGGGTCACGGCGGCATCGATCCAGGGGCTGTGGGTCATCAAGGAGCCAAAGAGAAACATGTGGTGTTAGAGATTGCCCACTACGTGCGCGATCACCTGCGCGAACACGGCAATATTGACGTGAAAATGACGCGTGAAGATGATTTCTTTATCCCACTGTATAAGCGGGTAGAAATTGCCCATCAGCATCAGGCCGATCTGTTCGTTTCTATCCACGCCGATGGATTTACCAGCCCAACCGCATCAGGCGCATCGGTGTTTGCCCTCTCCAACCGCGGCGCGAGCAGCACGATGGCAAAATATATGTCGCAGCGCGAAAACGATGCCGACAAAGTGGCTGGGGCGAAATACGCCGATGAGGATAATAATTATCTTCAGCAGGTGCTGTTCGATTTGGTGCAAACCGACACCATCAAAAATAGCCTCACGCTAGGCCGACACCTGTTAGACCATATTAAACCGGTGCATCATCTGCACAGCCAGCATACCGAACAAGCCGCGTTTGCGGTTTTAAAATCACCGTCGATTCCCTCGGTGTTGGTTGAAACCTCGTTTATCACCAATCATCAGGAAGAACAGTTGTTAACCTCAGTGGCCTTCCGCCAGCAGATCTCGCAGGCTATCGCGAACGGCATCGTCAAATACCTCGACTATTTCGATGCCCACGAGCGTCGGCGTCCGAGTTAATTTGGCCAAATAGCGTGGGAAGTTAATCCCACAGGAAAGCCCCGTTTTCCGCTATACTGGCGCACTTATTTGCATCATTAGATGCATTTTATTTCATTGAGCAATGTAGCGGAAAACGTCATGAGCAAGCCTTCTTCTGCGCAGGTAAAAGCTTTTTTGCTGAGCCTGCAGGATTCTCTTTGTCAGCAAATTGCTGCCGCCGATGGGCAATCCATGTTTCGTGAGGATAACTGGCAGCGCGAGGCCGGTGGCGGCGGACGCAGCCGCGTGCTGACTCAGGGTGCCGTGTTTGAGCAGGCTGGCGTCAATTTCTCCCACGTTACCGGTGGGCAACTCCCCGCCTCGGCCACCGCGCACCGTCCTGAATTAGCCGGACGCAGTTTCGAAGCGATGGGCGTATCGTTAGTGATCCATCCACTTAATCCTTATGTCCCCACCAGCCATGCCAACGTGCGTTTTTTTATCGCTGAAAAAGAGGGTGAAGAGCCCGTGTGGTGGTTTGGCGGCGGTTTCGATCTCACCCCGTTTTATCCTTTCAAAGAAGACGTCCTGCATTGGCATCGAACCGCACGCGATCTGTGTCAGCCGTTTGGCGAAGAGGTGTATCCGCGCTATAAAAAGTGGTGCGATGAGTATTTCTTTATCAAACATCGTCAGGAATCACGCGGCGTGGGTGGCCTGTTCTTTGACGATTTAAATACCCCTGATTTCGATCGCTGCTTTGATTTCATGCAAGCCGTGGGAAACGGTTTTAATGCCGCCTATCTGCCTATTGTGGCCAAGCGCAAAGACACCCCCTTCGGTGAACGCGAACGTCAGTTCCAGCTGTATCGTCGTGGCCGCTACGTTGAATTCAATTTGGTATGGGATCGCGGTACGCTGTTTGGCCTGCAAACCGGAGGAAGAACCGAATCTATTTTAATGTCGATGCCGCCGCTGGTTCGCTGGGAATATGATTTCCACCCTGAGCCCAATTCACCCGAGGCCGCGCTTGAGCGTGATTTTTTGCCGGTTCAAGACTGGCTAAAGGAAGAGTAATGTCAGAAGCAAAACAAATTTGGGTCGATGCCGATGCCTGCCCAAACGTGATCAAAGAGGTACTGTTTCGCGCCGCCGATCGCGTCGGGATATTTGTCACCTTGGTCGCTAACCAAACCATCCGCACTCCACCGTCGCGCTTTATTCGTAGCCTGCGCGTCGAAGCAGGTTTTGACGTTGCGGATAACGAAATTGTGCGTCGCGTCAATCCCGGTGATTTAGTCATCACCGCAGATATTCCGTTGGCAGCCGAAGTGCTGGAAAAAGGTGGCGTAGCGCTAAACCCTCGCGGTGAGCTTTATACCGAAGCCAACATTAAAGAACGCCTGAACATGCGTGATTTTATGGATACCATGCGCGCCAGCGGTGTACAAACCGGCGGCCCAGCGACGCTGCATCAGCGCGATAGACAAGAATTTGCCAACCAGCTCGATCGCTGGCTGCAAAAACGCTAAGCGCCTCGAAAACTTTACAGCCGCGTCACGCCTAGCGCGGCTGCCCGTAGTTTCATATCGCTACAACGCTGATATTCATCCACGGATATCGGGCTAAAACCGCTAATCAATAAACGCGATCGCACCGCTGCCATTGACGGATCTTCCACCATTTTTTTCAGCGCACGGCGCAAACGCAGCAGACGGGCTTCATTTCCCGCTGCGGTAATCAACGGTAAACCGGGCGCCGGTGGCGTTTCCCCGATAATTTTCAAACCACTCAGGCATTGCGGCTCCGCTTTTTGCAGCAGCGCCAGCGTCACGCAGTCAATAGCGGCAATATCGGCTTCGCCCTGTTTAATCGCCAACAGCGAGGCACGATGCGATCCGGTCTGCAACGTGCTGGCAAAAAAGCGCCCATGGTGCGCCAATGGCGCAATCACCGAGCGCAACGCATTGTATCCGGACTGGGAATCCTCGCTGTTATACGCCGCTTTGCGGCCTAAAAACGAACCAATATCGGCACCGGCGTCCTGTTTTCTCGCCACTAAAAAACTACGATAATCATTACCCTCACATCCCGGCGCGCGATAGCGAAACACCCCCACGACGTCGACTTTTGCACTTAATGTTTCCTGAAGCGGATAGCCGCAGGTTTGGCTGAGCAATAAATCAGGCTGCTGCCAATGTGCATAGAGATCATCCGGCCAGCACAAATGAGGCGGCAAATCCTCTTCACCCTCCTGCGCCAGCCAGCGAGAAAGTCCCTGCCAGAGCAGCTCTACATCATCGCGATTGATGCCATACATCGGCAACGAAACCCGCATGTTTATCATCCCTCTGTCGACGGTGGCACCTGTCGCCAACGTGTTAAATAATTTACCCAGCGCTCAAACGCCGCGTCGGTAATCATCGCCAATAGCGCCACCAGCAATGCGCCCTGAATGACGTAAGCGGTGTTAAAACCACTTAGCCCAATAATAATAGGCGAACCTAGCGTTTTTACCCCAACCGTTGAGGCAATAGCTGCGGTGCCGATATTGATAATGACGGAGGTGCGCACTCCGGCCAAAATCACCGGCGCGGCTAACGGAATTTCCGCTCGCCACAGGATCTGCCAAGGATTCATTCCGGCCCCTCGGGCAGTCTCTCGCACCGCGGCAGGCACCGATTCAATCCCGCTAATGGTTCCCTGCAAAATCGGCAACAAACCATACAGCACCAAGGCAATCACCGCGGGCTCAGGGCTGAAGCCCATCAGCGGTACCGCCACCGCTAGCACCGCCACAGGTGGAAATGTTTGCCCCACCGCCGTGATAGTTTCCACCATTGAGCGAAACTCGCGTCCGCCGCGATGGGTGACCAATAGCCCTGCACTCACGCCAATCACCACGGCAATCAGACTGGAAATCGCCACTAGCGAAACATGCGCCAGCGTGAGCGACCAAAAACTGTCTTGCTGATACACCGGCCGTGAAAGCTCAGGAAATAAAGCGCTAAATAAACGCCCCATGTGCGCCATTCCGCTATTCAGCCCAATAAGCAGCACGATCCCCCACAGCAATGGATCGAAGTACCAGCGTCGAGTTATCGCATGATATTTCCCCTGCATCATGCCTCCGCTTTCTTCACCAAGTCGGCGAAATAGAGCACGCCAACCGGCTGCCCTGCTTCATCGATGACGGGTAAACGGTCAACCTGACGGTAAATAAAGACCGACATCGCATCACGTAAATTAAGATCGCAGCGAATCGGTTCACCGTGAAGAAGTTCGCCGCGACGCACGCGGGAAGCCACCACGTCTAATCCCAACAGCTTGATCCCAACGTCGCTGTGCCCAAAGAATTGGCGCACAAAATCATTTATCGGTTGATTCAGCAACGCCTGCGGCGTTCCCTGCTGAACCACTTTTCCGGCATCCATCAGCACGATACGGTCGGCAAGACTCAGCGCTTCATCAATATCGTGAGTCACCAAAACAATGGTGCGGCCGAGCAAGGTATGAATGCGGGCGATTTCCTGCTGCAAGGTGGTGCGAGTAACGGGATCGAGCGCGCCAAAAGGCTCATCCATCAGTAAAACTTCAGGATCGGCAGCCAAAGCTCTCGCCACCCCCACGCGCTGCTGCTGCCCCCCTGAAAGCTGATGCGGATAACGATGGCGAAACTCGGCCACATCCAAACTGAGCATTTTCATCAGCTCCGTCACGCGCTGGCGAATACGGGCTGCGGGCCACTTCAACAGCTGTGGCACGGTGGCAATATTTTGCTCAACCGTCCAATGTGGAAATAATCCAATAGATTGAATGGCATATCCCATACGCCGCCGCAAAGCCTCAGGCTTAAAATGACTGATATCCTGTCCGGCGAAGGTTAGCTCACCGCTGTCATGATCGATTAAGCGATTGATCATTTTCAGCGTGGTCGATTTCCCCGAGCCAGAGGTGCCGATCAGCACGGTAAATTCACCCTCGGCAATATGCAAAGAGAGGTCTTCTACCGCCGGACGTCCGGCAAAGTATTTATTAACATGCTTGAAATGAATCATTGTCGCGTCGCTTCAATTCGAGAAACTAAAAATTTAAATAAGGTATCTACGGTCACCGCCATCACAACCACCGGAATAACCCCCAGCAACACCAGGTCCAACGCGCTGCTGAGTAAGCCTTGGAAGACGATGGCACCAAATCCTCCCGCGCCGATCAGCGCGGCGATAACCGCCATCCCCACGGTTTGAACCGCCACAATTCGCACACCGCTGAGCACAACGGGCAGGGCCAAAGGTAATTCAACCTTACGTAGGATTTGGCTTTGCGTCATACCCACGCCGCGCGCCGCTTCAATCACCGGCTGCGGAACCTGTTCAATTCCCGCAACCACGCTACGTACCAGCGGCAACAGCGCATACAGCACCAAGGCGATCAGCGCCGGTGCAACGCCAATTCCGCTAATACCCAGCGTTCCCAACCATGGCCATGCCTGAGCTAATCCCGCAAGCGGCGCAATCAACAAGCCAAATAGCGCAATTGAGGGGATGGTCTGAATAATATTGAGCACCGAAAACATCGGCTTACGCAGTTTTTCACAGCGCGCAGCAACAATGCCAAGCGGCACACCGATGAGCACTGCCGCCGCGAGCGTACTAAACAGCAACGTGAGATGTTGCCCAAGCGCCTGATTAAACACATCGTCACGGTTGGCGTATTCTTTCATCAGCGAAAGCGTATCCAGCGCACCGCTGAGTAATAAGATCGGTATCGGAGCCAAAATCAGCAGCGCTGCCAAAATACGTATCCCGCTGCTTTGAGTTAAACGGCTAACGGCGTCGGCACCGCTCAGCAAACTTAACGCACCGATAAACCAAAATCCGCCGCCTAAAGAAACGCGCACCAAGCTATCTTCATCACCGGCTAACAGGTGTGCTTGCCATGCAATCAAGAGCAGCAAACCTGCAAACAATGCGCCGCTGACGAGATAAATCAGCCATAGCGCAAGGCGGTTTTGTGGGCAGAAGCAAAGGATGAGCAAGACAGGAAACGGTAGGATAAGAATCCATGCAAAGCCATGAATAATGTCTCTTAGCGGCATACCAGTACCAGACACCAAGCGGTTTGCCGCCTGAGTCAGCAGCGGCATTTGCCAGAGCGCCAACATCATCAGCAGCCAGAGTGTGAGAACGACTCTGTTTTTTACCAAAACGGAATTCCCTATAGTTTTCCCCACCCAAATCCTCCTCTTATCAACGGAGGCCGCAACAGCGCGATACACGATCTGCTCCTCCCCCTGTCAAGGGGGAGGTTGGGAGGGGGTATTAACTTAAGACTTAACAAATCCCTTATCTTTCAGGTATTTTGCTGCGACTTTCTTCGCATCTTGCCCATCAACGGCAATTTTAGCGTTCAGTTTTTGCAGCGTTGGGCCATCAAGAGATTCAAATACCGGTTTCAGCACGGCCGCGATTTCGGGATGTGCTTTCAGCGTAGCCTCGCGCACGATTGGCGTTGGCGCGTAGATTGGCTGCACGCCTTTAGGATCGCTAAGCGTTTTCAAACCTAATGCGGCAACGGGGCCATCGGTGCCGTACGCCATCGCGCCGTTAACGCCTGAAGTTTGCTCCGCGGCCGCTTTAATCGTCACTGCGGTATCGCCACCGGCCAGAGACAACAGCTGATCTTGATCCAGTTTGAAACCATAGGCCGTTTCAAACGCCGGTAATGCATCAGGGCGTTCGATAAACTCAGCCGACGCGGCCAGCTTAAATTTACCGCCCTGCTTCAGCCACCTACCTAAATCGTCTAACGATTCCAGATGGTTTTGCTGCGCCACGTCGTTGCGCACCGCGATACTCCACGTATTGTTAGCCGGTGCTGGCGTCAACCAGACAATTTGGTTCTTCGCCAAATCGAGCTGCTTCACTTTTTCATAGCCTTGCTGAGCATTTTTCCATGCTGGATCTTTTTCGTCGGCAAAGAAGAAAGCCCCATTGCCGGTATATTCTGGGTAAATATCAATTTCGCCCGCGGCGATCGCACCCCGTAAAACTTTGGTGGTGCCAAGCTGGGTTTTGTTTACCGTTTTGATGCCGTTTGCGTCCAAGGTTTGCACAATGAGATTGCCCAACAGTGAACCTTCGGTATCAATTTTAGAGCCCACCGTTACTGCATCGGCCGCCTGTGCGGTGCACATCGTCGCGCCCATTAACGCCAAAGATGCCAGAATCTTACGTCCCATAAATATATTTCCTGCCATAACGGTTCCTCATCATTGTTATTGTGTTTGTTTGCATCAGAAAGCTCGATTAAGCCCTTTTCTTCTCGCCCCATTAAGGGATGTTGAGTCACCTCAATAGCGCGCCACGCATAATTTCGCCACCACTGCGAATAGCCCTGCACCACAAACCCGTGATTACGCTGCTGATACTCGATGCGGTCTGCCAGATAGGCTTTACGTAACCCATACCAAGGCAATCCCGGCAAATCATGATGAACAATGTGATAGTTCAAATTGAGAAAAAGCAGCCGCCAAGGCCATGCTGCTTCATTAATAATAGAACGAGCTGAGGGTTCGTCCACTGCGCGGTGCTCGTAAAACGAGCGAACCATGGCAAGTCCTAAGGCCGGATAGCTCACCGCCAGCAGGTACCACCACGCTGACATCCCCGCGAGTTGGGCGATCCAGAGCACTAACGCCAGCAATGAAAGATGAATCAACCACATGGTAATTTTTTTGCCATTACCGCGAATTATTTCTCGTAGCTCATCTTTGAGCAGTGCGCCAATGCCCAGCGCAGGACCCAACAAAATCCGACCAAAAAAGGTATTTCGAAACGCAATGACGCCGCGCCATAGCGCCGATGAATGCTGCCAGCGTGACTCGGAAAAATAGTAGGACTCAGGATCGTCCAGCGGATGAGTTAAAGAGTCATCGTTGTGATGGGCTAAATGGGCGTCTCGGTAAATTCCATAGGGATACCAAACCGCCAGCGGCAGCAGGCCAAGTAATTGGTTCACGTGCGGCCAACGTGTTGGATGCCCGTGGATAAGCTCATGCTGTAATGACATATACCAGCAAGCGATGAATATCAGCAACGGTGTTCCAACGGCTTTGCCAAGCGTCTGCCAGTGGTAAACCACCAGCGCCCATCCGCCATACACGGCGAGCAGCACACACCACGTTGGAAGCTCGCTGCGCCACAGCCATTGACGTTGCCATAAACGAATACGGCTTTTCTGCTCGGCATGCAGATAGTGCGAAGTTCGCGTTTTGCTGGTTGCTGATGTCATCAATAAGCCACTCCCTCAATCCGATGTGGCTCAGTATTCCTGAAAGCTTAAATTCCACTAAATACTAAAAAATTTGTTTTTATTACGATAATGAATATGTGTTTCATGAGAAAAGTGACTTGAATGTTACAAAATGGTTAGAGGCAAAGCCTACTGCGGGGTATAATCAGCGCAATTGTATTTAGGAGAATAATCATGCTGAAAAAAGCAATCATCGCCGGAATGGCACTGTTAACACTGGGCGGCGTTGGCGGAGTGATTCTGGCCGGAATTATTATCTACGTTCGCTCATAATTCCTGCTAAATATTGGCCTGAGCCGCGACTTCGCCTACTATAGGGAAATATCCCTCAGTCTTGTTAAGGTTTGTCCCTGATGGCAGTTATCCCTAAAAACTATGCCCGTTTAGAAACTGGCTACCGTGAAAAAGCGCTTAAAATCTATCCTTGGGTGTGCGGTCGCTGTTCGCGCGAATTTGTGTACTCCAATCTGCGTGAATTAACCGTGCATCATATCGATCACGATCACACCAATAACCCAGAAGACGGCAGCAACTGGGAGCTTCTGTGTTTATATTGTCACGATCATGAACACTCAAAATACACCGAAGCCGACCAATACGGTTCAACCGTAATTGCGGGTGAAGATGCGCAAAAAGACGTAGGTGAAGCCACCTATAATCCGTTTGCCGATCTTAAAGCGATGCTGAATAAGAAATAAGCGACCGCTCTCTATTTTCCTTAATAATTCAAATTGCCGTTCTGTGGCTTGAAATATGAAAAGGAAAAAGAAAAGGCGCTGAAGATAAACTTCAGCGCCTGCTAGGTGGACATTAACAAAACGATTTTCACTTCTACCGCGTTGAACACCGCAGGGCTAGAAAATATGTGAACCATAGCCCCACATGATAACGGTGATCCCTAATAACAGCTCGAGTACCAAAACGCCTATTGCAAAGGTGGAGCCAGAAAATATAAACCCCTGACCTTCAGTGATACCGAGGAAATTCGGAATACCGCGATACAACAAATACCCGCTATAACATACACCAACAATAACAGCGAGCATGCACAACCATACCATCGGATATATTGATACGATACTGCTAATAAACATGGGCGTACCGACGTAGCCCGCAAACACAATACATTGATTTAAACTCGGGCAGTTTTCATATTCCCGAGCCATCCAGCGAATGACCATACCAACAAAACCTACCGCGGCGAGCATTAAGCCGTAAAACACAACTGCAATAGCTAACGCCGTCATCGGCATAACTTTAAAAACGCGGTCTCCGCCGAAATCCCAGCCAAACTGGGTGGTACCGATAAAAGAGCAGATGACAGGAATAGCAGCCATCAGCAGCACATGGTGAGTATAGATATGCGATACCGACTCATTTTCCTGCCGTATTTGCCGGAACTCCTGTGCCGGATGCGATAACAGTCCCCAAACATGGTTACTCATGACACACCCCCTGACGTCTATCGAGGGAATCACGTTCACTCACATTTTCCCCTCACTTTCAGTATAGAACGCCCCCACAAAAGTACAGAAAAAAATAGGATTTTTTTTATCTCTATAAGCCGCGCCCTCATTGGGTTTGGACTGAATTTGTTTTAATTTTTCGAAGCTGTCTTTTTGCCAAACATAAATTCCTTATTTTGCTAAAGTATTCCCTAATATTGGTATGATTTTATGCGGCGGCATCATGATCGACAGCGAAATAACTCTGCGAAAATTAGAAATCTTTTTAGCCTTCATGGAAAAAGAAAATATTACCCGCGCGGCAGAATCTCTGAGGTTAAGCAGTGTGAGCGTGCATAGAGCATTGCACACGCTAGAAGAAGGTTTTCGCTGCCCGCTATTTGTGCATAAAGGGCGGAATTTATTACCGCTTCCAGCCGCACATACGCTGGCGGAATATGCTCGCGATCTGGTGGAGCTTGCTCAGAAAGGCATTGAAGAAACGCGGATTGCCGCTGGGTTTGGTCAGCAGCGGATGAAAATTGGCACCATGTATTCGCTAACGCTGGAAACCATACCTAAGCTCATCATGGGCGTTAAGCTGCGCCGCCCTGAAGTGGAAATCAGCCTTACCATGGGCTCGAATCAGGATTTATTACAGCAGCTAGAAAACCAGCAGCTCGACGCCATTCTGATTTCTATTTCCGACAGCCAAGTGAACGAACAATTATTCGAAACCGTACCGCTGTTTCAAGACGATATTTTTCTTGCGGCACCGGCTTCATCAGCGCTAGTGAAACCCGGTTTGGCGGATCTGCGTGATTATCGAGGCGAGAAGTTCGTTGCCTTAGCGGAAGGATTTGCCACCTATCACGGTTTTAGCGAGGCATTTCAAATAGCCGGTTTCGAGCCGGACATCGTGACCCGAGTCAACGATATTTTCTCGATGCTCAGTCTGGTTCAGGCTGGCGTGGGCTATACGCTAATCCCAGGTCGAATGAAAAACGTGTATGAAAGCAGCGTGAAGCTGCTGCCGCTGTGCAGTGAATATCAAATGCGCCAGACCATTGCGTTGGTATTTTCTCGTAGCCGAGAACAAGATCCTAACCTACTCGCACTCACCGCAGAAGGACGCATGTACGCACGCGCCCATCCTTCACTCAATTAAGCTAGTTTCTGATAGCGAGCCACAATATCAGTGACCGATTTCAAACCAAGCTGGCAGCGCGAAAGCGCTTCCCCCTGCTCCATCACTTTTCGGGTTAGTCCTGTGAGTACCGCTCCCGGCGGCATTTCAATCGCCAAACGCACTTCTCGTTCATAGGCCGCAACCATAGCTTCATGCCAACGCACGGTGCGCGACATATTGAATGCTAAATCGTCGGCAATGCGTTCGGGTTGCCATAACACACGCCCCGTGCTGCCGCTGAGATAGGCTATGTTCGGTCGTTGCAGTACCACGTTTTGCATCGCCTGCGCCAGCTGGTGTGCGGGCTCCAGCAACAGCGCGCAGTGCGAAGGAACGCTTACCGCCAGACGCTGCGTTTTATGCGCGCCTTTAGCCTGCGCCAGCCCCATCACCTGCTGCATAGCGGCTTCGCTACCGGCAATCACAAACTGTTCTTCCGCGTTGATGTTGGCTAAATAAACCGGCAAATCCGCCGAGTTCACTTCAGCAATCAGCGGTTCTAGCTGATTCAAATTCAGACCAACAATGGCAGAAAGGCCAAAACCAGTAGGATAGGCATTCTCCATCAGCTCACCGCGTAGGGCGACTAAACGCACGGCGTCCGAAAAGTCCAACGCCCCCGCAATCACCGCCGCGGGAAAAGCACCAATAGACAGGCCGCTAACGAAATCAGCTTGAACGCCTGCCGTCTGAAGCTCTCTGGCATAGGCAACGCCCGCGATCAGTAAACATAGCTGAACTGCGCGCGTTCTTTGCAGCGCAGAGGCGCTGTCTAGCGCCAACACGTCTTCGTTTAACGCGGTATTAGCCTGTTCAATGAGCGAGCGTGAAAGAGCATTATCAGGTAAGTCATGCAGCATCGCAGGGCGCTGCTGCCCTTGACCGGGAAAAGTAAATAAGACCTTCATTATGCCTCCTCTGACGGCAACCACGGATCGCGGGTTAACACCGGTCCGGTTGACGTTTTCAGCATGACGCGCTTATCGCGTAGCCATTCTGTCAGAGCAAAAGCCCCGAGTGGGGTTTCAACTTGAACGTCGGTTCGGCACGGGAGCTGAACCTGAGCAATGCGCTCGGCAAAGTGCGCCAACTCTTCCGCGGTAGTTTTTTGCGGACAGCGCAACACTAAATCGAGATCGCTATCGGTATGCATCACCGGAATATCCGTCGCTAAGGCGTAACCGCAGCTTCCTGTCACGCCCCATACCCACGGCCACGGCGTCTGCATCAACATAATCAGCACCTGAACCGGAGGCAGGGATACAAAAGAAGATTGCAGTAACGCGATAGGATCGGCGATTAACGACTCCGGCGTGACGCATCGCACCACGCTTTGCTCATCGACCCAACCCGCCGCACGCTGGCTGCGCTTCATACCACGGATCCCGACTGGAATACGCCCGCCATCTTGAACATCGCGTCGCACTACCAATGGCAATGATGTGCGCCACTGCTGCGTCACCCACTCCGGCATGGTGTCTTGCGTGGTCAGTGACTGTGCGTTGTTAATCCAGATCAAGTCATGCGGGCGTAACATACGGATTCCTTATTTAAATTCCTGCGGTGAGCGTAATAAACAGCGGCAGTGTGATGATACACAGCACGGAGCTTATCAACAGCGTGGCTTCGGCATCAGGAGACTGCACACCGAAACGGTTGCCGAATACGATACCGAAGAAGCCCGCAGAAAGCGCGATCATCAGAATGGCCGTGACGGCAACATCGCCATGCAAGCCCATCGCCAACACGATTCCCCACGCAATGAAGGGCTGAATCAGCAGCTTGGTGACGCTAGACAGCACCACGCAGGTGTTGATTTGCAGTTTACGCGCAGACAGGATCACACCGGTCAGGAACAGCGCCGAAGCCGTGGCAGACAGGCCCAACGGTTTAATTGAAGCCAGCACCATTTCAGGCATATGAATACCGATGGCTGACAGCACAACCCCCAGCAACGGCCCCCACACGATAGGTTTTTTCACCGAACGCCACATCAGAACCGGCAGCATGGTCAGAGTTGAACCCTGAATCGCACCCGACTCACGCGCTTTTTCACGTTCGAGGATCAGCAGACAGAACGGCGTCATCAGCACGGAACCACAGGCGATAGCCACCGCAACCGACAGCGACGTAGCAGAACTTTCGCCCAGCACGCTGCCTAAAATTGGTAAGCCCAGTGCGGCGTAGTTAGGTAACGCTACGGTTAGCGTCAGAACCGCTGCGTCCTGTGGGGTTTTCTTAAAGACTTTGGTGCAGATAAAATAAATGGCGGCATAGGTAATCCACATGCCTAATACCAGAACGACAATCAGCGGAGACTGCTGAACAATGCCGCTCCACGGCGTTTGCACCGTGGCGCTAAACAGCGCCGCAGGCAAAGCAAAGTCCATCACGAAGATATTGAGTAAAGAAACATTTTTGTTATCGACCATCTTTGCTTTACCGGCATAAAAGCCGAGCAGCATGATGACGAAGATGGGAGCGAGGGCGTGAATAATTACGTATGTCATAAATCACCTTGTATAAAAACAAAAAGCGTTACAGAAAAATTCAGTTAAAACGTTATTTTCTTTTTATAAAACAGTCGTTAGCGGGCAGGTGAAGACTCGCTGGGTGCGATACATTTGCATCGTTCCCAGCGTTATAATTAAAACTAACGGTCGGTCTTAGAGTGTTTAACGCGTTACCACTCGGCGCGCATACGGCTGCGAACCAGAGAAGAGCTTTGGCGATTGTGGGCGCCTAAACGGTTGCTGAGATCAACGCCCTGTTGGCGAGCATCGGCAATGGCCTCACTCAGTACGCTGTTCACGCGAGCCAGATCGTCTGCGCTGGCATTAAGCGGATCGTTGATGTCCAGCAGCTGGTCTAATAGGCCCAGCGTGCTGTAGTTTTTAATGTCATAGGCCATCGGCGGAATAGTCGCGGCTAATTTCTCCAGCGATTCCACGGAACGCAGCGTGATGCGCGCCGCAGACTCTTTCCCCATCGCATGAATCATTACGCCCGCGTCATTGAACGCAATCAGACGGTTAGCCTGATAGCCGTGCGCTAAGAAAGCGCCGGACATCGCTTTACCGACGATTAAGCCAATCACCGGATGACCCGCCAAACGCGCTTTAGCGTAAGCGCCTGCGGCACCGGCTAAGGCCTGATGAATACCAAACGCCTCTTCGCGGCGGCCATAGGCCTGACTTGGCACATCAATCACGGCCACGACGGCGCGCTTCTGCGGCTTGTCTTGGTCAGCTTCAACGACTTCACTCACCAACTGTGCCAACGTCCAGCCTTCGAGCAGACCGACTTCGCCGTTAACCGCACGCGGGTAATGATTGTTTGCGTCTGGAACCACCGCGATAAAACGTGCGGCCTGGCCATCAATTTCACCATCGGCGGCTTTCACCGATTCGCATTGCCCCTGACGCTGAGTGGCGCCCTGAGTCAGTAAGGAAAACCAGTAGCGGCCACGGCTGGCGGTGTGTGCTGTTGAGGTGCTCATGCGCGATCCTCCTGTGAACGGTCTTTAGCAGAGAGATGATTCTGAGAGAAAAGTTCGGCGGCCAGTTCAGCCGTTGCCTGCTGGCGAGTATCGAACCCTTGCAGCGCGGTCAGATACTGGGCGAATTTATCTGAACGATGTTGTTCCGGAACGCCACGGGCAATGCACTGATTCATCGCCTGTTTTACCGCGTTTAAACCATCAGGGACTTCGACATCAACAAAACCATTGCGATAACGAACGTCACCACCGGTCATGCTCCAGATGAATGGACGGTCGCGCGAGTCATACTCTTCAATCCCCGCTTCTTGCTCAATCACCTGCGGGCCGTTAAGGCCTAAGCGCGCTTCACGGGTTACGATCAAATAGCTGCACAGCGCGGCCGCAATCGACATACCGCCGAAGCAGCCAACGGTACCGGCAACAATACCCACTACCGGCGTATAACGACGCAGATCGACAATCGCCGCATGAATATCCGCAATGGCTGCCAAACCGAGATTAGCCTCTTGCAAACGCACGCCGCCGGTCTCTAACAGCAAAACAGCCTGCGTTGGAATACCGTTGCGGTTATCCTCTGCGGCCAGCTCTAACGCTGAGGCCATTTTGGCGCCGGACACTTCGCCCATGCTGCCGCCTTGGAAAGCGCCTTCAACCGCAACCACGACCGCGGGTTTCCCTTCGATGGTGCCTTTAGCTACTACCATGCCGTCGTCGGCCTGCGTCACAATACCCTGAGGTTCTAACCACGGCGATGTGATGTGCTCGAAGGGGCCTAATAATTCACGGAAAGTACCGGCATCCAGTAAACGACGCGCACGTTCGCGAGCACTGAGTTCGATAAAACTGAGATCGTTACGCATGAGTTGCCTCCTCAAAGACTTGTTCGATACGTAGGCGAGCCACACCCGGCGTTGCACCGAAATCATTAATCTCTAACCGCCCTGCGGGCAAAGTACGCAGGCTAGCTAAGCGCTCAAACAGGTGTTGCCAACGCAGACCGCTGCCGTCTACCGATGTTTTAATCACCACGGACAGCGTGCCTGCGCTCTGTTCAGGCGCAAACAGCACTTCCATATCGCCGGAACCGACGACGCCGCTTAATGCTTTGTTCGGCAGCGTTTCGCTTGCCGGATAACTCAGTTCAATACGTTCCATAACGTCCTCTTTATTCGTTGTCTAACCGCCGACGCGCATCTTGACGCCCCACCTATTGGCGGCAGGTTCTGTCTAAAAACAGCGCGGCGGCCAGTAAATCTGCGGCTCCACCGGGAGAAACGTGGTCAGCCAGCATACGGGCTTCCAAATGCGCTAACGCTACACGACCCGCTGGCGTTTGATATCCGCCGTTGGCAAGTACTTCGGCGGCCCCCTGTTGCATCGCTTTCAGGGCAGATAAACCACCACGAGAAAGCACACAGGTATCGCTAAGCGAGGTCATAATGGCCATCAGCGCATCAATCTGAGCTTCTTGTTCCGTTGCCCCTTGCTGACGGCTGCGCCACAGCTGAGGTAAAGCCAGCGTTATCACATGTGGAAAGCCTTGCTGTGCCTCTTCACGTGCACCGGGAACCTGGTAACGTTGAGTCGCTCGAAGCCCCTTACTGAATACTTTTGGGCTTGCATGGTCGGGCAAACGTGCAACCTGCGCGGCCAGACTGAGCGTTGAGTACACGTCCCCCTTCGCTGCCTGCATGGCGACGGCGCTCACCAATAATCCCAGCGCCCAAATAGCACCACGGTGGGTATTAACGCCCTGCGTCGCCAGCATCATGCTGCGCTCACCGTCCCGCCCTATTCTTCCAATCTCCTGACGCAGCGCGCTGTCTACCGGACGCTGCCAGCTTGCGATAGCGAGCTGCTGAAACGCGGGCGTTAAGCTGTGTGCCGAGCGCTCCATCAGATCCAGCGTTAAATCCTGATGTGCGCCAGAACCGCGGCTATCAACCAAGCCAGGTTTTGGAGACAGACGAGCCTCGTCCAGCAGCGCTTGCGTTGCCTGTTTAGCGAGTAAACTGGCCGCGTCATCGGCGTCGGAATGGCGTGAATAGGGTTGGATTTTCATTACCAGCTCCGGAATTTAGCGGGTGGGTTGTATAAACCGTCAGACCACTCAACCAGATCGGATACGCTACCCGCAGCCAGCAACGAGCGCGTTGCGTCGGTACGGCGGATCCCCATATCTTCAGGGAAGGCGACTTTGCCTTCACGACGCAGGTCGGCAACGCGCTTAGCATCAACGCCCAAACCGATATCGGTGATCCCCGCCACTGCCGCCACCATCGCACGACGCTCTTCTAACGAGCGGGCACGGTAGAGATAGGCAATCCCCTCTTCGGTTAGTACGTGAGTTACGTCATCGCCGTAAATCATGACCGGAGCCAGCGGCATGCCCGATTCTTTGGCCACGTCAATCGCATCCAGTTTTTCAACGAAGGTCGGTTTCGCACCGGCTTGGAAGGTTTCAACCATCTGAACCACCAGCTTGCGGCCGCGTGCTAACATATCCGGCTCTTCGATCATATCGAGCCAAGCTGGTGTCGCGTGACGGCGACCGTGCGGATCGTGTCCCATATTTGGCGCACCGCCGAAACCAGACAGGCGACCACGGGTAACCGTTGAAGAGTGCGCCATGCCGTCAATTTGCAGCGTGGAGCCGATAAACATATCCACCGCGTACTGCCCTGCCATCTGGCAGAAAGCACGGTTTGAACGCATAGAGCCGTCATTACCGGTGAAGAAAATATCCGGACGTGCCGCGATGTAATCTTCCATCCCCAGTTCGCCGCCGAAGCAGTGAACGGTTTCAACCCAGCCGCTTTCGATAGCAGGGATCAGCGTTGGATGCGGATTCAGTGTCCAGTGTTTACAAATTTTGCCCTTCAGCCCCAGTTGCTCACCGTAGGTTGGCAGCAGCAATTCAATGGCGGCGGTATTAAACCCAATCCCGTGGTTGAGGGACTGCACCTGATGCTTGGCATAAATACCTTTAATGGCCATCATGCCCATTAAGACGTGCACGGGTTTAATCAAACGAGGATCGCGGGTAAACAGAGGTTCGATAAAGAATGGCTTGTCGGCAACTACAACGAAGTCAATCCAAGAACCCGGAATATCAACACGTGGCAGGTCGGTTTCGTCATCGACCAGCTCATTAACCTGTGCAATGACTAAGCCATTTTTGAACGCCGCAGCTTCAACCAACGCGGGCGTATCTTCGGTGCTGGGTCCGGTATAAAGATTGCCGTGGCGGTCTGCTTTGAAACCGGCGACCAGCGCCACGTTTGGCACCAGATCCACATAAAGGCGTGAATACAGTTCGATGTAGGTATGGATGGCACCAATTTCTAACTGCCCATCTTCAAGCAGCTGTGAGATGCGCAGGCTCTGGGTGCCGGAGAAGGCAAAGTCCAGCTTGCGAGCAATCCCTTTTTCAAAGATATCCAGATGTTCTGCACGACCCACGCTTGGCATGATCATATGCAAATCGTGGACTTTAGCCGGATCAACCTCAGCCAAGCTGCGCGATAAGAAATCAGCCTGCTTTTGGTTGTTACCTTCCATAACAACGCGGTCGCCAGAGACAATCAGTTTTTCGAGAATTGCGGTTAAATCATCGGTTGGAATCACTTTTCCGTTGATGAGCCCCTGCACGCTTTCAACGCGACGTCTTTTTTCCTGACGGCGGGTATCCCAGACGCGAGTGGGTGTTTGATGAAGCGACATACCTAAACCTCCCCGGTTTAATTCATTAGCGCATCATGCGAGTAAGAATTTTTGCAGTGAGGCCAGCATAAAATTCCTAAAGTCGTCTATCAATTAACCAATTCACGTAATCGTTAGCCAGAGAGTAATGATTGAGGTGACTTATAAAACAGGTATTTACTTTGCTAAGTGGGCAGAACAGGCTGCATGATGAAAAATAATCAGCATACAAACGCAGGTGAAAAAGCGATGCTGAATATGACGTCAAAATAACCTTTCGACAGAAGCGCTAACGTCGGCAAAAGCCATTAAGCGGAAGGTTGAGAAAAGCAATTAATATTGGCGTTGCACCTTTCTCACCCCATTGAAAAACATAAGGACGGTACTCATGAAATCTGCGTTTAACGCAACGCTATTCGTTGCGCTATTTAGCACTGCTGCATTGCTCTCTGGTTGTGATCAAAAAAGCGATCAGTCCCATCATATAAAAGTGGGCGTGATTAACGGGGCTGAACAGGATGTGGCTGAGGTGGCTCAAAAAGTAGCAAAAGAAAAATATGGCCTCGACGTGGAGCTGGTTGGATTTAGTGGTTCGCTGCTGCCTAACGATGCCACCGATAAAGGCGAACTCGATGCTAACGTTTTCCAGCATCGCCCTTACTTAGCCGAACAAAATCAGGCGCACGGCTATAAATTAGTCGCCGTCGGCAACACCTTTGTTTTTCCGATGGCAGGCTATTCAGACAAAATCAAAGCTGTCTCTGAGCTGAAAAAGGGAGACACCATCGCAATTCCAAACGATCCCACCAACTTGGGTCGCGCATTATTGCTGCTGCAAAAAGAGAAGCTGATTACGGTAAAACAGGATAAAGGCCTGTTGCCAACCTCGATTGATATTACCTCCAACCCGCTCGATTTAAATATTATGGAGCTTGAAGGCGCGCAGCTTCCGCACGTGTTAAAAGATCCGAAAGTCACCGTGGCGATTATCAGCACTACCTATCTACAGCAAACCGGGCTATCGCCGGTCAAAGACAGCGTATTTATTGAAGATAAAGAGTCGCCTTACGTCAATATCATCGTCACCCGCGAAGATAATAAAGACGCCGAGAATGTCCGAGACTTCGTGAAATCTTATGAATCACCAGAAGTTGCCGCCGCAGCTCAGAAGATATTCAACGGCGGTGCCGTACAAGGGTGGTAGATCGCAATATCCTAAGCATTTGCTTTTCTTGATCTATACTCAATATGACTAACGCCCACTTAGGGCGTTTTTTTCAGCGACTAAAAATAGATAAGGAGCAGCAAATGAAAATTCTCTTATGGGTTATTGCGATTATCTTTATTGTGGGGCTGTTGACGATTACGGGCGTGTTTAAGCTGATTTTTTAGGGGATAACCCATAAGGGTTCAGACGTATCCGTTTGTGGGGGCTTGGTGTAAGGTTTCATCCGCCTATCTGTATCGAGCTAAATTAGTACATTATTGAAGGCGTCCGATGAGGTACGCCTTTATTTGTGACAGCACCTTTTGCTGGCCTATTCATCTGCTTTGTCGGGTGCTAGATGTTCATCCTAGTGGATTTTCATCTGGCTTCAACAACCACATTCAAGACGGCACCAGGCAGATCTGGGGCTAACAGGACAAATCAAACAGTTCTGGCTGGAGTCCGGTTGCGTTTATGGCTATCGCAAGATCCATATCGAACTGAGAAATAGCGAGCAACAGTGCGGGATTGACCAAGTCTGGCAGTTGATGAAGCGTGCCGGAATAAAAATTCAGGGCGGGTACCTAAGTCCACGAGCGCGTAAAGGGGAGGACAGTATTAGGCGTCGTGATAACTGTCACGATAACGCTGTTACAGAAAGTTTTTTCCAGTTACTGAATCGTGAACGGATACAGAAAAGATCTACGGAACGCGGGAAGAAACCCGCAGTGATATTTTTGATTACATCAAAATGTTTTATAACATTAAGCGTCAGCATGGTTCGAGTGAGCAAATGCCACCGACGGATTATGAAAATCAAGATTATCAACGACTCAGAAATGTCTAGATTATCGGTGCCGATTCATGTGTTCGTACTATCGAACTTTAAACTTCTAAAAATAGCGCGCAATGCGGATTTTCATAATGAATACCACTGAGCTATTTGTCCTTTCAATATATTGATTCCTGGTATTTTTATGTAACAAAAAAACGATTTTAATCCCTGTGTTTGCTCGTAGTATTACCAATACAAATAACATGGATATTGGTGGTTTATGGCGTTACAAGGGAAGTTGGTTTTAAACGGTGCCTATTACGCGCCATTCAATCTGTTCAGCGTCGGCGTGTTCATGGCGTTCTCTGGAAATGGCATTTATCGCAATAAAGCGGCTTGCCGGACTGTTAAAGGGGATGGTCCATTACCGCCGGGTAAATACTGGATTGTTGAGCGTGGAGGCGGTGGCTTCTTCTCAAAGCGTAAGGCTGAGATACAGGACACCTGGAACAAATACCGGCACGGTGCCGCGTTCGGACGTGATGAATGGTTTGCACTGTACAAGGATGACTGGAGCATTGATGACAATACGTGGATTGGTGACGTTTACCGTGGCCTGTTCCGGCTGCATCCCGGTACTTTGTCTGAAGGCTGTATCACCATTGTCCATAACTCTGATTTCGCTATTATCCGCAATGCCCTTCTGAATACTCCCCCTATGCAGGTTCCCTGTATGCGTTCCCTTATGGCCCGTGGATGGGTTGAGGTGGTAGACGGTGGCTATACCAACACTTGCCCGTAGGGTCGGGAAGGTAGCAGTCTATATCGCTATCTCCCTGGTAATATGCCGTACGCTGAATAATCCTGAAGTCTACATTAACCAAGACTTCGCATCACAGGCATGCAATTTCTTCTACGGCGACGTTAACGCCGAAACCATTTATGACACTTATTTCTATCTCGACGTCCTAACGGTGTTCTCGATAACCACAGTAATCTATTGGGTTGCAATGAAGTCAATTAGAAAAATCAGGGGCGAATGATACGCCAATCATCCGTACTTATGGCTTAAGATGATGGCGGCGCTGACATCAAAGATATCAGTTGACGTCGAAGTTCGTGAAGGCAGTATTGAAGTTATCGGTATGAGCCACGGTATCAACCTCCCAGTCGACAGCGCCAATGGAAAAATTACCGGCACACGTTAGTACTCATCCATGATCGAGAAAGAAAGTAGGACAAAGGCCGCAGGGCTCCCTTTTTTCCATAGGCTCAAGCCAAACGGAACACTAAACTCGACAGGACTTAAATATAATTGATACAAAATTGAATCCCCCCAGTAACCAAAAAGTTAAATCAACTCCCTGATTATCCGAAATATCTCCTCCTGACAGTTCTTTACCCATCATTCCTTGTTAGCACGCAATGCTAAACGCTACACTGAAAGCCGTTTCATTAGGGTGACTGTCAATTTCTATGTTTATGAGCAGCAAGCTTCAGCAACAAATGCATAATCTACGCGTGAAAAACGTGTGGGCGATTGTATTAGTGGCTTGTTGGACGCTGTTGAACGCTCAGCTCGCCATCGCTGGACATCAATGCAATATGAACGTTGATGGCCCTGCGCCGATGGTGCAGCACATCACGCATATGCAAGGCGCACCCGACGTTGTGGCGCATCACATGCAAGTGTCGGAAACCATGTGTGAAAAACACTGTTCCCCTGACAGCATGAAACAAGACAACGGTGAAACCCAGCTCACGCTCCACGCGATCCCTGTCAGTTCTGAACTCGCCGCCATTGATGTGGCCGCAGTAGAACTGCCTTGCGATACCGAATGGCGCCAGCCCCCTTCTATCGGCCCTCCAGCCGAAATACGTTTTTGCCGCTTTAGAGAATAACTCCTGACGTAAAACCTCAATGTCGTTTTGCTGCGTGGCGTCGCCTATACGCAGCGGGTTTTCGTTATTTTTACAGGAGTTAATCTTATGTCTTACGCTAAAAACATCCGCGCTCTACTCGCAACCACTGCCTTTTTTTCTGTTTTTACTCTTGCTGCACCAGTTATGGCCAACACCGGCCACGACATGAGCACCATGCATAACATGAGTGACATGCCGCATCATGAATCAAACGCGGCGTCTTACCACGCGACCGGTGTGGTAAAAAGCTGGAGCCAAGAAAGCGGCGTTTCATTAACGCACGCCCCGATCCCTGAACTGCATTGGCCAGCCATGACCATGACCTTTGCATTGCCCTCTGCGCCAGCCATCAAGCCACTGGCCGTGGGTAGCAAAGTGAATTTCAGCTTTATTCAAACTGAATCCGGTTATCAATTAACTGAAATCACCCCAGCTCAGTAACGGAGAAACATCATGCAAAACCGAAAGCAGCGCCGCATTGCGGCGTGGCTGGCGGCGATGTTTTTCCTGCCTGCCGCCACTCAGGCGGCAAGCCTGAGCTTGGATGAAGCCCTGAACGCCGCGCAGAAATATTCTGCGGCGCTCTCGGCCAACCAACATCAGGTTAATGCACTGGAAAACATGGCTGACTCTGCCACGCAACTTCCCGATCCAAAATTAAAATTTGGCATCGAAAACGTCCCCGTCGGTGGGGATAACGGTCGTCGTCTTACGCGCGAAGGGATGACCATGCAGCGTATAGGGATCATGCAGGACTACGTCAGCAGCGAAAAACGCGAACGTAAGGCCGATACCTTACGCGCTGAAGCGGCAAAAACCGCGGCCAATTCGCTAGCGATCCGCGCTCAGCTCCAGCGAGATACCGCGCAAGCGTGGCTCGATCTGGCCTTGGCACAGCGCAGCGAAGAACAGGCAAAAAAACTGGTGCATGAAGGCCAACGTCAGGTTCCATTGCAAAATGCCAGCGTCGCCAACGGCAGTGCGCCGAGCAGCGCAATTGATGCCAGACTTACGCTCGCCGCCATGCAGGATCTCGTGACCGATGCCAGCCGTGATGTTCAGGTTGCTCAGGCGCGTCTGATGCAGTTGACCGGCGAAAACGATGTGCGTACTGCGGGCTCGCTGCCGCGGTATCAGCGTTTACCCGCCGAGCGCGATGTTTTGATTCAGGCCATTGATGAACATCCTGAAGTTCTACAGGCCAAGCGTGAATCAGACGTTGCGCATGCCCGTTCTGAGCAAACCGCACTGGCCGCAGTACCCGACGTGGGCGTTGAGGTTTATTACGCCAAGCGTGGGGATGACTACGAAGATATGGCTGGCGTGATGTTTACCGTCGATCTCCCGCTGTTTAAATCCAAACGGCAGGATAAAGATTACGCTGCCGAAGTTTCCCGCAGCATGGAAGCGAACGACCAGCTTACGTTACTCCAACGCGATCATCGCGCACAGTTAGATACGTTAATCGCTCAGTATCAGGCCGCCCAAAGCCGCTGGCAGCGCCAGCAGCAGGAAATCGTGCCGCTACAGCAACAGAAAATCCGTCTGCTAGAAGCACAGTATCGTGCAGGCAGCAGCTCCTTAGCCGAGGTGATGAGTGGTCGCCGCGCCCTGTTAGAGAGCGAGTTGGCATCCGTCACGGCTGAACGTGAAATGGCCAAAATCTGGGCCTCGATCCGCTATCTCATCCCGCAGGAGTTTGCCCAATGAATAACAAATTTACCCTTAGCGCCATTGTCATTGCCTTGCTCGCTGCGGGCTGGGGCGGATACAAATTAGGTTCACAATCCCAACATAACAATGGTGCAGTCCCCAGCAAACAGACCGCCGAAGCGGGACGTAAAGTGCTGTATTGGTACGATCCGATGGTTCCCGGCCAGCGATTTGATAAACCGGGGAAATCTCCGTTTATGGATATGGAGCTTGTGCCACGCTATGCCAGTGAATCAGGGTCGGAATCGGATACCGGCGTCAGCATTAGCGCTCGCCAGCAGCAGAATCTCGGCATTAAAACGGCACCCGCCGAGCATCATACGTTTAGCAGCAACCTGAAAGCCTATGGCACCGTCGCCGTTAACGAGCGCACGCTGAGCACGCTCTCTGCGCCCAGCGCGGGTATTATCGAGCAATTGAAAGTGAGAGCGCTACAGCAAAGCGTTAAAGCCGGTGAAACGCTGGCTGTTATCTGGAACCCTAGCTGGAGCAGCGCTCAGCAGGAGTATCTGGCTATCCGCGCCGTGGGCGATTCGGCGCTAACGCAGGCAGCTCGTCAGCGCCTAGCGCTACAGTTCATGCCCGAAAGCGTTATCCGAGCCGTAGAACGTAGCGGCAAAGTGCAGCCGCGAATGACCATCACCGCACCACGCAGTGGCTACGTATCTAAACTGGAAGTGCGTGAAGGACAGCAGGTTGCCACCGCTCAGCCGCTATTTGAATTGGCAAGCCTCGATCCAGTTTGGGTGGTTATTGACTATCCGCAGTCACAGGCCGAGAGGATCCGCTTGGGCGATCGCGTCACCGCCACCAGCAGCGCATGGCCTAGCGTCGGCTATGATGGCCGCGTGAGCGAGCTTTTGCCCGAACTCGATGCCACCACCCGTAACCTGAAAGCCCGAATTGAGCTCAGCAACCCGCAGCAACAATTAAAACCGGGGATGTACCTCAACGTCGCAAGTGCCAGCAGTCACGAACGCAGCGCCTTGGCGATTCCGCAATCCGCGTTAATCACCACCGGTGAAAACAGCCATGTGCTGCTCAGCGATGGCAACGGGCATTTCACCCCGGTGGAGGTGCGTACCGGCGAGAGCCAAGGCGATTGGGTGGAGATCTTAGAGGGTCTAAAAGAAGGCCAGCCGGTCGTAACGTCCGGTCAATTTATGCTGGATTCTGAAGCCAGCCTGCGTAACGCGCTGCCGCAGTTTAGCGAGGCAAAAACGTCTACTGAAGTTCAAGCTAAGCAAGAGCCGGAGGAGACTCAATACTCCACCACCGGCGTGATTAAGGCGATAACGGGCGAGAGTTTAACGATCAGCCACGAAGCGATTCCGGCCTTGAAATGGGGTCCGATGACCATGGATTTCACCCTGCCAGGCGGCAAGCTCCCTGAAGGCGTCCAGACTGGGTCGCATGTCAGCTTTAGCTTTACGATGGATGACAGCGGAATTGTCATCCGCCACATCATGCCCGCAGACATGAAAATGGATATGTCGGGAGGCCGCCCATGATTGCCGCCGTTATTCGCTGGTCGCTCAAAAACCGTCTATTGGTCCTGCTGGCGGCTATCGGTTTAGCTGTCTGGGGGCTGTGGGCCGTACAAAAAGCCCCGTTGGATGCGCTGCCCGATCTCTCTGATACGCAGGTCATTATTCGTGTCAGCTATCCGGGAAAAGCTCCACAGGTGGTCGAAAACCTAGTCACCTATCCACTCACCACCACCATGCTTTCGGTGCCCGGTGCGAAAACCGTGCGCGGTTTTTCGATGTTTGGTGATTCCTATGTGTATGTACTTTTTGACGATGGCACAGACCCTTACTGGGCGCGTTCACGCGTTCTCGAATATCTCAGCCAAGTGCAGTCAACGCTACCGCCTGAGGCTAAAGCCTCTCTTGGCCCCGATGCCACCGGCGTCGGCTGGGTATATGAATATGCGCTCACAGATACCACCGGGAAATACAGTTTGGCCGATCTTCGCGCGTTACAGGATTGGACGCTGAAATATGAATTAAAAACGGTGCCAAACGTATCAGAAGTCGCCAGCGTGGGCGGTATGGTGCGTCAATATCAGGTCGTTTTGCAGCCTGAAAAAATGCGTGCGCTTAACGTGACGCATGAGCAAATAACGGCGGCCATTAAGGCGGCAAATCAGGAAGGCGGAGGCTCAGTTTTAGAGCTTGGCGAAGCGGAGTATATGGTTCGCACCTCGGGCTATCTGCAATCCTTGGATGATTTCCGCAACGTGGTTATCGCCACGCGTAACGGCGTTCCCGTCATGCTCTCAGATGTGGCAACGCTGCGTTTAGGGCCTGAGATGCGTCGCGGCGTGGCCGAGCTTAACGGTGAAGGCGAAGTAGCTGGCGGTATCATCGTGATGCGTTCAGGGAAAAACGCCTTAGACACCATTAACGCGGTGAAAGACAAGCTGAACCAGCTGCAAAAAAGTTTGCCACCGGGCGTGAAGATCGTCACCACCTACGATCGTTCTCAGCTCATTGAACGCGCTATCGAAACCCTTTCACATAAGCTGCTGGAAGAGTTCGTGGTGGTCGCCGTTATCTGTGCTCTGTTCCTGTTCCATTTCCGTTCGGCGTTAGTGGCAATTATCAGCCTGCCGTTAGGAATACTCTGTGCATTTGTCATCATGCATTATCAGGGGGTCAACGCCAATATTATGTCACTCGGCGGGATCGCGATCGCCATTGGGGCGATGGTGGATGCGGCGATCGTGATGATCGAAAACATGCATAAGGTGCTGGAACAGTGGCGACACGATCATGAAAACCGCACGCCAAGCAGCGCAGAATATTGGAAGATCGCAGAGAAAGCCGCGGTCGAAGTGGGCCCAGCGCTATTTTGTAGCTTATTAATTATTACGCTGTCCTTTATTCCTGTGTTTGCACTTGAGGCGCAGGAAGGGAAAATGTTCTCCCCGCTGGCGTTCACGAAAACCTATGCCATGGCGGTCTCAGCCGGTTTAGGGATTACGCTAGTTCCGGTGCTGATGGGCTATTTTATTCGTGGCAAGATACCGGATGAAAATGCTAATCCGATAAACCGCTGGCTGATTAAAGCCTATCACCCGTTATTAGACTGGGTGTTGGCCCGCCCGAAAACCACGTTGGTGATTGCCGCCGCGCTGTTGCTGGCAACGGCTTATCCTTTAAGCCGCTTAGGCAGCGAGTTTATGCCGTCGCTGGACGAAGGTGATTTGTTGTATATGCCTTCCGCATTGCCCGGTATTTCAGCGCGCGAAGCCAGCCGACTGTTACAGCTCACCGACCGCCTGATCAAAACCGTGCCTGAAGTTGAGACCGTATTTGGCAAAGCAGGCCGAGCGGATACCGCGACCGATCCCGCCCCGCTCACGATGCTGGAAACGACCATTCGCTTCAAACCACGTGACCAATGGCGCGCGGGTATGACGATGGACAAACTGATTGCCGAACTGGATGCTCGCGTACAGGTTCCCGGCATCGCCAATATTTGGGTGCCGCCGATCCGTAACCGTTTAGATATGCTGTCTACGGGCATCAAAAGTCCGGTAGGGATCAAGGTAAACGGCAACAATTTGCAGCAGATCGGCGAAGTGGCTGAGCAGATCGAACGCGTAGTGCAAAAAGTGCCCGGAGTCACGTCGGCTCTGGCCGAGCGCATGACCGGTGGGCGCTATATCGATATTGATATTAACCGCACCGCAGCCGCTCGCTATGGCGTCACGGTCAAAGAGCTTCAGTCTCTGGTTTCCAGCGTTGTCGGCGGTGAAAATATTGGTGAAACCATTGAAGGCCGCGAGCGTTTTCCTATCAATATCCGTTACCCGCGTGAAGTGCGCGATTCCGTTGAAAAACTACGTGCTTTGCCGGTAGTCACGGCGAGCGGCGCTCAGGTTGCGCTGGGAGATTTAGCCGAAGTTCGGATCAGCGAAGGCCCGCCGATGTTAAAAAGCGAGAATGCGCGCTTGTCAGATTGGGTATACGTTGACCTGCGCGGGCGCGATCTGAAATCAGCGGTGGAAGATATGCAGAAGGCCGTGGCAGAACAGGTAAAACTGCCCGAAGGCGTTTCTTTAAGTTGGTCAGGACAGTTTGAGTATATGGAACGCGCCAGCGCCAAATTACAGATGGTTCTGCCGTTAACATTGATGATTATCTTCGTGCTGCTCTATATCACATTCGGCAAAATTCGCGATGCTTTGCTGATCATGGGCACCCTTCCTTTTGCCTTGATCGGCGGCGTTTGGCTGCTCTATTTATTGGGCTATAACCTCTCGGTCGCCGGAGCCGTTGGCTTTATTGCGCTGGCGGGCGTGTCGGCAGAATTTGGCGTCATTATGCTGCTGTACCTCAACCATGCGGTAGCCAAACATCAGCATGGCGATCAACCTCTCACTCATAAACAAATGCTGGCAGCGCTGCATGAAGGCGCGGTGCTGCGCGTTCGACCCAAAGTGATGACGGTTGCCACCATTATGGCGGGCTTATTACCGATTATGTGGGGAGGCGGAACCGGTTCAGAAGTCATGCAGCGCATTGCGGCGCCGATGATTGGCGGGATGGTCAGCGCCCCGCTGCTATCGATGCTAGTTATCCCTGCGGTGTATTTGTTACTTCATCCGGTTAAAGCGGCTCCCAAGCAACCACATTAAAATCGACGTTTGAAGTCAAAACACAGCCTGTCTCGGCTGTGTTTTTTTTGTCTATTCCTCTGAGATTTATCCGTTTCTCACTGTTTTAAAGCGCTTTTTATAAAAGTCTCATTCCAATTCTGCTATTTGCCATCTACGCTTATTACGTAAATGAATGGGTCAGTAAAAATTCATCTAAAAAGCTACAATTCGGCAAATAAGGAAACAGTTATGTTCATGCGCAAAGTTCTCCCTTTAATGGCGGGTTTACTGCTGGCTGGCAGCGCTCTGGCGGCAGATCCGGCATCTACCGATGCAAAAGCAGTAAAAGCGCCTTCGGCAAAACAGTTAGCTCAGCAAAAGAAAATGACCGACTGTAGCCAGCAGGCAAGCAGCCAGTCATTGAGCGGTGACGCTCGTAAAACCTTTATGAGCACCTGCTTAAAAGCGGAAACGAATCCAACCGCCACCACGCTAACGCCACAGCAGCAGAAAATGAAAACCTGTAACGCGGAAGCCAAAAGCAAAACCTTTAAAGAAGGCGAACGTAAAACCTTCATGAGCGACTGCTTGAAGAAAAAATAATTCTGCGGTCTGGCTCGCGTTCTTCACGTTATGGGAGGACGCGAGCTTATTTCCCCATCCATCCACAGACATAACACATTGCATCTCGCACGAATTCCCCACTCAACACGTACACATACGCGCTGAAATTAGCTATGTTTAGACTCAGCTATTGCTGTTTCCTATACGATGGCAATATAATGATAATAGTTATCATTTAATAAATTACGCTAAGGAGTTTACCCATGGCTGTGACTAAATTAGTTTTGGTACGACACGGTGAAAGCGAGTGGAACAAAGAAAACCGCTTCACTGGCTGGACGGATGTTGAGCTTTCTGACAAAGGACGTTCCGAGGCAAAATCGGCGGGTAAGCTTTTAAAAGAACAAGGTTTCTCTTTTGATTTTGCATACACATCAGTGCTGAAACGTGCGATTCACACCTTGTGGAATGTGCTGGATGAACTGGAGCAGCAATGGCTGCCGGTTGAAAAATCATGGAAACTGAACGAACGTCATTACGGTGCTTTGCAGGGGCTGAATAAGGCTGAAACCGCACAAAAATATGGCGACGATCAGGTCAAACTGTGGCGTCGTGGCTTTGCCGTTACACCTCCTGAGTTAACCAAAGAAGATGAGCGCTATCCGGGCCACGATCCTCGCTACGCCAAACTCAGCGAGCAGGAACTGCCGGTTACCGAAAGCTTAGCGACCACCATTGACCGTGTTATTCCTTACTGGACCGATGTGATTAAGCCACGCATTGCGAGCGGTGAACGCGTCATTATCGCAGCACACGGTAACTCACTGCGCGCATTGGTTAAATATTTAGATAATTTAAGCGAAGATGAAATTCTTGAGCTGAATATTCCAACCGGCGTACCGTTGGTTTATGAGTTTGATGAAAATCTTAAACCATTAAAACGTTACTATCTTGGCGATGCAGATGAAATTGCAGCTAAAGCCGCGGCGGTTGCTAATCAGGGTAAAGCGAAATAATTTCCCTCCTGTTTTATTATTAATAAGCGCCTTCGGGCGCTTTTTTCTTGCTGAGTACCGTGGCGAATAATCACAAAAATTCACACAACTAATAAATAATCACAATGCATAATTAAACAATCTGTGTTCACGAGTTCACACACTTCATTACAACACTAACTCATAAATGGTTTACAGTTATTTGGACTAATTTTCTTTTCCCTTTATGGAATTACATTGATGAACAAATTTTCTAAATTGACTCTTGCTGCATCAGCGCTCGTTTTTTCTGGTTTCGCTTTAGCATCCAGCAATACTAGCGGAAGCACTCAACCGGAACCTCAGCAAGATCCAATGATCCAGCATCTGCATTTAAATCAATCTCAAGTGGATAAGATTAAAGCCCTGCGGACTGAAACAGATAAGAAAATGGCCTCTATTGATACAAAAGATATCCAGAATGGCCTACTAATCGATATTATTGATTCAGGTAAATGGGATGAAACAGCGGTTAAGAAACAAATTGCGGCTTTCGGTAAAGCACAAGAGCAGGCTCGCTACTATCGTATGCAGTATTTCTTTAATTTGAGCAAAATCTTAACTCCAGAACAAAAAGCACAGGTTAAAAGCGATTTAGCACAAGAAATGCAGCAGCAGTAAAACTGCTATCGGATTTTATCTAGTAAAAAGCCCACTCCGTGAAGTGGGCTTTTTTGTAAAACAGCTGATTAACCGCGACGTGCTTTCACGGCCTGTGCTAATTGGCGCAGTACCGTTTCAGTATCATCCCAACCAATACACGCATCAGTCACGCTTTTGCCATAAACCAGAGGCTCTGTGCCTTCTAGGTTCTGGTTGCCTTCTTCAAGATGACTCTCGATCATCACGCCCATAATGGCTTTATCACCCGCTTCCAGTTGGTGGCAAACGTCAGTACAAACATCTAGCTGCTTTTTGAATTGTTTGCTGCTATTTGCATGGCTGAAATCAATCATCACCTGCTCAGCCAAACCGGCTTTCTTTAGCCCCGCTTTCACTTCCTGTACATGTGCAGCGCTGTAGTTTGGCTCTTTACCACCACGCAAAATAATATGGCAATCGCCGTTACCGCTGGTATTCACAATCGCAGAGTGACCCCATTTGGTGACTGACAAGAAGCAATGCGCCGCGCTTGCCGCGTTGATCGCATCAATAGCGACTTTGATGGTGCCATCGGTGCCGTTTTTAAATCCAACAGGACATGACAAGCCTGAAGCCAGCTCGCGGTGAACCTGTGATTCCGTAGTGCGCGCACCAATAGCGCCCCAGCTCATGAGATCCGCCAAATATTGTGGCGTGATCATATCAAGGAATTCACCCGCCGTTGGCATACCAATATCATTGATATCCAACAGTAATTTACGCGCAATGCGTAAACCGTCGTTGATCTGATAGCTGCTGTCCATATGCGGATCGTTGATTAATCCCTTCCAGCCCACGGTGGTGCGTGGTTTTTCAAAATACACGCGCATCACAATCTCAAGCTCACCGTTGAGTTCTTGGCGTAGCTTGAGCAGGCGCTGCGCGTATTCTTTGGCGGCTTCAATATCGTGAATTGAGCATGGGCCGATAATCACCAGCAGGCGATCGTCTTTGCCTTTGAGGATTTGATGAATTGCACCACGGGCCTGCGACACCGTCTCTGCTGCAAACGCCGTTGCCGGAAACTTCTCTAACAAGGCAACAGGTGGCAGGAGTTCCTTAATTTCTTTAATGCGTAAATCGTCGTTCTGGTAATTCATAACTATTCCGTTGGTGTCGAAGGGGATTAATAGGCGAATCTCCAATCTAGCCGTTTTACGCGGCAATTGTAAACGGGGTTTGTTCAACAATTTCTTGATTTAAGCCCCCGACAGCCTAGCAACTACGGTCATCACTTCATCATGAGTCATCATTGATGCTGATTTTAAACGTATTAATCAGCATAGATGGATATTGAACAGCCTAAGAAAAAGCAACTCCAACAACAAAATTTCTTCCTCACATAGAAGCCTTTTCCGCATAAAATAGTTTCATCAGGTTACAAGCAATCAATCGTGCAAAGATTTGTAGCGCATTCATTCACTATTATTATTTTTAATAAAATTCTTAATTTATAATTCAGCATAGGTTTCAGGTCGGATGCTTGCTTAGTTTTCTCTGTCGCATTTATAATCATGCGAACACATCATAGAGAAATACCGTGCAATGGACAGCAAGACACTGGGTAAAATAACACAATCCTTCATTTGCTTTAGCATTTTTATACTTTGGTATTTTATTTCTTATGTTTCACTATTGCTTAGTAACTATAAAGCACTCTATCAAAGTGGGTATCTCATCCCATTTATGAGTTTTGCACTTTGGACACCTTTTTCTTACATCGCAATAAGAAAATATTCGTTTCACTACAAAGACATCAACAAGGGCAGTATCGATATAAAAAGCGCGCTATTTTTTATCTTTTTTATCATCACGCTAAGGATAATATCCGCTTTTTATGATAAGCCCGAAGTGTGGACTGAATCGATAGTTACTTATTCCAGTTTTTCTTTTTTCCTGTTCTCTTTTTGTGTTTGCTTCTTAGCCCCTATTTATGAAGAGATCGTATTTCGTGGTTTTCTTCTCAATGCATTTCTTTTATGGGGGCCTAAAGTAAAAGTTTATGGGATAGTATTAACATCTCTCTTATTCAGTCTTATGCATACTCAATATAACTCTCCCACGACCTTCATAGAGTTATTCACTTTTTCCGTCATATTATGTTATGCAAGAATATACAAAAATGGATTACTGCTTCCTATATTTCTGCATTGTATTTTTAATTCATTTGCAACTATATTGGTCATATTAAGCAGATAGATGACAAATATTTCTGACACCTTCTTAGGCAAAAAAACGTTAGAGAACGTTCCGTATCAGCCGTCCTGTGCTTAAACTATAGTTATATAGTTAAAATCTAAAGCGTATTAAGGACAAAAGATGCCAGCTCATCAACATTCTCACTCCCCACAAAGCAGCGACAGTAAACGCTTGATACTGGCTCTGGCCGTCACCGCCATCTTCATGGTGGTTGAAGTTATCGGCGGGCTTATTTCAGGCTCGCTGGCGTTGCTCGCCGATGCTGGTCATATGCTAACGGATACTGCAGCCCTGTTTGTTGCGGTTATCGCCGTGCGCTTTGCCGCTCGTTCACCGACTCTGAAACACTCATTTGGTTTTCTGCGTTTCACCACGCTTGCGGCATTCGTTAACGCCGCCGCGTTGGTGGTGATTGTTTTCATCATCGTATGGGAAGCGGTCAAACGCTTTATGTCGCCCGAGCCTGTGATGGGAGGGACAATGCTAGCCATCGCCATTGCAGGTTTGTTGGCGAATATTCTCTCATTCTGGCTGCTTCATCACGGTTCTGAAGAGAAAAACATCAACGTTCGTGCTGCCGCGCTGCACGTTATGGGCGATCTTTTAGGCTCCGTGGGTGCCATCGTGGCGGCGCTGGTCATCATGTGGACGGGATGGACCCCCATTGACCCTATTCTTTCCGTCGTCGTCTCATGCTTGGTTTTACACAGCGCATGGAATTTGCTGAAAGAAAGCACTAACGAACTTTTAGAAGGCACACCAGAAGATGTCGATGTACCGCAGCTCCAGCGAGCGCTATGCAATGTATTTCCCGAGGTGCGTAATGTACATCATGTGCACATTTGGCAAATTGGCGAACAGCGCTTAATGACGCTGCACGTACGAGTGATTCCGCCACACGATCATGATGGTCTTTTAGACCAGATCCAGCATTATCTTGCAGAACACTATCAGATTGGGCACGCAACCATTCAAATGGAATATAACGGCTGTGAGGAACATGACTGCGATCTTATGACTCAGGTAAAAATGCCCTCAGGCCATTCTCATTCGCATAGCCATGGGCACACACATGAGCACACAGACTAAGTAAGCAATCACAAACATCTTCGCGAAAAGCAAATGAAAAAAGGGAACCTCGCCATATCGCTTCGAGGTTCCCTTTTTTATCGTTATATCATCCCTATCAGGCCACGCTCATCGTTGGCTGCTGAGTGGGACTCAATGCACGCATCGCTTTTAACGCCTCTTCTGCGCGAGTCAGCACTTGCTTACATTGTTCTGCCGTAATGGTGAGCGGCGGTTCTATACGAATAGACTTAGAGTTATTCAGCGTTCCAGCAACCAGCACGTTGCGCTGGAACATCTCGCGAGAAAACGCATAGCCTACCTCGCTTTTGATAAACTCAATCGCCTGCATGAGCCCTTGTCCACGCACTTCCATCATAAACTCAGGATACTGCGTTGCTAAGCGACGGAACCCATCCATTAACTGCTGGCCACGCTCGGTTGCTTTCGCGGGAAGATCTTCAGTTAACAGCACATTGAAGGTCGCCAGCGCTGCCGCACAGGACAACGGATTACCACCAAAGGTCGTAGTGTGTAGGAACGGATTATCAAACAGGACAGAGAAGACTTTTTCGTTCGCAACCGTTGCACCAATTGGCATCACACCGCCGCCAAGAGCTTTTGCGAGGCACAGAATGTCTGGAGTAACATTTTCATGCTCACAGGCAAACATCTTGCCAGTACGGCCCATACCGGTTTGCACTTCATCGAATATCAGCAATGCGCCATATTCATCACAAAGCGCTCTGACCGCCGGTAAATAACCTTTCGGTGGCAAGATAACCCCACCTTCACCTTGGATAGGCTCGAGCAGAACAGCGGCAACGTCGTCACCGGTCTTCTTGCACTCATGCAACTGAGTGCGCAGGGCTTCAATATCCCCAAAAGGAACATGATGGAAACCGGGTAACAGAGGCATAAACGGACGACGGAAAATAGACTTCGCAGTTGCGGACAGTGCGCCTAACGATTTACCGTGGAACGCACCGGTCGCAGCAACAAAAGTATATTTACCATGCGGCGATTGATACGCTTTAGCTAGCTTCAGCGCGGCCTCAACGGATTCGGTTCCGCTATTACAGAAGAACGTATATTTGAGATCGCCCGGCGTAATCGCCGCCAAGGTTTTCGCCAACATAGAACGTAGTGGATCAAGGAGTTCTTGGCTGTGCAGCGGCTGTTTCGCCAACTGACTTTCTACGGCGGATATAACTTTTGGATTACGGTGCCCTACATTAAAAATACCGAATCCACCCAAGCAATCGATATACTCGTTCCCCTGAGTGTCGACAAGCGTGTTTAGACCGCTGGCTTGCCATTCTACGGCTCCGTAATCCCCGCCTGCCGTGACTGATTTCCGATATTCCAAGAAACCAGGATTGACGTACTCCCTGAAGTTGCTCAGGACTTCTTTGTTTAAAGCCACCATTTCATCATGCGTTAGCGACTTTTTTTCAATCCAGTTCAATGCCTGCTGAGTACACTCTAGCGGGTTAAGTACCACGTTTGTTCGAGACAAAATGTGCTCCTGAATTCGTCGACATCACATGACGTCAGTTTAAATATTGCACAAATTGCACCAAACGCAGCCCGCTAACGCATTTCGAAAGAAAATAGTTATTTAATAGAACCAACAGGATTAACGCTGTTTAAGAAAATGAATACTGGCAGAAAAAATCGACACGCTAAATAGTCTAACGGCATAAAATTGCCAATCGGAGTGTGTGCTCACCATCACAGTGCAAGCATGAACTATAGCAGCGCATTTTGGGTTTCGCTCTTTTTTGGAAAGCGTGTAAATAAAAATTCATAAAAAAGGCCTGAGACACAGTGCTCAGGCCATAGTTAATACTCACATTTTTGCTGTAGCCGTTAGGCGCCAAGCCACTTAGGCATTACCTTTCACTTTGAGCTTGAGATCGCTTGCAAACTGTAACATGCGATCCAACGGCATCAGAGCGCGCTCACGCAGCGCAGCATCAACATTGATTTCATGCATGCTTCCACCCTGTTCTAATCCCGTAGCAATGGCCTGAAGGCCATTCATTGCCATCCATGGGCAATGGGCACACGTTCGACAGGTTGCGCCTTCGCCCGCCGTTGGTGCCTCTAACAAAATTTTATCTGGGCATGCCTGCTGCATTTTGTAAAAAATGCCGCGGTCAGTCGCCACTATCATCTGCGGGTTAGGCAGCCGCTGAGCAGCTTGAATCAACTGGCTGGTTGAACCAACTGCATCAGCCATGTCGACGATACTCTGAGGCGATTCAGGATGAACCAGAATGGCTGCATCAGGATAAAGCAGCTTCATTTGCTCTAATGCCTGAGTTTTAAACTCATCATGAACAATACAGGCACCTTGCCAACACAGTATATCCGCACCGGTTTGGCGTTGAACATAACGACCTAAATGGCGATCGGGAGCCCAGATAATTTTTTCGCCCAGGCTATCGAGATGCTCAATCAGCTCGACTGCAATGCTGGATGTGACCACCCAATCAGCTCTCGCTTTCACTGCGGCCGACGTGTTGGCATAAACCACCACGGTTCTATCCGGGTGCGCATCGCAGAATGCACTAAACTCATCAACAGGACAGCCAAGATCGAGCGAGCATTCAGCCTGCAGCGTTGGCATCAATACCTGCTTTTCAGGGCTGAGGATCTTTGCCGTTTCCCCCATAAAGCGAACGCCGGCGACAAGCAAAGTCGTCGCTGGATGATCTCGGCCAAAACGCGCCATCTCTAATGAATCAGACACACAGCCACCGGTCTCTTCTGCTAATGCCTGAATTTCTGGATCGGTATAGTAATGTGCGACTAGAACCGCGTTACGTTGCTTAAGCAGCGTTTTGATTTTCTCGCGGTAGAAGCGTTTTTCATCTGGAACCAGCGGTGTTGGCTTGGGTGGAAAAGGGTATACCGCAGCATTTGGGTCAAACATCGCGCTATAGCTCATCTTGGAGGGTTGATTGTTTGGCGAGTATACAACAAATGATTAACACAGGTGAGCACTAATTAGACTTTTTGTTTTGTATACTAAACATAGTTAGTCGAGATAGGCCAAATTCAGGCCAGAAATGGTAGGTTAGCGTGAGATTGTTTAGTATCGGTAAGAAATGGCACTAAAGTGATATTTGGTTAGGATGACTCGGCTGCGCCTCGCCCTTCGGATCGTCGCAAGCGACGTTCAAAACACTAACGTGTTTTGTCGAACCTGAACGCAGGCTCTTACCCACACGACAAGCGAACTCTGTATATATATAGATTATTTAAAGCGATGAAGGTACTAAAAGAAATGGTGGGTCGTGCGGGGATTACTCGGCTGCGCCTCGCCCTTAGGGTCGTCGCAAGCGACGTTCAAAACACTAACGTGTTTTGTCGAACCTGAACGCAGGTTCTTACCCACACGACAAGTGAACTCTGTATATATCTAGATTATTTGAAACGATGAGGGTACTAAAAGAAATGGTGGGTCGTGCGGGATTCGAACCTGCGACCAATTGATTAAAAGTCAACTGCTCTACCAACTGAGCTAACGACCCGCTGTAGCGGAGTGTAACTCTCTTCGAATGGTGGGTCGTGCGGGATTCGAACCTGCGACCAATTGATTAAAAGTCAACTGCTCTACCAACTGAGCTAACGACCCATTCGAGAGTGCTACTTCAGTAGAAAACCGTTTGATGCTCAAACATAATAAATAAATGGTGGGTCGTGCGGGATTCGAACCTGCGACCAATTGATTAAAAGTCAACTGCTCTACCAACTGAGCTAACGACCCATTTATTTATCTGGCTTACTACCTTAAAACTAAATCATTTTGAAATGGTGGGTCGTGCGGGATGACTCGGCTTTCGCCTCGCCCTTCGGGCCGTTGCTTCGCAACGTTGTCTCGCTTTCGCTCGACTCGAACCTTTACGGTTCTCACCCACACGTCTTACCTATTTCTACTATTTTTGAATGGTGGGTCGTGCGGGATTCGAACCTGCGACCAATTGATTAAAAGTCAACTGCTCTACCAACTGAGCTAACGACCCATTTCAAAAATTGTTGCCTGAATCACTCTGTTTCAGTTTGTCTGGGCAACGGCGGCATATATTACCCATTTATCAGGACAGCGCAACCAAAAATTTTAATAATCAGTTCAATTGATTGCACTTCGTACGTTCAGGCCCATAAATTAAACAAATCGTCTACTTCTGAGCCTGAAAATACGCTTATGATGCAGCAATACGTTTTTGAGCCTGCTTCGCAGCATCGCTCGTTGGATATTGCTTAATAACCTGCTGATAGACGGCTTTGGCTTTATCAGCCTGCCCTTTCTCCTGCATGATCACCCCAACCTTGTACATCGCGTCGGGCGCTTTCGGGGATTTAGGGTAATTTTTAACAACTACGGCAAAATAATACGCCGAGTCATCTTTTTTACCTTTGTTGTAAAAAAGTTGCCCCAGCCAATAATTTGCATTTGGCTGATAGGTCGAATCTGGATATTGCTTAACAAAGCTTTGGAAGGCGGTAATTGCCTGATCGTTCTGCTTTTTCACCAACACCAAATCTACCGCACGGTTGTAATCCGTGTTGGCATCACCACTGCTAGCTGGTGCAGTGCTCGCTACAGGGGCTGCCGTAGTGCTAGAAGCATCAGAAGCCGTCGAGGCTGCGGCGGCCGAATCTGCGGCTGCGGCACCTGTATTGGCACTACCTTGACTGTCTAACTGCAAGAGGATCTGTTTTTGACGTTCAACAACTTGATTCAGTTGATACTGACTTTCTTGGATTTGACCACGAAGAGAATCAATGTCGCGCTGGTTATCGGAGAGTTGCTGCTGGAGCTGAGAAAATAGTTGACCCTGAGCATTGGTTATACGCTCAAGTGAAGTGACTCGGTCTTCAACCGAGCCGGAGCCGACGCTACTGATTGGTGCTTGGGCAATAGCGGCCCAGGGGGCCGCTATTCCAACCAGTAACGACAGACTCAACAAGTGAAGTCTGAAGTTACTGCTCATGCGATACTCGTCTTACTAACTATTAGTAAACCAGTACGGCACGACGGTTTTTAGCATAGGCTGCTTCGTCGTGGCCCAGTACTGCTGGTTTTTCTTTACCGTAAGAAACGATAGAGATCTGATCAGCGCCTACGCCTTTACCTTGCAGGTACATCTTAACTGCGTTAGCACGACGTTCGCCCAGGGCGATGTTGTACTCAGGAGTACCGCGCTCATCCGCATGACCTTCTACAGTCACTTTGTAAGATGGGTTGTTACGCAGGAAAGCAGCATGCGCATCCAGCATCTGAGCGTAGTCAGAGCTCACATCGTACTTGTCCAGACCGAAGTAAACGATGTTGTTTTTCTGGAGTTCTTGCATCTGCAGACGAGCCTGTTCTTCAGAAGACAGGTTGCTGCTGCCGTTTTCCATACCGTTACCAGCGCCAGCACCCATTGCTGATTGATCGTCGTTCGCATTTTTATGTGAACTACAAGCAGCTACAGCCATGATAGGCAGTGCCAACATCAGCCCCTTCAGAACTTTGTTCAGTTGCATCTCTTTGATCCTTTTATAATTTGCTATACATATCTTTTTATACATGCATCACAGATACGGCGACCAGGCAGGGAATTTCACCTGTCCATCGGTTGCCGGAAGACGCGCTTTGAAACGCCCGTCGGTCGAGACTAGCTGCAACACGGAACCCAGTCCTTGAGTAGAACTATAGATAACCATGGTACCATTTGGCGCGATACTCGGCGTTTCGTCTAGGAACGTGCTGGTCAAAACTTGATTCGCATTCGATCCGAGATCCAGTTTAGTGATGTGCTGTGAACCGCCGCTAGTGCCAACCATGACAAGGAACTTGCCGTCAGAACTTACGTCGCCATCCTGATTCTGAGAACCTTCCCAGGTCAGACGTTCAGGCGCACCACCATTAATATTCACTTTATAAATCTGTGGACGTCCACCTTGGTCAGATGTAAATGCCAAAGTTTGACTATCCGGGAACCATGAAGGCTCCGTATTGTTGCTACGGCCATCAGTAACCTGACGAATTGAGCCAGAGCCCAAATCCATAACATACAGGTTCAAGCTACCTGTTTTAGACAGCGCGAACGCCAACTTGCTGCCATCTGGAGAGAACGATGGCGCACCGTTGTGGCGTGGGAATGACGCTACCTGACGGATTGCTCCGTTAGACAGAGTCTGAATCACCAGCGCTGATTTACCGCTTTCGAAAGTCACATAAGCCAGTTTGCTACCGTCTGGAGACCACGCCGGAGACATCAATGGCTGTGGTGAGCGGTGAACAACAAACTGATTATAGCCATCGTAGTCAGCAACGCGCAGTTCATAAGGGAACTGGCCGCCGTTAGTCTGCACAACATAGGCAATACGGGTACGGAATGCGCCTTTAATACCGGTCAGCTTTTCAAAAACTTCATCGCTGCTGGTATGTGCCGCATAGCGTAGCCACTGCTTGGTCACTTTGTACTGATTCTGAGACAGAACGCTGCCAGGGTTACCAGAGGTATCAACCATCTGATAAGAAACCATATAGCCGCCATCTGCGCTTGGCTGAACCTGACCCACCACGACCGCATCAATACCCAATGCTGTCCACGCTGCCGGAGTCACTTCAGCAACCGTCGTTGGCTGCTGTGGCATACGGTTGGTGTCAATCGGGTTGAATTTACCGCTGTTGCGTAAGTCAGCCGCGACAATCCCACCGATATCTTCAGGAGCAGAACCCGGTCCCATCCATTTGAAAGGCACTACACCGATCGGACGAGCGGTATCAACACCCTGAGTAATCACTATTCGGACTTCCGCGTGGAGCACACTGGCCCACAGGATTAATAGTCCCATCGCTACACGAAACGCCTGCTTCATCATATCTCCCTTATCTGACCCCGATGGCCACGATAATTTAGCAGAATTTTAACAAACCAACGCACACAAAACTACATATTGCCCAGTGTAACCATCATATAATTCCGAAACTTTACCTTCACTATATGTTGCTTTACTTCGGCTTTATCTAATGCACTGTTATTCAAACAAAATTAGTCAAATCAATTCGGTTTAAAATCAACGGGCGCATTTTTAAATATCTGGTAAATGGCGTCACTTGGCGGCTTAGGATATTTCGCCATTCTCGCAGCTGCAACCGCCGCCTGACAAAGCGCAGGATCGCCACCTTCAGAAGTCACGCTTAACAGCATGCCATCCGACGCGAGCTTAATACGCAGGTTACATACTTTGCCGCTAAAGCTCGGATCTGTATGGAACTTACTTTCAATCGCCGCTTGAATCTGTCCAGCGTAGTTACTGATATCTGCGCCAGAAGCTCCACTCGTTTTGCTATTACCTTTTCCTGCCGCGCCAGCTTTGCCAGAAGTCCCCGCAGCACCTGCGGCTCCCCCACCCTTCGGCGCGTTTTTGCCATCAGCGAGGCCATCAAACAGGTCGTCAACGCCTTCTGCGGCTTTCGCAGCGGCGGCGGCATCGGCCTTTTTCTTGGCATCTGCGGCTTTTTTCGCAGCGGCTGCGGCTTTAGCTTCAGTATCTGCTTTCGCTTTAGCATCTGCGGCAGCTTGTTTTTTCGCTTCAGCTGCGGCTTCTTTCTTAGCGTCTTCAGCCGCCTTCTTCGCCTCATCAGCAGCCTGTTTTTTGGCTTCTTCAGCGGCTTTCTTAGCATCAGCTGCAGCTTGTTTTTTCGCTTCAGCTTCGGCCTGTTTCTTCGCCTCTGCTGCCGCTTTCTTAACTTCTTCTTCCGCTTGTTTCTTCGCGGCAGCGGCAGCAAGCGCTGCCTCTTTGGCTGCTTCCTGCTTCGCTTTAGCCGCTGCTAAAGCAGCCTCTTTCTTAGCGTCTTCTGCTGCCTTTTTCACTTCTTCCGCAGCCTGCTTTTTAGCTTCTTCAGCCGCCTGTTTGGCGTCTTCTGCAGCTTGTTTAGCATCTTCCTGCGCCTGAATTCTCTCTTTTTCCAGCTCTTTTAGACGCTGCTGTTCCTCAGCCTGTTTTTGTTGTAGTTCTTCAGCCTGCTTTTCGGCTTGTTTTTTACGCTGCTGTTCTGCACGACGCGCATCACTTTGCTGCTGTTGCTGGCGATCATTATACTGTTGAACCATTGCACCGGAATCAACCATGACCGCGTCAATGGCAGAACCGCCGCCACCGCCGCCGCCAGCACTTATCGTTGAATCCTGCATCATTGAGCCCCAGACTAATAACGCTATCAGGACAATATGCAAAATGATTGAAACGATGACAGAGCGATTTAGCTTATCGTTTTTCTCAGATGCCTTTACCACGATTCAGTTTCCAAGAGCCAGTATCCCGGAGCCGGTTTCCAAAAGCTCAGTTAAACAAATTAAGTGCCAAATATCCTCTGCGCAAAATGCAACACGCAGCCTATAAACAGGCTGCATGCTAGCGCTTTAGTACAGGAATTCCAACACGGATTTCATGCTTTTTTACAGCAATCAGATCGGCTGCGTCATTAACCCTACAGAGGCTACGCCTGCCTGATGCAAAAGATTCAGCGCCTTAATGATTTCGTCATAAGGTACATCTTTAGCACCACCGATCAAAAATACGGTTTTTGGATTAGCTTTAAGCTGAGATTGCGCTTCCGCAACAACCTGCTCCGCTGGCAGCTGTTCCATACGATTATGATCAACCACAACCGCATATTGGCCAATGCCAGACACTTCAACGATAACCGGTGGGTTGTCGTTGGTGCTTACCGTTTTTGAATCCGTTGCGTCGGGTAAATCAACCTCAACGCTCTGGGTGATAATCGGCGCTGTCGCCATAAAAATCAGTACCAGAACTAATAACACGTCCAGTAACGGAACGATGTTAATTTCAGATTTGAGCTCGCGACGGCCACTTGATCTCGCCATGCTAACCTCCTACTTATTTAGATTCGGTAGCAAAAGCCTGACGGTGCAGAATGGCAATGAACTCTTCCATAAAATTGGTGTAATTCTGTTCAAGCTTATTCACACGCTGATTCAGACGGTTGTAGGCCATAACCGCTGGGATTGCAGCAAACAGACCGATCGCCGTTGCGATCAATGCTTCTGCAATACCTGGAGCAACCATTTGCAGGGTTGCCTGTTTAACAGCACCCAAACCGATAAAGGCATGCATAATCCCCCAAACGGTACCGAACAGGCCGATATACGGGCTGATTGAACCAACGGTACCCAAGAACGGGATATGCGTTTCCAAACCTTCAACTTCGCGATTTAATGAAATGCGCATCGCACGCGTTGCGCCTTCAATCACGCCGTCCGCAGCATGGCTGTTTACACGGTGTAAACGCGCAAATTCTTTAAAACCAGAATGGAAGATTTGCTCTGAGCCAGTCAGGCTATCACGACGAGTTTGGCTTTCCTGATACAGACGAGATAACTCAATTCCCGACCAGAATTTATCTTCGAAGGCTTCAGCATCACGCGTGGCCGCATTCAGGATGCGGGTACGCTGAATGATGATGGCCCAAGAGGCGATAGAGAAGCACACCAAAACCAGCATGATAAGCTTTACCAGCAGGCTCGCCTTCAAAAATAAATCGAACATGTTCATGTCAGTCACTGCTTAAACTCCGCGACAATAGACTTGGGAAGCGCAATAGGCTTCATTTGGTTTTGATCGATGCATGCAACCAACACATCAGCTTGGCTTAAAATTTTGCCTTGCGAATTGATGATACGTTGGGCAAACGTGAGAGAAGCCCCTCGTATGGCGGTAATCTCAGTCTCTACCTCCAGCATGTCATCCAGACGTGCAGGTGACAGATACTCTACCGTCATGCGACGGACAGCAAAAGCGACATGCTCACTCAGCAATTGTTGCTGACTGAAATTATGTTGGCGCAGCATCTCTGTGCGCGCTCTTTCATAAAAAGCGACGTATCGTGCGTGATAAACCACGCCCCCGGCGTCCGTGTCTTCGTAATATACACGTACCGGCCATCGGAAGATCATAATACTCACTCTACATCTCAGAAATGCAAATTAACGCGGTTACTATACTCACTTGAAAACGGGTTGGGAATGGGGGAGGTAGATGAGAACGAAAATAATTATGGATCAATCATGGACCCATAATTATTTTGAAGAATTACTAACCGTTCTTGACGTTAACTGAAGAAGTGTAACAAACCGGCCAGCAGAATAATCACGGCAGGCAATGGAGAGAACACGGCTTTCCACAGACTGCGGTAAGGACGAAAACCTACGCCATGTATCACACCGGCGCAAACCGCCCACATAATTAATAGCCCTTGCCAAATCTCAAGCTCACTGGTCTTGGCGGCAAAACGCGATGGGTCCCAAAAAACACAAAACGCCACCACTAATGCCAGAACCAGTGAAAGGGCCCGTAACGGGCCCTTGTCCATGATCTGATAGAGCTTATCAGATAAGTTAGCCATTACTCGGCGTCTTTCGCCGTTGCCTTGGCTTCGCTGTTTTCAATCGCCATCGCTGTAATGATAGCGAAGAAACAAGCCAGAAGCGTTCCTAAAATCCAGGCAAAATACCACATGGTTATCGCTCCTTAATAAAGTGAGTGCGTGTTTTCTTCGATATATTTTTTGTCCAAACGGCCGAACATTTTGTAGTAACACCAGATGGTGTACAGCAGCACAATTGGAACAAAAATAATCGCAACCACGGTCATCACTTGCAGAGTCAGCAAGCTAGACGTCGCATCCCACATGGTCAGACTCATGCTTGGGTTGGTGATAGAAGGCATCACGAACGGGAACATGGTCACACCGGCGGTCAGGATCACACAGGCAATGGTCAGAGAGGAGAACAGGAACGCCCAGCCACCTTTCTCAACGCGTGAGCACAACGTTGTCAGCAACGGCAGTACCACACCCAGCGCAGGCAGAGCCCACAGGATTGGGTACTTGTTGAAGTTCAACAGCCATGCACCGGCCTGATGAGCAACTTCTTTACGCAGTGGGTTAGACTGGGCCGTAGTATCGATAGCAGAAGTAATCACATAACCATCAATGCCTTTCACCAGCCAAACGCCTGCCAGCAAGAATGCGACTGCCATGACCAGAGAACAAATCTGCGCCGCAGTACGAGAGCGCAAATGCACTTCGCCCGAGGTTTTCATTTGCAGATAAGTTGCGCCCTGAGCCAGCAACATCGTCAAGCTTACCACACCCGCCAACAGGCCAAACGGATTCAGCAGTTGGAAGAAGTTGCCTGTGTAGTAAAGACGCAGGTATTCATCAATATGGAATGGAACACCCAACAGCAAGTTACCGAATGCCACGCCGAAGACGAGTGCAGGCACGAAGCTACCAATAAAGATGCCCCAGTCCCACATGTTACGCCAGCGTGTACTCTCGATCTTAGAACGGTAATCAAAGCCAACCGGACGGAAGAACAATGACGCCAGTACTAAAATCATAGCAACGTAGAAGCCGGAGAATGCAGCCGCGTAAACCATTGGCCATGCAGCAAACAGCGCACCACCCGCGGTTACCAGCCAAACTTGGTTACCTTCCCAGTGAGGGGCAACCGCGTTAATCATAATACGGCGTTCGGTATCGGTCTTACCGATGATACGGGAGAGCACACCTACCCCCATATCAAAACCGTCGGTGACTGCGAATCCAATCAGCAGCACACCAACGAGCAGCCACCAGACAAACCGCAATACTTCATAATCAAACATAGCGTGGACTCCTGTTAGCGCGCTTCTACTGCATTCGTCTGTTCAAAATGATAACGACCGCTCTTCAGGCTGCTTGGCCCCAGGCGAGCAAATTTGAACATCAAATACATTTCTGCGACTAAGAACAGCGTGTACAGACCGCAGATCAGAATAATGGAGAACAGCAGATCGCCCGTTGTTAGAGAAGAGTTCGCCACCGCGGTCGGCAATACTTCACCGATAGCCCATGGTTGACGACCATACTCAGCAACAAACCAGCCCGCTTCACAGGCAATCCAAGGTAAAGGAATACCCAGCAATGCCGCACGGTGCAGCCAGCGTTTTTTACCCACGTTACCGCGAACAACGCTCCAGAAGGACAGTGCAATGATCAGCAACAGCGCAAAGCCACATGCCACCATGATGCGGAAGGCAAAGTACAACGGAGCAACTTTAGGAATAGAATCTTTGGTTGCGGCCTGAATCTGCTCTTCACTTGCCTGAGATGGGTTATCAGTATAACGCTTCAGCAGCATACCGTAGCCCAAGTCCTGCTTGGTTTTGTTGAAGGCATCACGCACGGTAGGATCGGTGTTACCGGTACGTAGTTCCTGCAGCAACTCGTAAGCTTTCATACCATTACGGATACGAACCTGATGCTGAGCCATCAGCTCTTTCAGGCCAGTCACTTTCTGATCAAGCGAACGCGTCGCGATCAGGCCCAGTGCGTAAGGAATTTGAATCGCATATTCGTTGGTCATGGTTTCCTGATTAGGGATACCAAACAGAGTAAACGATGCTGGAGCCGGTTGGGTTTCCCACTCTGCTTCAATCGCTGCCAGTTTGGTTTTCTGTACGTCACCCATCTCGTAACCGGATTCATCACCCAGAACGATAACAGACAGAGACGCAGCCAGACCAAACGCCGCGGCGATAGCAAATGAACGCTTAGCAAAGGCGAAATCACGGCCTTTCAGCAAGTAGTAGGAACTGATACCCAGAACGAACATGGCACCGGTCACGTAGCCCGCAGAAACGGTGTGAACGAATTTCACCTGAGCAACTGGGTTTAATACCAGCTCAGAGAAGCTCACCATTTCCATACGCATGGTTTCAAAGTTGAAATCCGACGCGATTGGGTTCTGCATCCAGCCGTTAGCCACCAGAATCCACAGTGCAGACAGGTTGGAACCTAACGCAACTAACCAGGTGGCTGCCAAGTGCTGTACTTTGCCCAGACGATCCCAGCCAAAGAAGAACAGACCAACAAAGGTAGATTCAAGGAAGAACGCCATCAACCCTTCAATGGCCAACGGCGCACCAAAGATGTCTCCAACGTAGTGGGAATAGTATGACCAGTTAGTCCCGAACTGGAATTCCATGGTTAAACCCGTGGCAACCCCAAGCGCAAAGTTGATACCAAACAACTTGCCCCAGAACTTAGTCATATCTTTATAAACTTGTTTGCCCGTAAGAACGTATACCGTTTCCATGATGGCCAACAAGAACGCCATACCCAGCGTTAGTGGCACAAACAGGAAGTGGTACATCGCCGTTAAGGCAAACTGTAACCGTGACAGTTCGACAATATCCAACATCTTGACTCCTTGCTCCTCGCAGGAAGACTCCGACTTGCGGCAACACGGCTCCCGTTCGAGTACGGAAGTCACATAACTACCAGCAGTGAATGCCCTTCAACAACAAATTGGAACCTCCCCCAATTCTCGGCAGCCTACGCTTTCCAAATCTTAGCAACGGGTGTTGAGGTAAAACCTCTCCATCAGCATAGTTCAGAAAACGTTTGCAACGAAAAACCGAAGGAAGATAACAAATATAACAATAAAAACGACTCAGTATTACAGACGAGTAAATAGTACCCCGCCATTCCCACACAATAAATAGGTATTTTCATGTTAGGAATTAGATTTGTGTATTTAGGTCACGTTTTAGGCAAATGGTTATAATTACCCAAAATTGATCTGCAACAAGATTAGCAAAACCCACTGTTTAAGGCACTATTTCTGGCATTTTTTTATAGGAATTTCATTGATCTATGTTAAGCAAAAGTATCATAAACGTATTCATGGTTACTTATTGTTAATTGATTGTTATTTATTCGGCATCCTGTTTCTTTTCCGTGATTTTTTATTTTCATTACGCGCTATTTTCAATAACAGAGTAATAAAGCAACGTGACAAATCGTCAGTAAGCAAAGTGGAAACGTTACGCAAACAGGTAAGAAGTTAATGGCGAAAGAAGCAATAGCGCAGAGTTGATGGAGCATAAAATATCGCCATTTTTCTCTGTGTGGCGAAGGAATTGCAGTGGTCATTTAACCGCGATACGGAATGTTGTTGCTCAGGGTATAAAAAAGGGCCACCGAAGTGACCCAACATGTCGAAACTTTTCTGTTTCTTTCAACAAACAGCGTTCAAACGTGATGTTTGAACAAGACTTAACGCAATACTGTTTTCACGGCGTTGCCAATTTCGGCCAAGCTGCGTACGGTTTTCACCCCTGCTGCTTCCAACGCTGCAAATTTTTCGTCCGCAGTACCTTTCCCACCAGCAATAATGGCGCCTGCGTGGCCCATACGTTTACCTTTAGGCGCAGTAACACCCGCGATATAGCCGACTACAGGCTTAGTCACATGCTCTTTAATGTATGCAGCAGCGTCTTCTTCAGCGTTACCGCCGATTTCACCAATCATCACAATCACTTCAGTCTGCGGATCTTCCTGGAACAGTTTCAGGATATCGATGAAGTTAGAGCCTGGGATGGGATCGCCGCCGATACCGACACAGCTAGACTGGCCAAAACCGATATCTGTCGTTTGCTTAACGGCTTCATAGGTCAAGGTACCAGAACGAGACACGATACCCACTTTACCCGGCAGATGGATGTGACCAGGCATAATACCGATCTTACATTCACCCGGAGTGATAACGCCTGGGCAGTTTGGACCGATCATGCGAGCATCGCTCTGTTCCAGCTTCGCTTTCACCACCAGCATATCCAGAGTCGGGATGCCTTCAGTGATACAGATGATCAGCTTAATACCTGCATCAATCGCTTCCAGAATGGAATCTTTGCAGAAAGGCGCAGGGACATAGATAACCGACGCCGTTGCACCTGTCGTTTCAACTGCTTCACGCACGGTATTAAATACTGGCAGACCCAGATGTTCGGTGCCGCCTTTACCTGGCGTAACACCGCCAACTAATTTAGTACCGTAGGCTAGAGCCTGTTCAGAATGGAAGGTGCCCTGACTGCCGGTAAAACCTTGGCAGATCACTTTGGTATCTTTATTAATTAAAATGGACATTATTTCCCCTCCACGGCAGCAACAACCTGCTGCGCAGCATCCGTTAAGCTTTTCGCTGCAATAATATTCAGACCGCTGTCAGCCAGTTTTTTCGCACCCAGCTCAGCGTTGTTACCTTCTAAACGCACCACAACCGGTACGTTAACGCCCACTTCAGCTACCGCACCGATAATCCCATCAGCGATCAGGTCACAGCGCACAATGCCGCCGAAGATATTAACCAGCACCGCTTTCACTTTCTCATCGGAGAGAATAATTTTAAACGCTTCAGTCACACGCTCTTTGGTTGCACCGCCGCCAACGTCTAAGAAGTTAGCGGGTTCGCCGCCGTGCAATTTAACGATGTCCATGGTACCCATCGCTAAGCCAGCACCGTTCACCATGCAACCGATGTTGCCGTCTAGCGCAACGTAGTTCAGTTCCCACTGTGCAGCCTGAGATTCACGCGCATCTTCCTGAGAAGGATCGCGCATTTCACGCAGTTCAGCTTGGCGGAACAGCGCATTGCCGTCAGCGCTCAGTTTGCCGTCTAAACAAATCAGATCGCCCTGCTTGGTGATAACCAGCGGGTTAATCTCAACTAAAGCCAGATCGCGCTCAAGGAACAGCGTCGCCAGGCCCATAAAGATTTTGGTGAATTGACCGACTTGTTTGCCCGTCAAACCCAGTTTGAATGCCAGCTCACGCCCCTGATAAGGCTGTGGGCCAGTCAGTGGATCAAGTGCAGTTTTATGGATCAAGTGTGGCGTTTCATCAGCCACTTTCTCAATTTCCACGCCACCTTCGGTGGATGCCATGAACACCACGCGACGTGTGCCACGATCGACAACCGCGCCCAGATACAGCTCTTTATCAATATCCGTTGCGCCTTCCACCAGAATCTGGTGAACCGGCTGACCCAGCGCATCTGTCTGGTAAGTCACTAAACGCTTACCTAACCAGTTCTCAGCAAAAGCACGGATCTCTTCTTTAGATTTAACCAGCTTAACGCCGCCCGCTTTACCGCGGCCACCAGCGTGAACCTGACATTTCACCACCCACGGGCCGGAACCGATTTTGGATGCTGCTTCTTCTGCTTCGCGAGGTGTGGTGCAGGCATAACCGACCGGTGCCGGTAGACCATACCGAGCAAACAGTTGTTTGGCCTGATATTCGTGTAGATTCATGATGTTCTATCCATTTAATTATATTTGTGGATATGACCCGCTGTTAGCGAATCAGTGCATAGCGTCTTTACTTCAGTAGGGGTTCTCCATCCCCCGCACACCTGAAAGGAGCACGGGGAGGAGACTTGGCTTATACGTCCAGCAGCAGACGGGCCGGATCTTCCAGCATCTCTTTCACCGTAACCAAGAAGCCTACGGATTCGCGTCCATCGATCAGGCGATGATCGTAAGACAGAGCCAGATACATCATTGGCAGGATCACAACCTGACCATTCACCGCCATCGGACGATCTTTGATCGCGTGCATGCCCAGAATCGCGCTCTGCGGTGGGTTGATGATCGGAGTAGACATCAGTGAGCCAAATACGCCGCCGTTGGTAATGGTGAAGTTACCGCCGGTCAGTTCTTCAACTTTCAGTTTGCCATCACGACCTTTCACCGCGAGTTCTTTAATATTTTTCTCAATGTCAGCCATACCCAACGTATCAACGTTGCGCAGCACTGGCGTTACCAAGCCGCGTGGCGTGGACACCGCAATGCTGACGTCGAAGTAGTTGTGATAAACCACATCTTCGCCATCAATAGAGGCGTTCACTTCTGGATAACGCTTCAGCGCTTCCAACACCGCTTTGATGTAGAAAGACATAAAGCCCAGACGCACACCGTGGCGTTTCTCAAACGCTTCGCCGTACTGCTTACGCATGTCCATGATTGGCTTCATGTTGACTTCGTTAAAGGTCGTCAACATCGCGGTGCTGTTTTTCGCTTCCAGCAAACGCTCAGCCACACGCTTACGCAGGCGGGTCATCGGAACGCGTTTTTCAGTACGAGCGCCTAATGGAGCGGCGGCTGGTACTTCTGGCTCAGCCGCTTTGGCGGCTTTAGGTGCTGAAGCTAAATGTTTGTCAACGTCTTCGCGGGTCAGACGGCCACCCACGCCGGTGCCTTTGATGTCAGCGGCATTCAGAGAATGCTCGGCTAACAGGCGACGAATGGCTGGGCCTTGTGCATCACTGCTACCGTCTTCCAGATCCGCCGTATGGCGTGAGGCCGGTGTTGATTCAGACGATTGCGCTTTGTCAGTGGTCGGTTTGCCGGAAACATCAGCCGGACGCAAACGGCCCAACAGCTGGCGAGAAAGTACGGTTGCACCCTCTTCTTCCAGAATGGCATCCATAATGCCGGCTTCCGGCGCTGGCACTTCCAGAACAACTTTGTCGGTTTCGATTTCAACGATCACTTCATCGCGGGCAACGGTATCGCCCGGTTTTTTGTGCCACGTTGCAACCGTAGCGTCGGCAACGGATTCAGGTAGGTCAGGGACCAGAATTTCTACGCTACTCATGCTATATCCTTTTTTATAACCAATTTTTTTGCAGAACTGGGCGCTTATGCGCCCAGACTCTTATTCCACGTTCAGCGCGTCGTTAACCAGATCTTGCTGCTGTTTCTGGTGAACCGACATATAACCCACAGCCGGCGAAGCCGATGCCGCACGCCCCGCATAACGCAACGATGCTCCAAAAGGAATCACTTCACGGAAGTTATGCTGGCTACAGTACCAAGCACCTTGGTTCAGTGGTTCTTCCTGACACCAGACAAAATCGTGTACGTGGGCATAAGGGGCAAATGCATCCTGAATCGCCTGGTGAGGGAATGGATACAGCTGTTCGATACGCACAATCGCCACGTCTTTCTGTTCGTTTTTGCGACGTTGTTCCAACAGGTCGTAGTAAACCTTACCGGAACACATCACCACACGCTTAACATCTTTTGGATCGATTTCATCAATCTCGCCAATCACCGGCTGGAAGCTGCCATTTGCTAGCTCTTCCAGAGAAGATACCGCTAACGGATGGCGCAGCAAGGATTTAGGCGACATCACAATCAAAGGGCGACGCATTCCGCGTAGCGCCTGACGACGTAGCATGTGATAAACCTGAGCCGGCGTAGACGGAATACAAACCTGCATATTCTGGTCAGCGCACAGTTGCAGATAGCGTTCTAAACGTGCAGAGGAGTGCTCAGGGCCTTGGCCTTCATAGCCATGTGGCAACAGCATCACTAAACCACACAGACGACCCCATTTCTGCTCGCCGGAGCTGATGAACTGGTCAATCACCACCTGCGCACCGTTGGCAAAGTCACCAAACTGCGCTTCCCAGATGGTCAGCGTGCGAGGTTCTGCGGTGGCGTAACCATATTCAAAGGCTAAAACAGCGGCCTCAGACAGCACGGAGTCCCAAACTTTGAAATCACCTTGGCCGTTATGCACGTTTTCTAGCGGAATATACACGGAGCCATCTTTCTGGTTATGAATCACTGAATGGCGGTGGAAGAACGTACCACGCCCGCAGTCTTCGCCAGAAATACGTACTGGAACACCTTCATCCACTAAGGTGGCGTAGGCCAAGTTTTCAGCCGCGCCCCAGTCAAACAGTTTGTTACCTTCAGCCATCTCGGCACGGTCGCCATAAATTTTGGCCACACGCGACTGCATTTCAACCGATTCTGGTGCACGGCTGATACGACGAGCCAAATCCTGCAAGCGTTTTAGCTCAACGGTGCTTGGATAAACTTCATCCCACTCATGGTTCAGGTAAGGAGACCATGTGAAGGTATGCATGTTCATCGGACGCCACTCGTCCACCACACACTCGCCGCGATCCAACGCGTCACGATACAGGTTAACCATTTCCGTGGCATCTTCGAGAGAGGCAACGCTCTGCTCGGTCAGCTTATCAGCGTAAATTTTACGCGGGGTCGGATGTTTTTTGATTTTCTGGTACATAACCGGCTGGGTTGCACTTGGCTCATCAGCTTCGTTATGACCATGGCGGCGGTAGCACACCAGATCGATCATCACATCACGTTTAAAGGTGTTACGGAAATCGAGGGCCAAACGCGTTACAAAGGCAACGGCTTCAGGATCATCCGCGTTAACGTGGAAGATCGGCGCCTGAACCATTTTCGCGATGTCAGTACAGTACTGAGTTGAACGCGCGTCTTTCGGATTAGAGGTGGTAAACCCGATTTGGTTGTTGATAACGATGCGAACAGTACCGCCCACTTCGTAACCACGCGCCTGAGACATGTTCAGCGTTTCCTGCACAATGCCTTGGCCTGCGATTGCCGCATCACCGTGAATGGTGATTGGCAGAACCATGTTGCTACGCGCTTCGTCCAGACGATCGCGACGGGCACGTACCGACCCCATGACCACAGGGCTCACAATTTCCAGATGCGACGGGTTAAACGCCAACGCCAGATGCACCAAACCGCCTTCGGTTTCAACGTCAGACGAGAAGCCCATATGGTACTTAACGTCACCGGCACCGAGGTGTTCTTTATGTTTACCGGCAAATTCGTCGAACAGATCCTGCGGTTTTTTACCCAACACGTTAATCAGCACGTTCAGGCGGCCACGGTGCGCCATCCCGAGAACGGCTTCACGCGTACCGTTTTTACCCGCATGGCGGATCAGCTCTTTGAGCATAGGCACCAACGCGTCGCCGCCTTCCAGTGAGAAGCGTTTCGCGCCAGGGAATTTTGCTCCCAGATAGCGCTCCAGCCCTTCCGCTGCGGTTAACTCACGCAGGAAACGCTGTTTTTCTTCTTGAGTAAAGGAAGGCTGACCGACAACAGATTCCAAACGTTGCTGAATCCAACGTTTTTCTTCCGTGTTGGTGATGTGCATATATTCTGCACCGATGGAACCACAATAAGTCTGCTTAAGCGCCTGATACAGATCGGACAGCTTCATTGTCTCTTTGCCGATGGCAAAAGAACCAACGTTGAACGTCTGATCAAAATCTTCTTCGGTCAGGTTGTGGTAGGACGGTTCCAGATCGGGCACCGCATCCTGCTTCCACAAACCTAATGGATCCAGATTGGCTTGCTGATGACCGCGAAAACGGAAGGCGTTGATCATCTGCAACACCTTGACCTGCTTAGCATCCGTATCAGGGTCGTTTAGAGAGAGATTAAACCGGGACGGGTCTTTCGCCAGACGGCGGAAGTAGTCTCGTGTTTGAGAGTGGAATTGTTCCGATTTCAGGCCGATCGTCGGCAACTGTTGGAAAATTTCCTTCCAGCTCAGATCCACCGAGTCAGGATCGGTGAGATAGTCTTCATAGAGCTGCTCTATGTAGGACTGGTTTGCGCCCGCCAGATAGGAGGAATCCAGCCAGGCCTTCATTGCGCCGTTCTGCATCATGATCCCTTAAGCTGTTTTCAGCTTTAGTTTTCGCCGTGATAAACATCATGCTTTTAACAAATGCTCGCATCCAACCGAGTGTTATTAAAAACATTTATCGTAATTACATACATCGCAATTACTTTACCGTAACTATCTTATAGTAATTGCACCTATCGTCAGATGACTCTATGTGCTTTTTGTGACGAAGATACATCACCTGTTGCAAAAATGTGTCTTGCGTCTTAGTACTACCTATTGCAACCCCTCTCATCCTCCCTTTTCAAGGAGGGAGAGGTTCGCATAAATCCAACGCTAAGCGCTGGAATTTTAAATAAATATCCCCTAAATAATTCGAGTTGCATTTAGGCGGCAAGTTTGTGAAGCCCTAGTCACAGAGATAACTATGTGACTAGGGTGAACAAACGCAGCCAACACCCATGCAGCTTGAAGTATGACGGGGTAAGCCTTAAGCACTGCGGTGAAGCAACATAGACTTAATATGACCAATTGCACGGGTCGGGTTCAAGCCTTTTGGACACACATTGACGCAGTTCATAATGCTGTGGCAGCGGAATACGCTGAAAGCGTCGTCTAAATCGTCTAAACGGCTATCGGTTTCGGTGTCACGGCTGTCGATTAAGAAACGATACGATGCCAGTAGCCCCGCTGGGCCGATAAACTTATCCGGGTTCCACCAGAACGATGGGCATGAGGTTGAACAGCATGCACAAAGAATACATTCGTACAAACCATCTAACTTCTCACGCTGTTCCGGCATCTGCAAATGCTCACGTGCCGGAGGATTTTTACCGTCGTTAAGCAGATAAGGCTTAATTTTTTCGTATTGAGTGTAAAACTGCCCCATATCGACCACCAGATCGCGCACGACGGGCAAACCTGGTAGCGGACGGATCACAATTTTTTTGCCTGAACGCTGTAGGGTTGAAACCGGCGTGATACAGGCCAGTCCGTTCTTACCGTTCATGTTTACACCGTCAGAACCGCAAACCCCTTCACGGCAAGAGCGGCGGAAGGCCAGCGTTGGATCTTGCTCTTTAAGCAAAATCAGCGCATCGAGCAGCATCATGTCGCGGCCTTCTTCGGCCTCTAGGGTATAATCTTGCATCCGTGGCGCGTTATCGACGTCCGGGTTATAGCGATATACAGAAAACTCTACTTTCATGACCGTTTCTCCGCAAAAAATGGGTAACTAACCGAGTGATTGATGGAACAATCAGTAAGTACGGATCTTCGGCGGGAACGCCGGACGTAACTTAGGTTCCATGTTCACGCTGCGGCGTGTCATGCTCTCGGTTTGCGGCAGATACAGGCTATGGCACAGCCAGTTAGCGTCATCACGATCTGGGAAGTCGAAGCGGCTATGTGCGCCACGGCTTTCGGTACGGAAGTTCGCTGAAACTGCGGTCGCAAAAGCAGTTTCCATCAGGTTATCCAATTCCAAGCACTCAACGCGTTGGGTGTTGAAATCGCTAGAAGTATCGTCCAGACGCGCATTTTTCAGACGCTCACGGATCACTTTCAGCTCTTCTAAGCCTTTCGCCATCGCATCACCTTCGCGGAATACCGAGAAGTTGTGCTGCATGCAAGACTGGAGATCTTTACGGATTTGAACCGGATCTTCACCGCTGCGGGTGTTGTTCCAACGATTCATACGATCCAGTGAAGCTTCGATATCAGATTCGCTCGCATCGCGGCTTGGACCCTGCTCGGTCAGGCACTCTTGCAAATGCAGGCCAGCAGAACGGCCAAATACCACGAGGTCGAGCAGTGAGTTACCGCCTAGACGGTTAGCCCCATGGACCGATACGCAGGCAATTTCGCCAACCGCAAACAACCCAGGGATCACGACGTCTTCACCCTTCTCATTCACGGTTAATGCTTGACCGGTGACTTTGGTTGGGATCCCACCCATCATATAGTGGCAGGTTGGGATAACTGGGATCGGCTCTTTCACCGGATCCACGTGCGCAAAGGTACGCGACAGTTCCAAGATCCCCGGCAAGCGCGCTTCAAGCACATCTTTGCCCAGATGATCCAGTTTCAGTTTGGCATGCGGGCCCCAAGGACCATCGCAGCCACGGCCTTCACGAATTTCAATCATGATGGAGCGTGCAACCACGTCACGACCTGCAAGGTCTTTCGCGTTTGGCGCATAGCGCTCCATGAAACGCTCGCCGTGTTTATTCAGCAAATAACCGCCTTCACCACGGCAACCTTCTGTAACCAGAACCCCCGCACCGGCGATACCAGTTGGGTGGAACTGCCACATTTCCATATCCTGCACCGGAACCCCAGCACGCAGCGCCATGCCCACGCCGTCACCGGTGTTGATATGCGCGTTAGTGGTTGACTGGTAAATACGCCCCGCACCGCCGGTCGCCAAAATAGTGGCTTTTGCTTTGAAGTAAACGACTTCACCGGTTTCGATACAGATAGCCGTTGTCCCAACCACGGCACCGTCTTGGTTTTTCACCAGATCCAGCGCGTACCACTCGGAGAAAATCGTGGTGTGGTTTTTCAGGTTTTGCTGATAAAGCGTATGCAATAGCGCATGGCCGGTACGGTCAGCCGCCGCTGCGGTACGTGCCGCTTGCTCGCCACCAAAGTTTTTAGACTGGCCACCAAACGGGCGCTGATAAATTTTGCCATCGTCCAAACGCGAGAATGGCAGTCCCATGTGTTCTAATTCTAGAATCGCCTCTGGGCCGGTTTTACACATATATTCAATGGCGTCTTGGTCACCGATATAGTCGGAGCCTTTCACCGTGTCATACATATGCCATTCCCAGTTATCTTCATGGGTGTTACCCAGTGCAACCGTAATGCCGCCCTGAGCGGATACGGTATGAGAACGCGTTGGGAATACTTTAGATAACAGGGCGCAAGACAGTCCCATCTGGGAAATTTGCAGCGCGGCACGCATACCTGCGCCACCCGCACCGATAACAACAGCATCAAATTCTCTTACTTCAAGACCACTAACTGACTGACTCATGTTAGGCACCCCACACAACTAATGTTCCGTAAACCAAGTAAACCACCAGCGCGACAACGATAACGAGCTGAAGGATCAGCCGTAATGCCAGCGGTTTAATGTAATCCGTTAACACTTGCCACATACCAATCCAGGCGTGAGCCAAAATGGATACCAACGTGAGCACGGTAAAGACTTTAGTGATGTTAGAGGCGAAGAATCCGCGCCAGATTTCATAGGTCAGGGAATCTGCGGTGAAGATAAAACCGAGAATGTAGAGGACATATAAGGTAATAACGATGGCCGCCGCACGCAGCAGTAACCAATCATGAATACCATTACGGCCTAAGGCTGATGCACTGGTTTTTGAGTTTGGGGTTACCATACGAGGACTCCAGCTAAAATAGAAAGTACGACGGTGATCGCAAATGAAACATAAGCTGTGCGACTACCTGCGGCGAAACTCTCTTCGATGTAGCCAAAATCCATCAGCATGTGACGAATACCACCACAAATGTGGTACGCCAATGCGGTGAGGATCCCCCACACGATGAATTTAACGATAAAGCTATCCATAACCGCTGCGGCCTGAACAAACCCTTCTGGAGAAGAGAGGGAAAGTCCCAGTAACCAAAGCAGAATACCGAGTGATACAAAGGTAATCACACCTGAAGCGCGGTGTAATATGGAGGCTATCGCAGTGACGGGAAATCGGATCGTTTGCAGATCCAGATTGACGGGTCTTTGTTTTTTTGAAAGCTTTTTGACATTTTTTATCATAGCGCCCACACAGCTCTTTTATTATTTTTCCTTCCTCCGGGCCTGGGCGGGGTCAAGCAGCGCTTTACCTGTCTGATTAAAGTTGCTTCGGCGTTCACCTATCGCAACCCAATAAGTTGGGTAATCCTTCACGTCACACGCCTACAGCTTCCACTGTGCTAAAACGGCGCGCTTCATATTCACGCTGGGTGCTCCTACTTCAGGGCAGTTTCTTAGAGGGTACAACCCTAAAAAACAATAAGTCCCGGAGACCTGGCGGCAGTATAGAAGTATCACAATTTGATTACAATTCGAATACAACCTGATTAAAGACATTTGACCGGAACAGTGACATGAGTCACGAAAGTAACAAATACGTCAAAATTAATTACATGATTTGACAAGGAATCAACATTTCCGTTACAACAGGGTGGCGAATAGACCTACGTTGTACTATTGATGAGCAAACTCTTTCCCCCAATGCAAAGTTATGCAACAGTGGGATATGTGAATACCCATAGGTTTAGCGTAGGCAATAATTAATTATGTTATAAAGAATACCAACGAATCATTAACATTCTAAACATCGACGAGCGAGTAGTCGTCGAACGACAAACTGGCCGTTAGCAGGATAAATTGCACTCTGTACCCTATAATTTAAGACCCCCACGACATTCGACGGTGGTCAACAGAGCGCGAAGAACCGCTAACAGGGAGGCTGGTACACACTAACGGTGTCGGTCGTTAATGGTTCTTAAATCTAGAGGCGCTAAGGAGACTGTAATGGCTAACAAGAAAGCGACGCTGACGCTCGATTCCGAAACAATTGAACTTGATGTACTTTCGGGCACGTTGGGCGCGGATGAGATTGATATTCGTAGCCTCGGTTCAAAAGGCTACTTCACGTTTGACCCAGGATTTACCTCCACGGCCTCTTGCGAATCTAAAATCACCTATATCGACGGTGACGAAGGCATCCTGCTACACCGCGGTTTCCCTATCGATGAGCTGGCAAAAAACTCCAACTATTTGGAAGTTTGCTACATCCTGCTTTACGGCGAAGCACCAACGCCAAAAGAGTACGAAACCTTTAAAACCACGGTCACGCGCCACACCATGATCCACGAACAGATTACTCGCCTGTTCCACGGTTTCCGTCGCGACTCTCACCCTATGGCGGTGATGTGCGGTGTAACCGCCTCTCTGGCGGCATTCTACCATGACTCCTTAGACGTTAATAACGAGCGCCATCGTGAGATTGCGGCTTATCGTCTGTTGTCTAAAATGCCAACGCTGGCGGCGATGTGCTACAAGTATTCACTCGGCCAACCGTTTGTTTATCCGAGGAATGACCTGTCTTACTCCGGCAACTTCTTGAACATGATGTTCTCAACGCCATGTGAAGAATATGTGGTCAACCCAATTCTTGAGCGCGCGATGGATCGTATTTTGATCCTGCACGCTGACCACGAACAAAACGCTTCAACCTCAACCGTTCGTACCGCGGGCTCTTCCGGCGCTAATCCGTTTGCCTGTATCGCTGCGGGTATTGCCTCGCTGTGGGGACCTGCGCACGGCGGCGCAAACGAAGCGGCACTGAAAATGCTGGAAGAAATCAGCTCAGTTGATCACATCCCAGAGTTTGTTCGTCGTGCCAAAGACAAAAACGACTCGTTCCGCCTGATGGGCTTCGGTCACCGTGTTTATAAAAACTATGACCCACGCGCTACCGTGATGCGTGAAACCTGTCACGAAGTGCTGAAAGAATTGAACCTGCAAGATGACCTGCTGGAAGTGGCGATGGAGCTGGAACACATCGCGCTGAACGACCCGTACTTCATCGAGAAAAAACTGTATCCAAACGTCGACTTCTACTCAGGCATCATTTTGAAAGCCATGGGTATTCCGTCTTCCATGTTTACCGTTATCTTCGCTATGGCACGTACCGTGGGCTGGATTGCCCACTGGAACGAAATGCACGACGACGGCATTAAAATTGCGCGTCCTCGTCAGCTGTACACCGGTTACGACAAACGTCCGTTTGAGTCTCAGTTGAAAAAATAATTTCGCTAAAACGCCCTCCCAGTCTCCCCCTTTTCAGGGGGATAAGCATACCGAGAATATGTTCCGATCTGCTCCCTCCCCTACCAAGGGGAGGGCTGGGACGGCGTATTATTCCCAACCATCACCGCTGGCAATTCGGGCACCAATAAAACGGTCTAGACGAAATCATCGTTTTCTCAATCATCTCGCCGCAGCGCAGGCAAGGTTCACCGGCGCGGTGAAAGACTTTGAATTGAAACAGTGCGCCATGATGCACATCGTCATCCATCGTTCCACGGGTGTTATACGAAAGGCGAGGAATATCCAACAGCGCATGAGATAAGTGCTCAAGCTGATCTTCACGCAGCGACTGAGCGTTGTGCGTTGGAGCCAGCTCGGCATCCCACAAAATCTCAACCCGCAGATAGTTACCTAAGCCCGCTAAAAAGCGCTGATCCAGCAATAACCCGCCAAACTGACGGCGGCGAAACGCTGGCTGCATCAAACGCTCTTTGACCTGCGCCGCATTCAGTCGCAAATCTAAAACATCCGGTCCAACGCGCTGTAAAAAGGGATGCTGCGCAATTTCTTCACGCGGTGCAATGGTGATATCTGACGCGCTATACAACAAAATGGCTTTATCTTCAGTCTCAAGACGCACACGCAGATCGCGCTTAGTATCCGGCGTTTCGCCCGCATCAACGATTTTCCACACCCCATAAAGCTGGTTATGGCTATACATGGTTAAACCATTGGAAAAGTGTGTCAGCAGCGCTTTACCACGCGTTTCAATATCTTCTATTTTTTCGCCAACCAACTGTGATTGATAATGCTTTAACTGCGGAAACGCAAACCACACCTCGGTCAGCGTTTTGCCCACTACGGCATCGGTGAGCTTATCCGCAGCGCGACGAATCTCTGGGCCTTCTGGCATCTGAACTCTCTTTATCTGGCTAGAACCTAGGGCCAGAATAGCGCGTTCGGCATAGCGTGCCAAACGTCACTCGGCGCTGACCTTGATCCCTTGCTGTGAAAAATGGGTGCGTAATAAACGTGCGAAATCCAACGCATGCGCATTGTCGCCGTGCAAACACACGGTGTCAGCCTGAACAGGCACGATATCCCCCTGAGGGGTAACTACCTGATGATGCTGCACCATCATCAGGGTGTGCCGCAGTGCCTGTTGGTCGTCGATGATTAACGCATCGGGTTCACTGCGCGGAACTAAAGATCCATCAGCCTGATAGTTGCGATCGGCAAAAACTTCCTGCCATGTGGTTAAGCCTAAGGCTTGCCCCTCACTTATCAGCGCGCTTCCCGCCAGACCAACCAAACGCAGTGCGGGGTTGAAATCCAGCACGGCACGCGCAATGGCATGCGCCAGCGCAGGTTCAACCGCCGCTTGGTTGTAGAGCATGCCATGGGGTTTAACGTGCCGCAGGGTGGCACCCAGTGCCAGACAATGCCGATTAAGCGCATGAAGCTGTTCAGTGACCAACTGATAAACCTCATCAGGAGACAGATTTTGACGTCCGCGGCCAAAGTTTTCTCGGTCAGCAAAACTCGGATGCGCGCCGATAGCGACGCCCAATTCCTTGGCCCAAATCACCGACTGTCGCATGGTCGCATCATCACCGGCGTGGTATCCACAGGCGATATTGGCTGAGCTAACCAGCTTTAACAGCGCATAGTCATTCGCCCCGCCTTCGCCTAAATCCGCATTGAGATCAATCACCCTGAATCCCTCGCTCAAGCTGGCGCAGATAAATTTTCTGCTCTTTATAAGCCTGCTGGGCCTGTGCCAACGTGCAGCGGATAAAGTGAATCGGCTCACCTAGGCGGATCTGTGCCAAATGATAGAGATCGGCTTCGATCACACAGGCAATACGCGGATATCCGCCGGTGGTTTGCGCATCAGCCATCAACACAATCGGCTGGCCGCCGTGAGGCACCTGAATAACGCCGGGTAATAAACCATGCGCAAACATCTCGCGTGAACTCTCACGCTTCAACGAATGTCCAGTTAAGCGATAGCCCATACGATTACTTTGCGGACTCAGATGCCACGGTGTACGCCAGAAAAAATCCTGTTCCTGCGGGCTAAATTCCTGAAACTCTGGCCCCGGTAATACGCGAATATAGTTGCTGAAAAGCAGTTGCTTGATACCCTGCGATTTTTTCGGCACAAAGCGAATATCGCCTAAAGGCAAGCTATCGCCATCCTTTAATTTCCGCCCTTCCAATCCGCCAAAACCACCGGTGAGATCGGTGCTTCGCGATCCCAACACTTCGGGCACATCAATCCCTCCGCTAACGGCAAGATAGCTGCGCATGCCGCGCTTAGGGCGGTGTAACACCAAACGCTGTCCTGCCCGAACCGGATAATTCCAGCCGGTCCAAACACGCTGCTGGTCCAGATAGGCATCGCACCCCGCGCCGGTTAATGCCATCCAGCCATCACGGGCAAACTCCACCGTACATTCACCTAGGGTGATCTCAAGCCCTGCGTCAGTGCCTTTGTTTCCCACCAAGATATTCGCTGCATACAGCGCCGGTGCATCCAAGGCACCACCTAGACTCACGCCTTGGCCACGAAAACCATGACGCCCTTGATCCTGAACCGTCGTTTGTAGACCCGCACGAATAATTTTCAACATACACCCTCCTTCAGCGGTACAAAGCGCACGCTATCACCGGGACGTAGCAAGGTTGATGACGAAGCCTGAGGATCAAATAACGCCAGCGGCGTATTGCCAATAATCTGCCAACCACCGGGAGACGCTAACGGATAAACGCCGGTATGGCTGCCGCCGATACCCACCGAGCCCTGCGGTACTTTAACTCTGGGAACGGCGCGCCGTGGCGTATGCAACGCCTCAGGCAAACCGCCCAAATAGCCAAATCCCGGCTGAAAACCGAGGAAATAGACCACATATTCGGCGCTGCTGTGCATCTCTACCGCCTGACGCGCGGTCAGATTATGTAATCGAGCCACGTCTTCTAAATCAGGCCCCTCTGCTCCACCATAGATCACAGGAATATCAATGTGGCGCACCTCGGGTTGGGCAGACTCGCTCTCTTCCCACCATTGCTGTAGTTTTTCTAGCGCTTCAACCGGATCGGCCTGCGGTACCGATAGCAACAACGTAATGTTGTTCATGCCGGGAATGACTTCCGCTACGTTCGGATACTCGCGCAGGCGCGTGGTTAACGACCAAATACGCTTTTGACTCTCTAAAGACAAAGGGGGCTCAAGTTCTAACACCGCCGCGCGTTCACCTAACAGATAACATCGTGCTTTTTGCAAGACCGCCTCCCAATGGATTTCACCCACAAATAATCAATCACTACGTTAACTTATGCGCAAAGACAACACTGCCGTCAATGAATCCCCCGATGAGATTCCGATCACAGAATGGCAATTTGAGTTGGCACCCGTCTGCAAGCACCTCTTCCTCGCTACTTTCACAATCCGCTGAATCTGAAATATAAAATGCCTAAACGCGCTATCGATTCGATTTTCGTATCAATCAAAGCATTTTTAATATTGGATTGCCAATCGAAGCCATACACACAATGCGGGCATACCTTTCCTGTTCTGGAGTCGACTATGTCTTTCTCACATTGTGATAACTTTCCTTTTCATGCCGCAGAGATCATTCGCGCGGCTAAGCCCGGATTCAAACCCCGCATCGCGCTCATTCTCGGCTCTGGTTTAGGCGTATTTGCCGACCAGCTTGATAACAAAGTCGCTATTTCCTATCAGGATCTGCCTGGTTTTCCCGTGAGCACCGTCGTCGGCCATGCAGGAGAGTTAGTGTTGGGCTCCATCAACGGCGTAGACGTTGTCTGTATGAAAGGCCGCGGCCATTTCTATGAAGGCAAAGGTATGGGGATCATGACGCCAGCGGTACGCACCTTCAAACTGCTGGGCTGCGAATTCCTGTTTTGCACCAACGCGGCCGGTTCTCTGAATACGGGTATTCCCGCAGGGAGTCTGGTGGCACTCAACGATCACATTAACACCATGCCTTCTACGCCGCTGGTTGGCCCCAATGATGAACGCTTTGGCCCACGTTTCTTCAGCCTCGCCAACGCCTATGACGCAGACCTGCGTAGCCGCTTACATCAAACCGCCGAGTCTTTATCACTAAAACTGCACGAAGGGGTATTCGTTTCCTATCCGGGGCCTAACTTCGAAACCGCTGCAGAAATTCGCATGATGCAAATGATCGGCGGCGACGTGGTAGGCATGTCGGTGGTGCCTGAAGTGATTGCAGCTCGCCACTGCGGCCTGAAAGTGTTGGCGGTTTCCGCCATCACCAACATGGCTGAAGGCCTGAGCGACGTTGAGCTTTCGCACGAACAAACGCTGAAATGCGCCGCCATGGTGACCGACGATTTTGTCCGCCTGATCGGTACATTTGTTGCGGGCTATGCGCAGTAATTTAGGCCAATAGCGGGCAGCATAAACGTAATGCGAACGTTTAATTGATCGAGATACACGGGGGCTACCGCAGGGTGGGGCGCTCCGGCAGCTAAAGCTGCTACGACCCCATCCCTACGATTCCCCCTAAAATCGAACTTCAGCGGAAGTATTACAGCATAAGCCCGCCTTATTCATTCTCCGGCTTGGAGTTTCGCTATGACAGAGTCATCTTTCTCTCGCGTGAATATGAACGCGATTTCCTACCTCAGCTACTACTTTGTGGGCGCACTGGTTTCTACCTTAGGTATCGTACTTGGCCCGCTGTGCGATGCATTTCATAAAGACTATAGCTTCATCGGTCAGGTATTTACGCTGATGAATCTGGGGATGTTCCTACCGATCATGCTCGGCGGTATCCTAATGAAAAAATGGGGTCTGCAAAAGCCATTGGTGATCGCCTCTGCCATCACCATGATCGTCAGTATCCTGCTATTTGTTAGCCCAACGCTTACCGTATTTAGCCTTGCCGTCACCTTGATTGGTGCCTGTGGTGGCGTATTTATGACTATCGGTAGTTATTTGGTGGTTCGTATCAATCCTGAAGAGAAAAAACGCTCTTCCAGCCTGATTTTTACCGACTTTTTCTTCAGCTTAGCGGGAGCAACGCTCTCGGTCGTGCTCGCCTGGATGTTTAAACTCGGTGCTAACTGGTTAGCCATGTATGCGATTATGGGCGCAATCGGTGCCCTAATGTTGTCCATCACCTTGCGCAGCCGCTTCCCGACCACCGAAGCACCGGCTGAAACCTCAACGCACGCCGTCCAAACCACGGCAGAACCTTGGGGAGCCGCTATTTATCTGCTCTGCTTTGCGCTGTTCGCTTTCTTATTGGCTGAACCTATTTTCACGCTATGGACACCAACCTATCTGCAAGATCGCTTCCACATCACGCCGGAAAACGCTGCGCTGTTCACGGCCTGCTACTGGTGGGCGAAAGCCACGGGGCTGTTCGTTAACCAGTTCACCGTGAAGTTAATGAAGCTACGCACCTTCCTGCTGGTTTGCGCGCTGATCGGAATGGCCTCCATTTTAGTGATTACCACCAGCACACATACCCAGCTCATCATGGTCGCCTGCGGTGTATTTGGCTTCTTTAACTCCGGATTATTCTCTGGATTGATGAGCTATGGTTCGCTTCAGGTACGCAACAGCCCGCCAACCCTTATCTCTGCCTTGCTCACCTGTGGCACCGTGGGCACATTGATGTTTGCAACCGTGTCATCGCTGATGAATTCCTACTTCGGGCTGCATTGGGCATTAGGCACCGCGGCAATTTCGTATGGTTTGTTGCTGATTGCGTTATTGGCCGCCATCGCACTCAGCCGTGCTGAAAAAATCTCTCATGCCAAAGCAACCCAAGCCTCGGCCTAACGATATTTTTCTGATGATTTGACTCCCTCCAAGGCGGTCTGCATCATGCAGTACTGCCTTTTTTCATTCAGGTGCCTCATGCCAACCACGCCCATTTCTCAACTCCCCCATCACGGACACAGCAACGGCCGTATCAGTCTGCGTATGTTGCGCTATTTTCAGGTATTGGCGGATGAGCTGCATTTTGGCCGCGCCGCTGCGCTGCTGAACATTTCCCAGCCGCCGCTCAGCACGCAGATTAAAGAGCTGGAAGATATTCTTGAGGTGAAGCTACTCGAACGTAACAGCCGAAAAGTGGCTTTAACGCACGCTGGGCGCGTGCTCAAGACCGAGGTCGATCGCATTTTGAGTGCCACCGAAACCTCATTGAATTATGTGCGTCAGATCGGGCGTAATGAAAACCAGCATTTGAATATCGGTATTATCGGCACCGCGCTGTGGGGCGCACTGCTACCCGCGCTAAAATCATTTCGCATGGATTATCCCCACGCCACGTGGACGTTGCACGAGCTGCCACAGCAGCGCCAAATTGAGCAGATCATGCAGCACACCATTGATATCGGCATCAACCGAAATGTAGCCGTAGAGTCCACGCCCAATATTTGCTATCAGCATATTGCACGCGAATCGGTCATGGTTGCGTTGCTCGAGCACGATCCTTTATGCCAGTTCCCTAGCCTCGACCTCATGCAGCTTGCCGAACGCCCGTTTATCTCGCTCTCATTCAGCCACAGCGATTTTGCCCAACAGCTTTATGATTACTGCGTGCAAACCGGTTTCTATCCGCTCATTGCCCAACAGGCCATGGAGCCGCAAACGGTGTTGGCGCTGGTCAGCGCAGGCTTGGGTATCGCGCTATTACCGGAAACCTGCTCGCTAATTCACTGGCCAGGCGTGACGTTTGTTCCTCTAAAACAGCAAATCCCCGCCGATCTCTATGCGCTCTACCATCGAGAACTGCAATCACCTATTGCGCACGCCTTTCTACAGGCATTGGGACACATTGCAGCCTAACGGCGAGAAAATAGACTCTTTACGCTATTTAGGTTATAAGAAGCACTCTAATTGCGATCTTTTTAACATAAATCATTTTCGATATTGGTCAAAAGTTGTATGATCGCGCGCTTTGCAGATCCGCCCTGCGGAATCACTGTTAGATGCTCTACGTCCTTGAGACCACACCAAGACCGTGGGTGTCAATCATCACCATAGCAGTGCTGCATTTTATTATTTTCTGTTAAAGGCGACCTTAGCATGCAATTACCAAACTGCCCGAAGTGCAACTCTGAATACACCTATCAGGACAACGATATGTACATTTGCCCTGAATGTGCTTACGAATGGAATGACAGCGCACCGGCAGAAGAAAGCGATGAACTGGTGGTGAAAGACGCCAACGGCAATCTGCTGGTGGATGGCGATTCCGTCACCGTAATCAAAGATCTGAAGGTAAAAGGCAGCTCGTCTATGCTGAAGATCGGCACCAAAGTGAAGGGTATTCGTCTGGTTGAAGGCGACCACAACATCGATTGTAAAATCGACGGTTTCGGCCAAATGAAGCTGAAATCTGAGTTTGTGAAAAAGAGCTAATATTCTTACCTCCGTTGTTATCAGACAAATACCGATAGCAACGGAGTGTTTTCATTACTGCATTACTGCATTACTGCATTACGCTGGATTAGGGATATCAATAAACTTCACATCTAATCCATGTTCCGCCGCTAACCACTCGCCTAACGCACGAATGCCACCACGCTCTGTCGCATGATGGCCCGCCGCAAAGAAATGCAGCCCCATCTCACGCGCGATATGAATGGTTTTCTCTGAAACCTCACCGCTAATAAACGCGTCAACGCCAAACTCAGCGGCCTGCTCAATATAGCTCTGACCACCGCCGGTACACCACGCAACGCGACGGATCTCCTGCGGCGCATTGTCTCCGCTGTGTAGCACGGCATGCTGCAGCTTACGCTCCAAACGGCCAATCACCTCACCTGCGCTCATCGGTTGCTCAAACTCACCGTAAGGCAGTAAAGGGTCGATCATCCCTAATGGCTTGATTTTCATCACGCGCGCCAGCTGCGCATTGTTGCCCAGCACCGGATGGGCATCTAACGGCAAATGATAGCCATACAGGTTAATGTCATTAATCAGCAGCGTTTTCAAACGATGACGACGCATACCGCGCACGGTTGGCGCATCGTTTTTCCAGAAATAGCCGTGGTGCACCAAAATAGCATCGGCCTGCTCTGCCACGGCGGCGTCGAGTAGCGCCTGACAGGCGGTCACACCGGTAATGACTTTTTTAATTTCCTGTCGCCCTTCAACCTGCAAACCATTGGGTGCATAGTCACGGAAATCATTAACGCTAAGATGCTGATCGAGCAGTTTTTCCAGTTCAATATTATTCATAGTGTCTAGTCACAAAAATTTTGATTAATCATTAGAAAACGGCTTTGTCGCCCTGTTGCATAAACATAAACTTCACGCCCAATGAATTCCCTGCGCTCAGCTGTTGCTGAATCAACGCTTGCGGATCCTTCCCCGCCACCAGCGTGGGTTTAATATGGCTAATCACAATCGGCAAATCTTTCAACGAACCTGCGCCGCCGCTGTATTTCTCCAACTGAGTCAGCTCGGAAAGCAGTAATTTTGGCGTCAGATGTCCAAGCAGTTTATTGTCTGGCTGCGCGTCATCATAGGACGTTTCAATAATCATCCCTTTTAGCGCTTTTTGCTGGATAAGCGGCCCCAAAACACGCCAAATCGCATCCAGATTTTTAGAGCGTTCTACGGCATCAGCGCCGGTATCGCCAAAGTAGGCAAAAGACTCTCCACGTGCGCTGATCAACAGCATCGACGATGCCGTTCCATTATGACTCAGCGGGTAGATCACCCCGCGCATCGGCGTTACGCCTAGCGTAAAGGTCTGACCGACGCGCGGCGAATTAATTCGATAGGTACCTAATCGTTCACCGTTGCCTGCATCGCTGAAGTTTGGCCAGCTTTTCCAGTTGAAATAGTGGTTATGCAGCGTATTCGCGCTGTCGGCGAGGGTATAGATAGTCTTCTTTTTATCATCCGGTGACCCCAAAATCAGACCAGCAACGTGATCCAGATGAGGGTGGCTGATGAAATAGGCGTTAATCTGCTCACGAAAAATGTAGCCCTGCGGCGTGAGCGGTGCAGCTTTTTCTGGGGTGACGTCCGGGAAACTCCCTTTTTCAATGCCCTTCGCAATGCCGGGTAAAGTGCTCCCCGCATCTAACGCGATATATCTGGCATCCCCCTCGGTGCGAATAAGGTAGGAGGTCAGGTTATCTCCCGATAATCCTCCCTGAGTGCCTAACGCCACTACGTCAAAACTGGCCCAGGTAAATGCGGAATAGCCCGCCAGCACCACAGCTATGAGTGTCTTTCGCATTTGTTATGTGCTCCTTGCAGTAAAAGCGGCTGGAAATATCAGCCCGCGCCTCGCTTAGCCTCTTCAAACGCTTGAAGGGTTTGCTTACGTGCAACGGCATGATCCACCAGTGGTTCAGGGTAGTCTAACACGCGACCTTGTTTAATCGCCCATTGATGGGGGTGATGAATATCACTGTCTGGTACATCCGCAAGCTCAGGCAGCCAACGACGAATAAAATCGCCCTTTTTGTCAAAACGCTCGCCCTGCGTGGTCGGGTTAAAAATACGAAAATAGGGGGCCGCATCGGTTCCCGAAGATGCCGCCCACTGCCAACCGCCGTTATTCGCCGCCAAATCCCCATCCAGCAGTTGAGACATAAAATAGCGCTCTCCCGCTCGCCAGTTTATCAACAGATCTTTAACTAAAAAGCTGGCGACAATCATGCGCAGTCGATTATGCATCCACCCCGTTTGATTTAATTGCCGCATCGCAGCATCCACAACCGGAAAACCCGTTTTCCCAGCTTTCCATGCCGCTAAATGATCGGCGTCACCGCTCCAGCGCACATTGTCCGTCCACGCAATAAACGGCTTATGTCGACAGAGCTTGGGATAAGCCACCAGCAGGTGGCGATAAAACTCGCGCCAAACCAGCTCATTGAGCCAAACAAAGGCGCCGCTTTGATCGTCTTCCAACGTTTGCGGACACTCAGCCAAAAGCCGGTTAAAACACTGACGTGGCGACAGCACGCCGATAGCCAAATAAGGCGACAGGCAACTCGTGCCATCAATAGCGGGAATATCACGCTGCTGCTGATAATCCTGCACGCGTTCTCGGCAGAAACTCCGCAAACGCTGTAACGCGGCGTCTTCTCCCGCAGGGAATAGTGACGGGTCGGGTTGCTCGAAGGGATAATCAAAAGACACTATCGGCAGCCGTTCAGCGTTACCCGCTCTTGGTTTGGGGGCAGGCAAACAGCGTGCATCTGAATGGGTTAAGCGTTGTAAGAAAGACTTACGGAAGGGAGTAAACACCTTATACATTTCGCCGCTACCGGTCACCACGCTACCGGGTGGCAGAAGCAAACTGTCATCAAAGGCATGCAGCCTGCACTTTCCTTGCAGTAACTCACCAACACGGTCGTCACGCCGTCGCTCATTCAGTTCATATTGGCGGTTGTAAAACAGGTCGGTGACGTCGTTTTTCTGGCAAAAATCACTGAGCCACTCAACGCTCTCGGCAAAATCAGCGCATTGATGAGAGAAAAGAGGAATGTTTTTTCCTGCTAGCGAGGCGTCTAGGCAGTGCAGATTTTGCTGAAGAAACGCCGCCTGACGCGGCGCCATATCATGCTGCTGCCACTGCTCAGGCGTCGCGATATAAACCGCGATCACCTTAGCGTGAACATCCTGACAGGCCGCGTGCAGCGCACGATTATCCGTTATCCGTAGATCGTTACGAAACCAAACTAAATGTGTGGCAGTCATTACACGTCCTTGTCAATGCTAGTGGCCATACCGCAAACGCAGTACTTCAGGATAAGGGTCGAAATAACGTTGCCCGGCTAAATAGCTGTCTGGATATTCTTTGAGATAATGGCGTAGCAGCGTGATCGGAGCCAACAACGGTTGGGTTCCCTGCCGATAACGCAGGATCAAATCGGCCAACTCCTGCCGCTGGCTGCTGGTGAGCTGGCGACGGAAATAGCCCTGAACGTGCTGTAACACGTTGGTATGATTACGGCGCGAGGCTTTATGCTTGAGCAAAGCCATAAAACGATTTCGGTATTCGTGCGCGTATTCATCTAAGGATTCCCACTGCTCCATCGCCGCAACAAAACGCCCCAGTTCGCGATATTCCGGCTGTGAATGAGCCAGCAGTGAGAGCTTATAGCGGCTGTGGAAGGCCACTAACGCACCACGGGTTAAACCGTTTTTCCAAAGCTGGTTAAACTCGTGTAGCGCGTAAATACGCTCAACAAAATTCTCTCGCAGTTCAGAATCATATAACCTGCCGTCCTCTTCTACCGGCAGCCAAGGCATATGCGCCATCAGCTGCTGGGTGAAAATCCCAACCCCACTTTTACGCGCTTCATGCTCGGTATACACCTTCACTCTTTCCATGCCGCAGCTGGGCGATTTCGCACAGACCAGATAGCCGCACAGATGTTCAAGGCTCGCCACTTTCTGTTTGGAAAACTCACGCATTTTTTGCGTCACATCCCCTTCCCCATCGCGGCTGTTAACCAAAGCCACATCATCGCCCTGTTTGATCAAACGAAGGGTTGGGCGTGGCGACGGTAAACCAATCGCCATCTCAGGGCACACGGCTTCGAAGCGCACAAAGGGTGACAGCTCATCCACCGCAAACGGTAATCGTTTATGGCCGCCATCGAAACGCACATTTTCGCCCAGCAAACAGGCACTCACACCAACGGGTATTTTATCTGACATCGCGCACCTCTATTTATTGATATTTATGGGTTGTGCACTTTCAGTGTAGGTGCAGAAGAGAAGGAATTACACCAAGAAAAGATAGGGATATGGACAATCGAAGTTAAACCAGATGCAGAAAATTGCTTTTAATGGTTCCAGATAACAAAAAACCACCTGCATTGAGGTGGTTTCTTCACGTTTGCCGTTTCGCTAGCAGCGATTAATAAAAATCAGCGGTGACCTGCTCCGACTGCGCCAACCAAACCGGCTTATCGCTGGTTTTAGACCAAACGCGGTGCAGATAGCTATAAAAACGTGCGCGATCGCTACGGAATAACATCACTGGCAGAGCCAAAACACCGGCAATAACAACGCCACAACGACGCAGGAGAATGCGAGATAATGAATACTGTTGGTACATTGAGTCCTCCTTAAAACGTAGCTGTTTCCCTGAAGGGAGCACTAAAGCAGCGGACGTTATAAATTAAAATGTTTCAAATTTAAGTTTGCCTGTAATCTGAACAAAATATTACCCCATCCGCTGAAAGTTTACCACTCATCCGACCACTATATTTGCTGTTTTTTTCGCCTTTATTGTACCTTTATGTAATTTTGTTACTTTATGGTTAAATAAAAACTTAACATTAGTTATTTTATTGATACTTTTATTTAACATTTTATTTCGCTTTTTATTTCACTATGAAAAATAGCCATTCAGAAAAGCTTCGCTAAACAACGACGCATCAAGCAAACGCAGCAAACACACTTCGCGACCATTAAATAAATACAGCACGAGCCATGGATAGCCCCTGAGGATCCGCAATTCAACCGGGCCCAGCTCTATCGCGAGATTTTTTAACCGCCGATTTAATTCAGGTTCATCCGTTTGCTGATTTAAAACCAGTTTTCCTGAACTCGGGAATTGCTTCAAAGGTAGACACAGCATTTTCCAGACAAAAAAAGCCTGATCTTTACCGCTGGCTTGTAGCCTTTTTAGCTGTCGGTTAAAAGGTAATGCAGATAGCAACTGCGCCGTTGGCGAGCGCTCGGCAGTCGCCCCTTGCCGAGACGCATTCACCGCATCACACACAAAGCGTTGGATATCCTGTTGTTGCAGAGCAGCCTGCGCCTGCTGCAACACCGCATATAAAAATGTATTTATCTGATAAACCGGCAGCATCCCTTCTTTCCTCATCACTCCACGAATTTGCCTCACCCTAGTGGCAGAAGAAAAACGATGCCAGCTGCTCCCATGAGATTTGCGAAACGCATTCCACGCTTTTTCACTAAACAACATGACGCTTGCAAAACACTCAGACATCGACTGTTTTTCCATCATTTTTATACTTTTTTTACACCCATCCCCTGCCTTTTTACGCTATTTATTCCCTAAGTTACCTAGGCTAAGCAGTATCAAAAATGCCTTTGGAGAGGTTGTATGAATATCGGGGTGATTGCCTGTGCAGTCCTAGTTGTATTGCTGCTGGCTTATCTGATTTATGCATTATTTAACGCGGAGGAATTCTGATGGCTGCTTCTGCGTTTCTGATGATCGCGGTATTTCTGCTGGTGCTTTTTGCCTTGGCGTTGCCTTTGAGCAGGGTGTTGGCTCGCCTGATCGATGGCGAACCCTTTGTTGCCCTACGCGGCATTGAAAATGGTTTTTGGCGTTGCTGTGGGATCCAACCGCAGGAAATGAGCTGGTTACAGTATTTGCTCGCCATTATTGCCTTCAACCTACTGGGTATTTTGCTGCTCTTCGTTCTACTCATGGCACAGGGCATCTTGCCGCTGAACCCACAGCAGATGCCAGGGATGTCTTGGCACCTTGCGCTGAATACCGCCGTGAGTTTCGTGACCAACACCAACTGGCAGGCATACAGCGGCGAAAACACCTTGAGCTATTTCAGCCAAATGGTTGGATTGAGCGTACAAAACTTCCTTTCTGCCGCAACGGGAATTGCCGTGGTCTTTGCGTTGATCCGCGGGTTTGCTCGCCACTCGGCAAGCACGCTAGGAAATGCATGGGTCGATTTATTCCGCGTGACGCTTTACGTTCTTCTGCCGCTGTCGCTCATTCTGGCGCTGTTTTTCGTCAGCCAAGGCGTGCTGCAAAACCTGCATAGCTATATCACGGTGCATACGCTGGAGGGCGGTACTCAGCTGTTGCCTATGGGGCCGGTGGCTTCACAGGAAGCGATTAAATTACTCGGCACCAACGGCGGCGGTTTCTTTGGTGCAAACTCAGCGCACCCATTCGAAAACCCAACCGCACTGAGCAATATGGTGCAAATGCTGGCGATCTTCTTAATCCCTGCCGCGCTCTGTTTTGCCTTCGGACAAGCGGTGGGAGAAAACCGCCAAGGCCATACGCTGCTATGGGCCATGAGCCTGATTTTTGTGGTGGCCGTTATCGTGGTGATGTACGCCGAGCTGCAGGGAAACCCGCATTTATCCGACTTTGGCGCGGCCAGTAATTTCAACATGGAAGGGAAAGAAACACGCTTTGGCATTCTAGCAACGGCGATGTATTCCGTTGTCACTACCGCCGCATCCTGCGGCGCGGTGAATGCGATGCATGATTCCTTCACGGCGCTCGGCGGCATGGTGCCCATGTGGCTGATGCAGATCGGTGAAGTCGTCTTTGGCGGCGTAGGTTCTGGTCTCTACGGCATGCTGCTCTTCGTGCTGCTGACGGTATTTATTGCCGGTTTGATGATTGGCCGTACACCTGAATATCTCGGCAAGAAAATCGAAGTTTTCGATATGAAAATGACCGCGGTGGCCATTTTGGTTACTCCTGCGCTGGTGCTGATTGGCTCTGCCGTCGCGCTGATGACCGATGCAGGCCGCGCCGGCATTCTTAATCCGGGCGCTCATGGGTTCAGCGAGGTGCTTTATGCCCTCTCTTCAGCAGCAAACAACAACGGCAGCGCTTTCGCCGGTCTGAGTGTGAATACGCCGTTCTATAACGTTCTATTGGCGATTGCCATGTTCCTTGGTCGCTTCGGCGTCATCATTCCGGTGATGGCGATTGCGGGTTCTTTAGTCGCGAAAAAACGTCAACCCGCCGGAAACGGAACGCTACCGACTCAAGGCGCACTGTTCATTGGACTATTGGTTGGCACCATTTTATTGGTCGGCGCATTAACGTTTATTCCGGCGCTAGCTCTGGGGCCGGTAGCTGAACACCTGCAAGTTTGGTTAACACGTTGAGAGATAAAATAATGACTCGTAAACAACGCGCGTTGTTCGAACCAAAACTGGTCCGTACCGCTATCAAAGATGCTGTTAAAAAACTCGATCCCCGCGTGCAGTGGCGCAATCCGGTGATGTTCGTGGTGTATTTGGGAAGCATTCTCACCACCATTATCTGGATCTCCATTCTCAGCGGGCAAAGTGACGGCAGCGCCGCATTTACCGGAAGCGTGACGATTTGGCTTTGGTTCACGGTTCTGTTTGCTAACTTTGCCGAAGCTCTGGCAGAAGGGCGCAGTAAAGCTCAGGCCGAAAGCCTGAAAGGGGTGAAAAAAACCAGCTGGGCTAAAAAACTGGCCTCACAGCGACATGATTCACCGCAGGAAAAAGTGTCGGCTGACTCTCTGCGCAAAGGCGATATTGTGCTGGTTGAAGCTGGTGACACCATTCCCTGTGACGGTGAAGTATTGGAAGGCGGTGCCTCGGTGGACGAAAGCGCGATTACCGGTGAATCAGCGCCGGTCATTCGCGAATCGGGTGGCGACTTTTCCTCCGTCACCGGCGGCACGCGGATTCTGTCGGATTGGCTGGTGATCCAATGCACCGTTAACCCTGGCGAAACCTTCCTCGACCGCATGATTGCGATGGTTGAAGGCGCTAAGCGCCGTAAAACCCCGAACGAAATCGCGCTGACCATTTTGCTTATTGCCTTAACGCTGGTGTTTTTACTGGCTACGGCAACGCTGTATCCCTTCTCGCTATTTAGCGCGCAGGCCAGCCACGTTGGGGTTCCGGTCACCATTACCGTACTGGTTGCCCTGTTGGTCTGTTTAATCCCCACCACCATTGGCGGCTTGCTGTCAGCCATTGGTGTGGCGGGTATGAGCCGTATGCTGGGGGCCAACGTTATTGCCACCAGCGGGCGTGCCGTGGAAGCCGCCGGTGACGTCGATGTGCTGCTGTTGGATAAAACGGGCACCATCACGTTGGGCAACCGTCAGGCGACCGAATTTTTGCCCGTCCCCGGTGTGAGTGAGGAAGAGCTTGCCAGCGCGGCGCAGCTCGCTTCGCTGGCCGACGAAACGCCTGAAGGTCGCAGCATTGTGGTGCTGGCAAAGCAGCGTTTTAACCTGCGCGAACGTGATTTAGCTAGCCTAGGTGCAACCTTTGTGCCCTTCTCGGCGCAAACCCGCATGAGCGGCGTTAACGTGCAGGGAAGAATGATCCGCAAAGGTTCAGTGGACGCAATACGCCGCCACGTTGAATCTAACCAAGGCCACTTCCCACGTGCGGTTGATGAACGCGTAGAAAGCGTTGCACGTACCGGCGGCACACCGCTGGTGGTGGCAGAAGATGGGCGCATTCTTGGCGTGGTGGCGCTAAAAGATATCGTCAAAGGCGGCATTAAAGAGCGATTCTCCGAGCTACGCCGCATGGGTATCAAAACGGTCATGATTACCGGCGATAACCGCTTAACCGCTGCGGCTATCGCGGCCGAAGCTGGTGTGGATGACTTTCTGGCGGAAGCGACGCCCGAAGCCAAATTGGCGCTAATCCGCCAGTATCAGGCCGAAGGCCGCTTAGTAGCCATGACCGGCGACGGCACCAACGATGCGCCAGCGCTAGCACAGGCCGACGTGGCGGTCGCTATGAACTCAGGTACTCAGGCCGCTAAAGAAGCGGGCAACATGGTTGATTTAGACTCTAACCCAACCAAGCTGATTGAGGTGGTGCATATCGGCAAACAGATGCTGATGACGCGTGGCTCGCTAACCACCTTTAGCATCGCCAATGACGTGGCGAAATATTTCGCCATTATTCCTGCGGCCTTTGCAGCCACTTATCCTCAGTTGAATGCGCTCAACGTCATGCACCTAACGTCACCGGCGTCGGCCATTATGTCAGCGGTCATTTTCAACGCGTTGATCATTGTGTTCTTAATCCCGCTGGCGTTGAAAGGCGTGAGCTATAAACCGCTAAGCGCCAGCGCATTGCTGCGCCGAAATTTATGGGTTTATGGCGCAGGCGGGCTGTTAGTGCCGTTTGTCGGGATCAAACTGATTGATATGTTGCTGACCGTTTGTGGCTTGGCTTAGTTCATATAGAACCGCTCAAAAGAGCAATAATACTTAACATCCCCAAAATAATTGGAGTGGTATCAAGGCGGCAAGCGAGTTCATCCCGATGAGCTTACTCTAGTAAGTGATTCGGGTGAATGAACGCAGCCAACGCAGATACCGCTTCAAGTATGAAGGGGAAAAGGATTAGATAATGTCACTACTACGCCCCTCTATAATGATGATGCTGATTTTGACCGCCATCACCGGCATAGCCTATCCGCTGCTGACCACGGGGTTAGCGCAGGTGATGTTTCACTCTCAGGCCGAAGGATCGTTGATTGAACGCGATGGTGTCATCGTGGGTTCACGTTTGATTGGCCAAAACTTTACTCAGCCTAAATATTTTTGGGATCGTCCATCAGCGACCGCTGACGCAGCCTATAACCCACAGGCTTCCGGCGGCAGCAATTTGGCGGCATCCAACCCGCAGTTGGATAAAAATTTACAGGCGCGTGCAGCGCTATTACGTCAGGCGGATCCTTCAGCGCCAGTGGCGATTCCGGTCGATCTGATGACCAGCTCAGCCAGTGGTTTAGATCCCCACATTTCACCGCAGGCGGCTTATTATCAGGCGGCACGCATCGCCAAGGTTCGCAATTTGCCGCAGGCCAGCGTTGAGAAGCTGATCGCTGCTAACACAAAATACAGCCTACCGCAGTTTATTGGTCAGCCGGTGGTTAACGTATTAGAACTGAACATGGCACTGGATGCATTATTGCCCCACAATGCATCTAACACGCATTCATAACGCCACCAGCCCGATCATAAAGAGAACGACATGCTAGACGATGAAGAGCTGCGCCGCCCCGATCCAGATACCTTACTGGCTCAGGTTTGTGAAAAGCCACGCGGAAAACTAAAAGTCTTTTTCGGCGCCTGCGCTGGCGTTGGCAAAACCTACGCAATGCTGCAAGAAGCGCAACGTCTTCGCGCTCAAGGCTTAGACGTGCTGGTCGGCGTGGTGGAAACCCATGGCCGTGCGGAAACGGCCGCACAGCTTGAGGGGCTGGATATCCTGCCCCTCAAGCGGATTCACCATCGCGGTCGTCAAGTGCGGGAGTTCGCGCTCGATCAGGCGCTAGCTCGCCACCCAGCGCTGATCCTGATGGATGAGTTGGCGCATAGCAACGCCACCGGTTCCCGTCATCCTAAACGCTGGCAAGACGTCGAAGAGCTGCTGGATGCGGGCATCGACGTGCTCACCACCGTGAATGTGCAGCATCTTGAAAGTCTCAATGACGTCGTCGGTTCCGTAACCGGCATTCGCGTGCGCGAAACCGTGCCAGATCGCATCTTCGATGACGCCAGCGAAATCGTGCTGGTGGACTTACCGCCAGATGATTTACGTCAGCGTCTCAACGAAGGGAAAGTCTATATTCCTGGGCAGGCAGAACGTGCCATCGAGCACTTTTTCCGTAAAGGAAATTTGATTGCCCTGCGTGAATTGGCGCTGCGTCGCACCGCAGACCGCGTTGATGAGCAAATGCGCGAGTTTCGTAATAGCCAAGATAAAGAACGCGTTTGGCATACTCGAGATGCCATTTTACTGTGCATTGGCCACAACGTTGATAACGACAAGCTAGTTCGCACCGCATCTCGATTAGCGGCTCGCCTTGGCTGTATTTGGCACGCGGTTTATGTAGAAACACCGCGCCTGCATCGATTGCCTGAAAATCAGCGACGAGCCATTTTGCGCAGCGTTAAGCTGGCACAAGAATTAGGTGCAGAAACCACCACGCTATCCGATCCAAATGAAGAAAAAGCCATTCTGCGCTACGCCCGTGAACATAATCTCGGCAAAATTATTATTGGCCGACGCAATAAGAAAGAGCGGCGTTGGTGGTGGCATGAAAGCTTTGCTGACCGGCTAGCTAAACTCGGGCCTGATCTAGACTTAATTATCGTCGCCGTTGAAGACAAGCCTCGCACCACCAGCAAAGAGTCCGATAGCCGTCCTTTCAGCGAAAAATGGCGGATACAAATTCGCGGCTGTCTGGTTGCCATTGCGCTGTGTGCACTGATTACACTGCTGGCGAGAATGATTTTCCCCAATTTCGATCAGGCCAATATCGTCATGGTCTATCTACTGGGGGTCGTGATCGTGGCGCTATTTTATGGCCGTTGGCCCTCCGTGCTTTCCGCCGTGGTTAGCGTTGCCAGCTTCGATCTGTTTTTCATCCAACCTCAGTGGTCGTTCGCCGTTACCGATGTTCAATATCTCGTGACCTTTGGCGTGATGCTGACCGTCGGGATCGTGATTGGTAACCTAACCGCCGGTGTACGCTATCAGGCACGGGTTGCACGTTATCGCGAGCAGCGTGCGCGCCATATGTATGAGCTGTCTAAAGCCCTGAGCAATGCCATCACTAATGAAGATATCGCTCGCAGCGGCAGCTATTTTCTTAACAGCAGTTTCAACGCACGGACATCAGTATTAATTCCCAGCGATGATACGCCGTTAGTTCAGGTGACGCCGCCGCAGGAAGGAGTATCAGGCGTTGACTTTGCTATTGCGCACTGGTGTTTCGATAAGCAGCAACCGGCGGGAGCAGGCACCGATACGCTACCCGGTGTTCCTTATCAACTATTGCCCCTGAGCACCTCACAACAGACTTTTGGCGTGCTAGCTATCGAACCCATGAATATGCGTCAATTGATGGTGCCGGAACAGCAACGCCTGTTACAAACCTATGCGGTGATGATTGCCAGCGCGCTTGAGCGTTTGCATCTGGCCCAAACGGCGGCGAGCGCACGTATGGACACCGAGCGCGAACAGCTCAGAAACTCGCTGTTAGCCGCCCTTTCGCACGATCTGCGTACCCCGCTCACCGTGTTGTTTGGTCAGGCTGAAATTTTAACGCTCGATCTGGCCGCTGAAAAATCGCCGCATGCCCAACAGGCTAACCAAATCCGCCAGCAGATCCTCAATACTACGCGGCTGGTCAATAATTTACTGGATATGGCACGCATTCAGTCCGGCGGATTTAACCTGCGCAAAGAGTGGCAATCGCTAGAAGAAATCGTAGGCAGCGCCGTTAATACGTTAGAACCGATGCTGAACTCACATCCGCTCACGATTGATTTACCCGCAGATCTTCCCTTGGTGAACTGCGATGGCAGCTTGATTGAGCGCGTGATACAAAACTTGCTAGAAAATGCAGGTAAATATGCCGGATTAGAATCACCGTTGGCGATTCGGGCCAAAGCTTCAGAGAATTGGTTAGAAGTCGAAATTGAAGATCGCGGCAACGGTATTCCTGCCGAGCAGCTACAGCTGATATTCAATAAATTTACCCGTGGCGATAAAGAGTCGGCTATTCCTGGCGTCGGCTTGGGCTTAGCCATTTGTCGTGCCATTATAGAAGTACATGATGGTAAAATATGGGCGGAAAATATTGCCCAAGGCGGTGCCTGCTTCCACTTCACCCTACCGCTAGAAGCACCGCCTGACATTGAAGATGAGCTTAATCATCCCAGTTCTTGAGAAACAGAAAGCGGCAAAACAGAGAGATAACGTGAATCAGACTCCGATAAATGTGCTCATCGTTGAAGATGAAAAAGAGATCCGCCGCTTTGTCAGGTCTGCGCTTGAGAGTGAGGGCTGGCGAGTTTTTGACGCCGATACATTGCAGCGTGGGCTTATCGAAGCGGGCACACGCAAACCGGACCTCATTATTCTCGATTTAGGCCTGCCGGATGGTGATGGTCTGGATTTTATCCGCGATTTGCGCCAGTGGAGTTCAATTCCGGTGATTGTGCTTTCTGCTCGCAGCGAGGAGTCGGACAAGGTGCTGGCGCTAGATGCCGGAGCCGATGATTATCTGAGTAAACCCTTTGGCGTGGCGGAATTATTGGCACGCGTACGCGTCTCTTTGCGCCGCCATGCTCAGCAAAATCAGGAAAGCCCGCTGATTCAATTCTCAGACGTTGAGGTGGATTTGATCAACCGCCGAGTCTCTCGAGCCGGTGAGGATTTGCATCTCACCCCATTGGAGTTCCGTTTACTGACCGAACTCATCGCCAACGCGGGGAAAGTACTTACGCAGCGCCAGCTGCTTAGCACGGTTTGGGGGCCAAACTACGTTGAGCACAGCCATTACCTGCGGATCTATATGGGGCATTTACGGCAGAAACTAGAAGCAGAACCAGCACGTCCTAAGCATTTACTGACTGAAACCGGCGTGGGTTACCGGTTTATGCTGTAATTGTTAGCCTTCTTTTGCTTCTTCGGCGCTCTCACCGCGCTTGATACCTTTTAAGGTCATCATAAAAGCGCGGAATGAATCACGCAGATCGTCAAACAACGGGTGTTTACGGTTCTCCAACAGCGATTCAGAAAACAGTTTTAACCCAACGGCAAAGGCCTTCGATTTATCGCCGGTGAACGGCAAATCGTCTCGGGCACCCAATCTTTCGACGATAGATAAAATCTCATCATGATTTTCAACTTCAAAGCTGATTGGCGCTTTATCAATCGGTTCGCCTTTGCGATCGGCAATCGGCTCTACGGTGATGCGGTAGCGGTATCCAGACATAGTATTCCCTCTTTAAGTTTTTTTGATAATGATAACTTTTATCATATTCGGTCAGATTGAGCTTCCCTTTTTGTGGCATAAAAAAAGCGCCGTTAAAGGCGCTTTTTGAATTTCTGAAGAACTCGCTTATTAGGCGCTGGCGAGCACGGCGCTCACAATATCCACCGCTTCTTTCTCGATTCGCTGGCGATGTTCAGCGCCCAAGAAACTTTCGCAGTAAATCTTGTAGGCTTCTTCTGTACCAGACGGACGCGCGGCAAACCAGCCGTTGTCGGTCATCACTTTCAGCCCGCCGATAGAAGCGTTGTTGCCCGGCGCTTTAGTCAAACGCGCGGTAATCGGATCGCCTGCCAGTTTGTCAGCTTTAACCATCTCAGGAGAGAGCTTCGACAGCGAATCTTTCTGCGCATGTGTCGCTGGTGCCTGAATGCGGTTATAGCTTGGCGCACCAAAACGTTCCGCCAGCTTATTGTAATGCTGCTGTGGGTTTTCGCCGGTTACTGCGGTGATCTCAGCGGCAAGCAGACACATAATGATGCCGTCTTTGTCCGTTGACCACGGTGTACCGTTAAAGCGCAGGAAGGAAGCCCCCGCGCTCTCTTCGCCACCAAAACCAAAGCTGCCGTCAAACAAACCATCAACAAACCATTTAAAGCCGACAGGAACTTCCACCAGCTTGCGGCCTAAATCATTCACAACGCGGTCAATCATCGCGCTGGATACCAGCGTTTTACCTACGGCAACATCAGCGCCCCACTGTGGGCGATGCTGGAACAGATAATTGATCGCTACCGCTAAGTAGTGATTCGGATTCATCAGACCTGAAGGTGTGACGATACCGTGACGATCGTAGTCTGGGTCGTTAGCGAAGGCTAAATCAAACTGATCGCGCAGCGCCAGCAAGCCTGCCATCGCGCTTTCCGATGAGCAATCCATACGGATCACGCCGTCGTGATCTAAATGCATGAAGCGGAATGACGGATCAACGTGATCGTTCACCAGGGTCAGATCAAGTTTGTAATGCTCACCAATACGCTGCCAATATTCGATGCCTGAACCACCTAATGGATCGACGCCTAAATGCAGTCCTGAGCGCTGAATGGCTGGCATATCAACGATATCAACCAAACCTTCAATGTATGGCTGCACCAGATCTTTGGCATGCACCAAACCGCTTTTCCAAGCCGCATCCAGAGTTTGACGCTTCACGCCCTGCAAGTTAAGGCTTAATAGTTCATTGGCGCGCTGCTCAATCACTTTGGTGAGGTCAGTATCTGCCGGTCCACCATTTGGCGGATTATATTTGATACCACCGTCTTCAGGCGGGTTGTGCGAAGGCGTGATAACGATACCGTCGGCCAATGCCGCATTCTTATTGCTGTTGTGGGTCAGAATAGCGTGAGAAACCGCAGGCGTTGGGGTGAAACCGTTATCCTGCTGTACCACGACATCCACGCCGTTTGCCGTCAGAACTTCCAGCACACTGATAAACGCAGGTTCAGATAAACCATGTGTATCTTTACCCACGATACACGGACCTTCGATGCCATTCGCTTTACGCACTTCAACAATTGCCTGCGCAATAGCTAAAATGTGCGCTTCGTTAAAGCTATGACGCTGAGCGCTGCCACGGTGACCTGAAGTCCCGAATTTTACCGCATGCGACGTGTTATCCACTTCCGGCGTCAATACATAGTATTGAGAAACCAGTTGTGCCACGTTAATCAAATCGCTCTGCTGGGCAGGCTGCCCGGCACGGGGGTGATTTGCCATGGTCACTACTCCCTACGCTATTACGCTTATATGGTTGAGTGCCTAATCGCGTTGCCAGTGCTTGCGATTAGGCAGTTCTTGAATTAGATGGTTCCGCAAACTTTTTCAATCAGTTCGGCTGGGAACTGCATCGCCTGCATGATGTGTTCAATCATGCTGCGCTTGCGATCGGTGTTGGTGTTAGTGATCACCCAGTAAGGCGTGCCCGCAACATGTTTAGGCTTGGTATGCGTGCCGTTTTGCAGCAGCGTTTGCTGGTCACCGGCGAAATAGACGCGCGTGCGGCCATGTAAGGATTCCGTTGCCGCAGCGAACCCTTGGTTATCAATGGAGTAAAGGGTTGAAAGTACCAGCATGAAGCGGTTTACCGCTTTGTTCTGCTCTGCATATTCATCAGAAAGCAACAGTTCACGCATGGTACGAACGCGATCTACCGGACGGGCAGATACCGCAGCAGCCACTGGCGCAGCGATGACGGCAGGCGTCACAGCCGGAGCAGCAGTGGCTTTATGTTCAGAGACTTTCAGCAGGCGGCGCAATATGTCAGAAGCACTCTCACCGATACTTTGCGTGTGGCTTGCAATGTAGCGGTACAGCTCCTCGTCGACTTCAATAGTTTTCATCATTATCCAATACAGGTTTACGACTTAATCAGCAGGATTATAAAGTCAAACGCCTCATGCGGATAGCGTAAACCCGATGCTCTGATCAATTCAGTGAGTTTTTTCCCAAACTTATGGAAAGAATACCCTTAAATTTTGCTGGATAACACTCGATGGCTAACAATCATGCTTAGTCGTGGTAACCTATTTGTTACAACATAAGATTTGTCGCACTCCGTTGCCGCATGTTTAGCGCATGAAGCCCGCGAATAGACACCACGAATAGACCTAACGATATGAAACTCAACTACCGCGAACATATTCCAGCCCAGCAAGCCCAGTTTCCACCGGCATTATTGATCCATGGTTTATTCGGCAGTCTGGATAATCTTGGCGTATTAGGCCGAGACTTGCGCAGCGATCGCCGTGTGATTCAGGTTGATATGCGCAATCATGGCCACTCGCCGCGCTCAGAGCGCATGGATTATGCCGCGATGGCCGAAGATTTACTGGCGTTGATTGACGATCTTTCGTTGCCGCAGTTGGATGTCATTGGGCACTCAATGGGTGGAAAAGCCGCGATGACGTTAGCTGCACTTGCCCCCGAGCGTATTCGCCGCCTTGCCTTGCTGGACATTGCGCCCGTTGACTATCAGGTTCGTCGTCACGATACGATTTTTGCAGCTATCAACGCAGTGACGGATGCACGGCTGACGCGTCGCCAAGAGGCCGCTGAAATCATGCGCGGCTACATCCAAGAAGAAGGTGTAATACAGTTTTTACTGAAATCTTTTCAGGAGGGCGAATGGCTATTTAACGTGCCCGTTCTGTGGGAGCAATACGAAAATATCGTGGGCTGGCAAGAAGTAACGCCTTACCAAGGCCCTGCGATGTTTATCAAAGGTGGCTCATCGCCCTACATCCAAGATATTCATCGCGCCGCCATTGCGCGCCAGTTTCCTCATGCTAAAGCTCACGTGGTAGCCGGTACGGGCCACTGGCTGCATGCGGAAAAGCCAGAGCTGGTGCTACGCACTCTGCACCGTTTTCTCGACAGCGATGAATAAGTCAAACAGCTTAATTTTGTCGCCTTCACGACCTAACTTCATCTTAACGACAGCCTCACTGTAGAAAAAATCACCATTCATCAGTGAGGTAAGTAAGATTAAGGATTGTCGCAGCTGGGGGCGCTGGGGTATTATGGCGCGCTATTATTCTGGCAGGCAGTTTTGCTGTTCAAGGATAGTGCCGGTAAAGGGTGAATGGCCCTAGTATGTTAATCATGATCTGATTCGTTACGCAGATTCAAAATTCTCCTTGTAGTACCGCTACCTGATATGGCCAAAGAACAAACGGACCGCACGACTCTGGATCTGTTCGCAGATGAACGTCGTCCGGGTCGCCCGAAAACTAACCCGTTATCTCGGGATGAACAGCTAAGAATTAACAAACGCAACCAACTGCGCCGCGATAAAGTGAAAGGACTGCGTCGCGTCGAGCTAAAGATTAACGAAGAAGCGGTTGAAATGCTGAATCGTTTGGCTCAGGAACAAAACATTAGCCGCAGTGAATTGATTGAACAAATTTTACTCAATCAGATTTTAAAATCTTAACGCCACCAGCACACAATGACGACAAATCGATACGGTTTAAAGTGCTATAGTGCGTAAAGTACGTACTGGTCTTTCTCAAGATTCCAGTTTAATTATTTGATATAAAAGGTATAAACGCGACATGGCAATCGTAGGCATTTTCTTTGGCAGCGACACGGGCAACACGGAAAACATCGCTAAGATGATCCAAAAGCAACTCGGAAAAGACGTTGCTGAAGTTCATGACATTGCCAAAAGCAGCAAAGAAGACATCGAAGCATTCGATATTCTTCTGCTTGGCATCCCAACGTGGTATTACGGTGAAGCTCAGTGTGACTGGGATGATTTCTTCCCTTCTCTGGAAGAGATCGACTTCAACGGTAAACTGGTTGCTCTGTTTGGCTGCGGCGACCAAGAAGACTATGCAGAGTACTTCTGCGACGCTATGGGCACCATCCGTGATTTGATCGAGCCACGCGGCGCGACTATCGTTGGTCACTGGCCAACGGCGGGTTACCATTTTGAAGCGTCTAAAGCGCTGGTTGATGACAAAACCTTCGTTGGTTTGGCTATTGACGAAGATCGCCAGCCTGAACTCACCGCAACGCGTGTTGATGCGTGGGTGAAACAAATTTCCGAAGAGATGAGCTTGGCTGAGCTGGCTGGCTAATCTGAAATTGTGCCCGCTGACTGCATAAGTCAGCGGGTATTTCAGCGATTGGCGAAAGCAACTTGCAACATCTATGTAACTCATTTTTCCCGCTCTAGCCCCCGCCACCAGCAGAGTTACATATTTGTCAGTGTGTTACGTTTTATTTCCACCTTGTAATTCCGTCCAAGTTGTTAACACACTGCGGTTTCCATTTACCGCCATCAGCCTTATAATGAATCTCAATTATATTTTCAGTTCGGTGACAATTAGGGCAACGTAGGCAGCAAATGCAGGCTATCCTAAACGTCTTCGAGCTAAGTAACGGGACAGAATCCGAATGACAGATAACAACACTGCTTTAAAGAAGGCTGGACTTAAAGTCACGCTTCCGCGTCTTAAGATTCTGGAAGTTCTGCAAGATCCAACTTGCCACCACGTCAGCGCAGAAGATCTGTATAAGAAGCTGATCGATATGGGTGAAGAAATCGGCTTAGCCACCGTTTACCGTGTACTGAACCAGTTCGACGACGCTGGAATTGTGACTCGTCACAATTTTGAAGGCGGAAAATCCGTATTTGAACTGACTCAACAGCATCACCATGATCATCTGATCTGCTTAGACTGCGGTAAAGTGATCGAATTTAGCGACGACTCCATCGAAAAGCGTCAGCACGAAATCGCTAAAAAATATGGTATCCAACTAACCAACCATAGCCTGTACCTTTATGGTCACTGCGCTGAAGGTGATTGCCGCGAAGACGAAAGTCTGCATGATGGCAGAGAGTAAGCACACGCGAGTGTAATGAGGCGACCTGAGGGTCGCTTTTTTATTTCCTGAAATCCACCATCTTCGTTTTCTCGTCGAAAAACAGACAAAAAAAAGCCCCTCAGGCAGGGGGCTAAGCAACTCACAACTAAATCACTCATATGGCTTCGGCAGATACCATAGCAACAATAATGATGATGAAACGGTATTAAAAATCACTGCGTTAATACGTTATTGCGGTATTCCCTACCCCACCGGAGCAGAGAATACCTTGCATCCCTATCTCGATATCACGCCTGCACCGGTTCTACGCGGCTATAGCGTTTACCATCTGGGCTCACTGAACGAATTTGAACGTCGCCAGAAACGGTCGGTTGAGCTTTAGCATCATAACGCTGCCACTGCTTGCCACCGTCTACGGAGTATTCAATCCCCAACCCTGGCAGCGCAATGTTGGCTTCCAGTTTCCCGCCCACAACTTTTGCTCCAGGAACCGGCAGGCGATATTCCACACCGGCTTTATCCATTTTCGCCAGCTCACGCTGCCCCATCAGGTTGGCAAAGCGCTGCCAATCACTCAGCAGAGATTTTTTGTCGACCAGATTTGTTTCACCGCCTTTATATTCGCGACCCGCTTTGTAATCCTGCTCCCAGCCAGCGCGATGCCATCCGCGCTCCGCCACCGTCATAACGCGAGGATAGATTTTATACTCCATCATTTCGTCGGTGCGCGTGGTTTCACTCCACAGCTGAGCCGAGAGACCATAAACGCCCGGCCATGGCTTATCGCTTTTCGCGGTAAAGAAATTGCCGTCACGGTCTACGGAAGTTTCCGCATTCTGTGGCATGTTGTCTGGCGCGAAACTGAAGATCTTACGCTCATCGTTAAAGCGAGTTCCCCAGTAATAGCCATTTTCCTGTGGATTCACCTCATACGGGAAATCCATGTAGACGTAGTCTGGGTTAGAAACCGTCACTTCATAGCCTTTGTTCGCCCAGTCGTTTACGGTATCAAAACCGCCCCAATAGAGCGTATCCCAGAAGTTAACACCCACGCGCTTGGTGGCAAATGCCTTCGCGTCTTTGGCATCCTTCAGGCCATCCTGCCATGCCTGCATTTTTTCAATGCCGTGCTTATTGACGATCTGGCTGACTTCAATCGCAAAGTGGCTTGGGAGATGCTCCATATCTTCCACTTTGCCGCTCTTAATTAGGGTCTGGCAAACCTGAGACTGCGCCCATGGCTTATCTTCTTTGCTCTGATCGATAATGCCTTTGCCCGGCTCAATCTTGCCATTCTTATCCTGATAACCCGGCCCTAAGCGGATGTTTTTAGCTTCATCACCGCCGAAGTGCCACGTGGTTAACGGCTGCCCCGCCTCTTTGTGCATCTGCGCCACTTCGCCGATCACTTTATCGACAAAGCGTTTAGAAGAATCTAAGCATGGGTTCAAATAGCTCTTACGATCATAGAACTGCACAGACGTGGTGTTTGACGTGTCCGTTGGATCAACCAAACGGAATTCGTTAGCGCCCTTCTCGTCACCGGCGGCTTTCAGTTTGTCATAACGCGCTTCCATCGAAACCACCGCCGCACGGGCATGTGCAGGCATATCGATTTCAGGGATCACTTCGATCTGACGCGCCTGAGCATACTTCACGATATCGATATATTCAGCGCGAGTCAGATGGCCAGAGCCATTGTTGTTAGCATCAGGTCCTGAGCCTAGCTGTGGTAGCAGGCACTCTTTTTCGCTCAGATCGTGGCAGCGTTTCGAGCCCACATCGATAAGCTCTGGCAGGCCTGGGATCTCAATGCGCCAGCCTTCATCATCGGTCAGATGGAAGTGGAATTTGTTCATCTTGTACGCCGCCATCTGGTCTAACAGACGGTGTACCGCTTCTTTGGAATGGAAGTTACGCCCGATGTCCAAGAAAATGCCACGGTATTGGAAACGCGGCGCATCTTTCGCATCTAAGGTTGCAATCTTCATGCTGCCATCGCTTGGTACCAGAGAAAGAATGGACTGTAAGCCGTAGAAAACGCCAGCCTGATCGTAACCAATGACTTCAGCCCCCTTCGGCCCGATCTTCAGCTCGTAAGCCCCCGGAACCGCTAAGTCGCCTTTGAAGTTATTAACCGCAATCGCCGTTTTGATTGGATAGCCTTTATCATCGCTTTTTACACCTAACAGCGCGAAACGCTGCTGTGCGGCTTCTGCCGTGGCGTTGTTCAGAACGGTAAGATCCAGCGCAACGCCTTTGCTGAGGTCAACGTCCTGCTGATGGATTTTCACTTCCATCGGCGTTGGCATAATTTGGCCACGCAGGCTCTGCGCTGGCAGCTCTTTCACGTCGGCGTTTTTGTCGAAGCGAGTTTCAGGTACCATCAGAACATTTTTATCGTCTTGGGTACGCTTCCACAGATCGCCCGCAAACGGCGTCACAAACTGACGTAGATCTTCCGTATCGGTGCTGGCAATCACCTTAGGTTTAGCATCCTGAGAAGTGACGTACCAACGCGGCATAATGTCACTTTCAAACAACTGCCAGTATTCACCAATCAGAGGAATTTCCACCGATTGACCGGCGGTAAACCCTTTAAATTTATCGGTGGGTTCAATTTTGTGCAGATCACCGGTCACAAACGTAATTTTGAACTGATCGCTTTTCACGTCCAGAACCTGACGTGGGTTATGGAAATAGATCGCCCAGTCGTTGCCTTTAATATCACTATCGCTGGTTAGCGTGATGACCGATTGGTTACACGATGCCCAGTCAGCGCCCAGCGCGGCACAATCGACGCCGTTCTCTGCCGCGCGGTTGTCGGTGACTTTCACGTTAACTTTTAGCTGACTCAGTTGGTCAACGATTTGCTGATCTGCCTGGCTTGCTGCGGAAAAACCGAGCATGCCCAGTGCAGAAACGGCAACGGCAACGGCCAACGTATTCAATTTAAATTTGCTCATCCTAAAGCCCCGTCCTTAATCAGTTATTGTTGCTGCGAATTTCCTGCCAAATTTTGCCACAGGCCTGCTGGTAGTTATCTCCAGCACCGGTTTTAGCCGCCTGAATACAATTTTGGTAATCAAATACGCGCACGCTTTCCTTTTCAGCAAAGGCCTGATGCGTTTTACTTTGTTTCAATACTTCCAGCACTGACTGACAGGCTGAAATTTTATCTGGGTTACCTTCAGCGGTATTAATGCAGTTGCTGTAGGCTTGTTTTAACTTTGCATCTTCTTGAGGGGCAGTAGATTGCTGCACACAGGCACTTAACCCAACAACGGCAGCGACAACCAATAGAATTTTTTTCATATTTTGATCTCGTCAAAATGACTCTGCATGCTTAGTTAAACATGCAGAATCTTTGGCTTAGAAAATGGTGAACGGTGCGATAACGATGAACTTAACATCACGTTCGTCTTGGAACATGTTGCCGTAACCGCCGCCCCAGCTTGGGTTGTCTGAATGGTTGTCGTACTGAGTGAAGTGCAGTTTGAACAGCGTGCCTTTCGCGCGGCCGTCCTGAATGGTGTACATCGCATCCAGACTGTAGGCGCTTTCTTTCACGCGCTGGCTTTGATCGTACTGAGGATCGGTGCTTGGTTTCGCATCCCATGCGTAAACATAAGAACCACCGATGGCGAAGCCCGGCAGATCCCACTTGCTCAGGTCATACATCACGCCGCCGAAAATGGCTTTTTCGCCGTTGGCGTTAAAGTCGGAACGGTTATCCCACCAAATATCCAAACGTCCGTTTGAAGATGCGTAGGTTGGAGTCATACGCTGTAAGAAGTAACCCTGATTACCTTCCGCTTTAACGTAAGTACCTTCCAAGCGGAAGTCGAACTGCCCAACTTTGTAGCCTAACGTCAGCGCTTGCAACCATGCGGTTCCGTCATAAATATCATTCACACCGCCGTCATGTACGCGGTCACGCGTGCCATAAAATTGGTAGCTGGTTGTCATCGGATTACCCGCGACATCAAACTTGTAGGAACCTTTTGCAAAGTATTGATCGACATAACCTTCAGCCTGACCAAAGGCCGCTTCCAGTATGAAATCGTTTTTGAAGTCATACTTGGCACCCAATGAGTGCAGATAAGAAACGCCGGTTTTTTTGTCGTTTTGATAGAAGCCATCAACTTCGGTATGCCATGGCGCTTTATATTTGTCGGTCCACATGTAGGAGAAGCTCAGCGCTCCTGCATCACCGTAGTCAAAGTTTGCACCGGCCTCAGCACCTTGATAGGTACCAGGCATAAAGCTCCAGTGTGGCGCCAGTAAAGTTTGGCCCGTTGGCTGAATGTAGCCCGCACGCGCCCAGACAGGGCCGTACTTAAATTTCGCAGCAGCTTTGTAAAGGCTTATGCCACTCTTATCACCCGAGTAGTCTTCGTCGTAGCCTTTGTTTTTCGAGGAGAAAGCAATTTCGTTTGGATGTCCGCTATCATGGTTCTCTGCCATTTCGATTGCGGTAAATGCGGCAACATCAATACCAAACATGTCGGCTGCATAGCCGGATGAGAAATCTAGGTTGGCGTTCCACGTGGAATGATTCAGGTTGGTTTCGTAGTTTCCAGTGGTGACATCTTTACGGTCACGCTCACGTTGCCAGTAGTAAATACCCCCCGTCAGCGTTGAATCATCAACAAAACCTTCAGCCTTAGCTTCTGGCATTGCATAAAAACCACTACCCAACAACACCCCAGTTATGGCGAGCGTTAGCGCGTTGCGCTTCAAACGATGCGTAACCATAAAATCGATCCTCTTTGACTTTGAAAAACGCGACCCTCGACGTTCACCTGTCTAGGACGCAAAACCCCTAAAATGGGGAAAAGTTAATTCGTAGTAGAGTGAATAGCTCAATTGCTCATCTACCGTCTTAGACTATTTTTCGCGACGCGAATTATCAAATGAAAAGTAAAACAATTGTGTCAATTCTTGAGCTAGTGCACATATTTTAATGTTTTGTTACATGTGACACACTTTTGTCGAGGCTAATAATAAATACCATTCAAAAACAACATGATATTTATAATTGCATTGTAAACTCAGATAAAAATGCTTAGAAAACAAACGCTGATGGGATAACTATTTTTATATCGAGGTAAATCTGTGGCAATTAATTAATTCGTGAAACGAATATTCAGAGTGTGTTTATGCACTTCGAGAAATAACATCGAATTACTAAACTATTTACAATTAGGATTTAAAAACTGATGGGGTATGTTGAAGACAGACATAAAAAAAGCCACTTACAGCATAGGTAAGCGGCTTTTTGTGATTGCAATCTAGCGAGGACTATCTTGGGTTATGCACCCACTTTTGCCCACGTATCACGCAGACCCACAGTGCGGTTAAACACTAAATGGTCTGGCGCGGAATAGCGGCAATCAGCGCAGAAATAGCCTTCACGTTCGAACTGGTAGGTGACTTCTGAAGTCGCTACAGCAAGGCTTGGTTCAACAAAACCTTTACGGATAACCAACGACTCAGGGTTGATGGTAGACAGGAAGTCTTCCGCCGCGCCTGGGTTGGCAACGCTGAACAAGCGATCGTACAGATGGAATTCAGCAGGCACTGCGTGGTTTGCAGATACCCAATGAATAACGCCTTTCACTTTACGACCATCAGCAGGATCTTTGCTCAACGTATCCGCATCGTAGGTGCAGTAAATAGTAGTGATTTCACCGTCAGCGTCTTTCTCAACGCGCTCGGCTTTAATCACATAGGCATTACGCAGGCGAACTTCTTTACCCAATACCAAACGCTTGTATTGTTTGTTAGCTTCTTCGCGGAAATCAGCGCGATCGATATAGATCTCGTTGCTAAACGGCACTTCGCGTTTGCCCATTTCAGGCTTGTTTGGATGGTTTGGCATCGCCAGCATTTCTACGCTATCCGCAGACATGTTTTCAATAACCACTTTAACCGGGTCCAGAACCGCCATCGCACGCGGCGCGATTTCATTCAGGTCATCACGCACGCAAGACTCTAACGCCGCCATTTCAACGTTGTTATCTTGCTTAGTCACGCCAATACGCAGGCAGAATTCACGAATAGAAGCCGCTGTGTAGCCGCGACGACGCAGACCAGAAATTGTTGGCATACGTGGGTCATCCCAACCTTCCACAATTTTCTCGGTCACCAGCTGGTTCAGCTTGCGCTTAGACATGATGGCATATTCGAGATTCAGACGAGAGAACTCGTACTGACGCGGATGAGTTGGAATGGTGATGTTATCCAAAACCCAGTCGTAGAGACGGCGGTTGTCTTGGAATTCCAGCGTACACAGTGAATGCGTGATCCCTTCCAGCGCATCGGAAATGCAGTGGGTGAAATCGTACATCGGGTAGATGCACCATTTGTTGCCGGTCTGGTGATGTTCAGCAAACTTAATACGGTACAGAACCGGATCGCGCATCACGATGAACGGAGAGGCCATATCAATTTTGGCGCGCAGGCACGCGGTGCCTTCGGCAAATTCGCCGTTACGCATTTTTTCGAACAGTGCCAGGTTCTCTTCAACGCTACGATCGCGATACGGGCTATTTTTACCCGGAGAAGTCAGGGTACCGCGATATTCACGGATCTGTTCAGGAGTGAGCTCATCAACGTAAGCAAGGCCCTTGCTAATCAGCTCTACGGCGTACTGGTGCAGCTGATCGAAGTAATCAGAAGAGTAACGCACCGCGCCGCTCCACTCAAAACCTAGCCACTGTACGTCGCGTTTAATGGACTCAACGTATTCAATGTCTTCTTTCACCGGGTTGGTGTCATCAAAGCGCAGATTGCACTGGCCTTGATAATCTTTGGCAATGCCAAAGTTCAGGCAAATGGATTTGGCGTGGCCAATATGCAGGTAGCCGTTTGGCTCCGGCGGAAAACGGGTATGAACTGAATTATGTTTACCTGAGGCCAGATCTTCATCGATGATCTGACGGATAAAGTTACTAGGGCGGGCTTCAGCCTCACTCATTTTCTATTCCTCTATGCCTAAAAACGCGACTTATAACCAGTAATGATCTTACAACCTGTGGCGGGAAACAACCGTTTGTTGCCATTATCACGGCGTTTTTTCTGTGGTTATGTCAAAAGATGAAAGATCTGCTAAGTGACACTGTATATCAGCGGACGCTAAAAACAAAAAAACGGAGAAAGGTCCCCCCTTCTCCGTTCTGCTTGCTTAAAACAGTTTCTGATAAATCAGCTAACCGTTCGCAGACAAGTTATTTTGCAAAGCTCTTATTTTGCAGTGATGTCATACAGCTTGGTTTCACCCGCCACAACATGACCCGCTGCCAGCGCTTTCAGACCACCGAAATCATCGATGTTGCTGACAACAACTGGGCTAATCATTGAGCGTGCATTGGCGTTCAGATATTCCAAATCCATCTCTAAGATTGGCTGACCCGCTTTCACTTCTGCACCCTCTTCAACGAGGCGTTTGAAGCCTTGACCATTCAACGCCACGGTATCGATGCCCATATGCACAACGACTTCCGCACCTTCATCCGTTTCTAAACAGAACGCATGGTTGGTATTGAAGATCTTCACAATAGTGCCACGAGCTGGGGATACCACGGTTTTATCCGTTGGGCGAACCGCCACCCCGTCACCCACGGCTTTGCTAGCGAACGCTTCATCAGGAACCTGATCCAGCGCAACCACTTCACCGGTGATTGGAGAAACCAGCGTCGCTTTTACTACCGCAGCGGCGTTTGGCGTTGCCTGTGCTTTTGCTTCAGCGGCAGTTGGAGCAGCATGCGCAGTGGCAGCTTCAATTGGGCCCGATGCCATCACGCCACGCATTGCAGTCGCGATTGCTTCGGCACGTGTACCTACAATGACCTGTACGCTTTGTTTGTTCAGGCGAATCACACCAGAAGCACCCAGACGCTTAGCCAAGCTATCGTTGACGATAGCAGAGTCTTTAACGCTCAGACGCAGACGTGTAATACATGCATCGATACCGGTGATATTGGCAGAACCACCGACAGCAGCAATGTAATTGCGTGCCAGATTTGCCGTTTCGTTACCACCTTTCGCATTGTCCAGATCCAGATCGTAGCCATCAGCGCTTTCGTCAGCGTCGGTAGCCAGTTCACGGCCTGGGGTCAACAGGTTGAATTTGGTGATAGTGAAACGGAACACCACGTAGTAAATCACGAAGAACACCAGACCCTGAGGGATCAGCATGTACCAGTGAGTTGCCAGCGGGTTACGTGAAGACAGCACCATATCCACCAGACCGGCGCTGAAGCCGAAGCCCGCAATCCAGTGCATAGAAGCAGCGATGAATACAGAAATACCGGTCAGGAATGCATGCAGAACATACAGTACTGGTGCAACGAACATGAAGGAGAATTCCAACGGTTCGGTGATACCAGTGAAGAAGGCTGCAAACGCAGCGGCCATCATGATACCAGCCACTTTGGCTTTGTTTTCTGGACGCGCGCAGTGGTAAATCGCCAGCGCAGCACCCGGTAAACCAAACATCATGATTGGGAAGAAACCAGCCTGATAACGGCCCGTGATACCCACAACGGCTTTACCCGCTTCGATAGACTGTGCGCCACCCAGGAAGTTAGGAATGTCGTTGATACCTGCAACGTCAAACCAGAATACGGAGTTCAGGGCATGATGCAGACCCACTGGGATCAGCAAGCGGTTGAAGAACGCGTAGATACCTGCGCCGACGGAGCCCATTTTCTGAATGTGTTCACCGAAGTTAACCAGTCCGTCAAAGATTAACGGCCAGATGTACATCAGGATGAACGCGACCAGAATCATGACGAAGGAGGTCAGGATTGGCACCAGACGACGGCCGCTGAAGAAGGACAGCGCCTTTGGCAGCTCAACGCCGCTGAAGCGGTTGTACAGTTCAGCAGAGATAATACCCACCAAGATACCGACGAACTGGTTATTAATCTTACCGAATGCAGCTGGAACCTGATCCGCAGGGATTTTCTGGATCATGGCTACGGCGGCCGGAGAGCACAGCGTAGTCAATACCAAGAAGCCAACAAAGCCAGTTAATGCGGCAGCGCCGTCTTTATCTTTTGACATACCGTAAGCGACACCGATCGCAAACAGTACAGACATGTTGTCGATAATGGCAGAGCCCGACTTGATGAAGAAGGCCGCTAACGCATTATCGCCCCCCCAACCTACCGGGTCGATCCAGTAACCGACACCCATTAATATCGCGGCAGCCGGCAGCGTCGCCACCGGTACCATCAGCGCACGGCCGACTTTTTGCAGATAACCTAAAATACTCACCATTTCCCCCTTGTGGACCCGTCATTGCTCGAATTGGCACTGCTCATGGTCACGTCATAACTGACTTAATTATTAAGTTGACAGTATGGACTACAATCAGGAGTGTAAAAAAATTATTTTTCTCCGCAAATTAAAACCTCCAGTTTTGTGATAAATATCACCAAAGGAGGCTCTAAACATGCCTAATTGCTAGCCATCATACAAAACTTATTTTATCATTCGAAAAATCAAAGCGGCGTTAGGTCACACATTAGTCGTTAGCAAGCATTACGCCTTATACTCTGAGCAAAGAGCAATGTGGACCCCCGTTTATAATATAGATTTATATTCACTAAAGGTGCCCTATGAGACTTATCCCTCTAAGTAATGCTGCAGACGTTGGCTTATGGTCTGCCCGTCATATTGTTAACCGTATCAATGCCTTTAAACCAACGGCTGAGCGTCCATTTGTTCTCGGTCTGCCAACCGGCGGCACCCCGCTGCAAACCTACAAACGTTTGATCGAGCTGCACAAGGCTGGCGAAATCAGCTTTAAAAACGTGGTGACGTTCAACATGGACGAATACATCGGGCTGCCGGAAGAGCATCCAGAAAGCTACCATAGCTTCATGTATAATAATTTCTTCAATCACGTGGATATCCCACGCGAAAACATTAACTTGCTGAACGGCAATGCGGCCGACGTTGATACCGAATGCCGCCGCTATGAAGAAAAAATTAAATCCTACGGCAGAATCAATCTGTTTATGGGTGGTGTAGGTAACGATGGGCATATTGCTTTTAACGAGCCAGCATCATCTTTAGCGTCGCGCACTCGCATCAAAACGTTGACCGAAGAAACCCGTATCGCAAACTCTCGTTTCTTTGATGGCGACATGACAAAAGTGCCAAAATACGCGCTCACCGTAGGCGTTGGCACATTATTGGACGCTGAAGAAGTGATGATTCTGGTCACTGGCCACGCGAAAGCATTGTCTCTGCAGGCCGCCGTTGAAGGCAGCGTCAACCATATGTGGACGATCAGCGCTCTGCAACTTCATCCGAAGTCCGTCATCGTATGCGATGAGCCTTCAACGATGGAGCTGAAAGTCAAAACAGTTAAGTACTTCCGCGAGTTAGAAGCGGAAAACATGAAGAATCTGTAATTTTCAACCTGTAACCAGGGGTATGTGATGTACGCTTTGACCCATTGTCGGATTTATACCGGCCACGATATTCTCGACGACCATGCAGTAATGATCGCCAATGGCTTAATTGAAAAGATCTGTCCTGTCGCTGAACTTCCGTCAGGCATTGAAACTCACGATCTAGGCGGGGCAATCCTTGCTCCTGGTTTCATCGATCTGCAACTTAATGGCTGTGGCGGCGTTCAGTTTAATGATTCAACCGAAGCGGTTTCTGAAGAAACGCTTGAAATCATGCAGCACGCCAACGAGAAATCAGGCTGTACCAGCTATTTACCTACGCTTATCACCTGTGCTGACGATTTAATGAAGCACGGTATTGATGTTATGCGCAGCTATCTGACCAAGCACCAGAATCAGGCGCTAGGTCTGCATATTGAAGGCCCATACATCAGCTTAGAAAAGAAAGGCACGCACAATCCGAAATACATCCGTAAACCGGATCATGAAATGATCGATTTCATGTGCGAGCACGCGGACGCCATCACCAAAGTGACGATGGCTCCAGAAGTCGCGACTCAGGCATCTATCCAACAGCTGAAAGCCGCCGGTATTGTGGTTTCCGCGGGTCACTCTAATGCCACCTATGAAGAAGCGCGTAAAGGCTTCGCCGCAGGCATGAGCTTTGCGACTCACCTTTATAACGCAATGCCAGTCATTTCTGGCCGTGCTCCGGGTCTGATGGGCGCTATTTTCGACACTCCTGAAGTGTATACCGGCATCATCGCCGATGGTCACCACGTTGCTTGGCCGAGTATTCGTCTGGCTAAACGTTTGAAAGGCGAACATCTGGTGCTGGTCACCGATGCAACTGCTCCGGCAGGCGCTAACATAGATCACTTCATTTTCGCCGGAAAAACAGTATATTACCGCAACGGTTTAGTCGTTGATGAAAACGGTACGCTGAGCGGTTCTGCACTGACCATGATCGACGCCGTCAAAAATAGCGTTGAGCACGTCGGTATTGCTCTGGATGAAGCATTGCGCATGGCAACGCTCTATCCATCGCGCGCGGTGGGCGTTGATAGCCGTCTGGGAAGCATCGAAGCGGGTAAAGTGGCGAACCTGACCGCTTTCACTTCAGACTATCGCGTGATCAAAACCATCGTGAACGGCGAAACGGTTTACGAAAATAAATAAGAGAGAACGTACATCAGTCTGCGTGCTTTCTTTATTAACTTGAGCTCTATTTTTATAAGCGGGTAATAAATTGATGACCACAGGCGGACAAGGACAAATTGGTAACGTAGATCTGGTTAAACAACTTAACAGCGCCGCTGTTTACCGTTTGATCGATCTACAAGGCCCTATTTCGCGCATTCAAATTGCCGAACTAAGCCAGCTTGCCCCCGCTAGCGTCACCAAAATTACCCGCCAGCTACTGGAGCGCGGGCTGATCAAAGAAGTCGATCAGCAAGCGTCTACCGGTGGCCGCCGTGCCATTTCCATTGTGACAGAAACCCGCCTCTTCAATACCATTGCCATCCGCTTAGGGCGTCACGACGCCACCATCACGCTGTACGATATGAGTGGAAAGTCGCTGGCCGAAGAGCACTACCCGTTGCCTGAACGTACTCAGGAAACAGTGGAAAATGCACTGCTGAATAACATTGAGCAGTTCATGCTCACCTACCAGCGTAAAATCCGCGAGCTGATTGCCATTGCGGTGATCCTGCCCGGATTAGTCGATCCACAGCATGGGATTGTGCGCTACATGCCGCATATTACCGTTAACGATTGGCCGTTGGTTAATGCGCTGGAAGATCGATTTAACGTCACCAGCTTTGTGGGGCACGATATTCGTAGCCTTGCTTTAGCTGAACACTATTTCGGCGCCACCCGCGACTGTGAAGATTCAATGCTGGTACGCCTACACCGAGGAACCGGTGCTGGCATCATCGTGAATGAGAAAATATTTCTCGGCAGTAAAGGCAACGTCGGTGAGATTGGTCACATCCAAATCGATCCATTAGGCGAACGTTGCCACTGCGGGAATTTCGGCTGCTTGGAAACCGTGGCCGCCAACGCCGCCATTGAACAACGCGTTCGTCATCTGCTCGAACAAGGCTATCCAAGCAAACTCTCGTTGGACGATTGTAGTATAACCGCAATCTGTAAAGCAGCAAATAAAGGCGACGCACTAGCAACAGAAGTCATTGAATTGGTTGGCCGTTATCTTGGCCGCGCTATTGCGATTGCGATTAACATGTTTAACCCGCAGAAAGTGGTTATCGCGGGCGAAATTATCGAAGCAGAAAAAACGCTGCTGCCTGCCATTCAAAGCTGTATCAATACGCAAGCTTTGAAGAATTTCCGCATTAATTTACCAGTGGTCACCTCTGAATTAGATCATCGCTCAGCCATTGGGGCATTTGCGCTGGTGAAGCGAGCCATGCTCAACGGTGTATTGCTACAGCGCCTGCTGGAAGGGCAACATCCGCACTAGTTCTTTGCTTATTTGAAGCTGCTGCGTTAGCTGACAAGCATGATATGATTTGTGCTTGTCAACTTAACGAGTAATAAATCCATGACAATCAAAAGTATTATTTGTGACATCGACGGCGTTTTGATGCACGACAACACTCCGGTTCCGGGTGCAGATAAATTTCTGGCACGTATTCAAGAAAAAGACATTCCTCTCGTCATTCTGACCAACTACCCTTCTCAAACCGCGCAGGATCTGGCGAACCGCTTCGCAGCCGCCGGGCTTGATGTTCCTGAAAGCGTGTTTTACACCTCAGCCATGGCCACCGCCGATTTTCTCAAGCGTCAAGAAGGGAAAAAAGCCTATGTGATTGGTGAAGGTGCGTTAATTCACGAATTATATAAAGCAGGCTTTACCATTACCGATATCAACCCTGATTTTGTTATCGTTGGTGAAACCCGTTCGTATAACTGGGAAATGATCCATAAGGCCTCTTACTTCGTAGTTAACGGCGCACGGTTTATCGCGACGAATCCAGATACACACGGTCGTGGCTTTTACCCCGCCTGTGGTGCCCTGTGTGCGCCAATTGAACTCATTTCAGGCCGCAAGCCATTCTACGTTGGCAAACCGAGCCCGTGGATTATTCGTGCCGCGCTCAACAAAATGCAGGCCCATTCAGAAAGCACCGTAATCATCGGTGATAATCTGAATACCGATATTCTGGCAGGCTTCCAAGCGGGGCTAGAAACGATATTAGTGCTATCCGGCGTTTCTACGTTAAACGACGTCGATAACATGCCGTTCCGCCCTAACTACATTTATCCCTCCGTTGCCGATATTGACATAATCTAACGTTACCCCTTTGCGTCTGGTCTGCTTGGCCAGACGCGATTCTCCTCGTTTTTTTCTTCACTTTTTTCTGCGCTGCTTTTTATCGTTTCTACAATGAACGCTAAAAAATTATCGATTCATCAATAATTCACTTAAAAAAATGAACAATCATTAAGTTTTTAAGTATGCCAACTGACTATTTCTCACCATTACGCTAAAGCGCTTGCATTCTATTCAGGTTTTGACGCAATTTATTATTTATAGCAGCGGTAAACGCCTCTCTGAGTCGTAAATCAATAATCTTTTACCGCCTTAAACTGACCCACAACGTCACAACTAGACAATGCAGTATGGGAGAAATCTATGTGTTCTATCTTTGGTGTGCTTGATTTAAAAACCGATCCTGTTGAGCTGCGCAAAAAAGCGCTCGAGCTATCACGCCTGATGCGTCATCGTGGCCCAGATTGGTCCGGCATTTACGCTTCTGACAACGCGATTCTGGCACATGAGCGCCTGTCTATCGTTGACGTCAACAACGGCGCCCAGCCTTTGTACAATGCCGCGCACACCCATATTCTTGCCGTGAATGGTGAAATTTATAACCATCAGGCTCTGCGCCAGCGTTTCGAAGGTCGTTATGAATTCCAAACGGCCTCTGACTGTGAAGTCATTTTGGCGCTATACGAAGAGCAAGGTTCTGCATTCTTAGACGAACTGCAGGGCATGTTTGCCTTTGTTTTATATGACGCAGAAAAAAACAGCTATTTGATTGGCCGCGATCATCTCGGAATTATTCCGCTGTATATGGGTTATGACGAACATGGCAACTTCTACGTCGCGTCAGAGATGAAAGCTCTGGTTCCGGTTTGCCGCACCATCAAAGAATTCCCGGCAGGCAGCTACATGTCGAGCGACGATGGCGAAATTCATAGCTACTACCAACGCGACTGGTTTGAGTTCGATAACGTCAAAGATAACCACACTGACGCAGCACAATTGAAAGAAGCCTTGGAAGAGTCGGTCAAAAGCCATCTGATGTCTGACGTCCCTTACGGCGTGCTGCTGTCTGGCGGGCTCGACTCCTCGGTGATCTCCGCCATTACCAAAAAATTTGCCGCTCGCCGCGTTGAAGACGGTGAACGCAGCGAAGCATGGTGGCCACAGCTGCACTCTTTCGCCGTGGGTTTGGAAGGATCTCCGGATTTAAAAGCCGCGCAGGAAGTGGCTAACCATCTTGGCACGGTGCATCACGAAATTCATTTCACGGTGCAAGAAGGATTAGACGCAATTCGCGACGTGATTTATCACATCGAAACCTATGACGTGACCACCATCCGCGCCTCAACGCCAATGTATCTGATGGCACGTAAGATAAAAGCCATGGGCATCAAGATGGTGCTTTCCGGCGAAGGAGCCGATGAGGTCTTTGGCGGATACCTCTACTTCCATAAAGCTCCAAACGCCAAAGAGTTCCACGAAGAAACCGTGCGTAAGCTGCTGGCTCTGCATATGTATGACTGCGCCCGTGCTAACAAGGCGATGTCAGCGTGGGGCGTTGAGGCACGTGTTCCTTTCTTGGATAAAAAATTCCTCGACGTCGCTATGCGCCTAAACCCACAAGATAAAATGTGCGGCAACGGCAAAATGGAGAAATACATCTTACGTGAATGTTTTGAATCCTATCTGCCAGCCAGCGTCGCATGGCGTCAGAAAGAACAGTTCTCCGACGGCGTCGGCTATAGCTGGATCGATACCTTAAAAGAAACCGCGAATCAGCAGATTAGCGATCAAATGTTGGCAAATGCGCACTTCCGTTTCCCATACAACACGCCAAACTCGAAAGAAGGCTATTTGTATCGTGAAATTTTTGAAGAGTTATTCCCCGTGCCTAGCGCCGCAGAGTGCGTTCCGGGCGGCCCTTCCGTTGCCTGTTCTTCGGCAAAAGCGATTGAATGGGATGAATCTTTCAAAAAAATGGATGACCCGTCAGGGCGTGCTGTAGGCGTACATCAGTCGGCTTATCAAAAGTAGTGATTTAAAAATTCATCTACCCACCAAACGGCGAACTTTTTAGGTTCGCCGTTTTTTTATCGATAACGCCGTTTTACCCTATTAATAAGCCTGAATTTTGTTGATTTTCTCACCGAGCTGTATAATCCCCGCGCAAACGTGCCTAAGATGCCCTTTTCCGATAAAAAAGGGGTTGACGCAACTTTCTCATATACGCATAATGCGCCCCGCAACGCCGATGAAGGTTGGCGAAAAATAGATGGCTACGTAGCTCAGTTGGTTAGAGCACATCACTCATAATGATGGGGTCACAGGTTCGAATCCCGTCGTAGCCACCATCTATTTTCAACACCTTCGATTAAATGAGCGGGAGTGGCGAAATTGGTAGACGCACTAGATTTAGGTTCTAGCGCCGCAAGGTGTACGAGTTCAAGTCTCGTCTCCCGCACCATTTAAACGACTCGGTTTTGCAGCGGATGGGGTATCGCCAAGCGGTAAGGCACTGGGTTTTGATCCCAGCATTCCCAGGTTCGAATCCTGGTACCCCAGCCATCCTTTTCCTCGAAAAGGTCTAGTGAATTCTATTCCCGATTGGGGTATCGCCAAGCGGTAAGGCACTGGGTTTTGATCCCAGCATTCCCAGGTTCGAATCCTGGTACCCCAGCCATAGAATTGGCTAATAGAATTACGTAATATAGAGTTTCCTTGAGTTGGCTACGTAGCTCAGTTGGTTAGAGCACATCACTCATAATGATGGGGTCACAGGTTCGAATCCCGTCGTAGCCACCATTTGGGGTATCGCCAAGCGGTAAGGCTCTGGTTTCTGATACCAGCATTCCGAGGTTCGAATCCTCGTACCCCAGCCAAATTTCGTAAATCTGTTTTAAACAGGTTTACGCGTCAAAAGACGCAATGTAGTAACACCCAAACAATTGGGGTATCGCCAAGCGGTAAGGCTCTGGTTTCTGATACCAGCATTCCGAGGTTCGAATCCTCGTACCCCAGCCAATAAAAAAAGCTCGCTTTTAGCGAGCTTTTTTTCATCTTGATTTTCTTCAGCGGTGAATAGTCGTTATCAATAATTAAGCCTGATTTTAGGGGGAATCGTAGGGATGGGGTCGTAGCAGCTTTAGCTGCCGGAGCGCCCCACCCTACGGTCGCCCCCGTGTATCTCGATCTCGTAGGCAGTCAGCACATTGCTCGTGGTCTACAACCCCAACGCATACTTCAACGCGCGTTTTTTTAACTCTCCAGAGCGCTCCGCTGCCATCAACCCTAAATTTCGCACCAGCTGTAGCGGCTTAAGCTCGTTGCTGAAAGCGCTATAAAACAGATCCATACCGGCCTGCATGAGTAAATTATCTGGGCGACGGCGGTGCTGATAGCGTTTCAGAATTTCCTCGCTGTGCCAGATTTCACCCTGCTGACGTGCATTGATCACCACGTCCAACAGCACATCTACGTCGCGATATCCCAGATTAACGCCCTGCCCTGCCAATGGATTAATGGTGTGCGCCGCATCGCCAAGCAAAGCCAAACCACTTTGCACGTAACGGTTTGCATGACGACGCACCAGAGGAAACGATCCAGCGGCTATTGCCGTTACATCGCCCAAACGAGCGGGGAAGGTTTGTTTGATTTCTTGCGTAAGCCGCGACATTGGCAATGCCATAAGCTGACGGATCCTAGCGGGACTGTCATACCAGACCAGCGAAGCCCAATTATCCCACAGCGGCAGAAAAGCGCGCGGCCCCTGCGGCGTAAACTGCTGCCACGTGACGTCTAAGGGGTCTTCCAGCGTTTGAACGGTTATCAGCATGCATGATTGACGATATTGCCAACCACGCACGCCTATGCCCGCCTGAGCGCGCACCAGAGAGTTTGCGCCATCGGCACCTAAAACCAGCTTGGTTTCAATTTCACGGCCGTCGCTCAATTCCACGTTCCATACGTCTTGGCCTGGCACGATGGTTTTTAATTCAGCAGGAACCATCAGCGAAATATTAGGCATCTGCTCTAAATGCTGCCAAAGCGCAAGCTGCAACACTTCGTTTTCTAGCATATAGCCGAGCTCTGGAATACCCAGCTCTTGGGCGCTGAAACTGACGCGAGATGCTTCCCACTCCCAGGTTTCTAAACCACGATAGGCCGCACTGCGCATGTGACGTACGGTTTTCCATACGCCTAAACTCTCTAACAACGCCACCGATGAAGCACTAATAGCCGATATTCGTAAATCAGGTGGCTGTGACGCATCGAATGGACGAGGCGTACGGTTTTCAACAACCGTGACAGTAAAACCGGCCTGGGCCAACCCCAACGCGGCTGCCGCCCCCACCATGCCGCCTCCGATAACGACAACATCACTTTTATGCTCGGCCATAAATCCTCCCGCTGATATATTTCGCCATTGTACCGGATTTTACCTTTGATTCCGTGCACAAAGCGTGAGGTTATAGGGTAGTCATGACCTAAGGCAAAGATTACAATAGCCGACCTGCGTATGGGCTTGTTCCGACACCTCTACCTTTTAATATCTAGGGCGATTTTCACCCGATGCTTTATCCGCTTTAGATAACAGTGCCGGTCTGTCCGAAATCCACCTGCATAAAGCAATGGCAAATCGATGACACAAAAACTGCATATTAAAACCTGGGGCTGCCAGATGAATGAGTATGACTCATCTAAAATGGCAGATTTACTGGGCAGCACGCACGGTTTCGAACTGACCGAAAATGCCGAAGAGGCAGATGTCTTGCTGCTAAATACCTGCTCAATTAGAGAGAAAGCCCAAGAGAAAGTCTTCCACCAACTCGGCCGCTGGAAGTTGCTCAAAGAAGCGAATCCAAACGTGATTATTGGCGTTGGGGGCTGCGTGGCCTCGCAGGAAGGCAAACTGCTGCGCCAGCGCGCCCACTATGTCGACATCGTTTTTGGCCCACAAACGCTGCATCGTTTGCCAGAAATGATTAATAAGGTTCGCGGTAGCAAAAGCCCTATCGTGGACGTGAGCTTTCCTGAAATCGAAAAATTCGACCGGCTTCCCGAGCCGCGTGCCGACGGCCCAAGCGCCTTTGTCTCCATCATGGAAGGCTGTAATAAATACTGCACATACTGCGTGGTGCCTTATACCCGCGGTGAAGAAGTCAGCCGCCCATGCGACGACGTGCTGTTTGAAATTGCTCAGCTTGCCGCCCAAGGCGTGCGCGAAGTCAATCTGCTTGGGCAAAATGTGAATGCCTATCGCGGCCCTTCGTTCGACGGCGATATTTGTACTTTCGCCGAGCTGCTGCGCTTGGTTGCCGCCATTGATGGAATCGACCGCATTCGCTTCACCACCAGCCATCCGATTGAATTTACCGACGATATCATCGCCGTGTATGAAGACACGCCTGAGCTTGTTAGCTTCCTGCATCTGCCGGTACAAAGCGGATCAGACCGAGTTCTCAATATGATGAAACGTACCCATACGGTACTTGAATACAAATCCATCATTCGCAAACTGCGTAAAGCGCGACCGGATATTCTCATCAGCTCAGACTTTATCGTCGGCTTCCCCGGTGAAACGCAGGAAGATTTTGAGCAAACCATGAAGCTGATCGCTGAAATCAACTTCGACGTGAGCTACAGCTTTGTTTTCTCACCGCGCCCAGGTACGCCAGCCGCCGACATGGTTGACGATGTTTCTGAAGAAGAGAAAAAACAGCGCCTGTATATTTTGCAAGACCGCATCAATCAGCAGGCACAGAGCTACAGCCGCAAAATGGTCGGCACCGTGCAGCGTATTTTGGTGGAAGGGGTATCACGCAAAAACGTCATGGAAATCTCAGGCCGCACTGAAAATAACCGCGTGGTGAATTTCGAAGGTTCACCTGAGCTGGTAGGCACCTTCGTGGATGTAGAAATTACCGAAGTCAGAACCAACTCGCTGCGCGGTGTGTTAGTGCGTACCGAAGATCAGATGGATTTGCGCGTTCATGAGTCACCGGAGTCGGTTATTGCACGCACGCGTAAAGAGGATGCGTTGGGGGTGGGGAGCTATCAGCCTTAGTGCTTGATGCTCTTACATTTCTAAGGTTAATGAGCGAGCGGTGTAAAATTTCGTTCGCCTATTAAGCCAACGCACTTCTATGCAGACACGGGTATCGGCGACCGAATTGGGTGCGCCAGCGCGCGCACCCAATACCCGCGCGCTTTTACCGAGTCGCTTGGCCGACCGGTTTCAGAGCACACATCCTGTGTGCCTTCAACCTGCCACCAGCATCCCTGCTGGCGGCTCTATAATGCATTTCAGTTAACATGAAAAACAAAATGGGTTGAAATTATGCACTTCCTCCCCCATTGAATAATGAGAAATTGCGAAGCGTATTGGCAATTCTGGTCACAATAGCCCGCAGATGAAGAATAATGGCGTAATGCCATGTATCATTTACGCTATTAGTTATGGGTATAAGCTCAGAGGAATAGTTTGAACATTATCACTGAAGAACTTGCATTAGAACCGGCGGATAATCAGCGACTAAACAGCCTGTGTGGCCCGTTTGATGACAATATTAAGCAACTACAGCGCCGTTTAGGTATCGAAATCAGCCATCGCGATAACCAGTTCAAACTGGTGGGTAAAGCGGCCTGCGTCAACGCCGCCAAAGATATCCTGCGCCATCTGTATGTTGATACGGCGCCAATGCGCGGTCACATTCCAGATATTATTCCTGAACAAATCCATCTGGCCATCAAAGAGAGTGGCATTTTGGAACAGGTGTCTGACCATGTGCCTGAATACGGCAAAGCCGTTAATATCAAAACCAAGCGTGGTGTAATCAAGCCGCGTACGCCCAATCAGGCGCAGTACATCGCCAACGTGTTGGATCACGATATTACCTTTGGCGTTGGCCCTGCGGGTACCGGTAAAACCTATCTTGCCGTTGCTGCCGCGGTTGATGCCTTAGAGCGCCAAGAAATTCGCCGTATTTTGCTCACCCGTCCTGCGGTAGAAGCCGGTGAAAAGCTGGGCTTCTTACCCGGTGACTTAAGCCAAAAAGTCGATCCTTACCTGCGTCCCTTGTATGATGCGTTGTTCGAAATGCTCGGCTTTGAACGCGTTGAAAAACTGATGGAGCGCAACGTCATCGAGGTTGCCCCGCTTGCCTACATGCGCGGACGCACGTTGAATGACGCGTTTATCATTCTCGATGAAAGCCAAAACACCACCATCGAACAGATGAAGATGTTCCTGACGCGTATCGGTTTTAACTCGAAAGCGGTCATTACCGGTGACGTCACCCAGATCGACTTACCGCGCGCGCAGAAGTCAGGATTACGCCATGCGATTGAAGTATTGTCTTCCGTCGAAGAGATCAGCTTCAACTTCCTGACCAGTGAAGACGTGGTACGTCATCCGGTCGTTGCACAGGTCGTCATGGCCTACGAAGCGTGGGAACTGGCGGAGCAAAAGCGTAAAGATGAGCTGGCGGAACAGCGTAAGCGCGAAGCCCAAACCTCAGCCTCAGGGCAAGAATCACACTAAGCTGGAAGTATTATGAGCAACACACTATGAGCAATGTAATATTAGATCTGCAAATCGCCTGCGAAAACACGGAGGGATTACCCGCCGAGGCCGATTTCCGTCAATGGCTTGAAGCGGTGCTACCTAAGTTTCAAGAAGAGGCGGAAGTCACCATTCGTTTGGTTGATGAAGCAGAGAGTCACGAGCTCAATATGACCTATCGTGGTAAGGATAAACCGACCAACGTGTTATCCTTCCCGTTCGAAGCGCCTCCGGGCATTGAGCTTCCTCTGCTGGGTGATATGATTATCTGTCGGCAGGTAGTTGAAGCAGAAGCAAAAGAGCAAGAGATTTCCCTGCTCTCACATTGGGCGCATATGGTTGTTCACGGCAGTCTACATCTGCTAGGGTATGACCACATCATCGATGAAGAAGCAGAAGAAATGGAAGCTTTAGAAGCCGAAATCATGCAGGAACTCGGGTATCCCGATCCCTACGCGGCGGAAAAAGAATCCGATTAACTATTGCGTCATGCGGCCCCTAATCGCGCCGTATGACGTGAATTATTGACCACTTATATGAGTAACCACACACTAACGCCATGAGCGACGACCATTCACAAAACAACGATAGCCCCAGTCCCAAAAAGGGTTTTTTCTCTCTGATTCTCAATCAGCTGTTCCACGGAGAACCTAAAAACCGTGGAGATTTAGTTGAACTGATCCGTGATTCCGAACAAAACGATCTGATCGATCCCGATACCCGTGACATGCTGGAAGGCGTGATGGATATTGCGGAGCAGCGCGTTCGCGACATCATGATCCCACGTAGCCAAATGGTCACCTTGAAACGTAATCAGACGCTGGAAGAATGTCTAGACGTGATTGTTGATTCTGCCCACTCTCGTTTTCCGGTGATTAGCGAAGATAAAGATCACATCGAAGGGATCCTGATGGCGAAAGACTTGCTGCCGTTTATGCGCAGCGATTCTGAGCCGTTCAGCATCGACAGAGTGCTGCGCGCGGCCGTGGTTGTTCCAGAGAGCAAACGTGTTGACCGTATGCTCAAAGAGTTCCGTTCACAGCGTTATCACATGGCGATCGTTATCGATGAATTCGGTGGCGTTTCTGGCTTGGTTACCATCGAAGATATCCTCGAGCTTATTGTGGGTGAAATCGACGATGAATATGACGAAGTTGAAGATCGCGATGTGCGTCAAATCAGCCGCCACATGTATACCGTGCGTGCGTTGACTCAAATTGAAGACTTTAACGAAGCCTTCGGTACTCACTTCAGCGACGAAGAAGTTGATACCGTGGGTGGCTTGGTAATGCAAGCCTTTGGCCACCTACCGGCACGCGGCGAAACCATTGACATTGATGGTTACCAATTCAAAGTAGCCATGGCCGATAGTCGACGCATTATACAGGTTCATGTCAAAATCCCGGATGAGTCCCCTCAACCGAAATTGGATCTGGAAGATTAATAACAACATGTGTTCATTACTTCAACGCCAGTGGGTTCGCGCCCTGCTGGCGCTTATCTTGGGTGCCGCTGGCACCCTCTCGTTCTCTCCCTATGATTTCTGGCCTGCGGCTCTCATTTCACTGATTGGCCTGCTTGCCGTTACGCTTAACCGCACCACGAAACAAGCCATCGGTTTAGGTTTTCTGTGGGGAATGGGGTTATTCGGAACGGGAATCAACTGGGTTTACGTCAGTATTGAACAGTTTGGCGGCATGCCAACGCCGGTGAGTATGTCACTGGTCGTGCTGCTGGCCGCCTATCTTGCGCTGTATCCGATGCTTTTTGCCGGTGTGCTCAATCGTTTTTGGCCTAAGGCGAACGTTTGGCGTTTAGTTATCGCGGCTCCGGCGCTTTGGCAATTGACTGAATTCCTGCGCGGCTGGGTATTAACCGGCTTCCCGTGGCTTCAGTTTGGCTATAGCCAGATCAACGGCCCGCTGAAAGGCATTGCTCCCATTGCGGGTATGGACACCATCACCTATTTACTGATGATTATCAGTGGATTGGTTGTGCTTTCGGTCTGTCTGCGCAAAATTGTCCCCGCGATTGTTGCTCTCGCGCTGTTGTTATTACCTTGGCCGCTGCGCGGCATTCAGTGGTATCAGAACCAAACAGACAAAGCGGTTAACGTGGCAATGGTTCAGGGTAACATTGAGCAATCCATGAAATGGGATCCGAACGCGCTGATCACCACGCTGCAAACCTATCTGGATGAATCACGTCCTTATCTGGGGAAAGCGCCGATTATTATTTGGCCGGAATCCGCAATCCCAGATACTGAAAAGAATCAGAACCAGTTCTTAACCATGCTCGACAGCCTGTTCCGCTCACACCACAGCAGCCTGATTACCGGTATTGTTGATGACCGCATGGGCGAATATGGCCCACGTTATTACAACACCGTGATCGTCTTGGGTGAGAAAGAACCGTACGTTTATCCGAGCAAAAACCGCTACAACAAGCACCATCTGGTTCCTTTTGGTGAATTTGTGCCGATGGAAGATTTGCTGCGTCCTCTAGCACCGTTCTTTAACCTGCCGATGTCAGCCTTTAGTCGTGGAGACTATATCCAGCCACAGCTCAGCGTGCAGGGATATAACCTAACCGCGGCTATTTGCTATGAAATCGTGCTTGGCGAACAGGTACGTGCTAACTTCCGCCCAGACACTAACTTCTTGCTCACCGTGTCTAACGATGCGTGGTTCGGCCACTCCATTGGCCCATGGCAGCATTTCCAAATGGCACGGATGCGTGCGTTAGAACTGGGTCGTCCACTGCTGCGCAGCACCAACAACGGCGTTACCGCTGCGGTTGATGCTTCAGGCAATGTGATTGCGGAAATTCCACAGTTTGAACGCAAGGTGCTGGAAGTTAACGTTGCACCGACAACAGGCATCACGCCTTACGCCCGCTTTGGTTCTATCCCACTATGGATTATTACCTTTGTGATGGCCGCTCTTGCGCTGATTGCCGGACGTAAACGCCGTTAATCCCGCACCACCTCCCCCTTCTCGGGGGAGGTACTTCTCAACTCCCCAGAACACCGTCCCCTCAATCAAATAGGGTTATTTTCGCGATTGCGAATCATACTCACTGCTGTTAATGTGCCCGCAATTTCCCTAGTCATTAATGAGAAAGTGATGCAGCTAAATCCTGAATTTATCATTGCCGATGAGCAAAAATTGCGTGAACACTATGCTCAGCCCAATAAGATGGTGCTGCAGAAGCAAATTGATCACATTGATAGCTACGCCCGTCAGCTGATCGCGTCGTCTACATTTGTCGTGATTTCAACGGTTGGTGAAAACGGAATGGACTGCTCTCCCAAAGGCGGAGATGCGGGCTTTGTCGTAGTGGAAGATGAAAAGACGCTGTTGCTGCCCGACTTACCGGGCAACAATCGCTTAGACGGCATTCGTAATCTGCTGAATAATCCAACGATCGGGCTGCTGTTTTTAATTCCGGGTTGGAGTGAAGCCTTTCGTGTGAACGGCAGCGCACAAATCAGCGTCGATCCTGAGCTATGCCAGCGCTTCAATGTGCAAGAAAATGCCGCTCGTAGCGTGCTGGTGATTAACGTTGAAGAAGCCTTTATCCACTGTGGCAGAGCCGTGACCTTTGGGGGCTTATGGGACGCTGAACGCCAGCTTGATCCTAAGTCACTGCCTTCTATCATGGAAATTGTCCGCGCCCACATCGCCCTATCTCAAGCAGCCTCTCAAGCCTAACATCGCCATGAGCTCCCGCGCGGAGCTCAATTTCTGGCATACCTCTTGCAGTATTTTCCGCATAACGACCGAAAACCATGCGTTGGCGTTAATCCATAAAAACGCTGCACAAAATTGATGCATTGAGTGCTTTATTTTTGTGCATCGGGAATTTTATGCCACTAAATGGTGCGGTTTATGTCTCAAAATATAAACATAAAGATATCAATTTGGTTACATTAGGCTATTTTGCTATCAAGTGCAGACGTATTTTGCACGCCAAATAAGAGACAACCAATTTCGACAATGGGTAAACGTACAGCGGTGCCATCGTTCCGGCTCCCACGTACGAACAGATAAAAAGCAGTAACAAAAGCTACATATAACAATTAAATGTGAAACTTGTAACACAACAATCAAAGGAGTACGCGAATGCAAATGCGCAAACTGGCGTTATCAATGCTGCTAATCGGTATGTCTAGCACCGTGGCTCACGCCGCAGATGAAGCAAAAGCAGCAGACGCCCAGAAAGCTGAAGCCTCTGCAGACACATTACAAAAGATTAAAAGCAGCGGCGTTATCGTCGTTGGTCATCGCGAATCTTCTGTACCTTTCTCTTATTACGATAACGCGCAGAAAGTGGTGGGCTATTCCCAAGACTATTCTAATCAAATCGTTGATGCGGTTAAAAAGCAGCTGAACATGCCTAATTTACAGGTAAAAATGTTGCCAATCACCTCGCAGAACCGAATCCCACTGCTGCAAAACGGGACCTTTGATTTTGAATGTGGTTCCACCACCAACAACGCAGAGCGCCAGCAACAAGCGGCTTTCTCTAACTCGATCTTCGTCGTCGGTACTCGTCTGCTGGTGAAAAAAGGCGGCGATATTAAAGATTTCAAAGATCTGGCGGGCAAGCCGGTCGTGGTCACATCAGGCACCACCTCTGAGATCCTGCTCAATAAGCTGAACGAGAAAGACAATATGAAAATGCGCATCATCAGCGCCAAAGATCACGGTGACTCATTCCGTACTCTGGAAAGCGGTCGCGCAGTGGCCTTTATGATGGATGACGCCTTATTGGCCGGTGAGCGTGCTAAAGCGAAGAAACCCGATCAGTGGGAAATTGTTGGCACTCCTCAGTCGCATGAAGCCTACGGCTGTATGCTGCGTAAGAACGATCCAGCCTTTAAAAAGCTGATGGATGAAACCATTGCCAAAGCGCAAACCTCTGGCGAAGCCGCTAAATGGTTTGAACGTTGGTTCAATCAACCAATTCCACCAAAAAATATGAATATGAACTTTGCGCTTTCTGATGACATGAAAGCATTGTTCAAAGCCCCTAACGACCAAATCGCTAAATAAATCCTAGTCTCCGCACGATGTAAAAATTAAGGAGACGGAGACAATCGCCATTGTTATTCGAGTTACGCAAGGGCGCTAGATTGCTGACAAAACTTTAGGCAGACGGGATTGGGGGAGATCGTTCCCTCCCCCTTTTTCTCGCCGCAGTTGTCTTGTCTCCAATTCAAAAGTGACTGTCATCAATTTTCGTGTGTGCGGTTATCTACCCAGCCTGACGTCTGAATAGGTTATTGCCGTATCTCACTTTAGGGAGCTATCTATGTCTATTGACTGGAACTGGGGCATCTTTTTGCAACAGGCACCTTTCGGCAACACAACGTATCTGGGGTGGATCTGGTCTGGTTTTCAGGTCACGGTAGCCCTGTCTATCTGTGCGTGGATCATCGCGTTTTTCGTCGGTTCTATTTTCGGTATCCTACGCACCGTTCCTAACCGCTTTCTCTCAAGCCTCGGCATGTGTTACGTCGAGCTTTTCCGCAACGTTCCGCTGATTGTGCAATTCTTTACGTGGTATCTAGTGATCCCCGAATTATTGCCCGCTGATATCGGCATGTGGTTTAAGAGCGAGCTCGACCCCAACATCCAGTTCTTCGTTTCCTCGATGCTATGTCTGGGATTATTTACCGCTGCACGCGTGTGTGAACAGGTTCGCTCAGGCATTCAATCGCTGCCACGCGGGCAAAAAAGCGCCGGTTTAGCCATGGGGCTCACGCTTCCACAAACCTACCGTTATGTCTTGTTGCCTAATGCCTATCGCGTGATCGTTCCGCCAATGACGTCCGAAATGCTTAACTTGGTGAAGAACTCGGCTATCGCATCAACTATTGGGCTGGTCGACATGGCGGCTCAGGCAGGCAAGCTGCTCGATTATTCTGCTCATGCCTACGAATCCTTTACCGCCATCACGCTGGCCTATATTGCCATCAACGCGGTGATCATGCTGATCATGCACTTCGTCGAGCGCAAGATTCAGCTACCAGGGAATATGGGGAGCAAATAATGTACGAGTTTGATTGGAGTTCTATTGTTCCTAGCCTGCCCTATCTGATGAATGGGATGGTGATTACGCTAAAAATCACGGTCATCGCCGTGGTCTTTGGCATTATCTGGGGCACGGTTTTAGCCGTCATGCGTTTATCGTCGTTCAAACCGATTAGCTGGTTTGCCACGCTCTACGTCAACCTGTTCCGCTCCGTACCGTTGGTGATGGTTTTACTTTGGTTCTATCTTGTTGTTCCAAGCTTATTACAACAAGTTCTAGGCCTATCACCAAAAAACGATATTCGGCTTATCTCAGCCATGGTAGCGTTTTCTCTATTCGAAGCCGCCTACTACTCAGAAATCATTCGTGCGGGCATCCAAAGCGTGTCCAAGGGGCAGTCCGGCGCTTCGCTAGCGTTAGGCATGACCCACTGGCAATCGATGCGTTTGGTGATCCTGCCTCAGGCGTTCCGCGCCATGGTGCCGCTGCTGCTCACTCAGGGAATTGTGCTCTTTCAAGATACTTCACTGGTGTACGTACTCAGCTTGGCCGATTTCTTCCGCACCGCGTCAACCATTGGGGAACGTGATGGAACGCAGGTTGAAATGATTCTGTTTGCCGGTTTTGTCTATTTTATTATCAGCCTAGCCGCTTCGGCGCTGGTTAATTACTTGAAAAAAAGGACTGTTTGATGATTTCCCTGAAAAATGTTTCTAAGTGGTATGGTCACTTTCAGGTGCTGGCAGACTGCTCCACGGAAGTGAAAAAAGGCGAAGTGGTGGTGGTATGCGGCCCTTCTGGTTCAGGTAAATCAACGTTGATAAAAACCGTTAATGGTCTGGAGCCGATTCAAAAAGGCGAGATCACGGTGAACGGAATTCAGGTTAACGATAAACGCACGGATTTAGCCAAGCTACGCTCGAAAGTGGGCATGGTTTTTCAGCATTTTGAACTGTTTCCACATTTGTCGATTATCGAAAACCTCACGTTGGCACAGGTGAAAGTACTAGGCCGCGAAAAAGCCGCGGCAAAAAGCAAAGGGCTAAAATTGCTGGAACGCGTAGGGCTTAGCTCTCATGCTGACAAATTCCCTAGCCAGCTTTCCGGTGGACAGCAACAGCGCGTGGCTATTGCACGTGCGTTGTGTATGGATCCTGTCGCCATGCTGTTTGATGAACCCACCTCGGCGCTCGATCCTGAAATGATCAACGAAGTGCTGGATGTTATGGTCGAACTGGCAAAAGAAGGCATGACCATGATGGTGGTGACGCATGAAATGGGCTTTGCGCGTAAAGTAGCCAACCGCGTAATCTTTATGGATGAAGGCAAAATTGTGGAAGATCGCAACAAAGACGACTTCTTCAATAATCCAGAATCCGATCGCGCCAAGGATTTCCTCGCTAAAATCATTCATTAATGTTTTCGTGCGCAATTTCCACAATCGTGTGGGATTGCGCATTACCTCACGCTTTCCACTCGCTTTTCTATTCCAAATTTCTTCTGCGCGTTAAGCTGGTCACACATTAATTTTCAAACAATCATTATTAAACAATCTTCTTCAAATAAATAAGCTCAAACAATAAAACCCGCTAATGACAGGAGTCTTCTCGAATGTCTTTACCTATTATCCTTGATTGCGATCCTGGCCACGATGACGCTATTGCGCTCATCCTTGCCCTTGCCTCACCAGAGCTCGACCTCAAAGCCGTTACCACCTCCGCGGGCAACCAAACGCCAGAGAAAACTCTGCGCAATGCTCTGCGCATTTTAACCCTGCTGCAAAGAAACGATATTCCAGTGGCTGGCGGCGCAGTGAAACCTCTGATGCGCGAGCTAATTATCGCCGACAACGTGCATGGCGAAAGCGGTTTAGATGGCCCAGAGCTTCCAGAACCCAACTTCGCACCACAACAATGCAATGCCGTTGAGCTTATCGCCAAAACCCTGCGTGAAAGCAAGGAGCCGATGACGATTGTTGCGACCGGGCCACTCACTAATATTGCATTACTCCTCACCTCACATGCCGAATTAAAGCCTAAAATTGCGCGCATCGTGATCATGGGCGGTGCCGCTGGGCTCGGCAACTGGACACCTGCCGCCGAGTTTAATATTTATGTCGATCCTGAAGCGGCCGAAATCGTATTCCAATCAGGGCTACCGATAGTTATGGCCGGACTTGATGTCACCCATCGGGCCCAAATCATGAGTGAAGATATTGAACGTTTCCGTCAGTTGGATAATCCCGTCGCCGCGGTGGTCGCTGACCTGCTGGATTTCTTCATGGAATATCACAAACAGGAAAAATGGGGATTCCAAGGCGCTCCGCTACACGATCCTTGCACCATCGCATGGCTGATTAAGCCATCAATGTTTACCTGCGTTGAACGCTGGGTCGGTGTTGAAACACAAGGTAAATACACACAAGGAATGACCGTGGTGGATTACTACAGTCTGACCAACAACGCTCCAAATACCACCGTAATGATGGATATCGATCGTCAGGCATTCGTCGATTTACTGGTTGAACGCGTCGGCACCGCCTACGCCAATCTGCGCTAACGGAGGAAAACCGATGCCAACCCCTATCATTTTTGACTGCGATCCGGGCCTTGACGATGCAATTGCACTGGCGATGGCCTTACATTCCCCTGAGTTGGATATCAAGGCCGTCACCACCTCAGCGGGCAACCAGACCCCAGAGAAAACGCTGCACAACGCGCTAGGGTTACTCACGCTCATGCAGCGTACCGATATTCCTGTTGCAGGCGGAGCGCACCAACCGCTAATGCGCAAATTAATGATTGCTGACCACGTGCATGGCGAAACCGGAATGGGAACCACCAAGCTGCCAGCCGCCACCATTCAGCCTCATCCGCTCAATGCCGTTGAACTGATGGCAAAAATTCTTCGCGAATCAGATACGCCGATAACGCTAGTCGTAACAGGGCCAATGACCAACGCCGCGCTATTGCTATCACAATACTCAGAGCTGAAAACCAAGATTTCACGCATCGTCTTCATGGGCGGCGGCATCGACGGCGGTAACGCCACGCCGGCAGCAGAATTCAATATCATTGTTGACCCCGAAGCCGCTGAAATTGTGATGCAATCGGGCGTGCCATTAGTGATGGCTGGACTAAATATGACCCATCAAGCCTTGGTGATGGCAGATGAAGTCGAACAAATTCGCGCTATAAATAATCCAGTAGCGAAGGCCGTAGCCGAAATGCTTGATTTCTATCTGCCGCTCTATCTTAGCGGGCCGCGTAAACTACCGGGCGCAGCGATGCACGATCCCTGCGTCGTGGCATGGTTGCTTAAACCTGAATTATTTACCTCGGCACACTACTGGGTTGGCGTAGAAACACAGGGGAAATACACCACGGGCATGACTGTGGCGGACGTCTATAACCTCACAGGAAATGCGCCAAATACCGAAGTATTGCTCAACGTCGATCGAGAAGGGTTTGTGAAACTCTTGATGGAGCGGGTTTCGCTGTATTGATGTTTGACTATTCGTCATCCCCTGAAAAATGGGGATGACGTTTCCCAAAACCTAAGGCTGGAACGGCTTACGGTGGAACTGGTCATGGCCGCATTTTGGGCACAGCGGCAAAACTTCAGGGGTATAGAAATCAAGCGTGTAGTGGCATTTTTCGCATACAAGATGCCCAAGCCCAACCACTTCCCCGCTGTGATAAACGCCATGATGGCTGACGTCTTTGAAGACTTCACGCCATTCGAGCTGAGTTTTATCGGTAATATCGGCGAGTTCCTGCCATAAACTCTCTTTGATGACGCGCATAAATACGCTATCGGTCAGCTCGTCTTTGCTTTCTTCGTAGCTACGGGCGAACTCTTCCAGATCGCGCCGCACGGCGAGTTTAATCTGCTCAACTTCATCATGCGTGAGATCTTCCGCTTTGTTTAAGTGCTTTTCCGCGCTCCCAATCAGCGCATCAATGTCACGCTCGCCGTTTTTCAATCGTTCGGTTAATGCCGCGACCCATTGACGGTAATACTGAGCAACCTTGTTCATACCAAACCTCCGCGTGACGTGAATGTAATCTGATTCGTACCCTTAACCTAACCTACAATCATTTTAGACGTAAATACCTGAGTCTCTACGATCTTTAGGCTGTGATCGGCATCTCAACGCAACGCTTTTGTCCTTAATCACAAAGAATTGCCCTCTTGTTGACGCTTCTTGGTTGTTGCACGCCGCGCTTATCGGCTATTCTATGGCGATCGGTACTAAAGCCAAACTTCATAAAAAAACGTTTTTTAAAAAGATCACAGTCGTATACCTAACGTCTTTCGATAACAGCCAACATCGCTGACCCCGAAAGAGAAGAGGTATTGCTGTTTTTAACCAACAGGACCCCCAGCTGCCATGCAAGAGCAATATCGTCCAGAGGACATAGAATCACACGTCCAGCGCCATTGGGATGAAAAGAAAACCTTCCAGGTTACCGAAGATGCAAGTAAAGAGAAATATTACTGCCTCTCTATGCTCCCGTATCCATCCGGCCGACTCCACATGGGTCACGTGCGTAACTACACCATCGGTGATGTGATTTCCCGTTACCAACGCATGCTGGGTAAAAACGTTCTCCAACCAATCGGTTGGGATGCATTCGGTCTGCCAGCAGAAGGCGCTGCGGTTAAGAATAAAACAGCACCTGCTCCGTGGACTTACGACAACATCGAATACATGAAGAACCAGCTTAAACTGCTGGGCTTCGGCTACGATTGGAGCCGCGAAATCGCGACCTGCGATCCTGATTACTATCGTTGGGAACAGTGGTTCTTCACTAAGCTGTACGAAAAAGGCATGGTTTATAAGAAAACCTCAGCCGTTAACTGGTGCCCGAATGACCAGACCGTACTGGCTAACGAACAAGTTATTGACGGATGCTGCTGGCGTTGCGATACCAAAGTCGAGCGTAAAGAGATCCCTCAGTGGTTCATTAAAATCACCGCTTATGCAGACCAACTGCTAAACGATCTTGATACGCTGGAAAACTGGCCTGAACAGGTCAAAACCATGCAGCGTAACTGGATCGGCCGTTCTGAAGGCGTCGAAATTACTTTCGACGTCGCAGAAAGCGATGAGAAAGTGACCGTTTATACTACGCGTCCAGATACCTTCATGGGCGCAACTTACGTTGCCGTCGCGGCGGGCCATCCTCTGGCTCAGCTTGGCGCTGCTAACAATCCTGAACTGGTTCAATTCATCGACGAATGCCGCAATACCAAAGTTGCCGAAGCAGAAATGGCAACCATGGAGAAAAAAGGCATGGCCACCGGCCTGTTTGCGATCCACCCACTGACGGGCGAAAAACTGCCAGTTTGGGTAGCAAACTTCGTTCTGATGGAATACGGCACCGGCGCCGTGATGGCCGTTCCTGCTCACGATCAGCGTGACTGGGAGTTCGCCACCAAATACGGTTTGCAGATTAAACCTGTGATCCTGAATCTGGACGGTAGCGAGCCTGACGTTCATGCAGAAGCCATGACCGATAAAGGCGCGCTGTTCAATTCCGGTGAATTTGACGGTTTGAGCCATGAAGCTGGCTTTAACGCCATCGCAGACAAGCTGGTAGAGAAAGGCGTTGGTGAGCGTAAAGTGAACTATCGTCTGCGCGACTGGGGTGTTTCTCGTCAGCGTTACTGGGGTGCGCCAATCCCAATGGTCACTCTGGAAGACGGCAGCGTCATTCCAACGCCAGAAGATCAACTGCCGGTTATTCTGCCTGAAGATGTGGTGATGGATGGGATCACAAGCCCAATCAAAGCCGATCCAAACTGGGCAAAAACCACCGTTAACGGCCAGCCAGCGCTGCGCGAAACGGATACCTTTGATACCTTCATGGAATCTTCATGGTATTACGCACGCTACACCTGCCCTCAGTACAATGAAGGCATGCTGAATCCAGAAGCCGCTAACTACTGGCTGCCGGTTGATCAGTATGTTGGTGGTATCGAACATGCCATCATGCATCTGATGTACTTCCGCTTCTTCCATAAACTGATGCGCGATGCTGGTTTGGTCAACTCTGATGAGCCCGCCAAACGTCTGCTGTGTCAGGGTATGGTTCTGGCTGATGCCTTCTATTACACCGGCGTAAACGGCGAGCGTAACTGGGTTTCTCCTGTTGACGTTACCGTTGAGCGCGATGAAAAAGGTCGCATCACCAAAGCCGTTGATAACGAAGGCCGCGAAGTTATTTATGCTGGCATGAGCAAGATGTCCAAGTCTAAAAACAACGGCATCGACCCTCAGGTCATGGTTGAGCGTTACGGCGCAGATACCGTTCGTCTGTTTATGATGTTTGCTTCTCCGGCTGAAATGACGCTGGAATGGCAGGAATCAGGCGTTGAGGGTGCTAACCGCTTCCTGAAACGCGTTTGGAAACTGGTTTACGAACATTCACAGAAAGGCGCATGCGCAGAGCTGAACGCTGCAAACCTGAACGAAGATCAGAAAGCGCTGCGTCGCGATCTGCATAAAACTATTGCTAAAGTCAGCGATGATATTGGCCGTCGTCAGACCTTTAACACCGCTATCGCGGCGATTATGGAACTGATGAACAAGCTGGCTCGTGCTCCACAAGAGAGCGAACAAGACCGTGCGCTGATGCAGGAAGCTCTGCTGGCCGTGGTTCGTATGCTGTATCCGTTCACCCCGCACGCTAGCTTCGAAATGTGGACAGCGTTGGGCGGCGAAGGCGATATCGACGTTGCTCCATGGCCACAAGCCGACGAAAAAGCGATGATAGAAGATTCTAAGCTGATCGTGGTTCAGGTTAATGGTAAAGTCCGTGGCAAGGTAACCGTTGCGGCTGATGCCACTGAACAGCAGGTTCGCGAACTTGCAGGTCAAGAAGCTCAGGTCGCTAAATATCTCGACGGCGTGACCATTCGTAAAGTGATTTACGTTCCGGGTAAACTGCTGAACCTAGTTGTAGGTTGAGCCGAGGAGGAATTGTGCGACATCGTACTATGACGTCGTTGTTAAAAGTTGCTGTTCTGGGGCTGGCGGTACTTACCGCCGGTTGTGGTTTCCATCTGCGTGGTAACACGTCGGTGCCAACCGAATTCCAGAAAATCACGTTTGACACGAGCGACCCGTATGGCCCACTGTCACGTTCTATTCGTGAACAGCTGCGCCTAAGCGGTATTACTATCGTCGATCCTAAAGTTGACGACTCGAAAACGACGGACGCGACCACAACCAGCAGCGCTAGCATCGTGGATAACTCTGCGACAGCAGCAAAACCGGCTGATGGTTCAGATAAACTGCCATCACTGCGTATTGTTGGCAGCAGCGAATCCAAAGAAACCGTGTCGATCTTCAAAGATGGTAAAACGGCTGAATACCAAATGGTGTTAAATGTGAATGCGCAGGTATTAGTGCGTGGACACGATCTCTATCCATTGACCGTGCGCGTTTATCGCTCGTTCTTCGACAACCCATTAACTGCGCTGGCGAAAGATGCCGAGCAGGAGATGATCCGTCAGGAGATGCGCGATCAGGCGGCACAACAACTGGTTCGTAAACTACTCTCTGTTCATGCTGCTGAGTTGCAAAACAACGACAACCGCATGAATGCAGAAGTGGCTGCGCCAAAAGTGCAAAGCGCCAATGACTTTAACTCAGTCAACACCGGTGCCACTGTGCCAACCACCGCGATTAAATCTACAGGCAGTATTAGCGCACAATGACTCGCGTTTATCCTGAGCAACTTGCCGCGCAGCTCCGTGAGGGGCTGCGCGCTTGTTATTTAGTTATGGGCAACGAGCCGTTGCTCTTACAGGAAAACCTTGATCTTATCCGCCAACAGGCGCAAGAGCATGGCTTTACTGAATATTTCACCTTTGCGCTTGATGCTCATACCGATTGGGAAAGCATCTTTAGCCTTTCTCAGGCGATGAGCCTGTTTGCCAGCCGCCAAATTATCTCTCTGACGTTGCCAGAAAACGGCGCTAATGCCGCAATCGGCGAACAGCTGACCAAGCTGTCTACCTTGCTGCACCCCGATCTATTACTGATTATCCGTGGTAATAAGCCAACCAAAGCACAAGAAAATGCCGGATGGTTTAAAACGCTTAGCCAAAATGCGGTTATGATCAGTTGCCAAACGCCAGAGCAAGCACAGCTCCCACGTTGGGTTGCCACCCGCGCCAAACAGATGAATTTGCAGTTAGACGAAGCAGCCAACCAGCTCATTTGCTACTGCTATGAGGGCAATTTATTAGCGCTATCTCAGGCTTTAGAGCGTCTTTCATTGCTCTATCCAGACGGAAAATTAACGCTGCCTCGCGTTGAAGAAGCCGTTAGTGATGCGGCTCATTTTTCGCCGTTCCACTGGGTGGACGCTATTCTTGCCGGTAAAAGCAAACGTGCATGGCATATTTTGCAGCAGCTACGCCAAGAAGACATGGAGCCCGTGATCTTACTGCGTACCGTGCAACGGGAAGTTTTGTTGTTGATGACGCTAAAAAGCCAGATGAGCCATACACCACTGCGCAATCTGTTTGATCAGCACAAGGTTTGGCAGAATCGTAGGCCGGCGATGACTCAGGCGTTACAACTTCTTAGTCTTCAGCAGCTTCATCAGTCCATCGCACTGCTGTCACACATTGAAGTCATTCTCAAACAAGACTACGGCCAATCCGTATGGAGTGAACTGGAGTCGCTAACGCTGCTACTTTGCGGAAAATCGTTGCCGGAGAGTATGCTCAATGCCGAATGAACATCTGCAGGCTGCCGCTAAACATCGCTTAACCGCGCTCTTTGGCGGTACTTTTGATCCCATTCATTATGGGCACCTTAAGCCGGTCACCGCGATGGCACAGGAAGTTGGCCTGCAAAATGTCACCTTGTTGCCCAATCATGTTCCTCCGCATCGCCCTCAGCCAGAGGCCAATGCGCAGCAACGCTTAACGATGGTTGAGTTGGCTATCGCCGGCAATCCGCTGTTTTCGGTTGATGAACGAGAGCTGCACCGCACAACGCCCTCCTATACCATTGATACGTTGATTGAAGTTCGCCAAGAGCGAGGTGCTGCCGCACCGTTAGCCTTTATCATCGGCCAAGACTCTTTGTTGACCCTGCATAAGTGGCATCGCTGGGAAGAAATCCTGCATTACTGCCACTTGCTGGTATGCGCGCGTCCGGGATATTCCGATCGTCTGGATACACCTGAGCTGCAAAACTGGCTCGAGCAACATCGCGTTTACGATGCGGCGCAACTCAGCCAACGACCCCATGGCTGTATTTATCTTGCTGATACGCCTCTACTTGCTATTTCAGCAACGGATATTCGTCAGCGCCGCCATCAAGGCATCAGCTGTGATGATTTACTCCCACGTGCGGTTCAACGCTATATCGAATTACAGGGGCTGTACCGTTAGCTCTGGTCGCGTGTTATACTCCGCGGCCTATTTTCGCAGAACCGATATCGCAGCCGAATCCATTTCGTTATGTGATATGCCATGGTTCTAACTTTAAAGATTTGATTGCCCGAATAAACGGTTTTATTTGAAAACGTTATTCCGAGCAATACTAGCTCCAACCCGAGGGGGAACCTTTGCAAGGTAAAGCGCTCCAAGAATTTATTATTGATAAAATTGATGATTTGAAAGCTCAGGATATCGTCGCTATTGATGTCGCTGGCAAATCAAGCATCACCGATTGCATGATCGTATGCACCGGTACCTCTAGCCGTCATGTTCACTCTATTGCTACTCACGTAGTACAAGAAGCACGTATGGCTGGCCTGTTGCCTCCGCGTATCGAAGGCGAAAACGGCGCTGAGTGGATCGTGGTCGATCTGGGCGACGTGATTGTTCACGTTTTACAGGAAGAAAGTCGTCGCCTGTACGAACTGGAAAAGCTCTGGAGTTAATCGGTGAAGCTGCAACTGGTCGCCGTGGGTACCAAAATGCCAGACTGGGTACAAACGGGATTTACCGATTACCTCAAACGGTTTCCTAAGGATATGCCGTTCGAACTGATTGAAGTTCCGGCAGGGAAACGCGGTAAAAATGCCGATATCAAACGCATTCTGGAAAAAGAAGGCGAGATGATGTTAGCCGCCGTGGGTAAAGGTAACCGTATCGTCACGCTCGATATCCCAGGAAAACCGTGGGATACGCCAGAGCTTGCTTCGCAGCTAGAACGCTGGAAGCAAGATGGCCGTGATGTTAGCCTTCTCATCGGCGGTCCTGAGGGATTAGCGCCGGCGTGTAAGGCTGCCGCCGAGCAAAGCTGGTCGCTATCCACGCTGACGATGCCGCATCCACTGGTGCGCGTTCTGGTTGCAGAAAGCCTGTATCGCGCATGGAGCATCACGACGAACCATCCGTATCATCGTGAATAGCCAGTATCAACGGCGCTAGCCACAAGCTTCGCCGTTGAGCTCTCTTATTTATCCAAGCAATCACCCAGAACACGACGGAATGGAATGAAAATAGACCGTAACCCTTTTCGTGATTATTCAGCAGAGTCCGCCCTGTTTATACGCCGTGCTCTCGTTGCATTTCTCGGCATATTGATTCTGTCTGGCGTCTTGGTCTTTAATCTGTACCATCTTCAGATCCTGCGCTTTGAGGATTACAAAACCCGCTCCAACGAGAACCGTATCAAACTGGTGCCCATTGCACCTAGCCGCGGCATGATCTATGACCGAAACGGCACTCCTCTTGCGTTTAACCGCACAATTTATCAGCTTGAAGTGATGCCAGAGAAAGTCGATGACTTGAAGGCAGAACTTGATGCTTTACGTTCTATCGTCGATCTCACCGACGAAGATCTCGATAACTTCCAGAAAGAACGCAAACGCTCGCGTCGATTTACCTCTATTCCGGTGAAAACTGCGCTCAACGAAGTTCAGGTCGCGCGCTTTGCCGTCAACCAATTCCGCTTCCCTGGATTTGAAGTTAAAGGCTACCAACGCCGCTTCTATCCTTATGGTTCAGCACTTACCCACGTCATTGGCTATGTCTCTAAAATTAATGAAAAAGACGCTGACCGCTTAGATAAAGACGGCAAGCTGGCCAACTACGCTGCGACCCATGATATCGGAAAGCTGGGCATTGAACGCTATTATGAAGACGTTCTGCACGGCAAAACGGGCTATGAAGAAGTTGAAGTGAACAACCGTGGGCGCGTGATCCGCCAATTGCATGAGCAGCCACCGCAGGCGGGTAAAGATATTTATCTAACGCTGGATCTGAATCTCCAGCGTTATCTTGAGCAGCTCCTCGTGGGAAGCCGTGCCGCCGTGGTGGTGAGCGACCCGCGTACCGGTGGGATTTTAGCGATGGTGTCAAACCCAAGCTATGACCCAAACCTGTTCGTGGACGGTATTTCTAGTAAGGAATATCAGCGTTTACTGAATGACCCGAATCGCCCGTTGATAAACCGTGCCACGCAAGGTCTCTACCCGCCGGCCTCAACCGTTAAGCCGTATATCGCCGTTTCAGCACTTAGCGCGGGCGTCATTACCAAAAACTACAGCCTGTTCGATCCCGGCTGGTGGCAGTTACCTGGCTCAGAAAAACGCTTCCGTGACTGGAAAAAATGGGGCCATGGCCGTCTGAATGTCACCAAAGCGCTAGAGGAATCTGCGGATACCTTCTTCTATCAGGTCGCCTACGATATGGGCATCGACCGTCTGTCTGAGTGGCTGAGCAAATTCGGCTACGGACAATACACGGGTATCGATCTGTCAGAAGAGCGTTCCGGCCTGATGCCGACGCGCGAATGGAAACAAAAACGTTATAAAAAACCGTGGTATCAGGGTGATACCATTCCAGTCGGAATCGGTCAGGGCTATTGGACGGCAACGCCAATCCAAATGTCCAAGGCGTTAAACACGCTGATCAACGACGGGAATATGAAAGTTCCTCACCTGCTGAACAGCACGCGTATCAACGGACAGTTGGTACCGTACAAGCAGCAGGATGCAGTACAGATTGGCGATATACATTCCGGTTATTGGGAAATAGCCAAAGATGGAATGTATGGCGTCGCTAATCGCGCCAACGGAACGGCACATAAGTATTTCGCCAATGCACCGTACAAGATAGCCGCTAAATCAGGTACCGCGCAGGTCTTTGGATATGAGACCTATAACGCCCACACCTTAGCCGAGCACTTGCGCGACCATAAACTGATGACGGCGTTTGCGCCGTACGACAACCCGCAGGTTTCAGTTGCCATCATTCTTGAGAATGGTGGCGCAGGACCGGCCGTCGGGACTATCGTGCGTCAGATCCTCGACCACATCATGTTAGGCGATAACAATACGACGCTCCCAAGTGAAAACGCACCGCCTCCGGGCGTTGAAGGCGACTGATGAGGCATACAGGTTAATCATGACAGACAACCAACAGAAACGTTCTATCTGGGCAAAGATGCATATCGACCTGCCCTTTTTGCTCTGCATTCTTTCAATCTTAGCCTATAGCGCCTTCGTTATGTGGAGCGCCAGCGGTCAAGACGTTGGCATGATGGAACGTAAAATCGGTCAGATCTTCATGGGGCTGTGCGTCATGCTGGTTATGGCCCAGATTCCCCCGCGCGTCTATGAAAGCTGGGCGCCCTACCTTTACGTGTTCTGCGTCATCTTGCTGATTCTGGTTGATGCCTTCGGTCAGATCAGTAAAGGCGCGCAGCGCTGGTTAGACTTGGGATTTGTTCGTTTTCAGCCTTCTGAGATTGCCAAAATTGCGGTGCCGTTGATGGTGGCACGCTTTATCAACCGTGACGTCTGTCCACCGTCGCTAAAGAATACCGGCATCGCCTTAATCTTAATCTTCATGCCAACGCTGCTGGTCGCCGCGCAGCCTGACCTCGGTACCTCAATTCTGGTTGCCGCTTCGGGGCTGTTTATTCTGTTCCTTGCAGGGCTAAGCTGGCGGTTAATTTTGGTCGCCGTCGTGCTGGTTGCTGCATTTATCCCTATCCTGTGGTTCTTCCTGATGCACGATTATCAGCAGGCTCGCGTTATGATGCTGCTGGATCCTGAGAGCGATCCGCTGGGTGCGGGATACCATATTATTCAGTCTAAGATTGCGATTGGCTCCGGCGGTTTTGGCGGTAAAGGCTGGCTGCACGGCACCCAGTCACAGCTCGAATTCCTGCCTGAGCGCCACACCGACTTTATCTTTGCCGTACTGGCGGAAGAGCTGGGCTTAGTGGGGGTGTTGGTGCTGTTGGGGCTGTATCTGCTCACCATCATGCGCGGGCTGATGATTGCAGCCAAAGCGCAGACCACCTTTGGCCGCGTGATGGTTGGCGGTTTAATGTTGATTTTATTCGTTTATGTTTTTGTGAATATCGGTATGGTCAGTGGAATTTTGCCCGTGGTTGGCGTACCTTTGCCACTGGTCAGCTATGGCGGTTCCGCCCTGATCGTTCTCATGGCCGGGTTTGGTATCGTTATGTCGATCCACACTCACAGAAAAATGTTATCTAAGAACCTATAGAGGTCGCGATGCGAATGGCGCATAAATCATGGCTTAGTGCTGGTTTACTCAGTCTGTTTTTGGCGGGCTGTACCAACACCACAACCACCGAGACCCCGGCTCCTCAGCAGCCTGCGTATAACGGCCCGGTAGAAGAAATTAGCGGTGCAGAGCCCCGCTATGAACCCTTTAATCCTGCAACCAGTCAGGATTACAGCGTGAACGGCACAAAATACAAAGTGGTTCAGGATCCATCAAACTTTTCACAGGTGGGCTATGCAACGTCCTACGGTGAAGAAAACGGCGGTAATATGACCGCTATCGGCGAACAGTTTGATCCTAACGCGATGACCGCGGCCCACGCCACGCTGCCTCTGCCAAGCTATGTCCGCGTCACCAACCTCGCTAACGGACGTCGCCTCGTGGTGCGTTTGAACGACCGTGGCCCTTATACTTCCGGCAAGGTGATTGACCTTTCACGCGCCGCCGCCGATCGCTTAAACATCTCAAATAACACCAAAGTTCGCATCGATTTCATCAACGTTGCGCCAGACGGTACGATGTCTGGCCCGGGTACGATTGGTACCACGATTGCCAAACAGAGCTATGCGCTGCCTTCTCGTCCAACTATCGGACAGGAAACCACCCAGGTATCGATGAGCCCATCACCTTCGGATACACCGGTTGCGGTGCGTCCTGTGGCGAACCCAACGCCAGCAGCGCTGGAGTCAGACGGTGATATGCCGGTTTCTGCGCCAGCCAGCAACGCCAGCGGCTTCCTTGGTGCTCCACAGCCATTGCGTACCGGCGTATTAGAAGGTAGCGAACCCGTAGCTGCACCGGCACCTGTTTCAGCCCCTGCGGCCGTTGCTGCGCCGGTAGCATCTTCGGTGCCTGCGGCATCCGCTAATGGAAAATTTGTGGTGCAGGTCGGTGCGGTAAGCGACGGTGCTCGCGCCCAGCAATGGCAGCAGAAATTAAGCCAGCAATTTGGTGTGCCGGGTAAAGTATCACCCAACGGCGCAATGTTCCGTGTGCAATTGGGGCCGTTCGCAAGCCGCCAAGAAGCTGCGGCACTTCAGCAACGTTTAGCCAGCGAAGCACAGCAACAGTCGTTCATTGCTAGCGCGCAGTAAGCTCAAATGCCCGCCAAAACGGCGGGCTATGCAATAATTAGTCACACATTGCTTATGTAAAGAGGCCCGATTGGTGCCCGTTCAGGCATGAACCATAAATCGGCTTCTGTTATAGTGTGGCTCGTTTTTTTCACTTAATTCACGGATGTTGTAGTCCTTATCATGAAATACACTCTCACTTCCCGTTCGATGAAACGCATTGCGCTCAGCAGCCTTCTCGCCATTGGTATGATCAATGTTGCCCATGCTGATGACGTCAACCTTAAGACTATGATCCCAGGCGTGCCGCAGATCGATGCGGAAGCCTATATTCTGATTGACTACAACTCAGGCAAAGTTCTGGCTGAATCTAACGCCGATGCACGCCGTAACCCTGCCAGCCTGACAAAAATGATGACCAGCTATGTTATCGGTCAGGCAATGAAAGCCGGTAAATTTACCGAGCAGGACGTTGTAACCGTAGGCCAAGATGCGTGGGCAACCGGTAACCCTGTTTTCAAAGGTTCATCGCTGATGTTCTTGAAACCCGGCGATCGCGTACCGGTTTCCTTGCTGATCCGTGGTATCAACCTGCAATCGGGTAACGACGCCTGTGTGGCGATGGCCGATTATGTTGCCGGTAGTCAAGACGCCTTTGTGGGCCTGATGAACAACTACGTGAAAGCGTTAGGTCTTCAGAACACCCACTTCCAGACCGTTCACGGTTTGGATGCCGATGGCCAGTACAGCTCCGCGCGCGATATGGCACTGATTGGTCAGGCGCTGATCCGCGATGTACCAAATGAATACTCTATCTACAAAGAGAAAGAATTCACCTTTAACAACATTCGCCAGATGAACCGTAACGGCCTGCTGTGGGATACCAGCATGAACGTTGACGGCATCAAAACCGGTCACACTGAATCTGCGGGCTTTAACTTAGTGGCTTCCGCCACCGAAGGTCAGATGCGTCTGATCTCGGCGGTATTAGGTGGACACACCAGCAAAGGCCGTGAAAGCGAAAGCAAAAAACTGCTGACTTGGGGCTTCCGTTTCTTTGAAACAGTTTCTCCGCTGAAAGCAGGTCGCGAATTCGCCTCTGAGCCAGTATGGTTCGGCGATACCGATCGTGCGCAGTTGGGCGTTGATAAAGATGTTTATCTGACTATCCCTCGTGGTCGCATGAAAGATCTAAAAGCCAGCTACACGCTGAACTCAACCGAACTTGATGCGCCTTTAGCTAAAAATCAGGTAGTAGGCACCATTAACTTCCAACTGGATGGTAAAACCATCGAGCAGCGCCCATTAGTGGTTCTGAATGAAGTTCAAGAGGGTGGTTTCTTCAGCCGTATGGTCGATCACATCAAACTGATGTTCCATCGCTGGTTCGGCTAATCCGGCCTCTTGAAATGGGGAAAATCCATCCCCATATAATGAATAACAATAACTCCCGCTTCGGCGGGAGTTATAATTTATAGATTGAAGTAACACGCTGGAGCGCAACATGAAAACTAAACTGAATGAACTGCTCGATTTTCCATGCTCTTTTACCTATAGAGTCATGGGTTTAGCGCAGCCTGAGCTGGTCGATCAGGTGGTCGAAGTGGTGCAGCGCCATGCACCCGGCGACTATCAGCCGCAGGTTAAACCAAGCAGCAAAGGCAACTACCACTCTGTCGCCATCACCATCAATGCGACCCATATTGAGCAGGTAGAAACGCTGTACGAAGAACTGGGCAAAATCGAAATCGTCCGTATGGTATTGTAATTACAGTTCTTTAACGATTACCTCCTTTCAAGTATGAAGGAGAAACGGCCCGATATGGCACAAATGCCCTATCGGGCCGCTCTTTTTTGGATGATCAGCACTGGTCGCTGGGGGTTCATCTCGGTATAATGGCTTTACCAATTCTGTAACCGGATGATGACTCGTTTGCAACAAGACAAGATCATACTGCGTCAACTGGGGTTGCAACCCTATGTTCCCGTATCACAAGCTATGCACACCTTCACCGACCAGCGTACGGAGAGCACGCCCGACGAGCTTTGGTTGGTTCAGCATCATCCGGTGTTTACCCAAGGTCAGGCTGGCAAAGCCGAACACGTATTAGCCGCTGGTGATATTCCCGTGATCCAAAGCGATCGCGGAGGACAGGTGACCTATCACGGCCCCGGTCAGCAGGTGATGTATGTCCTTGTCGATTTAAAACGTAATAAATTCGGCGTACGCCAACTGGTAACGGCCATTGAACAAACCGTGGTTAACACCTTGGGCAAATTCGATATTGATGCTCATGCCAGAGCTGACGCCCCCGGCGTTTACGTTGGAGAACAAAAAATTTGCTCGCTGGGACTACGCATCCGTAAAGGCTGTTCGTTCCACGGGCTTGCACTGAACACCACCATGGATCTCGACCCGTTTAGCCGAATTAACCCCTGTGGTTATGCTGGCATGCAAATGACACAGATCAGCGCACTCAACCCCGGCGTTACGCTTGAAGATGTACAGCCGGTACTGGTCGAGCAATTTATTCAAATACTTGGCTATCAATCAGTCGAGTCAAGCAACTGGAACCCGCAAGATTATGAGTAAACCAATTCTGATGGAACGCGGCGTCAAATACCGTGACGCAGACAAAATGGCCCTGATCCCGGTAAAAACCGTGGCCGTCGAAAGAGAACAGCTGCTGCGCAAACCTGAGTGGATGAAAATCAAGCTCCCTGCGGATTCCAGTCGTATTCAAGGCATTAAAGCGGCCATGCGTAAAAATGGCCTGCACTCGGTCTGTGAAGAAGCCTCCTGTCCTAACTTGGCGGAATGTTTTAACCACGGTACGGCAACCTTTATGATCCTCGGTGCAATTTGTACCCGTCGTTGCCCATTCTGCGACGTGGCACATGGACGCCCAGTAGCGCCAGACGCCAACGAGCCCGAAAAGCTGGCACAAACCATCGCCGATATGGGCCTGCGTTACGTGGTGATTACCTCCGTTGACCGCGACGATCTGCGCGACGGCGGTGCGCAGCATTTTGCCGATTGTATTCGTGCCATTCGCGCCAAAAACCCAACCATCCGCATTGAAACGCTGGTGCCTGATTTCCGTGGTCGTATGGAACGCGCATTAGATATTCTGACGGAAACACCGCCGGACGTATTCAACCATAACCTTGAAAACGTACCGCGTATCTATCGCCAAGTACGTCCGGGTGCCGACTATAACTGGTCGCTGAAACTGCTGGAAAACTTTAAGGCTGCGCACCCAGAGATCCCAACCAAATCGGGTCTAATGGTTGGTTTAGGTGAAACCAATGCCGAAATCATTGAAGTGATGCGCGACCTGCGTGCGCACGGCGTAACGATGTTAACGCTGGGACAGTATTTACAGCCTAGCCGCCATCATCTTCCGGTACAGCGTTATGTCAGCCCTGACGAATTTGAAGAGATGAAAGCTGAAGCGATGGCGATGGGCTTTACCCATGCCGCCTGTGGTCCGTTCGTGCGCTCTTCTTACCATGCTGATTTACAGGCCAAGGGCGTGGAAGTTAAGTAAAGATAAGTCTGTTTCCGTAGAAATATTTTTTTACAAGAGAACAGACTGACAGCCAAAATCATGAGGTCTCGGTGAAACTCACTGCAACCTCAATACTTGGCAAACAGAACAGAAAAAACCGTAGAGGGCTCACTCTCTACGGTTTTTTTATTGGTCACTCAGCGAGGGCTGAAAAACCGAATTAGTCTTTATGGTCAACGCGAGGTGCGGCGCTATCGGCATCCGCACTTGGTTTAGCTGTGTCGTCATTCATGGCTTTCTTAAAGCCTTTCAGGGCAGCACCGAGGTCACCGCCCAGAGTGCGCAGTTTGTTTGTACCGAACAGCAGAATAACCAGAACCGCAATCACCAACAATTTGGTAATACTGATACCTTCCATAAACACCTTCTTAATGAATACATCAGACGGCAGGACCGACTGACTAAAAAACGTTCGTAATAATGTGTCTATTAATATCCAATTTGCCCCTATTAGCAATGTGAATATGTAACAGAGTTAGACGCTTCTTTGTGGATTTGACTCTGAAAAACGGCGGCGATAGATCGACGGCGTTACGCCAAACTGTTGACGAAATGCCTGACGAAAACCTTCACTGGTATTAAAACCACAGCGCTCAGCTACGCGCTCAATCTGAATCTCCCCCAGCTCTAATAGCTCACAGGCTAAGGACATTCTTGCCTGCTGCAGCCAAGTCGCTGGCGGTACACCGAGAACCGCCACAAAGCGCCTAACCAAAGTACGCTCACTCATATTCACTTCTTGAGCCATAATGCGCACACTCCAGGTTAAATGCAGATTGGTCAGTATCTGCGTCATCAAACGCTGAAGAGCATCGGTTGTCTTTTTCACCGGTGTTTGCGGAATAAACTGCTTTTGCCCCCCACTACGCTGTGGAGCCATCACCAAACGCCGCGCCACACGATTCGCCACCTGCACACCATAATCACGGCTAACTAAATGTAAACAGGCATCAATACCTGCTGCGCTGCCCGCTGAGGTGATCACCTGTCCACTGTCGACATACAACACATCGGCATCCACCTGAATATCAGGATAGCGCTTGGCGAGTTGTTCACAGTAACGCCAGTGGGTTGTGACACGCGTTCCCGCGAGGATTCCCGCAGCAGCCAAAACGAAAACCCCTGAGCAAATGGTAATAAATCGTGCGCCTCTGGCATAAGCGCTACGCAATGCATCGATAAGCGGCTGTGGCGGCATGACATCATTGCCACGCCAGCCGGGGATAATAATCGTATCGGCCTGCGCCAACTGCTCTAGACCATATTCGGCCAGTAGGGTAACGCCGTTGGCCGCACGCATCGGGCCCTGATCAACGCCCACTACGACGTGTCGATACCACGGGAAGTCGAATTCTGAGCGGGGCAAGGCAAAAACTTCAAGCGCAATACCAAACTCAAAGCTACATAGACCATCGTAGGCTAACGTTGCCACTAGTCCGGGATATTCATTCATACAATGCATTCATTGGCAGATTTACTAGGAAAGATGGCACATCTGCCACTGTAGGCAAGATGAGATGCACAATACAGTAGAAATTCATTCAAATGAGGGAGTTTCAACGATGACCAGCTTAGTTAGCCGTATTCCGGCCGCAGATTCTATTGAAGCCGAACACTATTTTGCGCGCCGCTTTCAGTTTGAGACCGACTGTTCTGATGTTCATGCGTGTTTACAGCAGCCACAGGTGGATTTTGTATTACTCGACGTGCGCTCGCCAGCGTTGTACCAGCAATCCCACCTTCCGCAAGCCATCAATATTCCTCATAAAGAGATGGATCAGCGCCTATATCAGCGCTTCGCTCGCGAGACTCTATTTGTGGTGTATTGCGCGGGGCCACACTGTAACGGTGCACAAAAGGCCGCATTAAAACTCAGCCAATTAGGTTATCCCGTGAAGGAGATGATCGGAGGAGTAATGGGATGGCAGGATGAAGGCTTCTCGTTTGCCGGACAAAAGTCAAAAACCGCACAGTGCGGCTGCTAATACTAAAAAGCCGCTCATAATGAGCGGCTTGGGTATCACGTCAGTCAAGATTTCCCTTAGTGGGTTTCTGGCGCCGACACCGAAGAAATATAATTATTAAATGCAGTCGCCTCCTGAGCTAAAGCCTCAATATGCGCTCCAACCATCTTGAACTGCTTTAACAACGGATTATTTTCTGGCAAAGAGCCCATTTCAACCAGCTTGCGTGTCAGCTGTTCATTCTTAAGCAGGAGAGCAGCTTCGCGCTGACGCGCCTGTTCGAGCTGCATGCGTATTCCTTCGCATTCTTGTTGCCATACGAGACGCTGTTGCTCAAAGCTTTCTTTAAGATCATCTAAAGCCGCTAGCGAATTACGCAGTTGCACTTCCAAATCAGACATCGCGTTTCTCATCCCTCGACAGGTTAGCCATAGAGTATACCTAATGGCCTCCGACGCACCAAAAAATAGATTGTACCCAACATAATTCGAATTGCATTGAAGCGGCACATCAGCGGTTCGAGAGTGTGAACACAGCCAACAAAAATGCAGTTTGAAGTACGGCAGGTATACGTTGGCAATCATAAATAGCTTATTCCTTAAAAGCTAATTTTGGTTAAAGAAATTTATATTCATAAGAAAGTTCTTATATTTCATAGCATTCCTTCAATATGCATCGATTCCCATTGGCTGCCACGCGCACCGTAATAACCCTCTGCTTTTAAATGCTTTTGTGATCGCCATCGGTCCAACCTGCTAAATTCTGCCATCCCTAAGCCTTGCGCGGCAGCTATCCGAAGGTGTGAAATCTGCACACTATTTAGACTCCTATCGTCAGAGAAGTGGCGCCCAACACATTGATGCATTCCATTGCCGCTTCTCACCTATAACAAAAAGGATAGGACGAATGAACGACTCTATTGTTTTGGGAATCATCTGGCATCTGGTTGGCGCGGCCAGTGCTGCATGCTTTTATGCGCCATTTAAACAGGTAAAACATTGGTCATGGGAAACCATGTGGTCTATCGGCGGATTTGTCTCGTGGCTGGTCTTGCCTTGGTTAGTGAGCTACATCCTGCTGCCTAACTTTTGGGCTTATTACGGCTCATTTAGTTTCTCGGTGCTGCTTCCCGTCTTTTTATTTGGCGCCATGTGGGGCATCGGCAACATCAACTACGGCCTAACGATGCGCTACCTCGGCATGTCGATGGGGATCGGCATTGCCATCGGTATTACGCTCATCATTGGCACCTTGATGACCCCGATTATTCAAGGCCGTGTCGACGTGCTATTCGGAACGCCCGGCGGACGAATGACGTTGCTGGGTGTGTTAGTCGCGCTGATTGGGGTGGCAACGGTCAGCTATGCTGGCTTACTCAAGGAACGCGCCCTAGGGATCCGTGCCGAAGAGTTCAACCTGAAAAAGGGCCTGATTCTCGCCGTCCTGTGCGGGATTTTTTCTGCGGGAATGTCGTTTGCCATGGATGCCGCGAAGCCAATGCATGAAGCCGCAGCTGCATTAGGCATCGATTCTCTTTATGTCGCATTGCCGAGCTATGTGATCATTATGGGGGGCGGGGCCGTCATCAACCTCGGTTACTGCTTTATTCGTTTAGCCACCATGAAAAACATCTCAATTAAAGCAGACTTCTCTTTGGCGAAAAGGCTTATCGTGGTTAACGTGTTGTTTTCCATGCTGGGCGGTACCATGTGGTATCTGCAATTCTTCTTCTATGCGTGGGGACACGCCAAAATTCCGGCCCAATACGACTATATGAGCTGGATGCTGCACATGAGCTTCTACGTATTGTGCGGCGGCATTGTAGGATTATTGCTAAAAGAGTGGAAGTGCCAGAGCAAAAAGCCAGTCAGCGTGCTGTGTATTGGCTGCCTAATCATCATATTAGCAGCCAATATTGTCGGCCTTGGCATGGCGGCTTAGAAAAACGATCAGGAAACCGTTTGAGTTAGATCTCCTTCCGATACAAACGCACGGGCTGGTCAGGATAGTCCAGTCCGTCGCCAATATACTGCCAACCAAAACGTTCGTAATAATCTGCAAAGGCCGCGTAGAGATAAAGTTCTTTAAATCCGGCTTGGCGGCTAAAGTCCTCCACATAACGCTGTAGCTGAACGCTTAATCCTTGACCACGCTGACCTTCATCAATGTAAAGTGCGGCCAGCCATGGAAATAGGTCTTGGCGGCTAATCAAATCACAGCGCCACAATCCCACGGTGCCCACTGGCTTCTCGTCTTGCAAAGCCACAAAGGTTATCGGCAAACCTTCAGCGCGCAGGCTGCTACGCACAATGCTGGCAAAAAAATCTCGGCTATTTTTACTGCCAAAAGACGTGAATAACCAATCAGTTATCAACTCACAGTGTTCTGGAACTTCAGACAGCGGCAATATTTGGATCATATAAAATGGTGGTTAGAAAACAATCAAGGTGGAGATACTACGCCGCATTGCTTGAAAGTGAAATACAAAACAGCCTAGAAGGTTAGTCAGTGACGGGTGCATACACAATTCTGCCCTCAAACTTATGGCAGCACATTAACCACTCGGCGTGAGCAAATTCATAACAACGTGCGCGGTAGTCATATTCACGGCACACGCTGCCCAAAAAAAAGGGCACATTTCATCTTTTGTTAGAAAAGTATCCCTCTCACTAGCCCAATGTTATAAAAGTTAAACGAACTCTCAATTGGCAATTTTAACATTAAAGCTATATTAGCTTTTTATCAAAATCATCAAATGAAATCTGTAAACCATCAATGCAGATTGGAAATTCTAGTTTTCATTCTCATCTCGACTGATGAAAAAATAAAAATGGCATCTTTTAATATTTACATTTCAGAAAAAACACATAATGACAATATTAAACATGATTAAAAAACGCTAGCGACATTGCGCCACATGGCAAAAATCATAAAATAAGAACATTCTTGTAAATCTGCGAGATCTTCATTATTTAATTTTTTTATATTAAGGTGATGATTCCGAGTTAACCTTCATTGTTGCAAACAAAAAACCGCCTTGTTAGAATCGTTTGCAATTTCTACAGACTCTTCAGATAAAAACCACCGATGGTGTTTTTGCATTTTATCCCTAGCAATTCTCCCCTCTTTTTCCAAAGGAAGAAGCAAATGCCTGACTCTATAAATCGAGACTTCACATAGTTCGGCTAATTGCCTTGTAGATAGCCCCCCTGTTCTATCTCTTTCTAATAAACGGAGAATCAATCCCTGTTCCGGCACGCTAACCATCATGTGGTTACTTAAATTCATTGCTGCCGCCAACACTCTAAGATTATCCTGTGGAACACGTTGTCCTTGGAACAATAAAGAAGGATGAGAAGAATAAGATTCAAGTTTCATTTGCCGAGCTCCTTGTTATCAAATGAATCCCAGTATGCTTCTCGCCCGCACAGGCAGCAAGATTAGTCAAAAAAATCAATAATAACGATATTTTTATCCACTATTTATGTGTTTTTTATATAAAAAACCTAACCAAGCTAAAAAAACTTGATTTAGTATGGAGATTAACATGAGGTTCGATATAGAGGGATTTGTCACCTTTGATACTGAAGATGCGTCACTGGTCAATATTATTACCGGAGATTGTATCGAACTATCACAAACCTCTAATCGTCTACTTACTGAGTTACTGCATCACCGTAGTGATATTCTCTCTCGTGGGGAAATATTTCAGTCCGTATTTGATAAATATGGTGCAAGAGCATCTAACAGCAATCTCAACCAGTATATCTCTACGTTAAGAAAAAATATGAGCCATCTCGGCATTCAAAAAAACATCATCATTACCGTACCAAGAATTGGTTTTAAAATTGCTGAAGATGCGATCATTACGTGCGATCAAGAATACAATTCTTTTTTTACACCTACACCGATAAAGCAAGAAAAAACTGAAAAAACGAATTCTTGGTTGCGCCCTATACCAATATCAGCAACAATAATCACCCTTCTTTTTTTGTTACTCACGGTTATTATTAAAGTCGCTGATAACAATAAAGAGGTAGAAATTAAAAAGTTCACCAAAGAAAGCTGTATTATATTTATACCTTCAAACCTTCCGTTTAATGATGTGATGAATAATGAGCGGTTGGGACATTTGTCCTTAGATAAACTTGACTGTTCTAGCAAGAAAAAGCTCTACATTTATAAAAAACAGCGAAATAGTGTTCTAGGAACCAACATCCAGATTTTCATTACAGAATGTGATGAAGAAAAGAAAAGGTGTACAAGCCACTATTATAGAGAAAAGAAAAATGCATAAGAAAATTTATATATCTATCATATTTCTCTGCTCTACAGTGGTGACTTTATGGGCCGTATTAAAATATCATGCACCCGATAGTTTTATCTGCGATGCGGACTTCTCTATTGAGCAAAACATTAACGATGTGCATACCGTCTCAACGGGTATGCTCTCGATAGAGGCATCACAAAACTATCTCTTTATCAATATTGATGGTTTATTAACCCGCAATAATGATCGATACATTATTTCGCGAAGCATCCAGATCACCTACAAAGCCTACAATAAAGCCTTTCACCTCTATAAAGTTACTGCAATAAACACCTCTCGGTACGACTCCGATAACCTTGATGATAATACCGCCTCTGACCTTTTTTTTAGTAACAGTGACAAAAACCGCATCATATACATTAACAAATCTTATGATGGCGTCATGCTATTCGGTAACTCAATTTTTCCGCAGTATGGTTGCCATGTAAGATAAGTTACTATTATTTAATGTAATATTTTAAAAATCACTCACCTCAAATAAAAATAATCATGGATATAAACCTAATACAAACATTAGCCTGCATATCTAAAACCATTGATATGATAAACCCAAAACTGAACATGCATCATGTTCGAACGGCATTCATCGCATGGCATTTAGCCAAAGAAGCTTCGTTCTCACCCGCAAGCTGTCGTCAAACGCTGCTGGCTGCGCTATTACATGATATCGGCGGCCTGAATGAGCAATCTAGGCTAGCGCCGCTCAGCTATTATGATAATGATCATAACAATCATGCACTTATTGGTGGTCTGTTATTAGCCCATATTCCGCTATTCAAACCGCTTAGCGATTTTGTCCGCTATCATCACACCTGCTGGGATTACGGTACCGGCAGCATTATTGACGGCGAGCAGGTTCCCGAAGAAAGCCATATTATCTACTTGGCCGATCGTATTGATGTGCTTCTGGCACAATATCGCCACCAAGATCTGTTTGCTCTGCGGGATGTGCTGACAAAGAAAATTCAGGAAGGTATCAATGTATTGTATAAACCTGAATTTATTCAGGCCTTTACAAAAATCGCTGCGCGTGATGTTTTTTGGTCTGTCATTCAATCCTCTAACTATCTTGATTACATTAGAGAAATCCCTCGGATTCATAACAATACAATCTCGCTGCATAACTTTCGCGATATCATGAATTTACTGGCATTTATCATCGATCAGTTCAGCGAAGATGATGATTGCCATTCACTGGTTGTAGGACGCCTCGCCGGCTATCTGGCGAAAGAAGCGGGCATTCCCCCTACACAGTGCCTAAAAACAGAAATCGCTGGATTTTTGCACAACATTGGCAGTCTCGATCGAACTTCACCGCACTCCCCTCAGCATATTTGGGAAATACTTCAGCCCATTGAAGGAATGAGTGATATCGCTGAATGGTGCATGATGCAGTCATCCTCTAAAGAAGAAAGAGCGAGCGGCCCTGTCGAGCAAGAGATTCTCTACGTCAGTCATCGAACCGCTTTGGTGCTAGAAAAAAAACTGTCCACTCATGGGCTTATCGCTGATTTAAAACTGGCCGTACGGCAGAATGAAATTTCGCCAGCCCTTTTTCGTCTAACCAGCGTTCACGCCGCTATGTTGGTACAAATCTATCAGGTAACGACGCGTGAAAGACGCGCATTGGTGCAACATATCGATAAACTCAACCACGCGTTAAATCGCGAAAAGCATGAATAAAAACAGACTTAATCGATCGAATACTCAGGCCATTAAGCGGACAGCCCGCCATCGAGAATAAGCGTTTGTCCCGTTAAATAATGGCTATTTTCACCGATTAAAAACTCTGCCGCTTTAGCGACTTCGTGTGGGTGCCCCAAGCGGCGCAGCGGGATCTCCTGACGCATTGCTTTTAGCTTAGATTCAGGAATAGCTTGAGTCATACCGCTATCGATAAGGCCTGGCGCCAAGCAGTTGACTCGAATGCCAAAACGGCCCACTTCGCACGCCAGCGAACGCGCCAGTCCCATCATCGCCGCTTTACTCGCCGCATAGGCCGTCTGCCCACGGTTTCCCTTAATCGCACTCACCGAGGACATCAATACTATCGCCCCCTGCCCTTGCAGCATCATCGCCGGAAGCAACACGCGGTTCCAATTGATAATCGCCACCAGATTCGTCTCCAGCACATCTCGCCAAATTTCAGCGTCTTGATGTATATGCAGTGCGTCTCGCGTCACCCCAGCATTGTGAATAACGGCGCTCGGCGCGCCAAATTTATCGATTAATCGTTGAGCCAGCTGCGCAACCTGTTGCTCATTTTTCCCATCGCAGGCATAGCCTTGTACCCAGGTGTCCGTTTGAAGATTTTCGGCTCGTCTCTGCGTCCCCACTAGACTTTCAGCGCTGCGCCCCGTAAACACCACATTCCACCGCGGCAATAATTCAGTGACCAGCGTCTGCCCGATTCCGCGACTTCCGCCGGTGATCAATACCCATTTCTGCGTCATGTTAGGCCACTGACTCCTTATCGATAAACTCACACACTTCGCGCAGCGTAATATTCGGATGCTGAATAAAGAGTTCGGCGGTTAAGGTCACACCAAATTCTCGCTTGGCTAAGATGATCAACTCCACGTAGTCCAAACTATCCAGCGAAAGGAGCGCTAGAGGCGCATCGGCCTGAATATCTTCACACTCTAAATCTTTGGCATCGGCAATCATCTCACTCACTTTTTCATAGATAACATCATACTGGCTCATGTTTTTTCCCTTATTATTCAGCGGCTAATTAGCCAATTTTTAACGTAATCGCATTGCTGATAAATGCATGCTGATAGTGTGTATGTGCGGCAATTCGCACCAGCGCGCTGCCCGGTGCATCGTTGATGAGTAGCGCTGGCTCAATGTGGATAACCAGCGCCTCAGGTGAAATCGAGGGTTCCCATGAAGCAAGCAAGCGACGATCGAACACCAGTTCCTGATGGGTCTGAACCACAGGAAACTGGGTAAAAATCGCCTCAAATGATGCCTGCGCATTCTCGGGGAAATAGTGGCAAAGTACCTGCTGGCGCAGCAGCCCGCTATCATGGATCAGGTAGCGAAACAGCAGCGCGTCCAAAAATTGCCACTGTTGGGTATGCGGCTGTAAGGCAGAAAACGTCTGCCCATGACGGATGATATCCACAGCCTCAAGCGTTCCGCTTTCCCCCTTATAACCATCGACCAAAGACTGCACGGCGCTCACCTGACATGACATGCTCGCTATCCCTGAATCTGAGTGAACAATGGAGGCCTTTCGTCCCGCACGGATCAGTTGATAGGGCGTATCGCACCACACCGGCTGGCGTAATCGCGCGACGCAGCGCAGATAAGCCGCCGACTCATCCAAGCCCAACGCCGCACGTGCAATCTCCTGTTTGATATCCAGCAGTGCGCGCATCCCATGAACCCTAAGACCTTCACCACGCAGTCGTGCCTGCTCAAGATCAAAATGAATCGGGTTATAGTCACCGGAGAATTCAGCCCAGCGGTTGGCATCAGCCAAAGTGTATTGAACGGAATTCACGGATGCTGCTCCAGAATCAATGCTGCATTCGCGCCGCCGAAGCCAAAACTCAGGTTCAGCGCACGCGTCACTCGCCCAGCTCGGTGCCCTTCAGCGATATAATCGAGATCGCACAAAGGATCAGGCTCCGTCAGATGCGCGGTTGCGGGCATAATCTGGTGTTGCATCGCCTGTAAACAGATAATCGCCTCAAAAGCGCCTGCGGCAGCAATCAGGTGGCCTGAATATGATTTAGTGCTCGACGTTGGGATCGCATACGCCGTTTGGCCTAAAGCCAGCTTCAGCGCTTGGGTTTCATTGAGATCGTTAAGCGGCGTAGAAGTGCCATGGGCATTGATATAGTCCAGATCCTCCGGTGCCAGCCCCGCTTGCTCTAGCGCATGCTTGATCGTGGCCACACGGGCCACGCAGTCTTCCGCCGGGGAGGTAAAATCAAAGGCATCGGAGAAATTACCGTATCCGGTGACTTCGCCTAAAATGGTGGCCCCTCGTGCCAACGCGCTTTCCCGCTCTTCCAAGCACAGCACGCTGGCACCTTCTGAAAGTACAAAACCGTTACGCTGGGCGCTAAAAGGACAGCTTGCACGCAGAGGATCGCTCGGCTCGTGACACAGCACGCCGAGCACGTCGATGTTCCACACGGCACCGTCACCCGTTAGAGATTCCCCGGCACCGGCGAGCATCATATTGGCGCGGCCGCTACGGATAGCCTCGAAAGCATCGCCAATAGCGACCGTTCCCGTTGCGCACGCGGCCACAACGGTATTTTGATAGCCACGCAGATTCCAATATTGGCTGCATGCAGCCGACGTCACGTTCGGCATGGTATAAAAACAGTTGAACGGAGAGGAAACGCCCTGTAAGGCAAACTCTCTGGCAGCATAATAGCTTTCGTCGAGTCCACCCCAGCCGGTTCCCATAATGGCGCCACACATCAGGGGAGAGTAAAAATCGAGCGGCGAGCTTTCACCAAACGCCATGCTCATCGCCTCACGCGCGGCGCCTAGCGTCAGCCGAGCAAAACGCGGCAAACGCCGACGGATCGCGGCCGGTACGCCTTTTAAACTCGGCTCTTCCGCGATAAGCCCCAGAAAATGCGCCTTGATACCCAGTTCAGTTTTATCCACGTAGCCATAGCCCAACTGATAATCCATGATGGCCTGCCAGCTGGCCTGTGCATTTGAGCCCAAAGGCGTGATTGCGCCATAGCCGGTCACCACAACGCGTCTCATCTCATTATTACGCTGCATTTTTGATTGTCCTTGGTTCCGAATTTCCACCGCCCTGTGCCAGCCATAGCTGTAGCGTGGCATAGAGGTAGTCGTACTGCGCCTGCGTCAGGCTGTTTTCCAATGTGAGCTGTACATCCTGCGCATCGAGCAACGTTTGGTAGTCCACTGCACCTGCTCGATAACGGCTTTCAGTCAACGCTAAACGCTGTTTACCTAACGCTAACGATTGCTGTAAACGGCCACGTTGCTCATCCGCACTCAGCCGCTGCTCCATGGCGTTATCCACTTCAGAAAGCGCGGTATAAGCCGTCTGGCGAAACTTCACCGCCGCCTGCTTGATCTGCAAATTCGACTGTTCGATGGTGAGCTGCACGGTGTTCCACTGAATAAACGGCAAGGCGACAGCGCTACCCACGGTGCGGGTCGGGTTGTTAAACCACTGGCTGAAAACCTGACTTCCGGCGTTCATGGTCGCGTTCAACGAGAGCGAAGGATAAAAGCTCAGACGCGCAGCGTCGTAGCCCGCCAGCGCCGCACGCAGCCGAGACTCGGCCGCCTGAATATCAGGACGCTGGCTAATGACCGCCAGCGGCGTTACCGCGGCTATGGCTACCCGCTGATCGGTATTAAGCGTGGCGAGTTCATCGGTATGCTGCTCTGCGGGACGGTTAAGAAGCAGTGCCAACGCATTACGAGAGGCTTCGCGCTGCTGCAACAGCGCCCGCAATGAATTCTGGCGACTTAGGCGCGTTTGGCGCGCCTGCAATACGTCGAGCAAACCGACTTTACCCACCGAATGCCAAGACTCAATCTGCGCCAGCGTTTGTTCAGCAATATCCAAACTATCGCGCAAATTGCCGATCTGCTGATTGAGCAACGCGATGGTCCAGTAAATTTGCGCGGTTGTGCCAATGGTTGATAGCACCGTCGCCCGATAATCTTGCTCGCTCGCGGTGGCCTGCCACTCGCCTTGCTCACGCACCCGAGCTAATTTCCCCCACAAATCCAGCTCATAATTGATCGACAAAGACGCCGCGTAGCTCTCCTGCGCCGCCGAATGGTGACGCACCGATTGACTATTACTGGCCGATCCCCCGAGCGAAACGTCTGGGGTTAAATTGGTATTGGTGAGTCCAGCGGCAACCCGTGCCTGCTGAAGCGTAATCGCCGCGGCGGCTAAATCGTTATTGCTCGCAAGAACTTGATTAACCACCCGCGTCAGACGCGGATCGTTAAACCCTTGCCACCAGTTTTCAGACTCCGATGCCAACACGTTGGGATCTTGCGCCATTTGTTTCTGCCACTGCGTAGGATAAGAGAGCTGTGGGCGCTGATAGTCACTGCGCGTCAGGTTGCCACAGCCCGATAACAGCAAAATGATGGAGATAACGTAATGAAGTTTCATTCGCGAGCCAGCGCCTCAGTTGGGTTGAGCTTCGCCGCACTGCGCGCTGGAAAATAACCGAAGGTCAAACCGATAAGCGCAGAGAACGCGCACGCAATCGCCACGGGAAGCCACGTGAACGCCATCGAAAACTCATCGGTGATCAGAGCAAAAATCTGAGCCGCAATCCACGAGCCCCCTACCCCGACAAGGCCGCCCAAGGTGCAAATCATCACGGCTTCGATTAAAAACTGATGCATGATGTCGGAGGGACGCGCGCCCACCGAAAGCCGGATCCCGATTTCATGGGTTCTTTCCGTTACGGAAACCAACATGATATTCATCACCCCAACGCCGCCCACCAGCAGTGAAATAGCGGCAATCGCGGTGATCAGCAGCGACATCGAATCGGAGGTTTTCTGCATCGCCTTGGTGAGCTGGTCGTCGGTTTGAGAGAAGAAGTCTTTCTTCCCGTGCTCACGTGTCAGCAGATGCTCAACGGTCTGCATCGCATCCTGAGGCGTTAAGGACTCTTGAAAGCGCAGAACGATCGCTTCCAAAGGTTTATCACCGGAAATACGCTGTTGCAGCGAAGTATAGGGCAGCCATCCCGCCATAAATCCACCCACCACTTTTGGCCCAGGTTTCACCGCCACCCCCACCACGCGCCATGATGCGCCAGCAATCTGCACAATTTGGCCGAGAGGATCTTCGCCATCTTGAAACAGGGTGTCGCGGCTGGTTTCATCCAGCACCAGAACCGGCTCCCCTTCGGCGACATCACGAGCGGTAAACCCATTGCCTTGAATAAAACGAATGCCCTGTAGCGCAAAGAAATCCTGTGATACGCCGGATAACATCATCGACGAGTCGTAGCCTTTGCGCACTGCGGTAGCCATGCTGCTCACCTGTGGGGATACCCCCTCTGCCCACGGCTGCTTTTGCAGACTCGCCACGTCATTAAGCGACAGCGCGCGTTCCATATCAGGCCGCTTGCTGCCCCAGCCAGTACCCGGTCGAATTTCTAGCGTGGTGTTACCTAACTTGCCAATTTCATTCATGATGGTCTGGCGCGCCCCTTCCCCCACGGCCATTGAAGACACCACCGATGAAATGCCAATGATGATGCCGAGCATGGATAAAAACGTGCGCATGCGATGCCCCAATAGAGAACGCCAAGCCATCCGCATCGATTCATGAATGCTGCGCCACAGCGAAGCTCGCCCGTTATCTCGAACCACGGGAATGTGCTGCGCTAAACGATCTTCGGGGCAGGACTGATTGATTTCATCCGCGATAATGCGACCGTCGCTGATTTCAACGATGCGCTGCGCCTGTTTAGCGACGCCGTGATCGTGCGTGACAATAATGACCGTATGCCCATCCGCATGCAGCTGGTGAAGAACCCCCATTAAAGCCTTACCGCTAACGCTATCCAAAGCGCCGGTAGGCTCATCCGCGAGGATCACCTGCGCGCCATTGATTAACGCGCGGCAAATGCTTACGCGCTGCTGCTGCCCGCCAGAAAGCTGCGCTGGGCGATAGCCTAAGCGACTTTTCAGACCCAATTTTTGCCCCAGCATTTGAATACGCGCTTTGCGTTCACTTTCGGGCATGGCGGTATACAACGCGGGGATAGCGATGTTTTCTTCTGCGGTCAGATAGGGCATTAGGTGATAGCGCTGGAATATAAACCCGAGATAGCAGCTGCGTAGCTCAGCAAGCCGATCGCTATCCGTTTCGTTAACGCTAATCCCGTTGATCAGAACCTCGCCCCGCGTGGATTTATCCAGACAGCCAATGATGTTCATCAACGTCGATTTTCCTGAGCCCGAGGCACCAATAATGGCAACCATCTCGCCTTGCGCAATCGTCAGCGTAATATCATTGAGCACCACGTGAGTTTGGTTACCGGCAACAAACTCGCGGTACACGTGACGCAGCTCAATAATGGGATTCATCTTCGCTATCGCACTCATCCCTGAGCCCCATCCGCTGGCATCACTACGCGGTCGCCCAGCTGTAATCCCTCTAGTACCTGAGCAAACTGACGATCGTTGATACCAATACGGATCTTGCGCTGCTGTGGCTTGCCGTTTTCAAGCACGGTGATCAGGTAGCTGTCGGTGCTCAGTGCCCGTCCCAGCGTCGAAACCGGCACACGCAACACATTCTTCGCCTCGGCGACGCGCACAAAGACCTGAGCCGTCATGGAGGTTTTCAGTTCTCGCTGTGCGTTATCAACAGCAAACGTGCCGTTGTAATACACCGCGTTGGCCTGCTGGCTTGCCGCACTATTCCCGTTTGCCTGCTCTTCCATAGCTTCTTGAGGAGCGGGCTGAACAAAGCCCATCCGGCTGGTGTATCGTTTCTCAGGGTTGGCAATCACATAAAACCACAGCGGTTGACCGGGCTGTATTTTCTGAATATCTGCCTCTGAGATCCGCGTTTGAACCAGCATTTTGTCGAGGACGGCTAATACCAGAATGGTGGGAGCCGTTTGTGATGACACGATGGTTTGTCCTTCATTGGTCACAATGCCCAGCACTTCACCACTGATAGGCGCAATAATGCGGGTATAGCTCAGGTTCGCGTTGGCGGTTTTGACAACCATTTCGGCCTGCACAATTTGCGCATCATTCATCTCGACCTGCTGGCGCTGAGCGTCATATTGCGCCTGTGCTTGCTCCACATCGCTTCGCACACCCGAACCATCACGCATCATGGCTTGTTGGCGGTTCAGTTCTTGGCGATAGCGCACCAGCATGGCCTGCGAGGCCAGTTTTTGCGCTTTGGCGCTGGCTAACTGCGCCGTTGCATTGCTCAGATCGGACTCTTGCAGCGTGGGGTCAATCTCCGCCAGCAACTGCCCTTTCTCCACTTTGTCACCCTGACGGACATACAGCTTTCGTAGCTGCCCATTAACCTGCGCCCCGACGTTGACCTGCATCGATGGCTTAAGCGTACCGGTCGCCAAAACCACTTTTTCAATGTCACCCCGATCAACCTGCTCCGTGATCACCGGTTCTGGCGCAGAAAAACCCCGCGAAAGACCGATCGCCGCCAGCAATATAATCGCTCCGGCAAGCAGCGCGAGCAGCCAGCGCGAGGTGACAAAAGAGCGCCATTGCTTCATGCCAAAAGCTCCACGTTAACCATCGGTTTGGCCTCAGCCGGAGTGACAGGCCTAAGCTCGCCGTCAAGTAGATGATAAACCTGCGAAAACTGCGGCAGAATGTGCTGGCTGTGAGTGACCACAATCAAGGTTTTGCCGGTTTTACGGCAATGTTGTTGAACCGCTGCCATCACGGTACGTGCCGTTTCGTTATCCAAATTGGCCGTGGGTTCATCCAACAGCAAAATGGGACGCGAGCTATACAGCGAACGCGCCAGCAGCAAGCGCTGACGCTGGCCAAGCGAAAGCGCGGCATGGCTTTCACGGATTAGCGCATTGATACCGCCGGGCAGCTGATGGATCACCGGATACAGCGCCAGAGAGGTGAGTAACTCCTCAATACGCCCGCGATCGCTGTCGCGATAATGAGGATCGAACAGGGTGATATTTTCCAAAACGGATGCATTAAACAGAATGTCTTCTTGGCTTTGCAGACACACTAACGATGCCAATTGCTGAGCCAGCACCGGGTTTCCATCAACCAGCACGCCGCCCTCTTGAGGTGAGAACAGCCCAGCAATCAGCCGCAATAAAGTACTCTTCCCTGCCCCTGACTCGCCGACAATCGCGATTTGCGATCCCGCAGGCAGATCGAGAGAAATACCCGCGAAAATCGTTTTCGCTGGATCGTAATAGAAACGTACCCGCTCGAAGCGCACATGCGGCGCAACGGTACTTAGCTCGGTGCTTTGCGGTATCGCATGTTGATCTTCATCGGCCAAAAACAGGCTGTGGGCGCGGGTATCAATCACATGCAACTGTGATTTTTGAATAATCGAAAAGAAAATGCGCGTCACATAAGAGCTAAAAATCTGGCGTAGGAAGCTATAGGCAAAAAAATCGCCCAGAGAGATCTGCTTGTTATTCACCATGGGCAGAACCACCAGCATGAAAACCACCATCTCAAGGCTGCCCACCAGTTGATACAGCCCCTCTTTGACCTGCTGATAGACCTTCTGCCGCTGCAAGCAGCCAAACAAATCGCGGCTGAACCATGCAAACTGTGCCTTGCGCTGGCTCTCAAGTCCGGCCGTTTTGATGGTTAAAACGCCTTGCAACGTTTCCATGAAAAAGTCATTGAGCACTGCGCTTTTGAGCTGCAGCTGCTGGGTATACCAACGATCGCGCAGAACCGCCCAGATACTGATCATCCCCATGGCTATCACCCCAACGCCTGAAATCAGCGCCAGCACGGGAGCAATCCAAAACATAATGCCCAACGCGATAAGGCAGATAACCCAGTCACTTCGCAAACCGTTATCCAGCTCGATTTTCTGCAACAGCCCGCCTTGCCAAGCGATAAATCGGCTAAAGATGTCGCCCGGTGCGCGTTTTTCAAAAAACCGCAGCGGATTGGCGAGCAGTCGCGAAAAACCCACGCTGCTGTTGAGCAGGACAAAACGTTTGATAAAGCGCTCGCTGATCACGCGCACACCCAGCGCCAGCAGCGTTGAGGCAATAAACGCGGCAATAAACCAACCGTAAGGGAAGCGGCTGTTACCCACCTCAGCAAACGCCTGATTGATGGCGTTACTGACCATCGAAGGCATGAGAAATAACGTGAGAGAAACCAAAAACGTTATCAACATCAGCCCATACATACCGGGCACCGCAGCCGTTTCTTTCAAACTCATCGCATGAGGCAACGTGCTTTTCGTCGTGCCTGTTTCGGCGCTCTGCTCAGCGTTAACCCGCGTTTGTGGATCGAGAATGAGCGCATAGCCGCTGATTTCAGTTTTCAGCGAGGCAAAGGGTAGCCATTGTTGGCCAATCGCGGGATTCATCACACACACCTGCTGGCCTTTGCGATAGGCCAACACGACATAGTGGCTCGCGCCATAGTGCAAAATAGCAGGTAGAGGCAATTCACTGAGCTCATGGTGCTCAAAAAGCACGGGAGCCGAAGCAATGCCAAGACTCGCCAGAATGGTGGATAAATCGTTCAGTGAAGTTCCATGGTCCGACGCGGGGAAACGCGCTCTCAGCGTGTCCAGATCGGTTTTTCGTCCCTGCGTTTGCGCCAGCATGGCAATGCACGCCAGCCCACATTCGTTGGTCTCTTCCTGAAAAATCAGATCGGGTATTATTGGTTTCATCATCATTAGTTATTGATTGATAAAATACAGAGAGTGGCTATGCCAAAGCAGCCAATCATGTGGATATTCTTGCAGCGCCTGCTCGATAATTTCTGGCAGTTTCTCCGCCACATCGCGCGCTTTTACCGGCTCATGAATATGGATACGCAGCCCGTCTTGCTCATAGAGATGGTAGAAAACCACCTGAGCAGAAACGGCCCGCGCCAAACGCACAATACCGCTATGCAGCCCCGCGACGCGCCCAAATAACCGACAGCGTAGTTTCCCCGATGCGGCTTCTTCGGTTTGCACGGTATAGTCCGGCGTAATATCGGGAAAAATGATGAGGTTTTGATGTCCCATCGCGACGTCGCTTAGCAACGAAGTCAGGCTGGAAGCCAGCTGTTTGCTATCTTGATGAATAGAGCAGTAGGAAAGATTCACGCCCCCTAAGGCACGCGCGCGGGCGTTGTACTGTTCAGCGCTGGAAGACACGATAACGCTGGCACGCCCCGGTGTTACGCCAGCGGCTACCATCGCAGCGAGCACATCAGAAATACTGTGCAGCGGCGCCAATATGACCGCATTTTTCCGCAGGCGAAGTGGCGCTACGGCCTCATCGAGCTGTTGAGTACAGGCGGCAAGCTGCTGTAGCACTTTTGGGTTTTGTGCCCACGTTGCGCTGGCCTCAAGAATTTTGCGCCGTACCGCAATCCATGACGCATCGATGCGCCCTTTTTGCCCTGTTAAGCAGTGAAAATTCTGAGTCGCAACCGGATTCTGATGGCGAAACTCTCGCCCAAGCACGCCCAAAAAACAGAGCCCGCGAGCGATAGCCAGCACAAGACGCACGTTACAAAAACGTAGCACCCAGCATAAAAATGTTTTCAGCGCGGAAAATAAGCGATGAATCACTTGATGAAAATATCCGCCAATATTTTTGGTGCTGAAAACGATCCACACCAGCAGAAACCGGGTAATCGCCATTACTTATCCTTTCCGAGCAAATTCAGCATACGTTTTGAGAATTCAGGGAAAGAACTATCTTGTGCGACCACAAAACGCTTATTAATAATAAAAATCGGCGTTGCCGTAATATCATAAAAATCTGTAATAGCTGACATTTCATCTAATCGATTTTTAACGGCTTCACTGGCTCGCGCTTTTTTATATTCTGCAACATCAATGCTATTTTTAAGCAGCCATTTATTTAACTCTGCCGCATCCGTCAGATTAATACCTCGAGCAATAATGGCGTTATACGCACTATCACGCACGGTAGGTTCTACGCCCATTTCTTGTAGCGTGGCAAAGATAGGGGCAAAGGCAGATAAACCACTCTTTTCTGTATTGATATGTATTGATTCAAATACTACGCCTGTGGGCAATTTTTTAACAAACTCCCTCACATTATCCTCATTCGCGGCGCAGTAATGGCAGCCATAGGACATCACTTCGATAATACTGTTATTTTCTCTTATTGGGCTTTTCTCTGCCTGCGCAATAGTTAACTCTTTCTGCGGCGAGGTTTGATTATCGCTTTCACTTGAAAACGACTTGAACACAAACACATGGTAAAACAACACGGTCATCAACGATGAGACAATGACAAGCAGCAATGAATAACTAATAACCGTTGTGCGTTTAAACTGCATAACTTTAATGCCCCAAAATTGATCGTCGAATAAATACATGGAGAGCAACTCTCCATGTATTGGTGACTATTTATTTAGCAAACTAGAGAGATTAACGATTTGGCACGCGGCACAGGTTCATATCGGCATCTTTCATGGTGGTCGTTGAACCATGTTTGTCAGTGCAAACTGTCACTAACTTACATGATGCTACGCCGCCAATTACCACGGTTTCATAAGAGCTGCTACACGTTTTGCAGTTGCCACCAACAATCTGTGAGGCTTCCGCTGCATTAATGTGTTTCATATATAATCCTTACCTTAGTTTATTAAAAATATGCAATGAATTGCATGTACCTACCGATGAACATGGCACCAGTAATCTTTAAAAATCGTTGATAACTCAGTCGTTACGAGGCGTTGCCACAATACATTTAAAAACATTGAACAAAGCGACATTGCTGGTGACATTAAGCCGCTTCATTAAACGCCGTTTGTAATAACTCAACCTTCGAACGTTAATATTGACTTCGTTCGCTATCTGCGAAAGTGATTTACCCTTAAATATCTCTTCCATGAGCCACCACTCATCGCTTGAGATATAACACCCCGCGTCGGCGGTTAACCATTTCATTCGGGTGTAACTCACCAATGAGGGACTAAAAACTGTTTGTCCTATTTCGCTACACTTCAGCTCATTAAAAAATAGATTCACATTCTGTTTAGATTCACTTTTTAATAGCCAATGTGCACCAGGTAATAGCGAGTGCAGCGCAAAAAAAAGCGGGATATTATTTTCACTCAATAAGATAACGAGTTTCTGTCGATGATGACGGTAGTACATCTTGATCATATTGAGTACATTAAACCGCCCCTGAGGAAAACTTTCAAAATCACAAATCACCCAGCGCTGTTCTCGTTCATTCCTTTGCTGTTTAAGCACCTCAACAAGCTGATGTATATTATTAGAGCTGGTAAATTGGACTCGCATTGAGTCATCACAAGCATCCTGAATAACGGACTTCAAGCCTTGAGAGAAAAAGATATTTTTATCAAAGAAAAAGCACTGATAATTCATTTATAAATACCTTCTCAGCAAATCACTGATAATTTAACGTGTAGTTAGCTGTTGCAGTGAAAGCACCGGTCGTTAACGTTCCGTTCGCTAACGCCTGCGGCTCTCCCTCCACGAAGGCTTGGAAGTTCAACTGCATCACGGTATCGGTAATAGCCGTTGCGTTGGTTGGCATATTGAGTCGAATCGGTGAACCATCGCTTTCTTCTAAGCCAATACCTACGCCGCTCGCGCCGCTTGGCGCCACGGACTTAATGGCCAAACGATCGGTCATGTTCGAGTTCCGGTCGCCATCAAAGGTGACCGTTACCGAGTCAAATACGCTGGGGTTGCAGTCTTCCAACACAATCGAAAACGCAATGGGTGTGGTTTTCCCCGTCGCATAAAGCGACTTGGTTGAAATCTCACCAAAGTCTACCGGCACTTTTTCCGATCCCGGAGCAATGCTGCAAGGCAGAGCGACAACCACGCCTTTAAACGTCATTGCACCACCCACCAACTCTCCCGCCGCTTCAACCGCGTTACTGAACATCAGCGTCGCTAGCACAGCCAGTTCCATCAGACGCATACCCTCTCCTTACTGGAACTCTGCAACAACGGTTGCAGAAGCCTGAAAATCACCTTCCTCAATGTTGGTTCCGGCGTTTGCAATCGGCGCTGCGATGAGATTCCAATCCCCCTCGTTATTGTTAAAACCAGGGACGTTATAAAATCTATTCGGCGTGATGGTCGAACCGCTTTGATCTGTCAGCTTGATGCCCAAATTTGAACGATCGCCGGAGCCGGTGGTTCCCAGATAATCACTGTTAAAACTGGCTGGGCTGGCCTGCTGAATAGCCAGTTTGATATTCAGGCTGCCCGTGGTAAAACTTCCGCCTTCACACTTCACGTGAATTGGCACGTTATGGCTGTAGTTATTGCCATTGAGCTTGCTGCCCGTACCAGGTATGGTGCCGAAATCCACCACGATAGGCGTTCCCTGATTCACCACGCATTTATCGGGTACGGTAAGAACACCCGAGTTGATATAAATCACCGACATCGGCACAGAGCCAATACCGGAGGCCGTTGAACCAATGCGGCCATATAGCTCAGCAATTTGCGTCCCGACCAGATTGACACCATTGATAATGGGTTTCGTGATCATAAAAGTGACACGCCCCTTCGACCCAGACTCAAAATCGGTGTACTGCACCGATGGCGGCGCACAGGTGTTCTGATACGCGCGGTTGCTTTCATTGTTGAACGGAACCGGCAGGTATTCGAGACGGTTACCACGGATGTAGATTTCAATTTTGACATCCATATAGTCGTTCAAACGCAGATAGCCGGGGTTATTGCCTGATTCAGCCAGCGTCGCACGCGAGGTGAAAAATACTGGCTGATTCGTCATCGGCGTATTGCAGTAGGCTGTCCCGGCATAAAGCCCACCTAATGCAAACTCAGAGCTAATCAGAGAGCCCGCTACGTTAGAGGTAATATCCTGATTTCCCACATCAATATTGTATTGATGCGGACCACCGACCGGGATAATTTCGCCATCGATATAGGCCTGCACGCCAGCGGGAAGTAGCGATAGAGCGAGTGCACACATAACGCACGTTTGGCGTGAGAATAGGCCAGACAGTTTCATTACAAATACTCCATTTTCACACGCAGCAATCCTTGGAATTCACCGGCGGTGACCGAGTTTCCCGTCGATTCCAATGCGGCCATAAAGGTCAATACGCTATCGCCGTATTTCACTAAGGAAGGCGTCTGGGTCTGATTAATTGCCAGCTTATTGCCTGACATATCCATCAAACGAATACCTGCTCCTTGCACCATACCGGTAGTGTGTAATAGCGCAGGGTCGGCTACATCGGATTCACCGATAAATGTCATCTGCACCGCTTGCTCGCCGGTGGTATAGGCTCGCCAATCGCTTCCCGTCGTCTTCGAAGCCAAGCTACCGCGCGCCATTGATGCCCCTTTTAGGCAATCGCGTAGATAGATTTTGATCAGCACCGGCTGGCTGTGATCGCCAGCACGATGAAAACTACGCGCCGTCATTTCGCCCATATCGATATCTTGCATCCGGCTCTCCCCCGCCATTACGCACGGAGAGGCATACACAGAACCATGGAACCGAACAATGCCGCCATCTTCACCGGCATGATCCCGATCTTGATGTTGTGGCAACTGCGGCACCGTAGACTGAGCCTGAAACACAACGCCCAGTGCCAGAAATGCGCATAACGCGAATCGATTTTGCATTGTCGGGTCCTTATGGTTATTCCTGCTGCGCGCTAGGCAACGCTTTACAGGTGCTGCCTGAACAGCTGAACTTCAGTTCTGGGTGGCCGCCATAGTCATTGACATACATCATGGAGAACGCGCTCACCGCCCCATCAGTAACCGCAAAATCAAGGCTCGATTTCGGAGCGACCATAATTCCTGGGAAGCGAGTAATTTTGCTGCCCGCGCTATTCGTTAAACCAATAATCGTGACGTAATACGGCGTTGGGTTTTGCGCCGTCATCGTGCTGCCGTTTTTCTGGAACACCACTTGGTTTTGCCAGATCTCATTTTTGCTGGTGGGGATAATTGCCGCCGGACGATAGAAAAGCTTGATACGTGACTGCATAGCGAGTTGCAGCATGTTGGGCTTATTCGGCTTAGGCGGGATTTCACGCACGTTGAGATAAAATAGGCTTTCGCGATCCTGCGGCAGCGTGTTTATCGCACCGGTTTTGGTCACGCGGGCAATCCCTTTCTGTCCACCGTTGATTCGCTGTAGCGGCGGCAAGACCATTAACGGCGAGGTGATCTTGTGACCTTCCGAGTCCTCTACCCATGACTGAGCCAAAAAAGGAATATCTGGGCTCGTGTTGGACAGGTTGGCGCTCGATGAGCTCTCTTTTTCGGTAATAATGATCCGCGTGCGATCCAGTGAAACGCCCGCCTGCGCGTAGCCGGTCAGAACCGTCAGAGCCATCGCCGCTATCCAGCCGCATCCGCTATTTTTCTTCATGCTCATTTTTAGCCTTTTATGACAGTAATGGATTTGTTGCTTCGTCATAGATTTGTTGCTTCGGTTTAGCCGCATCGCTTAATGGCAAGGCAGCAAAACAGAATTCGAATAATTCGACGCTTTTGCCGGAATAGTGATCTTGCACTGTGTTTTTCCGTTCCAGACCACCTTGAGCGTCTCATCAGGATTAACACCGGCAAGCCACGCCTGACCGTCATCAAGCACCATCGCCACGCTGACACCGTCGCCATTAAAGACTTCAGCGCCGAAAGGCGGTGTGCTGCTATCAGAGCGGCGAATGTTTGCCATCATCTTCATCCCTTTTGCCATCCCAAAGGACTGGTAGCCGATAGCGCCTTCGGTCAGCGTGGTCGTGCTAATGGCTTTTGACGGCTCGATATCACTGTCCATCGCATCCACATCCACGCGGGTGTCAAAGCTGTTGTAGCTGACAACGTCTGGCACCACCGCGATGCCAAATCGGTTGGTTCGCGATTTGCTTCCGTTTAGCGGAACGCCTGCAATACCGTTGGTATCTACCATCATGCGAGCCGTGTTGAGCGTAGCTCCGCTGTTATGCAGCGCGGCGCCGTGTCGTGTCGCCGTGAAACCACCGCGCAGCGTGCTACTCAGCGCCACATAATGGCTTTGCTGATAGCTGAGGTTGCTGTTGATTTCTGCCATCTGCGAACGGTGCTGGTAATAGCCATCCATATTGGCGTTACCGCTCTGGCTTGCCCCCGCGCGCACTCGCCATAGGTTGTTGTTGTCGCTATTGTCGGTGTACGACATCATCGGGCTGGTTTTGCCGTTATTGGTTTGCATATCCAAACCGGCCCAGCGGCTATCGCCAACCGGCACAGAGATTGAAATTGCAATCGAATCATCACGCCGATCTTTATAGTCGGTGCGATACGCAGAGAGATTGGCCGTAATACCGTTAATTTCACCGATGCGGAAAGTGCGTCCCAGTGACACGCCATAACGATCTTGGCTATTTCGATCCCAATAGTTTTGGTGGGTATAGGTCAAGAATGTGGTCAACGTTTTGCTCGGCTCATCAGCCCAGAACGTTTTGTTACCGGTGATGGTGTATAGCTCTTTCTCACGCCCAACATGGTCGTAATCCTGATAGCGCTCATCCATGTATTGCGCCATCGAGCGGAAATCTTGTTGCGAGAATCGATAGCCCGCAAACGTGATTGAACTGTTGTATTCGTCGAAGGTTTTGGCGTAGCTGAGTTTGTACGACGTTCCTTTTAGGCGCTCCCCATCACGGTTTTGGCTCCATGATTCGGTGGCATCCACGGAGATAGCCCCAAACATGCTGAGATCGCGTCCAATCCCTATCGACATGGCGTTGTACTCTTCACCCGCCGTTTGCAAACCACCGTACAGAGACCACGCGTTGGAAATCCCCCACGAGAAATCCCCCGAGACAAAGCCCGGCCCTTGAGTTTGGTGGGTATAGCGCGAAGGCTGCCCCGCGGCGATGTTGTAGCGTACGTAGCCCGGGCGCGTGAGATACGGAATATTGGCGGTATTCACCTGAAAGGTAGACACCGAACCATCCTGCTCTTCAACTTTGACGTCCAGCGTTCCACGCACCGAACTGCTTAGATCCTGAATATTGAATGGACCGGCTGGCACGGTAGTTTGATAGATTATTCGGCCGCTCTGGCTCACCGTCACTTTAGCGCTGGTGCGCGCTACGCCGTGTACTTCGGGCGCATAGCCTTGTAGATTTGGCGGCAGCATACGCTCGTCACTCGACAGATTGACGCCGGTGAAACGCAACGTGTCGAAGACCTGCGAGTTAAGATAGATTTCGCCCAGTGTCAGTTTGGCCGCCATCATGGGCAGCGGACGATAGGCATAAATCTGGTTCCAATCAAAATCAAATTGGTGAGTTGAGTTGTAGTAGCTGGTCTGATATTCACTGCGAAAACGCCAGCCAGCCACATTGAACCCTGCCTGACCATAGCCTGACAAAGAATTGTAATCTTCACTGTGATCGAGTTGATGAGTGAGTTGGCCCGTCAGACTGTAGTCAAAAATGACGCCAGCAATACCGTTATCCCAGCGCTCCGGTGGCGTCCAATTGGGATCGTTATATTTCATCCACGCCTGCGGCACCGTAATATCCAGCGTTCCGGCATAGTTGCTGAGCTTAGCCCCTGGCAGGCTCAGCAAAACAAAACAGTTTTCTGAAACCTGCTCAACTTTGAGTCTGGCTTCTTCCTTCAATGCCAGCTTATCCAGCACGGCCTGACTGATGCAGGCTTGCGTGCTTTTACCATCGGGCAACAGCGCGTAATGCACCTTGTCTTGACCTATCGGCTGGCCGTTAATTTTGATATCCAACAGGTAATCACCTGCGGCAACATAGTTGTCTGAAGCAAAACGGGATAAATCAACATGGGTGCGATCGGACGCATCCAATACGTCGGTATTAAATTCAACGAGATCGTCTGCATATACCGTATTGGCATAGCAGAAAATAATCACCTTTAAGGCCACTATTTTTAATTTTGTTTTTAGTGTTACCGACATGACAATTTATCCCGAATTAATCGACGGAATACGCCGAATACCCCAAATGGCATTGGTTAATTTTTTAGTTATAATCAATAAAAAAACGAGCAATAGCATAAAACTCACCGGCTTTAATATGTTTATTAACCGGAACCAGCGAGGCGGTAAATCTCAGAATATTACTCCCGTTACTTAAATCATATCCGGGAGAAGGTTGCCCTATTGTCAGCATACTTCCATGCTGATTACGTAAATGAATACCAAATCCTTCCCCTTCTCCGGTAACTAATAGCGCTGACGGATCATGAGGAGATGAATTGCCAATAAAAGTGATCGTGGCATAAGGAAAGCTGTCATCAGCAGCCGTTTTATTTTTAATAACTCTGCACCCGGTAAGATGAACATTAAAATCTTTCGTTAGGTGACTTTCGCTATCCATATTAATATCACGAGCAGATACATCGCCAAAATCAACCCAGATCTCACGTGAAAGAGGATCAATGCCACAGGCAGTTTCAATCAGCTCACCAGACATTTCGACTTTCCCTGGTGTAATACTGGATGCCAGCGTGTCAGCGGAAAAAAACAGCGCATATAAAAAAAGCATCACTGATATTTTTTTCTTTATTCCTGACATCATGCTCGCTATCCCTACTGAATATTTCACAGGTAGAAAACGGGGGATATACGCCCCCCGTGTGCACCACTTCTAGGAGATTACTGGTAAGCGATCTGGAAGTTGATGGTTGACTGGAAAGAACCTGCGGTTACAGGGTTTGCAGTCTGATCCGCGCTGTCTGCTTTCACATAGGCAACAAATGGAATGGTGTTAGTACCGTTAACCAGTTGTACAGCCGTGGTGCCCTGACCCCAAACCACATCCTGGCTGGCGCTATCTTTCAGACCGATACCCGCATTAGACGCGGTACCTGAAGTGAACGCTGCCAGAGTTGCATCAGCTGGGCTTACACTAGTTGGGGTGTAAGAAACAACGGCGCTGGTCGCAACGGTAGTATCGCAATCCTGCAATTCGATGTTTTTCTGCACGTTACCTGCATGAGCACCGTTAGCCAGCGCTGAAACAGGGATCTGACCAAAATCGACAGATACTGGGCTAGAATTAGGTGATAAACCGCAGGCAGTATTCACCAATTCACCTTGGAATTGGATTTGGCCATTGGTCGTATCAGCCAGAACAGACATAGAACTTACAGCAGCGGTAAATGCTACGGCTAAAGCAACTTTATTCAATTTCATAAAAATTTCCTGCGTAATATAAATATCCTAAAAAAAGATAAAGAGCATTTAAGCCACAGGACGCAATCCAAGCGACAATAGAAGCTCTCTGTGTTATTGGTATAAATCCTTTTAAATAATTAAAGACGCCATGTGTTTATCATAATTATTATCCTGCTCCATCGGACGAACAAAATGCTATCAAATCCCATTAATCGTTAAAAGTCTTACAGCCAAAGAGGTTTAAGTACGTATTTAAAACTCGCAACAATGCTATATACGCTATTTTAATCTCGCGAAGTATTTGGAATCATCCTAGTCGCGCCATTTTTTAATATCGGAAAATACTTAGATATAGTTTTTCCTATACAGTTAATACACGCCAGCACACCACATACGTGTATTAATAATTAATAGAGAATGAGAAACGTTAAACGAAGTTGCGTTAAGGAGTTGCAATAAGAATTGGTAATAAGAGGTGACAATAAAATAGGAGGATGTTTGTTGTCTCTAGAGAACAGCCAGAAAACTGGCTGTTCTAGAACTATAATAGCGTCAGGGCTTATGGCAGCTCGTTACCGGCTGCGCGATAAATTTCATACCATTCTTCACGCGTTAACGTGATATCGCAGGCCTGACATATTTGCTTGAGGCGCGAAGTGCTCATCGTGCCTGAAATCATCTGCATATTGGCTGGATGACGTAAAATCCACGCCGTCGTAATAGTGGTATTTGATACGTCATAACGCGCCGCAATCTCATCAATTTTCTGATTCAGTTCTGGGAACTTAGGATTGCCGAGGAATACGCCTTCAAACATACCGTATTGGAACGGGGACCATGCCTGAATCGTCACGTCATTTAAACGGCAATAGTTCAATACTTCACCGTCGTGATCGACACTCGACGCATTTTCCATATTGACGTTAATACCACTGCGGATCATACCGCTATTGGTAATACTCAATTGAAGCTGATTCGCCAAGATCTTTTGGCTCATAAACTTTTGCAGTAAAGCCATCTGCATTGGGCTTTGGTTTGAAACACCAAAACGGCGCACTTTGCCGGTATTCAGTAAGTGATCAAACGCCTCGGCCACTTCTTCCGGTTCCATTAGCGCATCAGGGCGATGCACCAGCAGCATATCGAGATAGTCGGTATCTAAACGCTCTAAGATGCCGTCTACTGATTTTAAAATGTGCTCTTTAGAGAAATCGAACAGGCCTTTACGAATCCCGCATTTAGACTGTAGGAAGACCTTCTCGCGGCGGTCATCATTGAGTTTGGCTGCGCGAGCGAAAATACGCTCACATTCGCCGCCGCCATAGATATCTGCGTGGTCGAAGAAGTTTGCGCCCAAATCCAGCGCGGTTTGCACAAAAGTTTCGGCCTCTGCGGCTTTCAACTCATCCATACGCATGCAGCCCACCACAATGGCGGGAACATGCAGGGTAGAACCACCTAATTTAATATGTTTCATCAAACTGCCCTATCTGGTTAGCGGTGCCGAATCACGGCCACCGCTATTGATGATGACGAAAATCGCCGCAAAAAATGCCATGTCATACTCTAGCTTATCCCCCAATAATTGGACTGGCTTCAAGTATAAAGGGGTTAAATCGCTCGCTCTGGTTCAGTCACAAAGCGCTGGCGATACTCTCGTGGTGTTAGTCCGGCATCACGGGTAAACACCACGGAAAAATAGTTGCTGTCTTCGAAACCGCAGCGCGTCGCAATTTCACTGATACGATAGTCGCTGCGTCTCAATAATCGCTTAGCCTGACACAGACGTAGCTGACGCAGATAATGGCTGATCGACATCCCTGTTTGCTGGCGAAATAGCTGTTTCAGCGAGCGCTCGACCAACTGATGCTCTGCGCAAAAAGCCGATAAATCGAAATGGCTGTCGAGTCCACCTTGCAGTGATGCCATCAGCAAATCAAGCTGTTCGCCAGCCGGTAGCAAATAGACACTCTCCGCCGTGTAACGATAACGTTTTAGCACAATCGCTAACTGCAGTAGCAGAGCTTCAGTTAACTGAATCGAAAGTGCGTCGGTTTTGCGGCTCTCTTGCGCCAGCTGAGCAATAATCGGCCTCGCCTGCGCTAAACCACCGGTGCTTAAACGCCAATGATTCTGTCGAGTCGACTCATCAAACGGTGGCAATAATAGATTCCATTGGGCGTTTAAACGTAAACGCTCGGGGCAATAGATGATATTGTCCAGAACCAGATCGTTAACCGATTCGTAGCTATGACAGTCCTCGGCGTTGATATAGAAAATATCGCCACAGGTTATGCGATACGGGCGATCGTTGAGAACGTGCAAGCCGTTACCGCGCCAAACGATCACGATCTCGCAAAACTGGTGGGAATGTTCGGCAAAAACCTGCTGTGGATAACGATCCGCTACCGCGACCGGCATCTGTTCCGAAGGGAAATAATCCCGATTCTCCAGCACTAACGGCTTTCGCATTCCCCGCCTCCCACGCTTATTTAGCCAGAAAGTATCACAGAATCATCATGGTTTTACGTTGACGGCTTTCTCGATTCCGCACATTGCATTCCGCCGTTAAGTAACAAAATGTCACTTGGCTTAACGTGACTGAGCCACTATCCCTGATAACGCAAGGCTCTAGGAGATTGGTCAAACTCGCGTTTGAAAAGCGTAGAAAAATGATTGCTGTCGCCAAAACCGCACTGATAGGCAATATCCGTCACGCTGCTATCACTGTGACAAAGCTGGTGTCGGGCTTGTAAAAGACGTAGGCGAGTCAGATAGCGCTGCGGTGTCATGCCGGTATGGTTCTTAAGCTGGCGGTGTAAGGTGCGAAGCGGCAAAGAGAAACGGTCCGCTAATTCCGTCCACTCCACAGATTCGGCGTAGTGATGCTGTAACCAATCTAAGAGCTGACGCAAACGCCCTTCCTGATCGTCCCCGACCTGAGCAGAACACCCCTGCCAAAGCTGCACAATAAGCTGCATAAAGACGCTTTCATGTAACGCAATATCCTCGGCTCGCTCGCTGGCCGGTGTTTGTTCGAGTTTCGCCATCAGCATTTTTACCTGCGCTAGCACCTGCTGGCTGATACGCCAATGCGAGGGATAAACCCCTTCAGATTCTCGCGGTAAAAATTGCTCAACGCCCGATAAAAACTTAAACGCATCCGGCGCTCGAAAGAGCACATTGGTGAGAAAAAGGCCGTCGGTATGCTCAAACAAATGACGATCGTGATCGCGAACGAAACATACACAGCCGCTGTTGAGCGTATAAGGATTGCCGTTGAAAACGTGTACACCAGCGCCCTGTTCTACAATCACAATTTCATAGAAATCATGGTGATGTTCAGGAAACTCCGGCTGCGGAGCGCGAGGCTCTATGGCGACAGGCGCATAGCCAGAAGAGAAAAAATCAATACTGTGCAAAACCGTCATCGTCAGACTCCTTATCTTATCGGGGTATCAACGCGGGTGATTTCTCCAGCGGTTTGCTATGGCTCGATAGTAGAAGAAGGCTGAAAAATGAACCTTAAACTTTTGACGTCAAAACGGCTTTTCGCGTTCGTTAATTCAAGAATGCACGACCAATATTAAGAAATGCGGCGAACATCACAGGCCAGCGCATCTAAGAACTGTGACTTACTTCACTTTCACCTTTGCCGTATTGCCATCGCCATAATTTCACTGGCATTCATGAGAAGGTGCCCCACCAAGCAAGTTTCTACACTGACCGTCATTGATAAATAAGAATGTTCAACGACGGACGGTTCAACATGACGACACGCCATATTGCCGCAATCGATCTTGGTGCCTCCAGCGGGCGAGTGATGCTGGCGAGTTACCACGTCGGCACGCAACACCTTACGCTAAAAGAGATCCGCCGCTTTACCAATCGGCTGGTACCTCGTGACGGTTTTGATACTTGGGATCTTGATGCCCTTGAGCAGGAAATTCGTACCGGGCTTGAGCAAATTGATGCTGAAAATATCCCATTAGACAGCATTGGCATTGATACCTGGGGCGTAGATTTTGTGTTGTTGGATGCCAGCGGCGAACGAGTCGGCCATCCCGTCGCTTATCGAGACGATCGTACGCACGGCCTGATGGCACAGGCGCAAGAGCACTTAGGTAAACCGTTTATCTATCAACGTACCGGCATTCAGTTTTTGCCCTTCAATACCCTTTATCAGCTGCGTGCGCTCAGCGAACAACAGCCTGAGTTGCTGGATCGGGTTGAGCATTTACTGCTTATTCCCGATTACCTTCATTACCGTTTAACAGGGCAAATGAACTGGGAATACACCAACGCCAGTACAACACAGCTGTTGAATATCCACAGCGGCGATTGGGATACCGATTTGCTGAACTATGCCGGTGTTCCGGCTCGTTGGTTTGGCAAACCGACCCAGCCGGGTCAGCGTATCGATTGCTGGCAAAGCCCGAAAGGACAACAGGTTCCAGTCGTTGCCGTTGCCACCCATGACACTGCCAGCGCGGTGATTGCCACCCCAATGCAGGATAGCGATTCGGCCTATCTCAGCTCAGGTACATGGTCATTAATGGGCATTGAAAGCCGTACGCCGTTCACCGATAGCCATGCGTTGCAGGCCAATATCACCAATGAAGGGGGGGCAGAAGGCCGCTATCGGGTACTGAAAAATATTATGGGCTTATGGTTGCTACAGCGCGCAACCCAAGAGCTGGGCGTTCAGTATCTGCCCGATCTGATTGCAGAGGCCGCTCAGCAGTCTGCACACCATTTTCTGATTAACCCGAACGACGAGCGCTTCATCAACCCAGCCAATATGTGTTTGGAAATTCAAAACGACTGCCGCGAGCGTGGCGTTCCGGTGCCCGAAACACCGGCAGAACTGGCGCGCTGTATTTTTGACAGCTTGGCGAAACTCTATCAGCAGGTGGCCGAAGAGCTTGCTGAACTGCGCGGTAAGCCGATCAGCCATTTACATATCGTCGGCGGGGGCAGCCAAAACCGTTTCCTCAATCAGCTGTGCGCCGATCTCTGCAACATCGAAGTCAGCGCGGGCCCCGTTGAAGCTTCAACCTTAGGCAATATCGGCTGCCAGTTAATCGCGCTGGGCGATATCGCCGATGTGCATGCTTTCCGCCGCGTGGTGGCAAATAACTTCCCGCTGGAACATTTTTTACCCAACCCATCTCACCACTCTTTATCCGCATCGCTCAGCAACGGCGGTGCGCAAACCTCTGCCCAATTCAAAGGAACATGTGTATGACCACTTCAATCGATCAGGCTTGGGAACTGGCTAAACAACGTTTTAACGCTGTTGGCGTAGACGTCGAAAATGCGCTGAAAACCATGGAGAAACTGCCAGTTTCGATGCACTGCTGGCAGGGCGATGACGTTGCCGGTTTTGAAAATCCTGAAGGTTCACTGACCGGCGGTATTCAGGCCACCGGTAACTATCCGGGCAAAGCGCGCAACGCCGCAGAGCTGCGTGCCGATTTAGAAATGGCATTAACGCTGATCCCAGGGCCAAAACGCCTGAATCTGCACGCGATTTATTTAGAATCTGATACGCCGGTCGCACGTAATAAAATCGAGCCGTGCCATTTTGCTAACTGGGTTGAATGGGCTAAAAAACACCATTTAGGCTTAGATTTTAACCCTTCCTGTTTCTCTCACCCGCTGAGCGCCGATGGTTTTACTCTCTCATCCGCCAACCCCGAAACACGCCAGTTCTGGATTGAACATTGCCAAGCCAGCCGCCGTATTTCAGCCTATTTTGGCGAACAGTTGGGTACGCCGTCCGTCATGAATATCTGGATCCCAGACGGCATGAAAGACACGCCGATTGACCGCTTGGCTCCGCGTCAACGCTTGGCTTCGGCGCTGGATGAGGTTATCGCTGAAAAACTAAACCCGGCACATCACATCGACGCGGTTGAAAGCAAACTTTTCGGCATCGGCGCTGAGAGCTATACCGTGGGCTCAAACGAGTTTTACCTCGGCTACGCAGCCAGCCGTCAGACCGCCCTGTGTCTGGATGCCGGTCACTTCCATCCAACAGAAGTGATCTCCGACAAAATTTCCAGCGCCATGCTTTATGTGCCTCGTTTGCTGCTGCACGTTAGCCGCCCAGTACGCTGGGACAGCGACCACGTGGTCTTGCTCGACGATGAAACTCAGGCCATTGCCAGCGAAATCGTCCGCCACAACCTGTTTAACCGCGTGCATATCGGCTTGGACTTCTTCGATGCTTCCATCAATCGCATTGCGGCCTGGGTAATTGGTACGCGCAATATGAAAAAAGCCCTGCTGCGCGCACTGCTAGAACCGACTAACCATCTGCGTAATTTGGAAGAAAGCGGTGACTACACGGCACGTCTGGCTCTGCTGGAAGAACAAAAATCGCTGCCTTGGCAGGCGGTATGGGAAATGTACTGCCAGCGCAACGACGTTCCCGTTGATGCCAGTTGGCTAAAAGCAGTGCGCGAATATGAAGAACACATTTTGTCTCAGCGTTAAGTGATAAATAAAAGGAATAAAAACTATGCAATCTATCATCGATTCCTGGTTCGTTCAGGGCATGATTAAAGCCACCAGCGATATGTGGCTCAAAGGCTGGGATGAACGTAACGGAGGCAACGTTAGCCTGCGTTTATTAGAGGAAGAAGTCGCACCGTTTCGCGCCGATTTTAACTCACAGCCGCGCTGCGTTGAGCTGACACAGCCTGCCACCGAACTCGCCAATAGCTGGTTCTTAGTGACCGGCTCAGGCAAATTTTTCCGCAACGTACAAATTGCACCGCAGGAAAATCTGGTGCTGCTACAGGTTAGCGCCGATGGCATGGCCTACCACATCCATTGGGGATTAACCAAAGGCGGCCTGCCAACCTCTGAACTGGCCGCGCATTTCCAATCGCATATCGTACGTATGCAGGTTACCGGCGGCGATAACCGCGTCATCATGCATTGTCACGCCACCAATTTGATTGCGCTTAGCTACGTGCATGATTTGGACAACGCCAAATTTACCCGTCTGCTATGGGAAGGCAGCACCGAGTGTTTAGTGGTGTTCCCTGATGGCATTGGCATCGTACCTTGGATGGTGCCGGGCACCGACGGCATCGGCACGCAAACCGCAGAACAAATGCGTCAGCACGGTTTAGTACTGTGGCCTTTCCACGGAATTTTCGGCAGTGGCCCAACGCTAGACGATGCTTTTGGCCTGATCGATACCGCTGAAAAATCCGCGGAGATTATGGTGAAAGTGCTGTCGATGGGCGGGAAAAAACAAACGATCTCCACGCAGGAGCTGATTGCGCTCGCCGCACGCTTTGGTGTTACGCCAATGGCTGCGGCACTTGAAGATTAATCGCTGAGAAAGACCGATCGCATGCGCTTCTCCTTAGGAAGCGCATTACAACGGTTTTTCATTTTCAGGAGCAATATCATGAGTTTCATGCTGGCATTACCGAAAATCAGCCTGCACGGCAACGGCGCTATCGTCGATATGGTGAAACTGCTTGGCGACAAAAAGTGGGGAAAAGCGCTGATTGTTACCGATGGTCAGTTGGTGGAAATGGGGTTGTTAGACAGCCTGTTTAGTGCGATGCAGCAGCAAAACCTGCCATACGTACTGTTTAAAGATGTGTTTCCAAATCCAACCGAAGAATTAGTTCAGGCAGGTTTTCAAGCCTATCAGCAAAACCAGTGTGATTACCTGATCGCCTTCGGCGGTGGTAGCCCAATTGATACCACCAAAGCCATTAAAATTCTGACCGCCAATCCCGGCCCTTCCACCGCCTATTCGGGCGTGGGCAAGGTGAAAAATGCCGGTGTACCGCTGGTCGCTATTAATACCACGGCGGGAACCGCCGCTGAGCTCACCAGCAACGCGGTGATCATTGATAGCCGACGTCAGGTGAAAGAGGTGATTATCGACAGCAATATTATTCCTGATATTGCCGTGGACGATCCGGCGGTGATGCTAAATATTCCCGCCTCGGTAACCGCCGCAACCGGCATGGACGCGCTAACCCATGCGATTGAAGCCTATGTTTCCGTAGGCGCGCATCCACTGACCGATCACTCGGCGCTGGAGTCTATTCGCATGATCGCCGAATGGTTACCGCTGGCGGTGGACAATGGGCAGAACCTTCAGGCACGTGAAATGATGGCCTATGGGCAATATCTGGCAGGGATGGCTTTTAACAGCGCCGGACTGGGTTTAGTTCATGCATTAGCGCATCAGCCGGGGGCGACGCATAATCTGCCACACGGCGTATGTAACGCCATTTTGTTGCCGGTGGTTGAAGCCTTTAATCGCCCTAATGCGGTTTCCCGCTTCGCTCGAATCGCGCAGGCAATGGGAGTTAATACTCAGGAAATGGATGAAGAGCAGGCCAGCCACAGCGCTATCGCGGCCATTCGTGAGCTCTCGACACGCGTTGGTATTCCTTCTGGATTCCACGCGCTGGGTATCAAAGAAAGTGATATTGACGGTTGGTTAGATAAAGCGCTGGCCGATCCCTGTGCGCCGTGTAACCCGCGTAGCGCAGATCGTGAGCAGGTTCGGGCGCTCTACCTTCAGGCGATGTAAGGAGGAAATATGATCCGTAAAGCCTTTGTCATGCAGGTTAATCCCGATGCCCACGCAGAGTATCAGCGCCGCCATTCGCCGATTTGGCCAGAGCTGGAAGCCGAATTAAAAGCGCATGGCGCACACAATTATTCGATCTTTTTGGATGAAAAACGCCATCTGCTGTTTGGCTTCGTTGAAATTGAATCCGAAGCGCGTTGGAATGCGATTGCACAGACCGAAACCTGCCAGCGCTGGTGGAAACATATGGCCGATGTAATGCCGAGCAACGCGGACAACAGCCCAGTTACCGATGAGCTTAACGAGGTGTTTTATCTTCGCTGAAGGATCTTATTTTTTTACTAAAAATGCGCAAAACAGCAGGTGACCTACTTGCTGGATGACTATATGATCCCTGCGTCTGTTTCGGGCGTAGGGATCCGTCTATTTAAATCAGGCATTCCCTTCGACATGGTCGTCTCACTAATGAGTCCTATTCTATTTTAATGGATATAGGCTGGCGTGCTCACCAATGATTTCAATACTCAAACATCCTTCGCGATTTGGCATTATGCTGCTATTGCTTTTCTTGGCTGGCTGTTCAAGCAAACATCATTATAAAAAGTACGACACCCATGCCTACGACGATGTTATCGAAGATGCTGCCGATGACTATAAGGTCGATCCCAAACTTATCGCCGCGATTATTCAGGTAGAATCCAGCTTCAATCCAGAAGCCGTCAGCCCTTCGAACGCCATCGGTCTCATGCAGCTCAAAGCCTCAACCGGCGGGTGTGATGCCTATCGCTATAAAGGTAAACGCGGCTGCCCTGACGACGATGATTTACTCGATCCCGAAACCAATATCGATTTAGGTGCCGCTTATATCAGCGCAATTCAACATCAACAGCTGAACTGGATTGACGATCCTGTGACTCGTCGCTATGCAACCGAGGTGGCTTACGCTAACGGCGCAGGCGCGCTGCTGCGTACTTTTTCGAGCAATCGCAAAACCGCGATTCAGATGATTAATCAGCTTTCACCAGAAGCGTTCCACTGGCACGTTCGTCAATATCATCCTGCGGCACAGGCTCCGCGTTATATGGCGAAGGTCGAGCAGGTTTATAATAGTTTGTAAGAGTTGGAGTATCCCCCCTCCCGACCTCCCCCTTGGCAGGGGGAGGGGCTGATCGAGTTCTCGCATGCAACGCCGAATCGGTTCTCTCCCCTGCCAAGGGGAGGGTTAGCATGGGGTCATACAGCACGATCGACTTTAATAACATCAATCCTCTTCACCTCTGCCGTTTGCCGGTTCTCCCACATCACCGTGAGTAAGCGTTGCAGCCCGATAAATGCGAACAACAAAATCCCTATTGCGATTTTGGTCCACCATGAGCTAAGCGTGCCGTCAAAGTTGATATAGGTTTGAATCAATCCCTGAATCGCAACGCCAAACAGCGTGCCTAAAACGGTTCCCACTCCGCCGCTCAGCAACGTGCCACCAATCACCACGGAGGCGATGGCATCCAGCTCAACGCCCATTCCTGCAAGCGCATAACCCGCAGAGGTATAAATGGAAAATACGATGCCCGCTAACGTCGCCAATCCAGTTGAAAGCATATAAATACGGATGGTGGTGCTGCGGGTTGAAATCCCCATCAGATTGGCCGATGTGGCATTACCGCCAATCGCATAAACCTGATTACCAAAGCGCGTACGATTGGCCAAAAAGATCCCCAGCACGACCACTGCCAACATCAATAGCGCCATGGCGCTCAAGCGCCCTCCTCCTGGAATTTTCCAAGCCAGTGAGGAGAGCGTGGTGTATATCGGATGATCGATAGGCAACGACTCTTCTGAAACCAAATAGCTGGCACCGCGCAGAAAAAACATGCCTGCTAGCGTGATGATAAACGCCGGAATTTTTAGCGCATCAATCAACCATCCCATGAAGGCCCCGAAGCCACATCCCATCACGAGCACCAACGGAAAAGCCACCAGCGGCGACATATGATAATCACCGATCATGCGCGCCAGAAATACGCCGGTAAAAGCGATCACTGAACCAACAGAAAGATCGATGCCACCCGACAAGATCACAAACGTCATTCCAACGGCGACAATACCGAGAAAAGCATTATCTGTGAGGATATTACAAATCACACGCGTGGTAGCAAAACCGGGAAACTGGCTCAAACAAAACAGATATCCCAGTACAAAAACCGCCAGCGTAATCATCAACGGCAAATTACGTTTAAGCATGGCGCGGCTTCCTTCTGATTGCGGCGAGAAAGCGCGGCGACTGGAACACTAAAACAACCAATACCACCACGGCTTTAACGACTTGATTCAATTCCGGTTGGAATCCTGAAAGCAAAATGCCGGTGTTCATTCCTTGGATAATTAACGCCCCAAGTATCGATAGCAGGAAATTAAATCGGCCTCCCATCAGCGATGCACCGCCGATAACCACGGCCAAAATGGCATCCAACTCTAGCCATAACCCAGCATTATTCGCGTCGGCGCCGCGTATATCCGCCGTTACAATAATCCCTGCAATCGCAGCGCATAGGCCGCTCAGCATGTAGGTTCCCATGACGATCAGCCGCGTATTCACCCCTGCATTTTTCGCCGCTCGGATGTTAATCCCTACCGCTTCAATAAAAAGCCCGAGCGCGGTTTTACGCGTCAGTAGCCAGAAGGCTAACAAGGTCAGTAACGTGATAATCACCGGCGTGGGGAGCAAAAAGAGTGAACCGCTGCCCAGCCACGATAGTGAGGGGGAGTTGAAAGTGACAATCTGCCCTGCCGTAATCAATTGGGCTACGCCTCGTCCTGCAACCATCAGAATCAGCGTGGCGACAAACGGCTGAATTTTTAGGAGTGCCACCAAAATGCCATTCCACAGCCCAGATAAAATGCCGACGCCAAGCGCGGATAAAATCACGATTGGCAAACCATAACCCTGAACCGTTAACGAAGCGGCGGTCGCCCCTGAGATTGCCATCACCGCGCCCACGGAAAGATCGATACCGCCAGTCGCAATCACCAGCGTCATACCTATCGCCAAAAGCGCCACTGGCGCACAGCGGTTGAGGATATCGATTAAGCTGCCAAACAAGCGCCCATCTTGAATATGAATAGAAAAGAAATTATTGGCGACAACGCTATCAACCAGTAACACCACAACCAACGCCACAATTTGCGGCATACCCGTTGGCCATCGTAGCCGTGAGGTTTTGGAGGGATTGGCATCGGGCAAAGAACCAGACATGGCGTTCATCTCCTTATGCCGCAATGGCATTCATAATGGCGGCAACCGAAAGCTGCTCAAGTGGGATTTCGGCGATTTGCTGGCGATCGCGCAGGATCACCACCCGATCGGCATACCCCACCAGCTCTTCAAGCTCCGATGAGATCACCAGCAGCGCTAAACCATCGGCGCACAAGGTTTCTATCAGGCGAATAATCTCGGCGTGAGCGCCCACGTCAATCCCGCGTGTCGGTTCGTCTAAAATAAGAAACTGGGGTTTGGTGAGCAGCCAGCGCGAAAGTAAAACTTTTTGCTGGTTGCCGCCGGAAAGAAACTCAATGGGCTGTTCAGTGCTTGGGGTACGAATCCCCAGTTGGCGAATGAAGCGTTCCGCGATGTGCTGTTGCTCTTTGCGTGCAATCGGGCGCAGCCACCCACGCTGTGCCTGAAGCGCCAGAATTATATTCTCACGCACGGACGCCGCCGCGATGATGCCATCGGTTTTGCGATCTTCAGGGCAGAATCCCAATCCGTAGCGCGATGATTGATGCGGTGAACGTAACGATCTTGGTTTGCCTTTGACCTGTGCGATGCCGCTGTCCGCTGGTTTAATACCAAAAATGACCTCAGCCATTTCCGTACGACCAGAGCCAAGTAACCCAGCTAACCCCACAATTTCACCGGGACGAACCTTGAGATTAAAGGGGGCGATCACGCCCTTTTTGCCATAGTTTTCAAATTCGACCGTTGGATTTTCACTGAGCAAAGTACGGCCCGCACGCTGCAAAGCATTGTTGTCCAACTCACGACCCAGCATCATTTTGACTAATTCGATATAAGGTAATTCTTTGGTGTTTCGAGTTCCCACAAACTCGCCGTTGCGCAGCACCGTGATGCGGTCGGTGACGGCATAAACCTGTTCGAGAAAGTGGGTCACAAAAATCAGGCTTATACCTTGATCGCGTAAATGACGCATCAGGGTAAAGAGCATTTCTACTTCACTGGTATCGAGGCTGGCAGTAGGTTCATCAAGGATGAGCACCTTGGCAGAAAGATCGATAGCGCGACAGATCGCCACGATTTGCTGCATAGCGACAGAAAACCGCCCAAGCGGCTCCGTGACATCCAGCGAAAAACCGTAACGTTGCATCAGCTCAGTGGCACGGCGGATCATTTCACCACGATGAATAAAACCAAAACGACGCGGCTCTCGGCCAATAAACAGGTTGTCTGCCACCGACATATTAGGCAGCAGGTTCACTTCTTGATATACGGTACCAATACCCAAGATTTGCGCATGAGCCGTATTTTTTGGAAAGACCTCGGCACCGTCTAACCAAACAGTACCGCTATCCCGTTGGTAAACGCCGGTTAGCGCCTTAATCAGCGTCGATTTTCCCGCACCATTCTCGCCAAGCAGCGCCATAATTTCGCCGCGACGTAGGCTGAAAGAAACGTTATTGAGTGCCTTAACGCCGGGAAAATATTTACTCAAACCTTCAGTGCGGAGTAACACCTCATTATCGCCATCGCCGCGCATACCATCGCTCCTAGCTTCGCTGAAAATCATGGGCAGAGGCGGAAGCCTCTGCCGGTGAAGTGACTAATAGGATTGAAAACGAGAGATAAGATGAAATTAATATCCCATATCTTTTTTCTTATCTAACTCAGCTTTCGCGCTGTCAGGTAGGAACAATTTGGATTCAGTCTTGGTAATTTTCGGTGGCAAGGTGCCATCTTTTTTATACTTCTCTAACGCATCAAACGCAGGCCCCGCCATGTTTGGCGTGAGTTCAACGTTGGCATTAGCTTCTCCTGCCAACATAGCTTTATAGATATCAGGTACGCCGTCGATAGAGCCAGTCAGGATATCTTTACCCGGTTTAAGCCCCGCTTCTTTGATCGCCTGAATGGCACCTATCGCCATATCATCGTTGTGTGCGTAAACCATGCAGATATCTTTGCCGTTGTTTTCGGCTTTAATAAAGCTCTCCATGACCTCTTTACCCTTGCTGCGGGTAAAATCTCCAGACTGAGAACGGACAATTTTGATGTTTGGCGAATTGGCAATCGCTTCAGCAAAGCCTTTTTTACGATCGATCGCTACGCTTGCACCGACCGTTCCCTGTAGCTCCACCACGTTACACGGCTTTCCTGCGACCTGTTTCACCAACCAGTCGCCGATTAATTTTCCTTCCAACACGTTGTCTGCGGTAACAACGGTCATATACAGCGATTTGTCTTTCACGGTGATGGCGCGATCAAGTGAGAAAACGGGGATATTCGCCTCTTTGGCTTCCTGCAGGACGGGTTCCCATCCGGTCTGAACCACCGGAGCAATAAAAATGGCATCAACGCCTTGGGCAATAAAGGAACGAACGGCTTTGATTTGGTTTTCCTGCTTTTGCTGACCATCCGCAATTTTCAACGTAATACCGCGCTTTTGTGCTTCGCTTTTTGCCACGCTGGTTTCAGCGGCGCGCCAGCCTGATTCAGAACCGACCTGAGAAAAACCAACGGTCATCGACTGAGCAAACGCAGCTGAAGAGAGTGCAGCAGAGACGGCAGTAACCAAAAGTAAACGCTTCCACATACTGAGATCCTCATTGAGCAATGGTTGGATAAAAAGCAACCGAACAGGGATCACTATAGTCAATGCGTTGAAGTGAGATTTGGGTTACATCACAGTATTGAAAAATTAACAAAGTGAATACATCTTAGCTTTATCTAACTTTTTCTTGAGGTTATGGACGGTTTAACTTCACCACACCACGGTAGAGATAGAGAAATCTAATGAGAACGGGGAGTTGCATTCACAACAATGAAAGCGATTACACTTATTCAGGCCATATATGTACTTTTTACGTCACGGAATCTGCGACGCTGGGTAACATGGCTTTTGTAAGTTTTGCGAGATAGATCTCGGTACACAGAAGATATATGCAAAGGGGTATGGAAAACTTTGATGTAAAGGCCTGTGACTCATCATCACAGGCCTTTATCTTTTGATTTAACAGCCTTTATTTTTAGTCTTGTGCTTTGCTAAAGCGACGGCGCACAACCACAAAGAATACCGGAACAAAGAAAATCGCCAGCAGCGTTGCCGTCAGCATTCCTCCCATCACCCCTGTACCCACGGCGTTTTGCGCACCTGAACCTGCACCAGAACTGATAACCAGCGGCATAACCCCCAGAATAAACGCCAGCGAAGTCATCAAGATTGGGCGCAAACGCATTCGCACCGCTTCTAAGGTGGCATCGATCAGACCTTTGCCTTCTTTATCCATCAGATCTTTAGCAAATTCGACGATTAAAATGGCGTTTTTAGCGGAGAGGCCGATGGTGGTTAATAGCCCAACTTGGAAATAAACGTCGTTGTTCATACCGCGTAATGCCGCGGCCAATAAGGCACCGACCACGCCAAGCGGAACAACTAGCATTACCGAGAACGGTATAGACCAGCTTTCATACAGCGCCGCTAAGCATAGAAATACAACCACCAGCGAGATGGCATACAGGGCTGGTGCCTGATTTCCCGACAAGCGTTCCTGATAGGACATGCCCGTCCAGTCATAGCCAATGCCTGAAGGTAACTTAGTCACAAGTTGTTCCATCATTTGCATGGCATCACCAGTACTTTTACCCGGTGCCGCTTCGCCGAGAATTTCCATCGACGGCAAGCCGTTATAGCGCTCTAAACGCGGTGAACCCTTAATCCAACTGGCGGTCGAGAACGCGGAGAAAGGCACCATTTTTCCGCTGTTACCACGTACATACCAATTATTGATGTCGTCTGGCAGCATACGGAAACGCGCATCGGCCTGAGCATAAACTTTCTTCACACGCCCGCGATCGATAAAGTCGTTAACGTAGGTTCCCCCTAAGGCAGTTGAAATGGTTTGGTTAATGTCCGAGAGCGACACGCCCAACGCCTGCGCCTTTTCCTGATCCACATTCAGTTTGTACTGAGACGTATCCTCCAGCCCGTTAGGACGTACACGCACCATCACTTCTGGATGCTCAGCGACCATACCTAACAGCTGATTACGCGCCTGAGTGAGCTGTTGGTGGCCCAGGTTTGCCTGATCGATCAGTTCGAAGTCAAAACCGGTCGCGGTACCAAGTTCAATAATGGCCGGTAAGTTGAATGGGAACACCAGACCATCCTTGATCTGCGTGAAAGATTTCATCGCACGACCGATGATAGACGTCACGTTATTTTCTTTCCCCGAACGCTCGTCCCATGGTTTCAAACTAATGAATGCTAAACCGGAGTTTTGTCCCGATCCGCTAAAGCTAAAACCGTTCACCGTAAAAACAGACTCAACGTTGGCATGCTCTTTAGTCAGGTAATAATTCGTCACCTGATCTAAAACCTTTTGGGTGCGCGCTTGAGTCGCTCCAGCAGGCAACTGCACCATCGTCATAAAGACGCCCTGATCTTCCTCGGGCAAAAATGACGTAGGCAGACGTAAGAACAGCACGCACATACCGACAACTATCAATACGTAGATAACGAGGTAACGTCCCGTATTTCGCAGGATCCCACCCACGCTATCCGTATAATGATGTGTACTCTGTTCAAACTTGCGGTTGAACCATCCAAAGAAACCTTGCTTCTCCCCATGACCTTCAGTTGAAACGGGTTTAAGCAACGTAGCGCACAGCGCTGGCGTCAAGATAAGCGCCACCAGCACAGACAACGCCATGGCGGAAACAATGGTGATGGAGAACTGCCGATAGATCGCCCCGGTTGAGCCGCCAAAAAATGCCATCGGAATAAACACCGCCGACAGCACCATGGCAATCCCAACCAATGCGCCCTGTATCTGATCCATCGATTTTATCGTGGCTTCTTTTGGCGGTAGATGCTCCTCCGCCATCACACGCTCAACGTTTTCTACCACGACGATGGCATCGTCAACCAGCAAACCTATCGCCAACACCATCCCAAACATGGTTAGGGTGTTTATCGAATAGCCAAACGCGGACAGCACAGCAAAAGTCCCCAACAGAACAACGGGCACTGCGATGGTTGGGATCAGCGTTGCGCGGATATTTTGCAAGAACAGATACATGACCAAGAAGACCAAGATAATGGCTTCAAACAGGGTTTTGACCACTTCGTGAATCGAGATTTTAACGAACGGCGTGGTGTCATACGGATAGACAACCTTCATCCCCTGAGGGAAATACGGTTGTAGCTCTGCTAGCTTCGTTTTTATCGCTGCGGCCGTATCCAACGCATTGGCCCCTGTTGCTAACTTAATCCCTAAGCCAGCCGCGGGTTGTCCGTTGATTTTCGCCACGATATTGTAGTTTTCACCGCCAAGCTCAATGTGAGCCACATCTTTCAGACGAACCTGCGAGCCATCCTGATTCACCTTCAGCAAGATCTTGCCAAATTCTTCAGGATCTTTTAAACGCGTCTGCGCAATGATGGACGCGTTAAGCTGCTGATTACCCACAGCAGGCGTGCCACCTAACTGCCCTGCCGCAATTTGGTCATTCTGGATTTTTAGCTGATTAACAACATCAACCGTAGTCAGTTGATACTTGTTCAGTTGATCGGCATTCAGCCAAATACGCATGGCATACTGCGCACCAAAGAGCTGCACATCACCCACACCGCTACTACGGCTGATCGGATCTTTGATGTTTGAAGCAACGTAGTCAGAAATATCATCCTGAGTGAGACTTTTGTTGTCCGAAATAAACCCTGCTACCAGCAAGAAACTGCTGCTGGACTTTTCAACGCTAATCCCCTGCTGCTGCACTTCTTGCGGCAGCAACGGCGTTGCCAACTGGAGCTTATTCTGAACCTGAACCTGTGCAATATCGGGGTCAGTCCCCGAGTTGAAGGTTAGGGTAATCGTTACCCCTCCCGCAGAGTCACTGGTGGACGACATGTACATAAGATTATCGATGCCGTTCATGTTCTGTTCGATAATCTGCGTCACCGTATCCTGTACGGTCTGCGCATCAGCGCCTGGATAAGTTGCCGTTATCGCCACCGCAGGAGGTGCAATCGTTGGATACTGGGCAATCGGCAGTTGCAAAATTGCCAATCCCCCTGCCAACATGAGGATAATGGCAAGTACCCAAGCAAAGATCGGGCGCTCAATAAAAAACTTAGACATACGCTCGTTTTACCTTGTATGAATTATCGCCGTAGCGATTACTGACCCTGAGACGCATTCGCCTGCAGATTCTGCTCTTCCGCTTTTACCGTCATTTCAGGGCGTATTTTCTGTAGCCCACTGACGATCACGCGGTCACCGCTGTGTAATCCATCCGTCACCAGCCATTTATCACCGATTGCCTGCGCCGCGGTCACATTGCGCACTTCAACCTGACTCTTAGCGTTAACCAGCATCACCGTAGCCTCTCCGCGCGGGTTGCGTGCTACTCCTTGCTGCGGAACTAGCAACGCATCTTTTTGCATCCCTTCATCAATACGCGCACGCACAAACATCCCCGGTAAGAGATCGTGTTGAGGATTTGGGAACAAGGCGCGAATCGTGATCGAACCGGTGCTTTCATCAACGCTCACATCTGAAAATTGCAACTGGCCCTTGAGCGGGTAAGGCTGGCCATTTTCCATCACCAGCGTGACCTGAGTTTGCAGAGCGCTTTTTTCTAGGCTTCCTTGGATGACGGCCTGTTTAAGACGGATGAAGTCGTTGCTTGATTGGGTGACATCAACATAAATAGGATCAAGCTGCTGCACCGTCGCCAGTGCATTAGCTTGTTCAGTAGTCACAAGCGCACCTTCGGTGACGTTGGACTGTCCGATTCGCCCATCGATAGGAGAAGTCACCTTGGTGTAGGCCAAATTGATGCGAGCGGTTTCAACATTGGCTCTTGCCGCTTGGACATCAGCATCGGCTTGTTGCGCATTGGCCACCGCCGTATCGAATTCTTGTTGGCTAACATAGTGATCGCCAACCAACGGCTTATCTCGCTGGACGGTTAAATGAGCCAGTTTTGCTGCGGCAACAGCTTTGGCGAGCTCGCCTTGCGCGCTGTCATAAGCGGCTTTGTAGGGGGCAGGATCGATTTGATACAACGATTCGCCACCACGAATATCACTCCCCTCAGCGAAATTACGTTTGAGGATAATTCCTCCTACCTGCGGACGAACCTCAGCAACACGGTAAGCATCTGTACGCCCTGGTAATTCCGTCGTCACTTGCAAAGGTTCGGCTTTCAACGTCACCACCCCCACATGGGGCTGCGGCAGAGGCGCTTTGACCTCTTTATCATCACACCCAGACAACACGAAGCAGGCGGAAAGGAGAATTACTGATGGCAGGAGAATAAACTCACTGTATTTCTTCATTACTATTCCTTAAATAGTTCGATACGACGCCAGGCGTACATATAAATGGTAATAAGTTGTACGGGTATAATTCATACATCGTTCTTCTGATGGTTATAAACAACGTGTTCTGATAGAAAATAGTGGGTGCCGCACTACTGATAAATCACATAAATGATTAACATCAAAAAATAAAAACAAAACTTATCCAGCGATACGAAAAACAGAGTTGCAGCCCGCTATTTTTTAGGAAAAAGAGATTAACATCCAGATAAAAAACAAGAACACCCAGCTAATTGTGTAAGTTTAATTATCAAAGCCACTTTATCTTTACGTTCATCTTGACGTTTGAATTCAAACAATCCCCATATAAATACTTCACATCTTAAACATATAATTTATTTATCATTAATTACCCAGACTTTCATGACTAATATGGTTCTGAATAGACACGTTGGCTAGTTTAATCACAAGTATTAATAGACAGCCAAATAATAAAATCAGAATGACAAACTGAATGTGTAGCGAATAGAATGATGCCCATCCTACAAAATCCTATCCTTCCCTGTAAATCACCGTCTTGGATGTTTGGTATCACTATGGCACGTAAAACTAAAGAGGATGCATTTATTACTCGCCAAAGAATAATAAATGTAGCAATCAGTGAATTTTCAACGCGTGGCTTTTCATCCACAACATTAGGTGATATCGCCTGCTCTGCGGGGGTGACTCGAGGTGCAATTTACTGGCACTTTAAAAACAAAGAAGAGTTATTCAATGAGATATGGCAGCAATCTGCGCATTACTCATTACACGTATCAGAAAAAATACATAGTGAAAACAAAGACAATCCTTTAAAGGCCTTACAAGAAACACTCACCTATCTTTTACGCGCAGTGGTGAGCGATCCCCAACAGAAATCATTAATGGAAATAATGTTCCATAAATGTGAATTCACTAAAGAAATGACACCCAGACATGAAATACGTCGCATGGTCTATTTTGAGGAGGCGCGTTTAACCAACACGCTAAAACGTTGTGTTACATTAAACCAATTGCCATCAACATTAAACATTCCTCAATCAATAATTATCATTCGCGCATATATGAGCGGACTGATAGAGAATTGGCTATTGTCTTCAGAAAACTACGATCTGGACAGCAACGCATCAGGGTTAGTAAATAATTTAATCACCCTTCTGAAACTGCAATAAAATAAAAAGGCCGCAGAAAATGCGACCTAATTAAAACGTGAATGTTAAATATAAAATATATTAGCTACCACGATATGTTGAGTAGCCATATTGACTCAGCAGCAAAGGCACATGTAAATGTTGGTTAGTTTTAATGACGTGAAACACAACAGGGATTTCTGGGAAGAATGTTTCTTGTTTAAGTTTTGAGAAATACTCACCCGTTTTGAACGTCACTTTATAATCCCCCAACGCCATATTTTTCCCCTGTGGGTACAATGCAGGAATACGCCCATCATTGTCAGTAACTCCACTTGATAAACTCACCCAGCGATCGCCCTCTTTATGTTCTAGCGTGACGGCAACACCAGCAGAAGGCAGCCCAGTCTGCTGATTTAATATATGCACGCTAAGCGGATTTTTAGCCTGTTCCGCAAACACAGTGGTAGACAAAGAGATAAGCGAGGTCAGAAGCGCGATTTTCAACAATTTCATCCGTTAATCCTTTTTGTTTTGTCTTGAACATTGAATCTAGCACGCGAAAAACGCGATCTGCCTTTATCACAAAAAGTTTAACAATGGACTGATAACAGCATGAAACCGCAGTTCTGCTGTGTGTAGCGCTATTTGCGATACTGCTCGTCCGTCACTTTCTCCATCCATTCCACCACGCTGCCATTCAATGACTCGGCAATCGCAATGTGTGTCATGGCGGTTTCTGATGTAGCGCCATGCCAGTGTTTAACGCCAGCAGGGATCCAAACCATATCGCCTGGGTTAATTTCCTGAATCTCTTTACCTAATTCCTGTACCCATCCGCGACCTTGGGTAACGATCAGCGTTTGCCCTAATGGATGTGTATGCCATGCGGTGCACGCACCGGGTTCAAAGGTCACTGTAGCGCCGCCTACGCGCGCAGGATCTTCAGCCTGAAATAGGCCATCGATACGCACACGACCGGTAAAATAATCATCTGAACCAACCAGTGAAGCCTGCGAACCGTTATGGATAATTTTCATATTTTCCTCTTCTTTGATCTTATACAGCCAAGCCAATCAAGCGCTGAAGCCGTTAGTACTCTATATGGCCTAAACGTTACCCCGATTCAAACAACGGAACTAGGTAGCTAAATGCGCAAGGAGCTATGAGTAAAATTCATAAATAGGCATATACTTGCGCTATCTTGAGCCAAAAGGCCTGCAAAATGCTGAAAGAAAACTTTAACGATCTGATCTCATTTCTCGTCGTCGCCAGAGAACGCAGCTTTACCAAAGCCGCAGCGAAATTAGGCGTATCGCAGTCGGCGCTCAGCCATTCCATTCGCGGGCTTGAAGAGCGTCTTGATATTCGTTTACTGACCCGCACTACGCGCAGCGTAGCGCCAACGGAAGCTGGTGAGAAACTCGCCAACAGTCTTGAACCACGGTTTCGTGAGATTGAAAGCGAGCTAGATGCCCTCCGTGATATGCGCGACACTCCAGCGGGAAATATTCGCATTACCGCCGGAGAGCACGCCGTAGATTCTGTTCTGTGGCCATTTTTGAAATCGTTTCTCACCAACTATCCCGATATCAACGTTGAAATCGTGGCGGATAATTCCCTGACCGATATCGTTAATGGGCGCTTTGATGCTGGTGTTCGCCTTGGCGAGCAAGTGGCTAAAGACATGGTTGCCGTGCGGATTGGCCCCGATATGCGAATGGTGGTGGTGGGATCGCCTCAGTATCTCCAGCAACACAACAGCCCTTCGACACCACAGGAACTGCAAAACCATCGCTGTATCAACATGCGCTTACCCACGCGAGGTGGACTGTATGCATGGGAGTTTGAGAAAGATGGGCAAGAGCTGAGGGTTCGTGTCGATGGGCAACTGACGTTTAACAGCCTACGCCAGCGTATTGATGCGGCCGTGGTTGGCTTTGGCTTAGCCTATGTGCCTGAGGATTCAGTGCAAAACGAGCTCGCCGATGGGCGGTTAGTTCAAGTACTTGACGCATGGTGCAACACATTCCCCGGTTACTATCTTTATTATCCAAGCCGCAAACAGCACACTACGGCATTTTCCTTATTCGTCGACGCCCTGCGCTACCAGTCTTAACATTTAACATTTGGCCAGCGGCAAAGTCCGCTGGCGATTCTCCGCAGTTTCCCTTCAGCCTCTCTTTGGTCGTACCAATCCAACTAAAAACGTGAGCATTGGCGGCAGAAAAATAAAAAAAGTAAACGCTATCGTTGCAAGAAATTAACAAAAGATTAACCATTGAACACTATAACAGTGACCCGCCCAATTTGGTCAGACCAATGGAGCGGAACAATAAAGTGTCTGTTCTCTGGAGATACCTGCATGCAAGTTTGGCAACAAGTTTACGACCCCATCGGGAATATCTGGCTATCCAGCCTCATCGCGTCGTTACCGATTTTGTTCTTCTTCTTTGCGTTGATAAAACTCAAACTCAAAGGCTATATTGCCGCCACGATTACGGTCGGCATTGCACTTTTGGTGGCACTGTTTTTCTACCAAATGCCCGCAGACCGCGCCTTTGCTTCCGTTATTTATGGCTTTTTTTATGGTCTGTGGCCTATCGCTTGGATCATCATCGCCGCCGTATTTGTATACAAAATATCGGTAAAAACCGGGCAGTTTGACATCATCCGTTCTTCCATTCTTTCCATCACGCCGGATCAACGTCTGCAAATGCTGATTGTTGGTTTCTGCTTCGGTGCATTTTTGGAAGGTGCCGCAGGCTTTGGTGCTCCCGTAGCGATCACCGCCGCGCTGCTGGTGGGTTTAGGCTTTAATCCGCTTTATGCTGCTGGCCTTTGCCTTATTGTAAACACTGCGCCGGTTGCCTTCGGTGCAATGGGCATCCCCATTATTGTGGCTGGACAAGTTACTGGCCTAGACAGCTTTGAGATTGGCCAGATGGTCGGACGCCAACTGCCTTTCTTGACCATCATCGTACTGTTTTGGATTATGGCTATCATGGATGGCTGGCGCGGTATCAAAGAGACTTGGCCTGCGGTGGTGGTTGCCGGTGGTTCGTTTGCCGTCGCCCAGTACCTGAGCTCTAATTTTATCGGGCCAGAGCTGCCAGATATCATTTCATCGTTAGTGTCACTCGTTTGCCTCACGATGTTTCTGCGCGTATGGCAGCCAAAGCGTATCTTCCGATTTAACGATGTGGGTGCATCCGTCACCGATCAAACACTCGCGCGCCAAAACTACACGGCCAAACAGGTTGTACGTGCGTGGATGCCCTTCATTTTCCTGACCGCCACGGTCACTATTTGGAGCATTCCGCCGTTCAAGGCATTGTTTGCCAAAGGTGGCGCATTACAGGATTGGGTGTTTAACTTCTCCGTTCCTCTGCTGGATAAACTGGTAGCAAAAATGCCGCCGGTGGTAGCAGAAAGCATGCCTTATGCCGCGGTGTATAAACTTGATTGGCTCTCGGCAACCGGCACGGCCATTATGGTGGCGGCGGTTATCTCGGTTATCTATCTGCGCATGAAACCACAGGCCGCAGTAGCGACATTCTTCTCAACGATGAAAGAGCTGGCGCTGCCGATTTACTCCATCGGGATGGTTTTGGCTTTTGCTTTCATCTCTAACTATTCAGGTTTATCTGCCACGCTGGCGCTGGCTTTGGCACACACCGGCGATGCCTTCACCTTCTTCTCACCGTTCCTTGGCTGGCTAGGCGTATTCCTTACCGGTTCGGATACCTCATCAAACGCGCTGTTCGCGGCCCTTCAGGCGACAACCGCGCAGCAAATCGGTGTTTCCGATGTTCTGCTCGTTGCAGCAAACACCACCGGCGGCGTAACGGGGAAAATGATTTCACCGCAGTCTATCGCCATCGCCTGCGCCGCCGTTGGGCTGGTTGGTAAAGAATCGGATCTGTTCCGCTTCACGGTGAAACATAGCCTGATATTCACCTGCATGGTGGGCGTAATTACCACGCTACAGGCATATCTGCTGACTTGGATGATTCCATGACATCATTGCCACAACCTCGCCTTGCCGACCATTTAGTCGAGCGCGTTAAGGCGATTATTAACGAACGTAATCTGGAGGCGGGCATGCGTTTGCCCGCCGAAAGGCAGCTTGCCGCCGAACTTGGCGTATCTCGCTCATCGCTGCGCGAAGCCATTCAGAAGCTGATCAGTGAAAATATTCTGATCAGCCGCCGCGGCGGCGGCACCTACGTGCGCTTTGAACTACAGCCTTGGTCGGAACAACGTATCGTCGAACCTCTGCGCACGCTGGTTGCCGAGGATCCCAACTATCGTTACGACATCCTCGAAGCCCGACACGCGATTGAAGCCAGCACCGCATGGCATGCCGCAATGCGGGCCACCGACGCCGACAAAGAAAAACTCCAATACTGTTTTGATGCCACGCTGAAACTGAAAGAAAGCGACAATCCCGATCTCGCGGCACAGGCCGATGTACGTTTCCATCTGGCCATCGCCGAAGCCTCACACAACGTGGTGTTACTGCAAACCATGCGCGGCTTTTTCGATTTAATGCAGTCGTCGGTGATGCATAGCCGACAGCGCATGTACACCGTACCCACCATTTTCTCTCGACTCACTGAGCAACATAACGAGTTGCTTGAGGCCATTCTGGCCGGCGATCCCGAGCGTGCCAGCAAAGCGGCAAAATCACACCTCGGTTTCGTTCACTCCACCATTAAAAATCTGCATGAAGACGAAGCGCGGCAGGCCCGTATCACTCGCCTGCCCGACGAAGAAACAAATGTAACAAGGGAAGGAAATCCATGATTATTTCAGCTGCAACCGACTACCGCGCCGCGGCGCAACGCAAACTGCCTCCGTTTTTGTTTCACTACATTGACGGCGGCGCTTACGCCGAACACACCCTACGACGCAACGTAGAAGATCTGTCGCAGGTAGCGTTACGGCAGCGCGTACTGAAAAATATGTCGGCGCTGAGCCTTGAGACTCAACTGTTCAATGAAAAACTCGCCATGCCTGTTGCGCTTGGTCCCGTTGGATTATGCGGGATGTACGCACGTCGCGGTGAGGTTCAAGCCGCTCGCGCCGCTGATAATAAAGGCATTCCGTTTACGCTTTCCACGGTTTCCGTTTGCCCTATCGAAGAAGTCACACCGGCGATTAATCGCCCCATGTGGTTTCAGCTGTATGTGCTGAAAGATCGCGGATTTATGCGTAATGCTTTAGAGCGCGCCAAAGCCGCAGGCTGTTCAACGCTGGTGTTTACCGTCGATATGCCGACGCCGGGCGCGCGTTATCGTGACGCCCATTCAGGAATGAGTGGCCCCAATGCCGCCATGCGTCGCTATCTGCAATCGATGACGCATCCAGCCTGGGCGTGGGACGTTGGCCTTAATGGCCGACCACACGATTTAGGCAATATTTCAGCCTATCTGGGCAAGCCGACGGGACTTGAAGACTACATCGGCTGGCTGGCGACGAACTTCGATCCATCGATCTCTTGGAGCGATTTAGAGTGGATCCGCGATTTTTGGGACGGCCCAATGGTGATTAAAGGCATTTTGGATGCCGACGATGCGCGCGATGCGGTTCGTTTTGGCGCAGATGGCATCGTGGTGTCGAATCATGGCGGTCGCCAATTAGACGGCGTATTGTCGTCTGCCCGTGCCCTGCCCGCGATTGCTGATGCGGTTAAAGGCGAGATTAAAATTCTTGCCGATAGCGGTATTCGCAGCGGTTTAGACGTAGTGAGAATGATCGCACTCGGTGCCGATTCCGTATTATTAGGCCGCGCCTATTTGTATGCACTAGCCACCGCCGGACAGGCGGGTGTAGAAAATCTGCTGAGCTTAATCGAAAAAGAGATGCGCGTTGCGATGACGCTCACAGGAGCAAAATCGATCGCTGAAATTAGCCGCGACTCTTTGGTGCAGGAAGGATTGAGCTAATTGATTCGTCAATCTCCCCCCGGTTACGGGGGGAGGAATATCGTCAACGACTGACTTATTCTGTTTTATTGGTATCAATTTCCACGATTTCAGGCTGAATACGAGGATATTTCCATAGCCAACGACCGCTGACCATCCGCCAATAGAAGCATACGCCGCGCACCGCCCAGTCAAAGAACATCCCCAGCCAAACGCCAACGACCCCCATGCCAAGCACAACGCCTAACGTATAGCCTGCCACGACGCGGCAACCCCACATCCCGAGCATCGAAATCCACATGGCAAAGCGAACATCACGTGCGCCCTTAAGCCCTGCCGGAAGCACCCACGATGCAGCCCAGATCGGCATAAATGCGGCATTGAGCCACAGCAGTATTTTAACCACGTCGATAACGTCTGACTCTTGCGTATAGAAAGACGCAAACAAGCCGGCAAAAGGTGCGGTTCCCCAAGCAATAATGGTTAAGACAATAGTTGATAACCAGAACACATAACGCAGCTGACGTTCAGCTTGGCCTATTTGCCCTTTGCCCAAACGGCGTCCAACGATAATCGTTGAAGCGGAGCCCAGCGCATTTCCAGGTAGGTTGATTAATGCCGCCACAGAAAAGGCGATAAAATTACCCGCGATAACGTTGGTGCCCATACCCGCCACAAACATCTGGGTGAGCAGTTTACCGCCGGTAAACAATACCGATTCGATACTGGCTGGAATACCAATGCCCAAAACCTCCCACAGAATATTCAGCTTCAGCGGTTTAAAATAACTTTTCAGCGAAATACGCAGCGCAGGGTTAAAGCCCTTTAACAGCACGTAAATAATGCAGGCCGCGCCGATATAACGAGAGAGCGTGAGTCCAAGCCCTGCACCGATAAAACCAAGCCCACCCCAGCCAAAGATGCCGTAAATCAGTACGCTACTGATCATGATGTTCAGGATATTCATCCCACCGTTAACCAGCAGGGGAATTTTTGTATTACCGGCACCACGCAGCGCCCCGCTACCGATGAGCGCAATAGCCGCTGCGGGATAACTCCACACCGTGGTTTGCAGATAAGACAGCGCTAACGTTTTGACTTCTGGCGTCGCATCACCGGCGATAACATCAATAATGTGTTCACCCGCCAAATGAATACCCGCAGCCAGCAGCAAAGCAACAACCGTCATCAATACCAGTGATTGCCTTGCGGCGGCGCGAGCTCGACGGCGATCGCGTGTTCCCAAACTAAAGGCGACCACCACGGTCGTCCCTAGGTCAACGGCGGCAATGAAAGAAATAATCACCATATTAAAGCTATCGGCAAGCCCAACGCCTGCCATCGCTTCTTTGCCAATCCAGCTAACGAGAAAAGTACTGAGGACGCCCATCAGTAACACACAGGCATTTTCTACCAAGATAGGAACAGCAAGCGGCGTTATTTCTCGCCAGAATAGAACCCGATAACTTTTTCTTTTCGCATACCAACGCGTATTGGCTACGCGCTGACGCAGTACTGCATGTAAGTTCAAGATTAGCCTACAAAATTGGAGTGAAACCACGTTTCAAATAATGATTTATAGATACTTATTCTGCAAAGTATTTTTTGTATCCTACTGTTGTCGCTAAAACGGGACAAAGGTGATTTATGACATAACAAAAAGGAATGGCAAAAAACTTACTTAAACTAAGGTATTGTAAAAAGAGAGAATTAGCGTGAGGGGGATAATAATTTCGCTGGCAGGGTTATAACGTAGAAAACAATAATTACTTATTGGTATACGTTTTTATTATTAATAAAAAACAATCTTTGAGCCACGCTAACATTCGACAACACAACATCGCATGACTCAGAAAAGCTAGGGCAAGCTCAAAGCCTGCCCCTCGTCGACGGGGTTATACAAACGCCGCCAACGGATCTGCCGCAGCAAAAGCAACATCGCGCTCTGCTTTTGGTGGGTAGATCAGCTCATTAGTGATTGAGATTTTGATCTTTTTTGCTTCATCGCGAATCGACTCAACTTTTTGTTCCCACCCCTGCGTGAACACCGCGCCCCACGCGCCTAAATCGAGGCAGGTCACATAGTTTTCCTGGCGGTAAGCAACGCCAGAAACACCAATAAGATCGGCGGCAACGTTATTACCAGCAAATTTCCCCAGTTGAATCGCATGCTGACAGGTCATCAGCGCTTTATGCCCTAAATTATCGGTTGCGGCATGGGCAACATCTCCAGTGGCATAAACGCCCGGCAATCCACGAACCTGCAAGTTTTCATCAACCAGCAAGCGACCTTGACTATCACGTTCAGCCTTCAACTGCTGTGTGAGTGCGCTGGCCTCTACGCCAACGGTCCACACCACGGTAGAAGTATCAATGCGTGTTCCATCCTTCAGCGTCACGCCATTGGCATCAATGACTTCAACTTCCGCATTCAGCTTCCACTCAATACCTAACTCTTCAGAAGCTTGAGCGATAACATCGCGTAATTCAGCGCTGAACCGACTGCCGATTTCGGCACCACGTTCAACTACGATGACTTTAGTCTTTGTATCCTCGCCGAATAACGCTTTAAGACGTGAAGGAAGCTCCGTTGCCAATTCAATACCGGTAAATCCGCCGCCGCATACGACAACGGTATTACGCGCTTCACTCGGCTCTTGATTCGATAAATTTTGCAGATGATTTTCAAACTTCTGGGCTGATTCTAACTGATCAATATCGAAGGCATATTTCTGCGCACCTTCAACCAACGACTTCTTCACACGACTACCACTGGCTAGCACTAACCGGTCATACGATACCGAAGCGGCATTTCCTGCACCGTCACGGTATGAAACTATTTTACTTTTATAATCAATCTGTTCTGCACTTCCCTGCAGGAAGTTAACGCCAATCTCACCAAACAGTGGCAGCAAAGGAGAAACTAACGTGGCTACTTTATCTTCATAAAAACGCGGACGAACGCGCAGTTCTGGCTGCGGCGCTAAGACGGTTATTTCGATATCACGACGATTATTCAGGTGCGCTAAACGCGCAGCGCTGATAGCGGCCCACATGCCAGAAAAACCAGCGCCAACGATAAGAATACGGTTATTCATGCTTTGCTACCTTTTGATTATTTGATCATCCACTTCAATAACTACTACTATACATGTCGCCGTTAACTCCGACAACATGTTTCGGAGTTAACGTTGGCGCCTAGTCAGCGACTTTATCTAATTATCTGATTTTAAAGTTATTAAAATTTCAAATAAGGCTATATCTCACACATGCCTTTGCAGAGCGTGCGGTTCCATGTATTCTTACTAAGAATTTACTAAGCGGAGTTTGATATGGCATTCTATAGTTCAGGCGTGGAATATGGCCTTCATAGCCTGTTATGCATGGTCGATAGCAAAGGCGACGATCGTGAAATGAATGTGCGTGAGATGGCTGAACTACAAGGTGTTCCCTTCGATTACCTTGCCAAAATTTTTACCCGTCTTTCACGTGCTGGGCTAGTGGTCAGCACTGAAGGTAAAGGCGGCGGATTCCGCTTAGCAAGAGCACCTGAGCTCATTACCGCGCTTGACGTTGCACAGGCCATTGATGGCACCAAGACGGTGTTTGAGTGCAAAGAAATTCGTCAACGCCTCGCTGTTTTTGAGGAAACACCTCCGGCTTGGGCATGTGAAGGTCCATGCAGCATTCGTGCGGTCATGGATGGCGCCCAGCAACGCATGGAAGAAGAGTTGGCTCGTCACACGATTTTAGATTTGGCTCGACGTACATTCCGTAAAGCGCCAGACACTTTCGCTATCGAAATTCAGGACTGGATTTCAGAGCGTCGTAGTTCGAGATAAAGTCTCAGCAAATTATCGCCGGATACTTCTGAAGAAAATAAAAGACGCCCAAGAGCGTCTCAATAGATTTATTGCGAATAAGAGTTATATTCAGAAAAGAATAATCTCATGCCATGCTGTTATTTCTAACATCATTTAGGCTATGGCGTTGCTGGCCTTGATTATCAAAATTATCCGAGCTTAACCAAGAGACAAGTGCATTTCGAACTTCTGGCCATTCTTCATCGATAATCGAAAACCATGCGGTGTCACGGGTTCTTCCTTTATAGACCGTGGCATTACGGAATAGGCCTTCAAATTTGAATCCTAATCGCAACGCAGCTTTACGCGACCCTTCATTCAGGGAATCGCATTTCCATTCATAGCGACGGTAATGGAGATTATCCATAACATATGACATCAACAGAAACTGTGCTTCCGTCGCCATACGAGTACGCATTAATGCTCTGGAATAAACCACCCATCCCATTTCAATCACGCCATTTTTCGCATCAATGCGCATAAGCGCAACGGTACCAATCGCCTTACCCGTCGCTAAATCAACAACCGCATAGTGCAGTGGATCCACCGAAGCTAAGATTGCGTTGAAGTGAAGATCAAACGCCTGTCGATCCTTAAATGGGCCAGCAGGAAGATACGTCCAATCCTTTTCTGAGCCGGACAATTGATAAGCTTCGAACAGATCGTCAGCATGAACAGCGGATACCCTTTCTAACCGGCAATACTGCCCGTTAAGCACGGATTGGGTTGGCACCTCACATCCATTCCAATGAGGTAAGCTATGTCCTACTGGTTGGTTGAACTGATTATATTCATTATTCATAACTAATGCTTTCTCTGTGTAGAGTACCGTAATGCCATTGTATCTTATTATCAGAAAAATAATAACCACGACCTCATATAATGAAAATAAAATTATATGTATATACACCCACATCCAATTAAGATATATCCTATAATGCAAATACAATATTTAACAAAATAAAAACAGCTAACACCTCACTACATAAACACCATTTACATTAATAAGACTTTTTCTGTGTAGATTATTCTTACAGTGAAAATAATGATTGAATAACCATTCAATTACTGTGTATTACGTATGAAAGTTTATCTCGTTGCAGATTTTTATTTAAAAAAAGATCTCAATACATATCTTGATAATATTGTTATCTGTCACTTATACTCTATTAAACTATAAATGTTCTGGTGAGATTATGATCTACCGAATCAGTCACTCTATTATCTATACCCCAGATGACGGTAGCATAAAGCTCATCAGCGACGATCCGAGCTATTTTTCAACCGGTGAGATCACGCTAGCACCAACGGCTAACCGCCTACTTAGCCTACTTATCGCACATCATGGCAGCATCCTGCAACGCGATGAGCTACTTGAACAGGTTTGGGACGCTCATGGTTTAAAAGCGTCTAACAATAGCCTAAACCAGTATGTCAGCATGCTTCGCCGCAACTTTGCCGATCTTGGCATCGAAGAAGTGGTGATCGTGACGATTCCCACGGTTGGCTTTATGTTCAGCAAGGATATCGATGTCACCATTGAGAGCTCTTTGCCCATTGAACCTTCAACAGCAGAAATAGCAGCGCCTGAGATTATTACGGATACAGGCGAAGCACTATCCACAGCAGCACCACAGTCTAAGGCTGTAGTAAAAAATAAGTGGCAGAAGTTCATCATAATTGCCTTGGTTTTCTTAACTATCGCCAACGGAATCTATTATTTTCTCTCAGTCACTCCGCCCCCTTCTTTCGAAAGCCGCTATCTGGTCGGGAAAATAGATTCATGTCCAGTTTACAGCTTTTACCATACCGATAGAACGAATAGAGATAAGCTTCTCGCCCTAGCGAATGATAGCTTAAAAAACTCAGATCTCAGCTGTCGCTTAGGCAGCGATATTTATCTTAAAGTTGGGGATTCTGCACTTCAGGGTAAAAAAGCAATGATCTTCGTTACTATCTGTGAACAGATAAATGATGACAAGTATTCCAGCTGCCATAGCAACTATACTAATTAAGTGATGAATACGATGAAAAAAATATTCGGTGTTGTTTTGGCAATTAATCTTATTTTTGCATTGTGGGTTTATTTTGCACCGCATACCGCATCACATAAGGAAAAACTCGATATATTTTGTGAATCTACCCTTAAACTTAGCACCAACCGAGATAATGAAAATGTACCCTTTCATTTTTCAGGCACCGTTTTAGTTCGCTTTAAACCAGATTCAACTGGATATATCGGATTATCTGGCGATGCTGAATACAATGGAACTACCTATTATGTTGCTAGAGAAGTTGGATTCCAATACCAACCTAAAGACACTAACAATATACTTTCAATAAAATTAAACGCACAACATATAGCAGCACGTGACAACACCCCAACGCAGCTTATCGAAAACAACATCACTGGGAAACCGAACGCTGATTTAGTGTATATTGTGCGCCGCGCTAACAGTAACACTTATAGCATTGGCAATATGTACAGCCCTATTATTATGTGCGTTGATAAATCTTAACGGTCTTACCTTCTTCAAAATAGCAAAAAAAAGGTGAGATTCATCGATTAATCAGTATAAAAATCTATAAAATATATTATTTTAGATATTTACACCAAAAACATCCATTTTCTATTTATAAATATAAAAGAAGCGTACGACGCAATATCATAAATTCATCGGTTTAATGATGTATTAGATGATACGTATTTATTCAGTCCTGTGACAAAGATAAAAATTATCACAAGCAGATAGTTTTTTACGCTACACTTATTTCGTATTGAATATACGTACTAAATACAACATTGTGCGAGTGTTATAATATTTTCTTTATCAAGATAAGGATACACAATGAAAATTTTAAAAGCCCAGCCAGAAGATGTTAAAAAAATCCTTCCTTTATATCTTGGATACCGCAAATTTTATGAGGTCAGCGAATCTAAAGAAGCTGCTGAAGAATTTCTGACAAACCGTATTACGCTCGGTGAATCAGTCATCTACTATTTAGAAGATAATGGAAAAGCCGTAGGCTTTACTCAGCTTTATCCGCTGTTCTGCTCACTAGAAATGAAACGAATCTGGTTACTTTATGATTTGTATGTAGCGCCAGAGGCAAGAAAACACGGTGTTGCTAAACAACTCATTGAACGTGCTGATCAGTTAGCAAAAGAAACAAACTCTGCTTTCATTATGCTTAGTACTGCCACTGATAATACAAAAGCACAGGCACTCTACGAAAGTAACGGGTATGTCCGCGACGAAGCATTCTACGTTTATAATAAATTAGTTTAATAAAAATAATCTGGGGCTTCTGCGTATTAATAATGAATGGAGCCCCAACGCCTCCTTTTAATATCAACATCTACCACGCTAATCATAAAACACATTAATTAATCTTGATTTAAAATTCTATTTTATTTTATAGATTAATTGTTATTTTTAAATTTTAAAAACTATTTTCTATACTGTAAATAACATTTCCACCACTGGTGATAAAATTGACATAAAAGAATTAAAATATAATAAAACACATATATTTCAATAGATTAAATTATGGCACAGCCATTGCTATATCCATTAGGACATTACCTAACCTAATGAGGCAACGAAGTATGGAACTGCGCGACAAAGGCTATAACACTAAAATCATCCATGCAGGACAGCATCCCGATGCAACAACCGGTGCGCTAGCCACCCCTATTTTTCAGACTTCTACATTCGTATTCGAAAACGCTAAACAAGGTGCCGCTAGGTTTGCCCTTGAGGAGCCCGGATATATCTACACACGCCTTGGAAACCCAACGCAAACGGCTCTTGAGGAAAAAATTGCCATGTTAGAGGGAGGCGAAGCTGCGCTTGCCACCGCATCAGGGATGGCCGCTATTTCATCAACGCTGCTAACACTATGCGGACAAGGCGATCATATCGTTGCTTCTGAGGCAATATATGGTTGTACCCATGCGTTGTTATCGCACAGCATGCCTAAATTCGGGATAGAAGTTACTTTTGTCGATGCTGCCAATATAGAGAACATCAAAGCAGCAATAAAACCGAATACCAAAGTGATTTATATTGAAACTCCTGCCAATCCTACCTTATCCATTATCGATATCGAGCAAAGCGCCAAACTCGCTCATGCCAACGATGCATTATTAGTCGTCGATAACACGTTTATGTCACCCTATTGTCAGAACCCACTTAAATTTGGCGCCGATATCGTAGTTCACAGCGTGACTAAATATATTAATGGGCACGGCGATGTAATTGGTGGCGTGATCGTAGGTGACCAAGAATTCATCAATCAGGCGCGCTTTGTCGGCGTTAAAGATATAACAGGTGGCTGCATCAGTCCTTTCAACGCGTGGCTCACGCTACGTGGATTAAAAACATTGGCCGTGCGCATGGAGCGCCATTGTCAGAATGCCATGCAGGTGGCAAAATTTTTATCCTCGCATTCTGCCGTCACAAAGGTTTATTATCCCGGCCTGCCAGAACACCCAAACTATGAATTGGGCAAAAAACAGATGTCGAATTTTGGCGCTGTGATTAGCTTTGAAATCAAAGGGGGCGTTGAAGCGGGGCAAACAGTGATGGACTCCGTTGAGCTATGCCTGCTTGCAGTCAGCCTTGGCGATACTGAAACCTTGATTCAGCATCCTGCCTCTATGACGCATTCACCTATGTTACCAGAGGAAAGAATGAAAGCCGGTATTACCGATGGCCTAATAAGAATATCTGTAGGACTTGAAGATCCTGAAGATATCATCGCTGACCTCGAACAAGCCTTTAATAAGGCGATTTATTAACCTTTACTCATTTGTCCTCTAGCAGCCACTGCCCCACACGATAGGGAAATCTATCATCATGCCGTGGCTGCACATGGGGAAACAGCCGAGTGCGCACATATAAAACAGATAGGCACCCGCTGCAATTTTGACTCTCTCGATTATTCAGACAGGAGTAACTCATGTCGACCATTGCTTCCCTAAGTGAAACAAAGCGGCAATACAAAAGCGTTCCTCTCACGGCCTATGACATTGGCTGGATATTACTGTGCATCGGCATGGCTATTGGGGCTGGAACCGTATTAGTTCCAGTACAAATCGGTTTGAAAGGTATTTGGGTATTTATTGTCGCATTTTTAATCGCCTACCCTGCTACTTACATGCTACAGAATCTTTATATGAAAACGCTCTCAGAGAGCGATATCTGTGAAGACTACTCCAACATTATCACCCAGTACCTTGGCAAAAACTGGGGCATAGCTCTGGGGATCATCTATTTCATCATGCTGGTCCACGGCATGTTTATCTATTCTATTTCAGTTATTTACGATAGTGCTTCATATTTAAAAACGTTTGGGGTAACGGATCAGATTCTGTCTAACTCTGCTGTATATAAACTCATCGTTTTTATGGTACTAGTGTTTATTGCTTCTCGCGGTGAACGCTTGTTATTTAAAATATCAGGGCCGATGGTTGTCATAAAAGTGGGCATTATTATCCTACTCGGCTTAGTGATGATCCCTCACTGGGATTTGAATAATATTACCGCATTTCCTGAAATGGGTGTTTTTTGTCGAGACGTTTTGTTAACGGCCCCTTTTGCTTTCTTCTCTGCTGTGTTTGTACAAATCTTAAATCCGATGAACATTGCCTATAGAAAAAGAGAGGAGGATAAGCAGCTTGCCACTTATAAAGCCATCCGCGTACATCGCATTTCCTATATTATCCTCATTAGTATAATAATATTCTTTTCATTCTCTTTTACCTTCTCAATGAGCCACGAGCAGGCCGTAGAAGCCTTTAACTTGAATATTTCTGCTCTCGCCATGGCAGCAAAGGTTATCCCCGGAACGCTTGTCCACGTGATGACAACGCTGCTAAATATCTTCGCAGTATTAACAGCGTTCTTGGGTATCTATTTAGGTTTTCAAGAAGCCGTTAAAGGTATTTTAGTTAATATCATCCAACGGTTCATTCCAGAAGATAGAATCAACCATAAAGCGCTTGGGCTAGGCGTTTATATTTTTATTGTTCTGCTACTGTTTGCTTGGGTTTCTCTTGGTTTCTCCGTGGTGATCTTCTTCCATATCGGCAGCCCACTCTACGGCATCGTATCATGTTTAATCCCGTGTTATCTTGTCTATAAAGTTAAAAAACTACATAAATTCAAAGGAGTGCAAACATGGTGTGTGTTAGCGTTTGGCATACTGCTGGTCATATCACCTTTCCTTAAATTTTTCGAATAGCGGTTAGTCCATTCCAAAAATATCTCAGTATTGTGATGTCCGGCGGGTACCAAATCACTCGCCGGACAATCTGCAATTGCTCAACTAACAAACATTGTTACCATAGTCGCCATACATTTGACTCTGGTGGTTATCATGCTTACCGTTGGGTGGAATATAAAAACTATCGATCGCACAGCTATGATTGCTGATGTGATTAGTGAATTCAGAAACATGGATGTTTATATTGATTCAATGCACGTATCATCTTGTGAAATTTTCATTCGCTTTAGCATTCCCTCGGAAAAAAAACTTCAATACTTACTAGGTAATTTACTGATAAATAATGACATTTTAAGCATATATCCTGCTAATGGCGAACCGGCTACATCACCCTCTTCGCACTTTGCCCACATTGTTATTTCAAACTACGGCGTTATTAATGACTTTAACTCTAGCGCAGAAAAAGTGTTCAGCTTATTACGCCATGAAATGATTGGCAGAAATATATCTGCACTGATTGATTGGGAAGAAGTTAAAGATTTTCGCTGTGGGAAAGTCAGCACTAAAGAAATAGAAAACAAGATCACCGGGGAGATAATTAGCTGCACTATCCGCCCTGTATTACACAATAACAAAATTACGGGTGCCAATATTATTCTTGGTACGGCCAAGAATACATCTCTAATACATACGCCCAAGAGTAAAAAGCTATCCTCTGATTTCGATGAACTCATCTACGCAAGCCCTATCATGGCTGACTGCTTAGCCGCAGCACGCAAAATAGCGCAAAGTAAATACACCGTCCTGATTCGGGGCGAAACAGGTACAGGCAAAGAGCTCATTGCACGATCTATTCACGACTCCAGCGAACGGCGGAACAATGCTTTTGAAGCGATAAACTGCGCAGCAATTCCTGAATCTTTAGTTGAAAGCGAACTGTTCGGCTACGAATACGGTGCTTTTAGCGGTGCACTTAAAGGCGGCAAGATGGGCTTGTTTGAAAGTGCCAATCACGGCACTGTTTTTCTTGATGAATTTGGTGAGCTTTCTCTTTCCCTTCAAAGCAAGCTGCTGCGAGTGCTGCAAGACGGAATGATTAAGCGCGTGGGAGGACTCAAGACACAGCATGTGAATGTGAGAGTGATCGTAGCCACCAACCAAAATCTAGAACACCTGATTGAACAGAAGCTGTTTCGCGAAGATCTCTATTATCGTGTCAATATTCTGCCTATCGTCATCCCGCCACTTAGAGATCGCAAAGAAGATATTCTTCCACTCGTCAGTTATTTTTTCCAAAAATACAGCCAAGAACTGGATAAAAAACTAACGCTGTTGCCCAGCGCTCTCGCCACGCTAACTGCGTACTCATGGCCAGGCAACGTACGTGAATTAAAGAATATCCTACTTAGAACCATGCTATTAGCAGAGAAACAAGAAATCGCGGGTACTGATATCCCACTGCCTGAAAATAAGCATCTAGAAGAACATATACACAATGGCAGCATTAAGGCGATGATAGAAAAACAAGAGCGCGACATTATTAGGAAATATCTTGTTTCGCTGGGTTCTGCCAGGAAGGTCGCAAGCCAAGTGGGGCTATCACACACCACGGTGCTCAATAAAATTAAGCAATATCATTTAGAGCATTTGCTGTCTCGCAACAAAAAATAGCTTCTTCGGAATTCATATGTTTTTTATTATAGTTATGTTTTATATGGATAAAATTCCTTCCCCCCTCAACTTAGGCTCCCAACATTTGCAGAATGAATTACTCTTATAACAATGGGGATATGAGTAATTTATTCACAACCAGAACTAAGCTCCCCAGCTACCACAGCATCCATTTAAATATTATTATATCGCGAAGATGTTTATTATCACCATTTTATCTCGGCAGTCTGGTTTGCATTAAAATAATAATTGGTTAGCACCTCAAAGATTGGAAAGTTGACACTAGCAACTTTAAACCTTGATGATTCACCATAGAATATTCGTAAAGTTTATCTTTCCACGTCATTATCCTATATCTCTTCTCCTCCGTATCCGAAATAAAAAAATAACGTTAGAATAGAAAATATTACGGATATACACAGAAAGGATGCCCTAGTGATACTACTCTCAGCCTATAACGCCCCTTTTCTCTTTGCACTCGCGTTCATCATTTCACTTGGTGTATTAGAAATTCTATCGTTGTTAATAGGCGCTAGCGCATTTAGTCATATAGATTCCTCCATAGGAACTCATCTTGATCTCGCCACTGGGGATAACCTGTTAGTGCAGGCGCTGAGCTGGTTGCACATTGGCAAACTTCCGCTATTGGTTACGCTCGTTTTACTGCTGGGTAGCTTTGCTATTATTGGCATCAGCGGGCAATATTTAATGATTAGCCTGCTTCAAACACCGCTATCAGCAGGGTTAATGGCTCTGATTTCATTTGTACTATCGTTGCCTACTTTACATTTCATAGGGCGATGGCTCGCCCCATATCTCCCAAAAGATGAATCCTTTGCTGTGTCAGAAGATAGTTTTATTGGTTCAATGGCTCTCGTGACTCAATCAGCAGGCCAGCCAGGGATGTCAGCCGAATGCAAAATTATCGATGCCTACGGACAACCCCATTATTTTTTGATCGAACCAGAAAACTCAGACGTTATTTTTACCCGAGGAGAACGCGTACTCATTATTGCCAAAATATCGGCAGCGCGATTTTTAGCAAGTAAAAACCCTTGGCCTAATTTGCTGTAAACCTATATTACTTAATGATATCAAAAGGAAATATTATGTTTGAAATGGATAACATCCCTTATTGGGGATTTGTTTCATTTGGTGTATTAATCGTATTGTTGGTTATCGGGATTATTTTTTCTCGGCTCTATGAGCGCGCTTCAGCAGAGCAATCTTTTGTTAGAACCGGTTTAGGGGGGCTGAAAGTTGTCATGAGCGGAGGAGCGATCGTACTCCCTATATTTCATGAGCTTATTCACATCAATATGAATACCCTCAAGCTGGAAGTCAGTCGCTCTATGAAAGACAGCCTGATCACCAAAGATCGTATGCGAGTCGATGTGGTCGTCGCATTCTTTGTACGTGTAAAACCAACCATTGAAGGCATCGCAACCGCGGCACAGACGTTAGGACAAAGAACGCTGTCACCGGAAGATCTGCGCATCCTTATTGAAGACAAATTTGTAGATGCGCTGCGTGCAACGGCATCACAAATGACCATGCATGACCTCCAAGACACCCGTGAACACTTCGTTCAAGGTGTGCAAAATACGGTCGCTGAAGATTTAACTAAGAACGGCCTTGAGCTGGAAAGCGTGTCATTAACCAACTTTAACCAAACCTCAAAGGAGTTCTTCGATCCTAACAATGCGTTTGATGCTGAGGGACTAACCAAGCTCACTCAGGAAACCGAACGCCGCCGCCGCGAACGTAATGAAGTTGAACAAGATATAGAAGTTGCCGTACGTGAAAAGAACCGCGATGCCATGTCACGTAAGCTAGAAATTGAGCAGCAAGAATCATTCATGACCTTTGACCAAGAGCAGCAGGTTAAAACCCGTAGCGCTGAGCAAAGCGCTAATATTGCCGTATTCGAGGCTGAACGTCGTCGAGAAGCGGAGCAGAGCCGTATTAGTACCGAACGCCAGATTCAGGAAGCAGAAATCGCACGAGAACAGGCTGTACGCACTCGCAAAGTTGAAGCTGAACGTGAAATTAGAATAAAAGAAATTGAACAACAACAAGTTACCGAAATTGCTGCACAGGACAAAGATATTGCTATTGCCAGTAAATCAGAACAGCAATCTCAAGCTCAGGCAAGAGCAAACGATGCATTAGCCGAGGCAGTACGAGCCGAAGAGCATGTGGTGACAACTAGAGAAACGGCCGAGGCAGATCGTGCCAAGCAGGTTGCGCTAATCGTTGCTAAACAATCAGCAGAAACTGAAGCCGTACAGCTAACGCTAAAAGCTCAAGCCGAGAAGGAAGCGGCAGAGCTGCAAGCATCCGCCATCATTAAACTTGCTGAAGCAACATTGAAAAAAGGACTTGCTGAAGCTGAAGCTCAGAGGGCGTTAAATGATGCGGTTAATATACTGTCTGATAATCAGACCAGCTTAAAATTCAAACTGGCGCTATTACAGTCCTTGCCTAGCATCATTGAAAAATCCGTTGAGCCAATGAAATCTATCGACGGAATCAAAATAATCCAGGTTGACGGTTTAAACCGTAATGGTCCAGCTACAGCCGGTAGTTCGTCAGAACCAAACAGCAATGGCGGCAGCGGCAATCTCGCGGAACAAGCCATGACGGCCGCGTTATCCTACCGTACACATGCGCCGATTGTAGACTCCTTGCTCAAAGAAGTCGGCCTTTCGGGTGGTTCATTAGCTGCGCTCACCGCGGCATTACCCAACACGCTTGGTCATGCAGATCTGACGGCGACTGAACATCCAGTACAAGAAAATATATCGGTTGTTGGCAACGAAAACGCTCCGCTACCTGCTTAAGCTATTTTCTGCACACCGAGGCCGTGCCACGTGCTTATCAGTAGCATATTGAGAAAAGAGTCTGATGCGGCCTAAACTGAATTCGAGTAACCCATTGGCCTTACGCAGGTTTGAAAAAACTTGCTAGGGCTTTTAGGTGAACGTTAGAGCAAACCACTCATTTGGGACACCCACCGCCACACCATGCAGAATGGATAAATGAAAGGACTAAAAACGACGATAGGAATTTTGTAACTTAGCTTACAGTTTGACTAGTGATTGAGAATTAAATGCGAGGATTACTTATAACTTATTGATTTTAATGGTACCCCTACAGGATTCGATATTAACCACTAATAAACTGTATTTTATGTAGCTTTTTTCATTCGATAATTCACAACACCCCCAATAATACCCCCATATACTTTTTCTCCCCTACATATCTTATAAATTGCGACCAGTAGATTGGTTACATAGCCGGACAAAACATAGCCAAATTTTTCTACTTTTCACAATCTCAAAATTCTCTCTATATAAGCAGAAAGTGGTCGGTTAGGTTGGTTAAGTCGGTTATTTAATCTAATACACTGATAATTATAGATAAATTTTCCGCAATTTACCCGACTTGGGGGTCGGTTAATAACCGACGAAGGTAGGTTAAGTTTAAGTTTGATGTGGTGACTGGATCAAAGATATGGCCTCTGGAGTAGCTGGATGGACTACTGTTGAGTTCCCAGACCAGAAGATAGTGATGAGGCGGGATAAAGCTGAGGAGCTGATGAAGGCGCTCAAGAGAGCGATTGATTATGTTGATGCAGGGATCGAGCATCCGAACTCGTGTTTCTTTTATGACGACTGATTGCTGATCGGTTGTCCAGCGCTGGAAGAATTAACATATCTGAACTACATAATGCTTAAGTTATCCTAATAACTCAAAGTAGTTATATGGCGATTAAATGGAATTATATATGTTCAAAGTATTAGCAGTGTTAATTATCGGTCTGACTCTATCACTTCAAGCTGACGCGAGCCGTGGGCGTAAGCCTTGCTCTGGCTCTAAAGGTGGCATATCTCATTGTACAACTGACGGGCAGTTCGTTTGTAACGATGGGACGATTAGTAAATCGAAAAAGATTTGCCGCTGATTGAGGCCAACCTTAGACTGGTTTATCCCGGAGGCCTGAGGATACGTTCTAGGGGGGGGTAACTAAGTTTGAACTCGCTAGGCATTGTAATCAGCGATGAATCAGCATTTTCTGCCAAACTGGCTTGTATTCTGCAAGTTAATATATATATTAACTCTTAGGTGGTGATAAATTGAAAGGCTCTATACAGGGTGAGTGTCATCGCATAGTGCATTGCAAGGGAGCATTGAAGTCCCTCAGTGAGTCCCTAAAAAGTGTAACTCCTGCAAAGAAGCAGAAAAGTATGCTGATATCTCTCACTCTGCAGCTTGAACGACTAGTTTCTGGAAAGAGAACACCTGATTTAAGTGCTCGCAAGGAAGGGGTGTTGCCATCACTGAATGGTAAGCCAGCAAAAAATTTCTGGGCTATAAAAAAGATCCCAATTAGAGGTTATTACTGGGAATCTGACAGACATGATATGACATTCTTCATGAGTCATTATATATACAAAGACTTTGATCGACTTGATGATGCAGACGTTCAAAAGGTAAGAAATAACTGGGAAAGAATCGAGCGGGGCTGTGATGATTGCTAACAATATGTTTAATGATGAAGATTTTGTTTTTCCTGAGGTTGGAGAGCGAGAGATGGCGTGTGAACGCCTGATTTTCAACACAACCGAGGATCTTCTTTTGGCAATGCAGGATGCGAACATTTCACAGTCAGAACTTGCTAAAAAGATGGGGAAATCTAAAGCCCATGTGTGCCAGTTGCTTGACGGCTCTAGAAATATGACTCTCAAAACTCTTTCTGATATGGCATATGCATTAGGAGCAATTGCGAAAGTTGTCATACTAAGAGAGGGGGTTGATGTTTCACATGTTGTTGCCCCTGAATTAAAACAGCTTGCATGGAACATGAGTGATGTCAGAACAAATCCTGTACAGACCATCAAGATTACTATTAAAGCCAGTAATGCGGAATACCAAACAAAATGTTACTAAGTGAATTACAACTTATTGAAGCATCAGTAATTAACAGCTCAATTATGCGCATAGGAGATTCTTATGGCGGAGATGTTACTTTTGAATATGGTAACCTAAATTTTGAAGCTGGAGGTCATCTGCTTTCCAATCCGGAATTATCGGTGATTGTTGTTAACGCTAGCCCCTACGGATATAGCTATGATTCTGAGAGTTCTGCCAAAGTGTTTTCGTTGAAAATGGATATCAAAATGGTTTACACATATCCAAAAGATGAAAAAATAGATGCAGATTTTCTTATTGATAACACTTGGTATTTCTCATCATTCATGAAAACTTACTTCAAATTCTTTGCCGATACACTGCTTGTACAATCTGGGATTAAAGGAATCTCCCTCCCCATGAATTGACCTATCCCCGCCAGCGAGCGGGGTTTTTATTACCCAGTTCATAACTCAAAGAATCATCCGCATTGCTATCTTAGATTTAATCCGTACAATCCGCGCCTGACAATATCCATCTGAATCACTTAAACGCATTAGCGATCCACTGGTATTGTCACTGCGCCGGTCTGTTATATACACTCTGATTTTTCTAATACTTCGGATTTCCTTCGAACTTACTCAACATAAGCTCGCTAGAGTGGTGGGAGCATTATTCAGAAGGAATTAAATATTCTCGCCATTTGTTAAGAAAATTCCACAGTTCTACGTCAGAGTGCAAATTATACTTCCTCATAACTTCCCGTTTTCTTTGACTTGCCATTTTCATTCCTATCCCTAGAATATTACCAACTTGAGACACACTAAACCCCCTATATAAATAATGGATTACACGTTTTTCACCTGCAGTTAATAATAAGCGACAGCATGAACGGCATTTTTCTTCTTTTTTTTCGTTTGATATAGTCCAAGCTTGAGACACCTTATGACGAACTTGCTCAACAGAGTCAACTCTTCGGATAAAAACGCTTTGTAAACATGGGCATAGGTTCTCAATAATCGGCAAATTTTGTCCTATACTAATACCAATAAGAAGGAAATTTTTTTTATGATGACTAAACATATAAGCGCAAATTCGGTCTATTCCTGCACTGAATGGTGTTACATAGATATCTGCATCACGTAATGCAACTGTTGCTGAAACTCCATCAATCCGTTTCAGAAGCATCCCCATATTTTCAGTGAAGATTTCCTCTAATAGGCACCACACACCGGAGCTATAGGCTTGATTAGCATCCTCAAGGTATACTTTAATCTCTGCAGGCACTCCCACCTCCTTTATACATCGAATCAGCATAAATCCACCAAGCTAGTTTTGAAACCAGCAGGCAAACCTTTGCTTATTATAGCGTTAGAACCTATATCATCAAAATAATAAACAGTCACCACAATAGAGTCACTCTGGTATTGTCACTGCGCCGGAGTCTTGCATACGCTCCGGCGCAAACCTAATTACTCTTCTGCAATTTCTTCTCGTGCCATTTCTTCTTGCGCTGCTTTTTGTGCCAGATTCCAGATCGAGTCCTGTGGCATTTCTACACGAACGGAAAGGAATTGGTCAGACGGTATATCAATAGGATCGCTTTCCTCATATCCATCCTTGATGTTTCTGGCAAATTCAGGCGCATCCGGGTATGTACGGTGATAGGTTTTAACAATAATAGAACCGTCGGCTTCAACCTCATAATCCAACCAAATTAAGCGCTGGCCATTGCGGTCTTTTGGGATTTCAAAACCACCATCGATACCGCCCCATGCTTTATCTGAGTGCGGGCCGAGAATATTGCTTATGCGATAAACACCAACACCCTCGCGGGTCACCTGCGCACCTTCTGATTCATTATTTGTTTCAAACTTCCCATCACTGAAGATTTTAATAACAGGCGATGCTTTTTTAATGAACCCATTTGAATCAACTGTTGTTGTCCTAGTGCACCATAAATACTCAGTTCTCAAGTACCATGCCGCATCAACCGAATTGTATCCTGGATATCTATAACCTGCTTTTGTAGCTCCCATGAACCACTGACATGATGCGGATATACCCGAGTCATCAGGCCACCCTCTCACTGTTAATAGAGAAATGACTCCCGACTGATCGGTGCCGTTCGCCCCACTCTGAACACCTGCGCTGATGCCCAACGGCCAGTTATGTATATTTGCGTACCCGACGATAGAGCGACTGTCATAAACCGCTTGAGGAACGAACTCGCCGGGGATATATGAACCAGTCGTCGTTAGAAACCTTGAATTACTTTTCAGCCCTAGGCCACCTAACAACTTCATACCTGGAGTTTTCTCGCCAGTCCCTCCCTGCTCAATGCTGAGTGCAGTTTTTAGCCCGGAGATGCTTGTAATATCGCTGTTATCACCTGCATTGGCTTTTTTATCTAAATCATTTGATAGCTTAGTAAAACTTTTGATCGTTACTTTAGTGCCATCCGGCGCAGTAAGTGCAATATCGCCCGTTCCGGTCATAATTTGCTGCCAGCCGTCCATTTGCGCTTGATAGTATCCAAGCGTCGCCGCGAGTTGATTAGACCATGCCGCTGTACTTGCCGACTCTGCCACCAGGATCGAATACTTGGAATTAGTAAACGCTTTATAGATTGGCTGGACCAGCTCTATCGACGTATCGCTAATGACACGCTTAACCTGATAGACGCCATCAACCCCTGCATTAGACGATACAAACAGCACGGAGCCATTCGTAATGCCGATCTTCGCATCGCTCCATTTTGTGCCGGTGCCGGTAATAGTGGTTGCATTCAATGCGCCCGTGATCGTGCCTGTCGCGTATAAAGACATAATATTTGCTCCAGTAAAAATCCACCTCTTGAAGAGGTGGCTTTAAATGGGGCCCCCTAAAAGGGGGCCTTGTTCGTTTTAATCCTGTAATAACGCCATTTGCTGTTCGTATTCTTGGTCTTTCTTATCCTGATGCCTCACGTAGCGCCTGATAATTTCTTCGTTCACTCCAACTGTGTCGGCAAAATATCCCCTCGCCCAAAAATGATTACCCCACAGCTTCTTTCGTATATGCGGAAACTTGTTGTAGAGACGAATAGCTGTGCGCCCTTTCAGGACGCCCATCAGCGTTGAGATCGAGAGTTTCGGTGGGATCATCACGACAAGATGAACATGGTCTGGCTGAACATTCAGTTCAAGTACCTCACAATCTTTCATATTGCAAAGTATATAAACTGAGCGATAAAGCTCTTTACCTACCGCCCCTGCTAAAACCTTGTAGCGATACTTTGGCGTCCACACCAAGTGATATTTGCAACGCCAGAATACATGTGCTGAACTTCTATAACTGCTCATGTCAGTGATTTCCTTCTTACTTGTGGTGAGTAAGCTGGAATTTTCTGGCATGGGCTTCCTTCAGGCTATAGCCTCACAGGGACAATCACCACCTCCCGAGGAGGTGGTTTAAAGCTGACAATAAAAAACCCGCACTAGGCGGGTTATTAAGATTTAATCCATGTAAGCTGTTTCGATATAAACCTGATAATCGAGCCGGGGTGTAAGCGATGTATCCCAAGACCACGCACCGGAGCCACCGAAGTTTCCAAAAGCCTGCGCACGCAAGCCATCAGAAAAACCGGTAATCACGCTAAACGCATTACCACCGTTACGCTTTATCGTTCCGGTGATTGATGGGCAAACGGCTATCGAACGGCCTGCCACAATACTAGTATTTGGCGTTGCATGGGCATCTGTAATGGCGACGGTTCGAATAAATAGAGGGTTATCCAGCGATGACCACTCAACGGCGCCAGCCTCATTTCTAATGACTGCCCCATACTCTGGCGCAATGCCGGTAGTCCCAACCCCCATCAGGTATACAATCGCGGGTTTACTGACAGCAGCACCTGACGGCGGCGGCGCAAGTATGAGCCCTACCTGAGAGCCAGAAACAGAGGCTAGCAAAGCCACATTCGCTTCATATCCGCCCTCTATTCGAACAAAAGGGATCGTAGTTTGGGGATTTGGAATGTTAATGATTAACGGGCTTTGCCCTGCCGGAGGCACAATGACACGTTGGCGAGAAATCAGCGAAAAATTGCGCAGAGTTGTATCGTATATTGTCCTACCCTTATCATTTTTCAGTTCAACGTAAAATGGCATAAACTATTTTTCCACCAAGCAAATAAAGATATACCCCGATGAAGAAGCATCGGAAGCAATGCTTGTCCATGAAATTGTATTTCCGCTTATTTTGGGATGAATATATGCGCCTATCGCACCACCGGAGCCTGACACGGCATAAGTTAAGCTATATACATTCAAATCTACGCTTGGATAGCTTTTGCTCCCATTTCTATTTGCACTAGTGATCATAATGCTATCGAGAAAAAAAGAGCGCCCATCGATGGCGCTCGTTTCAATCCCTTTTTCGTTGTAAACAAAAACACCATAACTTCCCATTAAGGTTTATACCCCGCTGCAAAACGTCTAACGCCATTTGGGTCATATACACCAATACCATTAGAATCAAACACGGAGCGACCACCGCCCGGTAACGCCGAGTTCATTTCTAACACGCCATTCTTATCGATGCGCCAGCCAGCCTTGCCCGCAACATAATTGTTTGACTGAATATAGCTACCGATTTTGGCGTTAGTAATAGATGCATCTTGGATGAGCGCGGAAACAATGAAGGTTTGCGAACCTTGAACAAAAAACGGCAACGTATAGCCGTTAGTAGCCGGATTTAACACAGCGAATTGATCAGCACTGGCTAAAATACGTGTGCTCACTGCTCCAGCGGCGTTAACCTCAGCCCCGACAGACAAACCGGCTGCATAATACTTCCCTTTATACGTGATACCGGCACCCATGCTGTAAACGGAACTACCCGTTCCATCTTTGTTAAAGATAGTTTGGCCGCGAACTTGAATAGCAGCCGTGTTTTCTCCGACCGTCGATGTTAAGCCGGTTATTTTTTCCGATAAGGCTTTATCACTATCCGCAACGGTTTTTTCTAAGGCAGTGATATTGCTATTAGTGGTATCAGTTTTAGAATTTAGCTGGGTGATTTGTTGGGATAATGCTTTGTCGCCATCCGCAACGGTTTGGCTTAATGAACTCAGGGATGCATCAGTTTTATCCGTCTTAGCATTTAAATTGGTGATATCTGTAGCTGTTGAACTCTCATTATCAGAAACAGTTTGGGAGAGCTTAGCTAAACTCGCGTTTGTCTTTTCTGTTTCAGTTTTAAGTTCTATCACCTGCGTTGCACGGGCTTCTGTTTCAGTAGCGATAGCCTCTCTCGTCACTGTAATCTCTGCTTTTCGATCTCCGTTTTCTTTACGCCAGCGCTTAGAGTCTGCATCAATAGTTAAAGAGTTTATAATTGATGCCGTCGAGTTTGATATTGAATCTCCAGCTATCTCCTCAAGCTTTTTATTTGCATCAACTACATTTTCATTTAATTCTTTAAATACCTCAGACTCCTCAATCCCCTTTTTAACTTCATCAGCAATCCAATCAACATCCGTGCTGGACTCCCCTAATACCCACTCAATCCAGTCACCCTGATTCCCCGTCTTATCAACCAATCGAGCGCGATAGAAGAAAGACTGTCCTGCTTTCAGGCCCATCTGCTGATAGCTGCGCTGAGGATACGGAATATCAGATAGAAGCATGGCTCCGTCTTCAGCGTTTTTATCGTTGTACTGAATCTCAGTTTTAAGGGTATCTTCCGCTCCTTCAGGGAAATTCCACGAAAGCTGTATGCCAAAAACTAGCGGATCAGTTTTGAAACTAACCGGCTGCGGCGGCTTTCCAACTTTTCCTATGAGTGTTGTTTCTTGTGAGTATGCCCACCCACTTGAGATTTCCGCCGCATTAATGGCTCTGACTCGCACAAGATAACGGCCAGAATAAATACTCGGAATTTCAAAAGACGTTGTTGAGCTACGCGGGATATTAATCCAGTTCCCCTCATCGCGCCGCCATTGGGCCTCGTATGAAATAGCGTTTGCAACCGCATCCCAATATGCTCGTAAAGTTTCAACGCTAATTCCCTGATTAACTGTAGAGTATGAATCAATAATGATGTTATCTGGTGCAATCTGGTTGCCCGGAGGGATCACACTAACCGGGCGATCATCTATAATTGCGCCCGTATCGATACGCGCATATTTATCAGGATCATGCTGTGCCGCGCAAATGGTAAATGTGCCGTCATTATTATCCGCTACGCCGACCACACGGTATTGCTGTGCGTACAGTTTTTCAGACTCTACAACCCATACACTTTCGGCCTCAGGTACTTCTGAATATGCTACGGTTACCGTTACAAAATTGCCGTTAATCGCCTGAATTGTTCGACTTTGCGCAGCACCGGACGGCAGGTTAAGCATAAGGCGATCACCTGCAATGGCATCAGGCTTGCGATCTAGTTCAATGACGCGTCCATTAACAGAACTGATGCGCCCACCTGCGACACGGCCTGATAAAAACTCATCAGCAACAGCAATAACATAACCCGGCTGCGGAATATTTCCGTCAAGCCCCACACCAAACGTAACGATACGATCTTTATTGTTGGTCAATATTCCCCAGCGACCTTTACGTTGTGCCTCAGATTGCCGCGTACACCCGATAGCCGTCACTTCTAAGGGGTTGTAAACCTTGTATCGAGCGACAAGTGTTTGATCAAAAACTGGCTCAACAGCATCTGCGTAGGCATTCGCAGGGTCAGAATATGAAACTAGGGATGAGGTATAACGAGTCTTACTAGTACTACTTGCGTAAGTAAAAAGCCCATCGACAGCGCTAGCATTGGTATAAACATAGTCTACATCACGCGGCATATCAGCCAGTGCAACAATCTGATTGCCCCCCCAATATGTCATGCCACGGAATATCGCGGCAAAATCTCTCAATACGGTGTATGCATCATTGCGATCTTGTACGTACACGTTGCAGATATGACGCGGCTCAGTGCCATCACCTCCCCGTCCATCTGGCACCATTTGATCGCAATACTGCGCGACCTCATAAAGCGTCCATTTACTAATATTCTCTGCAGTCAGCCTATCCCCTAAGCCAAAGCGATCATTGATGACAACATCATAGAAAATCCATGCTGGATTATCCGTCCATGCCCATTTGAACTGCCCCTGCCATATCCCTGTGTAAGTGCGGCTTTCGGGATCGTAATTATCTGGAACGCGAATAATACGGCCTCGCGGTTCACATGATATTTGCGGGATAGAACCGTTGAACTGGCTTGAATCAAATTCAATATAAAGTAGCGCGGTGTTCGGGTACCGCAACTTTGCATCGATGACCTCCGTATAACTTTGTAGCGTCATCGTATCGCCAATCTTTGCGCTGTTGGCATCTCCAGTGATTTTACGTAAACGAACAGTCCATGTGTTACCTAACTGAGGAAAATTGATCCGGTGACTACGCTCATAACCCGAGGTTGTTTTACCGATCACCGATGTATCAATAATGGTTTTCCACGTTCCACCGTCGGTCTGCAAATCAATCGCATACTTGATTGAGTATCCTACTAAGTCGCCATTGTCTTGCTGTTTAAAAAGCGATGGCCACTTGAGTCTAACGCGTGCACCAGACAATTGAGGATTGGTAAAAGTATGCGTCCATGCCGTGTCACTTGAAATTTCCATACCCACGCTAATTTCATTTTCGGCGCTGGGGATTCCCTGAATATAACGCTGAGCCTGCGTACCCTCTCGGAATTCCCATGCCACACCGGAAAAATTAGATGAGCCATCAGAGTTTTCTAGTGGGGTACCATCAAGAAAAATGTTTTTCCCTGTTAAACCACCAGCAATTTCCCCCTCAGCGAGCGCAATCAAAATCTTAGCTTTCGCTACAGATTGAAGATCATCGGGCTGTTCAGTCGGTGTCCGTGAAGATGAGCTGCCACCTTTCCCACCTTTTATGCGTATTTTTGCCATATTAAACTCACAAAAAAAGCCGCAAAAGCGACTCAGTAGATTAGTTAAATAGGAGGGAGTGTTATTGTTGATCTTCTACAGTAATGCTTGCTGAGATTATTGCGCCACCAATTCGGCGCTTACCGTAAAGTAATGGGACTGGGTAGCCTTGAGCGGTAGTATTAGTTACACCGCCGAAAGCATACGATGCTTTATTATCGGGATCTTGTTTACTAGCAAGTCCTGCCGCTTGGGGAGATAGCATCTGGACAACACCACCTAACATCATTGCGCCACCAGCCTGTATTGCATAGGCAGCATTAGCCCAATCTCCTGAAAAGTATCCGTACACTACGCCTGCCGCTACTAAAACAGCACCTAGAATAGTCTGGAGCACCCCCCCCTTTTTACTGCCAATAATTACAGGAATAATTCTTATTATTTCCCCTGAAACTGGATAGCTTAGGTCATCTTTACCGATATTTTTCTTTCCCCGAAACACAGCATAAGTAAGTCCTCTGCTCTTACTGCTAATCATAAAGGACTCAAATCCAGATATCGTCTTACATAATGCAATAATGGCCTCACCATCCGAACTGATTAATCTCCTATGCACTTTGCCAAACGTTTTTCCTAATACACCACCTAGTTCTATTCGGGTCATTATCTCTTTCATGTTTCCACCAATAAAAAAACCCACAAAAGTGGGCTTATGATCATCGTTATTCATGTGCGTAAACGTTAAATACACATTCTAGCTCGACTCCCAAATGGATCAGATGAGCCTTTAGAGACCGCATAAATTACTATGTCACTTCCACCATCTCCGCTTTTATTTATTTTAGTGACCATAAAGGTCCCCACAAAATCAGCTGATGATGAAATCAGCCACCCCTGTTCCGTTTGCATAGAGGTAGTTGCAGGAGTCCACTCCAACATTTTAGGGGCGAGACAGCGATTTACTTCATCTGGAGTTTTAGTTGTATGAGCTTGAAATATTGGTTTTTTTTCAGTAAGAGATGCACTAGAGCAGCCAACAAGGGCTACCATACCCAATGCAACGAATAATTTCATCATATCCTTATCCTATAAAAATAACTAAGGGTTATGGTGAATCATAATATATCTATATTATTTTTTTACCAAAAATTACCAACAACTCTAATTATATCAATTGCATTAAATATGTATCTATCAGTAAAAATCCACCTCTTGAAGAGGTGGCTTTAAATGGGGCCCCCTAAAAGGGGGCCTTGTTCGTTTTAATCCTGTAATAACGCCATTTGCTGTTCGTATTCTTGGTCTTTCTTATCCTGATGCCTCACGTAGCGCCTGATAATTTCTTCGTTCACTCCAACTGTGTCGGCAAAATATCCCCTCGCCCAAAAATGATTACCCCACAGCTTCTTTCGTATATGCGGAAACTTGTTGTAGAGACGAATAGCTGTGCGCCCTTTCAGGACGCCCATCAGCGTTGAGATCGAGAGTTTCGGTGGGATCATCACGACAAGATGAACATGGTCTGGCTGAACATTCAGTTCAAGTACCTCACAATCTTTCATATTGCAAAGTATATAAACTGAGCGATAAAGCTCTTTACCTACCGCCCCTGCTAAAACCTTGTAGCGATACTTTGGCGTCCACACCAAGTGATATTTGCAACGCCAGAATACATGTGCTGAACTTCTATAACTGCTCATGTCAGTGATTTCCTTCTTACTTGTGGTGAGTAAGCTGGAATTTTCTGGCATGGGCTTCCTTCAGGCTATAGCCTCACAGGGACAATCACCACCTCCCGAGGAGGTGGTTTAAAGCTGACAGTAAAAATCCACCTCTTGAAGAGGTGGCTTTAAATGGGGCCCCCTAAAAGGGGGCCTTGTTCGTTTTAATCCTGTAATAACGCCATTTGCTGTTCGTATTCTTGGTCTTTCTTATCCTGATGCCTCACGTAGCGCCTGATAATTTCTTCGTTCACTCCAACTGTGTCGGCAAAATATCCCCTCGCCCAAAAATGATTACCCCACAGCTTCTTTCGTATATGCGGAAACTTGTTGTAGAGACGAATAGCTGTGCGCCCTTTCAGGACGCCCATCAGCGTTGAGATCGAGAGTTTCGGTGGGATCATCACGACAAGATGAACATGGTCTGGCTGAACATTCAGTTCAAGTACCTCACAATCTTTCATATTGCAAAGTATATAAACTGAGCGATAAAGCTCTTTACCTACCGCCCCTGCTAAAACCTTGTAGCGATACTTTGGCGTCCACACCAAGTGATATTTGCAACGCCAGAATACATGTGCTGAACTTCTATAACTGCTCATGTCAGTGATTTCCTTCTTACTTGTGGTGAGTAAGCTGGAATTTTCTGGCATGGGCTTCCTTCAGGCTATAGCCTCACAGGGACAATCACCACCTCCCGAGGAGGTGGTTTAAAGCTGACAATAAAAACCCGCCGTAGCGGGTCTTAATTTCAATTTTTTGCTGCTTGCCCGCCAGTGCATTGATACTCAACAGAAACATTTGCAAGATTACATCCATATGCCCCCATCTGCGCACATTGACTTACCTGCCCACCGAATGCTTCGGCACCATCATATCCCCATGTTTTACATTTTTGCGCTGCGAGATTCTTTGCTTGATTAGCATCAATAATCGGATTTTCAAAAGATCCAACTGTATATCCCATACGCACAGTGCCATCAGCCTTACTTCCACCCATTGGAATCATATCTTTTTTAGTAGCACATCCAGATAATAAAATGACAGCCACGGTCATCATTGCCACAGAAAATTTATTCATTGTTGTTCCATTTATTAGTAAGTTTTAAGCGGAAAAATGTTAACAAACAATAAAACGGCCGTCATGTTAAATGGGCTATATATAAAAAAATAGTGAGTAAATATTGCCTCACATCAAACTAATATGACGCACTATCTTCATTGTTCTTTCCATCCAGTATCCACCGTAAGGTACTCGCTGACTTAAATGCCCGTAGAGATGATGCAGTAACATATTCCCTTCGAGCAAAATGCCTGCATGGTTCCACTTCTTCGACCGTATCTGCATGATCACCATGTCGCCCGGCTGAGGGGGGCCGCTAAACTCACGAAAACCACACTCATACCAGCAGTCGTGATAAAAATTATCGCTGTGATTATCTTCCCACCACGGATAATCAACGCGGTAATCGGTTAGTTCAATACTGTGCTGCTGGCGAAAATAGCTCATGACCAACCCCCAACAATCCGTATGCCCCAACACAAATGGTCGTTCAATAAGGGGAAGCTCCCCGCGAGGTTGTATTGTCCGTAAATCTCCCTCTGGCCAACTCACAATATGCCACGGAAGCGCGGTCGCATCACACTGCGCCTTATCCAGCTCGCTAGGCTGGGGAGTTGCATCAGGATGACTATGTACGACGGCGATAACTACCCCCCAATCTTCTGCGGCTGCGTAATCCTCGGTATTAAGATGAAAATGCTCTGTGGCCTCGATCGCCATGTTCCTGCAGGGTATGTATTTCTCAACTCGGCTTTTTTGTGCCACCAGACCACAACACTCTTTCGGGTATTCTGCTGCAGCATGTTGCATGATTGCGTCGATTGTTTTCTGCCGCATGTTAGCTCCTGATCAGCGAGGTTCCTACAAAACCACCATGTGATAGCTCTTCATTTTCTCCATACCTCAATTTGCATGCCCGTAGCGTACCGTTACAAACATCCAAAGAGGGATCATCAACAGGATTATTGTGAATATCAAAATACCGAGTTCCCGCGTAATCACAGCCATTACCAGAGCGATAATGGCCTCGAATACACCATGTACAGAGCGAATGGAGTTGGCGGGTCGGGATCATTACCCCCTGCAAATCCATCGGGCTACTTAGCGTAAATTCAACCTGAACCTTCGTTTCAGCGCTCTTGCTATCAATGTAGTAAACCTGCAATTTCTCTTGAAGCGGGTCAGCAGTCGGGTGACTGCCGGAAAAATTACGAGCATCAAGGTATTGGGCTAGCGTGTCGTGAATAATTACTTTAGCCTGCAGCATGTCGTCGTAATGTAGACAAAGCGCAGTTATAGATCCGTCAAGGTTCGCAATAGTCAACGTAGGCTGCGCTGAGCTTCCACTAGTCGATGTTTCAATCCCTTCAATCATGCATGGCCACGCACTATATTCATTACCCTGCCACCAGATCGACTTTGCAGGTAGCTTGGATTCATCTTTGCCAGCCGCGGTAATTTCATCAGGCGTATGAGGGAGGTTGTAGGCATGAAAACGCAATACCTCTCCCACGCCAAATACCGTACCGTCAACCTCAAATAGTCGAATCTCGTTTCCCGGCTCTAATTTTTGATAATCACTATTTAGTGACATTAGACCTCCACAGCTGAAAAGGTTTGCTCAAAAGTCGCCGAGACTGTTGCTTGCGTTTTGCCGTTAGGAATTAATCGGATTGAATCTGCGCTGATAATGTACAACCCTTTATCACCATGCGGAGGCGTCCAAATAAATGCCTTAGTACAGTGACGACGACAAAAATCACGGATCGCAATGGCCACGCTCAGAGAGCCACGAAAAGAATAAGAAAACTTTATCCGCTCTGAGTTAATGCCACTTTCAGATACCTGCTTATATCCATCACCAAATTGCACCTCGCGTATTGTTCTGGCGTACTCCGTCGTGGGCTGTCCTGCGACCTGTGTAGGCCACATAAAAGTTTCAATTGCCATGAGCGTTCCTCAATGAATACGCTGATTAACGACCTTTCATCGCGTTAAAAAGCTGTCCTCCCGGACGAAGGGATTTACTAATATTGTCCTGACAAAACTGATCGAGCATTTTCATCATGGTTTTGCTCACAGCTTCATTGCCACCAGATGACTTAGATGTGGCTGATCCGTCATTTTGTAAAATAACGGTATTATGGAAAACGGGGCTTCCGCCGCCGCCACTTCCCGCAACCACACCTAGTTTTCCATTGGCGCCACGGCGTAAAGGTAAAATAGCCTCAGGGCCAGCTTCTCCCATGACACCGCCCCCTTTAGCGAATGCAAAAAACGTCGGCTTATCGACAACCGAACCACTGTATGCGCTCAAACTTGCGGAGGAATACACCCCGCCTTTTGCATTGGCCTCAATGCCGCCCCATCCCATCGCACCAGCCAAGGATTTAACGCCATTTACTAGAGCCATTTTTACGAGAATTTCAGTCAACATACTGAGAATGGAACTGGTAAAGGATTTGAAGTCTGCTTTACCCGTCGTCAAAAAGGTGGTGAGTTGAGAACTTAAACCGGTCAGTGCTTGCCCTCCGGCATCTTTCATCACGCTATAAGCATCTGTTGCTGCATCTGCATAATCCGCCCACGCTTTTTGCCCTCCGGCCTGCCAATTCGATCGCAACTGGTCCTCTTGCTCCCACGTTTTTCGCTGAGCATCTAGCATTTCATTGAGACGAGGATTATCTTTCTGACCTGAAAGCAGTTGAGAGCGCTCGAGTCCTCGCTGCACCTCTCGGCTGGACTTTGTTTGGCTAGCCAGCAATGCGTCCCGCTTAGTTTGCTGCTGAAGAAGATACTTATCGGCCTGATCATTGAGGCGATTTAATCGCTCCTGTAAAACAACCTCGTCACCTACCGCGGCAACGCGGGCTTTATATGCCAATACACTCGACTTGCTGGCTAATAACGATTGTTCCTGCGTGGTGAGTTGGCGCTTAGTCGCAGCGGCCTCTAATACCGCGAATTGCGCCTGCGATTTCCATAAGTCTTTGCGCTGCTGGCTGATAACATCTGTCACCGCCTTGTGTTGTTGCAGAACCACCAGCTGCGCCTGCAGCGCTTGTAAATCAGCTTGGCTTGATTCCTCTGCCTTATCACCCACCGGCGCTTTATACTGGGGTCCTTTACGCACTTTGCTCGCCTGCTCTTTGGCAAAGCGCGCATTTTCACGCTTAACCGCCTCATCTTTTGCAGACTGTGATGCGTAGGAATTCTTGATCCGCAAAATCTCACGCTGATGTTTTTCCTCCGAGGTTTCATACTGCCGCTTGAGATCCTGGTCACTTTGAAATTGGCGCTTTTGTCGCTCCTGCTCTTTTTGCTCAGCGGCTGCTCGCGCTGCAGTCACTGAATCCTGATAGGATTTCTCACTCAGTTCACCCAGTTCTTTTTGCAGGCGGGTAACCAGCGCCTTTTGGCTACTGACCCGCTGAGTCTCTTGCTGCGAGATCAGAGAGTCATTTTTACGCCCATAGCCATATCCCGTGGAGTCCGCCGCCCCCCCACGTTGCAGACTATCTAGATCCTTTTGAGCTCGCTCGAGCTGTTGGCGGGTAGACTCTACCTTGTCTTTTAGTGTGCTCTCACGCCCGACATTCAGCATCTGATCCCACGCGCCGGATGCAGCATTGCCTAACCATTTCCACGCGTTCTCCAAGTCTCCGAGATTATTTTTAATATCGGCACTTCGAGCACGCATAGCATTAGCGTAGGTGTCCATCGCTATCCGAGCAGCATCCGTTGTACGTCCCTGCTCTGCCAGTGTAGTGATCTGCTCGAGTTGGGTTGCCGTTAGAAAGTGCAGCGTTTTATCCAGTTCCAAAACCGACTGCACGGGATCATCCTGCAAGCGTTTAAACTGCCTGATTGTCTCATCCACGGACTGGCCTACGCTGGCCTGCATCTTAGCGGCAGTATCTGCAATCATCGTAACGGCATTGCCAGAAAAACTACCGCTGCCCACCACTGAGGCTAACGCACTCGACATGGCGCCCTGAGTGATACCGCCGCCCGACAGTGATTTCGCCATAGACTGTAGTTCAGCCGATGTTTTACTCGCATAATTACCCGTTAGAATCAGTTGCCGATTAAAGGCCACGGCTTCTTCTGAACCTTGGTACCATGCTTTTCCCAGCACATAGACCGCTGTTGCAATCCCTCCCACAACGGCGGCTAAGCCTAATCCGCGTAGGCTCATCAATTGTTCTATCCATCCAGCACGGTTCGCCAAGGTAATGCCCGACCCTCGCAAGGCCCCAAAGTTACCTCGAGCCAGTTCCCCCACCAAAACACCCAGTTCACGACGCGCTGCCGCACTTTGTATGCCAAGGTTGCGGGTTGCTGTTTTAGCTGTCTCTAATTTGCGGATATACAGTTCTGCCGCATCACCAGCCCCGACTTGAGCCGCTTTGAAACGCAAAAGCTCAGTACCAGAAAGTTTCTGTGCGACAACCTGAGATTTTAGCTGCTGTAGAAATCGCGCTTTTTGCTTACCAGCCTCCGCCTCCGCCAGTGCCGTTTCTTTAATACGTGCGGAAGAATGCGATATAAGAGTGAGATAGTCTTGCTGGGTAATGTTGCCATTTTTCCGCGCGGCACGGATCTGTTCCTGAATGCGCCCAAGCGATTGCATCCCGTTACTCAGCTGCTTGGTACCATCAATTTGTCGAAAAAATGAGGCCGTCAGCGCATCCTGATCGCGACCTAATGCCGAGCTCTGAGACTGACTCTCCTGTAATTTTAGGTTCAACTCCGCGACACGTCGGTGAGTTTCATCGACCGCTTTAGATGCTTTTTCCCAATCCTTTTTGAGCGTATCGGCCGTAGAAGACTGCTGAGATTTAACCTCGCTCATTACCCGAGCATTGGTATCCCCCATCCCTTTGATTGCGTTGGTTTGACTCTCCACCAGCTTACGCATTCGATCCGATGAACCATCTGCATCTTTCCCCATGCCTGATAGTTGCCCACGAATACGCGCCATTTGCTCTTTAAACGTGGCAGTATCTACATCGAGATTAATAACTAAGTCGCTAATTTGTTGGGACATATCGAACTCCCCCGTAGGCACCTTCACCGATCAGCATAAGTTCATCATCCGTTTTAACCTCTTCACGTTCTGGCTGGGAAAGCAGGCTAAAATCTTCAGCGCGTATTTCGCCCCCACTCGCGAACACGGTCACAAGCATCTCTTTCATCGTGGCAAACTCCGCATCCAGTAACTGGTCACTAAACGGAGTTAGCGCAAAATAATTTGCCCAATCTGAGAACTCGGTGGCGCTCATTTCACTGAGCATACGGCGCCAGTCTGGGCGCCGAAACTCATGAGCCAGACGCTGTGCAAATGCCCGCTCGCGGGCCGCTATTTTGCCAGCGGCTTTTCCTCTACCGGCTCAACGGTATCAGGCGAGGGAGCAGCCTCGTCTGCTGACTTGGGATGCATGCCGCTAAGCGCTAGCACTATTTCCACCGCTTCGTTAATTGCTTCGCTAGGCCATGTTTTTTGGATAGTTTGGTGAAGCTCATTTTCATCGCACTCTGGTGTTTCATGGGATAACGAGCGAGAAATCAGCCATGCATTTACATCCACATTAAGACGCACAAGCTGCGCTGTATGACGTAAACTTTCGCTTCCCTCATCGCTAATGGCTTCTTTCGAGGCTAAATAATCAAAATACTCCACGCGCTGTAATGCCGAGATTTGGTGCAATACGACAGACTGGCCGTTGTACTTAAACGTTTCTTTTTTCAAAAACATGACAAATACCTATAAAAAAGGCCCCAGTCAGGGGCCATTGAAATGAAATAGAGCGAAGTTACGCCACGGTAAACGTTGCTATGGCCACATGTTGGCCATCATTCGTCATGCCGATAATTTCGACTTTTCCCGCCTTAACACCCGTGACCGTAGCAACCTTATCCTTTACCACGACGGTCGCCGTTTTTAGATCTGATGATGCAACCCGCAAAGTGTTATCCGTGGCATTGTCTGGCTGAATCGCGAACGTGACACTTTCAGAGGCGCCAACCGCAATATTGCCGGTCGCAGGGGTGACGGTTACCCCAGTGACAGGGACTGCCGGTGTGCGTAAATCTTCAGCCAGTGACGGCTTGCCTGAGTTGGTAACTTTTACCGTGCGGGTAATGACTTCTTTCGCTGGGATCGCTTTGCCTAGGCTACTAATCCAACCACGGAACACATCAACCGCACCGTTGGGATATTTGATTTTATAGCCACGAACATCCCCTTCAGTAAACCATTCAACCAACCCTTGTTGGCCACTCTCTCCGGGTTTCCACGCGAGGGTAAAACTGGTATCCCCAGCAGATTTCTCTCCTTGCGCCGTGCTGCTCCAATCGGCGTTTTCATCATCGAGATAGGTATCATCATAGGATTCGGCGGTCATTTCGCCGGGTTGAAGATCTTTAATTTTCGCCAAACGCGACCAATCAGCATCGCTTAACGGGTTTCCATAAGGGTCACCCTTGCCGGTATAGAGCCATAGCGTGGTACCCGCACCTTTTACCGGTGCCAGTGGGTTAGGTGTTGTCATATAACATCCTTACATTGAATAAGTGAGAAGATAAGTCAGATCAACCGAGCCCCACGTCGCCATCTCCTCATCACGTTGGTAGTCATAACCTTGGGGGGTCATCGTCTCGATCAGGGTATCGAGCGTTGGGATATTGGACAGTGCGGGATAAATGTGCGACTCCATCCAGCTATCTAGCGCACTGTCTGGCTGGGCCGATTTAAGAAACACCTCAACATGTAACGCTGCTTGCCAACTATCCTCATCCAAGGTGTCTCCGGTGTATTCCGCATCAGAGAGATAAACGGCAACAGCGGGAAGATCTTGCTCATCAAGAAAGGCAGGGCGCCCATCAAACCATGTCACTGGCTCAGTAATTTCACGTTGAAGCTGTGACGTTACGGCCTGACGGATCTGGGTATGTTTGCTCATCGTTTGATATGTAGTCTCAGTTGATTTTTCAGCGCCGAGGCCAACTCTTTTGGCATGTCGCTATCGATAAGTTGTGACGACGATGCCATAAATGCTTCGGTCAACGGCCCAGACAGGGGGACCTTCACCACATCAATGGGATAACGGGCACGCCCAACACGGCGCATCACTTGCCAGCGGCCATTAGCTAGTTGCTGAATAAAAGCATTGCGAAAGGTGTAGGGCCCCACTTTAAGTACGCTGCCCTTACCGTGTTTGGCCTCTCTGCGACGAGAGAGACGCACACGCGCCGCGCCTAATTTGATCGCCGGAAGGTTGCCTCGATTTATTTTGATCGACGCAATTGGACGATCCGGTTTGGCCTTCCTTAATCGAGCTCGCTGCCTGACCAATTTGACAGGGAGCCCCTTTCGCCGGTTGTCATCCACTCGCGCTTCTTTTGCTACCTTACGCGTGCTGTGACTAATGGCTCGCGCGGCCACACGATTGACGGCCTGCGCCGTTGCCGTGGGCACCATTATCCGACTCAAGCTATTCAGATTTAGGATCGCCTGTTCAAGCCCTTTAACTGACATAACGCTACTCCAGCCAAATCTGAGGTTTTCCATTAAAGAGCTGATGACGGGTGACGATATAGGACCCATCATCCACCACCACGTTGTCGTTGCGGCGTGGTGAATATGCCAATGAAAAAACCACTAATGAAACACCATCCCCCTGCACAGGGCCCATTTCAGGCAATAGATGAGACTCAACGGCCGTATAAGACTGCCCATTGATGGTGACCGCTTTGCCAAAGCGTTCAGCGGTCACACGATCCATTTTTGCCGTGAGCTGCACAAACGGACTAGCCATTGAGTTTCACTTCAATCATGGCGCTATTTTTATCAGCAGCCTTCCATGCAATGCCTGCGGCCACCGCATCAGTAGCGTCCAATTGAATTTTCCCATCTTTTAGCGCCACTTTTTTCCCCATAGGGATCACGTCTGCCGCTAATTTTGGTAGCAAAAAGACACCACTTACCATTGCGGCCCCTGCATCGCCCACGGGAATATCAGTAATTGCCACACCGACAATATCGCCAATTACGATAGGTTCACCGCTGGAAATTAGGTCGGCGTTACCATTAACAACCTCGATCACATTGCCATCTTGCACAAAATTCGTAGCCATACTCTTTGCTCCACGGCCCCAATGGGGCCGGATTTTAGGTATAAAAAAAGCCCGTTAGGGCTGTTCACATCACATGTGTGGAAAGTTATTTGCCGCTTGAATACACCAAACCGCGATGATCTAACGGAGCTACACCGGCATCAATACGGACCTTAGTGGCAATCCCGTCAGTATTAAAGCCTTCTTGCTGATCGATATAGGGCACATCCACACCATTAAGATAAGCAACCTCAATCGTATCCGTCCCTTTAGCCGCCGCCAGATACCATGCGGCTGCATCTTTATCATCCAGACGGGCTTCACTGATGACGGTTGCAAAGTTCTGGATTGGGTTGATGATCCCCGCGTTGATATCGGCACCTTTGACGCTTACAGACTTAATCGTCTGATTAGCGAGTGTTTCTAGCGCTGTTGGTACCAGCATAAATGCTGGACGGATATTAAGGCTTCGATCACCTTCTTTTTGGGTTCGCATCAACAAGCGGGCTTTGTCCAAATTAGCGACATCAATCGCCCCAGTGCTTACGTTCTTGTGGTCTGGACTGAAGAGTTTTTTACCATCAGACAGCACGGCGTTCGCCGTAAGAATTTCATAAACCAGATCGCCAATGGTCGCCTTCGCTGCTCGGCCCATTTTCATCGGGACATCAGTTAACTGGTTTAGATCATCGTTAATCAGTGCCTGACGCGTAATTGAGAAAATTTCACCGTAGGTTGCCAAGGCAATTGACTCACCACGATCTTTGGTTGTGATGTATTTATACTCTGCCCCCTCTCGAACCTTACGCAGGGAAGGGAAGCCCCCTAAACCGACACGATGAGCGGTTTTAAAGTCCGACAACTGCCCTTTTTTAGTCCAGAGCTCGAAGGTTTCCTCCGCCTCTTCCCACCCTTGCAAGATCGACTTATTCGCGACATCGAGCAGGATATTGCCAAAATCCGATGTACTGTGGGTTAGCGCCAGCCCCACCATTTGAACAGGATTCAACGAGGACACGCCAATACCGCGCTCAGTCAGTGACATACGTGCATATTCACGCAATGTCATACCGTTGTAGACGTTATCATTCTGACGTTCTTCATAGCCTGCACGCGCCATAATCGCCTGACGAATACCGTCACCGGTGAAATTACCGTTACTCGCATGAATAAGGTTATGAGGCGTGTTCTTATTTGATGGCGTCGCATCTTTGCCCAATTCAGCAAGCAGTTTATCTTTCGCTTGCTCGACAGAACATTCGATATCCTCAATACAGGATGCCTGCAGGGTTTGATGCTTACCGCCAAACATCGCAAACAGGTCTTTAATACCATTAATGCGCTGTTTTTGTTCTTCTCGCGCCTGAGCGCGGATAGCGTTCTCATCAACCGTGGCTGGCGCAGCAGTCGGAGCTGCCTGTGGTGTTGATACGGGGGCTTGGGCCTTTGGCGCAATAATCATATTCTTTAATGAATTAGGCATGGAATCAAAATCCTCAATACGTTTTGAATGAATGCAAGCCATTGCCTGCACAGATGTTGTCAGTTGATCAGCAAAACCATGCTCCACACACTCTCGTCCAGAAAGCCATGTTTCAGCGCTCAGCATGTCGGCTAATTCGTCAGTAGTCTTGCCGGTTTTCTTGGCATATGCGGGGATAAGCACCGTTTCGACCTTATCAAGGAGATCGGCGTAATCACGCATATCATCCGCATCGCCCCCCGTAATGCCCCACGGCTTGTGGATCATCATCATCGCATTTTCAGGCATGATGATAGGGTTGCCGACCATCGCAATAACTGAAGCCATCGATGCGGCCAGCCCATCGATATAGACCGTTTTGCTCGCAGGGTGGCTGTTAAGTAAGTTGTAAATGGCAATGCCATCAAACACATCTCCACCCGGCGAGTGAATATGTAAGTTGATATGGTCTAACTCGCCCAGCGCTTTCAATGTGCTAGCAAACTGCCGCGCACTCACTCCCCAATAACCGATCTCATCAAAGATATAAATATCAGCAGACCGTTCTCCACTGGCTTTCATTCGAAACCAGTTTTTCTCCCCGTTCGCAGCCGCTCGCGGAGTCATAAACACACTATTTTTTTGTTTTTTGCTCACTGCCTTCCCCTTTATCGTTCGCCGGGTCTGTGTCAAATTTCAGTCCTAAGGTGGCGTTTTCATCAATTTCGGCCTTGCGGCGGCGTTTAACATCGCCCGGATTTGCCCCCCGAGCCCGAACCCAATCGCCCTCCGTGGCTGCACCGCCACGTAAAAGCACCCGCCACGAATTAGCCTCTTTCAACGGATCAATCCACGGCATCACCGGCCCGCTGTATACCGCATTGAAAAGAGTCTCCCTATCCACATCGAGGGGGACATTAATCACACCTGATGTGATCGCCATTTGAAGCCAATTGCGGTAAATCGGGCGACTCACCGCCGCGATAAATGCATCTTGCAAAATGCTGTAGCCCTCAAACGATTCCACCAGCTCTTGGCGCTGTGAGCTGTAAGTCCCGTTGTAGTTACGGGCAATACTGGAAAAGCTTCCACGGCTACCGGCTGCAACCGCTCGCAGTTGGCCATTACGGAAAGTTTCTAGGTTGGGATTCGGCCGGTCGGATTTAATCATGCCAATATCTTCGCCGGGCTGTAGCCCATCAAAAAGCATGCCCGGCTGGATATCTAATTCTCGAGGACCATCTGATGATCCTGAACCTTCGTTATCACCGTAGGTTTGGGGATCGCCTTTCTTAACAAACATGCCCAAAGCCGCCGCAATACGCGCTGCAGTCAGTTCAGCATCCTCATACTCTTTGAGTGCACTTAGACGCATCAGCACCCCAGCGAGCAAACTATTGCCACGAATTTGGTGCAACCGACGCATAAACTTCAGATGAACCATGCTGTCTGCGGCGATTTCTTTCGTGTTTCCCTGCGCGCTGCCCAAACGAGTTAATGTTTTATACACAACGTATTTTGTCGGACGCCCCCACTCATTGAGCGCAACACCCTGACAAATCCCCTTACCCTCGTCATTTAGCTCAAGCGGGATAAAATCAGGCTCTAGTGCTTCGATCCAAAAGGGAACGTTGCCCGTAGGATTTAGTCCTGCTGCCGCCCCGCTCACCATTTGCCCAAACACCTCACCATCACGTAACCACGTGCGTGCCATCAACCGCTCTAGCACGGGGCGCGTAAACTGCCCTGTAACATCCGGCGCAACAGACCACTCCGCCCAAGCCGCACGAATGTCTTTCGCTAACTCATCGGCAACCAAACCCGTTTTTAAAATGGGTTGAGGATCTACAATGATTCCGCGGGCACCAACAATACGTTCCTCCAGTTTATCCAACAGACCAATCACCAAGTCATGGTTACAATCGAGCCATCGAGCCTGCTCACGTAACGAGCGCCCCCCTGATTGGGTCAGCTGATTGGCATTGCGGTTTTCACGTTTAGCACGGTGCGTTCTTGTCGGAGTAACGGCTTCATACGCCCGGATCATCGCCCGAGATTTAAGACGTGCCGCTTTCCAGCCCGGTGATACTAAACCAATGGCTTCATCTAATAGGCTCATACAAACCTCGCCAGTTTATGTGATGACCGTCCCCGTTGGCTGGCTTGATACTGCACAAGACGACGCTCCCAAGACATTCGGCCTTTCTGAATTTCGCCGAGGTTCTCCATCGTCATCGACTGTCCATTAAAGGTGATCGACTTCCCCTGTAGTAATGTTTTCTCGGCTTCCAGATAACACTGGATCATGTCTTCAATATCGGTCTGATTCATAACCAGCCTCCTGTCGTCGATGGCGCCCACGCCGAGGCCGTAGCCTCATGCTGAGTCTGTGATTGTGTTGTCTTATGAGTTGATACTTCGGATGTTTTAGTCTGAGCGGGGCGAGGCGATAATACAGGTGTGGATTCATCAAGTGATCGCGCCCAAGGAGGTGGTTTTTCCCAATTTATCCTTTCGTACCCGCGCAACATAACCAATGCATGGGCATACACCATGAGGTCGAAGGCTTCATTAGCCCCCTTGCCCGGTTTCGTCCATTTTCCGTCTGGACTTCGCTCCTCATAGGTCAGCTCGTCATAGAACCATTCACCCAGCCACTCAGGAAAATGTATGTAATTAGCCCCTACCGTTTCACGCGATAGCGCGTTATTGATTCGATCTTTGAGGGCATTCGTTTGTAAGAGATAAAGAGGCACATCCCCGCGGGCCTCTGCACGACGATTCGGTCGGTCGGTATTATCAGGCAGTGTTTTGCTGATGATCTTACCGTTTGACTGGCTCGCCCCTTTAAAGAGATAGACTTTTTTATGCACCCCATCACGACGACACTGGCGCCAAAAGTCATATGCGTTACCCGTTACGCCATCCTCACCACCGCTATCCACTGCCATCGCCAACACCGGAAAATGACTTGTGGGATCAGCCGCTAAGGGCCACGTTCTATCAAGTACATCAGTACGTAATAAATCCCAATCCTCGAGATAGCCTGCGGGGTCAATGGGGAGGCTCTCGCCGTTTGGCCCGGCACGCATTGACTGCTTGATATTGAATCGATCAATCACCCACCGTTCACCATGAGCACCATAACCTATAACCTGCACAACAAAGCGGCGGTGTTTACCACCCTGCACATCGACTGTGGCCACAAGAAACCGTACTCCTGGTGGCACCGTCCGCTTAGCCACTTCCTCAGCGCGGGCCTTAAGGCTTTCTCCTTTACGCTGTTCGGTGCTAGAGCGTGGTGCGTAAGGCAATCCCCAGTCCGTATTAATAACCGCCTTAAGCGTTTCCTCACTGCCTGTTCGCTCATACTCCTGCTCAGCAGTCAGTAATTTATAGACCAGTTGCGCCCATGTTTGATAAGCCGCGGCGGGGCCTTCCATCCAAAACGATGCGATACGTGATCGACGCGCCTCGCCAGAAATCACGCCATGCCGATCAATACGCTGCCCTTCAATCAGCCATATCCCGAGATTATTTAACTCGCGTTTTTGTGCGGGCAAAATATGTCCCTCGCAATGAGGGCAAAGCAAAAAAGCTGATTCACTGGCAACGACAGGATCGGGATTATCACGGTAGCCATTCATTGAGCTCATGGCTGGCTGGAAATACTCACCACAGTGAGGACAAGGCCAATACCAGCGACGGCGATCACCTCGGTTATAGAGAGATAAAATACCTGTCGTTGGTGGTGCTTCATGTATCGATGTTCGTTTCCACTTCAGATCGGTTATTTCTCTGCCGGGAGAGCTTTCCACCAGCGTCATACCCGCGGACATAAAGGTTGTCGTGCGTTTTGATGCCAGAGAAAAACCATCCCCCTCTCCATCAATATCCTCGGGGAAACGGTCATAATCCGTTAGCGCCACGCATTTAAAGTCCGATGAGGACATGACATTGATCGATGGCCAACCCAACTTTAAGTAGCTACCGTTGAGGAACACGCGATCGTAAACATTATTATCGTTGCGGCGTGGGCTTAAGCATTTAGTCACTTCTGGACTGCAGCGAAATGTTCGGGCAAGACGTTTTTTAGAATGCTCTTGCGCTTTGTCCTGCGTCATCTGGATAACCAGCATGTCCGAAGGATCGCAAACTACGTTATAGACAACCCACCCATCAATGAGTCCGATTGTTTTACCAGTTCGCGCAGGGCCAACGAATATCACCGCATCATATTCACGTGAGGCAAGGCAGTTCATTGGTTCTACAATATAGGGCGCAACCATCGGGTCCCAAGGTACTGAGTTACCCGCCCCAACGGGGACACGCATATACCGAGCAACAGCATCCGCGACAGGCATGCGCCGAGGCGCACTCAGTAATCCATAGGTGTTTTTACGTAATACGCTGGCTGTAACCTGCGACGCCATCACGCCTCCTCTGGCTCTCCCTCCTCTGGCATTGAGGTGTCAGCATCAACCACTTTTTGGGCAATCTGATCACGCATATCGTCTATGATGTTTTGAACACGTAGCACCGCTGATGGTGTCATCGCGCAATCACGCTCAAGAATATCCGGTAAGGTTTCCAGACCTTGGATCATCGCCTTGGCCATAGACGCCATTTCCCGTGCCACATCACTTGCGGGGAGTAACTCCCCTATCTCTTGTTCGAATTTGAGCCGCTCACGTTCTGACTGGTACCAAGCTTTGCGATCCTGCGGCGCCATGTCATTACCTGAAACCGGCGTTGGCATCTTCATCAGTTCAGAGAGAACCGACGTTAATTTATAGAGCTTAAGGTTTGATTCATTCCCACCAGAAGTTGCCACATTCTTTAGACGCGCCGTCACTGTTTGGCGATGAACATCCGAAAGTGCTGCAAGTTGGCTGATATTGAGCGTGAGATTTGTTAACTCTTTATCCATTCTCCACTCCAGTGATGAACAAAAAACAGTCACATTCACCACTGAAAAATAATTTAACTATTATTTTCAAAATGTTGAGGTAGTGGTGATGGCAGATCAAAATCCAAAAATGAGGCGTTTTCCGCGAGGTCGCCGCCCCGTGGCAGAGGCCCCCCTCGGGAGTACCTTTTCGATAATGATTATTATTTACTAGGTCAACCACCATAATAGACATGCAGTGAACACCTGTTCATCGAGCGAATAAATCAGCTTTTCCGAGCCGACTACATCAGCAAAGGCCCATGTGGTTAATCCTGCGTTATGAATGCGCAATGCCAAATCAGGATGCTCGTACATACCACGACCATAGACAGTATCGAAACCGCCAACCTTCTCAATGGCACTTCGGTGGTAATACAGCATCACGCCGCGCTGACAGGTATAAGTAACGTTCTTATTGTCGCGATACTGCTCAGCCATATAGTGCGAGAAAGGGCATCAGCGCGATTGTAAGTAGTGATAGCTATGCCGATACGCGCAGGAAGAACATTACATGGTATATACTGCATCCCATTGATTATTACTCCCATAAATTCCCATGGTTATATTTACACTTGTCATGCTTGATATAACTTATGAAGTAATATGTCTCTCATTGTTTTATAGAGCGTAGGATTACAATGGAAATCACAACTATCAATCAGTTGATCGCTGCTGGCTCGGGTTTAATCGGTGCTTGTATTGGTGCTAGTATTTCTGGCTGGGTTAACTACAGGATTAGTAGTAACAATCATGATATTGAAAAGTTATCATTTGCAGCCGGATTTATTGCTGAAGTCGAGGCACTGCAAACCATCATAAAGGAAAGGGGGTACCTTGAATCATTTATCTCATTTTCAAATCATCCGGATATACTGGATGGAAAGGCAGCTAAGTATATAATCTTAATCCCTGATGACTTTGCTCGATTTTACAACGCTAATCTAAACAAAGTTGGCTTGCTTGGTGTGGAGAGAACTAAACTTTTGGTCCAGTACCATCAAATCCTTCAGTCTTTAGCTCAGGATTTCAAAGATGGATCTTATGTTAGCGTTAACGGCTTTAACAAAGAGGCAATCGATGAGTGCGTCCGCTTATTTAAACGCGCCTTATCCATCGGTGAGCAAATCATCAATTATAAAGTCCGCAGTTAACCTTCCACGCTTTATTATGCGTATATGAATGCATTATCACAGGCACTCATTGAATGCCTGCTGTAATACACACCAACTTGATAAATTCCCTATCGGTACTATTCTTATCAGGTGATAGTTCTTTGACTTCACATATCGATGCTCTTTGCTCCGCCGCACTAAACTCACCACAGTTTTTTAGTGCGGCGTTTTTTATCAAAAATTCAAATTGTTACCAAACTCATACATTACAATGCAAATTATTGTGTATATTCATTAAGCCAATCCACTGTTGGCTATTCATTTATTGGATAACTCCCCCAGAGTGGCCCCTGCTTCGGCGGGGGTTTCCTATCTATCGGGTACTAGCCCACTATAAGCCTGTTCACAGGCTAGTCCTCTGACTCTTGCCTCATCAGCAATTGCTGCCATTCTTCCCGCCTCTTCATCAGCACGCTTGAACAACTCGGCAAGCAATTGGGTTCCGCTTGCTGTCTGGCCTCTGTGGGTAGTTGGGGAACCGCAGGCCCTTTCACGGTCTGCCAATCGCTGGGCGAGCTTGTCGGTCTGTTCGTGCAACCTGCTAGCAGCAGCATTGGCAGAAACTGCATCATTATGAGCGGCATATATTTGTTGGCTGGCATTCTGTATCACCTTGTTGATTACCCGCTGGCGGCGCTGTTCTTCGGTTCTAGCCTCTACTTGCCGCTGGGTTAGAGCATCAGAATCGTTTTTATCACGCAGTACCCATTTCAACCGCCAAGATGTATCGGCATTATGGTAGCCAGCGGAGTATGCCCCCCATAACGAAAAAGCCATCAGCGCGATTAGTGTTAGTGGCTTCCAATAGTGTTTAAGAGAGGTAATCATTGGTCTATACCCCAGCAAGTAAGCTCCGATTCCTGTCCCCTTCGCACCGGCTGCCCCGCGCAATTATTAGCTTTGATCCGACAATCTTTGCCGCCGTCGAATATCCAGCGCTTGATCTCCGCACAGGCACCTACTCGATCACCTGAATTCAACTTCTTATAAAACGTGGATGGAAAACATTTAGCAGGGCCGATGTTGTAAGGACAAAAAGAAGCGATACCCGCAATGGCTGGCTCGGATAGTGGCACTGTTACATTACGTTTAACCCACGCAATGGCTTTATCACGTTCTACCGCGTCATAGCACTTGCACTGACTGTATGAAAGTTTCAGCCCTCGAGTGACTGGTTTCCCCCCAATACGCGTCAATCCACGACATATTGACCAGATACCTTGCCCATCCTGATACGCGATAGTTCGAACGCCCTCTTTCTCATCCAAAAACTGATCAAGGATTTTATCTGCTGTCGCGCCACCAATAATCAAAGCGAGAACCGTAGCGCTGAGTTTGGTTTTAGTTCCCATCAATCACGCTCCAGCATGTCGATCTCTTCATCTAATGGCGCAGCTGCCATCACTTGACGGCTTTTAATCCATTCACGCAACAAACGCTCACGGCGACAGCGGAAATAAATCCCCGCTATAAAACCGCCCAGCGTACAAAAGATGCCAACAATGATGCCGACCACCATCCACTCGTTAGGTGAGAAGTAATTGATCAGGCTGAATAGCCATGACGAAACCCCACCAGCAAGTAAGGCGTTATCGGCAGCACGTGTGTACATTATTTTCATCCTTCACCTCCACCAGCGAGGCGGGGTTAATGTGTGGGATAGCGCCCAGCCGTAACCACTCTCAGCTAGAAAGTATTTAGTGTGTGGATGGTTGTTTGCTGAGTGCTAGGTATGCAAAAGGCCACGATTCTCGTAGCCTAATATATTGAAAGTGCAATGTTTTTATCTATACAAAGCAATCCATGATCTTGATCAATTATCAATCAAGTATATGGATTAAATATTGTACACAGGAGTATAACTATTCGTAGGTGTTTAATCCTATTGTCATTAAAACTTTCCTTGATGTTGCGACCACAAATACTTGGTCCCCCACTGTGTTGAATCGGATCGCAGTGGGATTTTTTTTGCCTATAGAGATCTATCAAATGAAACAGACTCAGTTTTATCTTACAACCCATACCTACGTTGAAGTGATATGTTCTGAACCCGCTAATGTCCTATTGATTAATAAAAAGCACTATGCTCACTTTTGCCAAGATAGCTGGGCTGAATATCACGGTGGTTTTTTTACCCACTTCCCTGTGATAATTGAAGTTCCATATGATGGTATTTGGAATGTGGTTGTAGACACTCACACATCAGGATGTTCACCTCCTGAAGTCAACATAAGCATCCTGTCTGGAGATAAAACGATAAAATAGAGAATCACGCACAGTGAGAATTAAAGTCAAAAGTATGGTCCTATCCGTTATTCGAAGACCAACAACTGATACTAATTGAATAGACATATAAAAATAAAATGTGACTTTGCAAAAAAAGATTTATACTTTTTATCAAAATGCAACTAGTTTTCAGAGGCATCGAGAGGTAAATATGAGCATTTTCATTAGTGAATGGCTTACAGGGATGACGGCATTTACATCATCATTAATCTTTATATTACTATTGTTCTATATTGTGGCTGCCTGAAATACAGCATCAACACAATCGGCTGAGCCATCTCCACTGGTTGAAAGACACGCACCTGTATTCGGTACTATATGAAGATGGCTCATGCAGTTGTGCAGCACACCAAACGCTCTGGGTTATCCCTTCTTCGCTGAATGACGTGCTGACTTATTCGTAGAACAAAACCATAGAAAAATAGAACACCATCATCAGAACACAAATCCCTAAGAATACATACAGATCTTTAGATGACTTCATTCCATATTTCCATTTACATAGTTGGTCCGCCACCGAGGACTCGAACCTCGCACCTACAACTTATATGGTCATCGGCTCTATCCTGCTGAGCTAGTGGCGGTTAGGACGCGCGGCGCTGTAACGAGCTGATAAATTGGCTTTCACCAATGATAACGACGCTCATCCCTACGCTAGCTCGCTACAGCTAGCGGAATAATAACCATATAAGATAATTCATTACAATAACTAAGCGTTATTTTCGGATAAGTACGACAATGACAATAAAAAAACCCGCACTAGGCGGGGTCAAATGATTGCGAGTGGATAAACGATACAAATTCCCACTATTTAGCCAAATTAAACCAGCTTCGGACAAAATGCAAGTTTTATGTCTTAATTTGTCGCTATCGTTTCCAAACAGTGTCTAACGAGTCACTTCGTTAAACACGCTATCCGCATAACTCTCTTCAATATCACATTTTGCCACCAGCGCCTCAAAGTAAGGCTTCCAATTACGATTCCATGTCCTTTCCTGCAATTCTGGCACCCATGCTGCAATGGCTCTGTAAGCTTTAGAGGCTGGCGTACGTTTATATCCTCTTCCAGAGCAGCGCTCACATATTTTATCTATTGGTCGGCCAAGCAGTGCTGACTTCTCTAAATCCCGCACTCTCCCTGTACCATGACAGCGGCAGCGTTGAGATACTTTGCCTTTACCGTTGCAGTGCTTGCATAACACACCTACTCGCTCGCGTTTGATGGTAGGAGAATAAACGACCTCACCATCGGCGTTCGTGATGCCGGGATGTTTCACAACATCTTGGTAGCTATAGATGAGACCATCACCTTTGCACTCCTCACATTCTGACATTGACGCTGCCGATCTGGCATATTCTTCAAAGGCAAGTTTTGCAAGAACGACCATGCATTGCCCTAACCGGTTACCTGCAGATTTAACAACCAGCTTCGGCGCATGACGCAAAGCGTACTTGCTCAACTCTTCAACGGTGCGGATCTTATCTTGGGTACTGATACCACTTTTTCCGAGGAAAGCCGCCATACCAAAGCTGGCTCTCGCTTCCGCCATGCCCATCGCCGCCATCAGGTCAGTGCCCGTAATGCGATCGGGAGATGTTCCGCCAGACATGCCGGTTATATTCATCCCTTTAGGCCCAAAGTGCTTTAACGCATTTTCGATTTTCATAGCAATACCTTATGGGGATTTCTGATGTCTTATTATCCCATAAAACGCAACACAACTTAATATTATTGCATTTATTGCAATTAACATTATTAAGCCGCCTCGTGCATGCCAATAAGGTTAAGATAAACCCCGTCTTTATCTGCCCCCAGATCCTGATATCTTGGATATTCCAGATACCATTTAAGCACTTCAAACGCTTCGGTACGGCTTATGGGTTTTATCTTCTCAAGTAACATAACGAGGTATTCTTCTCGATCCCATAAATGTGACTGTTCGAGGGTGTATTCGTCCGGATAAAGCTCTTTATGGGCACTGGCACGCATCGATGCCAGCCAATCCCAGTACAGGATTTCTCGCACGGCATCACTCAGGGTAAAAGGCTCGGGTAAGACATCGGTGAAGGTATATTTATTCCGCTTCTCAGACATAATGTCGCAATATATGTCCTGACATGGGCCATATTTAGCTTCAATGAGATGTTCCGCACCAACAGGATCAAAGGCGGCATCAAGACTGCCAAAAATGCCGCGGACATCGCCAACGCTTTTGAACTGCTCTTTCGCAATATTGATATAGTGCTGAGGATCATCCATCCATAGGGTAGAAAATACCGAAGTCCAGCCAGCACCTTGGCTTTGCAAATAATGCGTGTACCTTTCCTGTGCCTGTTTTGGTGAAATGGTCAATTTCTTCAGGGCTTCTTCTGCCGACTCAATATGCGAAGGCTCTCCTGTCTTAATCACATCCAATATCCATAAATAAGCATCCGTCTGTTTATGCTCAGTGATTGTGCGTTGTGGTGGCAGAGGCTTAGTCATCCCAACCGCCGTGCTATATTTTCTCTCAGGAATAGTAAAGAGCACCTCATGTTCAGGGTTATCACGAAAAAGCCCTGAACGGCGACACGTTGTTTTTACTGTGTTGATATTAATGCCGGTGAGCCGAGATATCGTTTTATAGCCCTTACCCTCACGTTTGAGGCGCAAGATTTCGTCTTTCTGTTCCGTTGTCATTTTGCACACCCTATATTCAGATTCGATAAGGCGGCACTCAGGCCGCCATGTCTCTTACTGGCGACGACTACCACCACTGCGCACTGTTTTTGCGCTGATTACAGAATCCGCCAGTACCTGATACCCGGTGTTCACTTGCCCATCCTGCCCCGTCCATTGGCTGATATTCATTGAACCGGAAACGCTAATGAGGTCGCCTTTTCCATGTTTAGCTAAGAAATCAGCCTGTTTTCCAAAAGCGGTGACAGCAAGCCAGAATGTGGACTGCCCATCATCAGCGGCATGGCAAGGTAGCGACACGGCCATACGCGCCAATGCCATTGAGTTGCCATTGGTTGTAGCCTTTGATTGCACGTCAGACACAAGGCGTCCATGTGCGGCAATATGTGCGGTCATTAGTCATTCTCCTCATCATCTGAATCATCAATGGGCAAACTCAACACAACGAACCGGCATTGCTTCCCCCCGTGGCTAAGTGTTTTTTTGCTGATACCTTTACTGGGTTTGTCCAACATTCCCGCATCTGCCAACGCTTGGGCAAAGGCCGTGTAATTAGCACCCGCCGCTATTTCGTCCTTGAATACCGTTGGCCATGTGTGGAAAGCGATAACATCCGTCACACGGTTCGTGACACGATACCCTGCAAGGTTTTTAATGGGTAAATCTCGCGGATCAGAGTCTGGGTAAGGCAAATACCGACTCAAACCAAACTGCTGTAGAAATGCAGTGGCCTGCTCAACCCATGCTTTGGCTTCGCGGTTACCCATGCCAAACTCACTAACCCACGCATTAAAGCTATGCAGCAATGCATCGTGGCTTACGGACTCGTCCCACCCCGTTAAATCGGAGGACAGGCGCAATGCGGCATCCAGAATGGCGAAGCGACTCGCAACACGTCGAACTTGCTCACTCGCTTCAGGGGGTAATAATGACAACCAGCGACGTTCAGAATCTCTGACAACTTTCACTGCTTGATCGCGGTGCTCTGCCAGATAAGCGATCCATTTCCGACCAATAGCACCGAAGTTATTCTGGTACCCATCCTTCATCGCATCTGCATGCGCCTTACCATCTGCATAGCCATGAAACTCTGTTGCTTTACTGATAGGAACGTTAAGAAGTCGGACTAATTGCCCCGCATTGATCTTCCCACCATCGGCTCGAATGTAGCTCTCGAGGTCGATTTCCCCAGTACTAAAGGCCATCGCTCGCCAACGTTTAAGGTCGCGATTCCCGCCCTCTTTAGCACCTTGAATTTTCCCTACTCCGTTAAATAGTGCATAAGCCGATTCCGCCACCGCACGACGGTTGCCACCCTGACCGATTTCATCCAACGGCATAAAACCATCATTATGTGCAGCGGCTTCATTCACGAGGCCGAGTGCCGTTGAGTACCATGTGAGTTTCAATGCATCAGGTTCACCGTAAACACTACTGGCTGCATTTGCGGTGGTCGTTTTACCCGCAGAAGAGCCCCCAAACAGATGAACGCCAAAACCATCAGCCCCCGCTAAACCGATCAGCGGTGCAGACAAGGCGCAGGCAATGCCCAACATCATTGATGGATTACGATAAGCCAGCTTCGCAACACTGCCTTTCCAACTCTCGACCGTACCTTTTACGCAGTAACCTTTCGCCGCTGCCGATCGACCATTGAACAATACCGGCCTTTCAGGACGCCCAATAATGGATGCATCCGGCATAATGTAAGCACCGTACTGCCAACCGGTCGCATTAGCGATAGACCACAGCTCGCGGTTGCCGCTACGTTGAAGGTGATCGGCTAAGAGAGAACGCAGACCACTTTTCGCAGTGATCAGCATTCCGCCCGACTTCATCCTTGCCCAACCTTCTTTTTCGCCAATATCGCGCAAAGGGATCGCTTCAATACGCTCTTTGTCCGTTCCCTCGGGTGTCCATGCGAGTATCAAATAGCGCTCAGCATCATCCTCACCAACGCCAACAACGTTGACTAACGTCGATAGCCATGATTCCTTTTCGAGGATTTCATTCGTACTGTTGTCCAGCTTGGGCTCTATCCAGTACAGCCCCTCTCGGCGTTTATCCACGTAAGGCTTGAGATCGTTCTCTTTGTGGCCTTTAGTGGGTTCGGATTGAATATCCGCCTGAGGTTGATAGAGGGCAGATGCAAAAGCTTTTGCGGCTGCTTCTAGACCATGTTGCTGGCGGTAGTCATCCCAGTCCGCCTTTTTGTCTGTCGGCGGTGCCGATACCCAGCCAGCCACGGCAAGAGCCGCTTTTTCTGCGTGTTCGATCCCGACGTTCTTGGCACCTTCGGCTAAATCATTATCAGCGGCGATAATAATTTGTGCATCAGGATGGCTGACTCTCAAAACCTGCGCGACGGGTAGCAGGTTACCTGCATCAATAGCCGCCACAGTAAGGGCGTCAGGGCGCATGAGATGCACACTTAGCGCTGTCGCCAGCCCCTCAGCGATCAAAATATACGGCGGGGTTTCCACGGCATTAATGGTGTAGAAGCTCCCCTTTTTAGCCGATCCCGCTATTAATCGTTTTTCACCCGATGGGCTAATCGTCTGTGCTGCAACAACTTCGCCTGACTCATCACGCAATGGCAGTAATAAACCGCCATCAGGCAGAATAGAGAAAGTAAAACCCTCCAGCCCCTTGCTCTGTAAATACGGGCTTTCGCCGAACGTGACCTTTTGCCCCAGCTTACGATAGCGGTCGGCAAACTTGGTGTGCTGCTCTTGATCCAAAGCGCTTTTTTGCCCCTTGGTTGCGGACAAGCTCTTTCTCTGGCTAGTGACTTCCTGCATTTTGGCTGTCCGGTAATCAATACCCAACGCATCGGCTGCAAGCTGCGCGGCTGTTGTGATATCACAACACCTGACCTTGGCTATCAGGTCTAAGCCATCCCCCGCCCCGCACTGGTTGCAGAAGTGAGAGCCACGCCCGTTATCATCAAAACGGAAACGGTCTTTACCGCCGCACGCAGGGCAAGCCGTATGTGTACGCGGTGACGCAGGGACATTTACGCCGATAAAATCGAGGATCTCTGGCCAACGATTAGTGGCTGCTGCCGTCACTTCACGGATCAGGTCAATATTACGCATGGAATGTTCCTCCACGTCTGGCGACTGAATCACCCATATCCGCCCGCATGGATGTCCAAAGTTCAATGCCCCGTTCGGACAATTCACCATCAACAACGCACTGCGACAGCCATTTGATAGCGATCCCCTCCCACTGAGGGCCAATATCTTTCAGAGCCGCGAGAAAACACGCATCCACCAGATCACGTATTCCGCTAACGCCACCAATAACCTCCACGCGTATCTCCTGTCCGTCTACATTGACAATGAACCAGTCTCCGCCGCTCTGCTGCCGGATAAGGTCGAAGATGGCTGTTGAGAACTGGTTTGCCAGCGCATTCAGGCGAAAATTCTTGGTAATGAGTTTCATATTTCCTCCTTAATGAGCCGTCGGCGCAGTAGGTAAACCTTCACGGTTCAGTTGTTCAATGAAGCTATCGTGCAAATCCGCCAATATTTCACGCCCGACCTTCGATAGCCCACGATCGTTACCAACCATCATCGTGTAAAAATCGATGGCATTTTTGACACCCTGCTCGGGGCCAAAACGCTCAATCAGTGCCCCTTCGATGTTATTCGCCATCGCCAAGCGTTCGGCTAGGGGATAGAGATTCATGCTGCCCTGTTCGCCGACATAAATTGCACAGTCCTTGAATTCGCCCGATCGCCATTCAACTCGCTCAGTGCCGTTTTCCTCGCGCTGCTCACGTATAAATGCGGTAGCAATCAGCCAGCGCCACAGCAGTAATAAATCACTGTCCGTTGCGCTTTTTCGGCTACTGCCCCATGCTTTGATAATATCGAATGACAACGTGATCTCTTCTTCCCATTCGCCAGCATCCAGTCGGCGCATTACATCGGGAAATGGCACTAAATCGACGCGTTCAAATATACCCTCATGGTTGGAGCGCATAATATTGACGCCATCCGTAGTAGCCTCTACACGGTATTTACCGACAGCTTTATTTTTTCCAAATTCGGCATGAATAATATTGTTCATTAGTACATCTCCAATCCAAAGTGATTGCCTTTCGGGTCCTTTAATGCAATTTCGACGGCGTTAGCCATAAGCGATGACATAAATTCAATCCCTTCTGGCGTCAGCTTTGTATTGTCCTTATTCAACATTCCCGGATAGGTCGACTCCAATAAACTCTGGCTACTTGCCTTTCCGTATTTTTTGATGCACTCAACCTCAAAGCAGTCCTTCAGGCAGCGATGCACCCCGTCAGCCGTCAGGTCACCCAAAATAATCTGCTTGCGTCCGACCGTAACGACACAGACGGAATGGCCGCAATTACGACGCTTGCAATAATCCACAAAAGCATTAGCAATGTGCTTACGATTTGATTCAATGTTTTTATTCATAATATGAACCTCTCCGGATTCAGGCCGAGCGATACCCCGGACTGAGTCCGTAATGAAAATAGTTAAAAGAAAATAGGCGTTAGCGTTTCGGTGTTTTATCGCGTTCCTTAATATTAAAGTCCGCTTCATCCGCATTGAATTTCAATGCTGCAATAATGCCGGGTATATAAATCATCATTTCACCAATACCGCGTAAGTCCTCTTTTGCTTCCGACTCGGTATAATTTTCATTATCGCAAGCCCAAAATATGGCATTCCCCATAGCACCAAGCCCCGAGATTAATCCATCGTAAGCCGCTTCAGAATGCTGGCGAATATATTTCAGGGACTCTATGTTATTTTTATCTAAGTCAGTCCTAGATAAAACATTTTCGATGTGGCTCATAGGTTACCCCCAAATAATACGTTGAGGTCGATGTTATAAACTGCCAACCATGCTTGTGCAGGCCAAGCTTTCACGCTTCCCCAACGATCATCCACTACATCCTTTGCATCCATACCGTTATCACGACACCACTTACGCAGCGGAACAAACTTGTAGGTCTCCTTTACACCCGTAGCCTTCTCGACTTTCTTGATGGCCGCGTGTTTAACACCTTCACCGAGTCGCTCTTCCAGCTCCTTACAGCGGCGACTTTTGGCGCTTAGTTTGCCGAGTGCAGATGCCTCACGCTTGCGGCTAATCTGACCTTTGGTTCGTTCGGCGTGATCAGCGCGTTCTTTCTCCGCCAATCGGCCTTTTTCAGATTCCAACGCAAGCTGGATGATTTCCAGCGTGGATAGCTCCACCGGCGCAGGTAATGCCTTGGCATCACGCTGAGTAAAGTAGAACTCGGTCAGGTCGTTGTAGTATTCCCAAGCCTGATCTGTTTCCAGCATCTTGGCGTGGTTGGCTGCGCCGCGTTCAGTCCACAGCATCAATGACCGAGTTTTCGAGGAAATTTGTAAGTAGTTAAAAGCTACTCGCAAATTATTTAGCTCAGCACCTACCACCTTGAAGTAATGTTTCCCCTCAACAAATCTGTCTTTATTTTCGTGATAATTCTGACGAATGCGGATTGGATCAGTTCCGTATCCGCTGGCCATCTGCTCATTGGACACGACACGCTGGTTGCGATATTCGATAACTTTCAGGTCTTTGGCTTCAACAGCCACCAGCTCAGTTTTCTTAGCCATTGCACACCCCCTGTTCATCTTTGTTCTGTGGCTGTTCACCAAAATCCAGTGCGTTCACTGCCTGCTGGGTCAATTCCTGAGCAACATCAACTAATGACTGGACGTACATTTGCATTTTCTTATCGCCACTATTGAGGATTAGTTGGGTGCAATTCATCAGGTCTAATGAGCGCTGCAAGCCAAGCAATACATTTGAGTCAGTGTGATAGATATAGGTGTTAGGCATCTTCATCCTCCAACACTTTGCTAGCGATCCCTTCGATAAGGTCAATAAGCTCGAAGCACAGCTGGGTTTCGCGTTCAGTAGAAACGAGGTATCCGGCCGCGGCTGCCAATGCTTGGATCTTGCCCAAGGCATCAACGGGTTCAGTTCGATTAGCTTTACGCATGGCTGGCCTCCTGACGTTGTTCGTAGATCCACATGAAACCATCGTCGGTGGAGAACAATTGCAGACGAGAAGGTGCAGCCGTGCGGATCTGGGCGGCAAATGTCAGGTCCCAATCAATAAACTTGGAACGTGCTTCAGCTTCCGTATCAGCCTCAGCACGAAGAACAGTGGGTGTGCAGGTAGGTAAATCACTTGGGGTGCCCAAGAACAGGTATGTAAATTTAGGGCGAGTTTGGGTACTATGAGTAAATGCCATAGTGTTAGCTCCAGTAACATTGTGGATAGAAGCCCGATTAGTGTTAGCGCACTTTCGGGCTTCGCAGTTAATAAGGTGTATTTCACCTTCACAACAAAGACTATACTCAAGTGAAATACACCACAAGCCTTTTTTTGTGATTTTTTTCGCGTATACTGACATACACCAATCCCAAGGAGTATCAGTAATGGTAACCGGTGCAAAGAACGCAAAGTCACAAATGACAACTGTACGAATTCCACATGATGTAATGGAAAATATAGAATCACTTAAGGAAGATGGTGAAAGCACAGCTGGTTTTTTAGTTACTGCTGCTAGAGGCGAAATCAAACGACGCCAGCGCAAGATAGCCAAACAAGATAACGACTGATCCCCATCAACGTTATGCAAAAAGGCGGCATTCGCAGTGCTGCCTTTTTCTTTCTGCGCATTCTGCGTGTCATCCCTGCTAGGAAAATTGTCCGAATCAAACTTCACCAATACACCAGGTGAAGTCCCTGCAATGCAGGTTTTAGACATAATCGATGAGTTAGCCGATTCCGTTGAATCGACGGAATTAAGCTGGATCAACGAGTTAGCCAATTCTCGCGATTCGCGATAATTAAGCTGGAGCAACGGATTGACTAACTCTGGTTCTCTAACAGAGATAAGGCCAATCAACGAGTTATCTGCTTTCAGTTTCAAACTCGGCGTTTCACCGATTGTGATTTGCACACCTCTAAAAGAGTTGCACAAAGTTTGAGCAGACTGCAAGTTCACAGTCTGGAACTTTTTCAATAAGTTAGTAGCAAAGCCCGAATTAGGGTTTTGAAAACTTTTCAATGAGCTATAGGCAAGCGGCATATTTGCAGCTTGGTTTTGTAAGTAACCGATAGTTACCTGCAAGGTTTGAGGCTCGTTTAAAACTAGTCGCAATAGCCCCTCTTTAAGAGGGTTAGTATGCTGCACAAAATCGCTGTAGCCTTTGTGCTGCAAGGCTCTTTCTGGACACACCCCATAGATATTAGCCATTATGCTGAACCTCCCACTTGTACTTATCGAAACCAATCTGCCCCATCGCATGTACTAACTTTTCAGCCGGACGCAGGGCTTTGAGTTCCTTCTTCCGCAGGTTCATGCCATTACTGCCCTGTGATCCATGAAGTTGCTTAGAATGCTTGTCTGCGCGAGTTACAGTACTTTGCGCATCAGCAACCGGAATGGCAGCCAGCTCTTGCAGTGACGGTAGTTCCACATGATGGAAAGTGACTGCCTCCTGACAGCGGAAATAAGCATTCACCAATTCTTCCTGAACCAGCCAAGATAGATCGTCCTGAAAGGGCTTAACTAACAACAGATAGCCCATCTCAGTAATTACAATCCCCTTGCGGGTATGCTTCGGGAAAAATTCTGAAAGCAACTGAGTACGTATTACGTCCCCAGTTAGCTCAAAAAAGTGGCGCCCCAGAACGAACCGCGAGCGATGACGACCAAAAGCCGATTTCGCCGTACCTTTCGGACGCTGGTGAGCAGTATCAATCATTGAGAATGTCACTAAGCGTTGGCTATTAAATTCCAAGGTAGGAAGTTGTTTAAGCTGAATAAGGATTTCATTCTGGCCAGCTTCCAGATTTAAATAATCACTCATTCCAATACCTCCAACGGCAAGTCTTTAGCCGTGTAACCTTGCACACGTACACCATCAACGCGGTGGCGTTTTTTGGTTAGAAAACGGATGTGATCGGCGTAGACATACTGCCATTTGCCATCAAGCGCGATATATTTAAACCACGGATGCGGCCTCGCCATAGTCTGGACAACTACGCTACAAGCCTTGTGCGGTGCGGGTTTCTCTGCGACAACCCCCTTGTCTTTGCCTGTAACACGGTACAACCAAAAGCGGCCATCCTTTCCAGTTAGTTTTCTCGTACGAACCGGTACATAACCAGCCACACGCATAGCCTTACCAAATGCAGCATCATTCTGGTAATACTGACGGCGCACTTCAGTAGATACCGATACGGCAAAACTTTGCTTTGTTGGATATTCGATCCATTGGCGAACTAATTCGATAGGTAAACCATTAACCAAAATACCGCTCGTGACGGGTTTAGAGTGAGTCTGTCCCTCCCCAGCAAAGGGACTTTTTTTCAGTTTCATTAGTTATTCTCCGTTTAAGCTTTTGTTAGCTGTCGCGACGGCAATCGAAGAATGAATGAAAACAGTCGCAAACTCTCGCAAATAATGCACATAGGATGTTTATGCGACCTCCTTGCGGGATTCTTCGATGCGAGCGTTAATCCACTCATCAATTTCACTTTCAATGAAAGCAATAGACCGCGAACCGATTTTTACTGATGCGGGGAATTTTCCTTGAGACATGAGGCGGTAGATCCACGCCTTACCGAATCCGGTACGACGCTGGACTTCTGTAATGCGGATTAATGATTGTGATGCTTGTGACATGTAGCCCCCTGTTTTTTTCTGTCCTCAATACTGGACGTTTGTAGATGACAGAGGGATTTAATCATTCAAATTCGTCAAGTTCTTGGAATATTCCAGAGTTGTATTGGAATATTCCAAGATGTTTTGTCACTCTTTTTTAACTAACCAGTCTATATCAACATCTTCCAGCCATTTCTGAACAGTTTTACCAGTAGGTAGCTTTAGCCCCATTGCTCTGAAATCTCTGCATATTTCACTATCTGGATTATCAAAATATGAACGGGGATTATTGACAATTTTTTCGTCACTATATGTAAAGAATAATAGCGTTTTTATGAAACGAGCCTGTGCCCTACTGGTCTTGGTGGATTGTTTTGGCAAGTTATCATTTTTATTAGCTAATGAGATTTCAACCTTGTTGCTTTGAAGGCACTTAGGAAATTTTAAAGGAACATTTAAAGAAATACTTATGTGAGTTATTGCCCTAATGACATCCCCTTTATTGAAGAAAAAATCCAAGCCTGTGCCCGCAGATAGTGCTTCAGATAAAGATATGTGTATCTCCTCAAAACTATCATCGCGTACCAGAGCTACCCCCATGGTAATAGCTAACCTAAGCGCATCAATACACAGTACGACCTCATCGGGAGATGCTATGAAATACCCTTCAAACTCATTGTATCCGTAAAAAGGGATAGCATAAGAGCCATCAATTGGATCTCGTTCATTAAGTCTCATTAGTAACCTTGCCGCGCACTGCAAGCTTGTTGACTCCAATGTTGCGATATCAGAGATCAAGCTCCATGCCGAGACAAAATCCTCGTGCCTATCAAGAGCAAACCAACTCATGCACCACCTCGTGCTCTCTTCAAATCGGAGCTATGCCAGAATTGTTAATGACGAATACCTGAGCATAACCTTGTTATATATAAGTTTACAGCAGTCCAGCACAGGCCACCAACAAGAATGACTGTATAAAATCACAGTTATTATCCGAGGTCACAAAATTGGTTCGAATAGTTCAAATTAAGTTATCAAAACTGTATGTATAACCAGCCACAATGAATGAAGTCGGTTAAATCACCTCAAAGTCGGGTAATGGTCGGTTAAATGCTAATACGTAACTAATTAATATATCTATAAAACATAACAATTAACCGACTTAACCAACCTAACCGACCTACTTTCTACGCACGTGAGTAAATGGAACTATTAAGCCTTCTTTCTGGCTGGCAGTCCTAACTCAAGGCTATCTATATAATCGGCGTACCACTGCAGCATCTCTCTGCGCCCATCAAGATACTGAGCATGGTTGTACGTACCCCGAATGCTGTTCTTGTCCACATGAGCTAATTGAGTCTCTATCCAAGCAGAGTTGAAGCCCTGCTCATGTAATATCGTGCTCATTGTGTGCCGGAAACCATGCCCTGTAGCTTTTCCATCATACCCAATACGTTTAATCACCTGATTAATGCTCGCTTCACTAATTGGCTTTCGGGAATCGTTACGTCCGGGGAAAACAAACTGAAACCGACCGGTGATCTGCTGGAGCTCTTCGATTAGAGCTAGAGCCTGATTAGAAAGTGGCACTAGGTGGGGACGTTTCATCTTCATACGCACAATGGGAACCTCCCACACAGCCTTATCAAGATCGAACTCACTCCACATTGCAGCTCTAAGCTCAATCGTGCGCACTCCAGTAAGCATCAGGAGCTTTGTAGCTATTCTGGTAATGCTACTGCCGCTATATTGTGAAAGTGCCTGTAGGAAGGCTGGTAGCTCGTCTGCGAGCAGATGTGGGAAGTGCTTAGCTTTTGGCGAAGATAATGCACCAGTAAGCTCAGCTGCTGGATTAACCTCAGCCCTGCCAGTAACAATGGCATATCTGAAAATTTGGTTGCAGGCTTGCCGTAGCTTTTTTAATTTATCGAGAACACCACGCTTTTCCATCTTTCTAAGCGCTTCAAGCATCTCCAGAGGTTTTATCTCTGCTATGGGCCTCTTACCTACCGCTGGAAACACATCGTTCTGTAATCCCTCTAGGATGTCGGCTGCATACCCCTCAGACCAGTTCGGTCTTTTGTATTCATGCCATTCTCTGGCTAGAGCTTCAAAGCTGTTATTAATAGCCGTCTGCTTTGCAATTTTATCTGCTTTCTTCTCCTGACTAGGATCACCACCAGCAGCAATAATGCTTTTAGCCTCCTGTCGCTTTTGGCGAGCATCAGCAAGGGACACGTCAGGATAAGGACCAATTGATAAAAGTTTTTCTCGTCCAGCTATTCGATATTTCATCTGCCATAGCTTCGAGTTGTTTGGCTTAACCAACAGAAAAAGCCCACCACCATCGGCAAGCTTGTATGGTTTTTCTTTAGGTTTGGAAGTCTCTATCTGGCGGGCATTGAGTTTCATTTGGGGGTATCAGTTTCCATTGTACCTAGAATACCCCCATTAATACCCCCACATTGGTGTTGATTGCAATAGATGTGAGTAGACATTGAGAGACAAGAAAACGAATGAAAGGCTTGTTGTTGCTGGATTTAGTAGACTTTAGAAGACGTTGAGAGAGGTTTAGATGGTACGCCCTACAGGATTCGAACCTGTGACCTACGGCTTAGAAGGCCGTTGCTCTATCCAACTGAGCTAAGGGCGCACTGAGACGGTAGAGCTGTTGCTCTCTGTCGGGTCGTGCAGCGGATTTGGATTATACGGTCAGCACGGTTTGAGTCAATGTCTTTTGTCCGTTTGATCATCCACTTGGTTATTTTATGGTTATTCTTTGCCTGACAGCACGCTTTGCATCTGACACAATAGAAGCCCTCCCCCGCTTGAACAATATTGATGGATTTCGTCACTGATGGCAGCAAAGATTATTGATGGTAAAACGATTGCGCAGCAGGTTAGAAGCGAGATGGCTGTGCGCGTAGAACAACGTTTGGCTGAGGGGAAACGCGCCCCTGGGCTGGCAGTAATATTAGTAGGCGAAAACCCTGCCTCGCAGATTTACGTCGGCAGCAAACGCCGCGCATGTGAAGAAGTCGGTATCATCTCAAAATCTTACGATCTGCCGATTTCCACCAGCGAAGAGCAGCTATTAAGTTTGATCGATGACCTCAACGCCGATAACACTATCGACGGTATTCTGGTTCAGCTTCCGCTGCCTGCCGGTATTGACAACGTGAAAGTGCTGGAAAGAATCAGCCCAGATAAAGACGTCGATGGCTTCCATCCTTATAACGTTGGTCGTTTATGCCAGCGTTCACCAAAGCTCCGCCCATGCACTCCTCGCGGCATTATCACTATGCTAGAACGCTGCGAAATCAACACCTATGGCTTGAATGCAGTGGTCGTTGGTGCATCGAATATTGTGGGTCGTCCTATGGGACTTGAGCTGCTGTTAGCCGGTTGCACCACCACCATTACTCATCGCTTTACCAAGGATTTGCAAAAGCACGTTGAAAATGCCGATTTGGTCGTGGTTGCAGTGGGTAAACCAGGCTTTATTCCCGGTGCATGGATCAAACCAGGCGCCGTGGTGATCGATGTAGGGATCAATCGTTTAGCCAGTGGGAAAGTCGTTGGCGACGTTGAGTTTGATGTAGCCGTTGAGCGCGCGGGTTGGATCACGCCGGTACCGGGTGGCGTTGGACCAATGACCGTAGCAACGCTGATTCAAAATACCCTGCAAGCCTGCGAAGAGTTTCACGATATTTAAGCAGCAAACCACTCTCAATATAAGCCAGTCATTGACTGGCTTTATTCATTTATAGCGGTTGACCACGCGGCAAGATAATTCTTAGTCTCACCTCATTTCCTTGTAGATATACGATTCCAGCCTATAGTTAGTTATTACACATCAGCGATTGAGTCGTGAACTCGTTAATCTCAGTTGTTCCATTAACGTTCATAAACATCATGCCGTTCAATCACCTATCTCGGAGAATATCCAACTCGTCTTCGTCAACATGATCTATACCGATAAGGAGCCATCATGCCATACCAGACAATCAACCCTTATACCGACAAACTCATCAAAGAATATCCGCAGCACGACGATAAATATGTCGAATCCGCTTTAGCAACCGCGCACAAACTCTATAAATCAGACTGGGCACAAGGCGATATATCTCAACGTCTTAACGTTCTTAGCAAGCTGTCTGAGCTATTTACCCAACACGAGGAAGAACTGGCAAAAACGATCAGCCAAGAAATGGGTAAACTGATTGAACAGAGCCGTGGGGAAGTTAAGATTTGCGCCGCAATCGCCCAATATTATGCAGATAACGCTAAAGCGTTCCTCAAACCGGTCAAATACCCTTCATCACTCGGTGACGCATGGGTTGAACATCATCCCATTGGCATCATCATGGCCGTTGAGCCTTGGAATTTCCCGTTCTACCAGCTTATGCGTGTATTAGCCCCGAATATGGCCGTTGGTAACAGCGTGATGGTGAAACACGCTAGCATCGTCCCCCACTGCGCAGAAACCTTCGAACGGATGGTCTCTCAGGCTGGTGCCCCTAAAGGTGCCTATACCAATCTGTTCATCTCTCAGGATCAAGTTGCCAGCATTATCGATGACGATCGTGTCAGCGGCGTTGCGCTTACCGGTTCCGAACAAGCGGGTAGCGTGGTGGCTGCACAGGCGGCCAAGAACCTTAAAAAATCCACCATGGAACTTGGTGGGAATGACGTATTTGTGGTTCTTGATGATTGCGACCTCGACAAGGCGATAAAAGTAGGCGCTCAGGCTCGCCTGCAAAATGCGGGTCAGGTGTGTACCGCTGCCAAACGCTTTATTATTCATGAAAAGATTGCTGATAAGTTTCTTGCTGGTTTTACCAAAGAGCTGGAATCTGTAAAAATGGGCGATCCACTCGATCCGAGCACTACATTGGGGCCGTTGTCGTCTAAAAGCGCATTGCAGAACTTGGTTAAGCAGGTTGATAAAGCAGTCAAAAACGGCGCAAAAGCCACGTTAGGCGGCAAGACGGTGGATAAACAAGGCTATTTCTATCCACCAACAATCCTCACAGACATCAAGCGTGATAACCCAGCCTATTTCGAAGAGTTCTTTGGCCCAGTCGCCATGGTATTCGTTGTGAAGAGTGACGATGAAGCCATCAGCTTGGCGAACGATTCACACTACGGGCTGGGTGGTGCCATCTTCACGGGCAACATTGAACGCGGCAAAAAAATGGCCTCACGCATTGAAACCGGCATGGTATTTATCAATACCTTGAGCGGTACTGCGCCAGAACTGCCGTTTGGTGGTGTAAAACGTTCAGGCTATGGTCACGAGCTAGCCGATCTTGGGATTAAAGAGTTCACGAACCAAAAACTGGTGGTTGTGGCTTAACTTATTCTTGGGATTAGTTCTCTGCGGGTGTGCAACGCACCCGCACTTCGTAGATTAGCTATGCGCCATCGCGCGCAAACTGGCATAATAGCGTATTGCCCGCCGTATATTGATAGTCATATATTGGCTGTATGATGGCTACGGCATCTCGAACGAATCACTCCCAAAGAATAAAGAGATAACACCATGGAAATCTTCCATCTGGAAAACCATCCGCACGTTGAACTGTGCGATCTGCTGAAACTGCAAGGCTGGAATGACAGCGGCGCGGCGGCAAAAAACGCCATTGCTGACGGCTATGTGAAAGTTGATGGGAAGATCGAAACCCGCAAACGCTGCAAAATTCTTGACGGCCAGACGGTGACTTATAACGGTCAGAGCGTGCAGGTCAAAGCGTAACTTCTATTATGCTTGATATGAAAAAGCCGGCGGATAAGCTGGCTTTTTTATTGGGTAAATCTAACGCCTTACTTACGACGCCAAGTCGTCCCCTGCGGGCCGTCTTCGAGCACAATACCTAGCTCATTCAGTTGATCGCGCGCCGAATCGGCCATCGCCCAATCTTTTGCCGCACGAGCATCGTTACGCTGCTTGATCAACGCTTCAATTTTGGCCACATCACCATCGTCACCTTGCGCACCGCTTTGCAAGAATACTTCAGGATCTTGCTCCAGCAGGCCAAGGATTTTCGCTAGCTTACGTAGCTCTGCCGCCATGGCATTAGCCAGCGCCATATCTTCTGATTTCAGGCGATTAACTTCACGCGCCAAATCAAACAGCGCAGAATAAGCTTCTGGCGTGTTGAAATCGTCGTCCATCGCTTCACGGAAACGGGCTTCAAAGACGTTGCCACCGGCTGGCTCAGCGTGAGGATCTGTGCCACGCAGCGCAGTATACAGACGTTCCAATGCAGCACGTGCTTGCTTCAGGTTCTCTTCGCTATAGTTCAGTTGGCTACGATAGTGGCCTGACATCAGGAAGTAACGCACGGTTTCAGCATCATAGTGCTGCAACACATCACGAATAGTGAAGAAGTTGCCCAGCGATTTCGACATCTTCTCGCGGTCAATCATCACCATACCGGAGTGCATCCAGTAGTTCACATAGGGACCGTCGTGTGCACAGCTTGATTGCGCAATTTCATTCTCGTGGTGCGGGAACATCAGGTCAGAACCACCACCGTGAATATCGAAATGTGCACCCAACTGTTTGCAGTTCATGGCTGAACATTCAATATGCCATCCAGGACGACCAGGGCCCCAAGGAGACTCCCAGTTTGGCTCACCCGGTTTCGACATTTTCCACAGAACGAAGTCCATCGGATTGCGTTTCACGTCGGCAATTTCAACGCGAGCGCCTGCCTGCAGCTGATCCAGATCCTGTCGAGACAGCAAGCCATAGTCCGGATCGGTATCCACAGCAAACATCACATCGCCGTTGCTGGCAATGTAAGCGTGGCCGCGCTCAATCAGCAATTCTACGATTTCAATAATCTCAGGAATATGGTGCGTCGCACGTGGCTCAAGATCGGGACGCGCGATATTCAGCGAGTCGAAATCTTTATGCATTTCCGCCAGCATACGCTCGGTCAACTGCTCGCAGGTTTCGCCATTCTCCACCGCACGCTTGATGATTTTGTCATCTACGTCCGTCACGTTGCGCACATATTTAAGGTTGTAGCCTAAATAGCGTAGATAACGCGCCACCACATCAAAAGAAACGAATGTACGACCATGACCGATGTGACACAGATCGTAAATGGTTACCCCACACACATACATACCGACTTCACCGGCGTGAATAGGTTTGAATTCCTCTTTTTGACGACTGAGTGTGTTAAAAATCTTTAGCATCGGGGCATCCATGATGTTTGACATAATATTAGGTGTATTGAACCGCGAAGAAAGGCTGTTTGCAAGAATAACCCCTATTTTCACCCGTTTGGGTACCGATTTCCTGTGTTCTTCTTTGTGCTCTTTCACGTTTTCGATTTTCACAGAGTTTTGCAGCCCAAGGGGTATTTCCGTTATCGTAGTGATGTACCGCTAAGAAAGGCGATACGCTAACTGCGACAAAAGGGTGTCAGCGCCCTGCGCATCGGCTACAATCGCATTCTTTCGTCCTCTACATCAAAAAAACAGGATTATTGATATGGTTACTTTCCACACCAACCACGGTGACATCGTCATCAAAACTTTTGACGACAAAGCACCGGCTACCGTTGCCAACTTCCTGGAATATTGCCGTGAAGGTTTCTACGACAACACCATCTTCCACCGTGTTATCAACAGCTTCATGATTCAGGGCGGCGGCTTCGAACCTGGCATGAAACAAAAAGAAACTAAAGCTCCAATCAAAAACGAAGCAAACAACGGCTTGAAAAACACCCGTGGCACGCTAGCAATGGCGCGTACCAACGACCCACATTCAGCAACTGCGCAGTTCTTCATTAACGTGGTTGATAACGATTTCCTGAACTTCCGTTCAGAACGTCCAGACGGTTGGGGCTATGCAGTCTTTGCCGAAGTCGTTGAAGGCTTAGACGTAGTAGACAAAATCAAAGCAGTCTCTACTGGCCGTAGCGGCATGCACCAAGATGTTCCACGTGAAGACGTGATCATCAAAAGCGTCACCGTAAGCGAATAATCGCTTTCTTGATGCGTACGCTATTTATTGCAGATTTGCATCTTAGCGAACAGGAACCGGCGATTACCGCCGGTTTTCTGCGTTTTTTACAGCGCGATGCCTATCAGGCTGACGCTTTGTATATTCTCGGTGACTTTTTTGAATACTGGATTGGCGACGACGATCCACAACTGCTGCACCGTGAAATCGCCGAAGCACTACGCGATCTAACGGCTTCTGGCGTACCGTGCTATTTCATTCACGGCAACCGTGATTTCTTGATAGGTAAACGTTTCGCGCAGGAATGCGATATGACGTTACTTCCTCAAGAAACATTGTTAACACTTTATGGACACCGCATTCTCATCATGCACGGTGATACGCTGTGTATCGACGATAAAGACTACCAGCGCTACCGCCGTAAAGTGCACAATCCGCTTATTCAAACGTTGTTCTTATGGCTACCTCTGCGTACACGCTTAAATATCGCGGCCAAAATGCGCGATCGCAGCCAGATGACCAACGGTGATAAATCTGACGCCATCATGGACGTCAATCCACATGCGGTTATAGAAGCGTTAGAGAGAAATCATGCCGAGTGGCTGATTCATGGGCATACTCACCGCCCAGCGATTCATGATATCTCCATGCCGGACGGTAAGCTTGCAAAACGGGCCGTACTGGGCGCATGGCACTATCAAGGATCGATGATAAGCGTTACGCCCGCAGGTATTGAACTGATTGAGTTCCCTTTCTAAAAGCGCCTCAAACTGACGCTAGTATTCGTTGCCCACGACGCGGCTACGATAGCTTTCCCAATCAAAATTAACCCATAAACTGTTACCTAAGCTCATGCGATCCATCACGCGTTCGCCGAGCAACGTATTCATGCTCTGCACATTTAGGTTAGACAGCATACCGGTTGGTCGTTTAGACGATGAGCGACGGTCGACAATTTGATTGATGATCACTTTTTCATAGCGAGATTCGGTCTGTACGCCAATTTCATCAATAACCAGCAAATCCACCGCGCTAAGATCCTCTAACAGGCGTTCTTCGGTGGTATCGCTGTTACCGCTAAACGTCCCCTTCATGCTCGACATCAAATCCGCCACGGTGACAATTAGCACTGACTTATTGCGTAAAATCAGATCGTTGCCAATGGCCGCGGCCAGATGGTTTTTTCCTGTGCCGGGCTTACCTGAAAACACAAAGCTTGCGATATTACCGTCAAATTCAGCAGCATATTGGCGAGCACGCTCCAACGCGATGCGCTGCCCTTCGCACTCCACACGATAATTATCAAAAGAACAGTTCATATGCAGGGGGCGAATACCAGAGCGCTTGAAAACGCGCTGCATTTTCATTGCCTGATTCTCACGCGAAATGGCTTCTGAGCGTTTACGCCCTTCTTCTTCCTGCCAAACACGCCATTCTTCAGCGTTGGTAAACTTTGGCTCAACGTGAGCAGGCATCATTTTCTTCAATCTCTGCATCAGGTTCATGCTAGCGGCATCTTTCATCATTAACCTCTGAAACCTTTAGGGATGGAATAATCTTGTTCGCCTATGTCATTGATATCGCGTTTTGGCTGACCACCGTTGCTCATGCGATTTTGCTGCACGCTGCGTGCGAGTTTCTGCTGCCATTGCACATGATGGAAGGCTTTCCCCTCCGCCTGCCAATAGGCAACAAAGGAGGCCAATTCGGTTGGAGTCACCGGTGAGGTCAAAATGCACCCCCACATTGCCGCCATGCGCAAAAAGTCAGCGTCGGGCTGCCATCCAGCGTACATCACAAATTTGCCTAACGGCGTTGGAATATTCTGTGCGACAGGCGCGGCAACGTCATGGCTAAAATCATCATTAAACAGAGATTCTTCAAGAGTGACATCTGAATTTGCGCGGCCAGCCGCTTCCTCAATGGCCAACAGCTCAGCCATTCTCTCAGGCGTCACGGCGTAAAAAATTGGCATGTTGTTATCGAGCACAGTCATTACTCCGCGATCGCCGGATTTTAATGCCGTCGCTGGATCGCGGCTAAATGAATCTAAGCTCGTAATGGAGGAGGCCAAAATTTTGACAGACATGTTTTCTTTTTACTCTGATGAAGTGTGAACTGATAAAGCTAACAATGGTGCATACCGCCCAAATACCCTGCACCCTAGGCATTTTTAGCCCAGAGCAATCTGGCGATATATTACCAGTCCATACAGTATAAATCAGTCTTATATCGAACGAGAGAAGGAATGAACCCACCAGCGGATGAGAAAACGTGGAATACCTGATGCTTAACAGGGAGGTTAAGCAGTTGTGTGCTCAAACTCAGAAGCAGGATGAGAGTAAACCACCACACGATCTCGCCCGCTTTTTTTAGCTTGATACATAGCTGAATCGGCTCGAGATATGCTCTCATCTACGCTGAGGTGATGATCGGTTATGGTGTACACGCCAACGCTAACGGTAACTTTTTCCGGCCCCGCATGTACGTGGACCTCTTTTGACACACGATTGCGGATATTCTCAGCAATTTTTGACGCTAACTTTGAGTTTAACCCTTTGAGAATAATGGCAAACTCCTCGCCACCATAGCGCGCGACCACATCCGTTTTACGCACCGATGCCACCATCGTATCAGCAACACGCCGAATTACTTTATCGCCAACGGGGTGACCATAGCCATCGTTAATACTTTTAAAGTGGTCAATATCAATAAAAAACAGTGAAATCGGTGATTCTTTCGACGCTCTTTTAATTCGGCTAGCTAATTTATTGTCGAAATAACGCCGATCATATAAATGAGTAAGAGAGTCACGGATAGAATTCTCATAGGATTCAAGATAATCTTCCAACCCTTTTTGATAAAGCTTGTAGATGTCATAAATGAACGCCAGAACAACAAACAGCGTAGCCAGTACCTCAAACAAATGAGAACCATACCAAGCCAATGAGGTAACGTATTCGCTGCGCCACATTAGCAAGATGCTACCAAGGAAAGCCAAACAACTGAGACTCAGGCTGAACCAGAACCCATTAACTAATTTAGTAAAGAAAACTACTGTGAATGTCGTTATTACCCAAATAATGATTAAGGCGCTACCAATATGAGAACTCCACAGGCGGCGATAGTTAAGTTCATCTGTTTCAATTATCGGCAACTGTAAGATGTTGTTATGGTTTATAATAACAACAGCAAAGCCAATTGCTATCAATATAACTGCAGCACAGCTCGTTATCACATTACTTTTATTAACGTAATTACATCTCCCTTTTATATAGAAAAGCACAGAGAGTAAAAACAATACCGCCATTGAAAAACTACGAATAACGAAATCAACGGCTAAAGCATTTGCGCTTTCATTAATATTAGATTCTGATATTAAAACACCTGGATATATAAACAGACTATTAGCAAGAAATAAACTCGATAATCCATAAGCGCTTGCTATCGTAAGTAGATGCAAATGTGTATTTTTAAAATGAAATCGTATCAATATAATAATAGTTAAAAACAGATGTAAAACAAAGACAATAGCAGTAGAAACGGGGAAAAAGGATCGTAGAACATCAACCCGATGAGCGCCAAAACGGATAAAAAAAGCGAATAAACAAAACAATAATAAAAAGGAAGCCACGCTCAAAAAATGGCCCTTACCCAGAAATGATATTTTCTCTCTTTCTAACATAGCGAACATCCTGTTCTCTAACCGCTATTAAGCTTAGGTTATATTTGTCATGTTAATTTAATTTACTTATTGATATATATATCATTATACAAACAGACATTCAATGAATTAAACTAATCGTTACAAATTACAGCCACATTATTAATGAAACATATAGCATCATTATTATAGATCGAATTCTTATATATCTTAAAATTAATAAATAACACTGTTGTTTGGCTAGCTAGCCAATTAAAACAAGATTAACAATCTGTTCAATATCTCCGTATTATTATCCACTAAAACTCAATCAAGCCATTATAACAATATACCTCAGGATTATAATCAATACAAAAAAGACAGCATTACGTACTTAATGTTGATGCTCTTAATGCCATGAACGATGCCAAAACTCACCGCCGACGACGCCACGCAACCGTTTTCGTCACTATAAACACGTGATATACTTCGCGCCTCTTTACTTGCTCAGCGGTGCTGAGTTACCAAAGTTAGTTCGTTAAACAGGAGCTTGCCATCAATGTCAGCCAATGTTGTTCCGGCTAACCTATCCGAGGCAAAAATTGCCATCGTGATGGGTTCCAAAAGCGATTGGGCCACCATGCAGTTTGCCGCCGAAGTTTTGACCCAGCTTGATGTTAAGTTCCATGTAGAAGTGGTTTCCGCTCATCGAACTCCTGACAAACTCTTTAGCTTTGCCGAACAGGCCAGCGAACGGGGGGTTGACGTTATTATCGCCGGTGCCGGTGGCGCAGCTCATCTGCCTGGCATGCTGGCGGCCAAGACATTAGTTCCTGTACTCGGCGTACCCGTGCAAAGCGCAGCGCTTAGCGGCGTAGACAGCCTCTATTCCATAGTGCAAATGCCTCGCGGTATTCCTGTTGGGACATTGGCTATTGGCAAAGCCGGCGCTGCAAACGCAGGATTATTGGCTGCACAAATTTTAGCGCTACATGATCCGATGCTCGCGCGTCGCATGACTGCATGGCGTCAAGCGCAAACAGATGAAGTGCTGGCGCATCCCGATCCACGGGAGGAAGCATGAAGCCCGTTTGTGTTTTAGGAAATGGCCAACTTGGTCGCATGCTACGTCAGGCGGGTGAACCGCTGGGGATCACCGTTTTTCCTGTCGGACTCGACGTTGATCCTGAAGCCGTTCCTTGGCAGCAGGGTGTTATAACGGCCGAAATTGAACGCTGGCCAGAAACCCCGCTGACCCGAGAATTAGCTCGCCACAATGGTTTTGTTAACCGCGATATTTTTCCACGTCTAGCCGATCGTTTAACGCAAAAGCAGCTGCTGGATGAGCTGAACTTAGCCACCGCACCGTGGCAGCTATTAGCCTCAGCACGCGAATGGCCGGAAGTATTTGCCAATATTGGCCAATTCGCGATAGTGAAGCGCCGTACCGGCGGCTACGACGGTCGTGGTCAATGGCGAATTCGCCCCGGTGATGAGTCTGAATTACCGACAGATGCTTACGGTGAATGTATCGTTGAACAAGGCATCAACTTTTCAGGCGAAGTGTCATTAGTGGGCGCACGAGCCTATGATGGCCGTTGTGTATTCTATCCGTTAGCACACAACCTACATGAAGATGGCATTCTGCGAACTAGTGTCGCCCTTCCTCAACCAAATACCCAGCTCCAGCAGCAAGCAGAGCAGATGCTCAGCGCTATCATGAATGAACTTGGTTACGTCGGCGTGATGGCGATGGAGTGCTTCGTGGTGGATGACGGTTTACTGATTAACGAGCTTGCGCCGCGCGTTCATAACAGCGGCCACTGGACGCAGAATGGCGCATCGATAAGCCAATTTGAATTGCACCTACGCGCTATTCTGGATTTGCCACTCCCAACACCTGTAGTCAGTACACCGTCAGTCATGGTTAATTTGATTGGCACCGACTTGAACTATGAGTGGATGGCGCAACCGTTAGTACATCTTCATTGGTACGATAAAGAAGTACGTCCAGGGCGCAAGGTCGGCCATCTCAATTTGAATGACGTTAACGCTTCACTTCTCGCCGCTGCGTTAAATGATCTTACGCCTCAGCTATCGGCGGAATATCACAGTGGACTACGTTGGGCGCAGCAAAAACTTCTCGCCTAATTCTGGTCATCAAAAACGGAGCCCAGAGGCTCCGTTTTTACTTCATGCGATGAACTAAGTATATATTACCCTTAATGGCACTGAATTCTCACGTCTCATTATTTGTGTAGTGCGCGCAGAATAGATAACCACACGATCGCGCCCCTCTTGCTTGGCTTGATACATTGCCTCGTCAGCACGTGCAACGCATTGCTCGGCGGTAAGTTCATTATCCATCACGGTATAAATACCAATACTGATAGTGATTCTTTCGGGAACATCCTGTCCGAACGGCGAGTCCTGATGATGGCAAATTTTAACACGTATTTTCTCTGCAATTTCTAACGCATCATCTCGGCTAACACCATCGAGCATCACCGAAAACTCCTCGCCACCAATCCGCGCCGCAATATCTGTCTTGCGTATTGAATCCTGCAAAGTTTTTGCCACGTATTGAATGACGCGGTCACCGGTTATATGTCCGTAAATATCGTTAATCCGTTTGAAATGGTCAATGTCTGCCACCAGCAGTGTAATCGGCGAATTTTTTGATGCGCTCTTCATACGATTAACTAAAGAATCATAGTAATAACTGCGATTATATAAACGTGTCATCGGATCACGGATAGAATTATTATAGGAAATCTTATAATCAATACGCGCTTTTTGATAAAGCTTAAAAATATCAAATAAGAAAGCCAGCATAACAACAAACGTGGCAAGCACTTCAAAAAGATGAGCGCCATACCATGCCAGAGACGTCAAATATTCGCTGCCGCTAAGCAGCATCGTGCTCCCTAAAAAAGCCATACAGCTAAGGCTCAGACTTGCCCAAAAGTTATTCTTCACACCGGCAAACCACATCACCGCACAGGTTGTTCCGCCCCAGAGTAACACCAGATAGAGCCCAACGGATGAGTTCCAAAACTGCTGATAAGAAAGGCTTCCCTCATCAACAATCGGCAGGCTTAAAACTGAGCTATGGCTAGAAACAAAATAGGCGGTAGACAGCAGAATAATCGTCAGGCACGCGCACAGAGCCGTAACTGAAACCATATTAATAAATCGGTTATTCCATAAACGATAAACGACTAAAGACAGAAGAAAAAATATCGCCATGCTGGCACTACGAAAGATAAAATAGATGGCCAAATCATTAGCGTTAGTACCAATCCCACCTTCAGTAAAAATAACTCCCGGATAACTAAGCAGTTTACTCATAAGGTAAAGAGAAGAGATACCATAAGCGAATGCAAGCACAACCAAATAAAGGTGTTTTCTATCAACACTAAATTTCATCAGCATAAACAATGCTAACAAAACATTCAGAATAAGCGTTACTGACGTGGAAACAGGGAATAATGCTTCTAATGCGGGAAGTCGGATATAGCCAAACATTCTGAATAGAACAAAAAGCACAACCAATAATATAATTGAAAAAATTACAAACTTATTTATCTTGATAGATCCAGTATTAACCTCAGATCTTTTCATATTTAAATTCCTTTTAAATATTAACCACTCGTCCATATATCCTATAAAAATCTCATAACCTGATATTACTTATGAACTGCATTACATGCAATTATTCGCACCAAAAACATATAGTTTTACCGAATAAACGAGCTAACACATCGGGATTTATGTAGCTATTAGCCCACGAAGCGGGGATTAATAAAGCAATTAATTGAATAATATATCAATGAGCACGCCGATAACGGCGTGCTCATATTCGTTATCGCTTAAGCAAACGAGCACCTAAGAAACCACCGCACAATGAACGCAACAGCGCTCCACTAATAGGAACTAAAGCCCACATTAAGTAATTCGGCTGCCACGCAAAATCAAACACCTGCCGCTGTAGCAACCACAATGCCACTTCAGCACCCGCCGCTGCTGCAATACCAGACACCAATCCTAATAAGGCAAATTCGCTCCACAGTGTACGACGCAGTAAACGCATGCCCGCACCCAGTGTACGATAAACCCTGAGCTCCTGCCGGCGTTGCTGCATGCCCACCTGCACCTGCGCCATGAGTAGCAATACGCCGCAGATAATCACCAGAATCACCATCACTTCTAAGGCGCGGCTTACCTGCTGTAATACCTGACTCGCCTGTTGCAATATTGCGCCAATATCAAGCAGGCTCAGCGTTGGAAATTGCCGATTAAGCTGAGTCAGTAGCTGTTCGCTGCCCACATAACGGAAGCTGGTTAGCCACGTTTGCGGCTGGCCATCCAAGGCATGTGGAGGGAAAATGAAGTAAAAGTTTGGCCGCAGGCTTTCCCAATCAACTTTACGTAGACTAGTGATTTTGGCGCTAAAGTTTTGCGTATCGCCACTAAACGTCACCTCATCACCGATCCCCAAACCAAGACGTTCGGCAATTCCCTGCTCGATGGAAACCTCGCCGGTCTTCGGTGGCCAATATCCCGCCGTTAACGGATTATGCTCAGGTAACTTATCTTGCCACGTCAGATTCAGCTCACGGTTAACCGCTTCGCCCCCCGGCGCATCTTCAGCGATTAATTTTGTCGCTTCATGCCCGTTAATTTCCGTTAAACGCACGCGCACCACGGGATAAAATGTACGCGCCTCAACCTGATGTTGCTCAAGGAAGTTTTTTACCTGTGGAACCTGCTGCTCCGTCATGTTCATCAGAAAATAGTTCGGGCTGTCCGGCGGTAATTGCTGCTGCCAACGATCGAGCAAATCCCCGCGCAACACAAGCAGCAGAGCCAATAGCATGAACGACAGTGAGAACGCCGCCAACTGACTGATTGTCGCCGCAGGTTGACGCAATAAGCGGTTAACCGCTAAACGTAACGCCAAATTCTTAAGCGTGAGCCTACGCAGCACAACTAATCCCCCCCAGCCCACCACGCTGAGCAGAAACGCCAGTGCCACCATGCCCAGCAGCAGTGACCACAGCAGCGTGCTAAGCCCAACTAACGATATCAACCCCGCAACTAAAATCAGCGCCGTGATGGGCAGGTAGTAACGCAGCGGCCACACCACGCGAAACGCATCGCTACGCAGCACGCGCAACGGCTGAGTGGCTATCAGTTGGCGATAAGGTCTTAACCCAACCACCAGCGAAATCAGAACCATGCCCCCTAGCGCCCAAACCCAAGGCCAGCCTCCCGCAGCGGGAAAGGCAGCCGGTAATACAGGGGCCAACAAGCGGATCAATAACGCTTCAAACAATAGCCCTAGCGCGCTTCCCGCAACACCAGATACCAGCAGCAAGGCCAACCATTGTCCCGCAATGAAACGCAGCAACGTTTTACGCCCAGCACCGAGCGTTTTTAGGATCGCCACCAGTTCATAGCGGCTTCGGCAATAATGGTTCATCGCAACGGTGACAGCCGCCACCGCAAGTAAAAGTGTGAGTAACGCGGATAACAGCAAAAATTGCTGCGAGCGCTGCAATGATTTGCCCAGCGTCCCCCCCGACTCCTCCAGCCCAAACAGCTTTTGGTCAGGCTTCAGCTGTGGCGTGAGATACTGCGTAAACCGTTCGATAGCATCAGCGGGGCCTGCAAACATGTAGCGATAGCTCAGGCGACTGCCCGGTTGCACCGCGCCCGTTTTATCAACATCGGCAAGATTGATAAGAATTCTTGGTGCGGTTTGAAACGGATTAAACCCGTTGTCTGGTTCTTGCACCACCACGCCCGCCACTTTTAGCGTTGCGTCTCCCACATCTAAGCTATCCCCCACTTTAAGATTTAACAGCGAGAGCAAACGAGAGGCGACCAGTACTTCACCCGGCTCAGGACGTAATCCGGCAGGTTGCGTAATTAGCTCACCGTATAGCGGATAAAGCGTGTCGGTTGCCTTTACATCCGCCAACTGCGGTCTATCTCCAGCAAACGTCATAGTGGTAAACGAAAGCTGGCGGCTTACACTCAACCCATCGTGCTGAGCCTGCGTTAGCCATTGCTCATCGGCAGGATGCGCGCTGCGCAGAACTTTATCACCGGCCAGAAAATCGCGGCTTTGCTGACTCAGCCCGCGCTCCATTCGGTCACTGATACTTCCCAGTGCCAACACGCAGGCCACTGCCAACGTTAAAGCCATCCAAACAATCAATAACGAAGGCGATTTCCACTCGCGCCAAAACCAACGCAGAATCATGCTTCCTCCTGCAATACGCCTTCAACCAAGCGCATACGACGCTGGCATCTTGCTGCCAACTGAGGATCGTGAGTCACCAAAATCAAAGTGGTATCAAAATCAGTATTCAGGGAAAACAGAAGATCGGCGATGCGATCGCCGGTGTGACGATCGAGATTACCGGTTGGCTCATCGGCAAAGAGAACTTTGGGACGCCCGCTGAACGCACGCGCCAACGCCACGCGCTGCTGTTCTCCCCCTGAAAGCTGCGCCGGTAGATGATTCAAACGCTTGCCCAGCCCAAGCTGCTCTAGCAGCTGCACCGCCTGTTGACGGCTTTGACGATCGCTATCACCGCGCAGCAGCGCCGGGAGTTGAACGTTCTCCAACGCCGTCAGCGTGGGCACCAACATGAAAGACTGAAACACAAAGCCAACGTCACGTGCACGCAGCGCCGCCCGTTGTTCCTCGTCCATTTGATCTAAACGCTGGCCTAAAAGGGAAACCTCTCCGCTAGTTCCATCATCTAAACCGGCTAAAATCCCCAGCAGCGTTGATTTACCTGACCCCGACTCGCCAATCAACGCTAATGTTTGCGCAGGTTTGACAACCAGCTCAACTCCGGTAAGGATGGAAAGCTGACTATCACCTTGACCGACCTCTTTGGCTAAATGATGAACTTCAAGAACATTTTCCGTTGGCATATCCCTTTCCTTCTTCTTTTCAGCTTGTTATGTGGGCGGGCAATGGCCGCTGATACATTATTAATATTAGGCGACAGCCTTAGCGCAGGCTATCGGTTACCGATTGCCGATTCATGGGCCACCCGTCTTGCGCAGCAATGGCAAAAAACAACGCCGCCGGTTTCCGTGGTGAATGGTAGCATCAGCGGTGATACTGCCGATCAAGGTCTTGCTCGGCTCCCCGCGTTGTTGAAACAACATCAGCCGCGCTGGGTATTGATCGAACTCGGCGCTAACGATGGGCTAAGAGGCTTTGCTCCTGCCGATATCGAAACGGCCTTAGGAAAAATAATTACTCAGGTACAACAGGCGAAAGCACAGCCACTGCTGATGCAAATTCAGCTACCACCTAACTATGGCCGCCGCTACACCGAAGCCTTTGCGGCTATTTATCCTAAACTCGCAAAACAACATCAAATACCGCTTATTCCATTCTATATGGAACAGGTGGCGCTAAAACCCGAGTGGATGCAGCAGGACGGATTACACCCAAACGGCAAAGCACAGCCGTTTATTGCACAATGGATGAGCGAACAGCTCCACCCGTTGCTGACGAATCCCCATCAGTAATGTTTTAATTAAACATCTTTAACGCCGTGCCAACAGGTTTATATAGGTAAAGTTATGCAAAAAGCCATCCTTATCACCGGCTGCTCCAGCGGAATTGGACTTACCGCAGCGCAGGATCTCCGCAACCGGGGATATCGCGTGTTAGCCGCTTGTCGCAAGCCGCAGGACGTTGAGGTGATGCGCGATCTGGGCATGGAAGGTATTGAGCTGGATTTGGACGACAGCGAGAGCGTGGAACGCGCCGCGGCCGAAGTGATTCGTATCACTGAAGGACGCCTGTATGCGCTGTTTAACAACGGCGGCTTTGGCCTCTACGGCCCGCTTAACACCATCAGCCGAGCCGAATTAGAACGGCAGTTTGCCACTAACCTTTTTGGCACCCACCAGCTCACCCAGCTTTTATTACCCATTATGCTGCCACACGGTGAAGGCCGAATTATTCAAACCAGCTCGGTGATGGGACTCGTCGCCACGCCGGGACGTGGTGCTTATGCCGCGAGTAAATTTGCGCTTGAAGGCTGGTCTGATGCACTGCGGATGGAACTACACGGCAGCGGCATCCATGTTTCACTGATTGAACCAGGCCCGATAAATACCCGCTTCACCAGCAATGTGCATCAAATGGAAAAAGATAAGCCAGTGACCAATCCAGGTATTGCAGAGCGCTTTACGCTCACGCCTGATGCCATTCTGCCTAAGCTACATCATGCCTTAGAAAGCAAAAGACCCAAGCTTCGTTATCCGGTCACGCTGGTCGCGCACGCGCTAACCGTGCTGCGCCGTATTTTGCCAGGACGGTTACTCGACAAAGTTCTGCGTGGAAATTAACAGCTTGGCATTGCAAACGGCCAGATAAGCCCCATATCGTTTTTATATGTTTAAGCGTCTGAGAGAACAAAAGAATGCTAAATAATTCCGTGATCAACGTTACCGAAGCCAACCTACATCAGACGCTAGAGCAGTCTGCGTCTATTCCAGTGCTGTTCTACTTCTGGTCTGAACGCAGCCAGCATTGCCTCCAGCTCAACCCGATTCTCGACAAACTCGCGTCAGAATACGCAGGCCAGTTCGTGCTGGCTAAAGTTGACTGCGACGCAGAGCAAATGGTGGCCTCACAGTTTGGTCTGCGTGCCATCCCAACGGTTTATCTCTTTAAAGATGGCCAGCCTGTGGATGGCTTCCAAGGGCCACAGTCTGAAGAATTTATCCGCGAACTGTTAGGCCGCTTCTTGCCAAAAGAAGAAGAGCTGAAAGCCGCACAGGCAGCTGAATTCATTGCCGAAGGCAAAATGGCCGAAGCCTTGCCGTTGCTGAAAGAAGCGCGCGCGTTGGATTCTAAACGCAGCGACATCGCGTTGATGCTAGCCGAAGTACAGATCGCGCTCAACCGCAGCGATGAAGCAGAAACCGTGTTGGCAACCATCCCAATGCAGGATCAGGACTCTCGCTATCAAGGACTCGTGGCGCAAATCGAATTACTGAAACAAGCCGCCGATACCCCTGAAATTCAGCTGCTGCAAAAACAGGTAGACGCTGAGCCTGAAAATGCGGTCATTGCCGCTCAGTTGGCTTTACAGCTGCATCAGGTTGGACGCAACGAAGAGGCCCTTGAACTGCTGATGGTTCATCTACGCAAAGATCTGACCGCCGCCGACGGCGCTGCGCGTAAAACCCTGATGGACATTCTCGCCGCGTTGGGGAATGGTGATGCATTGGCGTCTAAGTATCGGAAACAACTGTATTCGTTGTTGTATTAATCAATAGCTATTCATTCTCGATACTAATGCCGCTGATATTAAATTAGCGGCATTTCATAATAAAATCTGATATATACAATTTTTTAAATAACTACGACTCATTCCTAAAAAGCATCTCAAAAAATAAAGATTGATCGAAATCAATATATTAGCCTCATCTAAGAAAAAATATGATTACCCTCGCTTGATAATAGACAACCTTAATCTATCATTTTTAGTGATAGTTTAAGGCCGATGATAAACATCGTTTTCCCCGGCTATCACCAACTCTATTTTCATTAAAAACAGTTTGTCTCTGATATTAACAAGAGAGGATAAATCATGGGTAAAAGTCCAAGTATTGAAGAAATGGAAAAAAAAGATAAAAAAAGCCGTGAATATTTAGATGAAATAGCCAACGAATTAACTAATAAACTCGGTAATACCTACGCAACATTAGAAAAAGAAGCTGAAAATTTCTATCAAAAAGAACATGAAAAACCTTGGTCTAGCGATCTTTATATTACGGGTAAACAATTTGATTACCAATCTGTGCAAGAATGGTCGCTCGCATCTGTATCTGCCATTATTAATAAAATATCCGCTGCGGTTATTGGCACCGTTGATGGAAAAGTAGAAAATCTGCCAGCAGGAACTGATTCAGGAGATAAAGCACAGGATATTAATAAAAAGTACGACATGAACAAGGATAAGCGATTATTAATTGCGACTAACTGCTTTAACCTGCTGGCCGGTATCGTTGGATCGTTCGGCAATGCCACCTCGATTACCGTGAAACACGGTACTAAGTCAGATCCTATTGGTGGTGGGCTACGAATTTTCGGCTCCGTCGGAACCCAAACCTTCCAGCGTTCCTCTTTCTTCAATAACGAGAAAATCGCAACCTACCAGTTTGCTTATATTGTGAGATTCTCCGTTGAAGAGTTTGAACTGCAGGCGAAAATTGCGCTTATAGATCAGTACCAAAACACGTTAAACGTGACAAAATTTGCCTCAGATAAAAATGACCAACAGTTCTTTGAGGATAAAATCACCTATGAACAGTGGTCAGTCATGTCTGCTAAATTTGAAAAGGTTATGGAAGATGTATTAAAGAAAATACGAGAACTCGATCCAAAAAAAGAAAGAGGAACACAATTGGCCAAAGAATTCATTTCTCAAAATGGTCTATACAGAATATTTTACTCCAGCAACAAACATCTACTCGAAGCAATAAAACGCAGAGAGGCGGGGTTGTTAAAGATATAATTAAAAAAATATTTATTCCTGTTCAAATTCATACCCACAGCAATTAAATATTATAGGAAAATCCTTATGCCCAATTATTATCGGCTTGGGAATAGAACCCCAGCTAATTTTACGCCACGTATTGCCGATACCGTAGGGCCCGGTGCGGGGCTCTCCATGGCAAATACGGCTCCAGCAGTAAGGGCGCAGGTTATTGACTCAGCCTTAACTCAGATGACCCAAATTATTAATACACCTACTCCAGGAAACCCACAGCATTATTCAATTTTGCCAAATCCCAATGTAGGGCAGGATTTGCTAGATTGGGCCGCAACCCGAGAGGCTCTGCTCGCCGATAATACATGGACGAATCCTCTTATCGGGCCCTACACTACGGACGTCAACACGGCACGTACAGGCCAAGTTAACTAGGGGAAGATTTATGGATCTCATTAAAAAAATGTGCGGTTCATTTGATTTCACAACGATTTCTTCTGAACTCTATGCACTTATTCCACAGGATAAAACGGACGTAGAAACAGCCAAAAAAGCGGTGGACTACGGCTATCCCGGTGTTGCCCCTATTCTGCCGGTGCTCATCTACTGGCTACAGGATCTTAACTGGCCGGTAGCGCAGGAGTTAACGCCGTTTTTAGCCAAAATTGGTGCCCCGCTAAAACAGCCAGTACTTGATGTGCTAAAAACTCAAGACTCGATTTGGAAATATTGGGTCGTCAGTGAATTAGTCGATACAACCGACCTACAACTGGCCAAAGCCATCGCCCCTGAGCTACAGCATTTGAAACTCAAAACGGCGGCGAGCGTCGACGAGGATGATATTAGCGTCAATTCAGCTATTGACGCGATTTTGCATAAACTCCAAACGCAACGCCCTTAGTTCCATCTGATATAGAGGTGGCGAAATTCAGTGTGTTTTTCGTCGCCTTTCTCTATTGTCTTTTCATTGATTCACTCCCCCACCTGTGATCCCCTTCCCAATTCTTATACAACCAGCCCTGTCGCTATCGCCTAAAATCCTTCACAATTAAGAAATTAATTCGTTGTTTTATCTACAAATACTTTTCTTCTACACGTCCTTATTCCTTTAAATCACGCGTATAAAATCTATTTGCATATACTTGTCTATACAAGTATATGTTAATCAATAACAGCTTTTGTTAAACACTAGTTAACTAGTAAATCCTGATATCTGAACTGATAACGCGAAAGGAAAATAAAAGTGACTCTTCCAAACCGACTGCGTGAAATCGACATCCGCGCCCCGCGTGGTACTCAACTCAATGCCAAAAGCTGGCAGACCGAAGCGCCGTTGCGCATGCTGATGAATAATCTCGATCCTGAAGTGGCAGAAAACCCTCATGAATTAGTGGTTTATGGCGGCATCGGGCGCGCTGCACGCAACTGGGAGTGCTACGACAAAATCGTTGAAACACTGAAAAATTTAAACGACGACGAAACTCTGCTGGTGCAATCTGGCAAACCCGTTGGCGTATTCAAAACCCACAGCAATGCACCGCGCGTATTGATTGCTAACTCCAATCTGGTACCACACTGGGCAACGTGGGAACACTTCAATGAGCTCGATGCCAAAGGCTTGGCTATGTACGGCCAAATGACCGCGGGCAGCTGGATTTACATCGGTAGCCAAGGCATCGTTCAGGGTACCTATGAAACGTTTGTGGAAGCAGGCCGCCAACACTACAACGGCGATCTGACCGGTCGTTGGGTTCTGACCGCAGGCTTAGGCGGCATGGGTGGCGCTCAGCCGTTAGCCGCAACCATGGCTGGGCTGACCTCATTAAACATCGAATGCCAGCAAAGCCGTATCGATTTTCGTCTGAAAACGGGCTACGTCGACGAACAGGCAACCGATCTGGATGACGCGCTGGCACGTATCAAACGTTATACCGAGGCGGGCAAAGCTATCTCTATTGCTCTGTGCGGCAATGCGGCAGAAATTCTGCCTGAATTAGTTCGTCGCGACGTACGCCCAGACATGGTGACTGACCAAACCAGCGCGCACGACCCACTCAATGGCTATTTACCGAAAGGCTGGACATGGGAATCATATCGCGAGCGAGCGCTGGCCGAGCCTGCATTCGTGGTGAATGCCGCTAAAGAGTCCATGGCTGAGCACGTTGAAGCCATGCTAGCGTTCCAAAAGATGGGCATTCCTACCTTTGACTACGGCAACAACATCCGCCAGATGGCCAAAGAGATGGGCGTGACTCACGCTTTCGATTTCCCTGGTTTTGTCCCTGCTTATATTCGCCCACTGTTCTGCCGTGGCGTAGGTCCGTTCCGCTGGGCGGCATTGTCAGGCGATCCTGAAGATATCTTCAAAACCGATGCCATGGTTAAAGAACTTATTCCTGACGATGAACACCTGCATCACTGGCTGGATATGGCGCGTGAGCGCATTCATTTCCAAGGGCTGCCAGCGCGTATTTGCTGGGTTGGTTTAGGCCAGCGCGCTAAGTTAGGTTTAGCTTTCAATGAAATGGTTCGCAGCGGCGCGCTATCTGCCCCTATTGTGATAGGTCGCGACCACTTAGACTCAGGCTCGGTTGCCAGCCCAAACCGCGAAACAGAATCCATGCAAGATGGGTCGGACGCCGTATCCGACTGGCCACTGCTGAACGCATTATTAAACACCGCCAGCGGAGCAACATGGGTTTCACTGCATCACGGCGGCGGCGTGGGAATGGGCTTCTCTCAGCACTCTGGCATGGTTATCGTGTGTGATGGCACCGATGAAGCCGCTGAACGCATCGCCCGCGTACTGCACAACGATCCCGCTACCGGCGTGATGCGTCATGCGGATGCTGGCTATGAGATCGCCATTGAATGCGCACACGAGCAGGGATTAAACCTGCCAATGATTACCTCCGCTCAGGGGAAAAAATAATGTACGAATTAATGCTTCAGCCAGGAAAAATTACCCTTAGCCAGTTGCGTGAAATCTATCATCATCCGGTGCATATTCAACTGCACAGCAGCGCGCGTGAGCCAATTCGTCAAAGCGTGGCCTGCGTTGAGCGTATCGTAGCCGAAGGCCGTACCGCCTACGGCATCAACACCGGTTTTGGCCTGCTAGCTTCAACACGTATTGAAACCTGCGATTTAGAAAACCTTCAGCGTTCCATCGTACTTTCACATGCGGCGGGTGTAGGCAGCGCTAACGATGACGCGATCGTACGCTTAATCATGGTGATGAAAATCAATAGCCTAGCGCGTGGCTTCTCGGGGATTCGTGAAGAAGTGCTGGACGCGTTGATTGCCTTGGTGAATGCCGAAGTGTATCCACATATTCCGGTAAAAGGCTCCGTCGGCGCTTCGGGGGATTTAGCCCCGCTGGCGCACATGAGTCTGGTGCTGCTGGGTGAAGGCCAGGCACGCTATCAAGGTGAATGGCTACCCGCCACGCAGGCGCTGGAGAAAGCCGGTTTGAAGCCGATTCAACTGGCAGCCAAAGAAGGGTTGGCGCTACTTAATGGCACACAGGTTTCAACCGCCTATGCGCTACGTGGCCTTTTCGACGCAGAAGATATGTATGCCTCTGCGTTAGTGTGCGGCGGTTTAACCGTTGAAGCCGTGCTGGGTTCACGCAGCCCGTTTGACGCCCGTATTCACGACGTGCGTGGGCAAATTGGCCAAATCGACAGCGCCGCAGCCTACCGCCATCTGCTCGGTGAACGCAGCGAAGTGTCGGATTCCCATCACAACTGCGGAAAAGTGCAAGACCCCTACTCCTTGCGCTGCCAGCCACAGGTGATGGGAGCTTGCTTAACGCAAATCCGTCAGGCCGCTGCGGTATTAGAAATTGAAGCTAACGCGGTTTCCGATAACCCGCTGGTCTTCGCTGAGCAAAATGACGTGGTCTCTGGCGGAAACTTCCACGCCGAGCCAGTGGCCATGGCGGCGGATAATCTGGCGCTGGCGTTAGCTGAAATCGGTGCGCTGTCTGAACGCCGAACCTCGCTGATGATGGATAAGCATATGTCACAGCTGCCGCCATTCTTGGTGAACAACGGCGGCGTTAACTCTGGCTTTATGATTGCTCAGGTCACTGCGGCCGCGCTAGCCAGCGAAAACAAAGCCCTCGCGCATCCTTCCAGCGTTGATAGTTTACCGACTTCTGCTAATCAGGAAGACCATGTATCGATGGCACCGGCAGCCGGTCGTCGACTCTGGGAAATGGCAGAAAACGTGCGTGGGATTCTGGCTATTGAATGGCTTTCTGCCTGCCAAGGGTTAGATTTCCGCAACGGTTTAAAAACCAGCCCACGGTTAGAACAAGCACGTCAGCTGTTACGCGAAAGCGTGGCTTATTACGACAAGGATCGTTTCTTCGCCCCCGACATTGAAGCCGCCAGCCAGCTATTAGGTTCCGGTCAGCTCAAAGCGCTCATTCCTAGCGCGCTGCTGCCTAGCCAAGCCTAAGTCCTCTCTCATTATCTGCAAAAAGTAAGAGCACGCGGGGTATATATTCTATACCCTGCGTCGGTAATCTGTACCTGCCGACCAATATGACGGGATAAAACATGCAAAATAATAATGAAACATCGCCCCTGCAACCGCACAACACCTCGCACCTCAAACGTGGTCTGAACGCACGCCACATTCGTTTTCTAGCCTTAGGATCTGCCATCGGCACCGGTCTGTTTTACGGCTCTGCGGGCGCGATACAACTCGCCGGCCCCGCGGTTTTATTAGCCTACTTAGTGGGCGGGCTCGCTGTTTTCATGGTGATGCGCGCGCTGGGGGAAATGGCGGTACATCAGCCGGTATCCGGCTCTTTCGGTCACTATGCCAGCCGCTATCTTGGCCCCTTAGCCGGTTTCATCACCGGGTGGACATATACTTTTGAAATGGTGATTGTCGGCATGGCTGACGTCACGGCCTTCGGCATCTACATGGGCCTCTGGTTCCCCGATGTTTCCCAATGGATTTGGGTGCTCAGTATCGTGTGCTTTATCGGTGCGTTAAACCTGTGCAGCGTTAAAGTATTTGGCGAAATGGAGTTTTGGCTCTCGCTGATTAAAGTGGTCGCGATTATCGCCATGATCGTCGGCGGCGGCGCCATTATGATGTTTGGTTTCGGTCAGCATGAACAGGCAACGGGTTTTAGTAATCTGTGGCAGCACGGCGGATTTATGCCAAACGGCATTACCGGCGTCATCGCTTCGCTAGCGGTGGTGATGTTTGCCTTCGGTGGGATAGAAATTATCGGCGTAACGGCGAGCGAAGCCCGCGATCCGGCCAAGGTAATCCCTAAAGCCATCAATACAGTTCCAGTGCGTATTTTGCTGTTTTATGTCCTCACGCTGATGGTATTAATGGCGATTTATCCATGGAACAGCATTGGTCAGCATGGCAGCCCGTTCGTTGAAATCTTTAAAAGTCTGGGTATCAGTTCTGCCGCTCACGTCCTCAACGTAGTGGTCATCACCGCGGCAATATCGGCCATCAACAGCGACATTTTTGGCGCTGGTCGCATGATGTATGGCATGGCAAAAGATGGGCAAGCGCCTCAGTGCTTTACCAAATTAACCGCGGGCGGCGTGCCATGGATGACGGTTCTGGTGATGGCGATTGCACTGCTCACGGGCGTGGTGTTGAACTATCTGATTCCAGAAAAAGTCTTCTTGATTATTGCCTCTATCGCTACCTTTGCCACAGTGTGGGTATGGCTGATGATCCTGCTTTCTCAGGTTGCTATGCGCCGCCAGATGAGCAAAGAAGAAGTCGCCACGCTGAAATTTCCCGTACCGTTCTGGCCGTTAGCGCCAGCGTTAACCATCATCTTCATGGCCTTCGTTATTGCGCTGCTCGGATATTTTGAAGACAGCCGAGTTGCTCTCGCCGTAGGTGTGGTGTGGATGGCGCTGCTGACGTTGGCATGGTGGATTTGGGTGAGAAAACCGAAAGGTCAATCTGTGAATGGTTTTAATGCTGAAACTGAGGCGGATGTGTAGCTCATCAGCTAATATCTCCACCTAGCCTCCCCCTTCGCAGGGGAGGAGCAGAGCGAGTTAATGCAGGCATCACTAATCGGTTCCCTCCCCTGCCAAGGGGAGGGTTAGGGTGGGGTCTGTCTAAAGAACTTTACTCAAAAATGCTGCCGTGCGTGGATTCTTTGGCGCGGTGAAAATCTGCTCCGGCGTACCTTCTTCCTGAATAATACCCTGGTCGATAAATACCACACGGTCGGCAACCTCACGGGCAAAGCCCATTTCATGAGTCACGATCACCATCGTCATTCCTTCCAGCGCCAGCTTCTTCATCACTTCCAACACTTCGCCAACCAGCTCAGGATCAAGCGCAGACGTCGGCTCATCAAAAAGAATAATCGAGGGATCCATCGCCATAGAACGTGCTATTGCCACGCGCTGCTGCTGCCCGCCAGATAAACTAGCAGGCCATGCATCAATTTTGTCGAGCAGACCCACCTTATCTAGCAAAACCTCAGCGCGCTTGAGCGCATCGGCACGCGACATCCCTTTCACCGACATCGGTGCCATAATCAGATTGTCTAACACCGTCATATGGGGGAACAGATTAAAACGCTGAAACACCATGCCAACGCTTTCGCGCATTTTATTTAAATTTGTTTTAGGGTTATGAACGTCAAAACCATTAACCGACACTTCGCCGCCGTCTGGTTTTTCTAGAGCATTGAGGCAGCGTAAAAACGTGCTTTTCCCCGATCCCGACGGGCCAATAATGCAAACCACTTCCTGTGGTTTGATATCGCAAGAGATCCCACGCAGCACGTGCGTTTCACTAAATTGCTTCTGCAAATTATCAACGTGAATCACTTTTGCTCAACCTCTTTTCCATATGTTGCACCAGCAGCGACAGGATGAACGTTAGCATCCAGTAAATCACTGAAATCGTTAGGTAGGGTTCCCAGTAAGTCGCATATGCGCCAGACACGGTACGCGCAGCGTACGCAAGATCGGCCAAGCCAATAGCGGAAGCCAGTGAAGAGTCTTTAACGATAGCAATCGCGTTATTTCCTAGCGGCGGGAGGATCCGGCGAAACGCCTGCGGCAAAATCACTTTGCGCATGGTTTTACCCCAGCTCATGCCGAGTGCGCGCGAGGCCTCCATTTGGCCGTGATCGATAGATTGAATACCCGCACGGAAAATTTCGGACACATAAGCGCCAGCATTAAGCGTAATCGCCACAATACACGAGAGGAATGCGCCATAGTCTGAGCGCAGCATACGGGCAAAATCTACGGACATCAGCCCGCTCGTCACCAAAACACCGTCGCGCGGGTTTATCAACAGAGGAACAAGGGCAAAATGCACCACCATAATCTGTACAAACAACGGTGTGCCGCGGAAAGCGCTCACGTAGACACGGACAGGCCATTGTACAAAATAACGCAACACGAAGCGCCACGGGCCATTTTCAGCCTTAGCCATTCTTCCTAAGCCTAAGGTTAATCCCCAAAGCGTGCCTAAAATCACACAGATAATGGTGCATTTAATGGTCATCCACGCGCCTTCAGCAAACAGCGGGGCATATTCCTGAATGATTTCCCAACGGAATCCGGTCATACAACTTTCCTGTTTATTGCATTTTTTCTATTTATGACAGCAAGTTATAACAGCTATACCGGCTGCGCCCAGTCCATAAGCGCAACCCACAGCGTTTACTTTTCAGGCAGCGTTGGAACGTTCGCGTCAAACCATTGGGTATAAATCTTGGCATAGGTCCCGTCGGCCACAATTTTCTTCAGGCCGGCATTAATTTTTCCGAGTAATTCTTGGTTGCCTTTTGCCACGGCGATACCAAAATACTGGCGTTCAAATTTGCTATCGGGAACCAGTTTGAATTCTTTCTCTGGATGATTTTTAATGTAGTACTTCACCACGCCCACATCGCCAACCGCCGCGCCTAGACCATCCTCATACAACTCTTGCAGCATCAGCGGCGTATTGTCGAAACGCTTAATATCAGTGCTGTTTTTGCCTAATACCTCAGACACCACGATGTCGCCGGTACTGGAGTTCACCACCCCAACCTTCTGTCCTTTCAGCGCATTAACCGAATCTACTTTTGAGCCATTCGGTACCACGATAGATTGTTCGGCAGGGAAATAAGGCGCGGAGAAGTCGACCATCTGCTGACGCTTATCGGTAATGGTGATGCCTGAAATAATAATGTCGCGATCGCCTGAGTTTAGCGTGGCGAAAATGCCTTCCCACGGCGTATTGACTAGTTTGATATCAAACCCTTCGGCCTTAGCGACCGCTTTGATGATATCGATATCAAAACCTTCCAATTGCTTCTGGCTATTTTCAAACTCAAATGGACGGTAGGTACCACCAGAGCCCACAACGTAGGTTTGTTGTGCAGCAAAAGAGCTCCCCATCATTGCAGCCATAAAACAGCCAGCCAAAACCATTTTCTTCAACATGTCTTTTCCCCTGACGTAAGATATTTTATTTATGCAGTTTTAATGCATAAAAATACACAACAAAGCATACCAACTCAATACCATTGCGAATAAAATTTTACTCCCAGCATAAAAATTCAATCTAACGTCACAATTAAGCATCAGTTGTTGCAGGGACTCATAATTCTAGTGAGAGATCTTATAAAGATACGCAAAGACTATTTTTTATACGGAATTAGATGGCATAAAAGAGAGGAGAAACGGCGGTGATAAAGACATAACTTTACGCTTTATCGAACACGTTGAGATATCGATTACAAAATAAGCAGAGTTTTTGTGGCATAGTACTTCTAGGTTTTGACAAAAAGGAGTGCATATGTTCCCAGAGTATCGAGATCTTATCTCAAGACTGAAAACAGAAGACGTCCGTTTTGCCACGCTCTTTCATGAGCACAACCAGTTGGATCACACGATCCGAAGGGCTGAAAACCGGCCAGGAGCCCCGTTTGATGAACAAATTGCAGGATTGAAACGAGAGAAGCTTAGATTGAAAGACGAGCTTTATAAAATCCTGCGATCGTATGAAGATGAAGCAACAACCTGATAGTTAGTCGTGTTGTTTTCTTCTGCATACAAAATACCGAATAAAAAAAACCCGCTCATGAGCGGGTTTTTTAATGAAGTCGTTTTTAATTAAAAAAACGTGCTCAGTAACGAATTACTGACCTTTAACTTCTTTCAGACCGTTGAATGGTGCTGGGGTGCCTTGTGCAGCCAGAGCTTCTTCGATACGAATCAGCTGGTTGTATTTAGCAACACGGTCAGAACGGCTCATAGAACCAGTTTTGATTTGGCCTGCAGCAGTACCAACAGCCAGGTCAGCGATGGTAGCATCTTCAGTTTCACCTGAACGGTGAGAGATAACTGCAGTGTAACCAGCGTCTTTAGCCATTTTGATTGCAGCCAGAGTTTCGGTCAGAGAACCGATCTGGTTGAATTTAATCAGGATGGAGTTAACGATACCTTTTTCGATACCTTCTTTCAGGATCTTGGTATTGGTTACGAACAGATCGTCACCGACCAGCTGGATTTTGTCGCCCAGTACTTTAGTCTGGTATGCGAAGCCATCCCAGTCAGATTCGTCCAGACCGTCTTCGATAGAAACGATTGGGTAATCTTTGGTCAGGTTTTCCAGGAAGTGGGTGAATTCTTCAGAGGTGAAAGCTTTGTTGCCTTCGCCAGCCAGAACGTATTTACCGTCTTTGTAGAATTCAGATGCAGCACAGTCCATAGCCAGAGTAACGTCTTTACCCAGCTCGTAGCCTGCTGCTTTAACCGCTTCAGCAATAACAGCCAGCGCTTCTGCGTTAGAACCCAGGTTTGGCGCGTAGCCACCTTCGTCACCAACAGCAGTGTTCATACCTTTAGACTTCAGAACTTTAGCCAGGTTGTGGAACACTTCAGAACCGATGCGAACCGCTTCTTTCAGAGTTTTAGCGCCAACAGGCTGGATCATGAACTCTTGGATATCAACGTTGTTGTCGGCATGTTCGCCGCCGTTGATGATGTTCATCATAGGCAGAGGCATAGAATATTTGCCTGGAGTGCCGTTCAGTTCAGCGATGTGCGCATACAGCGGCAGGCCTTTAGAGGCAGCAGCAGCTTTAGCAGCAGCCAGAGAAACAGCCAGAATAGCGTTAGCGCCAAACTTGGATTTGTTTTCTGTACCATCAAGATCGATCATGATCTTATCGATGTTAGCCTGGTCTTTCGCATCTTTACCCATAACCGCCTGAGCGATTGGGCCGTTTACAGCGGCAACGGCTTTCAGTACGCCTTTACCCATGAAACGGGATTTGTCACCGTCACGCAGTTCCAGCGCTTCACGGGAACCCGTTGAAGCACCTGATGGTGCAGCAGCCATACCGACAAAGCCGCCTTCCAGATGAACTTCAGCTTCTACAGTTGGGTTTCCGCGTGAGTCGATGATTTCGCGACCAATGACTTTAACGATTTTGGACATTAGGTTTTCCTCGATACAAGTTAAACTAAAAACTCCAGACGACAGGCGCGAAACCGATGCTTCGCGCCTACCAGTATATTCACTTATTTTGCCTGACGCTTCTGGTACTCACCGGCCGCTTTCACAAAACCAGCGAACAACGGATGTCCATCACGCGGCGTAGAAGTAAACTCTGGGTGGAACTGAGAGGCGACAAACCATGGGTGGTTTGGCAGCTCAATGATTTCCACCAGCTTGTTATCCGCAGAACGGCCGGTCACACGCAGACCCGCAGCTTCAATCTGTTTCAACAGCATGTTGTTTACTTCATAGCGATGGCGATGACGTTCAACGATAGTGGGTGAACCGTACATCTGACGAACCAAACTTCCGTCGGCCAGATTACATTGTTGTCCACCTAAACGCATCGTGCCACCTAGGTCGCTTTCTTCTGTACGTACTTCTACGTTGCCTTCTTCGTCACGCCATTCTGAAATCAGCGCAACCACTGGATATTTGCAGTCTGGTACAAACTCGGTTGAGTTCGCATCAGCCATGCCTGCCACGTTACGGGCAAACTCCATCAGAGCAACCTGCATACCCAAGCAAATGCCCAGATATGGAATATTATTTTCACGCGCATAGCGTGCGGTAGCGATTTTGCCTTCGATACCACGGTAGCCAAAGCCGCCCGGTACCAAGATCGCATCCAAACCTTTCAGCAGTTCAACGCCTTTGGTCTCTACGTCTTGCGAATCGATAAGCTTGATGTTCACGGTAACGCGATTTTTCAGGCCGCCGTGCTTCAATGCTTCAATAACAGACTTATAGGCATCCGGTAATTCGATGTATTTACCGACCATACCGATGGTCACTTCACCACCAGGATTGGCTTCTTCGTAAATCACCTGTTCCCATTCTGCCAGATTTGCTTCAGGACAGTTTAAGCTGAATCGTTTACAAATGTAATCATCAAGTCCCTGAGATTTCAAGAGGCCTGGGATTTTATAAATAGAATCAACGTCTTTCAGAGAAATAACTGCTTTCTCAGGAACATTACAGAATAGCGCAATTTTTGCGCGCTCATTCGCAGGAACAGCACGATCTGAACGACAAATCAGCACATCAGGCTGAATACCGATAGACAGAAGCTCTTTTACAGAGTGCTGAGTAGGCTTAGTTTTCACTTCGCCAGCCGCCGCCAGATACGGCACCAAAGTCAGGTGCATATACATGGTGTGCTCGCGACCCACTTCTACCGCCATTTGGCGAATAGCTTCGAGGAATGGCAAGGATTCGATATCACCGACGGTACCGCCGATCTCAACCAGAACCACATCGTGACCTTCGCCACCTTCAAGGATGCGTTCTTTGATTGCATTAGTGATATGAGGAATAACCTGAACGGTCGCGCCCAGATAATCGCCACGACGCTCTTTACGCAGCACATCAGAATAAATGCGGCCAGTAGTAAAGTTATTGCGGCGGGACATTTTGGTACGGATGAAACGCTCGTAATGACCTAAATCCAGATCGGTTTCTGCGCCGTCTTCGGTGACGAAAACTTCCCCGTGCTGGATAGGGCTCATCGTGCCCGGATCGACGTTGATGTACGGATCCAGTTTCATCATGCTTACGTTGAGGCCACGGGCTTCAAGAATAGCCGCCAGGGAGGCTGCGGCAATGCCTTTACCCAGAGAGGATACAACCCCGCCGGTCACAAAAATATAATTAGTTGTCATGCTGAACCTGAGAGTTAGGTTTAAAGACGATGGAAGAACCAAGACGGGACAGTAGTATACCCGAACCTTTCATTTGCCACAAACGATCTCAACGCCTAAGTCACATTTGTTTAGGATAAAAGGTATGACTAAATTCATTTAAGCTTTAAATTACAACTGGATAAAAATTTCATTGGTAAAAAAAACCTGTAAACCAACGATAGGCGGTGAAATTTGTTAAAACATACGACAACTCTCGTTATCGCTTCCATCGATGAATCATGAATGACATGAATTAAACTCTAGCGCCAAATATCTTTTAATTTCAAAACAGCACGTTCGATGGCGCTCTCACTCACTCCCGCAAACCCCAGAATAAGACCGTAGTGGTTAGCGTTCTCTTCCGACTCCGGCAGCCATAACGAACTTAAGGGGGTTATCTCAATGCCCGCACTCATGGCCTGCGCCACCAGCGTTTGTTCGCGTTCAAAATTGGGCAACCGGATGGTTACGTGTAAACCCGATGCCACCTCCGGCATTGAACCTATATGGCTAAGGTGCTGACACCATGACTTTAGCAACGCATCGCGCCGTAGCTGACCAGCCCTGCGCATCCGGCGAATATGCGGCTGAAAGTGACCCTCAGCAATAAAATCAGCCATCACCCGCTGATCGTTGATCGGCGGCTGACGACTAGCCATCGTGCGCAATAGTGTGAGCTGTGATACCAACTGTGGAGGTGCCACCATGTAGCCCAAACGTAATCCGGGGTACATGACTTTAGAAAATGAACCGATATAAATCACGCGGTTACTTTGATCAAGTGCAGCCAATGGCATCAACGGGGTGCCGCTATAACGATACTCACCGTCATAATCATCCTCTAAAATCCATGCTTCTCGCTCTATTGCCCAATTCAGCAGTTCTAATCGACGGGGTAATGACATGGTGACCCCCGTTGGATATTGGCAAGAGGGGCATACATAGGCCATTTTAGCTTTAGGGATCTGCGCGAGCTGATGCGTTAGTAGCCCATCGTCATCAACGCCTACGGCGTTAATGTGCACCCCTAAACATGAGAATGCCCCAGCAGCAGCCCAATAGCAGGGGTTTTCCATCACAACTTCATCTTCAGCCCTCAACAACATCGCCGCAGACACCATGATGGCTTGCTGTGCCCCAAGTGTGACTAGAATTTGTGCAGGATCGCACGCCAATCCGCGTGCACTTCGCAAATAGTGGGCAATCAATTCTCGAAGCTGTATATCACCGGCAGGATCGCCATACCCCATATGCTGAATCGGTTCTCTACGCCAAAAACGGTTCTGTAAACGGGACCAAGTTTCAAAGGGAAACAAATCCAGCGCCGGTAACCCAATACGAAAGGCTGAAGGCAAACCGTCATGCACGATATGACGGTTAAATTGCTGTGCAATCGGCAGACGGAGCCCTGCATGAAGTGGCGGGTTTAAGGGAGGTGATGGTTGGGCCTGCCCCCGAGTGCCACTGCCTGCTAAAGTGATATAGGTACCATCGCCCACTCGGGTTTCAAGAAATCCATCAGCAAACAGTCGTTCATAGGCATTCATCACGGTATTGCGCGAAACGCCTAGCATCTTCGCTAACTCCCTCGTTGCCGGTAGCTTACTGCCGCCACATAGCGGCTCACTGGCAATAAGCTCTCGTAACAACAGATACAACTGCTGGCTGCGTTTTCGTCCTGCCTCAAGTTTTATTCCTGTGAGCTGAAGCTGCAAATACGCGGATGAGTTTGACAACAAATTGGCACCTTAAAATCACACCATTTTGGCTCTTTTATACAACCAATAAGCCTCCTAGCATAGCCAAATTAAATTTGCCTATGCTTTGGTTAAAACAAAGGGCAGATCCGATTAGCTCAATATTTACAGGCCAATATCTGATGACAAACCAAACCGTAATATACGCAGCAAAAAAAATTATCACGATGTGCCCTTCTCAGCCCGAAGCCTCACACGTTGCCGTTCGTGATGGAAAAATTTTAGCCGTCGGCACATTGGAAGAGCTGGAAGGCTGGGGCGAATACACGCTCGATAACACCTTTGCGAATAAAATTGTGATGCCAGGGCTTATTGAGGCCCATTCCCACGCCACCGGCGGCGGTATGTGGCAATTCCCATATGTTGGATATTACGATCGCCCTGACTATACGGGAAAAATCTGGCAAGGCTGCCGGTCGTTCGACGAAGTGGTCACCGCGTTACAAGCCATCGAACGCACCATGACCGATCCCCATGCGCCGCTGATCGCCTGGGGCGTAGATCCCATTTATTTTGGCAGTGAGAAACTTGGCCGCCAGCATCTGGATAAAGTCTCCACCACCCGTCCAGTTGCAGTGATCCACATGAGCATCCATTTGATGGGGGCCAACACCTGTGCTCTGCATGACTGTGGAATTTTTGATGACAGCGCCATTGAAGGCGTAGTCAAAAATGAAGATGGCACATTGCATGGTGAGCTCGTAGAGTTCGCGGCGATGGGGCCGATTCTCGACAAATATGGCTTCTGGGATGCACTTACCACTGAACAAGCGATCCGTAATTTTGGTCAAGAAGCTTTCCGTGCTGGTTGCACCAGCGCAGCAGACATGGGACTAACCGATTTCAGCAATCCAGAACTCACCGCGAACTACATTCGTATGACGCGGGAAAACAGTTTCCCTATTCGCTTGCTAGTCGCTTATGGCCCTCCGTTTGTGAAAAAGCCGTTTGTTGAGGCCATTGAGTTCGCTTCAGATGTAATGAAACACGGCCATGAAAAAATGCTCTTCGGTCCAATGAAAATCTTTTTAGATGGCTCTATTCAAGGTGGCTCTGGCCGTATGTTATCACCCGGCTATTACAAAACTGGACATAACGGCGCTTGGAACGCCACGCCACAAGTTGTTGAACAACAGGTCTATGAGATTATGTCTCGTGGTTATCAGGTTCATTGCCATTGTAACGGTGACGAAGCGTCTGAAGCCTTCATTCAGGCAGTCGAAAAAACGCTTAACCGGATCCCTGCAGCCAATCACCGAGCCACCATGCAGCACGCTCAGATGCTGCGAGAGGATCAGTTTAAACGCATCAAAAGTCTGGGCATGTGCGTGAATTTTTTCAGTAACCATATCTACTATTGGGGCGACCAGCATTACGCAAAAACCATGGGACCAGAACGCGCCAACCGCATGGACGCCTGTGGTAGCGCCGTACGTCACGGCATTCCATTTGCCTTCCACAGCGACTGTGGTATCACACCAATTAACCCACTATTTACCGGCTGGTGTGCCGTCAACCGCGTTACTGCCAGCGGTAGAGTGCTGGGCGAAAAAGAGAAAATCAGCGTCGCTGAGGCTCTACATGCCATGACAGTCGGTGCGGCCTATACGATGAAAGTCGACCATCTCATCGGCAGCATCGAATGCGGGAAATACGCCGACTTCACGATCCTTGAACAAGACCCACTCGCTATTGAACCGATGAAGCTTAAAGACATTGAGATTTGGGGAACCGTACTGGGCGGGCGCTTACAGCCAATTCAAAACTAAGCAATACGCGGTCTTTCTTACCTTTTTCACCTCATACCGGCCTGCACAGCAGGCTGGCTAACGGCTTGCGCCCTAAATTTACCTTTAAAGGTTATAACTATGTCCTCAATCGCAACACCCGCGGTTGCCAACGCTGCTGATTCATCAACGACCATCAAATGGCTACCTCTACTGGTTTTATGCCTAGCTCAGCTCTCAACATCTGGCGACAACGCCACGCTGAGCATCGCCACGGGTGCATTGGTTAAAGATCTTCACGCATCAATGGATCTCATCAACATAGCCAACGCCATGTATTCATTAGCCGCCGGTTCACTCATGGTGGCCGCAGGGATGATTGGTCTTATCATTGGGTGGAAAAAGACCTTCCGTATCGGTTGTTCATTGCTCTTTTTAGCCGAGCTCACCGCCTTTTTCTCTCCTAATATGGAAATCTTCACCTACGGAGCTCGCCTACTCTCCGGCGTTGGTGGCAGTTTCATGATCCCCTCAGTTTTAGGACTTATCGCGAGCAATTATAAAGGTTCACAGCAGGCCGTTGCCTTTGGTGCAATCGGTGCTGCCAGCGGAGTCTCTTTTGCAGCCGGCCCCATTATCTGTGGTTTATTAGTCGATCACATGGGCTGGCGTACCGCATTCGCCGCCATCGCTGGCTTATGCATTGTTATCTTTGCTGGCTCATTTTTAGTTCCTACACCAGCCAAACCAGAGCGTAAGTTAAAATTCGATGCGTTAGGCGTGCTACTTACCGTTGTTGGGTTGTTTAGCGTGATCCTCGGCTTCCTAAAAGTGTCAAGTTGGGGACTGTTTACACCATTCAATGCGCCGTTCACCGTTGCAGGCCTGAGCCCTGCGCCGTTCTTAGTATTATTCGGGCTGGTTGTGCTAGCCGTTATGCTGAAATGGGAACGCTATCGCGAAGCAAAAGTGGGAAGTGCACTGATACCGATGTCATTTTTAGCTACCCCACAGGTACGTAACGGTTTATACCTCACCGCGTTTATCTTTTTGGCCTATGGTTCTGGCATCTTTGTCACCGTCAGTTTTGTGCAGGTGGTTGCAGGACTCAACGGTATTCAAACTGGATTAATGATTTTACCTTTCGCTCTCGGCGTGGTTTTTTTCTCTCTTGGCCTACCGGTCATCTACAAAAATGCCAATCCTAAGCGCCTCTGTCAGGCTGCATTATTAATCGGCACGCTAGGATCTATTTTATGTATTTTTGGGTTCCAGCCCTCTGATTATTCAACAATCGTACCTGTCGGTATGTGTTTGATTGGTATCAGCATGGGCACCATTTCCGCCTATTCAAGCTATATCGTAACTAGTGGTCTTCCTCCACGCGATGCCCAACAATCGGGTGGCGTACAAGCAACGTCACGTAACGTTGGGCAAGCTATCGGCGTTGCCGTTTGCGGCATGGTAATGCTCACCACCGTCACCATGGCCGTTCAAGGGGCCGCGCGTAGCGACGATCATTTATCCATCGATACTCGCACCAAAGTCTCTGAAATCACCGTAATTCCCTACCTAAGCGATAATGCTTTTACCAAGCTAATGTTAGATCACGGAATTACACAGGGGGATGTTCCGGCGCTCAGCGAGGTTTACAAAACTGCGCGTCTGAACGCGACTCGAGCAGGCATGGTCGCGACAGCCATAATGACGCTGATGTTTTTATTCGGCACACGCAACCTCCCTACTCGGACAAAGGGCAACCAGCCGGATGGGCAAACTGATGATAAGAAAAAGAAACAGGCAGCACGCTAATAATCTTTAGCCGTTGTTTGCCTCGTTAACGCACACCTCTGCAAGGAGGTGTGCGTTTTGGTATTTTCCGCACCGGAGAATTTTCATGTTAAAAACAGCCCCGATCAACACACGCGGTATTTGGCTGCCACTCATCGTGCTCTGTATGGCACAATTTCTGGCCTCTGCCGATAACGTCACGCTCAGTATTGCCACACACGCCTTAATGCACGATCTTGGCGCATCAATGGCGCAAGTTAGTGCGGCTAACACCATGTATCCGCTAATTGCAGGCACCTTTATGATTGCAGGTGGTATGCTGGGCGGTGTTCTCGGCTGGCGCAGAACATTCCGTATTGGATGCGCAATTTATTTATTAGGCGAACTGTGCGCCACACTTGCCCCCTCTATTTCGTTCTTTATCTGGGCAGCGCGCATTCTGGCAGGAATTGGGGGGAGTTTTATGATCCCTTCCGTCTTCGGCCTAATCACTGGACTCTATCAAGGGCGCGATCGCGCGATGGCCTTTGGGGCGCTCGGTGCAGCCAGTGGCGTTTCCTTTGCTTTAGGGCCGATTATTTGCGGTATGCTACTGGATACACTCGGCTGGCGCTGGGCATTTTCCGTGATGGGAGGGCTGCTCGTCATTATTCTGCTGCTTTCTGCACTTATTGATGAACCAGCCAAAAGCAACCAGCCATTACATTTTGATTTTCCTGCTTTTATTCTCTCAACCATCGGCTTATTTTTAGTCATCTTTGGCATTTTGCAAATCTCTAACTGGGGGCTATTTGCACCTTTTAATCCGCCTTTCACACTGTTTGGTTTAAGCCCTGCCCTATTTTTAGTTTTGGCAGGTATTCTGGTCTTAATCATAATGCTACGTTGGGAAAAAACGCACGAAGCCCGCACCGGTAGCGCACTCATTCCACATGCTTTTTTACATACCCCACAGGTGCGTGCCGGTCTCTATCTCACCGCTTATATCTTTTTTGCCTACAGCTCAGGAATTTTTGTGGTAGTGAGTTTTGCTCAGGTGGTTAGCGGGTTAACGGCGATTCAAACCGGCCTACTCATAGTGCCGTTTGCTATTTGCCTTGCTGGATGTTCTTTAGGATTGCCACTTTTCATCCACCAGCGTAATGCACGTAGGCAGTGCAGAGTTGGGCTAATTCTCGGCATTATAGGCGCAGCGGTTACCGCCGCCGGTATTGGAGTGCATAGTTTTAACAGATCATTGATTATTGTCGGGCTTTGTTTTATCGGTTCCAGCATGGGAGTGATTGCAGCCAACGCGCCATATTTGGTCACCAGTGCATTACCGGAAAAAGAGGCTCGCCAGTCAGGCGGAATTCAGTCTGCCGCCCGTGATATTGGTCAAGCGCTTGGTGTAGCGTTGGTGAGTACGGTCATGCTTACTACGCTTACGTTTAGCATGAAACACCGAATCGCAGACATCACCGTCACACCTCAGACCCGCATTACCATACAAAATATGACCGTGTTTCCCTATCTCAGCGATCAAGGATTCAGCAGCCTGTTAGTGCAGTCTGGAGCAACCAAACAAGACTTACCCACTATCACCAAGCTTTACCAACAATCTCGAGCCCGTGTTAGCCAAGCAGGTCTACTGGCTATGGCACTAATGACGTTGCTGTTTCTACTAGGCACACGAGGAATTTTGCAACCAGATGGTAAAAAATAGAGTGGCGAGGAATTATCTGCCTGTACGGCAGTGAACATGTCGGTTGATCTCCACGTGTTACTTGAATTTTTCTAAGCTGCCTGTACGGCAGTGAACAGTCAAGGCGAGGGGATGCAGCTCGACGGCAATTTCTAAGCTGCCTGTACGGCAGTGAACCATGGCTCTGCTGAGTCACGCTCTCGGATGTAGTTTCTAAGCTGCCTGTACGGCAGTGAACATGTACTTTACGAAGCCGCCGTAGATGGACATTTTCTAAGCTGCCTGTACGGCAGTGAACTGCCGGGTAAATCTGTTCACGTATTTGTGGCTTTTCTAAGCTGCCTGTACGGCAGTGAACCTGCTACTTTTGCCATATGAACCTCGTGTATTTTTCTAAGCTGCCTGTACGGCAGTGAACGCGGTAGACAGCGCAATGAGCGTGCTGCAAACTTTCTAAGCTGCCTGTACGGCAGTGAACTGCTGGATTTTATGACTAGCTGAGTGAAAATAAAGCGATTTCGCGCAATAAATTCAAAATACCCTTTTTCTGCGCGTTTTTCTCAGCCTGTTTAAAATCAATCAGTTACTAGTAGGCAGAAAAAAAAGGCTAACGCAGCACGTCAGCCTTTTTCACTTTAACCAACGCGATTTTGACTATTTACCTTCAGCCTTTTTCACCTGCTGCCAATGCGCTTCCATTTCGTCAAGCGTGGCTTCTTCCATGGTTTTGCCCGAGGCGCGCACTGCATCTTCTACTGCACGGAAACGACGTTCAAATTTGCGGTTGGCTGCCTGTAGGGCGTTTTCAGCTTTATGGCCTAAGTGACGCGATAAATTCACCGTTGCAAACAGCAGATCGCCAATTTCTTCGCCTAGCTTTTCCTCATCCACCACCGCCTGCTGCGCTTCATCCATCACTTCGTCGATCTCCTCATACACCTTGCCTAATACGGGGCCAAGCGTATCCCAATCAAATCCCACTGCCGCGCAGCGTTTTTGGATTTTATAGGCCTTCATCAGCGCAGGTAGCGCATTTGGAATATCGTCCATCGATGAACTGAGATCTTTTTCAGCACGTTCCTGCGCCTTACGCTGTTCCCAGCGAGCTAGCGATGCTTCGGCGCTTTCGGTATGTTCGGCAGCAAAGACATGCGGATGGCGGCGTTCTAACTTATCGCTGATGGCATTACACACATCGTCAAAGTTAAACAGCCCTTGTTCCTGCCCCATCTGTGCATAAAACACTACCTGAAATAACAGGTCGCCCAGCTCTTCGCGTAAGTCACTGAAATCTTCACGCTGAATCGCGTCAAGCACCTCATAAGTTTCTTCAAGCGTATAGGGCGCAATCGTGGCAAAAGTCTGCTTCTGATCCCACGGGCAGCCGCGTTCTGGGTCGCGCAGGGTTTGCATGATGGTCAGCAGGCGTTGCATCGGGGAGGAATTCATAGTGCAGCTCTCAGGTATAAAAAATAACCGCCGCAGAATGCGGCGGTTTCTATGCTGACTATCTTACGGATTTAAGCGGCAGGGATAAAGTCACCGTTTTGGCGCGCCACCAGCGTCAGAATGCTGTATAGCGCCACCGGTTGCTGATGCTGATTGAGCACCTGCACATCCCATACCACCACACCATGCGGTTTATCTTCAGCGGTTTTCTGGGCTTTTTTGATTTTTTTCTTGCAGGTTAAGCGCACCTGAATGGTATCGCCGATTTTCACCGGCTCAATAAAGCGCAGGTTTTCCATGCCGTAGTTAGCAATCACCGGCCCTACGCCCGGATCGACAAACAGGCCTGCCGCCGCTGACACCACAAAATAACCATGCGCCACGCGCTCACCAAACAAGGATTCCGCCGCGCCAATTTTATCCATGTGGGCATAGAAATGGTCACCGCTCAGGCAGCCAAAATTCACAATATCCGCTTCGGTGATCGTGCGTCGAGCGGTCAGCAGGCTTTCACCAATCGCCAGCTGTTCGAAATATTTTCGGAATGGATGGACCTGCTCTTCCACCACGTCTGCGCCACGCACCCATTCACGGCCAATCGCCGCCAGCATGGTTGGGCTTCCCTGAATCGCGGTGCGCTGCATGTAGTGTTTGACCGCACGTAAGCCACCCAGCTCTTCCCCTCCACCGGCTCGCCCGGGGCCTCCATGTACCAGCATGGGCAACGGTGAACCATGGCCGGTGGATTCTGCGGCCGCATGGCGATCCAAAATCAGCATACGCCCATGAGCACATGCCGTTGCGCGGATAATTTTCGCCGCCGTCTGCTCATCCGCAGTCACCAACGATCCGGCTAAACTTCCCTGCCCCAGCAACGCTAACTCAACCGCTTGCTCAGCGTTTTGATACGGCATCAGCGTAGCCACGGGGCCGAAGGCTTCGGTGCCATGCACGGCCTGATGCGTGAAAGGGTCGGCACAGTAAAGCAGCGTCGGAGGGTAAAATGCACCGTTTTCAGCACCGCTTCCGATTAATTGCAGCGCCGAAAGCGAGCCACCGCACAAAGGTTCACAGCCGTTGCGCAGCAGATAATCGACTTTTTGCTGCACGTCATCACGCTGTTCAAGATTGACTAATGCGCCCATACGTACATCGGGGTGCGCAGGATCGCCCACCGTGACACCGCCCAAACGTTTAAGCAACGCTTGCTGAACGGCGTCCATCTGCGCTGCAGGCACAATGACACGACGAATAGCGGTACACTTTTGCCCCGCTTTTGTGGTCATTTCTCGCACCACTTCTTTAATGAAAATCGCGAATTCAGGCATCTCTGGCGTGACATCTTCGCCTAAAATGCAACAGTTGAGCGAGTCGGCTTCCATGGTGAAGGCGATGGATTTTTGTAATAAGCGGGGATGTGAACGCAGCTTCTGGCCAGTTTGGGCAGAACCGGTGAAAGTCACCGCATCCTGATAGTCTAAGTGCTCAAAGATATCGCCGACGCCGCCGCAGATGAGCTGCAACGCCCCTTCAGGCACCAGTCCACTCTCAATAATCAGTTTAACCATCGCCTGAGTGAGCTGTGCCGACGCCGTAGCCGGTTTGATAATTGCAGGCATTCCCGCCAGCCACGTTGGTGCTAGTTTTTCCAACATTCCCCAGCAAGGAAAGTTAAACGCGTTGATGTGCAGCGCCACGCCGGGACGAGACGTTATGACATGACGGGCGGCAAACTGTGATTGCTTGGAGAGAGGAATTAATTCGTCTTCGGGCCAAAGGGTATCGTCGGGAAGCTCGCGCCCAGCCAAGCCCGCATAGGCAAACAGCGTCGCAATACCGCCTTCAATATCCACCCAACCATCACCCCGCGTAGCTCCGGTTTCAGCCGAAATCTGATACAGCGATTCTTTGTGAGCCAGCAGGTGCTTGGCTACCGCTTTCATCATTTGCGCTCGCTGTTGGAAGGTCATCGCAGCCAACGCTTTGCCGCCGTGCTGGCGCGCATAGTCCAAGCTTTCAGCCAACGGTAAGCCATCAGAACACACCTGATACAGCGCTTCACCGCTCACAGCATGGTGGATCGCTCGCTCTTTGCCCTGCCCATATGCCCAGACACCTGAAATATAACTGGTTAACTGCTGCATCCTATCCTCCAAGCTTCACTTTGTGACTAAATATTTACTCAAGGTGTATCACATTATTTTAGTTACCCGCCACTCATTAATTTAACAAAATAGAAACACATCGCATTTTAAAAAAGCACTCATTGATATAGACAAACCTTTACAAGAAATCAATTCATTGTTTTTAAACAATTAAAAATAAAACCCTGTGACCTGTACGACAAATGCGCACAATAGGTGTTTGATCTTTTTGTTATCAGAATGTAGCTTTTGAGTTACTGGAAGTGATTCACAATTTAAATTAAAACTCAAAATATCCGAATCATTAAGTGAGGAAGCAATGACCCAAAACGCTCAACATCAGGCGCTCTTCGAGGCAAAAATTGCCGCAGATACGTCGATAGAAGCCAAAGACTGGATGCCAGATGCCTATCGGCAAAACCTCATCCGTCAAATTGGTCAGCATGCGCATTCAGAAGTCATCGGGATGCTGCCAGAAGCCAACTGGATCACTCGAGCCCCCAGCCTACGCCGTAAAGCCGTGCTGCTGGCGAAAGTGCAGGATGAAGCAGGACATGGTTTGTATCTGTACAGCGCTGCGGAAACGCTGGGCTGTTCACGCCAAGATATCTACCAAAAGATGCTCGACGGCAAAATGAAATACTCCTCGATCTTCAATTACCCAACCCCGAGCTGGGCTGACGTGGGCGTCATCGGCTGGCTGGTTGACGGTGCCGCTATCGTTAACCAAGTGGCTTTGTGCCGTGCCTCCTATGGCCCCTACGCTCGTGCCATGATCAAAGTCTGTAAGGAAGAAAGCTTCCATCAGCGTCAAGGCTATGAGGCCGTTACGGTGCTGGCCAACGGCACCGCCGAGCAACGCGCCATGCTGCAAGATTCCATCAACCGTTTCTGGTGGCCGGTGCTGATGATGTTCGGCCCTAACGACAGCGATTCCCCACACAGCGCGCAAAGCATGGCTTGGAAAATCAAACGCCATAGCAACGATGAGCTGCGCCAGAAATTTGTTGATAACACCGTGCCGCAGTTAGAAGCGCTTGGCATGACTGCGCCTGACAAAGATTTGGTATGGGACGAAGCCATCGGACATTACCGCTTTGGTGAAATCGACTGGAGTGAGTTTTATCAAGTTCTCAAAGGCCAAGGCCTCTGTAACCACGAGCGTCTGAGTGCTAAATGCCGCGCTTGGGAAGAAGGCTGTTGGGTACGCGATGCCGCAATGGCCCACGCAGAAAAATCTGCCACCAACGCCACAGCGGCATAAACAAGGAAATCCAAATGACTCAAGCACACTGGCCACTTTACGAAGTTTTTATTCGTAGCAAACAAGGATTAGCCCACCGCCACGTTGGCAGCCTGCATGCCGCAGACGATCAAATGGCGCTGGAAAACGCGCGCGATGCATACACCCGCCGCAACGAAGGCTGTTCAATCTGGGTGGTGAAATCGGAGCATTTAGTGGCATCGCAGCCGGAAGATCGCGCCGCATTCTTTGATCCGTCTGACGATAAGGTCTACCGCCATCCGACGTTTTACACCATTCCTGACGGCATCAAGAACATGTGAGGCAGCTGATGACAACGTTAAATCAAGACCTCATCCAATACGTACTACGCCAAGCCGATACGCCGCTCATTTTAGCCCAGCGCCTATGTGCATGGTGCGGCCATGCGCCAGAGCTAGAAATCGACCTCGCGCTCTCCAACATCGGGCTGGATCTGCTTGGGCAGGCTCGCAACTTCTACAGCTATGCCGCCGAATTATCCGGTGAGAACGTCGACGAAGATAGTTTGGCATTTGGGCGTGACGATCTGGCGTTCTGCAATCTGCTTTTAGCTGAACAGCCGAACGGCGGCTTTAACGACACCTTGGTGCGCCAGTTTTTCCTCGATACCTATCATTTTCTGCTGCACCAAGGCTTAAGCCAAAGCAGCGATCCACAGCTTGCCGCTATCGGTGCCAAATCACTGAAAGAGGCTGAATACCACCTACGTTTCAGCCGTAGCTGGATGATCCGTCTTGGTGACGGCACCGAACTGAGCCAGAAAAAAATGCAGCAGGCGATCAACGATCTGTGGCGTTTCACCGGCGAACTGTTCCACAGCGACGACGTGGAACGTCGTCTCGCTGAGCAAGGCATCGCCGTCAATCCTGAAAGCCTTCAGGCACCGTGGCTGCAAATCGTACAGCAAGTTCTGCAAGAAGCCACGTTACAGCTTCCTGAAGGAGAGGCCTACCGCCACGGCGGAAAACAAGGCAAACACACGGAACATCTTGGATTCATGCTGGCCGAAATGCAGTTTCTACAGCGCGCTTATCCGGGCTGTCGCTGGTAACGCGGCAACGGGGAACAGGAGAAGATCATGGAACAACGTCAACCACTCAATAGCCTGTTAACGCCAGAGATCCATCAGATCTGGCAGTGCCTGCACGAGATTAGCGATCCTGAGTTGCCGGTACTCTCGATCACCGATCTTGGCATGGTGCGCGGCGTTGCCCCTCTGAAAAACGGCTGGCTGGTCACGTTTACCCCCACCTACTCCGGCTGCCCCGCAACGGAGTTTCTCATCGATGCGATTCAAACCACGCTAACCGCCGCTGGCTTTTCCCCGATCAAGGTTGAAATCCGGCTCAGTCCGGCATGGACAACCGACTGGATGAATGCCGAGGCCAAAAAGCGCCTGCGTGAATACGGCGTTGCGCCTCCGCAAGGGCTGGCCTGTGAAAAGCCGCTCTCCTCCGGCGCGGTGCAGTGCCCGCAATGCGGCAGCCATGAAACTCAGAAGATCAGCGAATTTGGCTCCACCGCCTGTAAAGCGTTGTACCGCTGCAAGCAGTGTCTTGAGCCTTTCGATTACTTCAAATGCATTTAAGAGGTCGCGAGAAAAATGACCGTATTTCACCGTTTAAGTATTGCCGCCATTGAGCGGGAAACCCCAGAGGCCGTGGCGATCACGCTGCGAGTGCCCGACGAGTTAAAAACGCATTACCGTTATAAGCCGGGGCAACATCTCACGCTCAAGGCCAACGTTAACGGCGAAGAACTGCGTCGCTGTTACTCTATTTGCAGCTCACCACAGGATGGCGTGCTCCAGATTGGCGTGAAAACTATCCATCAAGGGCGTTTTTCTTCTTTCGTCAATCAGCAGCTCAACGTGGGCGATGCGCTAGAAGTAATGTTGCCACAGGGGCGCTTTGGCTATCAGCCTACTGGCGAACATCAAGGCAACTATCTGGCTATCGCGGCAGGTTCGGGCATCACCCCGATGCTCTCGATCATTAAAACCACGCTGCTTTTGGAGCCAAAAAGCGAATTCACCCTGATCTACGGCAACCGCACCAGCCGCTCCATCATGTTTAAAGAAGCGCTGTGCGATCTCAAAAACCGCTTCCCGCAGCGTTTACAAATTCTCTATTTGTTTAGCCAAGAAAGCTTGGACAGTCCGCTGCTTAATGGCCGTATCGACAGCGAACGTTTAAACCTGATGGGCAAATCACTGCTGGATTTCACCACGTTCGATCAAGCGTTTATCTGCGGCCCTGAAAGCATGATGGACGATGCCCACACCACGCTCGAAGCCGCAGGAATGGCGGCGGAAAATATTCACAGTGAACGCTTTAACACCGCCGGTATCAGCGTTCGCCCTGCGAATATGACCGAACGAGAGCAAACCATGGTGGAAATCCAGTTGGATGGCCGCCGCGTGAATATCGCCATGAGCGCACAGGATGACAGCATTCTGGACGCGGCGCTGCGCCAAGGTGCCGATTTACCCTATGCCTGCAAAGGCGGCGTATGCGCTACCTGCAAATGCAAACTCAAATCTGGCGAAGTGGAAATGGGGGTGAATTACAGCCTTGAACCCGACCAGCTCGCAGCCGGTTATATCCTCAGTTGCCAGTCGTGGCCGAAAGGCGACGGCGTAGTGCTCGACTTCGACGTCTAAGGAAATTCCATGAGCAACGACTGGATTTTACGCCACCAGCAACAGCGGGTTTTAACCCTAACGCTTAATCGTCCTGATGCACGTAACGCCCTGAGCACCGCCTGTTTAGAGTTGTTAGTCAGTCATTTAGAAAACGCCGATAGCGATGACAGCATTGGTGCCGTGGTGATCACCGGTTCCTCGCGCTGCTTTGCCGCCGGTGCCGATTTACGCGAGCTCCAGCAACAAAAAGTAGCAGACGCCATTATCGACCGTCGCCCACAGGTATGGCAGCGCTTCAATGCCATCAGCAAACCGATTATCGCCGCCGTCAATGGCTACGCGCTTGGCGCAGGCTGTGAGCTAGCGCTGGCCTGCGACATCGTGGTGAGCGGTGAAAATGCGCGCTTCGGGCTGCCTGAGATCACCCTAGGGTTGATACCCGGCGCCGGAGGTACCCAACGTTTGCTGCGCAGCGTCGGGAAATCTCTCGCCACGCAGATGGTGCTGACCGGTGAGCCAATTAACGCGCAACAGGCGCGCGATGCACAACTCATCAGCGAAATCTGCGTTACCGAACTGACGCTGGAACGCGCCCAGCAAATTGCCACACGCATTAGCCAGCAATCACCGCTCGCACTACGTGCGGCCAAATCGGCGCTTAAGGCTGCGCAGGAAACCACGCTTTCACAGGGATTAAATCTGGAGCGCCAGCATTTTGTCTCATTGGCGGGAACTGACGATCGCGCAGAAGGCATCGCCGCCTTTTTTGAAAAACGTTCACCTGAATTTAAAGGACGCTAATCCTATGACTTCCTCTGATGAAAACATGGTACTTACCCACATTGAGGCTGGCGTTCTGACTATCACGCTCAATCGCCCCGACCGCTTAAACAGCTTCAATGACGAAATGCACCGTCAGCTTAGCGAAGCATTAAAAATTGCCGAACGCGATGAGGCCGTGCGCTGCATTCTGTTCACCGGTGCCGGACGGGGTTTCTGTGCCGGACAAGATCTGAACGATCGTAACGTCAGCGTTGAGCAAGCGGCTCCCGATCTGGGGCTGTCCGTGGAGCGTTTCTATAATCCGCTGATCCGCCGTATGACCGCCCTGCCAAAGCCGATCGTTTGCGCAGTGAACGGCGTTGCCGCCGGTGCCGGTGCCGCCATTGCTTTAGCCTGTGACATTGTGATCGCCAGCGCTAACGCCAGTTTTATTCAGTCATTTTGCCGTTTAGGTCTGGTGCCAGACTCCGGCGGCAGCTGGTTCTTACCCCGCTTAGCCGGCCATGCGCGCGCCATGGGAATGGCGTTGTTGGGCGATAAGATCAGCGCTCAGCAAGCGTTGGAATGGGGCATGATTTGGCAAGTTGTTGAACCCGAAATGCTCGCTGCACGCACACAAGAACTCGCTCAGCACCTCGCAACCCAGCCAACCTATGGCTTGGGATTAATTAAAAAAGCGATGTACAGCGCTGCCACCAACACGCTCGACCAACAGCTGGATCTTGAACGCGATCTACAACGCCTCGGCGGCCGTAGCGAAGACTACCGCGAAGGCGTGAGTGCGTTCTTCCAGAAACGTCAGCCTGAATTTAAGGGGAAATAACCATGTCTTCTCCTTTGCTACAAGGCTCCGTTGGCATGATTGGCGCAGGAACAATGGGTATTGGCATTGCTCAGGTTGCCGCCAGCGCAGGCCATCATGTGATGCTGTTTGACGTTAACGCCGAAGCTTCGTCGCGTGCGTTAAACGCTTTACATCAACGCCTGCAACAGCGCGTGGACGCAGGTAAAGCAGATGCTGATACCACGCAACAGCTTTTAGCGCGTATTCAAATTGTCACCGTGCTCACCGAGCTGGCTTCTTGTGCTTTAGTGATCGAAGCGATCGCCGAGCGTTTAGAGATCAAACAGAGCCTGTTTCGCGATCTGGAAGCAATTTGTTCGCCACAAACGCTGTTTGCTAGCAACACCTCTTCGCTATCAATTACCGCCATTGCCAGCGCGCTGAAACACCCGCAGCGTATGGCTGGATTACATTTTTTCAATCCCGCGCCGGTGATGAAACTGGTCGAGATTGTACGTGGTTTGGAAACCGATGCGGATACGCTCAATGCGCTACGAGAATTGGCCGTGGCATGGAAAAAACAGCCTGTGGTTTGTCGTTCGACGCCTGGCTTTATCGTTAACCGCGTTGCGCGTCCTTTCTATGCGGAAACCCTGCGGGCGTTAGAAGAACAGATAGCGACACCGGCCACGCTGGATGCCGTGCTGCGTGATGCGGGCGGCTTTGCGATGGGGCCCTTACAGCTAACCGATTTAATTGGCCACGACGTGAACTATGCGGTAACGGAATCGGTGTTTCATGCCTTCGGCTCCGATCCGCGCTTTCAGCCCTCATTGGTGCAGAAAGAGCTGGTGGAAGCTGGGCATTTAGGGCGTAAAAGCGACCGGGGTTTTTACCGCTACCCGAGCGACGTTCAGCCTGTTATCGCTGAGTTTGCACCGATTGAAACTGGCGCAATGCCGCAACGAATTAGCGCGCATGGGCGCTGGTCGGCGCTGCCTGAATTTGCTGCGCTGTTGCAACAAAATGGGATCGCGATTGAAGAACGCAAAGAGAGTACCGAATCGTCTCCTTTTTTGCGCCTCGATGAAGTTACACTTATGTTAAGCAATGGTAAATTATCTTCGAAAATCGCCGTAGAAACGAGAACGCCCGTTGTTCAATTCGATCTTTCAGTGAATCATCAACAGGCTTCAGCCATCGCTATTAGCGCGGCCAGCGGTAATAGCACGGCGCAAACGGCGTTAGTGATTCGCTTCCTGCAATCCTTAGGCAAAAACGTCATTGTTCTTCCTGATTATCCCGCGTTGTTAACCCTGCGTACGGTTGCCATGTTGTGCAACGAAGCGCTCGACGTGGTGAATAAAGGGATCGCCAGCGTCGAAGATATCGATTTGGCGATGCGTCTGGGAGTGAATTATCCCGCAGGCCCCTTAGCCTGGGGCAACCAGCTTGGCTGGCAGCATATTCTCACCACGCTCGAAAACCTTAATCACTTCTATGCCGATACCCGCTATCGCCCAGCGCCGCTATTGCGCCAACTGGCGGCTGGCTATGTGTCGCTTGCCACTCAGGAGCACCATTGATGAACGCCTCATCGCCGACTCATCTAGCACAACGCTGCGCCGAACAGATGTTTGCTCAAGATACCTGCGCGCAATCCATGGGGATGACCATCGACCGCGTTGATAGCGGCTTCGCTCAGGTCAGCATGACTATCGCCCCCAATATGCTTAACGGGCATCAAACCTGTCACGGCGGGCAACTTTTCAGCCTCGCCGATACGGCGTTTGCCTATGCCTGCAACAGCCAAGGATTAGCCGCCGTGGCTTCTGGCTGCTCTATTGATTTTATCCGCCCCGGATTTAGCGGCGATCGTCTAACCGCCTGTGCCGAAGTGCGCCATCAGGGCAAGAAAACCGGCCTATACGACGTTGAGATCACTAACCAAGATGGCAAAACCGTCGCATGGTTCCGCGGCCGTGCGCATCGTCTTGGTCATCCCCTTTTAGAACAGCAAGGAGAGCAGCCATGAATCACGCTTTTATCTGCGACGGCGTTCGCACCCCTATTGGCCGCTATGCCGGTGCATTAGCCAGCCTGCGAGCCGATGATTTGGCGGCTATTCCATTGCAAGCCTTGATCGCTCGCTACCCCGCGTTGGACTGGGAACGCGTCGATGACGTGATCCTCGGCTGCGCCAATCAGGCGGGAGAAGACAACCGTAACGTAGCCCGTATGGCGGCGTTATTGGCGGGATTACCACAAACCGTTTCTGGCACCACCATCAATCGCCTGTGCGGGTCTGGTTTAGACGCTCTGGCCTTTGCTGCTCGCAGCATTAAAGCCGGTGACGCTCAGCTGATGTTGGCCGGCGGCGCGGAATCCATGACGCGCGCTCCGCTGGTGATGGGTAAAGCCGACAGCGCCTTCAGCCGTCAGGCACAAATATTCGATACCACCATCGGCTGGCGCTTTGTTAATCCGCTCATGCAAGGGGCTTTTGGCACTGACTCCATGCCGGAAACCGCCGAAAACGTAGCCGCTCAGTTCAATATCAGCCGCGCCGATCAGGATGCCTTTGCACTGCGCAGCCAACAGCGTACTGCGAAAGCGCAGGCTTCAGGCGTGTTAGGGCAAGAAATTGTTCCGGTAGTGTTGAAAGGTAAAAAAGGAGCGGAAATCCGCGTGACGCAGGATGAGCATCCTCGTCCAGAAACCACGCTGGAGCAATTGCAAAACCTGAAAACGCCGTTCCGTATGCCGGGCAGCGTGACAGCCGGAAATGCCTCGGGCGTTAACGACGGCGCCGCCGCACTGATTGTGGCATCCGAAGCACTGGCTATCACGCAGGGACTGACACCAAGAGCACGCATTGTCGCCACCGCCACCTGCGGCGTTGAACCACGCATTATGGGGATCGGTCCGCTTCCGGCAACGCGCAAAGTGCTGGAACTGGCCGGTTTAAGCCTGAACCAAATGGACGTTATTGAACTTAACGAAGCCTTTGCGGCGCAGTCTCTGGCCGTGATGCGTCAGCTTGGCCTTCCTGACGATGCCGAACACGTGAACCCAAACGGCGGTGCCATTGCACTCGGTCATCCGCTTGGCATGAGCGGTGCACGTTTGGCCTTGGCAGCCACTTTTGAACTGGAACGGCGCGGCGGGCGCTACGCACTTTGCACCATGTGCATCGGCGTAGGGCAAGGCATCGCCATGATTATCGAGCGTGTCTGATCCCTCCGCCTCTGCCCCTACAAATCAGAGCCTGTGAGCGCGATTCAAATACTAAGAAAAATATTATCAGGAATGGCAAACATGACTAAAACATTACCGCACATTGATCCGATTGAATTCGCCTCATGTGATGAAATTCAGGCATTGCAGCTAGAGCGTATGAAGTGGACGCTGCATCACGCCTATAACAACGTGCCGATGTACAAACGCAAATTCGATGCGGCTGGCGTTCATCCTGATGACTTTAAGCAACTGAGCGATATTGCGAAATTCCCCTATACCACCAAGCAGGATCTGCGCGACAACTACCCTTTCGACACCTTCGCAGTGCCGATGGAACAGGTGGTTCGCGTGCATGCGTCATCGGGAACGACCGGTCGCCCAACGGTAGTCGGTTATACCCAGCAGGATATCGATAACTGGGCGGATATTGTGGCCCGCTGTTTGCGTTCCGCAGGAGCAACGGCCAAAGATAAAATTCATGTGGCCTACGGTTATGGGCTATTCACCGGAGGTTTAGGCGCGCATTACGGCGCTGAGCGACTCGGCGCAACCGTCATCCCGATGTCCGGCGGACAAACGGAAAAACAGGCGCAGCTCATTCTCGACTTCAAACCCGATGTCATCATGGTGACGCCTTCTTATTGCCTGACGCTGATTGACGAGCTCGAGCGCAAAATGGGCGGTGATGCCCGCGGTTGTTCACTGCGCTTGGGCGTATTCGGCGCGGAGCCTTGGACCGATTCTCTGCGTAGCGAAATCGAAACCCGTATGGGGATTAAAGCGCTAGATATTTATGGACTGTCTGAAGTGATGGGCCCTGGTGTAGCGATGGAGTGCGCCGAATATGCCGACGGCCCAACAATCTGGGAAGATCATTTCTATCCAGAGATCATTCATCCCGATAGCTGCCATGTGCTGCCAGACGGTGAAGCGGGAGAGTTGGTTTTCACCACCCTAACCAAAGAGGCGATGCCGGTGATCCGCTATCGCACCCGCGATCTTACCCGCTTGCTGCCGGGATCGGCACGCAATATGCGCCGTATGGATAAGATCACCGGCCGATCTGACGATATGTTAATTATTCGCGGCGTAAACGTGTTCCCTTCTCAGCTTGAAGAACAAATTATGAAGTTCCGCGAGCTGTCGCCGCACTACCAGTTGGAAGTCACGCGCAAAGGCAATTTGGATAACCTGTCGGTCAAAGTTGAACTGAAAGAGCCTAACGTTCTCAACCACGACCAGCGCTGTGATATCTGCCATCAGCTGCGCCACCATATTAAATCGATGGTCGGCGTGAGTACTCAGGTCAGCATCGTCAACTGCGGTGATATTCCGCGTTCAGAGGGCAAAGCCGTTCGCGTGGTGGATTGTCGGGGGCGGTAAACCCTGCCCCACCTAGCCCTCCCCTTATCAGGGGAGGGAACCGTTCTGCGCTGTTTGGAAGATCCCACAACTTTTCATCCGGTTATGCTACTGTGATGACACACTAAAAACTGACCGGTGAAGAATAATGGAACACAAAATTGACGACTTTATTCGTCATGCGCTGGATGCCCAGCCGATCAGCGGTACGTCACTGATTATCTCGTTGTATGGCGATGCACTCAGCCATCGTGGCGGTGAAGTTTGGTTAGGTAGCCTGAGTGCGCTGCTTGAGCCGCTTGGGTTTGGCGATCGTTTCGTCCGTACCTCCATTTTTCGGCTGCAAAAAGAGGGATGGCTGGACGTCATAAAATTAGGCCGTCGCAGCTTCTATCGCGTCACCGAGCGCGGCATGAATCAGTTTCGTCATGCAGAAAGCAAAATCTATCTCAGCGAACAGCCTGAATGGGATGGACAGTGGGATTTGTTGTTGCTCGAAATGGCAAGTAAAGCAGAGCGAGTTCGGCTGAAAAAGGGACTCAGCTGGCTTGGTTTTGGTCAAATGAACAGTTCGCTGATGGCGGCTCCCGCACGCGAACAGAACGACGTTCCCGCCATGCTAAGCGAGTTGAACGCCAGCGAATCAGTGATCTATTTCCGTGCGGACTATCCTTACAACCGCTCGGAACAGAGCTTGAAAGAGCTAGTTTCTACTAGTTGGTCCCTGAATGAAGTTGCAGAGTATTATCATGAGTTTATCGCCTCGTTTCGCCCGCTCATGACGCTGCTGCGTGATACACCAGAAGAAGAACTCACCCCTGAGCGCTGCTTTCAGCTGCGTTTACTGTTGATCCACTACTATCGCCGCGTGGTTTTGAAAGATCCGCTGTTGCCCGATGCGCTTTTGCCGAACCAGTGGGAAGGACAGATCGCCCGTAATCTGTGTATCAATATTTACCAACGCATCGATCATGCCGCCACGCGCTATGTGAGTGAGAAAACAGAAACCACCATCGGTGAACTCCCCCAGCCAGCGGTCGCCTACTATCGGCGCTTTGGCGGATTACCCCGAGAAAGCCCTACACCTTAAGGAGACTTAACGATGCCCGTGTATCAGATTGATGGCTTAACCCCCGTAGTCGACAGCAGTAGTTTCGTTCATCCTACCGCGGTTTTAATTGGCGATGTGATTATCGGCAAACGCGTATATATCGGGCCCAACGCCAGCTTGCGCGGCGACTTTGGCCGCATCGTGGTGCAAGACGGCGCAAACATTCAAGATAACTGCGTCATGCATGGGTTCCCACAGCAGGATACCGTGGTAGAAATCGATGGGCATATCGGCCACGGTGCCATTTTGCACGGCTGCCGCATTCGTCATAATGCGCTCGTTGGCATGAATGCCGTGGTGATGGATGGCGCAGACATCGGTGAAAACACCATTATTGGCGCAGCAGCTTTTGTGAAAGCCGCCGCAAAATTTGACGCAAATAAGCTGGTGGTTGGCAGCCCCGCCCGCGTGGTACGCGAGCTCAGTGAACAAGAATTGAGTTGGAAACGCGCAGGCACCCGCGAATATCAAGAGTTGGTTATCCGCTGCAAAGAAACGCTGCGTGAAGTTGAGCCACTGCGTGAAGAGGAAGCGGGCCGCAAGAGGCTGAGTTTCAATGAGGATATTGTGCCGAAAGGGCAGATTTGAGATTGACTCAGTAACAGCATAATGACGGTGCAAGGTTTCGTTCGCCTATTCCTGTTGGAGTTCTTAGCGTCCGAAACCCGTCACCTAAGCCAACGAAACATTTCATCTCACGGCTTTGGCACATCTTATGGCGAGGATTAGGGTAAGACCTTCCCGATATCCGGCCACTCGCTGAGCGGCATTGGCCGAGCAAAGTAATACCCCTGTGCTTTTTGGCAGCCCATTGCCTGTAGTTTGTCGGCCACTTCCGCAGTTTCAACCCCTTCGGCCACCAATGGAACATTAAAACCGTGGGATAGTCGGATCACCGCCGACACAATCGATTCGTTGCGGCTATCGGTAAGGACATCGCTAACGAAGTCTTTATCGATTTTTAAGGTATCAAACTCAAGCTTATGCAGATAAGAGAGACTTGAGAAACCTGAACCAAAATCATCAATAGCAACAGAAACACCCCCACGGCGGATAGTGCTAATAGTTTCCATTAGGATCTCAGTTTCTTTCATCATGCTCGTTTCAGTAATTTCAATCGAGATGTTGTGCGGCGCAATATTATGCCGAGCCAGCGTAGCAAAAAGGCTGTGCGCAAAATCTTGCTGCATGAGCTGTACTAGTGAAATATTCACATGCAGTTTAAAGTTGCTTGGCCATTCACCGCTGGAGAGTTTTTCACTCAGTTGCATACAGGCGTTATCTAAAACCCACGCACCGAGAGGAACAATAAAGCCGGTATCTTCCGCGAGAGGAATAAAGTGATCGGGCCCCACCATGCCGAGTTCTGCATTGCGCCAACGAATTAAGCATTCAGCACCGGTAATATTACGCGTAGCCAAATTCACAATCGGTTGGAATACCAAGAAGAACTCGTTCAGCGCTAGCGCACTCTTTAGATGGCGTAGCATATTAATATTGAGGATTTCCTCGGCGCGAATATCTGAGTGATACAGCATGCTGTAACCGTTGCCTTTGCTGCAGGCAAATTTGAGCGCAATATAAGCATCCATAATACTGTCATTGAGCGTGCTCGGATTGATAAAGTCATGCACAAAGCCGGTATTTCCCGCATATACCTGCCCATCCGCATCATGCTCTACATCTAATCCTCTGAAGAAACGCTCAAATTTATGTTGCTCTGCTAAGCAGAATTCCTGCGTTTTTACGCCCGGATAGCAAATAATAAACCGCTCTTCGGCATCCCGCGCAAGCCATGTCCCAGCGGGCAAAATTGCCTGTAAGTCTTGAATAAAACGTGAAACAAAATCTCTGCCGTAGCTGCGCCCTAAACTGCTGGTGATGGCATTAAAGTTACTTAAAGCGACAATCGCGAGCAATCCAATCGTATAACCACCCTGCTCTTCATGACATTCTCGGAACTTACCCAGCAATCCTCTGCGCGTCAGAAGTTGAGTGTCTTCATCAATATTGAGCTGATTTTCTAGCTTTAGGAACATGCCTTCCAGCTCATCCGACATTTGTGCAAAGGCGGTATTCAGCACCCTAATTTCAGAAAATTGAGCCTGATGATTAAGACTTGGTTTCCATTTTCGGCGGGCAATCATCGGCGCTTGTCGCGCAATATCTAATATCGGGTTCGTTACCATCGAGAGTAATTTCACCGCGATCAACGAACCCAGTGCAAATATAATGACCGAAAGGATAATCGTAATAATACGATTACTCAGCAAATCACCAGTTAAATCGTCCTGAGCTGACAGCACAACAATGCGCCAGCCGGGTAAATTAAGATCGTTTCCTACCGGCATGACCTTACCAAAGTACATAGAGCTGCCAGATTGAATGCGCTCAACTTCGCTAGGGTTATTTTGCAGGATTTTAACCGTCGATTTTATTAAAGGATCGGTGCTGTCCATGACTGAACCCAGCCCGCCACCGTCCTGATCGGCAATGCCAAATGAGAGATCGGAAATGAGATAATCATCTTTAGAAGACGCAATGATCTGATTAGAACCGTTCACAATAAAAATGACGTTGTTTTCATTTTTTGTCAGTTCCATCAGGTAGCGACTAAATCGGCTTAAGCGCAGATCGCTTGAGATCACGCCAATGTAACGATTTTTTTTGTCGTATACGGGAGAGCTAAAAGAGATGCTAATGCCGCTATCCGAGTTAAAGTCTCGATAGGCTTTGGTCCATGAAGATTGTTTGCTTTCATCAACATAACGGAACCATGGACGTTGGCTAACGTCGTAGTTTTCAATGCTTTCTCGTGGTTTTTCATCCTGAGAAAGTCCATTGTAGTAATTCAGCCGACCCTGTGTGACACGCGACTTCAGGATGAGATATTCTTTATCCGTAATGTTATTCCGACCGACGCCGATATAGTGGCCATCCCTCGTACCAAGCGCCACCATGCTTAAATACTTGTCACCCGAAAAAATTCGTCCCATGGTTTGCAGCAAAATTTCTTTTATAAACGGCATTTGATCGCTGGTTTCACTAAAATCCATGGCTTTCAGTGATGTGGCTACGGCGGCATTCGACTGTTTGGGCACATTGATATAGTGCTCCAGCATGCTTTTTACCGTTTCCCCTTTAGACGTAATGACCTTTTCGCTCATCCGATTCAGCGCATGGTTCTCTTGCTGAAACTGGAGATAAAGAATAAAGATGACAATAAACGTGGTAAAAAACACGAATACCGACAGAACAATCGTCTTGAGAGAGTAGCTCTCTATAAATGCCAATTTATTTTTTTTCATACGAACTAGTGCTCAGAAGGTGAACTGTTTCTTACCGCGACTCTTAGACTCGTATAAGTTAACATCTGCCAGTTTCATTGTCGTGGAAATATCATTATCGAACTTCGCGACGCCAATTGAAACGGTCATTTTTGCCGTCACGCTCTCAGAAATATAGAGTTTCTCATCATTAATATCATGCAAAATTTGCTCAGTAACATGCTTGGCATCCTGTAAGGTGGCATTAAACAAAAAGACCACAAACTCATCGCCTCCCATGCGAACAACAATGTCACTCGCCTTGATATTTCCCTGCATAATCTTCGTGCATTTGTACAAAGCTTCATCACCAATATCATGACCATAGCTATCATTGATTTGTTTAAAGTGGTCGATATCGATAGCAAGAACATAGTCTAAACCAGCACGTTTTTTAATCTTAGGAATATATCGGCGATTATAGGCTTTGGTCAAAAAATCCATATAGTAGTCTTTATTCATCTTATCAAAGATATCTATATAGTAGAGTCCATGTAGCGTGCGGATAACGGCAATAAGAAAGGGGATTAAGATCAGCAGTATTAACTGCCAATGAAACGTATATTTTATTTCCTCTAACGACTCTTCAATAATCGCTCTGAAGTTTTGGGTATTCGACGGTAATACCATGGTCCCCGAATCACCATGCCTAGCATTGATAACCCGGTTAAATAATTCGTTTGACGCCGTTTCTTCACTTTCTTTTAACCCTTTAGGGATTGAAAAGCTGTGTAGCAAATTAATATAGTTTGAATAACTCCACTGTAAAGCTTGTAATTGGCTATCTTTGAGCCGCTCATTCGTTTTTCGATTATCTATATTATAAAACGTAGACGCGGAGAGAGAGAGAAAGTCGCTGCGGGCGCTGGAAAGTTTAAGCAAAAATTCCATCTGCTTAACGGTTGTTTCAGTTTTGTAATAAAAAAGTGTAAAACAGGCAGCACTGATAACGAACAATATTACCGTTATTACGTCCTGACGCTGGCTTAGCAAGCGGAAAAAAAGATTATTTGAGCTCATAAGCCAAACCAGAATTTTCTCATGAGTAGATTATTCTCTTTAGGATTATTGTCTGAAAGGCACAACTGAGGCGTATACTCAGTGAATATTTCGTTGATAATAAGTCAGATGTAAATAATTATCCAGAGATGCATCGCGAGACTCATAAAATGAGCGCCACCATGAAACAAAAATCATGATTGATAACGAGAAAGAAAACGGTAACACGCTGATAAATAAAAATTAAAAATATAATTAGAAATCAGATTACATATTAATAGTTAAATCTAATTTAATAGGATTTTTATTAAAAATAGAATTATCTTAATATAAATAGAGGTGACGAATAGCGCCACCTCTATTTTTAGCTAGTTATTTTTCTGCTTTTCCACCGTGCAATCGGCGCGCATCGATAACATCGGGTAACTGATTTAATTTTGCCAGCACACGTCCAAGCACCTGCAGATTATAAATCTCGATATCCATATCAATCGTTGCCAACTGTTTTTTGGTATCGCTACGGCTGGCCACGCCCAGCACGTTAACCTTCTCATTGGCGAGAATGGTGGTGATATCACGTAGCAGACCACTACGATCGTTAGCCATCACGCGAACCACCAGCGAATAGCCACTGGAGTAGCTTTCGCCCCATACCGCGTCAATGATACGTTCAGGCGCATGAGAGCGTAATTCATTTAGCTGATCGCAGTCAGAGCGGTGAATTGAAATACCGCGCCCCTGAGTGATAAAACCGATAATTTCATCGCCAGGGATCGGCTGGCAGCAGCGCGCAATGTGGTGCATTAAATTACCAACGCCTTCCACTACAACACGACCGCTGCTCTTATCACTACGTGACTGAGATTGGCCTTTTTGCGTGAGCTGTTTTAGCGCTTCCCGATCGGCTTCTTCCGCACTTGGCTTATTCGTTTTGCCCTGTAGGAAGTTAACCATTTGGTTAACGCGAATATCGCCGCCGCCTATCGCCGCCAGAACCTCATCCATTGAATTGACGTTATAACGCGGGATCAGAAGCTTCTCAGCTTCTTTCAGGCTGATATCCAAGCGCTCAAGTTCATCATCGAGAATTTGGCGGCCAGCAAGGATATTTTTGTCCTTATCTTGCTTGCGGAACCAGTTATGGATTTTGGCGCGCCCACGGCTGGTTGTCACATAGCCAAGGTTCGGGTTCAGCCAGTCGCGGCTTGGGTTTGGCTGCTTCTGGGTGATAATTTCAACCTGATCGCCCATCTGTAGCTGATAGGTGAACGGCACGATGCGGCCACCAATTTTGGCACCGATGCAGCGATGACCGACGTCGCTGTGGATATGATAAGCAAAGTCGAGCGGCGTTGAGCCCGCAGGCAGATCCACGACGTCGCCTTTTGGCGTAAATACATAAACACGATCGTCAAATACCTGACTACGTACCTCATCCAGCATCTCGCCGGAATCCGCCATCTCTTCTTGCCATGCAATCAGTTTACGCAGCCATGCAATTCGGCCTTCGTAACCAGAACGACCCGCCGCCTGCGGCCCCTCTTTGTATTTCCAGTGCGCCGCAACGCCCAGCTCGGCATCTTCATGCATCTGGCGTGTACGGATCTGAATCTCTAGCGTTTTACCACGCGGGCCTAAAACTACGGTATGAATCGACTGATAACCATTAGGTTTTGGGTTAGCCACATAGTCGTCAAATTCATTAGGCAAATGACGATAGTGAGTGTGCACTATCCCCAGCGCCGCGTAGCAATCTTGCAAGCGCTCAACCACGATGCGCACCGCACGCACGTCAAATAGCTCATCAAACGCCAATGCCTTTTTCTGCATTTTGCGCCAGATGCTGTAGATGTGTTTGGGTCGGCCATAAATTTCGGCTTTGACACCTTCTTTGGCCATTTCCTTGCGCAGCGCTTCAACAAAATCGTCAATAAACTGCTCACGATCGATACGGCGTTCATGCAACAGTTTGGCAATCTTTTTATATTCATCTGGATGCAGGTAACGGAAGCAGAAATCCTCTAACTCCCACTTTAGCTGCCCAATACCCAGACGATTTGCCAACGGCGCATAGATGTTGAAACACTCTTTGGCCGCCAATACGCGTTCTTCTTCTGGCGCATCTTTGACCTCGCGTAGATGAGCAATACGCTCAGCCAGCTTTATCACCACGCAGCGGAAATCTTCCACCATCGCCAGCAGCATGCGGCGGATATTATCCACCTGCTCGGAGGCGCCGGAGTCATTTTGGGTGGCTTTTAACGCGCGGATAGCATCCATTTCCAGCACGCCATGCACCAGATTGGTGATTTCTTTACCAAAATCTTCTTCGACGGTTTCACGGTCAATGACCTTGGCTTCCACCAGCGGAAACAGCAGCGCGGTGCGCATACTGTCGTTGTCCATGCTGAGCGTGGAGAGAATTTCCACCATTTCAACGCCGCGCCACAGTAACAATGCCGCGTCAGGATGGTTAAGTGTTTTTTGCTGACAATAACGCCAAGTTGCAGAGAGACGCTCACACGACTGCTGGTTCGACAGATTCAGGCTCTTCACCCACTCATCGAGGGCAAATTCACCAGCCGTATTTAGATGGGCACTTCTTACCGCAACCATATCCTCTCCCTTTTACTCATCAACTTTGAGCCGTACTACGACGCAACAAACAACGCCATCGACTCTAAATGCCCCGTGTGGGGAAACATATCTAGCATTCGCACGCGCGCCATTTGGTAACCCGCGGCGATTAAAATCTGACTGTCACGCGCCAGCGTGGTGGGATTACAGGAAACATAAACCACCTTCTGCGGTGCCAGTTTAACAATGTGGTCCATGACGCCTGCGGCGCCGGCTCGCGCTGGATCTAACAACACTTTATCAAACCCAAGTTTAGCCCATGGCTGCAGAGTCACATCCTCCTCCAAGTTGTGCTGGAAGAACTCGACGTTATTCAATGCATTAATCTGGGCATTATACAGACCATTTGCCACCAGCGTAGCAACACCTTCAACGCCAACGACCTGTTTTGCGCGTTTTGCTAACGGTAATGTGAAGTTGCCCATACCGCAAAACAGATCTAACACGCGATCGGTCGATTCTACCTCTAGCCACTCCAACGCCTGCGCAACCATCTGTTGATTCACGGCGTCGTTGACCTGAATAAAATCTTTGGGGCTAAAAAATAAGCGCAGTTTATCAACCTGATAAAACGGTGCGTCATCGCACAGCTTAACCAGTTCGTCGTCATTACCCTGCAGGTAGATCATAACGCGATGCTGCGCACTAAAATTGTGCAATCGGGCCAAATCTTGTTCTTTCAACGGATCAAGATGGCGCAATACCAACACGGGGCCATTATCGGCCAAAACAAGTTCCGCATGGCCTAAACGACGAACCACCTTCATTCCGGCCAGACATTCATGCAGCGGTTGCAAAAGCGATGCCAGCGCGGGCGCTAATACAGGGCACGCGTTAACAGGCACTAAATCATTAGAACCTGACTTGCGAAATCCCATCACCAGTTGTTGTTGCTTCGGCTGAAACTGTAATCCTAAACGCGCACGCCGACGGTAGCCGTATTCTGGCCCGCTAATAACGGATTCTGGTATGATATCCAAACCTGTTTCACGATTGATCAGGCGCTGGAGAGAAGCCGATTTACTGCGCTGCTGCAGAGGCTCACTGGCATGTTGCTGTTGGCAGCCGCCACAGGTGCCAAAATGCGGGCAACGTGGCGCTACACGCTCTGGACTGCGAGTGAGTAAACGCTTCACTTTGGCGCGAGCGAACTGCTTTTTATCTTCGGTTAACGTGACTTCGGCTTGCTCATCTGGCAATAGGCCTGAAATAAAGATAGCTTTACCATTGTGGCGCGCAACACCCTGGCCAAAAGGATCAAGGTCGGTTGCCGTCACAGTTATGGTTTGTCGGGTCGCCACACGGCGTCCCGGAGAGTAAAATTGAGCCATGTTTTATCGATTTGTTGTTGGTTTTAGCTTTCGCTAATAATGATATCTGCCACCAATTCTCCCACATTGGACCCACATGACCAAATACAGCCTGCGTGCGCGCATGATGGTACTGATTTTAGCCCCCACTTTATTGATTGGTTTGCTGCTCAGTACTTTCTTCGTTGTTCATAGATACAATGAGTTACAAGCACAATTGGTGGATTCTGGAGCCAGCATCATTGAGCCGCTTGCCGTGGCTAGCGAATACGGTATGACCTTCCGTAGCCGTGAAGCCGTGCGACAGTTGATTGGCCTGCTGCATCGCCGTCATTCCGATATCGTGCGTTCCATCGCCGTTTTCGACGATAATAACGATCTGTTCGTCACCTCGAATTATCACCACAACTATTCGCTGCTACAGCTCCCTAAAGGGGTGCCGATGCCTAACGACCTGATGCTTTCTAAGCATGGGGATTCGTTAATCCTGCGCACGCCGATCATCTCAGAAGACCGATTTATCGATGCAACCAACGACGAAAATCCACACCTTGGCTATATCGCGGTTGAATTGGATCTGCGTTCGGTGCGATTACAGCAATACAAGGAAGTGTTCGTTGCGACGTTGCTATTGATTATCTGCATGTGTATTGCGTTGCTGTTTGCCTACCGGCTGATGCGCGATGTCACAGGGCCTATCCGCAACATGGTTAACACCGTCGACCGTATCCGTCGCGGGCAGCTCGACAGTCGCGTAGAAGGCCATATGCTGGGTGAGCTGGATATGCTCAAAAACGGTATTAATTCGATGGCAATGTCTCTGACGGCCTATCACGAAGAGATGCAGCAAAATATCGATCAGGCCACTTCAGACCTGCGTGAAACGCTCGAGCAGATGGAAATCCAAAACGTCGAGTTAGATTTAGCTAAAAAACGTGCTCAGGAAGCTGCGCGAATTAAATCCGAGTTTTTGGCCAATATGTCGCATGAGCTGCGTACGCCGCTCAATGGCGTCATCGGCTTTACTCGACAAGTGCTGAAAACACCGCTTAACGCGACCCAAAGTGACTACTTGCAGACCATTGAACGTTCGGCAAATAATCTTCTGACCATCATCAACGATGTGCTTGATTTCTCGAAGCTTGAAGCAGGCAAACTGGTACTGGAACATATTCCTTTCCTGCTGCGTGAAACCATCGATGAAGTCACCGTTTTACTTGCTCCTAGCGCACACGAAAAAGGCATTGAGCTTACTCTGAATATTCGTAACGACGTTCCCGAACATGTGATCGGCGACCCGATGCGGATACAGCAAGTCCTCACTAACCTGTTAGGTAATGCGATTAAATTCACCGAGAAAGGGAATATTGATATTCGCATTGAGCTGCGTAGCACCACCCCACATCAGGTGGAGCTTGAAGTGTTGGTGCACGACACCGGTATTGGTATCTCAGAACGCCAGCAATCGCAGCTGTTCCAAGCATTCCGACAGGCAGATGCCAGTATCTCTCGCCGTCATGGCGGCACTGGATTGGGGTTGGTCATCACCCAGAAACTGGTGAATGAAATGGGTGGGGATATTAGCTTCCATAGCCAGCCGAACAAAGGTTCGACATTCTGGTTCCATATTCAACTTGAGCTCAACCATAACGCACCGGCAAGTCACTTCCCGATGCAGCGTTTAGCCGGGCAAAAACTGCTTTATGTCGAGTCAAACCCCGTTGCGGCACAATGCACGCTGGACTTGCTTCAGGCAACGCCGTTAGAAGTGAGCTACAGCCCACTTCTGGCTCAGGTTATTCCTGACTCTCACTACGATATCCTGTTGGTGGGGCTGCCGGTTAACTTCACCTATGACGATGCACAGGGCCGCGATAAGCTGAAAACCGCGTTGTCCTTAGCCAACCGCGTGATCCTTGCTATGCCGAGCCACAAGCTGCTCTATAGCGATGAACTGAAAGAACAAGGAGTACGCAGTTGTTTAGCCAAACCGCTGACTAGCAACCGTCTGCTGCCTATTTTGCTGGATAATAGCCTGCCGAAGCGTGCGCCGGTGGTGATTGAGCATAAGGTTGAGCGCCTACCGCTGAACGTCATGGCGGTTGATGATAATCCGGCCAACCTGAAGCTGATTGGCGCGCTGTTAGGTGAGCTGGTCGAACAAATTATTCTGTGTCATAGCGGTGAAGAAGCGATTGCTCAAGCTAAGGAGCATCGTTTAGACATCATCCTCATGGATATTCAAATGCCAGAAATGGACGGCATTCGTACCAGTGAATTAATCCGCAAAATTCCACGCTATGTTGATACGCCAATCATCGCCGTAACGGCACATGCCATTAACGGTGAACGTGAGCGCCTACTCCGCGCGGGGATGGATGACTATCTCGCTAAACCCATCGACGAAAATATGCTGCGCCAGCTTCTAGCGCGTTACTATCGTGCCCCTAATGAGACTAATTCACCAGCCGCAGCCGCATCACTTGAAACCGATAGCGATCTGACGCTCGATTGGGACATGGCGCTGCGACAAGCGGCCAATAAAGAAGATCTGGCGCGGGATTTACTACAGATGCTGCTGGAGTTCCTTCCACAGGTCAAAACACAGGTGGAAGCGGCTCTCGAAGGCAATCAGGATCCGGCTATCGTAGATATTATTCACAAGCTTCACGGTAGCTGCAGTTACAGTGGTCTTCCACGGTTGAAACGTCTGTGCCGTTATATCGAGCAACAACTGCGCCATGAGATTGCGGTGGGCGATTTAGAGCCGGAGTGGATGGAGTTACTCGACGAAATTGAAAACGTGGAGAAAGCCGCACAGGAGAAACTGAACGGCTAGCATTGTTGGGCGCTCAATCACGCGCAGAACGGTGATTGAGCGTTAGTTATCTCGCTATTTTTTACCCTTCAACAATCACGGTCGCACAGGCATAGCGGCGTTCATCAGCCAGAGAAACGTGAATCGACGTAATCCCCATTTCCTGCGCCAGCTCGGCGGCTCGCCCGTGTAAACGCAGTACCGGCTTGCCCAGCGAATCGTTGTAAACTTCAAACTGAGCAAAGGCCAGCCCGTTACGAATACCGGTGCCAAATGCCTTAGCCGCAGCCTCTTTCACCGCAAAGCGCTTGGCTAAATAACGAATTTTCTGCTGATGAGCGCAGTATTGCTCCCATTCAGCGGGCGCCAATACGCGTTTCGCCATTTGATCGCCACTGCGCTCGACTACGGCCTCAATGCGAGAAATTTCAACGATATCAGTGCCCAATCCTAGAACAGCCATTAGCGACGCGCTTCCAACATCAGCTGTTTCATGGCACTCACGGCCTCAGGTAAACCGCTCATCACCGCACGACCAATGATGCTGTGGCCAATATTCAGCTCATGCATTTCAGGCAATGCCGCAATCGGCAGGACGTTATGATAGGTCAAACCGTGGCCCGCATTGACTTTCAAACCGCGCTCGTTGGCAAAACGCGCGGCTTGGGCAATACGTTCAAATTCGGCTTGTCGTTTTAGTTCACATTCTGCATCGGCATAAGCACCGGTGTGAATTTCAATATAGGGCGCGCCAACGCTCACAGCGGCTTCAATCTGACGCTGGTCGGGATCGATAAACAGCGATACCAAAATACCCGCCTGAGTTAAGCGCTCCACTGCAACCGTCATTTTGTCCAACTGGCCCGCAACGTCTAACCCGCCTTCGGTAGTCACTTCTTGGCGCTTTTCAGGCACTAAACAACAAAAATGCGGCTTCAATTCACAGGCGATATCGATCATCTCATCGGTAACCGCCATTTCCAGATTCATACGCGTCTGAATAGTTTGGCGCAGCAAACGCACATCGCGATCGGTAATGTGGCGACGGTCTTCGCGCAGATGCACGGTGATCCCATCGGCGCCAGCCTGCTCTGCAATAAATGCCGCTTGAACAGGGTCTGGATACTGGGTGCCACGCGCATTGCGCAGGGTTGCGATATGATCGATATTGACGCCCAACAGTAAATCAGCCATGACAAATCCTCTTAAGAAAACGTTTAAGTCAGAGATTACAGACAGAATAAGGCTTAGTTCGCATCAGTGTACACCGAACTTAGCGGGATAGGGTCAGACAGAATTATTGCGATGTAGGGGACAGTGAGATTTCAAGCAGATGCAGGTTTGACTGGGCGTTTTCCGACAAACTGACGGAACAGCTCACGGCTTTTTAGCGGTTTTCCACCTAAATAGGGTTTCAGCGCCATACGCGTAAAACGTTTAGCCGCACGCAGCGTGAGGGGATCAGGGAATCTACGTTCAGCTAACGCTTTTAAATCGCGGCCGGTAAAGCTGAGCTGATCGACCAGCAGACTGGCGATAAAGCCTTTCTCTTCACGGTAGCGATAGGTCATCTCATCAGAGACCGGTTCGCCGCTGCCCGCGCAGTGCAGAAAATCGATGCCATAGCCAAGATTGCCCAGCAAAGCGAGTTCGAATTCACGCAGCGTATGTTCAGGAGAGCCGACGGTCGCCGCCAGATTTTGTAAACAGTTGAGGTAATCGAAGAATAACGAAGAGTAGTTGGTTTCCTGCTCAAGCACGCGGGAAACCAGCTCATTGACATACAGACCGCTATAGAGCGAAATGCCCGTCAGCGGTAGCCCTAATGAAACAGGCTCAGCATTACGTAGGGTTTTGACTTCCCCTTTACCGCCCCAGCGAACCAGCAGCGGCGTGAAAGGTTGTAACGCACCTTTGAGACTTGAGCGTTTGCTGCGTGCGCCTTTTGCCAACAGACGTACACGACCGTGCCCTTCAGTGAACAGGTCTAACAGAAGACTGGTTTCACTGTAGGGACGCCCATGTAACACAAATGCGCGTTGCCAACCTTCCATAGGCGCGATCTCTTAGAGATCTTCACCATAACCCAAGCTGCGCAGCGCACGTTCGTCGTCTGCCCAACCGGATTTAACCTTAACCCACAGCTCAAGATGGACTTTAGCTTCAAACATGGCTTCCATGTCTTGGCGAGCTTCGATACCAATTGTCTTGATTTTGCTGCCTTTATTACCGATAACCATTTTCTTCTGGCCTTCACGCTCAACCAGAATCAGACCGTTAATATCGTAACCACCGCGTTCGTTAGAAACGAAGCGTTCAATTTCAACGGTAACGGAATACGGCAGCTCTTCGCCCAAGAAACGCATCAGTTTTTCACGGATGATTTCAGACGCCATAAAGCGCTGTGAGCGGTCAGTAATGTACTCTTCTGGGAAGTGATGGATCGCTTCCGGCAGTTTTTTACGCACAATACTGGCGATGGTATCTACGTTCGTTCCCTTCTCCGCAGAGATTGGAACCACGTCCATAAAGTTCATTTGTTCGCTGAGGAACTGGATATGTGGCAGCAAAGCTGCTTTATCCTGAACGTTATCGACTTTGTTGATCGCTAAGATAACCGGCGCTTTCAAATCACGCAGTTTATTCACGACCATTTCGTCATCGGCGGTCCAGTGTGTCCCTTCAACAACGAAAATCACCAGCTCAACGTCACCGATTGAGCTGCTGGCAGCGCGGTTCATCAAACGGTTGATGGCGCGTTTTTCTTCAATATGCAACCCGGGGGTGTCCACGTAGATGGCCTGATATGGCCCTTCCGTGTGAATACCCATGATGCGGTGGCGGGTCGTTTGTGGCTTACGCGAGGTGATCGAAATCTTCTGCCCCAGTAATTGGTTCAGCAATGTCGATTTGCCAACGTTAGGACGTCCAACGATGGCAATAAATCCGCAATAAGTTGTTTCTTCGCTCATTCAAGCTCCAGCTGTTTCAGCGCTTGTTCAGCCGCTGCCTGCTCGGCCTTGCGACGACTTGAGCCAATACCGATAACCGGTTCGCTCAGGCCGCTGACCTGACAGTGAATAGTAAATTCTTGATCGTGTGCTTCACCGCGAACCTGCACCACCAAATAAGATGGCTGTGGCAGATGGCGTCCCTGCAAGAACTCTTGCAGACGCGTTTTCGGGTCTTTTTGCTTATCACCTGGACTTATCTCGTCCAAGCGTGAGCGGTACCAATCAAGGATCAGTCGTTCAATCGTTTGGATATCACTATCCAGGAAAATGCCGCCAATTAACGCTTCTACGGTGTCAGCTAAAATAGATTCACGGCGGAAACCACCACTTTTTAGCTCACCCGGCCCAAGACGTAGGCACTCCCCCAAATCAAATTCTCGTGCCATTTCTGCCAGCGTATTTCCACGTACTAAAGTAGCACGCATGCGGCTCATGTCGCCCTCATCAACCCGCGGGAAGCGGTGATACAGCGCATTGGCAATAACGAAACTAAGAATTGAGTCGCCCAGAAACTCAAGACGTTCATTGTGTTTGCTGCTGGCACTGCGATGAGTCAATGCCTGCAATAACAGCTCCTGCTGTTGAAAAGTATAGCCCAGCTTCTTTTGAAGCCGGTTAGTTACGATGGGATTCATGAGATACCAAATAGATCTAGAATGCGTCAAAAACCGCAGCATACGGAACAGGCCTGCTTGCCATTAGCCAATCCAAAGCTGTTTCGTTTGCAGTGGCTTCCAGATCGGAAGCCAACTTTTTATCGCTCGAAGGGGTATTCTACAACGACTGAAAATATAATGCTGCGGTAATATGCCTTATTCGCTGAAGTTGCCTAGCTATTAATGCAACGGAAATAAGTTTAGGCACATATTTTAATGCTGGTGAAAACGTCACACAGATTTCACGCTGTAGGAAGATCCCCACAGCGTGAATAACGAGCAGAAAATCAGTGGATGCCACCAATACGATTCAGGCGAACGCCGGTCGGCCATTGCCCTTCTTGTTTTTCAAAGCTCATCCAGATTGCCGTTGCTTTACCTACGAGATTTTGCTCAGGAACAAAGCCCCAATAACGGCTATCGGCGCTGTTATCACGGTTGTCGCCCATCATGAAGTAATGGCCTTCAGGCACCACCCATACGCCCTGTGGTTGACCCGGCTGGCGATAGTAACGCGACATCATGTCCTGCGCTTGAGGCACGGTCAGAATCCGATGGGTAACGGTACCCAGCGTTTCTTTGCGCTCGCTCATGCGGTATCCATCATCCACGTTTTGATCTAATGGAATCTGGAAAAAGCCGCTGCTCGCTTCGCCATTACCCATTTGGCCAAAAGTCTGCACCCACTCGCTTGGCTCAGCCGCGCTGTAGGTAATCGGCAATAACTTGTCGCAGTTCTGCCCTGTTTGGCAGGCTGGGTAAACCGTAACTTCTTTACTGTATGGATCGTAAGTGACTTTATCACCCGGTAAACCAATGGCGCGTTTGATATAGTCCAAACGTGGATCCAGCGGATATTTAAATACCACGATATCGCCGCGCTTAGGATGTCCGGTTGGAATAATCGTGTGCTGCGCGACAGGCTCTTTAATTCCATAGGCAAACTTTTCTACCAGAATGAAATCGCCGATCAGCAGCGTCGGCATCATTGAACCTGATGGGATCTGGAAAGGCTCATAAATAAATGAGCGGATAATCAGAACCAGTGCCAAAACAGGGAAAACGGATACGCAGGTTTCAATCCAACCTGACGTTTTCACCGCGTCTTTGGCGGTCTGGTTATCTAAACCGTCAACCGTTTGGGCATTAATCGCCTCGATCTTTGCTCGACGCGCCGGTGCTAACTTAAAGCGGTCGATACACCAAATAACCCCAGTCACCAACGTTGCGATAACCAGAATTAGAGCAAACATATTGGCCATGCCAATAACTCCTTAAATAACCCCGTGATTTCAACTTTAACGAGAACGAGGTTGAAATCTATTTGGGCATAAGCCTCTCAATGATAACGGCACCTCAATCGGTGCCGCTCATCATAGAACTTTAGTCTTTACCTACGTGCAGAATGGCCAAGAAGGCTTCCTGCGGCAGTTCGACGTTGCCGACCTGCTTCATACGTTTCTTACCGTCTTTCTGCTTCTGCAGCAGTTTTTTCTTACGGCTCACGTCGCCGCCGTAACACTTAGCAAGAACGTTTTTACGCAGCTGCTTAACCGTTGAACGCGCAATAATCTGGTTGCCAATAGCCGCTTGAATCGCAATATCAAACTGTTGGCGCGGGATCAGTTCTTTCATCTTCTCAACCAGCTCACGACCACGATACTGCGCGTTGTCGCGATGGGTGATTAGCGCCAGCGCATCCACACGTTCGTTGTTGATCAAGACGTCAACGCGAACCATGTCAGACTGCTGGAAACGTTTGAAGCTGTAATCCAGCGACGCATAACCACGCGATGTAGATTTGAGGCGGTCGAAGAAATCGAGCACCACTTCTGCCATCGGTATTTCATAGGTTAATGCAACCTGATTGCCGTGATAAACCATATTAGTCTGAACACCACGCTTCTCGATACAAAGCGTTATAACGTTACCAAGATACTCTTGTGGTAACAGCATATGACATTCAGCAATCGGCTCACGCAACTCTTCGATATTGTTGATTGGCGGCAATTTAGATGGACTATCAACAAAAATCTCTTCACCACCGGTGGTTTGGATCTGGTACACAACCGTTGGTGCCGTTGTGATCAAGTCTAGATCGTATTCACGCTCCAGACGCTCCTGAATGATCTCCATGTGCAATAAGCCCAAGAAACCACAGCGGAAGCCGAAGCCCAGCGCGGTAGATGTTTCTGGCTCATAGAACAGGGACGCATCATTCAGGCTTAATTTGCCCAACGCATCGCGGAAAGCTTCATAGTCATCAGAGCTTACAGGGAACAGGCCTGCGTAAACCTGAGGTTTTACTTTTTTGAAGCCCGGCAAAGATTTTTCGGCTGGGTTACGTGCCAGCGTCAAGGTATCGCCTACGGGTGCGCCGTGGATATCTTTAATCGCACATACCAACCAGCCTACTTCGCCGCAGTTAAGTACGTCACGGTCGATCTGCTTCGGTGTGAAGATACCAAGACGGTCAGCGTTATAGGTCTGACCGGTGCTCATTACCTTAACTTTCTCGCCTTTGCGCAGTGAACCGTTTTTAATACGGATCAAAGAAACTACGCCCAGATAGTTATCGAACCATGAGTCGATAATCAGCGCCTGTAATGGGCCTTCTGGATCACCTTCCGGTGCAGGGATATCGCGAACCAGACGTTCAAGCACTTCAGGAACGCCAACGCCGGTTTTTGCTGAGCAACGCACAGCATCCATCGCGTCAATGCCGACGATATCTTCAATTTCCTGAGCAGCACGATCGGGATCGGCCGCTGGCAGGTCAATTTTGTTCAGAACAGGAACCACTTCCAGATCCATTTCCATGGCTGTATAGCAGTTAGCTAGCGTCTGGGCTTCAACGCCCTGACCTGCGTCAACCACCAGCAATGCACCTTCACACGCCGCCAGAGAACGAGAAACCTCATAAGAGAAGTCAACGTGTCCTGGAGTATCGATGAAGTTCAGCTGATAAGTTTCCCCATCCTGTGCTTTATAGTCGAGCGTTACGCTCTGCGCTTTAATAGTGATGCCGCGCTCACGTTCTAGATCCATAGAATCCAGAACTTGCGCTGCCATTTCACGGTCAGTCAAACCGCCACAAATCTGAATAATACGGTCAGACAGTGTCGACTTACCGTGGTCAATATGTGCGATAATGGAGAAATTTCGTATACGCTTCATTATTAAGATATTTTGCCTGATGATTTCTAGATTACTCGCCTAAGGACACACTGATGGGTTCAAAGCGATGGTTTAACGTTTGGCGGTAATTTGCCAGATTCGATGCATTCTACACATCGAACCCAGTAAAACCTAGATATTCGTGGGGGTGCGGATCATCGATGGAGGCAAACCGACCTGCAAAACGATAGGCTGGTAATCTTGCCGGTCACTTAGCTTTTTCGCCTTAAATCGCGCAAACATGAAACCAGCAGCAGCGCCAACCAATGCGCCTAACGCAGCCCATGCATCAGAATGCATCAATGACTGCCCCACACCACCGCCGACGATGAGTCCAAGCAGCGGCGTGAGGTAGACTAGCACCGCAGAACGCAGCAGATTGGCTTCAGTAATGCCAATCTCGACCCTTTGGCCAGGCTCTAACGGTTGAGCAATTTCAACTTGAAGCTGATGCTGCGACTGAGGATTGATTTTATTCAACACCGCCGTACCGCAGGTATTTTTCGCCCCGCAAGAACCACAACCTGAGCGCTGTTCACAGTTTAGCGTAGCGATGCCCTGTTGCCAGGATGCCACCGTTGCCCATTCGCGCATCATGATTTACGACCATTGAGCGTAATGCTGTTTGCAACACGTTTAGCCGTTGACGGAGGTAATTCACCGACGACGGTAATATCAGTATTGTTACGCGTTTCGGTGTGAATGGTGCGACGCCCTTGGCGCAAGAATTGCTCGCTCACCGCAGCACCCGCAGCGGCACTGCTGATATTGACAGAGAAACTGAACAACCCATCGCTATACAAGCGTGATTCCACCGGTTCGGTGAGTGATGGCAGGGTACGGCGACTGCGTGAAACCTCTTTGAAACCCTGCGGCAGCCAAGATGCTTGCCAACTGAAGTTAACCTTATCCGTTGCCGGTAATTTCAGCAAAGGTGGCAGCGTGAGCTGAGCTAAGCTCGCCATCGCTGTACTGACCTGATCGCCAACCGTGAAGGAAATTACGCGGAACTGCTCTAACGTTTCGCCATCGCGATCTAACAAGTCGACCCGCAAAGGCAATTTCGAACTTTCATCAATCCATACGATATAGCTAAAGCGCAAACCGTCACGCGACACAATACGAATCACCTCGCACGGGCGATCGGCAACGCGGGTTCTACCAACGGAGATGAAATTGTAATACTGACTCAGCTGTTTGATGTCGGAGAAAATTATCGATGGCAATGCATCAACAATGTGATCGCCGTTGAGCGTAAATGGCTCAAGTCCAGGCTCAAAATAGCTGATTTCATTGCCACGCAGTAAAACTTCACGGCGCGGACCATCCATCTGCAAGAGCTGGGATAACAACTGATTATTATAAATGGCATGACGATAGCGTAACGACTCAATCCCCTGCTTGGTGATATTGATATACGCTAACTCATAACTGAGTGACTGACTGGCACCGTTCATTTGTTGCAACATCGCCTCAGACGAATCTTGCGCTGAGGCGATGTTAGAAACAAATAGGCTACCAGCGAATACGCTGATGGCGAACCAAAGTTGCTTCATTACTGCTGCTGAGTTCCTAATGACAGAGTTCCTGGCACCTGAACTGACGCCTGAGTATTACCATTGTCCATTTGCAACTGTTCAGTGTGCAGACGGCGTTGCAGTTCATAATCCTGCAAAATCGCATTAATGCGTTTACGCTGCTGCTGAACCTGCTGCTGTCCATTGGCGTTGCTGCTCTCATTCGGAACACCAAAACTCACCGGAGAAGCTTGGCCGCCCATCGGTAGCGTGTTGAATGCCGGAGCATCTGAATCACTTGCACCACCGACTGGCTGATTATACTGCTGCACACCAACCAGCACGGCGAGAGAAACACAGGCCGCAATACCGATTTGTGTGATTTGGCTGGCCCAAGGACGAACCTTGCTCCAGAAAGGCATATCTTTCCAGCTATGTGGCTGAGGCTGGGATTCGGGAATTGCATTGGGAACCAAGCGAACTGGTTCATCATCAAGCGCCGCGGCAATGCGATCGGAGATATCAAAATCAATCGCGTCGCTCACGTCACCGCGCAGGGTGTCACGTATCAGGTGATAGCTCTTCCACGTTTGTTGAAGCGCATCGTCTTTACCCAGTGAACCAAGCAGTTCACTGTCCAGCACTTCACCATCCATCAGAGCCGAAAGTTGTTCTTTCTGCATGCCTAAATACCCTTCCTGTGCCCGCATAATTAACGCTGTATCAGCGGTTGAACTTTATTATCGATCGCTTCCCTCGCCCGGAAAATACGAGAACGTACCGTTCCAACCGGACAATCCATAATGGCCGCTATCTCTTCGTAGCTTAAACCATCCAATTCTCTGAGGGTGATTGCCATACGCAAATCCTCAGGAAGAGACTCTATGGTTCGGAAAACAATCTGCTTCAGTTCATCTGACAACATTAAGTTCTCAGGGTTCGAAATTTCTTTCAATGCACCCGCACTTTCGAAGTTTTCTGCCTCACTAGCATCAACATCGCTTGATGGCGGACGCCGCCCCTGAGCAACCAGGTAATTTTTTGCTGTGTTTACAGCAATACGATAAAGCCAGGTGTAAAAAGCACTCTCGCCGCGGAAAGATTCCAACGCACGATAGGCTTTGATAAACGATTCCTGCACAACATCAGGAACATCGCCTGATGGCACGTAGCGGGATACGAGACTCGCAACTTTATGCTGATAGCGAACTACCAGTAAGTTAAAAGCCTTCTTATCTCCTTTCTGGACTCGCTCGACCAGCACCTGATCCGTTAACTGCTCGCTCATCCGAGGTAATCTCTCCTCAAATCTCTCTCCACGCATGAAAAAATAGTACTGCCAGTTGTCTCAATCGATCCTGAGCAAGCACTAGCTTAGAGTTCATACGTACTAAAAAGTTCCGTACGATGCTGTTTTTATATTCGTTGTTCATTAACCGTGCATTTACACGTTGGCATAGGCTAACATGATTTTCACTTTTCAGCTGCACACACCACAACCTATGCAATCAAATTCTGAGCATTTCAACGATGTATTGATTATCGGTAGCGGAGCTGCCGGACTTTCACTCGCCTTACGTCTTGCCGATCACTGCAAAGTGACCGTTTTAAGTAAAGGTCCCTTTAATGAGGGTGCTACGTTTTATGCCCAAGGCGGTATCGCCGCGGTTTTTGATGAAACCGACAGCATCGAATCTCACGTGCAGGATACACTGATTGCCGGTGCTGGGCTGTGTGATCCTTCAGCGGTTGAATTTATTGCTCGTAACGCAAAAGATTGCGTGCAGTGGCTCATCGATCAAGGCGTTCTATTTGATACCGAAATGAGCCCCGCAGGCGAATCTCGCTACCATCTAACCCGCGAAGGTGGTCATAGCCATCGGCGGATCCTACATAGCGCAGATGCAACGGGTAAAGAAGTCGAGACAACTTTAGTACAGAAAGCAAATGCACACCCTAACATCCGCGTTTGCGAGCGGTACAACGCCGTCGACCTGATTACGTCCAAAAAAATTGGCTTGCCGGGCACCCAACGCGTGGTAGGTGCCTATGTATGGAACCGTGAACTCGAACGCGTTGAAACTCTGCGCGCTCGCACCGTGGTATTAGCTACCGGCGGGGCGGCAAAAGTTTATCAGTACACCACAAACCCTGATATCTCTTCCGGCGACGGCATTGCTATGGCGTGGCGCGCTGGATGTCGTATTGCCAATCTAGAGTTTAACCAATTCCACCCCACCTGCTTGTACCATCCGCAGGCAAGAAACTTTCTCTTAACCGAAGCCTTGCGTGGCGAAGGTGCATTCCTCAAACGCCCTGACGGCTCGCGGTTTATGCCGGACTTTGACGAACGCGGCGAACTTGCGCCGCGTGATATCGTCGCTCGCGCCATTGACCACGAAATGAAGCGCCTTGGCGCAGACTGTATGTATTTGGATATTAGCCATAAACCGGCAGATTTCATCATGCAGCACTTCCCAATGATCTATGAAAAACTGATGGATTTAGGCTTAGATCTCACCAAAGAGCCGATCCCAATCGTTCCTGCCGCACACTACACCTGCGGCGGCGTGATGGTCGATCATCAAGGAAGAACTGATTTAGAAGGATTGTATGCCATCGGTGAGGTCAGCTATACCGGCCTGCACGGAGCCAACCGAATGGCGTCAAACTCACTGTTAGAATGCGTGGTATACGCATGGTCGGCATCGCAAGATATTCTGCAACGCCTACCACAAACCAGCCTCGCACCGCGTCTACCAGAATGGGATGACAGCCGAGTTTACAACTCAGATGAGCGCGTAGTGATCCAGCATAACTGGCACGAACTGCGTTTATTTATGTGGGATTACGTGGGCATTGTGCGTACCACCAAACGTTTGGAACGTGCGCTGCGCCGCATCCAAATGCTTCAGCAAGAAATCGACGAGTACTACGCCAACTTCCGCATTTCTAACAACTTGTTAGAGCTGAGAAACTTGGTGCAGGTTGCTGAGCTCATTGTACGCTGCGCCATGGAACGCAAAGAAAGCCGCGGCCTGCATTACACGCTGGATTATCCAGACCTTTTAGAGAATTCGCAGCCAACGATTTTACAGCCTTAGCAAATCATCAACGTTAGCTGCAATGCAGTAGAAACTAAAAAGGCCTTATTGGGAAATGCTGGCAACTTAAGCATGATTTTAGGGGAAGTACACCGATGGGGTCGTAGCAGTTTTAGCTGCCGGAGCGCCCCGCGGTGTGCTAGCCCCGTGTATCTCGATCTCATAAACGATCTGCATTACCCCTATTGGGCCTTTTTCACATCATCAAACTCAGAAAAAAAGATAAAACGCGTTGGTTAATTCGCGGAAATCGTTCGAGTAAACCTTGCTCTCATCACGAATAATCAATCGGTCTGACTGCAGTGACACGGGCTCCACGCCAAACAACATCAGAGCACGATGAGGTGCTCTATTAGCAAACTCCGCAACTTCCGTATGCCGCAATAAAAACCATCCCTCGCCTGCCGCTAGTTGCATAAAATCAGCACTGATATCGCAAGGCAAAACCACCGCCATTTTTCCTTTATTGGAAGCTAGCGCGCGCGCATGTTTGAGCAACGTTTGATGACTAAGCTCAGAAGTATAACGGGCAGTGCCTCGGCTCGGGTTTCGACATTCTACGCCGGGCTGATAATAAGGTGGGTTGGTGATAATCAGGTCATAACGTGAAGAGGTTTGTGCTGCAAACGACTGCAATGCGCAATGATGCAGCGCCACTCTGCCCGCCCATGGCGACAGCGCGAAATTTTCCGTCGCCTGCAACGCGGCATTATCATCGAGTTCAACCGCATCAATTTGCACTGAATCTGTGGTACGCTGCGCCAACATTAACGCTAAAAGGCCGCTACCGCTGCCGATATCCAGTATCTTTCCAGTGATATCGCTGACATCTGCCCATCCGCCCAACAAAATACTGTCTGTACCAACCTTCATCTCACAGCGATCGTGAGCAACAAAAAATTGCTTAAATGTGAATCCGTTACGACGTAATGGCGCTGATTCTGATGGGCATTGAACCACGGTAACTCCTTATTTTTGGCCGCATAGCATAAAATATCCGCATAAATTCGCCAAGGTTGGATCGGAGTAAACATGCTAATTCCCCCGCTTTAATGGGTGAACATCTGCTCCAACCCGTCTATAATCGGCGCCCCAAGTAGAGGTAGACCATGACAGCAAGCAATTTTTCCGAACTCGAACTCGATGAACGCCTACTCGACGCATTGCGCGATAAAGGCTATGACCGCCCGACAGCTATCCAAGCTGCCGCCATTCCTCCGGCAATGGACGGTCGCGACGTTCTGGGCTCCGCGCCTACCGGAACCGGGAAAACCGTCGCCTATTTGCTGCCAGTGTTGCAGCACCTGCTCGACTTCCCGCGCAAGAAATCCGGCCCACCGCGCATTTTGGTGTTGACCCCAACGCGTGAACTGGCAATGCAGGTTGCCGAGCAAGCCATTGAATTGGCAAAACACACAAATTTAGACATTGCGACCATCACCGGTGGCGTTGCCTATATGAACCACGCTGAAGTATTCAGCGAAAATCAGGACATCGTGGTAGCAACCACCGGTCGTCTGCTGCAATACATCAAAGAAGAAAACTTCGATTGCCGCGCGGTTGAAACCCTGATCCTTGATGAAGCAGACCGCATGCTAGACATGGGCTTTGCACAAGATATCGAAACTATCGCAGCAGAAACTCGCTGGCGCAAACAAACCATGCTGTTCTCTGCAACGCTGGAAGGCGATGCGATTAAAGAGTTCTCTGAGCGTCTGTTGCAGGAGCCGGTTGAAATTGAAGCCGACCCATCGCGCCGCGAACGTAAAAAGATCCAGCAATGGTACTACCGTGCCGATACCCTTGAGCATAAGACCAAGCTGCTGTGTCATCTGCTAAAAGAGCCCGAAGTCACCAAATCCGTGATCTTCGTACGCAAGCGTGAACGTGTTCATGAGCTGGTAAGCTGGCTACGCGAAGCCGGCATCAACTCCTGCTACCTAGAAGGTGAAATGGTACAGGCCAAACGTAACGAAGCCATGAAGCGTATGCTCGATGGTCGCGTAAACGTTCTGGTTGCTACCGACGTTGCCGCGCGTGGCTTGGATATTCCTGATATCAGCCACGTGTTCAACTTCGACATGCCGCGCACCGCAGATACCTATCTGCACCGTATTGGCCGTACAGGCCGTGCGGGTCGCAAAGGCATCGCAATTTCGCTGGTTGAAGCACACGACCATTTGCTGTTGGGCAAAATTAGCCGCTACGTTGAAGAGCAGATTAAGTCACGCGTCGTTGACGAGTTGCGCCCGACAACCAAAACGCCTAGCGAAAAGAACAAAGGTAAGCCTTCTAAAAAGACGCTGCTCAAGCGCCAAGAGAAAAAGGCTGAAGAGAAGAAAGATAAAAAGGTAAAAGTGCGCCATCGCGACAGCAAAAATGTCGGGAAACGCCGTAAGTCTAAAGAAGCTGAACAGCCGACCAAGACCGAAGAATAAATCAGCACACCGACAAAAAAACCGCCTTTATCGGCGGTTTTTTTTCGTCTTAAGCTTAGAGAATATCCCGCTCATATAAAAAAGCACGCAGCATTATGATATTTCCATTTTTCATTTCAGGCGCTTAACTTATTTGTCGCTATATAATACTAACACCATGAAATAGAATGATAATAATACCAATTATGAGATTGCTACTCATGATGATATTTTGCACGGCTAAGCAAAAATCGCTTCGCTATCAGACGTAAAAAAGGAGCCTTTCGGCTCCTTTTTGCTATTTCTTTATGCCTTTAGCCTAAACTTACAGGCTCTCGGTAAAGGTACGAGCAATAACGTCACGCTGCTGTTCTGGAGTCAGTGAGTTGAAACGCACTGCATAGCCAGACACACGAATAGTCAGCTGTGGATATTTTTCTGGGTGCTTAACAGCATCTTCCAGAGTTTCACGGCGCAGAACGTTAACGTTCAGATGCTGACCGCCTTCCACACGTACAGTTGGTTTGATGTCCAAAGGTACTTCGCGATATTCAATTTTTCCCAGTTCGCTTACTGCAACGATCTGGTCTTCTGCGTAGCCTGCTTTTGCACATACACAACGTGCTTCGTTTTTATCTGTATCGAGCAGCCAGAAAGAGTTCATCAGGTCTGCATTATCAGCTTTAGTGATCTGAATACCTTGAATCATTTGTTGCCTCCGTCAATAGAGCAAAAAAATCTGGGATTAATTTCTTAGTTTACGGCCTTAACTTCGGCCATTTGGTAAAACCAATGTTGTCTTGATGTTTTATATACCAGTATAGAGTGGGGTTTTCTTTGATTTAAATCAATTTTTTAAAGGTGTCAATTTTACCAATTTGGGCAAATTTATGTTTTACATCAAATTTACCCCTCTAGAGAGGCTTTTTCTATTTTTGTAAATTTTCAAAAAAAATTTAATTTACGCACAAAAAAACATCACTTTTGACTGTTTTCTGAAATGGCTAAATTTTCATCATGGTTTAAATTCATCACCTGAAACGGTAAGCTACGACAAAATAATTTCCGTATAAACAAAGAGGAAGTGCAGATGACTTCTCCACAAAACTGGCACGACGTCATCGGTGCCGAGAAAGAAAAACCCTACTTTCACGACACGCTCGCTTTTGTCGCCGCAGAGCGCCTAGCCGGTAAGACCATTTATCCACCGCAGAAAGACGTGTTTAATGCCTTCCGTTTTACGGAATTTAACGATGTGAAAGTCGTGATCTTAGGCCAAGACCCCTATCACGGCCCCAATCAGGCTCACGGTCTCTCCTTCTCGGTGCGTCCTGGCATCCCTGCGCCGCCTTCGTTAATGAATATGTATAAAGAGCTCAAAACCGATATCGAAGGTTTCGAGATTCCTCAGCACGGCTATCTAAAAAGCTGGGCTGAACAAGGGGTTTTACTGCTTAATACGGTATTAACCGTTGAACGCGGCCAAGCGCATTCACACGCGAAGCTCGGCTGGGAAACGTTCACCGACAAAGTGGTCGCCGCGCTAAATGAACATCGCTCAGGGATTGTCTTCCTGCTATGGGGCGCACACGCGCAAAAGAAAGGCAGCATTATTGATACCCAGCGCCATCGCGTCTTAAAAGCCCCGCACCCTTCGCCACTGTCGGCCCATCGCGGCTTTTTAGGCTGCCATCACTTCTCACAAACCAATCAATTGTTGATTGAACAAGGTTTCGCGCCTATTGATTGGCAGCCACGTTTGCCAGAGAGCGGCAGCGAAGAGTAAGTTTCAGGCGAAAAAAAACCAGTCAATCGACTGGTTTTTTATTTTCGGAAAAGACGTCAGGATCACGCTTTCGCTTTAGATACCGCAACCATCGCTGGACGAATCAAACGACCGTTCAAGGTATAACCTTTCTGCATAACCATCATGACGTGGTTAGGCTCGTGTTGTTCAGACTCCATTAGCGTCATCGCCTGATGCACTTCTGGATTAAACGGAACGTTCACTTCACCCACCTGCTCTACGCCAAATTTACGCACCACATCCAGCATGGATTTCAGCGTTAATTCGATACCTTCAATCATAGAGGTCAGTTCTGGGTTAGATTTATCAGCCAGATCCAGCGCACGCTCCAGATTATCAATCACTGGCAGCAGTTCGTTAGAGAACTTTTCTAAAGCGAACTTATGCGCTTTTTCAACGTCTTGCTCAGCACGACGGCGAATATTATCCGCTTCTGCGCGGGCACGCATGACAGAATCACGCTCACGCTGAGCGGCTTCCTGCAACTGAGCTTCTAATTCGGCAATACGCTCATCGCGCGTATCAACGACGTCCGCCGCATCGACCTGAGCCTGTTCGTGCTGCTCTTGTCCGTTTTCCATTTCTTGTGAGGCTTGCTCATTCGACATGTTCTGTTCTTTACTACTCATGAAATTCTCCGCGGTTTGGCATTAATCTCGCTACTTGGCTTATTATGGGGATGAAAGCTGGCGATTCAAGAGAACCGCGCATAATGAGAGCCATTAAATTGCGCTCGGTAGGAAAACCACCGTATGAATAAAAAATTTGAATGTATCGGTCTGGTCGGTCACCCGCGTCATCCTGCCGCGCTGGCCACGCACGAAATGCTATTTCACTGGCTTGTCAGCAAAGGCTATCCGGTGATCGTTGAGCATCAAATTGCGCACGATCTAAAACTTGAAAACGCCGAAACAGGCAGCTTGGCGGATATAGGCCAAAAAGCCGATCTCGCCGTTGTGGTTGGCGGCGATGGAAATATGCTCGGTGCAGCCCGCATTCTGGCGCGTTATGATATCAAAGTGATTGGCGTAAACCGTGGAAATCTTGGTTTTCTTACCGACTTAGATCCCGACAATGCCAAACAACAGCTCTCAGACGTTCTCGACGGCGAATATTTTAGCGAACAACGTTTTTTACTTGAAGTGCAAGTTTGCCGCGAGCAACAACAAAGACGCATGAGCACCGCCATCAATGAAGTGGTTTTGCATCCAGGCAAAGTCGCGCATATGATTGAATTTGAAGTTTATATCAATGAAAACTTTGCATTCTCTCAGCGTTCTGATGGACTGATTATCTCTACGCCGACGGGCTCTACCGCATATTCATTGTCTGCTGGAGGGCCTATTCTGACGCCAACACTGGATGCCATTGCGTTGGTTCCCATGTTCCCACACACCCTCTCAGCTCGCCCGCTGGTTATTGATAGCAACAGCAAAATTCACTTACGGTTTAGCCATTTCAGCAACGACCTAGAAATCAGCTGCGACAGCCAGATTGCGCTACCGATCCAGCAAGGTGAAGAGGTCATGATTCAGCGAAGTCAATTCCACCTGAACCTTATTCATCCAAAAGACTACAACTATTTCAATACATTAAGCACGAAACTAGGATGGTCGAAAAAACTTTTCTGAACAGAATAATTTTTTGCGTTAGCTACTTTACTGTATAAAAAACCAGTTTATACTGTAGTTAAATACAGTTATGTGATTCCGTACAGGGGAATTTCGAATGCTGACGCAGCTGACCATTTCTAACTTTGCTATTGTTCGTGAACTTGAAATTGACTTCCAGCGTGGAATGACTGCCATCACCGGCGAAACAGGCGCGGGTAAGTCGATTGCTATTGATGCGCTAGGTTTATGCCTTGGAGGGCGCTCAGAGGCCGCTATGGTGCGTTTAAACACGCCTAGAGCCGATATTTGCGCACGCTTCTCTCTGGCAGATACGCCGTCAGCACGACAGTGGCTTGAACAAAATCAGCTAGATGACAGCAATGAATGCCTGCTACGACGCGTTATCAGCGCCGACGGGCGTTCCCGCGGATTTATCAATGGCACCGCGGTTCCTCTTTCACAGCTACGCGAACTTGGCCAACATCTGATTCAGATTCATGGCCAGCATGCGCATCAGTTGCTGCTCAAGTCCGAGCACCAAAAACACCTGCTCGATGCCTATAGCAACCAATCTGAGCTATTAGCAGAAATGCAAGCCGCCTATCGCCAATGGCATCACAGCTGCCGTCTGCTGGCTCACCATCAAAAGCAGGTTGCCGAACGTGAGTCGCGCAAACAGCTACTGCAATATCAGCTCAAGGAACTCAATGAGTTTGCTCCCCAGCCCGGAGAGTATGAGCAGATCGATGAGGAGTATAAGCGCCAAGCCAATAGCGGTCAGCTTCAGACCATCAGCCAGCGCGCATTAAACATGCTGTCTGATGCCGACGATGGCAATATTCTCAGCCTGCTGCACAGCGCAAAACAAAACGTGTCTGAGCTGATTAGCTACGACAGCCAGTTTTCGCCTCTGCTAGATATGCTGGAAGAAGCTTCAATTCAAATATCTGAAGCCAGCAATGAACTGCGCCATTACGGCGATACGATTGATATGGATCCTGCTCGGCTTTATGAGTTAGAACAGCGGATATCCCGCCAAATTGCGCTGGCGCGTAAACACCATGTTACGCCAGAAGAACTGCCTCAGTTTTATCAACAGCTTTTGGACGAGCAGCAGTCACTTAGCCAACAGGAGAGCGATCAAGAACAGTTGGCTGAGAACGTACACAAACATCATGAGTACGCGCTTTCGCTCGCCCAGCAGTTGCACCAACAGCGGGTGAATTTCGCTCAAGAGCTTTCTCAGCTCATTACACACAGCATGCATGAACTCTCTATGCCTCATGGACAGTTTGCAATTGATGTTAATTTCATGCCAGAAGCACTCACCGCAGATGGCGCAGACCGCATTGAATTTAGCGTAACCACCAACCCTGGCCAACCACTCCAAGCATTAGCTAAAGTGGCTTCTGGTGGTGAACTCTCACGTATTGCGTTAGCGATTCAGGTCATCACCGCCCAGAAAATGGATACGCCTGCGCTTATCTTTGACGAAGTGGATGTGGGGATCAGTGGGCCAACTGCCGCTATCGTTGGAAAAATGCTGCGCCAGCTTGGCGAATCAACGCAGGTCATGTGTGTCACCCACTTACCTCAGGTCGCCGGATGTGGGCACCAGCATTTTTATGTCAGCAAGCACACTGATGGTTCTGAAACTGAAACAACCATGCAATCATTGGATAAAAAAGCCCGTTTGCAAGAGCTGGCGCGGCTGTTAGGGGGAAGTGAAGTGACGCGCAACACGCTGGCAAATGCAAAAGAACTGCTTGCCGCATAAAAAACATCAACTTTTTTTGATTCCTGAGGTCATATTGGAGTCTGTTGAGGTTTCCAACTGTTGCAAGGTCGATTATCATCGGCAACCTATGTCCAAAAGGAATGAGATTACTATGCGTTGTAAAATGCTGACTGCCGCTGCTGTGGTTATGGTTACGCTAACCGCAGGCTGTTCAACCTTTGAAAAAGTGGTATACCGTCCTGACATCAATCAGGGAAACTACCTGACTGCTGCTGACGTAGCCAAAATTCACAGAGGGATGACGCAGCAACAAGTCGCCTACACGCTAGGTACACCAATGCTGCAAGATCCGTTTGGAACCAGCACATGGTTCTACGTGTTCCGCCAACAGCCAGGGCATGAGGCCGTGTCTCAAGAGACGCTGACCCTAACCTTTGATGGCAGTGGTCTTCTGACCGGAATTGAAAACACCAAGAAGCTTCCTGAAAGTAAAGAAGACTGATCAGCGCCGTGAATACGGCTGGTGTAAGATACCCTTAAAAAATAAGGCGCATACGCGCCTTATTTTTTTGCTCTTTCAGCCCGTAAACGGCGTAGCTCTTTAGGGTCTGCAAGCAATGGACGATAGATCTCTACCCTATCACCTTCATGCACCTTATCTGATAATTTGACCGCGCGGCTGTAAATCCCAACCTTGTTTTTCGTTAGGTCAATTTCAGTACGCAATGCTAACAAGCCAGATTTTTGAATCGCCTGCTCGACGTTGGCACCTTCAGATAACTTAATGCGACGAAGATATTGGCGCTCAGGCAAGGCATACACCACCTCCACATTGATATCAGGCACTGTAGACCTCTTTTGCTCGTGAAGTAAAAGCCTGAACCATATTCCCCGCCAGCTCTTTAAACACCTTACCAAATGCCAGTTCAACCAGCTTATTAGTAAACTCAAAGTCGAGATGCAGCTCAACTTTACACGCATCATCGCTTAACGGGATAAAATGCCAGCCACCCAGTAACTTACGGAATGGTCCATCTACAAGCTGCATTTTAATGCTACTGCTATCAGCCAACGTATTATGAGTCGTAAACGTTTTGCTTATCCCTGCTTTTGAGACATCAACAGCAGCTGTCATCGAGTTTGGCCCTGATTCTAAAACACGACTTCCGACACAACCGGGTAAAAACGCCGGATAGGCAGAAACATCGTTGACCAATTGGTACATTTGCTTGGCGCTAAAAGGCACCAAAGCAGAACGGCTAATCTGTGGCATATCAATTCCTGAGTAACATAAAACGCACAAATAATACCATTTATCTGTGGACAGAGAGAAACGCGTTAAGCACACTGAGCTAATGTATTAAAAAACAACGACAGCTTAGGGTGAAAGGATGTTCATCCCATGACTGGTTCAGTATAATGGCAGCACTATGACAAAGAAAAAAGCACACAAACCCGGTTCAGCAACGATTGCTATGAACAAACGCGCTCGCCACGAATACTTCATCGAAGAAGAGATCGAGGCGGGGTTGGCGCTGCAAGGCTGGGAAGTTAAGTCGCTGCGCGCAGGTAAAGCTAATATCGCCGATAGCTACGTAACTTTCCGCGACGGCGAAGCATACCTCTTTGGCGCAACTATTCAGCCTCTTAATGTGGCATCAACGCACGTGGTATGCGACCCAACACGTACTCGCAAACTGCTACTGAAAAAGCGTGAATTAGAAACGCTGTTCGGAAAAGTTAGCCGAGATGGTTTTACCGTTGTCGCGCTGTCTCTTTACTGGAAAAATGCTTGGTCCAAAGTCAAAATTGGGCTCGCAAAAGGTAAAAAAGAGCACGACAAACGCGATGACATTAAAGATCGTGAGTGGAAATTAGACAAAGCACGTATTATGAAGAACTCAAACCGCTAAGCTACTGGCTTTACGGATATATTTTCTGATACAATGCACGATAGTACTTGGGGCTGATTCTGGATTCGACGGGATTTGCGAAGCCCAAGGAGCATGCCGAGGGGCGGTTTGCCTCGTAAAAAGCCGCAAAAAAATAGTCGCAAACGACGAAAACTACGCACTAGCAGCTTAATAACCTGCTCAGAGCCCTCTCTCCCTAGCCTCCGCTCTTAGGACGGGGATCAAGAGAGGTCAAAACCAAAAGAGATCGTGTGGATACCTTGCTTGGGGTTGAAGCATTAAATCTAATCAAGCTAGTTTATTAGTAGCGTGTCTGTCCGCAGCTGGTAGGCGAATGTAAAGACTAGACTAAGCATGTAGTGCCGACGGTGTAGTAATTTCGGACGGGGGTTCAAATCCCCCCAGCTCCACCAAAATTCTCCATCGGTGATTACCAGAGTCATCCGATGAAGTCCTAAGAGCCCGCACGGCGCAAGCCCTGCGGGCTTTTTTGTGCCCTCAATTTGTCCCGCGAAGTCCGAAGAGAACTGATTAAATCCGAACCTTTTAGGCCCATTGATAGGCCCAACGAAAAGCTCTATTGTTTTCGTTGGGCCTAAACGCATGGAGACTCCCCATGGCAAGAAAAACCAAGCCGTTAACCGATACGGAAATCAAAGCCGCCAAACCTAAAGATGCCGATTACCAGCTGTATGATGGTGACGGGCTTACTCTGTTAATCAAGTCCAGCGGTAGTAAGCTCTGGCAGTTCCGTTACTATCGACCTCTGACCAAGCAGCGAACCAAGCAGAGCTTCGGAGCCTACCCAGCCGTCTCCCTTTCTGATGCGCGTAAACTCAGAGCTGAATCTCGAGTTTTGTTGGCAAAAGATATTGATCCTCAGGAACACCAGAAAGAACAGGTGAGGAATTCTCAAGAGGCCAAAACCAACACCTTCTTGTTAGTTGCCGAGCGTTGGTGGAATGTGAAGAAAGCCAGCGTAACAGAGGACTATGCCGACGATATCTGGCGCTCGCTTGAGAGAGATGTTTTCCCAGCAATCGGTGATATCAGCGTCACTGAGATTAAGGCTCATACTCTAGTTAAAGCTGTTCAGCCGGTACAGGCCAGAGGTGCATTAGAGACTGTTCGCCGCCTTTGTCAGCGTATTAACGAAGTCATGATTTATGCGCAGAACACAGGCCTGATTGATGCAGTTCCCAGTGTAAATATCGGAAAAGCGTTCGAGAAACCGCAAAAGAAAAACATGCCGAGTATCCGTCCGGATCAGCTTCCACAGTTAATGCAAACAATGCGTACAGCAAGTATCAGTATGTCAACGCGGTGCTTGTTCATGTGGCAGCTTCTCACCATTACCCGCCCTGCCGAAGCCGCTGAGGCACGATGGGATGAAATCGATTTCAGTGCTAAAGAATGGAAAATTCCAGCAGCTCGTATGAAGATGAACCGAGACCATACGGTTCCACTATCGGATGAGGCTCTTTCTATTCTGGAAATGATGAAGTCACTCAGTGGTGGCCGAGAGTTTATCTTTCCCAGTCGCATCAAACCAACCCAGCCAATGAACAGCCAAACAGTTAATGCCGCACTTAAGCGTGCTGGCTTAGGAGGCGTACTCGTATCACACGGTTTACGCTCTATCGCTAGTACGGCACTCAATGAGGAAGGATTCCCGCCTGATGTCATTGAAGCAGCACTGGCTCATGTAGACAAAAATGAGGTACGTCGCGCTTACAACCGCAGTGATTACCTTGAGCAACGTCGTCCGATGATGCAGTGGTGGGCTTACTTTGTGAAAAAGGCAGATAGTGGCAGACTCACTGACGTTGAATTAACAACATTAAAGCTCACTGGATAAGACCAATTCTTAATCCACACAAGCGAAAAACAGGAGTGTGCGGTAATGGCGCAATCCTGTTATATAAAGCCTAACTCCCTAGGCTTCACGTATGATTCGACCGGACAGCATTGACTCATACTACGAAGAATAAATCCTAAGGAGCCTGCCATTGGTACGTATGCTTACAAACACTCATATGCTAAATCAGGGGGATAATATTGTTTACCATTGAGACTGCACGTGAAGAGGCGAATAGGTTTCGAAAGATACTCGAAACATGTGATCCGTCAACAACCTACCTTGTACCTCACGGCTTCCCGGTAATGAGTTGCAAGCTTTGCTCAATGTTACTTTCCTTCCACTTTCTGCAATTATGGCCCGAACTGGAATTGAAAGGGGTCACTGGAGTCACCGGTAAAAATGGCGCAATAACTCACTTCTGGCTGGAAGTGGAAGATTACGTTATTGATATCACCGGAGATCAATACAACATCATCAACGCCCGTAAACTAAACGAAAATATCGTAAGAAACAGGCCCTTTATGCCTGTTCACGTCGCTAACCAAAAGGATAGCTATCTCTATAATTTATTTGAAATTAAAGGGAAAGAGCATTTGAGCTATGGCTTTCCGACAATCGGTGATGATTTCATCGATGAGATGGAATGTGATTATCGCCAGCTTGTCAGGTGATGGTGGAAATAGAATCAAGAAATAGATGCAGACCTGCGCTTTATCGGCAAGTCTGCATCATAAGTTCTACCGGCCTTTCAGCTTCCGTCATATAAGCTGGCTTGTGCCAAAGTTGCGATAACCGTCATAGAAGTCTTTGCTGTAGTCTTTGCTCAGATAGGCCACCCGTAGCAAAAAGTCATAATAATCATCACTTAACGTTAACGCATCGTGTCGTGTGAACCAAATGCTGTGGTTCTTCGGAAAATGCGGGAGATAAGCATATTCAGGATAATCAAGCCCAATGGCGCTGCACCAGGCTTTCTGAATACGGGTCCCCATATTATCAGCATCAGATTCAGTGTAATTCCCCAGATAGGCATAAACCTCTTTGTCAAACAGCAGAATCAGATGGTAGTGAGGATGTTCCCCGGTAACACGCTCTCTGGCCCAGATATAGGCGAGTGGCGCAGACTCACCAGCCCTGCCAGAACGCTTGTGCTCTTCCCTTAGCTGACTCTTAAGGGATTCTATAGCCCGAGTGATGGCTTTCTCATCATCTTTCTGAAAGCATGTCGGCATATCTGGCTCTCCTGGCACATGGGACTGAGCAAACCTCAGATCAGCACGTAATGCGAATACCCGGTTATAGTTTTCCAGATAATCAGATATCACAGCAAGTGATCGACGAAGCATATAGCGTGATATCCGGGAGTCATATTTCTTTTCTGCTGCCAGTAGCAGGGATTCAAATTCTTTTTCAGATAACTCATAAGGTAATTTCATAATAAATTACTCAGGTAATATTTGTTGATTAATGGGTAGCAGTGGGCTACCCATGTGATTAGGCGTACAGTTCCTCTCACAGAGATGGATTATCTATGCTGGTATCCAGGCATACGTTGATAAGGATATATATTACATATACCGACTAACCAAAACTAAGAAACGATATTATTCGCGACACTCTAACCCGCAACCAGCTAGGGTTTGCGAGCAATATAACTCGTTGTTAAATCATAAAAATCACTCTGAAGTTATTCAGGTTTAGCCAGCTTGCTCAGTGTCAGTGATCCGGACTGGTGTATTGGCGTATTGGTCTTAGCTGCAAGTTCGACAGGGTTCATTGTTGAACCGATAAATTTGACATAATTGATACCTGCCTCTTCGAATAACTGCACCATTCCTTTCGATTTAAGCTTTTCCAGTGCTGGTATAAGCCGCTCAGAGCATCTGATGGATCCTGGGCCATTTTTGATAATGTCGTTTCTTCTGAAATCGTAAGAGCCATTTTCTACAAGATGCGATTCCAGCCAGAATAATATTTTTTCTTCATCACTAAGTTCTCTTGTGGAATCAATTTTTGTAATGGAATGATTTACAAACCAGTCAGTCAGATTCAAAGCAGACAACAGATTTTCCCTTACAATCTCTGTCGATTCAGGGTCACCAGTAACCTGAAAAATACCTGCAATCCTGAGACTCTGCTCGATAAAACGAGCGGCTATATCATCATAGTGATACAAGGCTCCGCCAGGCTTCATCTGCTGCTGCAAACTCAACGACGTTTCATCCATTAGATCCTGCGCGTCCGGAGCAAGGGTAAGTGCAATATACTCATCGCCATTTTCTCTTCGCTTAACACCGGCGTCCATAAGTTGTGACATGACAGAATACAGCTCCTGAAGCAGGCTTTCATCCCTGGCACTGTGCTCATTGATGGTGTATGGCTTTATAATCTGCTCCATATCTATCATCAGGGTACGAGCCAGCAATCCTGTGAATCTGATACTGGCCCTTTTCCGTTTGCTGGAATTGTCATACGGATGAGGCTGCATCATTAATAAAGATGAAAATACATAATTTTCAATAACAAAGCTTTCCCGTGATACCCTGTTAATGGTGACTTTATCCCAACACCAGAATGTATTGAAAGGTGTGGGGTCGTTGTACAAACTACTCGTATACACACCTGCTGCTTCATCGTTAAAAAGAGCTTTATTCTGATACCCCATCCCGATTTCTTTAGTGAGCGCTTCTCTTGTCGGGTTTGTTAAAATAATGGATTTCCTTACTGGTTTCTGCGGCTGGCGGCTGATACACTCTTCAAGTTTTTTGCGTGTTTCAGCCGTATCTCCCCCCTGACTCAGTGCTTTTTTGTAAAGCTTATTTAATACTTTAAACTCAGCCTGCCAGATAATAACCCTTCGTTCATACTCCTCAAGCTCGACACAATACTCGTCTTCAAATCGCCGCTCCCGTTGCTCAACAGGGATCTTGAGCAACCTGTATATTCTTGACTTACCACTACCAGACCTGGAGAGCAATAACAGATATAACGCCAGAGGAAATCGCTGTTTATTGCCCAACTGAACGCAAAACAGATCCTGGCAGGCTAACCCCAAAAATGCTAATAACGTAACGACGATAATCTCAACCGCCACACCTGTGATGTGGTGTAGGTACAAAGTCCATCGCCTGATATGACGTGGTAGAATATCAAACTTCAGGTTAAGTTCATGATTAATTTCATTTTTGTTGCTCATTGCATCATCCTTTATTTTTTTGCAAAAAAATTAAACGGTTCGGGAAGCGATCCACTCGTCAATAGCAGTAGATCGCCAGCCGACAGAGGCAGCCCCCAGCCGGACCGGTCTGGGGAACTCAGCATCGTAATACCTGGATTTAGGATTCAGTTTTTCGTAGATACTTGAGCGCGAGATCCCAAGAATCGCCGTCAACTCAGTCATGCGCAGGATGCGTTGCGGGTGTGTTTTTGGTGCACTAACGTTCGACATTTTCACTTCTCCTGTTGGATGTCTTTGGCTGGATTAGAAATTTGCCATAGCATCTGGGATAGTGTCCGCGTAGAAAAATGGAAACCAACCGGAGGAAGTTCAGTGGCACATGCATTTGCAAAACTGATGTACGACGTCTGTCAGATTTTGGGAGTATTCAGGGAAGGGAGTAAACAGCGGGATATACGAGCATATGGAAGTTTTTGGCGTCATCAGGCGTTTTTTAATCAGCGCTATAATGAGATAATCGGAATAATTGATAAAGAAAGGGTATTCAGTGAAGAAGAACGTCGTAGTTTGTTCTACAAATACGAAATGTTTTATAATCAAATCATGTCTTATCCCGTGTTCAGCACTCTGACCCGGAGCCAAGTATTCGAACGTTATATTCAGCTCGGGGTTTCTTCATGCTTAGCACTTGATATACACAAAACTTTTAACACCACTAATAACAGCGGATTCTACTTTCATATACATAGTTTTTTGTTGAGTGATCATTGCCCTACACTGGAAAATAATGGAAGGGATATCCTACAAGGAGTGAAAAACTATTTAAGGGATCTTATCAAGTCACCTGACGGGAGTTATAAAAAAGTTTTCAGCCCACTGTCTGAATATATAAGAAATATCAGAAAAAAAAGCACACCTATAAAAACATGGATGAATAGTGCCATTGATGAATGCATCGAATATTCCCAAACAACATTAGACGAGGATGAGTTTAACAAAATTAAAGGTCAGCTGGATGATTTTAAAGTAGCTTACTCTTCGCTTCGAGTCCTGCTGGCTTTGGAACGAAAGATTGGGCTGACTGAACACCTTTCCAGTTTTTACCGAACCCTTTATCAGGTAGAGGGTCTGAATGACAGCTATTATTTGGCATTACATCAATATCTTTATGAATCGAAAAACTTCGATGAGCGGTTGCTGAAATCTTTAATAGAAGAGTTTCAGAAGAAAGCGACCAAACCTTATTCGATAGAGATAAACGAAGATACATGGTTGGATATCAAGGTCATTTGGCATCTTGTTTTCAGTTCTCTTAAAGGTGACGTGTTTTCTGAATTAGATCTGATAGAGTTGGCTATCAACCTTAAAAATTCTCCAGACTCAGTTGTCCTGACACCTTATCTGACGCTATCTAAAATAATACATAATATTTGTATAGACGATTTAAACGAGGCAAATAAAAAAACTAATGCAATGTCAATTAATGAGCTACCTCCAGGTTTTATCTCAGCGGCTATTAGTACTATCAAGTTAGCTCTTAACATCAAATTAAATGGAAATACGATAAAAAATGGAGAGTTACTTTCAGATATAAATACAATTTTAACGTATCGCGGCGTTTTTACTGATCATGTCAATATCGATCGCAAATTTAAACAACCCGATCTGATATTAGTAATGTGTGCCAATAACTTGATAATAATGAGTGCGATAAAACAGTATAATAACATGGTTCAGATGACAAGTTTCTACAACGAGCTTGAACTTTCTGCCATCCACCCACAGTCTATTACAGGTATTCTGGATGAAGTTGAATTTGCATTGGGCAAAATAAATAAACGGCTTGATGAAACCGAGAAAGCTATTAATAGCGAAGAACTGGCCAAGTTAATTATAGATGAGAAAATATTAACCGTTCGGGAGTGCAGACAAAACCTCGTAAGCTATTTGAATGAATTTACATTGTATAACTGCATTCTTAACCTAAATTATATAAAACCTTACCTGACACTGCCTGGGGAGAAGTTGGTGCATATTTCCGGACTTGTCGGTAATTCAGAAGAGCGTGTAATTAAGCGAGAATTTTTAGCTGAGGCTATCAGAATTGTAAATGAGAGAGCAGGGAAAATTAAACCTTTAGCTGAAGGTGAGAAATCTCAAAAAATGGCGCTAATACACGACCTGAGCAGTAAGTGTTTCAAAAATGGTGAGTGACCCCCTTTATCCCTGCTACAACTGCTACATGTAGCAGTTGTAGCAGGAGGCTGTATTTCATTTTTTACATTATCTGCATACAACTCTATGGCATCCATCATAGATCTGTATGAATTGTTGACTATTTATAGCCTTCAAACAATGAAGTCTGAAGAAGCTCAGACAATAATACAGGCATTTCGAGCTTACCAATTTCTCCTTTTAACATTGGTAATAAACATAAAAAATGGGGCTTTCAAGGCTCGGTAGAAAACCAAACACTCTGGTTTCTTGACAATGCTCTTCTTGCTAAAATCGGTAACAGTGGAAGGAGTCTTAAATGTACATATCAGAAATTCGAATTGAGAACTTTCGGTTGTTTGGAGCCGCCGAAAACGCCTTTGTGCTAACACTAAATCCAGGGCTAACCGCATTAGTTGGAGAGAATGATGCGGGAAAGACCACTGTGATTGATGCCATCCGGTTAGTGCTAGGTACACGTGACCAAGATTTTATGCGCATTGACACCAGTGATTTTCACCAAGCCACTCCGCACTCTGAACGCGCGGATCAGATAGTAATCCGACTGACATTTAGTGGGCTTACGGCGGCAGATCGTGGTGCCTTTTCAGAATTTCTGACCTATGAAACGATTGGGGAAGCAGTCGAAACCGTACTCATCATCACTTGGGTGGCAAAACGCAATACTAAAGAAGGAAGCTCACGCCGGGTGCTTCCACCCGAATGGCGTACTGGCGCTATAGGGGATGGACCATTGCTTGATCTTGGAGCGAGATCGCTATTGACGGCGGCTTATCTACGTCCCCTTCGCGATGCCGAACGTGCGATGAGCGCAGGCCGAGGATCAAGATTATCGCAAATCCTACAGCACACAAAGGAAATACGTGAGACAGGAAATGCTTTCGACAGACATATCGATCCGCCAGTCGATCCGAAAACTTTGAGTATTCTCGGACTTGGAGATTATGCCAGCTATTTATTTGGTGAGAGTGAAGGTATTAAACAAGCACGCAAGCGTCTCAATGAAGAATATCTTGCTCCACTGTCATTCGCCAACGATATGCTGCTAGCACGGATAGGCGTCGCCAGCACACAGGAAGATAACCTCCGATTACGCCAACTACTCGAAAAACTTGAACTTACCTTGACTGGTTCGGCCGAAGTCGATAATCATCATAGTAGGGGACTTGGCTCTAACAATCTGCTATTCATGGCTTGTGAGTTACTTCTGCTTGCAGCCGAAAGCGACGGTTTTCCATTACTATTGATTGAAGAACCAGAGGCTCATCTCCATCCTCAGCGCCAGCTTCGTCTTATGTCATTCTTGCAAGAACAAGCAAAAAAAGAACGCACTGACCATCAACATATCCAAATTATCGTCACGACACATAGCCCTAGCCTTGCCTCAGAACTGCATCTTGACAATATAGCTTTAGTTGAGGGTGGCCGAGCCTTTCCACTATGTAAAGGTAAAACTCAGCTTAGCCCATCGGACTATCGCTTCCTTGAACGCTTCCTCGATGTGACCAAGGCTAATCTATTATTTGCTCGGGCCGTAATGATTGTTGAAGGCGATGCCGAAAATATTTTATTGCCAGTGTTAGCAAAACTTCTCGGCCGCGATTTCCATCATCATGGCGTGTCAGTTGTAAATGTTGGTGGCGTCGGTCTTGGTCGCTATGCACGAATCTTCATGCGGCAAGATCCTGAGAAGGACGGAATGATTAATATTCCGGTAGCATGCATCACTGACATGGACGTAATGCCTGATTTAGCACCATGGATCGTCGGCAAGCTCGAGGAAGGTCAACAAGTACCAGTTATACCGCCATCGAAACGACAATGGCGAATTAAGGCAGATTTTCCCGGTAATGCACTAGAGCAGCGCCGCATTATTCGACGAGCTAAAGCGTCGGGTCAGAATGTCGAAACCTTCGTAGCGGATGAATGGACACTCGAATATGATCTCGCTTTTCATGGCCTCGGTAAGCAAATGTATCAGGCTGCGTCGCTCGCACTCGCTGATGACCGACTCAACGCTGGTACAGCCATCAAAGCCGACATTATCACTGCTGCTGATGCAGCTTATGAAGCTATCATGGATAGTACTACTGACCTAGAGATTCTCAGTTCGCATGTCTACGCGTTATTCGAGTCGAATGGAGCATCAAAGGCAATCGCTGCGCAGTATATGGCAGAGCTATTAGAAAATGACATTGAGTCAGGTAAAATGGATTCGAACGCTCTGCTTAATCAATTACCTCCTTATATCATTGCAGCTATTTCACATGTAACTACACCATTCGATATAGCGATCAATGACACTGTGACTGAGGAATGACTTCAATGTTTGATGGCCTTATTCGCGAACAGGATATTGCTTGGGCAGCAGCACTGATGGGAGTTGGAGACGATGGTTTTGCTCCGGTCGGTGATGATGATAGTCGGCTTAAAGCAATGCTAAATCTCGACACGACCGATTTCGAGGCATGTCCCGGAAGTGGGAAAACAACATTGCTTGTTGCCAAGCTAGCGATATTAGCAATGCGTTGGCCATACCGCCAGCAGGGTATTTGTGTACTTTCACACACCAATGCAGCTCGTAACGAGATTAATGCTAAACTCAGCAACTCAGCTGCAGGGATCGCACTCTCACGCTACCCACACTTTGTTGGAACAATCCATTCGTTCGTCAATGAGTTTCTGGCCCTGCCATGGCTACGCTCGAAGGGTATAGCTGTGAGCTGTATCGACACGCAAATCGCCCTAATGAAACGTTGGAATATTCTTCCTAATAATACGCGTTGGGCGTTACAGCAGAATCGATTAACAGAAGCATGTCTAATCTACACTCAACCCGACTACTCTGGTGGCAATACTGGCAGATTCGGGCCACAGACCCCGACTTATCAGGCGATACTCGAGGCTCGTCGCACGATTAGCGAGCAAGGTTATTTCTGTTTCGATGAGATGTTTGTCTGGGCTAATGAGTTACTGAACAAGAATCCTGAGGCAGCAATGGATCTACGTCGGCGCTTCCCCTTAGTATTCATCGATGAAGCACAGGACAATAGCGAGGAACAATCGGCACTGTTGCATCGAATCTTCTGCGCTGGCGATTCACCGTCGCGGCGGCAACGATTCGGCGATTCGAATCAAGCAATCTATTCACGGACCGGACTCAAAGGTGCAAGTACCGATCCATTCCCAGGTTCCGTAGTCCATGTTCTTCCGCGAAGCTATCGCTTTTCCCAAGATATAGCCGATAAAGTAAAGGGCCTCGGCGTCGCGCCACAAGCATTAATTGGTGCCGGTCCACCAGCCCGAATAAATACCGAACCAAAAGCTCCAACAATCTTTCTCTTCGACGATGCCTCAGTGCAATCAGTCCTTCCCCGCTATGGCGATTATCTTATTGAATCCTTTGATGCAGCAACTTTAAAGTGTGGCGTGTTTACCGCAATCGCTGGAGTCCACGAGCTAAAAGAAGATGGCCTCGTCCCCCATGCTATAGGGCATTACGTACCCACCTATGACCCCAGTACCGCACGAAAGGAAGCAACTCCGAACAGTTTCGCGCAATATCTGGCTCGCGCATATATTGAGATTATGGGCAGCAACAACTGCGAAAAACTGGTGAATGCAACAGCCTCAGCATTGCTGGCCGCAAGTGAGTTATCAGGTAGCATACATAGTAGAGTATCGCGAAAATCACCGCATCGTCGAGTTGTTGAGCTTTTGGACGAGACAGAGGCAATTACAAGCTATAGGGCGCTACAAGAGAAACTCTTGGCAACTCGTGGAAATATTACACAAGATGATTGGAACACAGAATTGCTCCCATTAATTGTGTCATGCGTTAAGCAGTTGAGCGGCTCTTCAGTAATTGGCAATAGCGTCACGGCTTTCCTCGCCTGGCCACAGGTTAATACGTTTCAAGGAGAGGAAGTGACTCTCACACAGAGTTCTAATTTTGTATCTTATCCAAAAACTTCTCCCCTGGTCCAAATCCGGCTAGGGTCAATCCATTCCGTTAAAGGCGAGACGCACACTGCGACACTTGTACTTGATAGCTTCTACTTCAATCATCATCTTTGCGAACTAAAGCCTTGGTTACTCGGAACGAAGACTGGTGGTTCGACAGTTAATAAAAAAGGGAGACCAGTATTTGAGGGTTCACGTATGCTTGGCCGATTGAAGCTACATTATGTAGCTATGACACGTCCAACTCACCTCTTATGCCTTGCGATGCGCAAAGACGCATTTGTAGATGATGAAATTAACGTGCTCGAAGATCGTGGATGGAAAATTATTGATTGCTGAACTTCTACCTCCCTTTAGAAAAGTTAATGATAAGTGGCTCTTTGGAGCCACTTATCATTAGATGACATAGAGCATATTAGCTTTTAGGGGACTGAAGTATTCAACTATTCCCCTGTATTAATCCAACTAATTAGATTCATGAACTATTCTCACTGTGAGAACTATTGGTGACTAAACTTCGAAGATTATAAAGTATTCTCATAGCAGCATCTGTGTCCGATACGTGGTGGATCTGCGCGATTTCATGAACCGTACGCTGCACATCACGAGGGTGTATCGCTTTTTCTTCGTGAAACACAAAAGGTCCATCGGTCTCCGTCAAGATACGTTCGAAAGGCAAAAAGGACACCAGCTTTCGATGTTTAGGAGAACGTAGCATCTCTTCATTAATAGAGAAATAGCATCCAAGTTCAACAGCTCGTCGAGCCTCGGAGATACTCCCAGTGAACCAGTGTAGGACAGCCTTGCAATTTTCAGTAAGTCTGGTGTTTTCCAAATGTCCCAACACTTTGGCTGCAGCGCGAACGCTGTGGATGCTGAGAATCTTATCCCCCTGCTCGAAACAGGCATTCAGAATACGGGAAAAAATCCGCTCCTGTGCTTCAAAGCTGCGATAAAAGCGCGGGCTGGCATCAAGCCCTATCTCCCCAACGTAACGTGCAGAAGGGAGATAGTGCTCCAGTAACGCTATCTCATGCTCACGTTCCGCAATCAGCTGGGGATGTAGACCAAGTGCGACACGAACATAAGGAGAATCGGAAGTTAACTCCCGGTTACGCATCCATGCCTTGGGGGTTGTCGTCACCGCTAGCGTGGCAACACGTGAAATGTCACATTCACGGATGAGTGCAGAGTGATTGGGGTATAGATCCAGATGACAGTGAAAATCGACCCATTGTGGAGCGGGCTTCTGTCCTGCTAATTTCATGTAAGGGGCCTCGTTATGACTCCACTCAGCAGGCGTTCAACTTCTTTCATTCCTCTCAGATAAACACCTTCATACTCAGCTAAGCAGTCGGGATAGTCGCTGAGCGGCCCTGGTTTGTGAATATCAAATTTTGCTCGACTCGGTGATCGCGCCAATCTTGCCAGAGCAAATTGAAATGCCCGAACGTGTTCACCTTCAGGCTTAGAGCTGTCCAGTACCCGGCTACGGAGATCCGGGATACGGTAAATCGTATCGTCCGTGCCGAAAGCTGTAAACAATGATGCTCGCCTGATTAAGCATGGAACACATCGGCCACAGTGTGTTGATTGCTGCTCATTCAGCGCAGGGTTCCAACGCGTACTTTGCGGAGACGAACATGACATGGTGTCAGCCGCGTGTTGCCTTAGAAAAGCATGGTCATGGCAATGGATAGCCATCTCACCTTTGGTTTTGTAGGCGTAGGGATTTTCCAGATGTGCACTGATGCCAAGGTTGCTCAGCAGCTCATTAAAACGCGCCATGTAAAACGGATGGGTTGTCCGAGTACTTAGCGCTCCGACACGAAGCGGATCGAGGGGAACGTTGAGAGAGATCAAACCATTTTCAGGGACGTTTATCGTGACCGGCCCGCCGAGGGCGTCTGCGGCCATTGTCGCGAGCGAGAAAAACATGAAAGAGCGGCCACGAAGGGTGTTTTCTCCATCTTCTCCCTCAATCGTTGTTTTTTCAAACCCAACACGAGCTCGCACATGGCTGAACGATTGTCCATATCGCTCCGACAGCAGCTGAGCACACTTCTGCTGATAAACGCTGGTAGTCGTATCCCAGTAGTGGCTGATCAGAAGGGGGGTTCCCCCATTAGATAATAAATCAATGGCACCGATGAAGCTGTCGAGCCCCCCGGAAAACAAGCAAACAGAAGTAGGGTTCACCGAACGTTCCTTAGAGGATCGCTGAATGAGCCCGTGCTCAATAACAGGGCGCGAGCGGAAATGAATTGTCCAACGGTCGCCGGTAAGAAAATTCAACATCCTGCTGAGCAATCCAGTCTGACTATTCCATAATGTCGGGGAAGCTACCGGGATATAAAGTGCAATTTCGCGCGTCCACAGATCTTGAGCGTTATGCCCACGTGAGATTCGGGTGTCCGCCGCAGTCACCGTTGCGGCCAGTAGTGCCAGATCCACGGAGACATCCATTGGCGTTAAACCAAGATCACTCAAACCATTCAGCGCCTGCCCGAGACCGAAATCCAGTTTACCGTTCTCTTTGAGAAAATTAATTTCTGTCAGATGCGTGCTTTGGCGGCTGAGCTGTAAATCGGAGTTATCGTCAGTGCCCAAACGGGCAACTAAGGTATGATGGCTCATTCCAATCTCTCCCCTTCTCGGGCAAGTAATTCAAATGCCACGGTGTAAATCTCCTCCACTTTTCTGTCTATAGCATCCCCTGAAAGCCCTGTAAGATTCCTCAGCTCCTCACGGAGCTGTGTACGAGTAGCTCCATCAACAAAATCATGCAGGTCCTCCTGGATACTGACGATAGCGTCTATGTCGTCTGGTAACTTGATCCCATTTTTACCAATATCCGCCATGAGCCTCCCTTCAATGGAGTGAACCACGAAACCAATAAAGACTTCTTTTAATTGATCGGGAGTGAGCTCATCAAAATTCTCCTCTCCTACATCAGACATATCGGCGATGGTCTCTAGCATAGCCTGCCGCGCAACCCCCTCGTCAACCGAACCACCTGGAGGGCATAAAAATTCAACAAGGGAGAGAAGAGCAGTCGATGCAGACTGCCCTGCCAAATTACCAAGATTGAAGCGCTCAAGAGCCTGAGTAGCACCTCCCTGCTGATAGTCGCTGATGAGACCGAGCAGTCCCCCTGCTGCAGCGCGTGAGGCCCCCATACGGCGGCTGGCCCTGCCTGCGCCCCCCACTCCATTGCGGACATATCCAGCGACCGCCTTACCCAGAGAACTACGACTTCCTGAACGGGAGTATCGAGTAAAGTTTGCTTTCGGTGTGCTAAGTGGCCCTGAGCCACTCGAATCCGGTGGAATGAGTGGCGTATCCAGCGTGCTATCATCCGCAGGGTCAACAGGCGGCAGGGTCGGTGGAGATGGATTCTCCACGAAATCGGGGATTAGGCCATGAACAGGCCCCCCGTAAGCTTTTGAGGTTCCCATTAATGTTGATATCCCGATAACTGGAGGGTTGCTTTTGCTGATTTAGAGAGGGACAGATTTTCGTCCTGACTCGCCCATTCTTGGATCAGTTTTGTATATTCTTCTATTAACGTAGGGTCCACTAGGCTTTGCGCAATACGGGTAGCAAGCCATCCCCCTGCTTTTTTTACAGGAATGCGCCGTGCAAAATCAATCAATCTCCTTTGAAGGTGAGGTTGTGTTTCTACGAGATATTCGAGGCCGTCAAATCCTCTTGGTTTTCGATTGAAACTGTCTTCTTGGAAAAGCTTATCGCTAAGCATTTCGAATAATTCATCAGCATCCGGTGGACTCAGTTTCTCTAAATCCCCTTTGATTTTCACCATCCCAATTTTCGGGCCAAGAAGTTTCTCCATTATAGGAATGAGATGGCTTGATACGACCAGATTACTCAAAGTACTGTGTTTGTCACGAGTGACAAACACATATGGACGAAGATCCTCTCCAGAAAGTGCGGGCTCTGCTTTTGCCCAACCGATCGCCCAATCAATCTTCAGCCAGTTTTGGACGTCTTCAGACTCTGAGGAATTCTCTTTGCTGTCAGCGCGACTCTTCGGAGCAGTTTTCCCCCCTCTGACCAAGGCTTCAAACTCCGCCAAAGCTTCCGGTTTTCCCTCTGGATGATTAGATACAAGCTGAACAAGCTTTCCGTATACGCTGGGGTAAAAACGCTCAGCAAGCATAATTTTTGCCAATACAGGACGCTTAATGTCACTACCGAACCCGCGTTCATCAGCAATCGCCTGGCGTAACATCATTGAGTTCAAAAAGCGTTTAATCTGCCTTGGATTACCATGTGTCCCCGAACTAAGCATAGGGGTAACGTGTAGGCTGAATAGCAGCGCGTTTTCCACAACCTCCGGAATCTTTCCATTTAACGCTGCCATCACTGCCTCTCTGTCAAGCCCGCGGCTGATCCAAGGACGCTTCATCTCTTCCCGTGCTTTATTGAGCAATGCTTTAAAATTGTCGTCCTCCGAACCCAACGCATTTTCTGCAAGCAACAACGTGGTATATATACGCGTTTCTGCAGTTCCCAGTGCGGGGATTCGAAATGGAACCTGTATGAGCTTTTCAAGATAGTTGCGTGCATAACTTACCGGCCCGGTGCTTTGAGGCAGGTCGGGGAAATGGTCTTTTACCGCATATTCGATCATGGCTTCATCTGCACCGATAACAAATGCAGTTTTCTCTACAAACAAGAAAAGGCGAATAGCTTCGAGCGTTTCAATCGCGGTTTTAGGCAGGCAGCGATCAAGATCGTCAACGATCACCACTAGCTTTTCAATTTCAGCAGCATCAAGCAGCGCCCTGAACTCCTCACGGAAAGCATGAATATGTTTGGGTAGCGTATTACTATCAGTATCGGCCTCTTTGATGAAGCCTCCTGCTTTTTCAGCAAACGCTTTGAAATCTGCAGCAGAAAGCTTGTCCTGCGGAGCACTTAGAAAGTCGGATGCCAGTTCGTACATCCCCTTAATCTGATCAAATGTGGGTATGCCAGTAAATGCGGTAAACGCCAGTCCCCCCGCTTTCTTGGCCATTTTCAACCAGTCAATTCGACGAAGAACCTTTTTTGCTGCTTCTGCCACCTTGGTGCTCATCGGGCGCGAGGCAACAAGATCCTCGACGATGGTTTCGATGATTACAGTTTTAGCATCTTCGAATCCCTCAAACGTCCATCCGTTAAACCAGATACAGTGCGTTTTATCCTTTTTCTCGCAGGCAGCCTCAAGCATTTTTAGTACGCTTGATTTTCCCGCCCCCCAATCACCATGCACACCAATCGTAATGGGTGCATCTGACGTTTCATCAACAAGCCTAACCACTGTGCTGGCGATAGCGGTGTAGTACAGCAGGTCAGTGGACGTTTCTTGATCGTTTAAAAACATATGTTCCCTCATGGAAGCCAAATAGCAGCAACATCCTATCCATTACGGTCATTAATTGGTCGGGATGAAAATTTTCGCTGATTCGCTCATGTATCAAGAGCTAATTTCTAGATACTGAACTTAGTTCAGCAAGGCAACTGACAACACGTTGGGTTAAATCAGCATCACAATCTTTATTGTAAATAACACTACAAGAGGATAAATCCTAATCTCAAGCAGAAGTATTTGGAAGGAATTAGTACAAGAATAGTAAGGGAAATTGTTAAAGTGTTAACCTCATAGCAGTGAACAAATCATAACCTTCATGTCATAGACCTGTTCCAGTAATCAAGCGCCATCATCCATTCCAAATAATTTCAGATAGATATTATCTCTGTGAATCCCCCGCATCCTTTACCGGATTGCGGGGATTTTAATTTTCTTCACGGAGTTCTGTATGCATAAATCTGAAGGCCTTCAGTCCATTGAAAAACCGCTGGCATTATTGCCTCTCGCTATTGGCGAACAAATCCTTAAGCACATCCACAAGCTGGCAAACCACGAACCGGTAATTGGGATTATGGGGAAAACAGGCGCAGGCAAATCATCGCTCTGTAACGAACTTTTTCAGGGGGAGGTGTCCCCGGTCAGTGATGTAAACGCCTGCACCCGTGACGTACTGCGATTTCGTCTTCGCAGCGGTGATCGCAGCCTCGTTATCGTGGATTTACCTGGCGTGGGGGAAAGCGGGCAACGGGATCATGAATATATTGCGCTATACAACCGTATTCTGCCGGAGATGGATCTGATCCTGTGGGTCATCAAAGCCGACGATCGCGCATTGTCCGTCGATGAGTTGTTCTGGCACAGGGTGATGAAAAATCACCGCCAGCAGGTACTGTTCGTCATCAATCAGGCGGACAAAATGGAACCCAGCCATGAATGGGATGCCGCTACCGGTACACCTTCCGTGCTGCAACGGGCAAATCTCAGTGTTAAACAGGCCACGGTGACGGCGATGTTTAAACCGTATCATCCAGTATGCATTGTGTCTGCTCTCACTGGCTGGGGCATTGAGGAAATGGTGGAGACGATGATGCGCTGCCTACCTGACCACGCCACCAGCCCGCTGGCAACTCAACTACATGACAGGCTCTGCACGGAGCCGGTAAAAAAACAGGCCAGGGACAGCTTCAGCTATGCCGTGGGAAGGGGGTTTGATAGCGTGGAGTCATCCCTTCAGCTTCCGGCACCGGTTCGGGCGCTCATTCGTACCGTACGGGAAACCGTGGTGTCAGTCGCACGGGCCGTCTGGGACTGGATATTTTTCTGATATTGCTCAGGCATGGTCATTGCGTCGGACACACCCTGTCCGTTTATGCCGATTTTACACCAGGTAAAAAAGCCAGACACCCCGGCAGGCCGCGCCATTCCTGATATCGACCGATTTGAAAAATCGTCTTTCTGTGTCCATACCCTGCCATACCCCCTTGTTACACTAACCCACATCTTTTCAGTGAATTAGCTTACCGGAGAACGGAGCCTCATGACTCAGGCTGAACATCGCCATGACCGGCTTGCCGTCAGACTGTCGATGATTATTGGTCGTCTGGTGGCAGGCGAAACGCTGGATATGCGCAAACTGGCCGCCGAGTTTGGCGTGTCAGTCCGCACCCTGCGCCGGGATTTTCGTGAACGGCTGATGTACCTGGACCTTGAATATCGTCAGGGCCGGTGCCGTCTGCTGTCCGGCAGCCGTCAGCGGGAACTGGCAGTGATGACCTTTGCCCGTCAGTCAGGCGTTGAATCGCTGTTCCCAGGACTAGATGGCCATCTTGTCAGTTCGCTTCTGGGCGGTCCGGGGGAGTCGCCCTGCCTTATCTGGCAGGGAGAATCTGCACCGACCATCACCGACGGTGGGGTCTTTACCCAGCTGGTGAATGCCGTCCAGGAATGCCGGAAAGTGACCCTGCGTGGCAACGGATGCAGCCATACTGATATCGCCCCCTACCGGCTGGTTCTGCATGCCGGTAACTGGTATCTGACGGGGGCACACCAGACCCGCATCATCGCACTGCCACTGGCTGATATTCGGGTCGTCACGCTTCATCCCGACAGTTTTACCCCCGACGCCACGGTGCGCGACATCCTTTCCCGTCCGGATTTTTTACAGGCATTACCCCATTTCCGGTTCATTGGTGAAGTGCTGTCCGGCTTCGTCCCTGAACCACATCACCCCATAACAGAAGGATAACATGATGAAAATAAGACGTATCACACCCGGCAACCCGACTTCCGGCAAACGCTGCCCGGACTGTGGCTCTCACGACACCATTCCCTGGGCCGATGGCTGGATGTGCCGGGACTGCGGGTGTGAGTGGGGCAAAGATAACGGTTATCTGTAAAGGTGGCTCCCATGGGATTCTGGAAGACCGCCGGTAAACTCGCCGTTGAAGTGGCGAAGGACACACTCAGCAGTGCGCGTGAAGTGAAGGAGACGCATGACAGCCTGGAAGGCAAAAGCAATGCAGAGCTTAGAATGATAACCACTGACAATGGTTTTTTCAGCAGCACAACGGAATTGGAAAAGCGTCTGGCACGAAAGGTCCTGCGAGACCGGGGGGAACGTTAGTTATTTCGCAGGGCCTGCACAGGCCCTGCCTGTGGTTCATGTTCAGGGGGGAATGTCTTCTCGGTAATGATACGAAGGACACGAGCCAGCCTGCGCTCCCCGCCATATAAGCATTGTTACTTTAACAATAAACAGGATGAACAGATGAAAACATTTATATTGTCATTAATGGTTTCTGGTTTTTTATTAAGTGCCTCAGCCAGTGCTGCTGCGGTTAAATTGCCCCGGACAGTGGCTGATGTGAAAGGCGGCAGTGAGCTGATGTGCGGAAGTGAAGATGTGAAAGACGGGACCTGCAGCCTCATTAGTGTCTCTGATGACAGTCAATATGCCCTGCTGAGCAGCCCTGGCGGTTCGGCCTGTTATGACCCTTATCTCATCGTTGTCAACCTTGCCACCAGCAAGGGTAAAATGATGGATTATAACCGTCATGCGACATGTAGCGGCGCGGCAACCGCGAAGTTTGTCCGTTCACCCGATAAAGGCCATCTTACCGTTGTTATTTTCGACCCTACCATCAAAAAGAATGTCGGTCTTAATACCATTGACTTTTAAGACGGTTACAGGGCTCTTCCCAGAGCCTTTTTCTTTTAAATAAACAGGGTGGAGTCAAAATAATCATGTCTTTTTCTTTACGTAAATTAAAACAGGTAATACTGATATCCTCATTTTGTTTTATTAGCACCGGGGGTTACGCCGCTAATATTGCAAAAACTGCAGAGGATGCAATGAATTGTGATCCTGATGCAGGTGATAATGACATCGGATACGGTTCCTGCCCCTTTCTCGGCAGCATTTACGATACTGACCCGGCATTTAAGAAAGACCTTGATGACGCGCTGAAGTCAGCAGGACTTACCGGGTTAACGGGGAAACAAGGTTCATTGAACGGTCCAGACAGCGGATTAATTCCGGTGGATGTTGGTGGCGAGAAGTGGTTGCAGGGCTCTGTTTGTGAACGGGGTAACTGCGGTGACCATTATCTGAAAATTCTGTATATCCCCTCAGAGCATGTTGTTGCGGGTTTTTATTACAACAGTGGTGAGGAAAAGATGTTTGGTGACGCCGGAGATGCAGAAGCACGAATATTACGCCGTGATGTACCTGACGTTACGCTGGTGCAGCAGGCTCCGGCAGTGACGGCAATGCCTGCAGACGGCGCACCAGCTGATACTATCTGGCCCTTTAAGGGAGACGGAGGTAAATCGTTATGGCAGGTCTGCGGCGGGCAGAACAGCAGTTGCACCATTATCGCCAACACTAAATATTACGTTGCCATTCTGAACCGAAAATCCGCGCACAGTTGCGCTTTTGGCGACTTCTATGTGGCCGCGAGGGATTCGTCATCATGGCGACAGTATGACACGGGTACCTGCAGCCCGGATGCGTGGATACGTAAAGGCTCCATCAATAACGGGCAATACCTGTCGGTTGATATCGGTGTGAACAACCAGGTTGTACAACAGTACCCCATCGGCTACTGGTCAATGAAGAAGGAGTTTTCCGGCAGCCGCCGACCTTCATGGTCAAAGGTTAAAGAGAAAAATCAGCAGCATTAATCATCCGGGTTAAAATATTCCATCAGGCCATGTTCCTTCGGGGTACATGGCTTTTTTGTTTTAAGGAAACCAAATGCCTGAATCTACAGCCCTACCCGAAGGAACGTTCACTCGTGAACAGGCCACTGTCGTGGCTGCCGCATACACCAATGTTGCCATCGAAGACGACCAGGGCTCTCATTTTCGTCTGGTTATCCGCGATACCGACGGCATGCTTATCTGGCGTGACTGGAACTTTGCGCCCGGTGCCGGAGTGATGCTCAATAGATATATCGCGAGCGACGGTATACGCAAGCTCCTGGTGTGACAACCATCTACGACGTATCACCTGCACCACCGTTTTAAATCATGCCAGGCCACACCTCCTTCGGGAAGTGTGGCCCTTTTACTTTTATGCTATTTAATCAAGGAGTTTCCATTATGCGATTAGCCAGCCGCTTTGGCCGTATTAATCAGATACGCCGTGACCGCCCACTGACCCACGATGAATTACACCAGCATGTCCCCAGCGTTTTTGGCGCGGACAAGCACGAATCCCGCTCAGCGCGCTACACCCATATTCCGACAATTACTCTGCTGGAAAACCTGAAACGGGAAGGTTTTGAGCCGTTCTTCGCCTGCCAGACCCGTGTCAGAGACCAGAGCCGTCGTGAGCATACCAGACACATGGTGCGCCTGCGACGCATAGGGCAGATAACAGGCCAGCAGGTGCCGGAAATTATCCTGCTCAATTCGCACGACGGTTCATCCAGTTACCAGATGCTGCCGGGGTACTTCCGCGCCATCTGCACCAACGGTCTCGTCTGCGGACAGTCATTTGGCGAGATACGTGTGCCACACCGGGGCAATGTGGTGGAGCGCGTTATCGAAGGCGCCTATGAAGTCCTTGGTGTTTTCGACCAGGTGGAAGAGAAGCGTGATGCCATGCAGTCACTGCTGTTACCGCCACCAGCCCAACAGGCGTTTGCGAAAGCGGCGCTGGCCTACCGGTTTGGTGAAGAACATCAGCCGGTGACCGAAACCCAGGCACTGACTGCACGTCGCTGGCAGGATGAGAGCAGTGACCTGTGGACCGTCTACAACCGCCTGCAGGAGAACCTGAGCAAGGGCGGACTGGCCGGGCGTTCTGCGCAGGGTAAACGCAGCCGTACGCGCGCGGTGAACGCTATCGACGGCGATATCAAACTGAACCGTGCCTTGTGGGTAATGGCAGAAGAACTGCAGCAGGCGCTATGCTGATGCAGCACATTCCTGAGAATGCCTGCCATACAGCGGTCTGGTCTGTCTCTCTGCAAAACGAGCCCGGCTGTCGTTCTGTATCCGACGATGACCTCTGCGCCTGGTGCAGGTATCTCTGCTACCAGCCTGGTGAACTCCGGTAACGCATTCCTTCACCATCACGCCTCAAATCACCTTTTCCATACATCAGGTTCCCGTTAACCGGAGCCGTACTTATAACCTTTCAAAAGGAATAACCGATGAATAACACTACAAATCTGCAGACTCTTTCAGACACCGAAAAAACCAACACCCTCACCGCCACATTGTTGCCCGATGAACAGCGTATCGACTTCTGGCCACAATACTTCGGCAACATACCGCAATGGATAACCCTCGAGCCGCATATCTTCGCCTGGATGGACCGCTTCTGCACGGGCTACTGCGGGGGGATCTGGCAGTTTTACACGCTGAGCAACGGCGGTGCCTTTATGGTCCCGGAAGCGAATAATGAGGATACCGATGAAAAATGGACGCTGTTCAACCCGATGAATGGCAATGGCACGGAAATGAGCGCAGAGGCCGCAGGCATATCGGCCTGTCTGATGGCTTACAGCCACCACGCCATGCACACCGAATGCGACGCCATGACAGAGCACTATTATCGTCTGCGGGATTACGCGCTGAATCACCCTGAATGCAGCGCCATCATGTATATCATTGACTGAGGGGGCCGCGATGGAAACACAGCTACCGCTGTTTGCCGCCGGATTACCGGCTTCCGCACAGCGCACCATCCGTGAGGCATTAACCCTGCTCGAGCGTCAGTTACGTGAACCCGGCGCGTCATTCACGTCCAGCCACGCCGTCCGGGACTGGCTGCGTCTGCGGCTTGCCTCACTGGAGCGTGAAGAATTTACCGCACTCTTCCTCGATAACCAGCACCGGCTGATTGCACATGAAACGCTGTTCACCGGCACCATCAACCATACGCAGGTCCATACACGGGAGGTGGTGAAGGCGGCACTGAAACATAACGCTGCTGCCATTCTTGTCGCGCACTGCCACCCCTCAGGCTACGCAGAGCCCAGCGAGGCTGACAGACGGATCACCAAACGTCTGAAGCAGGCGCTGGAACTGGTGGACACCCGGCTGCTGGACCATCTGGTAGTGGGCGGGATGGAGATTGTCTCGCTCGCTGAACGTGGCTGGCTGTAAGGAGACCGGTGATGAAAATTATCAGTAAAGGTCAGGCTATGGCGATTTACCGTCAACATACGAATTCCCGGTTGCTTCGCTTCAGTACGGGCAAATATAAAAGGTTAGGCAGTATCTGCCATTATGCTGGCCACGAGGTGGAAGACATATGCGGCGTTCTGGCCGTCTTTGCTAAGCGCCGTCAGGATCGCAATGGTCCCTATGTCATTCTTCGCAGTGTCACTCTCAATTAACCCTTCTCTTTTATCAGGAACAATAATGAACAATCACTCCGAATCCGGAACTAAGCCGGAGAATCCCGCCTGCAAGCAGTGGGGACTAAGGTGCACGATCACACCCTGTTTTGGCGCTCGCCTAGTGCAGGAGGGCAACCGGGTGCATTTTCTCGCTGATCGGGCCGGATTCAACGGTGCTTTCAGTGACGAGGATGTGTTACGCCTAGACCAAGCTTTTTCACTGATACTCAAGCAACTGGAGCTAATGCTCACCAGCGGCGAGCTAAATCCCCTCTATCAGCACTGCGTCACGCTTTACCACAACGGGCTCACCTGCGAAGCCGATACACTGGGCTCCTTTGGTTATGTCTACATTGCTATTTATCCTGACCAGCCTGAACCGCAGTAACTCAACGCTTATTCCCTTAAACTCATAGAGCAAACATCATGCAAACTTTATCATTACACCCGACTCGGGCGACTCCGCTCTGTTTGTCACCCGTTGAAACCTGGCAACGGCTACTGGCTCATCTGTTCTCGCAGCACTATGGCCTGACGCTGAATGACACACCATTCAGTAATGAAACCACCATCCGGGAACATATTGATGCTGGAGTATCGCTCAGCGATGCGGTGAACTTTCTGGTAGAAAAATACGGACTTGTTCGTATCGACCGGGAGGGATTTTCATGGCAAGAGCAAACTCCGTATATTTCCGCAGTAGATATTCTGCGAGCAAGGCGCTCTACCGGCTTGCTAAAAACTGACGTGAAATAAACGCTTAAATACAGAGCAGACTAAAGGAAAGCAAAATGCTAATCTCATAGACGAAGAGGCTCCTGCTGTAACCTCCCCTCCCCTGAAAAAAAACTAACATTTTCTTTTAGGACCAACAATGGGACCAAATTGAAAATTGAATTGAACATTATTCATTCTTAAACAACAAGTTACATAACCAATTCAGACTCCGCCAGCCCACCAAATTTGGTAGGACAGTGACCGGACAAGAGCATAAAAACCAGTAACTTATGCGAATCGAATGGACACAACAACGACCCAAGTAAGACAAAGAAATGCACGTATAGTGCACGTGCATTTCGATGGTAATAAAAGCCCGCTTCACGCGGGCTTTTTTACGCATGTACACCACACTTGGTATCTCAGTTCTAGGATATTTTAGATAACCTTGCTTGTGGTTGTGTTCAATGATGAACTCAGTGGTGATCAATAATGGCTGTACTTGGTAGCATTCTAAAAGATTATATAGTCCCAGTAACATCTATCATTGCACTCATACTCTCGCAATTACCACCTCTAAAAACCTTCTTTAAGAGAAGAAAACCCGTTGTAACAGTTGGCAAGTTTATAGCGCTTTCACACTATATTGGGCTTCCAGAAGTTCAGCTATACATAAGTATATCCAATGATTCTTATTCTAATTTGAGAGTTCGTAGCATTGATATTGAATTGACAAAATTGGGTCAAGAGAAACTTAAACTGCCTGCATTCAGTGTATTTGAGCATATTAGTGGGAACACTCAACGCGGCTTTGCTCCATTTACTCTTAAATCTGATACAGAATGGTCGCATAATATAAAGTTTTATCTTCCTTTTAGCGGTTCTGACGAACAAAAACATAAAAAAATTTACTATGCGCTTAAGAGTGATATCAACCAAAAACTTATGGAAAATGAAGCCAGACCAGCACATGAAAAACTTGCCTTAGTAGAGGCTGACAACGATTTAGTCACTGAACTTAAAGGTATTTATGCTTCAAAAAAATACTGGGAAAATGCTGATTACAAGCTTAAATTACGTATCGGAACGGATGCGTCCTCAACTACATATGAAAATGAATATGATTTCTTCCTAAGCCCACCAGATATTGAGTTCTTTGATAGCTTAGTAGAACGATATAAGTACGGAAATACAATTTTGGTTACTGAGTCGCAAGCATTCACAAACGCAGTCCTGCGTAATAAGACCTAGGTTTGATTGAAATCCACATAAAAACCTAAATTCAAGCACTCTCATGACAACCAAAGATTTTATAATAGGCCAATCTATAATGGGTTGATTTTTGTCTGAAATAATTAGTATAAAATGAGTGTAATACATGGGTATATCTTACTTAAACACTCAATACGTCTATACAGTATTGAGTCAGTTTTGTAGGAGCCTGCCCACGCGAGTCCAAGCCCCGCTTTTACTGGCTTTTCTTTGAATCTCATACATCACTTGCCTGCTCATACCTGCCCACTCGAGACAAATTTTTGCCCCATTTTAAAACACTGGTTAAAAACACAGTCAAGATCTTGCGCTCAACTTTAAAAAGCACAAAAATAACAACTGTACTTTTATACAGTAATTTGTAAGTTTAATGATGGGGGAAGGTCATGCGTGTAGAGATTAAGATCGACAGAAGAAATGAAAAAAGTTTACCGCGGGATGGGCTGCATCAGATCGTTCAGGAACTAAAAAACGTCTGAATAATAAATACGTGGGCGCCGAGACTTCTACTCGATTTGCAACAGCAATAGATATTGTGATTAACGGTGCAAGCAAAGAAGCATCTAAGGTGATCAGAAAGATAGTTGAGGAGATGTTCGAGGAAGCTGATGAATGGTTAGTATATGAAGAAATTGAAATGGCTTAATACTGTTTGGCCGTTCTAAACTGCATTAGCTCAAACTTATGCTATGTTAGTTTGCTGGGAGCAGGTCAAGATGTTCACCGCGCCTATGCTTCAGCAACACCTTCCAGAATTTTCAAGGAATAGAGAAATGGCTCGTAAGTATGTTTATCTAAATCAATTGCATCTGGTAACGTGTTTATCCAGCCTGTTTCGAGATTCATTCAAAATTTGAAAGTGACCTCTATACGAGTCTCACAAGATAGTTATAAGCAATATTTTTAACGGTGTTTTCAGCGTTACCGGCAACGTTTACGGTGATCGTGTGACCATACGCCCCGAGGGCAACAGTATGGCAGTGCGCACCGATAGCCACAAGAGGCCCGTGCACTACTTCAGTCTCAGCAGAACTCTGTGAGGCAATGCGCATCAAGCGGGAGCTGACCCGATGGAGGATTTCTGTGGGTACTGTTTATGGTACCTGAGCCGACAGCACTATATATGGCGGAACGCCAGCATCCGGCCATCACAGCCACGCCGCAATCTGTATCACGCTTACCTGTGTTACATGGAAGCTATCGGTTACAAGAACCCGCTGAGCATAAAAATGTTCGGTCTGGCGCTTGAAGGAATTTTACGTGATTGCGGGCTGAGCTATCTGAAAAGGCGAACGAAACTGAAGATCCAGACCAATCTGGATCTGACGGGGGAAAGCAACACTGACTGGTTGCCAAAGTGTGATCACTCGACAGCAGTATAAACCATCTGAAACCGGCGAAGGCCAGTTTTTTTACGCCCACTATACACCGTGGATGTACAGTGAAGACGATCCCCCCCCATACTTCATCATATAACTATATGAATATAAAAATAAAAACTGAAAGGTGTAGAGTATGAAAGATTTTTCACGAAATCTATTTTTTAACCTAAAACGACTGATAGTAGGTCAATAGCATATTTCTACATCACATGCTTAAACGAGGCTATTTTCAATCTCATTAGCATATTTGTTATATTTGGAGGATTGCTCACCTTACAGGGACTGAAAATGGATACGGCTTTACTTAGTGCACTGGACTCAGACGGGAAAGCGAAATTTGAAAGCGCGGTAAACGCCTTACAAGGCGATGTATCTGCCGCAGCGGCAAGACTCTCAGTCGATCCCCGAGTGCGCCTTGAGTACTCTAAACGCATTAAAGCGATGGCAGAGGATCTCAGAGCCAAAGCAAATAGTGGCTTCATCAGCTGGGAAAAAGCAGCGATGGAGGCTCAAGAAACCAGAAATCTGATAATGGATATGGTTCGCACCCGGAGTACGCCGCTTGGTAGGGCCATGGCAGAAAGGATGAAGACTTCAGGCGTAACGCTTAATGAGTTAGTCGCAAAAAAAACTGCCTCTATGTTCGGGCCAAGGGCTAACTTTAACAGCTTATCAGAAACGCAAAAAAATCAGGTTTATGCCGGTATTGTAGAGTCAGCGGGAAAATCAAACCCTCAGGTTAACCTGAGAATGATGAAATTATCCCGTGCAGCTAAGGGCTTAATAGTTCTTTCTATCGGAGTATCAGTGTATGAAATATACACATCAGACAATAAAGCTTCGCAAACCGGCAGGCAGATTGCTATTAACGGAGCTGGGATTGCGGGCGGTTGGGCTGGCGGAGCTATTGCTGGTTTAATGTGTGGGCCTGGCGCACCCGTATGCGTGCTATTGGGCGGATTTGTCGGTGGTGCTTTAGCGGCATGGGAAATGGGCAACTGGTGGAAATAGAGATGGAAGAAGTTACGACACTATCGTTATCGGAAGTAAATGAAGCATCAGATACCGCCCAGGCCAGGTCTGAAGTGCTGATTGAAGGCAAACCAACAGGGATTGTCGTTCCCGGAAAAGTGCTTGAGGCCGCAATAAAAGTCGATGCTCATCGCTATCTTTTATTCGTGACAGATGACGTTATTTTTGAAGAGATGCTGACGCTCCTGCTATTAGATATCTCTCAAGGAGTAATAGAGGAACTGACTATTGGGGATGCTTATACTTCAGGTCACTTCGAGGCTTTGAAAGTATCGCCCCGCTCTGTGAGCTTCCGCTTTATCGGTGATACCACATGGACAGTAAAAGTATCGGCATCTCCCGCGTTAAAACTGCCTTTTTCCGATCCTCGCGGTGTAAGCCGCCCAATGCGATTGAGAAAAAACATTGATATATTCCCTAACCCCACGCCAGCCAAGGTTGATGGTAGCCGATAGGGAAACCCGAAGCCCCTTTTCCATATCGGCAGAACAGGCGATTAGGCAGCAGACAAAACGTCATTGGTATACATTTAGGTATACCAGTCAAAATTGAACTCACAAAAACCACTTGAAATCATATAGCTAAATAAATGATTCAGATTCCCCCAGCCCATCGGTGATTACCAGAGTTATCCGATGAAGTCCTAGAAGCCCGCATGGCGCAAGCCCTGCGGGCTTTTTTGTGCCTTCAATTTGTACGATGCTGTTTGTGCGCTATAGCCCACACTTTTACTCAAATCAATAATCTTACATAATCAATAGAAGAAAGTGACTCTCTTAGTTCGATTGCTCCTGCAATACCTCGATAGCTAATGTATTACCCGCATAATCTGGCTCTATGCAATCCAACTCAAAAGTGGCAGCTTTACAACTAAAGATAAGGTGTTGAAGCCATACATCAGCATCAACACCGCAAATACCTAACCCTTCGTTTTCTTATGCTTATACAGCAATTCATCAGCTTTAATTTGCGCATCGCTCAATGTATCACCGGATTTCATCTGGTAGCAGCCATATGAAAAATTAACAATAGCATCTGTATCAATCACTTTTAATTTCTGTTTAATTAAGTCAATAGTAATAAAAGCACGCTCTACATCGCAATCGATAAGAATAATACAGAACTCATCACCGCCGAGCCTAATACCATAATCACTCTTTCTTATAGAGGTTTGTATCGCGTCTCCCAATAAAGTGATTGCTTTATCCCCCATGTGATGACCTAGAGTATCATTGATGGTTTTTAATTTATCGCAATCAAGAGCAATAATAGTGACTGGAGTATTTTTTTCAGTCAACGACTTTAAACGAGCATCCAGAGTCTGTGTCAGTATCTTTCTATTATATAATCCCGTCATAGAATCAGTTATGTTTTCCAAAGACAAAACTTCATTTTTTGATATCTGGTATTTTAAATACTTACAGATGGAATACGTTATAAGCACATATAAAATAAAAAGAAATAAGTTGTTTAAAATAAAATATTGAACATCTAATTTAAGATGGACAGTATAATATCGAGTAATATCCTTGTCGTAGTTTAAAATACTAAATAATTGCTTATCTGGTTGATTGAAATTAATTTCTTCGGCTGAATTTCTATCTATAACTGAAAGCGTGAGATATTTCCATAGGAAAGGACGATCAAATGTATAAAATGCCTTTGCTAGCTCATTGATACTCACATCAGTCAAAATTATACCTTTAAGATTCCCACCAAAAAACAACGGCGTGATCATGCTAATTATTTTTTCACCGGTATAACCGTCATCATATATATGTGAAGTAACACTTTGCCCATCATGCAAACTCCTCAATGCTTCATCATCAATTTTAATGCTTCTGGCATTGCTATCTACATCAATAAACTTTCCATTATATCGCAACCAATTATTGAATGCGTATCGAGAGCTATCGACTAACTTATTAATGTATATATATTGGTTTTCAAAATCAATATAGTATCTAATGCTATCTTGCACTTTCCAATGGTAATTAGAAAAACTGTACTCTTGAGAGATTGCTTCTTCTTGACTATTAAACTTCGCAAGATATTTTATATCTCTAGCCCAATCTTCGCAGGATGAATTTTTAGTTTGTAGCGTTCCAGCTAGTTTAGGATATTTATGCCCAGTCAAATTCAAACCATAAATATCATTTACGCTCTCCATACGGTTACAGATACTCAGCACACTTGAATCTGATTTTTTATTTTTATATTCAGAAATTGAAAATGATTTTATTAAATTAAGTGCTATTCTTTGATTTATATATTCTTAAGCAAAGATAGCAGAACGGCCTTTATCTACCGTGTAACCTAGATAATTTCTTAAGCCTTGGTAGTCATTCCACAAAAAGAATGCCAGAACCATCGTTGTTAATGACATAGTAATAAAAATTCCCTTTTTATAACTTTTTGTCAGCAACATATTAAAACCCCTTAAGATTATTCTACAAACAATGCAATTTTGCACAGACTAATAGTCATGTACAATATATTAGCAATGATAAGAAATTTAATCTCTCTAATAGTGAAATTGTTATATTAGCATAGCGTTTTCTTTTGTCTGTGATGGCTAAATAATCACAATCGTAACGAGACTATACTTATAGCATGCAAATTATTATTCTTTTTTCATTGGGGTTTATTGCCCTGATTATTTTCAAACCCTTTAAATATAATTAAATATGCTGAGGTTAACGCTCACGTTTTGAATAAAGAACACAACTAAAATTAGGTTCACCATTTATCTTCACGATGCTATTCATTGTAATTCTTACTATTTCCTCTTGAAATACGAATGAAAAAGGTTAGTGTAGATATGTTAACTTACGCTTCGAACGATAGATATTTTCTGTCTTTGCACTTCTAGGAAGGTTCCTTTGCCCAGCCCCACGTTAAAACAGCGCAGCCTCGCCCTCTTTGTTTTCTTTTTCTTACCTGGCGTATCAATGGCGTCATGGGTGACCCGAACTCCCGCAATACGCGACAAACTTGGCGCATCGACCGCAGAGATGGGGCTTGTTCTTTTTGGTCTGTCGATTGGGTCAATGGCTGGAATTCTCTGTTCTGGTTATTTAGTGCAGCGCTTTAGCACTAAACCCGTTATTGCTGCAGGCACGGGTTTAGTGATCGCCGGTATTTTACTGGTTGCCCTCGGGGCATTTTTCTCATCTGCGATCACCGTTTCATCTGGGTTATGTTTATTTGGAGCAGGTATGGGCTCTGCTGAAATAGCCATTAACGTTGAGGGCGCCGATGTAGAACGCATATCACATCGCCCCCTCCTTCCTATGCTGCATGGCTGTTTTAGCTTAGGGACACTGGTTGGCGCAGGGGTTGGTAATGGGCTTACCTCGGTAAATTTCCCCATACAGTGGCATCTTTTATTAATTGGTGTTATTTGCGTTCCGGCAACATTGTGGGCACTAAAATCCGTACCTAAGGGGAATGGCCTACGTCCAGTAGAACATGCGCAGAATGGCAACCAGCCTACACAGGCTAAAACAAATGTTTGGCGAGATAAGCGTCTGTTGCTTATTGGCTTAATTGTCCTTGCAATGGCCCTTGCCGAAGGCTCAGCCAACGACTGGTTGCCGTTATTAATGGTAGACGGTCATGGATTCAGCCCTACATCAGGCTCGTTAATCTATACAGGCTTTGCCTTAGGAATGACCATTGGGCGCTTCTGCGGGGGATATTTCCTGCGTCGATTTGGCCGCGTTAATGTCGTTCGGGGCAGCGCCATCTTCGGCGTTATCGGCTTAGGGTTAATTATTTTTGCTGAAAATACATTTCTAGTCAGCGCTTCAGTTTTATTTTGGGGCGTAGGAGCTTCACTCGGCTTCCCTCTTACGTTGTCGGCCGCCAGTGACACTGGGCCAAATCCAGCTGCTCGCGTTAGTGCCGTGGCAACCACGGGTTATATTGCATTTTTGGTTGGGCCTCCAATGCTAGGTTTTTTAGGTGAGCATTGGGGATTGCGCTCCGCCATGATCGTGGTGTTGGCGTTAGTCGCTTTTGCAATTTGGTTAGCACCTGCCGTTGGCGAACCGCCAAAATCTGACGCCTAGTATACCGACATCTCACCCATCAATTTCTGGCGGGTGAGAACTTAATTCCATTATATTTATTACATTACACGTCAGATCCAATCTGTTTGGAACCACCTTCTCATTTCTCATTTTCTTCGTTTGTTGTGTTTATTTAACGCTATATGCTCAACATCAAGCCTATATCTCGCGTTGGCAACTCGATTCTACTCAGACTCAAATAACGAAACTAAGCCCTCTGGCATACTCAGGAGTGAGTCATGAAAGACTCGACCATACAGATCCTACAAAACAACATGTCATGCCTGCATCAGGTAATTAGTACTAATACCCAAAACGGGCTCCACGGTAATTTACTCGATGTACTGGCACTAAGTTTTAATCTGTTAAATATGAGCAACAATGAATTAATCCAGCTACAACAGCAACAAGATGCGCTTTCATGCCATTCAGTGGGTTTAGTGATTCAGCAGTGTAGTGCCCTATTGTGGATGGTGCTCGAATATGCCAGCGCTCAGATGGAGCAATCTAGCGTGGATAAATTAGCCGATATATATCTACATACGCATTATCTTGCGCGGTCAATATCCGGCACTCCGTGCCCATCATAAGCAAGGCTCCAGTCACTCAGTGGCTGGAGCCTTACTTATGAATCTGCCTATATATTTTTATTCGTGGGATTTATAAAAACAGCGCCCAAATAAAACAAACAATAAAGAGCACTAAAGCAGCAGCAGGAACCCAAAAAGCCTGATCGTAAGTTTTCATTACGTTTTTCCTTAAACTCATTTATTTCACCATGCCTTGATGAACATTCAATCTCTGCGGTAGCAGATAGTTATGAATAAACCTTACAGAGACATAGCCAATAACTAACGTCGCAATCACTGCTTCTACTGTCGCCATCATATGCAGTTGTCGCGCATACTCCACCGCTTGCGGGTAGCTGCCCACGAGGTTTGCCATTTTATAAAGTGCGGTAGCGCCAATCGCCATAGGGAACGTAAAAGCAGCGTAGCCTGGGCTAAACGGCAAGCGCATTAGGCGGAAGAAAGCACAATAAATAACCATGGTCATCAACAGTGCGATACCAAGCAACACCGCACAAATCAGCATTGAAGGCTCTTTGACAACGCTCAGATAGCCCGCTAATGACAAACTGGCCGGTGCCGCCATAATGGCAATCGTTGGTTTTGCTGCATCAGGCACTTCATCGCGAAACATGAAGCGGTAGATCATCATTGGCAGCATCAGCACATAACTCACCATCCCAATTGCCAATAAAATCAGTGCAAACTCAGTGTAGGCCTCACTTGGGCAAGTCACATCTGCCACAATAATGCCCACTGGCGGCACAAACCAGCTAGGAACTAGATGATGCAGCTTAGGTTCTTTCGCACGGTGATAAATAAAAAGCGACAGCGAGACCAGATGAACAATAACAGCCCCCAGCCAAAGCATCTGGCCCGCCGTCGGCATAAAGTTACCCAGCGCCTTAGAAACCACCATTGCAGCCATTGCAAAGGTAGGAACAATGCTTCCCACCACCGGATGTTTAAGATCTTGAGTCAGCGTATCGGGATGAAAAATAAAACGAATAGCGAGAATGGCAAGCAGTAGCCCAGCAATCAATGCGCCCACGTTTTGTCCCACACCGTGAAGCGGCAAAGCATTCTCTAAACACCATCCCAAACTAGCGATCCCCAGCGCTAAACCCGCTACGGGAGTTGGTAATCCGCGAACCTTATGATGTAGGTATCTCAACATGTCATCACCTCGATTTTTTTCATTCTTCTGCGGTAAAAACTATAGCCATCCGCTATCATTTAAAAAATCGAGTTATTTTTTACATTAGGTTTAGAGAAACTAAACGATGAATATTACCTTCAAACAACTTTCCGTCTTTGTCGCCATCGTCCGCAGCGGCAGCATGACGCTCGCCGCAGAAACTCTGTTTATGACAAAAGGAGCCATTTCACAGACATTGGCTGAATTAGAGAGTCAGCTAGGAGTACGGCTCTTTGATCGTCAACATGCACGCTTATATATCAATCATGAAGGGCAAAAGTTACTGCCTGTCGCCGACGAACTTTTGTCTCGAATGCAGGGGGTTGAACAATTATTCGGAGAGAATAGCCAAGATACCCAGCTCAAGGTGGGATGTACTAAGACTATCGGCAGCTATCTTCTGCCTGACATGCTGAAGGGGTTTAAAGAACATCAAGGGTGGTTGCCACAATGCACTATCGCCAACACGCAAAAAATCAGCACTATGGTCAGCCATTTTGAAATTGATGTGGCGTTACTGGAAGGACCCGCTAGCGAACCCAACCTTATTTGCGAGCCGTGGTTAGAAGATGAAATGGTCATTATCGCCGGTAAAAATCATCCGCTCGCCAAGCAAGAAACGGTTTCATATCAGGTACTGAGTCAAGAGCGCTGGCTGCTACGCGAGCAAGGCTCCAGCAGCCGTGCCTTTTTTGATAATCAATTGGCACTACATTTAAGCAATCCACAAATCGCTCTTTCACTGAACGCTTTTGACGCCATTCTTTCTTGCGTCGCTCATCACTTAGGCATCACTTTTATTTCAAAGCGCATGCTACATAGTTCATTTTATACGGGGCATTTTGTGCAATTACATACCGAGCAGCGGTTTATGCGGAAATTCACACTCTGCTACCACAAAAGTAAGTTTATCTCGCCAACATTAGCAAGCTGGCTAAGCTTCAGCCGCTCATGGCCTCACTCCTAACTAGCTTGGCTTGTCATATTTAAATCACGACAGATCAGCACAAATGATCATAACGAACTGTTTTTAAATGAAAATATTTCCAAAAGAGAGAAACTTAGGCATCGGAGTGCTTTAATAGGTTTTTATGCTATTTTGTAAGAACAAATCAGGCTATTTGGTCGCAAAATAAATATCAGATCATCCATACGATAAATTACCTCGCATTTTATTTCACGCCATAAAGTTAGTTTTTACTGGCATATGAATACGTTACCCTTACTGCGCTCAATATATCTCCCAACGTCATTTGAGCAGAGCTAAGCGCAGGAGATAAATCCCGTTTTATGTGGTAACGAGTTAATAAAATGAAAATACGCCTTTGCGACGTAAAATTATTTCTTCTGGGAGTTTTGCTCTCGATTAATGGCTCTGCATTTGCAGCTTTAGCCCCGGTGAGTGGCGGTCAGGCAAAAGATGACTCCAAAAGCACCCTATACATTCGCGGTAATATATTTGAACCCGCCGCCTGTAAAATTAACCAAAACAATAATCTCGATGTGGACTTCAAACGCATCGCACTGAAAAAAATTGACGGCGTTGCTTTCGCCAGCGTAACTCCTGTCGATATTGTATGCAGCATTACCACGGGAGCAACCGTGCAGCTAGAATTTCAGGGCACATCATCAGGTAAAAGCAACTACCTGACCACAACCCTCGATAATCTGGCCATTGCCCTCTCAGACGATGCGACAGGCAAAAATATCGATCTGAATACGTTCTTTACCATTCAGAAAACGCAGACTATTCAACTACGCGCGGTGCCAATAAAAATATCTGATGCGGTGGAATTAAAAGAAGGCGAATTCAAAGCCACATCCACGCTGATTACACGCTATCTCTAACAGGTGATAAATGAAACACGCTTTATTTTCAAAACTTGATGCAAAACGCCTGCTACCACTCGCGGGATTATTGTTCGCATCGTTTCATGCTTCTGCTTTTGACTGCGTTGAAAACGGCACCGGCGTTGTTGACAAGCCGGCTATCGATATTGGCGAATTAGCTATCCCCGCTAACGTTCCCGATAAAACCAAAGTATGGGAGTCTAATCCCATCACTGTGACGGCTTATTGCGATAACAACACGAAAAGTAACTTTCAAGACTTCGTGACCTTCTATTTTAATCCTAAATCAAAATCTTTAGGTCAAGGATTAAAGCTAGGCGTAACCTACGAAGGAAAAGATCTTGAACAAAATGGCCAAGGATTGCAGGTGCCTGGCGGCGGCCCAGTCTATAAAAAAGGGTCAGGTACACCAACGTTTAAAGTCGTTACCGTTACCTTTCGCCTCTATATTCGTGTTGATGGAAAACCGCCAGCGTCAGGTCACTATCAAGGAGCCGATGAGTTTGTTGTCTTTCAGCTCGATGGCTCAAGTGGGATCAATTTTCGCCCAGATGCAAAAAACCTTAAGTATTCACTCTCAGGTTTAACCGGAACACGTTTTTTAAGCTGCGGCGCGCAAATAAAACTCTATCCAGAAAATCAGAATCTCGATTTTGGTGATATTGACCGAACAACGCTCAGCAGCGGTGGCGTACTCTCAAAAGAATTCAGCGTAAAAGCAGTGAAGGAAGGCGGATGTCTAGAAGACTTCTCCTTAACCTCTGAGTTCTCAACAACTGAAACCCTGCTAGATAGCACACATATTAATTTAAATAACGGCGTAAAACTCAGTTTCACGGATCAAGATAGCAAAGCCGTCGAGTTCAATAAATATACTAACTTCGGCAGTATGAAAGGTATTACTGAGTTGAGTAAAAACTACAAAGCCAGTATTTCAGTGATACCAGGACAAACGATCAAAGCAGGGCCTTTCGTGGCAACGACGATCGTTAAAGTCAATTACTATTAACTTCATTTAGAAAAATCCTAATATCCTATTTTCCTAAGTGATATTTTTAGATTAATAAGTAGAAACGCAGACGAGGTTTCCCTCATCTGCGCTATTATTAAAACATATATTAAATTCATCTGCTGATTATTAGGATTTTTCCATTGCAAAATGCCGCAAAAATACTCCGTACATAAATATGTTCGGAGAAATGGAAATGCGACAGTCTACCCGCTAAAGGAATAAGTGCAAAAGTTAATAATCAACGATGGGGTCTAGCTCTAAATTAGCGGGTTGGAATACACCAGCGTAGAGAATTGCTACGACCAGCTCCTCCTTGATAGCAATTTACCTTGCCTTCACCGACAAGCTGCAATAGCCAGTGACGTGTAACATAAATGCTTTCACCACTTTCTTCTGCAACCTCTCTGGTTTTTGGCCAACATGATTCAGGTAGATAAGGGTCTGTACTGCGAGTTTCCCCCATTCTAATTGAACATATTTTACCCAAATTCATGTAGATTCTTTCTTTCTTCGTTAATTTATCCATTTCCAACTCCATTGACTCGTTATCGTTGAACGTTATGTGTCTTTGTTGTTGCTACCGCATGTGCGGCAATTCTACCGTCCCTGGCGGATACTTCTCTCATCGAGAGATGAGGGTCCAAACTCAATTCCATTAAAGCGCGACAGTATGAATTAATTCCTCTTGCAAACGACGTTTATTATTCAACTCAATCGCCGGCGTGTTTAAATAAAAAAGGCGGCGACGGCCAGAGACATAAGTGAGTCTCTCTTCATAAAGTTTCATCAAAGCCAAAAGCTCGGCATCGCTATTCAAATTAAATTTATGCATAACAGAGCGTTTGTGACTGCTGATGGTTTTAATATTTAATGAAAGTATCCATGCAATGCGTTCAACGCTAAAACCTAGGCATATATAGCGCACCACCTTCTCTTCCTGAGGAGAAAAATAAAGCGCTTGGCATTCTTGGCAGTTGCGTACTCTTTCTTCCCCAAGTTGTGCATGCTTCCAGGCCTGTAACAGCTTGAGACTCAACGAATTCAAAGTCTCTTTGCGGCTGATAAACAGCACATTTTTCAAACAATCAGGTAGCCGTGACAACGGTGGCTGCGCTGCTTCACTGCATACACCAACCAACAACGAATTTGCCTTTCGATGTAATAACTCATGGTGACAAACTTGAGCACCACCATTTTGGAATATCTTTACTACAATATCGGAAGCAACCAAGTTCTCTTGACTGGTTTCGAGTAGTTCAAGCGTTCCATAATCACTTGAAGCAAAGTTTTTCTTTATAAAATGCCACAGTCCTTCACGGTAAAAGGCATTATCATCATCAATCAAAACTCTAATCATCTTGTCACCCGGAAGCTTATTATTGGATTATTGTTTCTGGCCAAAGATAGCCTTGTAAATGGCTAGCACCTGAGCGAGCAGCAATATCCCTATGCTGTAAAGTTTCAATACCTTCAATTAATACGTTAGATGTTATTTGATAACACCTTTTAACTAGTTGCTTGAGCTCGAGTGGTGAAAACTGAGTACGCCAAAAAGCGTACTTATCAATTTTGATACCATCAAAGCAAAAATTAAGCTCACACACCGTAGATAATAATGGTTCATCAAGATCGTCTAGCCAAACGGCTATATGACGTTCACGCAATCGCTCAAGATTATTGACTAACTGTGCTTTGTCTACATCATTCAGCCCAACTAAATTCTCTGGGTCCTGTAGTTCAATTACTAATTTTTGTTCTGGAGATATCTGAATTTTATTTTCTAACTCCGAGCCCAACAGATCGCGAACAGATAAATTTACAAAATAATGGTATCCCGCAGGGTTACTCGCCACCTGTTTAACCTGTTGGTTGAAAATCGAAATTAATATATTTTCTGGCGCATGCTGAAAATAATATTCAGAATCGACATCCTCGGTAAAATAGCTAAGCACTTCATACCCAATAATCGAGCCTGTTTTCAATTCAACGATAGGCTGAAGTTTAATTCCTGCTGGCGACTGATGGTCAAACATAGTCATTCCACCTCCCTTGACGTAATGGCTATCGAGTTTTGAAAACGGGGATCATGAGAAAATATTAGGCTAGCCTCATGGCGCTGTTTTTCTGCCTCATCTGCTTTATTGCTAAAACTCAATATGGCAATACGATAGGCATATACATTTTTATCAACATGGTGTGAAAGATATTGCTGCGACCACGTGATATAGCTCTGTAATATTTTAGGGTCACGGCTGACGTTATATTGCAAAAGCTGGTTCACCTGACGATCATATTCAATGCGTTCTTGAAATATCCAAGGCTGCCAAAACTGTTGCTCTAATCGAGGGAAATCAATATTTACCTGTCTTAGCTGTAGCTGTTCCGCTTTAGTCAACAGCACTTGGGTTTGTAATGTTGAAAGCATGATTCCCAGACCACCACACGCCCCGGCTAGGGATACGGCTCGAATGGTCCCCGCAATCTTGGGTTTCGTTACCACACGCGGCTTAGAAAGCGCCGAATCCGTTAGGCTCAGCAACAGTAAGAAAATCAGCCAGTGCCCTGTGGACATATAAAACGGATATTCCAACTGGGTATGCACCGCGAAAGGCAACATCAGAAGCCATAGCGTAAATAGGCTTTTATCCGTTCGCCGCCAAGCCAATACCATTAAGCGAAAATAGGCGGTAGCCAGAAAAATATATCCAGCCAGTGCAGCAACACCGCCCTCAACCCAGCCAAACAACAGCTCGTTATGTGGGTGGGTAATAACGCCCATTCCGGTTATCGGTGGCGTCATGCCAAGGGCAAAATGGGCAAAGCTGTACTCGAAACTGCCATACCCCCACCCAAGAATCGGATGGTTCATAATCATCGCCAGAGTAATCTGTAAGATTTTCCAACGTTCCAGATTTGAGCCATCATGAGAGACGGGGATAACCAGCTCAGCGCCGACTAACAGCGTATAACCAAGCAAAATACCGCTGATGATTAAGCCGACAAATGCAGTCGTCCGACGTGGCTGATTCCTTACGCGTAATAAAAAGTTAATCAGCACAACGGCTATCGCACCGATATAGCCGGCACGCGACTGAAGCAAAACGAGCATCGCGGGCAACAAAACCAACGCAGCCAACTGCTATAGATGTATTAGACGATGAACAACTGAACTTACTTTGCTTCTTATGTTCAGCGGTTGGGGCAAATAAAGCAGATGCAACGAGCAGGCCAGCCCCGTGGCCATAAACGAAGCCATCACATTGACCTGACGAAACACGCCAGTTGGCCTAACGCCCTCATCACCCAGCGCCATCAAACCTGAGAGTGGAGGCAGCAGAGTGAGCTGAATAAACCCGATGACGCTCTGCACCAACGTCGCAAACAGCAAGAAATTAAGCAGCAAGATGCGCCAGCGAGAGCTAAAGCGGCATTGCAATAAGGTGAAATAAAAAATTAGCCCTGCCACTACACCAGCCATTTGCAGAAGAGCCTCTTTCAGCCATTTTTCTGATGTATAAAATAGAGGAAGTAACAGCAATAAAATGCCGATAACAATTAAATTAGATGTGGTTGTCGTAATAATGGATTGATGGCGATTAAGCAGCCAATAGGCAAGAACAGATAGCGCAATAAACACCCAAGCAACAATATTTCCCGGCACTCGCAATCCGCTTCCGCCCATACTTGGAATAAAGACGTGCATCGCCAATGCTAAGTAAATTAGCAGCATGACTGAAATGGCTTTTCGGTTAATCACTTGCATTCTTTACTCTTAATAACGCTTTACGCTATATCGATTGGAAAAACCTTTCGATAAATATATCGACTAGGGATATTCAAGATGAAATTCTACCGTAGTATTAAAGTCCCCTTCTGTAATGCTGTGGTCGGCAATACTTTTTGGTGAGGCCTGTAAAAATGCAGCAAACTTAAAGGAGTTGGCGCCTTGAGTCAGGCTGTACTTAGCCGACCCCGTATTCAGAGGGATAAGCGTGGATGGGTTTTGAACATCACCAGATATTGACTCTATGCCGATTGCTAAACCTTTAACTTGAGCACTTTTTAAAGAAAGATATCCTTTTTGATCGCCATCTTCTGCGCCAATAAAAGACACCAGCACCGTTTTCGAAATTGAAACGTCACAATTTTTAAGACCAATGCTGAAAGGTTTAGAGTCAGAGCGACCTGCTAAATAAAATGTCTTAATCGCAGTAACACCAAAATCAACACTCTGTCCATCAGAGTTTATGTCAACCTCACAAGGTTCACTGACGACTTCACCATGAAAGTTAATATCTATCGTTGCCCATGAAGTGCTTGAAAATAGCGCTAAACATAGCAAGGCTAAAAACTTCATATTTATTTTCCTCAGCATAACTACGAGCGCATATTTCTGATTAAAATGCTTTACTGGTACGAAATATTTAAATTAACCGTGGTATGAAATTCACCTTCGATCAGTTCTTCAGGAATTCGCTCCAGCATGGCATGCATCACTAAATCCATATTTCCTTGAGACATGATCAACGGTTCGCTATGTTCACCGGGGATCAACTGACGATGTTTGTCATCTTCCAATCGCAAACCAACCCCTCGTGCTGAGCCAAATATCTTCATCAGATATTTATTATTGTCACTCTCCACACCATTCACGGTGATATAGGAAACCAACTGTCCGGGAAGATAGGTGATATTGCCGCCGTGCATATTGTCTCGCGGTGAGTTCCCCACTACGCCGCAGTCCTTCAGTCGGATATGCACCGCTACGGGATCGGTTCGATTTCCCACACGATTCAAACTCACACGAGAAATCGTTCCTAAATTCACCGATTGTTCTTTCGATTCCATTTCCAGTACGCAGGTCGGTTCCGTTAATGCGCCCTGTACTAGGAGCTCGCCATGCATACCAAAAACATCCCAACCATCAATGTCTTCTGCATTAGCCAATCGCAGATCCACCGCGGTGATACTCCCTGAAAACAGGAAGAGCCACAGCGTTGTGCGAGCAAACTTTAGACATGAAGTACGCATAGCATTCACCACTAGCCTTGGTTGGCAACGGCACGGCACTCGCTACCATTACAGGTAAATTTCAGTTCAGGGCGACCGCCAAAATCGTTGATATAGGTGACATATGGCGTGGCATAAACTGGGGAAACCGCCTTAAGAGTCGATTTTGGCGGTACCATCACAGGACGAAAATCATTTGCTGAATCCGACTTCGCCTGTCCAGATATACCAATCACGGTGAGGTAATAAGGCGTTGGGTTGTGAATCTGATATCCATCACCGACTTTCGTCAGCACCACTTTTTCCTGCCAAATCACATCTGAATCGATCGCGATCGGCGCTGGTCGATAAAACAGTTTGATCTTGGTTTGCAACGCAATCTGCATCACGTTTTGTTTAGTACTACGCGGCGGGATTTCGCGTACGTTGAAATAGAATACGGACTCGCGATCCTGTGGAAGTTTGGCAACCCCAGCCATAGCATTGATTCGGATCTGGCTCTTAGCACCAGGTTCAACGCGTTGAACAGGCGGCACAACCACCAGCGGGTCGGTGATCTTCTGGCCATTGCTATCTTCCAACCATGACTGTGCCAAATAAGGCAACTGAGTATTATCGTTGCGAATATTCAGACTGATCGATTTTTGGCTACCGTCAAAAATAGCGCGAGTACGATCGAGAGCAATGGCTGCATCAGCTGCCTGAGCAGCCAGTAACAAGACGAAGCCTAATGATAAAGTTTGTTTTAATTTCATAATGTTATTGCTCTTCATGGATGTTATCTGTCGATTCTAAAGCAGCGCTATCTTTCGCTACCGTGGATGTTTGGCTTTGCGCTACCGCATGGCACGGCAAAAGCAGTTGCTCCTGATCTCGCAAGGTTTTAGGAATGGATATCGCGCACTGTGCTGCGCCATCCCATAACACGTCGAGTGACTCCCCGCCCTGTAGGCCGGTTAACCAAGCTATGCCGCCATCACCTACGATCGCCAATTCCTTGCCTTCACTATTTCTTATGCTGGCGCCAAACGGTGGGTGGCTCCCATCTGCCAGTGCCAGTACCGCCAGCGCTTTCGCACCTTTGATTACGCCAAATTTACGGTAACCAATTGCCCCGTCAGTCAGCGCTGAGTCCACTACTGAGCGGCTAGAATCCACGTCGTCGGCCATCTTGGTTAAATCAATGCTGGTTGAATTACGGTAATAGCTGTTCATATCCGTAATCACCCCAATGCCGTAACCGTTGGTATGCACGCGGCCACCGTTAATCGGAACGCCACCAACGCCTTCGGTATCTACCATCAAACGCGTACCTCCGCTGATCCCGCCCGAATGTAACGCCGCACCTTTCGCCGTAATCGTAGCGCCACCCTGCATCGTCATCCCCGCCGAGCTATAGTTGCCCTGCGAATAGGCGGCGTTGGCGCTCATATCAGCGAAATCGCCGCGATGACTGTAATAACCATTAAATTGTGTACGGGTGCTCTCATCGCCGCCGCTGCTTACCCCAGTTGAAACTCGGTAGTTATTGTTGTTATCAACACGGTCGTAATAGCTCACGTTCTGGCTATATCGATTGTTGCTGTACTGGCCGTCATAGCCTATTGATGCGGAGTTCCCCATCGGAATAGATAGGCTCACAAACACCGCATCATCGTTGCGTTCGTTAATCTTGCTGCGCGTGGCTGAAACGTTGAGAGACACATTTTTCAGTGAAAATAGGCTCACATACGTGCTTCCAGACAGGCTATACCGGTCATCCGTTGGCTGATCCCAATAAGTCTGATGGCTATAGCTGAAGTAAAAACTCAGTCCCACTTCGGAGAAGTTTTTGTTCGCCGTGATGGTATAAAGCTCTTTATCGTGGCCTGAGTTTTCCTCGTGATAGCGCGCATCCAAGAATTCGCCCATCGACATATAGTCACGCTCGGAGAAGCGATAGCCCGCAAAGGTCACTTCACTATCGTACTCATCAAAACGTTTGGAATAGCTCAGACGCCATGACTTCCCTTGACGTTTCTCTTCTCCGGGTAAGCGAGCAAAAGACTGCGTTACGTCAGCAGAAACAGCACCGAGCAAGAACAAGTCGCGCCCAATACCCATCGACGCCGAGTTGTAATCACCTGCAAGAATGCTACCGCCATACAAAGACCAACTATTGGCAATCCCCCATGAAAACTCACCGGTTGCAAAAGTTGGGCCTTGTATATGATGTTCGTAGGTTGACGGACGCCCCATCGCAAACTTATAGCGCACCATTCCGGGGCGGGTCAGATAAGGGATCGTCGCGGTATCAACCTGAAATGTTTGAACCGTCCCATCCTGCTCCTCAACCTTTACGTCAAGCTTGCCGGTCACTGCGCTACTCAAATCTTGAATACGAAATGGACCCGATGGCACCGTGGTTTCGTACAGCACACGTCCTTGCTGAGTCACCACAACCTTGGCGTTCGTTTTAGCAATCCCCGAAACCTCCGGTGCATAGCCACGCAACGCAGGAGGCAGCATTCGGTCATCGCTGCTTAAAGACATCCCGGTATAGCGCCAAGAGTCGAAAATACTGGATGAGAGATAGTTCTCCCCCACCGATAGCGTTGAACGTAGCGCTGGCAGCGCGCGATACATATAAACGCGGCTCCAATCCATATTGTGCTGGCTGCTCTGTGATGAGCCTGAAGCACGGCTATAGCTGCCCTGATAGTCACCACGCAAACGCCAAGCACCTGCGTTAGCCCCCACGGTTCCGCTTATGCTGGCATTTTGGCTATTGCTACCTTCATTAGGGCGACTCATCGAGGCATTCAGGTTGTAGTCCAGCAGCAAACCGGGGATGCCTTCATCCCAACGTGACGATGGAACCCAGTTCGGATCGCTGTACTCGATCCATGCCTGTGGAACAGAAAGCTGCAAACTTGAGTTCGATAAATCGCCACGAACCGTTGTGCCATCCAACTGACTGAAATCCGCACACTCCCCTTGATGCCAGTAGGTCACTTTATTTAAGGCGGCAGGTTTCAATCCCAATTCACTGACTATTTGCGGTGAAACGCAGGCTTCGCTGCTGTCTGCCTCGTTATCACGCGGGTAGTAATTAAAGGGATACTCACCCACGTTTTGATCATTTACTCTCAGCGCTAACTGATACAGACCAGGCAAGATATAGTTGGCTTTTGAGAAACGAGAAAAGTCGATATTTGCCTTATCTGCGGTATCTAGCATATCCGTATTAAATTCCACGGCCTTGCTGGACATACTGGTGCTAGCCAATGCAAACGCCATGGCCAAACTGATTTTATTGATATGGAATGTAGACATTACCGTCTCTATTATTTTCTAGCCCAGATGTACCAAACAAAAACAGTTCTTACAGAAAACCATTCACCAAATGTGCGCATAACATGAAGATAAAAATCTGCCTGAAATTCGTTTTTATGCGCAAACTCCCCTTACCCAATATGAGGTAACGATGAGGAGAGTAATTATTTTTCTATAAAATCTTTTTTTATAAATATTCCACTTTGAACTTCACAATAACGCTGTAACTCCCAGCGCGTAATTCGTGCTTATTTCGCTGAATCGCCAGCTTATAATTCAAATCCATCGACCCCACATTTAGCGGAATATCCGGTAAGGCTTTCCCCGGCACAATAGTATTGCCAGCCTCATCTTTTAGTATCAGACCAATCCCGCTGGCCTCTCCATGAATACTGAGTAAATTGGCAGTATCATCTCTCACCCCATCAAACGTGAGATGCACACTTTTAAAGTCAGGACGCAAATTATCCTGAGAAGTCAGTTCACAGTTTTCCAATTTGATGACAAATGCTTTTTCAGGACCTTGCCCAGTACGTGCAAGCTCGCTAACGGGCAGAGTACCCAAATCAATAACCTGCTCTAATGATCCAGAAGATATGCTGCATGCGGTTGCCACTAAGGTGCCACCCATTCTGACGCGCCCTTGCTGAACATCCATAGCTCCCGCCGTTGTTACAACTAAAGCCATAAAGGCACAGAGCGTACGGACCACCATGCTATCTCTCCTGCTAAACCACTCTCTGGAAATAAGGGCGTTGTCATCAACGCCCTCATCCATGACCACAACATAATTTTTAAATAATCTTTCCTGTAATCAAGCACTCAGCATTCTCAGTGCGGTTACAGTTCCAATCATTCAAGAACAATTAGTTGTAAGTAATCACGAAGTCAGTCTGGCTGGTGAAATCACCTGCGGTGATAGCAGAACCTGAAGCACCTGTTGCCTGCACGTAAGCAGCAAAGTCAAGTGAGTTATCGCCTTGAATCAAGGTCTTAACTTCAGTTTCTTTACCCAGTTCGAAGTCTTTACCGTTAGCATCGGTAATACCAACACCCACGCCTGATGCTGTGCTGCTGACAATACCTAACAGGTTGCTTGAACCCTTAGCGCTAGTACCGTTGAAAGTAATAGAAGCTTTAGGTGCAGCACCGCCGCTTACGTCACAACCAGTCAGCTTGATGTGGAAATCAGATGGAGTTGATTTAGCACCGTCTTTCAAGGCCTTAATTGCAATAGAACCCAGATCGATAGTCTGATCGCTGTTATTAGGCGCAATTGAACATGCAGCATCAACAATAGAACCGTTGAATTTAATAACACCGTTGCCGCCTACTGTGCCTGCTGCATTAGCCGCCGCAGACGCAATACCCATAGTCATAACCAATGCCACAGCTAATTTATTCATTTTCATTTTTGTTTCCATAATTTAGATAATAAGAGATCCTTCGCCAGTAAAGGCGAAAATATCCATAATGTATTTATTCCCTGTGAAATTTTATTTTGTGGTTTTCAGATAAATATATTTATTAATTTATCTTATGCAAACAGGAGATTAAGCCATAACACCAGTTAAAAATTTCACTTCCCAGATAAAAATTGTGTAATCCGTACTCATATCTGGCTCCGGAAATAATAATTCCGACATTGTCATAAAAAAACAAAAATTTACACTAATAGGTTAATACGACAGTTTCACCTAAATAGGATAATTCCTATGACTTATGCGAGCTACTTTGTCGCACATTCAAAAGTTGCGATATATAATCTTTTAAAGAAAGATATTATAAAAAGTTAAATTTTATAAAGTGTAAAAATCCGGTGTTTAAAGCTAAAAACCACCGTTTTTGATCAAATCAAAAACAATAATTAAACATAAATTCAACAATGGGAGATGAAATACATATGTGGCAATAGGATTAATACCAAATAATAAATTTTATTGTTTTTAATAAACGTTCATAATTCTGCAAATAGTTTTTTCACTTCCCGAAAAATACATTGATTTTCCTGCCAATTAGGCCTATTCGCGCTAGTAGCATGATTATTATTTTATTGAAATATATCTCTCAGGATTTGAGATGTTATAACAAAAACAATGTTGTGAAATGATGATGGAGCGGTAAGAAATTTACGAAGGGAAAGTGCGGCAGAGCCCCTGTACCAGAGGGATACAGGGGAAAGTGAATGCTGAAAGGAGCGTTAAGCAGGAAGAACTATGTTGCTATCCGCCAAGCTGCCAATCTCGTTATAGGCCGCACATGCGGCGTCTACGATATGCATGGCAACAGCGGCGCCGCTGCCTTCGCCCAAACGCATTTCTAGCTGAAGATAAGGTTCAAGTTTCAGCTGCTCTAACGCAATACGAGCGCCTTTTTCTGCAGAAAAGTGAGAAGGGATCAGATAATCGTGAACCTGCGGTGCAATCTGGCAAGCAACCAGCGCCGAAGCGTAGGAGAGGAAGCCATCGAGTACCACCGGAAGCCCCGCTGCCGCAGCACCTAACATCAGCCCTGTCATACCCGCCAAATCGAAGCCTCCAACTTTAGCTAACACATCAATTCCATCGTCTGCGTTTGGCTGATTGTAGGCAATGGCACGACGCACCACGCTAACTTTGTGCTGAAGTTGGTCGCTCGGGAAATTAGCTCCAATACCGACAACGCGTTCCGGGTCGTTATTCGTCATCACGCTAACAATCGCGGCGGCTGGAGTGGTATTCGCTATTCCCAATTCGCCGACACCGAGCAAGCGCACGCCACTCTCTGCCTGTTGCATCGCCAACATTGCCGATTTAACTAATAGAGTTTCTGCCTGCTCACGGCTCATCGCGGCAGTTTGGGCAATGTTTCCACACCCTCGCCCCATACGCATATCAACCGCGCCAGGGATCGGATCGCAGTCAATGCCCGCATCAACAATCACCACCTCGGCACCGGCATGTTTTGCCAATACGCAAACGCCCGTCACGCCATGCACCATATTCTGGGCTTGAATCGCCGTTACCGAGCGTGGAGAAACCGCCACGCCCTCTTCAAAAACGCCATGATCTGCCGCCATCACAATAATTTTCTTCTGCTCTACATTCACCGCATCTTCACCGAAAATACCGGCTAGCTGCACGGCTAACTGCTCCAGACGCCCCAAGCTGCCTGTTGGCTTTAACAGACCATCGAGTTTTATCTGGGCTTTACGCATCGCGTCTTGGTTCAATGGTTTAATCTGAGCAATGATTTGTTCTAATGTTTGCATGGTTGTCTCTGTTGAAATGTAAACGACCGGAGATATCAGCCTTTTATTTTTACTTCAATCCCTGATATGACGAGGTAAACCTGCTGCGCCTGGGCAGCCAGCCGTTGATTGACGCGCCCAGCAATATCCCTAAAACGTCGCGCAAGCAGGTTATCCGGCACAATGCCCATCCCAAGTTCGTTGGTAACGATATAAATGGGAATATCACTTTGGCTACATGCCAATATCAACGCATCGATTTGCTGGTGTATGCCTTGCTCAAGTGCGGTGAAATCCATCTCTTCAGCGGCCACGTTGCCCGCCTGTTCAAACAGCAAATTGGTGATCATCGTCGTGATGCACTCAAGCATAATGGCGTTACAGCCTTCGCCTTTCTCGCTCACAACGGCGTCAAGATCGCGATAGCCTTCGTGTGTTATCCACTGTACCGGACGCGTTTGCCTATGGATCTCAACCCGCTGAGCCATCTCGTCATCGGTTATCACCGAAGTCGCGATATATAGCACCCTTTCGCCGCGTTGAGCGGCCAGTTTTTCCGCCAGCGTGCTTTTCCCACTGCGCGCCCCGCCGGTAATCAAAATCATCATTGGCCCACCTGTTCAGCAACGTGTTCACGCATAAGGCGATACACAGCGTCGATATCAATATTCTGGCGCATTGCCGCGGCCAGCAGATCAAACTGTTGATCCCTAAAAGTCTGATACTGGAACGCTTCTCCCACGAGCGGCGCTAAACCTTTGCGTTCTCGCAGCGCGTTCAACAAACTACGCGTGAAGTCGTCTGAATCAAAAATGCCGTGAATGTAAGTACCAGCTACTGAACCATCGGGGCTAATCGCACCTTCACATTGATTGATTTCTTCGCCGTTACGTTGCTGCAATAACGTCAATGGTGACGCCTGCTCACCGAGCTCGGTGTGCCCCATATGAATTTCATAGCCCGCTAACGCATGGTCTTGGCAGGCAGCAAAAATACCGCTTAACACAGGCTGAACCTTTCCAATGACACGGGTAGTCATTTTTTGGTGCGAAAATTTAGTTTCACAATCCAACAGCCCAAGCCCTGCCATCTGGTCAACGCCGGATTCCACGCCATCAACAATATGCCGTCCTAACATCTGAAAACCACCACAGATGCCTAGCACCGGCGTGCCTTGCTGATGCGCAAGCAAGATTTGATGTGTCAGGCCGCTATCGTGTAAATAGCTGAGATCGCTTAAGGTGTTTTTACTACCGGGTAAAATCAACAAATCGGGTGCGCCCAGTTCATCACGATGCGTGACATAGCGCAGCCGCACATCCGACTGTGCATTGAGCGCATTAAAATCGGTGAAGTTTGAAATATACGGCGTTTGGATCACCGCGATATCCAATACGTTCTCACTTTGCTGGCGATACTTGCCTTTTTGCAGCGCAACGCCGTCTTCATCTTCCAACTGCACATCGATCCACGGCATCACACCGATCACAGGCACGTGAGTCAGCTCTTCTATCTGGCGCAAACCTGAGGTTAATAAGCTCACATCACCGCGGAATTTATTAATAATGACGCCTTTTACCCGCGCCCGTTCATCAGGTTCCAGCAAGGCCAAGGTGCCATAGATGGAGGCGAACACCCCGCCACGGTCGATATCGGCCACCAGAATAACGGGAACATCCACTTTCTCGGCCATCCCCATATTCACAATATCGCGATCGCGCAGATTGATTTCCGCTGGGCTGCCCGCGCCTTCCAGCACCATGATATCCACTTCATCCGCAAGACTGTGATAGACCTGAGCAATCTGCTCCAGCAGTTGTGGTTTGAATTCGTGATAGGTCACCGCGTCCATCTGATCGGCCACTTTTCCCATCAGCACCACCTGCGCACGACAGTCGCTGGTTGGCTTGAGCAAAACCGGATTCATACGCACATCGGGTTCGATGCCCGCCGCTTCGGCCTGAAAAATCTGTGCTCGGCCCATCTCTCCGCCATCAGCGGTAATCCCTGAATTCAGCGCCATATTTTGAGATTTGAACGGTGCTACACGATAGCCGTCTTGATGGAAAATACGACACAGCCCAGCAACCAGAACACTTTTACCTACGTCCGATGCGGTGCCTTGCACCATGATGGATAAACCCATGATATCTTCCTATTTAACCTGTTCTGGCATGAATTCCGGCTTGAAAGCAAACAGCTCATGCTCGGTTTTAAACAACGGCAATCCCAGCTGCTGATGCATTTTCACCAGCCATGGTTGGACTAATCCCGCACGTTGTAACATCTCGCGCTGTAGGAAAACCTCGTTCTCGCGCCCCTCACTCAGCAGTTTTCCCTGCGCGAGAACATACAGGTAATCGCAAACTTCATAAATCAAATCAATATCGTGGCTAGAGATCACCACGCGTTTACCCTGATCCACAATCTTCTGAATAATATGAATCATCTGCTGACGGCCTGAAGGGTCAAGTCCGGCGGTCGGTTCATCCAACAGCAGATAATCCGCATTCATCACCAAAGCGCCTGCAATCGCCACGCGTTTTTTCTGCCCGTGACTTAAATACTGCACCGGTTTATGGCGAAAACTGAGCGCGTCCACCAGCGTTAGAGCCTGCTCGGTGCGATGACGAATGGTGTCTTCATCAACGCCAAGATTACGCAGGCTGAAGGCAATATCGCTGTCAATATCGGTATAAAAAATTTGCTGGTCGGGCTCTTGGAAAACCATCGCCACCTGCTGGCGCAGTGCGCGAAGGCTACGTTTGTCGTAGCTCAGTTTTTCTCCCTGCCACATCACGCAGCCCTGATGTGGCTGCAATATTCCCAGCAGATTCATAAACAACGTAGATTTCCCACAGCCGTTGGCACCTAATAAACCGGTTACCTGACCGCGATTAAAATCCAGCGAGAGATCGTGCAGCACGCTCTCCCCGTCCTGATACTGAAAACTGAGATGCTGAGTGGCGAGTCCAGAAGTGCTCACAGATGAAAATCTCCGTTGTACAATTTAACTTCTAACGCGATGCTCATCTGCTTATGACGCTCCATCACGCGCGCCAGCAGCATGCCGACTAACATCGACAACGAACGGTAGCCCGTGCGCAACGAAACATAGCCAAACCGCAGTGACTGAGCGCGATGAATAGCAGCGGCTTCCTCAATAAAAATGAAGATAAAGCGGTAGGTCAGCAGCACTTGTTCAATCAATACCAGCGGAAGATGGCTGCGCTTGAGCAGGCGCACCCACTGGCTGAAAGGCGTGGTTAGAACGAAGAGGTACGTCGCCGATAACGCCGCCAAGCTGCGACACAGCGTATTCATCCCCGTGATTAATCCATTGCGCTCAACGCCCAAGGCCAAATGGCCGATGTGAACGCTATACAACAGCGTATCCACCTGCCACGAGAACGACAGCACCACGCCCAGTAGCCCAGTGAACAAAAATGCCAACGGCACCGCCAGCCAGCGGAGATAACGCCGTACCCCCACACGCAATAAATAACAGGTGAGCCCAGCGCAAAACAGCAGCACGCACAGTTGGATCCACGGGGAACCCAACAGTGCGGTCAGCAATAAAACCAGATACAAGGCAAACTTATGCTCTGGTTTTTTTTGGCTCCAGCGGCTGCCGTAAGAAAGCTTATCAATCTCCAGCATGAACGGTGCGACGCCCTCGGTAATAACCCAAGATATAGAAAATCACCGCAGCACCGAAGGAGCCTTGCAGCGTGAACAACAGGCTTTCTATTTCACCGCTTGCAGGTTCATACAGCGGCTCAAACCACGGTTTATAGCTAGGTGCCATTTGAGCAATCACGCCTTCGGCCTGATCGTCTGAACCGCCATATTCGCCGCCGTGATTAATGAAGAAAGGCAAAACGGCCAAAGCAATCACCAGAAAGATCAAAATCAGCGTTTTTTTCATTTTAAAGGCTCCTTGCAGCAATCAGTTGGCGCTTGCATAGTTGGTCATAAATCAGCACGGTTAGCAGCCCTTCAGCAATAGCGATAGGCACCTGCGTCAGGCAGAAAATGGCCATAAATTTGGTTACCGATGCCATAACGCCTAGTTGAGGATCGGGGAAAGCCAATCCCAACTGTACCGACGTCACAAAATAGGTCACTAAATCGGCTAATGCCGCGCACAGGAACACCGCTACATCACGTCGCATTCCTGCTCGAGTCGCTAATTTCCATACCACGTAGCCCGCCATCGGCCCAATAACCGCCATCGACATTCCATTCGCGCCTAGCGTGGTCAAACCGCCGTGCGCCAAGAACAGGGCTTGGAATAGCAAAACAATAGCGCCGAGCACCGAAACCACCCACGGGCCAAACAAAATCACGGCTAAACCCACGCCGGTTGGATGCGAACAGCTGCCTGTTACCGAAGGAATTTTTAGCGCCGACAGCACAAAAATGAAGGCCGCACATAACGCCAGCAGAACTTTTTTATCGCTGTCATCGCGTACGATGGCTTTAAGACGCGTTGCCCCAATCACTAAACAAGGCAAAAACATCAGCCACCATGCCAAGGCCCAGAAAGGCGGTAAAAAGCCTTCCATGATATGCATAGCAAATGCTTCTTGTGGCGCGAGCGTCAGCAGAACCGCCAGCGCCATGCCGTAGAGCGGGAGTTGTTGGAGGTTTTTCATTTATGCCCCTTATTTACGTTTATAACCCCCTCCCAACCTCCCCCTTCGCAGGGGGAGGAGCAGATCACCGAACGGCTCCCTCCCCTGCGAAGGGGAGGGCTGGGGTGGGGTAAATTAAAATTCAGCTTGCCCGATTCACCAAAATCGTCGAAAAGTACGGCAGCTTGGTGTCTTCGTGGATCTCATCGAGATGATGGAAACATTGCTCATTCGGCAGCGATGCTTCAGCCATCAAAATTGCATGGTCGAGCAATCCCAGACGACGCAGCATTTCGCGTATCTGAATAACTCGGCCATACACTTTCATCATCACCACGCATTCATGGTTAAGCAGCGCTTGTTCAAGCTCCTCTTCAGGTGCAGTACAGGCCACCACCGCCATAGACTGCTGCTCCATCGCCAAAGGAAACTGGGCGCGGGCGGCAATGCAGGCAAACGAGGTCACGCCGGGTATAATTTCGATATCCACGTACCCGCGTAGGCGTTCCAGCAAAAACACCCATGTGCTGAACAGCATGGCGTCACCCAGCGTAATAAAACCGACCTGAAGCCCTTGCTCTGCGTCCGTTTGCATCTCCTGCGCAACGGCGTCCCATGCGGTGCTTTTTTCTCCTTGATCGGCGCTCATCGGGAAATGGCGCTCTTTGATATCGAGCGTAGGAGATAAAAATTCACGCACGATAGACAGCGCAAGACTATCGCCTCCCTTGCGCCCCGCGGGGGCATACAGCACATCCAGTTCACCGAGTTGCCGCGCGGCACGAACGGTAATCAAATCGCTGCTGCCCGGGCCGGTGGCAATCGCCCACACTTTTCCCTTTTTCACATCGCTCATCAGGCCGCCTCCTCTGCTTGGTGTAAAACATCGTGTAAGTGCTCAACAAACATTTGTTGGATAAGTGGATTTTCGCCCAGCCCTTGCAGCCACGGCGTGGCTTCAATGCCGGCCTGAGCGAGCTGGGTTTTCCACGAATCTTCATCGTCAGAGGCCATATCGTTAATGGCGTGATCGCCTGCCACCAGCATTAGCGGCATCAAATGCACACGGCGCACATTTTGTTGCTGTAAACGCGTCACCACATGGTGAATCTCGGGATAGCTCTCTACGGCTCCTACCATCGCGGGGATCTGGTGGATCATCAGCATATGATCGAGGCAGGCGTAAGCGGCAAAGGCATGATGCGTCGCGCCATGGCCCATAAACACCACGCGCTCATCGTCGGCTAAAGCTGGCATCTGTGACTTCATGGCCGCGATCAGTTGCTCAAAATCGTCATGGCTACTCAGTAACGGCACGCCGATACGCAGCCGTTTAAACATCCCTGCATGAGCGCGAACCTGAGTCACAACCTTTTCATATTCATCGCCGTTGATGATGTGCAATGACTGGATGACAACGTCCTGATAACCCTGTTCAGCCAAACGCTGCAGCGCCTGATTTGGGTTATCGATTTGCATTCCATCTCGCTTCGCTAACTTGCGAATAATCATCTCGGACGTGAAGGCGCGAAACGCATCACGATCGGGACAGGATTCCGCTAAACGACGCTCGCAGGCATCAATGGTTTTCGCTCGCGTCTCGTGATAGCTGGTACCAAAACTGATAATTAAAATGGCTTTTTTCATAGGTATTGGCTCTTTTTATTTTGTAACCAGCCGGCTAGATAGGGTTCAAGTTCAGCCAGAGAACTCACTCGAATCTGCCCTTCAGCCATAGGTTCTGAAGGACGATAAATCACGATGCAGGGAATATTCAGCGCCAAACAAGGGACGACTTTTTGCTGATATCCCCCTTCTGCACCAGACTCTTTGGTGATCACCACGTCAGCCTGACAATGCTGATAAGTTGCCTGATTCATCTCGGCGCTAAACGGCCCCTTCAGCGCCAGCACGTTATCTACGCCCAGCCCTAAATCCTGACACTGCAACAGGACGTCCGGCGTCGGTAATACGCGCGCAAAAAGGGTTTTGCCCGCCAGCAAACGCACAAAGTCAGCCAGCTGTTTACTCCCAGTGGTCAATAGCACCCGCTCACCTAAACGATGTGCAACCACGCAGGCCTCTTCCACGCTCGCCACTTTGTGCAGCAAAGGATGTTCTAAAGCATCAATTTCGCTAGGGCGTAAATAGCGCAACAGCGCAATGTTCTGAGTGGCGCAGGCGTGTGCGATATTGGCGCTTAACACGCCTGCGTAAGGATGTGAGGCATCAATAACCTGCGTAACCCGGCGCGCTCGCAGCCATTCGCTCATCTGCGCGGCATCCATACGCCCAACGATAATTTCACCGTTGATATTTCCCGCCAGTTCGCGCCCCGCATCGGTTGCAACCGAGAGGCTGTAACTCAGCCCCACCTCATCAAGACGCTGACAAATATGGCGCGCATCTGACGTACCGCCAAAAATGTGCAGAGTGGGTTTGCTTGCCGTTGTGGCCATATTGGCTTCGGGCGCATTGCTGCTAGAAATATCGTTATAAAACATAGCCGCGCGGCGTAATCATCAAGCCGTCCTGACAGTAGGTGGTTTTATTGCCGACAATCACCAGACTGGTCATATCGACATTTTCAAAGTCCATCTCACCGAAGGTGGTTAGCCATTTCTCCTGCTTTTTGCGCCCCGCCGCTTTGACCACGCCCACCGGCGTGCTGGCAGCGGTGTAAGGACGCATCAGGTCGAAGGCGCGAGCAAGGTGGTCAGCGCGGCCACGGCTGCGCGGATTGTAGAAACAGATAACAAAATCGGCCTGCGCAGCGGCAATCACGCGTTGTTCAATCACCGGCCACGGGGTAAGCAGATCGCTCAGGCTGATATGACAAAAATCGTGCATCAGTGGCGCACCCAGCAACGATGCCGCCGCGGTACTGGCGGTTACGCCAGCGATCAGCTTGACTTCAACGTCCAGCTTTTGCTTGGTCACCAGCTCAAGGATCAGTCCCGCCATGCCATAAATGCCCGCATCACCACTGCTGATCAAGGCAACTTTTTTGCCTTGTACGGCAAGATTCAACGCTTCCTGACAGCGCTCAATCTCTTTACACATACCCGTTTTGATCACCTCTTTCTCGGTGGTCAGGGCTTTTACCAAGTGGGTGTAAGTTTTGTAGCCCACGATAATATCTGCGTCACGAATAGCTTCGATGGCTTCCAGCGTCATCATGGACTGACTACCTGGACCAATGCCGATTACATATAACATCAGAGAGTTTCCTGAAGGGTTAGAGCCAAAGTAAGGGTGACTCCCTGCTCTCGCAGCGTCTCCCCAATGATTTTTCCGCCGCCGTACTCTTCGAGCAGCAGACATGCAGCAGGTTGAGATACGCAGCCCACGCCGACGGTTTGACGCACAAAATCCGAACACGGGAAGCGATGTTCATGCACACGCAGCGCTTCGGGCGTAAACACATAGAAAGGAACGCGATAGCAATGCGCCAGCTGTTGTAGCGCAGCTTCATCCTGTTTCAACGTAATGCTACCGATGGCGCGTAGCGCGAGTGGATCGATATGCAGCTCGGCAAATTTCTGCAATAGCAGCGGATGCAACGTGGCAAACGGCGTATCTCTTCGACAGCCCACGCCCAATACCACACGTTTAGGCACCAGTTGGTAAACCGGGATCGCCGTTGGTGGCAGATCCGAGTGATAGCTAATGCATACCAGCGCAGAAAGATCGGGCAATGAATGAAGATCGGCTACGGGAATAAATCCACGTTGATCGTACTCGGTGAGTTGCACATTAACGCGCGGATCAAGCCATAGCCCGACGCGATCGCCGCTCACTAGCATTTGGTTCACGCTCTTCACCGCATGTCGAAAATCCGCGATCTCCGCATCGAGCTTCTGCGCTAAAAGATCCAGCGCCGCAACACCGTTTACGTCGGTTGAGGTGGTGATCACCGGATCGGCGTTAATTAACTCGGCGATCTGCTGGGTGAGCCGATTCGCGCCGCCCATATGCCCTGAAAGCAAACTGATCGCATGCTCGCCGCGCTCATCAAGCACCACCACCGCAGGATCGGTTAGCTTGTCCTGTAACAGCGGCGCGATCACCCGCACCACGATCCCCGTTGCGCCGATCACCACCAGTGCATCAAAGCGTTTGAACGCCTGCGCCATCGTTTCGGCAAAGGATCCGCTAAACACAGTGAAACCGGGCTGTAGCAATTTTTCGCTGGTAAAGCATTCGCTGATGGTGGATAGCTGCGGCAGCAAAGGACGCAGGCGCTGTGCCAGGCGAACGCCGCCCGGCGTCAGGCAAAACAACGCCAGCGATTCCACCTTCATCGGCTCAGGCCTGACGGTATTCATGGCTAAAGCCTGCGTCATACAGCTTGGAGTAGTGATATTCATCACCAAGGAACGCGCCCACCAGAATTAGCGCCGTTTTTCGAATACCTGCGTTGCGCACTAAGGGCGCAATGGTTTCCAAGGTGCCGCGTACCGTTTGGTGATCTGGCCAAGTGGCTTTATAGACCACCGCCACCGGCGTGGTTGCCGGATAGCCGCCGCTCAGCAGGCGCTCAACAACATCACCAATATCTTGTACCGAAAGGAAAATCGCCATCGACGTTTGGTGCGCGGCGAAGGATTCTAATGACTCACGCTCAGGCGTTGGCGTGCGTCCGGACATGCGGGTGATCACCAGACTTTGAGAAACCTCAGGCACCGTATATTCCACACCCAGCTGTGAAGCGGCTCCTAAGAACGAGCTCACACCCGGCACCGAGCTAAAACCAATACCCAGCTTGCCCAGCTCTTCGCCTTGCTCACGGATAGATCCGTACAACGACAGATCGCCGGTTTGTAACCGCACCACCAGTTTTCCGGCACGAATGCCCTGTTCCATCAGATCGATAATCTGCTGGAGGTTTAGCCCTGCGCTATCGTGGCATTCTGCCTGCGGTTTGCAGTAATTCAGCAGATCGTGATTAATCAGCGATCCCGCAAAAATCACCACATCAGCCTGCGATAAAATTCGATGGCCTTTCAGCGTAATAAGCTCAGGATCGCCCGGCCCTGCACCGATGAAATAGACCTGTGCGCGATCGATAGACTCAGCCATGCGTTTGCTCCTTACGGCAGGAAATCAGATAAGTAGGATTATTAGGTTTGAAATAGTGACCGCTGCCCAGCGCGGTAAGGCGAGAGATCTGAATCAGGCTACTTTCCAGTTCAACTACCGCTCGGTTTTGCAGTTGATTGAACGCCTGCTGATAGTTTTCCAGCAGAATAAAATTCATCACTAGGCTGCCGCCGTCGTTAAGTAATGCCAGCGCCCAATCAATGATGTCGGGGAGATTGCCACCGCTGCCGCCGATAAATACCGCATCGGCGCGCACGTCTAACGCCAGTGGTGCATCCGCAGCTACAATATCAATATTCTGGCAGCCAAAATGGCGGCAGTTTTCCTCAATCAGCGCCAGTGCCGCAGGATTGCGCTCGATGGCGGTGATATGCAGATCGGGATAGCGGAGAGCGGCTTCCAAAGAGACGCTTCCTGTTCCTGCCCCAACGTCGATCAGACGTTTAGCCGTTCGCAGATTAAGCCGCTCTAATGCCGAAAGGCGTACTTCTTCTTTAGTCATCGGCACTTTATGACCGCGTAGAAACAGATCATCTTTCATTGAGGATCGCCACCACGTTCATTGCGTAAGCCTGCTGTACCTGCTGAGGAGGCAAAATGTGAATGCGTTCATCGGGATAAGAGAGGTTTTCGCCAATCACCAGCGTCCGTTTTGCCCCACGACGCAGAATTTGCTGGGCGATTTGATACGGCCCCATGTGGTGGTCAGTCACCATCGCCACTTTTTCGTGTTGCAAAACAAAATCAAAATCAGGCTGCTTGCCGTGACAGCTGGTGATGTAGATATCGTTCATATCCACGGCGATGCGCGAGAACAGATACTGTATTGAGCTAATGCCCGACACGATATTGAGTTTTTCCCGCGGAAGATCTTGTATCAAGCGTTTGCCAATGCCGTACAGCATCGGTTCACCCGAAGCGAGAACCACGATATTGCGATCAGCGTTATTCTGTAGCCACAGCGCCATCTGAGTCAGATCGCTGCCGATGGCCAGTTTCTCACCATGAAATTCGTGGTAGGCACTTAAATGACGTGACCAGCCCACCAGAACGTCAGCCTGTGAAATTAATCTTTTTGCCAGCGGCGTGATGTAATCCTGATGCCCCGGCCCCATGCCAACAACGTGAATCATGAAGACTCCTTTTCGCAGAGAATTTCTTGGGAAATTTCGGTACGTAAATCGGCAACAATGTCGTTAACTGGGCGATTACTGCCGAGCACAATATTGTCGAATGAAAACAGCACCGCATCGCATTGCAGCGGCTGTACCGCAAAGCGCAGCATTTGATTGATACGCGCGCAGATTGCCTGCGCGATATCGTTATACACAGCCTGCAAACCGTGCTGTTCTATCAGCTCCATCGCGGCTTCCGTAGTGCTGCATTCAAACACCGCTTGCAGTAATTCACGCGGAGCGCCCATCAGCGCAAGCCGCGTGACCAGCGTTTCCATGCGACCATCGGCAATATGGCTATGGGTATGAAAAATGCCGGCAGCCACTTTGATAAGTTTCCCTAAGTGCCCCACCAACACCACGCGGCGAAAACCGAGACGCTGAGTTTCTTGCAGCATGTAGCCGACAAAATTACTCATGGTGACTACGCGGTCACCGTTTAACTGCATCTGTTCTTGTACAAAGCGTTCACCATGATTACCCGGAACGAGGATCACGCTGGTCATCCCCTGAGCGCGCTTCATTTCAAGCTCTAAAGCCAGCGAACGTTTCCAGCTCTCTTCAGACATCGGGGTCACAATGCCGGTGGTGCCGATAATCGAGATCCCCCCTAAAATACCGAGCCGCCCGTTGTAGGTTTTTTGCGCCCGCTCTTCGCCTTCTGGAGCAAAAATAACAATCTCGGCGCCGCGTTCAGGCCCGATCACTTCACGCACCGCTTCTTCAATGGTATGCAGCGGCGTGCGGTTAATGGCTGAACTTCCCACCGGCAAACCAATGCCTTTACGCGTTACGGTGCCGACGCCTTCACCGCCGACAATGCTAATGCTGCCGCTGTCGTTGAGCGCTACCTGAGCAAAAATCAGCATTCCATGCGTGGCATCCACGTCGTCACCGCCGTCTTTACGAATCGCTGCGCTGGCCTGCTGACCGCAAATCAAAGGTTGCTCAACGTTTAACCGCAGCGTAACGCCCGAAGGTGTAACGATAGAAATCTGATTGATCACCTGCTGGCGCAGCACCATCAGCGCAGCGACTTTCGCCGCCGCGGTGGCACAAGAACCGGTGGTGTAGCCCTTGCGATAGCTTTTACCGTTATGCCATAACGTATCCAGTCCAGTGTCGCTCATTGCGCATCTCGCATGTGGTATAAAATGGCGTTAACAATAGCCGCGGCAATATTGCTGCCGCCCTTGCGCCCTAAGGCTGCAATGCCCGGCAAATCGCTTTCTGCCAGCGCTTGTTTGGATTCGGCTGCGCCAACAAAACCGACCGGAACACCAATGACCGCAGTAGGCGTCATCACGCCTTGTTGATGCAGTTCTAATAAGCGGAATAACGCGGTGGGGGCATTGCCAAACACAAACAGCTTTTCCCCCTGCTCCTGCGCCGCGAGATCCACCGCCGCCATCGAGCGGGTAATCCCCTGAGACTTAGCGATTGCGACCGCGCGCGGATCCGAGATATAGCACTGCCATTGGCATCCTAACTGCTCAAGCTGGGTTTTATTGATGCCGGAAAGCGCCATGGTGGTGTCGGTGTAGATCGTGCAGCCACGACGCAGAGCCTGTGTAATACGGGATAAAACATCTGGCGAGAAATGCAGGATATCCAGCCATTCAAAGTCAGCGCTGGTATGAATTGCGCGTTTAATGATTTTTTCTTGCAGCTCATCGGCAAAACGGTAATCAGGGCGCTCGTCGGCGATAATCTGAGAAATGATCTCAAAGCTGTGCCGCTCAATGTTCTGGGGATTCTTGTTGTAGTTCATTGTTCATCCTGTGTGGTTGATCCAGCGTGACTTTCATACCTCTATCTTTTGCATTACCCCCTCCCAACCTCCCCCTTCTCAGGGGGAGGGGCATAACGGCGCCTCCATCGGCTTCCCTGTGTCTCCTTTAAAAAGCCGGCTTGCCTTTATCTCTTGGCAAACGCAACGCCGAGCGATTCCCACCCCTGCCAAGGGGAGGGTTGGGATGGGGTCAAATTGGTCAGGTCAAAACACCACTGCCCATCTGGCGAATGCAAAAAGCGCCAACGCCAGCGCGGACGCCGTCATCATGAGTCGAATACTGAGGCGAATATCTTGAATGCTAATCTCGCGCTCTTCGTCGCCAATCCACGGTTTCTCAACCCATTCACCGAAGTATTTATTCGGCCCACCGAGGCGAACACCGAGCGCACCAGCCACGGTGGCTTCAGACCACGCGCAGTTGGGGCTTTTATGCAGATAGCGATCGCGCCAGCCGATTTTGAGTGCCTGCTTGCTGTTAAGGCACAGCATGCGAGCGGCAATGCTCAGCAGTAGCCAGCTCAAACGCGCTGGAATGAGATTGGCAAGATCGTCCATTCGCGCCGAAACACAGCCGATAGCACGATATTTTTCCGTCCGATAGCCAACCATGGAATCAAGGGTATTCACCGCTTTGTAGGCCACCATCAGCGGCACGCCGCCGATGAAAAGAAAGAAAAGCGGCGCAATCACGCCATCCACGCTGTTCTCCGCCACCGTTTCAACCACTGCTCGGGTAATCTGCGGCCGATCGAGCTCAGACGTGTCGCGCCCAACAATGTATGAAAGCTGACGGCGGCACTCTTCAAGCGATCCATTTTGCAGAGCGACGTATACCCCCATAGCCGCATCACTTAGGCAGCGCCCCGCTAATAGCGTGTAAATAATCCACACCTGCGCCAGCCAGTTGAGCCATGGATTTAGCTGTGACAAAAGCTCAAGCAGTGCGTAGGTCGTCCCCCAGCACACGCCGACCACAATCAGCCATAAAAACGCCCCGCCGACGTACAGCGCACCTTCGGTGCGGCAAAGCGAGCGGATACCTTTCTGAACCCAAGTGATAAAATTACCGATCCAACGCACCGGATGCGGCCACGTTGGCGGATCGCCCAAGCGCAGATCCAAGAGATAGGCCACCAGACAAGCAGAGAAACTGATCACAACGCTCGCCCTCTCTTTAGCCAATGGCTTAGCATTTCTGGGTGCTGGTAAAAATGAAGATGGAGGTAACTGGCGAGGGTATTTCCCATTTGATATCCCCCCTGCCAACGCTGTTGCGTTACGCCGTCGCGTTGTTTTTCAAACTGGAAAACAGGCGGGAAATCGGTATGAAAATCTGAATAGTGGAACTCATGACCGCGAAGGGTTTCCCCTTCTGCCGCCAGTAACGTGTCATGCACCGCGGTGGCTTGGCAGTAACCAAAACGCTTTAAACGCCCTTCCATGCGGCTTTCTCCGGGGAAAATCCCGGTCATCGCGTACGTGTTTCCAGACTGATCTTTTAACGTCGTGCCCAAATACATCAGGCCGCCGCACTCGGCATAAATAGCTACGCCACGCTGATGCGCATCACGCAGCGACTGACGCATGCTGCTGTTTTTCGCCAGCGTTTCTCCGTATAACTCGGGATAACCGCCGCCGATATAGACCATCTGGCACGCAGGCAGTGCCTCATCGCGCAGGGGGCTGAAGCGCACAATGTGGATGCCGAGCTGTTCAAGCAGCTGTAAATTATCGGGATAGTAAAAGTGGAAAGCTTCGTCGTCGGCGAGCGCAAGGGTTAGGCCTCGCCCAGATTCTGGCGCAGGTAACGTAGGCGCACAGGCATTCGGCGCGGGTTGTACGTCGCTCAACGCCAACAAACGATCGAGGTCGATATGTTGTTCAAGGCTATCCGCCAAGGTGTCCCATATCGCATCCATGTCCTGCTGTTCATAAGCGGTAATCAAGCCGAGATGGCGTTCAGGCAAACTCACGCTGGGTAGAGTAGGCATTCGCCCGAGTACGGGAATTTTAGTGTAAGTTTCAATAGCTTGTTTCAGCAGTTGGTAGTGCGTTTCGCTATTGACGCGATTCACAATGACACCCGCAATACGCACCGCCGGATCAAAATGACAAAATCCCATCACGGTGGCTGCCGCTGACGTTGAAACGGCTTTACCGTCGATCACCAAAATAACCGGACAGCCAATCTGCTTGGCCATACCGGCGCTGCTGCAATAGTTGGGGTCGGTACCATAGCCATCGTATAGCCCCATCACGCCTTCAATCACGGCCACATCGGCGGCTTGAGCATGTTGGTTATAGAGCCAATTTAAAGTGGGCTGAGGCAGCATGAAGGCATCGAGGTTACGCGACGCAACGCCAGAAACGGCGCTGTGCCAGCCGGTATCGATATAGTCGGGGCCCACTTTGTAGGGTTGCACTTGTAAACCGCGTCGCGTTAGCGCTCGGAGCAGCCCAAGTGTTAGCGTTGTTTTACCGCATCCGCTACCGGTTCCACCAATAAGAAATGCCTTCATTCATCCGCCTGCCAAACAAAAAAGCCCGTCCTTGCGGGCGGGCTTTGCGTTGTCATAGCAGATCGATGCACGGCAGCAAAAGCGCAGCATGCAGGGAAAGAATGACAACTCACTTCCCACCGAAGGAGCTGAAATAGATGTTGATATCCCAATATTGGGTTTTACAGGCTGGTCTTCTGGCTTAGCGTCATCCTTACCCACACCTTCCCGATGTTCATCAGTGGCGTCTTGTGGGCTCGTCGGCATCACAGCAGCGGGGGCTGCGGAGGAATTGTATTTGCACAATACGCACCTCCTTCCTGACGCCCTTACGGCGCGTCAAAAACCTGTATTTATACTTTTCTATAAATGATCTGGGTACATAAGTTAAAGCATTCATCACAGATATACCCATTGTGAGATCAACAAAAGCCTAGAATGGAGTGTGAATGAGTTAACATATCTCAACTTTTTAGGGACCAGTGAGAATACCTATGGCCATCAGCAGTCAGCACGGCGGCAACGTGCTAGAAACCGCGCTTACTCTGGGCGTTTCTCCGCACGACATCATTGATTTCAGCGCCAACATCAATCCGCTCGGCATGCCCGAGTCGCTCAAGCACGCCATCATCGAGCAAATGTCGGTGGCTGAAAAATATCCCGATGTGGAGTATCGAAAGCTACACGCGGCGCTAGCTCAGCACCATGGTTGCCCAGAGTCTTGGGTGATGGCAGGCAATGGCGAAACCGAGTTGATCTTTGCTTTAATTAACCAACTGCAACCCGCCAAAGCGCTGCTATTAACGCCCGGTTTTGCCGAGTATCGCCGTGCGCTAACGCGGATAAACTGCGACATCGTTGATTATGCGTTGCATGAGGACGACGGATTTCAGCCTGATACCCGTATTCTTGATGCACTGACGCCCGATCTCGATTGCCTATTTTTATGCACTCCCAATAATCCCACCGGATTGCTGCCGGATAAAAACCTGCTTTTAGCTATCGCCGATCGCTGCCGCACGCTGAATATTGCTCTAATACTTGATGAAGCCTTTCTGGATTTCGTCCCTACGGAAACCGGCTTTATTCCTTTATTAGCGCAGTATCCTCAGCTGTATGTGCTGCGCTCATTGACCAAGTTTTTCGCTATTCCGGGATTACGATTAGGCTATTTAGTTAGCGCCAATGCGGAGTTAGTGACGCAAATGAAGCAGCAACGAGAGCCTTGGACGATCAATGCTTTTGCCGCGCTGGCGGGCGAAATTATCTTGCAGGACACCGATTACATTGAAGCAACCCATCGCTGGCTGGCACAGGAACAACCTCGGGTGTTCTCCGCGCTAGCGGCATTGCCACGGCTGAAAGTATGGCGTCCCGTCGCTAACTATATCTTTATACGCTGTACCGACAGCCAGCTCGCATTGCAGCAGGCGCTATTGAAACACCATATTTTGATCCGACACTGCGCCAACTATCCGGGGCTAAACGCCGACTATTATCGTGTGGCGATTAAAAGCCCGCAGGACAACGATCGCCTGCTTGCCGCCCTAACACAGATTCTGCATCATGGCTGAAGCACGCTGTCCCGCCTCGTGCGGTGAGTTAATTCAAGGCTGGATCCAAGGCGGCGAAAAGCTGGTCTCTTGCCCGGTCAATTGGTTTAGCACGGTGGCAGTGAGCGATGGAACGCCGTTGCCCACCGAGCGCGCGCGCATGCGCTTGGTATTGCGCGCGGTTTTACGGCATTTATCGTTGCCCTCTTCGCTTGAAGCCGGGTTGCGCATTGAGTTTGAATCCTCTATTCCGGTTGCAAAAGGGATGGCCAGCAGCACGGCAGACATCGCCGCCTGTGCAATCGCGACCGCACGTCACTTCGGTATGCAACTGACTGAAAAAGAATTAGCGTCGCTGTGCGTTGGCATTGAACCGACCGACAGCACGATTTTTCAAGCGCCGACGCTGTTCGATCATCAACAGGCACTGACGCAAACGCCGCTACACGAGCGATGCCCAGAATGGGACATGCTGTTGTTGGAAAGCCCTGATTGTTTGCGCACCGAAGACTATCATCGTCGCCCACGCCAAGCGCTGTTGCAGGAATATGCACCGCAGTTGAAACGGGCGCATCGGTTGCTCACCGAAGGAATGCGAGAAAACAACCGCCATAAAATTGGCGCAGCCACCACGCTAAGCGCCCAAGCCAGTCAGGCCTTGCTGCCCAAACCGGCATTTAATGACATTGTAGAAATTGTTGAGCAGCACGGTTTATTCGGCTTGAACGTCGCACACAGCGGCAGCGTGGTAGGTTTGTTGCTCGATACGCACCTTCATGACCCAGAAAAAATAATTCACGCGATGCGCGTGAAAAATATTCTTGTTTTTTATCCGCATGTTAGGCTGCTGCATACCACCTTAGGGGGCGTACGCTGAGCGGCATAAATGCCAAAAGCGTACACATTCACGTACATGATAGGCAATAATTGTCATACATATAAAACTCTAATTTTGTGAGGATGATCTATACTGACTCGGTACTAAACAGTTACTAGACGGCAATTTGTGAATCTATCAAGACCTTTAGGAGATGATAAAGATGAGCACACCAAAACTGGAAAAAAGCAAAGTCGGTGACGCAAAAAAACGTCAGTTCACTCCTCTAGCCACCCCAAGTGATTTGGGCGCTGAGGCCACCAAAGACATTAGCGGTGCAATGAACGCCATCCTTGCTGATATCTATGCGCTTTATTTAAAAACTAAAAACTTCCACTGGCACATGAGCGGTCCGCACTTCCGTGACTATCATCTGCTGTTGGACGAACAAGGCGCAGAGCTATTCGCAATGACCGATGAAATTGCTGAACGTGTGCGTAAAGTCGGTGGCATGACCCTGCACTCTATCGGTCAGATTTCTAAAATGCAGCGCATTAAAGATAACAACGCCGAGTATGTTGAGCCGCTGGATATGCTGGCTGAACTGTGTGAAGACAACAAGCTGCTGGCCGCTGAACTGCGTGCGGCGCATGTGGTATGTAGTGAGCATAATGATGTTTCAACCACCAGCCTGATTGAAAACTGGGTCGATCAAACCGAACGCCGCGTGTGGTTCCTGTTTGAAGCTTGCCGCCAATCACAAACTTCTGGTCACTAGTTTTTCCTTTTGATAAACGCGAAAGCAGACCTTTGGGTCTGCTTTTTTATTTTCAGCACCTCTAATTCCGCTATAGTTACGGTTTACCTCCTACTCATTACCACTGTCTGTAGACCAGAGACTTGTTATGCACGGCGTTCCAGCCCAATTTATCGATGACCGAGATCGCGCCCAGTTTAAACACTTCGCCCATTTGCCCGGCGTTGAGGTGTATCGCGCGCATATTGAACATCATGAATTTGAGCCGCATACGCATGAAGCCTATGGTATTGGCGCGATTGAGTATGGTGCCGAGCGTTTTCGCTATCGCGGTGTGAACCACGTTGCGCCAGCGGACTCGTTGGTATTGATGAACCCAGACGAACTACATACCGGCCAATCAGGTACCGAAGGTGGCTGGCGCTACCGCATGATTTATCTCACACCCGAAATTTTGTCTGAGGTGAGCGGCGAATCTGGCTGGTGGTTTAACGACGCGGTAAATCATCATCCTCAGTTGGCCCGAACTACCACTTCGCTGATAAATGCCCTGTGGCAAAACGATGAACCCCTCGCGCAATCCAGTTTGCTGAGTGAACTGCTGACATTAACGCGCCATTGGGCCAAGGCACCACAAACGCTGAAGCGTGATGCTCCGCAGCGTTTTACCGCGGTAAAAGAGTATCTTCGCGCCCATTTAGATCGGCGTATGACGTTGCCCGAATTGGCGCAGTTGGTCGATCTTAGCCCCTATCATTTTTTGCGTCAGTTTAAGGCGCAGTACCATGTCACGCCGCAGCAAATGCTGATGGCGTATCGGCTCTATGAGGCTAAAAATTTGTTAACCCGAGGCTTACCGCCCGCACAGGTCGCCGCCGCCGTTGGCCTCACCGATCAAGCTCATCTTACCCGCGCTTTTAACCGCTTTTACGGCGTCACGCCCGCTCGTTATCAAAAACAGGTACGTTAATTTTTCAACTGTTTTTACCTAAACAGCAATCTGCTACAAGACGCTTTCCTCTTCGCCTTCTAGACTTGCTGCATAATCCCTTTGAAGAGTTAAGAAAGATGTTAATAGGCGTGCTATACGCGCTGACCGCAGGGCTGATGTGGGGGCTGATTTTCGTGGGGCCGCTCATCGTGCCGGAATACCCTGCCAGTTTGCAATCCGTCGGTCGCTATCTGGCTTTTGGCCTGATTGCGCTGCCGCTGGCGTGGCACGATCGCCATCGTCTACGTCAGTTGGTACGCAACGATTGGATTGAAGCCCTTAAGCTCACCATCGTGGGGAATTTCATCTATTACCTGTGCTTAGCCAGCGCGATCCAACGCACGGGCGCACCGGTCAGCACCATGATTATTGGCACCTTACCGGTGGTGATTTCCGTAAGCGCAAACCTGAAATATAGCCATCGGGACGGAAAATTATCGTGGCGTCTCCTAGCCCCCTCGCTGCTATTGATTGCTTTAGGATTGGGATGCGTCAACGTGGCGGAACTACAGAGCGCGCACGCACCCACTGATATGTTCCGTTACGTCACCGGTTTGATCTTGGCCTTCATCGGCGTGGTGTGCTGGACCTGGTATCCAATGCGTAACGCAAGCTGGCTACGCACGCATCCCGATAAAAGCCCGACTACATGGGCCACCGCACAGGGATTAGTAACGCTGCCGCTGGCGGTAGTGGGATATTTGCTGGTTTGGGGGCACTCCGCCATAACCGCCGATGATTTCCCTATGCCATTTGGCCCACGTCCGGCGGTATTTATTGGCCTGATGCTCACCATCGGTTTGCTGTGCTCATGGCTGGGAACGCTGTGTTGGAATCAAGCTAGCCAACGCCTGCCAACCGCTAAAGTCGGGCCGTTGATCGTTTTTGAAACCCTCGCAGGTCTGAGCTATGCCTTTATCTGGCGACACGAATGGCCACCGCTGCTGACGCTGGCCGGTGTGGTGTGCTTGGTCATCGGCGTGATGAGCGCCATGAAAGTAAAACCCACGCCGGTGGTGATCGTTCCGTTGCAAACGTCAGATAATAGTCAGTAAATCATTTAATAAAGGTATTTAAATGATGCTCTCGCTAAAATTTTTGAAATAATCTAGTCCGGATAAATTTAGGGGAAGTTTATTCCCCTAAGCCTCCCTCCGTTAAATTCTATAATGTGACATCAGTTACATATTCTATCTTTATTTCGCACTTACTAATTATAAATTAGTGAACCAGATCAAATTCCCACAAGTTAATATGATGCTCAATGTATAGGGCATTTTTTGTTATCGATAGTATTCGTCATAGCTTTCTCGGATGATTAATATCATTACAACTCCTAGCTTTTAAGTAAGGCTAATTTTATGACCATAGTCGCTATAGATAATATGGATACGCATTCAGATCCCGATGCCTATTTCTTCGAGGAACTCACTTTTATAGAAAGTTCCTTTCAACATCAAAATGATTACTTTGACTCTATATTTCTATCATTGAAAAATCGTGGCTATGTGCGCGATTCTTTTTTATCTGCTATTAAACAGCGGGAGAAACTATATCCCACAGCACTTCCTACCCACCCCTATGTCGTTGCTTTACCACATACTGATACTGAGCATGTGATAAGACCATTTATTTGCGTAACACGCTTACATCATGAAATTGCGTGGCATGAAATGGCAAATGACGATAACGAGCTTGAAGCCAAGTTCATCTTTCTACTAGGATTTATAGATAAAAATCATCACATCACACTATTACAAACGCTCATGGAGTGCCTCAGTGATGAAGACTTTATTCAAAAAATGAATCAAGCACCAACACCAGCCTCTTTAGTAAAACTGCTTAAATCAGCCATTACAATTAATAACGAGGAAAATATAAAATGAAAAAAATCATTGTCGCTTGCGGAAGTGGCGTAGCAACATCACAAACGGTGGCAAGCAAAGTTTCACGGCTACTAAAAGAGAAAAATCTTAGTGATATTAACGTCGAAGTCATTGACCTTAAATCTCTAGATACACATATCAAGGATAGTCTTGCGTATGTTGCCATTACAAAAGTAGATAAGGAGTATCCCATCCCTGTTATTAACGGCATTGCATTTCTTACCGGCATTGGAATGGAGGTCGAGTTACAAAAAATAATTAACGCATGTAAATAATCATATTGATAAATGAAATTTCTTGCTAACAAAAATCAGCGAAAGAAATAAATGATAGGATTGATTAAAAAATAAAGTAACGGAGTAAAGCGATGAACTTTCTCAGTACAATTATAAATTATATTCTAGCTTTAGGTGCACCAGTTTTCGTTCCTCTCATTATGCTAATTGCGGGCTTAATCGTTCGCATGAAGTTTAAAGATGCAGCATCAGCGGCTATCACCCTCGGCGTGGCTTTCGTCGGCATGAGTATGCTTATTAGCTTTATGGTTGGAGCTATTGGTGTTGCGGCTCAAACGATGATGAAACGTACAGGGCTTGAGTTAAGCATCATTGATGGCGGTTGGACGACCATGGCAAATATCTCATGGGCATGGCCCTATGCTTTTGCCATGTTCCCGTTACAGGTAGGGGTCAATATCCTGATGCTTATGGGCAACAAAACCAACACGTTTAATGCTGACCTCTGGAACGTTTGGGGAAAAATATTCACTGCGTTCATTGTGATTAGCGTGACCACACCAATATTTGGTCGTGGTTGGAGCTTGGCACTGGCATTTATTATTGCCGCATTCCAAATTGTCATGGAACTGAATGCTGGTGATATTCATCAGCATCGAATAGAAAAGCTGACCGGTATCCCCAGTGTAACCTGTACCCATCGGATGGTTTTTTTTGGTGCCATCTATTATCCCTTCGACCTACTGCTACGCAAAATCCCAGTATTAAATAAGCCGATGGATGCGGCTGCTTTACGCCAGAAGGTGGGCGTATTTGCTGAAAACCATACTATTGGTTTTCTCCTAGGTATCATGTTTGGAATTATCGCCGGATACAGTCTTGCAGCAACATTAATGCTCGGGGTACAAGCAGCTACTGCTTTAATGTTATTCCCTATGATTTCGAAGCTATTCATGCAAGCTCTTTCTCCAATCTCCGAAGCGATTAGTACCTACATGAATAACAAATTTTCAGGTAGAAAACTGTTTATCGGTATTGATTGGCCGTTTATGGGGGGGGCAAGCGAAATTTGGTTTGCAGTCATTGTAGCTATCCCATTAACCCTTGTCTGGGCCGTTATTCTACCCGGAAATAAGATACTGCCTTTTGCCGGGATTATTAATATTGCCTTAATTGTACCCGCTTATCTGGTTACCAAAGGCAATACTTTACGTATGGTTATCCTCAGCATTATTGGCATTCCATTCTTCCTATTTGTTGGCACTCAGTTTGCGCCAATGATTACAGAACTAGGACTTGCGACTAAAGCTATTAACATTCCTGCAGGACAGTTAATCTCCAATAGTTCCATTGATGGCCCTGTTTTTACTTATGCATTCTCGTTTTTATTCAAATTCTTGCAAGGAAGTTTTATTCCACTACTGTTAGCGGTGTTCTGGGCATGTAGTTACTTTTTCTATGCGCAAGAATTAAGAAAAGAAACAGCTCAAGAAACAACAAGCATTGAAGTAAATCAGGTACCAGAGGCGTAACGGCTAAAAAGACAGAGCGCTGGTATCACCTTTAACATACGAGGATCTTGCATATGGCTGTAGATAAACGAGTCTTCACCGTACTTGATGCGATTGTGAGCGATCCTAGTATCACGGGTGTAGCGCTTGAGTCTGAATTTAATTTAACACGCAAGCAATTAAGCTACACTATTAAAAAAATTAATGATTACCTTGAATCAAACCATTTTGAAACTATCACTCGATTAAAAACAGGAAAACTTCATGTTCCCAAACACGTTATAGAAAACTTTCGTCATCAAGAAGACATCATATTTAATAATCGCTATCTTTTCGCAGAAGAAGAGCGCGGGAAATTAATTATTTTCTTTTTGCTAACTAGAGAAGAACGTTTATCTTTATTACATCTTACTTCAGCACTTAACGTTAGCCAAAACACCATTATTAACGATATCAAGAAAATAAAATCAAGTGTTAGCCAGTATAGCTTGAAAATTCGCTATAACCGTGAACAAGGGTATCACGTTGCGGGTGAGGAAATTAAAAAACGCTATCTTCTTCTCAGTACATTGCGTAGCATTCTCATGCTCCCTATAGCTAAAAGCATTATTTCGCAATATAACAACGTTATCTCTGAACACATTGAACAGGTTGGTAATTTTTTCAACGAGATTGAAAAATGCTTAAAAATTCAATTTACCGATCAACAACTACAAGAGCTAATCTATTTTATTTGTTTTATCCAACATCGTATAAATCACGGAAAAACAGTAGAATTCCTTCCTGATACCTACAGTGAAATCACCCATGGTCGTGATTTCAAGATTATGCAGAACATTATTCACAAAATGGGAATAATTCAATATAACGAACATATATTCCTGACTGCAATTATTCAAAGCTCAAATATTCAAACAATTTCGGATAAATATTTTCATTTGGATACGCTACTACTTGAAAGTGTAGTTGTGGTAGTTGATAACTTTGAAAAAATTAGCTGTATTACTATCAAAGAAAAGAGTGAGTTAATCGAGAAGATCTATCAACACTGGAAACCTGCTTATTATCGCATCCGCTATCATCTGACTAACATCAATGCCAATAGCGTGTATGATTTAGTTGCGAAAGAGTTTAATCATCTTCATGAGATGGTACGTCGCGCAGTGTTGCCATTTGAAAAAATATTACACTGCGAAGTACCCAATGAGGAAGTTGCTTTCTTAACCGTTTTATTTGGCGGCTGGCTCACACGAGAAGGGCTTATTAATCAAATCAAAACGCAAAAAACAGCAATTGTCGTTAGCGAAAATAGTGCAACTGTCTCAACTTATCTTTATTTAACATTGCAGGTTTTATTGCCAGAGCTGCATTTTATCGAAATGATGTCACGCAGAGAGTTTGAAAAATACTCCCGCCATTATGATGTCGTTTTCTCCACGACTTTCGTTAAGACGGATAAAATATTATTCGTCGTGAATCCTGCGATTAACAGCTTTCATAAAAATACATTTCGTCATCAAGTCATTAGTTCACTACAAGGTGTAGATCCACATATTATCCAAGTAGAGGAATTACTATTGATACTTGAAAAATATGGCACCATCCATGATAGAAGTGGCTTACAAAAAGAGCTAACTAGCTATATTTACGACGAAAGCAGTTCAGAATGTCAGCCGCATTCTTTAACCACTGAAACTCCGTCACTGAGTGAACTATTGTGCAATGAACACCTTTATTTTCAAGATATAAATACTTTGTCTTGGGAGCAATCCATTGCCAAGGCAGCAGCTCCGTTGCTAGCTGAACAACTGCTTGAAACCCGTTACATCACCACTATGATTGATAAAATCTCTATTGAACAACCATATATCATGTTGGCCGAGGGGCTCATTATTGCTCATGCAGGCGTGGATGATGGCGTAAATAAAATCTGTATGTCCCTGCTACGCTTACCAGAAAAAATTAATATTGCCGGGTATATGCAAGCCGATATTATTATTGTTCTTGCTACCAATAATCCACAAAAACACCTAAAAGCACTAGCACAACTTAACGAATTTCTTGAATTTAATGATGGCGGAGAAAAAATCCGCAATTCGGGAAACAAAGAAGCGTTACTGAAGCATCTTTCTGTGTATTGTTAATATACATCACACTGCGTGGCATTTACTTATTGCCACTATCTCCGTCATTCTGACTATAGGATATATATCATGTTAGAAGTTCAGAAAAAACAAGTGGTAGAAATGGCCAAAATGGCCCAACAATGGGGTTTATGTAAACATAAAGCAGGAAACTCTAGCGTACGAGATAAAGAAACAGGATATATTCTCGTCACCCCGACAACGATTGATAAATCTGTACTCACGCCACGAGATATTGTTGTTATGGATATTAATGCCAACGTTATTGAAAGTGAATCAGGCCTTCGCCCTACTAGCGAATGCCTAATGCATATTGAGATCTATAAAGCTCGTCAAGATGTATTTGCCATATCACATACTCATTCAATTTTTGCGACTTCATTTGCAGTACTGAATAAACCGATCCCAGCAATCGTATACGAATGTGCAATTTTAAATTTAAAAGATGGCTTTATTCCTGTTGCACCTTATGGCAGACCCGGAACGCCTGAACTTTCCACCAGCGTTATCGAACCCATTTTACGTGCAGATGCGATCTTAATGGAAAAACACGGTGTTATTGGGGTAGACAAAGAACCGTATGAGGCCGTATTAAAGTCGGCTTACATCGAGGAAATGGCTGAAATATATTACCATGCATTACAGATCAACGGTGGTAAAGAGCCAGAAAGTTTCCCTCCTCATGAGTTACAGAGTTGGGCTTATCCTAAAGAAATCAAATTCTAATTAATTACTTTACTTCAATAGATTACTCCCAGCCAACACCAGGTCGGCATTAGCCTGCGCTCTATTCTATTGCGCAGGCTACTTAATATCACAATAGCAGTTATTGTTTTAACTCCATTGAGAAACAATATGAAAAAATTTATTAATTCACCAGAAGACTTTATTCCCGAAGTATTAAATGGAATTTATCTCGCTCACGCCGGAAAGTTTAATTTTGTTAATAACGATCTGCATTGCTTAGTCTCTACCGATAAACATCTAGGCAAAGTCGCCATCGTTACCGGTGGAGGCTCTGGACATTTACCCCTTTTTCTTGGCTATGTAGGAAAAGGTATGCTTGACGGTTGTGGTGTTGGCGATGTTTTCCAATCTCCTAGTCCTGAGCAAATTTTATCAATCACGCAGGCCGTCGATTCAGGCGCAGGCGTACTCTATCTGTATGGCAACTATAACGGTGATATTTTCAATTTTGATATGGCTGCAGAAATGGCTGAGTTCGAAAGTAATATCGTCACGGCCACCGTTATCGCTGGCGATGATATTGCTTGCCCACCGGCATCAACCGGTGAACCAAGCCGTCGCCGTGGCGTTGCGGGCATCTTTTTTGCGTATAAATGTGCCGGTGCCGCTGCCGCACAAATGTTAGATTTAGCCAACGTCCAGCGTATTGCGCAAAAAGCCTGCAATAACATTAGAACCATCGGCGTTGGACTTTCTCCCTGTATTGTTCCTCGCATAGGCAAGCCAAGTTTTCATATTGGCAATGATGAAATGGAAATTGGCATTGGTATTCACGGCGAAAGCGGTATTCGTCGTGGAGAGAAACTACCAGCTAACAACATTGTTGATGAACTAATGGGTAATCTGCTTGCAGACTACCCGCTACATGCCGGTGATGAAGTAGCCATCCTGATCAATGGACTCGGCGCAACGCCTCTAGAAGAGCTTTATTTAGTCTATGGAAGAGCCAATCAAACACTGAAAGATGCTGGAATAAAAGTATTCAAAACCTATGTTGGCGAATATGCCACTGCAATGGAAATGGCCGGGTTATCGATCAGTTTAATGCGCTTAGATGATGAACTGAAACAGCTGTTGGTACATGAAGCCAATACGCCCATGTTTAAGCAATTCCAGGGGGAATAGATAATATGAACCTGACAGCCAGCCAGCTTAAATTACTATTTGCTCAATGGGCGGATATTATGTCGGCCCAAAAAGAAAAGTTGATTGAAATGGATAGCATAGTCGGTGATGGAGATCTTGGTCTCACCATGAGCGATGGCTTCGGCGCCGCCTATCATGCTGTATCTCGCAGCAACGAAACTGATATTGGGAAGTTTTTCTATCTCGCGGGAAAAACGATGTCCTCCGCAGTCCCCTCCACTATGGGAACCTTAATGGCTTCAGGTCTTATTGAGGTAGGCAAAAAATTTAAAGGAAAAACTCTACTCAAAAGCGAGGATTTTGGCCGCTTATTTCAAGCCTTTTACGACGGTGTGCAAAATCGCGGTAAAGCTCAACTTGGCGAGAAGACGTTTCTTGATGGTCTGTTTCCCGCAATAAGCGTACTTAACAAACAAGATGCAAAGGCACAGAGTTGGGGGGCTATTGCTCAATTCGCTTATGAAGAAGCAAAACTAGGCGTACAAAACACTACCACGCTGGTAGCAAAACATGGGCGCGCCGCAACGCACGGGGAACGGTCGCGGTCGCTGCTTGATCCTGGTGCCTATGTTGCCCAACTGTTAGTCAGCGGGTATTGCATGTTTGCGAATAATTTTTTAGCCCAAGACTGACGATAAAGAGGATTTTTTCATGCTAAAAGAAACTGTCACCGTGGGTAATCAAACCGGTATTCATGCCCGTCCCGCTGGGGTTCTTGCTAAAACTGTAGGGAACTTTCAATCACGTATTGAGCTGGTTTATAACGGAAAAACGATCAAAGCAAAAAGCATCATGGGGATTCTAGGCGCAGGGATTAAGGGGCGCGCTCAGGTCGAAATTATCTGTGAAGGACAAGATGAAGAGTGTGCTATGCGGGAGTTAAAGCAGCTTTTTGCACGTGGTTTTGGGTTTGATTAATCAAACAGCTAGCGGCTACACCGTGTGGCCGCTAGCTGACAATATAATTAGCCCACCTCATTCTCGGCATATTGCGCCATAAATCGTAGGATAAGTGCCATAGAGACAGCCCCCGGATCGCAATGCCCTATTGCTCTATCTCCCAAATTTTTTGCCCTTCCAAAGGATGCCACCATCATTTTAGTTCTTTCAGCTCCTTGGTCTGCGGCCTCGGCACAACGGGTTAGCGCTTCGCTCAACGATAAAGACTGCGCTGAGTTTGCAACTCCTGCGGCTGCAGCTAACGCATCGACCATCGTTTTATCTCCAGGCTTCGCACCTCCACGCGCATGCACCGCAAGCCATCCTTGATTCAACCAACGTGCTAACGACACAGAGCTAAATTCGGTTTCGCCAGCTAAGCTTTTACCTCCTGCGCGAAATAGTGTGCCAAACACTGCACCAGAGGCTCCTCCCATAGACGTCATTAGCGTAGTCCCCATCTGAATCCAACATTCCCCAACGTTTAGTGGCTGAAAAGTTTGGTCATTAATGAGTTTAACCAGCGCCGAAAAACCTCGTTTCATGCCTATACCATGATCGCCGTCGCCAATCGCTTGATCTAATTCAGTCAGCATGGGTTCACACGCAATAATCTGGTGTGCGGTTGATAACATCATTTGCTTTAACTGCGAGGTATTCATTTTATTTACTCCAACCTAACGTAGAATGCGGCATGTCGTAGAGCGACTGTAGTTCATCATCAAGCAACATTAGACTGATAGAAAAACCAGACATTTCCAGCGATGTACAAAAATGGCCAATGACTACGTCGTGGGTTTCTAAACCACGAGCGTCCAGCGCCATCCCTACTCTGCGGCCGATCACCAATAATTCTGTATTACTGAGCGCCCCCAAATTATTCACGGCTACACACAGGCGATCACCTACTTGGAAAGCTCTGTCCTTGCATAAGCGTTCAATCATGACGTCTACAATCTCATCTGCCGTCGTCAATTTTTGGCGGTAGAGTCCCGGCTCACCATGGATGCCAATACCGACTTCGATTTCGTCGTCACCCAGAATAAAATTAAATGAATCAGATTGCGGCAACGCGCAACCATTTAAAGCGACGCCAATAGTGCAGGTATTAAAGTTCGCCTTTACCACTACGTCTTGCAATTGGGAGAGATCATATTTTTTATATTGTGCCGCCGCGCCAGCAATTTTATATAAAAACATAATGCCACCGACGCCACGCCGATCCGATATTCGATCTAAAGGTGCAGAGGCAATATCATCGGTTGCTTTCACAGTGCGCGTTTCAATACCCTCATCCGCTAATATTTCTGCCGCAATATCAAAATTCATACTGTCACCAGAATAATTCCCATAAAGGAAGAGCACACCATTATTCTTATGTGTTGCTTTAGCTACCGCGATAATTTGATCGGGTGAAGGAGAAGTAAAAACTTCCCCTAATGCACAGCCATCAATGCCCCCAGCGCCGATGAATCCAGCGAAGGTAGGTTCATGACCACTTCCTCCGCCGCTGATGATAACCACCTGTTCTGGATTAATACCTTGACGATAAACAGCCGAAAACTCATCGATAGAAATCATTTCCCCTTGGTAAGCATAAACTATTCCCTGCATAATTTCATGGCGTAAATCTTCAGGGTTATTCAATATTTTTTTGGGTTTTCGCATATTATTATCCGCTCTATAAATTAATGTTTACATAAAGAATCTTCTAGCATAAAGACCAATAGCTATTTTCATTCTATTTAATACATTTTTATTGAGCCACTACCATTAATGACAATTAATATCCTACCCATGGCGCATTATTGTTACGTCAACTTTTTCGTATATAAGCTATTTTTGATATAGTCCAAATAAGTATTACCCTCTTTTTTCCTATTTGTCTTATTTTGTCTGCCATTTTTATTGACCACTACGAGCATCGGCTGGTTGGTTTTCCAATCATTTATCCACAAACGTTACCTGACACCTCCAAGAACGACATCCATAGCGTGATTATTTTGCGGCAGCGTTTTTTGCCATTATGATGTCACTCACTTTTCTTGATAGGGCTTTCCATGATTTGGTTAATGCTGGCAACGCTGGTGGTGGTATTTATTGTCGGCTTTCGGGTGTTGAACTCGGATGCGCGGCGCGCATCTCAGGCTCTGACGAAGCGATTAAACATTGAGCCGGTGTATGTTGAGTCGATGCTGAGTCAAATGGGTAAAACGGCGGGTGGTGAATTTATCAGCTATCTGTTGCAGGATAATGAGTCGCATATGGGCAATGCCGCTGGCGTGTTGCTTATCTACCAGACATTTATCGTTGATGAATCTGACGAGAGCTTAACGTTTTGGCGTTCGGTTTTGCGCAAAGCCCATCTGCCCACTGAAATTACCCATAAACACGTACGCTTGGCCCTAACATTTTTGCGCGAACTTGAACCAGACCCTAATGAGATGGCGGCCTATCGTCTGCGCTACAACGCGAGATTTACGGCATTATCTACAGACGGCGGTGCAGCCAATAGCAATGTCTACTATATGGATGGTTCGTCGGATCACGACTAGTTCGATGCCAACCTCTGAATACTTCGCCCTAAGCTCATCACTGCGAGGGCGCATAGTTATTTCTGCTATGTATCCTCAGCTGTATATATACAATGCGCATAAATTAGCCTGCGAATAGTTATTTTTCATTTTAATTATCCGCGGGACTATCATGCATGTATACAGTCTGATAATGTGATCGCCTTAACGATTCATACGTTTGTAGTGTCTCTAATCCAATCAAATAACGACTCAAAAATGCAAACTCATACTTCTGTTGAACAAGCCGCAGAGCCTGTTGCCACGCCGTCGACATTTAAAGAAGGCGTCGTAGATAGCCTGCCTATTGTGATTGGTTACTTTCCCGTCGCCTTTGCTTTCGGTTTAACCGCGGTAAAACTCGGGTTCTCTCCGCTCGAGAGCATTTTCTTTTCCAGCGTTATCTATGCCGGTGCCAGCCAATTTGTGATCACCGCATTGCTCAGCGCGGGAATGTCGTTATGGGTTTCAGCACTCACTGTGATGGCGATGGATATTCGCCATATTCTATATGGCCCGTCGCTACGCCATCGAATCATCACCCAAATGAGTCCAGGGAAAACCGCGCTCTGGGCATTTGGCCTAACTGATGAAGTGTTTGCCGCCGCAACCAGCAAACTCATGCGTGATAACCGCCAGTGGAGCGAAAACTGGATGATCGGCATTGCGCTTTGCTCATGGCTCTCATGGGTAGTTGGCACCGCTGTGGGCGCAGTTTTCGGCAATGGTCCGCTGAAAGCCTATCCAGCTATAGAAGCGTCACTTACCTTTATGTTGCCCGCGCTCTTTTTGAGCTTCTTGTTGGCTTCTTTTAAGCGTCAGCAGAGTTTTACGGTAGTTGCATCCATCGCAGCGTCTTTGGCCGCGCTGCTTATTTTTTCAATACCTGCCTCCATTTTGGCCGGTATCGCGGCTGGTTGCATCGCCTCATTGTTTAGCCCTAAACCACAGTCACTCCCAGAGGTTTGCGATGATAAATAATTTCTCCTTCAGCAGCCTCGCGATGGACTCAACGGTGATCACCATTAGCTTAGTGGTGGGTGGTGCGAACTTTCTCTTTCGTTACTTACCACTCCGACTGGGACGTGCACGCAAAAGCGATACAGCTAAACAAGGTATTGTCGCCCTTCTTTTAGATAATATTGGCATCGCCTCAATTTGTGCATTGCTGGTGGTTTCTAGCACACCCGAGATCTTAGCCCAACATGAGCGGCTGATTCCTACCCTGTGCGGTTTTCTTGCCCTTGGGCTGTGCTTCTACCGCTCACAAAGCATCATCATGTCAACGTTGTCCGGCGCAGTCACCTTTGGGCTGGTTTTTAAGATGATGATGATGTTTACCTGATTCCGACTAAGTGATATTAACCAGTCAAACTATTTTTATAGATAATGTTTCTAACAGCAATTAATAACAATTACTGCTAATTATTTATGTGTTAGATTATTTACATTATTAATCCCTGTAGTTACTATACCGCCCGAAACTAATGAGGTTATGCCCATGTCAAGTTCTATGACTCATATTGAGGAAATGCTGAAGCAACGCGCGCTCCGTCAAAAAGACTTCCCTTATCAAGAAATTTTATTGACGCGCCTGTGTATGCACATGCAAAGCAAATTGTTGGAAAATCGCAACAAAATGCTAAAAGAACAAGGGATTAACGAAACACTGTTCATGGCTCTGATCACGCTGGATGCGCAAGAGAGCAAAAGTATTCAGCCATCTGAACTGAGCGCGGCGTTAGGCTCATCACGTACCAATGCGACTCGCATTGCCGATGAGTTAGAAAAACGCGGCTGGATCGAACGTAAAGAAAGTGACAGCGATCGCCGTTGCCTGCATTTACACCTAACCGAAGCCGGTGAGGCGTTCCTCGGGGAAATTATTCCTCCGCAGCACAAATGCCTGCATTTCTTATGGTCTACTCTGAGTGCGGACGAGCAACAACAGCTCGAAACCCTAACGCGCAAGCTGCTGGGTCGCATCGAAGAAATGGAACAATCTGGCCTAACGCAGTAATCGCGCGCGCCATCTCAATCGTCAGGTATTAACCATGCAATTCCCTATTCGTAGGCAAATGACTGTGCTCGCTACGATGCTTCTGCTTGCTGGCTGCGCATCAACTAATAATATTGAACCGCAGTCTTCACTGCTGAACTCACAGCAATTGCAGTTATCCACGCCGACGAACACCGTCAAAGCGGTGAGTATTAACTGGTGGACGGCAGCCAACGACACACAGCTTAATGCGTTGATGAACGACGCCCTGAAAAATGCGCCGACGTTGAAACAGGCGGCGGCGCGCGTGCGTGAAGCCGAGAACGCAGTAGGCGTGGCGAACTCGGCCAACGGCCCTAATTTGGATTTAACCGCCAATAGCCGCCGCGATCGTTTCTCCAAGAACACGATCCAGCCGCTGGCACCTAACGTACCGAATCCACAGCCGCTGTATGAAACCACCAATAATTTGGGCTTAAGCTTTAGCTATGAGTTTGACTGGTGGGGAAAATATCGCAATCAGGTGAATGCCGCAAAAGCTCAGGTGAATGCTGCTCACGCAGAGCAACAGCAAACGGCGTTATCCCTGACATCTGCCATTGCGTCTGCGTATTATCAGTTGCAAAGTGACTATGCGATGCAGGATTTGCTCAATAAGCAGATCCAATCCTATCAAGCATTGGCTGAAATCAATGAGCAACAATACAATGCGGGCGTCATCGGCATTGAAGTGTGGCAACAGTCGCAGGCACAGGTAGATATCAATCGCCAGCTCGTGACACAAATCCAAACGCAGATTGATTTGCTGTCTCATCAAATTGCTGCGTTGACAGGAAAAAGCGCCGCCGGAAAATCTAACCTCCAGCGCGTTGCTTTGCCAGATAGCAGTCTGCTCACTCCACCCACTGAGTTGACAATCAACTTACTGGGGCAACGCCCAGATATCACGGCTCAGCGTGAGTTAGTCGAGTCGTATGAGCAAAGCGTTCAGGCGGCGCGTAAAGACTTCTATCCGAGCGTGTCCATCAGTGGTTTTGCCGGTTTTACCACCGCCAACTTCAAAGGCACCAACCCCACATTGCTTGAGGCCGCGAGTAAAGCATGGAATTTAGCGCCAGCGATTTCGCTGCCCATCTTCCACGCTGGCGCACTACAGAGCAAATTGGGTGAAGAATCAGCGCTATACGATCAGGCGGTAGAATCCTATAACCAGACTATCCTTAGTGCAGTTCAAGATGCGGCTGATGCGATTACTCAGCAACAAAGCGCAAACCAAATGTATCAGCAGGCACAGGGCGCTTCGCAGTCTACGGGGCAGGTTTACCGTGTTGCACAGGCTCAGTACCAAAGCGGGCTGACAGGACGTCTTCCGATGCTCAACAGCGAAACTCAACTGTTACAACAGCAACAGGCAGAACTGAATGCCAAAAATAATCTGTTGCAGGCAAAAATTGGACTTATTCGTTCACTTGGCGGCGGCTACCAAGCCCCAGCCGTGAATTCAAAAGCATAATATTTTAGTAAGGCGGAGATACACATGAGCGAAAGCGTGGCAGCTCAAACCACTCAGCAGCAACCTTCAAACAAAAAAAGACAGCGTAAAACGTGGCTCACGATTTTGACCGTCATTTTTGTTGTTATTGGCATTGCCTATTTGGCTTATTGGTTTCTCGTTCTGCGTCATCATCAGGAAACTGACGATGCGTATGTCACCGGTAATCAGGTGCAGATCAGTGCACAGGTTTCCGGCAGCGTAACCAAGGTTTATTTCGACGGAACCGATCTGGTGAAAGCCGGTGATATTTTGGTTACGCTCGATCGTACCGATGCTGAACAAACGTATGAAAAAGCCAAAACCGCGCTGGCAAACAGCGTTCGTCAAACCCACCAGCTGATTATTAATAGCAAGCAGTATCAAGCTAACATTCAGCTGCGTAAAACCGAGCTGAATAAAGCGACCGATGACTATAAACGCCGCCAAGTCTTAGGCAGCGTTAACGCCATTGGCCGTGAAGAACTGCAACACGCGCAAGACGCCGTTGAAAGTGCGAAAGCCGCATTAGACGTTGCCGTTCAGCAATACAACGCTAATCAGGCGTTGATTCTGAATACGCCGCTAGAAAAACAGCCGGCCATTCAACAGGCAGCAGCACAGGTTCGTGATGCATGGCTGGCACTAGAACGTACTCAGATTCGCAGCCCGATTACCGGCTATGTATCACGCCGCAGTGTTCAAGTGGGCGCTCAAATCACGCCGAGCACCCCACTGATGGCAGTGGTGCCGGATAACCAACTGTGGATTGATGCCAACTTTAAAGAAACCCAGTTAGCCGGTATGCGTATTGGCCAACCAGCAACCGTCGTGAGTGACATGTACGGTGACGACGTAGTTTATAAAGGTAAAGTCGTCGGCTTGGATATGGGGACCGGCAGCGCGTTCTCTCTGTTACCTGCCCAGAATGCGACCGGCAACTGGATCAAAGTGGTTCAGCGCTTGCCTGTACGTATTGAGCTTGATGCGAAACAGATTGCAGAGCATCCGCTACGTATCGGTTTGTCTACGCTGGTGACGGTTGATACCGCAAATGCCGACGGTTTAGTGTTGGCAAATACCGTACGTAAAACGCCTGCATACGAAAGTAATGTCCTGACGTTGAATCTGGATCCGGTGAATCAAGTGATTGCCGAGATCATTCAGGCTAACGCAAGCTAAAAACGGCAGAGGTTAACGTGCAACAAAAACCGCTTGAGGGCGCACGGCTTGCATGGATGACGGTGGCGCTAGCAATGGCCACCTTTATGCAGGTTCTGGACTCGACGATTGCCAACGTGGCGATCCCGACGATCTCCGGGAACCTAGGTGCATCTAACTCGCAGGGAACCTGGGTGATCACATCATTCGGGGTGGCAAACGCCATCTCGATTCCGATCACCGGCTGGCTAGCAAAACGCTTCGGGGAAGTTCGCCTATTCCTGTGGTCGACGATCCTGTTTGCCGCCGCGTCTTGGCTATGTGGGATCTCCTCTAGTCTGGAAATGCTGATCTTCTTCCGCGTTTTGCAGGGGATTGTCGCAGGCCCGCTGATCCCGCTGTCACAAAGTCTCTTGCTCAGTAACTACCCGCCAGCGAAGCGAAGTATGGCGTTGGCGATGTGGTCCATGACCGTGATCGTCGCGCCGATATGTGGACCGATTTTGGGTGGTTATATCAGTGATAACTATCACTGGGGCTGGATCTTCTTTATCAACGTCCCTCTAGGGATTGCCGTTGCGCTGGTCGCAATGTCTACGTTGAAAGGACGTGAAACCAAAACCGAGATCAAACCTATCGACACGGTGGGGCTAGTACTTCTGGCGCTTGGCGTGGGCTGTCTACAGGTCATGCTGGATAAAGGTAAAGAGCTCGATTGGTTCAACTCCACCGAGATCATCGTGCTGACGGTTGTCGCCGTGGTAGCGCTGTGCTTCTTGCTGGTCTGGGAGCTTACCGATGACCATCCGGTCGTCGATCTGTCGCTCTTTAAGATGCGAAACTTTACCATCGGCGTGCTGTGTATCAGCTTGGCCTATATGCTCTACTTTGGCGCCATCGTTTTGCTGCCTCAGCTACTGCAAGAGGTCTATGGGTATACCGCAACGTGGGCCGGTTTGGCATCTGCACCCGTCGGTTTGATTCCGGTATTGCTTTCGCCAATCATTGGTAAGTTTGCGCCGAAACTAGATATGCGTCGCCTAGTGACGTTCAGCTTCATTATGTATGCAGTGTGTTTCTACTGGCGTGCTTATACCTTCGAACCCGGCATGGACTTTGGCGCATCAGCGTGGCCGCAGTTTATTCAGGGCTTCGCCGTGGCGTGCTTCTTCATGCCACTGACCACCATCAGCCTTTCTGGTCTTCCACCAGAACGTTTGGCGGCGGCCTCGAGCCTGAGTAACTTCTGTCGTACGCTGGCAGGTTCTATCGGAACATCGATAACCACGACGCTATGGACGCGCCGCGAAGCGCTGCACCATTCACAGCTAACGGAATCGGTGAACCCCTATAATCCAATAGCGCAGCAGACATACAGTGAATTGGAAAAGCTGGGCATGAGCAGCAAGCAAGCGTCAGCCTACTTGGCAAATGAAATTACCGCGCAAGGTCTGATTATTTCGGCCAACGAGATATTCTGGATCTCTGCGGGCGTATTCCTCGCCCTGCTAGTGCTAATTTGGTTTGCTCGCCCACCATTCTCAACCGCCGGTGGCGGTGGTGGCGCGCACTAGTTAGTAAAGTATTGCTAAAGACAAGGCTCAGACTTCAGTTTGGGCCTTTTTATTTGTATTAATAACTTTTGTTTGGCTATAGCTGGCCGCTACCTTCCTTGCGGTATGGATGACGCGCAATATACGTACCGCATCAAGTTCCAAAGCATAAACCATAACAAAAGGGAAACGGGGAACAACTAGCTTCCGCCGGTTAGTATTGCCGTTAATTGAATGACCCGACTTAGGATGTTCAGCAAGGAGTGCTGACAACGCGACAAAACGATCATCCGTGGTAATCGCGACGCTAGCACCAGCTCTTCGAGCTAAAAATCGGAAAATCGAGACTCTGTCAGCGACAGCTTGGTTTCCCCACGTCACGAAACTCACAGCTTACCCTGCCGTACCAAGGCTTTCAGCCGATCCATTTCTGAGTTCATTTGTTCATCAGAAATAAACTCCATTTTCCCACCGTCATAATCACTAAATGCCTGCTCGATGAGCACTTCAAGCGCAGCATCCGCATGCGCGAGTTGGAACTGTCGTTCCTCCTCTGCCAACTCTTCAACTCGTTCCCTCACTAGCTCAGTTAAAGTCATCTTTTTGCGCTCCGCAGCCTGCATAGCAAGACGTTTAGTTTCTTCTTCAATGCGAAAATGGATAGTACTCATTATTTACGGCTCTCATTTAAAATCCGTGGTGTCATTTGTGTTGTCATTATGACTAGATAATAAACAATAGCCAGCTCGCTTTTGTGCTCCCTGCAAGATAGCTCGCCAGCTAGGACAAGAAAACACCCAACATCCGTTGCAGTCTAATTGCATTTAAATAAGCAATGCTCCTCGCAAATTCCGTTCATAAAAAACGCCCCGAGAGCATGAACTCGCAGGGCGTTAACGTTGCATATCGGCCATCGTAAAATGGCTTATAGAAGATTACTGCATCAGCAAATACAGTGAGTTATCACCACGTTGGATGTTCAATGCCAGAACCGGTGGCTTGGAATCCATAATTTTACGCAGTTCACCCAAGTTAGCGACTGGCTGCTGGTTCACGCCCAGAATGATGTCACCTTTCTGCAAACCAACACGTGCCGCCGTTGAACCCTTCTGCACGTTATCAACCTTAACGCCTTTGACGTTACCGGTGGTCACGTTACTCAACTCAGCACCTTCAATACCGGCAAAAACATTGCTTGATGCCACTTGGCTTTGTTGGCTCTGCTCTAAGGTTACGTCAACCGTGATTGGTTTACCGTCACGGATCAAGCCCAGTTTCAGCTTGCTGCCTACTGGCATAGTCCCGATTTCAGCACGGAACGAAGCGAAGCTGGAAATCGCTTTACCGTTCAGAGAAACCACCACGTCACCGGCTTTAATACCTGCTTTCGCCGCAGAAGACTTCGGCAACACTTGGCTAATGAATGCGCCACGCTGTGCATCTACTTTCATGGCCTTAGCCAATTCAGAGTTCAGCTCGGTGCCCATAATCCCCAGTTCGCCACGTTTCACTTGACCAAACTCGACCATCTGACCGGTGAGATTTTTCACCATGTTGCTTGGAATGGCGAAACCAATACCGATGTTGCCGCCGTCCGGTGCCAGAATCGCGGTGTTAATCCCGATCAGTTCACCGTTTAGATTTACCAGCGCGCCGCCGGAGTTACCACGGTTAATCGCCGCATCCGTCTGGATAAAGTTCTCGTAGTTTTCGACATTCAGGCCACTGCGTCCTAACGCAGAAACGATACCTGAAGTGACAGTTTCACCTAAACCATAGGGGTTACCAATGGCCACGGTGTAATCACCCACGCGCAGTGCATCAGAGTCGGCCATTTTAATCGCCGTCAGGTTTTTCGCGTCTTTCAACTGGATCAACGCAATATCTGTACGTGGATCGGTGCCGATCACTTTCGCATCATATTTGCGTCCATCGCTCAATTGAACTTGGATGGAGTCTGCGTTTTCTACAACGTGGTTATTCGTCGCAACGTAACCTTTGGCTGCATCAATAATGACGCCCGAACCCAAGGCTTTGAATTTTTCTTTCGATGGGCCGTTGGCGCCGCCGCCCTGACACATCGGTGAACCGCTAAATGGCGATCCTTCCTGACAGAAAGGAGAATTATCGCCAAAGAATTGCTGGAACTGCTGTGGCATACGCGCGTTGTTATTCACCGTCGCGCTACCTTCCACATTGATGCTCACCACGGATGGCATCACCTTCTCCAGCATGGGTGCCAGACTAGGTAGCTGCTGGCTAGTCGCAGCCGATGCCGTTTCAGCCGCGCTGGCTGACATCGGGCTTAACGCCATTCCCAAACTCAATGCTACTGCACTCAATACTAAAGTGGATTTTTTCATAGAACTTTTTTCTCTTGTATTATCAACGATAAATAATGTGAGGAACACATAACGTCATTCATGATGCTCTTATCTATAACGTAGGTCTGATTTGAGCATTTTCAACGTGTCCCAACTAATCTGTTTACTTAATCTGATCACTGGCAAATAAGCCGTGATATTTGTGCATATTAAGAGTCGGATAAAACAATGAAGTTCCCTTTGCATGAGTCAAGGAAGCGTAAAAAATTATGGCGCGTCTTTACAAAACTCGACTTTATTCATCATCTTTATTATTCCGCGGCCATTAAGCGGCGGTACTCATCATAGGCATAAAGATCGGTCATGCCGCTGATATAATCTTGGATTAAACGAGCCCGATAATAATACTCGCGAACTTCGCGTTGCTCGTTAGACAGATGTTTAATCTGTTTAACGGCCTCACGATAAGCGGCAAGGTGCTTCCCTGAAAGCTTATGAAATAAGCGAGTTTCGATAGGAAATTTTTTATGTTTATTATCTTCAACGAGTTTCGCAAAGTCGTCCATTGGCATATCAAGCAGGTCACTGTAAATATCTAATAGCCCAGTGATAACGCGATATCCCTGCAGCTCAAGCTGTTCAACTTCGTGATGATTAAACACATAGCTACGCGCAACATTTTTAAACACGTCAAGCAGGCGGTTTTCTTGCCCTTCATCGTCAATCAGCGGCTCATTAAAAGCGCCTTCAACGATTGACTCGAGATGATGACAGAACCGGTCAGCGGCATGCGGCACCAGTACTTTAATGACATTCACTCTCAAATACATGAAGAACGCTTCTGAGCGCCCCACTTTTTGCATCCGGTAATATGCGTCATCCACAATCGTGGCGAAGAGTTCGCCTTCTCCATTTTTATTCCATTCGGTCTTGAGATAGTCATACAGTTGGTCTACGGTAAAAATGTTCTTTTCTACCGCATCTTCTAAGTCCGCAACGCAATAGGAAATATCATCCGCCGCTTCCATTATATAAGTCAGCGGAAAACGGTGATATTCCTGAATATTTACTTTTCGTTGTAAGGTATGGATGAAGCTTTCTTCCGCCCAATAATAACCAGGCTTTTTCATCAAGTAACTATATTGCTTTGGTTTCTCACCAGTCCAATAGGCTGGGCGAGTATATTTAAAAACACAGGCAATTTGCGCGTAGGTTAAATTTAGTCTCAATAAGGTATGAATAAGTCGTATTGCCTGTGCATTACCTTCAAAATTGCATAAATCAATTCTAACTTTGCCACGTAAAATATTCAGGTCAGTATCAACCGCGTTACGACGCAACACGGCAACTTGGCACTGTAATTCATCATCTGAAAAACCTTGGCCTTCCGCGATAACACCTAAACGCCGGCTAAACCAATCGTTAATAGCTGATTCTCCAAAATGGCCAAACGGTGGATTACCGATATCATGCATCAGGCACGCCATTTCAACGATGCTCTCAAAAGAATCAAGATACAGCGCTAAACCGAGTTCGTTTATGCGGTCTGTTTTTTTCAGATGATGAATCACTTCTTTGGCAATATGCCTCCCAACCTGCTGCACTTCCATCGAATGTGTCAGGCGGCTTCGCACGGCGGCGTTTCGTTCCAGAGGAAATACCTGTGTTTTCTGCTGTAGCCTGCGAATCGCGGCTGAATTGATAATGCGCCCACGATCGCTTTCAAAACGTCGTGCTATTTCATATCCGTCGTCAAGCTCTTGGCTATCCGCGCTATAAAACCGCTGATAGCAAAATTTAGCACCTAGATTAATATCCATTCTGCATCCTTTTCCAAGTCCTCAAACAACAGACAAAAAATAACCAATAAAAGAATACGCTAACAGTAATGTACTGAAAATTCATCCTTTGTGCGCCACAACCCTTGCATTAGCAGCCGATTCACAGCCAAAAGCACTTTTTACCTCCTCATGATAGACTAGGGCAGGTCTTTGAATGGCTTAAGCTTGAATAATTAACGAGCATTAACTCACAATTTTGCAGGTATTATCATGAAAGTAGGCATCATTGGTGCAATGGAGCAAGAAGTTGCTGTGCTGCGCGATCGCATTGAGAATCGTCAAACCCTGCAGCGCGCAGGCTGTGAAATCTACACGGGCACCCTTGGTGGTGTTGAAATCGCTTTACTCAAATCTGGGATTGGTAAAGTCTCTGCCGCGATGGGTACGACCTTGCTGCTGGAGCATTGCCGTCCAGACGTGGTAATAAACACGGGTTCTGCCGGTGGTTTGGCAAGCACGCTGAAAGTGGGTGATATCGTCGTTTCTGACGAAGTTCGCTATCACGATGCCGATGTGACTGCTTTTGGCTATGAACCAGGCCAGATGGCTGGCTGCCCTGCGGCATTTGTCGCAGACGCCAACCTGATTGCGCTGGCAGAGCGCTGCATCACCGCGCTGAATCTGAATGCGGTTCGCGGCTTAATTTGTAGCGGCGATGCTTTCATTAACGGCGCTGAACCTCTGGCTCGCATTCGTGCAACCTTCCCAAACGTTGCTGCCGTTGAGATGGAAGCGGCTGCGGTTGCTCATGTTTGTCATGCATTCAATACACCGTTTGTGGTTGTGCGCGCTATTTCTGACGTAGCGGATAAAGAATCTCACCTGAGCTTTGATGAGTTCTTAGTGGTTGCGGCTCAGCAATCTTCACTCATGGTCGAAGCGATGTTGCAGGAATTTGCTAAACACGCCTGAGAAAAGATGAGACCCCATAAATGAAACTGAAACAGCCTGTCTCACGCCTGCTTGGCGCTCATTGGCTGCTGCTGTGTCTGCCGCTCTCTGCGGCAGACCGCGTCATTAGCCTATCTCCACACACTACTGAAATGGCCTATGCCGCAGGACTGGGCGATAAGATGGTCGCGGCCAGCCTTTATTCTGATTACCCTCCTGCTGCAAAAAAGCTCGAAAAAGTGGCCTCATGGCAAGGGATAAACCTCGAACGTATTCTCGCGCTGAAGCCTGATTTAATTCTGGCATGGCGCGGAGGAAACCCTCAGCGCGTGCTCGATCAGTTAGCCGGATTCAATATCCCCATCTTTTATTCCGATCCTAAAAGCATTGATGGGATTGCCGACGATCTCGATCGCTTAGCCTCTTATAGCCCAACACCTCAGGTTGCTCATGATGCGGCAAACCATTTTCGTGACGAGGTGAAAATGCTACGTGAGAAGTATCAACGCCCAACTGCAACTCGCGTACTGATGCAGTTTGGCACTCAGCCGCTTTTCACGACGTCTAAAGCCACTATCCAGAGCGATTTGTTATCGCTGTGCGGTGCCACCAATATTTTTGCCGACAGTCCAGTACCTTGGCCTCAGGTGAGCCGCGAGCAGGTGATCGTCCGTAAACCACAGGTCATTGTGGTCAGTGGTTCGCAAGAGCAAATAGAAACGGTGAAGCAGTTTTGGCAGCCACAGCTAAACGTTCCCGTTATCGCGATCAACGAAGATTGGTTAAACCGCAGTGGCCCGCGCATTATTCTGGCGGCTCAGTCCCTGTGCGAACAGTTAGTTAATCTCACGCCTAAAACCGCACTGTAGCTAAAAACACTTTTCTTTAGCCATTGAAGAAAAGTGTTTAATTCTGTATCCCCCCATAGAAAGTGTTCAAAATTCAATGTATCTTATTGCATCACAACAAATAAAATAACCAATTAAAACAATAAGTTAATTATATAATCACTCACTCACTGATTTGACAGTTGTCATACATTGCAGAGAAACAGACAGGGGAACCAACCATGCTGGTATATTGGCTGGATATTCTAGGCACCGCGGTATTTGCTATCTCCGGCGTTTTATTGGCAGGCAAGCTGAGAATGGACCCGTTCGGCGTGCTGGTTTTAGGCGTTGTTACCGCCGTTGGCGGCGGAACTATTCGTGATATGGCACTCGACCACGGGCCTGTTTTTTGGGTCAAAGATCCTACCGATCTCGTTGTGGCGATGGTGACCTGCCTCGCAACTATCGTATTGGTGCGGCAACCCCGTCGTTTACCAAGCTGGATCCTGCCGGTGTTAGATGCTGTTGGTTTAGCCGTATTTGTGGGTATCGGTGTCAACAAAGCATTTGCCGGTGGCGCTGGCCCGCTGATCGCCGTTTGTATGGGAGTTATTACCGGCGTCGGCGGTGGCATGATCCGCGATGTTCTCGCCCGTGAAATCCCGATGATCCTGCGCACTGAAATTTATGCAACGGCCTGTATTATTGGCGGTATTGTTCACGTTACCGCTTATGCAACCTTCGGAATGGATCTGCAAAATGCCATGATGCTAGGCATGTTCGTGACGTTAGCTATTCGCCTTGCTGCCATTCGTTGGCATTTGAAACTCCCTACGTTTACTCTAGACAGCTAAATAATTTTCTAGGAGCAGCATCCTGCCGCTCCTATCCATTCACTTTATTGAATCTATTTCTCTTCAAGCGCTAGGAAATAAAGTCCTCTCTCTGTGGTGTAAACACATCGATCAGCGTTCCCGCCTCTACGCATACACAGCCATGCATAACATCCGGCTTTTTATAGAGTGTATCTCCCGCGCTTACCCGATGGGTTTCATCCCCAATCGTAAAATCGAAAACACCTGATTTTACGTAGGTACTCTGCTCATGTGGATGATTATGTAAAGAACCAATCGCGCCTGCTTGAAAGCAAACCTCCACCATCATCATCGTGCCACCGTGAGCGAGAACCTTTCGAGTAACACCTTCACCTGCTGGCTCAACGGCAATATTTTGGTAAAAGAAGAACATGGTTAATTCCTTTCGATATAGGCTTTTGATAAATATATTCGCCATCGTTCAAGCAACGTTTTCTTAGTGCACAAGACCAAACGTATATTTAATGAAAGCAGATAAAATCGTGAAATCAGGGTCAGCGAAAGTCACCCCTGTAGCACCCAAATAGCTGAATAACGGTAAAACCAGTGCGGGAAGGAAACACAGCAATAAGCCGTTAACGAAGCTGGCAATGATTGCGCCTCTTAAACCACCGGTGGCATTACCAAATATGGCTGCAGTGCCTCCGCAGGTAAAACTGGCAAGAATTCCCGGCACAATAATCGGTAATCCAAGCGATGGGAAAATTGCGATGCAGCAAAGTTCAGCAAAGAAGCTCACTAAAAACCCAATCAATACCGCATTAGGCGACTTATCAAAAAGAACCATGGGATCAACGGCTGGAATTGAACCGGGGGCAATAGTTTGGGAAATCCCCTTAAACGCAGGAACAATTTCTTCGGCAAATAACACCACGCCCTTTTTAGCGATAAATAGCCCACCAGCAAAGACCGCTGATTTTTCCAGTAACCAAACGAGGTAAGGCTTCTTTTCCATAATGCTGGCTAAATATTCATTGCTGGAGAATAAGGAGGAAACACCAAGGAGGCAAAACATGGTAAGAAACGTTGCTACGTCTGCGTTTTTCAAAAAGCTAAATTTGTCGCTGACATTAACGTGCTCAACGTTAACCGAAGTGTTACCAAACCATTTACCTAAGAAAGAAGCAATAAGGTAAGAACTGGATGCCGCGTGGGCGATACAATAATCATTATGGCCGATAATTTTTCGGCTAAACCTAGACAGAATCGTTGGGAATACGGCCATGTAGACGCCAATCACAACGGAGCCAAACACTATGGAAAATAACTCGCTATAGCCTAATCCCACCAATGCAGCCGTCACTGAAAACGCCATAAAGACAATAAGATGTAATGACAGATAGATAGATTTAAACCGTGTATATCGCGCCAGCAAAATATTAATTATCATGGCAAAAAACAAGATAATTGCCGCAGGCCGGCCTAGCCGATCGATAGTTAACGCCATGATCGCTTCGTTGCTGGGAACTACGCCTCTCAAGCCAAATGCATGGGTAAACAGATCGCTGAACATGGTCAATACGCCACCCAGTATTCCGCCCCCTGTTTTAATCAGAACAAAACCTAAAAAAGCTAATACAGTCCCTTTTATAATCGTGGTCAGCTTTGCCTTTTGCAGGCAAAGCCCACAAAAAGCAATAAAAGCTATAATGATCGATGGTGTTCCAAAAACTTTTAATAAATAGTCCATGAGAAACCTTATTTTTATATTAATTTTGAAAATCACATTCAGTAAAAAACAGCAACACTCATCCCCTCATCAAATAGTTAATTTAATGAGCAACATTCTTTTGTATAAAAAAACAGGTTATTAAATATATTAATTTAATTCGTAAAAAGAACTTTTAATACTTTCAACAGTTATTTAGTTAAATAGCCCCTAACCATTTTCACATGGCATAAAATTTATAAATTTGGCTAATGTATCTAATACCAAATGTAAAAAGACCACTGAATAAATAGGTTTATCAACTCATGTTGTTTCCCATTAATCTCTATAAAAATGAACCGGCGTTTCAAGTAGAGAGGTATTTTATCAAAAAGGAACAATGATTTTGTGACGCCGATAACTAAACCTACGTTTCAAAAATCATAAAACCAATTTGAAAAGATTTTTGATAATGGCCATTTGCAGCATAGCGCGGCGGCAGTACGCCCTATCTTCGACTAAACTTTCTGTTGCGGATTACTTTCAGCATATAATTTTTCTTACAGCGGATCTTATCGCTCAGGTACGAGGCGGTAAGATCATGAACACTCGGTAATCCAATATGCTACCGAGGAATATATCTATGCAATTAAGTACTTATCTGTTTTTCGACGGAAACGCTGAAGAAGCTATTGTGTTCTATACTCAAGCACTAGGCGCAGAGGTATTATTCAAAATGCGTTTTGGTGAAGCGCCAGTCGATGACTCCCAATGCGCAACCACGCCACCGTTCCCTGCCGATAAAATTATGCACGCTTCGCTTAAAATCGGAGACGGTTTGCTCATGCTGAGCGATGGCAACATGTGCGAGGAAGAGAAAAAGCACGGCGGCTATGCCGTTAGTCTGCACTCAAATGATTTAACACAGGGGAAAATTTGGTTTGAACGATTATCGGAAGGGGCTGCGGTGACGATGCCTTTTCAGGAAACCTTTTGGGCTTTAGGGTTTGGGATGCTAACCGATAAATTCGGTATTCCCTGGATGGTGAACGTAGAAAAAGCGATGGGATAGAGGGTTCTGAAAAACAAAAAAGCCCGCGATCAACACGGGCTTTTTTACTGGTTAGGTTAACGCTTAAACACTGAAAGAGGAGCCGCAGCCGCAGGTCGATTTCGCATTTGGGTTGGTTACGATGAAACGAGAGCCTTCCAAACCTTCGGTATAATCGACTGAACCGCCAACCAGATATTGCAGGCTCATCGGATCGACTACCAGCATAACGCCTTGCTTCTCAATGGTCATGTCACCGTCGTTCACCTTATCGTCAAAGGTAAAGCCGTACTGGAAGCCACTACAGCCCCCGCCAGTGATATAGACACGCAGCTTCAGATCCGGGTTTTCTTCGTCTGCGATCAGTACTTTAACTTTATTAGCTGCAGCTTCGGTAAACTGCAACGGCAGAGCCATATCTTCACTCATTTCTCACTCCCAAACTCTGCTTTTCACAGAATGTTTCTACACAACATGGAGACACGTACATGCAGGTATCGTCAGAAAGCCATGCTGATTTATGCGGTCATTATCTAATACCTGACTAATTCGTTCAAGTATTGCTCGTCGGTAACGATGCCTTTTCCGCTTCTTGCTGAGCTGCCTGCTCCTGGGCCTGCTTTTGAGCCAGCTCCTGACGCTTGAGCGTTCTTTCTAAGATGCAAGAGTACAGCGGTTTTCCACCTAAAAACTGGGCTAATAGTGTAGCGCCAAGACAGGTAATGATCATCGGTAAAATGAGCTGATAGTTATCAGTCATTTCTAGAACCAGCACAATACCTGTAAGCGGAGCCCTGACGGTGGCGGCAAATAACGCGCCCATTCCGGCAATAGCGAACGTGCCGGCCTCAATGCCGTATTGCGGAAACAGATGTGCACTTGCCATCCCAAATGCCGTTCCCAGCAACGTTCCCAAAGCTAACATCGGCGCAAAAATACCACCAGGCGCACCGGAACCAAAGCACAGCAGCGTAGTGACTACGCGGGCAATAAAGATAAATAGCAACATGCCCATCGTGTAATTTCCAGCAGCAGCAATTGGGATGAGATTAAAACCACCGCCCGCAGCTTCTTGCTGAATCAATCCAAGTACACCGCACAGCCCGCCTAAAACGCCACCGATCAGAACCAGTTTGCGCCAATCGCCGCCGTGTAAACGCTGGAACATATCCTGAACACGGAACACGCCACGGTTAAACATCACCCCAACAACGCCAAAAACCATGCCGAGCAGCAGATACAGCCACAGAGTATTGATGCCAACGTTGCCCAGCTTGCCCACTTCAATCACCGTGCGTTCACCGTTGAAAAAACGGAATACCACGCAGGACATAATAACGCCAATAAAGACCGCTTTGATTGAAATCAGACTATAGCGGAACTGCGGACGCATCTCCTCAATCACAAATAAGATACCCGCTAGCGGTGCATTAAACGCGGCGGTTAACCCCGCAGCCGCACCGGTTGCCAGAAGACTATGCCGTGCCTCCGTGCTGCGAGCACGAAACAGGTCAAACACCATTTGGCCAAGGTTTCCCCCCATCTGCACGGTGGGACCTTCACGCCCTAGCACCATGCCAGCACCAAGCGTTCCCAAACCACCAAAAAACTTCACGGGGATCACTCGCCACCAGCGTACAGGACGTAAATTTTCTAACGCCCCTTCAATTTCGGGAATGCCTGAGCCGCCAGCCTCTGGAGCAAAACGACGCACCAAATAATAGCCAAACATCGCTAACAGCGCGGAGCCAATAAACGCCATCGGCCAAACAATAATCCAGTAATCAGCGACATGGGCCAATCCACCCAATCGCTGCTGTTGCACCCAATCAACGCTTTTTTCAAACGCTACGCCGATGAGACCCGCAAGAGTCCCGACCACCGCGGCCATCAATAAGATGGCCACTGGGGTTTTATCGCGGCGTAAAATTTGCAGCATCACGTCGCTACGACGCAAACGCGTGGCAGACGGCAGAGAAGTTTGTTGTTCTTGCTGTGTCATAATCAGTCAACTAAAGGTGTGGTTGATAAGTAATACAAATGAAAGAAGCGTTATTCTACATGGCAAATGCCGCTAAGTCCCCTTCGCGAGTGAGAGATTGCTACTCCATAAGGATAGCGTTTATATCCACGTTGATACGATTGAATTATGTTCAACGCCTAACCTAACGTTTTTCTTCATTTCATCTCAGTGGCGACTTCTTTAGAATAGAAGCGACTTTTTACATTCAGCACAGGTCAGGAGCCGATTTATGAGTAAGTCTGAAAGTCTGTACGCTCAGGCAAAAGAGCTAATTCCGGGTGGCGTTAACTCCCCGGTTCGCGCCTTCACCGGCGTTGGTGGTGTGCCTTTATTTATTGAGCGCGCAGATGGCGCTTACCTGTACGATGCCGATGGCAAAGCCTACATTGATTACGTTGGCTCATGGGGCCCAATGGTTCTCGGCCATAACCACCCTGCGATTCGCGAAGCCGTGCTAGAGGCCGTTGGCCGTGGCTTGAGCTTTGGCGCACCAACCGAAATGGAAGTCAAAATGGCCGAACTGGTCACCACGCTGGTGCCAAGCATGGACATGGTGCGTATGGTGAACTCAGGGACAGAAGCCACCATGAGCGCAATCCGTCTTGCTCGTGGCTTTACCGGTCGCGATAAGATCATCAAGTTTGAAGGTTGCTACCACGGCCACGCCGATCATCTGCTGGTGAAAGTGGGCTCGGGCGCCCTCACCTTAGGCCAGCCAAACTCTCCGGGCGTTCCGGCTGACTTTGCTAAACACACGCTGACCTGTACCTATAACGATATCGAGTCCGTTTTACAGGCATTTAAGCAATACCCTGACGATATCGCCTGCATCATCGTTGAACCGGTGGCTGGAAACATGAACTGCATTCCTCCACAACCTGAATTCCTGCCAGGCTTACGTGAGCTGTGCGATCAATACGGTGCGTTACTGATCATTGATGAAGTGATGACAGGCTTCCGAGTTGCGCTGTCTGGCGCTCAGGATTATTACGGCGTGACGCCGGACTTAACCTGCTTAGGCAAAATCATCGGCGGCGGTATGCCCGTTGGCGCATTCGGCGGTCGCCGTGACGTGATGGAAGCGCTAGCCCCCACCGGTCCCGTTTATCAAGCCGGTACGCTCTCAGGTAACCCTGTCGCGATGGCTGCGGGCTTCGCCTGCCTCAACGAGATCTCTCAGCCGGGTATCTACCCACAACTGACCGAACTCACCGACAATTTAGCTTCCGGCCTGTTAGATGCAGCGCAGAAAGAAGGCATTCCACTTGTTGTGAATCACGTGGGCGGCATGTTTGGGATTTTCTTCACCGATCAGGAAACCGTCACCTGCTATCAGGATGTGACGCGTTGCGACGTTGAAAGATTCAAGCAGTTCTTCCATTTGATGCTAGAGGAAGGCGTGTACTTCGCTCCTTCTGCGTTTGAAGCAGGCTTTATGTCGCTGGCGCATTCACAGGAAGATATTCAGAAAACCATCGATGCCGCGCGTCGTTGTTTTGTGAAGATGAAGAAATAGGTTTTATCTCACGTACGCCGCGGTGCGGCGTACGGTTTTCACTAAATATCGCTTAATTAATTACGTGTTTGGATCCAAAACGCATGGATAAGCCCTGGAATATACCCCAGCAGCGTTAAGATAATATTTAGCAGAAAAGCACCGCCAATCCCCTTGTCTAACAATACCCCTAGCGGCGGCAATATAATGGTGAAAACAATTCGCCAAAATCCCATCTCACTCTCCTTAAATTGTGTTAATGAATCCCCATCATCTTGATGAGACACAACATTAAGCATAGACCGTCATCCGCAACTTGGTAAAAACTCAGATAATTAGCCATAAATCCCACCGGATGCAGGCGTTTTTTCATCGGCAGGAAGGCTTTCTCACGGGAATAACACACCATCTGGCAATGTACAGACCTGATACACAATCGCCATTGACAGCACCCTGATAAAATGGTTGTATCATACAACTTAATTTAGAGGCCAGTATAAATGAGCAATGCAACACCCATCATTGAAGAAATACGCGTAGCTTCACGGCAAATGGTACGAGAGCTCGGCTTTATGCGTAGCACACTCGCCGCAACGGAATACTCCCCATCAGTAGTTCATACGTTACTTGAAGTAGAACATCGTGGGTCGATGACTGCAGCGGAGTTAGTACAGATCTTAGGGCTTGAGAAGTCTAGCGTCAGCCGTATGTTAGCGAAACTTGTCAGCGCCGGTGAGCTAGAAGAATGTCCATCTGCCAAAGATGCCAGAATTAAGCAACTGAGCCTCAGTGCACAAGGCCGGGAAACGGTGGAAAGAATTAATCATTACGCGAACGAGCTCGTCATCGCTGCATTAAAAAAAATGAATCCACATCAGCAAAATGCAGCATCACAGGGGCTTATGATCTATGCCAATGCGCTACAAGCCTGCCGCGAAAATAACGAAATGAGCACTCAAAACAATCTACACATTGTTTCTGGCTACCATCCCGGAATGATTGGCCGCATCGCTGAAATGCACGGCAGTTACTATGCTAGGGAGCACAATTTCGGTAGTTTTTTTGAGGCAAGAGTTGCAACAGAATTAGCTGAATTCTCCGGACGTTTAGACAATGAGTGTAATCAAATTTGGCTGGCTATGTTGAACGGGCGTATTGTCGGCTCGGTCGCAATCGACGGTGAAGATCTTGGCAACGGCGAGGCTCATCTTCGGTGGTTCATCCTTGACGATGGCTGCAGAGGCAACGGAGCTGGCAGACAGTTAATCGCAGAGGCCATGCAGTTTTGCGATAAGAGAGGATTTTCTGCGGTTCAACTATGGACGTTTAATAAATTGACCGCAGCGAGAAATTTATATGAATCATTTGGTTTTAAACTAACGAAAGAGTGGGAAGGAGATCAATGGGGAAGCAACATCACAGAACAGCAGTTTACACGCAAGATTTAATCATCATCCCGTAACCCTTCAAATAAAACAGGGTTACGGGAATGACTTAAGCTTTTAGAAATAACGTAGACCTACTGGCAATCGCCAGACGTTAAATTATTCCCACTCAATAGTCGCCGGTGGTTTGCCGGAGATGTCATACACCACGCGGGAAATACCGTTAACTTCATTGATGATGCGATTAGAAACGCGCCCCAGGAAATCGTATGGCAGATGTGCCCAATGCGCGGTCATGAAGTCGATAGTTTCTACCGCACGCAGAGAGACAACCCAATCGTATTTACGACCATCGCCCATCACGCCAACGGAACGAACCGGCAGGAACACGGTGAATGCCTGACTCACTTTGTTATACAGGTCCGCTTTGTGCAGTTCTTCGATGAAGATAGCATCAGCACGACGCAGCAGATCGCAGTACTCTTTCTTCACTTCACCCAGCACACGAACGCCTAAACCAGGGCCAGGGAACGGATGACGATACAGCATATCGTATGGCAGACCCAGTTCCAGACCGATCTTACGCACTTCATCTTTAAAGAGTTCTTTCAGCGGTTCAACCAGACCCAGCTTCATCTCTTTTGGCAGGCCGCCCACGTTATGGTGAGACTTAATCACGTGCGCTTTGCCAGTTGCTGATGCCGCAGACTCGATCACGTCTGGGTAGATAGTACCCTGTGCCAACCACTTAACGCCCGGCTGTTTACACGCTTCCTCATCAAAGACTTCAACGAATACGCGGCCGATAGTTTTACGTTTAGCCTCTGGATCGTTAATGCCAGAAAGCGCGCTCAGGAAGCGTTCTTCTGCCTTAACGTGGATGATATTCAGACCGAATTTATCGCCGAACATCTCCATCACCTGCTCGCCTTCGTTCAAGCGCAGCAGACCATTATCAACGAATACGCAGGTCAAACGCTTACCGATAGCACGATGCAGCAGCAGCGCGGTCACAGAAGAGTCAACGCCGCCAGACAGGCCCAGAATAACTTCATCTTCGCCCACTTGCTCACGCAGACGCACTACCGCATCTTCGATGATCGTGGCTGGTGTCCACAGAGCTTCACAGCCGCAGATGTCCAGAATGAAACGCTCCAGCATGCGCTGGCCCTGATGGGTATGAGTCACTTCAGGATGGAACTGAACGCCATAGAAACGCTTTTCGTCGTTCGCCATAATAGCGTACGGGCAGGTTTCAGTGCTGGCAACGGTAACGAAATCAGAAGGGATCGCGGTAACTTTATCGCCATGGCTCATCCAAACGTCCAGCACTGGGGTGCCGTCTTTTGTCAGAGAGTCTTTGATATCGTCAAACATTTTACTGTGCGCGGTCACTTCAACCTGCGCATAGCCAAATTCACGTTCGTTTGAGCTTTCTACATGGCCACCCAGTTGCATCGCCATGGTCTGCATGCCGTAGCACACGCCAAAAACAGGCACACCGGCAGTGAAGACATATTCTGGGGCACGTGGGCTGTTGTTCTCAGTCGTGCTTTCAGGGCCACCGGACAGAATAATACCGCTTGGGTTGAACTCACGGATCTGCTCTTCGGTGACATCCCATGCCCACAGCTCGCAATATACGCCGATCTCACGTACGCGGCGTGCCAGAAGCTGAGTGTATTGGGAGCCGAAATCCAGAATCAGAATGCGATGCTTATGAATATTATGAGTCATGTAAGGCCTTGTTTAGAAAAATAAATAGCCAAAAAAAACGAAAATAGGTCACTGAATATTCAGCGGCGAGAATCGGCTTTGCGTCCTCGCCGCCTGTAAAGATATTACGAACCCATGCGGTAGTTCGGTGACTCTTTGGTGATGGTCACATCGTGAACGTGGCTTTCTTGAATCCCTGCGCCGCTGATGCGAACAAACTCAGCTTTGGTACGCAGTTCATCAATGGTTGCACAGCCGGTCAAACCCATGCATGAGCGCAGACCGCCCATTTGCTGATGGATAATTGCTTTCAGGTGACCTTTGTAAGCTACGCGGCCTTCGATACCTTCAGGAACCAGTTTGTCGGCAGCGTTATCGCTCTGGAAGTAACGGTCAGAAGAACCTTTAGACATCGCGCCCAGTGATCCCATACCGCGATATGATTTGAATGAACGGCCTTGATACAGTTCGATCTCACCCGGAGATTCTTCGGTACCAGCCAGCATACCACCCACCATGACGCAGCTTGCGCCAGCGGCCAGTGCTTTGGCGATATCACCGGAGAAACGGATACCGCCATCGGCGATAACAGGAATACCGGTACCTTCCAGCGCTTCAACGGCGTCAGAAACGGCGGTGATCTGTGGAACACCAACGCCGGTAACAATACGCGTAGTACAAATAGAACCAGGACCGATACCTACTTTAACCGCGTTCACACCGGCTTCAGCCAATGCTCTTGCGCCCGCAGCCGTAGCCACGTTGCCGCCGATAATTTGCAGGTCAGGGAATTTAGCGCGAGTTTCGCGAATGCGCTGTAACACGCCTTCAGAATGGCCATGGGAAGAGTCGATCAGCAGTACGTCAACGCCGGCTTCAACCAGCGCGGCAATGCGCTCTTCGTTGCCTGCACCCGCGCCTACCGCAGCACCTACGCGCAGACGGCCATGCTCGTCTTTACATGCGTTAGGCTTGCGCTCTGCTTTCTGGAAGTCTTTAACGGTGATCATGCCGCACAGGTGGAAGTTTTCATCAACAACCAGCGCTTTTTCCACACGTTTTTCGTGCATGCGCTGTAGAACAACTTCGCGAGCCTCACCTTCTTTCACGGTAACCAAACGCTCTTTCGGCGTCATTACCGCAGTCACTGGCTGCTCCAAATCGGTAACAAAACGCACGTCACGACCGGTGATGATACCCACCAGCTCCAGATCGTCAGTGACAACCGGATAACCCGCAAAGCCATTACGCTCGGTCAGCTCTTTCACTTCGCGCAGAGTAGTGGTTGGCGTCACAGTTTGAGGATCTTTTACCACGCCGCTTTCATGTTTTTTGACGCGACGAACTTCTTCAGCCTGACGCTCAATAGACATGTTTTTGTGGATGAAACCAATACCGCCTTCCTGTGCCAACGCGATCGCGAGGCGCGCTTCGGTAACGGTATCCATTGCCGCAGACAGCATTGGGATATTCATACGAATGGATGAAGTCAGCTGAGTGCTAAGATCGGCAGTGTTTGGCAGAACGGTAGAATGGGCAGGAACTAGGAGAACGTCATCAAACGTTAGGGCTTCTTTTACGATACGTAGCATGGGCAATATCTCACCAGGGTGGTAAATCAAATAGATTTAATATTGCCGCGGCATTATACAGGCCGAAAACGGTTGCCTCCAGTACTTTTTACAAAAAAGTCTTGCGAAGGTCATTCAAGCATGTAGTATCGACTGATTAACACCTTGATTTAGAGTTTGATCTACGTCACATGTCACTGCCATCTTCCCCACCAATTTTTACCGTTAGCCGGTTAAATCAGACCGTCCGTCAGCTGTTAGAAATGGAAATGGGGCAGATCTGGTTATCAGGCGAAATCTCCAACTTATCTCAGCCTTCATCGGGCCATTGGTACTTCACGCTTAAAGACGATCGTGCTCAGGTTCGCTGCGCGATGTTCCGTAATAGCAACCGCCGTGTCACTTTCCGCCCGCAAAACGGGCAGCAGATTTTGATGCGTGCCACCATTACGCTGTACGAACCTCGCGGTGATTACCAACTGATTGCTGAAAGTATGCAGCCAGCCGGTGATGGTTTGCTGCAACAGCAGTTTGAGCAGTTGAAGCAACGCTTGCAGGAAGAGGGGCTGTTTGATCCTGCCCACAAAAAACCATTACCGTCGCCAGCCCACTGCGTTGGCGTTGTGACTTCATCAAGCGGTGCCGCGCTGCACGATATTCTGAACGTATTAAAACGACGGGATCCGTCTCTGCCAGTGGTCATTTATCCAACCGCGGTACAAGGCGCCGATGCACCGATGCAAATTGTGCGCGCCATTGAATTAGCCAACCAGCGTAAAGAGTGTGATGTACTGATTGTCGGCCGTGGCGGTGGCTCGCTTGAGGATTTATGGAGCTTTAACGATGAGCGCGTGGCGCAGGCTATTTTTGCCAGCCTTATCCCTATCGTCAGCGCCGTTGGTCATGAAACCGATGTCACTATCGCTGATTTCGTCGGCGATCTGCGCGCACCAACGCCGTCCGCGGCAGCAGAGTTAGTCAGCCGAAATCAAACCGAGCTCATGCGCCAAATGCTTTCACAGCAGCAGCGCATGGAAATGGCGATGGATTATTATCTCGCCCGTCATCAGCAGCGTTTTACTCGTCTGAATCATCGTTTACAGCAGCAGCACCCGCAGCTGCGTCTGGCTCGTCAGCACACATTGCTGATTAAGCTACGTCGCCGTTTGGACGAAGCCGTGCAAACACGCCTGCGCTTGGCGGAACGCCAGCAAGAGCGTACCAGCCAACGCCTTAATCAACAGCAGCCCTCTACGCGTATTCAGCGCCATCAACAGCGCATCGAGCAGCTTCACAACCGGCTGGAATTACTCGTCCAACGCCAGCTTAGCGGCAATCGTGAACGCTTTGGCGCACTGTGTTCACAGTTAGAAGGCGTTAGCCCACTCGCCACGCTGGCACGTGGGTTTAGCGTGACGCAGCCACCCAGCGGCGGTGTGCTGAAAAGCATTAAGCAGGTAGCTCATGGCGATCTGTTAAAAACCCGAGTACAAGACGGGTGGGTAGAAAGCACGGTGACTTCAACCGCAGCGCTGCCTAAAAAACGTAGTGCAAAATATAACTCATAAGCCTAATAGTGAGTTCTGTGATATAGGTCACTTCGCATAATAAAAGCGGTGGCCTGAATCCTGTTTATACCCACTTTCGTTATTCTGTCATCCCTTCCTTGCTTTATAGATAAAAACAACGCATTTAAATTTCACTTTGCTTTTGATTGGTTATGAATCGAAAGCAAAATGGCGTGAAATCGACGCAAAATAAAACTGTGATCCTCAGTGCATTCTATAAACACCCGCTTTGTTTTAATTCCTCACAGCCCATTAAGGCTATTAGGGGATCATCATATTTATTAAACATCTCCTAGTTCACAGATAAAACATTATCACCATTCGTTTCTAACAATGGCGGTTTATTATCATTACCTGTTTATTGGGAGTGCCCACATGTCGGACACAAAGTCTTTTAAGTCAAGGTTATGGGAATTTTTTCAAAGTCTAGGAAAGACTTTTATGTTTCCCGTTTCTTTATTAGCTTTTATGGGTTTGTTATTAGGCGTTGGAAGTTCAATTACGAGCCCCTCCACCATCAAAAGCTTTCCATTCCTAGGCAATGAATTAGTACAGCTAACGTTTGGGTTTGTTGCAACCGTCGGCGGGTTCGCTTTCACTTACTTACCGATTATGTTTGCAATGGCCATTCCATTAGGTCTTGCTAAACGTAATAAAGCTATTGGCGCATTCTCTGGTTTTGTTGGCTATATGATAATGAACCTTTCAATTAATTATTATCTTATGAGTAGCCATCAACTTGCCGACGCAGCACATATGAAACAGGCTGGACAAGCCATGGTATTAGGCATTCAGTCGCTTGAAATGGGGGTTCTCGGAGGAATTGTCGTTGGGGTTATTACCTATTTCCTACATGAACGTTTTCAAGATACGCAGCTCCATGATGCCTTTGCATTTTTTAGCGGCATCCGCTTTGTCCCTATTATTACGGCACTAACGCTCTCTATCGTTGGGCTAATTATTCCATTTTTGTGGGAATATGTTGCCATCGGCATCACTGCCATTGGGCGATTAATTCAGAGCACTAACGTCTTTGGCCCTTTTTTATATGGCGTCGGAGTTCTATTATTAAAGCCTTTTGGTTTACACCATATATTATTAGCAATGGTAAGATTCACACCGGCAGGTGGTACTGAATTTGTTGGCGGACAAGAAATATCAGGTGCCCTTAATATTTTCTATGCTGAACTAAAGGCCGGTTTGCCCTTTAGTCCACACGTGACAGCGTTTCTTTCTCAAGGCTTTATGCCAACCTTTATCTTTGGCTTACCTGCCGTTGCTTATGCTATTTATCGTACCGCAAAGCCAGAAAACCGACCAATTATAAAAGGGCTTTTGCTTTCTGGTGTTTTGGTTTCTGTCGTCACAGGAATATCAGAGCCAATTGAGTTCTTATTCCTATTTATTGCACCTTTCTTATATGTTTTCCACGTTATCATGTCGGGTTTAGCGCTGATGGTTATGGCACTGTTAGGTGTAACTATAGGGAATACTGACGGTGGAATATTAGACTTATTAATATTTGGTATCATGCAAGGCACAGCAACAAAATGGTATCTCATATTCCCAGTCGGTATTATTTGGTTTGCCGTTTATTTCTTTGTATTCCGTTGGTACATCCTCAAGCACGATATTAAAACACCAGGCAGAGAAGATGATGATATCAGCGTAGCTGAGAAAGTAGAGCAGAAAGCCAAAAACAATAAAGGTTCAAAATACGATCCTGAATTAATTCTCTCTGCGTTAGGTGGCAAGGACAATATCGACTCTTTAGATAACTGCATCACTCGCTTGCGCTTGGTGGTAAAAGATATGGCGCTTATCAACAAAGATATACTAAAGAAAGCAGGTGCACTTGCCGTCGTGGTACTCGATAACCACAGCCTACAGGTTATTATCGGGCCTCAGGTACAAAGCGTAAAAACCGGCATTGAAGCATTAATCTAGCCCAAGGGAACCGTATGTATAATTTTGATGAGATTATCGATCGTAGCGTTGATAAATGCCGCAAGTGGGATTATGACTACGTCTGCTCACGCTTTGGGGCTGTGCCAAAAGATTTTATTCCCATGTGGATTGCGGACATGGACTTTAAATCGCCTCCGGAGGTCATCGCAGGACTGCGCCAAATCGTGGAGCATGGTACTTTCGGCTATACCTATTGCTTTGATGAGTTCTATCAGGCCGTCATCAATTTTCAAGCTAAGCAGCATAATGCTGATATTGCACGGGAATGGATCACGCTGACCTATGGTACGGTCTCAACTCTGCATTACACCATTCAGGCATTCTGCAACGCAGGCGATGCCATTCTCATGAACACGCCGGTGTACGATCCTTTCGCATTGGCGGCAGAGCGCCAAAAAGTACGCGTCATAGCTAATCCTTTGGTCGCCGTCAATCAGCGCTATCAACTCGATTTTGAAAAATTAGAGCAGCAGATAAAAGAGCATCAGCCAAAACTTTACCTATTTTGCTCACCGCACAACCCATCGGGAAGAATTTGGACGGCGGCGGAGATCCGTCGAGTCTCTGAGCTTTGCCAAAAGTATCAGGTGATTTTAGTTATTGATGAAGTTCACGCTGAACATATTCTGCATGGTACGTTTATCAATGCATTAAATGAAGGTTGTGCGCATGCAGACAACCTTATTCTGCTTACCTCGCCCAATAAGGCCTTTAATCTCGGCGGGCTTAAGACTTCCTATAGCATTATTCCCAACGAACAATTGCGTGCACGTTTTCGTCAGCAGTTAGAGAAAAACTCGATTACCTCGCCGAATATGTTCGGGGTATGGGGATTAATTTATGCCTATACGCAAGGATTAGATTGGCTCAAAGCGTTGAATACCTACTTAGCTGAAAACGAACGCTATCTCTATGAGTTTATAAGTGAGCGCCTACCAACATTAAAGATGATGCGCACCGAATCATCGTATCTCGCCTGGATTGACGTTAGCGCAACAGGGATGAATGCCTATGACTTCACTCATCAACTGGCTCATGAAACCGGCGTAGTTGTCGAAGATGGCACCCACTATGTACAAAACGGTGAACACTATATCCGCATTAATTTTGGCACGCCGAAAGCGCTTATTGAACAAGCGATGGCTCGTCTGGAAGACTTTGTCCAAAGGCACAGCGCGTAGGTAACCGTATTAAGAATACGTAAAACTAGGCGCACGGATGCGCCTATGTTTTATATTTACTCTTTAACCACGTAGCTAAACACCACGCGCTTTTTAGAAATCATTCCATGGCCGTTCGGACAAAAATAATCAACGGCACCACAGGCTTTTAATTCCTGAAGGGACTTGCCGCAATCTGGGCAATCGGCATGTTGCTGGTAAGTTTGCTGACAATGCGGGCAATAATAATCACCCTGCTGCCACTCCATTTCATGCTGACACTTCGGACAAAACACATCCATTTTAACCTCCTAAATAACCCCCCAGCCGCGTAGAAAATAAAGTCCCAGCGCCGTGGTGAAAAAAGATCCTACGGTAGTAATCGCAATAATATTCGCCGCTAGGGTCGCGTTTCCGCCCATCGCTCGCGTCATCACGTAGCTAGCTGCGGCGGTTGGCGTAGAGGTGAACAAGAAAATAACCCCTAATGTCACACCGCGAAATCCGAACAACCAGCCGCCCAACGTCATAAGCACCGGAACGGCAATTAACTTAGCCGCACTAGAATAGCCCGCCACGTTAGAAGAGCTAAACATAGCATGCCAATCGATACTGGCTCCGGTGCACAGCAGCGCCAACGGTAGCGCCATCGCTGAAATAAATTTCCCAGTCGAGGATAAGACTTCTGGAACCGGTAGTTTGGTCAGCGAATAGCATAGGCCAAGAACAATGCCGATGATCAGCGGGTTAGTGATCACCCCGCGTAAAATCTTACCCCAGCTGATTTTCTGCTGGCCGTCCGAACTCAATGTTCGGGTCAACGTCACCACGGAAAGCACGTTAAACAAGATCACCGTTACAGCCATATACATCGACCCAACGGCAACGCCTTCGCTGCCGTATGCGCTAGCGCAATAGGCCAGCCCCACGATGGCGGTGTTCGCACGAAAGCCCCCCTGAACGAAAATACCTCGCTCACGCGGCTCTTTTACCAATTTGAGCGCAACTAATTCCAGCAGCAAGAAACTCACCACCGTTGCCACGCCCCCATAAACAACAAAAGCTAAATTATTGCCGAGCGTCGAATGATTGGTCGCAATGCTGAAAAAGAGTAAGCAAGGAAGTGAGAGATTGAAAACCAGACGGGTTGCACCATCGCAGAAAGCATCATCCAATAGACGAAACCTACGCAGCACAACGCCCAGTAGCAGCATCAATAAATTGGGCACCGTAACACCAAAGGCAAAACTCCACGTCTCCCACGACATACTCAAATCCTTGTTGGCGCTGAAAAAATAGTTTGCAGACGAAGAGAATACACTGAAAATTCACGGCGCTACCATAAAAAAATGGGGCGCATATTCTGCGCCCCACCATAACATTGCGTATTTGCTATACGTTATTTGCTCTTTTTAATATGAGCAAGCAGACGTTTACGTTTACGCAGCTGAGTTGGATTCAGCATGTTACGTTTACCCGCATACGGGTTGTCGCCTTCTTTAAACTGAATGCGAATAGGTGTCCCCATCACTTTAAGCGAGCGACGGAAGTAGTTCATCAGGTAGCGCTTGTAAGAATCCGCAAGGTCTTTCACCTGATTACCGTGGATCACCACAATCGGCGGGTTATAACCACCGGCATGGGCATATTTCAGTTTTACACGACGACCACGAACTAACGGCGGCTGATGGTCTTCCTGCGCCATGTTCATGATACGCGTTAGTAAGGATGTACTTACGCGGCGAGTTGCACAGTCATAGGCTTCTTGAATGGATTCAAACAGATTGCCCACACCGCTGCCGTGTAATGCAGAGATAAAGTGAATTCGCGCAAAGTCTACAAAGCCTAAACGCAGATCCAGCATCTCTTTAACCTGAGTTTTGACGTCTTCAGACAGGCCATCCCACTTGTTGACCACAATGACCAGTGAGCGCCCACTATTCAGGATAAAGCCTAATAGCGACAAGTCTTGGTCTGAAATACCTTCACGAGCGTCAATCACCAGCAACGCAACGTTAGAGTCTTCAATCGCCTGCAACGTTTTGATGACGGAGAATTTCTCAACCGTATCGGTCACTTTCCCACGCTTACGCACCCCAGCGGTATCAATCAGCACGTATTCGCGCTCATCACGTACCATTGGGATATAAATGCTGTCACGCGTTGTTCCCGGCATGTCGTAAACCACAACACGATCTTCGCCCAGAATGCGGTTGGTTAGTGTGGACTTACCGACGTTCGGACGCCCAACGATAGCAATCTTGATAGGCAGATCTTGAGGATTAAAATCATCTTCTTCCTCTTCAGCCATCTCATCGGCTTCATCCGCTTCAAGCTCAGCCCAGTAGGCTGCGTTAGCTTCTTCTTCCGTCAGCTCACGCTCAGGCTCTGGCGCATCAACGAAGGGGATCAGCGCTTCTTCAATCAGCTGAGCCACGCCACGGCCATGGGAGGCGGCAATTGGGTAAACTTCGCCAAAGCCTAATGAGTAAAAATCGCCGATGGCAACGTCAGGATCGATACCATCAGTTTTGTTAGCAACCAAGAAAGTGGCTTTTTCACGGCTACGCAGGTGCTGGGCAATGCCTTCATCGGCAGGCATTAAACCCGCACGAGCATCAACCATAAACAGCACGATATCCGCTTCTTCAATCGCCATTAACGATTGTTCGGCCATATGCGTTTCAACGCCATTTTCAGTGCCATCAATACCACCGGTGTCGATGATAATGAATTCATTCCCATTAACTTCAGCACGGCCGTATTTACGGTCACGGGTCAACCCTGGGAAATCCGCAACCAACGCATCACGAGTGTGCGTTAAGCGGTTAAATAAGGTGGATTTACCCACATTCGGGCGCCCGACCAGCGCGACGACAGGTATCATTGTTGAAGCCTCTATTACTTAATTTAATTCCAAATACGCGGGGAACATTCACTCCCGAGCAAGGACTTTTCAGAAGACGAAACGGCCCCTGAGGTGATCAGGAGCCGTTCCCAGACGGCTAATTCGCCGCCCTAAATAATTGTTTTATTAGCGAGTAAATGCGTAAACTTTACCGCCGCGAGCCTGAATAATCAGCTTATCGCTGGCTACCAGAGGCGCGCTTAGTAGACCAGAACTGTCTACTTCTTGCTGAGCGACAAAACGTCCATCATCAGTATTCAGCCAGTGCAGATAGCCTTCGCTATCACCCACAACCAAATAGCCGTTATACAGCGCAGGCGCGGTCAGATTACGGTGCAATAAATCGCTTTGTTTCCACAGAGAAACACCGCCATCGGCGCTTAATGCCGCAACGCGATCGTCTTGGTCAACCACATAGATACGGCCAGCATCAACGATGAAATCGTTCACTGAACCCATCTCGCGTTTCCATTGGATTTGTCCAGAACGCAGATCCAGCGCCGCCAAGTTACCGTTGTAACCCAGAGAGTATACAACACCATCGACTACGACAGGGGTAGTATCCACGTCATTTAAGCGGTCGATTTCGGTTGAACCCATAGGCTGAGCAACACGCTGCTGCCAAATCATTTGGCCTTGCTGCATCATGATTGCGCTAACGCGACCATTATCACCGCCAACGATGGCTGCACCAAATGCCGTAGCAGGTGCTGACTCACCGCGTAAGGTCAGAGAAGGCATATCAAGGTTAACGGTCCACTTAATGGAACCATCAGCTTCATCTAACGCCTGCAGCATACCGTTAGCGGTATGGATTAATACCAGACCATCGCTAATCACTGGGCGAGAAATAGCCTCACCAGCCACCGTCGTTTTCCACGCTTCGGCACCGTCTTCAGTGCTCAGCGCATAAACAACAGCACGTTCTGAACCAACAAAGACTTTTCCGCCAGATACCGCTAAACCACCAGACAACAGAGCCGTTTTATGCGAGAACCAGCCATCTTTCTCAGCCAAGTTCACAGACCAAACAACGTCGCCGCTATCCGCGTCCATGGCTTTTACAACGCCCATGCGGTCAGCCGCGTAAATGCGGTTATCTTGCCAAGTTGGACGCAGGTGGGAATAGAATTCGCCCACACCATCGCCTACTGACGTGCTCCACACCTTGTTCGGTGTGAATTGGTTTTCAACTTTTGGCAACGGTGACATGGTGACCACATCAGTTTCACTGCTGAACCACGAGCATCCGCTCAAAAACGTCACAGACAGCAATCCGACCAAGAGCGTTTTACGCAATTGCATTGATTATCCCCTTAGTTGGATAAATTGTTCAGTTTCATGCGCAGTAAACCCTGCAATGACTGGGAAGCATCAGAGGCTAAGCCTTTGCTGTATGCTTCACGGGCGCCTTTTACGTCGCCTTTCTTAACCAGTACATCACCGCGAATATCCTGCGCCATAGCAACCCAGCCGGTCGCTTTAATTAAATCCAATGTTTTGAGTGCGTCGTCCAGCTTATTTTCCTGTAGCTGTACACGAGCTAAACGCAAATCAATCAGGGATTTCAGATTTTCGTCTTTCGTTTGACCTTGAGCCCAAGCCAGCTGCTGTTCAGCTTTGGCAAAGTTCTTCTGGTCAACTTCATGTTGCGCTAACTGCAAGGCAGCCAAAACACCATAATTGTTAGCGTTTTTTTCAATAAACTTTTCAGCCAGCGCCACGCCATCAGCTTTACCGCCGGTCAGCGCTTCACTTGCTTGCTGATATGACTGGGATGCGCCGGTCATTTCTGCCTGCTGATGATTCTGCCAGTAACGCCAACCGAGCAGTGCACCAATCCCAATGACAACACCAATCGCCAACGCCTTACCGTTTTCGATAAAGAAGCGGCGCAGGGCATCAACTTGTTCGTTCTCTGTGCTATAGACTTCCACTGTTCTCTACTCCTTACGCCAACATTGATGCCAGGAACGCCGCAACGTCGTCCTGAGCAAGAGTTTGCTGATCGCCACTTTGCAGGTTCTTAACATTCACCTGACCCGCATTCATTTCATTTTCGCCTAATACCAGTGCAACGCGAGCGCCCCACTTATCAGCACGAGCGAACTGCTTCTTAAAGTTGCCGCCGCCATAGTTAGTCATCAGTTTGACCTGCGGATACGCATCGCGAATCTTTTCTGCCAAACGCATGGCAGCGCTTTGCGTGCCTTCACCAGAGGAAATCAGATAGACATCAACGGCGCGCTGAGGCTGGAAATCAGGATTTACCGCCTGAACCAACAGAACCAGACGCTCTAAGCCCATGGCAAAACCAACCGCTGGCGTTGCATGACCACCAAGCTGAGCAACCAAGCCATCATAGCGGCCACCGGCACAAACCGTACCTTGCGCGCCTAAGCTATTCGTCACCCATTCAAATACGGTACGGTTGTAATAATCCAGACCGCGAACCAAACGCTCATTGACGGTATACGCAATGCCCGCTTCATCCAGCAATTTGCACAGGCCAGCAAAATGCTCGCGAGACTCTTCGTCCAGATACTCTGACAGACGCGGAGCATCGTTGAGCAATGCCTGTACGTCTGGATTTTTAGAGTCCAGAACGCGCAGCGAGTTGCTATACATACGACGCTTACAGTCTTCGTCCAGCTTATCTTTGAACTGTTCCAGATAGGCCACCAGCGCATCACGATAGTTAGCGCGAGCTTCCAGAGAACCGATTGAGTTCAACTCCAGAGCAACGTGCTCAGAGATCCCCAGCGCACGCCACCAACGAGCCGTCAGCAGAATAAGTTCTGCGTCTACGTCAGGGCCATTTAGGCCAAAGACTTCGGCGCCCAGTTGATGGAACTGACGATAGCGACCTTTTTGCGGACGTTCATGACGGAACATCGGACCGATGTACCATAAACGTTGTTCTTGATTGTACAGCAGACCATGTTCGATACCGGCGCGCACACAGCCAGCCGTCCCTTCAGGACGCAGCGTCAGGCTGTCACCATTACGGTCATCGAAGGTGTACATCTCTTTTTCAACGACGTCGGTCACTTCACCGATCGCACGTTTGAATAACGGGGTCTGCTCTACAATCGGCAAACGGATTTCGCTGTAACCGTAGCTGGTCAGGACTTGTTTGAGCGCAGCTTCAATCGGCTGCCAAAGCGCCGTATCTTCCGGCAGGTAGTCGTTCATGCCACGAATAGCTTGGATATTCTTCGCCACGTCAATTCTCTATACTATGTAATTCAAAAAATGACCCCGATTATGGAGGATTGAAGCAATCTCATCAATCGGGAGCATTGTTTATTCAAAGCAAATGAGATTACAGGCCGCCTAAAGCGACCTGCTATTCAGTTACTTCTCGTCGATCTGGCTGACTTCGATGCGCTTGTTAACATCCAGCATCGATGCTTTGGCGCGGATCTTAGCCTCTAGCTGATCGATCATCTGTTCGTTATCAAAACGCTCTTTTTGACGCACACCGTCTTCATAGAAGCCGCTCTTATTATGTCCGCCTGTCACGCCAATCGTTGAAACCAAGGCTTCGCCTGGACCATTCACCACACAGCCAATAATGGATACATCCATTGGTGTGATAATGTCTTCTAAACGCTGCTCTAGGGCATTTACCGTACCAATAACGTCAAATTCTTGCCGTGAACAGGTCGGGCAAGCGATAAAGTTAATCCCACGCGAACGAATACGCAGCGATTTAAGAATATCAAAGCCCACCTTCACTTCTTCAACAGGATCTGCCGCCAACGAAATACGCAGCGTATCGCCAATCCCTTCGGCCAGCAGCATGCCTAAGCCCACCGCAGATTTAACCGAGCCGCTACGCGCGCCGCCTGCTTCGGTGATCCCGAGATGCAGAGGCTGATCGATACGTGACGCCAACAGGCGATAAGACTGCACCGCGAGGAATACGTCTGACGCTTTTACGCTGACTTTAAACTGATCGAAATTAAGACGATCAAGAATATCGACATGACGCATCGCTGACTCCAGCAATGCTTCAGGCGTGGGTTCGCCGTACTTCTCTTGGATATCTTTTTCCAGCGATCCGCCGTTAATTCCTATACGGATGGGGATATTTTTATCACGAGCACAGTCAACAACTGAGCGAATACGTGATTCATTGCCGATGTTGCCTGGATTAATACGCAGACAATCAACGCCATACTCAGCAACTTGCAGCGCAATGCGGTAGTCGAAATGAATATCGGCCACCAGCGGCACTGAAACCTGCTGCTTAATGAGTTTGAATGCTTCAGCAGCATCCATAGTCGGAACTGACACACGTACAATATCTACGCCAACACGTTCGAGTGCGCGTATTTGTTTTACCGTGGCATCAACATCCGTTGTCTTGGTGTTGGTCATCGACTGTACGGCAATCGGTGCACCATCACCGATAGGCACATTACCGACATAAATGCGGGTCGATTTTCTCCGCTTAATGGGTGACTCATTATGCATATTAATTCTCCATGAATGCCGTACTATCAATTGAAGCACGCATATTCTGCTTCCAACATTTAACCGGCAATCAGGTAAACAAAGTACTTATACTGCTAACGCTGCACAAAACAAACCGCCTTGTCCCTGCTTAATGCAGAATGTCAGAGCGGTTCATTTTGTTTCTACAGCGCGCTGCGCTCACCATAAGCGACTCTATCGAATCACTCAGCATTCAACGTCAAACGAGCAACCTGACTTGATTTAATAAAACGGCTCAAATCAACGGGCTTACCTTGATACGTAATATCCACGGCGGCTGGTGCACCAATTTTCAGCTTATACGGTGCCGTACCGGCTAAATCCAATGAAGCACCAGATTTTTGCATTCCGCTGAATAGCGTTTTACCCGTTGCGTCTTTAACTTCTAACCAGCAATCAGCTTTAAATTTCATCACTAAGTTGTTGGATGCTGACGCAGCAGAATCAACGGTCGCCCCTGCGGTTGGTAAAGTTGCACCATTCACAGTGGAGGTGGCATCAACCGGAGCCTGACTCGGAGCAACAACGGTATTATTGCTTTGGTTTGGCTGGGTTTGAGCCGTTGCGGCTGGCGCGGTAGCGGCATCAGTAGGTGCCGCGGCCGCTTGACCATTGTCTGCCGTGGTCACTGAAGAATCTGGCGGTGTACCGACAGACTCTTGAGTATCCGCAGATTGCGCAGCTTCATCAGAACCATTAGCCGATTCTGACGGTTGTAACTGACCATTTTTTGCCAGCTGAGCAGAAGACTCATCCGCCATTGTCGCAATATCTTCTTGTTGAGCTTTGTGATTTTCCCACCACCAAGAACCGGTGATGCCAATAACCACAAATACCACCAACCAGGTAAACATCATCAGCCAACCATCGCGCTTTTTGCGTTTTTTACCCAGTGAGAAGCTTTGCATCGGCGCAACTTTTGCCGCCTTCAACGGCGCCTGCTTTTCTAACAGCGGCGTTAATTCGTCTTCCGGGATGTGGACCAGTTTTGCATAGGAACGAATATATCCACGCAAAAACGTTGAGGCCAAATCAGCCGGAGCCTTGTCTTCTTCAATATCGCGAACCGTTGAAACTTTCAGACACAGACGTTCTGCAACAGCCTGCTGTGTAAGTTCTAACTTTTCGCGCCCTTGGCGCAGGCGTTCGCCTGTAGTCAATGGAGCTGTTTGATCTTGGGGGGCTTCAGTATTCATTCGCTAGGAACTGCTGGTACTGTTGAGATTGTGGAAAATTTCGCGCCAGTTGTTTGCCATAACGCTCTAAGTTCGTTTGGCGCCCATCTAACGCAGCGAAGCGGATTTGTAACCATAAGCTATTGGCACTCGCCGGTAGAATATGATTGTAAACATCCGACATTACTCGCGCATCTCCGCGCTTCCCTTGGTCAAATTCTCGGATAGCTTCCGCAATTAGCGAAACTCCCTTATCCGGATCGCTCTTTAAAGCGCGACTAAATAATTTTCGCGCTTCGTCAGTCTGTCCTGCTTTTAGAAAACAATAACCTGCATTTTCGAAGCTATCTGCAACCTGACCGTAATCAGGAAGATTTGCAGCTGAACTAAACTGTTGTTGTGCCGCTACATACTGCCCTAAACTACACAGAAACGCACCGTAATTATTCATCACAGTGCCATTCTGTGGCGCTAAATTCATCGCTGTTTGATAACTTTTCTGCGCAGCATTGTTATCGCCTGCGCGCTGCTGGTAAAGCGCCATGCCAAGCTGGGTTCGGTAATCGTCTGGAGCCGCATCTCGCGCCTTTTCCAGATTTTGTTGGGCGGCTTTTAAGTCGCCCTGATTCAAGTATTCCAACCCAAGTTCGAGCCGACTCTGCGACGCCGCAGCCATCTGCTCTCCTTCAGGTTTAGAGCTTGAACAGCCCACCAACAAACTCGTCGTTAGTAGCCCTATTACCCATCCCATTTTTAGCTTCATTGCTTTTACCCCGTTATCCTTTCCGCTGAATCATCAAAAAATCTGACCAACAATGCTAGGGAAATCACTAATATGCATGCACTCTGCGTCAGACCTCGCGAACCGTGATAGGTTCACCGGCCATTTTTTTCTTAATCGTACGTTTGGTGCGGTCAATAACATCACCAGCCAACTGCCCACAGGCCGCATCAATATCATCGCCACGCGTTTTACGCACAATTACGGTAAAGCCGTATTCCATCAGAACCTTAGAAAAACGATCCACGCGGCTGTTTGAGCTACGTCCGTAAGGTGCACCTGGGAACGGGTTCCATGGGATCAAGTTAATCTTACATGGCGTATCTTTCAGACACTCTGCCAACTGATGTGCGTGATCCATGCCATCATTAATATGATCCAACATCACGTACTCAACCGTGACACGTCCTTGGTTGGCGTTAGATTTCTCTAAGTAGCGGCGTACAGCCCCAAGGAAAGTTTCGATATTGTATTTACGGTTGATAGGAACAATTTCGTTACGAATTTCATCCGTCGGCGCATGCAGAGAGATAGCAAGCGCTACGTCGATCATATCACCCAGTTTTTCCAGCGCAGGAACAACCCCTGATGTTGACAGGGTGACACGGCGCTTAGACAGGCCAAAACCAAAGTCATCCAGCATGATATTCATGGCTGGAACAACGTTATTCAGGTTCAGTAAAGGCTCGCCCATTCCCATCATCACCACGTTGGTGATCGGGCGCTGGCCGGTAACTTTATGAGCGCCGATAATCTTAGCTGCACGCCATACCTGACCGATAATTTCAGATACACGCAGGTTACGGTTAAAGCCCTGCTGGGCGGTAGAGCAGAATTTACATTCCAGCGCACAACCCACCTGCGAAGAGACGCACAGCGTAGCGCGATCGTCTTCTGGGATATAAACCGTTTCTACCCGTTGGTCGCCCACCTGAATCGCCCATTTAATGGTGCCATCAGTTGAACGTTGCTCTTCTGCCACTTCTGGCGCACGAATTTCAGCGATTTCTTTGAGCTTGTTACGCAACACCTTATTGATGTCGGTCATCTCATCAAAATTATCGCAGCAATAGTGATACATCCATTTCATCACCTGATCGGCGCGGAACGGTTTCTCACCTAGCTTGGCGAAGAACTCGCGCAGTTGTTGGCGATCAAGATCGAGAAGGTTAATTTTTTCCGACGGATTGGCCGGGGCAGGTTGCACAATATCAACCTGCGCAGCATTTACAGGTGCGCTAATTTCAGACAAGTTTGACTCGACGACAATAGATTCAGATATAGCATCTGAATTGGATGAATGGGGGGTAGTTGTTGGATCTTCAGACATGCGTATAGACATACTAAACTCTGGCCTCGTTGTTACACTTTGCGGCACGGTATTAAAGTGACTGACCCGACAAGCGTAGTGCCTGTTGGCGACAGATACAAACCCAGTTTGCATCTCATTCAGTCTTGCTCGGTACAACACATTAAAAACACTTATTAAATAAAGCGGTTAGCAATGTGTCTAAAAAAATGTCCCTGAGGATAATCACTCAGGGCGCGGTATTGTACTCGGTCTCTCATCGGTATGCTATGCCATTAGACCTAGCTTTATGAATGAATTCCCGATTTGCGTGATCGATTAACGAGTGCGCGGACAAACTTCATTGTTTGCAAAGAAATAGGCGATTTCGCGCTCAGCAGACTCTAATGAATCAGAACCATGAGCAGCGTTTTCAGTCAGACTATCCGCATAGTCAGCACGCAACGTGCCAGCTAAAGCATTTTCAGGATTAGTCGCGCCCATGATTTCGCGATTACGGCGAACCGCATCTTTGCCTTCCAGAACCTGAACCATGATTGGGCCAGAAGTCATGAAATCCACTAGACCGTCAAAGAACGGACGACCTTTGTGTTCGGCGTAGAAACCTTCCGCCTGTTCACGAGTCAGATGAACCATTTTTGCCGCAACAATTTTCAGGCCTGCTGCTTCAAAACGAGAATAAATAGCGCCGATAACATTTTTAGCCACCGCATTCGGTTTTACGATGGAGAAGGTACGTTCTACTGTCATTTAAACCTCTGTCTAACTTCCAATGAGAGCCGTTATTTCCACTAGACCTTGGTATAACACCAATGATTATAGGGATACTTTTTATGAGTTTACGAGCAGTAAGAGGCAGATGGAATATTTTTAGAGCACTAACCATTTGAATGAAAGGATTATTCTCTTATTTCACACCTCGAAAGCCGAACCCCGGCCGTGAATCGCCGCCGATTATAGATGGGCGGCTAATATTTGCCTATTGAAATGAGATAAAAATGTTAAGGAAATATTACTTTTTTGATTTGAAGCACAGTGCGAATTTACTCCACCTGAAAATCAGCGCTAGTCAGCTGGCCGCCGTCGTCCATAACCGTTAGCTGATATCGTCCTGCACGCGTAAAGCTATAGGCAAACTGTGGTGCCTGAGAAACCAGTTCTCCGTTTAAGAACCACCAGCGTTCCCCTTTTCCCCCTTGCGTCGTTAAGCGCAAATCGATGCGAGTCTTACCCGGCGGACGGCGCAGAATCGAACCATTATTGAGCCCAATTAAAATGAGTGGTGCAGAAACTGTCTCGACCGGTGGCGGACAAGTTTGGCTTGCCATAGGCAAACGGTGGGATCTTTTTTCGGCCTCTGGGAGCCAAGGCTCTAGCGGCAACGGCCATAGCGCGAGCTTTTTCTCAACCGCTCCCACACATTCAGGGGCAACACGCTCGCCTTTATCGTTTAACCATTGACGCAGCCAAATTCCCTGACTGCTTTCCTGCCCTGGGGCAACGAGCGTAGGCGGAATAGTGCCATCCAGTATCCATGCGGAGCGGCGTTGGCGACAGTTGGTATCCTGCGCGTTTAGCGACTGACCGCCGGGCCAGCAGATCACCGCACTGGAAACCGAGCGCGGCCGAGGGTCTATCGGCCATCCATTGCCACGCAGGCGTGGATTATTCAGCAGCAAATTATTGAGCTGAAACAGCAGCGGTATCGCCGTCGCATAGCCAAATTGCCCTGCAACCGGAGTACCATCTGGGCGTCCAACCCACACACCAATGGTGTAGCGTGCATTCAGGCCGACGGCCCATGCATCACGATAGCCAAAACTGGTTCCCGTCTTCCATGCCAGCGGAACCACCGCAGACAGGGAATCATCCGGTTCAGGCCTTGCCTGCCCTGCCAGCGTACGGCGGATAATCCACGCAGCCCCCGGAGACATCAGCGGCCGATTATGAATTTTTTGCGTGGGTACAAAACGCAAATCTGCACTTTGTCCATGCCGCGCTAGCGCACTGTAGGCAGAAACCAGCTGATCTAACCTAATGCCCGCGCCGCCTAAAATGAGTGATAAGTTAGGCTCAGCATAAGCGGGAAAACGTAACGTTAGCCCTGCATTGCGCAGCTCGGCGGTAAATCGCTTTGGGCCATAGGCTTCCATCAGCTGTACCGCGGGGAGATTCAACGAACGCGTGAGTGCTTCACTTGCCGCCACGGCGCCATGAAATCCCGTATCAAAATTTCCCGGCCGATAATCGCCAAAACGGCGCGGCACGTCCTGCAACAAAGATTCGTTGTGGATAATCCCATCATCCAGCGCAAGCCCATACAAAAAAGGCTTGAGAGTGGAGCCGGGAGAACGCCACGCGCTCACCATATCCACATAGCCAAAGCGCGAGCGGTCGGCAAAATTCAGCGATCCTAAGTAGGCTTTCACCTGCATATCCGTGTGATCAACAATCAGCACGCCTACTGATGTTTTCGCCGGCAGACGTGAAAGCCATCCCTGCGCTAACGTTTCAAGCTGCCGCTGTAGAGCTGCATCGATAGTTGTTTCAATGACATCCTGATGTGGATAGGTTTGCACCATGCGCCGTGCTAACAGTGGCGCTGTCTGCGGCATTTGTCGTGAAGCTAACCAAACTGGCTCTTGCTTAACATCATCCGCCTGCTGTTTTGTCCATACTTGATACTGCACCAAACGGTCTAGCACCTTGTTGCGCGCCGCCTGCGCGCGCTCTGGGTAACGATCTGGACGTAAACGGCTTGGCGCCTGAGGTAACACAGCCAGCAAGGCGGCTTCTCCACGAGTAAGCTCATCAGGCGGCTTACCTAAATAGGCCCAACTTGCCGCACCGATGCCTTGTAGCGTGCCACCAAAGGGCGCACGATTAAGATAGAGTTCAAGGATTTGAGTCTTGGAGAGATGCCATTCTAACTGTGCGGTGCGCCAGATTTGACGCACTTTTCCACCAAAGGTGCGAGGATGGGGATCGAGTAAACGCGCAACCTGCATCGACAGGGTGCTTCCACCGGAAATAATCTCACCGTGACTAAGATCTTGCCAAGCCGCTCGCGCAATAGCAAAAGGGTTAATGCCAGGGTGTTTATAGAACCAGCGATCTTCGTAAGTTAACAATGCCTGAAGATAATACGGCGACACTTGCTTGATCGTAATAGGGTAGCGCCATACCCCCTGCCCATCAGCAAAACGCCACAGCGGCGAGCCGTCCTCAGCGACAACAACCCTCGCCACTTGTACGTCACTCAGTGGTAGCGGCCAGACCTTATCAGCCAGCCACAACCCACTACAAATCAACAGCGCAAGCAGTGCGATTATCACGCACCACTTGCGTAAGCGTTTTAGTGACATCCTCAATCAGCTATCACTGAGCGATACTCACAGTTGCAGGCGTTTCCCCAACGGCGCGCCACTGCGGGATATACATTGATTCAACCTGCGGCGCAGGCAGTTGATATTTACCCGGCGTTACCGCTCTTGCCAGATACAGCAGAGTCGTATGCTGACCAGACTGAATATCCACCGCGGCCACATAACGATCGTCTCGGAACTCTTGATGTTTGAGCGTGGTCTGCCGTGATGCATCAAGCAACGAAGTCACCTCGGTTGCCGCATCATCTAAGCTTGCGCTAGCATCATTCAGGTTCTGGTTTTCCAGCTCAACGCCTGCGGGCAGCAGATCAACCACCAGCGCATCCGGCACATGCTCTGACGCCCACACATCCAGATGAACCAAAATTAGCTGCCCACTTTTCAGCTGCGCCAAATCAACCGGCTTGCCATCTAATCCTAAGAAATCACGTTTAATATTGAGAATATTGCTCATTGGCTGTGGCGCGCTATTTGGATAACCCACCACGTCAAAACGCGGATATAACGTGGACTCGCCTTGGTTATTAATCACCAAACCATTAGAGAGCCAAGATTCATCATAGCTTTTGACCTGAGCTTGCTCGCCATAGGCTAAATCGACACCTTTAGCCGATGAAATCACGCCTTTCCATTCACTTTCCGGCTGGCCGATAAAACCTTTGCCTGCCATAAATACCGCATTCTGTTCTTGGGTCGAAAGGTATTCAGTGGTCGTTAATCGATCCGACAATGAAAGTAAGCGCTGTTCCTGCGTTTTTGGCTCGAGGTTAAACTCTTCCATCAGCGCTAGAATCATCGCGTCATCGCGCACTGGGCTACCGTAGTCTTCCAGCCAATAGTTCGTTGCCGAGCGCTGCAATGCCAAACCTTGCTTGAGCACTTCTTCGCTGCGCGGTGTATCTCCCATCAGCTTAAGCGCAATGCCTAGCTGAATGAGAGGTAAACCGGACTCAGCCTGAGTACGACGCTCATACAACTGGCGCAAAGCACCTAATGGTGCCTGTTTTTGCTGTGCTAAAACGAGCCCTGCATAAGCCTGCACCGCAAAACGCGTCGCATCTGGACGTGCGCTGCTGTTAACATCGATTTGATTGCGATCCTGGAGATAGCGCAATAGCGCGGCATCCGCCTGTTTCAACCCGTCATCCTGTACGGCAAAACCGCGTTCACGCGCACGATGCAAGAAATCGGTAACATAAGCAGTTAACCAATACTCTTCTGGTCCATCGCTGCTCCACAGCGCAAAGCTGCCGTTATAGCGCTGCATACCCAGCAGACGGGTAATTCCTGTTTCAATATTCTGTCGACGAATGTCATCCGGAGAGGTTTTGATACCTAGCTGCGCCAACTGCTGTTGATTGGTATACAGCGATGGGAACAGGCCGCTGGTAGTTTGCTCCAGACAGCCGTACGGATAGGCATACAGTGCACGTACGTAACGCGCAATATTCAGCGGTGGTCGGCTAGTCAGTAGTAGTGATGCTTCTGGCGCAACGAGGCCTGAAAGTTGCTCAGGATCTACATGCCAGTTTTCACCAGGTTTAATAATGCTCGCCAAATGGCGAGTTTGAGCAGGGTATGCCGGACGTACACCGATTTTCCAGCTATGTTCATAATCACTGACTTGTTCGCCCGGTAGCTGCATTCCGACGATACGGATCGCAACGTTACCGTCCCCAAATCCATCTTTTGCGCTAACAGGAATAGTGATCGTTTTACGCTGTCCATTTTCGAGTTCAACCGTTTGGCTATTGTCGCCACTCAGGCTGATAAGGCCCGACGTGGTGAGTGCCACACCCAACGTTTGCGGATGCCCAGACAGATTCGTGACGTCCAGCGCCAGCTGGCTGCTATCGCCACCCGCTAAGAAGCGTGGTGTTTGTAGCTCTGCGATAACCGGTGCTGCGACCGTCATTTTACGTTCGGTGCTACCAAAATTTTGCCCATTCCACGCTTGAGCCATGAGTCTTAGCTCACCGTTAAAATCTGGCACTGGAAGCTGAAGCGTCCCGTTGCCATTTTCATCCAGCGTGATGCGTTGCAGCTGCTGCGCGACGATATTCACTTCCGTTGGGGGTTTCTTGCCCCCGCGTGACAGCGCATCTTCATCTTCGCCATCGCCACCAAAGCGCAGCGTTGCTAAACGCCCAGAGCCTTCGATAAGCTGCCCGTAAACATCATACTGATCCGCGCCGTAGCGTTTACGACCTAAGAAGGCGTCGTAAGGATCGGGCGTTTTGAAATCAGTAATACTTAAAACGCCGGTGTCCACGGCAGAAAGTAACACAGTCACTTCTTTTTGTTTCTCGCCCCCCGCCCCAGCAACGTTGACCTGAACCGGCACTGTCTGGTTTGGTCTGATTTTCTCTTGTGCTGTCAGCGTCACATTCAGCTTACGCGCTTCTTCATTGAGAGGAATATGTAATAAGCCTACCGCGCGTTTTGGCGTTACCTGCTTGTCTTTCTCACCGGGACGAACCACCAGCGCGTTGAAATAGAGATCGTGACGACGCCATTCTTGATTGAGCGGAACCTCTACCGTGGTACCAGCTTCTGGTACATCAATTTCCTGCCACCATAAAGGCCCTTCGCCAGACTCCAGCATCAGGTATCCCTTGCCAGCGGTTGGCGCGTTGATGGTCACTTTCACTTTTTCGCCGGGCTGATAATTAGGTTTATCCAGCTTCAGCTTCACTTGATCGGGGCGCACGGCTCCCGTGCCGTCAGTATTATCCTGCCAACGATATCCAGCCCAGAATCGAACGCTGTTGATCAGGCCGTTGGTTGGATCTTTAACTTCAAGACGGTAAGAACCCCATTCGACGGGGAAACTCACTTTCGCACTGCCGTCAACCGCAATATTTAGCGTTTGCTCGCCGACGGGCAGATCTTTTTGATCGTATTGAGACTGCCAGCCAGCGCCCTCAGACCACTGCCAGTAATAATCGCGACGCTCCTGGATCAGCGTGGCTTTCAGCCCCTGTTTAGCGAGGCGTTTCCCCAGCGGATCGGTATAGATCACATCAAAAGCAGCATCGCTATTTTCATCAACCATCGGCTGCTTACGGTAGCTATTGGTTTGATAATCATAAATATCTTGTTGCCCGAATAGCGGGCGGATCGCTGACAGCTGCTTGGCTGGCCAAATATCCTGCTCGCTACGTCGAGTCACCGGACGGCCACCAGACTCTAAAAGACTCGCTTGGAAAATCAGACGCACAGGAGATTTAACATCGGCCCACTGACTTTCCGTTTCAATGTTTGCCGTTCCCTGCTCATCGAGCGTGGTATCGACTTCATCTAAGGAGCGCTTTAGATTTTCTTCCGTGGCCGAACCAAAGCTGTAACCCGGTAATTCGGTCACCGCTTCACGCAACGGACGTAAATAAAGCTGCCCTTGAAGACGGTTCATGGCCGCCGGAGCTCCATATAAATAGCGTCCTGACACATTGAAACTGGCGCTCTGCTGCATCTCAATTGGAGATGCGCTTTCCGGTTTGATTTCCAATGCCATGCGCTCAGGCATGAAGTCTTCAACATTAATCGCGTAGTAGCGCGGCTGGTTGTCGCCAAGATTGAAACGTAGCGACCATTTGCCCGTCGCCGCATTTTCAGGCAGCGCATAACGATATTGATATAACCCATTCTCCGGCTTCCAAACGAAGCTTGATGCCACGCTATCGTCTGGACGCAACACATCGACTTTTATCGGTTGCTCAGGCAAAGGCTGCCCATCGGCATCGCGCAACAGAGCATTCACGATCACCGTTTCACCAGGGCGATAAAGATCGCGTGGGCCAAAAGCAAATAGCTGCTTGCTGAAGCCTTCTGGGCCACCAATATCAAACTCACTGAGGTCGAGCGCTGGCTGCGTCAGATCGATAATACTGGTCTGCCCGTTTTGGTTCGCCAGTAACAGCTTCGCTTTTGGCGATTTGCTTAGCTGTGCATGCCCCTGCGCATCGGTTTTACCTTCCGTTAGCACACGCCCTTTTTCATCTAACACCTGCAATGCCACATCAGACATCGCACCACCGCCCGCTAAGGCCTGAGTGAAGACATCCATTCGTTCGTGATAGCTGTGCAGTGAAACACCGATATCGCTCAGGGTTAGTAGCGTAGCCGGATTACTGTAGCTGTAACGCCCCGCCTGCTGCATAACGGCCAAATAAACTCCGCTCTCTTGCAGAGGTTTGATATCGCTCAGGGGAAGCTGAAGCTTTTCTCGTGTATTGCGCTGAGGATTGAGATCAAAGCGGCCGCTGTAGACCAAATCCGCCATTTTTAGCAGTTCATCAGATCGCCATGACTCCACCGATTGGCCGTAGCCCCACTCGGATAAAAACGCAGGTAACGATGCAGGCTTAATGCGATAAAAATTGACGTCTACGCTGTTTACGTTAAGCGCCATCACCGGCAAACCCGCAGCCACTTTACCGGGCAATAACGAACCGCGGCTAGCAAATCCAACGCTTGGCTGAATATCTTTGGTGGCAATTTTTTTCTGTGTTTCTTTACCTAACGTTGCGCCATTAAGCGCCACTAAGGAGGGATCAATCGTGAGGAGTAATTTGCGTTTAGGCTCCAGATGACGCAACCGCAGTTCGCGCAGATTATCTGAAAGCTCCCATGCTCCGTCGATTTTGCCTTTTTCGGTATCCACTAAGTGAACGCTATCGGCAAATTGTTGTTTAGGATCTAACGGAATGGAAAAAGTGAGCACAAGGGCGGCTGCCCCATCAAGCTGTAGCTCCGAGGCATCGAGTAAAGTGAGCGTTTTGCCCTGCGATTGTTTCGCCATTTGCGCCAAGTCGGTGTCACTCAACGCTTTCTTTTGCGTGGCGACAGCGGCGGGATCCGCTGTGGTAGTGGTTTTCACATCGCTATTATCACAGGCAGAAAGTGCAGTAATAAGCGCTGCCACGAGTACACTACGGCGCAACATGCGGACAGAGCGGCAGCTTTGTGACTGAGATGATCCTTGGCGCATAACATTTTCCATTTTTAATCCGAATAACACTATTATCCGTGACAAACAATGAAAGTGAAATGGCGAAACCTTAATTCGGATTATGCTAGGCCTAAAATGACAAAGAGAGCCTTGCGGCTCTCAACATTATTGGATGATTAGGCTGTTCCGCTGGAAGGAATGCTGTTGCGTAGCCAACTGCCCCAGCGTCGCTGATAAAACGGCTGGGTATGCGTTTTCAAATAATGACTTACCGCATCCCCTTTTTCATCGGTGACGAGGCAAAGATCTACCGGCTCATCTTCTGGTGCGGTTTCACTCGCCAAGCTGCCGGTTTCCTGAATGAGCAAGTCGATCTCTTCATCAGTGCCATCAATTTCTAACCCAATCAATAAATTAGGTTTTTCATCAATCGCCTGATCCTGAAATATCGCTAAATAGGCATTACGTACAATCTTACGTTGGGTAAATAGCGTGGTTAACGCATCTACCATAGCAGACGGATATTCTTCAGGCTGACCAAGCAAAATTTTACTTCCGCCATCAACCACTTGCTCCATCGGCTGTGCCATACCGCCCGTTTGCAGCAGCATCGCCACTTCCTGCGCGTAGAAAGCTTTGCCATATTCACATTTTGGATTCAAAAACAGCTGAGCGCCTTTGGTCATCGCAAACAGATCGCGAACCGGTAACGCCATAAACGGCTGTTCTTCGTCTTCTACCGCCTGCTGCAACATCTTCAACGACGAGAAAAACGGGATCGTCGAGAGTCCGTCTTGCATTTCCCAATGCTGTACATTCAGCTCACCGTTAGGCGCAATGATAAGCTCGCCTTTATCCTGAACGCCGCTTTCAGCCAAAATATAAACGGTAGAATCCAGCAGCGTGCGGTAAAACAGAGTGCGGTAAGCGGGATCTTTCACCGCCTTTTCCAAGCTTTTTTCGAGCTGCTCTTCTGGGGTGTCATGGTGGTGATCGTGATGATGAGAACTCATCGGGTGCTCCAAAATCGATATGTAATGACCCCACCCTAGCCCTCCCCTTCACAGGGGAGGGAACAGAATTGATGCACAATATAAATTTGTGCTCGGACAGCCCCTCCCCCTGAGAAGGGGGAGGCTGGGTGGGGGTCAGTCGTTCATAATTACGCTTTCGCTTTTTCCAGCAGTAAATTAGCCAGCGCACGCACGCCTAAACCGGTTGCGCCCGCAGCCCACTGATCGACGGCGCTTTTGCGATAGGTAGCCGAGCAGTCAATATGCAGCCAGCCTTGACGGTATTCTTTAACGAAATAAGACAAGAACGCCGCAGCGGTGCTTGCGCCTGCGCCATATGCCGCACCAGCAACGTTATTGAGCTCCGCAAAGTTGGATGGCAGTTGGCTGCGGTGGAATTCAGCCAGCGGCAAGCGCCAGAAAGCTTCATTCTCTTGCTCAGCGCTTTGCAGCATGTCGGCAGCCAACGCGTCATCAAAGCTAAACAGGGCATGGTAATCGTTGCCTAGCGCCGTTTTAGCCGCGCCGGTCAACGTTGCACAGTCAATGATCATCGCCGCATTTTGCTCGGAAGCATCAATCAGGCCGTCAGCCAAAACTAAACGCCCTTCCGCGTCGGTATTCATAATCTCAACGGTTTTACCGTTGCGATAGGTAATGATATCACCCAATTTGAACGCATTGCCGCTAACTAAATTATCCGCGCAGCAAAGATAAAGTTTTACGCGCTGATTCAAACCACGAGAAACCGCCAGCGCCAACGCTCCGGTGACCGTAGCCGCACCACCCATGTCTGATTTCATGGAGTCCATGAAGGCACTTTGCTTCATGCTGTAACCGCCGGAGTCAAAGGTGATGCCTTTGCCCACCAAGCAGGCTAGAACAGGGGCGTCAGGATTTCCTGTTGGGTTATAATCCAGAGCCAGCAGCACAGGAGAACGCTCCGAGCCGCGACCCACCGTGTGCAAACCCATGTAGCCTTGCTCGCGCAGATCTTCACCTTTGGTGATACGGTAGCTCACATTGTCACAGGCAACGCTGCACATCAGATCAACCGCGCGCTGTGCCAACTGAGATGGCCCCACTTCTTCGGCTGGCGCATTGATCGTATCACGCACCCAGTCGACGATCTTCAAGCGACGATCTAATTCAGCGCGATCGGATTCGCTCAGATCGGGCCACTGTACTTGACGCGATCCTTTTGGCCCACGATAACCCTGCCAAAAAGCCCAGCATTTTTCCAAGTCCCAACCTTCACCCGCGAGATGAACCTGTTTGATACCTTGTCCATCAAGCTTGCGCGCAGCGCGCTGAACGGCAACAAGTTCACCATTACCGTTCAGATGAATAACCATCCCTTCGCTGCCGGAACTCAGCAGCGCTTTTTCGCCCCAGCGTGCATCGGCTGGCTGATGGGATAGGCTTACGGGCATAAATTCGGTCGACATAAATCTTCTCCTGATATACCCAGCGTATTTGCAGCAACACATCGCTAAGTCGCTGGTCAAGTAAACGCGGGTATCTTTATTAATCGTTAGTTTTTCAGTGAAATTGATTTGCGATTAGCGTGTTCTATCAATATCTAGACTGTAGTAAAAGGGCCGCCTTTACAGGCAGCCCTTTAATTTTTACTCTGCTTCATCTAACCAGACTAGCAGGATAGCTTCCAGAATTTTTTCGTTCGATTTTGTAGGGTCATCGTCGAAATCTTCTAAATCGCAAATCCATTGGTGCATATCGGTGAAGCGCACGGTTTTAGGATCGATATCCGGAAACGCATCATACAGCGCTTCGCCAATCTCGCGGCTGTCTTGCCACTTCAGACCCATAATATTCTCCCAAACAAGCGTTATCGCCTATTTTTAATGCTCGCGAGCGTGGTTAACGGTATAACGCGGGATCTCGACAACCAGATCCTGATCCGCCACTTTTGCCTGACAGCTCAGACGGCTTTCCGGCTCTAAGCCCCACGCCTTATCCAGCATGTCGTCTTCCAGCTCACTGCTTTCATCCAGCGAGTCAAAACCTTCGCGAACGATGCAGTGGCAGGTTGTGCATGCGCAAGATTTTTCGCAGGCATGTTCAATTTCGATTCCGTTACGTAGAGCAACGTCGAGAATCGTTTCGCCTTCCTGAGCTTCAAGAACTGCGCCTTCAGGGCAGTGCTCCTGATTAGGAAGAAATACGATTTTTGGCATTTTTAAACCTCATCCACAGAATGACCAGCCAGCGCTCGGCGAACAGATGCATCCATCCGGCGCGCAGCAAATTCTTGCGTTTGTGCATCAAGCACTTTAATCGCAGCTTCAATATCTCCGGCAACATCACCCGCAGCGGCCTGCTCTAGTGCAGTTACGGCCTGTTTAATGTTGCTCAGCTCTGACTCACTTAGCAGCGCAGAATCTTCTGCCAAGGCACCGGTCAGGCTCTCAAGCACGCGTGCCGCTTCAACTTTTTGTTCTGCCAGCATGCGCGCGCTGATATCCCCACTGGCATTAGCCATGGAGTCTTTAATCATGGTGATGATTTCGTCATCGCTCAAACCATAAGAAGGCTTGACCTGAATCGACGACTGAACGCCGGTGGATTTCTCCATCGCGGTAACGCTCAGCAGACCATCGGCATCAACTTGGAATGTCACACGGATATGTGCGCCACCCGCAGGCATTGCCGGAATGCCACGCAGTGTGAAACGCGCCAGAGAGCGGTTGTCTTGCACCAGCTCACGCTCGCCCTGTACCACGTGGATCATCATGGCATTTTGGCCATCTTTGAAAGTGGTGAATTCTTGCGCACGCGCCACTGGAATGGTGGTATTACGCGGGATTACCTTCTCAACCAAACCGCCCATGGTTTCTAAACCAAGCGACAGTGGGATCACATCTAACAGCAACATTTCTGAGTCGGGTTTATTACCCACCAGAATGTCGGCCTGAATAGCTGCGCCAATCGCCACCACGCGATCGGGGTCAATAGAGGTCAACGGCGTACGGCCAAAGAACTCCCCGACCAGCTCACGAACCAACGGAACGCGCGTTGAACCGCCAACCATAACCACTTCAATCACTTCATCCGCGGTAACGCCTGCATCTTTCAGCGCGCGACGGCATGACAGCAAAGTACGTTTTACCAATGTGCCAATCAGTTCATCAAACTGTTCACGGGTAACACAGCCTTTCCAACCCGCAACTTCAACGTCGACTTTTTCAGCATCGCTGAGTGCGATCTTGGCTTCCACCGCCACATCAAGGAACTGGCGCTGAATACGCGCATCGCTGCGATCGGCATAGCCAGATTGTTCGCGTAGGAAATCGGCTAACAGGTGATCGAAATCATCGCCGCCCAGCGCGGAATCGCCGCCGGTTGCCAGCACTTCAAATACGCCACGGCTTAGGCGCAAGATAGAAATATCGAAGGTGCCGCCGCCCAAATCGTAGACTGCAATAACGCCTTCTTGGCCGGAGTCTAGGCCATAGGCAATCGCTGCCGCCGTGGGTTCATTGAGCAAACGCAACACGTGTAGACCGGCTAAACGCGCAGCATCTTTAGTTCCCTGACGCTGAGCATCATCAAAATAGGCAGGAACGGTGATGACCACGCCATCAAGCTCGCCTTCCAAGGTCACTTTGGCGCGCTCGGCCAACGCTTTTAAGATCTCGGCAGAGACTTGGATAGGGTTAACCGAACCCCCTTCCGTGATCATCATCGGCAAACCATTTTCGCTCGCCTCAAACTGATACGGCATATGCGGATAGCGCGCCTGAACATCTGTCAAAGAGCGTCCCATAAGACGTTTAGCGGAACTGATGGTATTAACCGGATCTTGCGCTGCCTGCTGGCGAGCATCGTAGCCAACCACAATGTCATCTTTCAGATAATGAACGACAGAAGGCAGCAAATGACGGCCCTGCGCATCGGCCAGAGTTTCTGCTTGGCCGCTGCGCACGGTCGCCACCAATGAATTGGTAGTACCTAAATCGATACCCGCCGCTAAACGGCGTTGATGCGGAGCAGCACTCAGCCCCGGCTCACTAATTTGCAATAAAGCCATCTTGAGCTTCCGTTAAACAAGATTTGTTAGAACAATTTCTGTGTGAAAACAGCCATTGAATCAACGCAATCAAAAATCGGTTATAGGCCCAGCAGTTTTTCTTCGAGTTGTTCCACTTGCTGCTGTAGCTTGTCGAGAAAACGTAGCTTACGCACGGTGTCTGCGGCTGATTCCCACTGCTGTTGATCCAGCTCGGAAAGCATTTGCGCACTGCGCGTTTTGGTCATTTTAGCGATCCGCGCAGAAAAGGCCATCAGCGCCTCTTCGGGATCGGCATGCCGCGCAATACCATCCAGCTCTTCACGCAGTTCAAGTTGCTCCATCAGGAACGACGTATCGCGCATAGTGTGCTGTTCATTGCCTAAGTCAAACCCTTGTAATGACAGCATATACTCTGCGCGTTTAAGGGGATGTTTTAACGTTTGGTAGGCATCATTGATGGTGGCAGCTTGTTGAATAGCCTGCATGCGCTCGCGTTCAGGTTTAGACGCATAGCGATCGGGATGGAATTGGCGCTGCAATTCCTGATAGCGTGAAGCAAGAAGGCTGCCGTCCACTGGGTAGCGAACCGGCAGCCCGAATAATGTGAAGTAATCCATGCCGTGCTCTGATGTTAGTCTGTGGATGAGGTATCCCAAAATACCTCATATACCCTAAATAATTCGAGTTGCAGGAAGACGGCAAGTTTGTGGAACCCTAGAAATTGGCTAGGATAAACAAACGTAGCCAACACACATGCGGCTCGTATTATGGCGGATATACAAAACGTTGCGATACGTCAGCAGCCCAGCCAATCAGACGTTAAAGCTTTCGCCGCAGCCGCACTCGCTAGTCATGTTTGGGTTGTTGAATTTGAAGCCTTCGTTCAAGCCTTCTTTCACGAAGTCCAGCTGAGTACCGTCAAGATACGCCAAGCTTTTACCATCAACGATCACTCTTACGCCTTTGTCTTCAAACACCACATCATCTTCGTTAGGTGCATCAACAAATTCCAGTACATACGCCATTCCCGAACAGCCAGAAGTTCTCACTCCCAGACGTAAGCCATACCCTTTACCGCGGTTAGCCAAAAATGTCTGTACGCGCTGTGCGGCAGCGTCGCTCATGCTAATAGACATACAACAACCTCAATTCTTATTAAGCGTTTCTCTGATAACGGCTACTGGCGATTCAATCTTAAATCGCCAGTCCTGAAACCCACTGAAAAACGTCTACAGATTACTTAGCGGAATGCTTGGTTTTATAATCAGCAATCGCCGCTTTAATGGCGTCTTCAGCCAGAATCGAACAGTGGATCTTCACCGGAGGCAGCGCCAGTTCTTCAGCGATATCAGTATTCTTGATAGCCTGAGCCTGATCCAAAGATTTGCCTTTTACCCATTCGGTAACCAGTGAACTTGATGCGATCGCTGAACCACAGCCATAAGTCTTAAAGCGGGCGTCTTCAATGATACCCTCATTGTTGACTTTAATCTGCAACTTCATCACGTCGCCACACGCTGGTGCGCCGACCATACCGCTACCAATGCTCGGATCTTCGTTGTCGAAGGAACCGACGTTGCGCGGGTTTTCATAATGATCAATAACTTTGTCGCTGTAAGCCATAACGTTACTCCTTAAATTTGAATCCTGAGATTAATGAGCAGCCCACTCAATGGTGCTGATGTCTACGCCCTGCTTGAACATATCCCACAGCGGAGACAGGTCACGCAGACGGCCAATAGACTTACGAACCAGAGCAATGGCGTAGTCGATCTCTTCTTCCGTGGTAAAGCGACCCAATGAGAAACGAATTGAGCTGTGTGCTAACTCATCGTTCATTCCCAAAGCACGCAGCACGTATGACGGCTCCAAACTCGCAGAAGTACAGGCAGAACCAGAAGACACGGCCAGATCTTTCAGAGCCATAATCAGCGATTCGCCTTCGACGTAATTAAAGCTTACGTTCAGGATATTCGGTGCACCGTGCTCTAAAGAGCCGTTCAGGTACACTTCTTCAAGATCTTTCAGGCCATCCCACAGACGGTCACGCAGCGCGCGCAGACGTGGAACTTCGGTAGCCATTTCTTCTTTAGCGATACGGTAAGCTTCACCCATACCGACGATCTGATGAACAGGCAATGTGCCTGAACGCATACCACGTTCATGACCGCCACCGTGCATCTGTGCTTCGATACGAACGCGTGGTTTGCGGCGAACGTACAGGGCACCAATTCCTTTCGGGCCATAAATTTTGTGGCCGGAGAAGGACATCAAATCGACTTTCAATTTGCTCAAATCGATCGGAAGTTTGCCAACGCTTTGCGTCGCATCAACGTGGAAGATGATGCCACGACTGCGGCACAGTTCACCGATAGCTTCGATGTCCTGAATCACGCCGATTTCATTGTTCACATGCATGATAGAAACCACGATGGTATCTTCACGCATGGCGGCTTCCAGCTCTTTAAGATCGATAATACCGTTACGCTGCGGTGCCAGATAGGTCACTTCAAAGCCTTCACGTTCTAACTGACGGCAGGTGTCCAGCACAGCTTTGTGTTCGGTTTTGCTGGTGATAATGTGCTTGCCTTTTTTCTGATAGAAATTGGCAGCGCCTTTAATCGCCAGGTTGTCAGATTCGGTTGCTCCGGAGGTAAAGACGATCTCACGCGGATCGGCACCGACCAGTTCAGCAATGTTGTTACGTGCGATATCTACCGCTTCTTCCGCTTGCCACCCGAAACGGTGGGAACGCGAAGCCGGGTTACCGAAAGTACCGTCCAAGGTTAAAAACTGCATCATCTTCTCAGCTACGCGCGGATCGGCTGGCGTAGTGGCTGAATAGTCTAGATAAATCGGTAATTTCATTCTCTTGCTCCGTACATCACTTCCAAATTAGTACATTTAAAGAAAGTGTTATGACTCGTCGTCGCAGCTGCTTATGCGCGCAGATTCACGTTAATCGTGTCCTGACGACCGTTAGTATTAGCACCACGACGCGTATCGGAATTCTGGCGATCGGCAACATCCAGCACTTCTTGGTTATTCACCAATTCAGCCAGAGTGATGTTATTCAGAAAACCGCTGATACGCTCACTCAGGTCACGCCATAGCGTGTGCGTCAAACAACGGGTTCCACCCTGACAACCTTCTTTACCCTGACAGCGCGTTGCATCAACAGATTCATCAACGGCAGTGATCACGGTACCTACGGCGATTTCGGCTGCGTCTTTACCCAGCAAATAACCACCGCCTGGCCCACGCACGCTGGAAACTAATCCATTTTTGCGCAGACGTGAAAATAATTGTTCCAAATAAGAGAGCGAGATGCCCTGACGTTCGGAAATATCTGCCAGTGGAACTGGCCCTTCCTGGGAGTGCAATGCTACATCAAGCATAGCTGTAACAGCGTAACGGCCTTTGGATGTCAGTCTCATGGCAAATAGTAACCTTTAAGAAAAAAGATGAAACACGCTTACTTATCGAACGTGTTAATTTTCTCATTCCTGAGTAAAACAGTCAACTATTTAACCTAGTAATTCACTCAACTATTACATCTTGTTAAAAAAACGTTACCACTGGAACAACAATCCCTGTTTACTATCAGCATCTTACTCATCGAAATACCTGTGTATTTTACTATGATATTCCGACGAAAGCAGTCATGAATTAGTGCTTTCCGTGCTCTTGCTTCTCAATTGAAGCCAAAATACCGCGCAAAATGTTCAATTCTTGCGCTTCAGGACGCGCACGCGTAAACAATCGACGCAAACGGCTCATGATATTTCCAGGATGCGTTGGGCGAATGAAGCCTGTCACATGCAACGTTTCTTCTAGATGAGCGTAGAAACGTTCGAGATCGTCCACCAACGGATATGGCTCTTCTTCTGCTACCGGCTGGTGAGCGGCAATACGATCCAGATGCGCTACGCGAATTTCATACGCGATGATCTGCACCGCCATGGCTAAATTCAGAGAGCTATATTCTGGGTTAGCTGGGATGGCGACATGATAATGACACTTTTGCAGCTCATCATTGGTCAAGCCCACGCGCTCACGACCAAACACAATCGCGACTGGCGCATGTTCAGATTCCATCGCGCTGCGCTGACCACATTCACGTGGCTCTAGCATTGGCCACGGCAGTGAACGCGAACGGGCGCTCGTTCCGACAACCAAGCTACAACCGGCAATTGCTTCATCGAAAGTATCTACGATAGTGGCATTACCGATCACATCGCTGGCACCCGCAGATAAGGCAATAGCCTGAGAATCTGGCTTGACCAGTGGATTAACGAGATAGAGGTTGGTTAACCCCATAGTTTTCATAGCTCGTGCAGTCGAACCCATGTTTCCGGTATGGGAAGTCTCCACCAGCACAATACGAATGTTGTCCAGCATGCTAACTCTGATTTGGTTTGGATAATCGCAATATCTTAACATAAAGCGCGTATTGATCGTTTCTATTGATTTAATCCGTTTCTAATAGAATTCTCATTTTTGGTTTTTCGTTGACCTAGCAAAACGCCCCATCGCGATAGTTCTGCCAAATATAAAGAAGAAACGAATTGAAATCAGGCGTGGCTGTTTAATTCGCAGCCTGCTATACTGCGCGCCGTTTCCTGTTCTTTAACATCCCGTGGAAGATACCCATGCATCCGATGCTGAATATCGCCATACGCGCTGCGCGTAAGGCTGGTAACCTGATTGCCAAAAATTACGAAACTCCTGACGCTGTTGAAACTACACAGAAAGGCAGCAACGATTTCGTGACCAACGTTGACCGTGACGCTGAACACCTGATCATTGAGACTATCCGTAAGTCTTACCCTAAGCACACGATTATCAGCGAAGAACGCGGTGAATTGGTCGGTGAAGATCACGACATTCAATGGGTAGTTGATCCACTGGATGGCACTGCAAACTTCATCAAACGTCTTCCACACTTCGCGGTATCTATCGCTGTACGCATCAAAGGCCGTACAGAAGTTGCTGTGGTCTATGATCCAATGCGTAACGAACTGTTCACTGCAACCCGCGGTCAGGGTGCACAGCTGAACGGCTATCGTCTGCGCGGCACAACCGCTAAAGATTTAGACGGCACCATTCTGGCGACCGGCTTCCCGTTCAAAGTTAAACAGCACGCACCTGCTTATATTGCGATCCTTGGCAAGCTGTTTACCCAGTGTGCAGACTTCCGTCGCACCGGCTCTGCAGCGCTTGATCTGGCCTATGTTGCCGCTGGTCGCGTTGACGGTTTCTTTGAGATCGGCCTGAAGCCTTGGGATTTTGCCGGTGGCGAATTGCTGGTTCGTGAAGCAGGCGGTCTGGTTACCGACTTTGTTGGCGGCCACAACTACCTGAGCTCTGGCAACATCATCGCGGGTAACCCTCGCGTAGTGAAAGCCATTCTGGCCAATGTCCGTGACGAACTGAGCGAAGCGTTGAAGCGTTAAGACTTCCGCTCGTTGAGTAAAAAAACCGCCCTTTCGGGCGGTTTTTTCATTTTAGCGACTTGCCAGACAGGTTAACCATCACCGAGACGGAATTATTGGAAATACTCCAACTCCCCTTTCCCTGCGATAGTAACGAGCCAGAAACAATAAGCAGGATACAAACGTACCGTTTCATTGTGCGATCCATGCAAAGACCGCTTCACAGCAACACCACCGGAGATCCTGCCGTGAAAACAAGCACTGTGATGCGCTTGTATTAACGATCAGCGGATTTCCTTTCCTTCGATCCGGTGCCTGCTTGCAAGGCAGCGAAAAGGGCCGTTAGGAATCATACTCCGTAATTAATCGTTTATTAAACATGACGTTTTTATCAAAACAACAAAAAACATTTACATTAAAAACGCCCACTAGGCTCCATAGTCTCTTTGACTTCCAGCGCAGGATAGGTTAAAAATAAACCACTGTGATGCGCTTGTTTATCTCGGTAATTTTACTACCGTACATTACCTCGATAATGAGACTTCGCCAGAAAGGCCGCTAACCTAACTGGCACAAAAAAACCGTCTTAAAGACGGTTTTTTTGTTTTTATCATGATGCTTTAACGACCAAAAATTCTACCACTACCCATCCCTACTGGAATTGCGCTTTGATACATCAGCAAACCAATAACAATAAGTAACGCACCGCCGATAAACATCAGCACTAATCCCCAATATGGGCTAAAGCTACGACCTCGTTCAACCGACCAGCGAACAACAATCTGTCGCGCTATATGAACCAAAAGCGCAATTCCGCTGATCGTTAATGCCGTCCCCGCCGCCATCGCCATCGCCGCTAAAATGCCCCAACTGTAAACGCCGATCACTTTGGAAAATAACAGCACCAAGATAGCCCCTGAGCATGGTCGCATTCCCATCGCTGCTACAACGGCAAACTGCGTTTTCCAGGTCGTCGCCGCCGCAATCTCGCCATCACTCGCCACATGTTTATGCCCACAACCACAGTTAGCCGAGTGCCGGTGCTCTTGATGAGTTTTATGATTCAACGGTTTAATCGCTGAAATCTGCAAGGGAGTCGAAGGCGTCCGGCGCCTAAGCGCCAAGACCTTCCTCAAAGCACGCCAACAGAGAATCGCACCTAAGACCACAACCAGCAGATAGCTGGCTTTCTCTAGCCAGAAACTACTTTGATGCAGATAGCGCGTCGAAAGTTGTAAAACACCTAACACTCCCGAAACAAGAGCTATCGCGACCAGACCTTGTAGCAACGAAGCGGCTAATGTCAGGCGTACACTGCTGCGTAATCGAGATGGGTTAGTGGCTAAATAAGTCGTTATCACGACTTTGCCATGCCCCGGCCCCAGAGCATGCAGGACGCCATAGGCAAAACTTAGCGCAACTAGGGTTAAACCAGCCTGTTTGGAATTATTCCCAACCTCCTGCAGAAGCTGGGACATCGATTGATGCAATGATTTTTGCCATTCGATCGCGACAAAAAGCCATTCGTTCCAGTGAACAGCGCCATACGCTAACGCTGAAATCAGCAGCAGTGCTGCTATAGCCAAAGGCACGTAGCGCCATCGTGTCGGTTTTTTGCGGGTTGTCGGCATGATCAATGACATGTGATCTCCACGCGCTGCGCAAACTGCTTCCCTAGCTCCATGTCTTCGTCAGGAGCATCTGCTTTATCAAGATTCTGCGCATAGGCTTGCAACGACGTATCTGGTTTAGGCGTTATCAATGCTAATTTACACCTTGCCTGAACATCGACAGGCAGAGTGATGGAAGCCGCATCGGCATAGGTCATATCAACGTAATAAGTGGGATCGTAAGTCAGCACGGAAAAATCGGCGTTCAAAGGCTGTGGTTTTGCCAGCAGCATTTCAAATGACAAAATAGCGTTATTACCATCGCGGCTGAGATGATATTCACGAGGACGATCGAGGAATTTGACCTTTTTGCCATCATGATAGAATTCAGTAAAGTAGTGCTGACCAATCACGTTTGCCATCACTTCTGCAGCTAGCTGTTTCCAGATTTCCGACCCGTTCGCCGCATTGCCCGCATCGTAAAGCAAGTCAGCCGATGTAAGCGGATCCATCGTCCACGTCATGTTCATTCCGATCAGTTGGTTATTGTTCACCACAAACGCATTTTTCATTTCAATAAAACTATGCGGGTGTGCAAACCCCGAGCGAGAAAAAATGAGCCCGATGATCGTGATTAACCAACCAGACCAGCGTAGAAATCGCTGTTTTTTAATCTCAAAATGCAACATAAACGTCCTGTTTAATCCTTAGCAACAGCCGCAAAACGCGGCGGGTAATCAAATTCATTCATTTCTGTATCACAAAAATACAAAAACATGGCACACCAGCACCGCGCCTTTGCACAACTTTGCTATTCTTAGCCAACAAAACATGTTCATTCACTGACCGAAACTAAAGAGATATGAATATGAGTTTAGACACACCTCTGGTGCCTGAGCTCTCAGCACAGCAAAGGCACTGTAATCTTGTGCTATTGCTTTTCACACCGACAACCCCGCTGCATCTGGCCACCATTGGCCGGATTAATCGCGTTTTGCCTGCACAAGCCGAACTAGACATTCACAGCGTGGCGCAGGAAATCATGCGTTTTCATGCACTGCGTGTGATCTTCCATCCTAAACAAGGCTATCGGCTACAAGGCTCGGCTTACGATCAGCGACTTTGTTTGCTGCATTGGTTAAGGCGCTCTCAGCGGCTTGTTCCCAACAGTATTGAAACTATTTTTGTGCCCCGCATCAATGAAAGCCCGGCGGGTATTACTACAGCGCATTTTTCGCAGCAAATCATCGATGTGCTTACGCAGGCCGAAGCCACTTTGCAGCGTATTTTTAGCGACCAACATCGCGATCTTATTCAGTCTTTTTTACACTACAGTCATTACCAAAGACAAACGACACCGCTCCCTGTCTTTCCAGCACATCTAAAACGCTGGCTGCAAGCCAAAGAAGAATACGGTGTGGCGAAAAATCTATGCCATGCCGCCTATGGGCAATTGCCTGATCCGGCGCTGGAGCTTGAATCAGAATTTACCACGCTGTTATTAACGCAGCTTAAAACCTACCGCTATTTACCCCAGATTTACCCAGAAGATCGGCGTTTGATGGATGAGATCGAGTTTGCTATTCAGCAAATAGAAAATGCCACCCACGTGACATTTAGCCATCGAGAACAGCTTTGTACTCAGCTGTTTGCCCATATGGGGCCCGCGATTGAACGATGCTTATTTGGCCTAAAAATCAGTAATCTGCTATTGGATGAAATCGAACTGCTTTATCCCGGTTTGATGAATATGACTCAACAGGCCGTTCATCATATTGAACTGGAGTACCATATTCATTTTCCACCTGAAGAGCTGTGCCTAATCGCCGTGAGTTTTGGTGCATGGTTGATACAGGAAGGCGTACTGGCAGACAAATAGACGGTTATCAGAGACAAAAAAGCCCGCTTTCAAAGCGGGCTTTTTACATCAAGCAAAAAGATTATGCGTAAACCGGCAGGCGTGCGCAAATATCCAATACTTTTTGTTTAGTACGTTCGATGGTGGCTTCGTCGTTGATGTTATCCAACACGTCACACATCCAGCCAGCAAGTTCACGCGCGTCAGCTTCTTTAAAGCCACGGCGGGTAATAGCCGGAGTACCCACACGAACACCTGAAGTCACAAACGGACTCTTCGGATCGTTAGGCACGCTGTTTTTGTTCACGGTGATATTTGCACGGCCCAACGCGGCGTCAGCATCTTTACCGGTGATATTTTTATCAACCAGATCCAGCAGGAACAGGTGGTTTTCAGTACCGCCGGAAACCACTTTGTAGCCACGGTTCAAGAATACTTCGACCATCGCTTTGGCGTTTTTAGCAACCAGCTGTTGGTAAGCCTTAAACTCAGGCTCCATCGCTTCTTTCAGAGCAACGGCTTTACCCGCAATCACGTGCATCAGAGGGCCACCCTGTGCGCCAGGGAATACCGCTGAGTTCAGCTTTTTATACATCTCTTCGCTGCCACCGTTGGCCAAAATCAGGCCGCCACGTGGACCTGCCAAGGTTTTGTGCGTCGTGGTCGTCACAACATGCGCATGAGGAACAGGGTTTGGATAAACACCCGCAGCCACTAAACCAGCCACGTGAGCCATATCAACAAACAGATAAGCACCGATGCGGTCAGCAATTTCGCGCATTTTCGCCCAGTCAACCACGCCAGAGTAAGCAGAGAAACCACCGATGATCATTTTCGGCTGGTGCTTTTCAGCTTGGGCGGCCAAGTCGTTATAGTCGATATGACCGCTTTCATCGATACCGTAAGGAACGATGTTGTACAGTTTGCCGGAGAAGTTAACCGGAGAACCGTGAGTTAAATGGCCGCCGTGCGCTAAGTTCATACCCAGCACGGTATCACCTGGCTGTAACAGCGCAGTGTATACGGCAAAGTTTGCCTGAGAACCGGAGTGCGGCTGTACGTTGGCATAATCAGCGCCAAATAGCTCTTTTGCACGATCGATGGCCAGCTGTTCAACAACATCAACGTATTCGCAACCGCCGTAGTAACGCTTGCCTGGGTAACCTTCAGCATATTTGTTGGTCAGCTGAGAGCCCTGAGCCTGCATAACACGCGGGCTGGTATAGTTTTCTGATGCGATAAGCTCAATGTGCTCTTCCTGACGCACGACTTCCTGCTCCATTGCCTGCCACAGCTCGGCATCGTAATCGGCAATGTTCATTTCACGCTTTAACATCCGCTTCTCCTGACTCAGCTAACCTGAATTGTCTATTCGCTATTGTTCAATAAAAACACACCCCGTAAGGCGACTGCCCACAGTGTAATATGTTTTCACCTTGTTACGATAGACCCTAGACCATGTTTTTACGCAAACGTTTGGCTTGGCGCTGCATAAGGCTTTAATACTGCACATGAAGACGTATGCCAGCAGGAGTTTTCTTCAAATGTGATATGCAACAATTTCACCTTGGTGAAACAAAAGCGATAAAAGCGCTATGTAAATAACATCAGCACAACAAAAATAGGGATTTACAGCTCAAAGAAAAATCTGTAAGTTGCATTTAAAATACATCAATTAAAACACCTGCAACAACGAGGACATTTTTATGTTGGATAGCCAAACCATCGCCACCGTTAAATCCACTATTCCACTATTAGCGGCTACGGGGCCAAAGCTCACTGCGCACTTTTACGATCGGATGTTTGAGCACAATCCCGAGCTAAAAGAGATTTTTAATATGAGTAACCAGCGCAATGGCGATCAGCGTGAAGCGCTGTTTAACGCGATTTGTGCTTACGCCACTAATATTGAAAATCTAGCCGCGCTGCTGCCCGCCGTTGAACGCATTGCCCAGAAGCACGCCAGCTTTAATATTAAGCCAGAACAGTATCAGATCGTCGGTCATCACCTGCTGAAAACCTTAGAAGAAATGTTTAATCCGGGTGACGAAGTTATAGAGGCGTGGGGCAAAGCCTATGGGGTTTTGGCCGATGTCTTTATCCAGCGTGAATCCCAGATTTACCAGCAAAGTGAAACCACTGAGGGCGGCTGGCGTGAACTTCGACCGTTCAAAATCCTCAAGAAAGAGAAGCAAAGCGACCTAATCACCAGCTTCATTTTGGTGCCTGAAGATGGCAGCCGCGTAGCCGATTTCCAGCCGGGTCAATATTTGGCTGTTTATATTCGCCACCCAAGCCTGCCGCATCAGGAAATTCGTCAATATTCTCTAACCAATGAGCCAAACGGCGAATACTATCGTATTGCCGTGAAACGTGAAGGTCAGGGGCAAGTCTCGAATTTTATGCATGATATCGCGCAAGAAGGCGACGTGATCCAAATCGCGCCTCCGCACGGTGATTTCTTCTTAGAAGTTAAAGAAAACACGCCTGTTGCATTGATTTCTGGCGGCGTCGGCCAAACGCCAATGCTCGGCATGCTGCGCACCTTACAGGCTCGCGGCCATCAGGGCGAGATTCAGTGGCTACACGCAGCAGAAAACAGCAAGGTTCGCGCCTTTGCTGATGAAGTAAATACTATTATCTCCGCAATGCCTCAGGCTCAAAGCCACGTTTGGCTGCAAGAAACCAGCGCTGACGATCGTATTGATATCGATTTCAACTATCAGGGATTGATGGATATCACCCCACTCGCTGATAAATTGAATAACCCAGAAATGCACTACTACTTCTGCGGCCCAGTTGGATTTATGCAGCATGTCGCCAAGCAGCTACAAGCATTAGGCGTCGATGCCGACCGTATGCACTATGAGTGTTTTGGGCCACATAAGGTGGTGTGAGTTTTTTGCATCATCGAGTAATGATGTGATTATGTGATCACGGTGTAAGGTTTCGACCGCCTATCAGCACCGGTATTCACATACAAACTAAGTCGAAGGCGTCCGATAAGGGTGGGCCAGAGCGCCCACCCTTAACCCGCGCTCTTTTATCCGCAATGCCATCTCCGCGCCGGGTCGGCATGCGCCATCCATGGCGCCTCCTCCCCTCGTAGAAACATCCTGTTTCCACTGCTCTAACTGCCAAGACTTAAACAATGAAAAGACAAAAAACAAGAAAGCAGAGATAAGAAAATCTTTGTCTTGTTAATGTTAGATGGAATGCATTTTAGAGCCGCCAGCAGGGATGCTGGTGGCAGGTTGAGGGCGTACAGGATGTACGCTCCGAAACCGGTCGGCCAAACGGCTCGGTAAAAAGCGCGAGAGTCGAGAGGTTGCGCGCTGGCAACCTCTCGTCGGACGCCTACGCCAGTGGTTTCATAGAGCGCTATTTGCTAACGGGCGGACGAAAACCTTCACTGCTCTGACATAAAAAAGAAAGCAGTAACCGATCAGTCTTTCACCCCCACCCTCATCCCCATCTCCGTCACCTCCCCTTTTCCCAACAACACCAGCCCCGGTTGTCCATCCATATTGTGGGCATCGACAGGATGGCTTTGCGGTTCAAGGCAGATAAACGGTTCATCAGGCATTTGAAACAGCATCAGGTAGGACGCAGAGCTGCGTAACGATATCGTCGGCTGATTCGGCGTCGCTAAATGTGCCACACCGTTCCATCCCGAATAGCCGTGATTCATCCACGCATTATCCGGCACTTTCGTGCGGGTGAAATCCAGCGCCGCTGGCACATTGCCCTGCCATGCTAAAGGCAAATGCAGTTCGCCCTCCGGCCAATAGCCGGAAGAGAAAAACTGAATTTGTGTCCGCGGGGTTTTCACAAAAAAAGGATGAAAACCTACCCCATACAGCATGGGTTCTGCGCCACAGTGACGTAACGTGAGATGCGCGCTAAGCCCCTCGTCCGTGAGCCGATAAACCAAACTCGCCGAATAATCAAAACCACAGCTATGTTGCACACGCAGCCCGAGTGTAATGTGTGTGCAGCTCAAATCTTGCAGCTGCCAGCGCTGTAGCCAGCCATCTCCGTGTAAAAAGAATTGGTTATCCAAGGCGCTGTCTGGCAAGCAAATTTCACGTCCGGCTAAGCAAAAGCGATTATCCCGCACTCGGTTTGCCAAAGGTAACATGGGAAACAACGCGCTTTCGCCCGGATGCCATCCCGCATCCTGCTGATAAGGGCGTAGAATGGCCGCGCCACTCCCCACGTCGTCAAAACTTAAGATTGCCGCTGACTGTGGAGTCACCCGCAGCCGAAACCGCGGGTTTGAGAGGGTATAAATATCCATCATGCTTGTTTCACGCTGGGTTCAACGGGTTTGGTGCTGCCCGCCAGTTGATGTTCTAGCGCTTCAAGGGTAACGCCTTTGGTTTCAGGCACGCTGCGTAATACAAACACAAACCCGAGCGCACAGATAATGCCGTAAAGTAGGAAGCTTCCCGATGCCCCTAAATTCGCATTTAACAGCGGGAAAGTGTAAGTCAGTAAGAAACAGGCAATCCACAGCGCTAGAGTCCCGACTGACATCGCCATACCACGCACGCGGTTAGGGAAGATTTCAGACAGCAATACCCACGTGACCGGTGCAAGGGTCAGGGCGTAAATCGCAATCGCGGCAAGCACCAGCAGCAAAACCGGTAACCCCATAATGCCCAGCGCATAGGCACCGGCAATCAGCACGTAAATAATGGTTAGGCCAGCCGCTCCCAGCAGCATTAATTTGCGACGCCCCAGCTTATCCACCAGCGGTAAAGCGATGATGGTGAAGATCAGGTTAATCAGCCCCGTCGCCACTATCGATTTAAGCGTGCTGTTGATATCAAAACCGGCCGACGCAAAGATCTCCTGCGCATAGTTAAAGATCACGTTGATCCCACACCATTGCTGGAAAACCGCCAGTACGATCCCAATCACGATAATGGGCCTGACGCGTGGATTCAGGAGTTCACTTGCCGCCACTTTTTGCGTATTTTCACCGAGCGTTGCACGAATATCCGCCATCGTTTCTCGCGCATATTCTGCACTACCAATACGTCGCAGCATGCGCTCCGCTTTGTCTTGTTTACCTGCTTTCGCCAACCAGCGCGGGGAATCGGGTACTAAGAACATCAGGAGTAAAAACAGCACCGCCGGAAGCAACTCAGCGCCAAACATCCAGCGCCAGCCAACTTGTCCATTCCAGCTTTGCACGATGTCTTGCATGGTTGCTGAGCTGGCAACGGGTTCAGCGATCATCAGGTTAACCAACTGAGCGGCCAAAACGCCAATAACGATGGTCAGCTGGTTAATGGCTACAAATTTTCCCCGTTTTTCAGCCGGACTTACCTCAGCGATATACATTGGGCTCAGCGCTGAAGCAAGACCAATGCCTACGCCGCCAACGATGCGGTAAAACACGAACCAGTCAAAGTGCGTTGCTACCGCCGTTCCCCACGCAGAGGCAGAGAATAGAATGGCTGATATGATCAGCGGCAGCTTGCGACCAAAACGATCGGCGCACCAGCCAGAAATCAGGGCACCAAAAACACAGCCCGCCAATGCGGAGCTCATCGCCCATCCTGACTGAGCCGGATCGGTGATCCCAAAATAGGCTTCATAGAAGGGTTTGGCACCGCCAATCACTACCCAGTCATAGCCAAAAAGTAACCCGCCACAGGCAGCGACCAGACATATCATCCAGACGTAAGACATATTGAGATGGTTCTGCGTGTTTTTCATTTTTTCACCTTATTTTAACCTTGTAGGATAGAGGCTTACGCAGTCATGAAAATGTGGGCCACAACCGTGGCCCGTTGTGGCTTAGTGATTAAAAATGCCGTGTTGTACTGCTAGACGTAACAAATGCGCTTTATCATGAGCAGGGTTACGTTTTAACAACTCATCGGTGAGGCGTATAAAGCTCACTTCATCGCCCAGCCCTAAATGCCCCAATGCTTCAACCCACAAGCAGTGATGGCTATGCTGCTCCTGCGCCGATGCATCCAGCACAATCAGATCGGGCAGAGAAACAGCAAAGAAATCAGGTTCAGATAAATCATGCCTATGCTGCTTGGCCCAATCGATCATGGATTGGAACTGCTGCTGAGCCTGCTCTCTTTCACCTAAACGCGCGGCTGCCATCGCTTGGTAAAACAGATAATCAACCGGCTGATCGTTGTAGTAGCGCCCGGCACTCAGCGCAGAACCGCCCTGAAGTGCGTGTTGTAACGCAGATTGAGACTGCTCTTTTTCGCCCATTTTCTCGGCGCAGATAGCCATTAAGAACCAAATATCATTGTCACTTTGTCCGACCAAACGCCCCTCACCGAGATTGGAGGGATAGCTGAGCGACTGACGTAGCACGTCATAGGCTTCGGCGTAATGACGCTCCTGCATCAAAGCCAGCGCACGGCGCTGATGGTTAATCAAAAATTGCCCCGTGACTTTGCCTTCACCTCCCTCCCATGGGTGGAATTGGCGACGCCATAGAATTTCAGCGGCCGCATCTACTTTGTGATGAATGTGATAGAGGCTGAGCAGCTCGGCGGTGAGATCGTCGCGTTTAAGCGCCACATCACGGCGATCGTCCAACAGTTGCAGGCGCTGTGCGGTTGGAACCGCCGTTAGTTTTTGCAGATAGCTGAATTCAAACAGCAAACGTGGATTTTCAGGCTCAAGGTCCAGCGCGCGCTGGAAATACTCTGCGGCTTGATCCAAATTGCCCTGCTTGTTAAACGCATAAATCCCCAGCACGCGGTGTAGCGCAGCAAAATCTGGTAGCTGCCGTAACGCAAACAGCCAACAAGATTCGGCGCGGGCATAGCTACGCTTGCTGTAGAAGAAACAGCCCAGTAGATATTGAGCAAACCCGTATTGAGGGAGGCGTTGCAGAACCGCAATATCATCTAAGGTGTTAGGGAAGCGGACTTTAAGCGCAAAGTTTTCACGCGCTAGCTGCAAACAGTGGCTTCGCTCGCTTGCGTCCTGAGTTAATGCCGCACGATACAGCAGCGGGAGCGATTCTTGATTGTTCAGAAGCTTTAGGAGCACTAAGGCCTCTTTTTCTCGGCCTAATCCCATCAACCATCCTGCTAATACGCAGGCGTTCACTCCTCGCGCTCCCGCAACCTGAGTCAATGCACTCGCGTCACCGTTTAAAACAGACTGCGCATACAGCAGGACATAGCTCAGCGGATAGTGAGCCAGTTGGGAAGCGACATATTCCAGCGCCTGTTGGCGCTCTCCCAACTGCTGTAAAACCAGCGCTTTCAGCCCCATGGCTAAATTGTTTGCAGCGTTGAAGTTCAGGCTCTGATTGATAAACGTCAGGGCTTGTTCCGCGTCGCCTTTGCGTAACGCTAAGCGTGCCAGAGCATAAAACGCCGCATCACGGCAATTTCCACTCCACGTGGCTTTGAAATAGTCATCATAGGCTTCGGTTTCTTGTCCTAGTTTTTCACGAGCAGAACCCAGCAGCATGCTTGCTTGACCGCACTGCGGATTTTTATTCCAGCGCTGCGCGCGTTGCAGAGCGGTATTGGCATAGCTTGCCGCTTGCTCAAAATCAGCACGGTTAAATTCCAGCGTTGCCAGCGCAACGTTGCAGCGATAATCGAGAGGATCGATATCCAATGCACGGCGGTAATAATCAAAGGCAGAACGGCTGGCGTGGAGATATTGCTCAAGATGCTGGCCGATAAAATAGAGCTCGTCGGTATTGGTGATTTTCTCTGGTTTTTGCGGCGCGGTCGCCGCCTGTGGCAGCGGGGTTTCTTCAGGAATGTGCTCGAGATAGCTGATAATTTCGCGGCCATCGCGATCCACCAGCGAAAGCGTTAAACGCTGTGGCGAACAATCGGGCAACGCGTGCAGCCATGCTTGCGCCGGTTGAAGAGAAATCGGCTGGCGGAAAATTTCTTCGCCTTCGCCTTTCACCACCAGCGACACCTCATTCAGCGGAACAATGGCGTATAGCCCAAGCTGTAATGCTCCGTTAGTACGTTCTAGCTTAATCGCGGCCTGCGTGTTGGCATTCTGTAGGGTTCCGAGCTGGCTGTATGGCAAAAAGTTCTGCACAAACACCTTCTCTTCGTAAGGCGCAAGCCAGGTGAAGTCCGGCTGGTTATCGGTGAATACGCCCGTCATCAGCTCAATGTAAGGGCCGTTGTGATCGGTTAAGTTGCGATCCCACGCAAGCCCAAAATCACAGTTGCCCCACGTCCACTGTTTTTTGCCTGGAGAAACGTGGTGATCGGCAATATGCAGCAGGCCGCCTTGCTCGCCATGATGGTATGCGCCAACAAAATCATAATCTGACTTATCCGCCATATATGACGTTGGCACGGGAATATTCTTGTAGCGGGAAATATCAACGCCAGCGGAGTAATCCACTTTGTAGTAGGTGCCGGTGGCAATAGGGAAAGCCGAAACATCACGCTTGCCGTGATCATATACCGCCGTGACATCGGGCGGGAACACGCTTTGATGATCGTCGCCGCCTTTCACCGCGGGATTGGCCCACCACAGGAAATGACGCGGCGTAGCGTTGCCGTTGAAAACTTTGCCCTTAATTTCGATCAACGCTTTTTGTGGATACAGCGTAAAACCGGTCATGACCTGCAAACCGCGCATCGGCTCAACTTCCCCCAGCCAAACCGTTTTGCTGCCGTCATCCTGCTGGCTAATCGTCACATCCACCGGCATAAACGTCGTTGGGCGGTGGTGCTGCGGCCAGTTAAATTCAATTCCGCCGGAGATCCATGGCCCAACCAATCCCACCAGCGCGGGCTTAATCACTTCGTTGTAGTAGACAAAATCACGCTGCATCACTTTGTCGTAGGCACGATGAATTCGGCCTCCCAGCTCGGGTAGCAACATGACGCGAATAAAATCGTTTTCTAGCCATACGGCCAGATATTCGCGATCTTCACATTCACCGGTTAACGTATCGATGACGCCATAGGGATAAACCGCGCCAGACGATCCTTGGTAAACCCGCGTTTCTAAAAACATCGGGTTGGGATCTTCCGCTCCGGTGCGATAGGTCGGTAAGGTCACTCTTTCTTGCCAAACTTTGACGTCGCCGTACATTTCCGTATCTCCAGTAAAAAAATGACAGTGAACTGATGTATGTTTGCAGTGTATGTGAGCGATTCTTTTCCGTTGTGAGCAACGCTCACGCAATACAGTTAACGGAGTTAAGTGAAATGTTTGATCTGGGATTGAATAATCAGCGGGTGCGCCATCTCAACAAGCGGATACTGCTGGCGTTGATCTATCGCTATAAGCACGCCAGCAAATCAATGCTGGCGCAGCACACTGGGCTATCGATTCCGGCGATTGGCAAAATACTGGAAGAACTGCTTGATGAAGGAAAAATAGAGCATTCAGATCGCATGCTCAGCAACCGTGGATTAAGCGGTGGGAGCTATCAAATCCCGGCCGGTAATGCTCTTATTCTATGCATGAACGTAACGCCAAACTGTATTGAGAGCCAGCTGGTTAACAGCCAAATTTTGCCCTTAGGTGAATATCAATTTACGGCCGTTTCAGCTCCTCATCCTCAAGACCTGCTGACAGCCATCGAGCAGGTCTATTATCAGCAGAGAAAGCTTTACCCACAGCGCACGATCCAGTTAGCACTGGCCATTCACGGTCAGGTCGATCCTGTCACCGGCGTTTCACAAAATATGCCGCAGGCACCGTGGAAAGAGCATATTGAGATGAAGTATCTGTTGGAGGAAAAGCTGAAAACGCGCGTTTTACTCGACAATGACTGCGTAATGCTGGCGTTGGCGGAGAAATGGCAAAATACGGACAATCAGCAGGATTTTTGCGTCATCAACGTGGATTATGGGATCGGTTCGTCATTTGTGATTAACCAGCAGATTTATCGCGGCAGCTTATACGGCAGCGGACAAATTGGGCATACCATCGTGAATCCCGACGGCGTGGCCTGCGACTGCGGCCGCTACGGCTGTTTAGAAACCGTCGCCTCACTTTCTGCGCTAAAAAAACGTGCGCGCATTTGGCTGAAATCTCAGCCACACAACAGCATTCAAACTGATTGGGACTCACTCAGCAGTAAACAGCTTATCGAGCGTTATCATCAAGGCGATCTGCAGGTGCAATCATGGGTGGATAGTGCGGCAAGCGCCATTGGCCTTAGCCTGTATAACTTCCTGAATATTTTGAATATCAATCGGATCTATTTCTACGGCCGCAGCTGTGCGTTTGGCGATCGTTGGCTCAGTGCCATTATGCGCCAAACGGGGTTTAATCCTTTTGATCCCGCAGATCCGAATATGACAAACGCCACGCGCATTGGCTTTGGCCAGCTGACTCGGCCACAGCAAATTATGGGAATTGGCTATTTGTATGCGGAGAAGGCGCTGGAGGGAGTTTGAACGTCTGCGCTAGTTTAATTTTTCTTATTTTATCGATTCCCTCCCCTTCAAAGGGGAGGGTTATCGCGCATTAGGCCAATACTACTTCTTAATTTCAGCCCGCACTTTACCTACCTGTTCAGCCGTCACAGGTGCCGCTTTATTTCCCCAGCTACCACGCAGGTAACTCATTAAATCAGCGGCCTCTTGGTCATTCAGCGCCCAACCATAGCCCGGCATTCCATAAGACATATGCTGTTGCGTGACCGGCGTTTGTGCGCCGTCCAACACCACGCGGATAAGCGTTTGCGGATTATCCGCATTCACCGTGAGATTCCCAGCCAAACGCGGGATGGTGAAATCAACGCCCTCGCCTTTCGGGGTATGGCAGGTGGAACAATAGCGGGCATAAGTTTGAGCGCCAGATAGCATCGCACCCGCCGCTGGTTTAATTGGTTTCGCATCACTCGGTAACGCTTCCAAGCTGAGCAGATAAGTGGCAATACCGTTTAAATCGCTGTCTGTCAGATATTGCGAGCTGTGCGTAACCACTTCACCCATCGGGCCACTGAGCGCGGCATGACGGCTGCGGCCGGTCTTGAGCAGTGCCACTAAATCATCTTTGCTGACGTTTAGACCGCGCAAAGAAGGCGCATACCAACCATCCAGCTCTGCACCGTTCAAGAAACGCAGCTCGGCCTGATCCATACCCTGTTCCTGCATCGCCCAACCGCGCGGCGTATGGCAGGCACCACAATGCCCAGCGCCTTGAACCAAATAAGCACCGCGATTCCATTCATCGCCTTTTTCCGTCTGTGGCTGGTAGATACCCTCTTGTAAGAACAATGAATTCCAGATGCCTAAAGGCCAACGCATAGAGAGCGGCCATGGAATATCGCTCTTTTTATTTTCAACCGCCTGCGGCTTCACTTCGGTCATCAGGTAGTCATACAGCGCCCGCATATCTTCAGGCGTCATTTTGGCATAAGAGGTGTACGGCATGGCGGGGTAAAGATGATGACCATCTTTTGCCACGCCCTTACGCATCGCTTTGTCAAAATCATCAAAGCTGTAGCTACCAATGCCGTATTTTTTGTCTGGCGTAATATTGGTGGCATAAATATCGCCCAACGGCGTTGCGAAGCGCATCCCCCCCGCCAGCGCTTGTCCTTCGGGAGAGGTATGGCAGGCCGAGCAGTCGCCCGCTTTGGCCACGTATTCACCGGCCGACATTGCACTTGCGCCCGCGCTGGTGGCTAACAACGTTAAAATCAGTAACGGTTTCATGCGCTCTCCTTGTTCATCGCGGTTAGCTCATTCACCGCTCTCCACGCCTGATCAACCGCAGAGTTGGCGTATGGGCTCCAATCTGAATCCGAGTTGGCGATGGTGATGCGCCCTATCGGCTGGCGTGCGGTATGAATAATTTGCTCGGCTTCTTTTTCATCATCGAACAACCCGTTCAAGAAATAAGAGTAGCCGTGCGACCAGCGGTTAACCGTAATGGCTTGAATATCACGCTGATGGTCGAAGCCTGCCTCGCCGAACATGCCCTGTAGCTGCTCTCGGATCATTTTTTCATGCACTTCAAACGGCGTGCCTAAGAGCAACGCACGTCCTTTACGCGACTGTTCACGCGGGCTTAGACCGCTGCCCGGCAGCGTGGGGACATACACCATATGCAGCCCGATCGGTTGGTTAGGATCGCGTGGATGCTGGTAGCCGCCCATGTTGACCGGATAATCTAGCTTCACGCGGCTATAAGGCGCGGCGGGAGAATAGATTTCATGCACCCCAAGTTTTACGAATGGCTGCCAGTTGCGGATCACCACTTTCGAATACACCAGCGGCGATTTCACGTTTTCTTTCAGCGCAGCGGCCTGCGTTTCAGGCATTTCCGGTACGAGATATGGGATCATCATGTTGTATCCCGCCATCACCACCTGCCCGGCACGAACACGATGCAGTTTGTCCCCCGTCAGATACGTCACGTCCACGGCAGGTTTGCCCTGCTCATTCACGTTCGCGACATGGACACCGGTGCTGTTTAAACGCAGCCGAACGGGAGAATCTGGTTTATCTAACTGGCTGTAATCAAACTTCGCTAACACGATACTTTCCATCGTGTCTCCGGGTGCAACGGCCGGAATTAAATGACGTACCATCAGGCGAGCTAAACCCGCATTGCCATCTGGGAAGTGGAAAATATAGGGCTCGTCGAGATCGGCCAATGACTCGGCGTCTAGCGGAGGCAAATTCATACCATCTAGCCCAGGCAATGCGCAGATACGGGCATCGCTGCACGATGTGGCGTCAATGCCAACCGCTTGGAAATCGTTGGTGCGCTGCTGGAAATAGCGGATCGCCATTTCGCTGAGGCCCACTTTTTCTCGTAAAAATTGGCTGTAGCTATGGCTGTCTAACCAAGCCACTTTTTCATCGGTATTGAGTTCAGGCAGATAATCTTTTTGTTCCGTGTGTAGCGCGATCAGCGCCTGACGATCGGATTCGGCTAGCGGGAAATCACTGATGAACGCGGTGATGTCTCGGCCGTTTAAGCGGTCAGGGGCAATATCATCGGCAACCGCTCGTCCGGGATCGCCGTTAACAATTTTATCAACGCCAAAGTTTTTGCGATCGAAATAGACGCCACGGCTCAGTTTCATATCAGGATAGAAATTCTGATCGAAATCTTTCGCCATCTGTTCAATATCAACGTTGAGAGTTTTCAGCAACCCCATTGCGACGGGGCTAAAGTTAGTGCGCGGCGATTGGAAAGATTCACTGCCGCCGTAGCCGAGTATCGTTTTGCCTTCAACGTTGAATTCGTTGCGCTTGGCGTGCCCGCCAAAATCATCATGGTTATCGAGCAACAGAATGCGCTGCTTTTTGCCATGCAGCTGTTGCCAAAAACAGGCCGCCGCTAAGCCGCTGATCCCCGCACCGACTACCACCAGATCAAACCGATCTTCAATCGGCGCGCTTTTAGGATCGAAATGTTTGCCTTCACGCCCTAGTAAATGAGCCGCTTCAAACGATCCCGGATGGTTGCCGCGTAAACCAGTCAAGGTCGGCGGATAGTAAAGGCTTTGGGTTAAAGCCTGAGGAGATGCTCGAAGTGCCTGCCACGGTGTTAATCCCGCTGCAATGGTAATTGCCATCCCATTGAGAAAGTCACGTCTTGTGATGCTCATAATGCTTCCCAGTTTTATTTTAAGATTTGAAATCGAAGGAAAATCACAATTATTTTACATGATGACAACGTATAGGTCAGCCACCAAATATTCTCAGGTTAAATATTGATATGACCTCATCCGGCCCTCCCCTTCGTAGGGGAGGACGCAGAGTCACGTTTAGGATGAATTTAGCGCTTAAACGATATCTCCCCAAAAGCGGAAGACATGAAGGGGGAAACTGATTACCCGTGATTAATCATCACATGGCGCACCACGGTGTAATCCTCTAGGCCAAACATCGACATATCCTTGCCGTAGCCTGAGAGTTTTTGCCCACCGTGTGGCATTTCACTCACCAGCATAAAGTGGGTATTCACCCATGTGCAGCCGTATTGCAAGCGTGCGCTCATGCGGTGAGCACGGCCCACATCACGCGTCCATACGGAGGAGGCTAAGCCATAGTTGGAGTCATTCGCCCAACCCAAGACCTGCGCTTCATCGTCAAACGGTGTGATGGTGATGACTGGCCCAAACACCTCTTTTTGCACGATTTCGTCGTCTTGTTTGGCGCCCGCTAAAATGGTTGGCTGGAAGTAGAAACCAGGACCATTGACGCGCGAACCACCGGTAGCCACCGTGATATGCGGCAGCGCTTTGGCGCGTTCAACAAAACCTTCTACGCGCTGCAGGTGCTGCTCGGTGATTAATGGCCCTAGCTCGGTGCTTTCATCGCCTGGATTCCCCATATCAAGCGTAGAAACCGTCTGCGCTAGCGCATCCACCACTTTTTGATAGATTGATTTCTGCACATACAAGCGACAAGCCGCTGTACAGTCTTGACCGGCGTTATAGAAACCAAAAATGCGAATGCCTTCGACCACTTTTTCCACATCGGCATCATCAAACACGATAACCGGCGCTTTGCCGCCCAACTCCATGTGTGTGCGTTTAATGGTAGACGCTGTGTGCTCAATAATATGCGCCCCCGTGCCGATAGAGCCGGTAAGGGAAACCATGCGCACTTTTGGGTGGCCTGTTAGCACGTCACCTACGTCTTTACCCAAACCGAACAGAACGTTAACGACGCCCGCTGGGAACAAATCGGCCAGCGTTTGGCACAGGTGGAAAGCGGTCAGCGGCGTTTGTTCCGATGGTTTCAGCACCACGGTATTGCCTGCCGCCAGCGCGGGTGCTAATTTCCACGCCGCCATCATCAACGGGTAGTTCCACGGTGCGATCGACGCGATCACGCCAACCGGATCGCGGCGGATCATCGAGGTGTGATCCGGCAGATACTCACCGGCAACGGGGCCGCTTAAGCAGCGGGTCGCACCGGCAAAGAAGCGGAATACGTCGGCAATCGCAGGGATCTCATCTTCCAATACGCGCTGATAGGGCTTACCGCAGTTTTGTGATTCCAGCTTCGCCAGCACTTCGCCCTGCTGCTCAATCACATCCGCGACCTGCAACAGCAGCGCGGCACGCTCTTTCGGCGTCGTTTGTCCCCATTCGGTGAACGCTTTGTCTGCCGCATTCACCGCCTCCTCAACCTGCGCGGCACTTGCCTGTGCAATATGTGCAATAACCTCCCCCGTGGCGGGATTGTACACAGGCAGTGCAGAACCTTGACCTTCGACCAAACGCCCGTTAATCAGCAGTTGTGTATGCATTGTTTTATCCTTCATTAAGAGAGGTGGCAGCGCAGCGCTGCCGGTTGTTAGTGAATCACTTAGCAATCTGAGCACCCTTTTCCCCCACCCAACCTCCCCCTTCTCAGGGGGAGGAGCAGACCTAGCTCGTAATAATCACCGTGAAAAGCTCGGCTCACTCCCCTGCCAAGGGGAGGGTTGGGGGGGCATGCATCTTTTATTTACCCGCCCCTTCGACATCTTCTGAGCTTTTCGTCAGGTAATACGCGCCTAAGATTGGGATCGCCGTCAGGCACATCACGCACAGCGCAACCACGTTCGTCACAGGTACATCACGCGGGCGGTTAAGCTGATTTAGCAGCCACAGCGGCAAGGTGCGCTCATGGCCTGCGGTGAAGGTGGTGACGATAATTTCATCAAATGACAGAGCGAACGCCAGCATTCCGCCCGCCAGCATGGCGGATGCCAGACTCGGTAGCATCACGTGACGGAAGGTTTGCCAGCCATCCGCGCCCAAATCCATTGAGGCTTCAATCAAGCTGTGCGACGTGCGGCGGAAACGGGCAATAACGTTATTGAATACAATCACCACACAGAAAGTGGCGTGACCAATCACAATCGTCATCATCCCCGGTTCCATGTTGAGCGTTTTAAACGCCGAGAGCAGCGCGATACCCGTGACGATGCCGGGTAACGCAATCGGTAACAGGATCAGAAAGCTGATGGTCTGCTTACCAAAAAACTCGCGGCGATACAGCGCAGCCGCCGCCAACGTGCCAAGAATGAGCGCGATGGTGGTTGCCATTGCGGCGATTTGCACCGAGAGCCATAGGGCATCCCAAACATCCTGCCGCCCCGCTGCAACCTCAAACCAGTGCAGAGTGAAGCCTTTTGGCGGGAAGCTGAACGCCGAGTCCTCGGTGTTAAAGGCATAGGCGGCAATAATTAAAATCGGGAAGTGTAAAAACACTAAGCCACCCCACGCGGCGATTTTGAGTCCCCACGGTGCAGCGTTGAGATCAGAGCGCATCGAAAGCCCCCAAACGTTTCACGATGGTTAGATAGATAGCAATCAGCACGATAGGCACCAGCGTAAAGGCCGCGGCCATCGGCATATTGCCAATCGCCCCTTGCTGGGCATAGACCATGCTACCGATGAAGTAACCGGGAGGCCCCACCAGCTGTGGCACAATGAAATCACCTAGCGTGAGGGAGAAGGTAAAAATCGATCCTGCGGCAATGCCAGGAATCGCCAAGGGCAGCACGATATGACGGAAGGTTTGAACCGGACGCGCACCGAGATCCGCTGAGGCTTGTAACAGCGTTGGCGGCAAGCGCTCCAGCGCAGCCTGAATCGGCAAAATCATGAACGGCAGCCAGATGTAAACAAACACCATGAAGCGCCCAAGGCCTGACGTTGACAGCGTACTGCCGCCAATATCTGGGATCCCCAGCACCCACGCCAGCACCGGCTCTAATCCCATGTAGTGCAGGAACCATTGCGCAACACCGTCTTTCGCTAACAGCAGCGTCCACGCATACACTTTGACGATATAGCTGGCCCACATCGGCATCATAATGGCGATGTAGAAGAAGGCTTTGCTACGGCCGCTGGTGTAACGTGCCATGTAGTACGCGATGGGAAACGCCAGCAATCCACAGGCCAGAGAAACCAGAATCGCCATCGTTAGCGTGCGCACAATGATGTCGTAATTCGATGGGTTGAACAGCGCCTTGAGGTTGTCGAGCGTGAAATCCGGCGTCACCGTCATGGTGAAATCATCAAAGGTATATGCCCCCTGCCACAGCAAGGTGAACAATGACCCTAGATAAATCACTCCAAACCACAGCAGCGGCGGCGTGAGTAACAGCAGTAAATAGAGCGTCGGGCGGCGGTATAAAAACGTTGAGAACCGGCGCGCCGGACGGTTACGAACTTCGGTGTAGTCCATGCCCATCTCCATCTCAGCGATCTCCCGCCAGCGCCACCATCGCATTCCTTTCCCAGCACAGGCGAACCGGTTCACCGGTATTCCGCACCGGCTGTAAAAGCTGCTCTTGCGTATTGCCCTGACTCACGAACAAACGCACACCGTTGTCGATCATCACTTCATAGCGCGTTGCAGCCCCTTGGTAATGGACGTCGCGTAAAACGCCCTGAACGTGGATCTCTTCTGGCTTCGCCACATCACGCGCAAAACGAATGTGTTCTGGGCGGATCGAGAAGATCCCCGGCTGCCCGAGCAGAGTTTCTGCCGATGGGCCACGAATAACGTTTGAAGTGCCGACGAATTCGGCAACGAAGGCCGTTTCCGGCTGCATATAAAGCTTCTGCGGCGTATCGACCTGTTCAATCCGTCCTTTACTAAATACCGCCACGCGATCGGACATCGACAGCGCTTCGCTTTGATCGTGGGTGACAAAAATGAAGGTGATCCCCAGTTGACGTTGGAGCTTTTTCAGCTCGGTTTGCATCTGCTCACGCAGTTTGAGATCGAGCGCGCCAAGCGGTTCATCCAGCAGCAAAACGCGTGGACGGTTCACCAGCGCACGCGCCAAAGCCACACGCTGACGCTGACCACCGGAGAGTTGGGAAGGTTTACGCTCACCATAATCGGCCAGCGCAACACTATTAAGCGCTTCACGAGCACGGCTCAGGCGATCATTTTTAGCGACGCCTTTCACCATCAGCCCGTAGGCAATATTCTCCAGCACGCTCATATGGGGAAATAGCGCGTAATCCTGAAATACGGTGTTCACATCACGCTGGTAAGGCGGCAGCCCAGCAGCCTCTTGACCTTGGATACGAATAGAACCGCTTGTTGGCTGCTCAAAGCCCGCAATCAAACGCAAACAGGTGGTTTTTCCCGAACCTGAAGGCCCGAGCAGAGAGAAAAACTCCCCCTCTTTAATCGTCAACGAAACGCGATCGACCGCATGAACGTCGCCGTAGAGTTTGGATACATCAATTAATTCAACAGAGCCGCTCATTTTTATGTTCTCCGACAAAACTTTAACAGCGTCCCCCTCCCAGCCTCCCCCTTAACAGGGGGAGGAGCACATCGAACGCGCATATAAATACCGCGCGATTCGGTGACCTTCGTTAAGAAGGTTTCAGAAGAGATAACAATGAATTATCTGCCACCCATGATGGCGATATAGTCCTGCGTCCAACGGCTATACGGCACACACTGGCCTTGGCTTTCACACTTGGCCTGCGGTGTTTTCCAGAAGGCAATTTTGTCGAAGAATTTATATCCGTTCGCTTCGCAACCGTTGCCACCTAATAAGGTGCTGGCTTTACAGCCTTCCGGTACGGCTGGCAGAGATCCAAACCATGCGGCGACGTCACCTTGAACTTTTGGTGTGAGCTGCCAGTTCATCCACTTGTAGGCGCAGGTCAGATGCTTAGCCTGTGCATGAACCATGGTGGTGTCCGCCCAGCCTGTCGCGCCCTCTTTCGGGAATACCGCATTGATTGGCTGGCCTTCGTTTTTCAGGCTGTTAGCTTGGAATGGCCATGAACTACCGGCAGCGACACCTTCGTTTTTGAAGTCGCTCATCTGTACGGAAGCATCGTGCCAATAACGGTGAATCAACGGATGTTGAGTGCGAAGTAAATCGAGCACAGCCTGATACTGGGTTTCGTTCAGCTCATACGGATCTTTGATCCCTAGCTCAGGCTTGGCGGTTTTTAAGTAGAGCGCGGCATCGGCGATATAGATTGGGCCGTCATAGGCCTGTACACGCCCTTTGTTGCTTTTACCATCCGGCAGATTTTGTGGTTCGAAGATCACGCCCCACGTATCAGGCGCTTTTGGGAATACTTTGGTGTTGTACATCAGCAGGTTTGGCCCCCACTGATACGGGGTGCCGTACACTTCGCCTTTAACGGTGTACCACGGGCCGTTAACCATTCGAGGATCGAGGTTTTTCCAGTTCGGAATTAAAGCAGGATTGATCGGCTGAACGCGTTTGCCATAAATCAGGCGCAATGAGGCATCGCCGGACGCGGTGACCAAGTCATAGCCGCCTTTGGCCATCAGGCTAACCATCTCATCGGAGGTAGCTGCCGTTTTGATATTAACTTTGCAGCCGGTGTCTTTTTCAAACTGGGTCACCCAGTCATAGTTTTTATCGCTTTGACCACGTTCGATATAACCTGGCCATGTAATGATATCGAGCTGCCCTTCAGCCGGGCCGAGCTTTTGCGGTAGTCCATCGGCCTGAGCGGTTGCAATCCCACCCAGTCCGCTGATACAGAGCGCCGAAAGCGCCGTGATAACTGTATTTTTCATTGCTATCCCCTGTCTGTGTCGTGTTGCTATTTAGTGCGGCAGATGGACTGCCTGCATTGTTATGTCATCATTTGATTCGTGCTTAAAACTGCGCTTTCACTTTCGCCATGATGTGGCGCACAACGCTGTAATCCTGCAAAGCATCACCGGATAAATCCTTGCCATAGCCAGAGCGCTTGAGGCCTCCGTGCGGCATTTCACTCACCAGCGTGAAGTGGGTATTGATCCACGTGGTTCCGTACTGAAGCTGCGCCGCAAGCTGCCAGGCTCGATCGATATTTTTGGTCCAAACCGAAGACGCGAGGCCGTATTCAGATTCATTCGCCCACTGCAACGCCTGTTCCAATGAGTCAACCGGTGTAATACTGACGACGGGGCCAAAAACCTCACGCTGCACAATTTCATCCTGCTGCTGACAGCCTGCGAGGATCGTGGGTGGATAGAAAAAACCGGGGCCGGAATGCATCTGCGCACCGGTGATGCGTTCGATGTGCGGATGGCCCAGCGCCCGCTCAACAAAACTCGCCACGCGGTCGCGCTGTCTGGCGCTAATAAGAGGCCCCATTTCATTTTCGCTATCGTTGCTGCGCGCATAGCGTAAAGAGCGGGCTGCATGGCCAAGAGACTCCACCAGCGCGTCATAAATTTTGCGGTCGGCGTAAACACGGCAAGCCGCTGTACAATCCTGCCCGGCGTTATAGAAGCCGTAACGGCGTACTCCCGCGACCACCTCATCTAAATCGGCGTCATCGCATACGATCACCGGCGCTTTTCCGCCCAGTTCCAAATGCGTGCGTTTTACGTTCTTAACCGCCGCTTGCATGATTTTCTGCCCGGTCACAATGTCGCCGGTAAGGGAAACCATGCGTACCAGCGGATGATTCACCAGATAATTACCCACGGTTTCGCCGCGCCCATAAACGACGTTAATCACGCCAGTAGGGATGATGGTGCGCAATAAAGGGATCAGCGCCAGTGTGGAAAGTGGTGTGTGTTCGGAGGGTTTGAAAACTACGGTATTGCCCGCGGCTAACGCAGGAGCCATTTTCCATGCTGCCATCATCAAGGGGTAATTCCATGGTGCAATGGACGCCACCACGCCGATCGCATCACGGCGGATCATCGAAGTATGACCTTCCAGATATTCCCCTCCTAGCTGCCCATGCTGGCAGCGTACGGCTCCAGCGAAATAGCGAAAGGTATCAATAGCGGCGGGAATATCGTCTGAAAGAGCCTGATGGTAGGGTTTGCCACAGTTGAGTGATTCAAGCTCGGCAAACATAGTGGCGTGGCGTTCAATCACATCGGCAATCGCCAATAATACGGCAGCGCGTCGAGCCGGAATGGTACGAGACCATGATGGAAAAGCGCGTTGTGCAGACTCAACGGCATCGGAAACCTGCTGGGCAGACGCTTCGGCGAGCAACAACAAAACCTCACCGCTGGCCGGATTGAGCAATTGCTCTTCTGGGCCTTCTCCTGCGACCAGCAGACCATCAATGAATTGCTGTGTGTTAAGTCCTTGCGTCGCGCTGCTCATGCTGCGTTCCTCTAGGGCAAAATCGACATTACTAAAATGTCATTTATTTGTAATAAAAATGTAAATTAATTAATTTTAGCCTAGAGCAGCCGCTAGCCAGCGGCAAATACGAAATTATGAACGCTGCATTCGATTATTTAGATACCTGAATCTTTATAGGGATATAGAGATGTTATAACTTGCGAGCCCCACCATTCTCGCGAGCAATTTGCAGAAACGGGGTGACGAGTTCTGGTCTTGCGCTGCCGCGCCGCCACGCTAATCCCACATCCAATGGTTCTGGCGTATCGACCAGCGTGCGGGCTTCAATCATATTTCCCTCAAGCGACCACGGGCGATAGGCCATATCAGGAAGCAAAGCGACACCAATTCCCGCCGCAACCAAGCTACGAACGGCTTCGGTGGATGCGGTGCGCATAGCAATAGTTGGCGTCAGTTTGGCTTTCTCCCAGATACGGCGTAGATGGCTGCCCATCTCATCGGTGTTGAGCTGAATGAGCGGTTCTTTCACCACGTCGGCCAGACGAATGCTGTCGTTTTCCAGCAACGGATGCAGCGGCGGGAGCCATAAGCGATACGGCGAGTGCATCAGCACTTCGGTTTGCAGCGCATCTCGGTCTTCGAGGTTCGATAAAATAAGCACCCCGATATCAATCTCGCCGTTGACCAATAAGTGTACGATATAGGGGCGTTCATCTTCAACCAGTTGGGTGGTGACATTAGGATAAGCCGCACGAAAGCGCGTAAGCATATCCACCAGAAAGTAGCCGGCGACAAGGCTGGTCACGCCAATTTTTAACGTCCCGCTGAGATTCTCACACCCCAGCTCCAGGCTGCGCTTGGCATTTTCAACCGTGGCGAGAATTAAATATGACTGACGTAGAAATTGATGTCCTTGGTGGGTGAGCTCCATTCCCTTCGCGTGGCGCTTAAATAATACGGCGCCAATCTCCTGTTCCAGCAACTGAATTGCCTGAGTTAGCGAGGACTGAGAAACAAAAACCGTCTGCGCCGCCGCAGAAATCGAGCCGGTTTCGGCAACGGCAATAAAATGGCGAAGCTGGCGTAAGGTCATCATGGGGAGATCATCCGTTTGTGCTGATGATCAAAGTGTAGACAGGAAAAACATCTCGTTCGGTTTTATGTCAAAAGTATGACGACGTTCGGATTTTCCGAATTCATATTTCTACTTGGGCGGGGAAAATACGGTGAGCGGGAAATATTAAAATTGCGGAGCGCTAAATAGACGAAAGCCCTGAGTCATTACTGACTCAGGGCTTCTGAATGTGGCGGAACGGACGGGGCTCGAACCCGCGACCCCCTGCGTGACAGGCAGGTATTCTAACCAACTGAACTACCGCTCCGCGTTGTTCCTTGTGGGAACGATGCGGATAATACGGATACCGCTCTGAGTCGTCAACTGTTTTTCTAACAAAGAATTTCAACTGAGCGCTTTTTCATCTTTTTGGCTATTTTTCAACAAATTCCGCGCAAAAAACTACTCAGCTTCAGCACGCCATAAACAGCTGCCACCCTTCTTTTGCACCAAATCAAGCCGATGTTCATGCTCAGCTAATTCATCCGCATTGGCTCTCACCACTTTTAGCGCATGCGCTTTACGGATTATCTTTTGAACTTCGCCTGTCGGCCTCGCTTTCTCGCCTTCACTTTCCATGGAAAATGTGAGCGACGTTTGCCCGCCCGTCATCGTTAAATAGACGTCGGCCAGTATTTGGGAGTCAAGCAGTGCGCCGTGCAGGGTTCGCTTGGTGTTATCTATTTCGTAGCGATTGCATAAGGCATCCAAACTGTTGCGCTTGCCGGGGAACAAGCGGCGCGCCATCACCAAGCTATCGGTGATCTTACAGAAGGTTTCCGTCTTCGGAATATCGCGATTGAGCTTACGGAACTCGTAGTCCATAAACCCGATATCAAACGGTGCATTATGAATAACCAGCTCAGCACCGCGGATGAACTCCAGAAACTCGTCGGCGATATCAGCGAAAGTCGGTTTATCCAACAGGAAATCGTCGCTGATACCGTGAACACCATAAGCCTCTGGATCGACTAAGCGATCGGGCTTGATGTAAACATGGAAGTTACGCCCCGTTAAACGACGGTTGATGACCTCAACCGCACCAATTTCAATGATTCTATGTCCTTCGTAGTGAACCCCCAGCTTATTCATACCGGTGGTTTCTGTATCGAGGACGATCTGTCGAGTTATTCCTGTGCTCATAATGTCACTTTATGTCAGACTTACGGTTTTGACTGCGGAGTAGTCTACCAGAGATGCTAAAACAGGTTGAGATTTTCACCGATGGTTCGTGCCTAGGCAACCCCGGCCCCGGTGGCTACGGTGCCATATTGCGTTACAAGCAACACGAAAAGACCCTAAGCGCAGGGTATTACCTAACCACCAACAACCGCATGGAGTTGATGGCGGCCATTGTGGCCCTGGAAACGCTGAAGGATCCCTGCGAAGTGGTGTTGTGCAGCGATAGTCAATACGTTCGCCAAGGCATCACGCAGTGGATCCATAACTGGAAAAAGCGCGGCTGGAAAACAGCGGATAAAAAGCCGGTTAAGAATGTCGATTTATGGCAACGCCTCGACCTCGCGATTCAATCGCATAAAATTGAATGGGTGTGGATCAAGGGCCATGCTGGACATGTAGAGAATGAGCGCTGCGATGAACTAGCGCGTACAGCCGCAGGCTCGCCCGACAGAGATGACACCGGCTATCAGCCTGACAACAAATAAAGCCAGATGTAGGGCAACCGTTAGTCAGATCGTTTGCGGAAGCTCTTCGTCGCGCCAACGGTTCCACGCCAGCTCGCACGTAGGCTTCTCTCTCGAAGGGCAGTCGGCGTGAGAGGAACGGTTCTTTTACGCGCCACGATAATGCTTAGGCAACCCAATACGGGTAAATGTTTGCCAAGGAATAAGCCACCGCGACGGTTCCACGGTAAAATTTGGCTGCGATTCTCATACAAAACTTCATAGTTTAGGAGTTGCAGCCAGTCTTTCATTCGCATCATGCTAAACATTCGGCTGCTATAAGGCAGTTGGTTACGCAGTTTAGGAACCAGTTTACCTAGGCCAACCAGGCTGGTGGGGTTAAACCCAGTTAGAATAAGCCAGCCGTCATCCACGAGCACACGATCAACTTCGCGTAAAATTCGATGAGGATCGCTGGCAAAGCTTAAGCTATGCGCAAGCAGACATGCATCAACGGATTTAGCGGCAAAAGGTAAACAGCATGGGTCGGCGATTACCTGTAGGTTATCGCCTTTCATCCCTACGCTGACCTGATGAGATATACCGCATTTTTCGGTAGCGAGCTGAGAGCTCAGCGTGCCGATTTTAAGAAGATGATAACCAAATAGCTTCGGCCACCAAGGCGCAAGCTGCTGCTCTAATGCGGCACGGTAATACTCTCCCCAAGGGATCTCACTCCACGACAACGGAGGAGAAATCATTCGTGTTATCTGTGCTGGTTTCATCCGTTCACCTATATAGGGGGAATCCCCCAATGGAGAGCTATCGATTATGAATCTTATCAGTATCCCTGCAATGCAAGATAACTACATTTGGCTGCTCGCCAACGATCAACAAGAATGTTTGATCGTCGATCCCGGCGTTGCGGCTCCGGCTTTACACTACCTGACGGAAAATAAGCTTACTCCTAAAGCCATCCTACTCACGCATCATCATAATGACCACGTAGGCGGCGTGGGCGAGATCTTGCTGCACTATCCGGATATTCCCGTATATGGGCCACACGAAACGGCCAATAAAGGCTGCACGCAGCAAGTTCGTGGACACGATGAAATTACCGTATTAGGTATGACTTTCAGCGTGTTGGATGTTCCTGGGCATACTCTCGGACATATTGCTTACTATGCCACTCCCTATCTATTTTGTGGAGACACCTTATTTTCAGCGGGTTGCGGACGTATTTTTGAAGGTACGCCTGAGCAAATGTATGCCTCTTTACAGCTCATTGCGCAACTTCCTGATAACACCTTAATTTGTTGCGCTCATGAATATACTGAGTCAAATCTTAGGTTTGCAAGATACGTTTTACCAGAAAACAAAGAGATTGAAACATATCAGAAACAAGTTCACGAGTTACGGTTAAAACACCAACCTAGCGTGCCTTCTTTACTCAAAATTGAGAAGGAAATTAATCCTTTTTTACGTTGTTATGATAATGATTTGCAACGAAATTTAGGATTCGAAAATCAACCAATTAAGACTTGGCAAGTTTTTGCCCGCCTACGCGACATGAAAGACAGCTTCTAAAGCTTTTTGTTGTGTTTTGAGGCTAGGCAAAGTATTATTGCTCGTCTTTTAATCACCAGTAGACACACACATGAAGGCTAAAGCAATTATCTTTGCCTCTATGTTGCTGGCCGGGTGCCAAGGCGTAAACCATCACGCTAATGAGCCCGAACAGTATGCACAGAGTTTGTCTTCAGTCAGTCGAAGTGAAGCAGGACAGCCCTCAAGGGACGCTCGAGCGACCTCCGCGCGATGGCTCAACGATAGTAGTAGTGACATTGCGCAGAAAGATTTGTGGGGCTTCATTAGTGACGATCTGAAGATGAAGGTTCCGGACAATAGCCGGATCCGCGAACAAAAAAATAAATTTTTAAGAAATAAGAGCTATCTCCACGATGTAACATTACGGGCAGAGCCGTATATGTACTGGATAGTCGAGCAGATTAAGCAACGTAAAATGCCGATGGAACTGGTACTACTACCCATAGTGGAGAGCGCTTTTAACCCACACGCAACGTCATCCGCTAACGCCGCAGGGCTTTGGCAGATAGTTCCTCAGACGGGGCGCAATTACGGGTTGAAACAGAACCAGTGGTATGACGGTCGACGTGATGTTGCCGCCTCTACCACCGCCGCATTGGATATGATGCAGCGAATGAACCGCATGTTTGGCGGTGACTGGTTATTGACGGTGGCTGCATTCAATAGCGGTGAAGGCCGTGTGATGCAGGCAGTCAAAGCGAATAAGCGTAAAGGTTTGCCGACTGATTTTTGGTCATTGTCATTGCCACGCGAAACATCTATCTATGTTCCGAAGATGCTAGCACTGAGCGATCTGATCAAAAATAATAAACGTTATGGCATTAAACTGCCGCAGTCTAACGACCAACGTGCGCTGGCAAAAGTTGATGTAGGGCAACAGATTCAGCTGACTCAGGCCGCAGAAATGGCGGGCATGTCTCTGACGAAGATTAAGGCATTTAATCCTGGTTACAAAAAGAATGTAACCGCACCAAATGGCCCGCACTACATCATGGTGCCAAAAGCACATGTTGAGCAGTTTAAAGATTCACTGGCCGAAGGCGAGATTGCAGCAATCCAGCCCAATGCGCAGTTAGCCTCAACGAACACTTCGTCTAAAGCGAAAGTTTCAGGCTATAAAGTTCGTTCGGGCGATACGATATCTGCAATTGCTAAGCGTTTAAATATCAGTCAGAAAGAGTTGTTGAGCATGAATAATCTGCGCAGCAACAGCAAACTGAAAGCCGGTCAGACATTGCAGGTGGCGAATAACGCCAGCACGTCGATCGCTGATAACAGCAGCATTACTTACAAGGTACGTAAAGGCGACTCACTGGCCAGCATTGCAAAACGTCATGGTGTAAACATCAATGATGTAATGCGTTGGAACAGCGTCATTACGAAAGCGAGTCAAATCCAGCCTGGCGATATGCTAACGCTGTATGTAAGAGACTCAGCTAACTCCAATAGCTAATGCTCGTAAGCAGAATCAGTCAAACGCAAAAAGCGCCGCAAGGCGCTTTTTTTATAGCTGGATTTTAAGTTACGATTTAGTCAGGTTTAAAATCGACCAATAGCGGGTTATGGTCAGATGCCTGTGTAACTAACACCGATGCCTCAACAACACCCAGGCCACGATAGAAAACAAAATCTAGAGGTCGTCCAAAGGCTGTCCGGCGACGATCGTTGGTAAAGTTGACCTCCTGTAGCTCCATCCCACTCGCAAACCTCTGCAGCGCGTTGATGCGCTGTTTGCTCCAAGCGTTAAAATCTCCGGCCATGATCACAGGGCCTTTATGTAGCGCTATCTGTTCGCCAATCGGATCGAGCTGCTTGCTATATACGTCCACACCCAAGCTAAAATTCACCGCATGGATATTCACAACCATTAATAACCGTCCGTCAAACAACGGATAAACGGTGACTAGCGCAGATTTTGACAATCGAATTAACGGTTCTTTTTCTCGCAGTGGACAGCAATAAACCGGGTGTGCAGCGGCCAAAGTCATCACGCCAGAAGGGTGCTGCGGAAACGAAAACGCAGGAACCTGATCGGCGGTAAGATAATTGCTTGTCGCAAATTTGACTAATTCAGGGGTAGTTTGCGCCTCTTGCAAGAGAACAAGCTGCGAGCTTTTACCATATTCTTTTAACACTGACAGCCAGTCTGAACGCTGCTGCTTAAAGATGTTCCACACCATAATGCGTAGAACATTATCTGTTGGAAGAGATTGAGTAACGGGCAACGTTTGCCCCAGCTCATTCATTGCGCCGGGGAATACTCGCTCAGCAGGAAGACCCGCCACATACCTCATGGCATAATTTTTTTTCCGCACTTTCGCCGCCTGTTTGTGAAAATTCATTCAATCATTTCAACAATCGTTCGAGAATTATACGCCTTCCACAACGACATCAAAAACAATCTAAAGCACTTAACTTGTTATAGGGACTAATGCTGGGAAAAACAACTGTGGCGGGGGTAATGGCGAGTAAAGCTAGGTAAGTTAGGCATAAATTAGCAGCGGGTTTAGTGCTAGTTTAGAGTTTTTAAAACGTAAATGAAAAAATCAACCTCTGAAGAGATGGGTTTAAAGGGGCATTGTCTGTTTTAGTCCAGTAATAACGCCATTTGTTGTTCGTTTTCTTGGGCTCTCTTATCCTGATGTCTCCCGTAATCCCTGATAATTTCTTCGTTCACTCCAACTGAGTCTGCAAAGTAGTCTCTCTCCCAAACATGATTATCCCAGAGCTTCTTTCGTATATGTGGGAACTTGTTGTAGAGACGAATAGATGTGCGCCCTTTCGGGACGCTCATCAACGTTGAGATACCAGCCAAGTACAGGCGCTAAAGGCTGAACTTTATCAGTTTAAAGAGGCGGCGATGGGAACGAAGGCGCTGATTGCTTAATGGGGTGAAGATGAATAAAAAACCCGTGGGATATCGGCCATGATATTCCTCGGGCTTTATCTAAAGGTATTTATTTAATGACATCGACGGAATTAAATTCAAATGATATTTTCTTATCCTCGCTATCTTCTAGTTTATATTTATTTCGGTCGTTTGAGATATCAATAATTGATATTTTAAGAAGCATGAATTGTGTTAGCCCTCCCCCCATGCCCTCCATTCTAATATTACTGACGTCATAAAAATAAAAAGACACCACATCATTAAAATCTTCATCGTCACTTAGTGAAAGTAATATATTATATTTCATAGTACTAGGATCAATGTCTATGTGTATGAATTTCAATGCATTGTTTTTTATCAAAATTCTATTTATTTCGTTAAAATCCATAACTAGTTCACTCCTGTATTAGTTCTAGTTTGTTTTCCTTTTGGACTATATCCAGGACCATATTCATAATCATGTACATGAGGATTAGAATGATAATCTGGAGCCGACGGATTACCATATCCATGGTTAGTATAGTCGGTACGTTGTATCTGCCTACCATATTGATCATATTTAATAGTTGAATACTCAAGCTCACCTGTATCAGGGTTAAATTTATAATGTTCTAATTCTCTTGTGCCTGGAGTGACTTGGTGGGGAGCATTCTTGTGCCATGCTGAATCTGGTAATAATGGACCATCATTATTTACATCTGTTTTACATAACCCCAGCGGATCGATCCATTTTAATGGATTACTGACGTAACCATAAGGATTGGTACCACCTTCCAGCCCTATCGGATCCGGCGACACATACTGCCCCGTATCACCATCATAGTACCTGAAACGGTTGTAAAACAACCCAGATTCGTCATCCTCGTATTGCCCCGGGAAACGCAGGCGGCAGCTCGGGGCGTCTTCCTGATTTCTACCGTCTTCTTTGCCCCAGAGCTGCGGTTTGCCTTTCCAAACTATGGTGCCCTCTTCGGTCAGCAGCTCTTGAATTCGCCCGACGGTGTCTGTGACCGCATAGTGCAGGTGCCCCTTTTCGTAGCGCGCCAGCGGTGTAAAACTGCCCGGTTCATATATCCAACGGATGGCGTTTTCATCTTCCGGTTTACCGTCTGCACCAACAGGAATTTCCTCTGCCAACTGGTCGCCATTCCAGTGAAAATTTATCCCCGGTTTGTCGCGGTTAGTACAGCGTTTGCTGATGCGTCTGCCAAACGGGTCATATTTGTATTCCCAGCGCTCACCCTCTGGGGTCTCCAGCCCTGTTAGCTGGCTCTTTGCATCCCAGCGGTAGCGCCACTGCAGGGGGCGATAGCCACCTTTATCCACCAACTTCTGTATCAGTCTGCCGTTAACATCGTACTTCCAGGTAATATTGTGCTCATTCACCACCCGGACAAATTTCCCCTCTTCCGGTTTGCCGGTGTCCGGATTGATACGGTGCGTCTGGTGCCGCCAGCCTTTGTGCTCGCTGTATACCACCCGCCCCTGCTGTTGCTGTTGGTGGGTCTCGCTTTCCAGCACCTCATTCACCCATGTTTGGCGGCGAGTGATGTTCAGATTTTTGTCATACGTGAAGCGTTCTTCGCACATCGGCACAGGGCCGCTGCCGGTCCAGGTGGCGTGGCTTATCTGGTCATTGGCGGTCACGCTGTTGAAGGCCGAACCGCGCAGCGAGTCCGATATCATCGTCAGGTTGTACGCGTGGTCGTACAGCCACTGGCGTTGCAGGCTTTTGTGGCGGGTGTCCGGCTGGGCGTGATGGTCTCCGGCAGCCTGCTTTGTCAGCATTCCGGTCTGGGTGTAGCCCAGCGTTTGATAAAACCCGGCGTCGCTTTTTCTGGCGATTTCCTGGCCGCGCAGGTCGTGTTCAAACGTGAGCGCAGCGTGGTCGTTAAGCTGCCATGATGTCAGATGCCCCATCAGGTTTCGGGTAAAGCGTTCTGTAATACCGGCGCTGGTGCGCTGTGTGATGGTATCCAGTTCAGGGTCATAACGGTATTCTGTCCGCCTGCCGTTCAGGGTTTCAGCAACAATCTGGTGTGCATCGTTATATTCAAAGGTCACGGTGGCAGCGTCATTTTTCGCCTCCACCAGACGGCACTCTGTGTCGTAACGAAAGGTGGTGGTACTCAGCGTGCGGTTGCTTTCCCCGTGTGTCACCTCTTCATCGGTAAGCTGGTCGGTGACGTTATAACGCCGGTTGAGGTGTGTGCCGTCCGGGAAGGTGGTGCGGATACAGCGCCCGGCGGCATCATATTCATAGCGCAACGTGCGACCGGTGAAGTCCGTTTCGGTGATGAGTTGCCCGGATTTGTCGTATTCGAGTTGATACTGTTCGCCTGCGGCGTTGATGATGCCCGTTAAACGAGTGAGTTTATCGTAGCGACATTCCAGCCGTTCGCCGTCCGGGCGTACCAGTGCCGTAAGCAGATCGAATGCGCCATATTCGTAATGGGTGGTTTTGCCCTCGCCATCGGTAAAGCTCTCCGCGAGCTTTTCGCTGTTCTGGCGCATTAACTCCCGAACGACACGCCGATCCGCAGATATTAAGACACGTTATTTTCACGCTATCCGATGCTGCTCCTTGAAGGCGAATGACTGCGCGAGGCCGGATTTGAGACAGGCGCACATTTGACCGTAATAATATCGAACAGCTGTATTGTGCTTATTCGGGAAAGAGACGAAGTCGATAACCTGAAGCATGAGCAGGAGTCACTTCGCCAGCAACTACGGGATATTAAGTAGGCTAACAAGAATATTAAAATATATTACGTGGAATGACTAATTAGAAAAAAGCCGGAAAGATCTAGCGATCTTTCCGGCTCTATTTTATATCATAATAAATTGTTGTTTTTTGCCAATTTTATTTCCCATGACATACTATCTGAAATGGTTATTAAAGCTAGGCAGTGTGATAAATCTCCATTGTCTAACACACTATATTGCACTGGTTTTAATAATGCAGCTAAAAAAAAATTAGTTATGTCGTCCAATGAATTAGCAAAAGAGGTTAGTTCATCCCAGGATAAATTTAAACCGGTATCGCTGGATAAAACTTGCTGCTCAAAGTCAATCATTGACATACCCCTTGGTGCAATACCAACTGCTTCTATTTCATATAGATACCAGTCCCATTTATTAGGAGGTATTTTCTCTAATAAATGAGATAAACGGATCTTTTCTCCGTTATGCCACATCAGTCCTTTACTCACATTCATTATGGAATCTCCAGAGGTTTTGCCGGGCCATGCTGAGGTGTTCCCCCCGTAGGGTTAGGAATATAATCATGCTGATGGGGATTTGGATGTTCATTCGGTCTTCCATGATCTGTAAAGTCAATACCTCTCTTAGGAATTAAATTGCCATTTTCATCACGCCCCCATTCTCGGGCTTGAGTATAAGCTCCTTTTCTACCTGATTTAGTACCTAATTGAGTATGCGGTGCGTCAACATCAGGGATCGGATTCCCATTTTTATCTCGAGGTAATGGACGATCAGGTCGATAAGTACCATGGGGATTCTTATTACCACCATCCGTTTTGCACAACCCCTTCGGGTCAATATATTTCAGCGGATTCGATACATACCCGTAAGGGTTCACTCCCCCCGCAAGCCCTATCGGGTCCGGCGACACATACTGCCCCGTATCACCATCATAGTACCGGTAACGGTTGTAGTACAACCCTGATTCTTCATCCTCATATTGCCCCGGAAAACGCAGGTGGCAGCTCGGGGCGTCTTCCTGATTTCTGCCTTCTTCTTTACCCCAGAGTTGCTGTTGTCCCCGCCAAACTATGGTGCCCTCTTCGGTCAGCAGCTCTTGAATTCGCCCGACGGTGTCTGTGACCGTATAGTGCAGCTGGCCCTTTTCGTAGCGCGCCAGCGGTGTAAAACTGCCCGGTTCATATATCCAACGAATGGCGTTTTCATCTTCCGGTTTACCGTCAGCGCCAACCGGAATTTCCTCTGCCAACTGGTCGCCGTTCCAGTAAAAATCCATCCCCGGTCTGTCGCGGTTAGTACACCGTTTGCTGATGCGCCGACCGAACGGGTCGTATTTGTATTCCCAGCGTTCGCCTTCTGGGGTTTCGAGTCCGGTAAGCTGGCTTCTGGCATCCCAGCGGTAGCGCCACTGCAGGGGGCGATAACCGCCTTTATCAACCAGCTTCTGTATCAGTCTGCCGTTAACATCGTATTTCCAGGTAATATTGTGCTCATTCACCACCCGGACAAATTTCCCCTCTTCCGGTTTGCCGGTGTCCGGGTTGATACGGTGGGTCTGGTGCCGCCAGCCTTTGTGCTCGCTGTATACCACCCGCCCCTGCTGCTGTTGCTGGTGAGTCTCGCTTTCCAGCACCTCATTCACCCACGTTTGGCGGCGGGTGATGTTCAGGTTTTTGTCATACGTGAAGCGTTCTTCGCACATCGGCGCAGGGCCGCTGCCGGTCCAGGTGGCGTGGCTTATCTGGTCATTGGCGGTCACGCTGTTGAAGGCCGAACCGCGCAGCGAGTCCGATATCATCGTCAGGTTGTACGCGTGGTCGTACAGCCACTGGCGTTGCAGGCTTTTGTGGCGGGTGCCCAGCTGGGCGTGGTGGTCTCCGGCAGCCTGCTTTGTCAGCATTCCGGTCTGGGTATAGCCCAACGTCTGGTAAAATCCGGCATCGCTACGGCGGGATGTTTCCTGGCCGCGCAGGTCGTGTTCAAACGTGAGCGGAGCGTGGTCGTTTAGCTGCCATGATGTCAGATGCCCCATCAGGTTTCGGGTAAAGCGTTCTGTAATACCGGCGCTGGTGCGCTGTGTGACGGTATCCAGTTCAGAGTCATAACCGTATTCTGTCCGCCTGCCGTTCAGGTTTTCAGCAACAATCTGATTTGCATCGTTATATTCAAAGGTCACGGTGGCAGCATCATTTTTCGCCTCCACCAAGCGGCACTCTGTGTCGTAACGAAAGGTGGTGGTACTCAGCGTGCGGTTGCTTTCCCCGTGTGTCACCTCTTCATCGGTAAGCTGGTCGGTGACGTTATAACGCCGGTTGAGGTGTGTGCCGTCCGGGAAAGAGGTGCGGATGCAGCGCCCCGCAGCATCGTAGGTGTAGGTCAGCGTGCGCCCGGTGAAGTCTGTTTCCGCAACAAGCTGCCCAGCTTTGTCATATTTAAGGCAATAGCGTTCACCTGCGGCGTTGGTAATTTCGGTTAAGCGAGTCAGTTTATCGTAGCGACACGTCAGCCGCTCGCCGTCTGGGCGAACAACTGCTGTTAACAGGTCGAATGCGCCATATTCGTAATGGGTGGTTTTGCCCTCACCATCGGTAAAGCTCTCCGCGAGCTTTTCGCTGTTCTGGCACATCAACTCTTGCGCGGCACACAGCAGCACCTCAGAACTCGCTATTACTCACGCTATCCGATGCTGATCCTAAAAGGCAACTGGCTGCGCGTATTCATCTTAAAGGCAAATAGTTGCGCGAGGCGGGATTTGAGACGGGGCACATCTTACCGTGAAAATATCTAACGGCTGTATTGTACTTATTCGTGACGCGATGAAGTGGACGTTCTGAAGCATGAGCAGGAGGCGCTTCGCCAGCAACTTCGGGATATTAAGCAGGCTAATAAAAATATTAAAAGTGTGCTGCGAGAAATGACTAATTAAATAATTTACAGATAGAAAGCCGGGAACATCTAATGATCTCTCCGGCTTTTTATTTACTCTGAATAAGGAATTATCTCGTAATCAATTAGTTCTGAGGAAAAATACACATCAGACATTCTAAAATCACTCTCGGTTTCCATAGAGTCAGAATAGGGCGAAAAATCAATGTAATGAGTGTTGTTTATATTCATGTAAGAAATACCAGAAGACAAAACAACATTTGAGTAGTTTAATTTTTGTTTAACGGAAAACTCTTTTAGTCCATTCAACTGAAATTTAACATTTACCCATTCTCTATTTTCTCCTCTCATTGCAGATATGACGATAAATGCGCTATCAAAAGACTGGAACTCTATCTTCCTGATTAGCCCATCATATCCATTAGCTATTTCTTTTAATAAATTACTAATCATTTCATTTACCTATTGGTGTATGCGGTTCTAATTCCGGAGGCAATTTATCCCAACCAGGAGGAATTGTTGAATAAGGGTTGTGAGGTTTGCCAGCACCATGCCCAGATGCAGGGTTGCCAGGAATAGGGAACTCATGATAATGCCCTGACCCAATGCCGTGGTTTTTAAAATCAACATGGCCTATTACATTTCCATTTGAGTCATATATAGCATTTTGTACAACCTTTCCGGTCTTTGGATCAACATGGCTATAAAGAGAGTTAGGCGAAGCGCCACTAGTCATTGGCTTATCAGTCCCACTATAGTGAGTTAAATCTCCCTTACACAGCCCCAGTGGATCTATCCACTTCAGCGGATTCTGTACATATGAATACGGATTTATTCCACCCAGCAGCCCTATCGGATCCGGCGACACATACTGCCCCGTATCACCATCATAGTACCGGTAACGGTTGTAAAACAACCCTGATTCGTCATCCTCATATTGCCCCGGAAAACGTAGGCGACAGCTCGGGGCGCCTTCCTGACTTCTGCCTTCTTCTTTGCCCCAGAGCTGCGGTTTGCCTTTCCAGACTATGGTGCCGTCTTCGGTCAGTAACTCCTGAATACGCCCGGTGATATCCGTCACCGCATAGTGCAGGTGCCCCTTTTCGTAGCGCGCCAGCGGCGTAAAACTGCCCGGCTCGTAAATCCAGTGGATCGTATTTTTATCATCTGGCGTACCATCAGAGTGCAGTGGGATTTCCTCTGCCAACTGGTCGCTGTTCCAGTGAAAATCCATCCCCGGTCTGTCGCGGTTTGTACAGCGCTTACTGATACGCCTGCCAAACGGGTCGTATTTGTATTCCCAGCGTTCGCCTTCTGGGGTTTCTAGTCCGGTAAGCTGGCTTCTGGCATCCCAGCGGTAGCGCCATTCCAGCGGGCGGTATCCGCCTTTATCGACCAGTTTTTCCACCAGACGACCATTGGCATCATACTTCCAGGTGATGTTGTGGGCGTTCACTACCCGGACAAATTTCCCCTCTTCCGGTTTGCCGGTGTCCGGGTTGATACGGTGCGTCTGGTGCCGCCAGCCTTTGTGCTCGCTGTATACCACCCGCCCCTGCTGTTGCTGCTGGTGTGATTCACTCTCCAGCACCTCATTCACCCACGTTTGGCGGCGGGTGATGTTCAGGTTTTTGTCATACGTGAAGCGTTCTTCGCACATCGGCACGGGGCCGCTGCCGGTCCAAGTGGCGTGGCTTATCTGGTCGTTGGCGGTCACGCTGTTGAAGGCCGAACCGCGCAGCGAGTCCGATATCATCGTCAGGTTGTACGCGTGGTCGTACAGCCACTGGCGTTGCAGGCTTTTGTGGCGGGTGTCCGGCTGGGTGTGATGGTCTCCGGCAACCTGCTTTGTCAGCATTCCGGTCTGGGTGTAGCCCAGCGTCTGGTAAAATCCGGCATCGCTGCGGCGGGATGTTTCCTGACCTCGCAGGTCGTGTTCAAACGTGAGCGGAGCGTGGTCGTTCAGTTGCCATGATGTCAGATGCCCCATCGGGTCGCGGGTAAAGCGTTCTGTAATACCGGCGCTGGTGCGCTGTCTGACGGTATCCAGTTCAGAGTCGTAACCGTATTCTGTCCGCCTGCCGTTCAGGGTTTCAGCAACAATTTGATTTGCATCGTTATATTCAAAGGTCACGGTGGCAGCGTCATTTTTCGCCTCAACCAGACGACGCTGCGTATCGTAACGAAAAGTGGTGGTACTCAGCGTGCGGTTGCTTTCCCCGTGTGTCACCTCTTCATCGGTAAGCTGGTCGGTGACGTTATAACGCCGGTTGAGGTGTGTGCCGTCCGGGAAGGTGGTGCGGATACAGCGCCCGGCGGCATCATATTCATAGCGCAACGTGCGACCGGTGAAGTCCGTTTCGGTGATGAGTTGCCCGGATTTGTCGTATTCGAGTTGATACTGTTCGCCTGCGGCGTTGATGATGCCCGTTAAACGAGTGAGTTTATCGTAGCGACATTCCAGCCGTTCGCCGTCTGGGCGTACCAGTGCCGTAAGCAGATCGAATGCGCCATATTCGTAGTGGGTAGTTTTCCCCTCACCATCGGTAAAGCTCTCCCCGAGCTTTTCGCTGTTCTGGCGCATTAACTCACGTACGCCGTCCGGGCGGTTGATTTCCTCGACGCTGCCCTGTGGCCCGGCGTGGGTTTTGCTGTGACGGAACTGCGTGGTAAAACCGAGTGGATCGTTGACACTCAGCAGGCGGCCCAGAATATCCTGTTCGGTCTGCGTGATGCCGCCGTCTGGCGCAACAGTCTCGCGCACCTGATGCAGGGCGTCATGGCGCCAACGCCAGGTGGCTCCCCCCGGCAAAACACGTGCCAGTAAATCACCCTGCTCGCTGTAGCTGAACTGCTGCTTCCGACCCTGTGGGTCGATCAGGCAGACCATGCTGCCTTTGTCGTCATAATCCCACTGCCACACCTGATCGCCGGGCGTAGTTAGGCGAGCTAACTGACCGTTTTCGTTATAGTCATAATACAAACTGTAACCGCCAGGCAGGGTAACCTGAATGATTTCTCCTTCCCGGTTATAGCGATACGCGGTGGTGCGCCCCAGCGCATCCGTGCGAGACTGAAGTCGGGCATTATTCCAAACGGTAATCTCTTCCCGCCCCAGCGGATCGGTGCTGCGGGTAACCAGACCGTCCTCGTTATACCAGTAACGGGTTTCGCCGCCTTCCGCATCCAGATAGGTGGTGCATTTTTCATCATCGTTATAGATAAAACGATCATCGAAATAGCCTTCCGTTGACAGCGTGCTGACAGCGCGCCCCTGCGGATCATAACGGATATCCACGCAGGTTTTGTCCGTATCCCGCCAGCGGGTCATGAAGCCTTCTGACGTGTACTCATGCCATAAATGCGAGAACTGGAAGGTATCGCATTCTGCCAGAAAATCATTACTATCATAATGACAGCTCACCAGGCGCTGTCGCTGTGGCGTCACCAGATCAATACTCATCAGTTGAGACTGTTGCCAGGCAAGCGTAAGCGTATAGCCGTCACTGTGACGGACTTCCGTCAGCAGGCCATTCGTGCGGATAAAATTAATCCGGTTGCCATAATTATCGAAGACAGCGGATAACAGCCAGACGCCCTTTCCTGCCGGGGAAAAGAGCTGTGTCTGCTGCGAACGGCGATCGAAAACGCTCACCCCGTCTCGCAAATTCCCTGTCAACCGGTAATGTGCCTGACGAGAATTCACCGCCCCGCGAAAAATACCGTCCTGCGGCAGGCGGTAATACAGTACAACGCCTTCACTGTCGGTAAAATGCAGCCGGTTATCCTGTGACGTCAGCGATGCAGACCATTCATCGGTCCATTTCGGGCCAAAAATCCCAGCACCTTTAGCCTGAGAGCGGTAAAAGCGCGAGAGCGTCAGCGGCAGGGAGCCTGGCAACGAAAGCACGCTAAAATGCTGGAGAAAATCGCCGGTGCCGATATCTACAGGTTCACCGGGTTTCGTACACAACTGAGCATCAACCCCCTGACTCTCACCAGTCCCCTCGATTTCACCGCTAACATTTGCACCATCCTGGCCTTCGGGTATCACATTATCCGCCAGCTTTTCTGTATCTTTTGCAGCATCTCCGGCCTTATCAAGTTTCAGTAGATCGGCGGTGAATTTTCCTGCGGCCGCTTCTTCACGTGCCAGTTCACTGACAGCCCGCATCGCTTTAAGGCCTGTGAATCCGACTTTCAACAGACCATACCCCGCGAACACCAGCGAACCATAGTCAAACATCCTGCCACCGACTTTCTGCGTCTCGTTACTCATCTCCAGTCGGTATTTATCCAGATTAAAGTCACCGGCGTGTGCCATCACCTCCTTGCCCATCTGGTTCTCTGACTCCCCCATCTTATCCATGCCCATCGCCGACAGGATGGCCGCATTCATCTGCATTTCTCCGCCATACTGCAGGTTGCTACCCTGGATCAGCATCGTTGCTATATCAGGGATCTGGTTCCAGATTGCTTTGATGAAACCAATAGTCATCTGAACCTTCAGAGGAGCTGTATCGATTTCTAACCGGTTTTGTTCCATCTGGATCATCAACATTCGATCCCAGATGCTTTGCTCTTCTTTTGTTTCTGGCTTTGGTGCAGGATCGGCTTCGCTGGCTGGAATTGCTGCTTTAGGTGGCTGACCGATAATTAACCCTGTCGTATTCCGGGCATTCATCCAGAACGTGTCGAAGTGCCTGAGAACAGGCTTCCCCCCTGCAAAAACCGTTTTACTGAACTCCAGTGGTTCGCAGATATCGCCCACCGTACCGCTCTTAATCCCTTTTGCCACACCCGGCTCATCCCCTTTGGTGTAAGGGATAAAACTCTGATCCAGAACCAACACCGGACATCCGTTGACTTTCACGGATGGAACGATCTGTACTGCATCCCCCATAAAGGCAATGACCGAATAGGGGATCGGCGGAGTGGCGCACCCCATTGGGGTTTTGCAGACGTCCGGGCACAGGCTGACCACCGTCCATGACCCGTCCTGACGTGCCATATAATTATTCGCCATCGTTATTCTCCTGCGAGGCTGTAACGCGCTTCCATCACCCGGATTGACGAACTGACCGGCAATACATAACGCCAGGTCTGCGCCACCGTGAGGGTATCGGTATCAATATGTAACATGTCAGACCACATCATCTGCGGCACCATTTCCCCGCTCTTCATCCGCAGCAGAATACCCGCCCAGTTTGCAGGCAGCGTGAAGGTAATATCGCCGTCAGGGTGTAGCCCTTGCAGGGTGATTTCTGTACCAGGAGCAGGAAAAGGAATTTGCTGGTTACGCGGTGCGCAATTCCAGTAACGAGCGTTAAAGTCATCCGGCAGGCCGGGATGGCGATTTTTCAGCCACTTCTGGTCATAAGTACCGGCCAGCCGCAGGCGTGGAACCCAGGTGCGGCTGAGGCAACCAAAACCCGCAGGCTGAAATTCAGGTGCATTCCAGTCGGCTTTTCCGTCCAGAACGGCAGTAAACTGTTTCAGGGTAAACGGGCTGTCGGTTGCGATAAGGCGCGGAGCTTCGACCTGCTGAATATCACAGGCCCGCAGATACCAGGGCTGCGCGTAACCCAGCCCCAGCGGATTCACCTCGCAGACCACGTGTGCCAGTGGAGGGTTATCCCGATCAGGATGTTCACCACGCTGGGCCTCGGTAAGGTGAAACTCTTCAGGAACACGCTCAGCATATTCGCTGGCGGCTTCCACGCGGCATTCGCCGCCAAAGGCGTATCGATAATTTAGTGGTAGGAAGGTGAAAGGCTCGGGTTCAGTTTCGCTCCACTGCCCCGTTAATGCCTGACGCCGGTAAAAGCGAGGTCCCGTCACCCGGATTTTTTTGTCCAGAATGACGTCACCCAAGGGGGAACGCATCAATACGCCCGCCATCATTTCCGGTACAGCGACGCCACCCGGCGTATAGGCAGTTCCATTGATGATGATGTCACAGGCGGTTTTCAGGGGCGCAAGGTCACTTTCACGCAGGACCGGAGACATATTCATTTCCCCGATAAACTCATCTTCCAGACAGAGCGGCAGCGGTGGGTTTTCCATCAGTTGCGCCTGCCAGTGTCCTTCTACATCCTGTACCAGCCGGAAACCCGTTTTCATGGCGATAACGTGATGACGCTCGTTATGCTTGTCGTCCATCGCGTATTCCATCACTGAAAATGGCGTCAGATTACGAAATTCCATTTTTCAGGCCTCAGTTGATGAATACGTCTTTGCCTTTGATATTTGCCGGGCCGCCCGCGGTGAAGTCAAACTCCTGCCCGGAGATGGTTATTTTTCCACTGCTTTCCAGCGTGATAGAGCTTTTACCGCATATCAGTTCGATTTTGTCGCCGGATTTGATCGTGGTGATATTGGCGACATCGAGCGTATAGCTTTGCTTAACACTGACCTTCTGATCTTTCACCACGGTTTCGGTATCAAACCCTGTAACTGTGGTGATCTGATCGTTATCCACACTTTTATGGCGGTCATGAACAACATGGAGTGTCTGATCGTTCTGAATGGTGATGGTTTGATCGTGGGCAACAGCAACTTTTTGATCGTGTTTCTCTTCGTTCTTACTGCCCACATTTACCGTCTGCCCCACAACCACCGTGACCATCTGGTTATTCTTCACGGTTTCGGTATGGTCGTGATCCACCGTTGTCGTTCGGTCATGCAGCACCTCTGTCACCATGTCCTTCTGGGCGTGCATATAGAGCTGTTCTTTGCTGGTCGCATCCTCAAAGCGCAGCTCATTAAAACCACTTCCTTTATAGGTCTTTGAGCGGATAGTCATCTGAGTTTTGGTGCCGGGTAGGCCACCGGGAGAGCGGTTATCCTGGTGGTAGGTGCGCCCCATGATGATGGGCTGGTCAGGGTCGCCATTAAGGAAGTCCACTATCACTTCCTGGTTTATGCGCGGAATAGCAAGGTTACCGAATCCGGTACCAGCCCATGCCTGCGAGACACGTACCCAGCAGGAGCTGGTTTCATCCTTCGGGTTATACCGATCCCAGTGAAACTGCACGCGCACGCGACCATGCTCGTCACAGAAGATTTCCTCACCCGCCGGGCCGGTGACGATGGCGCTTTGTGGTCCGTCCACTTTAGGTTTTTGCAGTGGCAGTGAACGCCAGGTACGATCCGCCGGGATAGCGCTGAATTGGTTATACAGATTGGTTCCTTGTCTCTGGCTACCATGCAGTGCCTGAGGCTGCTCACCGCTTATTGTACTGCTGACTACTTGCCATTCCCGGTTCAGAGTTTCCTGCGGATGCATCTTCAGCGTGAAGAGAGTCCCCGGCCACAGTTTCGGCGAATTACTGACACCGCTGGCTAATTCAGCATTGTTGCGTAGCCCATCCATCTGGTAACTGGCGAAATCCTGGCCGTGTTGTTCGTCCTTGAAACGCCCCGGATAGTCATAGATTTCATACTGAGTGAACTGGCCGTTCAGGTTCTCGCCCTGTTGGGTAAATTTGCCCTCCCAGCCGGGGGTCTTGAAGGTATAATCTTTGCTCAGCACGGATGAGGGACGCACACTCGCTATATAATAGAATACGCTGATGCATTCCTCGGTGACTCCAGTGTTGACGTTTGGATTAAAGGTAATGGCGTTTTTTATTGGTGTAAGACCTGCCACGTCATCACACAACGTCAGCTTCTGGTCCGGACCCTCTGAAGCCAGTTTGTCATAGAAGAAAATACCTTCTTCAGCCCACAGGCGTGATAAAAATGCCAGATCGCTTTCACCATACTGCACACAGAATTCACGTGCTGGATGACTTGCATTAAAGGAGGGGGTCCAGTCAGTTACACCATTTTCATCCAGCAGGGTGGCTGAGATAGTCTGGATATCCTGCTGCTGGAAGATGCGAAAGTTCTGGCGCAAACCGCTACGCCACAGGGGAGGATGGATAAGAAGATTGTACTGCATTTGCCAGCGGTTGTTCTCTTTCATCCCAAAGCTGGCTACCACTCCGGTGACATAACGCAGTGCCGTTCCCCCCTGCCAAATGGTCAGCGTGGCTTTTTTCTCCAGTAAACGCTCTGCCGTAAGACCAAATTCTTTACTGGCAACATCCACATTCAATACAAATGGGACGGAAAAACACTGTGTAAGCTGGAAATTCACTACAGCGAAAGTATCCGGTGCCTGCCCATCCACCTCCAGCGTAAAACGCAGCCCTTTTAATGACATAATGACCTCCCTGATCCTTGCGGGAAAACAGACATCCGCTGTTAGCGGCTGTGACAGTACAGTGTTACGCTTATCTTCAAACACGGAACCGCCGAAGCTTCCGGCACCCGCTATCTCCCGTAAAAGCGTAACCCCTTACTGACAACCCTCTTTTTATCGGTGCTCAATGCAAAAACAGCATCCCGCCCTTCACGGACAGGATGCTGTTGATTAACTTATGCTTCCAACGGCGCACGCCAGTCATCTGCACCGGAAGTGCCTGACTTAACGTGTTCCCACTCGATTTTGCGATAAGCCAGCTTCACGGCCAGCAATTGGGTAAATTCACGCTGAGACGGATCCTGACAGTGCGGCATATGGAGATTGATATCGACGATAGTCGAGTCAGTAAGACTGGTGGTGAAATAATGCTCCTGCTTACCTTCGATCGAAGTACGCCACCACTTAAGCTCCGTCGTTGGGAGCATTTCGCCTGAGGCGAGTGCGTTGTACAGAAGCGGAACGGCTTTATTGAGCGCCACGGTAAAGATAAACGGCTTGTGGGCACGCTGGCCAGAAGGCTGACCGGATTGTGGGTCAGTCGGTACTGTCACATTATGCTGGAACTCCTGCACCAGCATTTCATCTTCGTGGCCCTGCACGTAGATGTTGCCGACAGAATCAGCGGTGAAAGCACCAGCGGTAATATTTCCCTGAGTCTGACCTTTAATGGAAATGTAACACGGTGTAGGCATTTATAAACTCCTTGTGAATGTTATCAACAACTACTTACGATAACCTGTCGTTAATCCTCGGCAGGCAGATACAGACACGGTTCACACCGGGAACCGTTTTATATTTCTTTATCCGGTTTATGGGTAAACCGAAACGAGCAGCAATCACAAGAATCTTTTATATTGATGATGTGAATGCACTTTTGATTAAGTGAAATACATGTTCAGTTTTATATTTTATTAGTCCTTTCTTATATCTGCACTTATCGATATAACTCGTTCCTGAGTGAATATTTCACTCGTTATTTTACTGATATTTAATTTTGTAATTAATCAGATATTAACTAAGAAAAGTCATTCTTCATTTTTGGTTCTAATAAAAAAAGAATTAATTATAAGTTTTAATTATTAATCCACGCTTAATTCTTAAAACACAATCAGTTATGAAACAAACAACAACTTAAAATTCTTTTCATTCGCACCACCGCTGGTTTGAATATTCTTATTAATTCGCTAAGAACTCATCGAAGAATACCCCTCTTTCATTCTAATAAAAAGTTCTTCTCAAATATTTTTCTGCGCGTAGAATGCAAAAACATTAAGTCGTAAAAAAGTTTTAACTGCCACTGAAACGGCATTTTCAGTATTTTTAGTGCGATTCATGCTGTATTCATGGCCTGGAAGATAACCTGACGGAGTATTCTTATGAGCAGCAAACATGATAGTGGCAGTATTGCGCCACGAGAGCGTATAAATATTAAATTTCAGCCAACAACAGGAAATAAAACAGCGGAAGTGGAATTACCACTTAACCTGCTGGTCGCGGGCAATCTGATTGGCGGTACAGATGACACACCAATGGATGAGCGCCAGCTAATTGCCATCGATCGTAATAATTTTAATGCGGTATTGGAACAGTCGGGTATTAAACGCGAGTTCACAGTTTCTTCTGCGCTCAGTGAAACACCCGATGCACGTATGGGGATCAACCTGAAAGTCAGAGCGCTGACCGATCTCTCGCCGGACAACATTGCCACCCAGGTGCCAGAAATGCGAAAAATGCTGGAGTTACGCGAAGCGCTGGTAGCACTTCGTGGCCCAATGGGCAATATCCCAGCTTTCCGTGCACAACTTCAGGCATTACTTGGTGACGAAAAGAGCCGTGAACAACTGATTGCAGAACTGGGCCTCGCTGGTCGGAATTAACTTGTAAAAGGACTTCAGTATGTCAGAGATCACCTTACCGGAAGCATCTGCTTCCACCGCAACGGTCACAGCGCCCAATCTGCTGGATGAAATTATGGCGCAGACCCGTTTTAAACCGGAGTCAGAAAGCTACGATATCGCCCGACAGGGCGTGACAGCGTTCATTACCACGCTGTTGCAGAGTAACGACGAAACGGAATCTGTCGATATCCTTGCGGTCAACGGCATGATTGCCGATATTGATGAGCGTATGAGCCGCCAGATGGATTTGATCCTTCATGCCCCAGAGTTCCAGGAACTGGAGTCGTTCCTGCGTTCACTTAAGCTGCTAGTTGATCATGCAGATCCACGAGAAAACATCAAAATTCACCTGCTACACGCCACCAAAGAAGAGCTTCTGGACGATTTCTCATTTGCCCCAGAAATCACGCAGTCCGGCTTCTATCGCCAGGTTTACGCCACGGGGTTTGGCCAGTTTGGCGGTGAGCCAGTAGCCGCCGTGATCGGTAATTACGCTTTTAACAACACGGTCGCAGATATGAAGCTGCTGAAATACATCAGCTCAGTTTCCGCAATGGCCCATGCTCCGTTCCTGTCTTCAGTTTCTCCGGAGTTTTTTGGCCTGGATTCGTTTACCGAACTCCCTGGTATCAGAGATGTTGCCGCCATTTTTGAAGGTCCAGCGTATACGAAATGGCGTTCGCTGCGTGAATCGGAAGATGCTCGTAATCTTGGTCTGACAGCTCCGCGCTTCCTGCTTCGCCACCCTTATGGACCAAATGAAAATCCGGTGAAAAGCTTTAATTATCGCGAAAATGTCAGCAAAAACCATGAGCACTATTTATGGGGGAATACAGCGTTTCTTCTGGCGGCGAACATGGCCGAAAGCTTCATGTCAACCCGCTGGTGTCCAAATATTGTTGGTCCACAAAGCGGCGGAGCTGTGAAAGATTTACCGGTGCATCTGTATGAGGCAATGGGTCAACTTCAAGCTAAAGTACCAACTGAAATTCTCATTTCCGACAGGCGGGAATATGAGTTGGCAGAGCAGGGTTTCATTACTCTCACTATGCGCAAAGGCTCTGATAATGCAGCATTTTTCTCCGCTAACTCGGTGCAGAAACCGAAAGTGTTCCCCAACACAGTGGAAGGCAAAGAAGCCGAAACTAACTACAAACTCGGTACTCAACTCCCCTACCTTTTTGTTATCAACCGACTGGCTCATTACATCAAGGTTCTGCAACGTGAGCAGCTTGGCTCATGGAAAGAAAGAGGTGATCTGGAGCGCGAACTAAATACCTGGATTCGCCAGTATGTCGCTGATCAGGAAAACCCACCTTCTGAAGTTCGCAGCCGCAAACCACTGCGTCAGGCGAAGATTGTAGTATCTGATGTGGAAGGAGAACCCGGCTGGTATCAGGTCGCACTAAGTGTCCGCCCGCACTTCAAATACATGGGAGCGTCGTTTGAACTGTCTCTCGTTGGACGGTTAGACAGGGAATAAATCCATGATAACGGAACGGGAGTCCGGAGGCAGTTTATTTGAGCGCATCGGGGAATCGGCTAAGCCTTCTTCGCGCCAGCGGACAAAGGCAATATTGCTGCATTCTGTGCGCAATAATCTGCGTAATGTCCTCAACACCCGTTCCGGTAGCTGCTACGGTTCGCCAGAACTGGGGATTGCTGATTTTAATGATGAATCTCCTGATTCTGTGAACCTACGGGAATGGATGGTTAAGTCTATAAAACATTGCATTCTGCGCTATGAGCCTCGTATTTCAGATGTGGTGGTGAGCAGCTGCGCAGAGGATAGCTATGCGCAGCTGGAGCTGCATTTTCACATTGTTGCATACCTGAATTTCAGCGACAGAAAGGATGTTCTGGAGTTTGACATTATGCTGGATAACCACCAGCACTGGTACGTGGAGTAAACCGGATGGCTTTCGAAGAGCGTTACTATCGCGAGGAACTGGACTATCTGCGCCAACTCGGCAAGTTGCTGGCACAAGAAAAACCTTATCTTGCCCGGTTTCTGGCCGAGAAGGAGGGTGATCCTGATGTGGAGCGCCTGATGGAAGCCTTCGCCTTCCTTTCCGGTGGCCTGCGGCAAAAGCTGGAAGATGAGTTCCCAGAGTTTACACATGGGCTAATAAATATGCTGTGGCCCAATTATCTGCGTCCTGTTCCAGCAATGGCGGTGATTGAATACCGTCCTAAAAAAGAGCTGAAAACACCTGTTCAAGTTTGCCGAGATGAACTGATAAAAACACAGGCAGGAAGAAGTAGGCAGCTCTTTGCTCAGGGCGTATTGACGAGCGAAGATAATAAAGTGGCTCAGACGGCCTGCCATTTTACTCTAGCGCGTGATATTTGGCTGCAACCCCTATTGGTCCAGGATGTGCGAAACAATAGCACCCTGAAAGAAGGCCTTATTGAGATTGATTTTTTCACGGAAGGTAACGTTTCTCCCAGTGAACTGGATCTGAATAAACTCACCTTCTGGCTGGGCAATGATGACGACTATACCCGCCATCAGCTCTATATGTGGTTTAGTGAGCGGTTGATGGATGCGGAACTGGTGAGCGGAGAACACCACGTATCATTGCCGGATCTGTGGCTAGATGCTGCCGGATTTGAACGGGAAGATGCGCTGTTGCCATGGCCGAAAAACGTTCATAGCGGCTATCGGGTGCTTCAGGAGTATTTCTGCTACCCAGAGAGCTTTTTCTTTTTTCATCTGCGGGATGCTACCCCGTTACCAGAGAACTTCCCAGTCAATAACTTTACGCTGCGCCTGCGTTTTAATCTGCCGTTGCCCGCAGATATCAAACTGCGTCGAGATTCACTGCGTCCGTACTGTACACCTGCAGTAAACCTGTTTGTGCATCATTCTGAACCCGTCAGACCGGATGGTAACGCACCGCAGTATCCGTTGTGTGCTAGCCAGCAGCATCCGGAGTCCTGTGACATCTTTCGGATACAATCGGTTTCCAGTAAAACAAACGAATCTAAACATGGTGAAAAATTTAGGCTCTGGCCTGAATTCGAGGGATTTCAGCACCAGATTGAGTACAGCAGCCAGCGTGACGTTGTCTACTGGCATCACCGTACAAAAACGTCCCTGTTTCATCGTGGTCTGGATCACTCCATTGCTTTTGTCCACGCCGATGGCAGCCTACCAGAAGACCCTCGTCTGAAAGGTGAGGTGTTTACCGCCTCGCTGGTCTGTACCAACCGGATGCTACCTGCTTCGCTGCATACTGGCGATATCTGCGAAGCCGTTAATAAAAATCCAGCAGTGGCTTCTTTCAGTAACGTCACACGCCCGACTCGCCCACTGTATCCGGTGATGGACGGCGATATGCACTGGTCGCTGATTTCTTGTATGAACCTGAACTATCTCTCGCTGCTGGACCGAGACGTACTGATCCAGATACTTCGCACCTTTGATTTACCTGGTATTCATCATCCGCAACAGGCCCGCCTTTCCTCCCAAAAGCTGGACGCTATCGAGAGGATGGAGTCCCATCCGGTAGACCGTCTGTTTAAAGGTGTGCCGGTGCGGGGATTGTCCACCACGCTGTGGATCAATCCAGCCCCTTTCGTCTGCGAAGGCGAAATCTACCTGTTGGGGAACGTGTTGTCGTATTTCTTTGCTCTGTACGCCAGCATCAATTCATTTCACTGTCTCAGAATCATTAACACGGAAAGTCAGGAGTCCTGGGAATGGCAACACACTGGCCAGCATGCCCTGATGTAGGGGAAAACGCATTGTCCTCGGATGTGCGCGGTATAAATTTTTTTGTGCTAATGGAGTCATTATACCGCCGGTATGGTGATTCGAATCATGAGCCGTCGCTGCGCACCGAGCCGGAGAAGGAAGTGGCATTGTTCAAATCCGATGCCAGTATTGCTTTTCCAGGCAGCGATCTGAGCACACTTGAGCGTAACCATACTGGACTGTTTACCCTGACCACAAAGTTTCTGGGATTTTCCGGTAGCCAGTCGCCCTTACCTGGTTACTACCTAGACCGAATGGCGCGGGAGTCAGCACAAAATGAAGAAGGGCTGAAAGCATTCCTCGATCTTTTCAGCCACCGTTGGACACAGTTCGCTTATCACGCCTGGCGCAAATATCGCTATTACATCTGTTTTCGCAATGGCGGAACGGATGCCTTTTCACTGCGGATGTACTCGCTGGTCGGGCTGGGCAATACGAGCGTGCGTGACAGACTCGCCATTAACCACAGCAAAATGCTGGCCTATGCAGGAATACTGGCAACGCCGGGGCGCTCGCCGGATGTGGTATGCAATCTTGTCAGCCACTGTTTCGATTTGCCGGATGTCAGTATTGAGAGCTGGCAGTTACGTAAAGTACCCGTTGATCCCGCACAGCAAAACCGGCTGGGCGTGCGCAACCCGAAACGTAGAACCGCCGGATATGTGCCGGGGCGCTCGGTTATCGGCGTTAATTTTACCCTCGGGGCCAGAGTGCTTGACCGTAGCGGAAAATTCCTGCTGCGCTTAGGCAATCTGTCAATGGCGCGTTATCTCTCGTTTTTACCAGACGGCGAGAATCATCAGGCACTGACCTTGTTCATTTCCTTTCTGTTGCGTGATCAACTCGCCTGGGAGTTACGGCTCGACCTAGCACCGGAACAAGCAAAAGGAATGCGGCTGGGCGACCGTTCCCGCTCCTGTATCGGGCGCACAGCGTTTATTGGTCAGCCTAAAGCGCCGCCGTCCATCACCCTCCACATCAGGGATTAATTTTATGGAATCGCATATGGCTGAGGAAAAAACGCAGTCTCCCACCCTCTCACTGACATTGCAGGTGATGAATGGCAACGAACTGGAAAGTGGGCGTGCGGCAAAATGCCTCTTTACCACTGATGGCGGGGATATTGGCAACGTCCCCGAATGCCACTGGCCGGTACAAGACAGGGCGGGGGCCGTAGCCGGTCGCGCCTGCCGGGTGATTTTGCATGATGGCGCATTTTGCTTGAAGAGCCTAATGCCAGGCCTGATGATTAATCAAGCACCGGTAGCCCCAGATGCGGGGGTGGTGCGCCTGCGGCAAGGCGATGAAATCTCGCTGGGCGCGCTCACGCTGAAAGCCTTTATTCACGAAGGGAAGCTGGTCAGTTACAGCGAGCAAATGGCCGCACCAGAAACGATTGTTAGCAACCGTGACCGACTGGCGGACGCACTTCTGACAACAGATGGCCAGCCTGCATACCCGGGAATGCCCCGGATGCATCAGCTTGCAGATACAGTCGTTAACAGCTTTTCTGCCGATCCACTTCAGGCACTACAGACAGAAAGATTGACCGTAGCAGGCGATCCGCTTTCGGGGATCGTCCCTGACCGCTCTTCGTTCACCGGCAGAGATGGCGCTATCGACAAATCATTTATGGATCTGCCGTCTGTGTATCCCGACCCGCAAGAGAACCATGATGATACGACCTCCCTGGCAGATATGGCACAACTTCATCTTGCCGTTACTCCTCTTTTACGTGGGCTGGGCAGCTCACTTGCTGTACGCAACTCACAGGATGCTGATGCTTTCCTTGAAGAAGCTGGGAGGACATTACAGGCAGCAATTAAAGGACTGCTCGATCTACAACAGCGACGCAACAGCCTATCGGATAAACACCTGCGCCCGCTGGAAGATAACCCGCTGCGCCTGAACATGGATTATGCCACAGCACTCGACGTGATGTTTGCTGAGGGTAAAAGCCCGGTACATCTGGCAGCCCCCGCGGCTGTTGGTGAGAGTCTGCGTAACATCCGTCATCACGAAGATGCTAATCGCGCCGCGATTGTTGAATCATTACGTGTGTTACTCGATGCCTTCTCACCGCAGAGCCTGATGCGTCGCTTTGTGCAGTACCGCCGCAGCCATGAACTGCGTCAGCCGCTGGACGATGCAGGGGCATGGAAAATGTATAGGGATTATTACGACGAGTTAGCATCCAGCCGCCAGCAGGGGTTTGAGATGCTGTTTAACGAAGTCTATGCCCAGATCTATGACCGTGTACTGCGCGAAAAACAGCGGGAGCCGGAAGCATGACAATACGTTTTTTTCGTGTCTGCATGGTGGCGCTGTTTTTCTGCGTACACCTGACCGGCTGCGAAACGGCGAAAAAACTCGGTCAGGTGATCGCCAATCCGGATGTTCAGGTCGGGAAGCTGGCGGAGCAACCGTCAGAGATTACGGTGACGCTGCTGACCGAGCCAGACACCAACATCAATGCAGATGGTGAAGCCGCCTCTGTGGATGTGCAACTGATTTATATGAGTGACGACTCCAAGTTACAGGCCACCGACTATGACCAGATAGCCAGCACGGCGCTACCGGATGTGCTGGGGAAAAACTATATCGATCACCAAGATTTTAGCCTGCTGCCGGACACGATTAAGACCCTGCCGCCGGTGAAGCTGGATGGGAAAACTCAGTTTATCGGCGTTGTGGCCTATTTTTCTGATGACCAGACCACCGAATGGAAACAAATTGAACCAGTGGAAAGCACCGGCCATAGCTACCGCCTGCTGGTACATGTACGGCAGAGCAGCATCGAAATGAAAAAAGAGGACAACTGACGATGGCGACCATGAAAAACAAGGTGATCTGGCAGGAGGGGCTGTTTGCCCTGCCGCAACACTTCCAGCAACAGCAGCGCAATCAGGAATACTTGCTTAACCAGCGTATGAATGCGCAGGTCGATTTTGCCTGGGGGTTCACCTCGCTGTCGATCAATACGGAGTTGCTGGCCCAAGGGAAACTCATGCTAGACAGTGCAGAGGGCTGTATGCCGGACGGCACGGTATTCAGTATTCCAGGACAAGATCAGCTGCCAGTGCCTTTTCAGCCTCTCGATCTTTCCCGTCAGGGCAGCCATGACATCTATCTGGCACTACCGGTCATTAGCGATATTACCTGCGAAATTGAGGGCCGTCAGAGCGCCGGTCAAGGGACGGAACGCTACCGTCTGGCCCGAGCTGATGTCCGCGATTTGCACTCCGATGATGGCGATGTACAGCAAATAGTGCTGGGGCAACTGGCCCCAAAAATCGTCTGCGGCGCGGACGATCTCAGTGCGATGGTGACGTTGCCGCTGTGCCGTATCCGCAGCCAGCATGCTAACGGGGCGCTGATACTGGATGACAGTTTCATCCCAACCTGTCAGGCCATACGCGTCAGCCCGGTGCTTAACGGATTTGCCGGTGACGTACAGGGGCTTATCAGTAACCGTGCCAGTGAACTGGCAAAACGAATTGGTTCGCCGGAACAGAGTGGGATCGCCGATGTGGCGGAGTTTATGATGCTGCAGATGCTTAACCGCAGCCAGATGCATTTCACTCATCGTTCGCATCTGCGCACACTGCCCCCGGAGAGCTTTTATCTGGATCTAGTTCGGCTGCTGGGTGAACTGATGACTTTTACGGAGGACAGCCGTCTGCCCTGCCCGGTGGATGTTTACAACCACCGCGATCTCACGCAGTCGTTTAAAACGGTGATCCCGGAATTGCGTCGGGCGCTTAACACCGTGCTGATGCCGCGTGCGCAAAACCTACCCCTGGCCTTCTCCGACGGATTTTATGTTGCTACGGTTAACGATCCGACGCTGTTGCAGGCTGGCACCTTCATTCTCGCGGTACGTGCGCGGATGCCGCACGGCCAGCTTATCCACCAATTTACTCAGCAGTCCAAAGTGGCGGCCACAAATAAAATTCGCGATATGGTCAGCGTACAGGTGCCCGGCGTGCCACTGACGCCGAGAACAGCCGCGCCGCGACAGTTACCTTATCACGATGGTTTTGTTTACTTTGAACTGGATAAGGGCGCAGCCGCTTGGCAGGACGTGGTGAAAGCTGGGGCGTTGGGACTACATATTTCCGGCTCTTTTCCTGAACTGAACATACAGTTGTGGGCAATAAGAGGATGAGATCATGAGCGAACAATCCATTCTGTTTCCCGCCGGAAATAACAGCCAGGATGCCATTTCACCAGCGGAAAAAAAGGATTCGGCGTTGCATGAGCTGTCAGAGGAACATTCCGGTCGTCAGTACCGGCTGCCCCTACGTGGTAACAGCCTAAACCCGATGGTTGATGCTGCCACACCATTGTTGGGAATGGTCATGCGCATGGAGGGAATGAACAGCCAGACCATGCCGGAGCACCTCTTCGCGCAGGTAGTAACAGATGTCCAGGCGGTGGAGCAACTGCTTCAAGAGCAGGGCTACGAGCCGGGAGTGATTGTCTCGTGTCGCTATGTGCTCTGCACTTTTATTGACGAGGCTGCTCTGGGTAATGGCTGGTCGAACAAGAACGAGTGGATTAAACAGTCACTGCTGGTCCATTTCCACAATGAAGCCTGGGGCGGTGAGAAGGTTTTTATTTTGCTAGAGCGTCTGATCCGCGAACCAAAGCGTTATCAGGATCTGCTGGAATTTGTATATCTCTGCTTTTCTCTGGGCTTTCGTGGGCGCTACAAGGTGGCCGCCATACATGATCAGGGTGAGTTTGAACAGATATATCGCCGTCTGCACCATGTTCTGCACACACTGCGCGGTGATGCCCCTTCTCCGCTACTGCATCAGGACAAAAAAACGCAAGGTGGACGCTATCAGCTCATGAGACGCTTGACCATCAAACATGTGCTCATTGGCGGCATTGCCGTTCTGGCGCTCTTTTATCTGTTCTACATGTTGCGGCTGGACAGCCAGACGCAGGATATTCTGCATCAACTGAACCGGCTACTGGCCAGGTAAGGACACAGCATATGATCCAGATTAATCTGGCCTCTCTGGTTAAGCATCTTAACCAATTATCCCGGCAGGCGCTGGAAGCGGCAGCGGCGGAGTGCATGGGCCAGCAGGCGTCGGAAATTACCGTGGCACATGTATTGTTACAGATGCTGACATCGGTACGCAGTGACGTAAGGGTGATTGCGGAAAAAGCGGACATTGACACGAATGCGCTGCGTCGAGCGCTCACGGTTGAAAATTACGCGACGGTGCGGGCAACAGACAGTTACCCTGCATTCTCCCCGATGCTGGTTGAGTGGCTGAAAGAAGGCTGGCTACTGGCATCAGCTGAGATGCAGCACAGTGAACTGCGCGGCGGTATGTTGCTGTTGGCACTGTTGCACTCACCGCTGCGTTATGTGCCGCCGGTTGCCGCCCGGTTGCTGACAGCCATTAACCGCGATCAACTGCAACAGGATTTTGCGCAATGGACGCGAGAATCGGCGGAAACAGTAATGCGGAATGTGGACGGCCCATCGCCCAGCATGATAGCACCCACCGGCGACAATCTACTTAGCCGCTACGCGAAGAATATGACTGAAGATGCGCGTCAGGGGCAACTCGACCCAGTACTGTGTCGCGACCATGAAATTGACCTAATGATCGATATTCTCTGCCGCCGCCGTAAAAACAATCCGGTGGTGGTGGGGGAAGCTGGCGTCGGTAAAAGTGCCTTAATTGAAGGACTGGCGTTGCGTATTGTCGCAGGCCAAGTACCGGATAAGCTGAAAAACACCGATATTATGACCCTGGACTTAGGAGCGCTTCAGGCTGGAGCATCAGTAAAAGGCGAATTTGAAAAGCGCTTCAAGGGGCTGATGGCAGAAGTCATTTCCTCTGCTGTTCCCGTCATTTTATTTATCGATGAAGCACATACCTTAATTGGCGCGGGCAACCAGCAAGGCGGACTGGATATCTCCAACCTGCTAAAACCGGCGTTGGCTCGTGGTGAGTTGAAAACCATCGCCGCCACCACCTGGAGCGAATACAAAAAATACTTCGAAAAAGATGCCGCGCTGTCGCGCCGCTTCCAGTTAGTAAAAGTCAGCGAACCAACAGCGTCGGAAGCGACCATTATTCTGCGTGGCCTGTCGGCGGTGTATGAAAAATCACACGGTGTACTGATCGACGATGAAGCCTTACAGGCGGCAGCAACATTAAGCGAGCGCTACCTTTCTGGCCGCCAGTTGCCGGACAAAGCGATTGATGTGCTGGATACCGCCTGCGCCCGCGTGGCAATTAATCTCTCCTCTCCGCCGAAACAAATCTCGGCGCTGACCACCCAGAGCCACCAGTGTAAAGCGGAGATCCACCAGCTTGAACGAGAGATCCGGATCGGGCTGCGTACCGATACCACGCGGCTGAATGAGATTCATGCACAGTATGAAACAGCGCAGCAGGCGCTGCAGACACTAGTGTCTGCCTGGCGACAACAGCAGTTGCTGGTGCAAGAGATCATTGCGCTGCGCCAGCAACTGCTAGGTTCGCTCCCAAATGATGACACCGTTCCGGATATCACGGCAGAACGGGATAGCGCAGAAGCCATGCGGGCTGATGACACTGAGAACACATTGTCGGAAGAAAACACAGAAGCAGGTCAGGCTGCAGATATGATTTCTCCGGCTGAACGACTGCCGCAGTTAACCGCTGAGCTGGATGCCCTACATAACACGCAGTTATTGGTCTCTGCACACGTCGATAAAAAGCAGATTGCGGCGGTGATTGCCGAATGGACAGGCGTGCCGTTAAACCGCTTATCGCAGAATGAGATGTCAGTCATTACTGATCTGCCACGATGGCTGGGCAATACCATCAAGGGGCAGCATCTAGCAATAGCCAACCTACATAAGCATTTACTCACCGCACGCGCTGATTTGCGTCGCCCGGGAAGACCGCTAGGAGCATTCCTGCTGGCGGGTCCCAGCGGCGTAGGTAAAACTGAAACCGTGCTGCAATTAGCGGAACTGCTTTACGGCGGTCGCCAATACCTCACCACCATCAATATGTCGGAGTTTCAGGAAAAACACACGGTTTCGCGGCTGATTGGTTCGCCTCCGGGTTATGTCGGCTACGGTGAAGGCGGCGTGCTGACCGAGGCCATCCGTCAGAAACCGTACTCGGTAGTGTTGCTCGATGAGGTGGAAAAAGCCCACCCAGACGTACTCAACCTGTTTTACCAGGCCTTTGATAAGGGCGAGATGGCCGATGGCGAAGGCCGTCTAATTGACTGCAAAAATATCGTTTTTTTCCTCACCTCCAACCTCGGTTATCAGGTGATTGTCGAACACGCTGATGACCCGGAAACCATGCTGGAAGTGTTGTATCCGGTACTGGCCGACTTCTTTAAACCTGCGCTGCTGGCGCGTATGGAAGTGGTGCCGTATCTGCCGCTGTCAAAAGAAACTCTCGCCACCATTATCACAGGGAAGCTAGCCCGACTGGATAACGTGCTGCGCAGCCGCTTTGGTGCTGATGTCATTATCGAACAGGAAGTCACAGATGAAATCATGAAACGCGTCACTCGCGCCGAAAACGGGGCGAGGATGCTGGAATCGGTGATTGACGGCGACATGCTGCCGCCGCTCTCGCTGCTACTGTTGCAGAAAATGGCAACAGGCACCGGCATTGCCCGTATCCAGCTGTCAGCTGCTGACGGCGCATTTACTGCAGACGTGGAAGATGTAGAAGACAGCGAGTCCATAACAGAGGATGAGACTGTTTTATGAACAGGATGCGCGTTTTCTGGCATACCGGGTGGCTGTTAGCGGGCCTGCTGGCCGGACTCTCTGCACGTGCGGCGACGGCGAATCTCTCCCCCGCTTCCGGTTCGGCGATGACGAGTGTGACGGCGATCTCTCAGGATACGCAGGCTACGTTACAGGCGATGCAGACCTGTCGTCAAGAGCCTGCGGCGCTGGAACGCCTTGACTGTTACGACCGCCTATTGTCCCCCATAACGCCGGACGGTCTTAACGGGGCGCTGGTGAAAGCGGATTTTGTTGGTGAGTCCTGGACCCGCGCGACTGCGCAGGAAAAACACCGTCAGGATAACACTACTGAACTGCTGGTCATGCAGACATCGGGCGAACGCCCGACAGTGATTATCACCACTCCGGCTATTGGGCATGTTCCGCCGCGTCCAGTACTGATGTTCAGTTGCATGGACAATATCACCCGAATGCAGGTGGCGCTAGCTAAGGCGCTAGACACGCACGATATCGCCGTCACCTTAAAGGCCGACAGCAGGACATTCCGCAGCCGCTGGTTTGTGCGCGAAAACGGCATCCTGCTGGAATCCAGTCGTGGGCTATCCGGCATTGATGAAATTAAACAACTGTTTGGTGCAAAAACGCTGACGGTGGATACCGGTGCGGGCAATGCCGACGAGAAACTGACCTTTAACATCGACGGGCTGGCACAGACTATCGGGCCGCTGCGCGACGCCTGTCACTGGGCGGGAGAGTAGGAGAATGGCAATGGATTTACACGATCCGGCAGTGTGGATTTCGCATCTTCTGGAAAATCTTCCGGAAGATAAACTAGCCAGCGCCCTGAATGACGATGACGAAGAATGGGAGTATATCGACGGCGAAATCGTCAAGCTGGGTTCACTGACTCACAGTCAGCTTGATATACCGGAACTTCAACGTAGGGGGCTGGCGATTCTGGCCTCAGAGAGTAAAGACTTCCGTCTACTGACGCATCTGCTAAGAACGTTGCAACATACCGGTGATCCATTACTAGCACTGCGCCTGCTGGCATTGTTCGTCGAGCATTACTGGACGGTAGCTGCACCGCAAAATATGGCGCATAAAAAACGTTTTGCCGCGCAGGTGATGAAACGCTTTGAAGCGGGCATTAGCGGATTTGCGGAAAACGCCGGGACAGAGCAACGTGACGAGCTACCGAAAGCGCTGGGAAGACTGGCGCAGTGCTGGCTGGCACATAATGTACCAGAACTGGTGAAAGCAACGGATGACCTGCTTGCCCTTTATCAGCAAGCGTTTAATTGTGTTGCACCGTCCTCATCCCCCACTACAGCAAACGCCGGTATTTTGCAGAAGACCGATGCCACAGCTGGACGCGATGTATCGCAAAATACTCTGTCCCCTGAAATCCCGGTTCCACAAGTTACTGTCGATAGCCATGACGAGACCGCCTGGCGCGATACGCTGCAAAAAGTGGCGACCATTTTATGCGAACGCCAGCCGGACTCACCGCAAGGCTACCGGTTGCGCCGTCACGCACTGTGGCTGACCATCACCAGCACGCCACAGGTTGAAAGCGACGGTCGTACTCCACTGGCCGCTGTTTCCGCGGATATGGTGGCGGATTATCAGGCCCGTCTTAGCGGTGCGAATATGGTGCTCTGGAACCAAGTAGAGAAAAGTATACTGCTGGCCCCTTACTGGCTAGATGGGCATTACCTCTCCGCACAGACCGCTCTGCGCCTTGGTTACAAACAGGTTGCAGAGGCCATTCGTGATGAATTGTCCTGCTTTCTGACGCGTCTTCCGGCGCTTACCGGCCTGTTGTTCAACGACCGTACTCCCTTTATCAGCGAGCAGACAAAGCAGTGGCTGACCGTCTCATCTTCCGGCAGTCAGGCCGTATCGCCACTGCAATCTGGAGAGGAATTACAGACTGTCAGAACCTGTTTTAAAGAACAGGGACTAGAAGCCGCGTTGCGGCATTTAGATTCACTGCCTGAAGGCGACCCACGTGACCAGTTTCACCGACAGTATTTTGGCGCACAGCTCATGGAAGAGTCCGGGATGGAAAAACTGGCACAGCAACAGTACCGAATGCTGTTCAGAACAGGCTCGCAAATAGGGCTGGCTGACTGGGAGCCATCCCTGCTTGAGCAGCTTGAACAGAAATTCACGGCAGCACAATAAAAGAGAACAGGAGTTTTTGTGAGATTACCTACACCCCGACTATTCAGTGGTCTGAAATCTGCTCTGCGACCAGCAATGCCACGGTTTAAAGTTTCTGCTTTCTGGCTGCTGGTGCTGGCATGGCTCTTTCTGCTGGTGTGGATCTGGTGGAAAGGCCCGTCATGGTCGTTGTATGACGAACAGTGGCTGAAACCATCAGTTAACCGCTGGCTTGCGACGGCAGTGTGGGGATTTATCGCCCTGGTATGGCTCACCGTTCGGATTATGAAACGCCTGCAACAGCTTGAAAAACAGCAAAAGCAGCAACGCGAGGAAGCCGTTGACCCACTCAGCGTTGAGCTGAATGCACAGCAGCGCTATCTCGACCGCTGGTTGCTGCGTCTGCAGCGCCATCTTGACAACCGTCGTTTCCTCTGGCAACTGCCCTGGTATATGGTTCTCGGTCCTGCCAGCAGTGGTAAAACGTCGCTGCTGCGCGAAGGCTTCCCGTCCGACATTATCTATAGGCCGGAAGCGGTTCGTGGGGCAGAGCAACATCTGTATATCACTCCGCATGTTGGGAAACAGGCGGTGATTTTTGATATTGATGGTTCGCTCTGTGAACAGCCGGATGCAAACGTATTACACCGCCGCCTGTGGGAACACGCCCTCGGCTGGCTAGTGGAAAAACGCGCCCGCCAGCCACTTAACGGACTCATTCTGACACTGGATTTACCCGATCTGCTGACCGCCGACAAACGTCGCCGGGAGCATCTGTTACAAACATTGCGTAGCCATTTGCAGGATGTACGCCAGCATCTGCACTGCCAGTTACCGGTGTATGTGGTACTGACCCGACTGGATCTGATGCACGGTTTTGCAGCACTGTTTCAGTCCTTGGACAAAAAAGATCGCGATGCCATCCTCGGCGTCACCTTTACCCGCCGCGCCCATGAGAACGAGGACTGGAGAAGCGAGTTTACTGCCTTCTGGCAGTCGTGGTGCGAGCGGATGAACCAGGCCTTACCGGATCTGTTGCTGGCTCAGGGCCATATGCGAAGTTCTCTGTTCAGCTTTGTCCGTCAGATGCAGGGGAGCCGGGAGTCTCTAGTGGCGCTGATTGACGGCTTGCTGGACGGTGAAAATATGGACGTCATGCTGCGTGGTGTGTATCTGACCTCCTCGCTGCAACGCGGCCAGATAGATGACATTTTTACGCAGTCTGCCGCCCGTCAGTACCGGCTGGGCAGCAGCCCCTTGACGGCCTGGCCGCTGGTCGATACCACGCCATACTTTACCCGCAATCTTTTTCCACAGGCTTTACTGGCAGAACCGAATCTGGCCGGAGAAAGCCGTACCTGGCTGATGACTAGCCGTCGTCGTCTGACGTTTTTTTCTGCCGCTGGCGGGGTGACGGCATTGTTGCTAATCACCGGCTGGCATCATTATTACAATAATAACTATGCCTCTGGGGTTCAGGTACTGAAACAGGCTGAAGCCTTTATGGCCATCAAACCACCACAGGGAATGGATGACTATGGCGACCTGCAACTGCCCTTACTCAATCCGGTACGCGACGCGACATTAGCCTATGGAAACTGGGATGACAGGAGTCGCCTGTCAGATATGGGGTTATATCAGGGGAGACATGTCGGCCCTTACGTGGAACAGACTTACCTGCAACTGCTGGAACAGAGCTACCTGCCTGCCCTATTTAACGGTCTGGTGAAAGACATGAACAACGCGCCGCCGGAAAGTGAAGAAAAACTGGCGGTACTGCGCGTCATGAGAATGCTAGAGGATAAAAGCGGACGCAACAATGAGGTGGTGAAGCAGTATATGGCGAAACGTTGGAGCGACAAATTCCACGGTAAGCAGGATATTCAGGCACAACTGATGTCGCACCTTGACTATGCGCTGAAACATACCGACTGGCACGCGGAGCGTGCGGCGGGCGATGGGGATGCCATCAGCCGCTGGACACCATATGACAGCCCGGTAGTAGCAGCACAAAAAGAACTGAGCAAATTGCCCGTCTACCAGCGAGTTTATCAGAGTCTGAAGGCGCGGGCGCTGGGCGTACTCCCTGCTGCTCTTAACCTTCGTGACCAAATAGGGCCGACCTTTGATCAGGTATTCACATCCGCTGATGACAGTAAGCTCGTCGTCCCGCAATTTCTGACCCGTTATGGCTTGCAGAGCTATTTTGTGAAGCAACGTGATGAGCTGGTGGAACTGACGGCGATGGATTCATGGGTACTGAATCTGACGCAAAGCGTAAAATACAGCGAAGCTGACCGCACAGAAATCCAGCGCCAGCTGACCGAGCAATATACCAGCGACTACACTGCCACCTGGCGCGCCGGGATGGATAATCTGAACGTCCGTGATTATGAATCCATCGCGCAACTGACCAGCGCGCTGGAGCAGATTATCAGTGGCGACCAGCCGCTACAGCGGGCGCTGACAGCTCTGAGGGACAATACACAACCTGCGGTACTCTCTGAAAAGCTCTCTGATAAAGAGCGTGAGGAAGCGTTAGCGGAGCCAGACTACCGCCTGCTGACCCGTCTCGGACATGAGTTCGCACCGGAGAACAGCACGCTGGCGATACAGAATAACAAAGAAAACACGATACAGGCTGTGTATCAGCAGTTAACGGAACTTCACCGTTACCTGTTGGCCATCCAAAATGCGCCAGTTCCAGGAAAATCGGCGCTAAAAGCGGTGCAGCTACGGCTTGATCAGAACAGTAGCGATCCAATATTCGCCACTCGCCAGATGGCGAAAACGCTGCCTGCCCCGCTTAACCGCTGGGTGGGTAAACTAGCCGACCAAGCCTGGCATGTAGTGATGGTGGAGGCGGTTCATTACATGGAGATCGACTGGCGCGACAGCGTAGTGAAACCGTTCAACGAACAACTGGCGAACAGCTATCCGTTTAATTCCCGTGCGCAACAAGATGCGTCGCTGGATGCGTTCGAACGTTTCTTTAAACCAGACGGTGTGCTGGATACCTTCTACCAACAGAACCTGAAACTATTTATCGAAAATGACCTGAGTCGCGATGGTGATGACGGCGTGATCATCCGTGAAGATATTATCCGGCAACTGGATGCTGCGCAGAAAATTCGCAACATCTTCTTCAGCAAACAAAACGGGTTGGGAACACAGTTTGCTGTGGAAACGGTATCGCTCTCCGGTAATAAGCGCCGCAGCGTGCTGAATCTTGATGGTCAGCTCATTGATTACAGCCAGGGACGCAACTATACCGCACACCTGGTCTGGCCGAACAACATGCGCGAAGGCAATGAAAGTAAACTGACGCTGGTTGGCACCAGCGGCAGTGCGCCGCGCAGTATCAGCTTCAGCGGGCCGTGGGCGCAGTTCCGGTTGTTTGGTGCCGGGCAACTGACTGATGTACAGGATGGCAACTTTATCGTGCGCTTCAATGTGGATGGCGGCGCGATGGTGTATCGGGTTCATACCGATATGGAAGATAACCCATTCAGCGGCGGACTGTTCAGTCAGTTCCGGTTACCGGATACGCTGTACTAAACAGCCGTTGCCAGAGGATGGAGGAGCAGGACGCGATCATGATCAGTTTCAGCAGACAGAGGCAGGAGGGGCAAGTGCAGGATGCTTTCTGTTATTTGCCAACGATAGTTGTTTCCCGAATCTATGGAGGCAGGAATGTCTGAGTTCAATAAACAGAATCCATCAGCGGCAGATTATCTCGGTGATGTCCTACGCGGCAATGTGCCCGTCAACCAGTTGATCCCACAGCATCCTTATATTCTGGATACGCTAGGGCTAGCAGAGGCCTTTGAGAAAAATACCGCGCATATTATGTTACTGACTCTGGATGAGGCACAGAGCGTGATTGAGGATTTGGACAACAGTAAGCCTGTGATTCTTGCCACCACCTATGCAGGCAATATTAAGGACAGCATCGCTGGGGCCAAAAATATCTCAAAGCTCGTGAGTTATACTGATGCCGGTAAACTAGTCTATCGGCTAAAGGGATTAGGTATTAAAGCCATTCAGTATCAGTATGGTGGACAGGTTTATGTCAAAATTACTGGTTATGCCTCGTTGCGACGTATTCTCCAGGGGACAAGATATAAAATTAACTCGCCTCAAATACTTGAGTTAGGTATTGGCAAAGCGGGTATTAATGGAGGAATTCTTGAAGGTGCCAAATTCTGCATTTGGTTTTCATTGGCGTATCGTACTGTTCAACTCATTTTTAAATCAGACCATGATGTGGCGGCCTTTATTGGTAATATCACGATGGATATTGCCAAGATTATTGTGACGATATTTGTGACGAAGATTTTGGTTGCAATAGGGACCGCTATTGCGGCAGCGGGTAGCATTGCAGTCCCCATCGCAGTTAGCATAATTCTGTTGATTGCAGTAGGTTTTGTTATTGCTAAAGGCTTGGATTATCTGGATCGTAAGTATCATTTATCTGATAAGTTAATTTCAGCAATTAGAGAAGGCATGAGGACGCAGGCCGAAATAGAAAAATGGAATTTTGAACACACCAACCCATTTACATATGGCCTGATGAATACACACTAGTAAGGATATGTCATGTCTGAAAAACGAGAAAATCAGGAGCGCATGGCAAGGCGGGCATTGAAAAATATCTCAGTAAAAGTGAGACTGACCGCATTATTTTTATTTAGTTGCACTACTGCTGCAACTGTTTTTATCTTTACAGCCGGCGGTTCTGAGCTTGCCGATATACTACATAAAAAAGACGTTGTTTACTATAACTGGAAAACTATACCGCTTTTCATTTGGCTTCCGGTATTTTTTTATGTTGATATTCTTATTGTTGCCATGATGTTTTTTCCCGTTACCCGAAACTTACTGGAGTATCTTCTGACAGGGATGAAGGCTGTAGCAGTATATGGATGGCTGATGTTGTTCCTCTCAATTCCACTATCTCTGATAATTTTACTTTACCCATTGGGCAACTACGAATCATGTGGTCAAAAGGGTCCCTTTTCAGGCAGTTATTATGTAAAAGAAATAAAAATGTGTGAGCAGTTTGAATATCATCCTGAAAAGGATAAATTTAATGATAAATAAGAATGAATTGATAATGAAGGATATGATATTAAAAGAAAGAATTAAATTTATTCTTGTATGTCTTTTTTTAATTATGGTACTTACTGGTGCATTGATTTTTTTTACCAGTACGAGTGGGGCTGCAATCAGGGATATTTTCGCAAACGCAGATGCCATCTACTATAGCTGGCGTGATATGTTTGCAGTATTATCTTTACCTGTCATGGGGTATTTTGATGTACTGGTATTTTTGTTTTTGTTCCTTCCTTTTACTGTCGGTATCACTAAGTTATGGTGTAAAGTGATAAAAGCTGTCTGGGGATATATCATTCTCGCATTTATTCTTACCCTTCCATTGTCTTTATATGTCTCTTTCTTTCCTCTTTCGAACTATCACTCGTGCGGCCAAAATGGACCTTTTTCAGGCGCTTACTACGTAAAAGCCCCAAAAATGTGTGAGCAGTTTGAATACCATCCTGAAAAGGATAAATCTAATGATCAATAAGAATGAATTGATAATGAAGGATATGACATTAAAAGAAAGAATGAAATTTAATATTGCTGGTTTGTTTGTTATTGCCATGCTCACTGGGGGACTCATTTTCTTTACGAATACTAGCGGTGTTGTCATAGTGAGTATTTTTACAGGTGCGGACACATTCTACTACGATTTTAGAGACGTCTTTATATTGCTCTTTCTTCCCGTTGCGGGGTATTTTGATATATTTGCATTGTTGCTTCTTTTTTCACCATTTACTTTCAATCTCGCTAAGTTGTGGCACAAAGCGATAAATATAGTATGGGGGTATGGTCTTATCGCCTTCTTTATCGCCATTCCGTTATCCATAGTGATTTCTGTTTATATTCTGAATGTTTATGAATCGTGTGGTCAAAAAGGTCCCTTTTCAGGTGTTCACTACGTAAAAGACCCCAAAATGTGTGAGCAGTTTGAATACCATTATGAAAAGGATAAATCTAATGATCAAAAAGAATGAATTGATAATGAAGGATATGACATTAAAAGAAAGAATAAAATTTATTCTCACATGTCTTCTCGCTATTATGATACTTACCGGGGCACTGTTTTTTTTCACCAGTACTAGCTTTGTTGTAATTAAAGATATTTTTGCAGGGACTGAGACGTTCTACTACGACTGGCGAGATGTTCTTATATTATTATTTTCCCCTATTATGGGGTATTTTGATATATTTGTATTTCTTCTTATGCTTACTCCCTTTACTCTCCAATTGGCGAAATTATGGCATAAAGCGATAAAAATTGTTTGGGGGTATATCATACTCGCATTTATTCTTACCCTTCCATTGTCTTTATATGTCTCTTTCTTTCCTCTGTCGAACTATCACTCGTGCGGCCAAAAAGGTCCCTTTTCAGGCTCTTACTACGTAAAAGACCCCAAAATGTGTGAGCTGTTTGAATACCATCCTGAAAAGGATAAATCTAATGTTCAATAAGAATGAATTGACAACGAAAGAAATTACATTAAAAGAACGCATGAAATTTATTTTTTTATGCTTATTTGCCATTTTTTTGCTTACCGGAGCATTGATTTTTTTTACCAATACTTGTGGCATTACAATAGTAGATATCTTCACCGGAGCAGATGCAGTTTATTATAGCTGGCGGGATGTGTTCATAGTTATCTATTTTCCTGTTATGGGGTATTTTGATGTATTAGTGCTTTTATTTTTATTCTTCCCTTTAACACTTCACCTTGCAAAGCTATGGTGGAAGCTTTTAAATATAATTAGCGCTTATATTTATATCGCATTTGTTCTTGCTTTCCCGTTGTCACTGTATATTTCATTCATTCCCCTTGCTGACTATCATTCGTGCGGCCAAAAAGGTCCCTTTTCAGGCTCTTACTACGTAAAAGCCCCAAAAATGTGTGAGCAGTTTGAATACCATTCTGAAAAGGATAAATCCGATGATGCTTCTACGCCTGTCATGCCTGCGAATACGAAAATAAAATGAACATGCCAGCGTGTGCGCAAAACCACTACTGCTGCTGCAGAATCGATCACGGGGTGCCGCGTGAAATTACAGTTGAAGAGAGCGCAATGATTTACCGGGTACATACCGATACAGAACAACCTGTTTACTGGCGGACAGTTCAGCCCGTCCCTCTTACCAGATACGTTGTACTAATGAGGCAGATATGAGCACTGACGCACTTTCACAAATCATTGCTACCGGCAGCGACCCTCGTGGCCTGCCGGAGTTCAGCGCCATTCGTGAGGAAATCAACAAAGCCAGTCATCCGTCACAGCCGGAACTGAACTGGCGGCTGGTAGAGTCACTGGCGTTGACGATTTTTAAAACCAACGGAGTGGATTTACACACGGCGACCTACTACGCACTAGCGCGTACCCGCATTCAGGGGCTTGAGGGATTCTGTGAAGGGACCGAGCTGCTAGCGGCGATGGTGGCTCACGAGTGGGATAACTTCTGGCCACAGAACGGGCAGGCAAGAACCGAAATGCTGGACTGGTTCAATACCCGTACCGGCAATATTCTGCGTCAGCAGCTTTCTTTTGCAGAGATGGACTTACCGGTGCTATACCGCACCGAGCGGGCATTGCAGCTTATTTGCGACAAACTCCAACAAGTGGAGCTGAAGCGCCAGCCGCGTGTAGAGAATCTGCTGTATTTTGTGCAGAACACCCGTAACCGGCTTGAGCCACAACAGAAGAAGATGATAGAGCCGCAGGCGCAACCCTCTGTCAGGACTTTGGTTTATGCGCCGGAGAGCACAGTGTCCACAATGGCAGAAGGCATACCGCCGTTACCGAATTTACCGAAAATGAAGGTAGCCGTTCTCAACTTGACGGATGTAGGCACAGCGCAGAAACAAAATCAGATCCGCGTGATAAAAAGTTTCGTGGCAGGCGTTGTCGGTACGGCGATTATCGCTGCCGCGCTCTGGTGGTGGCAGGTCTATCCGATGCAGCAGCAACTAGCGCGGGTCAGAGATACGGCGCAGGGCGCCGCCACCCTCTGGCTCTCCTCGCCTGCGCCAGAAACTTATGCGCAGCAGCTGCAAGAGCTTCTGGCGTCATCACTACTACAGCCGCTGGATACTGGCGAACAAATGACCCGTATCGCAGACAGCCGCTGGCCGGAAAGTCAACAGCAGCAGCAGGCTACAGCCGAATGGAATGAGACATTGAAAATCCGCGCACAGAGCAGCCCGCAGTTACGGGGCTGGTTGCAGACCCGTCAGGATTTACATGCTTTTGCTGACCTGGTGATGCGCCGTGAGAAAGAGGGATTAACCTTGTCCTATATCAAGAATGTCATCTGGCAGGCGGAGCGGGGGCTGGGGCAAGAGACACCACTTGAGTCCCTGCTGACACAGTATCAGGACGCCCGCTCTCAGGGACAGAATACCAGTGCACTGGAAAAACAGATCAACGAACGGCTGGATGGCGTATCAAGTCGCTGGCTATTGCTGAAAAATAATACTTTGCCGGAGATGGCAAGCGAAACCAAATCTGAGAAATAACAAATGAATCAAAGGAGTTTATCATGGCAAATCTTGTTTATCTGACGCTGAACGGCGATCTTCAGGCGCTAATTTCAGCAGGCTGTTGTTCTCAGGCATCAATCGGTAATAAGGCTCAGATTGCGCATACTGATCAGATTATGATTTTGGGTATGAGCCACGGGCTGAACCGAGCACAAAACGTTAATCATCTTGCCCTGAATATCCAGAAACCGGTGGATAAATCAACACCTTTACTGAGTAAAGCGATTACCGAAAATGAATGCCTGACCTGTGATTTTGAATTCTATCGCACTAACCGTTTCGGTATTAATGAGCTGTATTATAAAGTGAAACTGATTAACGCACGCATTTCAGCTATCCATCTATCAGTGCCGCATTTGATCACCGACAGTGGTGGCCAACCAGAGGAATCTGTGTATTTCACTTATGAAAGCATCACTCAGGAACACTGCATTGCCGGTACCAGCGCGTACAGTTTGTGGGAAGATCGGCTTTTTTGAGGGAAATGATTTTCTGTGATGATATCGTTTCTGATTCGGTCAGAGTTACTAATATTTTCTGTAAAAATATCCAGATTTATGGCGAATATTGAACAAGTCCAACTTATGAAGGGCAAAGAAATCTCTGGCTGGCCGTACTAATATTTTTACCGATATCCTGCTAGATGATGTTGTTTATGGATAAACGACATAGTCCTTATACGCATTAACTCTGGCAGGAAATACAAACGCTATCGCTCCTGAAGATGTGATATTGCATTAATCCTGCATCCGTCAATTCGGGCTGCTCTGACTGACATATTTCTATCTAATTCGATCCCGGTAGATATTTTATTTCGCCTGTCTATGTAAGAAAGCAAGAAATACGTAAGGATAGTGAGATATCACACGGATGCTGACTACGCTAAGCCTGATGACATCAACCATTGGCGCTGCCTTGATTTGCTGCTGAATGGGGAAAATGGTCTACTGTCTGAATAGCTACCCTTAAAAACGACACTATGAATGCTATGTGGTAAGAAATGCTTCAGGTTGTTCCCGATAAACGGCGTGTATCACGAGAACATGGGGGGAGGACTGGTCGGCTCCAGGCGAGTCTCAGGTGGACAGTCTGGCTGGAATACCTGCAACCGGGCAGCATCCCCTCCCCCATTTACGGCGTGCTCACTGGCATGGCTTCTGACCAGAAAACAGGACTAGCCGGATGCACAGAAATTTTCGTACCACTGACTACCCCAGATTATTGGAGGCAGGCAACACTGATTACTGATAGCGATTCACCAGATCTTTAGCAATTGCCGCATACGTTTTCTGCTTAAGCTGCGTGATTTGTTGTTCTGTTGCCTCTGTAGCGCTGGTCATATTTTTCCCTAACAGTGGTGATAGTACGCTGTATTCATAGTTTACCGGAGACCAGGTTGCCCATTCCCCCGTAGCCACATCAACCAGAGTGAAACGCACCAAATAGCGCAGTGAGGCCAAATCCGTCAGTTTTCCGTCTTTGTAGTCCGACCACACTGTTGTTCTTGTTACGGAATCATATCTGCCGGACTGCAACATGTCCTGGTAAACAATAATGGCTTTTTGATGACCTTTTGCAGCAACAAAGCGTAATGCCTGCATCCAGTTCATATTTTCACTGGCTACGGTCCCTCCGTTTTCGTCTTTATTGCACGAAATCGCTTTCTGCCTGTCTGGTATGCCGGAAAAGGTGGCAATAGTATAATATTTGCTCATTTCCTGCTGCATAGCAATTTCTGGTGCGCGACTGCCGGACTGCACCAGAATGACGGAAGAATTTAGCGGCACGTGGAACATATTCCCTTCTAGCGCAGCTTGGATATCTTCTTCAGAAACCGACAGGGTGGTTTCATTTCCAAAGATATCTTTATCCGTCAGTTGCCCAGATGCGCTTTTACTTACACTACTTACTGTCCGTGCACCCGTCTTCTTCGCATCAATAGGAGAGTGCGGCGCACAGCCTGCTAGTAGAAATAGAGATACTGCGGTACAGAAGAATATAGCCGATCTGAAATACATATTTATGCCCTTCCCTGCATTCAATGGTTATTTATTTTTGTCTAAAAATCCATGATGGATTATATACCTGCAGTGGCCACTGACAAATGGCGTTTTATTTTTTAAACATTCACAATACAAATAAATTAATTGAATGCAACTAACTAATGAATAAGGCAGATTATCATACTGAATAGCACGAAGGAGATAATTAATTGAATATTTACTACCACAGCCATTATTTAACTATGCCGTTCTGAATAATAATTATGAGGCGGTCAATATTATAAATTAACAACCTGAAATTAACGTGATAGACAGTAATGTCTGGTGCTATGCGCTTTACAGCCATCTTTCCCTGCCTATTTATTCTCAGTCACCGGTAAGAACATGGAGAATTACAATGAATATTAATTCAGTCAGCCATTCTGATAAAAACCCACAATGATATTCTCGATAATTTATATTGTATTGATGCCAAGAATTTACTGAATAATGATTACTCGATAGTCAAAACGGAGGCGAGATATATTATCTTCCGATAGGCATATTATTAATATGTAGTGGTCAAGTAATTTTGGCCACGATTTTACAGTAAGAACGTTATCTGTTTTCCTTCCGACGTCAGCTCCCCCTTGTAATGGTTCAATATATAACCACTAACTTGCCTTCGAGTCTCTTTCTTATCTATGTTGGTATCCTCTGAGACGTACCAGCTTCAACAGCTACCATTTAATCAGGTAACGGGTCATCAAGCTCAGAGAATCATCAAGCAGCATATTAGATTTTGCCGCAGGTTTAACTTTCTGGAGCTCAGTAGAGAAGAGTTGGCGGATGATAATAGCCATCATTAGCACCTTAATAAACATTGGCACGTAGGCCGGTTAAAAAAAATGATGGCTGCAATATTCTGAAATTTAATCGTTTTATCCCGCTAGTAATTGAGGATGAGTGTATCAGGATTTACTGTGGGGGGGAATTCACACACTCATTGTCTTGCAGCTTCGATGTTACAGAGAGGGAAACATACAGATGAAAAAAAACCGTAAGACCTTATGGCCTTACGGTTTTTTTTACTTATAGAAACGTACGAATACGTCCAAAAAATAAGTGGCGGAACGGACGGGGCTCGAACCCGCGACCCCCTGCGTGACAGGCAGGTATTCTAACCAACTGAACTACCGCTCCACCGATTCTTTCTCTCACATCAGCATTCGTCTGATGTCAGTTTGTTCCTGCTATTTTCCGTGTCAAAGGAAAAGGAACGAATTTAAAGCCTGGCAGTTCCCTACTCTCGCATGGGGAGACCCCACACTACCATCGGCGCTACGGCGTTTCACTTCTGAGTTCGGCATGGGGTCAGGTGGGACCACCGCGCTATCGCCGCCAGGCATATTCTGTTAATTAACCCGTGACCCGTATTTCTACAGCTCACCAGCTAATCCAATCTGTTCAACAAGCCTACTCTTTGTGTTTTCGCGTCTCTGCGTCTTAAAACACCTTCGGTGTTGTAAGGTTAAGCCTCACGGATCATTAGTACTGGTTAGCTCAACGTATCGCTACGCTTACACACCCAGCCTATCAACGTCTTAGTCTTAAACGTTCCTTTAGGAGACTCAAGGTCTCAGGGAAGACTCATCTCGAGGCAAGTTTCGCGCTTAGATGCTTTCAGCGCTTATCTTTTCCGCATTTAGCTACCGGGCAATGCCATTGGCATGACAACCCGAACACCAGTGATGCGTCCACTCCGGTCCTCTCGTACTAGGAGCAGCCCCTCTCAATCTTCCAACGCCCACGGCAGATAGGGACCGAACTGTCTCACGACGTTCTAAACCCAGCTCGCGTACCACTTTAAATGGCGAACAGCCATACCCTTGGGACCTACTTCAGCCCCAGGATGTGATGAGCCGACATCGAGGTGCCAAACACCGCCGTCGATATGAACTCTTGGGCGGTATCAGCCTGTTATCCCCGGAGTACCTTTTATCCGTTGAGCGATGGCCCTTCCATTCAGAACCACCGGATCACTATGACCTACTTTCGTACCTGCTCGAGCCGTCACTCTCGCAGTCAAGCTAGCTTATGCCATTGCACTAACCTCACGATGTCCGACCGTGATTAGCTAACCTTCGTGCTCCTCCGTTACTCTTTAGGAGGAGACCGCCCCAGTCAAACTACCCACCAGACACTGTCCTCAATCCCGATTAGGGACCGGAGTTAGAACATCAAACATTAAAGGGTGGTATTTCAAGGTTGGCTCCACGCAGACTGGCGTCCACGCTTCAAAGCCTCCCACCTATCCTACACATCAAGGCTCAATGTTCAGTGTCAAGCTATAGTAAAGGTTCACGGGGTCTTTCCGTCTTGCCGCGGGTACACTGCATCTTCACAGCGAGTTCAATTTCACTGAGTCTCGGGTGGAGACAGCCTGGCCATCATTACGCCATTCGTGCAGGTCGGAACTTACCCGACAAGGAATTTCGCTACCTTAGGACCGTTATAGTTACGGCCGCCGTTTACTGGGGCTTCGATCAAGAGCTTCGCCTTGCGGCTGACCCCATCAATTAACCTTCCAGCACCGGGCAGGCGTCACACCGTATACGTCCACTTTCGTGTTTGCACAGTGCTGTGTTTTTATTAAACAGTTGCAGCCAGCTGGTATCTTCGACTGGCTTCAGCTCCATCCGCAAGGGACTTCACCTACGCGCCAGCGTGCCTTCTCCCGAAGTTACGGCACCATTTTGCCTAGTTCCTTCACCCGAGTTCTCTCAAGCGCCTTGGTATTCTCTACCTGACCACCTGTGTCGGTTTGGGGTACGATTCAATGTTACCTAGAGCTTAGAGGCTTTTCCTGGAAGCTTGGCATCAACTACTTCATCACCGTAGTGACTCGTCATCACGCCTCAGGGTTAATAAAAGCACGGATTTACCAATGCTTTCCCCCTACACGCTTAAACCGGGACAACCGTCGCCCGGATAGCCTAGCCTTCTCCGTCCCCCCTTCGCAGTAACACCGAGTACAGGAATATTAACCTGTTTCCCATCGACTACGCCTTTCGGCCTCGCCTTAGGGGTCGACTCACCCTGCCCCGATTAACGTTGGACAGGAACCCTTGGTCTTCCGGCGAGCGGGTTTTTCACCCGCTTTATCGTTACTTATGTCAGCATTCGCACTTCTGATACCTCCAGCAACCCTCACGAGCCACCTTCAACGGCTTACAGAACGCTCCCCTACCCAACAACACCTAAGTGTCGCTGCCGCAGCTTCGGTGCATAGTTTAGCCCCGTTACATCTTCCGCGCAGGCCGACTCGACCAGTGAGCTATTACGCTTTCTTTAAATGATGGCTGCTTCTAAGCCAACATCCTGGCTGTCTATGCCTTCCCACATCGTTTCCCACTTAACTATGACTTTGGGACCTTAGCTGGCGGTCTGGGTTGTTTCCCTCTTCACGACGGACGTTAGCACCCGCCGTGTGTCTCCCGTGATAACATTCTTCGGTATTCGTAGTTTGCATCGAGTTGGTAAGTCGGGATGACCCCCTAGTCGAAACAGTGCTCTACCCCCGAAGATGAGTTCACGAGGCGCTACCTAAATAGCTTTCGGGGAGAACCAGCTATCTCCCGGTTTGATTGGCCTTTCACCCCCAGCCACAAGTCATCCGCTAATTTTTCAACATTAGTCGGTTCGGTCCTCCAGTTAGTGTTACCCAACCTTCAACCTGCCCATGGCTAGATCACCGGGTTTCGGGTCTATACCTTGCAACTTGACGCCCAGTTAAGACTCGGTTTCCCTACGGCTCCCCTATTCGGTTAACCTTGCTACAAAATATAAGTCGCTGACCCATTATACAAAAGGTACGCAGTCACCCCATAAAAGAGGCTCCCACTGCTTGTACGTACACGGTTTCAGGTTCTATTTCACTCCCCTCGCCGGGGTTCTTTTCGCCTTTCCCTCACGGTACTGGTTCACTATCGGTCAGTCAGGAGTATTTAGCCTTGGAGGATGGTCCCCCCATATTCAGACAGGATGTCACGTGTCCCGCCCTACTCATCGAACTCACAACGTATGCATTTTCAAGTACGGGGCTATCACCCTGTATCGCCGGACTTTCCAGACCGTTCCTCTGACACATACGCTGATTAAGGTTCTGGGCTGCTCCCCGTTCGCTCGCCGCTACTAGGGGAATCTCGGTTGATTTCTTTTCCTCAGGGTACTTAGATGTTTCAGTTCCCCTGGTTCGCTTCGTTAAGCTATGTATTCACTTAACGATAGTGTGACGAATCACACTGGGTTTCCCCATTCGGAAATCGTCGGTTATAACGCTTCATATCAGCTTACCGACGCTTATCGCAGATTAGCACGTCCTTCATCGCCTCTGACTGCCTAGGCATCCACCGTGTACGCTTAGTCACTTAACCTCACAACCCGAAGGTGTCTCTTTAATGAACGCGGTTACGAACCGGTTCAAGACAGCATTCAAGATTGCAAAAAATTGAGAGACTGCTTAATGCAAACTGTGTCAGTGTTTGACCGAAGTCATTCTCACAGTTGCTTAAGCTTTCAAATTTCAGCTTGTTCCAGATTGTTAAAGAGCAATATCTTAAACACGACTCGTTAGAATCATCTTTAAGATTTTTCGTTCATCAGAACGGGTGATAATGTCTTTCACTCATTATCGGAATGGCGTCCCCAAGGGGATTCGAACCCCTGTTACAGCCGTGAAAGGGCAGTGTCCTAGGCCTCTAGACGATGGGGACACGAAAATACCGACAAAGCTTGCGCTTTCTCGTTTCGTATCAGCATGAGTCTTAAAACTCACGACATCAACAGGTGCTCTTGCTCATTAATTTCATCAGACAATCTGTGTGGACACTGCACTTAACGCTATCTTTAGGTAAGGAGGTGATCCAACCGCAGGTTCCCCTACGGTTACCTTGTTACGACTTCACCCCAGTCATGAATCACAAAGTGGTAAGCGCCCTCCCGAAGGTTAAGCTACCTACTTCTTTTGCAACCCACTCCCATGGTGTGACGGGCGGTGTGTACAAGGCCCGGGAACGTATTCACCGTAGCATTCTGATCTACGATTACTAGCGATTCCGACTTCATGGAGTCGAGTTGCAGACTCCAATCCGGACTACGACATACTTTATGAGGTCCGCTTGCTCTCGCGAGTTCGCTTCTCTTTGTATATGCCATTGTAGCACGTGTGTAGCCCTACTCGTAAGGGCCATGATGACTTGACGTCATCCCCACCTTCCTCCGGTTTATCACCGGCAGTCTCCTTTGAGTTCCCACCATTACGTGCTGGCAACAAAGGATAAGGGTTGCGCTCGTTGCGGGACTTAACCCAACATTTCACAACACGAGCTGACGACAGCCATGCAGCACCTGTCTCAGAGTTCCCGAAGGCACTAAAGCATCTCTGCTAAATTCTCTGGATGTCAAGAGTAGGTAAGGTTCTTCGCGTTGCATCGAATTAAACCACATGCTCCACCGCTTGTGCGGGCCCCCGTCAATTCATTTGAGTTTTAACCTTGCGGCCGTACTCCCCAGGCGGTCGACTTAACGCGTTAGCTCCGGAAGCCACGCCTCAAGGGCACAACCTCCAAGTCGACATCGTTTACAGCGTGGACTACCAGGGTATCTAATCCTGTTTGCTCCCCACGCTTTCGCACCTGAGCGTCAGTCTTTGTCCAGGGGGCCGCCTTCGCCACCGGTATTCCTCCAGATCTCTACGCATTTCACCGCTACACCTGGAATTCTACCCCCCTCTACAAGACTCTAGCTGACCAGTTTCAAATGCAGTTCCCAAGTTAAGCTCGGGGATTTCACATCTGACTTAATCAACCGCCTGCGTGCGCTTTACGCCCAGTAATTCCGATTAACGCTTGCACCCTCCGTATTACCGCGGCTGCTGGCACGGAGTTAGCCGGTGCTTCTTCTGCGAGTAACGTCAATCACTGTGGTTATTAACCACAATGCCTTCCTCCTCGCTGAAAGTACTTTACAACCCGAAGGCCTTCTTCATACACGCGGCATGGCTGCATCAGGCTTGCGCCCATTGTGCAATATTCCCCACTGCTGCCTCCCGTAGGAGTCTGGACCGTGTCTCAGTTCCAGTGTGGCTGGTCATCCTCTCAGACCAGCTAGAGATCGTCGCCTAGGTGAGCCATTACCCCACCTACTAGCTAATCCCATCTGGGCACATCTGATGGCGTGAGGCCCGAAGGTCCCCCACTTTGGTCCGAAGACATCATGCGGTATTAGCTACCGTTTCCAGTAGTTATCCCCCTCCATCAGGCAGTTTCCCAGACATTACTCACCCGTCCGCCGCTCGTCACCCAGAGAGCAAGCTCTCTTGTGCTACCGCTCGACTTGCATGTGTTAGGCCTGCCGCCAGCGTTCAATCTGAGCCATGATCAAACTCTTCAATTAAAAGCTTGATTTGCTTCAACAAGTGAAGCGATGCTCGAAAATTAACTTTCGTAATAATTCACTAAATGAATTACTGCTTGGTCACTCTTCAAGACTTTAATATTTTATCGTCCGAGGACGTTAGATATTGTCTTGTGAGTGCCCACACAGATTGTCTGATAAATTGTTAAAGAGCAGCGAATTGCGAACATTCGTTCCAGCAACTCGGGAGGTGCATATTACGCTTTCCTCCTGAAGAGTCAAGCTTTTTTCTTTTCAGAAATTCGCATTACTGCGATGCTTTTCTCTTCCTCACCGAGCGACGTTTGCGTCGTTGTTCCCGGTCAGTGGTGGCGCATTATAGGGACTTCTGAACGGCTGACAACCCCTAATTTAAAAAAACTTTTCAACCGCGCAAGTTTTAATCAAAAATTCAATTAATGGATGAATTTCATTCATTACCTGCTTTTATATTCATCAAGCATAAAAAAGGCAGCCAATTGGCTGCCTTTTTATCTTTCTTTCTATATCGCTATCAGAGCCTTTAGAACGCTTCTATTACCTATTATTGCTTGGCAACGATTTGTTCATCAGCAACATCTAGCGTGATGTCTTTGCCCGGAATCAGTTTTCCAGACAAAATTTGCTGGGCCAGCGGGTTTTCGATTTCCTGCTGGATAGCGCGTTTCAATGGACGAGCCCCATAGACCGGGTCGAAGCCCGCTTTTGAAAGCTGTTCCAATGCCGCATCGGTGATGGTTACGCTGTAGCCTTTCTCTTCGAGACGTTGGTACAGACGCTCCAACTGAATCCGCGCAATCGCCTTGATGTTTTTCTGATCTAATGGATGGAACACAACGGTTTCATCTATACGGTTAATAAACTCAGGGCGGAAGTGGTGTGACACCACGCTCATCACCAACTCTTTCATTTCACCATAATCGAGTTGACCGAAACGATCCTGAATCAAATCAGAGCCAAGGTTTGAGGTCATAATGACCACGGTGTTACGGAAATCGACCGTTCTGCCTTGCCCATCTGTCAGTCGTCCATCATCTAATACCTGCAGCAAGATGTTGAATACATCCGGATGCGCTTTTTCCACTTCATCTAACAAGATGACTGAATAAGGACGACGGCGTACAGCTTCAGTTAGGTAACCACCTTCTTCATAACCGACATATCCTGGAGGCGCCCCCACTAAACGTGACACGGAGTGTTTTTCCATAAACTCAGACATGTCGATACGCACCATTGCGTCATCGCTGTCGAATAAGAAGTTTGCTAACGCTTTACACAGCTCTGTTTTACCTACCCCGGTTGGCCCTAAGAATAGGAAAGAACCAATTGGGCGGTTTGGATCAGACAACCCAGCACGGCTACGACGAATCGCATTCGACACTGCTTCTACCGCTTCATTCTGGCCGATAACACGTTCATGCAGATCGTCTTCCATACGCAGCAATTTCGCGCGCTCGCTTTCCAACATGCGTGATACTGGAATACCGGTCCAACGCGCCAGCACTTCTGCAATCTCAACATCGGTGACTTTATTGCGCAGCAGCTTCATCGTCTTACCTTCAGACTGCGTCGCCGCTTCTAATTGTTTTTCCAAACCAGGCAACTTGCCGTATTGGATTTCAGACATCTTGGCTAAATCACCGACACGGCGAGCCTGCTCAAGCGCAATCTTCGCCTGCTCGATTTCAGCTTTGATATTCTGCGTACCGCTGAGCGAAGCCTTCTCGGCTTTCCACTCTTCTTCCAGCTCAGAATATTCACGCTCTTTATGCTCTAACTCTTCGTTGAGCATTTCCAAGCGCTTTTTACTTGCTTCATCAGATTCTTTATTCAGCGCCTGCTGTTCAAGCTTGAGCTGAATAATACGGCGTTCTAAGCGATCCAACGATTCTGGCTTAGAGTCCATCTGCATACGAATGCTTGATGCGGCCTCATCGATAAGGTCAATCGCTTTATCGGGCAGCTGACGATCCGCAATATAGCGATGCGACAAATTCGCGGCTGCAACAATCGCAGGGTCAGTAATCTGCACGTGGTGATGCAGCTCGTAGCGCTCTTTCAGTCCACGCAAAATAGCAATGGTGTCTTCTACCGTTGGCTCAGCGACGAAGACTTTTTGGAAACGACGCTCAAGCGCAGCGTCTTTCTCTATATATTGGCGGTATTCATCCAGCGTAGTCGCACCAACGCAATGCAACTCACCACGGGCTAATGCAGGTTTAAGCATGTTGCCCGCATCCATTGCGCCGTCGCCTTTACCTGCGCCAACCATGGTGTGCAATTCATCAATAAACAGAATGACGTTGCCTTCCTGTTTCGATAAATCGCTTAATACGGCTTTCAGTCGCTCTTCAAATTCACCACGGAATTTAGCACCCGCGATCAATGAGCCCATATCTAAGGAGAGAACGCGTTTGTTCTTCAGCCCTTCAGGGACTTCACCGTTAATAATCCGCTGCGCTAAACCTTCAACGATAGCTGTCTTACCGACCCCAGGCTCACCGATGAGAACAGGGTTATTTTTGGTACGGCGCTGCAATACCTGAATAGTACGGCGAATTTCTTCATCACGGCCGATCACTGGGTCGAGTTTGCCTTGTTCGGCACGCTCGGTCAGATCGACGGTGTATTTTTTCAATGCCTGACGTTGGTCTTCGGCATTTGCATCATCCACTTTCTCACCTCCACGCATTTGCTCAATGGCGGTACTGACTTTCTGAACGTTGGCACCTGCGGCTTTCAAGATATCGCCTAAATTGCCGCGATCTTCCAACACGGCAAGAACAAACAGCTCAGACGAAATAAAAGTGTCATTACGTTTTTGTGCCAGCTTATCGCACAGGTTCAGAACACGAATCAGTTCGTTCGATGGCTGAACATCCCCACCAGCGCCTTCAACCTGCGGTAAACGAGAGATAGCTTGTTCAAGCTCCTGACGTAAACTCGCGGTATTAACACCAGCAGAGGTTAATAATGGTCGAACCGTGCCCCCATCCTGATTGAGCAACGCGCTCATCAGATGTACCGGCTCTATAAATTGGTTATCACGCCCAAGTGCGAGTGACTGGGCGTCAGCGAGGGCAAGCTGGAACTTACTTGTTAAGCGATCCAGACGCATAATTCCTCCAAGACGTATCAAAGTTTCTACTGAAGAATAAGTAAGGTCTACTCAACACTTTTCAAGGTCAATTAGCACGAAAATGACTACTTTTTGTTATGAGTCAAGTGGCAAACATTAGGTACAGTTTTTGGAAAGGAAACTAAATGAATAACAAAAGCCTTAAAAAATAAGGCTATCGAAACCAAATCAACGCAGCCATTCGCCCGGTAACGGGCTCGCGACGATAAGAAAAGAAACGCGATTTATCGCTGACGGTGCAGAGATCACCACCTGTGATCGTCTGAACACCAGCACGACGCAAGCGTAAATGAGCCAACTGATAAATATCAGCTAAATATTTTTCGCCATGCTGAGTAAAAGCCTGTTCCGCATCGGCGTCTTGCTCAATGAACTTTTCGCGAACCTCGCCCCCAACTTCAAAAGCAGTCGGGCCAATCGCAGGACCAAACCAAGCAAGAATATCTTCTGGAGACGAATCAAAGCATGCCAGCGTTTGCTCCAATACGCCGTCGCATAAACCGCGCCAGCCAGCATGCGCAGCGGCAACTTCTGTTCCCTGACGATTACAAAAGAGAACAGGCAGGCAGTCAGCGGTCATTACCGCACAAACCTGCCCAGCGATATTAGTATAAGAGGCATCGGCCTGATTATCAGCGCGATCGCTATTCTCATCTAAACGCAAAACGCGAGTGCCATGTACTTGCTCTAACCAAAATGGTTCCGTTGGCGCAACGATAATCTCCTTCAACCGGCGGCGGTTCTCTGCCACAACAGTGACATCATCACCCACGTGCGTCCCCAGATTTAAAGCATCATAGGGATGAACGCTAACCCCACCCTTTCGGGTGGTGTTAAAAGCAACAACGTTGTTTGGTGCTGGCCACAAAGGTGTGATCAACACACTCATAGCCAATCCATTTCGTCTTTGAACTCTTCAGTATCGGCCTGCAATGCTGAAATCAAATCAACCATATCCTGAGGCAATGGCGCGTGCCATTCCATCTGAATACCGCTGATAGGATGGTATAAACGCAGCATCGTTGCGTGCAGTGCCTGACGATCAAAGCCACGCAAAATGGTAATAAACTCTTCCGAAGCACCTTTTGGTGGACGTGGACGGCCACCATATAAAGGATCGCCTACCAGCGGATGGCTAATATGCGACATATGCACGCGGATCTGGTGAGTACGGCCGGTTTCCAAGCGTAAACGCAGACGTGTATGAGCACGGAAATGCTCCATAATGCGGTAATGCGTCACCGCAGGTTTCCCCATCGGGTGAACGGCCATGTGAGTACGTTTGGTTGGATGGCGTGAAATAGGCTCTTCCACCGTTCCGCCCGCCGTCATCGTACCAATTGCTACCGCTTCATATTCACGCGTAATTTCACGTGCCTGTAGTGCCTCAACCAAACGCGTCTGAGCAGGAACGGTTTTAGCCACCACCATCAGACCCGTAGTATCTTTATCCAAACGATGAACAATACCCGCACGCGGTACGTCTACAATTTCTGGATAGTAATACAGTAAAGCATTCAGGATCGTGCCATCAGGATTACCGGCTCCTGGATGAACAACTAAGTCTCGCGGTTTATTGATCACCAAAATATCGCTATCTTCATAAACGATATCTAATGGAATATTCTGCGGTTCCCAGCGAGCTTCTTCCTCAATTAGCGCATCAATGGCAATTTCTTCGCCACCGAGCACTTTTTCTTTTGGCTTGTTGATAATTTTCCCGTTAACCTTGACGCGATCGTCAAGGATCCACTCTTTTATACGAGATCGTGAATAATCAGGGAACAATTCGGCCAAAGCCTGATCTAAACGATGACCAAGCTGTGATTCCGTCACCGTTGCGGTTAGTTCTACTTGTTGTGCCATATGGGTTTCTTTCGTTAACGTTGGGTTTTCTCGGCGTTGCCGTTTAAAATAATGTGCTATTGTAGCTGGTCTTTGTCGGGAGCTTAACGGAGAGTCTCCCGGAACAACACAAAAAGGGTAATCAAAACGTCATGACGCGTATGAAATATCTGGTGGCTGCCGCCACGTTGAGCCTGGCGCTGGCAGGTTGCTCCAGTTCCAAAGATGCGGTACCTGATAATCCGCCTTCAGAAATTTATGCTACCGCTCAGCAAAAGTTGCAGGACGGTAACTTTAAAGCCGCTATTACGCAACTGGAAGCGTTAGACAACCGCTATCCGTTCGGGCCTTATTCTCAGCAGGTTCAGTTGGATCTGATCTACGCCTATTACAAATCAGCTGATTTGCCAATGGCTCAGGCGTCTATCGACCGCTTCATGCGTTTGAATCCAACACATCCTAATATTGATTATGTCCTGTACATGCGCGGCCTAACTGATATGGCTTTGGATGACAGTGCACTTCAGGGATTCTTCGGTGTTGACCGTTCTGACCGCGATCCGGAGCATGCCCGTCAGGCATTCCGTGATTTTAGCCAGCTGGTACAGCGCTATCCAAATAGTCAGTACAGCGCAGATGCCACCAAACGCCTTGTCTACCTGAAAGACCGTTTGGCAAAATATGAGCTGTCCGTTGCACAATACTACACCAAACGCGGTGCTTACGTCGCTGTTGTTAACCGTGTAGAGATGATGCTGCGTAACTATCCTGATACTCAGGCAACGCGTGATGCATTACCGTTGATGGAAAATGCGTACAAACAGATGAACCTGACCGCACAGGCCGACAAAGTCGCCAAAATTATTGCTGATAACTCAGCAAAAGCGTAACAGCTCATCCTGTTAAACAGCAAAAAGGCAGCCAGTGGCTGCCTTTTTTGTATTTGATCTGCAGGAGTGAAAACGTCGGCGATCAATAATGTAATTTTTAGGCCGTAGCAAAGCCGGAGCTTAGCCGTTTTTTCTGTCCCGATTTCCCCACTATGCTTGTTCTTCCGGCCTGACTCAAGCCCTAAATCGCCATGTCTTATTAAAAATCACAAATCGACTTATCTTTGCAAAAAGTGACAAAAATTCGTGATTTTAGTCTCACACTTTCTTGAAAACGGCGTTATTCTAAAATTACCAAGACGGAAAAGACTGAGAGGTATGTATATGACAATTAGTATCACCAGTAAGCAAATGGAAATCACCACTGCCATTCGTCAACATGTCGAGGACCGTCTAAGTAAACTGGAAAAATGGCAAACGCATCTGATTAACCCGCATATCATTTTGTCTAAAGAGCCAAAATTGTATGTTGCCGATGCCACGATTAATACGCCTAACGGACAGTTGATTGCCAGCGCAAAACATGAAGACATGTATGCCGCCATCAACGAACTGATTGCTAAACTCGAACGTCAGCTCAATAAAGTACAACATAAAGGTGAAGCGCGTCGCGCAAGTACCAGTGTCAAAGAAGCTAACCTAGAAGAGGCCGACTTAGCAGAGGAAGACGTAGAATAAATCCCTCCCCCAGTTACTCATCGACTAAACGCGCCAGGAGGCGCGTTTTTTGTTGACAGGCCAAAAGTAACACAGGTAAGTTAAGTTCTGATTTTACTCTCATCACTAACCACTACGACAGGCGTTTTACATGACTCAATCTTTGTTTCTCTTCGCATTCTTTTTTACCTTCCCCTGATTGGGAGGCGTTTTTCCGTATAAAGAAAGCATGCGAAGAAAAACAAAAAAGCCTCCCAATCGGGGGGCTTTTTTCATTTCCACGCTTACAAACTCAACTTCAATACACGATAAGAAAGGCTCGATATGACAACAGATAACCCATTACTGGCATTACGTGAGCGGATCAGCGCCGTCGATAGCAAATTACTGGCGCTATTGAGCGAACGCCGTGAGCTCGCCGAAGCCGTCGCTCGAGCTAAACAAAAAAGTCATCGTCCGATTCGAGATAAAGAGCGCGAGCGAGAGCTATTGAACTCTCTGACCGAACAAGGAAAAGCACTTAATCTTGATGGTCACTATATCACTCGTTTATTCCAGCTCATCATCGAAGACTCCGTCTTAACCCAGCAGGCACTGCTCCAACATCAATACAATCACACCACCCAAAAGTCTGCTCGTATCGCTTTCCTAGGACCAAAGGGTTCTTACTCCCACCTCGCCGCTCGCCAATATGCCGCGCGTCATTTCGAACAGCTGATTGAGTGTGGATGCCATCGTTTTCAGGATATCTTCAATCATGTTGAAACTGGTCAAGCCGACTTTGCCGTGTTGCCGATTGAAAATACCAGTTCAGGCTCAATCAACGACGTTTACGACCTGCTGCAACACACCAGTCTGTCTATCGTTGGTGAGCTCACCATTCCTATCGATCATTGCGTGCTAGTCACCGGTGAGACACGCCTCAGTGATATTCAAACGGTTTACAGCCATCCTCAGCCATTCCAGCAATGCAGCCAGTTCCTTAATGCCTATCCTCAGTGGAAAATTGAATACTGTGAAAGCACCGCTGCGGCAATGGAGAAAGTTGCTGCGCTCAACTCACCGCATGCAGCTGCACTTGGCAGTGAAGCTGGTGGCTCGCTTTATGGCCTGCAACCACTGGAACAAAATCTGGCAAACCAGCAACAAAATATCACGCGTTTTATCGTTCTCGCGCGTAAGGCCATTGATGTCACCTCTCAGGTTCCAGCAAAAACCACGCTGATTATGGCGACGGGGCAGCAATCAGGTGCGTTGGTAGAAGCGCTGTTAGTCTTTCGTGAGCACAATATTGTTATCACGAAATTGGAGTCTCGCCCGATCAACGGTAACCCTTGGGAAGAGATGTTCTATCTGGATGTACAGGCCAATGCCAATGATGCGGCAATGAAAGCAGCACTGAAAGATTTGCAAGCGATCACGCGTTCACTGAAAACACTCGGGTGCTATCCGAGTGAAAATATCGTTCCAGTTTGATCTCCTGTATAAAACACAAAAGCCTGCATAAGCAGGCTTTTGATATCTAAATGGCTACGTGACTATTTCCGGCTATCATTAGCCTGACGTAACAGCGCTCGGCTTTCCGCTTGGAAATGCTGGGCATGATCGCCAAACCAGTGCTCCACTTTCTTGAAGCTATCAATAAACGCCGCTTTGTCGTGGCTTTCAAGCAGGGCGATGGCCTCACCAAATCGCTGATAGTAACGTTTAATCAGCGCCAAATTGTTCTCTGATGACATGATGATATCCGCATAGAGTTGCGGATCCTGCGCAAACAGCCGCCCAACCATCACCAGTTCTAAACGATAAATCGGAGACGAAAGCGCCAACAGCTGTTCAAGCTGAACATTCTCTTCTGCCAAATGTAAGCCATAAGCAAAAGTCGCAAAGTGACGTAACGCCTGGATGAACGCCATATTCTGATCGTGCTCAACGGCACTGATACGATGGAGTCTCGCCCCCCAAACCTGCAGCTGCTCTAACAGCCATTGGTAAGCTTCCGGCTGGCGGCCATCGCAATAAACCACTACCTGCTTTGCCAAACTGCCCACGTCAGGCCCAAACATCGGGTGCAAACCTAATACAGGGCCACGATGTGCAGCGAGCATGGCCTGCAACGGTTTATTTTTAACCGATGCCAGATCCACTAATAAGCAGTCGGCAGGAAGCTTTGGTAAGCGCGCAATCGCCTGCTCGGTGAGATGGATTGGCACACTCACGATAACCATGCCTGCATCTGCGCATAGCACTTCGGCTTTCGGCCAGTCATCTTGTTCCAGAATGCGCACTTCATAGCCAGAGAGTTGCAGCATTTTCTCGAAGAGACGCCCCATCTGGCCTCGGCCTCCAACAATGACAACGGGACGTAAATCTGGCTTTAAACTTTTAAAGCCTTTGTCGTTTTCACTGGAGTAAGACTCACGCATTACGCGCCGTAGGACATCTTCAATCAGATCGGGTGGCACACCTAACAGCTCAGCTTCTTTACGGCGAGATGCCAGCATTGATGCTTCACGTTCAGGAACATAAATCGGTAAACCATAGCGGCTTTTTACTTCTCCCACTTCGGCTACCAGTTGTAGACGGCGCGCTAATAAATCCAGCAATGCCTTATCAACTTCATCGATTTGATCCCGCAATGCGGTTAGTTCCGCCACCATGATGCTTATTCTCCTGCGCTACGGTTGCGTAGCGTTGCGCCTAGTTTTTGATGCATACCACGCAGCAGCGTATCCGTTGTTCCCCAATCAATGCAGGCATCTGTTACCGAAACACCGTATTTCATTTCACTGCGTGGCTGCTCTGAACTTTGGTTACCTTCAAAGATATTACTTTCTAGCATAACACCAATAATAGACTGATTTCCGGCACTAATTTGCTCAATAACTGATTCAGCTACCGCCGATTGGCGGCGGAAGTCTTTATTTGAATTGCCATGGCTACAGTCGATCATCAGCGCAGGGCGTAATCCTGCTTTTTGCATTTGGATCTCGCACTCTGCCACATGCTCCGCAGAGTAGTTTGGCGTTTTACCACCGCGCAAAATGACATGGCCATGTGGGTTACCCTGAGTTTGCAGTAAACAAACCTGTCCTGATTGGTTGATCCCAACAAAACGGTGCGTCATAGAAGCCGCTTTCATTGCATTGATAGCGGTTCCCAAGCTACCGTCGGTACCATTTTTAAAGCCAACCGGCATCGACAGCCCAGAGGCCATTTCGCGGTGTGTTTGTGATTCCGTGGTGCGGGCACCAATCGCCGACCAGCTAAATAGATCGCCTAAAAACTGTGGTGAGTTAGGGTCTAATGCTTCAGTTGCCAATGGCAGCCCCATTTCAACCAAGTTCAAGAGCAGTTCACGTGCTTTGATAAAACCAGCTTCAACGTCAAACGAGCCGTCCATGTGAGGATCGTTAATCAAGCCTTTCCAGCCCACAGTCGTTCTTGGTTTTTCAAAGTACACGCGCATCACGATGTACAGCTGGTCACGCAACTCAGCTGAGATGGACTGCAAACGACGGGCATAATCAAGAGCAGCATCAGTATCATGAATAGAACAAGGGCCACAAACAACCAACAGACGATGATCTTTACCTTCCAAAATATTCGCAATGTCCTGACGAGAAGCCGCGACCTGTTCTTGCAGCAGTGAACTCAGTGGAAAGCGATTTTTTAATTCTTCTGGCGTGATCAGTATTTGTTCGTCGCTAATGTGCACGTTATTTAATGCGTCTTTTTGCATAATCATGATAGTACCTGCCCTTAATTGAGTGATGACGCTCGTGATGATTTGAATCTTTACTGCTTGCGTGAGTGCGTCTGAGAAACACCATATCATGCCATGTAAAGTTTTCAACCCATTAGTGTAAAGAAATAATTACCGTAAACTTTACACTACACTTCTCAACAAAATTTGAGGCAACGCCCAGTTTTGCTATTGCCATGAAGGCCGATGGTTTAAGCATGATAAAATGGCGGTTACATCATGGAGGACACATGCTTAAAGTCATCATTGTTGACGACGAACAACCCGCGCGCGACGAGCTTAATGAGCTATTAACCAAACACGCCAGTATTGAGGTGATAGCCCAGTGCAGCAACGCGCTGGAAGCGATTCCGGCTATTCATAAACTCCAGCCGGATGTGATCTTTCTTGATATCCAAATGCCACGCATTAGCGGCTTGGAATTGGTCTCTATGCTCGATCCCGATACCATGCCGTACATCGTTTTTGTTACCGCGTTTGATGAGTACGCTATTCAGGCATTTGAAAAACACGCCTTCGATTATCTGCTTAAGCCAATTGATAACAGCCGTTTGAGCAAGACGCTGGAACGCTTGCAAAAAGGCATTAATGTAAAACAAAATTTACAGCCATTTAGTGAACCCCAACTTAAGCACATTCCCTGCCACGGATTAAACCGCATCTTCCTGCTCAAGCTCGATGAAGTTGAATACCTCTCATCCGAGCTTAGTGGTATCCACGTTGTAGGGATCCACCAAAGCGGATATACGCAACTCACGCTCAAAACGCTGGAAGAAAAAACGCCCTTTGTTCGCTGCCATCGTCAATACATGGTCAATGCGGATCGCCTCAGCGAAATTCAGCTTTTGGATAATGGCTCCGCCGAAGTGATAACCCACACGGGAAAAAGAATTCCAGTCAGCCGCCGCTATCTGAAAAACTTAAAAGAACGCTTGGGAATTACGTAATAAATACACTTTACTATAAAGACGGTCTATTTCATTTTCCCCAAATCATTCTCCCAATGAAGGTGCGTGATGATAAGAAATCATATCTTTATTTTGTGTCTTGCCCTTTCAGCCTGTACGCAGTATCCGGGTGGCGTGGATAAAGGCTCAATGTGGTTTAACGCCGGTTTTGAAGATGCTAGCACGGGGAAAGTCGTGCGCGATAATGACGCGTTGACGGAATGGTATGGAAACCCTGACGTTGAGCGGGCCGCCTATTTAGACGGTTACAACCATGGTGCACATCAGCTGTGCCAATCTTTCGCTATTGAACAGTGGGGAGCACAAGGAAAGCCTTTCCCTGCCAGCTGTGATAGCGCCGTAAATATTGCGGAATTACGTCTTAGATGGCAGCAAGGGATAAATAAAACGCTACCTCGATAGTAGGAAACAATAAAAAGCAACACGCTAGAATGGATATATATCAGTATGTTTATTTAGATCAATTTTATTTGAAATTGCTTCACTGGTTTTTATAAACAGAGATCTCATTCGCAGATTAGCACATAAAGCTCATAGATATTAACCCTAGTACTTTTGGGTTAATTTTTAAAAGGGAACTTATGATAACGCTACAATTTGCGATAATTATTCTTTGTTTATTACTGGGGACGCGCTACGGCGGGATGGGACTCGGTCTCATCAGTGGGATTGGACTCTTCTGTTTAACCTTTATTTTCGGCCTTGAACCCGGTAAACCACCGGTTGAAGTTATTCTAACCATCCTTGCCGTCATCGGTTGCGCTTCTGTACTACAAACCGCAGGTGGCCTGAACGTGATGATGCAGTTTGCAGAACGGTTGCTGCGCAAACATCCACAGCACATCACGATTTTAGCGCCATTAACAACATGGACGCTGACTTTCCTCTGCGGTACCGGCCACGTGGTTTACACCATGTTCCCGATCATCTCCGATATCGCCTTAAAGAAAGGTATTCGCCCAGAACGCCCGATGGCCGTGGCCTCGGTCGCATCACAAATGGCAATCACCGCATCACCAGTCTCTGTCGCCGTTGTCTCCCTCGTCTCCATTTTGGGTGCCGCTCACGGAATTGGCCACGCCTATAGCATTCTAGAAATATTGGCAATCTCCGTTCCTGCCTCGCTGTGTGGCGTTATTGTGGCTGCCCTGTGGAGCCTGCGTCGTGGTAAAGATTTGGATAAGGATCCTGAATTTCAGGCAAAAATCAGCGATCCCAAACAGCGTGAGTTTATCTATGGCAACAGCGAAACCTTGCTGAACCAGAAATTCGACAAACGCGCCTACTGGTCTACATGGATCTTTTTCGCCGCAATCTTAGTGGTAGTTCTGCTAGGAGCGTTCTCTGAATTACGTCCATCCTATGAAATGAAAGGCGTAATGAAGCCATTGTCGATGAATCTGGTTATCCAGATGATGATGCTCATCGCTGGGGCCATCATCTTAATGGCTTGCAAGGTGAAACCTGCCGATATCTCAAGCGGTGCCGTATTCAAAGCCGGTATGGTTGCCATCTTCTCAGTATTCGGTGTGGCATGGATGAGCGATACGTTCTTCCAAGCACACATGCAGGACCTTAAGCTTGTTCTCGAGGATGTGGTGAAGTCCCAACCATGGACTTATGCTCTGGTGCTGTTCTTAGTTTCTAAGCTCGTCAACAGCCAAGCAGCGGCTTTAACCGCCATTGCACCAATGGGTCTGCAACTTGGTGTCGATCCGAAGATGCTCATTGCCTTCTTCCCAGCGGCTTATGGCTACTTTGTTTTACCGACCTACCCAAGCGACTTAGCCTGTATTGGATTCGACCGTTCCGGCACCACCAAAATCGGTAAATTCATCATCAACCATAGCTTTATCCTGCCTGGCTTTATTGGCGTAATCACCTCCTGTATCGTTGGCTATGTGCTCGTCACATCCTTCATGTAGTTTTCAGCTAACCGGTATTTGCCACAGCAAATACCGGTTCCTCCACAGGCTATTGCTCGCATATAAATAAAGAGCATAACCTGCTGGCGAAAATACAAAAAATAAGCTAAATGAACCCATTCTGAGCCAGCAGACGACCCGCTATAATGTGACGCTTGTCAACTTTGGCATTATCTCGTTACTGGAACCATCATGCTTTCTACACGCGCATACCGCGCAATGCCCCTGTGCCTGTCTATATTGTCTGCTTTAACTAGCTCCGCTGCTTTTGCTGATACCTCGCTATTCACCGCGATGGATGATCCAACAACGGCGAAGAAGAGTTTCGACGGTAATGTTCAAGCGGGTTATAACTCTCAATCAGGAAACTCTGAGAGCTCGAACCTGCTGGCTAACACCACAATGACTTGGTTTAATCCCGAAACAGCCTATAGCCTGTGGGGAACAGCAAATAACACTAAATCAGGCGACACTCGTTCTTCAGAGAAATATCAGGCAGGTGCTCGTTCACGTTATAACCTTAGCCCTGACAACTATATTTTTGGTCAAGGTAGTTGGATTAACGACCGCTATGCTGGCTATGATTCCCGCTCAACGGGAACCTTAGGTTACGGCCGCCAAGTGCTGGCAACGCCAGCGCAAAACCTGCGCGTAGAATTTGGTCCGGGTGTTCGTCACGACGAATATCATGGCGGTGGGCGTGAGACTCAGGCATTAGCCTATGCGGCAGGCAACTACGCTTACCAGCTCACCAAAAATACGCAGTTCACGCAGGGTGTTTCTGTTATGGCCAACGATGACACCACGGTCAACTCGGAAACCGCACTAAACGTTGGGATCAATGACGACTTCTCTCTGCGTCTTTCATACAACGTGGTGTACAACACCGAGCCTCCGGCCAGTGCGCCAAAGAAAACCGACACGTCTACAGCGATTACCCTGCGATACAATCTGTAAAAATAACTGTGTGACTCAATAGAAAAAGCCCGCTTAGCAGCGGGCTTTTTTGTGCCATTTAATCATGCGATAACAGCCATAAAAAAAGGGGCTAGCGCAATGCTAACCCCTTTAAAACTAATAACGTTTGGATGTTGCTTACGCTTTAGCGCCCAGACGCTCTTTGATACGAGCTGATTTACCGGTACGCTCACGCAGGTAGTACAGTTTAGCTTTACGAACGGCACCACGACGTTTAACAGTAATGCTGTCGATTACTGGTGAATGAGTCTGGAATACACGCTCAACACCTTCGCCGTTAGAAATCTTACGAACAGTGAATGCAGAGTGCAGACCGCGGTTACGGATTGCAATAACCACGCCCTCGAATGCCTGCAGACGTTTTTTAGAACCTTCAACGACCCATACCTTAACTTCCAGAGAATCACCTGGACGGAATGCAGGTACGTCTTGCTTCATCTGCTCTTGTTCGATCTGTTTAATAATGTTGCTCATAATATGTCTCTTACCCTAGGTAAACTGATATATCGGGTCGTTCAGCCTTGATAAACAAGTCGCTTAAACGTTCCCTTCATGGTCTTGCTGTTCTAGACGATATTCCTTGCGGAACTCGGCTAACAGCTTCGCTTGCTCGTCAGTCAGAGCTAGGCTTTCTAGAAGTTCAGGTCTTCTAAGCCAGGTACGGCCCAGCGACTGCTTCAAGCGCCAGCGACGAATCTCTGCATGATTTCCCGACAGTAAAACCGGCGGTACCTCCATGCCTTCTAACACTTCAGGGCGTGTAAAGTGCGGACAATCCAGCAGTCCGTCGGCAAATGAATCTTCTTCTGCTGAAGCTTGATGACCCAAAACTCCCGGAATAAACCGTGAGACAGAATCAATCAGCGTCATAGCAGGAAGCTCACCACCGCTAAGTACGTAATCTCCGATTGACCATTCTTCATCAATTTCGGTTTGGATTACACGCTCATCTATACCTTCATACCGACCACAAACCAGAATTAACTTCTCGTTTGTTGCCAGCTCGCAAACACCTTGCTGGTCAAGTTTGCGACCCTGCGGCGAGAGATAAATCACTTTCGCCCCTTCGCCTGCCGCTGCTTTTGCAGCGTGGATAGCTTCCCGTAAAGGTTGCACCATCATCAACATCCCCGGACCACCGCCATAAGGACGGTCATCAACGGTACGATGCCGATCGTGCGTGAAGTCTCGTGGACTCCAGCACTGCACGCTTAGCAGGCCATTCTTAACAGCCCGGCTAGTTACCCCGTAATCAGTGATTGCGCGGAACATCTCAGGAAATAAGCTAACTATACCGATCCACATAACTCAATCCACATAGCGCCATACCCTTTCAACAACGGATGCTACACGCCTTCCAATAATTGGAGGTTAAAAACCAGGATCCCAATCTACTTCAACAATGCGAGTAGTGAGATCGACTTTCTTGATTACCTGCCCGTCGAGGAACGGAATCAACCGCTCCTTGATACCGAATGCATCTTTCAGGTTTGCCTTAACGACCATGACGTCATTAGAACCGGTTTCCATCATATCGATGATTTTACCCAGCTCGTATCCAGCAGTGGTGACTACCTGGCAGCCCATAAGGTCTTTCCAGTAATAATCGCCATCTTCTAGCTCTGGCAATTGCGACTCTTCCACTACGATCTCACGATTCGTTAGCGCATTCGCCGCATCTCGGTCATCAACACCTTTGATTTTGATAACCAAATCCTGATTGTGGCGCTTCCAGCTTTCTAGCTCGACATGCTGCCACTGACCAGCCTGCTGGATAAACCACGGCTGATATTCAAAAATGCTTTCGGCGTCTTCGGTGGATGAAAACACTCTGAGCCAACCGCGAATACCATATGAAGAACCCAGTTTCCCGAGTACCACGGGATTAGTAAGTTGTTTGCTCATTGTGACCACCGCAACGGATTAAGCAGCTTTCTTAGCTTCTTTGATCAGCGCAGAAACGCGATCAGAAACAGTAGCGCCCAAACCAACCCAGTGGTTTACGCGATCCAGATCCAGACGCAGAGATTCTGCCTGACCTGCCGCCAGCGGGTTGAAGAAGCCAACACGCTCGATGAAACGGCCGTCACGTGCATTACGGCTGTCAGTTACTACTACTTGATAGAACGGACGCTTTTTAGCGCCGCCACGAGCTAAACGAATTGTTACCATAACATCCTCATTAGTTAATAGAACACCAGACCCCATCGAGGAACGGAGTCCGGTGTCTGTTGTTCTTAACGAACATAAAAGCCCGAAAATTTTACTCACTTTGGCGCGAAAAGCAACCGAAAGCGTACTTACGCCCCGGTTGCAGTTGCTAAAATAGGCAAAAGGAGGGATTAACGACCAGGGAATCCGGGTGGCATCATACCTTTCATGCCACGCATCATTTTCGACAAGCCGCCTTTCTTCATCTTCTTCATCATACGCTGCATTTCATCAAATTGTTTAAGTAAACGGTTGACGTCCTGCACTTGCATACCAGAACCCTGCGCGATACGACGTTTACGCGAGCCCTTGATAATTTCTGGGTTGGCACGCTCTTTCAGCGTCATGGAGCTAATAATCGCTTCCATACGCACCAAGAGTTTGTCATCCATCTGAGATTTAACGTTTTCTGGTAGTTGCCCCATGCCTGGCATTTTTGCCAGCATTGAGGTCATCCCACCCATGTTACGCATTTGCTTAAGCTGATCCATAAAGTCGGTGAGATCGAAGCCATCACCTTTCTTCAGTTTCTGTGCCAGCTTCTCGGCCTGCGCACGGTCAACTTTGCTCTCAATATCTTCGATAAGCGACAGAACGTCACCCATACCAAGAATACGAGAAGCCACACGGTCTGGGTAGAACGGTTCCAGCGCTTCGGTCTTTTCACCCACGCCCAAGAACTTGATCGGTTTACCCGTGATATGGCGAATAGATAAAGCCGCACCACCGCGCGCATCACCATCGACCTTTGTCAGCACCACGCCGGTTAACGGCAGCGCTTCATTAAAGGCTTTGGCGGTGTTCGCCGCATCCTGACCGGTCATGGCATCAACAACAAACAGCGTTTCAACCGGATTAATCGCGGCATGAACCTGTTTGATCTCGTCCATCATCGCTTCGTCAACGTGCAAACGACCCGCGGTATCGACGATCAGAACATCATAAAATTTCTGCTTAGCATGCTGTAAAGCACGGCTAACAATCTCGATTGGCTTCTCTTTAACATCGGACGGGAAGAAATCGATGCTCACTTGCTGAGCCAAGGTTTCTAGCTGTTTAATCGCCGCTGGGCGATAAACGTCGGCAGAAACCACCAACACTTTCTTCTTATGTTTCTCTTTAAGAAACTTACCGAGTTTACCCACGCTGGTTGTTTTACCCGCGCCTTGCAAACCTGCCATCAACACAACAGCAGGCGGCTGTGCGGCGAGATTCAGCTCGGTGTTCACTTCGCCCATGGCGTTCGTCAGTTCGTTTTTAACGATTTTGACGAACTCTTGCCCTGGGGTCAGACTTTTGTTCACTTCGTGCCCTACGGCACTTTCTTTAACACGATTGATGAAGTCACGGACTACCGGCAGCGCAACGTCCGCTTCCAGTAATGCCATGCGTACTTCACGCAATGTGTCTTTGATATTTTCTTCGGTCAGCCGCCCGCGGCCGCTGATGTTGCGCAATGAGCGCGACAATCGATCGCTTAAATTTTCAAACATTGTTTCTGCTCAACGTTAAGACTGGCCGTCAAGGCGACGACGTAGATGGCGGCGAGTATAACACGAAGATGGCACCTTTCTCCTCCTTGCTGCGCGGATTGGTTGGAGCGTGACGCGGCTAACGCTATACTGGCCTCATAATTCACTCTGATAATGCCAAATTCACCATGCCTGCATTTGCCATATTGGCCATGATTTCCTACTTACTCAGCCTCGGCTTAATCATTCCGAGTCTGGTACAAAACAACCGAGCCTATCGCCGCTTGGCGCTTTTGTTCGCCGCTATTGCGCTCATCAGCCACGCCGTTGCACTACAGGCTCGCGTTTTTGATGTCACCACCGGACAAAATCTTAGCTTACTGAACATTGGTTCGATCGTAAGCCTGATGATCTGTTTTGTGATGACTGTTGTCGCCTCACGTGACCGTGGCTGGTTTTTACTGCCGATTGTATACAGTTTTGCCTTGATTAATCTTGGGCTCGCCAGCTTCGTTCCAGGGGAGTTCATTACCCATCTAGAAACGACGCCGTCTCTGATGATTCACATTGGTCTGGCGCTGTTCTCTTACGCAACGCTGATCATTGCTGCGCTCTATGCCCTACAGCTTGCGCTGCTCGACTATCTGCTGAAAAACAAAAAACTCACCTTTACCGCCGATATGCCACCTTTGATGAGCATCGAACGCAAAATGTTTCATATTACGCAGGTCGGTGTTGTGCTACTCACACTCACCCTGTGCACTGGCATGTTGTACATGGATAACTTATTCAGCAAAGAAAACGTGCATAAAGCCGTACTGTCGATTTTGGCATGGTTTGTCTATGTTTTATTACTGTGGGGGCACTTCCGCGAAGGCTGGCGTGGACGCCGCGTCGTATGGTTCAGCTTGCTGGGCGCATTTTTACTGACGATGGCTTATTTTGGCAGCCGTCTTCTTCAGGAAGTCATGGTAAACTAACTCCCCTCCCTTTTTCGCTCACCCCGTGATACCACGGGGTGAACCGTTCAATCGTTATAAGGAACACCTCCTTGGAGCACGTCTCTACGGGTACACTGATTACCATTCTGGTAATTATGGTCATTGTCTCAGCCTATTTTTCTGCTTCAGAAACAGGGATGATGACACTCAACCGCTACCGCCTCCGCCATCTCTCCAAGCAGGGATCACGTTCCGCTCGTCGTGTTGAAAAACTACTTAAACATCCCGATCGCCTCATCAGTTTGGTGCTCATCGGCAACAACCTCGTCAATATTTTGGCCTCAGCCTTAGCAACTATTGTCGGTATCCGTTTGTATGGAAACGCAGGCGTAGCTATTGCAACCGGCGTTCTGACCTTCGTGGTGTTAGTGTTTGCCGAAGTGCTGCCAAAAACGTTTGCCGCGCTCAATCCCGAAAGAGTCGCTTTCCCAAGCAGTGTGTTATTGCTGCCGCTGCAAAAAATCATGATGCCGTTAGTTTGGTTTCTAAACGGCATTACACGCATTCTGCTGCGCATGTTTGGGATCCGAGCCACAGCGCATCCAAGCGACGCAGTGAGTAAAGATGAACTTCGGTCTATCGTGAACGAATCCAATTCACAGATTTCACGTCGTAATCAGGACATGCTGATTTCAGTTTTGGATCTTGAAAAAGTGACCGTCGACGACATTATGGTGCCGCGCAATGAAATCGTCGGTATTGATATCAATGATGACTGGAAATCAATCCTGCGCCAGCTGACGCATTCACCACACGGACGCATCGTCTTATACCGCGGCTCACTTGATGATTCGATTGGCATGCTGCGTGTGCGCGAAGCCTACCGCCTGATGATTGAAAAGAAAGAGTTCAATAAAGAGAACTTACTGCGTGCCGCTGACGAAATTTATTACATTCCAGAAAGTACTCATCTCAGCGTTCAACTGCTCAAATTCCAGCGTAACAAAGAAAAAATGGGCATCGTGGTGGATGAATACGGTGATATCAAAGGATTAGTTTCCGTTGAAGATATCCTCGAGGAAATTGTCGGCGACTTCACTACGTCGATGTCCCCCTCTTTAGCTGAAGAGGTTATGCCGCAAAGTGATGGCTCTGTGCTTGTTGATGGAACCGCCAATATTCGTGAGCTCAATAAGGCATTCAACTGGACGCTTCCAGCAGATGGTCCTCGCACCATGAACGGCATGCTGCTTGAAGAATTAGAAGATATTCCACTGCCAGGCGCTCACGTCAACATTGGCCAATATCATATCCAAATCCTTGATGTGCAAGACAATATGATTAAACAGGTTCGCGTTTCGTCAGTGGCGCGTAAGAAAACCAATGAGGACAGCGAGCGCTATAGCTCGTAGCCCAATTCCCCCATTAAAAAAGGCGCATTCAGCGCCTTTTTTGTGTCTTGCGTTTAGAGAAAACGAGACTAGATATGCAGCTCGGCCAGTTTTTCTTTAGGCAGGGCGAGATCGTCGTTGTGGTTAACCCCAACACCTTTCTCTAGGATATGGCGAGCAATCTCATGCGCTTCCTGCAATGAGTGCATGGAATAGGTTCCGCACTGGTATTCATTAAGTTCAGGAATTTTACGCTGGTCAGTCACCTTCAGCACATCTTCCATAGCCGCTTTCCACGCATTAGCCACGCGAGACTCTTCAGGCGTACCAATCAAGCTCATGTAGAACCCGGTACGGCAGCCCATTGGAGAAATATCGATAATCTCCACGCCGTTACCGTTCAGATGATCGCGCATGAAACCGGCAAATAGATGTTCAAGAGTATGGATACCGCGCTCAGGCAAGATCTCTTGGTTCGGGTGACAAAAACGCAAATCGAAGACCGTGATGTTGTCGCCATGCGGGGTTTTCATATTTTTTGCTACACGCACCGCAGGTGCCGCCATACGCGTATGGTCTACAGTGAAGCTATCCAGTAGTGGCATTTCGTCACCTCCTCATAAAAAAAATGAATTTTTTTTCGGTTTTATGAAACCTTTTCTAACTCAGCGAGTCTGAATATATGAAAGACGCGCATTTGTTATCATCATCCCTGCTACAGAGATGCTATTTTGGCCACAGGTATTGTGGCCTTTTTCTTTTCTAGCGCCCAGCGTGTAAGTGTAGATACTCCTCAAACCCCATAGCACCCGGCATTGAATCCTGAGTTTCCATAGCGGCCTGACGTTTAATCGACGCTTCCACCTGCTGCTGCAACTGTTCTTCGGTTAATACTTCCAATGGCTCTGAGCTCAACTGTTCGCGATAACGTTCTGACAATTCACGACCAAATCCACCCACACCTTTTTCTTTCATCTGCTCCAGTACCTGAGCAGAATAGGTCAATGAAGCATCTTCGAAACAGGCTACCAGCTTAGTGCAAACCTGCTGATATTGCTTATTCCCATTGATACTATCTAATACTTCAGCAACGCGCTGCAAATCAGCAAACAACTCTTTACCGACTTTCGCAAGCGGCTGGCGCTCGGTATCACAGCCAATACCAATAGTTTGGCCAGGCTTACGCCCTTCAAGGATCACGCGATTCCAGTTTTTACGCGTACACAGCAGTTCATCACTGCTCATTTCAGGCGCATCAGCCAGTACACACCAAATCAAGAAAAGATCCAAGAAGCGTGACTGCTCAGCATTCACGCCGATAGCCGTAAATGGATTGATATCCAGAGAGCGCACTTCTATATATTCAATTCCGCCACGCAACAGCGCATCGGACGGTGACTCATCGCCTTTAGTCACTCGTTTTGGACGAATCGGCGCGTAGAGTTCATTTTCGATCTGCAAAACATTGGCATTGAGCTGGCGATAATGACCATCCACCTTCACACCAAGCTTAGCAAACTCAGGTGATGGCGTATGAATCGCTTTTTTCAACGCGGTGACATAATCAGGCAGGTTGTTGAACGTGATACCTAAATCGTTCTGCGATTTGTTGGTATAACCTAAATCACTCAAACGCAGCGAGGTTGCATAAGGCAGATATAGCATATGCCCATCACGCTCGAATGGAATATTGGTTTCACGACCGTTCAAGAACGATGAACAAATTGCCGGTGAGGCACCAAACAGATACGGGATCACCCAGCCAAAGCGATAATAGTTACGGATCAGGCGGAAATAGCCCGCGGAGATCTGCTCTTTACCACTTTCTGCATCTTCAACGCCAGCCCATGCGCGCCAAAAATCAATGGGCAGCGAGAAATTATAGTGCACGCCAGAAATGGTTTGCATCAGCGCACCGTAGCGATTCTTCAAACCTTCGCGGTACAACGTTTTAAATCGACCAACGTTTGATGACCCATACTGTGCCAGTACAATATCTTCTTCTTTATTGATAAAGCACGGCATACTCATTGGCCACATACGCTCTGAGCCTAAATTACGCGCTACATAGCGATGAATATCCGTTAAGAAGGAAAGCATATGATCGATGCTGGGATCGACTGGAGTAATAAACTCCAGCAAAGACTCGGCAAAGTCAGTGGTTATCCAAGGATGAGTCAACGCTTTACCCAATATTTCTGGGTGACCAGAAGCGGCCAATTGGCCTTCAGGCGTTACACGAAGCGTTTCACGCTCAATTCCGCGTCGAATTCCGTTAAGGGCATCTGGATGCGACTCCAGCCAAGTCAGTGCTTTAGATACGTCCGGGATCAAGTCGACCTCCCGCTAATCAAATAATAACTGCCAGCATTCATGTTCTGCCGCTGAGCGTTTCCACTCTCGCTTATGACCACCATGACATACCCTGCAGCGTCAGCCATGCTAACACCACATAACGCACCGCTTTCCCGATACTGAGATAAAGCGCTACGGGTACCCACGGCATTCGCAGCCAACCTGCTAACACACAGAGTAAATCACCAATGATGGGCACCCAACTGAGCAACAATGTTACCGCGCCATAGCGTTGTAACCAGCGTAACGACAGCTGTAACCCCCGCTGCGGTTTCATGTCCGACAGCAGACGACCAATGATGACATTTGTTAATCCGCCCAGAATATTGCCAACAATCGCTGTCAGCACTAACCACCACGGAGAAACCTGCCCCGCTAACAGCAAGGCAGTTAAAACAATTTCTGAATTTCCCGGCAATAACGTCGCGCTAGTGAAACTACTGGCAAACATAGCGCCTAATGTCAGGAGAGAACTCATTACAACTTACGCACGTCAACCCACGCCATATTGGCGCTCTGAGCAGCTTGAATGCCAAAATCAGCATCTTCAAACACAACACAATCTTTAGGCGCTACGCCGATAAGCTCCGCGCAGCGTAAGAATGTATCTGGTTCTGGCTTATGCCGCTTAACATCATCGGCACCGACAATCGCTTGAAAACAATCACGCAATCCCAAATGGCGCAACAATGCATCTGCCATCCGGTGTTCACTTCCGGTTCCCACTGCCATCGGCCTTTTGCCTTTATAGGCTCGTACCACATCGATCAACGGAAGCGGCGTTACGCTATCCAGTAACATGGCTTCTACCGCAGCCGTTTTCAATGCAGCAAGATGATGTGGATCCATATCCGCTTGGTTATTTTCTATAATAACTTGGGCAATACGCCAAGTTGGGGAGCCATTCAGTGCCACCATCGCATGTTCGTCGTAAGTCATTCCATATTGGGAAAGCACCTGCCGCCAAGCCAGACGATGCGTAGGCTCGGTATCGAGTAAAGTGCCGTCCATATCAAAAATCAGTCCTTGAAAGCGATCGTACATTGATTGCAGCTCCGTAACGATGGTGAATATATGGAAGGTTACTTTAACGCAAAGCTATTACGTTGTCGCTCTGAGAGTTTCAGGGGGAATTAATTGAAAAGACAATGGATATGAGGAAAAATTCTGCCGAAAAATACTATGCACGGTGGATTTTAGATAAAAAAAAACCCCGTCAATGACGAGGTCTTAAGATGACATATCTGGGAGGTTATTCGGCGCAAGCGCCTCACTCTCTTAGTGTCATCAGTCTCTCTGACTATCATACGACAAGGTATTTTACCTCAGAGAAACCAAATATGGTGCACCCAGGAAGATGACTCAACGCGAACGTTTCGCCCTACGGGCCGTTGCTAAAGCAACGTTATCATCGTTTGTGCTACCGGCAACACTTAATCACTATGCAATTCAGCATTCGCGGTAAGTATTGTGAAATATGGTGCACCCAGGAAGATTCGAACTTCCGACCGCTCGGTTCGTAGCCGAGTACTCTATCCAGCTGAGCTATGGGTGCACAGGATACTGCTGATATTGCGACGCTGATAAATTTCTAGCACCACAATCAATAATGGTGCACCCAGGAAGATTCGAACTTCCGACCGCTCGGTTCGTAGCCGAGTACTCTATCCAGCTGAGCTATGGGTGCAAAATGGCGGTGAGGCGGGGATTCGAACCCCGGATGCAGCTTTTGACCGCATACTCCCTTAGCAGGGGAGCGCCTTCAGCCTCTCGGCCACCTCACCTTACGCATATCTTTCGATGCGTGCTGACTAACTTTGTTTAAGCTCATCGGCACTGCGTGGCGCACATATTACTTTCTGGGGTTTATAAGTCAAACATTTTTTCGAGACTCTGATTCGTTTGTGTAAAACACAGACAAAAAGCGCGATTTTAAGGCAAGCTGTTGATTTAATAATCACGAAATCGGCATATAGTGTGGCTAAAATCTAAAAATAGATAAGCAGAAAAAACGGAAAGAAGCAGCTAGGAAAGAGATAAAACGAAAGAAAGTCGAAAAATGAGGGTATAGCGAAGGGAGTTTAGAGTGCGAATGATCCGTTTAGCGTTAGCGCCCCGCAATAATACGAGGCGCTACACTAGGATTAGTAAGTCGTCTGTTGAGACTTTTCGGCCTGAATACGTTGGTAAATCTCTTCACGATGGACAGAAACCTCTTTCGGAGCATTTACACCGATGCGAACTTGGTTTCCTTTAACACCTAATACAGTGACCGTTACCTCATCACCAATCATGAGGGTTTCACCCACTCGACGAGTCAAAATTAGCATTCTTTGCTCCTTGAAAGATTAATTAGAGTCGGGTCTCTCAGCTTCCCCCGCCATTATCCATCATCTATTGTGAAAACGTAACCTATAACAAGTTCATAATGTGTAAGCAGATTAGGCTGGTCCACACTGTATGTACAAGTTTAGTCCAAAAGGTATACACCGTAGTAATTTTTATAACAAGTACGTTAACTAAAAAACAAAAAACGCCATACCTGACAATAAGATATGACGTTTGTTTTTTGAACTATCTTAAATTACAGCTTATCTGCAACCCAAGCTTCAACACCAGCCAGCGCCTGAGGTAATGCCGCGGCATCGCTACCACCCGCCATCGCCATGTCAGGACGTCCACCGCCTTTACCGCCAACCTGCTGAGCAACCATACCAATCAGCTCGCCCGCTTTCACTTTGCCAGTGAGGTCTTTGGTGACACCAGCAACTAAGCTGACTTTACCCTCAGCGGTCGTTGCCAGAACCACGACGCCAGAGCCAAGCTGATTCTTCAGCTCATCAACCATCGTGCGCAGCATTTTGGCTTCTACGTTATCCAGATGGCTTACCAGAAGCTTCACGCCTTTCACATCAACGGCTTTGCTGGAAAGTGATGCACTCTCCTGAGCAGCCTGCTGATCTTTAAGCTGTTGCAGCTCTTTTTCCAACTGGCGAGTTTTATCCATAACGGCACGGATTTTATCCGCAACGCTATGAGCATCACTCTTCACTAACGATGCAGCTTCACGTAAAGCGTCAGCGTCCTGATGCATAACCGCAATCGCACCTTCGCCTGTTACGGCTTCGATACGACGCACGCCAGCCGCGGTGCCCGCTTCAGAAGTGATACGGAACAAACCGATATCCCCAGTCTGACGCGCATGCGTACCGCCACACAGCTCGGTGGAGAAATCACCCATGCTTAATACACGAACGCTTTCATCGTATTTCTCACCAAACAATGCCATCGCGCCTTTCGCTTTTGCTTCATCGAGATCCATGATGTTGGTCTCGATTGGCAGATTGCGGCGAACCTGAGCGTTGACGATATCTTCAACCTGACGAATCTGTTCAGGTTTCATAGCTTCAAAATGAGAGAAATCGAAACGCAGGTTACGATCGCTCACCAATGAGCCTTTCTGGGAAACATGATCGCCCAGCACCTGACGCAAAGCAGCATGCAGTAAGTGCGTTGCAGAGTGGTTCAAACGAATACGGCTACGACGAGCTTCATCAATCGTCGCCTCAACGCTGCCACCCACCTTCAATGAACCCTGTGCTACTTTCCCCTGATGTCCAATCGCTTGGCCATACTTCTGAGTATCGGTTACAACAAAGCTCACGCCTTGCGCTGTCAGCTCGCCTTTATCGCCGACCTGACCGCCGGATTCAGCATAGAATGGGGTTTCGTTTAGAATAACCACACCTTCTTCGCCAGCGTTCAGAACGTCAACCGCCTGACCGTCACGGAACAATGCCGTCACGCTTGAACGCTGCTGGTTATGATCATAACCAGAGAACTTAGAGGCACCATCAACACGGATCATGCTGTTATAGTCTGCACCGAAGCCGCTAGATTCACGCGCACGACGGCGCTGCTCTTCCATTGCACGTTCAAAGCCAATCTCATCGACTTTCAAATTACGCTCACGGCAAACGTCAGCGGTCAAATCCAGTGGGAAACCGTAGGTATCGTACAGACGGAAAGCCGTATCACCATCCAGCGTATCGCCGGTCAGTTTTGATAGCTCATCATCCAACAACGCTAAACCGCGTTCTAGCGTACGAGCAAACTGTTCTTCTTCAGTTTTCAAAACCTGTTCAACCATCGACTGTTGGCGTTTCAGCTCATCAGCGGCGGAGCCCATCACATCAATCAGTGGGGCAACCAGCTTATAGAAGAAGGTCTCTTTTGCCCCCACCATATTTCCGTGGCGCACAGCACGACGGATAATACGACGCAGAACATAGCCACGGCCTTCGTTAGAAGGCAGTACGCCGTCAGAAACCAAGAACGCACAAGAACGAATATGGTCGGCAATAACACGCAGTGACTTGCTAGACAGATCGGTTGCACCGGTTACTTTTGCCGTTTCGGCAATCAGCGTGCGGAACAGGTCGATGTCATAGTTGGAATTCACGTGTTGCAGAACGGCCGCAATACGCTCCAATCCCATACCGGTATCAACAGATGGTTTTGGCAACGGCAGCATGGTGCCATCAGACTGACGGTTGAACTGCATGAAGACGATGTTCCAGATCTCAATATAGCGATCGCCATCTTCTTCAGCGCTTCCTGGAGGGCCACCCCAGATGTGGTCACCGTGATCGTAGAAAATCTCGGTGCATGGACCACAAGGACCGGTATCCCCCATTTGCCAGAAGTTATCTGAAGCAAAAGGAGCCCCCTTGTTGTCGCCAATGCGAATAATACGTTCGCGTGGCACGCCAACTTCGTCAGCCCAAATATTGAAGGCTTCATCGTCGGTTTCGTACACGGTCACCCACAGTTTTTCTTTTGGCAGGTTGAACCAGTTTTCACCGGTCAACAGCTCCCATGCAAACTGGATAGCGTCGTGCTTGAAATAGTCACCGAAGCTGAAGTTACCCAGCATTTCGAAAAATGTATGGTGACGTGCGGTATAACCGACGTTTTCTAAATCGTTATGTTTACCACCTGCACGCACACAACGTTGAGACGTTGTTGCACGGCTGTAGTTGCGTTTATCGATGCCGAGGAAAACATCCTTGAATTGGTTCATACCCGCATTGGTGAATAACAACGTAGGGTCGTTATTCGGAACCAGAGAACTACTCTCTACGATCTGGTGTCCTTTGCTATGGTAGAAATCGAGAAACGCTTGACGGATCTCAGCGGTACTCTTGCTCATAATTGTCCCGGAGTCAGGCTAAAAGAACTGTAGTGAACAGACCCTCTCGCAATTGACTGCAAGTCGGCCGCGCACAAACATAAAGTGGGAATAAGATAAATTTTCTTCACTGGGAAGTAAAATCCCGCGTGCATTCAATCCGACAAATTGGAGAAAACAGCGTAAATTTCTTCCTGAAAGAAGCCTCGGTACAATAAAAATCGCTGCACCTTCGCTTTTTCTTTCCATTCTTGGGGGAGAGTTTGACCAAACTTACGATGCGCAGTTTGTTTTGCTAATGCACTCCAATCAATATCTGACGACGCAAAAGCGTCATGGATAAGATCGCGAGCAATACCTTTCATGCCTAATTCTTGCTGAATTCGCTGTACGCCATAGCCTTTTTGGCTGCGCATCACGAGATATCGCTCAGCAAACCGACGATCATCTAGCCAGTTATGCTCATGGCAATAAGCGATGGCTTGTTCAACGTCCTCTTCAGAAACGTCTTGCGCCGCAAGTTTGCGGCGCAATTCAGTTTCGCTGTGATCGCGTTGAGCAAGTAACCGCATCGCCCGATTCAGTGTTTCAGTCACTCAGTCGTTCCTCGAGGCGGTACTCTATACCCGCATTGCGGGTATATTCTCCAGCACGGCGCGTGATTACGCGTCGTCTTCCAACAGCTCTTCATCAGCTGAAGGCTTATGGTTTGCGTTCTCTGCGGCTGCGTGGCTCAACAACATTTCACGCAGTTTGGTATCTAACTCGGCACGAATAGCCGGGTTTTCCTGCAAGTATTTCATGGAGTTTGATTTACCCTGACCAATCTTGTCGCCGTTATAGGCATACCAAGCACCGGATTTATCAACCAGCTTATGCTTAACACCCAGATCGATCAGTTCGCTTTCTTTAGAAATACCCGCGCCGTAAAGGATCTGGAATTCAGCCTGACGGAATGGAGGTGCAACTTTGTTTTTAACCACTTTCACGCGTGTTTCGTTACCGACAACTTCATCGCCATCTTTAATCGCGCCGATACGACGGATATCCAAGCGAACAGAAGAGTAGAACTTCAGCGCATTACCACCGGTAGTGGTTTCTGGGTTACCAAACATGACGCCGATTTTCATACGGATCTGGTTGATAAAGATAACCAAGCAGTTCGCGTTCTTGATATTAGCGGTCAGTTTACGCAGCGCCTGAGACATCAGACGCGCTTGCAAGCCGACATGGGAATCGCCCATCTCGCCTTCAATTTCTGCTTTTGGCGTCAGTGCAGCAACGGAGTCCACAACGATAACGTCAACCGCGCCTGAACGCACCAGAGCATCACAAATTTCTAATGCCTGTTCGCCGGTATCTGGCTGAGAGATCAGCAAATCATCAACTTGCACACCTAACTTACCGGCGTAGATTGGGTCCAGCGCATGCTCAGCATCGATGAACGCACAAGTTTTGCCCGCAGCCTGTGCACTGGCAATAACCGACAGCGTCAGCGTGGTTTTACCGGAAGATTCTGGCCCGAAAATTTCAACCACACGGCCCATCGGCAAACCACCAATGCCCAGAGCAACGTCCAGACTCAGAGAACCTGTAGATACAGAATCAATATCCAACGTCTGGGTATCACCAAGACGCATAATGGAACCTTTACCGAACTGCTTTTCAATCTGGCCTAACGCAGCGGCTAGAGCCCTTTGTTTGTTCTCGTCCATCTGTTACTCCATGCATAGCGAACCTGAAATTGGTGTTGATTATACTGTATAGTCATACAGTATCAAGTATGTTCAGAGAAATTTTTCAATTAGAACACACAGAGCAAATTCTGCCGCCAGTTGGCGTACCTGAAGACGCCCGCCAGGGAAATATTGACGAATAGAATATGTACGTCCATCTTTAGCCGCAAAACCAAACCACACGGTACCAGCAGGTTTAGCTGCCGAACCGCCGTCTGGCCCCGCAATGCCGCTAACTGAAACCGCAAAATCTGCGCTTGCAGCCCGGAGTGCGCCCTGTGCCATTTCATTCACAACGGCTTCACTGACGGCGCCATATAATCGCAACGATTCCAGAGTAACCCCCAGCATTTCATGCTTGGCCTGATTACTGTATGTCACATAACCGCGTTCAAAATAAGCGGAGCTCCCACTGATATCAGTAATCACTTTGGCGATTAATCCCCCCGTGCAAGATTCCGCACAGGTTAACGTGGCGCCTTTTTCCTTTAGGCGAGCTCCCAACGTCGCGCTCAATTCAAGTAACACATCATCCGTCATGTATTCTTCCTATGTACGGTGAGAATCGGCTTTTGATGTTAGCACTTTCTTTTAGATGATGTGCTCTGATATGTCGCCGTCGAAAATCAGAAATGCGAAATGGATTCCAAGATAATAAAAAATGCTCATCACTATGAGCAACATTGGGCTGCAACGTTGTGGTGGTGCTGGTAGATCTCTGGGATAGATTTAGAAAATAGACGTTTATTAGATAAATCGAGGGAGAGAGGATGACGACTGCTATATACCATAGTAACGCCTCCCTATTGCAGGGAGGCGATAAGATGAAAGCTAGTTATTCTGGAACACGCTGCCTTGGCGAGCAGCCTGACCAACGGCTTCACCTAGCTGCCACACCGCCATCGCATAGTGGGTACTATGGTTGTAGCGGGTAATCGTGTAGAAATTCGGTAGACCGTACCAATATTGGTAGCCAGTGCCCATATCAAGACGCAACAGGCTCGCCTGTTGGTATCCATCTAGCGAACTTTGAGGGCTTAGACCAGCTTCTGCCAGCGCAGTAATGGAGTAGTTAGTTTTAAAGCCATTTTCAAGCGTTGGAGCTTGCCCATTGGCCGGTACCGCCACTTTTTTACCTGATTGCCAACCGTGCGCCTTAAAGTAATTAGCCACGCTGCCGATGGCATCTTCAGGATCCCACAAGTTGATATGACCGTCGCCGTTGAAATCAACCGCATAGCTCTTAAATGAGGACGGCATAAATTGACCATACCCCATCGCCCCTGCAAATGACCCCTTCAGGTTCAACGGATCGTCGCCCTCTTCACGCGCCATTAATAAAAAGGTTTCTAACTCACCAGAGAAATATTCAGCACGGCGCGGATAGGCGAACGACAGAGTTGCCAAGGCGTCAATAATGCGGGTTTTCCCCATGACGCGTCCCCAGCGGGTTTCAACGCCAATAATGCCCACTATAATTTCTGGTGGCACACCGTATACCTGCTGAGCACGCTGCAAGGCATTCTGATATTGATTCCAGAACACAACCCCATTTTGTACGTTATCAGGAGTAATAAACTTGCCGCGATAGCGCAGCCAAGCACCGTTAGGCCCCGCAGGCGGGCGCGTAGTCGGTGCTTGTCTATCCATCAATTTGAGCACGTAATCCAAACGTTTGGTCTGCGCCAACACATCGTGCAACTGCTGACGATCAAAGCCATGCTCGCTGACCATTTTGTCTACAAAACGATTCATCGCGGGATCGTAGGCAAAATCCCCCATCTGCACTTGGCCCGAGTGGGAAGGATCCAGTAAAAAACCGCCCTTGGCCGTTTGTGGCGTAGTTTCAGTCACGTCGTTAGAGGGTTTTGGCTTGCTGCTACAGGCAGATAGCAAGACAACAATAGGCAGGAGCGCAGCTAGATAACGCATCGAATATCCATCGCAATGCAAGAAAAAGTGACCGATATGTTAGCGCGTTGTCTAGGGGGTGAAAACTGGAATCTCATCCAGTGATACTAAACAGACGTAAAACATAGACCACCATAATTAATGTTTTTTATACCCTCTCACGCCTGAACATAAGACCTCACAAAATATAATTAGCATTGAGAAAAATCTTATTTTTCAAAACAGTACAGAACAATAAACTGATTTAACGCTTATTTACGAAATGCTATACCATTAAATCCTTCAGTTATATATTATTTCCATTGATAATAGATATAAGCTATAAATGACCTACGCTCATCCATGGAACGGAGGACTTATAGCCACTATGAAAACATCTAATTATTTACTTAACGGTTGGCTACGCCAGTAAAATCAATTTATTCATAAGAATATAGCCAATTTCCTGCTGTGCTCATGCGCGGTACGATTTTTTACACACTAATTACCACCACTATGAAGCTGTTCACTGGCAATCGGGGGATGCCATTAGTCGGTGTTAACGAGGTGAATATGTTAGATGACATAAGTTATAAAATTAATGACCTAATTTTATTTACACCAGCCACCAGCGCTTTATCTTTTGTGAAACAACCGGATATTGAGCCCATTCTTATATCCAATATCACTAAGCGACTATTATTACTGCTACTTACTCACCAAGGTGAAGTCGTTAGTAGAAATCTACTATTTCAGAAGGTATGGGATAATTATGGTTTAATATCCAGCGATAGTAATTTAAATCAATGTGTTAGCAAGTTACGTCGTTTAATAAAAAGCATGGGGCTAGATGAAGAGTTCATCACAACCGCGCCTAAAATGGGTTTTATGCTGCGTAGCGAAATACAAATTGAAGCAGAGAAGTGTGAGCAAGATGAAAATAATTCTCAGCAAGAACCGTCAATTACTGAGAGAACGCATAGTCCTCCAGTTCAACCAATAGAAACATCCAGTTTACAAAAAAAAAATCAGCGGCAGGCGCAAAAAATGGCTGTTATTGGTAGGCATCGCGCTAGTCGTTGTAATTCTTATTGCGACGTTATCCATTTACTATCTATCCATAAGTAAAGAAATTTACATTGGTAAAGTCGGTGAGTGCAAAACGTTTATTGCGGATAACTCCCTCTATAGCCCTATCACCGAGGATGCTCGCAATAACATATTGGAATTCCTAAAGGCAAAAGATGTTAGTTGCAAACCTGACGACTATATTTTGGTCAATCGAAGCAATAGAGTAAGCAGCTATATTTCTGACATATCGAGAATCTTTGTTGTTAAATGCAAAATTTTGCGTGAAAACAAAATAGAAATATGTGAAAGCATCACTAATGAAAGGTCCCTTTAGATAAATTAAGTTATCTTTAACTTTTCCAATGCCCGTAATTCCTTCGGGCATTTTTATTCCTGCGACCGTCACCACTTAAAAAGCTAAATTCACATTAAAAGGCTTATCACATCAAGTTCCCGTCAATTAACCCCCACAATAAAACAAAACTTAAAACTTAATAAAGATTAATACAAACAAACAACAAGAACAAAAAACTGTAATAACACATATTGGCAGTTTAAAATTCCAATTAATTTTTATTGAGTTAGGATGAAGGCATAAAACTAAGGGTTATTGATGATTCTACTTACACGGATGGTTTCTCTGGTTAGAGGCATTCCTGAATGGAAGAAGAAGGGAGAATAATTATGAAGCAAGTACGCCCGTTAAAAATATCAATGCTTGCCAGCTGTATTTCAGCTGCGCTGATTGCCTTTTCTATTCCAGCCTATTCGCTGCCGGTCTCATCGTTACCAGACGACATTCGGGCAAAAATCCCCAACGCAGCAAACACAGAATATAATGCCGTCGCGGGCAGCCCTAACTACGTCTATATCTGGGCTAATGAACCCGTGAGAGTCTATGGCGATGACGTGACGCTAAATGGCCCCGGAGGCGAAGCCTTCAAACACACTGTCATGATCAACAATAATACTCAGACAGGTGCCAGCATCGGGGTTATTTTTGGCGATAATTTCACGGCAACTTCTGACGGTACCGACTACGACACCATCCGTACTCACGGTAATGCGAGCACACCTGATAACCCTATGTTCGTCATTATTGGCGATAACGCCAAAATTTATGCCAAAGGGTCATCTGGCGACGCTATCAACACTGGCTATACATCCTATAGTTTTACAAACGGTACTGGCGGGCTTGGTTCAGCGAATGTTTATGTGGGCAAAAATGCGCATATTGAAACATGGGGTCGCTCTGGGCACGGAATATCCGTATCAGCCTTTAGAGACGGAACGCTTGCCGCAAACAACGTAACCGTTGGCGATGGTGCAACAATCATCAGCCATGGCGATAGTTCCAACGCTATCCGTACCGCTCAATCAGGATCCAGCATTAAAATCGGCAATGATGCTCAACTTAGCACCTTCGGCAGCAGCGCTTACTCTGCTTATGCGGCATCATCCAGCCAAATAGAATTAGGTAAAAATGCCCTACTCAGTACCGAAGGCACCTCGGCTCACGCACTTTATGCTACCAGCTCAGCAAAAATTCTGGTTGATGACGGCATGACCATTACGACTATAGGGAGTAAAGCATCTGGCATTTATAGTTTCAATAAGGGCGAAGTGACAGGTGGCAGCAATAATACAATTACAACAAGCAATACTGATGCCTACGGTATCTACAGCTATTACGATGGCAACGTAGCGTTAGGCCAGACCAACATCATAACCACGGGCAATGCGGCCTATGGTATCTATGCATATTCAGGTAAAGCCGCTGTAGGTGGTGCGTCGTCTATCATTACAAACGGTGATGGCGCACACGGTATATATGCACGTTTATACAATGCTCGATATACATCACCAGAGGTGACGCTGGGCGATGGCTCGTCTATTCAGGTGAATAGCGCCAATACAACTCACGGAATTTACAGCACGGCAGCTGGCCTCGTCACTTTAGAGGGCGGGCTCAATGTGGCCACCGCAGGTCGTCAAACAGACGGTAGCTACGCACTCTATGCAGCCGGAGGCACCATCGATGGCTCCACCGGCGGTAAATATAATATTGACGGTGACATCAACGCAGAAGGCACGGGCAGCCTTATCGATTTGAACCTAACCGACGGTTCAGTTTGGAACGGTGCAGCCTATCAAAGCAGCCTCGGTGAAAGCCGCGTAGCACTGACCAATGCCTCATGGAATATGGACGGCGACTCCTCGGTGAGTGCGCTCACGCTAAATACAGGCAGCCAAATCAACTTTGCCCACAGCGATGCAGATCCAACATTCAAAACTTTAACCGTCACGGGCAACTACCACGGCGATGGCGGCCTATTGGTTATGAATACCCAGTTAGGCGATGATAACTCCCCGACCGACAAACTCATTGTTACCGGTGATACCACTGGCTCCACTTATGTTGCGGTGAATAACGCGGGCGGCATAGGCGCACTGACCACCAACGGGATTAAACTCATTGAAGTTCAAGGTGATTCTAGCGGCCAATTCGTTCAGCAAGGGCGTATTGTCGCAGGCCTGTATGACTATTATTTACAGCGCGGTGATTCATCTTACACGCCGCCAACCGCTTATGATCCAACGCAGTCAGCGCTAAATGACTGGTATTTGATTTCCAAACTTCCGCCTGAAGAGCCTGAGCCTCCGGTCGTTGAACCACCTGATGAGCCCGAGCCTCCGGTCGTTGAACCACCTGAAGAGCCTGAGCCTCCGGTTGTTGAACCGCCTGAAGAGCCCGAGCCTCCGGTCGTTGAACCACCTGAAGAGCCCGAGCCTCCGGTTGTTGAACCGCCTGAAGAGCCTGAGCCTCCGGTCGTTGAACCACCTGAAGAGCCTGAGCCTCCGGTTGTTGAACCGCCTGAAGAGCCCGAGCCTCCGGTCGTTGAACCACCTGAAGAGCCTGAGCCTCCGGTTGTTGAACCGCCTGAAGAGCCTGAGCCTCCGGTTGTTGAACCGCCTGAAGAGCCTGAGCCTCCGGTTGTTGAACCGCCTGAAGAGCCCGAGCCTCCGGTCGTTGAACCGCCTGAAGAGCCCGAGCCTCCGGTCGTTGAACCGCCTGAAGAGCCCGAGCCTCCGGTTGTTGACCCTAAAGAACCTGAACCACCGGTAGTCCCCAACAAGCCGAAAGATCTGGTCGTACGCCCTGAAGCAGGTAGCTACATTGCTAACCATGCAGCAGGAAATACTTTATTCACGACCCGATTGCACGATCGCTTAGGGGAAACCCAATATACCGACGTATTAACCGGTGAAGAAAAAGTGACCAGCATGTGGCTACGCCAGATCGGTGGGCGTAATAACTTTAAAGACAGCAGTGGGCAATTGAAAACCAGCACCAACCGCTACGTTATGCAATTAGGCGGTGATATCGCGCAGTGGAGTACGGATGGTTTGGATCGTTGGCACCTTGGCCTGATGGCTGGCTATGCCAACGCGAAAAGTCATACCCACTCGAATAAATCACGCCATGACTCGCGTTCAAGCATTGATGGCTATTCCGTCGGCGCTTACGGTACTTGGTATAACAACGATGCAGATAAGACAGGACTCTATGTTGATACCTGGTTGCTGTACAACTGGTTTAAAAACTCGGTAAACGGTGATGATTTACCATCAGAATCCTATGATTCTAGCGGTTTCACCGGATCTGTGGAAAGTGGATATACCTTCAAAGTGCGTGAAAGCGAACGCCGCAAAGTGTTTATTCAGCCTAAAGCACAGCTAACGTGGATGGGTGTCAAAGCGGATCGTCACATTGAAAGAAACGGCACCCGAGTAGACAGCACGGGCAACAACAATCTGCAAACCCGACTTGGCGTTCGGGCCTATATGCAGGGCAATGCAACGCAGGATGACAATAAAGATCGTACTTTCGAACCCTTCGCTGAGGTTAACTGGATCCATAATACCCAGCGGTTCGGCGTAGAGATGAATAATGTCAAACTGTCCCAAGACGGTGCACGCAACATTGGTGAGGTCAAAGTCGGTATTGAAGGGCAATTCAGTCAACGCACCAGCGGCTGGATAAATATTGCCCAGCAAATTGGCGATGCCGGCTATAACGATACGTCTGGGATGTTAGGGATTAAATATAGCTTCTAAGCCTTGTTCCTAAGTCCCTAGTTGAAGACACAGCCCACCTGTATGGTGGGCTTTTTTTATCTGTAAACCAGCACACCTATTGCATACCAAACTTGCGAAGCACTTCCAGATATTAACTATGTCAGTTTGCAGATCCCTACGTTAGTATAGTGCCCTAAAAAATCGTTCTGGATGACTGCTTCTCCAAACGATTTCGTGATGCTTAAACAGAATCTAAAAAATCACGACAATCTTAAAATTCAATATATTAGATATAGAAATTCTATGAGCGACATGACAAACCTAGACTCACACACCCCCATGATGCAGCAGTACTTAAAACTGAAAGCACAGCATCCTGATATCCTGCTGTTCTATCGTATGGGTGACTTCTACGAGCTATTTTATGATGATGCCAAACGCGCCTCTCAGCTCATGGATATTTCGCTAACCAAGCGCGGAGCCTCTGCCGGAGAGCCGATTCCCATGGCCGGTATTCCGCATCATGCCGTTGAAAACTATCTCGCAAAGCTGGTACAGCTAGGTGAATCCGTCGCTATTTGTGAACAAATTGGCGATCCGGCAACCACTAAAGGGCCTGTCGAACGCAAAGTGGTTCGTATCGTCACGCCGGGTACCATCAGCGATGAAGCGCTGCTTAAAGAGCGTCAGGATAACCTACTAGCCGCAATCTGGCAGGATGCGCGCGGCTTTGGCTTTGCGACTCTCGATATTAGCTCTGGCCGTTTTCACGTTGCCGAACCAGCCGATCTCGAAACCATGGCAGCAGAACTCCAACGTACTAATCCGGCAGAGCTGCTTTACCCCGAAGATTTTGGCTCTATGCCGTTGATTGAAAACCGCCGTGGCCTGCGTCGCCGTCCGCTTTGGGAATTTGAGTTAGACACCGCTCGGCAACAGCTGAACCTCCAGTTTGGTACCCGCGATCTCAATGGCTTCGGCGTAGAGCAATCTACACAGGCGCTGCGTGCGGCTGGCTGTTTGCTGCAATATGTGAAGGATACGCAGCGAACCACGCTGCCTCACATTCGTGGTATTACCATCGAGCGCCAGCAAGACGGCATTATTATGGATGCCGCTACCCGCCGAAATTTAGAGCTCACACAGAACCTATCGGGCGGGGTTGAAAATACGCTGGCCGCTATTTTGGATTGCACCGTCACACCAATGGGCAGCCGTATGCTCAAACGCTGGGTGCATATGCCGAGCCGCGATCACAAAGCGCTCAATAATCGTCAACAGGCTATCGAAGCCCTTCAGCCTCTGGTTGAAGATCTTCAACCGCTACTGCGTCAGGTCGGCGATCTTGAACGAATTCTTGCGCGTTTAGCTCTACGTACCGCTCGCCCACGTGACCTTGCGCGCATGCGCTATGCGTTCCAGCAGCTACCTGAAATTCAGGCACTCATCGGCGACCATGCTACGCCTCACATTGCGACGCTGGCGAAAAATTCCGGTCAGTTTGATGAGCTGAAAGAATTGCTGGAAAGAGCGGTGGTAGAAACGCCTCCCGTTCTGGTTCGCGACGGTGGGGTCATCGCGCCGGGCTACAATGAAGAGCTAGACGAATGGCGCGCGCTAGCCGATGGGGCTACTGACTATCTCGATCGTTTAGAAATTCGCGAACGCGAAAAACTCGGTTTAGACACCTTGAAAGTTGGTTTCAACGGCGTGCATGGCTATTACATTCAGGTCAGCCGTGGCCAAAGCCATTTAGTCCCGATTCACTATGTCCGTCGCCAGACCTTAAAAAATGCAGAACGCTATATCATCCCTGAATTAAAAGAGTATGAAGACAAAGTTCTGACATCAAAAGGCAAAGCATTGGCGCTAGAAAAGCGTCTCTATGAAGAACTGTTCGACATGCTGTTACCGCATCTGGCCGATCTACAGCAAAGCGCCAACGCGCTGGCCGAACTGGATGTGTTGAGCAATTTGGCCGAACGCGCTGAAACGCTAAACTATGTCCGTCCAGAGCTCAGCGATAAGCCCGGAATTAAAATTGTTGGCGGACGCCATCCCGTCGTTGAGCAAGTGCTCAAAGAACCTTTCATTGCTAACCCGCTGTCACTTTCCCCACAGCGCCGCATGCTAGTGATCACTGGCCCGAATATGGGCGGTAAAAGCACCTATATGCGTCAAGCCGCGCTCATTGTGCTGATGGCGCACATTGGTAGTTTTGTTCCCGCAGAAAAAGCTGTGATTGGGCCTGTCGACCGTATATTCACCCGCGTGGGCGCAGCCGACGATTTGGCCTCTGGCCGTTCCACCTTCATGGTTGAGATGACCGAAACCGCCAATATCTTGCATAACGCCACGGAAAACAGTCTGGTGCTGATGGATGAAATTGGTCGCGGGACATCAACCTATGACGGCTTATCGCTGGCATGGGCCTGTGCCGAGAATCTGGCCAGCCGCATCAAGGCCATGACGTTATTCGCCACGCATTACTTCGAATTAACCACGCTGCCAGAAAAACTGGAAGGCGTGTACAACGTCCATCTCGATGCCCTTGAGCATGGTGACACCATTGCCTTTATGCACAGTGTACAAGATGGCGCGGCCAGTAAAAGCTATGGCCTTGCCGTTGCCGCACTGGCGGGCGTTCCTCGGGATGTCATTAAGCGTGCAAGACAAAAACTCAAAGAGCTGGAAACCTTGTCAGCGCAAACCGGCAATAGCCAAATTGACGGATCACAGCTTCAGCTTCTGGCTGAACCTGAAGCCTCTCCTGCCGTAGAAGCTCTGGAAACGCTCGATCCCGATACACTCACGCCGCGTCAGGCATTGGATTGGCTCTATCGCCTAAAAGGCATGGTTTAAACTCTAAACTTGAAGCATAAAAAAAGGTGAAGCCGCAAAGCTTCACCTTTTTATTTTATGCATTATCGAAAGTCTTATTCGCGGAATAGAGCCTCAATGCTCAATCCCTGTCCTTGCAGAATTTCACGCAGACGACGCAAACCTTCAACTTGAATTTGACGCACACGCTCTCGGGTTAAACCGATTTCGCGCCCCACATCTTCCAAGGTAGCGGCTTCATAACCCAGCAGACCAAAACGACGCGCCAAAACTTCACGTTGTTTCGCGTTAAGCTCAAACAGCCACTTAACAATACTCTGCTTCATGTCATCGCTTTGCGTGGTATCTTCCGGGCCGCTTTCATTCTCATCGGTGAGAATATCCAGTAAGGCCTTCTCTGAATCGCCCCCCAGCGGAGTATCCACTGAAGTAATACGCTCGTTTAAGCGCAGCATACGGCTAACGTCAGTGACCGGACGATCTAACTGCTCAGCAATCTCTTCCGCGCTCGGTTCATGATCCAGTTTGTGTGAAAGCTCACGTGCGGTTCGCAGATAAACGTTCAACTCTTTGACAATATGAATCGGCAAACGGATCGTTCGCGTCTGATTCATGATAGCCCGCTCAATCGTTTGGCGGATCCACCATGTTGCATAGGTAGAGAAACGGAAGCCACGCTCTGGGTCGAACTTCTCGACGGCACGGATTAAACCTAAATTGCCTTCTTCGATCAGATCTAACAGCGCTAGGCCGCGATTGCTATAGCGACGGGCGATTTTAACCACCAGACGCAGGTTACTTTCAATCATTCTACGACGAGACGCTTCGTCTCCGCGTAACGCTCATCGTGCAAAAAAGACTTCTTCTTCTGCTGTTAGTAGCGGAGAGTAACCGATTTCGCCCAAGTAAAGCTGAGTAGCATCAAGTACACGTTGTGAAACGGCTTGTGCCATCAGTTCATCGGATGAATCAACCTCGGTGGGTTCTTCAACGAGCACCTTCTCGTCAAACGCTTCTTCTCCGTTCTCATCGAAGTCTACTTCTTCATTTAACTCGTTAACTTTCAGCGTATTCTGGCTCATAGCTGTACCCTACCCGTGATATTGCGGGCAGAATACAGCGATTCTGCCCCGACTATCGCTGCGGCAAGTAGCGCAGCGGGTTTACGGATTTCCCCTTGTAACGAATTTCAAAGTGCAATCTTACTGAGCTGGTTCCGGTGCTCCCCATGGTTGCAATTTTTTGACCCGCCTTAACCTCTTGTTGTTCCCGGACCAGCATCGTGTCGTTATGGGCATAGGCGCTCAGGTAGTCATCATTATGTTTAATGATGATCAGATTTCCGTAACCACGCAGCGCGTTGCCGGCGTATACCACACGACCATCAGCCGTGGCGACCACCGACTGGCCGCGTGAACCCGCAATATCGACGCCTTTATTTCCACCTTCGGCAGAAGAGAAGTTATCGATAATTTTACCGTCAGTAGGCCAGCGCCAGGTTCCAACTGGAGCACTGCTGCTTACGCTACTGGCTGACGAGTTCGGAACTGTTGCTGCAGCAGTCGTTGTCGCCGCTGTAGCCGTAGATGCAGGCAACATTTTGCCAACATTCTGTTTACCCGAATTGTCAGAATACGCTGTGGTTGATTGAGAATCAACACCTGTGCTCTTAATTTGACCACTTGATGGTTGCGTAGGGACTCCGCTGGTTCCATCATTAGCAGCAAGCATTCCACCGCTGTTGCTGTTGGCGTCTAATTTGATTGTTTGGCCAACATTGAGGCTGTACGGCGCAGGAATGTTGTTTTTCTCTGCAAGATCGCGGAAGTCATTTCCTGAGATCCAAGCGATATAAAAAAGTGTATCGCCGCGTTTTACGGTATAAGTGCCGCCGTTATAGCTTCCCTTCGGAATATTCTGATAGCTACGATTGTATACAATGCGTCCGCCGTCACCGGACTGGGCCATGCTGGTATTTCCACCATTTGACAGCATACGGCCATTGCCGCCGCCATTTACCGAACTTATCGGCGCAGAACTATTATCTGACGAACAACCAGCTAACCATAACGTAATCAAAGTACACGCCGCTACCTGGCGCCACTTCATCATCGGGCTTCCCATGCTCATGCTTCCCCCATGACAGCAAAATCAGCGATATCCAACATATTCAGTCTCTTATCCGTCTGAATTACCGATAGCCACAGCCTCAAGTAACCAGAACTTTACGCGCTCTGAACCCGCTAGCCCAACCATTGGGTTAGCGAAGAAATACAAAACAAGACAAAAAATCAGGCAAGGTCACGATCAAAAGCCTCACCTGCTGCATTTAGTTTCCAATCATATACGGCAATAAGTAATGAATTGGACACTAAAAACAGAGTGCGGGTCAAATGCGAATCAATAAGAAAAATCGTTATGTAGATTTAACATAGCAGATATGTTCTCGATTACTCGCCTTGATGCACAAAACATAGCCGATGCCCGACGATAAAAAATAGGGGGCATGGCTGAAAAAATCAGGCTAACTCACCCTGAACGAGTGGCACAAATCTCACGGGTTCAATCGACTCAACGGAGAAATCATTTCCACGCCGCTGAACACAGCGTAGCTGCTGAGTTTTATCAAATTCACCTACTGGCAGAACCAAGCGTCCACCATCGGCTAACTGTGTTAGCAATGCCTCAGGGATTTCCGGCGGCGCAGCGGTAACAATAATTGCGTCAAATGGCCCGCGCGATGCCCATCCTTGCCAACCGTCACCGTGGCGGGTGGACACATTGTGTAAATCCAGCTGCTTAAGGCGTCTTTTAGCCTGCCACTGAAGGCTTTTAATCCGCTCAACCGAGAATACGTGATGTACGAGATGTGCCAGTACCGCAGTTTGGTAGCCAGAACCGGTGCCAATTTCTAGCACCTTAGACTCTGGCCCAACGCGGAGCAACTCCGTCATACGCGCAACCATATAGGGTTGAGAGATAGTTTGGCCTAAGCCTATCGGTAAGGCCGTATTGTCGTAGGCCTTGTGAGACATGGCCTCATCAATGAATTTTTCACGCGGAACTTCAGCCATGGCTTTCAGCACCCGCTCATCACCGATCCCTTGCTGCATCAACTGCTGCAATAAGGTCAGCACACGTCTATCTACCATTCCTCACCGACCTTAGTCTGTTCAAGCCACGAAGAAAGCAAATCCTGCGCGTGATACGCCGTTAAGTCCACCTGCAACGGCGTAATAGATACGTAACCTTGCTCGACGGCGGCAAAATCAGTATCAGGCCCTGCATCGTGTTTCGCGCCCGGAGGCCCAATCCAGTACAGATCGCGGCCACGTGGATCATGCTGATGAATCACCTTATCAGCCGGATGCCGGCTACCACAGCGCGTCACTTTAATGCCTTTAATCTGTGACAAAGGCAAATCAGGTACGTTCACATTGAGAATGCGCCCCGTGCGTAAAGGGTGCGCGGCCAATGCCTTCAGCAGGCGACATGTAACCTGAGCCGCCGTATCATAATGCTGGAAACCATCAAGTGAAACCGCCAGCGCAGGAAAACCTAAGTGTCGCCCTTCCATTGCCGCGGCCACGGTTCCCGAGTAAATCACATCGTCACCCAGATTAGGCCCCGCATTGATACCCGATACGACAATTTCTGGATGAGGCCGCATTAAAGCATTCACGCCCAGATAAACGCAGTCGGTCGGCGTACCGTCGATCACGCTAATATCACCGTTCGCCAAAGTATCAATACGAAGCGGCGACTCGAGCGTTAATGAATTTGAAGAAGCGCTGCGATTACGATTGGGGGCAACGACCTGCACCTGAGCAAACTCACGCAGCGCTGCCGCCAACGTTTGCAGGCCCGGAGCCATCACGCCGTCATCGTTACTCAGCAAGATCCGCATTAGGGTTTTCCTGATTAAATAACTCACGCACGATACTGGTAGCAAAGCTGCCTGCTGGAAGCGCAAACTCAACTTCTACCGTAGCATCGTCCCACCAAGACCAGCTCATCTCCTGCGGTTTGACCAGCATAGCTCGACGCGCAGATTCCACGCGCTCACGCTTAACCAGCGCCAGTAAATCGCCATATTCGGCAATCGCCTGTTGCTCAAACTCTGCGGCTAAATCACGCGTACCCAAATCGTTATCGCCCGGCAACGCTGCCGTAATTTGTAGCTCACCGCTGTCTGTTCGCTGCTGTAGACTATCTAGCTCTTCGGCATTCGCCACAAACCAACTACCACGACCCGTTAACTGCATGGCATCGCCCAGCATCACCTGACGCTGAGAGCCCTGTTCCAAACGCTTATTAGCGATCTGGTTAAACATCGCACTACGGGCTGCAGACAGATAAAAGCTACGTTTAGGTCGCTCTCTAACCTGAATTTCATTACGCGACCATTTTGCGGCCTGAACCAGATTGTTACCACCGCGGCCAAAGCGCTGCGCGCCAAAATAGTTTGGAGCACCTTCCGATGCAATGGCCTGCAAACGCTGCTCGACATCATCGCGATCGGTAATATGGCGCAGCACCAAGCGGAACGTATTGCCTTTCAACGTTCCAATGCGCAACTTACGTAAATGGCGCGCACTGCGCACCACTTGGCAGCCTTCCAAGATGAACTGACTCAAATCCGGTGATTCTTTACCCGGCAGATGTAGGCAGAACCACTGCTCGGTAACAGCATGACGGTCTTTTAGGCCAGCATAACTCACTGAACGCTGTGGAATTTTGGCAAAGCGAGCCAAATTGTCCGCAACAAACTGCGTGTTACAACCTTCCTTACGAATGCGCACCAGCAGATGCTCACCTTCGCCGTCGGGCTCAAACCCCAAATCTTCCGAAACAAAGAAGTCTTCTGGGAACGCTTTTAAAACCCCCGTTCCACGTGGGCGCCCGTGCAAATAATGAAGTGCATCAAAATCCACGCGTTACTCCTTAATCAACAGTGCAACAGCTTCACAGGCAATGCCTTCACCGCGGCCGGTAAAACCCAATTTCTCTGTGGTCGTCGCTTTAACGTTGACGTCATCCATATGGCACTCTAAATCTTCCGCCAAATTCACGCGCATCTGCGGGATATGCGGCGCCATCTTTGGAGCCTGAGCAATAATCGTAATATCGAGATTGCCCAAACGGTATCCTTTCGCGCGAATACGGCGATACGCCTCACGCAGAAGCTCACGGCTATCCGCACCTTTAAACGCAGGATCGGTATCGGGGAAAAGTTTACCAATGTCGCCCAGCGCAGCGGCGCCAAGCAGCGCGTCAGTAGCAGCATGCAAGGCAACGTCACCGTCTGAATGCGCCAGCAAACCAAATTCGTAAGGGATACGCACGCCGCCAATGATCAGAGGGCCTTCGCCACCAAATTTATGAACATCAAAACCGTGGCCAATTCTCATCAAGCATTCTCCTTTGGAGGCAGTGTGGTAATGAAATAAAACATCGTAGAGTTATCGCAAGTGCAAAAAAACCACGTACCAAACAATTAAGTACGCTGGGATAAATAAAACTCAGCCAAAGCAAAATCCTCTGGCCTTGTCACTTTGATATTATCAGAACGGCCAGACACCAACAGTGGATGATAACCACAATATTCCAACGCCGATGCCTCATCTGTCACGTTAGCGCCTTCATTGAGCGCACGTTCCAGACACATCATGAGCAATTCGCGGGGGAAAAACTGAGGGGTCAGCGCATGCCACAGCGCCTCACGATCGACCGTGTGCGCAATCGCGCAACCAGCGCCCGCTTCTGCGCGCTTCATGGTGTCACGCACCGGTGCGGCAAGAATACCGCCGACTTTAGAGGTATGGCGCAACGCCAACAGCTGGCTGAGATCTTCTTGGTGTAAACATGGGCGAGCAGCGTCATGTACCAATACCCATGCGGCATCCGTCGCCGCTTTCAAACCGGCAAAAACCGAATCTGCGCGTTGGGCGCCGCCAAAGACAACCTGAATGCGAGGATCGTTGGCTAACGGCAGATCGTTAAAATAGCCATCGTCGGGGCTGATAGAAACAATCACCCGCTCAACCTCGGCATGACATAGTAACGCCGCGATCGAATGCTCAAGGATCGTTTTTCCCGTAATGGTCAAATACTGCTTAGGGAAGGCCGAACGCATTCGGCTGCCAACGCCTGCCGCCGGTACAACGGCAACAATGGGGAGGAGTGTAGACACGTCAGGATCACTCATACTTATCAGTTTGTTCTTATCAAGATTATTGTAATGAAGATCATGGATATGACGTTAGGTCCAATGACATAACTAAACTAACGGACATGATGAGTGAACGAAAAACGATGTTCGAGGCTAGTTTCGTGCCGTAGACGATGAGAACGAAGGCGTTGGAGAAGACTGAGTTGCTCCACCATTATGCTTTGCCTGTTCTGGAACCAGACGATAAAACGTTTCGCCAGGCTTTATCATACCAAGTTCGTTGCGTGCGCGTTCCTCAATGGCTTCTTGCCCGCCATTTAGATCGTCGATTTCTGCAAAGAGTTGATCGTTACGAGACTTCAGCTTGCCATTATTAGCCTGCTGACTCGCAACATCTTCTTTTACGCGCACATAATCATGGATACCATTCTTGCCGATCCACAATGAATATTGCAGCCAGCCCAACAGTATCAATAATAATAGCGTTAGTTTACCCATTCACGCCCCCTGAAAAACCGCACAATCATCCCACAACTTTTAGTGAGACTCCACACTCAAGGGAAAATTACTGCGTTATACAGATTTCTCTTTATCAGATCCGTATAAGAAGAACTCATCACCGTGAATAGTTTAGGATTATTCATAAGCAATAGTTGGAAAATAAAACAAAATAATTACAAGCCACCGCGAATTAAGCCACCCAGCCCACGCCTTTCCATAAAAGCAGCGGTGAGATGACGAACTTCAGTCGACATTTGATTTTCCAGCACTCGCTGAACTAAAAAGCGCGCATCTTCCAGCTCAATCGTTCGCAGCAGATATTTTATGCGAGGAACGCTGTGACCATTCATGCTGAGGTTTCGATAGCCCATACCGATCAATAACAGCGCGCCCATAGGATCACCCGCCATTTCACCACATACGCTAATCGGTAAATTCAGACGATCACACTCATTAACCACTTGGTTGAGTACGCGCAACATAGCCGGATGCAGGCTGTCATAGAGCGATGCTACCCGCGTATTATTACGGTCAACCGCCAGCAAATATTGGGTTAAATCGTTGGTGCCCACAGAGATGAAATCTACGCGCTCGGCCAAAAACGGCAGCAAGAAAATCAGTGAGGGAACTTCAAGCATGACGCCAATACGCGGCTTCGGCAGCGCATAGCCAATCATCTCTTCCACTTCGCGACCTGCTCGCTCAATCAGGCGTTTTGCCTCATCCACTTCGCTAAGACTGGTGACCATCGGCAGCAAAATGTTTAAATTGCCGCTGGCCGCGTTAGCACGCAGCATCGCACGGACCTGAACCAAGAAGATCTCTGGCTGATCGAGCGTGATCCTAATCCCGCGCCATCCAAGGCTTGGATTCTCTTCGCTGATCGGCATATAGGGCAGCTGTTTATCCGCACCAATATCCAGCGTGCGTAGCGTTACGGGCTTATTGGGATTGATTTGCAGCATCCCTTGATATTGCGCAACCTGCTCTTCTTCCGATGGGAAACCGCTTTGCAACATGAACGGTATTTCAGTGCGGTATAAGCCAACCCCATCAACACGGCTATCTTGGCGTTGCTCATGCTCCGCGCTCAAACCGGCGTTGAGCATAACCTGCACGCGTTCACCGCTTTTGAGCTGCGCGGGTTTTTCGGCGTCGTCTTCCGCCATTTTGCTGAGCGCGATCTCTTCACTCACCAAGCGCTGATATTCATGCACCAACACAGGATCCGGTGCCACCAACACCTCACCGCGATAGCCATCAACAATCAGCTGACGCTCATGCAATAACGCAGGCTGTATATCAGCCCCCATCACCGTCGGCACGCCCATGGCGCGTACCAGAATGGCGGCATGTGAGTTTGCCGCACCGTCACGTACCACCACGCCAAGCATCCGCTCCTGCGGAACCTCAGCTAAAAGCGTCGCGGTGAGTTCATCGGCAACCAGAATAAAACGCTCTGGCCATTGGTTAATGCCGGTCGCGTTATCATCGAGATGGAAAAGCAAACGTTGCCCAAGCGCACGCAAATCACTGGCGCGCTCGCGCATATAAGGATCTTGCAAGCTGGCAAACTGTTCGGCGAAACGCTCAATCACCTGTTTGACTGCCCATTCAGCGACGGATCCTGCGTCGATCTCATTCATGAGCTCGCGTTTAAGCCGCGCGTCATTGATCAGATGCGAATAGAGATCGAAGATGGCCGCGCTATCTTTCTGCGAGTTAGCCGTAAAACGTTTGCTGAAGCGACGAAATTCTGCCGCCGCCTCTTCCAAGGCCTGCGTCAAACGCTCGCGTTCACTAACGCTGTCTAGGGTTGAAGCTTGATAGACATGTTCAAGCGAAGGTTGGCTGACATCCATCCAGCCTTCACCCACGGCAATTCCGGGAGAGGCTGCGATCGCACGGATCCTGCTCTGTCGCAGCTTGCCAAACAAACCGTTGAGCTGAGTCTGAGAAAGGATCCCGGCTAACTGAGTCGCCAATGTTACCAAAAACGACTCTTCGGTTTCATTAAATTGGCGGGATTCACGCTGCTGTACGGCCAGAACGCCGAGCAGCTGACGGCGATAAATCATCGGCACGCCGAGAAAAGCGCGGTAGCGCTCCTCTTTTACCTTAGGAACATATTTGAAGCTGGGATGGCTCGGTGCGTCAGCCAAGTTAATTGGCTCGGCTAAACGCCCCACTAACCCAACGATGCCTTCGTCAAAAGCGAGCGTCACCACACGTCCGCGTGGCTTTTTCAAACCACGCGTCGCCATCAGGTAATAACATTGACGATCGTTATCAGCCAAATAGATCGAACAAACTTCCGTATCCATTGCCTGACACGTCTCATCAACCAGCACTTCCAATGCATCAGTCAGACTGGTGGCCGCAGCCACCTTCTCAACGATTTCCCGCAAACGCGTGAGCATGATTAAAGCCACTTAACCTCTTTTACGGCGATAAGCAGGAGATGATGGGCGCGTCGTTGGCGGCAACACTTCCTGTAATGGCATGACCACGGGCGAAAATTCTTTCATCACCCGACGATATACATCGCGTTTAAATGAGACAACCTGACGCACTGGATACCAAAAACTGACCCAGCGCCAGCCATCAAATTCAGGCGTACTACTTCTCTGCATGTTGATTTCTGACTCATTGCACATCAGTTGCAATAAGAACCAACGCTGCTTCTGGCCGATACAAACCGGCTTTGTATCCCAACGCACCAAACGTTTAGGTAATTTATAGCGTAACCAGTTACGGGTTGATGCAAGAATTTTAACGTCCTTTCGCCCCAGCCCCACTTCCTCAAACAGTTCGCGGTACATCGCCTGTTCGGCGGTTTCTCCAGGATTAATTCCCCCTTGAGGAAACTGCCAAGAGTTCTGACCAAAGCGACGGGCCCAAAGTACTTGCCCCTGCCGATTACAGATTACGATACCCACGTTCGGGCGGTAGCCATCATCATCGATCACTGGACTACCTCAATAGCAAATTCGCAAGATAGGCTGATTGTTTCACACTCCCCTGTGGTGGTAAACCACCGCATTAAATCGGGTAAAAAACGGATAACATTGGGATAACTCACAGATTCATCCATAGTTATAAACATTGTTTGCTCCCCAACACCGTTTTTATTCACTTTTTCTGTGGATATATTTGTGTAGAACTTCAGGGGAAAGGGTGTAAACCTTTGGATAGCTCAAAACAACTCGTTTTACATATCCTGACATTAATCTTATATATCAGTTAAATAGGTAGAAACAATCATATCACCAATAAGCAAAAATGTGACCTATGCACGGTTTGGATCTTAGCTTGTTCAAAGATCGTCCAATGGCGATTTTATCCACAGCTTATTCGCCAAACTTGCACACTGAGACGGCAATTTCCCAAAAAACCCCCTACGTCAAGCCTGTAAATCAAACCAGTGATCGGTAAATAAATGGGTTATCCCAAAAATCTGTGGATAAATAGGTGTAAGATCCTGTTCATTGTCGGTGTCTAGTCTTGCACAACAAATTTTTGAAATTGCGGCATAAAAGAAAATTTCGATAATTTCTTTTATGAATCATGGTATTATTTCCTGCTCGGTGCAAATAACTCGGCATCAAATTTTACTCACAGCGTGCAGTTCATTTTTTAACCAAATCGTGAGTTCTATTAAAATTAGTGAAATTTCAACGATGACGACACCTCCACTCCCCACCACCACGCCTGAAAATGTGCAACAACTGTTAAATCGCGCCCAGTCACTGGCCGGTTATACATTGGGTGAACTCGCGGCTAGAGCGAATATCGCTATTCCACGCGATTTGAAGCGAGATAAGGGTTGGGTTGGCATGCTGTTAGAGTTATATCTCGGTGCCAGCGCGGGTAGTAAGCCTGAGCAAGACTTTCCCGAGATAGGCGTTGAGCTCAAAACCATCCCCATCGACAGCCGCGGAAAACCATTAGAAACCACCTTCGTTTGCGTAGCGCCCTTAACGGGAAACAGCGGCGTAACGTGGGAATCAAGCCATGTTCGTCACAAACTACAGCGCGTTCTGTGGATCCCCGTTGAAGGCGAACGGCAGATTCCACTGGAACAGCGCCGAGTGGGCAGCCCGTTGTTGTGGACACCCAATGAAGAGGAAAACGAACAGCTTAAGCGCGATTGGGAAGAGCTGATGGATATGATCGTGTTGGGCAAAGTAGAGCGCATTACCGCCCGCCACGGCGAAGTGCTACAAATCAGACCTAAAGCGGCCAACAGCCGTGCGTTGACCGAAGCCACGGGTGAACATGGGGAACCCATACTCACGCTCCCTCGAGGTTTTTACCTCAAGAAAAACTTCACCGCAGCCCTGCTCGCACGCCACTTTCTGCTATAACGCCAAACTCGCTTAAGCATTTCACTACGTTCATAGGATCCCTGAACGGTCAAGAAAGCGTATAATCTTCGTTTATCGTTTATTTAGGTAGTACTGAGTCATGTTTGAATGGATTGTGGATCCCAATGCCTGGTTAGCGCTCGGCACGCTGACTATTCTAGAAATCGTCCTTGGCATTGATAACATTATTTTCTTATCTCTGGTTGTCGCCAAACTTCCTAAAGCACAGCAAAACAAAGCCCGCCGCATCGGCCTGCTGGCGGCAATGGGGATGCGTTTATGCTTGTTAGCTTCCATTGCGTGGGTTGTTCGCTTAACGCACCCACTCTTTAGCGCATTCGGCCATGCCGTTTCCACGCGCGATCTCATTTTGCTGTTGGGTGGTTTGTTCCTGATTTATAAAGCGATAAAAGAGATCCACGAAACCATTGAGGGCGGTGGCGAAGACATTACCACCAACGTCCATTCGTTTTTAGGTGCCATCGTGCAAATCATGCTGCTGGATATTATCTTCAGCTTGGATTCGGTAATTACCGCCGTCGGCCTTTCAGATCATCTCTTTATTATGATGGCTGCGGTGGTGATTGCAGTAGGCGTGATGATGTTTGCCGCTCGCCCAATCGGCGAATTTGTTGCCTGCCATCCATCGGTAAAAATGCTAGCGCTATCCTTCCTGATACTGGTTGGCTTTACCCTAATTCTTGAAAGCTTCGGCATCCATGTACCCAAAGGTTACATCTACTTTGCGATGTTCTTCTCGATGACGGTTGAAGCGCTGAATTTGCTACGCAGCAAAAAAGAAAAAAGCACCGATTAACATCAGATTATTCATACACAAATAAAAAAGGAGAACTCTCGTTCTCCTTTTTTATTAGCTTAATCGGGCACAGTCTTTCTTATCCATTACAAAGATATGTTCGAGCTGCTCAACGTGATACACGTACATGATTTTCATATTGTAATGGCGAATTCCTTTCTCTTTGCAGTGTGCAATAAAATCATCTTTGGCATGTTTGGCTAAAGTGCTTTCAATCGGCTCATCCGATGGCGGAATAACACGGAAAACAAACACCAGCGTTTTCCCTTCCAACCTGACCCGACGCAGCTTAAACATGCTGTCTGAAGTATCAGCTTGCGGAGTCGTATCCACATAGCGTTTCAGCATTTCACGGCGATATTCAATCCACTGCAGCGGATCTTCTTTTTTCTTTTCAATCCAACGAAACGCATACCCGCTGCTCAGTAAAGCCGCCAGTAATGCAATAAAACACAGTAACCCAACTGGTTTGCATCTGCGCTGCGCCAGCCACAGCGGTCGTTCGATACCACGATAGAATTGGGTATTCGCAACAACACCGAATAAAAAGAATAACGAAAACAATGTCGATATAACGAGATTAAACGTCGTGCCATCAATAAATAAATACAGCAGCATGGCGTGAAAAGCAGCGAATAATATCCAACTGCATACCGTTGGATATTTAAACATGCCGAGGAGTAAAAGAAGTGTTGCAGGGCCATACACCAGACAAGCGACGCGGTAGGCATTTTCATGCATGCTTTCCGGATACACCAATACCGTTAGTAAGGTAATAAATACGACACTTGCTGCAGCCATTATCCCGCAAAGTCGATAAAAACGGAGATGCTCTCCAACTTCATTTTCAATAAGGGATTGTTTATCTGCTGGACTATTTTCTTTCATAAGATAACGCGCAATACATACTGCCTATGAAAATACTTATAGCCAAAACATAACATGCAATAAGGTATTACCGCAGAGTTACTTTATCTAAACGCCATCTATTTTTTAGGAGGCGTGCCAAGAAGCACCCACCTCCCCACCGTTAAATATGGGCGGAACCCCACCCAATGACCAATGCTATTCCTTATATAATAAGTATAAACAGCTACTTAATTCCCATCGCATTACGCATGGTAAAGAACAGATCGGTTTGATCGGTCAAGCCAACCACGTTACCCGCATGTGGCCCATAGGCTGCGACACGAAGCTGAGTTCCCGTATGTTCCTGTGAGTCACCTTCAGAATTGCCGTAGCTAATCGCCATCACCGCACCATCTTTGGTCGTTAACGCCTGAGTCAGCCCCGGCGCTTTACTATCGGGTGCAATAATCTGGCTGGAATGGGCATGGTCTGCGGTCACAATCACCAAGGTATTGCCCTCTTTGCGCGCAAATTCTAATGCTTTTTGTACCGCTTCATCTAAGTCAACGGTCTCACCGAATTGCCCACAGGGATTAGCAGCATGATCTTGTTTATCGATCGACGCCCCTTCTACCTGCAAGAAGAAACCTTTTGGATTTTTATCTAACAACGAAATCGCTTTTTCTGTCATCTGCGCCAGCGTCGGCGTAGAAGCGCTGCGTTCAGGATTAACGCTACAGGTTACCGGCGCGCCATCCAGATTCCCGTGATAGGTCGCTTTTGGCCCCTGCCAGCGTACCGGCATGTTGCCTTCAGAAAAGAGCCCCAGAACCGGCTTTTGCTGGTCAGCAATGCTCAGTTTGTTTAACTCATCCAGATTCGTGACCACCTGGTAGCCAAGCCCTTCGGCCTGCTGCATCAGCGTTTTGCCTTTCCAATCGCCTGAATTTGCCGTTTCAGAGAAAGTTTTGGCCCCACCGCCCAGCGTCACGTCGGCACGGGTTTTTAAAAGCTGCTCGGTAATAGAGCCTTCACCGCCATTTTCCAACGCATTCCCTGGGCACAGTTCCAGCGTTTTACTTGGCCCATAGCATTTCCGTGAGGTTACATGAGATGCCTGTGCCGCAGGCGTGGCGTCCTGCAATTCTGCCGTTGAGACGTTGCCCGTGGCTTTTCCCGCCGCTTTCGCAATTTCTAATAGGGTGCGATGAGACTTACCGTTCACGTCTACGCCCAGAGCGCCATTGTAGGTTTTCACGCCGGTGCTCCATGCGGTCGCTGAAGCCGCAGAGTCTGTGACATAGTCTGGTTTATGGCTTTTCTTATCCAAAGAGTAATGCGTGTATTGCCCCGTCAGCGGCAAGGCATCAATTCCTTTAAATTGGCCGCCAGCGCCTTCGGCATAGTTACGCGCAGAGGTAATTTCAGAATCCCCCATACCGTCGCCAATCAGCAAAATGACATTTTTAGCCGTTTTATTACTTAAAGAAGCAATGAGTGCGGTCGTTTGATCCTGCGTCATGCGTCGTGCACCACCAAACTGGGTGATATCCCCTTGGGCTGCTCGCGCCGTTAAATCAGCGACAGCCGGATTAGCGGCCTGCACCGGTGGCATTAACATCATCAGGCTTAACATCGATAACGAAAAAATTTTATTAGAGGCCACTTCACTATCTCCTTGTAAATAAATACTCTGCATATACGCTTCGCGCTTCAAGATGCAGGCAGTATAAGAAGGCTTAGTGAAGGTTTTGTGACGGAGTTGTTCTAGAAATATGACAATGTGGCGTAATCTCGAAATATCGAGGTAAATATATACCCAAAATAATTGGAGTTGGAGTTGCTTCAAGTATGAAGGGTATAGGCCCATATAATCTTGCTAAAGTAGTAGCAGAAATAAAATGAGGATGACGTTCCATCCTCTAAGAACACGTTCCATACATGAAGGATGCTCAGCTATGCAATATCACCGCATTCCACACAGCTCGCTGGAAGTTAGCGAACTGGGCTTAGGAACCATGACGTTCGGGGAACAAAACAGCGAAGCTGATGCCCACGCACAACTCGATCTGGCGATTGCCAGCGGAATTAACCTGATTGATACCGCAGAAATGTATCCGGTGCCGCCTCGCCCAGAAACTCAAGGTCTGACCGAGTCCTATATTGGCAGCTGGCTAGCCAAACGAGGCAACCGTGAGAAAATTGTGCTGGCGACGAAAATCACCGGGCCTGTGCGTAACAACGACAGCGGTATTCGTCCTGAACAAGCTCTCGATCGTAAAAATATACGCGCCGCGCTGGATGCCAGCTTAAAGCGGCTCAATACCGATTATGTCGATCTTTACCAACTGCATTGGCCTCAGCGGCCAACCAACTGTTTCGGTCAGCTGGGTTACCGCTATACCGAACAGAAGCCCGCAGTCACGATCTTAGAAACCTTAGAAGCACTGTCTGAGCAAGTTCGTGCAGGTAAAATTCGCTATATCGGGGTTTCTAACGAAACGCCTTGGGGCGTCATGCGTTACCTACAGCTGGCAGAAAAACACGATCTGCCGCGTATCGTTTCCATCCAAAACCCCTACAGTTTGCTCAATCGCAGTTTTGAAGTGGGATTAGCGGAAATCAGCCAATATGAAGGCGTTGAGCTGTTGGCCTATTCTTGCTTAGGCTTCGGCACCTTAAGCGGAAAATACCTCAACGGGGCAAAACCCGCCACGGCGCGTAACACCCTGTTTAGCCGTTTCACTCGCTACACCAGCAAACAAACCGAAGGTGCCGTTGCTGAATATGTGGCACTAGCGAAAAAACATGGGTTAGATCCCGCGCAGATGGCATTGGCGTTTGTGCGTCAGCAGCCATTTGTGTCCAGCACTTTGCTGGGCGCAACCACGCAGGAACAGTTGAAGAGTAATATTGAAAGCAGAAATTTGGTGCTCAACGAAGATGTGCTGAAAGCTATTGATGAGATCCATAGCCGCTTTACTTATCCGGCACCATAAGTGCTAAAACGGCCCTCCCTTTACCGGGAGGGCACTTAAAACCATTTAAATTTTGCGTTTTCTACGCACCACGTCCCATCCCCAGACGCCCGCGATTGCCAAGGCAAAGACCACGCCAAAGCCCACACCGATCCCCACCACAGGGACACCGATTTTCACCACCAGCGAATACAACCCTAGCATCAGCAGCATGGCGGTGTTTTCACCTAGATTCTGTACCGCGATAGCATTACCCGCGCCTACGCTGTGCCTTCCACGCTCTTGCAGCAACGCATTTAGCGGCACCACAAAGAAGCCGCCGCAAATCCCCACCAGCACTAACAGCGCATAAGAAACCGATGGGCTGCTTTGCATTGCAAACCACGCCACCACAACGCCAATCAAAACACCCGCAGGCAGACAGCGTTTCACCGTAGTTAGCGTGACAAGTTTCGCCGCCGCCGCCGCGCCAATCACAATCCCGACCGCCACCATCGCGTTCAGCAAGGTTGGTGTGGTGTTATCCGTGATATTCAGCACCACTGGCACCCACAGCACGAGCAGGAAACGCAGCGTAACACCGGCTCCCCAAAATAGGCTGGTGCCAATCAGCGAAAAACGTGCTTCCTGATTATTCCATAACACCCGACACGCATTGCCGAAAATCGACACCATACGGGCAGGATTCCATGACTGCGCGGGATGCGCCGCTTTTAGTTTCGGTATGAACCAATTAGCCGCCACCGCTGCGCCATAAACCAATACGCATAGTGCCAATGCCGCGATCACATTGAGATCAGCCATCATACCGCCAGCCACCGATCCAATCAGGATCGCCGCGATCGTGGAGGCCTCCATCAACCCGTTCGCTTTCACCAACTGATCGCCACTGGTGATCTCGCCGAGAATACCGTATTTCGCCGGAGAGTAAGCCGCCGCGCCAATGCCCACCAGGGTATATCCCAAGAATGGATTAAAGCCGAAACAGATAACCAACGCGCCCAGCAGTTTCAGCGCATTGGCGACCATCATGACTCGGCCTTTGGAGAAACTGTCGGCAAACTGCCCCACGAACGGGGCAAGAATGATATAGGTCGCCACAAACGCCATCTGTAAAACCGGCTGGCTCCAATCGGGATAGAGCTGCTGTTTGATCACCGCAAGCGTGGCAAACAACAACGCATTATCACCAAACGCCGAGAAAAACTGCGCCAGAATCACCGCCTTCATGCTGCGGTTTAACAGCGGCGCTGTCGGACTTACTGCATCACTCATGCTGTTTCTCCGGTTGCGGTCTCTTTGTTTTCGGCCATTTGGCGTAGGGTAACGAAATCAATTTTCCCGCTCCCTAACACCGGCAATGGTTTAAGGAAACGAATATCGCGTGGCACGGCAAGTTCTGGCACACCGCTTTCACGCGCCTGTTTTAACAAGCGATCACGGCTTAATTCAGCATCGGTCGTAAACAACACCAGCGCTTCGCCTTTACTGCTGTCACTACGCGACGACGCTGCATGTTCATGATCGGGAGACACTTTTAAGGCCAGCTGCTCCACGCTTTCCAGCGATACCATTTCGCCCGCTAACTTCGCAAAACGCTTAACGCGCCCGCGGATAACGCAATAGCCTCTATCGTCTAACGTGACCACATCACCGGTGTCATACCAGCCCGCTTCCATCACGCCGTCAGCATTTTCCGCCTGTGGAACTTCCAGCACGCCAGGATTCTCGACTCGCAGATAGCCTTTCATGATATTTGGCCCGCGTAGCTGTAAACGCCCGCCTTGCTCTATGCCAGTAATCTTCATTAAGCGCGCTTCCATCGATGGCAAAATTCGGCCAACGCTGCCGACCTTCGTCGACATTGGTACGTTAATCGCCACCACTGGCGCACATTCGGTCACGCCATAGCCTTCCAGAATACGAATGCCAAATTTGTCCTGCCAAACCTGCGCCGTATGTGGCGATAGTTTCTCAGCGCCAGCCACCACGTAACGCAAGCGAGCAAAATCATAAGGATGAGCAAAACGCGCGTAGTTCCCCAAGAAGGTTGAGGTACCAAACAGCACGGTACAGTTACGATCGTAGACCAGTTCCGGCACTACGCGATAATGCAAAGGACTTGGATAGAGGAAAACGCGGCTGCCGGTCATCAACGGCGTGAACAAGCCAACGGTCAAACCAAAGGCATGGAACAGCGGTAAGGCCGACATAAAACGGTCCGCAGGCGTAAAATCAGCCACGGTACGAATTTGCTCAACGTTAGCCATCAGGCTAGCGTGGGAATGCACCACGCCTTTTGGATAGCCTTCAGAGCCTGAGGTAAACAGGATCAGCGCGGCATCATCCGGCTTTTGGGGAAGCATCGCGCGTTCAGGCCGCAGCAAATGTTTGATAATCCAAATTTTATCATCGCGCGTTACGGTATCTTTCAGATCTTCCAGATAGACCCAGTTAGCCTCGGTCACCTGCTCGGGCAAATGCGTCAGCTTGCCTTTTTCTAAAAACTGGCGCGACGTCACGATGGTTTTGATGTTAGCAGCCAACATGGCATTCTTCACGCCGTTAACGCCCGCAGTGTAGTTCAACAATGCGGGAACGCGGTTACGCATGGTGGCACCAATAATCGCGGCGGCTGTAATCGTTGCGTTCGGCAACAACATACCCACGTGCTCACCTTCCGTGGTGAATCGCTCGAGAATACGGCTTACCCCTAGTGATTTTTTTAATAGCGTACGGTAGCTATCTTCTTTAAAAGAGATGTCTTCGATAATCGGTTTGGAAGCGCCGTAGCGGGTCATTGCCGCCAGCAGCCCCTGATATAAAGTATGCTGCGGCTGAGAATCCATCCGCGCCTTCATCATGATGTCATGCAGATGCTCACCGGCTAACAAACGACGGTCGCGCGCACGCGGTGCTTCGGGCATGGCCAAATGCGTTGGCGGCAAAATATGAATACTGATCTGAGGGAACCAGCGGATTTTAAACAGCCCGCGTAGGCGACCAAACGGCGTAAACTCTGCGCCTTCAATTCGAACGGGAATAATCGCCGCACCTGATCGCGCCGCCACAAACGCGGCACCATCATAAATCTTCATCATCGAGCCGGTCACGGTGATACGCCCTTCAGGGAAAATCACCACCGGACGTCCCTGCTCAACCAGACGGATCAGATGTTTAATCGCCATCGGCTTAGTAGGATCGAGCGCCACAATATCCACATACTTGCTGATAAAACGCATGTACCGGCTATCAGCAATCGAGCTATAAACGGCAAATACAGGCCTAATGGGCAAATAAAGCGCCATTAAAACGCCGTCTAAAAATGAGACATGATTGGGCGTTATGAGCAATTTTTCATGCTTGAAAGAGTGCTCAAGACCGGTAATTTTTATGCGGAATATCAAGCGAAACAAAGCGCGGAAAAAACGGAAAATCATGACATCTCCCTATGTTCAAAGGTTATACGCAATAAATATCACGCATATTTTCGTTGAGCATACTAAAGCCCTGATATTTTTTCAGGAAACAGATAAGAAATAATCATATTTTAAGAGTATGTAACGCACGATAAGAAGTTACGGCAGGATTGAGGCAAAAAAAAACCTACGCATCCGCGTAGGTCGGTGTAATTTATTGGCTCAGTAGCAAATGCACTGAAAAACCCACCAATCAATACCTCTGGGACGGCTAATGTAGAAGACATTCGGCTGCATCACTATGCATTTATCGCAAGATAACCATTCAAAATGCAACGATATGTAAAATACCTTTCAAACCCGAAACACCTCAGGGAAATACCGGAAAAAGTGGAGAACGCTGCCAACACAGCAGCAGCTCCAAATACGCAGGGGAAACAAAAAAAAACCTACGCATCCGCGTAGGTCGGTGTAAACATTGGCTTCAGTCACAAATGTACTGAAATCGCACCAATCAATACCTCTGGGATATTTAGGTTAAAACGTCGTTCCATTCGCTACCAGCTGTGAATCGCAACATTCGTGAGCAAAATGTAACTAGCGGTGTTATTTCTGTCGTTCTGAGACATATCCCTAGAAACCGATATCGCACGGGACTTGCGGCGGCGGGGGTTTTCCGCAACACTGGCGTGTAACCGCTTCCCCACACTGTATTTTTGGATAATCCCATGGCTACCATAAAGGATGTTGCCAAACTCGCGGGTGTTTCCGTAGCCACGGTTTCTCGCGTTATCAATAATTCACCTAAAGCCAGCGACAGCTCACGCAATGCCGTGATGTCTGCCATGGAACAGTTGCAATATCATCCCAATGCCAATGCCCGCGCGCTGGCTCAGCAATCGACTGAAACGATTGGCTTAATTGTATCTGACGTTTCTGACCCCTTTTTTGGCGCGATGGTCAAAGCGGTTGAGCAGGTCGCCTATGCCACCGGTAACTTTTTATTGATTGGTAACGGTTACCACAACGCCGATAAAGAACGTCAGGCGATTGAGCAATTGATCCGACATCGCTGTGCGGCGCTGGTGGTTCACGCCAAGATGATCCCAGATGAAGAGCTGGCGCATCTCATGAAGCAAATTCCGGGAATGGTATTGATCAACCGTACATTACCGGGATTCGAAAAGCGCTGTGTGGCACTGGATGACCGTTACGGTGCTTGGCTCGCTACGCGTCACTTGATCCAGCAAGGGCACAAAAACATCGCCTGCATCTGTTCAAACCACCCTATCTCCGATGCGCACGATCGCCTACAGGGATATTTAGACGCATTGCACGAACATCATATTCCGGTTGACGACAGGCTGATCGCCTACGGTTCACCGGATGAAATCGGTGGCGAACAGGCGATGACTGAGCTGCTTGGCCACGGAAAAGCAGTAACCGCCGTGACCTGCTATAACGATCCTATGGCAGCTGGCGCGCTATCGGTGCTGAGCGACAACAGCATCGACGTTCCAGGGCAAATTTCGTTAATAGGGTTTGATGACGTGCTGATATCACGCTATCTACGCCCGCGCTTAACCACGATCCGTTATCCCGTGGTCGCCATGGCAACGCAGGCAGCAGAACTGGCGCTGGCATTATCAACGTCATCGCCGCTGCCAGAAACCACGAATATGTTCAGCCCCACGCTAGTATGTCGTCACTCGGTCTCTACACCGCGTTCGGTATGATAGACTCAAGGTTTTGCGGCTAATGCAGAGAACGTATTCATGATTACCATGCTGGATGTATCGCGACAGGCTGGCGTCTCCAAGGCCACTGTTTCCCGAGTATTAAATAATACCGGTCAGGTTAAAGAGAGCACCCGTATTGCGGTATTTAAAGCGGTCGAAGAGTTGGGCTATCGGCCCAATTTACTGGCGCAAGCATTGGCGAATCAGACCTCCAATACCATTGGTTTAGTCATCTCTAACTTTGATGGCCCCTACTTTGGCCGACTGCTGCGCCAAGCTGCCCAGCTTATTGAAGCCAGCGGTAAACACATGATTGTTACCGATGGTCACGACACACCTGAAGGCGAACTTGAAGCCGTTCGTCTACTGATTGATCGTCGTTGCGATGCCATCATTCTCTATACGCGTTTTATGGAAGAGCCTGCGCTTATGCAGTTAATCAGTCAGCACCCCGCGCTGATGGTGATTAACCGCAACCTTCCTCAGGCTCGCGAGCGTTGTGTGGTTTTCGAACAACAGCAAGCCGCCAGCGAAGTCGTCAACTATCTGATTGCTGGCGGCCATCACGATATCGCCTGTATCACGGCCCCCATCAATACCCCAACGGGGCAGTCACGCTTAGCAGGCTATCGAGAAGCTTTAGAGCAAAACCACATCGCCTATCGTGATAATTTTGTTGCCTTTAGCGATAGCAGCATCGCAGGCGGATACCACGCCTGCCGCGAGCTTCTCGAAAAGAACCCATCCTTTACCGCCCTTTTCGCCTGCAATGATGATATGGCGATCGGTGCTCTGCGTGCACTCCATCAGGCGGGGAAACGCGTTCCTGATGATGTTTCTCTGTTTGGGTTTGATGACGAACCTAGTGCGGAATATTTACAGCCATCGCTTTCCACGGTGTATTTGCCTATCGATAAAATGATTTCCACCGCGATTGAGCAAGCGCTGCGCTTAAGCAATGGCGAAATCGTTGAGCCGGTAAAACCGTTTGTTGGAGAGTTGAAGGTGAGAGAGTCGGTCATTAACCGCAAATAACGTGTACTACCCCCTCCCAACCTCCCCCTTCGCAGGGGGAGGGGCCGATCGAGATTCTTACAGACACCACTGAACAGTTCCCTCCCCTGCCAAGGGGAAAATATCCCAACCCAACCTCCCCCTTCACAGGGGAAGGGGTCGATCGAGATTCTTACAGACACCACTGAACAGTTCCCTCCCCTGCCAAAGGGAAAATATCCCAACCCAACCTCCCCCTTCACAGGGGAAGGGGTCGATCGAGATTCTTACAGACACCACTGAACAGTTCCCTCCCCTGCCAAAGGGAAAATATCCCAACCCAACCTCCCCCTTCACAGGGGAAGGGGTCGATCGAGATTCTTACAGACACCACCGAACAATTCCCTCCCCTGCCAAGGGGAGGGTTAGGGTGGGGTCATTACCCAAACATACCGAATCGATAGTAGAGTAAGCCCTTCGACACTAATGTCGAACCCTCCTCCAAGTGTCGACAGCGACACACTTCCGACACACAAAAATCACAATAAAACACTTCACATCAAATTGAAAAATAACAATTAAATTATAAATAAAGCCTACTGGCACGTTTTGTGCTTAACAAGGAGGAATTTTACTTTTTGTAGTCTGAACCAGAGGACTGAACATGAACCGCTTTGTTATTGCGGATCCCCGATTATGTATCGGGTGCAACACCTGTATGGCCGCGTGCTCTGAAGAGCATAAGACTTATGGCCTGCAGACTGAGCCGCGTCTGGTGGTGGTTAAAGACAATCACGATTCTGTGCCTGTCATGTGCCATCACTGTGAAGACGCGCCATGCGCACAGGTTTGCCCGGTCAATGCGATTACCCATACCGACGACGCCATTCAGCTGAATGAAAGCCTATGCGTGAGCTGCAAGCTGTGCGGTATTGCCTGCCCATTCGGTGCTATCACCATGAACGGCAGCAAGCCTTTGCACATTCCAGCCAACAGCAATACGCCAAAAGCCTTGCCCGCACCGCCAAACAAGCGCGGCATCAGCCCATTCTTAGATTGGTATCCCGGTATTCGTAGCATCGCAGTGAAATGCGATTTATGTCAGTTCAGCGAACAAGGGCCTGCCTGCGTTCGTGCCTGCCCTACTCACGCCATCATGCTAGTTGATGATAACCAACTGTCTCAGGCGAGCGCGGCCAAACGCCAAAACGCGATGGACGCAATGGATGCCGATTTGATGATGTTTAGCTCATTCTCAGAGGGGTCCGACGCACAATGAATACCGTTGAATTATTGAGTTTCGCGCTCAGCATTTATCTCATTTCAGCCATTCTGGCGTTGCTATTAGGTGCAACAGGTTCAGGCTGGATTGGCGCTCGCGTTGCAGCGCTAGGTGCATTGGTTGCGGGCGTTGCAGGAACCTGGAGTGCTTGCCAAGGGCTGGCGTTTACGCCTGAAATCGTTAGCGCTAACCTGTTTAATCACACGCCGGTGCTGTTCAGCACGCTCAACAGCCTCATGCTGCTGCTGACCTCCGCGGTGAGCCTGCTGTGCGGCATTTATGCGTTTAGCTATCTCAAGGGTTATGCCCCGAAGAAAGCCGCACTGATTGGTTGCTTAATGAACCTGTTGAGCGCGGCTATCAGCCTGTTAGTGCTAACCGATAACGCCGTTATGTTTGTTGCACTGTTAGAACTGATGACGCTGTTCACCGCGTTGCTGGTGTGGCAGTCGCAGGATGCCAAAGCGCGTAAGGCAGCAAGCTTATATTGGCTGATGTCGCGTTTAGGCACTGTGCTTATCATTGCCGCATTTTGGATTATTTACCGTCATAGCGGCACCTTGGCGTTAAGCGAATTCCATCTGGCAAACCTGAGCCGTGGCTTAGCTTCATGGGTCTTTGTGCTGGGCTTACTGGGCTTTGGCATCGTTTCTGGTTTAGTACCGCTTCACGGTTGGATCCCACAGGTTCACTCTAGCGCACCAAGCCATGCCGCTACGCTGATTTCTTCCGTGATGCTGAAAGTCGGTCTGTTTGGTTTGCTGAAACTGAGCATCGACTGGCTGGGCATGCCGCAGCTGTGGTGGGGCGCCGCATTGATGATCGTCGGTGCGTTAACCGCTTTTATCGGTGGTTTGTACGCGCTGATGGAGCACGATATCAAGCGCCTGTTGGCTTATCACACCGTAGAAAACATCGGCATTATTCTGCTAGGGCTTTCCGCCTGTGTGCTCGGCTTAGCGCTGGGTAAACCTACGTTGGCGGTACTCGGTTTGATGGCTGGCCTGTTCCATATGGTTAACCACACGTTGTTTAAAGGCGTGCTGTTCCTCGGTGCCGGAGCGGTTATCCGCAGCACAGGCGCGAAAGATATCGAGAAACTGGGCGGCGTTGCTCGCCGTATGCCGTTAACCGCAACGGCGATGTTAATTGGTCTGATGTCGATGGCGGCACTTCCCCCGCTTAATGGCTTCGTCAGCGAATGGTTTACCTACCAATCCCTATTCTCGCTGAGCCACTCTTCCGCGGTGAGCATGCGAATTATCGCTCCGCTGGTAATGGTAGTTCTGGCCATCACCGGTGCACTCGCCGTGATGTGCGTAGCGAAAATCTTCGGCGTAACGTTCCTAGGCGCACCACGCAGTGAAGGTGCAGCGAATGCTGGCTGCGCACCCGCTTCCATGCTTTTCTCTCCGGTATTGCTAGCGATTGGCTGTTTGGCATTTGGTATCGGCGCACCTTGGGTTCTGCCATATATGCTGCAAATGGCGGCAGGCTCTCTGGGCTTGATGCTCGATCCGCATCAAATGACACAGGGCGCGGTGATGATTTCTGGCACCACCAATACCACTCTGCTTTCAACACCGATGATCGCCATTTTGATGCTGGCCTTCCCGATTCTGCCAATGCTGCTCGTGGGTATGTACAAAAACTCACGCCTGCCACGCCGTAGCCACGGTGATGCATGGGCCTGTGGTTATGGGCACGAAGCGGAAATGGTGGTTACGGCAACCGGCTTCGCTCAGCCTTTGCGCGTGATGTTTGCCCCGATCTATCGCCTACGTAAAGTTTGTAACCCCGCGCCTGTGTTCGGTGGTCTGCTGCGTGACGGTGCAATGCGCGTTTATCCAGCGTTAGCGGTGATTGAACTCGCCCTGCTGCTAGTGGCGATTTTCGCCTGAGGAGAATGACATGAGTTCGCTTTCTATCCTTGCGCTGGCGTTGATTCAGGCTTTAGCCCTGTTGGCGCTGGCTCCGTTATTTAGCGGAATTTCCCGCGTGCTGCGTGCCAAAATTCACAGCCGCAGCGGCCCTGATATTTTTCAGGATTACCGCGATATTTTTAAACTGTTTAGACGACAAAATATTTCTCCAGCGGCTTCAGGCGTGTTCTTCCAGATGATGCCTTATGTGATGGTTGGCACCATGCTCACCATCGCGACGGCCCTGCCGATTGTCACCGTCATCAGTCCGCTATCACCGATTGGTGATTTGATTACCGTGGTATATCTGTTTGCCGTTGCGCGTTTCTTCTTTGCGATTGCAGGCTTAGACACCGGAAGCACCTTCACCGGTATCGGCGCTAGCCGTGAATCCATGCTGGGCATTTTAGTTGAACCGATTCTCATGCTAGGCCTTTGGGTTGCAGCACTACTGGCAGGTTCAACAAATCTGGGCGTGATGAGTTTCCACGTACTGAACTGGGACGTGAATTCCTCACTGGCTCTGGTACTGGCACTTCTGGCCTGTGCATTTGCCACCTTTATCGAAATGGGCAAACTGCCCTTCGATATGGCCGAAGCCGAACAAGAATTGCAGGAAGGTCCGTTGACCGAATATTCCGGTTCGGCGTTTGCCGTGCTGAAATTAGGCATCAGCCTTAAGCAGTTAGTTGTTCTGCAACTCTTCATCGGCGTTTTTGTCCCTTGGGGCCAAATGGCCACTTTCAGCGCGGGTGCTTTGGTTCTGGCGATCGTGGTTGCCTTTATCAAACTGCTGGTTGGGATTGCCCTTATCGCCCTGTTTGAAAACAGCGTTGCCCGTTTGCGCTTCCTGAAAACGTCTTACACCACTTGGGCCGGTTTCGGTCTGGCGGCAATGGCGTTCTTATCATGGTTAATTGCGTGAGGCCGGTTATGACAACCTTCACTCACCTACTCACTATTTCACCCTCTCAGCTTACGGGGCATCACGGTTTATGAATCAGCAAAAAACAGGTCAACATTACATTCAGGAACTGCGTCAGCAGTTCCCTTCAGCGATTCTGGACGAAAGCTGGCAGACAGACACTCAGGCAACCATCACCATTAAAACCAATATGTTGCCGGAAGTGGTTGAGTTTCTGTATTACAAACAAGGCGGTTGGTTATCGGTTCTGTTCGGCAATGACGAACGTCCACTGTGCGGCAGCTATGCGGTGTACTACGTGCTCTCCATGGAAACCGGCACCAAATGTTGGATCACCGTAAAAGCGCTGGTCGATGAAAGAACGCTGGAGTTCCCGTCCGTGACTCCTCGCGTACCGGCTGCCGTTTGGGGCGAGCGCGAAGTGCGTGATATGTACGGTTTAATCCCGGTTGGATTGCCCGATGAGCGCCGTCTGGTGCTGCCAGATGATTGGCCAGATGAGCTGTATCCGCTGCGCAAAGACTCAATGGACTATCGTCAGCGTCCGGCGCCAACCACTGACGTTGAAACCTATCCGTTCATCAACGAAAGCAAAAGTGGCAAAATTGTCCCTATCGGGCCACTGCACATCACCTCTGACGAACCGGGGCATTTCCGCTTGTTCGTTGACGGTGAAGATATCGTCGATGCCGATTATCGTCTTTTCTACGTCCATCGCGGCATGGAAAAGCTGGCCGAAACCCGCATGGGTTATAACGAAGTGACCTTCCTATCTGACCGTGTTTGCGGCATCTGTGGCTTTGCACACAGCACCGCGTACACCTCTTCAGTAGAAAACGCGATGGGCATTCAGGTTCCTGAACGTGCACAGGCTATTCGTTCTATTCTGCTGGAAGTCGAACGTTTACACAGTCATCTGCTGAACCTCGGTTTATCGTGCCACTTCGTCGGCTTTGACTCCGGCTTTATGCAGTTCTTCCGCGTACGTGAAAAATCCATGAAAATGGCTGAAATCCTCACCGGCGCACGTAAAACCTACGGTCTGAATCTGATCGGCGGCATCCGCCGCGATCTGCTGAAAGACGACATGATCCAAACCCGCAAGCTGGCCGCTGAAATGCGTGCCGAAGTGAAAACGCTGGTTGATATCCTGTTCAGCACGCCAAATATGGAACAGCGCACCGTTGGCGTGGGTCGTTTAGATCCACAAATCGCACGCGATTTCAGCAACGTCGGTCCAATGATCCGCGCCAGCGGTCATGCCCGTGATACCCGCGTGGATCACCCATTTGCGGGTTACGATCTGCTGCCAATGGAAATCCACACGGAAACCGGCTGCGACGTGATTTCTCGCGTCAAAGTTCGCGTGAATGAAGTCTTCACCGCGCTGAATATGATCGACTTCGGTTTAGATAATTTGCCGGGCGGCCCGCTGGCCGTTGAAGGCTTCACCTATATTCCAAACCGTTTCGCACTGGGCTTTTCTGAAGCACCACGCGGCGATGATATTCACTGGTCGATGACCGGTGATAACCAGAAACTCTACCGCTGGCGCTGCCGTGCGGCCACCTACTCTAACTGGCCAACGCTGCGCTACATGCTGCGAGGCAACACGGTATCCGATGCACCATTAATCATCGGCAGCCTTGACCCTTGCTACTCCTGTACCGACCGCGTAACGCTGGTCGACGTGCGTAAACGCAAGTCCGTTACCGTGCCGTACAAAGAAATCGAGCGCTATGGTCTGGAACGCAAAGACTCACCGCTGAAGTAAGGTCAGGAGAATACCCATGCTGAAATTATTAAAAACGGCGTTTAAGCATCGCAATGCGACGGTGGCTTATCCTGCCAAGCCAATGCAGGTTGATCCGAACTTTCGCGGTAAGCCTGAATACAATCCAGAGCAGTGCATCGCCTGTGGCGCATGCACGGCCGCTTGTCCGGCCAATGCGTTAACCATGGAAACCGATGCGCGTGAAGGTACGCGCACTTGGGCATTACATCTTGGCCGCTGCATTTTCTGCGCACGCTGTGAAGAAGTGTGCCCAACCGCGGCGATCAAGCTGTCACAAGAGTTTGAAATGGCGGTATGGAACAAAAGCGATCTGTTCCAAACCGCAGAGTTCAAAGTCTGCAACTGCGTGGAATGTGGCGCACCTTACGCGGCACAAAAAGAGATCGACTATGCCATGGCATTACTGGTTCAGGCGGGCAATTTAACGGAAGAGCAGGCCGAAGAGCGCCGCTCGCAGTTTGAAACCTGCCCCAACTGTAAACGTAAAAACAACATTACCCACTCAGCGCGTATCACGCTGGGGCGTCACCTGACACAGGAGGCGGCACAATGAGCCAAATCATTACTCAACAGCCAGCCAACGGCTCACCGATTATCGGACCACGCGACGCCAACGGTTTACCAGTACCCATCACCGTCGATGAGCAGATTGCGAAACTCAAAAGCACGCTGCTGAAAGATATTCGTCGCTCAGCCTACGTTTACCGCGTGGACTGCGGCGGTTGTAACGGCTGCGAAATCGAAATCTTCTCTGCGCTAACGCCGTTATTTGATACCGAACGCTTTGGGATCAAAGTCGTTCCTTCTCCGCGTCATGCTGACATTCTGCTGTTTACCGGCGCGGTGACTCGTTCAATGCGTATTCCTGCGATCCGTGCGTATGAATCCGCACCGGATCCAAAAATCGTGATCTCCTACGGCGCCTGCGGTTGCAGCGGTGGGATCTTCCACGATTTATACTGCGTTTGGGGCGGCACGGACAAAATTGTGCCGGTGGACGTTTACATTCCTGGTTGCCCACCAACTCCTGCTGCCACCATTTATGGTTTTGCCATGGCGCTGGGTTTGCTCGATCAAAAACTGAAAGGCGAACACCACCAGCAAGCTGAAGATGAGCAGGCCGCTATCTTGCATCCGGCGATCCCACAACAGCTACGCGTTATGATCGATCGTGAAGCACGCCGTATGTCCGGTTATCGCTATGGCCGCCAGATCGCCGATAAATTTATGGATCTTCTTGCCCAGCAAAACGATCTCACCGTTGAAGCACGCGTGGCGCAGTTTTTAGCGCACGAAAATGATCCTCGCCTAACCGAGATCATCTCTCGCCTACAGGCGGTGTGCCATGATGCTGCTCGCGGAGGCAATTTCTAATGACTGACCACGCCCGTAATCAGCCTTATCACGAACAAGATCCGATGGTGGTGTTCTACTCCCTGAGCCGTAAGTTCGTGCAAAAAAAGGAAGATGAGGACAGAACTCCGCAGGAAGCGAAAGAAGTTATCTATTACAGCCTCGCGATTGGCCATCACCTCGGGGTGATCGACTGCCTGAAAACCTGTTTGGAATGTCCGCTGACGGGGTATCGGGCGTGGGTAGCCAAGCTGCCGGAAGAAAGTACGGCACGCCGCAAACTGGAAGGGCTTCCTCGCTATGGCGAAATCTGTATCGACAGTACGCACACGCATTTGCTGGCCTGCGCTTTAGATAAAGCGCGTCCGCAGATGAATGAGCAAGAACAGACATGGACAGACGCACTGATCGCTGCGCTGCAGATGATCGAAAATGAACCCGCAATCTATCTGATGGTGAAAAGACGCGATGGCTAGTTTTTTAGAAGAGAGTGCTCACCCCGTTAAGAATTTATTGTTATGCGTTGGCAACAGCATGATGGGTGACGATGGCGCTGGGCCGTTGTTAGCCGAAAAGGTCACCGACCATCCGATAGCCGGTTGGGCCGTCATCGACGGAGGCACGTCGCCGGAAAGCTACTCCCACGCGATCCGCGAGATGAAACCAGAGCGTTTGATCATCGTTGATGCCACCGAAATGGGATTAGAACCCGGCGAAATCCGCATCATCGATGAAAAAGATATTGCCGAGCTGTTTATCGTCACCACCCATAATCTGCCGCTGAGCTATTTGATCGAGCAACTGCGTGAAGATGTACCGGATATCACCTTTGTGGGTATTCAGCCCGCCATCGTCGCGTTTTATGCCCCGATGATGCAACCGGTGAAAGACGCCGTCGAAACAGTCTATCAGCGTCTGAATAACTGGGGCGATCAAGGCGGATTTGAACTGCTGGTGGCCTATGAAGATGAGTTTGGGGTGAGTAGCCAAGGCTAAACTGCCAATCCCCCTTCTTATAAATGTGCAAGATCCCGCTCCGGTTTGGTATCTCCCATCCTGAGCGGCTCTTTCTCCCAAGGCTTATTCCTTAAAAACAAAAGTTATATTGTTTTTTTCGTGTTGAAAAAATTCGTTATAGATTCACCAGCAAGGATGCTGGTGAAAGGTTGAGGGCGTGCAAGGATGCACGCTCCGAGACCGGTCGGCCAAGCGACTCGGTAAAAAGCGCGAGAGTCGAGAGGTTGCGCGCCAGCAACCTTTCGTCGGACGCCTACGCCTCCAAAACATGGGAGTAGGGATGTTGACTGGCGTTCGAAACCTTACACCACATCGAAAACCCACAAACGTAACTCCTCACTTCGACAAAACTGTCGAACTCGTCACCGCTTTGATGATGTCGATCAGCACGTCTCTATCCCCTGAGCCCTTATAGTTCAACGTATTAGCCATCACCCGCAAGGGGTATAAAACTGGCACAGTACATGCATATAAATTAGGTGAATAAACATTAAATAACGCTCGGCTTGCTGAGCGGTATGTATACGAGCCGGATTGTGTCCCTTCCGGCCGCATAAAATAGGAGCAATGTTGATGAAGAAAGTCATCACGGTCTGCCCTTATTGCGCATCAGGTTGCAAAATCAATCTGGTGGTCGATAACGGTAGAATCATTCGCGCTGAGGGTGCGAATGGCGTGACGAACCAAGGCGAGCTGTGCCTGAAAGGGTACTACGGCTGGGATTTTATCCACGATACTAAAATCCTGACTCCGCGCTTGAAGTCACCAATGATCCGCCGTGAACGCGGTGGAAAGCTAGAAAACGTCTCATGGGAAGAAGCGATTGAATTCGCAAGCTCCCGCCTGCTGGCTGTAAAAGAAAAATACGGCCCAGATGCCATCATGACCACCGGTTCTTCCCGCGGTCCTGGTAATGAAACTAACTATGTGATGCAAAAATTTGCTCGCGCAACCATCGGTACTAACAATATCGACTGTTGCGCGCGCGTCTGACACGGCCCTTCGGTTGCAGGTCTGCAGCGATCGGTCGGTAACGGCGCCATGAGTAACTCAATCGTTGAGATTGAAGATACCCAATGCATTTTTGTCTTCGGCTATAACGCCGCAGACTCCCACCCTATCGTGGCTCGCCGTATTATTAAGGCGAAAGCGAAAGGGGCTAAAATTATTGTTTGCGACCCGCGTTTCATCGAAACCGCGCGCATCGCCGACATTCATGTTCCGCTTAAAAACGGTTCTAACATCGCATTGCTGAATGCGCTGGCTCACGTCATCATTGAAGAAAATCTTCACGACCGTGAATTCATCCAACAGCATACCGAAGAGTTTGAAACCTTCCGCGATCTGGTCTTGCCGTATACGCCAGAATCTGTTGAAGAAATCACCGGTATCAGTGCGCAGATGATCCGTGAAACCGCACGCATGTATGCCAAGGCACCAACGGCAACCATTCTGTGGGGCATGGGCGTTACCCAGTTCTATCAGGGTGTCGAAACCGTTCGTACGCTTACCAGCCTGGCGCTGCTGACCGGCAACTTAGGTAAAGCACACGTGGGCGTGGGTCCTGTTCGTGGTCAAAACAACGTTCAGGGCGCTTGTGATATGGGTGCGCTGCCAAATACTTATCCGGGCTATCAGTATGTCACTGATGAAGCCGCCCGTGAGAAGTTTGCCAAGGCGTGGGGCGTTCCTTCCCTGCCAGCCCATATCGGCCATGCGCTGAGCGAAGTGCCGCATAACATCGACCACGGTCTGATCAAAGCGCACTACGTCATGGGTGAAGATCCCTTACAGACCGAGCCGGATCTGGCGACGATCCGTCGTACCTTTGAGAAGCTGGATATTCTGATCGTTCAGGATATCTTCATGACCAAAACCGCCGCCATTGCAGACGTCGTATTCCCTGCAACGTCGTGGGGTGAGCATGAAGGTGTTTACACCGCAGCCGACCGCGGTTTCCAGCGATTCTACAAAGCCGTAGAGCCTGTGGGTGATGTTAAACGCGACTGGGAGATCATTAGCCTGATGTCCACCGCGATGGGTTACCCAATGCACTACAACAACACGCAGGAAATCTGGGACGAACTTCGCGAACTGTGCCCGATCTACTACGGTGCGACCTATGAAAAAATGGCCGATCTGGCCTACATTCAATGGCCATGCCCAACGCTCGAAAGCCCAGGAACGTCTTACCTGTATGAAGGCGGTAATTTCGATACCCCTAACGGTAAGGGTCAGTTCTATACCTGTGAATGGCGTCCGCCGATTGATAAAGTCAGCGACGAATTCCCAATGGTATTGGCGACCGTGCGTGAAGTGGGTCACTACAGCTGCCGCTCGATGACCGGTAACTGTAAGGCACTGGCTGCACTGGCAGACGAACCCGGCTTTATCCAAATCAATACTGAAGACGCCGCACGCTTTGGCATTCGCGATCAGGAACTGGTTTGGGTTCGTTCACGTCAGGGTAAAGTCATTACCCGCGCCAACGTGAGCAACCGTCCAAACAAAGGTGCGGTCTATATGACGTATCAATGGTGGATCGGTGCCTGTAACGAGCTGGTCGCAGAAAACCTGAGCCCGATTACCAAAACGCCAGAGTACAAATACTGTGCCGTGGCGGTAGATGCCATCAAGGATCAGGAAGACGCCGAGCAGTACGTCGTTCGCGAATACGACAATATCAAACGTCGTCTGCGAGAAACCGCGGAAGGTTAGAGGCAGGTCGTTAAATATAAATGCCCCGTATTGTTTTCAGCAATGCGGGGCATTTTTATCATCTTGGATTCTCATTTTAAGAACGCTAACGTCCATGAGTTCAGAGACCTAAAGTCGTAATCCCACCTTTTTATCAAATCAACACGTCCATTATCACCGCCAAGATCAACGAGTGAGATCTCCATTCCAACGATAATGTTGCCAATGTCGTGTCGCGCAAATTATTCGACACTTATGTCGAATCCCCCTGTCGAGCGGGCAATTCAACGCGCAATTTTTAGCTTTCAAAATAAGATTAGAAAGCAACCCACTAATTTAAAACAAAAAAACACCCATAGAAATACAGTTGGCATGATGTGTGCTTACTAGTACCGATAAGCAATCTGAGCATAGGCAGGTTCTTTCTGCCTCACTAAATATAATGAGAAATCAGGAGTTAATTGATGAACCGGTTCGTCATTGCAGATCCTAAAAAATGTATCGGCTGCCGCACCTGTGAAGTCGCCTGCGTCATGGCTCACCGTGAAGACAGCGAACTTCACAACCTGTCCAAAGACAACTTCACCCCGCGCATTCACGTCATTAAAGGGGAAAACGTCAGTACAGCGATCCTGTGTCGCCAGTGCGAAGATGCCCCTTGTGCCAACGTCTGCCCGAATGGTGCCATTACTCGCCAAAAAGACTTCATCTATGTGTCACAGGAAAAATGTATCGGCTGCAAAACCTGCGTGGTGGCTTGCCCATACGGCACCATGGAAGTGGTCACTTCTCCGGTCGTTCGTCAAAATGGCGCCTCTGCCATGATGGTTTCGTCTAAGGCCGAAGCCAACAAATGCGACCTGTGTCATACCCGCGCTAATGGCCCTGCGTGCGTTGAAACCTGTCCCACCAATGCATTGAAGCTTATTGACCGCAATGCCATGCAAGACATGATCAATGAAAAACGCCGCCGTGCTGCGCTCGATACCACAATCGATTTCATGTTCTAACGGTTTCACATTTTAACGCTTTCATCTCATGCAGTTTTAAATCCTATTGATTGAAGTTGCCGTTGACTGGCTGCAGCTTCAAAACCAAAAGGCTTGATTAACAACCATTCATTATCCCCGGTTCGGGGTAAGGTCTCGTTATGAATTCACCTACAGTGAATAACTCAATCGTTGTCAATAATCTCGACGTTGTGAAAAGTAAAGTCGTCACCGTCTGCCCCTACTGCGGCGCAGGATGCAAAATCAGCCTCTGTGTTGAAAACGGTAAAATAGTTCGTGCCGAAGGCGCAAACGGCGTCACCAATCAGGGTGAGCTTTGTCTGAAGGGCTATTTTGGCTGGGATTTTCTCAACGATACAAAACTGCTAACGCCGCGCTTGAATGAGCCCATGATCCGCCGAGAAAAAGGTGGAAAATTTGAAGTCGTCTCTTGGGATGAAGCCATCAGCTATACCGCGCAGCGCCTAAAAGAAATCAAACAAAAATATGGCGCGAAGTCGATCATGCATACCGGCTCCTCACGCGGAACAGGTAATGAAACCAACTATGTGATGCAGAAGTTTGCTCGTGCCGTTACCGGCAATAACAACGTTGACTGCTGTGCGCGAGTCTGCCACGGCCCGTCGGTTGCTGGCTTGCAGCAAACGCTGGGCAACGGCGCCATGAGCAACTCCATCACCGATATCGAAAACTCCAAATGCCTGCTGGTCTTTGGCTATAACTGCGCAGATTCCCACCCTATCGTGGCGCGTCGCGTGATTAAGGCCAAAGAAAAAGGGGCAAAAATCATCGTTTGCGATCCACGTAAAATAGAAACGGCGCGCATTGCCGATCAGCATCTGCAAATGAACAACGGTACCAATATGGCGCTGGTGAATGCTTTTGCTCACGTCCTGATTGAAGAAAATCTTTACGACAAAAGCTACGTGGCTAATTTCACCGAAGGCTTCGAGGAGTATCGCCAAATCGTTGCCGACTACAGCCCAGAAGCCGTCGAAAAACTGGTTGGCGTTCCCGCCGAAGATATTCGCCAAGCCATGCGCACCTACGCAGCGGCACCTTCCGCCACCATTATGTGGGGGATGGGCGTCACTCAGTTTGGACAAGCCGTTGACGTGGTGAAAGGCCTATCCGGTTTAGCGTTACTGACCGGCAATCTCGGCCGTCCTGACGTGGGCGTTGGCCCTGTACGTGGTCAAAACAATGTACAAGGGGCCTGTGATATGGGCGTATTGCCTAATGAATTCCCAGGCTATCAGTCGGTGACAAACCCAGAAATTCGCGCCAAATTTGCCAAAGCGTGGGGCATCAATGCGGACGATATGGACCCTAATATCGGCTATCGCATTACTGAAGTGCCGCACTTAGCCCTTGAAGGCAAAGTAAAAGCCTACTACATCATGGGCGAAGATCCCCTGCAAACCGAAGCCGACTTAGGCCTCGTGCGCAAAGGCTTTGACGCCTTAGAGTTTGTGGTGGTGCAAGACATCTTCATGACCAAAACCGCTGAGCAAGCCGACGTTATTTTACCGGCCACCAGCTGGGGCGAACACGGCGGGATCTTCTCCTGTGCCGACCGCGGGTTCCAACGTTTCGGAAAAGCCATCGAGCCGAAAGGCAACGTTAAACGTGACTGGGAAATTATCAGTCTGCTGGCCACCGAGATGGGCTACCCGATGCATTACAACAGCAACGAAGAAATCTGGGATGAACTGCGCGAGCTGTGCCCGCTGTATTACGGCGCAACCTACGAGAAAATTGGGGAAATGGGACACGTACAATGGCCATGCCCAACGCTCGATCACCCCGGCACGCCTTATTTGTATAAAGACAACCATTTCGATACCCCAACAGGAAAAGGTCAACTGTTCGCGACCGCGTGGCGTGCTCCGGCGGAGATCCCAGACGAAGAGTTCCCTCTGGTGCTGTGTACCGTGCGTGAAGTAGGCCATTACTCATGTCGCTCCATGACCGGTAACTGTGCCGCGCTGCAAACATTGGCCGATGAACCGGGCTTTGTGCAGATGCATCCTGAAGACGCTCAGCGTATGGGAATTTGCGATCAGCAAATCCTATGGGTTGAATCCCGCCGTGGCAAAGTGATCTCGCGCTGTAACTACAATGAACGCATCAATAAGGGTGCCGTTTATATGACGTATCAGTGGTGGATTGGCGCATGCAACGAGCTGACTCAGGATAATCTGGACCCCGTATCTAAAACGCCAGAAACCAAATACTGTGCGGTACGCGTTGAGCCCATCATCGATCAGGATTGGGCGGAGAATTACGCCTCTCAGACCTATAACGAAATGAAATCGCGCCTGCGTCATCATGTTGAAGACGCTGAACGCATGATGGTTCGTGCTTAATTTTTAGCTCTTTTACTATCACCTCTCTCTTTATGGGAGAGGTGATAAAGAAAATACTCGCTTTACTAATCCTTTTTGCACACACGCTGCCCCACATCAAAGATGTTTATCGTTTAAATACGGAAAATAGTCATCTTTGATATGACGTAGTCTTCAGGAGCCACCTTGAGTCACAACGCAATCTTGCTGAGAGTAAAAGGCAAAGTCCAAGGTGTTGGTTTTCGTCCGTTCGTCTGGCAACTGGCTCAACGGCTGAAACTGCAAGGCGAAGTAAGCAATGATGCCCAAGGCGTATTAATCGCCCTACGTTTACCCGCAGATATCGCACACTTCTGTCACCTTTTACGTCAGGAGTGCCCACCGCTGGCGCGCATTGACACGATCAGTAAGCAAGAATGGCTCGGCGGTGAGCTTCCTCATGAGTTCTGCATTATTGAAAGCGGTCAGGGTCAAATGGATACCCAGATTGTGCCCGATGCCGCCACCTGCCCAGAATGTCTGCGCGAGATGAACGATCCGGCCAACCGACGTTTTGGCTATCCGTTTATTAACTGCACCCACTGCGGGCCACGGTTTACCATTATTCAGCGTATGCCATACGATCGCCCTTTCACCGCGATGGCAGTTTTTCCGCTGTGTCCGACCTGCGATCAGGAATACCGAAATCCCGCTAACCGGCGTTTTCATGCCCAGCCGACGGCCTGTGCCGCCTGCGGTCCCCATCTGTGGAGCTGCAATAGCGCAGGTGGGCAGCCTTTTATGGGCGCGCATGCGTGGAAGGAAGTGGTCGACGTACTGCTTAACGGCGGCATTGCAGCCATTAAAGGCATCGGCGGATTCCATCTGGCCTGCGATGCGTCCAACCCGCACGCGATACAACTTCTGCGCCAGCGTAAGCACCGACCAGCCAAGCCTTTAGCCGTCATGTTACCCAATGAAAGCTGGGTGCGTGCCTATTGCCGAGATAACGTTGCAGACAACTTACTCAAGCTGCTGAGCAGGCCTGCCGCCCCCATTGTGTTGCTGCAAAAATCTACCTTGGTATTAGATGAGATTGCGCCGCAATTGGATGAGGTTGGCGTCATGCTGCCGTCGAACCCCGTGCATCATTTATTGATGCAAAAAATGGGGCGTCCCTTAGTGATGACATCGGGCAATGCCAATGGTTTACCTCCCGCATTGAGCAACTCACAGGCGCTACACGATCTGGCCGATATCGCAGATATTTGGCTGCTGCATAACCGAGATATCATCCAACGCGTTGATGATTCAGTGATTCGTTGGCAACCGCACGGTAGCGAAATGCTCCGCCGCTCACGAGGCTATGTACCTGATGCTATTGATTTACCAGAGAGTTTCCAATCGTTGCCTGCCGTAGCCGCTGTCGGTGGCGATCTGAAAAATACGTTTTGTCTGTTAAAAGGCAATCGGGCCGTACTCAGCCAGCATCTCGGCGATTTAAGCGACGAACGCGTACAGCAGCAGTTCAACCAAACATGGACATTGCTGCACCAAATCTATCAATTTAGTTCTGAAGCGATCGCCTGTGACATGCATCCGGCCTATGTCAGCACCCAGTTTGCTCAGCAACAGGCGCAAGAACTGAACCTTGAATGTTTACCCATTCAGCATCATCACGCGCATCTTGCAGCCTGCATGGTTGAGCATGGTATTCCTTTAGATACGCCACCGCTGATTGGGCTGGCGCTTGATGGTATTGGTATTGGTTTTGGCGCAGATAACACCCTTTGGGGCGGTGAGTGTTTACGGGTGGATTATCGCCAAATGCAGCGCTTGGGCGGATTACCTGCCGTTGCATTGGCAGGCGGTGATTTGGCCGCTCGTCAACCGTGGCGAAACCTGCTGGCACAGTTGCTACGTTTTGTTCCCAACTGGCAAAGCTATCCTGAAGCCAAATTTATTCTTTCTCACCCTTGGCAAGTTTTGCAGCGGGCGATTGAACGCGGACTCAATAGCCCACTGGCGTCTTCCACAGGAAGATTATTTGACGCGGCGGCCGCGGCATTAGGCATTTGTCCTGAAGCAATCAGCTTTGAAGGTGAAGCCGCCTGTCGATTAGAAGCCTTAGCCCAGCAGGCTCAGGAACGACACCCGCCGGTATCATTGCCGCTGGATGCACACAATAATCTCGATATGGCCACTTTCTGGCAACAGTGGCTCCGTTGGCAGGCCACACCGGAAGATCGCGCCTATGCATTTCATTATGCATTGGCTCACGGGCTCGCAGACTTAGTGCGGGTTCACGCAAACGTAGAAAACTGCCGCACGATCGTGATGGCTGGCGGAGTCTTACATAACCGCTTGTTACGCCAACTGTTACAGCAAAATTTGGCTGAATTCACGCTGTTACTGCCGCAAGCATTACCCGCTGGAGATGGTGCTCTGGCGTTAGGACAGGCGGTCATTGCCGCCGCTCAGCGATGGGATGCGAGGGCGATCGCAAAGGCGTAAATGTTGCGCCATCACTATGCTATCAATCAGCCATCTAATGACGGTAATCAAGGTGCTACGGTGTGTATTCACCGAGGATATGCCCGCCATAAAAAATAAGATAACCACTATGCATGAACTAACCCTATGCCAGAGCGCATTTGACATCATCGAACAGCAGGCTCAAGCCAACAACGTGAAGCGCGTAACCGGTGTATGGCTGGAGATTGGCGCACTCTCATGTATCGAAGAGAGCGCCGTACATTTTTGCTTTGAAATCGTCTGCCGTGGCAGCGTGGCCGAGGGATGTGCGCTGCACATCACCACCCAACCAGCTCAAGCCTGGTGCTGGGATTGTAGTCAGGCCATTACCGTATCAGCGCATGACGCAGGATGCCCACATTGCCAGAGCCATAATCTGCGCGTGGACAGCGGCGACAGCATGCAAATCAAACAAATCGAAATCGAATAGTTTTCGGGAGAGAATTTATGTGTACTACTTGCGGTTGCGCGGCTGGCGAACAGCGCATTGAAGGCGACGATCATCACGATCACAACCATCATCATGAGCACGGGCACCATCACGACCATCACCATGGTCATGAACACGGGCATGATCACAGCCACGAACATGGTCATCATGAGCATGAGCACGATCATCACCATGGGCATCAACATCAGCACGCGCAGGATGAACACCCTCAGACTGTCGTCGTGCACCATCATTATCATCACACCGGCGACGTACATCATCATCACTATAACTACGTACTTGCCTCTGATGCTGAACTGCATCTTCACGACCACAAGCATAAACACAAGAATAAGAGCAAAAATAAGCACGCAGAAAAGCGCCTAGAAAAGCATCTCGATAAACACGACGAAAAATTTACGCCAGAACAGCAAGATAACGATCTGCACTACGGTAAAGGCGAGGCAGGTAGCCATGCGCCCGGCATGACCCAACGCCGTATGCTGCAAATTGAGCAAGACGTTCTCGGCAAAAATAACCATCTGGCCGAGCACAACCGTGAGCATTTTACCCAGCAGCATATTGCCGCACTGAATTTGGTCTCAAGCCCTGGCTCAGGCAAAACAACGCTGCTAACGGAAACCCTCAAGCGCATTGCCGATCAATACAGTTGCGCCGTGATTGAAGGCGATCAGCAAACGACCAATGACGCAGAGCGTATTCGCGCAACCGGCGTTCCGGCTATTCAGGTGAACACCGGTAAAGGCTGCCACTTGGATGCACAAATGGTGCACGACGCGATGCATCGCCTGAATCTACCAGACCGCAGCCTGCTGTTTATTGAGAACGTTGGGAACTTGGTGTGTCCAGCTAGCTTCGATCTTGGCGAACGTCATAAAGTTGCCGTGCTGTCCGTTACCGAAGGCGAAGACAAACCGCTGAAATATCCGCATATGTTCGCGGCCTCTTCACTGATGATTATTAATAAAATCGATCTGCTGCCGTATCTGCACTTTGACGTTGAAGCCTGCATTGCCAATGCAAAACGCGTTAATCCACAGATCACCGTTATCCAACTTTCCGCCACCAGCGGTGAAGGAATGGATGCTTGGCTTGCATGGTTGGAGACAAACGTATGTGCTTAGGAATTCCAGGTCAGGTCGTTGCCGTTGGCGATGATATTCATCAAATGGCCATGGTTGACGTGTGTGGCGTGAAGCGCGAAGTCAATATCGCGCTGGTCTGTGAAGGCTCACCTCAAGAGATGCTTGGGCAGTGGGTGCTGGTTCACGTTGGTTTTGCCATGAGCATTCTCGATGAAGCCGAAGCCAAAGATACGCTGGATGCGTTAATGGCGATGCAAGAAGTTGAAGAGGACGTGGGCTATTTCCTGCGTAACGGCGAACCCGCTCCTCAGGTCAGTGAAAAGTAAGGTGGTATGAGATATGCAGTTTGTTGATGAGTTCCGCGATCCTGAGCTAGCGAAAAAGCTGGTTCAGCGGATTACAGAACGGGTTCGAACCTTACCTTCACACTGCAAACTTCCTCTTCAACTGATGGAAGTTTGTGGCGGACATACTCACGCTATTTTCAAATTTGGCTTAGATCAGTTGCTGCCACCGGAGATCGAGTTTGTTCACGGTCCCGGATGCCCCGTTTGTGTTCTGCCAATGGGCCGCATTGACGAGTGTGTCGAAATTGCCAGCCAGCCGGACGTGATTTTTTGTACCTTTGGCGATGCCATGCGCGTCCCTGGGCGCCACGGTTCTCTGCTGGATGCCAAACGCAAAGGCGCTGACGTTCGCATCGTTTATTCCCCGCTGGATTCCCTTGCGCTGGCGCAGCAAAATCCAGACAAAGAAGTGGTGTTCTTCGGTCTTGGTTTTGAAACCACAATGCCGAGCACCGCGGTCACACTGCAACAAGCGAAAACGCTGGGATTGAAAAACTTCTCGGTTTTCTGCCAGCACATTACGATCACGCCTACGCTGCGCAGCCTATTGCAGCAGCCGGATGTACGCATCGACGGCTTCCTCGCGCCCGGCCATGTCAGCATGGTCATTGGCGCTCATCCCTATGAGTTTATCTGCGAAGATTTCCATAAGCCTTTGGTTATCACCGGCTTTGAGCCGCTCGATATTTTGCAAGCGCTGGACATGCTGGTGGCGCAAATTGCCGAAGAACGCTGTAGCGTAGAGAATCAATACCGCCGCATCGTTCCCGATCACGGCAACGCAATCGCGCAGAAGGTCTTGGATGAAGTATTCGTTACCAAAGAAAGCAGCGAATGGCGCGGTTTAGGCGAAATAGCCCATTCCGGCGTAGGCTTAAGCCCTGCGTATGCTCAGTTTGATGCTGAGTTACGCTTCCATCCGCAAGAGCAGAAAGTCGCCGATGATCCCAGAGCGCGCTGCGGCGATGTACTTACCGGTCGCTGCAAACCGGCCGAATGTCCTCTGTTTGGCGTTGGCTGTAATCCGCAAAACGCATTTGGTGCGCTGATGGTTTCTTCTGAAGGAGCCTGTGCGGCGTTCTATCAATATCGTCGTGGGCTTGAATAAGAGAAGGTACGAAGAATGAGTGAATGGTCTAAAGATGATGTGATAACGATGGCGCATGGCAGCGGTGGCCGCGCGATGCAGCAACTGCTTGATACGCTGTTTTTGCCCCTGTTTAGCAATCCCGCTTTAGATGAACGTGAAGATCAGGCGCGTTTGCCGCTGAGTGTTTTCAACCAGCACGGCGATCGCTTGGCCTTCACCACCGATAGCTACGTGATCGATCCAATATTTTTCCCCGGTGGCGATATTGGCAAGCTGGCCGTATGCGGTACCGCCAACGATCTGGCGGTAAGTGGCGCTCAGCCAAAATATCTCTCCTGTGGCTTTATTCTTGAAGAAGGGTTACCACTGGTCGATCTGGAGAAGATCGTGCGTAGCATGGCGGCGACTGCGCGTGCGGCAAATATTCAGATTGTCACTGGCGATACCAAAGTGGTTCAGCGCGGCGCGGCGGATAAGATCTTTATCAACACTGCCGGTATCGGCGCGATCCCGAACGATATTCACTGGGGAACGTCTGAGATCCAGCCCGGTGACAAACTGATCGTCAGCGGCACACTCGGCGATCACGGTGCCACGATCCTAAATCTGCGCGAGCAGTTAGGGCTTGAGGCTGAGCTCACCAGTGATTGCGCGGTACTGGCTCCGCTGATTGCGCCGCTGCGTAATATCCCTGGCGTTCGAGCACTGCGTGATGCAACTCGCGGTGGCGTGACCGCCATTATGCATGAGTTCGCTAATGCGAGCGGCTGCGGCATCGATATTATCGAGCAATTACTGCCGGTAAAAAGCGCGGTGCGCGGTATCTGTGAACTCTTAGGGTTAGAGCCGCTGAATTTTGCTAACGAAGGAAAGCTGGTGATAGCCGTTGCGCCAGAGGCTGAACAAGCGGTGCTTGATAGCTTACATCTGCACCCATTGGGTGTGGACGCTGCAACGATTGGCGTGGTGACTGAAGGGAAACAAGTGCGCCTAACCGGAATGTATGGCACCTCTCGTCTGCTAGATTTACCGCATAGTGAGCCGCTGCCAAGAATTTGTTGAGATTCGTGATTGTCCCCCTCCCAACCTCCCCCTTCTCAGGGGGAGGAGCCGATCGAGCTCAGAATTAATATCGAAAACTAAGCTGCTCCCTCCCCTGCGAAGGGGAGGTTTGGATGGGGTTTACCTTCCCACCAGCCGATCGAGCTCAGAATTAATATCGAAATCTACACAGCCCCCTTCCCTGCAAAGGGGAGTTGTGGAGGGGTTAACCTCCCATTAGCCGATCGAGCGCTGAATTAATATCGAAAACTAAGCTGCTCCCTCCCCTGCGAAGGGGAGGGTTGGGGTGGGGTAACTCTCTCCCCAGTAAAAGAAGAGAGGTATCAATCACTGAGCGCCTAACTTCCCTACCAGTAATTCTCGTACCGGCTGGTTAGTATTCATCGCTTGATACAAGGTTTCATACAGATCGTGGATTTTATCCAGATAGTGTTCCAACACGGCATCCATCGAACGGTTGTTAACCTTGCCATCAATCTGACCATTCTCATCGATGGTTGAATGGCTAATTTCCACAAAATGATCTTCGCCCTGCTCATCGTTCATGCGCAGGCCATACTGGATCTTTTTGCTGTAAAACTCATCTGCCAGCTTCACTTCAACCATAAAGTGATCAAACACCGTGAAGTTAACGCTGTCACCATCACCGCAGCTGAACTCATGAAAAATCTTCAGCTTGGAAGAGGTTGCGGCTTTGATCAGGCTGCTTTTATACAGAGCCCATTGCGCCATTAATTTTTCATTTTTGTCATGGATATAAAGCGACTTTTCGGTTAATTCGCTGACCTTCATACTTCTTTGCCTCGCTCCACATTGTGGGTTGGAGTGTGTTACCTAGGGCATCGCCCCACTGATTGTTTGACGCTCAATCAGGCCGACATTCGGCAGCGTTGAGCGTTTCAATCACTACAAAAGCATAATCCGTGCCAATAAATAAAATAATTAAATAACCAATGTTATTCAGATAATTACGGGAATTAATCATTCAAAGTGACAAGATAAACAGGCGGGATGGTTCTGGCGAGTGATGACGTTTCGACACTTGTGTCGACACGATGACACGGGCGAAAACACTGAGTTTCGCCCGTAAGAAGAGAGGTTTTAGTCCTTCGCAGAAATGCCTAAGCGCTGCATGCGCGAAATCAACGTGGTGCGTTTTAGCCCAAGCCGTGCCGCTGCACCGCGAGGGCCAGCCACTATCCCGTTAGATTCGCGCAGTGCTGCTAAAATACGTTCGCGCTCGCTGGATTCACCGCCCTGTGCGGGCGCGTGTGGCGCTTTTCCCGCAGCCGGTGTTACAGGCCATGAAGAAGGCGTCGCTTGTGCAGGCTTATGCACTAACGGCGGTGACAGGTGGTATTGCAGCTCATTGAGTTGCAAGTTTAATACCGGTCCGCGCGTTAAGATAACGGCGCGCTCGATGATATTTTCCAGTTCGCGGATATTACCCGGCCACGGTAAATCGCACAGCATCCGGATGGTTTCCGTAGGAATACTATCGATGGTGCGATTCATACGTTTAGCAATTTTGCGCGTAAAGAATTTCACCAGCAGCGGAATATCTTCAGGGCGTTCACGCAGCGGTGGGATCACGATCGGAAAAACATTAAGGCGATAATAAAGATCGCTGCGATATTCACGATCCAGCACCATCTGTTTCAGATCGCGATTGGTCGCGGCAATCAGGCGTACATCAACCGGAATAATTTTATTTCCGCCGAGTCGCTCAATTTCTCGCTCTTGTAATACGCGCAGCAATTTCGGCTGAAGCTCAAGCGGGATATCACCCACCTCATCCAAAAATAGCGAGCTCTTATTCGCCAGCTCAAAACGCCCCATTCGCTGTGAGGTTGCGCCGGTATAAGCGCCCTTCTCATGACCGAATAAATCACTTTCCATCAGGCCGCTGGGGATCGCCGCGCAGTTCATCTTAACCATGCGCTTTTGATTGCGCGTGCTGAGGTTATGAATTGCCTGAGCGATCAATTCCTTACCTGTGCCTGTTTCGCCAAGAATCAACACACTACAGTCGCTCGACGCCACCATTTCAACCTGTTCCAACACGCTTTTAATCGCTGCGCTTTGGCCAACGATTTCACCAAAGTCACTGTCTTGGCGAATTTGTTCGGTTAAATATCGATTCTCGTGCACCAAGCTATCTTTTAGGCGCGATATTTCACCGTAAGCCAGCGCGTTATCTACCGCGATGGCGATACGTGCCGCAATTTGGCGCAGCAGCTTAAGATTATTATCACTGAATATCGCGGGCTGGCACTGCGCTAGCTTCAGAACGCCCAACACTTTATTACCAAAGACCAGAGGCAGTTGGCAGATGGTCTGATGACCAAACGCAAGCATTTGCGCTAGCTGGCGATCCTGCGGAGCGAGGCGCGTGGAGTCCTGCAAATCCATCAGCAACATCTCTTCGCTTTGCACCACCTGTTGGGCAAGAGAACCTTCCAACGGCAGATATTTTTGCTCACGCAGCACCGGCTTTCCACTTTGGTAGCAGGCAACATAGGCTTTAAAGCGATCTTCCTGCTCATCAAAAACGGACAGGCCGATATAGTCGATCCCGAAGAAACGATGGATCTCTTTGGAAACCTCTCCAGCCAGCCCATCAAGATCAAGCTTAGACGTCACGGCATTCGTGACATCCACCAAGATGCGGTAGTGATCGCGCTCGCGGCGCAGGCTCTCTTCCTCAAGCTGAACATGTTCACGCTCAAGAATATTTTCTAATACGCTAGCAACCACTTCGGCCAACGGCTGCGCCAGCGCCAGTTCGCTTTCGCTGAACTGCTGATCGCCGTGTTTAATAAATTCAATACCGCCTAATCTTTGGCGCGGCGTGGTCAGCGGCAGCTGATAATAGACGTTTAAATCACGGTACTGAGCGAGTTCAGACACCTGTGGAAATTGCTGAACAAATACATCGCGTCGGCAACAAATAGGCTGCTGATCGGCCCAGACTTTTCCCCCTGGCCCTTCCGCTAACAACACGTCATTAGAGCACCGCATTTGTTTGCTTTCAGGGTCATAACCGTAGTGAGTAATACGATTATGCAAAGGATCAAGGCGCAAAATATTCACGCGATCAAAACGAATAACGGAAAATGACAAGCCGTGAAGAGCCCGCATCAGCTCAAAAAGCGTGCGCTGAGCAAGCAGCGTTTGTGTAGCCTGATGCAGCATATCCTGCCAGACCGGATTCATTCTGGTTGAAGACTGTATTTTGACGGTATTCATAACTGAAGATGATGCGCGTGAAATGATTAGGACCGTTATTCTACGGGAAGCGAAGGTCGGATAGATATGATCTAAACGGCTAAATATGGCAATTAATGCTAATGATATCAGAGTAAATAATAACTATTATTCTTTAAACATGTGCGTCAACAAATTGCTAACGCACATGAAACTTCTTAGCACTATACCCGAGTAATACAAGTTGCTTGAAGTATGACGAGGACAAGTTTACATAATTTCTAAAGCGAGTAACTCTTCAATCGTCTGACGGCGGCGAATTAAACGTGGCTGATTGTTTTCAAATAACACCTCAGGCAATAGCGGACGGCTATTATAATTTGAAGACATCGATGCACCGTAAGCGCCGGTATCATGGAACACTAAATAGTCTCCGACCTGTGCCGCTGGAAGCGCACGCGTTTCCACTTCCCCCCCCGCCTTTTGCGTAAATACGTCGCCGGACTCACAAAGAGGGCCGCCAATAACAGATTCAATCAGCGGTTGTTCGCTCACATCACGCCCGTCTGCTGGCATGAGAGAAATATGGTGATAGCTGCCATACATAGCTGGGCGCATCAGGTCATTAAAACCGGCATCAACCAGAACAAAATGACGGCGGCCCATATTTTTAACCGAACGAACCTGCGCCACTAAAACGCCGGACTCCGCCACTAAATAGCGCCCTGGCTCAATCTCAAGATGTATTGGATGACCAAGATGGCGTGCGATACGTTCGCGAGCGTCGTTCCACAGCGCATAGTAGTTCGACACATTGATAGATTCATCGCCCTGCTGATAAGGGATAGATAAGCCGCCACCCGCTGAAATAGCCTGAATGTCGTGGCCGAGTTCGATCACTTGGCGCGCCATGGTGTCACAAACCTGTGCCAGATGCTGGTAATCCACGCCCGAGCCGATATGCATGTGCAAACCAATCAGCTGCAAATCATAACGCTTGATCAGCGCGAGCGCCTGCGGCAGCTCTTCGAACCAGATTCCGTGTTTGCTGTTCTCGCCGCCCGTATTGGTTTTCTGGCTGTGGCCGTGACCAAACCCCGGATTCACACGCAGCCACACCGGATGACCCGGCGAGCGCTCGCCCAGTTGGGTAAGCATGTCGGCTGAACCGGCATTAACCGGAATATTCAGTTCAACAACGCGCGCCAGAGTGGCTTCGTCTAACACATCAGCGGTAAAGACGATTTGGCTTGGATTTCCACCCGGCTGAAAACCAGCCATCAGCGCACGTTCAATTTCACCTAATGAAACCGCATCAACCTTGACGCCTTGTTCATGCATCAAACGTAAAATATGAATATTAGAACAGGCTTTCTGCGCAAAGCGGATCACATCGAATTCACGTAGTTTTTCAATCTGTTGCTTAATAATATCGCCGTCATAAGCCCATACGGGGCAGCCAAAGCGCTGCGGTAGCGCCAGCAGATTATCGATATTCAGCGCGGTGGTGCGATCATTTAGGGAACGTGGCATGAGATCCTCTTTGCGGTCAGTCTATTTTTTATGTTGCTTGATGTTGTTCTCCGATTATTGCCACTGCCCATGCCTTAAATAAAATATCTATTTAGGGTAAGTCTATTCATTTATGATATAGGCCGTTCATCTTTGGAGCCCGCTGACCATGCCGCTAACTACGCCGCTGTCTATGCCTGCCATTTCCCTGCGCCAAATCGAAATTTTTCACGCCGTGATGACCACGGGGAATTTGACCGAGGCCGCAACGCTGCTCAACACATCACAACCCACGGTAAGCCGCGAGCTGGCTCGGTTTGAGAAACTGCTGCAAATGCCGTTGTTTGATCGGGTGCGCGGTCGCCTAAGACCCACTGCGCAAGGGCTTCAACTGTTTGAAGAAGTACAACGCTCCTACTACGGCATCGAGCGTATCGTTGATGCCGCCAAACATATTCGCCAGTTCCAACAAGCACAGCTTTCCGTCGCCTGCCTGCCCGCATTCTCACAGTCGCTGTTACCGAATGTTTGCCGCACGTTTTTGAGTGAACACCAAGACGTGAGTTTGAACGTGATCCCACAGGAGTCTCCTCTATTAGAAGAGTGGCTCTCTGCCCAACGCTATGACCTTGGCCTGACCGAAAACACCTACACGCCGCCCGGTACCGAGCGCCAGACTCTAGCCACGTTCAACGAAGTTTGCGTTCTCCCCAGCGGGCATCCTTTACTCGGCAAAGCTCGTCTGGCCCCAAAGGACTTTGAAAACCAGCGCTACATCAGCCTTTCACCTAATGATAGCTACCGTCAGACGCTTGATGCACTGTTTCACCGCGAACAGGTAAACCGCCAAATGGTGGTAGAGACGCACAGCGCCGCATCCATTTGTGCGATGGTTCGCCAAGGCGTGGGTATTTCTATTGTGAATCCATTGACCGCACTCGATTTCGTTGGGCAAGGCGTTGAAATCCGTGCTTTTAGCATTGAGGTTCCTTTCACCGTGAGCTTAATTCTGCCCAAGCATCGTCCGTCATCCGTGTTGGTAAGCGCGTTTATTCGCCATCTTGAAGGCTACATTGCCGAGGTGTGCCAACGCCTCGCTAAACCATCGCGCTGACGCTAAGAATAATCGGTTTTCTCTAGCCACTTGCCCTCTTTGACTATACTGAAAACAGCGACAACGCCGATTTCACCTGATAGTAAGGAGCTCAAATGGCAGGTAAACCACCCTATCCAAGACATGCAGACATTGTAGAAGTAAGAAAAGGTACGCAAGGCGCAACGGAAATTTGGTATGAATTACGAGCAGACCATCCGCGCCCCAATACGCTGATTAGCGAGCACCCAACACACCAAGAAGCGTTAGACGCTAAGCGTCGCTATGAAGATGAAAAGAAAGAATAATATGTTTGTGTTTACACATAAAAAAACTCAGCCAATAAGCTGAGTTTTTTTATGTCATCGTCGGCAATAACACCGTTATTTCGTTAACGCGATAATACCCAACGTTAAACCCGCAACCGCTGCGGCCCCACCGGCAATGGCACCAGCCGTTTCCCAGTTATCCTGAGTCGTGCCCTTCATGCACGTATCGGTATGCACCAAACGACCTTGAGAATCATAGACCGGTACGCAAGGTGAGTTGGTCGCACATCCGGCGAGCAGCGCCGCAACCAACGCTACACCAATTAATTTTTTCATGATATGCCTCGATGAGCGAATGCTCTAAATCTCTATGTTGACGGATAAGACAGTATCACCAGCAAAGATATAAAGTGATGATGAATAATTGCAAAGTATTTGGATTGTAAAGAGTGTGTGGGAAAGCACTTAAATAAGGAGAAACTATGTTGTTGAACCGTTGTTTGAACACCTTTTTAAAGGGCTTATTTAGCAACGAGCTAGAAATCCGCACAATGATGTTCATCTATAGGGTGAACTTCAGCGCTACCCTATAGGATTATCCATACGCTCTTTAGCTTGATTTAGCGCAGCACTCACGGCTGGCGGCCAAAGCCAAGAGTTTAAGGCTGGCAGAATAGTAGTCTTCGTAAGACTCTAATGATTCCGAAACTTGCCACATATCTCCGGTGGCTAAATATCTCACCGCGCGCATTCCTGGCGACAGCGGATATTCCGCCACCACGTGAGTGCCTATATCAACCCATGCAGGCGTATTTGCAGCCGGCAGCGTTCCCCAGTAGTCGGTAAATATCGTGTTTTGCGGTAGCTTCTTGCTATACCAGTTGAGGTATAGCGGAATACGCACCGCATCGTAGCTGAAGCGGGCGGGCCATCCTTCCGCCGGAGATAGTTTTCCGTCCTTTTGCATTGCTACCCAATCCGTTGGTAATCGATGTTCGCCAAAACGCATATCGGCTAACAGCACTAATCCATCGTCGATTAATGTTTTCCATTGCTGGCTATGTGAGTAGTGATAGAAATCGTTCCACGCAGGGAAGATAAAATACGATGGATTAAGGTTGATATAGTTTGGGTGTTTAAAACCATCAACGCCCGGCAGCATAACGTGTTTATCAGACCACGTAACGATAGCGGAACGTAATAATGAACGCTGGATGTTTTCAGACGCCAGTAAATAATCGTGATTATTCCAATGCTGCCCCGCACGTAATAACGCCCAGCCAATCAGAACGTCACCATCGGTCGCATCATTACGATCGCTTACCTGATGCTTTTGCGGATCATAGCGCCAAGAAAATAAGCTGTTATCCTGGCGCTGCAAATGAGATTTAGTCCAATTCCATAGCTGGTCAAAGGTTTCTTTATCATCATAAACATCCGCTAAAATCATTCCATATCCCTGACCTTCAGAATGACTAATTTGATTGTTGCCATTATCAACAACGCGCCCTTCCGGCAAAATAAAATGCTGTTTATATTCGCTCCAGCCCAAGCTTTCAGCCTGCGTTTGCCACGTTATTAAACACAGCAATAATAGACTAACTCTCGTCCAGTTAATTCTCTTCATTATTCTTTATCCTTATATTGGCACCTGAAATTTAAAGCGTTTTCACCGCCATACGTTAGAAAGGTGACAAATTCGCTCATGGCACCCTGAGTTTGCATCCACGTTGTCCAACATCCTTCAAGCACAGCGGAGAAACCGGCCAGCCACAGCTCGGGATCGTCAGCTTCAGTGGCATAGGGCCACGCTTGATGGCGTAAATTAATACCCTGTTCATCGGCATCAATATTCACGATGCCCCAGCCGAAGTGACTCAATACCGCATTGGCACCGTCTTCAAGCTCACCCAGTGTCTGCACGTCGCCAAGCGGAAATCGGCGCGCGAGATTCTCGCCAATCATATGCAGAAAAGCCCTGCCATCTTCGCTTTCCGCAGTGTGTAATATGCCGGAGAAAAACAATGCGCTCAGATCCTGCCACCCCGCCACGTACTGCTGTTGGCGATGATATTTTCTCAGCACCGGATTTATGGTCAGATTAGTCATCGTGTTAATTGTCCAGAAGATATTTAAAGTAGAGTTGAGCCGTTGCTTCCGAATATTCACCCACAGTGTCATAACCAACCTGACCACCCACGGATAATTGCGGGCTAAACTTATAATTACCTTGCAGCTTGGTGTTATAACTTACGCCAGTACTATTCTTAGCCGCATAATGTGATTCTCTGCCATAGCCTTCATCCACCAGCCAATCGAGATTATTTTGCCAATCTGGGCGCGTAGGGAAATAATCACTTTGCTTCTGTGAATAAGATTGATAGCCAACGGAACCCGATAATTTATAGTCCCAGTTCCCTGCATTTCGGCTGTATTCAATTGGAAGTGAAATACTGATGTAATCCTGTGGACTAAAATAACCACCTTGACCAAAACTGAAATTACTTAAGTTTTTGGAGAAATTCATATAGTCAGCGTTAACGCCGACTTTGAGTTCACGGTCGTCTAAATGCAGCGGACGGAAGTAGATCCCCGCGTTGCCAATGACCGCACTATTATCAGCGACGTTGTTACCTTGATACTGATAATAGGACGCGCCACCATAGGCACCGGCCTGTCCATCGTCATAGCTTAGGCTTACGCCGCCACCGGTCTTCGTGACCGCACCCCAAGATTTTCCGCTGTATTTATCCTTTGCCCCAACGTAAGACAGCAGACTATCAGTCACCGCTCGACGTTCAACGTTCATCGTCATCTGCGTGTTGCCCGCAATGGTAGGCGACCAACGCAGCCCACCTAATAGACGGTTGGAATCTTGCCCCAACGGCGTCGTTCCGATATCCGCCTGATAGTTGTCGCCCGACAACGAAAGCGCTATTTCAGCCCCGCTGCGTCGCTGTGAACCAGTGGAGTTGGCGGTGAAATCATCTGGCCCATATTGCTTAGGTTGAATGATCTGTTGTTGAGCCAAGTTGTAGGCATCTTGCGCATCGGTTTCTTCACGCATCGCAATTTCACAGGAGGCTGATGTTGGGTCCTGACAGGCTTTAATTCTGGCCGCAGACTTATCCGCCAAGGCTTTCCGTGCGGCATTCGCAGCGTCGACCGACTCTCCTGATGCTTTGAGTGATTCCTGCGTAGCTTTCCACGCGGCCGTAGCCTGCTGTAAAGCACCGGTACCGAAGCGGTTATTCGACTGCCCTGATGAGCTTCCAGCATTGAGCATCACCGGAGTCACTGAGAATTTAAGCCGAGACTCCCAGAACGGTACCGTTGAAAAGGCCAGCGAAGTTTTCGTTTCAGTCAATGCACCTAATCCACTTTCGCCATCGCGGCTACGCAGGCTGACCGCAGACTCCGTCCAAGAGGCCAACTTTTCACGCATTTCATCCAGCAGTTTGCTGACCTGCACAATAGTTTGCGTGGACTTCACCGCTCCTTGCCCATTTGCAGAGGAAGACGTCCGAACCTGCCGCTGCCACGGCAGTTGACCGTCATCTCTGAAAGCATCACTAACGGGAGTTTCATCCACAAATGGATTATCGGCTATTGGCAAACCGTTTATCGTAGCGTTCGAACCGTGAGTACCGTCGGAGAGCCCTTGCAGCTGGCTTTTAGCCTTGCGCAGCAAGGCGAGCGCGGTGCGAGAATCCCCGTTGCTGCGCGCAACTCTGGCCGCTAGCAGCAGATGTTCTGGCGTATTATCGTCGGGCAGTTGGCTGAACAACTGCGTGGCCTGCTGCTTATCACCTTCGGCTAAGGCTAGATTGATAGCACCAATTCGAGCCTCTTTGTTTTGGCTATTTCGTCCCAAAATATGCTGGTAGATCTGGCGAGATTCATTGAACATTTTGCCCGATTGGTAAACGCGAGCCATCGCCAACATCAATCCGGTGTTATTTGGATCGTCATGAAGTTTCACGATCAGCAGATCCCATGCGCGAGAATATTGCCCCTCTTCACGCAGACGATCGACTTCCCTGATGGTGGTTCCTGACTTCAGGCGCTCGATATCGGTCGCAGAACTGCGCGACAACACCAGCGGATTAGACATCCACGCATCCGCTTCTTGGGTTAATCCAGCCTTATTCAGCACGTCAATTTGCTGAGCATAGTCACCCGCCGAGCCTTTTACCCCTAATCGCATATTGCGTTGAACTACGCTAACGGCCTGTTTTGTCTGTCCAGTTTGATAAAGACTCGCAGCCAGATGTCCTGCATCCGAAGGCGAGCTGATATCAAGCTGGCTCAACGGCAGTAACAAAGCGGCTGCGCCAGCGTTGTCGCCCTGAGCCAGTCGTGAATCGGCCTGAGCCAAATCCTGATTGAACGCCGCGCGTCGACGTAGTGCTTTGATATCCGCGTTCCAGTGATTGCGCGGTATCCGGTCGATTTGGCTTATCGCGCTATCCCAGTGCTGGTTTTCAGCCTGATAGAGCGCGAAAACATAAATCCCGTCGTTGGTTTGGCTCTGAAGCACCGGCGCGAGAACTTGTTCAGCCTGTGCCGCATCGCCTTGTTTTTTCAGCGCTCTAGCCAGATCGAGGCGAACCCACACGTTCGTTGGCTGTTTAGCCATCGCCTGACGAAGTAGACGTTCTGCCTGCAAAGTATCCCCTGCCTGCATCGCACGGGTTGCTTCGTGGCGTAATGGATCTACGCTTACCGGCCCCTGCTCGGCTAGCTGATGCTGGAATGAAGCCGGCATTGATTTCATCAGTTCAAGCGCTTCATCAGACTTATTTTCTGCTTTCAGCACGTAGTAGAGCGATTTCTGAATATCAGGCGTCGAGGCTCCGGCGCTCAGCGCCCGATATGCCTGCTCGGCTCCCGCTAAATCGCCTTTACGGCGCAAAATATCGGCGCGAAAAAGCGCCACCGCCATTTTCTCATCGCCGCTGCTGCTTAAAAGCGGTTCGCTGGCCGCCAATGCTCCGTTCCAATCTGACTGGCGAGCCAGATCTTTAGCTGCATCTAACTTGAGATAAAACTGAGACTTATTGGCCAAATCTTGCCATTTGGCGCTATCCGCCCCTTTTTCCGCCGCCGCGCGATTGAGATAATCCAGCGCCTGAGCAAATTTGCCCTGACGCATAGCGATAATCCCCAATCCTCCGATCGCATTGCTGTTATGTGGATCTTCATCAAGCACGCGCTGAAACTCCGCGCTGGCGTCTTTTAAATCGCCTTTATTAACGGTGTCAAAACCGCTGGCAACTTGATTACCGGTGACATTATTAGAGAAATGTTGAGCAAGCTCTGCGTCATCAGGATGCCCTTGCTGATAGGCCTCATACAGCTCACGATCCGCCGCTTTGGGGTGTAACCACAGCAGCGCCTGACGCAAGGCTTTATCCGCTTCGGGCGACGAAGCCCCTAACGAACTCAGGATAGCTATCCCGTCCCGACGGCTTGACTCTTGATAGGTCAGGATCTGCCCTAATGCCAGCGCTGTTTTCCTGTCGTTCGGTGCGTTTTGATACCTTTGTTGCAGCGCCTGAATAGCCTCTTCGCGACGTTCTGGAATAGCTGCCAACGTCTGATAATATTCATTTTCCAGCGAAGATACCGGCATCCCCTCTTTGAAGAGCGCCTCATAAGCCGCTGCCGCACCGGTAGGATTTCCACTGCGGGCCAAGCGTCTGGCATCTTCTAACTTGGTAGGCGCGATTTTCATTGCGGTGGTTTCACCATCCAGATCCTGTAACCGCCCGCTGTCTGGACTCACCTGCTGAAGCTGCTGCTTCCATTTCGATGATTCAGTTTTATTCCCTTGCTGCAGTGAATAAAGTGCCAGCAAATACAATGCTTCAGCGTTATTTGGATCGACGCTGAGGACTTTTTTCAACACGCTTTTGGCATCGTCAGGATGCCCGCGCTCATGCCAATACTGCGCCTGATTAAATAATTGGCTGAGAACAGCACTGTTCTCTCCACCGGCCGCTGAAGCTAACCAAGGCAAGGATAATAAGCATATCCCCGTCAATCCCAGTCGCTGTAAGGGCAATCTGGCTTTATTGTTTTTCATAATGATTCCGTCAGATATTACATTCGCGGGTGATGCCCTAGCGGCGGTGTCCAATAAAATTCTTCAGACGTTGTTCAGCCTGATTTTTGAGATAGGCGTATGCCAGTAGCCCCATAGCGCCTGCTAACAAGGCACAAATCAGCCCCAACACCACAATGTGCTGGTTGGCATACCAGATAATTTGCAGATACCACGGCATTTGCCCCGAGACATAGTGAGGGCCAATGGTCCAACTGTGGACGCCATCGGTTTTGTCGATAATCGCAATATCGCCGCGAATGCCAGCATTGATGGTTGGGTTACGTAGATCGGCTGGAAGCAGCGCTAACTGTTCGTCCTGCGTAGCGGTCGCAATGACCACGCTGCGCGCCTTATCCCACGGTGATTGATAGCTAATAAAGCCGCGCCACTCTCCTGCGTATGAAAGATAACGGTTTGCGCTTTTGCCATCGCGCCCCCAATCTCCTTTTAAGAAGGCCAGCGCCTGCTGCCAGTAATTTATTGGGCGTAATAGAAGCTGTCCTTCTTGAGTTTCAAACGGACTTTTCGCTAGCAATGTCTGTAACAGAGAGCGCTGGCTCATGGTGGCAACTACCAGCAGATCCTTGCCTTTGAGCAAACGGGGATTTTGATGCAGAACTTTGTCGCCGAGGTAAATCTGCATGCCGTGGGTCGTTACACCGGTCGCGTTACCGCTACGCGCCATGAGCGTCATCAGCGTGCTTATTTCAGTTTCTTGCGGATGTTCGGCGAGCAAAACAGCGGTCTGGGCTAAATCTGCCTGACGAGAGAAAGGAAAACTGGCACCGATGAAATAAGACAGATTAGGCAATTCGCTAAAATGCCAGGTATGGCTAAGATCGATGGTCGAATCAGGGCTAATAAAGCTTTTAATTGTGTTGTCACTTAATACCTGACACGGTGCATCTGGCTTCGGTTTTACCGAGAACCAAAACTCAAACTGATTATCGCCATAGATTTGATATGGCTGGATATGCAGCGTTTTTTGCTCCTGACGCGAATAGCCTCCCAAGGTATGCCATAGGGTTTCTATGGCCCCCGATTTATTCACCGGTAGCGTTCGCAGAAAGTGGCCGTTGAGAGATACGCCCAGCAGTGAGTGCGCTTCATCAAGCCACTCATTCGACGGGAAGTGATAGCCCATCGAAATGGGTATCGTGCTTCCTTCCCACATGAAAAGATCGGGCGCGGCGCGAAATGCCACACGAATGTTTTCATGGTTTATGCCACGAACCACCAGTTTGCTGTCGTCCTTCATCAGGCTACTCAGCGTTACTGGACGCTCGGTATTCACCCAGCGAGGCGCATCATAAGGCACACGTGCGGGAATTTTATGTTGGGCAATCTTTTCCAACAGAGCCCCTGCTGGCAACGTGTTGTGAGTCAGCGCGTAGGCGGCGCTCAAAAACTCATTTTTATTGTGCCCACTCACGACCAACAGTTTAGACACGGGATTGTTTGGATTATCGGTAATCCACAGTGACGCGCCCGCATGTTCTGGGATAGTAAAATCACCGATAGTGGCGCCTGCATGCGCAAATACAATGGCGCTACTTTCAGGCAAGCGTCCTAAGGACACCGGGATATCAACGCCTTTATAATCAGCATGATAGCCAAGATAGCCGCTGACTACCGCAGCAGCAGTGAGAGCATCAGCGTCAGGTGTCGCAGTAAATACCATCCCAACTTGGCTGCGGCCCATCTCATAGGTGTCAAGAAACGGCCAAGGAAACCGAGACAAGGTGGGCGCAATATTTAAGCGCAGTCCCTCATAATCGATCTGGCTATCGGGCATCACCTGTAGTTGATAACGTACATCACTTTTTACTTCGCACTGCAACGCCTTACTGTTGTCCAACGTGATGCTGAGATTATTCACGGAAACCAGCATCGGAGCCGGTATTTCAAGATTAAAGCTGTTGATATCATCCACGGCCTGACTCAGCGGCAGTTGCCCCATATCTTGGCCATTCAGCATCAGATTTAAATAGTGCTGACCATCGACTAACTCATTGGACACTTTAATTTTCAGCAGCAGGTGAGCGCTGGTGATAACCCTGTCACCGGGTAAAGTGAACGTGAAGCCGCTTTGTGTTTGATGCCCATCGATTTTTAATCCATCAATAATGCCCGCATCACGCAATGATAACGTTCCATGGATTTTGGTCTGTTCTAACGCCTTTGCCGCCTCGGCTGACGGCTCTGCCTCTGTCTCTTCTACGCCTTCTGGAGCCGACGGCTCATCTGGCGTAGCCAATGCAGCAGGCTGGCTGTCGGCGATAACCGGTGATGCTTCCGGCTCCGGCTTATTCTCCGGCGCGGTTTCCGCAGGGCGAGGCAAGGATAGCGCCGAAAATGAATCATTTTCCGAAGCAGATAGTTCAGACGTGAGCGGCTGAGCAAAGGCATTCAGCGCAAAGAAGCTGCTGATAATTACTAATAATCTCAGGCGATTCTGTGAATGTCGCATAGCGGCCATTGAAATCATCATGCCGACACCTCTGAATGACCCTGTTGTTTTGTCATTTGTGGCTTCGTCGCGTGCTGTTTAGCCAGCTCTTTTTCCGCCCGTTTACGCTGGCGACCACGCCAGAAAATGCCCCACAGGCGAGCAGCGCTGCTGATCACCCCTTTCATAGAGTGCGATAGTCGATCCGGCGCGTGTGGCGTTTCCAACCACGCATCGGCACGAGCCAAGACAACGCGCACCAGCTCTCGGCGCTTATGCAAACCAACATCACCAAATTGCAGACGCAGGCTGTGGTCATTACTGAAGACTTTCACCGCAGGAATACAAACTTCAGAATTATTCAGCAGAAGTTCAACTGCCTCGACATCGTGGTCTTTTAACGCTGGCGACGGGTTCACCAACTGAACGCCGCCCATGGAGAGATCGCGGGTTTCAGTTCTGATGCTGGCACCATTGGAAAAATGCACCACGGCGGGGATCTTGATATCGATACGAATGCTTTTGCGTACCTGTTTGGATTCGTTGGCGACCGCAATCGATGCTAATAGGATCAACAAGCTATAAATAGCCCATGCCACGTTCAGCAGCAGCACATAGGGTTCAATACCCAGCGATTTGAGGGAGAAAAACCGCGCTAAACCAGCAATGACACCGCAGAAAACCAGCACCGCAGTTATGATATGCGGCATCACGATATGCTTATCAAAGTATTCCTGATCCAGCGTATCGCCTTTGTCCGTCACGTTAAACTTGCCGCGACGTGGTGAAATCAGCGTAAGCAGCGTGGGAATAACCAAGTGGAAACACATCACGGTTTCATACACTTCGCCCCAGAAGGAGAAGCGATAACGCCCGTTCAAGCGAGAGTTAAGCACGGTTGCCATCACCAAATGAGGTAATGAATAGGCGAAGATCATGCTGGCAGAAGAGGCAATAATATTCTGATTTAGCAATAAATACGCCAGTGGTGCAGTGAGGAAAGCGATACGCGGCAAACCATACTGGAAATGCAGAATGGCGTTGAGATAGCACAACCGCTGTTGCCATTTAAGTCCACGACCAAACAGCGGGTTATCTAAACGCAGGATTTGCGTCATCCCTCGTGCCCAGCGCGTTCTTTGAATAACATGCAGAGTTAATCGCTCAGTAGCCAAACCGGCAGACAAGCGCAATCCAAGGAAGGCAGAACCCCAGCCCAAACGCTGCATTTTCAGTGCGGTATGCGCATCCTCAGTAACGGTTTCAACCGCAAACCCACCGATTTCTTCAAGCGCTTCACGGCGGATAACCGCACAAGAACCACAGAAAAACGTCGCATTCCAATTGTCATTGCCCTTTTGCACGGGGCCATAAAACAGCATCCCTTCGTTAGGAGCATCGTTGGCGGCAGGCAAATTCCGTTCAAACGGATCTTTAGAATAGAAATAGTGCGGCGTTTGAATCAGAGCCAGTTTTTTATCTCGCAGAAAACTTCCCACTGTCGCTTGTAAGAAGCCGCGCGTTGCTACGTGATCGCAGTCAAAAATGCAGATTAATTCGCCGTGGGTTTTCGCCATGGCTTTATTCAGATTCCCCGCTTTCGCGTGAGCATTATCAGAACGCGTAATGTAGCCAACGTTGGCTTCGGCGGCGAAAACCGCAAATTCGCTGCGTTTGCCGTCGTCGAGAATATAAATTCTGAGCTTATCCGCTGGGTAATCAATACATTGGGCAGCCAGCACCGTATCGCGCACAATATCGAGGCTTTCATTGTAGGTAGGAACATAGACATCTACCGTTGGCCATAGCGACATATCGTCTGGTAACGGCTCAATTTGACGCTCTAAAGGCCAAATGGTTTGCATGTAGCCGAGCACCATAATCAGCCAGGCATAAATCTCAGCAACAAAAAGCCCCCATCCGAGCACGGCCTCAATCCAAGAATTAAACGACAAGGTTGAAGTCGCCCGCCAGTAGATATACCGCGTTGCCATAAGTAGAGATAACACCACTAACGTGGTGGAGATTTTCTTATTCTGGCTACGCCCTAAAATAAACAGCACACCGATCATCATTAGGCCAAAGATAAACTGCTTATGCGCAGACATCGGCGTAAAAATGATAAGAACGGATATAGGTAACAGTATCAGCAGTGATAATAGTGAAATCAGAGTGCGTTTCATGGGCGATTACCGGTCAATTTCAACATGGCACCGTTCTCACCCACGGTGATATCTAGCAGTGCAGAGATTTTTTGTTCAATTGAATCAATATCGAACAGCGCCGCCGATGAAGGACGATATTCCCGCAGTTGTTTTTGACTGGTTAGCGCAGCGGAAACAGAGCTATCACGATGAATATTGCCAAGCAGCCTATCGCTTAAGGTTTGCTTGAAATAAATTTCAATATCATGGCTCATTTCATAACGAGAATCGGTCTGGTTAAGCACATAGTATTGGCTACCATTTTTATTCAGCGGCATATCTAGAAAACGATTATCTTCAAGCTTACTTAACAGCGCGGGAGATATTCCATCAGGCTGAAGCATAACAATATGCATATCGACTAAGGGTTGTATTTGGCGCAGTGCCATATGCGGCCCGCTCGGCATATCCACGATTACCACTAAACCAGGAAATAGGTTTAATTTTTCTAAGCCACGTACGACTAAAGCAGGATCTTGATGAAGCAGAAATTCAAAATGATTATGCTGTTGAAACGTTGCATCACCATAAGGCAATAAATATAAATTCGTGCCGACTTTATGAATATATTGAGTCCAGTCTGGCTCATTGCCAATATTGGGTACAAACCCCTGAACAACACCATCGCCTATATTAAAATGCAGTAACAATGAATTCTGCACATTAAGATCAATCAGTAAAACCTTATTTCCTCGGTGAGCATAGGCACTTGCCAAATTGACTGCCAAACTCGAACGACCGCTTCCGCCCTGAGGAGAACAAATACAAATCATTGGCATGATGCAATCCTATCGAAGAGTGTTTTAAGTGATAATTCACGCTGTTCATCAGCACGAACAGTATGATTTGAGATTTTCTTAGCGCGTGAATTAAAAAGCGCTTCAAAACGCTGCTTTTTATCCTCACCGAATTCAGGGGTTGTATATTGAGATGAAATAACAGGCTGACGAGCAGTGTTCTCTGAGATAAAGTGCGGCCTCTCCTCAAACTGAGAAGGTATTCCGTTATCCGTATGCTCTCCAGCGGAGATAGAAACTTTTGCCGTTGGAGTCGGTGTCGAATACGTTTTAATTTTAGTTGTATTCGTTTTCTCTTTAATCGTCGATTTAGCCGTTACATCTGAAAAATCAGACAGGCCAACGGTTGAAATAATAGAAGAGTGAAATTCACTCTCATTTTTTAATTTTTCAATAATAGCCCACGGGGTCAGTAAATTTTCTACATTATATTCAGATAATACTTTGTAGTTACTTAACCCCGTTTTTTCCTTAAAGCCTTTGATATCATCCAAGCTTTTCATCAATAAACCTCAAAATAATCATGTTAGAAAAACAGCAAATTGAATATGTTCGCCATTAATAAACACAGAGAACGATGAGCTTTATCACATGGCTAGCCATCACGAAGGATGGCAGCTCGCGCCGGACGGCTCTGCGTGAAAATCGCTCAAGCAATAGACTAGTTGCGCTCGGTCAAAAATAGAATATTTTCATTAAAATCAGAAAAACAAAGAACAAAAATCCACAGTTTATGATATTTATAGATTTTTAGTTCACTACTTTGACATTGAAAAATTCAAAGGATGCAGATGAACCCGCTGAAAATCTCAGGTCTAGGCAAATTTACTGGTTAGCCACGCATGAAATAGTGGGCCAATATCAGGATGAGCCATTGCGCTTTCAACAAATGTTTGGGCATATCCCAGTTTATTTCCGCAATCATAGTAGCTCCCCACCATGGCGTAAGCGGCAACTGGTTGCGATTCCATTAACGTACTGATTGCATCTGTTAACTGAATTTCACCACCGGCACCACACGGCGTACTGGCTAATATTGGCCAAATTTCAGGGGGGAGAATATAACGCCCTACAATCGATAAGTTAGAAGGCGCACTATCTCTAGCGGGTTTCTCAACTACCCGTTTAATAAGATCGCTTTCGCCTGGATTAGCGTCAACACCTTGACAATCAACAATGCCATAATTAGAGACATCCTCTTCGGGTACAGGGGAAACCATTACTTGGCTAATAGACGTACTTTCATAGCGCTGTATCATCGAGGCTAAATTATTGCTTTTATTTTCCACGCCATGAAGATTATCCATAATGACATCCGGTAATAACACCGCAAATGGTTGCTCCCCCACTAATGATTGGGCGCACAGTACCGCATGACCTAATCCTTGTGCTGCGCATTGCCTTATCGAAACAATAGAAACATCAGCAGGACAAATTGCTCTAACTTCATCAAGCAATTGATGTTTATTTTTAGAGTCCAATGTCGATTCAAGCTCAAAATTTTTATCAAAATGGTTTTCAATTGCATTTTTTGAACTATGCGTAACTAAAATAATTTCTTTAATTCCAGCAGCAACACATTCATCAACAATTAATTGAATTAACGGTCGATCAACTAAAGGTAACATTTCTTTAGGAATTGCCTTGGTTGCTGGGAGCATACGCGTCCCTAATCCAGCCACAGGGATAATGACTTTTTTAATTACGCTCACTGTATACCTCAAAAATGAATATTTGTTTAAGATAAAAACTGGGTCAAGAATAACGATAATAAAACACCATCATAAAATTAATGATGATTGAGTAACGCATCTGGCCACTGGTCAAACGGTACAGGACGTGAGAAATAGTATCCCTGAGCTTTCTCACAGCCCATAGTTTGCAGCTTATCCGCAACCTCTTTGGTCTCAACGCCTTCGGCGATAAGCGGCACATTAAACCCTTTAGCCAGCAATATCACAGCCGAAATAATGGATTCATTTTTCTTGTTATTCAGCACATCCATAACGAAATTACGGTCTATTTTTAACGCATCAAACTCAAGCTTGTGTAGATAAGACAGGCTTGAGAAACCTGAGCCAAAATCATCAATAGAAACACTCACGCCCGCAGTACGCAAAACAGCCAAGGTCGATTTAAGCAGTTCGTCGCCCTTAATCATGCTTGTCTCGGTAATTTCGATACAGATATTACGTGGCGACAATCCAGCTTTTTCGATAGTTGTCAGAATATATTCACAAAAATCGGGCTGGGCCAGTTCAATAATAGAAACGTTAATATGTAGCTTGAAGTTGCTAGAGCAAAAGTTATGTGCAATGCGCGATGCCAGCTCCTGGCATGCCTCGGCGATAATCCATCGCCCCAGTTGAATGATAAAACCAGACTCTTCCGCAACCTGAATAAACTGATCGGGCCTAACCATTCCTAATGCGGGATTTTCCCAACGAATCAAGCACTCAGCTTCTCTTACTTCTGGATCACCTAACGTAATAATCGGCTGATAAACAAGGTAAAGTTCGTTATTGGGGATGGCGCCATACAGATGGTTCAATATGTTAATGTTTTTCAGTGCGAGCTCACGTAAAGAATCGTCATAGACTCGCGCATTCCCATTTTCTTGATGAAGAGCAGCCTGCTGTGCAATATTTGCGCTGATAATCAATGTTTCGAGCAGATCGCCTTCGGCGCAGGAAACAATGCCAACGTACCCCATGAATACGTGCATGCTATTCACATACTCGCTCTCGGCTGCCTGCATAAGGTTCATTAACCGATGAATATTTTCACTGATATCTTTCTCGCTGGAACCTGGGCAACAAATAATTAAACGCTCAATAGAATCGCGCGCCACGATGGCGTTACTTGGGAAATATTGATAAAGAAAGTTAATAAATGACTCGAGATAGCTAATGGCATAGCCATTGCCAAGGTTGTTTATCATCGTCTGTAGATTACTGAGCGTAACCACACCGACTACGCCACGGAACGATGAAGATATTATTTTATGTTCGGCCAGCAACCCTTTACGGGTGAGCAGCCCAGTTTCGCTATCGATATTAATTTGATTTTCTAGGCGTGCAAAAGCCGTATCCAGATCGCCTGCCATTCTATTGAGTGCGTTATCGAGCGTCGTTATCTCTTTAAATGACCAGCTGTAGTTTCTGTCAATTTTTCGTCTTAAGGCGATATCAGGTGCCTGTTCAGCAATTTTACGTAACGGATTTACAACAACAGAAAGAATACGGTGTGATAAAAAACAGCCTAATAACAATACAATTCCAGCGATCAGCAATGTCATATCACGATATTTAGACAGCTTGCCGGTTAGCTCATTCTCTGAAACCAGCACCACCATTTTCCAGCCTTTCAGGTTGAGCGAATCGCCCACCTGAATAACCTTGCTAAAATAACGGGTACCGGAGATATCAATCCGATTAATACTGGTATTGTTATCGCGAACATATTGAGCCGTGGCTTTAACCACAGCCTCTGAACTGTCTTTTACATTCGGAAGATCGGCTCCACTTTGCTCGGCTAAGCCTTGGCTCTTTTTCCCCTGAAGCAGCTCTGGCGCTGAAGCGGCAATAATCTGTTCTTTATCATTAACCAGATAGATTAGGCTATGCTCAGTCGCGGTCAGACTGGCTAAGAATCGGTTAAGACGACTCAAGCGCAAGTCGCTTGAAATAACACCGATATAATGACCATCTTTATCTGAAACGGGAGAGCTAAAGGAAATGCTTACCCCTGATTCTGAATTAACATCTCGGTATGCATTGCTCCACATAGAACGTCGAGAGGCATTGACAGCACTAAACCAAGGTCGGCCAAAAAGATTATAATCATCAACGCTATAGAGCACTGGACTCTCGCTGGTTCCATCTTTATAGAACAGCAATTTATTGTGAGTCTCATGATTCTTTTTAATTTGGAACGTCCAGTTCGTCTCAAGATCGCGTCCAAATCCAATGTAATTCCCTTGAACGCTACCAAAGGCGATTGAGCTAAGCAGAGACTCTTTGGAGAAAGTCTGAGTCATCACTTTATACAAATAACCTTCGATCTGCTGGAAAGTGAGATCCCAGTTATCAGTATCTAGCGTTTTGATAAAAATAGCTGCAATAGAGTTTGCTTGCTGAGGAATATGAATATAGTAATTAAGCGCATTACTTACGGCCTCACCGCGAGTATCAATAATGCGCTCACTCATAACATTCAACGTCTCATTTTCACGATAGAATTGAATGTACATGACACTCAAAATCATAATTAATGAAAAGATGAAGAAGACAATAAAAATAGCGGTTCTCAGCGAGAGTCTAATTTTATTCAGGATCATTTTTACTTATCTCCTCCGAACGAAATCGTATTTTTTCCTTTCTTCTTCGACTTATACAGATTTTGGTCCGCAATATTCATCGCCAATTCGACATTCCCATGACATTTAGCCATGCCAATAGAGAGTGATGGCGTAAATGTTCCGCCATCAGGCAATTCAAGCGCCTGTTCGTTAATGGTATCTAGCAAACGTTGAGCTGCTCTTTGTGCGCCAACTTCGTCGGTTTTAAACAAGAAGATTGAAAACTCATCGCCGCCCATGCGAACCACGATATCGTGATCGCGAAGATGCTCTTTCATGCGATAGGTACATTGCTGCAAGACCGTATCACCAAATGCGTGGCCCCAAGTATCATTAACCGTTTTAAAGTTATCCACATCAATGGCCAAAATATAGCAAATACCCTCAGTTTCACGAATGCGTGGCAAATAGCGACGGTTATAGACACCCGTGAGTGGGTCAATCATGTAGTTACCACGCAGCTTGCGCAGAGAATAAAAATAGTAGATTGATTGAATGCAACGCAACAGCGCCATCAGCGTTGGGATCAAAATAAGAATGATCAATTGTCGGTTATACGTTGCTTTGGTTTGGTCTAATAAGTTCTTTGCCAACTCAGGAAAGCGATTATTATCAATAGCAATATCATGATAAATTTGACGAGCATCCTGATCGCGTGCTTTGAGATAAATATTCTCTGCAAAATGCTCTTCTTCAAACTTTACTGCATCCGAAATTTTTGAGTTAAAAATATCACTGACATAGGTTTTATAAATCCCAGCGACATTTTTTTGATATGACTCATCTTTTTCTACACGTGAATAAATGATATCGTTTATTTTAGTCAAATATTCAGACTTCATGATTGAAATACTGAGAACGCCTTCTAGGTCTGAGTTCATTTTATCAATTTTGTAGTAGAACATAACAAAACAGATCAAACTCACTACCAGCGAAGCTATAGTGATGAAATGATGAAAGTTGGTTGAACGTGTAGAAATGTCGTCACTGAGCTTCATAGGCGCTTATTCAATATACCATGGAAAATCGATTGTCATTAGGGTTCAGCATCCCTCCGTGGCGGCGTACTAAAATGCGTAGCGGCTAATACTGTTTCGTCATCCAATGGATAGATGCATCCTTTGCGTTGGCCGTATTCCGGCATCCGTTCACAAAGAAAGACACAGTATTTCCTAGCTGACAAAAGAATAGCAGTCAAAACCTACACTGGTAATTTATACTTAAAATCACGTAAAACTCAGAGTAAACACAAACAAGAAAGCTTAACTTATAGGTTTTTATCTCGCGTTTTTGTATTGATGTAACTTTATACAAAAACAAACCTTGATGTAAGATGGCGAATCTCGAATGGAAACAGCAAGAGTGAATGTGGAAAAGCATACTGCCAGTAGTCAGATGAATGGCTATTGATAACCAAGGCCGCCCACAGATAGGAAAACAAAGAATTAAAACCTATACATTAAGCTCCAGACAGACAATGTTATCAAATAAATTAGTTTTATAGTTATAAACACCGACATAAAGCCAAGCATGTTAGCATAAATACTACAAACCAAATCAGACATTAAGACCTAAGAATAATCCGTATGGAAAATGTTATTACCAACAATAGTTTTCTACGTTTAGCCTTAGAGGAGATCATCATTTTCACCTCTGCTGAACTCAAGGAGAAGAAAATAGCAATTATTGATATTGATATTAATGATACCTACGGTGTCAATTTGTCATCAATAAAAAGTGCCGACAAATGTATTATCCTTTGTGCTAAAAAAGTATTTTTACTCTTGAGACTATTTACTGAATGCATCAATGGAAATGTATTTTGGGTTGATAAAAATGATTCTATCGACAAGATAAAGTATCGGTTATCTAGTCTAATTCATTCACGACTGTCTGATAACACATCGATTAGATCGGCGACTTACCTCACGAGCATGGAGTCAAAAATCCTATATTTCACAATGCATGGAATGACGAATATTCAAAGCGCAAAAATACTTAAAACTGGGGCGAAAATAATTAGTTCACATAAGCGAAACATTATGATCAAAGTAGGTGCGAAAAGTAAACAAGAGTTGTATTACCTTGCAAAGCCGATATACACAGGCGGTCTATTCAAATAATAAATATACAATTAAATTCTGAAGTCGAGTAGCGAATAAGGAGATCATCGTTTCATTCATAATCAAAACTTATACTAAAAAATCATCTTCATCTGGATTTTATTAAATGGATGATGTTCTTTTGCATCTAAATCGTTCACTACCTTGCTATTTAGAATAATAGGATGTGCAGTGCATACAGATACAACGCATGAAAAATCCGAAAATATGTAAAGATGAGGCTATTACATTTAAAAACATTGCTCGTTTTTGTGAAATAAAACACAATTAACCCTATAAAAATCGCGTAAATATTTACAACTAAAACGGATGTAGGATAGAACGATGCCAAAGGATTTCTCTTCCCCTCTCTTCTTTTATGCGACACATAATATCTGCCTCAGTGAAGCCATAAATGCTTTGCTGGCGCACTGAATAGCCTTCGAGGATAAGTGGATTTAAATTATTTGGCAGGAGCCATAACGTGACCTTATACGACATTAAACCTAAGTTTCAGAATCTATTAAGACCCATGGTTGTCAAACTCCACGCTGGGGGGGTGACGGCCAATCAGGTCACGCTACTGGCCATGCTGACGTCCGTATTTCTAGGCGGATTGCTGATGTATTTCCCTACACCAATTTTATATATTTCGCTGCCGTTTTATTTATTCTTTCGCATGGCGCTAAACGCTATCGACGGCATGCTGGCCAGAGAGTTTAAGCAGCAATCAACGCTCGGTGCCATTCTGAATGAAGTTGGCGACATTATTTCCGATGCTGCGCTCTACCTTGCTTTCGCTTTTTTAACCGGCATCGCGCCTTGGCTGGTGATACTCGTGGTACTGCTTTCCTGGCTCACCGAGTTTTGTGGTGTCATCGCCCAAACATTAACAGGGATCCGGAACTACCGCGGTCCACTCGGCAAAAGCGATCGAGCGTTTGTGCTTGGTGCATTAGGTCTATTTATTGCGCTCTGGCCTCAGTATGTCAGCGTTGCCAATATCGTATTTGGTATTGCGGCACTGTTACTTGCGTGGACCTGCATTAACCGCTGCCGCAGTGCTTTGGAGGCGAAAAATGCCTGATACCATGCACACGCTATATTATTGCCTAGGCGGGATCTTCAGCGTTTTACTACTGGCGACTATGATTATCTTCGCCTTAAAAAAACTCCGTCCACAGCGCGATTGGTTGGAGTTACAACAACGCATCAATAGTTGGTGGGTAATCATTTGCCTATTTTCACTCGCGATGTTGTCACCCAAATGGCTGGCGCTGACTTTCTTCGGCTTTATCAGTTTTCTGTCATTAAAAGAGTACCTGACGCTAGCCCCAACGCGACGTTCAGACAGCGTGCCATTGCTATGGATGTACGCCGCAATTCCTCTGCAATATATCTGGATAGGCATGTCGTGGTACGGAATGTTCATTATCTTCATTCCTATTTATGTATTTTTATTCCTACCGGCTCGCATGGTTATCGTCGGCGATACCAAAGGATTCTTACATTCTGCGTCGGTCATGCACTGGGGCATGATGACCACGGTTTTTGCATTGAGTCACGTTGCCTTTCTGCTAACGCTGCCCGGCATTAATGCCAATGCGGGGGCTTTGCTGGTTATTTTCTTAGTCGCAACGACAGAGCTTAACGACATTGCCCAGTATCTGTGGGGTAAATCACTGGGCAAAATTAAAGTTACGCCTAAAGTCAGCCCAAATAAAACGCTGGCCGGATTAATCGGCGGAGTCATGACCACCACTCTGCTAGCAGCGATTTTTGGCCCACTTCTTACACCAATGGATTGGCACCATTCATTGGCGGCAGGTGTCATTATTGGCCTAAGTGGATTCTGCGGTGACGTGGTGATGTCAGCGATTAAACGAGACTTCGGCGTGAAAGACTCCGGCAAACTGCTGCCCGGGCACGGCGGTATTCTCGATCGCATGGACTCGCTGATTTATACCGCACCGCTGTTCTTCCATTTTTATTATTACTTTTACGTTTAAGGAACACTCATGAACCGCATGCTGCGCTGGATTTTTACGCTATGCGTTGCCTATCCCGTGGTTTGGATTTGGCTCGGTGTTCGTGTCTCTAACCGTAAAAAATTACCGATAGATGGCCCAGCGATTATCGTAGCGAATCACAATAGCCATCTCGACGTGCTGACACTATTCACCCTATTTCCGCTCTCAACGTTGGTCAACGTGCAGCCCGTCGCAGCGGCAGATTACTTTTTGAAAAACAAGTTGATTAGTTGGTTTGCACTGAAGGTGATCGGCATCATCCCTGTTTATCGTGGAGCCCATCAGACCAACCCGTTACAAGCCTGCGTTGATGCATTAAATGAAAAGAAAATTGTGATTATTTTTCCCGAGGGCACACGCGGAGAGCCGGGTAAATTTTCAGAAATAAAATCCGGCATCTGGCATTTGAGCCAGCAATGCCCTGAAGTTCCCATTATTCCTGTCTATATGCACGGCCTTGACCGTTCGATGGGAAAAGGCCAAAAGATTCCGGTGCCTTTCTTTATCGACATCTTTATTGATGACGCCTTGTTTTATGACGCGGACAAAATCACATTTAAGCGATCGCTATTAAATCGTTTTGTCGCTTTACAGCAGGTTGCTACAAGGAAAACAGCATGAGTCATGAAACACTTTCAATATCCTAATAAATATGGATTTATCGAGTAAAAGTTGAAATGAGTGGACTACAGGGGGATGGAGAGATTTGGAGCGGGCGAAGGGAATCGAACCCTCGTAGAGACTCTCGTTACTCCATCCCAACATTGTACATATGACTATTAAGAACAATCAGTATATTTTTCAAGGTCATTCTGGTGTGTGGATCTTTCAGGTCTTTGTACCTGCTTACATGCGGTATCTGTGCGAGAATAAATGAGCCTGGCGAAAATCCATCAGGACAAAAGACATCATTAAGGTTCGCCACTTTATAAGTAACATACTGATTAAGTTGAATAATATTAAGGCATTGCTGAATCCTGATCGTGAAGATATTCGTATACAGAATACGATCACTACTCTCCACACTACGATCAAACAGCCAAAGAGTATACCTGTAGCAATCTCCCCGCTCCCAACGCTGGTAGTCATGCGTGATGAATACATGATGGTTTACAACGAACAGTAAGTATTCCCCAAATGTGAAGACGTTCGATAACTGCGAAAAGTAAAGAGACCACTCCAGCCTGCTTATTTTTAGCACAACTTAACTCAAATTTAACCGCACTTACATTAATGATTTTGTTACATTTGATTATTTACCGTACATGCCACCTATAGGTACACTTTCCTTATGGATATTCATAACAACATGAGGAAAAAGAAAAAATGGCTATTCCAGCTTACCTATGGCTCCAAGGCGATGGCGGTGCGGACATTAAGGAATCTGTAGACGTTCAAGACCGGGACAGCAGCATTGAGATCGCCGGGTTTTCTCATAATCTGAGTATTCCAACTGACAGAATGACGGAAAAGATCACAGGAACCCGCAAGCACTCAGCCGTGCTACTTCAAAAAGAATTTGATAGTTCCTTCCCTTACCTCTATAAAGCTGTTGCCACTGGTCAGACGCTAACATCTGCTGAGTTTAAATGGTACACGATCAACGATGTAGGACAGGAAGCGGAATATTTCCGTATCCTGCTTGAAGGTGTGAAAGTTGTCGGTGTTTCTCCAGTTATGCACAACACTAAAGCCCCTACCGAAGAGACGCATAGCCATCTTGAGTGCATAGAGCTTCGCTATGAAAAAAACACCAGAAAATACTGCAATGGTAACGTACAGTTTACCGACGCATGGAATGGGAGAGCGCAAGCGTGAGATATCCAACATTAGCGGTATCACCTCACCCGCCGTTTGATGTGTCCTCTTTCGCCCCGTTTGATGTGAATATCGTCAATAACATGATGATGGCTCGCTTTCACCGTGGCCCGTCCGCTCTTACGTATACATGGTTTTATCAGCAGGTAAGAGGGCATGGCCCATGGGATTACAAACAGCGCGGTAAACAGTTTGAGAATTTTGGTAACTTCCATTACGGTGCGGTTGGTCACGCTGCCGGAATGACTGATGAAGTGTTACTCCGGGGGGCTGGATGGGCGCAAAGTCGAGCAGGTACAACAAACCCGGCTTTCGGTAATTGGTATGGTTTAACACCTTACGGTGATGATCCTAACGACCAATATTGGATAAGAGCAGGCATCAACTATGCAAAACGCTCTGGCTTTTAAGAAACGTTATCTACTCTTAATCCTGCTGGCGCTTGTCGCCTTTGGGGTTTACAAGGTGCTGCACTTCTCACCCCTTGAACAAGAGATTATTAAGAAGGTGAAAGTTAACAACCTGGCTAACCTCTACATCACAGAAGCAAGCGCAGGAGCCACTACAGGCTTTTCCTATCGTTTCTATCTCTATGATGCAACCAAAGATGATAAAGCGTTTATGGCGAGCCTGGAGGACGATTACGAGCCTTTCATGATCACCACGGACAAAGACACATTGAAGAAGGTCGAGAATGACGCGATCTATCTGTCAGTCAAGGGAACCGTCTACACTTTTCACAGTCCTGCTGATTATCTGGCAGGAGGTTCGATCTACTCCGTTCCTGTCTATCTCACCTCATCACCATTCTAAGAGCATAGCCAGCTTTCACGCTGGCTCTTTTCTTCTGCTCTCAGACAATAGGAGCCACAAAGCCCCGTTAGTGGTAAGGAGACAAAAAGAACATAGCAACTTCATCAGATTCTCAGAGGGATTAAATCTTATCAGGTTGTTCGTGTACCGTAAGACGCGTGAGCAAAACGCTGACAGAGCCTGCTCTGTAGCTACAAGCGATTTACCACTATTCACAGGTTCACGAGGCTCAGAGCACCTCGCATCAAGCTTAAATACGTGTGATCAATCTGTCGATGAAATAACAATGCCTAGTTGGGCTTTTTTTCACATTTTGCTATCGCGATGCGAGAACGCGAGTACCGCCTACGCTGAGTTATACTGTCATCTCACCATATAACTTAGCGTGACAGTTACAAATGGCAGATCACAATGATAGAACCCACCTATAGGTGACTAAAACAGAAAACTATTTAATTTACTGATAGATAAGGCTTTTAAGGGTTTTCTATAAGGAGTGATATTTGGAGCGGGCGAAGGGAATCGAACCCTCGTATAGAGCTTGGGAAGCTCTCGTTCTACCATTGAACTACGCCCGCATCAATGTGGCGATCATTATAGTCCCTTCTGGCACGCCATCAAGCAGATTAAAACCCTAAGTGACGAATAATTAAGCGGTTAGACCGTTGGGCGATCACAATATAGGAAATCAATTCAAAAAAAATCCCCACGGTTTTAATACCAGTGGGGATTTTTATTTGGTATGCGGCAGGCTCGCTACCGCTTACAAACTTATTTGATTGGACGCATTGCTGGGAACAGGATCACGTCACGGATGGTATGGCTGTTGGTGAACAGCATCATCATACGGTCGATACCAATACCCAGACCTGCGGTTGGTGGCAAACCGTGTTCCAGAGAAGTCACATAGTCTTCATCGTAGAACATCGCTTCGTCATCACCTTCGTCTTTCGCACGAACCTGATCCTGGAAGCGTTCAGCCTGATCTTCCGCATCGTTAAGCTCGGAGAAGCCGTTACCAATTTCACGGCCGCCGATGAAGAACTCGAAGCGGTCAGTGATGAACGGGTTATCATCGTTACGACGAGCCAGCGGAGAAACCTCTGCTGGATATTCGGTGATGAAGGTTGGCTGAATCAGGTTTTTCTCTGCGGTTTCGTCAAAGATTTCACACTGAATACGGCCTAGGCCCCAGCTCTTCTCGATCTTAATGCCCAAAGATTCTGCGATTTTGATCGCTTTATCCAAGTCATCCAAATCTTCCATTTTAATGTCTGGACGATAGTGGTTGATGGACTCTTTCATGGTCATTTTGATGAAAGGTTTGCCGAAGTCGAAAGTCTGGTCGCCGTACTGAACAATGCTGCTGCCCAGAACTTCCTGAGTCAGAGTACGGAACAGATCTTCGGTCAGAACGATCAGATCTTTGTAATCCGCGTAAGCCATATAGAGTTCCATCATGGTGAACTCTGGGTTATGACGCGGAGAAACGCCTTCGTTACGGAAGTTACGGTTGATTTCGAATACGCGTTCGAAGCCACCCACAACCAGACGTTTCAGGTACAGTTCTGGCGCGATACGTAGATACATATCGATATCCAGCGCATTGTGGTGAGTGATGAATGGACGTGCAGAAGCACCACCAGGGATCACTTGCATCATAGGAGTTTCCACTTCCATGAAGCCTTTGTTCACCATAAAGCTACGGATAGCAGCCAGAGTTTTAGAACGAATACGGAAAGTCTCGCGAGACTCTTCGTTAGCGATCAGATCAAGATAACGCTGACGATAGCGAGTTTCCTGATCGGACAGACCGTGGAATTTGTCTGGCAGCGGGCGCAGTGCCTTAGTCAGCAGACGAATTTCGGTACAATGGATAGACAATTCACCCGTCTGAGTGCGGAATACTTTACCGCGCGCACCAATGATGTCACCCAAGTCCCATTTTTTGAACTGGTCGTTGTACAGGCCTTCTGGCAGATCGTCACGTGCAACATACAGCTGGATGCGACCACCCATATCCTGCAGAGTAACGAAGGCAGCTTTACCCATAATACGGCGGGTCATCATACGACCAGCAACAGAAACCTCGATGTTCAGATCTTCGAGTTCTGCTTTATCCTTTTCGTCGTACAGGCTATGCAACTTGTCCGAAGTAGCATCACGGCGGAAATCGTTAGGGAATGCGATCCCTTCCTTGCGCAGCGCGGCCAATTTTTCACGGCGAGACTGCATTTCGTTGTTAAGATCAAGAGCCTGATCGGCACCTTGTGATTGTTGTTCAGACATATTGTTTCCTCATAACCCGGCTTTCAAGCTTGCCTCAATGAATCTATCCAGGTCGCCATCTAACACGGCCTGTGTATTACGCGTTTCAACGCCAGTACGTAAATCCTTAATGCGAGAGTCATCCAGAACGTAAGAACGGATTTGGCTCCCCCAACCGATGTCAGACTTGTTGTCTTCCATCACTTGTTTCTCAGCATTTTTCTTCTGCATTTCGTATTCGTACAGCTTAGCTTTCAGCTGACGCATTGCCTGATCTTTGTTCTTATGCTGAGAACGGTCATTCTGACACTGAGTCACAATGTTGGTCGGAATATGGGTAATACGTACTGCGGATTCCGTACGGTTAACGTGCTGACCACCGGCACCAGAGGCGCGGTATACGTCAATACGCAAATCGGCTGGATTGATCTCGATATCAATATCGTCATCCACTTCTGGGTACACAAACGCAGAGCTAAATGACGTATGACGACGACCACCAGAGTCAAACGGGCTTTTACGTACCAGACGATGAACGCCAGTTTCAGTACGCAGCCAGCCGTAAGCATATTCACCGGAGATTTTTACGGTCGCAGATTTCAGACCGGCTACTTCGCCGTCTGATTCTTCAATAATTTCGGTTTTGAAACCTTTGGCTTCCGCCCAGCGCAGGAACATACGCAGCAACATGCTTGCCCAGTCCTGTGCTTCTGTCCCGCCAGAACCGGCCTGAATGTCGATATAACAATCAGCGCTGTCGTACTCACCTGAGAACATACGACGGAATTCTAACTGAGCCAGTTTGGCGTCTAACTGATCCAGCTCAACGACGGCCTCATTGAAGGTCTCTTCGTCGTCGGCTTCGATAGCCAGCTCCAGCAATCCGGATACATCATCCAGACCCTGAGTCATTTGATTGATGGTATTAACGATTTCTTCTAACGAGGAACGTTCTTTGCCCAGCGCCTGTGCGCGTTCTGGCTCATTCCATACGTCGGGCTGCTCGAGCTCGGCGTTAACTTCTTCTAGCCGTTCTTTCTTGGCATCATAGTCAAAGATACCCCCTCAGAACTTCTGTCCGGTCAGACAGGTCCTGGATACGGCTTTTTACCGGATTAATTTCAAACATATTTTCTTATATCTTTCGTTAAGTGTTCAGCGACGGAACCATGTCATTCCTCTAAAGGAATTCCTAAACCGTCATAAAGAGACGATAAAAATAGCGTTAAGGCAGCGTAATGAACTAAAAAACTGCTTACGCCTAGCTTTCGACTCTATCAAAATGTCCTTACAGAATATAGCAACTCACACCTATAAATGGCAGTCATTCCGCGATTTTCAAGCTCTATTGCTGCAATTTCCGGCGAGGAACGACGCGATTAAAATGTATGGCTTATTGCAGGCTCGCTGTTATTACTTCTTCTTATAAAAGAGCGACGTCTCACTACACTTAATCATCTGAGGAGTATAACGAGAACAAAAAGGGGCAGCTTGTGCTACCCCTCATACATTACATGGATTTTTGTTCGAGTGCGTCAGCGCGGCCAAAGGTGCTGAATCATCAGCTGTACACTTCGGTTGCCACGATATTCGTTAATGTCCAGCTTAAATGCCAGCTCCACTTCACGTACGCTCGGATCTGGCCACAGCGCGGTATCCACGTTAAAAGCGATACCATCTAGCAACGGGCCGCCACCCACAGGCTCAACCATCAGCTTCAGGTGACGTTCACCCACCAGCCTCTGCTGCAAGATTTTGAACTTGCCGTCGAAGGTAGGATCAGGAAACGCCTGCCCCCATGGCCCTGCATCGCGCAGCAACTCTGCGGTTGGCAGCGAAAGCTCATCCATCGCCAGTTCACCGTCAGACCAGATCACGCCTTCAAGCTGAGATGCATCCAGCCATTCGCCGACCAGTTCAGCAAAACGCTGACGGAACTCATCAAAGCGCGATTCTTCTAATGACAATCCGGCCGCCATCGCGTGACCGCCAAACTTCATGATCAAACCGGGGTTTTGCGAATCAATACGCTCCAGCGCATCGCGCATGTGCAAACCGTGAATGGAACGACCAGAGCCTTTCAGAATGCCATCGCCCGCTGGAGCAAAAGCAATCACCGGGCGGTAAAAGCGCTCTTTGATGCGTGAAGCGAGAATGCCCACCACGCCTTGGTGCCATTCAGGATGATACAGCGCCAAACCGTACGGCATTTCAACCGTAGTGCGTTCCAGCTCGCTGCAAATCTGCAATGCCTCAACCTGCATGCCCTGCTCTATCTCACGACGCGTCACGTTCAAACTATCCAGATCGCTGGCAAGCTCGCGCGCTTTTGGCATCTCGTCGCAAAGCAGCAGTTCAACGCCAACCGACATGTTGTCCAAGCGCCCTGCGGCGTTAAGACGTGGACCAAGCGCAAAACCTAAATCGCTTGCGACCAACTGACGAGCATCACGATTGGCAATTTCCAACAACGCACGGATCCCAACGCGACATTTACCCGCGCGGATACGATTAAGCCCCTGATGCACCAAAATTCGGTTATTGGCATCCAGCGCCACAACGTCTGCCACCGTGCCTAGCGCCACTAAATCGAGCAGGTCAGCCAGATTCGGCGCGGCGATCCCGTGTTGTTCAAACCAGCCGTGTTCATTCAGATGCTTGCGCAGCGCTAACATCAGATAGAACGCCACGCCAACACCGGCCAACGACTTCGACGGGAAACCACAGTCGTTAAGATTCGGGTTAACCATCGCATCAGCGGCGGGTAAAGTTTCCCCCGGCAGATGGTGATCGGTAACCAGTACTTTGATCCCACGAGCATGCGCATTATCAACGCCTGCGTGAGACGATATACCGTTATCGACGGTCATGATCAGCTCTGCGCCCATAGCAGCAGCCTGCTCAACCACTTCAGGGCTTAGCCCGTAGCCATCTTCAAAACGGTTCGGTACCAGATACTGAACGTTTGCCGCCCCCATGCTGCGCAATGCCAACATGGAAAGCGCGGTGCTGGTTGCGCCATCGGCATCAAAATCGCCGACGATAACAATACGTTGATGCTCAGACAGTGCCTGATGAAGGAGCTCGACTGCGCGATCGATGCCCGATAACGTCTGGTATGAGAGTAAACCTTTAACCCCACGCTCCAGCTCTTGCATGCTAACAATGCCACGGTTGGCATAGACGCGGCGCAATAGTGGATGGAGATCGTCAGGAAGTTCATGATTTTCCACCGCCTCTCGGCGGCGGAGCTGTGTTGATACGATCAAACCAATTAACCTTTAGCCTTGCTCATGGCTGCCTGCGCATCCAACATCGCCAACATCTCTTTCGGTCCCTGATAGCCAGGGATCACGGTGCCGTCGTTCAGCACAATGGCAGGAGTTCCCTGCACGCCAAACTGCACGCCGAGCTCATAGTGTTTTTTGATATCAACATTACAGGTTGCTGGCTGAGTCGCTTCACCGCTCAATGCCGCATCAAATGCCTTGCGACGATCGGCCATGCACCAGATTGACTGCATATCTCTTTCCGCTTGAGAGCTTAAACCCTGACGCGGGAATGCCAGATAACGCACGGTGATACCCAGATCGTTATACTCTTTCATCTGCGAATGCAGTTTGTGGCAGTAGCCACAGGTGATGTCGGTAAAGACCGTAATCACATGTTTTTCTTTTGGTGCTTTGTAGACAATCATCTCAGGCACCAGCTTTTGCAGACGTCCAACCAGAATCTGGTTAGTCACGTTAACTGGCACCGCGCCGCTGACGTCATACATCGGCCCTTGCAGAATGTGCTTACCATCGCTGGTCACGTAAAGTACGCCGTTGTCGGTAAATACCGTTTGCAAACCGGCAACCGGAGAAGGCTGAATCTCGGCTTTCTGTACGCCCAATGTTTTCAGCGACTGCTGGATTTCAGCATCACCTGCATGTGCTGCGCCAGTGACTGAAGCCGCCAGCAAAGACAGCCAAATTAAACCTTTCTTCATTGCGTAATCCTTGTATTTCCCTGCGCCTTACGCACGGGGATGATGCTGTTGATGTAGCTGCTTCAGTCGTTCAGTAGCTACATGCGTATAAATTTGGGTTGTGGACAGATCGCTATGTCCTAACAACATTTGTACGACACGCAAATCTGCCCCATGGTTCAGCAAATGGGTGGCAAAAGCGTGCCTGAGCACATGCGGAGACAAGCGCGAGCTATCGATGCCCGCCAGTACCGCATAATGCTTAATGCGATGCCAAAACGTTTGGCGCGTCATCTGTTGGGCACGATTACTGGGAAACAGCACGTCTATCGTTTGCCCATTCAGCAGCCATGGTCGACCATATTCCAGATAATACTCAATCCAGTAAACCGCCTCTTCTCCCAGCGGAACCAGCCGTTCTTTATTACCTTTACCAATAACGCGCACCACGCCCTGACGCAAGCTAACATCGGCCTGCGTCAGCCCCACCAGTTCAGAAACGCGGAGTCCGGTGGCATAAAGCACTTCAAGCATCGCCTTATCACGCAGTTCTATTGGGTTCTCAACGCTTGGTGTTTGCAGCAGCGTATCAACCTGCTCTTCGGTGAGATCTTTCGGCAGTCGCTGCGGTAGCTTTGGCGATGATAATAACGTCGTCGGATCGTCGCTGCGCATTTTTTCACGATAGAAATACTGAAATAAACGACGCATGGCGCTAAGTAAACGGGCAGAGCTGGTCGCTTTATAGCCGCCATCGACGCGTTCAGCTAAGAAACTTTGCAGATCAGAAACCTGAGCCTGTAATAAATCAGAATGATGATGCGCCAGCCATTCAGCCAACGACCGTAAATCTAAACGATAAGAGGCCAGCGTATTTTCGGCTAAGTTGCGCTCTAACCACAGCGCATCTAAAAATTGTTCTATCAGTGCCTGATCTTGCTCGTGCACCGGCGACTCCATTGATAAAGACTCAAACCAAGGTTTAGTGTGCATTATGCCTGACACGGATTCAAATCTGATACACTCTGCTGTTATGTATTTGTAACCCGACGGCAGCAACTTCCCTGCACCCTTTACATTACCGCAGCGTTCGCTACCTTCTTTCACCCTGATTGCCGCCTAGTCGCAGCTCGAATGTTTTTAGGTATTACTATGAAGATAGGTCTTTTTTACGGCTCCAGCACTTGCTATACCGAAATGGCCGCTGAAAAAATTCGCGATATTCTCGGCGCCGAGTTAGTCGATTTACATAACATCAAAGACGTTCCCATCCAGCGCATGGAGGATTACGACATTCTGATCCTCGGTATTCCAACCTGGGACTTTGGTGAGATTCAAGAGGACTGGGAAGCCGTCTGGGACGCACTGCCAAGCTTGAATCTACAAAATAAAATCATCGCCATGTATGGCATGGGTGATCAACTTGGTTATGGCGAATGGTTCCTCGATGCACTGGGTATGCTTCACGATCGTTTACTGCCGCTAGGCGTGCAGTTTGTCGGCTATTGGCCAACAGAAGGCTACGAGTTTACTAGCCCTAAACCGGTGATTGACGATGGCAAGCTGTTCGTTGGCTTGGCTCTCGACGAAGCGAATCAATACGATTTAAGCGACAAGCGCCTAGAACAATGGTGCGAACAGATCATGCTGGAGATCGCTGAAATGCTGTAATGCGATGCTTATTGCACACATTGCATAGAAAGAAACAAAAATGCCCGATGGAAACCTCGGGCACTATTCACTAATCACTCTGGTCACTAATCACTCTGGTGGGTTTGCATCAAAGTGCGGCGCAAATGGCACCACGCCTCTGGCGTCAAACTGTCTGCCGCAATCCATAAACGCTTTTTCGTTCCCTGCGGCTTCACACTTCTCAAGGGTAGCAATGCGCCAAAATCACTGATCCAAGGCGTCTTACATAACTCCCATTCGTTCTGTTGCCATTGAATATGGTTATCCGCTAGAAAGCTAAACTCTCCCTGAATCTTAGCGATCTGCTTTTGGCTGCGGATACATTCAAACACAACTAAAGTCAGCAACACCAACCAATAAAAACTATAGTTTTCCGGCCAGGGTGCTAGCAAAATCAACAAAATCAGAATGCCATGCGTAACTAACAACAAGAGTTGCGTTCGCCATGACACTCGTACATCACAACGCCATTGGTCCACGATCTTTGTTTCGCGTTTGAATAAGTTTAACCATATGCGCTAATTCAGGATCCTTGGGTGAACCGTGGTTCATGAGCCAATTAAAAAGATCGGGATCGTCGCACTCAAGTAAGCGTACAAATGTCTGTTTGTCTGCATCGCTCAGTGAATCATACTCATGTTCGAAAAACGGCATAATGGAGATATCCAGCTCACGCATACCGCGGCGACAGGCCCAATGAATGCGTGATTTATTTCCTATATCCATGATTTACTCACTCCTGATCAGTTAAACCTTATTCTTATAAGATAATCTCGTAAGACACCCCGTAGCTCACTGGGTTCCCAGCCGATACGAGATACGCGACTCCATTTTAGCGCGAATCTAGCGAAGATTTAGAAAATAGGTTCACAAACTGACATATTTATTAGTGCATTATGTACCAGACCGTGCGTTAAACCTCGGCAAATATAAGGTTTAAAGAAAAACTCGGAATTCTCCTCGCTCTTTGCCGCCTTAGTCCCACATATTTACCTCTGCGTGTGAGCATTTATACCAATAGCGCAATATTTCCATTTGCAATCCTACCCACCTCTCTTAACATGGTTGGATTCCATTTCGGGATTGCATCAGTAGGGAACCATCATGACTTTGAACTCTCTTTTCGCGCCACGCCAACCGGTAGCCTCTAACCATCTGCCGTTAACAATAATGTTGCTCAACGATTGGCAGTTGGTAAACGTGACAGGGCCTGACGCTAGCAAATATTTGCAGGGCCAGCTCACCGTAGACGTTGCAGCACTCACTGAGCATGAACACACCCTCTGCGGGCATTGTGACGCGAAGGGAAAAATGTGGAGCGATCTGCGTTTATTCCATCGAGCAGAAGGCTTCTCTTATTTAGTACGCCGCAGCGTGGCAGAAAACCAAATCACCGAATTGAAAAAATACGCGGTGTTTTCCAAACTCACTATCAGCGCCGACAATGATGCGGTGATCCTCGGCGTTGCTGGCTTTAAAGCAGACGCGGCACTTGCAGCCTATTTCCCGCAGTTGCCTGATGCCAACACACCGGCGGTGACGCATGAAGACACCACGCTGCTCTATTTATCTCAGCCGGAAGCACGCTATTTGCTGATAACCTCTTTATCCACCGCTGAAATGCTCGCAGACAAGCTGCGTGACAGTGCACAGTTTAACGACGGTCAGCAGTGGGTTGAGCTTGAAATCGAAGCGGGCCAGCCGGTTATTGACGTCGCTAATAGCGGTCAGTTTATTCCACAGGCCACGAATCTTCAGGCGCTGAATGGTATCTGCTTTAAAAAAGGCTGCTACACCGGCCAAGAAATGGTGGCTCGTGCTAAATATCGCGGTGCCAACAAGCGAGCGCTTTATTGGCTGCAAGGCTCAGCCAGTCGCGTACCGCAGGCAGGTGAAGATTTAGAACTCAAGTTAGGCGAAAACTGGCGACGTACCGGAACGGTATTAGCCGCCGTTCAACTTAACGACGGCAGCCTCAACGTTCAGGTCGTGCTCAATAACGATTTAGAAACCGATAGCGTTCTACGCGTTCGTGACGATGAAGGCAGCATGCTAACGATTCAACCACTGCCATATTCGTTGGTGGAAGGGTAATTCATCCCATTGCTTGACCCCACCTCAGCCCTCCCCTTCGCAGGGGAGGGGGCCGAACGGTTCTCGGTATTAATTTCGCACTCGATATGCTCCTCCCCCTGCTAAGGGGGAGGCTGGGAGGGGGTCTGCCAAACTAAAAGCACTTACCCCATTTCACCCACGCGCATATTTCGCCGCAGCCAAAAACAGCTCATGTTCGGGGCGAATACCGGTATACAACACGAACTGCTCAACCGCCTGAATAGCAAAAACTTCAGCGCCGCTAATCACCGTTTTCCCCTGAGTCTTGGCATAGCGAATCATCGGCGTTTCTGATGGCAAAGCAACAACATCAAAAATCACCTTCGCACGGTCGATCTCATCTTCGCTAAAGGCCAACGTATCGGCATCGACTCCCCCGCTCATGCCAATTGGCGTTGCGTTGATCAACACATCGGCTTCCACGCCCTGCATATCCGGTCGCCACTCATAGCCATATAGAGAGGCAAGTTGCTGGCCGGTTTTTTCATTCTTGGCCACAATATAGCCTTGTTTAAAGCCAGCGTCTTTTAACGCACAGGCCACGGCCTTCGCCATTCCACCGCTACCACGCAGGGCAAAGACTTGTTCAGGAGAAACGGCATACTGCGCCAAAAGCTGGGCAATCGCTAAATAGTCGGTGTTATACGCTTTGAGATAGCCATCGGTATTCACAATGGTGTTAACTGAATCAATGGCGTTAGCAGATGCATCCATCTCATCCACCAGTGGGATAACTTCCTCTTTAAACGGCATCGAGATCGCGCAACCACGGATCCCCAACGCACGTACACCGCCAATGGCCGCTTTGATATCTTTGGTCGTAAAGGCCTTGTAGAGATAGTCCAGATCGAGCGCATCATAAAGATAATTATGAAAACGTGTGCCGAAGTTGCTCGGACGCGCCGCCAGCGACATACATACCTGAGTATCTTTATTGAGATGTTTAGTCATAGAACCTCTTCGCCAAAAAATGAATCCAGAAAAGCCGCAGAGTGACACCTGCGTTTGCCACTATCATGGACTAAAACAAACAGGGTGAAAATGGCTGAATTTGCTGTTAAAAGTTCCTCTTTTAATCCGCTATCAGGCTGGGCCCAAATGCAAAAAAGGAGCCATTAGGCTCCTTTTGTATAGGCATCAACTTGGTGAAACTTAGAAGTTGTAACCCGCAACCAGGTAGTAACCCCAGCCGGTAGATTTCACGTCAAAGTTACCTTTGCCAAAGTTCAGCTCAGTACCATCCTGCCATTGTCCGCCGTTATGGAAATAACGTGCAACGAAGGAGTAGTGCCAGTGATCGTAGTTCAGTGCCAAAATATGGCTAGAAGCGATAGAGTTGCTGGTACGAGTACGCATGCCATTCAGGTCGCTATGGCCAGAATCTTTACCTAAGTCAGAACCCCAGTCAAAGTTGGTGAAGCCGATGTAGCTCAGCTTACCGCCCAATACTTCGGTGATTGGCACGAAGTATTTAACTTTGAAACGGTAGCCGTCCCATTCGTTTTCGTTGGCCGCATCGTAGTTCTGCCACTGGTATTTGGCATACACGTTCATCGACAGGCTCATTGGCAAGCCGGTATCAATGTCGGTACCCAGACCCATGTACCAAGTGCTCTGACGGTTATCGCTGTTACGTCCCATATCGTAGATATAGTTATTCGCGAAGTACCACTCTTTGAACGGGCCGAAGCTCAGATCGGTGCCGGTCAGCTTATCAATAGAGAAGCGTGGCTCAATTTCCATGAACAGAGGAGAACCGTGGTTCCAGATACCGCGAGAGGTGCTGTCACCGCCGAAGAACATTGGCGCATCCACATAACCGTAGAAGTCGAACCAATCTTTCTTAGCAAAAGCTTCGTACTCAAGGTAAGTATCGTCTCTCAGTTGTGGTCCGAAGCGCGTATGGGCGCTGCCCACCACGTTAACGCTTTGATGCCACCAGTCAGAAAGATATTCGCTGTTGTTGTCTGCTGCTACAGCAGTAACGCTGCTTGAAAGTGCAAGCACGGTGCCTGCAGCTAAAATTATTTTTTTCATAATATTGCTACTTACCTTAAGCAAAATTCCCTGCCAGGGAAAAGACCCATGTAAACATCACCACAAATAGCCATCAATTGATCAACAACCCACCTTTCTGGCCGTGCGTATTATAGAAATTATTGCTCACAAAAATCTGTGATCTCTGAATACATTCTTAAATACGTAATCGATTGCGTTCACGTTTGCGATGAAAAAATTCGGAGGGATTCTACAATCTTTGCGGCAATAATCAAATTTAAAACCAAGTCATTATTATAAGAATTGCCCTGAAAGGCTTATTCCATCAGGCATTCGGGGAGAAACACTCACGTTTTTTGTGTCTGGATGAAAGGTTGCGCAACTTACAAAAGGAAAAAATTGACGAAACTTTGCTGCTGTTACAATGTCGCAGACCAACAAATGTTTGAATGCTAATAAATCAATCATTATTTTGTGAAAATCATGACAAACGTTCTGATGTACTATAATTCCTAAAGCCAACCCATTCGCTCTAAAGTCATATAAATATCTGATAAACAAAAGCAAAGTCATTCATGTCGTAATTAGCGCAATTATATTTGAGCTTACACGTGTACACTGGAATAATTCTCAGATAACCTAGCTCTAGTTTTAAGCAATAGCATGATTTCCATTGTTCAACAGAGGTAGTGCCGCACTATGGCAAAGGCAAACATTGTTCAGCAGGGATATTCACTGGCAGAGGAAGTTGCCAACAGCATCAGCCACGGAATTGGTTTTATTCTAGGGATCGTCGGTCTGGTTTTATTGTTGGTTCAAGCCATTGGTACCGGTGCCGATGCGACAGCCATTGCCAGCTACAGCCTTTACGGCGGTAGCATGATTTTGCTGTTTCTTGCATCTACGCTCTATCACGCGATTTCGCATCAGAACGTTAAACGCTGGCTGAAGGTGTTTGACCACTGCGCCATCTATTTATTGATAGCCGGTACCTATACCCCATTCCTGCTGGTTGGATTAGATTCCACCTTAGCCAAATGGTTGATGGGGGTCATCTGGGGAATTGCGCTGTTTGGTATTTTGTTCAAACTCGCGTTTGCCCATCGTTTTGAAGTGCTTTCACTTATCACCTACCTCACAATGGGATGGCTGTCATTAATTGTTATCTATCAGTTGGCAACTAAGCTGGCATGGGGCGGTGTAACGCTACTGGCCGTAGGTGGGATTGTTTATACGCTTGGCGTAATTTTCTACGTCAGTAAACGAATTCCGTACAACCACGCCATCTGGCATGCGTTTGTGCTGGGCGGATGCGCTTGTCATTTTTTTGCGATTTATTTGTATGTGTAGATCGAAGGGGAAGGTTTTGTTCGCCTATATCTATGCAGTCCTAGTGAAAGGTTTCGTTCGCCCTTTATAACGGCAATCACATATAGCTAGAGTCGAAGGCGACCGATGAGGGGCGCCAGCGCGCGCCCCTTCAATCCTCGCGCTTTTATCCGAGACGCCATCTCCGCGCCGGGTCGGCATGCGCCATCCTTGGCGCCTCCTCCCCTAACGCTAACATCCTGTTAGCGTTGCTCTTTCTCCCAAGACATAAACAAATATAATCTTTTGAATTTGACCTTTTCCGGCACGTTACCGGACAGCCGAGTGAATCATGCAGGTTAGGATTCGCCGACAGGGACGTCGGCGAAAGAACGGAGGAGCCAGGATGGCGATTGCCGTTCGTTCCGTTAAGACCGGAATGATGAAATGAGGGCACCCGCGTAGCGGGCTGGAAGGGGGTGCCAAGCCGGGTTGTTAGGGGGCGGCGATTGGCCCCCTAACACGGACGCCTGCACGATGCATATGCAAGACTCGGTCTTCTGGGCGGACGTAATATGCACCATCCCCAAAAGGACGTTCACACAGTACAAAGGTAAAATTGCGGACATAACATCCACCAATGTTTAAGCCTTATTCTCCGCTACCTTCCCACCCACATACTTACTCATCTTAATCACTATCGGCGACAGCAAAATCAGCGCCACGAGGTTTGGCAATACCATCAATCCGTTGAACATATCTGCCATATTCCAAACCAGTTCAACTTTGAAGAACGAGGCAATGAAGATGAAGGCAATCACCACCAGTTGATAGGCACGTACCGCGCGTTGGGAATTGAATAGATAACGAATATTCATTTCACCATAGTAGTACCAGCCAACAATCGTTGAGAAAGCAAAGAAGAACAGTGAAACCGAAATAAACAGGCTGCCAAAATAGCCATAAACATAGGTATACGCCTGCTGAGTCACCGCAATGCCTTGTCCGGTGAATACACCAAGGAAGTTGGTCTGAGTTTTGCCACCCAGCTCCCACATGCTCATACCCGATGTGATAATCGCCAATGCGGTTAGCGTGACGATAACGCACACCACAAACACGCCCATCATCGCGATATAGCCCTGTTGTTCTGGACGCTCAACCTTAGCCACAGCGTGAGCATGCGGCGTTGAGCCCATCCCTGCTTCGTTGGAAAACAGACCGCGAGCGATACCAAAACGCATCGCTTGCTGAATCGCAATCCCTGCACCACCGCCCAATACCGCCGTTGGATTAAAGGCCGCCACAAAAATCGACTTAAACGCCGGTAAAATATAGTGGGCGTTGTGCACCAAAATAACCAAGGTTCCCAGCAGATAAAACACCGCTTTAATCGGCACCACTTTCTCAGTGAATGAGGCGATGCTGCTAATCCCCCCCATAATCACTACGCCGGTGATCACCGCCAAAACAATACCAATCACCCAGCCCGGTACACCCAGAGAGCTATTAAACGCCGCCGCGATAGAGTTGGACTGCACCATATTGCCGATAAAACCCAGCGCAATAATCACCAACACGGAGAAAATACAGGCCAGCCATTTACAGTTCAGCCCTTTCTCAATGTAATACGCAGGGCCACCGACCACTTGGCCATTTTTATCTTTTGATCTGAATTTTTGCGCCAACATCGCTTCCGCGTAAATCGTCGCCATTCCCAGAAACGAGGAAACCCACATCCAGAAAATCGCACCGGGGCCACCCGCGATAATCGCCGTTGCGGGGCCAGCCAGATTGCCAGTGCCGACCTGTCCAGCAATAGCCGTTGCAACCGCCTGAAATGAACTCATACCCTGCTTGTCAGCCTTCGCGCCTGACAAAGAAATACCGCCGAACAACGCTTTAAAACCAGAGCCAAAATGACGGATCTGAATGAAACCCAAACGCAGCGTGTAGTAAATACCTGTTCCACACAGGAGGAAAATCAGCAGTTCATCCCAAAGCAGGCCGTTCACCTGATTAACTAACTGAGCAATGAATTCCATAATGCCTTACCTGTTTTTATGCCAGTGCGTGTGTGGTCACACGTCATGGTTGTTGTTTTAAGCCAATAGTTCACCCGTAGCCTGTATAAGCGCCAAGGTGGGTTGCCATAATGAAAAATGCAGATGTATCAACAAATAAGGCCAGATAGGCCCCGTTGATCGCGTCTTAAAAAGGGGAACATTTCACGGTGAGAACTCTATCACACTTTTGTCGCCAGACTTGCCCAGAAACCGACCATTAGTAACATGAGTAAAAATGATGATTAGCGTAAGTAATAGGATGAAATAACAATGTAATTATTTAATATTTATCACTTTTTACATTACCACCCAGCCAAGCTTTAATTGTGGTTATTGGGTTTTGTCATTAGAAAATCTCACCCAAAATTAATGAAAAAAAGTAAGGCTTAAAGATATTCCTGAACGGGATAAATAAAAAAAGCCCCATCAAGCAAACGATGAGGCCGAAACCGAAGAGATGTTATGTCAGACAGCCTTCGGGGTAGGTGAAATAACAATAATAAATCTTAAAATAGTTCGCTCATATTCAGTTGGCTCATCAGCAGCGCGTTATCGCTGTAATCAACTGGCACGGCGACAACCGCTGGCCCCTGTACGTCCATCGCTGCACGCAACGTGCTTTCCAATGTTTCTGAAGACGTCACGGCAAATCCTTTGGCACCAAACGCTTCCGCGTAGGCTTTAAAGTCAATCGGGCCAAATTTAACCCCCGACGTACGGTGGTATTTTTTGTCCTCTTGGATAGCAACCATATTGTATTCTTCATCTACCCATATGATATGCAACAGATTCACGCCTAGGCGCACCGCCGTTTCCAATTCCATACTGGACTGCATAAAACCGCCATCGCCGGAAACCGACACCACTTTACGGCTCGGGTCGACCAACGCGGCACCAATCGCCCACGGTAACGCAACCCCCATCGTCTGCTGTCCGTTTGAAATCAGCACCTGACGCGCACGGAAGCTGTATAAATAGCGGGCGATCCAAATATGGAAGCTGCCCATATCGACGCACAGCGTCACGTCACTATTCACGATATCCTGCATGGCTCTGACCAAACGCAGCGGATGAATGGCAAACTGGGTTAAGCTTCTTCCTTTCTGCGCTAAAAGATCGCGCTGCTGACGGCGCTCTTCTAAAATCGCCACCGCGTCGCTGCTTAAATCAAGCGCGGCATGAATATGTTCAGACAGCAGATCTAACGTCTCTGCGATATCCCCTACCAGCTCAATATCCGGCTGATAATCGCTATCGGTTTCGGCAGGCATAATGTCGATATGAACCAAATCGGCATCATCGTTATTCCACTGCGCTGGCTCATATTCAATCGGGCTATAGCCAATGGTTATGACCAAATCAGCGTTACGCAATAGGCGGTCACCGGCCTGATTATTGAAGAGTCCTACGCGCCCAGCAAAACGATGGAAGTGAGCCTGATCGATAACCCCAGCGGCTTGGTAAGTGCTGGTGACCGGCAGCCCACTTTTATGCAATAAGCGGCGAATAGCGTCCGCGTTACGCGGCTGGCTTGCTATCAAGCCAAGCAAAATCACCGGATTTTTCGCTTTTTCCAGCCGACGAGCCACCTGCACGATGCTTTCAAAAGGAGCCGCACCCAGAGTAGGATGCTGTGTTGTTAACACCCTGCTGTTGACCGGCTCATTGAGAATATCCATCGGCAAGCTGATAAAACTGGCTCCGGGGCGTCCAAACTCGGCGGCCCGAAAGCCGTTCGCCAATACTTCAGACAATGCCGACGCCGAAGTCACCTCGGCGGAATATTTGGTTACCGGACGGAACATCGTCACGGTATCCATCGTCTGATGTACCTGTTTTAAATGATCGGCACGTTTCACCGCCCCGCCCAGCGCAACCAAAGGGTCGCCTTCTGAGGTCGCCGTCGCTACGCCGGTAATTAAATTGGAGCACCCTGGCCCCGATGTCACTAAGGCAACACCGGCTTTGCCGGTTAAACGCCCAACCGCTCCCGCCATAAATGCCGCGTTGGCTTCATGGCGAACGGCAATGGTTTCAATGCTGGAATCAACCAGCGAGTTAAACACCCTATCAATTTTCGCACCAGGGATACCAAATACGTGTTTAACCCCCTGAGCTTCTAGCTGAGCGACGATCAAATCTGCCCCGCACTGCCATGCTTTATTGCTATCAGACTTTTTCATGGAACCACACTCCTCGCAGCCAAAAAGGCTTAACTTTCAACGGAACGAATCGCCGTATCTAAATTTGCAGGGCACAAATCGGCCTGCATAAAATCATCATCATGTGGGAAATCGATCAGTAATTTATCGATAGAGCCAAAGGTCAAAACGCCGCTTTCCACTTGATAATCAAGAATATGGCCGCCGCAGTCGCGCTCCGCAGTGATGAAGTGTTCGTGATATCCCGCAACGTTGATACCTTGCATGTAGTTAGGCGTCAGAAAACCAATCAGCACCCCTTCGCGATGTTCAATGTGGTATGTCGGCTGAGCCTCAATGGCTTCCTGCATTGGTTTGTAAGGGCGGTGCTGCTCCGGCACGGTACGCGTTTCTACGTTACGGAAAATCCCGTCAATGCGCAGCGCGCAGAAGGCGTTTTGGCTGGTAAGCATTTTGTCGATAACCTGATGGATCTCATCGCGGCTATGCAAACGGTTGATCCGGTATTCTTCGGTCGGTTGGAAAAAGGTCATCACCGCAAAAGGCGTTTTCTGTTCAGGTTTAGCGCGGCGGGCGCTACCATCACCGCGCAGCTGGAAAATATTGCGGTTAAACGCAATCATCTCGCCATCAAGATGGTTAAAAGTGCCTAAGCCAAAGTCTCCATGCTGGAGCAAATCGGCCATCGTAGTCTCCCCTTCGTAAACCCCGCTTAATAGCGCACTCATTAGAGAAGTTTGATAAATGACGCGTTCTGGGTGTGCACGTTGCAGTTGCATAGCCGTTTTTGCGATGTCTGCCACGCATGAACAGTCAGAAGGATGTGATTTCATGAGGTGATCCAGTTTTTCAATTATTAGCGTTATTAACTAAAGGTTGACTCCTTTCAGCAATGAGTTCCAATATGATGTTGTGTTCACTTTGAGACGTTTTTGATATGGAACTACGCCATTTACGCTATTTCGTCGCGGTGGCTCAAACAGGTCACTTTACGCGCGCAGCCGAACAGCTAGGGATCTCACAGCCCCCACTCAGCCAGCAAATTCAAAGGCTTGAACATGAAGTTGGCACCCCACTGATTAAGCGTTTAACACGCGGGATTGAGCTCACCGAAACAGGAAGAACGCTCTACAAAGACGCCTGTGAAATCATCAAACTCACCGATGCCGCGCTTGAGCGAGCACGCAACGTCGCCCGAGGCATTAGCGGCACGGTCAATATCGGCTTCGCCTGCTCCACGGCGTTCAACCCAGCGGTTTTTTCTTTGCTGCATAGCTTTAGAGAAAACTACCCGATGATGCATCTTCAGCCGCAGGAGAAAGAGATGTCCGGTTTGATGAATGCATTAGAAGAGGGAAATATTGATTTCGCGTTTATCCGCCTGCCGTGCGAACGCAGCAAAGATTTTATGTGTCGCGTCATCGACACCGAAGAGATGATGGTGGCACTCCCACGCCAGCATCCACTTAGCCGTAACAGCGCGGTTTCATTGTTCGATCTCAAAGATGAATCGCTGATCACTTTTCCACGCGAGGTCGCCCCCAGCCTGTATGACCAAACGATCCATGCCTGTGAAGTCGCCGGATTCTCGCCCAACCTAGGCCAGCAGTCGCCTCAGCTGACCTCGGCGATCAGCATGGTGGGCGGTGGTTTTGGCATGGCCATCGTGCCTGACTCGTTAAGCAAAATTGATGAGAAAAACGTGGTGTGTTTGAAGCTCAAAGACACTCGGCTAACCAGCGATATTGCCATTGCGTGGCGTCGCGGTGACAGCAGCCATATTATTTTGCATTTACTGAATTTGCTGTAACGCTTACTCCCATCATAAACGTCCATAAAAAAACCGCCCTGACGCGATATTAACGTCAGAGCGGTTTTGATTGAGCAGCCTATCTAAATGCTATTCGTATTCAGAGATTGGCACACAAGAGCAGAATAAATTACGGTCGCCGTAAACATCATCCAGACGTTTTACGGTTGGCCAGTATTTATTCTCACGTGTTGATTCCGTTGGGAATACGGCCAGTTCACGAGAATAAGCGTGCTCCCAGTGATTAACCAGTTCCGCCTGAATATGTGGCGCATTCACCAGCGGGTTATCCGCTAGCGTCCATTCACCGCTGCTCACGCGTTCAATTTCAGCACGGATTGCCAGCATCGCATCGATAAAGCGATCCAACTCGGCTTTGCTTTCAGATTCTGTTGGCTCAACCATCAACGTACCCGCAACAGGGAACGACATGGTTGGGGCATGGAAACCGAAGTCGATCAAACGCTTAGCAATATCCATTTCGCTAATGCCGGTTTGTTCTTTCAGCGGGCGAATATCCAAAATACATTCATGCGCGACGCGACCATCACGGCCTGCGTACAGAATCGGATACGCTGATTTCAAGCGCGTAGCGATATAGTTGGCATTCAGGATAGCGGTCTGGCTGGCTTTCTTCAGCCCTTCAGCGCCCATCATACGGATGTACATCCAGCTAATTGGCAGAATGGAGGCACTACCAAACGGTGCCGCAGAAACCGCGCCTTTCTGGGTGGTTAAACCATCAATTTGCACCACGGTGTGCCCCGGTACAAACGGAGCCAAATGCGATTTCACACCGATTGGGCCCATACCCGGTCCGCCACCGCCGTGCGGGATGCAGAACGTTTTATGTAAGTTGAGGTGAGACACATCGGCGCCAATATAGCCCGGTGTGGTGATCCCAACCTGCGCATTCATGTTTGCACCGTCGAGGTAAACCTGTCCGCCGAACTGATGCACGATCTGACACACTTCGCGGATAGTTTCTTCATACACGCCGTGCGTTGATGGGTAAGTCACCATGATACAAGAGAGCTCTTCGCCCGCCTGTTCGGCTTTAGCACGCAGATCGTGCAGATCGATATTGCCAGAATCATCACAGGCCACCACCACCACGCTCATCCCCGCCATCTGCGCTGAAGCAGGGTTAGTGCCATGCGCTGAGCTTGGAATTAAGCAAATATGGCGCGCAGCGTCGTTGCGGCTTTCGTGGTAGCGACGAATGGCCAGCAGACCCGCGTATTCGCCCTGTGCACCAGAGTTCGGCTGCATGCAGACGGCATCATAACCGGTTAGCTGAACCAGCCATTGCGACAGCTGGGAAATCATCATCTGATAACCCATAGCCTGCTCTGGTGGGCAGAACGGATGCAGCTCAGCAAATTCAGACCACGTAATTGGGATCATTTCCGCAGCAGCATTCAGCTTCATGGTGCAAGAGCCCAATGGGATCATGGCCTGATTCAATGCCAAATCTTTACGTTCCAAGCGATGCATGTAGCGCATCATCTCGGTTTCGCTGTGATAGCGGTTAAATACAGGATGCGTCAAAATCGGGTCAGTACGCAGCATGTGGGCAGGAATGCTACCAACGCTATCTTCTGCAACCAGCGCATCCAGCGTGTCGATATCCAGCCCGTGGTTATCGCCCAGCAGAATAGCAAACAGTGCTTCAACGTCTTCGCGGCTGGTCGCTTCATCCAGAGAAATCCCCACCGCGCCAGGAATATCGCTGCGTAGGTTAAAACCAAAGCTCAGCGCGCGCGCCAACACTTCAGCCTTGTCTTTCACGGCTACCGTGAGGGTATCAAACCAGCTATGGTTGCGAACGGTCACATCTTTTTGCTTCAGACCCGCAGCCAAAATATCAGTCAAACGATGAATGCGATCGGCAATGCGTTTCAGGCCAACGGGGCCATGATAGACCGCATACAGGCTGGCAATATTTGCCAACAAGACTTGAGATGTACAGATATTGGAGTTCGCTTTCTCGCGGCGGATGTGCTGCTCACGCGTTTGCATCGCCATACGCAGTGCGGTATTACCCGCGGCATCGCGAGAAACCCCAATAATACGCCCCGGCATGGAGCGCTTAAACTCATCACGACAGCCAAAGAATGCCGCGTGTGGACCACCGTAGCCCATGGGTACGCCAAAACGTTGCGCAGAACCAAACACAACGTCAGCCCCTAATTTACCCGGCGCGGCTAGCAGCACCAAAGCCATCGGATCGGCGGCAACGCAGGTAATCACCTTGCGGCTTTTCAGCTCATTCATCAGATCGGTGTAGTCGTGCAGCTCGCCGTAGGTCCCCACCTGTTGCAGCAATACGCCAAACACGTCCTGATGATCGAGCACTTTATCTGCATCATCGACGATCACATCAAAGCCAAAGGTTTCAGCGCGAGTACGCACCACGTCCAGCGTTTGCGGATGAACATCGGCAGCCACAAAGAAACGATTCGCATCTTTCAGCTTGCTAGCACGCTTCGCCAAGGCCATGGCTTCCGCCGCGGCGGTGGCTTCATCCAGCAAGGACGCCGACGCTAATTCAAGCCCGGTGAGATCCTGCGTCAATTGCTGGAAGTTCAGCAACGCCTCAAGGCGACCTTGGGAAACTTCCGGCTGATATGGCGTATAGGCGGTATACCAGCCCGGATTTTCCAGCATATTGCGCTGGATAACCGGCGGCATTAAAACACCGTGATAGCCCATACCAATAAAGGATTTGTAACGCTGATTCTGACCCGCAATGGCTTTCAGCTCAGCCAACGCCTGATGTTCCGTTACGGCATCACCGACCGCTGGCGGAGTAGGTAACTGAATATCGGAAGGAACGATCTGCTCGATCAGTTCATGCAAAGAGCGTGCGCCAACGGTTTCCAGCATTTGCTGTTGCTGTTGGGCAGACGGACCGATATGGCGAGCGATAAAGGATTCGCTGTTTTCGAGCTGGCTGAGAGTCTGGGTCATGAGTGACTGATTCCTAAATGTACATACAAAAGAAATGCTTATTTGACACAACTAAATGCGGCACGAACTCACTTTCTCCCCGCTCAGAGCGCGGGGAAAAAGGATGAAGCACGATCAAGCGCGGCTGCGCCCAACACCATTCACAACGCAGGCATTAATCTTCGATAGAAGATTCGTAGGCTGCTGCATCCAGCAAACCAGCAATTTGCGCTTCGTCTGTTGCTTTGATGCGGAACAGCCAGCCTTCGGAGTACGGCGCGCTGTTGACCAGCTCTGGTGCACCTTCTAGCTCATCGTTGATAGCAACGATTTCGCCGCTGATTGGGGCATAAATATCGGAAGCCGCTTTCACAGACTCGGCCACCGCACAGTCATCGCCCGCATCGAAAGATGTGCCGACTTCTGGCAGATCGATAAAGACCATATCGCCCAGCAGTTCCTGTGCATGCTCGGTGATACCAACGCTATACACCCCTTCGCCTTCTGCACGAACCCATTCGTGAGATGCGGTATATTTCAATTCAGTAGGCACGTTGCTCATCGACATCCTCTCTTAAATGTTTGTTAAATTTTACTTTATAAGTCTGATTCAATTGGCGTAGCGAGCGTAGCCTAGTTAATCAGGCTTTTACCGTTGCGCACAAAACCGGGCTTAACGACACGCACTGGCATTTCACGGTTACGGATCTGCACGATAGCTTCTTCGCCAATGCCCGCTGGCACGCGGGCCAATGCAATACTGACACCTAAGGTTGGTGAGAAGGAACCACTGGTGATCACACCTTCTTGAAGATTTCCGTTGGCATCGGTGAAACGCACCGGCAGCTCATTACGCAGCACGCCTTTTTCGGTCATCACCAAACCAACCAATTGTTCGGTGCCATTCTCACGCTGCTGCTCTAATGCTTCACGGCCGATAAAATCACGATCCTCTGGCACCCAAGCAATGGTCCAGCCCATATTGGCGGCTAACGGCGAAACGCCTTCATCCATTTCCTGACCATATAAGTTCATGCCAGCTTCTAAACGCAGAGTGTCACGCGCGCCCAAACCGCACGGTTTAACGCCCGCTTTCACCAGCTTCTGCCAGAACTCTGCCGCTTCGCCGATTGGCAAAGCAATTTCATAGCCGTTTTCGCCGGTGTAGCCCGTTGTCGCAATAAAGTAGTCGCCAGCCTGCACGCCGAAGAACGGTTTCATGCCGCTAATCGCTTGTTTTTGTGCATCAGTAAACAGCGTTGCGGCACGTTCTTGCGCATGTGGGCCTTGCACCGCAATCAGTGCTAGATCGTCGCGCACGGTGATTTCAACGTGATAGGGCTCGGCATGCTCGGTGATCCACGCCAAATCTTTTTCTCGCGTGGCGGAGTTAACCACCAAGCGGAAATATTCTTCTTCAAGGAAATAAACGATCAGGTCATCGATAACGCCCGCAGAGGCGTTCAACATGCCGGTATAGAGCGCTTTGCCCGGCACCGTCAGTTTTGCCACATCGTTAGCGAGGAGGTAGCGCAGGAACTCACGCGTGCGCGGCCCACGAAGATCGACAATGGTCATGTGAGACACATCGAACATGCCCGCATCCTGACGCACCGCGTGGTGCTCATCGAGTTGAGAACCGTAGTGCAGTGGCATCATCCAGCCGTGAAAATCAACCATACGCGCGCCACAGGCGACGTGTTGATCGAAGAGTGGAGTCTGTTTGGCCATCTTAACCCTCTTTTCCTGAACGTTTGTCATCCGGTACAAGCCATCCGCTATAGAGTCCCGGGCGCGCTAATAAGATATTTTTTGCCTAAAAATGTTGATGTGCCCCCTAAAGCTGAACACCTGTAAACATCGCTACGCAAACGATACCCTACCTCAGACGTTATCACCGATATCAGCGATTAACCATAAGTTAAAATAAGACCAGACTTTATCGATAGTGAAATTTAGAGAAGGGATAATGCAGAAGTTTCATCTACAAAACTGCGTCGAATGGCACAAAATTAACATTTTCACTGCAACTGCATTGCAGTTATATAACGTATATCGCAATTTTATTAGGGGAAATAGCGGATGTTAAATTGTCATGCATGAGAAAAACTAATTCAAAACCAGTAGCAACATTAGAATATTTCAAATCAGGTTGGAGGGATAACCAGAAAGGACAAAAAGGGGGAGCGGCTAACATAAATACATAGCTAGCCGCGAGGCACTGTTTTTACAGACTCTATTTTTGCAAACTTTCAGGCAAATCCGCTAGGCCCATGGCGTGACGAACCAAACGTGGTTTTAGCCCTGGAAGATTATCAGCCAGCGCCATGCCGACATCGCGCAGCAATTTTTTGGCGGGATTATCACCGTCAAACAGCTGGCGGAAACCTTGCATCGCTGTCAGCATCACCGCAGCGCTGTGTTTGCGGGTGCGCTCATAGCGGCGCAGATACATATAGCGGCCGATATCTTTGCCCTGACGCTGTAGACGTTTGATTTCAGAAGCCAATTCAGCCGCGTCCATAAAGCCGAGGTTCACGCCCTGTCCCGCCAATGGATGAATGGTATGCGCCGCATCCCCCACCAGCGCGAGTCGGTGCGCGGCAAAGCTGCGAGCATAACGCCCAACCAGAGGATGTGACTGTCGAGCGCTGACGACTTCGCACAGACCAAGACGCGTATCAAACGCAACGGCCAACTCACGGTTGAAATCAGACTCAGGCAAAGCCTCTAAGCGCTGAGCCTCTTCCGGAGAAACGGACCACACGATGGAGCATAAATGCGTATCTTCCAGCGGCAAGAAAGCTAAGATGCCGTTTGGTCGAAAAATCTGACGCGCGCAGCCTTCGTGGGGCAATTCGGTTTTGATGGTAGCCACCAACGCATGGTGTCCATAATCCCAAAACGTCAGTGGAATATCAGCATGCTGACGCAGCCATGAATGCGCACCATCGGCACCAATCACCAAACGAGCCGTAAGCATCTGCCCATTATCCAGCGTGATGAAGGCTTCATTTTCGCCCCACGCCACCTGTTTAAGTGTCGCTGGTGCAATCATCGTGACCTCGGACTGACGGCCCACTTTATTCCACAGCGCCAACTGAATAACTCGGTTTTCAATGATATGGCCAAGATGGGTATGCCCATATTCTTGGGCACGAAACGCAATACGCCCAAAGCTGTCGCTTTCCCACACTTCCATACCCTGATAGGCACTCGCTCTCAGGGCGAGGATATCTTGCCAAACGCCTAAATGTTGTAGCAAACGCTCGCTGGCAGCATTAATGGCAGAAACACGCAGCGCGGGTTCAGGCGTCAACTCAGTGAGCTCGGGGATACGGCTTTCAATCACCGCAATGCGCAGCCCGCTGCCTTGAAGCGCCGCCGCCGTTGCCAACCCCACCATGCCACCACCGGCAATAACCACATCAAAAGATTGCATTGTGATTCTCTGTTCCTGTTAATGAATCCTATTCCTTCAATCGCTCAGGCAACTTAAACAGCGCTGAGCACGACAGGAATAAACTTAGCGTTCTACCCAACCAAGGGTGCGCCGCGCCAGCGTTTCACGCAGCGGAGGAACCAACTCCATCGCCATTAAACCAAGATTACGCCCAACAACTAACGGTGCCAGACGATTAGCAAATAGATGAATCAGGCCGTCGGTCACACCGATTGTGGCCTGCTGATCGGGTTCTCGGCGCTGTTGATATTGGCTTAATATTTGATAGCTGCCGATATCATTGCCCTGCTGTTCCGCTTGGGCAATGATTTCCGCCAAAGACATGACGTCACGAAGCCCAAGATTAAACCCCTGCCCCGCGATAGGATGTAGCGTTTGTGCGGCGTTGCCCACCAGCGCAAGACGATGGCTAATATGTTGCTGGGCAGACGTTAAGCGCAACGGATAGCTATGACGTTTACCCGCTTTCACCATCGTACCTAAACGCCAGCCAAAAGCCTGCTGCAGCTGATGTAAAAACTCAGCATCACTCCAGCTATCGATCTTCGCCTGATCTTCAGCCGCATGGCACCACACCAGCGAGCAGCGGCCTTCACTCATCGGTAACATCGCCAACGGGCCGTTGCGAGTGAAACGTTCAAACGCTTTACCCTGATGCGGTAAGGAGGTCGTGACGTTGGCGATAACCGCTATCTGACCATAATCTTCGCTGCGCCAGTCAACGTTGCAGTGCTGTGCTAACGCCGATGATGAACCATCTGCCGCCACCAGTAACTCACCAGAAAGACGAGTACCGTTATCCAGCGTGATAGCGGCACTGTGCTGTTGACGCTCGACGCTGACCACTTTTGCCGGACAGTGCAAGGTGACGCCCGGCGCTTTTTCTAACAGCGTAAACAGCCGCGCCCCCGCCTGATGAAGCTCTATAACCTGACCTAAATATGGGATCTGGTAGTCCGATGCCTCAAGCCCTACAAAACCGGCATGTCCCTGATCGCTGACGTGAACACGTTCTATCGGTGTTCCACACGCTTTCAGCGCGGGCCACACACCAATTCGCGCTAATTGCTGACAGGTGCCGTAGGCTAACGCAATGGCTCGCGCGTCAAATCCCGGATGTTTGCGGCTGTCTGGCGAAACCGCCTCAACAACCTCAACCTGAACGCGTCCTGCGCTCAACGCGGAAACCGCTAACGCCAGCGTAGCGCCCGCCATGCCTCCGCCTACAATGATCATTTTCATGCCGTGTATCGTTCCTCAGCTAGCGGCCTTTGCCTGTGCCATCAGCGCTTCAATATCGTCAGCATGCTTAACCACATCTTTGGTCAGCACCTCAAAGCCATTCTCGGTGATGAGAATATCGTCTTCAATACGGATGCCAATGCCGCGATACTCCGCCGGAACGTCAGCATCTGGCGCGATGTATAACCCCGGTTCGCAGGTAAGCACCATGCCCGGTTCTAGTTCGCGCTCACGAGCAGAAGAACCGTAATCACCGACGTCATGCACATCCAAACCTAACCAATGGCTCAAACCGTGCATGAAGAACTGGCGATGTGCCTGATCGGCAATCAGCTGATCTACGTCGCCCTTCATCACGCCTAATTTGACTAACCCTTCAACCATCACGCGCACCGCTGCGTCGTTAGCTTCACGGATACTGCGGCCTGGGCCAAAGATTTCAAACGCTTTATCCATCGAGGCCAGCACCAGATCGTAAATCTCACGCTGAGGCTGAGTAAATTTGCCATTAACCGGGAAGGTTCGCGTGATATCACCGGCATAGCCTTTATATTCACAGCCCGCATCAATTAACACCAACTCGCCGTCTTTGAGCTCGCTTTCGTTTTCGGTGTAATGCAGGATGCAGCCGTTTTCGCCGCCGCCAACGATGGTGTTGTAGGAAGGATAACGCGCCCCATGACGGGTAAACTCATGCAGAATTTCCCCTTCAAGCTGATACTCAAACATACCGGGACGGCATTTCTCCATGGCACGAATATGCCCCAGCGCGGTGATTTCACCCGCGCGTCGCATCGCGGCAATTTCTTCCTGCGATTTAAACAGGCGCATTTCATGCACCCAAGGACGCCAATCGATAAGCGTAGCCGGTGCGCGAAAATTCTGGCGCATGCCGCGGCGTAGTTTCTCTAGCGCAGCAAACGTAACTTGATCTGCAAATTCATATTGCCCCTGAGCGTGGTAAACCACGTCTAGGCCGTTCAACAATAGGTGCAGTTGCTCTTCAATATCGCCATAAGGCAGGGCGCGATCGACACCGAGTTTAGCCGGTGCGGCTTCTTGCCCTAAACGACGTCCAAACCAAATCTCGGCGGTTAAGTCACGCACGCGATTAAACAGCACGCTGTGGTTGTGAGTTTCATCGCTCTTAATCAGGATCAGCAAGGCTTCAGGCTCGTTAAAGCCGGTCAGATACCAGAAGTCGCTGTTCTGGCGATAAGGGTATTCACTGTCGGCACTGCGGGTGCATTCTGGCGCAGCAAAAAAGAGCGCGGCACTACCGGGTGCCATCTGTGCCAAAACAGCCTGACGACGACGTTGAAATTCTTGCTGGGTCATGACCTTCTCCTGAAATCGGCAATTGCGGGCATGTAGCGTGGCGAACTCAGAAATGAGCAGCCAACACAGATGCGGCTTCAAGTATGAAGGATATAGACTATCATGCAGAGTGCGTAATGGGATAAGCAAGATCAATCAGGCGGTAGGAGTTCCGCCTGATTTCATCGTTGCGCTAGACGTGATATTTATTAGTGCAGAGTGGGTTTTTGCATTTCAGCCGCGTTTGGCTTTTCCTGTGAGAATTCGCTGTGGCATAGCATCGCTGCCATACGCACGTATTCCGCAACTTCCTCCAGAGATTGTTCCAGCTCTTCCTGATCTTCGTCTTCTTCGTAGCCTAACTGAGCAATGCTACGCAGATCGTCGATAACCTCACCGACTTCGCCTTTGATCTGGCCAAGATTTTTTTGCATCATTCCCAGACCTAGCAGGAAATGGTTCACCCAGCCGGAAAGCGCATCAGCACGATCAAACACGGTGACATCATCGCTATCCGGTAAAAGCAGTTGGAAGCCAAAACCGTCATCTTCTAACGCATCACGAGTGTGCTGATAAGTTGCCTGAAGCGGCTGTGCGAGCGTTTGCGAAAATGCTTCGCCCTCGTTGGTTAGATCGTGGATCATCGTGCGCCAATTATCGTTCTGATTGCCGCCACACAGTATCCCGCTGATCAAGCCATGCATTTCAGCGGGAGTTAATCCAACGCCTTGCTGCTGCAAAGCCTGAGTAAAAACAGAATATTCGGGTACAGTAATCTCAATTGACATACGTTTTGGTCATCGTTGGCAGATAAAGTTCGTGTTATGCTACCATCAAGATCAGTCGCTATACCAGAAAAGGGCACGCTATAAGGCTTGTCATACCCAAAGTCATTGAAGTTGCATTCACATTTGCGGCTTTCGCAACAATGGGAATGTGCAAAAGGCTTGTATCTGCATAGCGAGGTATATATAGTTGGCGCCCGATTTAGTGACCCTCGCGGTTTTGAAACTGGCGCAAAATCTAGGCAGGAAGGTGGTATGTCTGCACAACCGGTAGATATTCAAATTTTTGGTCGTTCGTTAAGAGTTAATTGCCCGCCAGAACAACAAGAAGCGTTGAATCAGGCTGCAGAGGATCTTAATCAGCGGTTGCAAGATCTCAAAGTTCGCACTAGAGTCACCAATACGGAGCAACTGGTTTTCATCGCGGCATTAAACGTATGTCACGAACTGGCGCAAGAACGCTTGAAAACTCGCGATTATGCTTCCAATATGGAACAAAGAATTCGCATGTTGCAGCAGACCATCGAACAAGCTCTGCTGGAACAAGGTCGCATCACTGATCGTCAGGGTGCGCAGTTCGAATAAGTGTGACTTATAGTTGTAACATGTTGATTGGCAAACGATTTTTAAAGAAAGTCGTATCATTTTAAGAAAAATGTGATAAGCTAATTAACAGTAAAGGATACAAAATTTCTCTGAGGTGTTCGTGTGCGGGCCAGTCCCCTGAGCCGATATTTAATACCTCAAGAATGCGGCGGATCCGTAATCGGTGAGCACGCTCGGTCTCCGAGAAGCCTTAAGATTGCGTCGTTGCGTTCACCTTGAACCATGGGTTCAAGGGTTACAGCCTGCTGCGGCACCTCGGAGATTCCCTTACACCAAACATCCTCAAACGGGTGTGTCATGTCCAATAACCATTCTCTCAGCATTTCTTCTCCAAATTCGGATCAATCCCGCTCGGATATTCGCCGTTCAGTTCGTCAATTACGTAAAAATCTTAGCGATGATTTCCAACATCATGCCGCACAAGACATTGCTACACGCGTAATGGAACTACCGCAAATTCAAAACGCACGCACCGTTTCCCTATTTCTCTCTTTCGACGGCGAGCTCAATACCAGACCGCTGATTGAACGTCTTTGGCAGGCGGGAAAATCAGTTTATCTTCCGGTTCTCCATCCCTTCAGCCGCGGTAACTTACTGTTTTTACGCTATAGCGCTGAAAGCGAAATGGTTCTGAATCATTTTGGCATTGAAGAGCCACGCCTTAACGTACAGCAGGTATTACCGGTGTCGCGGCTAGATATCATTTTTACCCCGCTGGTTGCGTTTGACGCCACAGGGCAAAGATTAGGCATGGGGGGCGGATTCTATGACCGAACCTTGCAGGATTGGGAAAGTGCCTACGCGCAACAATGCGGCCCGTACCCAATAGGATTGGCGCATGACTGCCAGAGAGTCGATGCGTTACCGGTACAAGAGTGGGACGTTCCACTACCAGAAATCATCACGCCGAGCACTCACTACCGCTGGTAAGATGACAAATGCCCCCAATAAAAACGGCAGCCATTAGGCTGCCATTTTTGTTAGTGCGAAGAACATCGCGCTTAGAGATTAGTACAGCAAGCGGGCGCGAATCGTTCCCGTAATTTCTTTCATGCGCAGCAATGCCGCTTCCGCACGTTCAGTCTCGGTTTCGATATCAATAACGACATAGCCGATCTGAGCATTGGTTTGCAGATACTGCGCGGCAATGTTGACGCCCTCTTCCGCAAAAATCTGGTTAATCTGCGTCAGTACGCCAGGACGGTTTTCATGAATATGCAGCAGACGGCTGACATTTTCTTCATGCATCGGCAGAGAAACTTCAGGGAAATTCACCGCTGACAATGAAGAACCATTATCGGAATATTTCGTGAGTTTACCCGCGACTTCAGCACCGATATTTTCCTGTGCTTCCTGCGTTGAACCGCCAATATGCGGCGTTAGCAAGACGTTATCGAACTCACACAGCGGCGAATTAAACGGATCGCTGTTGGTCGCTGGCTCCGTTGGGAACACGTCGATGGCCGCACCCGATAAATGCTTGGAAGATAACGCGTTGCACAGAGCAGGGATATCCACCACGGTGCCGCGTGATGCGTTGATAAGAATAGCTCCAGGCTTCATGAGCGCCAACTCTTCGGCACCAATCATATCTTTGGTGGAACGCGTTTCAGGCACATGCAATGTCACGACATCGCTCATGTTGAGCAAATCAGAGAGATGACGGACCTGCTGCGCATTCCCCAACGGCAGTTTGTTCTCGATATCGTAGAAGAAGACGTTCATACCAATGCCTTCAGCCAAAATACCCAGCTGGGTTCCGATATGGCCGTAACCAATAATGCCCAGTTTTTTACCACGCGCTTCAAAACAGCCCACGGCCTGTTTATTCCATTCACCGCGATGCGCACAGGCATTGGCCGTTGGAATGCCGCGTAACAGCAGCAACAGCTCGCCCAGCACCATTTCGGCTACCGAACGTGTATTAGAGAACGGCGCATTAAATACTGGAATGCCGCGTTTCGCCGCCGCGGTAAGATCGACCTGATTGGTACCAATGCAGAAACAGCCTACGGCAATCAATTTTTCAGCCGCAGCGAAGATATCTTCGGTCAGGTGGGTTCGGGAACGAATTCCAACGAAATGAGCATCACGAATGGATGCCTTCATCGATTCAGAGTCCAGCGCACCTTTATGATATTCGATGTTGGTGTAACCCGCTGCACGTAGATTGTCGACGGTGCTTTGATGAACCCCTTCAACTAAAAGGAACTTAATCCTGTCTTTCTCCAAAGATACTTTTGCCATGACCCGACCCTAACCCCTGTTAATTCGAACCTTAGTGTGGCCGCAACGGAAAGCAAAACTCCTGCGGCATGCAGCCAACATAACAAATATTACGCATCCAGCAAGCCAACCGATTGCCTACAAGGGGGTGAGCAACGGGTTGAAAACGTTAAAAGTTGGCGAAAAATGCTACTGCTTTTAATCGTGACAGCGTGAAAGTATCGTCAAGCGCAAATATGTGACATATGTCACCGAATTTAGGGGGTGTGATAAATAAATGGAATTCTATGTTTAAAACGAAGTTAACAAAGAGGGAGGAATAAGATAAAAATCGCAAGGTGCTGCACATAAAAAAACAGCCCCGAAGATTCGGAGCTGCTGATTCATCATGGCGAATAATTTATGCCGTAATGGTTTTCACGCCGTCAGCCGAGCCAACCAGCGCAACGTCCGCACCACGATTTGCGAACAAGCCAACGGTGACCACACCGGCAATACCGTTAATCTGTTTTTCTAACGCAATCGCATCCATAATTTTCAGATTATGCACGTCTAAAATCACGTTGCCGTTATCCGTCAGAACGCCTTGGCGATATTCAGGCTGGCCGCCTAATTTCACCAACTCACGCGCAACGTAGGAGCGTGCCATCGGGATCACTTCTACAGGCAGCGGGAAGTTACCCAGAATATCTACCTGTTTAGAAGAATCGACGATGCAAATAAATTTCTTCGCCACGGCCGCCACGATCTTCTCGCGAGTCAGTGCCGCTCCGCCGCCTTTGATCATCTGCATGTGGCCGTTGATTTCATCCGCACCATCAACATAAATATCTAACGAATCGACTTCGTTAAGATCGAAAACGGTAATGCCCAAACTTTTCAGTTTCTCAGTGGAAGCATCAGAGCTTGAAACCGCGCCCTCGATTTGCCCTTTCATGGTGCCCAGCGCATCAATAAAATGCGCGGCGGTTGAGCCCGTGCCCACACCCACGATGGTGCCCGGTTTTACATACTTGAGCGCTTCCCAACCCACTGCTTTTTTCAGTTCATCTTGAGTCATTACCGAATCCTATGGACTATGCTACGAAAACGTGTGCGTATTATAGAGCAACTGCCCATAAATGGCGTGTCACAGGGCGGCTTTTTCGCCTTAAGCGATCACCTTTTCCATGACAAGAGTGTATTTTCTCCTCTTGAAGGGGAAAAAATGTGGCATATTGCAGTTATTAAGATATAAAAATCATAAGAGCAGGGGACGAAGAACAACATGAAACGCCCGGACTACCGGACTTTGCAAGCACTGGATGCGGTAATACGCGAACGTGGCTTTGAGCGTGCGGCACAAAAACTCTGTATAACTCAGTCAGCGGTTTCTCAGCGAATCAAGCAGTTAGAAAACCTGTTCGGTCAGCCTCTGCTGGTTCGTACCGTCCCCCCTCGCCCAACGGAACAGGGGCAGCGTTTGCTGGCTTTGTTGCATCAGGTTGAATTGCTTGAAGAGGAGTGGCTAGGCAACGATAGCAGCACCGATGGCCCACTGTTGCTCTCTCTCGCCGTCAACGCTGATAGTTTGGCAACTTGGCTGCTGCCCGCCTTAAAACCGGTGCTGGCGGATTCACCGCTGCGCTTGAACCTTCAGGTTGAAGATGAAACCCGAACTCAGGAACGACTCCGTCGTGGTGAAGTGGTCGGCGCGGTGAGTATCCAGCCACAGCCATTACCTAGCTGTTTAGTCGACCGCCTTGGTGCGCTCGATTACCTATTTGTGGCGTCACCGACTTTTGCTGCACGTTACTTCCCAAATGGCGTGAACCGTTCTTCATTGCTGAAAGCGCCAGCCGTCGCCTTTGACCACTTAGACGATATGCACCAAGCTTTCCTACAACAGAACTTTGATCTACCGCCGGGCAGCGTACCGTGTCATATCGTTAATTCATCTGAAGCCTTTGTACAACTGGCATTGCAGGGAACCACCTGCTGTATGATCCCGCATCTTCAGATCGAAAAAGAACTAAAAGAAGGCTCGCTGATAAACTTAACCCCCGGCATGGTTCAGCGCCGTATGTTGTATTGGCACCGCTTCGCACCAGAAAGCCGCATGATGCGTCGAGTCACCGATGCGCTACTTTCTCACGGGCACAACGTACTGCGCCAAGATTAAGCCCTTCATAATTGGTATAAAAACCATAAAAAAAGCACACCTTCCGGTGTGCTTTTTTGCTCTCTCGGCAGACGTTATTTATTCAGGCTGAAGACCACATCAACCTGATCGTCAAACTGGATCGTTTGCTGTTCATAGGTCTGCGCAGCCGATGCTTTTGGCATTGAATCAGCTGCCATATACATGCGGCTTACTGGGGCTGGCTGGTAGTTGGATACGTGATATTGAATGCTGTATACCGGACCAAGCACCACACCAAAGCCTTTGGCCAGAGACTGAGCCTGGCTCACGGCATTTTTAATCGCTTCCTGACGTGCCTGTTCACGATAAGCTTCAGGCTTAGCAACGCCTAACTCAACAGAACGAATCTCATTGAGGTTAGCTTTCAATGCACCATCCAATAAACCATTCAGCTTATCCAACTGGCGCAGAGTGACTTGCACGCGGCGATCGGCACGATAGCCTTTTAGCTCGCTTTTGCCGTCTTTCAGATAATCGTACTCTGGCTGAGTGCTTAAGTTAGCCGCACTGATGTCTTTTTTCTCAATACCGTTGGTATTCAGAAAATCAAAATATTTTGCCACACGCTGATCGACCTGCGTCTTAGCGCTCGCCGCATCTTTCGCTGAAGCGGTCACTTGGAAAGTCAGCGTCGCAATATCAGGAGTTGCGTCTACGCTTGATGTTCCAGAGGTCACTAGATGTGGTCCTTCTGGCATTTCAGCCGCCTGAGACAGCGCTGGCAACGCGCTTAATCCCATCACTGCAACCATCGCTAAGGCTTTTAGCTTCATGGTGTCTCCTTGTAGACATACTCGATGTTTAGTGGTTTCAACGGCCAGTGTCTGGCGCTGAAAGATGAACAACATCCTGAACTAAAAAAGACGCTAACGCATTAGGAACAATCCAGAATTTTATCTATCAACTGCCAACAACACCTTACAAATGTAGCCCATTTCTTGCCAGTTGCAGGGCAATAACCCACATCACACAGGCAACAAGAAGATTAATCACCCGCTGAGCTTTAGGCGTACTTAGCCATGGCGCTAACCACGCGGCGAGCAATGCCAACGAAAAGAACCAAATCGCAGAAGCACTTACGGCGCCAAAAGCAAACCAACTGCGGGCGTCTGCTGCAAGCTGTCCACCTAAGCTTCCTAACACGACGAACGTATCTAAATAGACATGCGGGTTAAGCCATGTCACGGCCAGCATGGTTACTACAATCCGCCAGCGGCTCTGCTGCACCACGTCAGCCCCCGTTTGAATCCCCTCTTTTGCCATAGCTGCACGAAAAGCACCCCAGCCATACCACAGTAAAAATGCTACCCCACCCCAAGTCACTAGCATCAACAGCAGAGGGGACTGACTCAATAAAGCGCTGCCACCAAAAATACCGCCACAGATTAAAACGATATCGCTCAATGCGCATAAGCAAGCAATCATCAGATGATACTGACGACGGATCCCCTGACTCAAAACAAATGTGTTTTGTGGGCCCAGCGGCAAAATCATGGCTGCGCTCAAGGCAAAGCCCTGTAAGAAAACAGAAAACATGGGAAGTTCCTCGAAAATATAGCTGCGTCCCAAAGAGAGGATGGGCCGGAATGGCAGCGATATTACGCCGAGATGTTAAGAAGAGGAAATGGATGATTCTTATCGGGGATTAGAACGGCTAATACTGGTGAAATGAAATTTGCCCCCTCTCAACCTTATCCTTTGCAGGAAACGGATTAGAGGGGGCTAAGACTGAGGATTACTCCTGTTCAGCCTTGCGCACAGCGGCTTGATACAGATGAACATCCATCTGCGGGAATGGAATTCCAATATTATTGGCATCCAAACCACGTTTGAAGTTTTCCATCAGATCAAAATAGACCGGCCAGTAATTAGCATTTATCGTCCAAGTACGCACCACGAAATTCAGCGATGAAGCGGCCATTTCATTTAAACGAATGGTCACACCTTGGTCATGCATAATACGTTTATCAGCGGCAACAATATCGCCTAATACTTTTTTGACCAGATCGATATCTGCATCGTAGGCCACACCAACGGTAATATCTACGCGGCGGTTTGGCTCACGAGAATAGTTGATAATATTGCCAGCAATGATTTTCCCATTAGGTACCACGATAGTTTTATTATCCGAAGTCAGCATGGTTGTAGAGAAAATCTGAACATCCTTCACGGTACCGGAAACACCACCCAGATCGACGAACTCTCCCGTGCGGAATGGGCGGAACAGAACCAACAGCACACCAGCAGCAAAGTTAGAGAGCGATCCTTGTAGCGCCAAACCAACGGCTAAACCTGCGGCACCAATCACCGCAATAACGGAAGCCGTTTGCACGCCAATGCGACCTAATGCGGCGATAATAGTAAACGCCAAAATGCCGTAACGAACGAGTGCTGAAAGGAAATGAGCGACGGTAAGGTCAACGCCGCGCGCTTTCATCAAGCGGGTAATCGTGCCAGACACTATTTTGGCAATAATCGAACCGACAATGAAAATAACAATCGCAGCAACAATATTGACTGCATACTGAATTAGTAAGTCCTGATTTTTTACTAACCAGTTTCCGGCACTATTAATGCCATCGACAACGTTCAGGTCTTTCATAAACCATCCTTCCTTTAACAAATCAAAAGTAGCGCAATATGCTCAATTTATGCCGTTTTGTACGGCATGTTTGTGTAAGGTTAACGGACAATGCGTTATACGCCAACTAATCAAAGACCAAATAGCAAAATTGGGATTAGTCGAAATGTCCATTACGGATAGTTTAGTGGTAATAAAAACACAAAAAAAACACCCCAACGAGAACGCTAGGGTGTTTTATTCAGCCATCACGCTAATCAAATTAGCGTGATGCAACAAGCATTACAGAACGTCTTTGCAGTTCAGTTCGTCAAATGCCAGTTCCAGACGAGCAATCATGCTAGTCTGAGCAGCACGCAACCAAACGCGTGGATCGTAGAATTTCTTGTTAGGTTTGTCTGCGCCTTCTGGGTTACCCAGCTGGCCCTGCAGATAGCCTTCGTTTTTCTTGTAGTAGTTCAGAATACCTTCCCATGTTGCCCACTGGGTATCGGTATCGATATTCATTTTAACTACGCCGTAGCTGACCGCTTCTTTGATTTCTGCAGCAGTAGAACCAGAACCACCGTGGAATACGAAGTTCAGGCTGTTGTGTGGCAGGTTGTGTTTCTTAGAAACGTATTCCTGAGAGTTGTGCAAGATTTTTGGCGTCAGCTGTACGTTACCTGGCTTGTATACACCGTGTACGTTACCGAAAGAGGCAGCGATAGTGAAACGTGGGCTGATTGCGTTCAGTTTAGTGTACGCGTAATCAACGTCTTCTGGCTGAGTGTACAGCGCAGAGCTATCCATATGGCTGTTATCAACGCCATCTTCTTCACCACCGGTGCAGCCCAGTTCAATTTCCAGCGTCATGCCGATTTTAGACATGCGGGTCAGATACTTGGAGCAGATTTCGATGTTTTCTTCCAAAGACTCTTCAGACAGGTCGATCATGTGAGAAGAGAACAGTGGTTTGCCAGTAGCGGCGAAGTGTTTTTCACCCGCGTCCAACAGGCCGTCTAACCATGGCAGCAGTTTTTTCGCGCAGTGGTCAGTATGCAAGATCACTGGAACACCGTAGTGTTCAGCCATCTGATGTACATGATGCGCACCAGAGATAGCACCCAGGATTGCAGCACCCTGAGGAACGTCGGTTTTCACGCCTTTACCAGCGATAAATGCAGCACCGCCGTTTGAGAACTGAACGATAACCGGAGCACGTACTTTAGAAGCAGCTTCCATTACCGCATTGATTGAGTCTGTACCAACACAGTTAACTGCAGGCAATGCGAAATTGTTTTCTTTAGCGATCTGGAAAACTTTCTGAACATCATCACCAGTGATGACACCCGGTTTAACAAAATCAAAAATTTTAGACATGTTACGTCGTCCTGTTTCGTGGGCCGTAAGTAAAAAATAAATCGTTTTCAGCTACTTGCTACACGCTTATCACGAATATCGTCATAGAGCGCCGTGTATCCAAATAGATAGAACAACGGGAGGCTCGGCCTCCCGTTACGGTTCATTACTGCTTAGCACGTTCTTCCAGCATCACTACCGCTGGCAATTTTTTGCCTTCAACGAATTCTAAGAATGCGCCGCCGCCAGTAGAGATGTAGGAAATTTTGTCTGCGATACCGAACAGATCGATAGCCGCCAGAGTATCACCGCCGCCTGCGATAGAGAATGCTTCGCTATCAGCGATTGCTTGAGCAACGATCTCGGTGCCTTTGCGGAAGTTAGGGAACTCGAACACGCCGACTGGGCCGTTCCACAGAATGGTTTTCGCATTCTTCAGAATTTCAGCCAGCTGATGTGCAGAAGCATCACCCAGATCCAGAATCTGCTCGTCATCTTTAATGTCGTTTACAGATTTCAGCGTTGCAGCCGCAGTTTCAGAGAACTCGGTAGCAACACGGACGTCGGTAGGTACTGGGATATTACAGGTAGTCAGCAGTTTTTTAGCTTCATCAACCAGATCGGCTTCGTACAGTGATTTACCTACGTTGTGGCCTTGAGCAGCAACGAAGGTGTTCGCGATACCACCACCAACAATCAGCTGGTCAGCGATTTTAGACAGAGAGTCCAGAACGGTCAGTTTGGTAGAAACTTTTGAACCACCAACGATAGCAACCATTGGGCGTGCTGGGTTACCCAGCGCTTTGCCCAGTGCTTCCAGCTCTGCAGACAGCAGAGGACCCGCACATGCGATAGGTGCAAATTTACCTACGCCGTGGGTTGAAGCCTGTGCACGGTGTGCAGTACCGAATGCGTCCATGACGTAAACGTCACACAGCGCAGCGTATTTTTTAGACAGGGTTTCGTCGTCTTTCTTTTCGCCTTTGTTGAAGCGAACGTTTTCCAGAACAACCAGTTCACCTTCTGCAACGTCAACACCGTCCAGATAGTCTTTAGCCAGACGAACTGGAGACTTCAGGTGGTCTTTCAGATAGTTAACAACCGGCAGCAGAGAGTACTCTTCGTTGTATTCGCCTTCGGTAGGACGACCCAGATGGGAAGTAACCATTACACGAGCGCCCTGCTTCAGAGCAGCTTCGATAGTTGGCAGCGATGCACGGATACGCGCATCAGAAGTCACTTTGCCTTCTTTAACTGGAACGTTCAGATCTGAACGGATCAGGACACGTTTACCAGCCAAATCCAAATCGGTCATCTTAATTACAGACATGGTGAACCCTCTCGTTGATTCTCTTAAAGTTGCTTGACCGTCACAGCTGCACAGGCTGCTGTGCCGTACTGGAAACCGCTTGGAACATTGCCAGCGTCGTATCTAACATACGATTGGCAAAACCCCATTCGTTGTCACACCAGACCAACGTTTTTATCAAGTGTTGACCGCTGACGCGCGTCTGCGTGCCATCAACAATGGCACTGTGCGGGTCATGATTAAAATCGGTCGAAACCAGTGGTAATTCTGTATAGTCAACTATACCACGAAATGAGGTGCTTGCTGCCTTTTGCAGTAGGTGGTTGACATCACTCACCTTTACTGCGGCCTGCACGCTGACGCTCAAATCGATTGCCGTCACGTTAATCGTTGGCACTCGCACTGAAATCGCCTCAAAGCGATCGCAGAACTTAGGAAAAATGCGGGTGATACCAGCCGCTAACTTCGTGTCGACGGGAATTATAGACTGGCTGGCGGCACGCGTCCGACGCAGGTCGGAATGGTACGCATCTATCACCGGCTGATCGTTCATTGATGAGTGAATCGTGGTAACGGTACCCGATTCAATCCCAAACGCATCATCGAGCAATTTAATGACAGGGATAATGCAGTTAGTCGTGCAGGATGCGTTAGACACAATGTGGTGTTCTGGCTGCAATTCCTGCTGGTTCACACCGTAGACTACGGTCGCATCAAGATCGTGACTGCCTGGATGGGAGAACAAAACTTTTTTGGCCCCCGCCATAATATGAGCTTCACCATCGGCTCGACTGCCATAAACACCACTACAGTCGAGTACGATATCCACACCCAGTTCACGCCACGGTAAATCTGCAATCTGCTTCTCATGCAGCAGACGAATTGTGTCATCGCCTACCCACATCGTATCCCGTTCCTGACGGACATCCCAAGCAAAGCGCCCATGACTGGAATCGTATTTCAATAAATGAGCCATGCCTTCCGCATTTGCCAATTCATTTATCGCTACCACGGACATCTCTACTCTACGGCCAGATTCGTATAACGCGCGTAATACGCTGCGCCCGATTCGGCCAAAACCGTTTATTGCGATGCGAATAGTCATATCACTCCCTGCGCCAAACGCAGTTTAAAACGAAAGTTTTAAGGCAAGAGCATAGAGTAATCCAGCATCGAAAACGATGGAAATCCCGCTGTCACATAATCTCGATAATTGATGTTTCATCAATCAACTGAAACGCTTCAGCCAAGAATAAACCAAAGGCTCAATAAAAGAAATAACCTCAATAAAATGGGCGTTATGCCTCGCTTTCTTTCGCTTAAAATGTGCTATAGCTCACAATTTATGGGCATTAAAGCCCATCGTTAAGCATAAAAAAACGGGACTGCCCTGCGGCAATCCCGTTTTTATCAGCGATAACTACCGAATTATTTCAGCAGCGCTTTCGCTTTAGCGACAACGTTGTCTACAGTGAAGCCAAACTCTTTGAACAGCAGCTCAGCTGGCGCAGATTCGCCGAAGGTCGTCATACCGACCACGGTACCGTTCAGACCAACATACTTGTACCAGAAGTCAGCGATACCGGCTTCAACCGCAACGCGAGCGCTCACTGCCGCTGGCAGTACGGACTCACGGTATGCAGCGTCTTGCTTGTCGAAGACTTCAGTTGCAGGCATTGAAACGACGCGAACCTTACGACCTTCTGCGGTCAGCTGATCTGCGGCGTTCACAGCCAGTTCAACTTCAGAACCGGTCGCAATGAAAATCAGCTCTGGCTGACCAGCGCAATCTTTCAGGATGTAACCACCGCGAGAGATGTTAGCCACCTGCTCTGGAGTACGATCCATCTGTGCCAGATTCTGACGCGAGAAGATCAGCGCAGATGGGCCATCGTTACGCTGAATAGCGAACTGCCATGCAACCGCAGATTCAACCTGGTCACATGGACGCCATGTGTTCATGTTTGGTGTCACACGCAGGCTAGCCATCTGCTCAACCGGCTGGTGAGTTGGGCCATCTTCGCCCAGACCGATAGAGTCATGGGTATAAACGAAGATATTACGGATTTTCATCAGCGCTGCCATGCGAACGGCGTTGCGTGCATACTCCATAAACATCAGGAAGGTAGCGCCGTATGGCAGGAAACCACCGTGCAGAGCAATACCGTTCATGATGGCTGACATACCGAATTCACGTACACCGTAATGGATGTAGTTACCGGCCAGATCTTCGTTCAGTGGCTTAGAACCAGACCACATAGTCAGGTTGCTTGGTGCCAGGTCAGCAGAACCACCTAGGAATTCAGGCAGAACTTTACCGAAAGCTTCCAGCGCGTTTTGAGACGCTTTACGGCTTGCGATTTTCGCTGGATTAGCTTGCAGGTGATCGATGAATTTCTTGGATTCTTCAGCCCAGTTAGCTGGCAGTTCACCGCTTACGCGACGTTTGAACTCAGCGGCCAGTTCAGGGAATGCAGCCTGATAGGCAGCAAATTTCTTATCCCAAGCGCTTTCTTTTGCTTTGCCCGCTTCTTTAGCATCCCACTGAGAATAGATTTCCTGAGGGATTTCAAACGGAGCGTAGTTCCAGCCCAGTGCTTTACGGGTTGCTTCAATTTCAGCGGCACCCAGTGGTGCACCGTGAGCTTCATGAGAACCGGCTTTGTTCGGTGAACCGAAACCGATGGTAGTTTTGCACATCAGCAGAGATGGCTTATCGGTTACTTTACGTGCGTCTTCGATAGCCGCTTTGATTGCGTCGCTGTTGTGACCATCTACGCCACGGATAACGTGCCAGCCGTAAGCTTCAAAACGCTCAGCGGTGTTATCGGTGAACCAGCCTTCAACGTGACCATCGATAGAAATACCGTTGTCATCATAGAACGCGGTCAGTTTGCCCAGCTTCAAGGTACCCGCCAGAGAGCAAACTTCGTGAGAAATGCCTTCCATCATGCAGCCATCACCCAAGAATGCATAGGTGTGGTGATTCACGATATCGTGACCAGGACGGTTAAACTGCGCGGCCAAAGTACGTTCAGCAATTGCCATACCCACCGCATTCGCGATGCCCTGACCCAGTGGGCCAGTGGTGGTTTCTACGCCTGGGGTATAACCGTATTCTGGGTGACCTGGAGTTTTAGAGTGCAACTGACGGAAATTTTCCAGCTCGGTGATTGGCAGGTCATAGCCAGTGAGGTGCAGCAGGCTATAAATCAACATAGAGCCATGGCCGTTAGAAAGCACAAAGCGGTCACGATCGGCCCAATTTGGATTGGTCGGGTTGTGATTCATGTAATCGCGCCACAGGACTTCCGCGATATCAGCCATACCCATAGGGGCACCTGGATGACCAGAATTGGCTTTCTGCACAGCGTCCATACTGAGTGCACGGATCGCATTGGCAAGCTCTTTACGAGAGGACATGTTCTACTCCAAGTCGGATTTAAAGAAACAGGGTTCGGGGTATTTTCTCAGACTACGTATGAAAACAGCAATCCCTAAGGCTAAATGAGTCGATGATGTCTCATTATATTTCTCTTAATAGCAGATTAATCCGCTTTCATACGGGGTCTGTATAGACAGAATACATACTCAATGACAGCCTAATTGGCGCTGGATACACTACCACAGATCGTCATTCAATCTCTGGAAAGACTGCACCCAAGGAAAATAACATGAACAAAATAACACTTCCTCTTATTGCTCTAACAGCCTCTGCCTTCCTCAGCGGCTGTCAAAACATGAATACTGAAGGACTGATGCAGTCTGGCGCGCAGGCCTTTCAGGCCGCAACGCTTTCTGATGCACAGGTCAAAGCCCTAAGTGAACAGTCTTGTGCGGAAATGGACAGCAAGAACCAAATTGCCCCTGCGGATAGCACCTATGCCAAACGTCTGGCGACCATTTCAAAAGCACTGGGCAGCGATATCAATGGTACCCCAGTCAACTATAAAGTCTACGTGACGAAAGATGTCAACGCGTGGGCGATGGCTAACGGCTGCGTGCGTGTCTACAGCGGACTTATGGACATGATGAATGACAACGAAGTCGAAGGCGTACTTGGGCATGAAATGGGCCACGTTGCATTAGGCCATTCGCGTAAAGCGATGCAGGTGGCTTATGCCACCACGGCTGCACGTACCGCCATTGCCGCCAGCAGCGGTATCGGCGCGCAGCTATCCCAATCACAGCTCGCAGATCTGGGAGAAAAACTGGTGAATTCGCAGTTCTCACAAAAACAAGAAAGCGAAGCCGACGACTACTCTTTCGATCTGCTTAAAAAGCGCGGAATCAACCCGATTGGGCTAGCCACCAGCTTCGACAAACTGGCCTCTCAGGAAGCAGGGCGTCAGAGTAGCATGTTTGACGACCACCCATCTTCTCAGGCTCGTGCCCAGCACATTCGCGATCGCATCGCCGCAGAGCAATAATAAACTCAGGCTCCGATGTCATTTCGGAGCCATTTTCACTTCGTTCCCGCCCACAAAATTGCTTCTATTTTAATCGTAAATTAACTACTTCCATCTTCTGCCTAATGATAGTCTCAGCCGATTTTACTGTATAAAAATCATACAATTAACCTATCATTTGTCAACGGAAGATAAAGATAATGAACATTAAAACGCTTATCGCGATAGCCATCGCATCGGCCACATTAACCGGCTGTGAGAATATTAATACCCAAATGGCCGCGCAGTCTGGCGTGCAAGCGATTCAGGCCGCAACACTCAGCGATGCAGACGCAAGATCCCTCGCTAATCAATCCTGTAAAGAGTTGGATAGCCAAAGCCAAATCGCCAGCAGTAAAAGCAAATACACCAAACGCTTAAACAAAATTGCGAAGGCGATGGGTAACAACATCAACGGGCTGCCGGTTAACTACAAGGTGTACATGACCGATGACATCAACGCGTTCGCAATGGCAAACGGCTGCATCCGCGTATACAGCAGCCTGATGGACATGATGACTGACGATGAAATCGAAGGCGTGTTAGGCCATGAAATGGGGCACGTGGCACTCGGCCACAGCCTGAAAGCCATGAAGGTGGCTTATGGCACCATCGCGGCAAGAACAGCGGTAGCCTCCACCGGCGGCGTGGCCGCCGAGCTGTCACAAACGCAGCTAGCCGATCTGGGCGAAGCGCTGATCAACTCGCAGTTCTCACAGCATCAGGAATCTGAAGCCGACGACTTCTCTTATGATTTCCTGAAAAAGCACAAGCTGAACACGCTGGGGTTGGCCACCAGCTTTGAGAAACTGGCTGAGCTCGACGGTGGCCGCAAAGGCAGCATGTTCGATTCTCACCCACCATCAACCGAACGCGCACAGCATATCCGCGATCGTATCGCTGCAGACAAATAAGATCTGACGCATAAAAAAACCGCAGCTTTTCTTTGGCTGCGGTTTTTATTTAACGATTCTAACCAAACAAATTAGTCGTCGGCTATCTCGCCTTTCACCTCTTTGGCTTCGATTTCACGATACCAGCGTGGGTGATGCTTACGCGCCCAGCGACGGCTGACTTTACCTTCCACCATGCCTTTGATCGATCCCTTAACCCAGAAGGCCATATACATATGGATCAGGATCGCGTGGATCAGCACGATAGCCGCAGCCGCATGGATCAGCAGCGAATAGCGCACCATTTCGATCGGGAAGTGCTGGGCAAAATACGGACGCCAGATAATGATGCCGGTGACCAGCAACACGAAAATCAGGCTCATGATGCTCCAGAACATCATTTTCTGACCGGCGTTATATTTACCCACATCGGCAACTTCGTGCTCATTACCTTTAAGCACTTCAACGATGTTCACCACCCACGGCACGTCTTCACGTTCAGGAATGTTGTGCTTCACAAAACGGAAGAACATGAACATCAGCGCCACAAAAATCAGCACGCCAAAGAATGGGTGCATGATGCGCCCCATCTGCGGTGTACCAAACGTTTGTGTCAGCCACTGCAACGTTGGAAAGAACAGCGCGATGCCAGATAGCGAAACCAAGAAGAAACAAATTACCACCGTCCAATGACAGGCACGGTCGATGAATTTGGTACGAACGATCATTTTACTTTTACTCATGATGGTTCCCCTTCTCGTCATCACCTTCTTCTTCGTCGCTCACCTCTTTGTTCGGGCCTACGCCAATGTAGTGATAAATCAAACCGGCAAAGGTCGCGATAAATCCCGCTACCGACAGCGGCTTCAACACCCCTTTCCACAAACCAACCGCCATATCGATCTTCGGATCTTTCGGCAGGTTGTGATAAAGCTCTGGCTTATCCGCATGATGCAGAACATACATCACGTGAGTGCCGCCAACGCCTTCGGGGTTATAAATACCCGCATGCTCAAAGCCACGTTTTTTCAGCTTCTCAACGCGCTCGCTCGCCACTTCCAGCATCTCTTTCTTGCTGCCGAAATGAATCGCACCGGTCGGACACGTTTTCACACAGGCCGGTTCTTGTCCCACGCTCACGCGGTCAACGCACAGTGTGCATTTGTACACACGGTTGTCGTCCGGATTTAAGCGAGGAATATTGAACGGACAGCCTGCGATGCAGTAGCCACAGCCGATACAGTGTTCAGACTGGAAATCGACGATGCCGTTTGCATACTGAATGATTGCACCCGCCGACGGGCATGCCTTCAGGCAGCCCGGATCGGTACAGTGCATGCAGCCATCCTTACGGATGAGCCACTCCAGCTTGCCGTTTTGCTCGACTTCCGAGAAACGCATCAGCGTCCAAGATTTAGCGCTCAAATCGGCAGGGTTATCGTAAACCCCAACGCAGTGCCCTACCTCGTCACGAATGTCGTTCCACTCAGAACAGGCTACCTGACAGGCTTTGCAGCCAATACAGGTAGACACGTCGATAAGCTTAGCCACTTCTTCTTTGTAGTCGCGAGCCTGCGGCGGCGGCGTTAAGGCATTAGTCGCCGAACGCTTGATAATGTCTTGTGATTGCATGGACATAAGTTCGGCTCCTTACACCTTTTCCACGTTAACTAAAAACGCCTTGTACTCTGGCGTTTGCGAGTTAGCGTCGCCAACGAACGGAGTCAGGGTGTTGGCGATAAAGCCTTTGCGCGCCACGCCTTCAAAGCCCCAGTGAATTGGAATACCCACGGTATCCACTTCCTGACCATTGACCTGCAAGGTACGCAGACGGCGAGTCACCACCGCTTTCGCTTTGATAAAGCCGCGTTTGCTGCTGACTTTCACCGTATCACCGTGCTCAATGCCCTTCGCTTTCGCCAAACCTTCGCTGATCTCCACGAACTGTTCAGGCTGAACGATGGCGTTAAGACGCGCATGCTTCGTCCACGTGTGGAAATGCTCGGTCAGACGATACGTGGTACCGACGTAAGGGAACTCAGTCTTGTTACCCATACGTTTGGCATCCGCCTCATACAAACGCGCCGCCGGATTGGAGATAACGTTTGGATGCAGTGGGTTGGTACCCAACGGTGTTTCAAACGGCTCATAGTGCTCAGGGAATGGCCCTTCCGCCATCTTGTCGATGGCAAACAGACGACCCAAGCCTTCCGGCTGCATGATAAACGGCCCGACGCCGCTGCCCGGTGCGGCGGTGTTGTAGTCTGGAATATCGTTTCCGACCCACTTACTGCCATTCCACTCGATCAGCATGCGCTTAGGATCCCACGGTTTACCCATTGGATCTGCCGACGCACGGTTATAAATAATGCGGCGGTTCAGCGGCCATGCCCAAGCCCAGCCCAGCGTGTTACCTAAGCCGGAAGGATCGCTGTTATCACGATTCGCCATCTGGTTGCCCTTGCTGGTCCAGCTACCGGCATAAATCCAGCAGGCGCTTGCCGTGGTGCCGTCGTCGCGCAGATGAGCAAAGGTATCCAGCAGCTGACCTTTTTTGGCTAACAACGTGCCGTTAGCGTCGTACAAATCGGCCAACGCATAACCGTTGTTCTCTTTCGCCACTTCTTCAGATTCAGGATGATCTGGCTGCTCATAGCCCCAGCCCATTTTCAGTAACGGCTCAACGCCTTTACCGCCTTCATTCTGGTACATGGTGCGTAGACGATGGTACAGACCGGCAAGAATTTCGCCGTCGTTACGCGCTTCACCTGGGGCGTCGGCGCCTTTCCAATGCCATTGCAGCCAACGGCCTGAGTTTGCAATCGAACCATCTTCTTCTGCGAAGCAGGTTGAAGGTAGACGGAAGACTTCAGTCTGGATCGATGCCGTATCAACCTCGTTCATCTCACCGTGGTTTTGCCAGAAGTTTGACGTTTCTGTCACCAACGGATCGATAATCACCAGATATTTCAGCTTAGAAAGCGACTCAACGACCTTATTCTTATCTGGGAACGACGCCACCGGGTTAAAGCCTTGGCAGATATAGCCGGTGACTTTGCCCTGATCCATCATCTGGAAGTACTTCATCACGTCGTAGGATTGATCCCACTTCGGCAGCCAATCAAAGCCCCAGTTATTTTCTTTCTGCGCATCGTCACCATAGAAAGCCTTCATCAAGCTGACGAAGAATTTCGGATAGTTACCCCAATAGTTAACCTGACCCGGCAGCGTCGCTTTTGGAGTATTGGCTGCCAGATAAGTTTCTAGATTGGTGTGTTTTTCTGATGGCAGCGTCAAATAGCCCGGCAGGCTGGTAGACAGCAAACCAAGATCGGTAAGACCCTGAATATTAGAGTGACCACGTAAGGCGTTAACACCGCCACCGGCCATCCCCATATTGCCTAACAGCAGTTGGATCATCGCCATAGTACGGATGTTCTGCGCACCCACGGTGTGCTGAGTCCAACCCAATGCATACAGGAACGTCGTTGTACGATCGGCTGCGCTGGTTGACGCTAAGACTTCGCAGACTTTCAGGAAATCCGCCTGCGGTGTACCACAGATATTTTCCACCACGTCTGGCGTATAGCGGCTCACGTGCGCTTTCAGCAGATTCCACACGCAGCGCGGATGCTGCAAGGTGTCATCGCGTTTGGCATAGCCATTTTCGTCGAACTGGTAGTTCCACGTAGTTTTGTCGTACTGACGTTTAGATTCGTCATAGCCGCTGAACAAACCGTCTTCAAACGTAAAATCATCACGCACCAGCAGGCTGGCGTTAGTGTAGTTTTTAACGTATTCAGCGTTAATTTTGTTGTTAGAAATCAGGTACAGCAAAACGCCCGACAAGAAGGTAATGTCGGTACCAGAGCGGATCGGCGCATAAATATCCGCAACCGAAGCGGTACGGGTAAAGCGCGGATCGACCACAATCAGCGTGGCGTCATTGTTGTTTTTGGCTTCCATCGCCCAGCGGAATCCGACCGGATGCGCTTCAGCGGCGTTGCCACCCATCACCATAACTACGTTGGCGTTTTTGATATCAACCCAGTGGTTGGTCATCGCACCGCGACCAAATGTTGGAGCAAGACTTGCTACCGTTGGTCCGTGTCAGACGCGCGCTTGGTTATCAACCGCCAACATGCCCAGTGAACGGGCGAATTTTTGCGTGAGCATACCGGTTTCATTGCTGGCCGCAGAGGCGCACAACATACCGGTTGAAAGCCAGCGGTTAACCGTGACGCCTTCGGCGTTTGTCGTTTCAAAATTCTTATCACGGTCGTTTTTCATCAGCTTGGCAATGCGCTCAAAAGCATCGTCCCAGCTAATGCGCTGCCATTTATCAGAGCCTGGCGCACGGTATTCAGGGTAACGCAGACGATTTTCACTGTGGATATAATCCAGCAGGCCAGCACCTTTCGGGCAAAGTGCGCCACGGTTTACCGGATGATCCGGGTCCCCTTCAATATGAAAAATCGTTGATTTCGCGTTCTTGGCACCATCGCCAAGGCTATACATCAATAACCCACAGCCAACAGAACAATAGGTACAGGAGTTACGGGTTTCTTTTGCACGCAGCAACTTATAGTTACGTGACTCCGCCAGCGCCATAGTAGGAGTAAATCCTAAAACTGCCGCTGTTGTACCAGCCATCCCGCCGGCGCAGATTCTAAAAAACTGTCTGCGACTGACGTCCATTGCCATCCTCATTGCTTCAATGATGTTTTTGTCAGCGGCAAACTAACAGTTACAACCCTGCTCATATTGAGTCAAATCAAAAAATAGAACTATTCACTCAATATTTACCCCTTAATAAGTAGAAAGGGTAACGTTTCGTTAACTCCAGTGGCACACAGAATAAGGATTTGTAGGATTTATCTGCAATCAGATAGTCATTCAAAAAATTAGATTAAAAAAGGGATTGTTGATGTAAATATATTAAGAGGAATAACAAAATAAATAGATATAACATCCATAAGCGGGTAAACGGGCTCTCTTAAGTTTGAAAAATCCTGTTGACACATTTTTTATCCCACACCTCCAACGTTTTACCCAACCTTTATAACGATCGCCTTATTCTGGTTTTATCGCATGAGTATCCATGCCGATGAGGCGAAAACGATGTGCAAAATTATTGCGCTGCAGCCCATGCATTATTCCCAAATGCTTTGCCAACAGTCTCACAGGGTGGGTGAATCGGTTTTTGCCTCCACCAGCCGCCCAATCAGTATGAAAATCCAATTGTTGTTGGCAAAAAAAATTAGCCATCCATAACGAAAAAAGGCGGCCCAAAGGCCGCCTTGATATCAGTAAAACGCGAAGATTATTCGCCTTTTTTATCTGCCTGAATATAGAGCATTTCCAGCGCCAGCGTTGCAGCTGCCAGCGCGGTGATTTCAGATTGATCGTAAGCCGGAGCGACTTCCACCACGTCCATACCGACGATATTAAGATCCTTCAGACCACGCACCAGTTTGAGCGCACGGTCAGAAGTCAGTCCGCCAATAACAGGAGTACCAGTACCTGGCGCAAAAGCAGGATCCAAGCAGTCGATATCAAAGGTCAGATAGACCGGCATATCGCCGACGATCTGTTTGATCTGTGCTAACACATCATCCACGCCACGATCGTTCACCTGCGCGGCATCCAACACGGTAAAACCATTATCGTGATCGAATTCAGTACGAATACCGATCTGTACCGAGTGGTTTGGATCGATCAGGCCTTCATTCGGCGCATGGAAGAACATCGTGCCATGGTCAAATTTGCTGCCGTTAGCATAGGTGTCGGTATGTGCATCAAAATGCACCAGCGCCATTTTGCCAAAATGCTTCGCATGCGCACGCAGCAAAGGCAGAGTCACAAAGTGGTCACCGCCGAAGGTCAAACAACGCTTACCGGATTCCAGCAGCTTTTCGGTATGAGCCTGCAAAGAGTCACTCATATCCTGCGCGTCACCGAAATTAAATACTACGTCGCCACAGTCAACCACGTTTAAGCGATCGCGCAGATCGAAGTTCCATGGCCAGCGGTTGCCTTCCCACGCCAGATTAGTGGAGACCTGACGAATTGCCGCTGGGCCATGACGCCCACCAGCACGACCTGAAGTCGCCATATCGAAAGGTACACCGGTGATAACCCAATCAGCATCGCTGTCGTATGGCTGGAAGTTCAGCGGAAAACGCAGGAAGCCAAAGGCGTTAGAAACCAGTGAGTTATCGGGTTTATTGCCCAGGGTGCTCATAATCAATCCTCGTAAAAGGCCGCAGTTATCGCTGGCCGAAGTCAAAGTACCGATGAAAAAAAATCCCTTCCGCGTCGTTAGCCCGACGAGAAAGGGATTTATTGTTCGCTTTAAAAGCTGCTGTAGACGATTATCGCCGTAAAATTTCGACTCTTCAAGAGCAGGATAAAATCATTGTTTTTTCTTTATAAAAACAATGTATTACTATAAATTATGCTGGCTTTATCAGAAGTTAATTTAATAATAATCATAGGTTATTGTCACAAGCCCGATTCATTACTGTCTATTAATGGTGCTCTATATGGATATGGAAACAGCAGATTTTATTACCGTCAAAGCTCTCGTCGATCTATTTATAAAACAAGAACACATTATAAATCGGTTAGATATGATTAAAAATCAAAGCATTAACGATTGGGAAAAATGGCTTCAGCTTGAATTAGAGTTTTTTATGCGCCAGCATGAATCGATCGCGAATGTAGAAAGAGAAGTCCCTTATCTCTGCGATCGACGTTCTGCCCCAGATCGATTTACCATGTTTGTTGACCTGAAATTCAGAAAAAAAAGAGCACGCTTAGACTCATACATTTTTCTAGAATTAAAATGCTCACGAAGCCCAACTGCGCTGATTAACAACATGGAAAAAGACATTGAGAAACTAAGCTGTATGAGGGCGTCAGGCGATGATGGGCGCTCTTTTTGGTGTGTAGGTTTTTATACCAATACAAGTGAGCGAAGCGCGACAACCATTAAAAAGCGCCTAGGCGATTATTACTATAAACATCATGAAAGTATTCCTCTCCAAAAGGGAGAAATTGGCTACGTAATAATGTAATTATCGTGAGAATGCCCGAATGCGTGTTTACCATCCGGGCATAAAAGAGCTTACTGGCTCACGATATCCAGAAACCGTTTTATCTCTACCAGTTGCTCTGGATTGTATCGACAGGTTCCCACTTCAATTTTGGGTTTGTTACGCCCGTGGAAATCACTGCCGCAGGTCACATAAGCCCCCTGCTCCAAGGCAAAATCATATAAGCGCTGCGCCAGTTCATCATCATGGTAGCTGGAGAACACTTCAATTCCCGCCACGCCAGATTCCAGCATCAGCTCAAGTATCGCCTCATGTTCTTCTTTCACATTGGCCCCGATATGCGCAATAACGGGAATGCCACAGTTGTCACGGATCAAATCCGCCATCTCTTCCAGAGCCGGATAGGTCACTGGCTGATAGCAGGCTTTACCTGGGCCGAAAAAATCCCAGTAAAAGTTGATTAATGGCATATCGGCGCGCGCACCACCGGAGCGGTACGGCAGCAATAGTGGATTATTGGCATTACGATCATCTTCAAGAATAGCCTCGCCCATTTGCTCTTCCTGAGGTAAACGGCCATTCGCCAGCCGCGCGAGATGCTCGTCGTCAATAAAGAAACCGAACTCGCGTAGCTTCGCCAACTTCACGGGCACCAGCTCACACTGAATATCGTTGAAGTTTTCATGCACCTGCGTGAAATCATCCGATGGCGTAAAGCCATAGCCGAGCAAATGAAAGTTACGTCCTTGGAAGGTACAGTCGATTTCAATGCCAGAAATGATATTCAGCGCATCACTTCGCCACTTCTCAGATTCAGCAAACGAAAACGCCGAATTGTGATCGGTTATCGCCAGCGTGGTAACGCCTTCACGAACGCAGCGAGCAATCAGTTCTGCAACCGGATAATCTGCGTCATCACTATGATGCGAGTGCATATGCAGGTCGACTTTTTCCATGTGAATACTCCCATTCTTCAGATCGGTATAATTTCTCACTATACATCAGCCACAAAAAAGGGTGCCGAAGCACCCTTACACTTTGTGATCTCGATGTCTGTTAGATCAACCGATCACTCATCTTCAAGATAGGTATACCCGTAGAGACCAGACTCAAATTCATCCAAGAACTGGGTTTGTAGCTCAGCGTCGAGATCCGTTTTGCGGACCTGATCGCGGAAGCGGGTCAACAACACTTCAGGATCGAGCTGAACATATTCCAGCATCTCGGCAACCGTATTACCTTCGTCCGAGTCTTGCACCTCAACGCTGCCGTCTTCAAAGACAAAGACGTCAACCGAAGCCGTATCCCCGAACAGGTTATGCATGTTGCCCAGAATCTCTTGGTACGCACCCACCATGAAGAAGCCAATCAGCGGCGGATTTTCTGGATCGTACTGCGGCATCGGCATCGTCGTTGCGATCCCATCGCCGTCGATGTAGTGATCGATGGCACCATCTGAGTCACAGGTAATATCCAGCAGCACCGCACGGCGCTCAGGGGCCTGATCCAAACCGCTCAACGGCAGCACCGGGAACAGCTGATCGATCCCCCACGCATCAGGCATCGACTGGAACAGTGAGAAGTTCACATACAGCTTGTCAGCCATACGCTCCTGCAGTTCATCAATGATCGGACGGTGTGCGCGATTGCTTGGATCAAGATGTTCTTGGATCTGGCTACAGATCGTCAGATATTGCTGCTCAGCCCATGCACGCTGGGTAAGATCCAAAATACCGTGCGCATACTGGCTGTGCACGTCGTTCAGATCGAGCTGGCTATCGTGCAGCCATTCACGCAATGAACGTTTGGTATCAGAATCCTGCATCTCTTCCCATGTAGACCACAGGCTTTGCAGCGCACGAGGCGCATCTTCAGCCGGAGCCACAGGCGCGTGGAATTCATTACGTTCAACGCCAATCACATTAGAAACCAGCACCGTATGATGCGCCGTTACCGCACGACCGGACTCCGTGATCACCGTTGGATGCGGTAAACCGTGCTCATTACAGGCATCACCGATGCCCCAAATGACGTTATTCGCGTATTCGTTCAGACCATAGTTCACCGAGCAATCAGACTGGGAACGCGTTCCTTCGTAGTCCACGCCCAAGCCGCCGCCGACGTCAAAGCACTGAATGTTCACGCCCAGCTTATGTAACTCAACGTAGAAACGTGCAGATTCGCGCACGCCGGTGGCGATATCGCGAATGTTCGCCAACTGAGAACCTAAGTGGAAATGCAGCAGTTGCAGGCTATCCAAACGACCCGCTTCACGCAGGGTTTCAACCAGTTGCAATACTTGCGTTGCCGCCAAGCCAAATTTAGATTTCTCACCGCCGCTCGACTGCCATTTACCGGAGCCTTGCGAAGATAAGCGCGCACGCACGCCAAGGCGGGGCACCACGTTCAGGCGCTCGGCTTCTTCCATCACCAGCTTGATTTCAGACATCTTCTCGATAACCAGATACACCTTGTGACCCAGTTTTTCGCCGATCAATGCCAAACGGATGTATTCACGATCTTTATAGCCGTTACACACAATCACGGAACGCGTCATACCAGCATGAGCCAGCACCGCCATCAACTCCGCTTTCGAACCTGCTTCTAAACCTAAGGGCTCGCCAGAATTCACTAACGACTCAATGACGCGACGATGCTGGTTTACCTTAATTGGATAAACCAAGAAGTAGCCGCCTTCATAGCCGAAAGATTCACGCGCACGCTTAAACGCCGCGTTAATTGAACGCAGGCGATGTTGCAGGATCTGCGGGAAACAGAACAGCGCAGGCAAACGCTGGTTGCTCTCTTTTTGCAGCTTCTCTACCAGTTGCGTCAGATCGACGCGCGCTTCTGGGACGTCGGGATCGGGACAAACTGAAATATGACCCAACTCGTTGACGTCATAATAGTTGCCACCCCAGTAGGCGACGTTATAAGTACTCAGCATTTTGCTGGCATTACGATCATTCATGGCAACCTCCTGCATAGAACGCAATTGATGATGTCCGGCCGCTTCCTGCGGACGTTGGCGAAGTTCGTTAGACATGACGAACTCCTTGTGCACTGTCGTGGCAAATAATGGAATTATTCACAGCACGGTTATTCACTATCGCAGCAACATCTGCGCTTAACAACCCACACGCCGGGATTTTTGGCGTGACCACAAAGCTCAGCACCGGACAAAATGCCGGACTGATATAAGTATAAGAGCAAAACACGTCGCTAACTCCGTGGGTCGAGGAGTGCATTCTTGAATGCAGGATAAACCCCAATGAAAATTCGCCTGCGCGTTGTTTGGTAGTCATACCACGCTGCAGGTTACCCTTGTTCAGTCATCAGTTGCCGCTATCGGCGTAAGAATCCTGAGTCGCGCCCCATCTTCACCAAAGTGGTGAATAACATCGGGAAAATGCGAGAAATGCAGATAAATAGGAAGGAAGGCGCAAAGCGCGGAACAGCGGAGCGCCATCAAGACGCAGAATATTGCCGGAAGCAATAGTGTGGAACGCGACCGTTGTCGCTGAGATATTCGTGCGGATCATTACCTGAACCACCTCCATGCCTGCGGCTAAAATAACGCGCAGATCCAAAAAGTTAACAGTGTGTTGAGACTGACAGTATGAGCAACAACTCATACCCTCCTCGGCCGGAAGTGAGACACATAGCCGCCCCTTATCACTTGTATTTTCAGCAAGTTATCTAAAAATTACTGCTGTTAACACATTTTAGCGATTCGGTTAAAGCGTCATGCACCGGTAAGCCGCGCGCAGTTTATACAATCAACAGCTCGAAATTGCAAAATGAAATTTTGCTAAAAACTGTTTCTGTGCGTTTACGCAGGTGTAAAAGAACGGGCTGTATAGAAAAAAATACTTGTTTGCGGACATAAAGTGACAAAAAGACTAGAAAACTACGACGGGTCTGTCTTAAAATAGCCGTCCAGATGTTAATCCATCTATACTTATTGACTGATAAACTGCTGAACGGCTTTGCCTGAGGGGCGTTGCAGGATGCATCAGGCACCAGAGCTAGCCACAAGCTAGATACTGATGTACATACCCCAGCATTACGCAGTGACTCTAAACCCGTCTTTTAAAGGTAAAGAACACCATGGCTAAACACCTTTTCACATCTGAATCAGTGTCCGAAGGACATCCTGATAAGATTGCAGACCAAATTTCTGACGCCGTGCTTGATGCGATCCTCGAGCAGGATCCAAAAGCGCGCGTTGCATGCGAAACCTATGTCAAAACCGGCATGGTGCTGGTTGGTGGTGAAATCACCACTAATGCATGGGTAGACATTGAAGAACTGACCCGTAAAACCGTGGCTGAAATCGGTTATGTAAGTTCTGATATGGGCTTTGATGCTAACTCTTGCGCCGTTCTGAGCGCTATCGGCAAACAATCTCCAGACATCAACCAAGGCGTTGACCGTACCGATCCTTTAGAACAAGGTGCTGGCGACCAAGGTATTATGTTTGGTTACGCGACCAACGAAACCGACGTATTGATGCCTGCGCCAATTACCTATGCTCATCGCTTGATGGAGCGTCAGGCTCAAGTGCGTAAAAACGGCACTCTGCCATGGCTGCGTCCGGATGCCAAAAGTCAGGTCACTTTCCTGTACGACGACGGCAAAATTGCGGGCATCGACGCCGTAGTTCTTTCTACTCAGCACGCAGACACCATCAGCCTGCCTGATTTGAAAGAAGCGGTAATGGAAGAAATCATCAAGCCGGTTCTGCCGCCAGAATGGTTGTCTGCTAATACCAAATACTTCATCAACCCAACAGGCCGTTTCGTTATCGGTGGCCCAATGGGCGACTGTGGTTTGACTGGTCGTAAAATCATCGTTGATACCTACGGCGGCGCAGCACGTCACGGCGGCGGTGCATTCTCCGGTAAAGATCCTTCAAAAGTTGACCGTTCAGCGGCATACGCTGCTCGTTACGTAGCAAAAAATATCGTTGCTGCGGGTCTGGCGGATCGCTGTGAGATTCAGGTTTCTTACGCAATTGGTATCGCTGAACCAACTTCAATCATGATTGAAACCTTTGGCACCGAGAAAATCTCTACCGAGCAGCTGACCTTGCTGGTACGTGAATTCTTCGACCTGCGCCCATACGGTTTGATTCAGATGCTGGATCTGATCCAACCAATCTACCGTGAAACCGCAGCCTATGGTCACTTTGGCCGTGAGCACTTCCCTTGGGAAAAAACCGATAAAGCCGCACTTCTGCGTGAAGCCGCTGGCCTGAAATAAGGTTAACCCCAACTAAAAAAGCAGGCCTTTGTGCCTGCTTTTTTATTGTCTAAAAATTGACTCATCGATATTACCGCTCAAATGAAAGCGATTACATTAAATTCATACTTAAACTAAAAATACGTTTAATGATTAAAAAATACCCATATAAACCAATATAGTACCACTCTGCTTTATGGATTAAATTGTTTTAAAACCAATAAATTAGCCACGCAACACTGTAAGTAAATCCATAACCTTGTGACTACTCGCTTTCCGTATGAATGCCACATTAGTGTAAACGATTACATTTATGTGATCGAGAGCACTTACATTAGCGCCATAGATTCTTAACATGATAAGCATACAAACGAGTTTCTTTTCGGAGGCAGTATGAGTACTACCGTGAGTACACAATCGGTTCGCAAGACCCGTTCAAATGCCAGTCTAACGTTCTTTGTCTGCTTTTTAGCTGCGCTGGCAGGCTTACTGTTCGGGCTGGATATTGGTGTTATCGCTGGTGCTTTGCCATTTATCAGCGAGACGTTTCAAATCACCAGCTCTCAACAAGAATGGGTTGTGAGCTCTATGATGTTTGGTGCGGCAGTCGGCGCAGTGGGTAGCGGCTGGTTGAACTTCCGCATTGGCCGTAAATACAGCTTGATGATTGGCGCAATCCTGTTTGTGGTTGGCTCCCTGTTTTCTGCCTTCGCACCTGATGTTGAAATTCTGATCCTTTCTCGCGTACTGCTGGGATTAGCGGTAGGTATCGCATCTTATACGGCTCCGATTTATCTTTCTGAAATTGCACCAGAAAAGATTCGCGGCAGTATGATTTCAATGTACCAGTTGATGATCACCATCGGTATTTTGGCCGCTTATCTTTCTGACACCGCTTTCAGCTACACCGGCGCATGGCGCTGGATGCTGGGTGTCATCACTATTCCAGCTATTCTGCTATTGATAGGTGTGTTCTTCCTGCCAGATAGCCCACGCTGGTTAGCCGCACGCGGCAGTGATGAAAAAGCCCGCCGTGTATTAGAAAAACTGCGTGATACCAGTGAACAAGCCAAAAGTGAACTGGATGAAATTCGTGAAAGTCTGAAAGTGAAACAAAGCGGCTGGGCATTGTTTATTAACAATAAAAACTTCCGCCGTGCCGTTTATCTTGGCGTGTTGTTACAGGTGATGCAGCAGTTCACCGGCATGAACGTCATTATGTATTACGCACCAAAAATCTTCGACTTAGCGGGCTTTGCCAGCACCTCACAGCAGATGTGGGGCACGGTTATCGTGGGTCTGGTGAACGTATTAGCCACCTTTATCGCCATCGGTTTAGTTGACCGCTGGGGTCGTAAGCCAACCTTGATTCTCGGTTTTATCGTGATGGCTTTAGGTATGGGCACCTTAGGTACCATGATGAACATCGGTATCAGCTCCGTGTTTGCTCAGTACTTTGCCGTTATCATGCTGCTAATCTTCATCGTCGGTTTTGCCATGAGCGCCGGTCCACTGATTTGGGTGCTGTGTTCTGAAATTCAGCCGCTGAAAGGCCGTGATTTTGGTATCACCTGTTCAACCGCCACCAACTGGATTGCCAACATGATCGTCGGGGCAACCTTCCTGACCATGCTGAACTCTCTGGGTAGCGCACATACCTTCTGGGTCTATGCCGGTCTGAACGTTATCTTCATCTTCATTACGTTAGCGCTGATCCCTGAGACTAAGAATATCTCTCTGGAACACATTGAACGTAATCTGATGCAGGGCAAACCACTACGTAAGATTGGGTCTAAGTAATTTAAATTGATGTAACACAAATACAAACAAGGCGGCCAGTGTGTCGCCTTGTTCGTATTTATATTAGAACAGTGAAAGGTTTCGTACGCCGGTTAGCTTTTATGTTTCCATGAAACCGCTGATGTAGGCGTCCGAGAAGAGGTTGCCAGCGCGCAACCTCTTCACTCTCGCGCTTTTTACCGAGTCGTTTGCCCGACCGGTTTCGGAGCGCACATCCTGTACGCCCTCAACCTGCCACCAGCATCCCTGCTGGCGGCTCTAAAATGCACTCTTTAAACATAAAAAAGACAAAAGACATTTTTGTCTTCTTATCTTTTTATTTTATCTCTCTATTTTTCTTTTAATTGTTTAAGTCTTGGTTGGGAGAGCCGCCGGTACAGGGATGTACCGGCGGAGTTTGGGGCGCCCTGGATGGGCGATACCAAACCGTAGCGGAGATGGCGTCTCGGATAAAAGCGCGAGGATTGAAGGGGCGCGCGCTGGCGCCCCTCATCGGTCGCCTTCTACCCAGTTTGTATGTGAATACAGCAGCGGATAGGCGAACGAAACCTATCACCATCGCCACATAAACGAGAGGCGAACAAAACCTTACACCATCACCGAATACAAAAAAGGCCCCTATTCAGGAGCCTTTAAACGTATTCCAGCTATCCGCTATTACTTAGCAGCAGCTTCTTCCGCATCGCCCAGCAGAACGGATTCCAGCGCGATTTCAATCATGTCGTTGAACGTGGTCTGGCGTTCTTCAGCAGTGGTCTGCTCGTGGGTACGAATGTGGTCAGACACGGTGCAGATAGTCAGCGCTTTCGCACCAAATTCAGCGGCAACGCCGTAGATACCCGCAGCTTCCATTTCCACACCCAGAATGCCGTACTTATCCATCACGTCAAACATAGACGGGTCTGGCGTGTAGAACAGGTCAGCAGAGAAGATGTTACCTACGCGTGCATTGATACCTTTGGCTTTCGCTGCGTCAGATGCGTTACGCACCATGTCGAAGTCTGCAATCGCTGCATAGTCGTGGTCTTTGAAGCGCAGACGGTTAACTTTAGAGTCAGTACATGCCCCCATGCCAATAACCACGTCACGCAGTTTAACGTCCATGCGCACTGCGCCACATGAACCCACGCGGATGATTTTTTTCACGCCAAAATCAGTGATCAGCTCTTTCGCATAGATAGAACATGATGGGATACCCATACCGTGACCCATAACGGAGATCTTACGCCCCTTATAAGTACCGGTGAAGCCCAGCATGCCGCGCACGCTGTTTACCTGACGGACGTCTTGCAGGAAAGTTTCAGCAATGTGTTTTGCACGCAGCGGATCGCCCGGCATCAACACAACGTCTGCAAAATCACCCATCTCGGCATTAATATGCGGCGTAGCCATAATTCGTATCCTTTTGGTATGTAAGTCTAAATATCAAGCTAACTATGAAATGAAACGCCACCCGACTCATCAAAGCCGGGTGGCGCTCAGAAATTAAAACATCACTTTACCGTAATCCATCGGAGACAGACCAAAGTAGTTTGCTACGGTTTGGCCAATATCTGCGAAGGTTTCACGATGGCCCAACGAGCCCGGTTTCACTTTAGGTCCGTAAACCAGAACAGGGATGTGTTCACGGGTATGGTCGGAGCCTTCCCATGTTGGGTCACAGCCGTGGTCAGCGGTGAAGATAATGATATCGTCATCTTTCACTAATTTCAGCATTTCTGGCAGACGGCGGTCAAACAGCTCAAGCGCAGCGGCATAACCTGCGACGTCACGACGGTGGCCGTAAGAGGAGTCGAAATCAACAAAGTTGGTAAACACAATGGTGTTATTGCCCGCTTTTTCCATCTCGATAAGCGTTGCATCAAACAGCGCATCAATACCGGTCGCTTTCACTTTCTGCGTAATCCCGACGTTAGCGTAGATATCAGCAATTTTACCGATAGAAACCACTTCACCGCCCTTCTCATCAACCAACTTTTTCAGCATGGTTGGTGCCGGTGGCTCAACCGCTAAGTCATGACGGTTGCCGGTACGTTTGAACTCGCCAGGTTTGTCACCCACGAATGGACGTGCAATCACACGGCCAATGTTGTAACCACCTTTAGTCAGCTCTTCACGTGCGATTTCACACAGCTCATACAGACGATCCAGCCCGAAGGTTTCTTCATGGCAAGCAATCTGGAATACAGAGTCAGCAGAGGTATAGAAAATCGGTTTGCCGGTTTTCATGTGCTCTTCGCCCAACTGATCCAAAATCACAGTACCAGAAGAGTGGCAGTTGCCCAGATAGCCCGGCAGGTTGCCGCGCTTAACCAGAATATCTAACAGTTCCTGTGGGAAGCTGTTTTCATGCTCGGAGAAATAGCCCCAATCGAACAGAACAGGAACACCCGCAATTTCCCAGTGACCAGACGGCGTATCTTTACCGGAAGAGAGCTCGCTCGCATAGCCATACGCGCCGATGATCTCAGCGTTTTTATCCAAGCCCTGTGGAAAACGGCCGGTTGATTCTTCAGCCGCTTTACCTAAACCTAAACGGCTCAGGTTAGGCAGGGTCAGCGGGCCTTTGCGACCAATATCTGCTTCGCCGCGCGCGCAGGCGTCAGCAATATGACCTAGCGTATCGGAACCCACATCGCCAAAGCGTTCAGCATCTTCACTCGCACCGATACCAAATGAGTCTAATACCATGATAAATGTACGTTTCATCTTACTCTCCTGCGCTTCAGCGCTGTGACCAAAGAGCCGATGCAAACTTGGCGACTCTCTGGTTTTAATCCTAAGGCTGGTTTAACCAACACCCGTTAAGTATGGCGTTTACTCAGTGATACGGCGATAAACTACCGGATTTTCTGCCGGAGCTTTGTCACCCAACACAATTGCGCTGCGTACTGCACGAGCAGCCTGTTGCCAATCTTCTTCATTGGACGCATGCACAATCGCCAATGGACGCTGCGCATCCACGCTGTCGCCCAAACGAACCATATCAGTTAAACCGACGCTGTAATCGATGCTGTCTGTCGCACGGCGACGCCCGCCGCCCAGTCCAACCACTGACATACCCAGTTCGCGGGTATCCATAGCAGTAATAATACCACTGTGTTCAGCAAAGACCGGCTTGCTTAATGTGGCTTGCGGTAAGTAGCTATCGTAGCGCTCAACAAAATCAGCTGGGCCGCCTTGTGCTGCCACCATGCGGCCAAAGATCTCTGCAGCTTTACCGTTATCCAATACCGCCTGCAGTTTATTGCGTGCGTCCTGTGGATCTGCGGCCAAATTACCAGAAATCAACATCTCGGCGCATAAAGCCATCGTCACTTCAAACAGGCGCGGGTTGCGGTATTCACCCGTCAGGAACTGCACGGACTCACGAACTTCAACGGCGTTACCGGCGCTTGACGCCAGAACCTGATTCATATCAGTCAGTAACGCGGTTGTTTTGCAGCCTGCGCCGTTAGCCACGCCAACGATAGACTGCGCCAGCGCTTCGGAGAGCTCGAAAGTAGGCATGAAGGCACCGGAGCCGACTTTTACGTCCATCACAAGTGCATCCAGTCCTTCTGCCAATTTCTTGGCTAAAATAGACGCGGTGATCAGCGGAATGGAGTCAACGGTCGCGGTAATGTCACGCGTCGCGTAGAAACGTTTATCTGCCGGCGCCAAAGAGTTGGTCTGGCCGATAATAGCCACACCCACTTCAGAAATAATTTTACGGAAACGCGCATCGTCAGGGAAAATGTCAAATCCTGGGATCGCTTCCAGCTTATCCAGCGTACCGCCGGTATGGCCTAAACCACGGCCAGAAATCATCGGAACATAACCACCGCATGCCGCCACCATTGGGCCAAGCATCAATGAAGTCACGTCACCCACGCCGCCGGTGGAGTGTTTATCCACAATCGGGCCGTTTAGATTCAATGATTTCCAGTCCAGAACCGTACCGGAATCTCGCATTGCCATGGTGAGGGCAACGCGTTCAGGCATGATCATATCGTGGAAAAAGATGGTCATCGCCAATGCGGCAATCTGACCTTCAGAGACGGTATTGTCACGAATACCGTTGATGAAAAAACGAATTTCTTCCTCGCTGAGCGCGTGGCCATCACGTTTTTTACGAATAATTTCTTGTGCTAGGAACAAGGTTGTATCCCCCTGCTGATTATATCCTTAGAACTTAGAGCGCATGCTCAAGACATTGGATATGTGTGTAGGTTAAAGAGGTATGTTCTGCGGAACGCCCCGCCCCTTCCTGCTTGAAGTTGCCGCTACGTTGGCTATGTTTGCCGCCTTGATGCAACGTCAATCATTTTGGGTATCGAACAAATAATTTAAATAAAACAATAAGTATCACCGCGACGAAACCGCCGCGGCGAAAAACAGTTAGACAAAAACTGAATTAGTAAGCGCTGCCGGTGCCTTTAGCATCGTAGCCCAGCGTTTTCAGCAGGCTTGCCAACAGGCTGGAAGCACCAAAACGGAAGTGACGCGAATCAGCCCAGTCATCACCCAGCAAACGACCCGCCAGAGCCAGATACTCTGCAGCATCTTCAGCGGTACGAACGCCACCAGCAGGCTTGAAGCCAACGGTTTTGGCTACGCCCATATCACGGATCACGGTCATCATAATCTCTGCGCTTTCCAGCGTGGCGTTAACTGGTACTTTACCGGTAGAGGTTTTGATAAAGTCAGCACCCGCTTTGATAGAGATTTCAGATGCTTTACGGATAAGCGCAGCGTCTTTCAGCTCGCCGGTTTCGATGATCACTTTCAGCAATACGCCAGCTTCGTTACAGGCATCTTTGCAGACTTTAACCATGTCGAAACCAACCTGCTCGTTGCCCGCCATCAGCGCGCGGTATGGGAATACCACGTCAACTTCGTCGGCGCCGTAAGCGATAGCCGCTTTGGTTTCTGCCAGTGCAATAGCGATATCATCATTACCGTGCGGGAAGTTAGTCACGGTAGCGATATGAATTTCAGGAGTGCCCTGCTCGCGCAAAGTTTTACGCGCAATTGGGATGAAACGTGGATAGATGCAAACTGCTGCGGTGTTACCAGCTGGGCTTTTTGCCTGATGGCACAGAGCGATCACTTTTTCGTCGGTGTCGTCTTCGTTCAGGGTGGTCAAATCCATCAACTGTAACGCACGTTTTGCAGCAACTTTTAAATCAGTCATTTTACTCTCCAACTGGGCTGAACTGGCTTTGCCTAGATTCAGACACAATGATTTAGGGCTCGGAGGCTTCACAGTTCACGATAAACGCGAAAGCCTTGAAGGTATCCCAATACGTTGGCGAGCGGACTTGGTTCCTTGAAGATTCTGTTCCGTCATTCTGACCGGAAAGCAACTGAGATCCATCTCACCGCATGTGGCCCTTCATGGTCAACATCATATGTTACTATTTGAACACAAACCCTCCGTCACATTTGTGCTCATCGTCACAGTAGATGAAAAACCAACTGTAACAACTCGAGATTATATGTGATTAACATCACGAAATAACCTCTTATATGGATGAAAAACGCATTACCTTCTCATGGCCTATATCAGGATCAATAGATCGCTGGCTTATCCTCTTTAGAATGACGATAAAACAGCACTATTGCCCGCGGAGAGGCGTTATGACGAATTCCACCGATACTTCTGTACTACCTGCATTCCTACAGCGCTGCCAGCACATTGCGACCAGCGAAACGCTGTCTCCAGAGCAAAAACGTCACTTTTTGGCTCTAGAGGCCGAGAACGCCCTACCGTATCCCAATCTACCACCAGAAGCCCGTCAGGCACTGGATGAGAACGTCATTTGCGATATGTTTGAAGGGCATGCGCCGTACAAACCACGCTACGTTCTGCCGGATTACGTCAAGTTTTTGTCACAGGGCTCCGAATATCTGGAACTGGAACCAGCGCAGGATTTTGACGACGCACTCAATATGCTGTGCATCCTGTACCACCATGTCCCTTCCGTTACCTCTATGCCGGTATTTCTCGGCCATTTAGACAGCCTACTGCTGCCTTATGTTGGAATTCTAACAGAAAACGAATTATATATCCGCATAAAACGTTTCTGGCGTTACCTGGATCGCACTTTGCCAGATGCTTTTATGCATGCCAACATTGGGCCGAAAGATAACCTACTGACTCGCCTGATTTTACGCGTAGATGCCGAGCTAAAGCAGGTTGCGCCTAACCTCACGTTTATCTACGATCCACAAATCACACCTGAATCTTTGCTACTTCAGGCCGCTAAAAACATTTGTGAATGCAGTAAGCCTCACATCGCCAACGGCCCTGTGCATGATAATATTTTCACAAAAGGCGGCTACGGTATCGTCAGCTGTTACAATTCTCTGCCACTTGCCGGCGGCGGAAACACGCTAGTTCGTATTAATTTGAAGCAGGTTGCGTTACGCAGCGAGTCTTCACAGGACTTCTTTACCCGCCAGCTACCGTATTATTGTCGCCAGCAAATTAATATTATTGATGCTCGAACCGACTTCCTCTACAACCAATCGCATTTCTTTGAGCAAAGCTTCTTGGTAAAAGAAGGTTTAATCGATCCTCAGCGCTTTGTGCCTATGTTTGGGATTTATGCGTTAGCGGAAGCGGTGAATATTTTGCAGGAGAAAGACGGTTTACCGGGTGTTTACGGCGAAAGCGAACAGGCGAATCAGCTTGGCTATCGTATCAGTGAACAACTGGCCGAGTTTGTGGCACAAACGCCGGTTAAACACGGCTGGAAACAGCGTGCCATGCTGCATGCCCAATCGGGTATTAGCTCTGACATTGGCACCACGCCGGGCGCTCGAATTCCTTACGGCACAGAACCCGATCCCGTTACCCATTTGATGACCGTGGCCCCTCACCATGCGCATTACACATCGGGCATCAGCGACATCTTAACGCTGGAAGAAACCATCAAGCGCAATCCTGAAGCCATGATGCAGCTTTGCCTCGGTGGTTTTGCCGCCGGTATGCGTGAGTTTTCCGCCAACGTCTGCGGTAACGATTTGGTTCGTATCACCGGCTACATGGTGCGTCTGTCTGATATTGAAAAATTCAATGTGGAAGGCTCACGACTAAATACCACGTGGTTAGGAGAGGAAGCGGCCAAGAATACCGGGATCATGCAACGCCAGCCACGAGTGATTAGCCATGAGCAATCGATGCGCTTCGGTAAGTAAGATCTTACCATTCTCCTGCGTCGATGGGCCAGGCAGTCGCTTGGCCATTTTTCTGCAAGGGTGCAATCTAAACTGTAAGAATTGCCACAATCCTTACACGATTGGTCTTTGTGACCACTGCGGCGACTGTGTAGAGACCTGCCCTCATCAGGCATTACGTCTGGAAGATGGGCGTGTGCGTTGGGATGAGAAAGCCTGTCAGCAATGCGATACCTGCCTGCAAACCTGCACACGCCAATCCAGCCCAATGGTGCAGCGCTACAGCGTAGATTCTCTTTTGGCACAGGTAAAACGCAATGCGCTGTTTATCAATGGCATCACGGTTAGCGGCGGTGAGGCAACGCTGCAACTGCCGTTTTTATGTGACTTCTTCACCGCGATTAAATCCACGCCAGTGCTCAAGCATTTAACCTGCCTAATCGACAGTAACGGTGAATTATCCACGACTGGCTGGGAGAAAATCGCACCATGGATGGACGGTGCCATGATTGATCTTAAAGCGTGGGGCAGCGAATGCCACATAGCATTGACGGGGCGAGATAATCAAAGGGTCAAACAAAGCATTCAGTGGTTGGCAAAACATGACAAGCTCAGCGAGCTGCGCCTGCTGGTGATCCCACAGCATAGCGATCACCTGCAGCATGTTGATGAATTAGCGCAGTTTATTACCACGCTCGGTGATATTCCTGTACGCCTCAACGCCTTTCATCATCATGGTGTTCGCGGTGATGCACAAGCATGGCAAAGTGCCACAAAAGAAGATATTGAAACGCTTGCCACCGCGCTTGCCCAGCGTGGCGTAAAGCAAATTATCCGCCCTGCGCTGTATTTATGAGAAATCAAAAAGCCCTGCTTGTGCATAACGCCGTTCGTTTAAGAGATCGAGATACACGGGGCTAGCACACCGCGGGGCGGTTAAGGAACACATCCCTGTGTTCCTCCCAGAGGGCCAACGCTAAAGCGTTGTTCAACTTTGCTCCAAGCAAAGTTGTCGGCAGCTAAAGCTGCTACGACCCCATCGGTGTACTTCCCCTAAAATCACACTTAAGTGAAAGGTGTTACTGCTTTTGCAGGGCTTTTTTTAACGCTTATCGCGGCCGTGCGGAGCATCAAGATCTTGCCTTGGCCCGATCGAAATAATGCCCGTTGGGTTGATGGTTTTATGGCTGCGATAATAATGATTACGGATGTGTTCCAAATTGACCGTCTCTTTAATACCCGGCATCTGATAGATATCACGCAGGAATCCATACAGATTCGGATAGTCACTGATCCGCTGCCAATCGCATTTAAAATGCGTCACGTATACTGGGTCAAAACGCACTAACGTCGTCCACAAACGAAGATCGGCCTCGGTTAAACGCTCACCGGTTAAGTAACGCTGACGGGCAAGAATGTTTTCCAGCTTATCTAATGAGGCAAATACCGCGCTAACGGCTTCATCATAGGCCTCTTGCGACGTCGCAAACCCTGCTTTATAGACGCCATTATTAACGGTGTCATAAACCCAACTATTGAGCTCATCAATCTCAGCACGCAATTCCGACGGATAAAAATCACCCGGCTTTGCGCCCAAATCATCAAACGCCGTATTAAACATACGAATGATATCTGAAGATTCATTGCTGACGATGGTTTGAGTTTGTTTATCCCACAGTACAGGGACAGTGACGCGTCCGGTATAGTGCGGGTCGGCCTGTAGATAGAGCTGGTAGAGAAAATCATGGTGATAGAGTTCGTCACCGGTCGCGGCAGCGAAGGAGCGCTCAAACGTCCAACCATTTTCCAGCATCAGCGGGCTGACCACGGAAACAGGTATCAGCGTTTCCAGCCCCTTAAGCTTGCGGACTAACAACGTGCGATGTGCCCACGGACAGGCCAAAGAGACATAAAGATGGTAGCGATCTTTTTCTGCCTTAAATCCCGGTTCATTATTTGGGCCAGCAGATCCATCAGAAGTGACCCAGTTACGGAATTGCGCGTTTGAACGCTTAAAACGTCCACCGGTAGATTTGGTGTCATACCAGATATCTTGCCAGATACCGTCAACGAGTTGTCCCATAAATCCTCCTGATTGTGCCCATCATTTGCAGGGAAGTGACTTTATACCAAAGCATAAAGGGGCGTGTTCGCCCCTTTACTATCTCACTATAGCCCTTTTTACTCTAAATCATTCGAGCTGTAGAAAGGTAAGTCATTACCATTTTTTGTTCAGTAAACGGTCGATGCTGAATGCGCCTGGGCCTGCAACGGCCAGAACCAAGTAGCCACCAGCGATAGTCAGGTTTTTCATGAACATCAGTTGGTTAACACCATCTGCAAAGTTCGAATGGAACAGGAACGCGGTCAGAATCGTGAAGCCTGCGGTAAACAGTGCGGTAGTGCGAGTCAGTAAACCGAACAGAACGGCTAAACCACCACCCAGCTCCAACAGAATCGTCAGCGGCAACAGTGCGCCCGGAACGCCCATGGCTTCCATGTATTGCTGTGTGCCAGCGTAGCCAGTCACTTTGCCCCAACCCGCTGAAATAAACAGGATTGGCATCAGGATACGGGCGGCCAGCAGTGCGATATTTTCTAATTTGTTGCTCATTTTCATGCTCCAGACAATTTGATGTTGCCGCTTATGCAGCGCTATTCGGTGTGAGGCGTGCAATCCATGTGGCGTTAGCCATATTGTGGAGCGCGTTTCTCTCGATGGGCTAATACTAGGACAAAGCATGAAGGAGTGTTAGCGAGTAAAATTGCTGGAATTCTTCAAAAAAACTGAAGTCAAAAAGTTATAAGAAAATAATCAAATACAATAAGTTAAAAGATAGCACGCGAGTGATTTCGCAAGTTATTACTTTTAATTTAGATAAATACGCAGGATTTTTGTGGGATTTTTATAGGTCTGAAGAGAGCGGAATTTAGTTAGGCTTTTGAGTAAAACGCTTTGCGTACTACTTTAACAACGCCCCATACGCTGAATGCACGACGCGTCCAGCGAGCGGTTTTAGCCGGATGACGAGCGCCATATAGCGCCAGTAGGCTTGAGCCTAGCAGCATAAATTTGCGTAACCGCATCACGGCCGAAATACGGTGGTCGAATTTCGCCGTGAGCTGTAACCATGCACGACGCTCACCAGCTAAATCAAGACGTTGCTGCTGAACCTGACGCAGCAGACGCGCTTTCTCTAAGGCGAGTTCTTGACGATTACGGCTCACTTGCGATCCTCTTCCAGTAACTCTCGGTCAATTTCTAGCTGGTGCCGAGTGGCTCCTAACAACGTTGATCTTCGAGCTTTGGTGATAGTCCAAATTGCCCCAATTAATGCTAGACCCAGTAAAACTGCGGTGGTGATCCCCAAAGCCATCAAGCGATAGGCCGGATCAATTGCCCAGAAAAGCAGAACCAGCAACGTCATCAAACCAAATGCCGTAAACAGCAGCGTAATGCCTGCCATCATCAGCAATTGAATAACGTTAGCCTTTTCCTCTTCCAGCTCCACCACGGCCAAACGCAGCCGAGTTTCCACCATGCCAACAATAATGGTGACAATGCGCTGAGCGGTACTCAGAACCCCGCGAGCGGGGCCCTGAGAAGTGGTGTTATCAGCAGGCATTAGCGGCGAGCCAATAGAACGCCTAGCACCACACCGACCGCTGCGCCGATGCCAACGCCAGTCCAAGGATTGTCATGAACATAGCTATCTGCACGATCTGCGATCTCTTTGGTTTGTGCAGCCACTTTCTCACCGGCCGCGTTCAAGCGCGCACGGCTACCTTGCAACGCGCTTTCAGCTTTCGCGCGGATTTTTTCCAGCTCGGCCTTCGGCTTGTCGGTAGAAGAATTCAGAACCTCTTCTAAGGTATCGGCGAGGGACTTCAGTTCGGCACGTAATTGCTCGGAAGTTGAATCGTTAGCCATTCCTAGACTCCTTAACTTTACTGATATGGTCTTTTAACATAGCGAGCTTTTTCCATGAGCGCAAAGGTAATTGCCACATATCCTTCTGTATCTGCCGTTTTTGGTATGAAAAAACTCGGCATTTTACTGACGTTAATTACTGCCCTAACGCCTGCTGCGCCTCTTTCAACTCGTCTTGAGCTTCGACCAGTTTTTTCTCTTTTTTACTGATTTTGTCAGTTTTTCCGGTTTGCTGAGCTTCGCTGAGTTCTTGCTGACGTTCAGCAACTTTCTGCTGTTTTTCTTTTACGTCCTTTTGCAGATCGGCACGTAGCCCAGCTTCAGTGCAGTTGCTTTTCACTTCACTAAGCGCCTTCTGCAAACCGGCAACGCGATGTGTGTTGTTGTGCTGTTGGGCGTATTGGATCTGCTCTTCAATGCTTTGCTGCTTGCTCGCGCAGGTCACCGCCGCCGCATTAGCGGCCGCGCTCATCATGCCCAAAGAAGCAACGGTCACAGCTAAAAGTACGGTTTTTTTGAATGTCATGAAAAGTCCTTATTGAGTTTAAAAGTGCCCCACTCCGGGGACATATGTCTTTGTATCATCGAAACAAGCCTAGGGTTCGATACGCATAACCTCGTCACTGGAGTGCGCCCGACCGTTATAACTATAACCTGCAATTATTAACGATTACTTATCACTATCATTAAATAATAGGTGCTTTGCAGTCAAAAATGGGAGCCGATAATCGAAAAATCAGACAATCCTTAAAAACAAAAACAGAGCCATAAGGCTCTGTTTTTAATGTTTAGCTGCTAAGTCTCGGTTGCCTGGGAGGATCCTTGACGTCACTTTCGGCTGACTGGAATAGCGTGCGCCGATGCGTTTTAGACGCAATGCTATAGCCACGCGGCAGCACCGTCTGCAACACGTGCATTGCCTCATCCTGCTGTTCAGGCTTAGCTAAATGAACCAACAAGCCGTTTCCATCTGGCGTGATGCTTTTAATGCTGATGCCGTGCTCATCGAGTTTCTGATAGACAAAAAAACCATCGGGCGTCGCTAAACCAGACTGCGTCGCGCTGATTTGCAGCGTGGTTTCTTTGTGCACCAAATGTGGCACAACCCACCATGCAAATGCAGCGACGATCAATACAAAAAGCAGTAAAGCACGCTTCCATCCAAGCCGCTGAATAAGTAGCAGAGTCACGTTATTTCCTTTGCTCAGGCTGTGTCGTTGTATGTTTTTTACGCCATAACACGACCAATGAGCCCACCAATCCCACCACCAGAAGTACCAGCGGAAGCATCATCAGTAGGAACATCAGCTGGTCTTCGTAACGCAGGAACAGCGGGGTTTTGCCCAGCACATAGCCTAGCGTTGTCAAAATAATGACCCACAGGAAACCGCTCATCCAGTTAAAGAACTGGAAGCGAGTGCTGCTTAAACCAGAAAGACCCGCGATCAGCGGCAACAGCGTACGCACGAAAGCAAGAAAACGCCCAACCAGCAGCGCCGAAAGGCCGTGTTTATGGAACAGATGATGCGAGCGCTGATGATAATGCGCAGGAAGATGAGAAAGCCACTTTTGCACCAGTCTGGTATTCCCCAACCATCGTCCTTGGATATATCCCACCCAGCAGCCGAGGCTGGCCGCAGTGGTCAAAACACAGATGGTCATGCCAAAGCCCATGGTGCCTTTAGCAATCAGCACGCCGACGAGGATCAGCAAACTATCGCCCGGTAAAAAGGCCGCCGGCAGCAAACCATTTTCCAGAAATAAAATCACAAACAAAATGCCGTAAATCGTCCACACCAGCGATGGGTTCGCCAGTGTTTCATAGTCCTGTTGCCACAGGGCATGTATCAATTCGTTAATCATATCCATCGAGTATTCCTAACTGAAAATTCGGAAGGTCCATCCGCCAGCTCATCTCATGGACGTCACAAAGGACGATGGAGTCAGGGAGCTAGCTAAAGTTAACCAACGTGCGCTTGGCATCCGGTTGGTCATACGTCAGCTTGCCTCTGTATAGAATATTACTCTCTTTCCAGCCACCCAGCCGATTTTGATGCGGGGGAAGCTGTAATGTTCGTAATAGAGCAAGAGAAACGCTCTCGCCGCTATATTGTCGAGAAGCTTCAAAATAGGGAATTTCCGCGCGCAGCGGTAGAGGAGCATCCGGTAACTTAGGCAGCATTCGCCCTTGTTCTGAACCTGTTTGCATATGGAGGCGCAGTAGCGCCGCCAGCTTCCGCGCATTCGATTTACGAGAAAGATATTGCGCTGGTTCATCTGACGGTTGCATGACCGACATGGACAAACTATCTGTGAATATTTCGCCTAAATCGCTATCTGCTTTAACAACGTAGGCTGGAATAGCATAGTGATTCGCATTGTGCGAATGCCAAGCCGTTTGCTTGCCAGAGGCCACACTGACCCAGCATAACAACAGTAACATAACGGTGGCAGACGAAAGACGCTTCAATATTTTGTTGCTTCCAGACATATGCAGAAAAAAGTCGGCTAACTGTAGCAAAATCACCGTCTAGGAAACAGCAGAAAATACGCATTTATCGCGACGAATTGAGCGATATAGGTGCTTATTTGCCTCTGGTTTCCGCGAGGTTCAAGAAAAGAAAACCAGAAGGGAAAAAAGTAGGTATTAGTATGATCAATGAACTATGCCGTGTTTACCTATTTGTTCTCAATAAATCTACGTTCTCAATAAACACGGCTAGACAGACTGATACTGATTAACCCGGCATAGAGCCACGGCTCAGCAGCGCATAGCCTGCAGCAACCGCAATCATGCACAGCACCAGATTCAAAATAACGTTCATGGCTGCCCGCAGCCAGAATCCTTGAGTAAACAGCGCCAAGGTATCAAACGAGAACGTAGAAAAAGTGGTTAACGCCCCCAGAAAACCAACCGCAATCAGTGGACGCCAATGAGGAGAAATTAGCGTGCCAGTATTTAGCGCCGCAACCAATAACCCCATGATAAAGCACCCCACAACGTTCACCGTCAGCGTGGCGTAAGGGAATGAATTCCCAAACCAACCGTTGAACCAGTTGGTGATTTGAAAACGGGTAATAGCTCCCACTGCGCCACCAAAGGCAACAATCAGTAATGTTAAGCCATAGCTCATGGCGTGCTCCTTGATAATAACAAGCATGTTATAGATGAAGACTGTCAGCAGAGGCGATTTGATTAACCACAGGGAGAGGATTTCAGCCCGGCAGCCAAGCGCTATCGCTCTGAATAAACAGAGAAATAAAACTCAAACTTCTGCCAGGCGTCATCAGCGAAAAGAGAAAACTCTTTTGGCGGTTTTTAGTTGCCGAGAATTGAGCAACCAACGGTGGAGCACCATCACCGATTGAATTATAGATTAAGCCAACGATTCTTTACAACGCACAATCATTTAGGTGAAATTATTTGACGTTGGTTACGCCGTCCAAATGCACCACGGGGTTTTCGGCAAACAGATAGCGATCGACGTTAAACTCGAAGTCATCGGTGGTCGCTTGGAAAAGCATTTGCTTCGTATTTTCCAAATGTTGCCACATCGCCACTTTCGCGCCGTAGGGATCTTTACGCATCAACGCTTTGAGGATCTTGTCGTGGTCTTCACACCAGCTTTCGATCGACACATCGTCGATATGTTCATGGAGTTTTAGCCAATATGGATTATGAATACGCTGGCTCCACATCTGCTCCACAATCGTAGCCATGGCTGAGTTTTGCGTGGCCAAAGCGACCTGTACGTGAAATTTCAAATCCCATTCAGAATCACGGAAACGATCTTCCTGACGCGCATGTTCCTGAATTTCCATCAGCGCCACAATATCCTGCTTGGTGACCTGAGTTGCCGCAAACTCGGCAATATTACTTTCAATCAGCTGGCGTGCTTGCAGCAGTTCAAACGGCCCTGCGCTCGCAAACTGAATATTGCGATTAGGCTGAACCAGCGTTTTTGGCTGATTGCTGATGACATGGATGCCCGAACCTTTACGCACCTCAACATAGCCCTCAACCTCCAGCATGATGATAGCCTCGCGAACCACGGTGCGGCTCACGTTCATCTCTTCGGCGATATAACGCTCGGCTGGCAGTTTCTCACCCACAGGGTAAACGCCTGATTCGACGCGCTGTTTCAGCTCTGCGGCTAACTGTTGGTACAGTCTTCTGGGTTCTGTGAATTCCATTTATGGTGCTCTATTAAGGTTAAGAGTGGGCAAAGGCTGTGATACATGCAGATTTAAATCTGTTATACCACTTTTCCAATATGGGCACCAGAGAGCCCAACGCTCTGGTGATAGGGAAAAATGCAGATAAAAAAATCCGCCGATAAACGGCGGATTTTAAGGATACGGTCGATAAGCTAAACCGTTAGTACATCAAATAAATTACACCGTTGCTTTCTGATGACCCGATGCAGCCTCAACTTCTTCCGCCGTACGGTTTTGCAGCACCGTCCAGATGACTAGTGCGCCCAGCAGGTCGAAGACCGCTAATGCTGCGAACAGCGGGCTAAAGCCAATGGTATCTGCCAATGCCCCGACGACTAGAGCAAACATGGTACTCGCGGTCCATGCGGCCATCCCGGTCAAGCCGTTGGCCGTCGCCACTTCATTACGCCCAAAGACGTCGGAAGATAGCGTGATCAAAGCGCCAGACAGAGACTGGTGAGCAAAACCACCGACACACAGCAGGGCGATTGCCGCATAAGGGCTGGTGAACAAGCCAATCATGCCTGGGCCAATCATCAGAACCGCCCCCATGGTGACAACTAACTTACGCGAAACAATCAGGTTTACTTTGAAATATTTCTGGAACAGCGGAGGCAAATAGCCGCCCAGCACGCAACCAACGTCAGCAAACAGCATTGGCATCCAAGCAAACATCGCAATTTCTTTCAGGTTGAAGCCGTAAGCTTTAAACATGAATAGAGGGATCCAGGCATTGAAAGTCCCCCACGCAGGCTCAGCCAGAAAACGTGGCAGGGCAATACCCCAGAACTGGCGGTTACGCAGAATTTCCCATGCAGACATACGCTTAGCGTTGTTGGTTTGGTGATGTGCTTCCTGACCATTCAGGATGTAATCACGCTCTTCATCAGACAGTTTTTTCTGGTCTTTCGGGTGTTTGTAGAAGATTAACCAGCAGATTGCCCAAATCAGGCTGAGTGCACCGGTAATAATGAAGGCCATTTCCCAGCTGTGTGCCACGATAGCCCATACCACTAATGGAGGCGCGATCATCCCACCAATCGATGAACCTACGTTAAAGTAGCCAACGGCAATAGAACGCTCTTTCGCCGGGAACCATTCGGAAGAGGCTTTCAGCCCAGCAGGGATCATCGCGGCTTCAGCCATACCCACCGCACCACGTGCGATAGCCAAACCACCCCAGCTACTGGCTAATGCGGTCCCCATACAGAATACCGCCCACAGGATGGCAAACAGTGCATAACCCACCTTCGTTCCCAGCACATCAAGCACGTAGCCCGCAACAGGCTGCATGATGGTATAACACGCAGAATACGCAGCAATAATATAAGAGTATTGCTGGGTGGTGATATGCATGGTGTCTTGTAAGGTCGGCGCAGCAACGGCAATGGCGTTACGAGTTAAGTAACCTAATACAGTCCCCACGGTAACCAAGGCTATCATGTACCAGCGTAAGCCTTTAATTTTACGCATTTAAACTCTCTCCCAGTATATCCCGTAACCTTCAAGCGACATCAGCATTGGCCGACTTCCGACACCTTGAAATTGTTTGGGCTTAGAACTCTGCCTTGTGGAACGCCTTTGGCGATGTGTGCAAGGCTGCAATGAACCGCGCTTGTGACTGCGCCGCGTAATAACTCTCCATATTGAAACGGTGATAGCGTTACGTGTGAGGTACGCATCTACCTTATTCATCTGCGCTGTGGTTCTAAAACTACGGCTCTAGATGGAAAGTTCGGACGTTCCTGTTCCGACTTTGAATTGGTTTTCTGGTGCTTGGTAAATAGATATTGGTCAAACCACTTCTCATGATTGGTTAGGGCAATACTCATTTCGCAGCGGTGGCTAAGATAACTTGTCATACAGATTTAAAAGTTGAGAGCCATCACAAAAACCATTTTTGGATTAAGGAATAATAAACACACACTTTAGCCACGCAGAAAAGTGGCTTCATAAGCGAAAGTGCTGAGTAATTATTCTGTTTTGTCGCTTTCATTAGGCTAATCGCGGAAAAAGTTCTGGACGAGCGCCACAATTGGTGTGATAACTTTAGCCGCAAAAGAATAGCTCACCGAAGCGTTACGCTCCTGAGGAACCCGATTATGTCGCAGTTTTTAACCGAAGATTTCTTGCTTGATACCGAGTTTGCGCGCCGCCTGTACCACGGGTACGCGGCTGAACAGCCAATTTTTGACTATCACTGTCATCTCCCTCCTGAGCAAATTGCACAGGATTATCGGTTTAAAAACCTGTATGACATCTGGTTGAAAGGCGACCACTACAAATGGCGTGCGATGCGCACCAACGGCGTTGCCGAACGCCTGTGCACCGGTGACGCAAGCGATCGTGAGAAGTTCCAAGCATGGGCTGAAACCGTTCCTCATACCATTGGTAACCCGCTTTATCACTGGACACACCTAGAATTGCGTCGCCCATTTGGCATTACCGGCACCCTGCTCTCTGGCGCAACGGCAGACGACATTTGGAATCGCTGTAATGCGCTGCTAGAGCGCGAAGAATTCAGCGCTCGCGGCATCATGAAGCAGATGAATGTCAAAATGGTTGGGACGACGGACGATCCTATTGACGATCTGAGCCACCATAAAATCATCGCGGAAGACAGCAGCTTTGACGTCAAAGTGCTACCGAGCTGGCGTCCAGATAAAGCATTTAACATTGATGCCGCGATCTTCCCAGAATATATGCAAAAACTGAGCGCCGCGGCTGACGTTGATATCCGTAAGTTCAGCGATGTCTGCGATGCGCTTAAAATCCGGATGGACCACTTTGCCGCACATGGCTGCAAGGTGTCTGACCACGCACTTGATGTGGTTATGTACGGCGAAGCCGACGAAACCACGTTGAACGGTATTCTGACCCGCCGCCTAGAAGGCAAAATGCCAACTGAGCAAGAAGTTGCCCAGTTTAAAACGGCCGTACTGCTGTTCTTGGGTGCCGAATACCATAAGCGCGGTTGGGTGCAGCAATACCACATTGGCGCACTGCGTAATAACAACTCTCGCATGTTTGAAACCGTTGGCCCTGATATCGGTTTTGACTCTATCCATGACGCGCCGGTGGCCTTTGCTCTTTCTCGCTTGCTCGATGCGCAAAGCCGCTCTAGTGGCCTAGCCAAAACCATTATCTATTGCCTGAATCCACGCGATAACGAAGTCATCGGCACCATGGTTGGTAACTTCCAAGGCGAAGGCATGGCGGGGAAAATGCAGTTCGGTTCTGGCTGGTGGTTCAACGATCAGAAAGACGGTATGCAACGCCAGATGACTCAACTCGCCCAGTTGGGTTTGCTGAGCCGCTTTGTTGGCATGCTCACCGATAGCCGCAGCTTCCTGTCTTACACCCGTCATGAATATTTCCGTCGCATTCTGTGCCAAATGATTGGACGTTGGGTGGCCGACGGTGAAGCACCGGCAGATATCGAATTGCTGGGTAATATGGTGAAAAACATCTGCTTCGATAATGCCAAAAACTATTTTGCGATTGAGTTGTAATTATCCTAGGGCGGTTTAGCCGCCCCTTTTTTTCTATACCCACAATAATTCGAGTTGCAGGAAGGCGGCAACGCAGTGAATCCCTAGGAGCTTACTTGAGTAAGTGACTAGGGTGAGCGAGGAAAGCCAACGCACATGCAACTTGAAGTATGAAGGGTATAACACCCAACGCTTGTTCCTTTTATATGTTGAAGGCCGCCAAATCGCGGCCCCTCTGAGGTAGATCCAGAATGCAAACTCTTAATCGTCGTGATTTTCCCGGCCGCCAGCACCCAGACAAAGTGATTCAGTTTGGTGAAGGCAATTTCCTACGTGCGTTTGTAGACTGGCAGTTGGATCTGCTGAATGAGCATACCGATTTGAATGCGGGCGTGGTGGTTGTTCGCCCACTAAACAGCGATTTCCCGCCGTCACTCAGCACACAGGACGGTTTGTTTACCACCATTATTCGTGGTTTAAACGAACAAGGCGAAGCCGTTCGTGAGTCTCGCATTATTCGCAGCGTGAACCGCGAAATCAATATGTATCAGGACTTTGATGCTTATTTGGCACTGGCGCATGATGCCAACATCCGCTTTGTGTTTTCGAACACCACCGAAGCAGGCATCAGCTATGTCGCCGAAGATAAGCTGACCGATACCCCACCAGCCAGCTTCCCAGCCAAGCTGACACGCTTACTGTACGAGCGTTTTTGCCATTTCGACGGCGCAGCCGATAAAGGTTGGGTATTGCTGCCATGCGAGTTAATCGACTACAACGGTGAAGCGCTGCGCGAACTGGTGTTGCGCTACGCTCAGCAGTGGGATTTACCGTCAGCATTCATTCAGTGGTTAGAGCAAAGCAACACGTTCTGCTCAACGTTGGTAGACCGCATCGTGACCGGATATCCGCGCGACGAAGTCGAAGCATTGACGAAAGAGCTGGGCTATCAAGACGCATTTTTAGATACCGCAGAGCACTTTTATCTGTTTGTCATCCAAGGCCCACAGTCGCTGGCTCAAGAGCTTCGTTTAGATGCCTTTGCCAAGGATCATAAACCGCTAAACATTCGCATCGTGGATGACATCAAGCCCTATAAAGAGCGCAAAGTAGCAATCCTGAACGGCGCTCACACCGCATTGGTTCCAGTGGCATTCTTAGCCGGACTTAACACCGTGGGCGAAAGCATGAACGACGCTCAGATAACCGAGTTCGTCGAGAAAGCGATTAGCCAAGAGATCGTACCGGTGCTCGATCTGCCTGCCAATGAACTGAAATCATTTGCTGACGCAGTGCTAAGCCGTTTCCGTAACCCGTTCATTCAGCATCAGTTGTTATCCATTGCGTTAAACGGTATGACGAAATACCGCACCCGTATTCTGCCTCAGGTGCTGGCTTACCAGCAGCAAACGGGCACACTGCCCCAGCGTTTATGCTTTGCACTTGCCGCGTTGATCGCGTTCTACCGTGGCGAGCGCGATGGCGAAACCTATCCATTGCAAGATGATGCGCATTGGCTCGAGCGTTATCACTCTGGCTGGAGCGCAGTAAAAGCAGGCGGTGAAAGTCTGGAAAGCTTCGTGCAAAAAATCCTGAGCGAGGCCGACCACTGGGGACAAGATCTTAACCAGATCCCTGAAATGACCCAAACCATCACCGGATACTTACAGCAAATTGAACAGCACGGTATGCGTTCTGCCGTTTCATCATTATCCGTTACTGCCTGAGCTGAATTGAATTATGCAAAATATGCCAAGCGTTATTAAAATTCATCCACTGGATAATGTCGCCGTTGCCCTACGCGATCTCAACGCGGGTGAAACCCTTAGCGTGGAATCACAGCCCATCCATCTGCTGAGCGACATTGCTCGTGGGCACAAATTTGCCCTCACGCCGTTAGCATCGGGTGAGATGATTGTGAAATATGGCTTGCCCATCGGCCATGCCTTAACGGCGATTGCCGCGGGTGAACATATTCATTCGCAAAATGCGAAAACCAACCTCAACGATCTGGATCAGTACCAATACCAGCCAGATTTTGCCGATCTTCCCGCGCAGATGGTCGATCGTGACGTACAGATCTACCGCCGTCAAAACGGCGATGTAGGGATCCGCAATGAACTTTGGGTCTTGCCTACCGTTGGCTGCGTTAACGGGATGGCTCGTCAGATGTTAACCCGTTTTTTGAAGGAAACCGGCGATGCAGAAGGCATCGACGGCGCTTATTTGTTTACTCATCCATTTGGTTGCTCACAGTTGGGCGACGACCACATCAATACCCGCACCATGCTACAAAACATGGTGCGCCACCCTAACGCCGGAGCTGTCCTGGTGGTTGGGTTGGGCTGTGAGAATAACCAAATTGCGGCTTTCCGTGACACGCTGGGTGAATACGATGCCAGCCGCGTGCATTTCATGGTATGTCAGCAACAGGATGACGAAGTTGAAGCCGGCATCGAACATCTGCATCAGCTTTATCAAGTGATGCGCAACGATCGCCGTGAAGCGGGCAAACTCAGCGAGTTGAAATTTGGCTTAGAGTGCGGGGGGTCTGATGGCTTATCCGGCATTACCGCTAATCCGCTGCTGGGCCGTTTCTCCGATTATGTGATCGCCAACGGCGGCACCAGCGTTCTCACCGAAGTGCCTGAAATGTTTGGCGCTGAGCGTATTCTGATGAGCCGTTGCCGCGATGAATCAACGTTCGAAAAGACCGTCGACATGGTTAATAACTTCAAACAATACTTCATCGAACACAACCAGCCTATTTATGAAAACCCGTCTCCGGGCAACAAAGCAGGCGGTATCACCACGCTGGAAGAGAAATCCTTAGGCTGTACACAAAAAGCAGGACAGAGTCAGGTTATCGACGTGCTGCGCTATGGCGAAAGGTTAAAAACGCCGGGGCTGAATCTGCTAAGTGCACCGGGCAACGATGCGGTTGCCACCAGCGCGCTGGCCGGAGCCGGATGCCATATGGTGCTGTTTAGTACCGGTCGCGGTACGCCATACGGCGGCTTCGTTCCAACCGTGAAACTGGCGACCAATACCGAAATCGCCACCAAAAAACCGCACTGGATCGACTTCGATGCGGGTCAGTTGTTGCACGGTAAAACCATGGATCAGCTATTGGCTTCATTCATCGATATGATCGTCAATATTGCCAATGGTCATCAGACGCGTAACGAAATTAATGACTTCCGTGAGCTGGCCATTTTTAAGAGCGGTGTAACGCTGTAAAGCCATAGTCACGTCACTCGCAAAAACGGCGTTCGTGTGAGCGCCGTTTTTCTATCTGAAGCGGCATGAAGAAGGAATTAAAGGGAGTTAGAGATGCACAGCTACGAGTGGTTTGCGCAGGGCGTAGGGTTTTTTGCTTTTCTGGTGGGTATCACCACTTTTTTCAATCGCAATGAGCTGCGCTTCAAATACCAACTCTCTATTTATTCAGCCATTATTGGTCTGCATTTTTTCCTGATGGGCGCGCATTCAGCCGCCGCTGCCGCCGAACTTAATGCCATTCGTACCGTGATATCTACTCGTACACGCAGCAATTGGGTGATGTTTATTTTTATTGCTCTCACGCTGGGATTTGGCGGCTATAGCCTACAGCACGCAATGGAGTTGCTGCCGATTATTGGCACCGTTGCCAGTACTTGGGCGCTCTTTCGAACCAAAGGATTAACCACGCGCTGCGTCATGTGGTGTTCCACGGCTTGCTGGGTCACACATAATATTTGGCTGGGCTCGATTGGCGGTTCACTGATTGAAGGGAGTTTTTTGCTGATGAACGGCTTCAATATTATCCGTTTTCGCCGCATGCAGCTGCGCGGTATCGATCCGTTTAAAGTCGAAGGTAAGGCTTAGTTACCGGGGGAGTCAAAACCTCCAGCCCAACAAGCGGGCTGGAGATTGAGTAAAACCATTACAGCGCGAGGAAGAACCCGGCAATTGTGGCGCTCATCAGGTTTGATAACGTACCTGCGGCCACGGCTTTCAGACCGAAGCGGGCGATATCATGACGACGCGTAGGTGCCATGCTTCCCAAACCTCCGAGCAGAATAGCCACCGAGGAGAGGTTCGCAAACCCGCATAGTGCAAAGGAGATAATCGCTTTGGTATGGTCGGAGAGAACCTGTAAGCCCGCTGCGGCAACTTCCGCATCCGCTTTGAGATATTCACCAAAGTTCATGAATGCCACAAATTCATTCACGATAATCTTCTGACCAATGAAAGAACCCGCAATCTGGGATTCGCTCCACGGCACACCAATCAGATAAGCAATCGGCGAGAACACCCAACCTAAGATCAATTCCAGCGAAAGCTGCGGATAGTCGAACCAGCCACCGATACCGCCCAGCATACCGTTAACAAGCGCAATCAACGCGATAAACGCCAACAGCATCGCGCCCACGTTCAACGCCAACTGCATACCAGACGCCGCCCCCGCCGCCGCCGCATCAATCACGTTAGCCGGACGATCTTCTTCAGCAATCAGCGCCGCTGCGTCAGTTTTGTCGTGGGTTTTTTCTGTTTCAGGCACAATCAGCTTGGCAAAGAGTAAGCCGCCCGGAGCCGCCATAAATGACGCTGCAATCAGATACTCCAACGGCACGCCCATTTGCGCATAACCTGCCAATACCGAACCCGCCACCGAAGCTAAACCGCCACACATCACGGCAAACAGCTCAGACTGCGTCATGGTGGAAATATATGGGCGAACCACCAGCGGTGCTTCAGTCTGACCCACAAAGATATTTGCAGTTGCAGACAGTGATTCTGTGCGAGAAGTGCCCAACAGTTTCTGCAAGCCGCCGCCGAGTAAACGGATAACGATTTGCATGATGCCGAGGTAATACAGCACGGCAATTAATGAAGAGAAGAAAACAATAACGGGCAAAACACGCAGTGCGAATACAAACCCGCCACCGCCGAAGACTTCAAACATCTTGTCAGACACCAACCCGCCAAAAATAAATGAAATCCCTTCATTTCCGTAGGCAATCACGTTGGCGACGCCGGAAGACATGGCACCCAACACATCCCGCCCAGTGGGGACATAAAGCACGAACGCGCCGATAACGACCTGAATAAGAAATGCGCCAATCACGGTGCGTAGGTTGATAGCACGACGATTGCTCGAAAGTAGCACGGCAATCAGAATGAGTACCGCCATCCCTACCACGCTCATAATAAGTTGCATGGAATAGTCCCTGTAACGCGTTAGATTTTTTGATTGAGTATCGACGAAAGATTCACATTGCCGATGGCGGCGATTATACCGAGGAGAGAAGAATTATTGGTCAGCGCTGTCACAGTTTTATACAACCTGAAGCATCCAAAATCATTAAAATGAGACATCCATCACATCAATAAAAATGAATAATTCAGCTGCATTTAGAATAGTTAGCAATGAATCTAAAACTACGCGGAAATACCGAATAATCTATCAGTATTTACCAATATGGCCTCAGCAATCACTGCGGGAGATTCGGGCCTGAGCTGGCATAGCGTTTCGAAGACCTGACGCACACGTTCAGGGCGGTTGGGCTGGCCTTGATAACCCGCCAATGGCATGTCGGGCGCATCGGTTTCCAGCAGTAATGCACTTAATGGCAATTGGGCAATCACCTGCCGCGTTTTCTGCGCTCGTTCGTAGGTTATCGTGCCACCAACGCCAATAAAATAGCCTAACTTGATGAAAGCCTGTGCCTGAGAAAGGCTGCCAGAAAAACCGTGCACAACGCCACATCGCGGCACCGCTGCGTTTCTCAACTCACGAGCCAACTGATCGTGGGAGCGACGCGAATGCAGGATCACCGGTAAATCATATCGCTTAGCCAGTTTTAGCTGGGCTTTTAGCAGCGAGATTTGTCGCTCAAGCTGTGGATCGTCCATAAACAAATCAAGGCCAATCTCACCGATGGCCACCAGCTTATTGGGTTTCTGCGCCAATGCTTGCACCAGAACATCAATATCCTGCTCATGATGCTGGGCAATATACAGCGGATGAAGACCTAACGCGGCGTACAACATCGGGTAACGGTTAGCTAGTTCAAGAACTTGCTGAAAGCGCTGTGCGCTGATGGTTGGAACGATGATGCTACGCACTCCCTGTGCGTAGGCTAGCTCAAGGCTTTCGGACTCATTACCGCTAAAGGGCGGGAAATCAAAGTGACAGTGAGTATCAACGAACTGCGCATCAGTCATAGGTTCTGTCACGTCGAACTGTCCTGCGAAGACGGTTTATCTGCTTTTTTTGCAGTACTCGGATCAATGGTGGTTTGCCGAGCACTTTTATCCAGTTGCACGCTGTCAGGTAATATCAGGGACTTCTCCGCCACCATATTGGTTTGCGGTTCCGGCAGAACAATGCCATTTTTAGCCGCCGAATGCGTTGCCGCCACAATCGGCATTTCAGGAGAAATAGTATCTGACGGCTGTAGTAGGCGACGAGAGAACGCCCGTTTGTCTACATTAGGCTGATCTTCTCGTGGCAATAGCCAATGTCCAACGGTGGCTAAGAAATAGCGACCGCAGCGGCGTCCGAGATGATAATCCGCATTTAAGGCAGCAATTTTGCTCCCTAACGCATGGCTCGCCAGCGGCTTCGGCGGATAGATTTCAAACACCTTCACCTTACCCGGCGGTTTCTCAATGAAGCGCTGAATACGACGGTAGCTTTTCTCATGGTACTTCATCATTTTGACCATCTGCTGCAAGCTACTTTCACCCAGCAGAGCTTCCATTCGACGCATCCATTTGGGCGTGTAGAACATTTGCGATGGCACGGTACGTATCACCACTATGGTATCGGCTCCGCGTCGATGGGCTTCGCGCACCGGAATTGCATCGCTGATCCCACCGTCTTGGTAACTCACACCGTCAAGCTCCACGCCCCAGCGATAGAATCCTGGGATGGCGCTGCTGGCTTTGATCACATCGAGCCAATTTTTACGCTGCGCAGGAAAATAGGTAGGAGCGAAATCTTCAGTGCGGCTGGCACACATCAATAACTGGCGGCCATCGACTAAATGTTGTTCCGCATAATCCATCGCTAACGGCAGATCGTTCGCGGTAGCTTCAATTAACCAATCAAGATCGATTAAGTGCCCACCACGGACAAAACGTAGCGGATTAAAAAAATCAATTGAAGTGGTGTAGCGAGTGATGACGCGTCGTGCGTAGCCCGGTTGGCCACAGACAAAAGCGGAAAGGTTTTGTGCCCCAGCAGAAGTGCCGAGATAGAGATCGAAGGGGTTGAAGCGCGCGCGCAAAAATTCATCCAGCACGCCAGCGGTAAAAATACCGCGCTGACCGCCGCCTTCACATACCAGCGCAATTTTACCCGGCTGGTAGGGTTTGTACGCTAGCGGCTCTATATTGCCCAGCGTAATCGGTATTCTGTATCCCAACCATCCATCCTCAATGAGTCTTCACATCCTCCGAGGATACCCTGTCTTGCGCAATTCCGTAATCCTCTTGCAGCAATCCAAGGAGGCAATCATTGTTGCCAGCAAGCCATTCGCCGTCACTGCCAAGCCATTCAGCCAGAGTAGACCTGACTTGACCGCGAATCTGTTTCCACTTACCGACAACAATGTCACCGTTCATATTTACAAACCTTTTGTGCTTTCCATTCAAAATGGATGGCGGATTTGGTGTTGATACCCCCATCGCTCATGTCTAATGTCCTAACAATGAGCGCTAAAGGTATCCTTACCTAAGGACGACGACGCCCTGTAAATAGGCTGACCAAGAACAGAATAATACCCACTACGAACACCACTTTAGCTGCCCATGCCGCTGTACCGGCCAGACCACCAAAACCTAATGCTGCAGCGATTAATGCAATGATTAAAAAGATAATTCCCCAACGAAACATATGCTCTCCTTACCTTGCCTAAAATAAAAATGAAGTGTCGACCAACGACGCTCTTCTCTTTGTTTCTAAAAGGTCTTTGTTTCTCATAGGTAATCACACCGAACGCCCCACGCCGTGGTTCGTCCGGGGAAAGCAGATTACTGTTTTACCGTCAGATCATTTTTAACGCTTTTTACACCTTCCACCGCGCTAGCAACACTTTCAGCACGATCGGATTCAGCTTTGGTTTTCACCGTACCGGAAAGCTGTACCAAGCTATTTTCGGTTTCCACTTTCACATTACGTGATGGGACGATGTCATCAGCCAGTAATTTCGCTTTTACTTCGCTAGTGATCGCCGTGTCGCTGGCGTATCCGCTAACGCTGGCCTTGGTGCTGTCTTTCACGTGCAGTTTATCGCTCACGGATTTAACGCCTTCAACACCTTTCGCCAGAGTCACTGCGCGTTCTGCCTGATCTTGTGAAGAGACAAAACCGTTCAGGGTAACGACACCTTTGTTGGTATTTACAGAGATATCGTTGCTTTTGATATCTTTGGCATCAACCAATGCACTTTTAACTTTAGCGGTAATCCCGCTATCGTCCATGTAACCATCAACTTTCTTCATGGAGCTATCGATTTTCGCACCGGTAGAGTCAGCCGCGCTTTGTGCTTTCTGCATTAAGGTTTCTTCTGCCATAGCACTACCGCTAACCAGTACAGAACCTAAAACAATTGCCATCATTGAACGTGCAAACTTGGTATTTTTCATCGATTTCTTCCTTTTGATTTCAGTAACGGCTTAACGCCGTGGGCCGTATTTCTTTCAGCCCTTAATCACATCGTCTCATCGGAGACTCGCTGTGCTAATGCTTAAAAACGTAGCCTATCGTTCACCATCGGCTCAGCAAGAAGCAGTTAAAACCAGCAATTAACAAACAAACGATTAACAAATCACAGTATGAAAACACGTCTTGTAGACCACACCATCATCCATTTTTCAAACTATCAATCGTTAGTCTGCTGATTTAAAATCAATACGTTATGCTTTTCGCTTTACCTTGGTGAAGCACTCGACTGTAAAACTAATCTAATCAAATCGATTAATTCTCGGTGTCATGCGCTACTGGATTAACTATAGCCCAGTAACAAAAAAATGCAGTTTAGATCACAATAACCGGCGTTTTTTTGTGCAAAAAAGCGGCTTATTAAGACGATTCTGCGAATTTTGGGTATAAAAAAACCGCACATGAGTGCGGTTTATCAGCAAATTCAGCAGAAAAATTACACGAACAAAACGATTAATGCTCGCGAGTTTTGCGGAATTTCACTTCAGGGTAGCGTTCGCTAGCCAGATTAAGGTTGACCATCGTTGGCGCAATATAGGCTAAATTATCACCGCCATCTAACGCTAAGTTCAGCTCGTTCTTACGTTTAAACTCTTCGAATTTCTTCACGTCATCGCACTCAACCCAACGAGCGGTTGATACGTTAACGGATTCGTAGATAGCTTCAACGTTATATTCGCTTTTCAGACGTGCTACCACCACTTCAAACTGCAGCACACCGACCGCACCCACAATCAGATCGTTGTTGTGAATTGGACGGAACACCTGCACCGCGCCCTCTTCAGACAGCTGAACCAAGCCTTTCAGCAGCTGTTTCTGTTTCAGCGGATCGCGCAGACGGATGCGACGGAACAGCTCTGGCGCAAAGTTCGGAATACCGGTGAACTTCATATCTTCACCCTGAGTGAACGTATCACCAATCTGAATCGTGCCGTGGTTATGCAAACCGATGATGTCGCCCGCATAGGCTTCTTCAAGGTGTGAGCGGTCACCAGCCATAAAGGTCAGGGCGTCAGAGATCACCACGTCTTTGCCCGTGCGGACCTGACGCAGTTTCATGCTTTTTTCATAACGGCCAGACACCACGCGCATAAAGGCTACGCGGTCACGGTGTTTTGGGTCCATATTGGCCTGAATTTTAAACACGAAACCGGTGAACTTCTCTTCATCAGCGCTGACCACGCGGGTATCGGTTTTGCGTGGCATTGGCGCAGGAGCCCAATCCACCAAGCCATCAAGCATGTGGTCAACACCGAAGTTACCCAGAGCCGTACCGAAGAAGACAGGGGTCAATTCACCATTAAGGAAATCGTCCTTATCAAACTCCGCGGCAGCGCCTTTTACCAACTCCAGTTCACCACGCAGCTGCTCTGCTAGATCTTCGCCAACGGCAGCATCCAGATCAGGGTTGTCCAAACCTTTAACGATGCGGACTTCCTGAATGGTGTGGCCTTTACCTGTTTGATACAGATAGGTTTCGTCTTTATACAGGTGATAAACACCCTTAAACGATTTACCACAGCCGATTGGCCAAGTGATTGGCGCGCACACAATACGCAGCTCGTTTTCGACTTCGTCCAGCAACTCCATCGGATCGCGAATTTCGCGGTCAACTTTGTTCATGAAGGTCAAGATCGGCGTATCACGCAGGCGCGTAACTTCCATGAGCTTACGGGTACGATCTTCGACGCCTTTTGCCGCATCGATAACCATCAAGCAGCAGTCAACGGCGGTCAGGGTACGATAGGTATCTTCAGAGAAGTCTTCGTGCCCTGGGGTATCGAGCAGGTTTACCAAACAATCGTGGTAAGGGAACTGCATCACCGAGGTGGTAATCGAAATACCACGTTGTTTTTCCATCTCCATCCAGTCAGATTTAGCATGCTGGTTAGAGCCGCGCCCTTTTACCGTACCCGCGGTCTGAATAGCCTGTCCGAATAACAGAACTTTTTCAGTGATCGTGGTTTTACCGGCATCGGGGTGAGAAATAATTGCGAAAGTGCGGCGTTTAGCCACTTCGCGAGCGTATTCACTAGGAGACATGTTTTTACGTTCTATCGTTAGCCACCCTGCGCCAACGCCCGTAATTCAGGCGATTTATTGTTACGCAAAGCGGGAATAAAAAGGGTTATAACCTAAATAATTCGAGTTGCAGGAAGGCGGCAAGTTTGTGAATCCCTAGGAGCATAGATAACTATGTGACTAGGGTGAACAAACGTAGCCAACGCACATGCGGCTCGAAGTATGACGGGTATAGCGGGCTATTTTCCCTGATTTAGTCAGGTTAGACAATCAATCGTTTTTTAAGCGCTAAGGCACAGCGATGCGGAAGTCGGAAGAGAGGCTCGCCCAATGGTTTTTTAATACGATTTTATGTTCCTCCTTCATTGGCAATTCTTCGAGCATAGAAGGCCAAATTTGCCGTGCTGTTGAAATAGCATCTTGCAAATGAACCGCAATGGCGGGCCAAGCAATTTGAACGCGCTCAGTCCAGCGTTCAAAGGTCGATAGTTCAATGTGTTGCCAGCGTTTTTCTTTTGCCATATTTAAGGCAACGCTGTCCTCACCTGCAACGTAAGGTAACGTCGTCACAATATCATAGGCCGGAGATAGCCGACCATTTAAAGTATCGCGGTAGATCATCGTCCAGTTTTTTAAATGAGCATCGCCGTTGGCCAGCAAAATATTCGCCAGCAGACGACGGGCCATTTGCTGTACATCAGCCAAACCACCTGCACCAAACCGGTACATCAAGGCAGCCACCATTTCATAGTTATAGCGACCATACTTTTCATGTGGATAGACACCCAATATCTGTGCAAAATCCTCGGTGTGTATTCTGCCCGTTTCACCGCGATCAAACCGGCGAATGGCATATGCATAGCGTTCATCCGGTAGATTGATCTTGGGTAAATTATCTAGCTGAGACAGTTCGACTAATTTAATTTCTGGGATCTCAACGCCAATCGCCTTTGCCAGCGTCATCGCCGTAAATTCATTCTCCGGTACGTGGGCATGAATCGTTGAAGGCGTTTTGATAATCCAGCTATCGCCATCGGTGTCTGCACTGACATTAAAGCGGTTGTCTCGGCTTTGAGCGGAAAATTTCATCTGCACACCGGCCAAAGAAAACTTATCCGCCTGATGGCGAAGCTCAATCTGAACCGCTTCTAAGCGTTCACCACGAGCAGACAACGCCCATGCAGGAATATCACCCAACGTGAGAGGTTTAGCGATAAGCGCACCGGGCAAATTACCACCGGTATAAGCAAGTAGCGGAAACTCGGCGTCATGGTGCAACTTTAACGTTCGCGTCATTAAGTCTCGTAACGCCCCTTCAGAAAGGAGGTTAGACAGCACCGGCGGCAATCTCATGCTCGCCCTGAGCGGTAACTGTAAATAGTGAGGATTGATGACTTGTTGTAACGTAAGAATAGGACGAACCGAGGGTGGCAACGCGGCATATTCAGGATCAAAGGTCAGAATATTATGACTGCTCGCATAATGTGTCAGAACCCCAACCCGTTGTTGGTTGAGATACAACGCTAATGCCTGAACGGACTCCGTTTGCCTCATCACCGCTAGTCCTCTAATTTACGCAGAATATCTTGCAAATCCTCATTCTGAGGCTGAGTTTGCGCCTCCGAAGCCGTTGGTTTCAAGCTGACAGCGAGCAACTCGTCCACCGCAATAACTTTATCCCGCGGTACCAGCATCAGCTCCAAATCCATCCCTTCCAGCACCCTAAGTAGAGTCGACAAGCGTGGATCGCCCCCCGCTTCAATACGCTGGTATTGCTGCTGTGACATGCCAATTTTCATCAGCATATCTTTTTGATTGAGATCGAGCTGTTGCCGGCGCAGTTTAAGCTGGCTGGGTAGCTCAGAGAGGTGTTTCATGGCGATAAACTCAGCGTAAGACAATAACAACAGATTAGTTGTTAATCATGCCATTAACAACTAATGAATTGTTTTTCACGCAGAATACAACTTAATAGTTGTAATTACAGCAAATAACAACAAAATCGTTGTTTTGCAGATCAGCCCAGCGGTAACGCCATAATACGGGCGTCTTCGCGGCCATCGGCGGTTGGGTAATAATTGCGGCGTATTGAAACTTCGTTAAAGCCAAGCGACTCATAAAGCGCGATCGCTGCGCGGTTAGAGTCTCGTACCTCTAACCACAATGTCACGATGCCTTTTTCCTCAAGCCCTACAATTAACGCATCCAGTAATTCACGCCCAAGCCCCTTGCGTTGGAACTCTGGAGCAACGGCGATGTTGAACAGTGTGGCTTCATCAAGCACCACCTGCGTAATCGCAAAAGCGGCGAGTTTTCCGTCGCATTCTAATTTTAGATTGTAATAACGCTCCCCATGATTGCTGAGGAACGTTTTTTCCGTCCACGGAAACGCGTGGCTGGCACATTCGATGTCAAAAGCCGCTTTAAAATCAGCCTCGGTGAGAGGTGAGATCTCACCCTTTAGGGAAGAAATGTTGTTCATCATGACAAATTTGCTGCCATAGCGCGCGTTTGGCGCCTGAGTTATGGTAAAGCGCACTGAGCGCCGGAGAATGCAGCGTAGCGCTTGCGCGTTCGGTAGCCGGAGGATCGCCTAGCCACCAAACATAATATTCTGCACCATCATTAAGCATGGCGTACTGTTCTGGCGTGAGAATAACCGCCTGATCCGGCGCAAGCATCAATGCCTTGAGAACGTCACACAACAAAACGTCATCGGGAGAAATCGGCTCCGCGGAAACAATTAATAAGCGGGTCGAGCTAGGTACACTCACCGCAATCTCGCCATGCAGCGCCGTTGGACGCCGCAGCACCCACTGAGTAATACCAAGCTGCTGTAAAAGAAGGTCGCGTCGGGTGGCCATACTGTCCTGCTAAAGTGTCAAAGAGACGTTAAAGAAACGATATTGCCGCGTATTCTAGCAAAGCTAGCGAACCCGCGTCATTAAAGCTCAATCTCCTTGTTGCACGAAGCGGCGCGGTGTTGGCTGCAACTCCACGTAGTTTGGGTATATACTGCGCGGCTAGTTAACCTAAGGAAACACGTTTAATGTCATTATTTACCCCTGCCAGCGAAGTCATTCTGCGCCACAGCGAGGAATTCGAATCACGCCGAGTCCTCTTTGCAGGCGATTTACAAGATACCCTGCCAGCACAGTTTGAAGCGGCAGAGGTTCGTGTTCACACCAATCAGTATCATCATTGGCAGCAGTTGAGCCGCACGATGGCAGAGCGCTGCCAGTTTGGGCTGACGGCTGATGCAGAACTGGTTGCCGACTGCGACACCCTGATTTACTACTGGCCCAAGAGCAAGCAAGAAGCACAGTTCCAGTTGCAAAACCTGTTCTCTTTGCTGCCGGTTGGCACTGAATTATTTATCGTCGGTGAAAACCGCGCAGGCGTGCGTAGCGCCGAAGGTGTCATCGAAGCGTTTGGCCCGCTGAATAAAATCGACAGCGCACGCCGCTGCGGTTTGTATCACGGTCGTTTAGAAAAACAGAGCGATTTCAAGCTCGAAGACTGGTGGGAAAACTATCAGACAGGCAGCCTGACTATCGCCACCTTACCGGGTGTATTTAGCCGCGACGGGCTGGATGTCGGCAGCCATCTGCTGCTGTCTTCGCTTGAACCACATATGAAAGGCAAAGTTCTAGACGTCGGCTGTGGTGCAGGTGTGTTGTCTGCTGCGATGGCAAAAATGTCACCGAAAATTAAGCTGACGCTAAGCGATGTCAGCGCTGCTGCGCTTGAATCTAGCCGTGCAACGCTTGCCGCCAACGATATTCAGGGCGAAGTGATTGCCAGCAATGTCTATTCCGACATTACCGGACGCTTTGACATGATCATTTCGAACCCACCGTTCCATGACGGCATGCAAACCAGCTTAACCGCTGCAGAAACGCTGATCCGCGGCGCAGCTAAACAGCTGCAAATTGGTGGTGAACTGCGTATCGTGGCTAACGCCTTCCTGCCTTATCCGCAGCTGTTGGACGATGTTTTTGGCGCTCACGAAGTGCTGGCGCAGACCGGTCGTTTCAAAGTGTATTCAGCACGCTTAGGCCGTGCTGCGATGGCCAAGAAAAAACGTTAATTTCTGCTTTTAGCTGGTAAACCTCGGTTTACCAGCGCCCCACTGACTTTTCTGCATGCCGTGCTATTGATCACGATAATTCATTGTCCTATCGTGATTTACAAAATAAATGCCCACATTTTCAGCAAACGCGCATCAAACAAGCATTGATGGGGAAATAAGTGTTGACGTAACCGCGAAAATCTCTAGAATTCGCCTCCGTGGTTATGTTGCTGCAAGGCGACGTAAACGGTATGCGAAGGTGGCGGAATTGGTAGACGCGCTAGCTTCAGGTGTTAGTGTCCTTACGGACGTGAGGGTTCAAGTCCCTCTCTTCGCACCAAATAACCACGATGATTTATGCTTCACAGCATCTTGCGAAGGTGGCGGAATTGGTAGACGCGCTAGCTTCAGGTGTTAGTGTTCTTACGGACGTGAGGGTTCAAGTCCCTCTCTTCGCACCAAGCTGGTGAGCATAGTCAAACTGCAGTACAGAAAAGTAATCTGATGTGCGAAGGTGGCGGAATTGGTAGACGCGCTAGCTTCAGGTGTTAGTGTTCTTACGGACGTGAGGGTTCAAGTCCCTCTCTTCGCACCAACAGATTGTTTCTTCTTCCTCAGCGAGTCTTCTTAAAATCCCTCTATTTTACTATTCGCTTTTACTATTCGCTTTCAATTCAAATAATTTCTCGCTCGTATACCCGCATATTAAATCCCAAAGTAATTGTAATTTAATGAAATTGTCGCTAACCCTCCCGCCAGAGCCAGCCCTGATGGAAGCAGCACATAGTTGCGCAGACGTGGATTAAACAGCATCGCCAACGTGACCAACATGGCCAGCACCATCATGCCTTTTAAAAAAGATAGATTCAGATTGGAAACAATCAGCATGGGTAGCACTAACGTCGGCAAGCTTATCCCCCAAATCCCGCTAAGAGATTTGCAGACCCATAAACTTATCCCCCACACCACCAGAAACGCCATCGCAGCAATCAGCATAATCCGCACCATAAATGATAATAATTCCCAATATCATATACTGAGTCATGGACCGTTTCACCCATGAATTATGTATGTGTAAAGGCATTAAATCGGCCGGACATGCAAAGGCACTGTACGATATTCACTCAAAAAAAGGCGATATAACCCACATTGATTACAAGCGCATGACATCTTAGATCAAAGCTGTTAGTTTTATCGCCACATCAGACATCCCTAAGAAAATTCTTGTCTAACAGCTAACATATTACTGCCATTTTCTATTTTTATTTTGAGCGATATTGACAGTCACGAGCCTTATTTAATGAACGCAAAAAACTACGACGACCTATTAAATAGCAAAAGCCATATGACATTCTTGCTATTTATCCTGTTAAATGGTGCTACATCGTTTTATGCGCTGCTCAATCCATTACAGACAGATCCGCCGTATACGTTTGCAGGCATTGGCGTTTTTGTCTTTTGCCTATTCTCGTCCATATCATTGATATGGCATCGCGACAAATATCTGCTGAAGCTCAACGTTGCTTCTCTATTGCTAGGATTGCTATGGTCGTTTCATATAGCAGCTAAATATCAGCATGTTGACGCCAACAGCCATGAGTTTTTATTGATCAATCTGTTCAGCATATTTTTTATTGCAGCCGTCGCGCTTTCTGACAACTTATTAGCGTTTTGCCTTAATGCCGTTCCCGTCGCAATAACCGTTATTGTGTTGGAAGATTTCCACAATATGACGCGTATTTTATTCGTTCTCACATTACCGATCATTGCGTTGTCATTGCATCACGCAATGACGCGGCGGCGTGAGGCATTTACACGCAGACTAGTCACTCAGTTGGAGCAAGACAGAGCGCGATTCAGCGATCTTAGCATGATTGATCCCCTTACCACGCTACTTAACCGCCGTGGCCTCGAGTTCCAGTTCCATCATATGGGCAGCGATTGTGACACTGAGCATAAACACTTTGTTGTCATGTTAGATATTGATTTCTTTAAACTCTATAACGATCACTACGGACATCAATACGGTGATATAGCATTAAAAAGTATTGCTCAAATTATCAAAGAAGCCGTTCGTACTAGAGATTTAGCCATTCGTTATGGCGGTGAAGAGTTTTTACTTATTTTACGCGATGCGTCTGAAAGTCTCGCGATACAAATATGTGAGCATATTCGTTTGCATGTAGAACAGTTGGCGTTAATCAATGAATACCAGCCAAATGGAAGCAACGTGGTAACAATTTCAGCGGGGCTTTCAGAGATGCATGGCAATAATTTAGAAAATGCCATAACGCGTGCCGATCAAGCGCTGTACATATCAAAACAGAAAGGTCGTAATAGAGTTTTATTGCAAAAAGAAACCTAATTTCTTTTTATAATCTGCTAGATAGGAAAATAATTTCTATCTAGCTAAGCACAACCTATTCGTAGATATGTTGATTAAAAGATAAATTATTAAAAAAAATATAGTCCCGTAACGTAACTCACCGTCCTTTACTTGCCGACATTGTGGCGTCAACGATGTTTATGCTGGTCATTTAGCTTAGCCATCACCACCAGTTTTCAATTTTCACCTAAATGAGCGCTATGACACATTTCGTTCAACCACCATCTTGCGATTGATAATAGTTATCAGTACTATTGCGTTTTGATACTTAATCTCTAGGGTGTTGTGGTGAAGATAACTGCGCTGACTGAATTTGATGCCTACTTTCCAGCCGTCTTTCCTGCTTTTCCGCCAGAAGCGGAAGAGCTCACTGCGCTTTTTAGCCAGCACTACCCTCATTTTCTCACCACGTTCTTGATCGATGAATCAGCAGCTAGCCACGATTTATCTGCTATGCAATGGTCAACGGCAGAAACCTACGCCAAGCTCATGGCAAACTATCAGCAAGAACACTACGCTGAATACCCTGATAAAACGCCGGAAGCCAAACCGTTAGAATCCCTGTGGGCGCAGTGGTATTTTGGGTTATTGGTGCCGCCAATGATGCTGTTGTTACTTCAGCAATCAGCCCCTCTCGATCCACATATTCGGCAGTTCAAAGTTCGTTTCCATGAAAGTGGACGCCCTGAGGCATTTATCTATTATCCGCAGTTAATAGCCGGTGACGCCCGTAACAGCACTCCTCTACAACGTATGGTGTCCTTAGTTGAGCGTCATCTGATTCCAGCAGTAAACGCCATTGCGCGCCAAGGCGTTTTAAACGCTAAGCTGATGTGGAGCAATATTGGCTATGTGATGCATTGGTATTTAGGAGAATTACGTCCCCTGATTGGTGATGTGCTTTTCTCGCAGCTCGAACAGGCTCTCTTTTTCTCCGCCTCTTTCCCCGACGGCCAAGACAACCCACTCTATCGCACCGTACTGATGCGTAACGGTACTATTCAGCGCCGTACCTGCTGCCAACGCTATAAGCTGCCTAAGATGAAAGAGTGTGGTGATTGCCCGCTCACGCTGGGTTAGAAAGACGGAGTCAACTTAAAACATTCTTATCTATTACTACTAAATCAAGTAATAGCTTTCTTGATCGGCGTCAGAAGAATTCCCCCTTCATTACGTATCCTTATGCGACTTAAAAACAAAGGATATGTTTTCAATGAATTGGTATATCAAGGCATTAAAAAATTACGCCACCTTCAGTGGCCGGGCTCGCCGTAAAGAGTATTGGATGTTTAGCCTTTTTAACTGCATCGTTTGGTTAATACTGTATGGACTGATGCTCGCATCTGAAAGCTCGCTTATCACGGGTATCTCCGTTTTATATATATTTGCTACTTTCATTCCAAGCTTGTCGGTCATAGTCAGAAGATTGCATGATATTGAGCGCTCAGGATGGTTTTATTTCATTAGTTTTATTCCCGTTGTCGGCCCAATCATTGTACTCGTCTGGCTTTGCAAAGAAGGAACTACAGGCGCCAATCGTTATGGTGCAGACCCAAAAGCTGAGCAACCTGCTGGCATCACTCAATAAGATCTCCTCGCCACTAACCCACCCATCGGTGGGTTAGACTGCCTTATATATAAATAGAATTAATACCTTACCTGTTAATAACCATTACTCGATTAATTTCATTGAGTTATTTATGGTTATTCTTAAATTACTCTCATGAATTCGTGACGTAGATCACAAAGAAAAATAGTTTCCCCTCCTCTGCTTGAATAAAAGCTACCAAAGCTAACGAGAATAATTATCATTCTGTATCGCATTTGATATAGCGATGTCATTGACTGGTTAACATCCGGCGATGGCCAGATTGCTCACAATTAATTATTAGATCTTCGTGCTTTTTCAAGCAGGGATAATTAGATGAAATACAAAGCGTTTATTAACTCTTCGTTGAAAGCGGCGTTGCCAATCGGTTGTTTGGTATTCCCTTTGAGCGTCTTCGCAGATACAGCAACAAATACCGCAGCAGCAGACGATGCAGACAAAATCGTTGTCAGCGCCAAATCCAGCCTCCCACCGCTGGGAAGCTACGAAAATACCGGCACAAAATCCGATCTGACCGCGCAAGATACTCCGCAAACTATCAACACCGTTGAAGGCCAAGAACTCGACGAGCGCGGCATCAGCTCACTAAACGAAGCGCTGCGCTACGTATCGGGCGTAACCACTGAAAACCGTGGTGGCGCCATCACACGTTTTGATGAATTCACCATTCGTGGATTCAAAAACAGCGAAAACTATCTCGACGGCCTACAACTGCCTTACAACGAATGGAACATTCAAGGCCAAGTTGATACCTACATGCTCGATCGTATCGAAGTCATGAAAGGCCCCGCATCAGTTTTATACGGTAACGCCTCACCAGGCGGTATCGTCAACATGATCAGTAAAAAACCACAGAAAAACCAAAATACCGACGTAGAATTTGATACCGGCAGCGATAATCGTCGCGAAGGGAAAATCGATTCAACCGGACAAATTGGCGATAGCGACGTCAGCTACCGCTTTGTGGGCTTAGCCGGTGCCGTTGATGGGCAGGCCGAAGGCTCCAAAGATGAGCGCTATCTGTTAGCGCCTTCTCTGCGTTGGGATATCGACGATAACAATAGCCTGTTGCTACAAGCCTTCTTCCAGAACGATCCTAATGCCGGCGTTTATACCTCTCTGCCAGGCGAAGGCACCTTCAAGTATTCTCCTTATGGCAAACTGCCGACTGACGTTTATCTGGGCGATCACAATTGGGAAGCCTATAAGCGTAAACAAGAATCTGTCGGCTACCAGTTCGATCACCGCTTCAGCGATGAGTGGTCTTTCACGCAGAAAGCCCGCTTTATGCATATCACGGCCTATCAGGAAAACACCTACAGCACCGGTCTTGCTGATGATGGCCGCACTCTCGGTCGTCGTATGTACATGACCGATGAGAGCATGGATTCCTTCAACATTGATAACCAGATTGCCGGTAAATTTGATACCGCGTTCCTACGCCACAATGTTTTGCTGGGCTTCGATTACCAGTGGCAGAACAACAAAACCGAGTATCAGGATGCCGCTGCGCCAAGCATCGATATCTTCGATCGCAATAACCACGAAATTAACCGCGGCAATATTGCCTGGGATCCGTCACTGGCCACCAACGTGCGCTATTCAATGCACCAGAACGGCTACTACTGGCAGGACTCTATCGATCTCGACAAGCTGACCATCTTGGCCGGTGGTCGTTATGACCAATACGAGAAGCGCACCTACGGCCTGCAATACGGTGCCAATACAGATGAAACTTTCTCTCAAAGCAAATACACCCAGCGCTATGGCGCGATGTACCACTTTGAAAACGGCATCTCCCCGTACGTTGCTTACTCTGAAGGCTTTGAGCCTTTAGCTGGGCGTAACAAAAGCGGTGGCTCTTACAAACCAGAAACCAGCAAGATGTGGGAAGGTGGGGTGAAATTTGCCACACCAAGCCAGAACACCATCTTCACGGCCGCTGTGTTTGATATCAAAAAAGAGAATGCGCTGACCTCTAATCCGAACGGCGTTGATCCCTACGAGAAGTATCAAAGTGGCGAAATCGAGTCGAAAGGCTACGAGTTTGAACTGCGCACTTCCCCGCTGGAAAACCTGCTGTTGACGGCGAACTACGCTTATACCGACGTGAAGATTACCGAAGATGCTAACAAAGCGTTGATCGGCAACCGTCCGGTACAAACGGCTAAAGACAACGCTAGCGCATGGGCTAACTACACCATTGACGATACCTTCCTGCGCGGGCTCACCGTCGGTGCCGGTATCCGTTACATCGGTCGTATGGAAGCTAACCAGAGTAATACTGAGCAGTTGCCAGCCGTTACGCTGTATGACATGGCTGCGTCATATGAGTTAGGTAACCTAACGCCTGCGCTGGATAACGCCACGCTGAAAATGGCGGTGAATAACATCACTGACAAGCGCTACGTCGCAAGCTGCTACGACAGCAATAACTGCTGGTTCGGTGCAGAGCGCTCCGTGGTGGTTGGCGTGAAATATTCCTTCTAAGTACCTCTAAAAAATAGGGATGCCGGGCATTTCGGCATCCCTGAATAAAAACACCTTTTAAATTAATTTATTGGCGATTTAGCGCCAGATTCACAACCCGTATCCGCCATCTAGAAATCTGGATAAATGCTGAGCATCGAATTTGTACTCCTCGTAATAATCTAAGGTAAGATCTATGACCCAGTTCTCCTTATCCTCTCAGCAGCAGGCTGCGACACAACCTTATGATTTTATCGCCATTGGTATTGGGCCATTTAATCTTGGGTTAGCATGCCTCACGCAGCCGCTGTCGCAGGTAAACGCGCTGTTTCTTGACCAAAATTCAGGCTTTGACTGGCACCCTGGCATGATGCTGGAAAGCGCTCATCTGCAAACGCCGTTTATGGCCGATCTGGTGACGCTGGCAGATCCAACGCACCCACTGAGTTTCCTGAACTACATAAAACAACAGGGACGTCTGTACTCGTTTTATATTCGCGAAAGCTTCTTTTTGATGCGCAAAGAGTACAACCAGTATTGCCGTTGGGCGACAGAGCGCCTGAGCAACCTGCGATTCAATACCAAAGTTGAGCGCGTGGAGTTCGATCAGGATAGCCGCTGTTATCAGGTGCATTGCAGCGATACCCGCAACGGTAAGAAGTTAAAGTTTGAAACGCGCCATCTGGTGCTTGGCACCGGCCCTTCGCCGGTTATCCCTGAGTGCTGCCAGCCATTTGCCGAACGAATGGTGCATTCCGGCCAGTATTTGCATCACAAGGAAGAGCTTCAAACCCGCCGTTCTATAACGGTGGTAGGCAGCGGGCAAAGCGCGGCAGAAATTTACTACGACCTCCTCTCTGAGATTGATAAGTATGGCTATCAGCTAAACTGGGTCACTCGCGCGCCGCGCTTCTTCCCGCTGGAGTACACCAAGCTAACGCTGGAAATGACATCGCCGGAGTATGTGGACTACTTCCACCAGTTGCCCGCAGAAAAGCGTGACCAGCTTAATATGCAAAGCCAGCAGCTTTACAAGGGCATCAACAGCAGCCTAATTAACGACATTTTTGATCTGCTATACATCAAACGCTTGGACGGTCATGTGAATACCCGCTTATTCACCAATACCGCCCTGACCGGCGTACAAAATACCGCTAACCATAAAACCTTGAATCTGGCGCTGCATCAGCATGAACAGGATCAACACTTCGCCATCGACAGCGAGGCAGTGATCCTGTGCACCGGATATCGCCACCAGCCGCCTGCATTTTTACAACCGATCCATGATCGGATCGCGTGGGATGAAAAAGGCCGTTACGACGTTGCCCGCAACTACTCAATCGATACACAGCACCAAGAGATCTTCGTGCAAAACGCCGAGCTGCATACTCACGGTTTCGTCACTCCCGATCTTGGTATGGCCTGCTACCGCAACTCATGGATCCTGCGTGAGATCACCGGAACCGAACACTACCCGATTGAAGAACAAATTGCGTTCCAACAGTTTGCCGCCCCGCAAACCGGAGATTTGCTATGAGTTATATATTTAAGCATCAGGTGGAAAACGTGGGCGATTTTGCCCTACGTCCGCTGGATGCGGTTCAAGATGCCGAGCTGCTGCATAGCTGGGTTAGCCAACCTTACGCACGCTATTGGGGAATGATGGAGCAAAGCGTTGAACAGGTACGGGATTTCTATCTCGATCTGCTTAAGCATCATCCCGATGGTGCATTCATCGGTGTGTATCAAGGCAAACCGACGTTTCTATTGGAACGCTATCAGGCGATTCACGATCCGGTTGGCCAATGCTATCCGGCACAAAACAGTGACTATGGTATGCACATTTTGGTCGCGCCAGCAGACAAACCGGTCAGCGGTTTTACCTGGGCCGTATTCCAAACCATTGTGGCATTCATGTTTAGCGATGAGCGCGTTGCTCGCATTGTGGTCGAACCCGATGTGCGTAATGAGAAAATCCATCGTCTGAACAAACGCGCTGGCTTCGTCTATCAACATCAAATCGAACTCGCGAACAAAACCGCATGGCTAGCGTTCTGCGATCGCGAGCAGCACGCTGCTGCACTGCGCCATGATGCACAATTCCATTCTGTTTCCCGTCAGGAGACCCACGCATGACCGCTCATACTCAGTTTTCTCATTTGCCTGTGGCAGAACAAAACCGTCACGTTATCGCTCACCTGACCCCCGAACTGTGGAGTAAAGCCAACCGTCTACACGTGCGCAAGGCGATTGCCGAATTTGCACATGAGCGTCTATTTACGCCTGAATGCGTTAGCCAGCCAACGTCAGCCGATGAAATGGCCGATTACCAACTGGCTGCGCCACAAGACGAAGTGATCTATCACTTTCGCGCACGTCGCCTAGCCTTGGAACACTGGGCCATTGATGCTGACTCTATTCAAAAAACACAAAATGGCGTTGAGCAAGAGCTGGACTCGCTTCGCTTTATCATTGAATTCAAAGACGTGCTGGGCATTCCACAGGAAATGCTGCCCACCTATATGGAAGAAATCACCAGCACCTTATACAGCAGCGCCTTTAAACATCTGCGCGAAGGAGTTTTGATTGAGCATCTGCTCGAGGCTGATTTCCAAACGCTAGAAGGCGCCATGATGGAAGGCCACCCTGCGTTTGTGGCAAACAATGGTCGTATTGGTTTTGATGCGTTTGATTATCAGGCCTATGCGCCAGAAGCCGCAGCGCCAATCAACTTTGTTTGGCTTGCTGCTCACAAAAGCAAAGCGCATTTCGCCAGCATCGATGAACTCAGTTACCAACAGCTACTGGAAGAAGAGCTCACGCCAAGCATCGTTGACGGTTTCACTCAGCAATTGATCGCTCAGGATCTTGATCCGAATAACTATATCTTTATGCCCGTGCATCCATGGCAATGGCAAAATAAGCTGACGGGGATCTTCGCCCCCGACATTGCCAAGCGTGAACTGGTTTATCTGGGTATTGGCGATGATAACTATCAGGCTCAACAGTCCATCCGCACCTTCTTCAATACCAGTCATCCGCGCAAACGCTATGTAAAAACTGCGCTTTCGATCCTCAATATGGGCTTTATGCGCGGCCTGTCTCCGTACTATATGGCGACAACGCCGGGCATCAACGAATGGCTGGCCGAGCTTATCGAAAACGACAGTTGCCTGCGTGATTATGGTTTCCGTATGCTGCGCGAAGTGGCGACCATCGGCTATCGTAATCACTATTACGAAAGCGCGGTGAGCGGCGATACGCCATACAAAAAAATGATGGCTGCGCTGTGGCGCGAAAGCCCGCTGGCGTTGATTCAGTCAAACCAGCGTGTTATGACAATGGCGGCCCTATTGCATCAGGATCGCGATGGCAATGCGTTACTACCAGCCATGATTCAGGCTTCTGGCTTAGAGACCGGCGAATGGTTGAAACGCTATCTGCAAAGCTATCTCAGCCCGCTGCTGCACTGCTTATACACCTACGATCTGGCCTTCATGCCACACGGTGAAAACCTGATCCTCGTGCTGGAAAACCATACCCCGGTGCATGTCTTTATGAAAGATATCGCCGAAGAGATCGTGGTGATGGATCCCGATGCCGATTTGCCAGAAAAAGCCAAACGCGTTGCGGTATTCGTACCCGACGAGCTTAAAATCCTATCGATCTTTACCGATGTGTTCGACGGCTTCTTCCGCTTTATGGCTGCGATTCTGCATGAGCAGGGAAATTACCCACAGGAGAAATTCTGGCAGCGCGTGACCGAATGCGTGACGGATTATCAGCGAGCGCATCCTGAGCTGGCCGAACGTTTCGAGCGCTACGATATGTTCAGCCCTGCCTTCACGCACTCTTGTTTGAATCGCCTCCAATTGGCTAACAATCGCCAGATGATCAACCTCAGCGATCCATCACAAAATCTGAAATTTGCGGGCCAGTTGGATAACCCATTGGTGACTTTTAAATAGCGCTCGACGTGACTGGCGCTGACACAAAAAGATAGACGGGTTTATCGCAGGGTGCGGTTATATAACGCATCCTACGCTCCCCCGAAAATCAGAATTGAACGACTATAGCCCCTGCCGTTTCTTTTTCACTGGGAACGCAGGGGCAAACTCTTTACATAAACCGAGTAATCACCCGACATGTCATCCTATATTGCTGCTTCTAAGCTAACTCGCCGTGCCGTGCTGTTTCCGCTCGCACTGGTGTTGTTCGAGTTCGCAACCTACATCGCCCACGACATGATCCAACCGGGCATGATTCATGTGGTGCGTGATTTCAATGCCGATGTGAGCTGGGTTCCAACCTCATTAACCGCGTATTTATTCGGTGGCATGATGCTGCAATGGCTGCTTGGGCCACTCTCTGACCGCGTTGGCCGCCGCCCGGTGATGCTGACCGGCGTGATGCTGTTTGTTGCCGCCTGTATCGCTACGCTATTCACCAACAGCATTGAACAATTTATTCTGATGCGCTTTATCCAAGGTATCAGCCTCTGTTTTATCGGCGCCGTGGGATATGCCGCCGTGCAAGAAGCCTTCGATCAAACGCTCAGTATCAAGCTGATGGCATTAATGGCCAACGTGGCCTTGATAGCGCCATTGATTGGCCCGCTGGCCGGTGCGGCATTTATTCAATTCGCACCGTGGAAAAGCATGTTTGCCGTATTTGCCTTAGTGGCATTTATTGCATGGCTCGGTCTATGGAAAGCGATGCCGGAAACCGCGCAGTCGCAGGGCGAAAAATTACGCTTAACCTCCCTGCTGGCAGATTATCGACAGGTATTTGGCAATCTGCGTTTTGTCTGTGGTGCGGCATCAATCGGTTTTTCGGCCCTGCCGCTGTTGGCGTGGGTCGCGATTTCTCCGGTGATACTGATCGATGGTGAAGGGCTGACGCCAGTGGCATATGGCTGGTTGCAGGTGCCTATTTTTGTTGCCCTTATCATGGGCAATTTAGTGCTGGCACGCATCGCAGGAAAGATGTCGATTGAAAAACCGCTGTGGCTCGGCGCAGCGCCGATCATTGCCGGTCTGGCACTGGCCACTTTCGGCACGCTGTTTACCCCGCATGCTTACCTTTGGACCATTGCCGGTTTAAGCCTTTACGCCTTCGGCACAGGATTGATTAACGCAGGATTATATCGCCTCACGCTGTTTGCCAGCGATATGCGCAAAGGCACCGTTGCCGCCGCGCTCGGTATGACCACCATTGGCATTTATGCCTTGGGCATCGAAATCGCAAAACGTATTTATCTCTGGCAGGGAAGTGGGATCTTTAATTTGTATGGATTAATCAGCGGGCTGCTTTGGTTGGCTCTGATGTGGGTGTTTTTGAAGAAGAAGGCCAGTCGCTAACTTCCGCATACTGACCCTATCGTAATCCTCCCCTTTGCAGGGGAGGAATTTCGTTTGCGGGTACTATCCCACGACGACCGATAACATACTCAGCGACGCCATCACAATGCCGTCCACCGGCACAGAAATCGGCTCTTCACCGTTCCATGCGCCAAGCACATATAACAGCGGCAGGAAGTGCTCCGGCGATGGGTTAGATAATTCAGCGCCTTCATGCTGCATAAAGTTAACCAGTGGATGGTTTTCGCCTTTATGTGCCAGATTCTCACGCACAAAATTATCAAAACTGAATGCCCACGGATAAGGTTCCGCTTCGCCCTGCCACTTAACCATTCGCAGGTTATGTACCACGTTTCCGCTCGCGACAATCATCACGCCTTCATCGCGCAAGGCGGCGAGTTTCTTGCCTAGTTCATAGTGATAAGCCGCGGGTTGAGTACCATCAATACTCAGTTGGATCACCGGAATATCGGCATCTGGATACATTTTGATCAAAACGCCCCAAGTACCGTGATCCAAACCCCATTCGCTGGTATCCAAATGCACCATTTCTGGCGCCAGTAATTCCTGTACTCGACGAGCGAGTTCAGGCGAACCCGGCGCTGGATATTGCGTATCGAACAGGGCCTGTGGGAATCCACCAAAATCATGGATCGTCCGCGGCTGTTCCATCGCCGTGACAAACGTACCACGGGTGTACCAATGCGCAGAAACAGCAACAATCGCTTTCGGACGCGGCAACGTTTTACCTAACTCGCGCCAAGCCGTGGTGTAGTCATTTTCTTCCAGCACGTTCATCGGGCTACCGTGACCGAGAAATAGCGCAGGCATACGAGAGGTAGTCATAACATTATCCTTTTCTTAGTCTGGCGGAGAGCATCGCCTCCGAATGGTTATACATTACTCAGATTTATCTCGATCGTCTGCCGGATAACCATGATGATGATTGTCAGTAAATTTGAATATCAGACCCAGAGGGGTTGAGTTATTAGAGTCATTGGTAATAACTTTGTATTCGCTATTTACTTAAAGATAGGTTAAAACAATAATAGGAATCATTATCAACAAGGAGGCGCTATGTCAGTTCCACTTATTCTGACTTTGCTAGCTGGCGGTGCCACATTTGTCGGCGCGTTATTAGCCATTATCGGACAGAAACCCTCCAACCGGGTTTTAGCGTTTGCGCTTGGCTTTGCCGCAGGGATTATGCTGCTGATTTCTTTGATGGAAATGTTACCCGCCGCGCTGGATACCCAAGGCATGTCACCGATGCTTGGCTATGGCATGTTTATCATTGGTCTGGTGGGCTATTTCATGTTGGACAGAATGTTGCCGCACCAGCATGCACATGACCTGATGGATGCGCCTAAGGCAGGGAAAACACGCAACCTGCGCCGTACAGCCATGCTGCTAACGCTCGGCATTAGCCTGCATAACTTTCCAGAAGGCATTGCCACCTTTGTCACCGCCAGCTCCGACCTTGAATTAGGCATGGGTATTGCGCTCGCGGTTGCCATTCACAATATTCCTGAAGGCTTAGCGGTTGCTGGGCCGGTCTATGCCGCCACGGGCTCAAAAACTAAGGCGCTATGGTGGGCCAGCGTTTCGGGCTTCGCCGAAATTTTAGGTGGGTTACTGGCATTCTTCTTGCTGGGGCCGGCCATATCTCCGGTGTTAATGGCCTCAATCATGGCAATGGTAGCGGGTATCATGGTGGCGCTATCGGTAGACGAACTGATGCCGCTAGCCAAAGAGATTGATCCGCAGAATAACCCAAGCTATGGCGTGCTGTGCGGTATGACGGTGATGGGATTTAGCCTGACGCTGTTACAAAGCAGCCCGCTCGGTTAAGACTCTCCCATCTCCAAATAGCAAAAAGGACAGCCTAGGCTGTCCTTTTTCGTGCAGAGCTAAAAATCAGCTCGCGATTTTTTCTTGAGACTGGCGGTAAGCCACCAAATCATCGATGGTCACGACTGGCATGTTATGTTTGTTAGCAAACACAATCACTTCTGGCGCACGTGCCATAGTACCGTCGTCATTGGTCAGTTCACACAGTACGCCCGCAGAACGGAATCCCGCTAAAGTCACCAGATCGATAGTTGCTTCAGTATGACCACGACGAGTCAGAACGCCGCCGTTTTGAGCGCGCAGCGGGAACACGTGACCAGGGCGATGCAGGTCAGAAGGCTTAGCGCCTTCAGCGCTTGCGGCACGCACGGTAGTCAAACGGTCTTTGGCAGAAACGCCGGTCGTCACGCCTTCAGCGGCTTCGATAGTCACGGTGAATGCGGTGCCGTAATGGCTGGTGTTGTTGCTGACCATCATCGGCAGATCTAACTGCAAACGACGCTCTTCGGTGATGCACAGGCAAACAATGCCGCTACCGTGACGGATGGTCAGCGCCATCTGTTCTTCAGTCATGGTTTCAGCAGGGAAAATCATGTCGCCTTCGTTTTCACGATTTTCATCGTCAAGCACCATAACGCCGCGGCCTTCACGCAATGCAGCCAGCGCACGTTCAACACGTTCCATCGGAGTACCGAAATCGGAAAGTAAAGTCTGATTCATGGTAAAAAAACCTCATTAATTATATGGATTACCAGAATCAGGGCAGCTTTGAGGAGTGGCAAACGTAAGCCTACGGCTAACGCGCCTAATAACGCGAGTGGGACAAACCCAACAGGTATCGTTACTCTCTCCCATCCGGACTCTAACCGTCGGCTCCGGAATTACACCGGATCTGCTGTCCTTACACCTTGCGGCATAAGCGCTCGCGGGCTTTTTATGCTGCGCTTGCCGTGAAAGGCATGCGTTATGCATAAATTTACCGCCGGTGGGGACTTCCACCCCGCCCTGAGAATAAGCAGGTCAACTATAACGCTAATGATTAGTTTGGGCAATCGTCATTCCAGATTATCCAAGAGCGATCACAGAGGTTTATCCATTCGCCAACTCGCATTACACTATGCAGCTATAGCTCTGCTATTGTGCATCAGCTCAATATCATCGTCATTCGTTCTGATAGTGGTTCTTAAGCCCTAACGCATGACCATAACGACCAAGGAACACGCCATGATTGACCCGAAGAAAATTGAACAGATTGCCCGTCAGGTGCATGAATCCATGCCAAAAGGACTGCGCGAGTTCGGGGATGATGTCGAGAAAAAAATCCGCCAAATCCTGCAGGCACAATTTAATCGCATGGATTTAGTGAATCGCGAAGAGTTTGACGTACAAACGCAGGTTTTGCTGCGCACGCGTGAAAAGCTGGCGATGATGGAACAGCGCTTAGCTGCGTTAGAAGAAAAACTGGCAGCAATCGAAGCACCCGCGACAAAAGACGCTGAATAAACGAGTCGAACATAAACGCAAAAACGGAAGCCTAGGCTTCCGTTTTTATTGCTGCTCAGCTCGAGAGCTAATGGGAGTTTAATCCGTTTTCCATCGCACGCCGAGGTAACAGTGCCCATAGTGCAGCTAGCATTACGATCGCATAAATACTTTTCCAGCCAACCATATAGAGCAATAACAAACACAATAGGCTGCCTATGGCCGCCATCAGACGTGAACGTCCTTTCAGTAGACGGCAACCCGCCAGCATACACAGCAGATAGATCATGATAAAAATGCCGTTGGCATAAATAATCAGTTCATCCAACGCCACACCTAGTGCATAAATTCCCACCGCGCACAGTAAACAGCAGCCAAGTACAACATTCAGCGCGTTGACCGGTGCCTGACGCGGCGAAAGCTGCGCCAAACGGCTTTGTGGTTTCAGTTGCGCCTGTGACCAAACCAGGCGAGCAAAGCTTTGGGTGTAAATATTAAGGCTAGCAAAACAAGCCAGATAGCCAATAATACAGGCGATCCATAGCGCTTTTTGACCAAATAGCTGTACGACGATCCCCGGCAGTGACGCCGCTGCGGCTTTTTCCGCGCCGAAGGCATTGAAATGCAAAACCGCGACCGTACAACCCCAGTACACCACGCCTGCCAGCAGCAAGCCGATCATCAATGCACGCGGAAAATCACGTTCGGGATCTTTAAACTCAGAGGCCAGATGGGCAAAAGCTTCTAATCCGACAAAGCACCAAAACATCACGGCCAATGCAGAAAAGAGGTTCTGAGGGCTGACATCTTCTGGAGTCGGGAATGGAATTTCCGCCGGTGATATTCCGCCGCGCCACCAAATGGCCGCAACCAAAGCCATCACCAGTCCGGCGATCAACGTCTGTAAGTTCGCGCTGGAACCCGCTCCGCGGGTGCCCAGAAACCACACCACCATCAGCGTGCCGATTTCCACCAGCAGCAACTCCCAGCCATGCCAGCCAAACATAGCCTGCCAAAAACCCGCCGCAATTTGCAGCGCCGCAGGTAAACCAACGGGGATAACGGAAAGAAACAGCCAACCGGTCACTCGCGCCATATGCGGCCCAAATGCCATACCGACAAAATGAGCGGCACCGCCCGCACTTGGGAAGTGACGCCCTAGCGCAGCGAAACCAATCGCGATCGGAAACACGAGGATAATAAGAATCGGCCATGCCCACAGGCTATCATTGCCGGCCACCAGCGCCGCTAATGCAGGCACAGCAAAGACACCCGTGCCTAACAGCGATGTAGATAACAATCCTATTCCCTGAGCCAGCCCTAGCTCTTGCTTTAATCCGCTCACAATATGTTCCGCTTAGCGTTCATCGGGGGATTATTCGTGGCCCTGACGAATTGTTTTAATGATGTTGGTGGTTGAACAACCATCTTCAAAATTCAGCACACGCACTTCACCACCGGCAGCGATCACTTCTTTCCCACCTGCAATATCTTCAGGCTTGTAGTCACCGCCTTTAACCAACAGATCAGGCAATACCTCAGAAATAATGCGCTGCGGCGTATCTTCTTCAAATGAGATAACCCAATCCACGGCTTCTAGCGCAGCCAGTACGATCATACGCTGTGCTAACGCATTGACCGGACGCTCTTCACCCTTCAAGCGTTTGGTTGATGCATCGCTGTTTACCGCAACGATTAGTCGATCGCCTAATTTGCGTGCGTTAGCCAAATAAGAAACATGTCCCGCATGCAGAATGTCAAAGACGCCGTTAGTCATCACGACTTTTTCGCCACGCTGACGAGCATTAGCAACGGCGGCTTTTAACTCTTCTTGGCTCATCACGCCAAAGCCCGTCTCGCTGCGCCCACGAATGGCGTTTTCCAGCTCGATAGGTGAAACGGTAGATGTTCCCAGTTTGCCCACCACCACGCCCGCGCCCGCATTGGCTAAGAAGCAAGCCTCTTCCAATGACGTTCCCGCGGCGATTGCCGTTGCCAGAACACCAATCACTGTATCGCCAGCACCGGTCACGTCATACACTTCTTGCGCCTGCGTCGGCATATGCAACGGTGGCTGGTCGTGCTGCAACAAGGTCATGCCCTGCTCAGAACGCGTAACTAGCAGCGCTGTGAGATCAAATTCACGCATCAATTGCAAACCACGCTCAACCAATTCTTCATCGGTTTTACAACGGCCTACCACGGCTTCGAACTCAGACAGATTTGGCGTTAGCAGCGTTGCACCTCGGTAGCGTTCAAAATCGGTACCTTTAGGATCGATCAGCACAGGAACATTCGCCGCACGTGCTAATTGAATCATCTGTTGGACCGAATTTAATGCCCCTTTGGCATAATCGGATAAAATTAACGCGCCCAGTTTTGGCAATGCGTGCTGAATTCTTTCAAAAATTGGCTGAGGATCAATGCTGCTGAAACCCTCTTCAAAGTCGAGACGAATCAGCTGTTGATTACGCGATAAAACACGCAGTTTAGTGATCGTTGGATGCGTCGGCACGGACACGAAATCGCATTTAACGTTAACTTCGCCCAACTTGGCACTTAGCGCTCTTGCTGCGTCATCGATACCGGTTAAACCTACCAAACGAGCATTCGCGCCAAGCGACGCAATGTTCATTGCCACGTTGGCCGCCCCGCCTGGACGCTCCTCAACGGTATCCACTTTAACCACCGGTACCGGTGCTTCAGGTGAAATACGGCTAGTAGGTCCATACCAGTAGCGATCTAACATGACGTCACCCACAACCAGAACGTTGGCATGACGGAAATCAGGTAGGGTTACTTTCATCCCCGGACTCCAAAAAAGACTAAGATTGTGCGCGATATTATCACACCCAGCGCTATTTCTATTACACCCTTCTTACGGGTTGTGGCTGCTCGCTGACTGCAACTCCACGTAATTTATGTATACAATAGAACCTTAATTCATTCAGCGAGGTTCTGATTTCCCCGTTATGGCTGACAATCATGTTTACCCGAAATTCGAGCGCGAATTACTGCACCCACGTTACTGGTTAACTTGGTTGGGGCTGGGAGTACTCTACATTTTAGTGCTTCTGCCCTATCCATGGCTGTATAAATTTGGAACGTGGTTAGGTAGAACTGCGATGAAATTTATGAAACGCCGGGTAAAAATTTCTCTACGCAATTTAGAGCTTTGCTTCCCCGAAATGAGTGAAGCTGAGCGTAGAGCAAAAGTTGCCAAAAATTTTGAGTCCGTTGGTATGGGGCTCATTGAAACCGGTATGGCTTGGTTTTGGCCAACTTGGCGCATTAATCGCTGGTGCAAAGCTGAAGGCTTAGAAAACATCGCTAAAGCTCAGCAGGAAGGCAAAGGCGTATTGCTAATTGGTTTGCACTTCCTAACGCTAGAGCTGGGCGCACGTATTTTTGGCGTTCATAATCCTGGCGTCGGTGTTTACCGTCCTAACGACAACAAAGTTGTGGACTGGATGCAAACCTGGGGACGTCTGCGTTCCAATAAATATATGCTCGACCGCAAAGACGTTAAAGGCATGATCCGCGCGCTCAAAGAAGGTGAGATCGTCTGGTACGCGCCCGATCACGATTACGGCCCACGTAGCAGCGTTTTTGTGCCTTTGTTTGCCGTTGAGCAAGCGGCCACCACAACGGGCACTTACATTCTGGCTCGCATGGGAAAACCGGCAATTATCCCGTTTAACGCGGTTCGAGCGGAAGATGGGAGCGGCTATACCATGGTGATTCAGCCACGGTTAGAAGATTTCCCATTGGAAAACGAAACCGTCGCGGCTATCGCTATGAATAAAGTCGTCGAACAAGAAATCTTACGCGCGCCAACACAATACATGTGGATGCATCGCCGCTTTAAAACTCGCCCCAAAGGCATGCCATCTCGCTACTAGCGCAGAGCAATCACGTTTATTGCTCTAAATGGATTTCAAGGACAGGGTTTCAGGGACGAAACCACTAATAGCCAAATAGGAGAAAATCCATTGCTCCCACAATATCATCTCTGCAATACCCCAAGTCGTCGACCTGTTCCCCTAGCTGCGACAACGTAACTCCAGCCATCTGTGGCGTCATCAGTAACACCTCATGTTCTTCAATCTTAAAGCTCAGGATCAGTCGCTCTTGTTCAGCCAACGATGATGTGGTTTTTAGCCCTAATGGAATAACCATTCGGGTCGCCAGCGATGACAAGAAATCGTGCTGAACATCCAGAAGATACGGAAAACGTTTTGCAGAAGCCCTATCTCGGTTTTTGTAGACGGCAAACTGGCTCATCAAAAAGACCTCAGGCCATCGCTAAATACACCGTTCTCTTCAACATCTTGATTATAGGTAGCAATGCTTTGTTGATGGCTATCAAGCCACTGTCGCTGCCCCTCTGTGATAACAACCTGCTGCAAAGCCTCTTCCATCACGGCAGATAAATTGATGTTTAGTGCTTTAGCCTGCTGAATCAGTCCCTGATCGATGCTCACATTCACCGCCTTTTTACTTCCCGTTAAAAGTGTTCTACGTTTCATCACGAAACTCCATGCGCATAATTTATGCGCATTATAGAACAACAAAAAGAGAAACGGTTGAAATTTGCGCACAGCTTCGCAAAGATTTTATTCTCTACCCCAACCACGTCGCCCAACTACGGCGCACCTGTTCACGCTCAGCAACGAATGCATCCAGTCCGACGGCACCCGACTGCTCTTGCAAAGCTAAATGGTGGATCGCATCACGCATCGTCACATAGGCCTGCGTCAGCGCCGCCGCTTCTGCCTCCGGCATGATGTTGTAGTTCGCCATCAGCTCAAATATACGTACGTTGTCTGACCAACGCGTGAGGCGTGGTTCCTGTGAGGCATAGTTAAGCACCAGATATTGAGCGATAAATTCAATATCCGTAATGCCGCCCTCATCGGCTTTAATATCAAACTGGTCGCGATGCTTGCCGCCCAGATGCTGGCGCATTTTTTCCCGCATTTCACGGACTTCAGTCTTTAAGGTGTTCGTTTCTCTGGAACGACACAAAATCTCATGGCGAATCGCATCAAACTGCTGATGAATCTGCACGTCACCATAAACAGGGCGGGCGCGTACCAAGGCCTGATGTTCCCACGTCCACGCTTCGTTTCGCTGGTACTCGCCAAAGGAATCGACGGTACTCACCAGCATGCCTGAAGCCCCAGAAGGGCGAAGACGAGCATCTACCTCATACAAAATCCCTGATGACGTACGCGTGCTAAACAGATGCATAATGCGCTGCGCCAAGCGCAGATAGAACTGGCGACCATCAATGCTACGCTCGCCGCTGGTCATCACATCAGACGGGCAATCGAGCAAGAAAACAAGATCGAGATCGGAGCTATAACCTAACTCCCAACCGCCCAATTTTCCGTAGCCGAGTACCGCAAACCCTCGCCCTTCACGCCCTTGCAGATGCGTCGGCTGACCATAACGCCCAACCATATGTGTCCACGCCTGCTGCACCACCGCATCAATCATCGCCTCGGCAAGATAGGTGAGATGATCGCTGACTTTCATCACCGGCAACGCCCCTGAAATATCGCTGGCAGCAATTCGCAACTGATGAGCATGTTTAAACTGTCTCAGCGCCTCAAGATTCTGCTCTTCATCATCGGCGGGAACCCGCATCAAATATTGGCGCAGCTCATCACGATAGGCATCTTGAGGAACGGGCTGATACAAGGTGTTTGGATCGAGTAGTTCATCCAGCAGCAGCGGGTAACGTGCCAGCTGCGTCGCCACCATCGGCGAAGCCGCGCATAGGCGAATCAGTTGGCTCAGCGCCGCACGATACTCCACCAGCAGCTCCAGATACGTGGTGCGCGTGACGATGTTGAGCAATAGCGGAGTTAGACGTTGGAGCACGCGTACAGCGTCTTCTCTAGCACACACTTCACCGAGTAGCGCGGGCATCAGTTGGCCGAGTACTTCGCGGCCACGCGGCCCGATGGTGCGTTTATCCACATCGCTGCGGAAATCGTTGATACAACGCAGCAATAGCTGACGTGACTCGCTCTCTAACTGTGGCGTGAAGGGGTCTAGATCGCGCTCATCCAGCAAATCTTGCCACAGAGCGGCAAATTGCTCGCGCGGTGCTTCCGCACTTTCTTCTTCGCTCTCATCATCGCCAATTAATTCGTTAAAAATAGCCCTCACAGCCAACATCTTTTGCTCTAGCTGCGCCATCAGCTGTGCCCAATCCGCAGCGCCCATTCCCCAAGCTAAGCGAGCCTGATTCAGTTCGTCGTTGGGCAGCGTTTGGGTTTGTTCGTCATTGATAGCCTGAAGGAGATTTTCCAACCGGCGTAAAAACAGATAACTTTCAGTGAGATCTACAACCTGCTCGGTCTTGAGTAAACCAAGCTGACCAATCGCCAACAGTGAAGGCTGGAGCGCACGCTGCTGTAAAGACGGTTCACGCCCACCGCGGATAAGTTGAAAAACCTGCGTGATAAACTCAATTTCGCGGATACCACCAGCACCCAGCTTAATATTATCTTTCAGACCTCTGCGGCGAACTTCACGGGCAATCATGCCTTTCATATTGCGCAGCGACTGAATAACGCTGAAATCAATATAACGGCGGAATACGAACGGGCGCAGCGTACGGCGTAGCTCTTGACTATAGGCGTCTTCATTGCCGCCCATCAGACGCGCTTTGACCATCGCATAACGCTCCCAATCTCGTCCTTGTTCTTGGTAGTAATCCTCAAGTGCGGCAAAGCTCAGCACTAACGGGCCACTGTCTCCAAACGGACGCAGGCGCATATCAACACGATAAACAAACCCGTCCACCGTGGGCTGATCGAGTGCTTTGATCAAGCGCTGGCCTAAGCGGGTGAAAAACTGGGCATTGTCTAACTCACGCCTTCCACCTTGCGTCACTCCACTTTCTGGATAGGCAAAAATCAGATCGATATCCGACGAAAAGTTCAGTTCACCGCCGCCCAATTTCCCCATACCTAAAATCAACAAGGGCTGCGGCTCACCTTGCGCGTTGCACGGCGTACCCCATTCTGCACAGCAGGTTTGATATAAACGATCGCGCGCGGTAATAATCAGTGTTTCAGCCAGTTCGCTTAGTTGGCGCAGCGTATCACCGGTTTCACAGCGTTTGAGTGATTGCATCCATGAAATTCGCGACAGCATATGACGCCGAAACAGCCGCAGCACACGCATCAAACTCACTTCATCATCAGCATCGATTAATTGTTCATCCAACCAATGAGCATAATTTTTCCACTCATCAGGCTGGGGGGGAGTGTCATGCAGTTGCTGCCACCATTCGGGGTGCGCGATAAAGTTTTCACTCATGAAATCGCTTAGCGCCAGCGCGCTGCGATCTTCAAAAGAGGAAATCACCAAACGCTCCGAGATTTGCTCGGCCTGAGCCTCAAGCAAAGGGGGAAGCACGCGAGAAGCAGACTCAGACATAAACACTCCCTGAATAAACGTCTATTTGCAGACGAAAACGATGATGTAATGAGTTCTTCTATCTCCTCCCTAGCCTCAGGGAGGAGAGCCAACTAACCTATTCAGCTAGTCGTTGACGGAAGGTTTTTGAGTACCATTTAACCAGAATGTAGGCTGATCCATTGCATGCTTACGTGTGGATTCAATGTAGGCATCTTGCTTCTGAATAATCGCCTGCTGCAGCGTGTGCCAGCCAGATAAATACTCTGCTACAGCTTCTTCAGGATAGGCCCCTGAAAGCACATGGAACAGCAGCAACTGACGAACCAAACGGACATATTTATCCTGATATTCGCCGCCGTGCTGCACATGTTCGAAGGCTTCTTTCAATTCCGCACCGGTACGCCCCAGCATGATATCGGCGAAGCGCTTGAACGATCCATTCAGCTTAGTTTGCGTTTTATCTGTCACGAAAGAACGCCATTCTGCGGTGGCTATCCAGCGAGTAAGCGCTAACTGGGTATTCAGATACAGCGGGCTAAAGCAGACTTTTTTAGCATCGAGACGAGGCGTTGCCAACTGTTCTTCTAGCTCGGTGAGACCCGCTCGCAGCGCGGTGCTCGCCTTACGCGGTACCAAACCGCCAAATAACACAAAAATCTGGCGCAGCAGCTCAATGGCCTCAAGCACGGTTTTCTGGGCTTTACGATCACCGTGCAGCCAAACTTCTTCATTCGCCTGCCAGTGACGCAGCGCAAAGGTAAAGGCATCGGTCATGCCCTGTTCAACGTTAGCCTTTGGCGCAACTTTGAGTATGCCCAACGGAACGATCTCGCGATCCGGATTGCCTTTTGCCAAGTGATAACCACGTGCGGCTTTGCTCAAGCTGCCTAAGCGAAGACCGCCTTCAGCCGTGAGTTCTTGAGCAAAAGAGAGCAAATCCTCTCGGCTGCCCGATTTCAGCTCCAGTTCAATTTCATATAAAGGCTCGCTGAGTTCACCGGCTTTTACTTCGCCCTGATCCAGCGCCACCTCAATCTCACTTGAACGGTAAGTAACCACCCACTTTTCTCGTGCGAAATGCGTGCTAAACACCGGTGAAAGTGCGGCTTGAAGCGCCTGAAGATCACAGCCTTCTGGCCATACTTCCGCAGGAAGCAAATGAATGTCTAATTCAGCGGCCTTGAGGTCAACGTTAAATTCAGGGCGTTGATGCAGCCCTCCCACGGTTTTGCCCGCAGTTTTAAGCGTCATTTCGTAACGATCGCCGTATCCGCGAATGCGCAAGCCCATGTCATAACTACGCAAGGTGTTATCGGCGGTTTCATAATAAATATTGGTGAGTTTTTGCGCCGCAGTATGAACATTTGGCCACGGAGCCAAACGCTGAGAAAGTTGTTCCGCTACTTCTGGAGTAGCGATGAATTTTAGTTCGATTTCGACGTTCATAGCTTCGGTCATAATTGGTTCACATTAAGGTTTTACCGAACTATATCAATAAGTTCAGGCTGAAATACAAAAATAGTGTGCAACATAAAACACATCAGTTAACATGCGCACCCTTCTGACAACTTTTGCGCAGAAAACCATCAAAAGGTGCATGAGTGATGCCAGTAAATACTATATTAGGATTGTTTGCCAAGTCTCCCCTGAAACCACTTCAGGAACATGCCAGCAGCGTGCACCAATGTTGCTCGCTGCTCGTCCCTTTCTTTCAAGCCACGGCTCAACAACAGTGGGAAAACGCACAACATCTTCGTGAACAGATTTCCATGCTGGAAAAACAGGCTGATACGCTGAAACGAGAAATTCGCCTCAAGCTACCGCGCGGGCTGTTTTTACCGGTTGATCGAACCGATATGCTCGATCTCGTGACTCAGCAAGATCGTTTAGCTAATCGCGCTAAAGATATTGCTGGACGCGTCATCGGCCGCCATCTCATGGTACCGGAATCAATGCAAACCGACTTCATGGTTTATTTGCAACGCTGCCTAGATGCTACCACGCAGGCCAACAAAGTGATCCACGAACTGGACGAACTGTTAGAAACCGGCTTCCGCGGGCGCGAAGCGTCGCTGGTTGAGCAAATGGTGATGGAGTTAGATCACATTGAAGATGATACCGACCATCAACAAATCTTGCTGCGTCAGGCGTTGTTGGCACTCGAGCCACAGTATAACCCTATCGATGTGATGTGCCTGTATCAGGTCATGGAATGGATCGGCAGCCTTGCCGATGAATCACTGCGCGTGGGGTCTCGCCTTGAGCTTATGTTAGCTCGCACGTAGTCATTGGTTTCTCATTGTTAATTTTAATCTTTTGATATTTTGGACTAGCACAAATGGCAATTATTGCTGACCACGGCACTTTGCTGATCTTCATTGCGGCATTTTTCGGCCTGTTGATGGCGATTGGTATTGGGGCTAATGACGTTGCCAACGCAATGGGCACCTCCGTTGGCGCTCGCGCAATCACCGTCCGTCAGGCGATCATTATCGCCATGATCTTTGAGTTTGCCGGTGCCTATCTGGCCGGAGGGGAAGTTACGCAGACTATCCGCAACGGCATCATTGATACCAGCGCGTTCAGCGCGCAGCCAGACGTGCTGATTTTCGGCATGATGGCATCGCTGCTGGCGGCTGGGATTTGGCTTATTGTCGCCTCGATGATGGGCTGGCCAGTGTCAACCACACACTCCATCATTGGCGCTATTATTGGCTTCGCCTGTGTCTCCGTTGGGCCAGATGCCGTGGAATGGAGCGGCGTCAAAGGTATCGTGGGCAGTTGGATTATTACCCCGCTGATTTCCGGCGTGGTGGCTTACGGTATTTTCCTCAGCGCCCAGCGCTTAATTTTTAATACCGATAATCCTTTCGCCAATGCACGCCGCTATGGCCCGATTTATATGTTTTTGACCTCATTGGTTATTTTACTGGTCACCATCAAAAAAGGGCTTAAACACGTTGGGCTACACCTGACCAACGGCGAAACATGGATTCTCTCGATTGCGCTATCCCTGTTAGTGATGATCGGCGGTTATTTTTACCTATCGCGTAAATCATTCACCGATAACGCCGATGAAGAAGACCATTTCCGTGGCGTAGAGAAAGTCTTCAGCTTGCTGATGGTGATTACCGCCTGTGCGATGGCGTTTGCCCATGGTTCTAACGATGTCGCCAACGCGATTGGCCCATTGTCGGCCATCGTAGCCATTGTGCACGACCCCTTAGCGCTCGCCTCCACGTCACCTATCGTCTGGTGGATATTACCGCTAGGCGGAGTGGGCATCGTGGTTGGGCTGGCATTAATGGGGCGACGCGTAATGGAAACCGTGGGCAGCGGCATCACCGATCTTACCCCAAGCCGAGGCTTTGCCGCTCAGTTTGCGACTGCGTCTACCGTTGTGATTGCCTCAGGAACAGGATTACCCATCTCCACCACGCAAACGCTGGTGGGTGCAGTGTTAGGCGTGGGGTTCGCCCGTGGTATTGCGGCATTAAATCTTAACGTGGTACGCAACATTGTCGCTTCGTGGATTGTTACCCTGCCAGCAGGGGCTGGGCTATCTATCGTGCTGTTTTATATTTTGCAGGCACTGTTTGGCTAATTCGTGCTTTTCGTCAAACCGTCGATGAAAGCCAAATAAATAGATGAAACTTCTGGCCTGATAAGCAATTATCAGGCCTATTAATTTTTAGCCATGCATTCCAAAAGGTGTAACGACCCGCGTTAGAAGTCAGATAGTTCCCATTTCGGATTTTTCATTGCGTCGCCACACTGTTCCCCGTACTATTTTGTCTCTTCACCCACTTAAAAATGAAAATCAGATGCATAAATTTCGCTTAGTTTGTTTAACACTACTCGCCACCTGCTTCACGCTAAATGCTCACGCTGAAGAGAAGCGTTACATTTCCGATGAGCTGAATACTTACGTCCATAGCGGCCCAGGTAATCAGTATCGTATCGTTGGAACATTAAATGCGGGTGAAGAAGTTGAACTACTGAGCGTTAACGCGGACAACAAATATGGTCAGGTGCGCGATGCCAAAGGCCGTACCGTGTGGTTGCCAATGGAGCAGTTGAGCACCGAGCCAAGCTTACGTAGCCGCGTACCAGAATTAGAGCAGCAGGTAAAAACGCTGACTGACAAACTGACTAATATCGATAACAGCTGGAACCAGCGCACCGCTGAAATGCAGCAAAAAGTGGCCAACAGCGACAGCACCATCGACAGTCTAAAATCAGAAAATCAAAAGCTGAAAGAACAGCTCTCCAGCGCACAGAAAAGCGTTAGCGCCATCAACACTCAGTTAGATGATAAAAAGCGCGGCATCATTATGCAGTGGTTCTTATACGGCGGCGGCGTTGCCGGTGGCGGCTTGCTGCTAGGCTTGCTGTTGCCTCGTTTAATTCCACGACGCAAAAAAGATCGTTGGATGAACTAATCTTAGAAAACGCCGCTTGCGGCGTTTTTTTATTTCAGTGCACGGCGCGTTTGTCGTAACCTGTTTGTCATAACCTATAGTTAACAAATCATCTTATCCGAATAACTGTGTTATGCCTTCCCTCCTCGGATTATCCGATCACGAAGAATGTGGGAGGCGTCTGTGAGGAAGTGAGTTTGAAGATTTTTTTGGTCGGCGGAGCCGTACGCGATAAGCGACTGAATTTACCCGTTTATGACCGTGATTGGGTCATCGAAGGTGCAACACCTGAAGAATTAACGGCACAAGGTTTTCAGCAGGTTGGCAAAGATTTCCCTGTTTTTCTGCACCCAAAATCCCGCGAAGAATACGCACTCGCACGCACCGAGCGTAAATCAGGCCACGGCTATACCGGTTTCGTTACCTATTTCGCACCCGACGTAACCCTAGAGCAAGATTTGTTGCGGCGCGATCTTACCATCAATGCAATGGCTGAAAGCGCTGATGGAACACTCATCGATCCTTACGGTGGCCTAAACGATCTTAATAACAAGGTTCTACGCCACGTATCAGATGCATTTCACGAAGATCCGCTGCGCGTCTTGCGCGTTGCACGCTTTGCGGCTCGCTTTGCTCATTTGGGCTTCCACGTCGCACCAGAAACAATGGCTTTGATGGCGCAGATGACGGCAGATAATGAGCTACAAAACCTGACGCCTGAGCGAGTTTGGCGCGAAACAGAAAAAGCGTTGATCACACAGAGCCCACAGGTTTATTTCCAAGTGCTACGTGACTGCGGTGCGTTAGCCGTATTGTTCCCTGAAATCGACAATCTGTTTGGCGTACCGGCCCCCGAAAAATGGCACCCAGAAATTGATACGGGGATTCACACGCTGATGGCATTAGCTATCGCCGCCAAACTTACCGACGAGATTGACGTGCGGTTTGCCACGCTAACGCATGATTTAGGCAAGGGGTTAACGCCGCCAGAATATTGGCCGCATCACCATGGTCATGGCCCTGCGGGTGTGAAATTGGTTGAAGCACTTTGCCAACGTTTACGCGTACCCAACGCCATTCGTGAACTGGCAAAAATCGTCGCTGAATATCACGATCTGATCCATACCGTGGAGAAATTGCGGCCCGTCACGCTGCTTAAATTATTTGATTCTATTGACGTTTGGCGCAAGCCACAGCGTTTGGAACAAATGATTATGTCGAGCGAAGCCGATGCCCGTGGGCGTACTGGATTTGAAAATAATCCCTACCCTCAAGGCGATTATCTACGAGCGGCCTGTAAAGTGGCAGAAAGCGTATCTGTTCGTGAGGTTGTCGATGCCGGTTTCAAAGGGCCTCAAATCCGTGAGGAGCTGCAACAGCGCCGCTTAAATGCGCTCAAAGAGTGGAAGCAGGACGTCTCTCCACAGGAAGAAAACCGCGATTAACGCCCACAAAAAAGGCCTCGGTAAAAACCGTAGGCCTTTCTTCGTTGCTCAGCGCACTTTTTACAGGAATACCATGTAAACCACTGCGGCAACAATAAAGCGGTAAATCGCGAAGGGAACAAAAGAGATCCGTTTAATCACGCTCAAGAACGTTTTAATCGCAATTAATGCCACAATAAACGCCGTAACAAAACCAACCGCAAACATCGGTAAGTCAGCCATAGACAGGAACGGCAGGCTCTTATACAGCTCTAACGCGGTGGCACCCATCATCATTGGCACCGCCAAAATGAATGAGAACTCAGACGCGGCAAAGCGGCTCACGCCCATCAACATCCCGCCTGAGATGGTCGCACCAGAGCGAGAGAATCCCGGCCAAAGAGCCAAACACTGAAAACAGCCGATCATAAATGCCTGACGATAGGTAATATCGTCTAGCCCAACCGCGCGAGGCTGCTTTGGTTTAAGCCATTCCGCAGCCAGCAGTAGGAAACCGCCGACGACCAGTGCATACACGACGGTTCGTGGCGCAAACAGGGTTTTTATCGCATCGTGGAACACCAGCCCCAAGACTACCGCAGGGATCATCGCAAGCAGGATATGGCCTAATGTCAGGTGCCCTTGGGTTTTTCCCTCATGCACCGGAGGCTGACCAAAATGAATGCCAATCAAACCAAACAGGCGACGCCAGAACATCACGACAACCGCTAAAATCGAGCCTAGTTGGATAATAACTTCAAAGGTCTTCGCCTTATCACCTTCAAATCCAAGCCAGTGTCCGACGATAATCATATGCCCCGTCGACGATACCGGCAGAAACTCTGTAACACCTTCAACAACCCCAAGAATAAACGCATTGATCAGCAAATGCAGATCCATAAAAGTACTACCCTTTTCAAAAGCGTTACGCACGCAAAAAAGTGACGCAAGAGCGTCACTTATGAAGTATGACTGTGACTAGGCTAATTCAATAAAGTTTCGCCAATATGACATTAAAATCTCATTGAGCTAATGGATTAAACACGCTTTCCACGTTCAATCTGCACGCCGACACTTTTCGCATGCGCCACCGCACCAGGTTTACTGACTCTGATGCGAACCCAAGGGCTGTTAAATTTATCCATCAACATCATCGCCACTTCTTCAGCCACGCGTTCAACCAGCGCAAACTGGTTAGGCTCAACATGCTTGATGATCGCGTCGCTCACGTCGGCATAGCTAAGACAGTCTGCCACATCATCGCTCAACGCCGCTTTACGGTTATCCCACGCCAGCTCTACGTCGAATACTAGCTTCTGACGAATGGTTTGTTCCCAGTCATAAACACCGATTGTGGTGATGACGGTTAATTCTTCAATAAATACGATGTCCATCACGTGATTCTCTGTTTTTGCCTTTGGTTGGATACCACTTCTGTTTGAATGTGCGTATTATCCACAGATATGGTTGTTAAAACGACCTTTGCCCTTTATACCCTTTTATATCTTTTGATATACACCCTAAATCATTCGAGTTCAGAAAACGGCAAGCGAAGAGTATAGACATCGCAACGGTAACTTGAAGGGTGATAGGGACAAAACAACAGAAGACGGAGCTGAGTTATGAGTGCGACTGCGTTAGGCATGATTATTCTCGCGTATTTGTGCGGCTCCATTTCCAGCGCCATTGTGGTCTGCCGTATCGCAGGCTTGCCCGATCCTCGTGAGAACGGCTCTGGAAATCCGGGAGCCACCAATGTGTTACGCATTGGCGGTAAAGCCGCTGCCGCCGCGGTACTGATTTTTGATGTGCTTAAAGGCATGTTGCCAGTCTGGCTCGCCTATAAGTTCGATGTTGCCCCGCTCTATCTCGGGTTAACCGCTATTGCGGCCTGCTTGGGCCACATCTATCCGGTGTTCTTCCATTTTCGTGGCGGAAAAGGCGTGGCGACGGCGTTCGGTGCCATCGCGCCAATTGGCTGGGATCTCACCGGCCTAATGACGGTGACATGGCTACTGACCGTTGTGCTGAGCGGATACTCCTCATTAGGCGCCATCGTCAGCGCACTGGTTGCTCCGTTTTACGTATGGTGGTTCAAACCGCAGTTTACGTTCCCAGTAGCAATGCTTTCCTGCTTAATTTTGATGCGTCACCACGACAATATTCAGCGCCTGTGGCGCGGGCAAGAAACTAAGATCTGGAAAAAACTTAAGCACCGCAAGAAAGCCGCTAACACAGCGACAGAAGAAATTCAGGAAGAAAAACCGAGCAACAAATAGCAAAATGGCGACCCGAAGGTCGCCATTTTATGTTTATTTTTTGGCATTACACCGCAGGTAATTCAGCCAAAGGCCAACGCGGGCGAACCGAGACACTTAAATCCGCGTTCACGCCGCTTTTCAAACGTACCAAACCCGCATAAGCGATCATCGCCCCGTTGTCGGTGCAAAACTCAGGGCGCGCATAAAAGACTTCGCCGCCGCGTTTTTTCATCATCTCAGCCAAGCGAGCACGCAAAGTACGGTTAGCGCTCACGCCCCCCGCCATAACCAAACGCTTGAAACCGGTTTGCTCTAAGGCGCGTTTACACTTAATTGCCAACGTATCCACCACGGCGTCTTCAAATGCACGGGCAATATCGGCACGGGTTTGATCATCAGATTCGTTGTTACGAATCGTATTTGCCGCAAAGGTTTTCAAACCGGAGAAGCTGAAATCAAGTCCAGGACGATCGGTCATGGGACGCGGGAAAACAAAGCGTCCTGCTTCGCCCTGCTGGGCCATTTTCGACAACATCGGGCCGCCAGGATAGTCTAACCCTAGAAGTTTGGCTGTTTTATCAAATGCTTCGCCAGCTGCGTCGTCAATGGATTCGCCCAGCAATTCATACTGGCCCATACCGGTAACGCTAATCAGCTGGGTATGGCCACCTGAAACTAACAGCGCAACGAAAGGAAACTCGGGCGGATTATCTTCCAGCATCGGCGCCAGCAAATGGCCTTCCATATGATGAACAGGAACCGCAGGCAAATCCCACGCAAAAGCCAACGCACGCCCAACGGTTGCACCCACTAATAAAGCCCCAACAAGCCCTGGACCTGCGGTATAGGCTACGCCATCGAGATCTTTTGCCGTTAAATTAGCTTCTTTTAATGCGGCCTGAATCAGGGGAATTGTTTTGCGCACATGGTCGCGAGATGCCAGTTCAGGGACAACGCCACCGTAATCAGCATGTAGTTTTATCTGGCTATACAACTGGTTAGCCAAAATACCTTGTTCATCGTCATAAATGGCGATACCGGTTTCATCACAGGATGTTTCGATGCCCAGAATGCGCATGGCGGCTCCAACAACTTTTCTCCAACAACTAAGGTGGCGCATAATAGCACAATTCAGCTATACTGTTCCGCTTTCGTGCTGTGGCAAATTAACCGACTAAAAACCACCTGCTATCCTTGGTGTAACAACTTGATAGTCAGAATCCTGTGGACATTAGCGCATCATTGCTTTACAAAGCGGTGCTGTTCGGATTAAAATTCCGCACCATTTTTGAACAGCTGACACTAGGTCAGCGAAAAGACCGATTTATATCGAGGTGAGAGGCACATGCCGGTAATTAAAGTACGTGAAAACGAGCCGTTCGACGTAGCTCTGCGTCGCTTCAAACGTTCATGCGAAAAAGCGGGCGTTTTAGCTGAAGTTCGTCGTCGTGAATTCTATGAAAAACCGACTACCGAACGTAAACGCGCAAAAGCGTCTGCAGTAAAACGTCACGCCAAGAAACTGGCTCGCGAAAACGCACGTCGCACCCGTCTGTACTAGTTTGTTCGGGGTGAAAGCCCCAGCAAATGGTCCACAGACCATGTTGTTGTCTGTCGGAGTAGTGTTTTAAGTAGCTCTATTTTGATGTGCAGTAACATACGAAGGCCGTGCCTTCCGAAAGGAATGCGCGGCTTGTTCTCGTTTATAGGCTGAAAAATTGTCAACGCTGCTGGCGGTTTTTGCAGTCGCGCAAACAGACTAAATGTAAGGGCTTATGGCAGGACGAATCCCACGTGTATTCATAAATGACTTGCTAGCTCGGACCGATATTGTCGATCTGGTCGATGCGCGTGTGAAGTTAAAAAAGCAGGGCAAGAACTATCATGCCTGCTGTCCATTCCATAACGAGAAAACCCCTTCATTCACCGTGAACGCGGACAAACAGTTTTACCACTGCTTTGGCTGTGGGGCCCATGGTAACGCCATCGACTTCTTGATGAACTACGACAGACTTGAGTTTGTTGAGAGCGTTGAAGAGTTGGCGACTATGGCAGGTTTGGAAATTCCTTACGAAGCAGGAACCGGTCCAAGCCAGATTGAGCGTCACCAGCGTCAAAATCTGTATCAGTTGATGGATAGCCTGAGTACTTTTTATCAGCAGGCTTTACGTCAACCCAGCAGCCAATCAGCGCAGCAATATTTAATGCAGCGCGGACTGAGCCAAGAAATCATCGACCATTTTGCTATCGGCTATGCACCGCCGGGCTGGGATAACGCGCTCAAACGCTTTGGACGCGATCTCGCAAGCCGCACAGCGCTTAATGATGCCGGTATGCTGGTTAATAATGACAATGGTCGCACGTACGACCGCTTCCGCGACCGCGTGATGTTCCCTATCCGCGATAGGCGTGGACGCGTTATTGCTTTCGGTGGCCGTATATTGGGCGATGGTACGCCAAAATACTTAAACTCCCCCGAAACAGATATTTTCCATAAAGGCCGCCAGCTTTTCGGCCTGTATGAAGCACAGCAACGCCATCCAGAATTGGCTAAATTGCTGGTCGTTGAAGGTTATATGGATGTGGTGGCACTCGCGCAGTTTGGCATTGATTATGCCGTCGCTTCGCTGGGAACCTCAACCACATCCGAGCACATTCAACTGATGTTCCGCACCACGGATACCGTGGTGTGCTGCTACGACGGCGATAACGCCGGACGTGAAGCCGCATGGCGAGCGCTGGAAACCGCGCTGCCGTTTTTATCCGATGGTCGGCAGTTGAAGTTTATGTTCCTGCCCGATGGTGAAGACCCGGATACGCTGGTGCGCAAAGAAGGCACCGCAGCGTTTGAGCAGCGCATTGAACAGGCCCAGCCGCTGTCAGCATTCCTATTTGATACGCTGATGCCACAGGTCGATTTGAGTACTCCCGATGGGCGTACTAAGCTGAGTGCTTTAGCCTTACCGCTGATTGGACAGATCCCAGGTGAAACCCTAAGGTTGTACCTACGGCAGTTTTTAGGTCAGAAGTTAGGCATTCTCGATGATAGTCAGCTTGATAAGCTGCTACCACGACAGGCCGAGTCAGCAAATAGTTACCAGCAGCCTCAGCTAAAACGCACGACTATGCGTATACTTATAGGATTATTGGTACAAAATCCATCATTGGCGGCTGAAGTCCCTACGCTTGAAGGTTTAAGGGAACATCAACTGCCTGGATTGCCATTATTTATAGAATTGGTTGAAACCTGCCTAGCGCAGCCTGGGTTAACAACGGGTCAGTTGATTGAGCTATATCGTGATAATAAATATGCCCAACAGCTTGAAACTTTAGCAACCTGGAACCACATGGTTATTGAGGACATGGTTCATCAAACGTTCGTCGATACATTGGGCAGTCTGTATGACTCCATGCTCGAGCAACGTCAGGAAGAACTTATCGCGTTGGATCGAACCCAAGGCTTAAACGCCGATCAACGACGAGAACTATGGGCACTCAACCAAGCATTGGCAAAAAAGAGTTAATCACCAAAATTACCTATTTATTTTAATCGTACCACCCAGTGTGAACGCGGAATGGCAAACACTTCCCAAACCGACAACACATTAGGTTAACGATTAAAAACTGAATTACGGCTTGAGTGCCGATGAAAAGCGGGGACAAGCCCCCGTATAATGCCGCAATACCGGGGAGCGGCGCGCAATGAAAAAAACCCGTGTCAGTTATTGTTGGCGGTTCTGCTGCCCAACACCGATTTAAACTCTGAAGTGTGGATACCGTCTTATGGAGCAAAACCCGCAGTCACAGCTAAAACTTCTTGTTACCAAGGGCAAGGAGCAAGGCTACCTGACCTATGCTGAGGTCAATGACCATCTGCCGGAAGATATCGTCGACTCCGACCAGATCGAAGACATCATCCAGATGATTAATGACATGGGTATTCAGGTGATGGAAGAAGCACCTGACGCCGATGATTTGATGCTGGCAGAAAACATTGCTGACGAAGATGCTGCCGAAGCCGCTGTGCAGGTATTATCAAGCGTAGAATCCGAGATCGGCCGCACGACTGACCCCGTCCGCATGTATATGCGTGAAATGGGTACCGTTGAACTTCTGACCCGTGAAGGCGAAATCGACATCGCTAAACGTATCGAAGACGGTATCAATCAGGTTCAGTGCTCTGTTGCCGAGTACCCAGAAGCAATTACTTACCTGCTTGAACAGTATGACCGTGTAGAGGCAGAAGAAGCACGTCTGTCCGATATCATTACCGGTTTTGTCGACCCTAACGCAGAAGAAGATCTGGCGCCAACCGCGACCAACGTCGGTTCTGAACTCTCTTCAGAAGATCTGAATGACGACGATGAAGAAGAAGACGAAGACGACGACAGCGAAGATGACAACAGCATCGACCCTGAACTGGCGCGTCAGAAATTCTCTGAACTGCGTGAGCAGTATGAAAAAACACGTGTAGCGATCAAAACTCATGGACGCAGCCACGCGAAAGCAGCAGAAGAGATTCTGAATCTTTCTGAAGTTTTCAAACAGTTCCGTTTAGTGCCGAAGCAGTTTGACTATCTGGTCAACAACATGCGCCAGATGATGGATCGCGTTCGTACGCAAGAACGTCTGATCATGAAGCTGTGTGTTGAACAGAGCAAAATGCCGAAGAAAAACTTCATCACCCTGTTCACCGGCAACGAAACCAACACTACTTGGTTCGAAGCAGCGCTGGCTATGGCTAAGCCATGGGGCGAGAAGCTAAAAGACGTACGTGAAGACGTTGAACGTAGCCTGCAAAAACTGCATCAGATCGAAGAAGAAACCGGTCTGACCATCGAGCAGGTTAAAGACATCAACCGTCGTATGTCTATCGGCGAAGCTAAAGCACGCCGTGCGAAGAAAGAGATGGTTGAGGCGAACTTACGTCTGGTTATTTCTATCGCGAAGAAATACACCAACCGTGGCCTCCAGTTCCTGGACCTGATCCAGGAAGGTAACATCGGTCTGATGAAAGCGGTTGATAAGTTTGAATATCGCCGTGGTTATAAGTTCTCCACCTACGCAACATGGTGGATCCGTCAGGCGATTACCCGTTCTATCGCGGACCAGGCACGTACCATCCGTATCCCGGTACATATGATTGAGACGATTAACAAACTCAACCGTATTTCCCGTCAGATGCTGCAAGAGATGGGCCGTGAGCCGACGCCGGAAGAACTGGCTGAACGCATGATGATGCCAGAAGACAAGATCCGCAAAGTGCTGAAAATTGCAAAAGAGCCGATCTCAATGGAAACCCCAATCGGTGATGATGAAGATTCACATCTGGGCGACTTCATTGAAGATACCACGCTTGAATTGCCGCTGGACTCTGCAACCTCCGAGAGCCTACGTTCTGCAACGCGTGACGTTCTGTCTGGCCTGACCGCGCGTGAAGCGAAAGTCCTGCGTATGCGTTTCGGTATCGATATGAATACTGACCATACTCTGGAAGAAGTGGGTAAACAGTTTGACGTTACTCGTGAACGTATTCGTCAGATCGAAGCGAAGGCACTGCGCAAACTGCGCCACCCAAGCCGTTCTGAAGTATTACGCAGCTTCTTGGACGATTAATTTCTTCCACATCGCGTTAAACACAAAAACCCGCCTCGTGCGGGTTTTTTATTGCATAAACATCATCGCTTATCGACCAAGTGCATCATTGAGAACCCGATAGCTCGCCACCAATTCATCAACGGTGATACGGCTCAGACCACTCGGGTTTGGCAGCACCCAAATTTGAGTTTTCCCAATCACCTTCTCTTGCCGCCCCCACTCCACCTTTCGAGCGCCAAATGCCTGCGTGTACGCCTGCTTGCCGAGGATAGCGATAGATTGCGGCTGATAGCGCAGGATCTTCTCCTCAAGCGCGTCACCGCCTGCACGTAGCTCTGCACGCGTCACTTCCGCGGCCGTGACGGTTGGGCGAGAAACCAGTGCAGTGATACCACAGCCGGTATCCAACAGATGCTGCTCATCCTGCGGAGCCAGCTGCCGCTGGGTGAATCCAGCCAGATGAATAACTTTCCAGAAGCGATTTGTCGGATTAGCAAAATGAAAACCCTGATGCGCCGAACTTAATCCCGGGTTGATCCCACAAAAAATGACACGAAGGTCGGGAGCTATAATGTCCTGAAGCATCTGTCTCACATCCTATTCAATTAACGAATGACTGAGATCTTACAGAAATTACAACGATCTAGCCATGCTCAAAAAAGCCGCAACCACCACAAAGCTACTGGATCTCATGCCCGCTTTTACTCTATAATCCCCGCCACTCGGCCCCTTAGCTCAGTGGTTAGAGCAGGCGACTCATAATCGCTTGGTCGCTGGTTCAAGTCCAGCAGGGGCCACCAAATAAAACAAGGAGTTAGACGAGAAATCGTCTGACTCCTTTTTCTTTGAATCCAATCTGGGTCAGGTAAGGAATTGCTTTCCTGCCCTATTCATCTCGCTGCCAGCATCCTCGGATAGTGCTTCGCCACAGCTGGCAGGGATCAGTTTACTCTTAAGCCTAGTCACGGCTTGTTGTGTATCGCTTTTGTAGCCAATCTAATCCAATCATCATAATCATTGAAACTTGCAGATGACGATCCCTCACATGCTTCAAGCACTGACTGTGAATCGCCACGGGTTTAACAGACACCTCAGAGTCATTTAAAATGGCTTAAAGAGAGGAGCCTATGAGCGGTAAGCGTTATCCCGAAGAGTTTAAAATTGAAGCGGTAAAACAAGTTGTTGACCGCGGTCATTCTGTTTCCAGCGTTGCAACACGTCTCGATATCACCACGCACAGCCTTTACGCCTGGATAAAGAAGCACGGTCCGGATTCATCCACTAATAAAGAACAGTCAGATGCTCAGGCCGAGATCCGCCGACTCCAGAAGGAGCTGAAGCGGGTTACTGACGAACGGGACATATTAAAAAAGCCGCGACGTACTTCGCAAAGCTGTCCGACTGAGGTACTCCTTTATCCGTCTGCTGGCCTGTTCGTCTACTCTGCCGGGTGCTATCCCAGTGGCTTTTACGCCTGGTTTCAGCAGCCGTATTCTCAGCGTCACCAGGAAGACCAGATGCTGACCGGGCAGATCAAACAATTCTGGCTGGAGTCCGGTTGCGTTTATGGCTTTCGCAAGATCCATCTGGACCTGCGGGATAGCGGGCAACAGTGCGGAGTGAACATAGTCTGGCGACTGATGAAGCATGTCGGGATAAAGGCTCAGATCGGATACCGGAGCCCGCGGGCACGCAAAGGCGAAGCCAGTATCGTGTCGCTCAACAGGCTCCAGCGACAGTTCAATCCAGATACTCCGGATAAGCGTTGGGTAACGGACATAACTTACATCAGGACCCACGAAGGCTGGCTGTATCTTGCCGTGGTTGTTGATCTGTTCTCACGCAAAATTATCGGCTGGTCAATGCAATCCAGGATGACAAAGGACATTTTCCTGAATGCATTGCTGATGGCAGTATGGCGGCGTAATCCCCAAAAACAGGTGCTGGTTCACTCGGATCAGGGCAATCAGTACACAAGCCATGAGTGGCAGTCGTTCCTGAAATCACACGGCCTGGAGGGCAGCATGAGCCGTCGCGGTAACTGCCATGATAATGCGGTTGCAGAAAGCTTTTTCCAGTTGCTGAAGCGTGAACGGATAAAGAAAAAGATCTACGTAACGCGGGAAGAAGCCCGCAGCGATATTTTTGATTACATCGAAATGTTTTATAACAGTAAGCGTCTGCATGGTTCTAGCGATCAGATGTCACCGACAGAATACGAAAACCAGTATTATCAACGGCTCGGAAGTGTCTAGATTATCCGTGGCGATTCAGTCGGAGCCGCCGTCGTCCTTAAGTCACATATAAGTGGGAATTGGCATTTTACAAACTTCTTTTGGTTGAGGTTTTCTTCGTGATAAACCAGTAGCAAATAATCGTCAGTAATAGATTAAAAGACACGACTGTCGTCATAGTAAAAGTTGAATAATTTTGATTGTCTGGGAACAAAGATTGATAAGGCAGAATGCGAAATAATCCCCAAAACAAAAAGGAGAATTCCAAAAGTTTCGCAAATCTTCTCAATGTTGCTAAAACCCATTCATTAAGGAGGCAATCAAGATTTTTACTGCGAGTAAGGACGTCATAAACAATAATAATCGCACCCATAACAGGGACGCTAATCAAGGTATTAATCAGGGTACCGAAATAATCACCCAACGACTCCCAAGCCTCTGGATCATTCTCGCCCATGATAAAGCTAGTAAGTTTATTGGCGCTCTCATAGTCAAATCGATCGGTGATTAAGTTCACCAAGCCATCATAAGGAACTACCTTAGCAACAATCAACATGACCCCAGCGAAGAGCACTAATTTGATAAATAAATTAAGGGCATATTTTACCATTGACTATTACCTCAACCGTGCCGTATGCCTTCAGTTTCCACATGCAAGGAACGTCTATTTTCTGAGTTCTCAAAAGTGCATTGCGCAACATGGCAAAATCAGAATCATGCGGGAGAGTAATACACCCTTCTGATAATACGCCCGGGTGCAAACGGAAGTTACCACGCTTCACACTCTCTACCCATGTGTAATCATCAATTCCCCAATCATCCCGCCATAGTGCAAACCACTCAGAATGTTTGAAAGTAGCGCCGCTGGCATAATGATTGTACATATCTCTAGCGCTGGCATTAATCTGCGATTTGAGCCCACCTCCTGGACGGTCAACAATCCAGTATTTACCCGCTGGTACTGGCCCCTGTTTGGGAATCATTCCACACGCCCCGTGATTCCGGTAAGCACCATCACCAGAAAACGCTAAAAATGTGCCTACACCAGGGAACGACAAAGGCGAGTAATACGCATCATTGATTACAAACTTTCCATGTAGAGCCATAGATAACCCTTTTATCTATAATGATTTTGCTCCAGACCATCTCACAGAAACAGTGGAGTTAAACCCTTGAAATCTGATTTGATGGCAGCAAAGCTATTCACTATGCGTTCATATTCCCCACTATTCGACGGCACAAGGAGTTGAAACTAAAGTAACTTATTGTTTTATAAACTTTACTTTGGTATTCATAATCGCTTGGTCGCTGGTTCAAGTCCAGCAGGGGACACCAAATTTTAGCTTTAGATTCAGTAATTTAGGCCACTTCTTTCGAGGTGGCTTTTTTGTATCTGGATAAAAGTGTCGCAAAAGTGTCTCTCAGCTATTTCCTTCGCGCCATTCTTGCAAAATTTCCTGAGTACTTTTCACTCTGACATCATTTCCAGGAATAATAAGGTTTTCCCATACTTCGTTATAATGCTGAATCAGCTGCTCTGCTTTTAACGGGCCACGATTGGCGGTGGTGTGAGCATCGGCGGCAACAGTCACTTTATATCCGTTGCTTGCCGCGACTTTTATCGTCGTATCTACGCAGTAGTCGGTCGCACAGCCGCAAATCGTGATGTGCGCTGCTTTGATTTTGGCGAGCTCATCAGCCAGCGAGGTTTGATAGAAAGCGTCACAGGCCGTTTTTTCGACATAAAGGCTATTTTCGGGCTGGTTTAGCTCGGGCAATAACGTCCATTCCGGGCTGTTTTCCGGCATATCGTTTTCTTGATGGCGTATGAAAATCACACGGTCTGCCGCTTGTGATAGTTGGTTTATCCTCTCCACTCGGCCTAATCTATCAAAGCGTGGATTTACAAAAACACCATTTTGCATATCAATAACTAATAAAACACGCAGCATAAAGATTCCTAAGTTAGCAAAGGCTAGAGGAATAGAGAGTTTGCCGCATAACGCGGCTTAAAGCCCAGAAGGAAAAATTAGCTTACTGCCGATGACAATTATCGGCAGTAAAAATAGATTAAACATTACAGATTACGCGCAACCTCATAGGCATCCCAAATGGCATACATAATATTGCTCACACGCTTAGCATCGCCTAGAAGATAACAGTCTAATCCGTCATCCTTTATTTCATTCCACAGACGATTCTCGCTATGATACCCCACAGCATAAACAACGGTATCAACCTCAAAATGCTGCTTTACACCTAACTTCTCAGTAATTATGCCTGTAGGCACAATCTCGGTGACCTGAGTTTGGCAATGGATCTCAACTTGCTCGTGACGCAGCAAATCGGTCAACATATCAGCATTCATTACGGGTAGCGCATTACCACCTAAAATATTAGCGCTAGCTTCAATCAATACCACCTGTCGCCCCAACCGTTTGAGCCATAGTCCCAATTCGGCCCCCACCAATCCGGCACCAATTATTGCCACACGCGCCCCGGCTAATTCAGTGTTCATTAATACATCACTAGCGGCATAGGTTGGGATATTTTCACATCCTTTGATTGAGGGAACGATCGGATTCGCCCCAGTAGCGATGATGATGGCATCAGCCTGAATAGAAAGGAGTTCACTGCGTGTTACTTTATGATTAAAGTGAATTTCTACACCGGCATTCAGCAGCGTTTGCTGATACCAACGCAATAAATCATGATCATCAGATTTAAAAGGAGGCATTCCTCCAGGAATAACAACGCCCCCCAGAGCGCTATTTTGCTCATACAGATCAACGCGATGGCCACGTAAAGCAGCCACACGAGCGGCCTCCATCCCCGCAATACCGCCGCCAGCAACGATAATATGCTTGCGTTTAAGAGCCGGAGTAATGCTATAAATCGCCTCACGACCACAGGCTGGATTAACCGCACAGCTAAGACGACCACCTCGGGCAAATCGTCCCATGCACCCTTCATGGCAGGAAAGACACGGACGAATATCCTCAGTGCGATTAAGACGAACTTTATTTGGTAACTCAGGATCGGCTAGCAGCGGACGCCCCAACCCCACCATATCGCAATCACCGTTGAGCAAAGCCTCACGCGCCAGCGCATCGTCATCCATTCGACCAGCGACAATGACCGGTACTTTGATTGCCTGTTTGAGCAAGCGCGAAAACTCAAGATAGATACCCTTCTTGCCGAAGTACATGGGCGGATGGTTCCAATACCACGAGTCATAGGTTCCAACATCCACATCCAACGCGTCATAACCAGCATCGACTAATAATTTAGCAGCCTGTAACCCCTCTTCGATATCGCGACCCTTTTCCTCAAATGACTCACCAGGTACTGCACCTTGCCGATGATCTTTAATGAAACTTTTCAGGCTAAAACGCAGCGCTACGGGAAAATTTTCACCGCAGGCAGCTTTGATTGCTTTAACAATTTCTATTGGGAATTTTAGCCGTGCGGCGAGGCTGCCGCCAAATTCATCCTGTCGCTGGTTATAGAAGGCGATAGTAAACTGATCTAATAGGTAACCTTCATGCACGGCATGGATCTCTACACCATCAAAGCCGCTTTGTTGCGCGATTTTGGCGCTTTGCACAAAGCCTTCAATAAACTGATAAATCTCACTTCTTGCCAACGCACGGTGCTGAATTTCTGGCTGCCAGCGATTCGACATAGGAGATGGTGCGACAGGGTTTGTAGCCACCGATGATTTGCCTGAATAGCCAAATCCTGCCGTTAATTGGAGGAAAATCTTGCTGCCCCATGCGTGCACCCGCTCTGTCATCTCAATGGCACTGTATGAAAAAGCATTGGGGTTCAACGTCGGTAACGGCATGTGGCCTGGCGTAATCCCTTCAATGTGGGGGGCAACATCACACAGTCCAGTAATAATTAAACCTACCCCACCTTTAGCCCTTTCCACAAAATACTCTACCGCGCTTTGGCTGAAAGCACCTTGTGCATCAGCATGGCCCACATTTCCCATAGGGGCCATCACATAGCGATTTTTCATTTCGACATTTTTGATAGTAATGGACTCAAACAGCGGATCTAAATTCGACATTAGTTAGCTTCCTATTAATTATATAGATTTACCAAACTGGTATACCCATATTAAAAATAGGTTTATTGCGTTTTAATGCTCATTTTTAAGCCATATAAATGCAAAGAGAAGCAAACACAGCGCCCCTCATAATCCAAACTAAGTCACGCTTCTCAGCTTTCCACCAGCACAATGTTGCGGTAAATCACAGTTCATTAACATATTACTTTCAAAGCCCCACAGAGAGACTAGATTTAAAAAACTCATCCGACCAGAAAACTGCTGCTTCAGCCTGTGCTAACAAGGAAAGCCCGAATGAATCAATACTCTCATCTGCTCGCACCACTAGATCTCGGGTTTACTACCTTAAAAAATCGCGTCCTGATGGGTTCGATGCACACAGGACTCGAAGAACATCCTGACGGCAGCAGGCGTTTAGCTGAATTTTACGCGGAACGCGCGCGGGCCGGAGTTGGCTTAATTGTGACGGGAGGCATTGCGCCAAATCAGCATGGCGTGGTGCATGCTGGCGCTTCCGTATTGGATCACGAAAACCAGATCCCGCATCATAAAATCATTACCCGCGCGGTACATCAGGCCGGAGGGAAAATCGCACTGCAAATTCTGCATACGGGACGCTACAGCTATCAACCGCAGCCTCACGCGCCCTCTGCGATACAGGCCCCCATCAACCCTTATCCGCCGATAGAAATGACCGAAGACATGATTCAGCAGACGCTGTCTGATTTCGCTCAGTGCGCTCGCTTGGCGCAGCACGCAGGGTACGACGGCGTTGAAATCATGGGCTCTGAGGGCTATTTGATTAACCAGTTTCTTGCCGCCAGAACTAACCAGCGCGACGACGATTGGGGCGGCGATTTCATGCGCCGCATGCGTTTTGCCGTGGAGTGTGTGCGCCGCGTGCGTGCCGCCGTTGGGCAAGAATTCATTATCATTTATCGCCTATCGATGCTGGATCTCGTCGAGGAAGGCTCTGATTGGAAAGAGATTGAACAATTGGCAATCCAGGTGGAACACGCCGGAGCCACGCTTATCAATACCGGTATTGGCTGGCATGAAGCGCGCATTCCTACTATCGCCACCATGGTGCCACGCGCCGGATTTAGCTGGGTTACACGTCGTTTGATGGGCAAGGTTTCAATTCCTCTCATCACCACCAATAGAATTAATCACCCCGACGTTGCCGAGGCCGTGCTGGCGGACGGATGCGCCGATATGGTGTCTATGGCTCGCCCATTTTTGGCCGATCCGGCATTTGTGCAAAAAACGGCCAGCGGCCGCGTCGATGAAATCAATGTCTGCATCGGCTGTAATCAGGCCTGCCTTGATCAAATCTTCGAGCACAAACTCACATCATGTCTAGTCAACCCACGCGCCTGCCATGAAACCGAGCTCGTGATGACCGCCGCAGAAAAACCTAAACGCCTCGCCGTGGTGGGCGCTGGCCCTGCCGGTTTAGCATTCGCGACCACCGCGGCACAGCGAGGCCACCACGTCACGCTGTTTGAGGCGGATAATCAGATTGGTGGTCAGTTTAATATCGCCAAGCAGATCCCCGGCAAAGAGGAGTTTCATGAAACGCTACGCTATTTTAAGCGCTTGTTGATTATCCACAATATCCAACAGCGGCTAGGTCAGCGCGTTGAGGCTCAAGACCTCACCGAGTTCGATGAAGTTATTTTGGCGACGGGGATTATTCCGCGCTATTTAGATTTACCCGGTAGCGATATGCCTCACGTGCTGAGCTATGCGCAGGTTTTGCGCGACAAACTTCCGGTTGGTAAACGCGTGGCCATTATTGGCGCTGGCGGCATTGGTTTTGATACCGCCGAATACCTCAGCCAATACGGTCAGTCCACCAGCCTAAACAGCGTCGCCTTTGCCGAAGAATGGGGCATCGATCTACAGTTAAAACAACGTGGAGGACTAGCCGCAGCCGGAATGCATTTCCCGCATAGCCCACGCAAAATCTATTTACTGCAGCGTAAAACCAGCAAAGTGGGTGAAGGACTGGGAAAAACAACCGGATGGATACATCGTGCGAATTTGCAAAAACGCGGCGTGACGATGATAAACGGAGCCCATTATCATCATATTGATGAGCAAGGCTTGCATCTGATGCGCGGTGGGCAAATTGAATGTCTGCCGGTAGACAACATCGTTATTTGTGCAGGGCAAGAATCTCAGCAGGCATTGCTGGCGCCATTGCAGAAGATGGGCAAAACCGTACATTTGATTGGCGGCGCTGATATCGCACGCGAGCTGGATGCTCGACGCGCGATAGACCAAGGAACCCGACTCGCGCTGGCCATCTAAACGCATTCATGCGTCATCCTCACTTCCGCGAGGATGACGCATGCCAAGCACCTTGGAATTTGAATCTTATTTCACTTTAGTGATCTGTTTGACGTCCAACTCAACCGAGTTCCAGTCTTTATCAATTTTCCCCTGCAATTCCACGGTATCTTTCGGGGTGATGGTCTGCCCGTTCCAACGCTTATGGTCGATATCTACGTTCATGGTGCCGGTTGCATCACGGAACGTGTAGTGCTCGCCACCAATACGCTGCTCGATGTTCCCGCGCAGGGTAACCCAAGTATCATCGCTCATGGTTTTGGCTTTCTCGACCGTCATCGCGCCTGCATTGGGACCATTGAATCCACCGGCAGCTTGCGTCTGCGTCGTTTGAGCTGCGGGAGCATTAGGGTCAGAAAAACCACCGTTTTGGGCCAACACAGGAGCACTGCAAACGGCAAGAATGGCGACTAGAGCGGCTAATTTTTTCATTATTTTTCTCTCTCTTAATGGGATTAATGTCAGCATCAACAGTGAGCTGTTTTTGCTCTTCGGAATGCATTACACCAAAGAGTTCTTAACAAGATCTTAAGCTCGTAGTTTAACCAACTTTATTTTTTAAAACTGCCTACGACGCTGGATCCGCACGGTATTACGCTGTACAAAGCCCTTGCCAAATAGTTAGATAAAACCATACAGCACAGCATAAAGGACGCAGTTATGCGGGTATTACTCATTGAAGATGACAAACTGATCGGCGACGGCATTAAAGCCGGTTTGATTAAAATGGGGTTCAGCGTTGACTGGTTCACCGAAGGGAAACAGGGGCTCAGCGCGTTGGATTCTGCTCCCTACGACGCCGTCGTGCTCGACCTGAGCCTACCCGGCATGGATGGGCTCGATATTCTGCGCACGTGGCGTCAAAACGGCCATGATGAACCAGTGCTAATCCTTACCGCTCGCGATGCGCTAGAACAGCGCGTGGCCGGTTTGCAGCAAGGGGCGGATGACTATCTGTGTAAGCCGTTTGCGCTCATTGAAGTCGCCGCACGTTTGCAGGCGCTCATCCGCCGCCGTCATGGGCAGGTGCAAACAACGTTGGATCACGGCTCGGTTTCACTCGATCCCATCAATCTTACCGTGACCTATAACGACGAACCGATATACCTGAAACCAAAAGAGTTTGCGTTGCTGGAACTGTTATTGCGCAATGAAGGCCGCGTGCTGCCTCGCCCGCTGATCGAAGAGAAAATCTATAACTGGGACGATGATGTATCCAGCAATGCCATCGAGGTGCATATCCATCATTTGCGGAAAAAATTCGGCAGTAGCTTTATCCGCACCGTCCATGGCATCGGCTATACGCTAGGGGAGGCGTCATGAAGGCGCTAACGCTTAGCCTGAGACTGCGGCTCATTTTAGGTTTCATTGTGCTTATCGTCATCACGTGGGCCTGCGCCAGCGCATTAGCGTGGAATCAAACCCGCGATACCGTTGATGAACTCTTTGATACCCAGCAAATGCTGTTCGCCAAGCGTCTAACAGCGCTTAATATTGGCGATCTGACGGTTAAAAGCCCTCAACTACCGCGTAGTAAAAAAATGGTGCGCCACAGCCACGGCGACTTAGATGACGACGCGCTGGCCTTCGCTATTTTTACCGTAGAAGGAAAAATGGTGCTGAACGATGGCGATAACGGCCCCGATTTACAGTATCACTATCGACGCGACGGCTTTACCGAAGGAACATTACAAGGTGATAAAGATCTCTGGCGTTTAGTATGGCTAACCACGCCTGATGGGAAGTACCGCGTGGTAGTTGGTCAAGAGTGGGATTATCGCCAAGAGATGGCCATCGACATTGTGAAGGCTCAGCTTTTGCCGTGGTTAATCGCATTACCGATCATGGTGTTACTGCTGATTTGGCTCGTCACTTGTGAATTAGCCCCAATGAAAAGGTTAGCCAAACGCCTGTATCAGCGCCGCCCCGATGACGAAACGCCGCTCCCGCTGGACGCGATTCCTAGCGAAGTAAAACCACTGGTTGAGGCGCTTAACAGCCTCTTCACCCGTACCGGAGATATGCTGGTGCGCGAACGTCGTTTTACCTCCGATGCAGCGCATGAGCTGCGCAGCCCACTCGCGGCGCTCAAGGTACAAACCGAAGTCGCACAGCTCGCGCAAGACGACGCCGAAATGCGCGAGCACGCATTAACCAACCTCACGGAAGGCATAGACCGCGCCACTCGCCTTGTGGATCAGTTGCTGACGCTTTCGCGGCTGGATTCGCTATCTGGCTTGGACGATGTGCATGACATTGCTCTACAAGACGTTCTACAAACCGGCGTGATGGACCATTACCACAAAGCGAGAACCAGCGGCGTAGAGCTGATGCTGGATATTCGCCAAACGCCACCGCCTCGACGAGCACAGCCGCTTTTACTCGCCTTGTTGGTGCGTAATCTGTTGGATAACGCGATTCGATACAGCCCACGCGGCAGCACCGTCACCATTACCTTAGATGCCCACAGTTTTAGTGTGGAAGACAACGGCCCTGGCGTTAGCCCTGAATATTTAAAACGCATTGGCGAGCGCTTCTTCCGTCCACCGGGACAAGAAAAAACCGGCAGCGGTTTAGGCCTTTCTATCGTGCAACGCATCGCCACGCTGCATGGCATGACCACGCATTTTAGCGATGGAGAAAATGGGGGATTTAGAGTGGAAGTCAGATGGTAACAAGATCGATGTAAGACCCCTCCCAGCCCCCTCCCCTGTGAGGGGGAGAGCCGGGGTGGGGGCAGAGATCCGAAGGGGCCCATTAAGCGATGCTTAAACCCACCCTTTCGCCCTAAACGATTTCAGCACGCTGACAAACACCTGCATTTCCTGCGGAGTGCCTAAAGTTAAGCGATTCCAGCCCACCGCCGGTGGAAATTCACGGCCAACGTAGATATTTTGCTGCTTCATACGATCCTGATAGGTTTTCACATCGCCGTTCACTTTATGGAAGATAAAGTTTGCCTGCGACGGTACATATTCCAAATTCAACTCATCAAGCATCGATGTCACGATCTGGCGCGACAGATCGATTGATTTGCGACTCATGGCAACAAAAGTTTTGTCTTTCAATGAAGCCAACGCTGCTACCGCTCCGGCGGTGTTGGTGTTATCCAATGAAACAAAGTTTTCCACCTGAGCAATGACTTCAGGTGCCGCGATACCGTAACCAATACGTAACCCCGCCAAAGCGAAGATTTTGGAAAAGGTGCGGGTCACGATCAGGTTTTTTTGCCCGCTTTGTACCAAACCGATAGCGCTTTTGAACGCCGGATCGTTAACAAACTCGGCATAGGCCTCATCGACAATAAAGAATGTGTCAGCTGGCGCGCTTTTTATCCAGCTATCCATAGTAGCGGCTGGCGTAATCGTAGCGGTTGGGTTATTTGGGTTGCACAGGTAGACAATGGATTTACCCGCAAAACCGGCTGCTTTTGCCTGCATAGTCGCCAGATCAAACTCAAGTTTCGCGTTCAGCGGGACTTTGGCAATTTCAGCACCCAGCGGTTTAGCGTAAAGCTCCGCATAGTTGAAGGTCGGATCGGGCACGATCACCTGCACTTTTTTCTGCTGCTGTTGTGCCTGCAAAACAATCGCCTGAACCGCAGCTTGAATCGTCTCCGATGAGCCATTGCCCAAAGTAATATTTTCACTCTTCAGGCCGAAGTGTGCTGCTATCTGTTCAATCAGCTCGGCGCGTGCCGCATCAGGGTAACGAAATGCGGTCGGCAAACAATCAACAACCGCTTGTTTGGCATGCGCAGACATCCCCAATGAGTTTTCATTGAAATTTAATAGCAGCGGATTTTTTTCAGTCGGAAACGAAATAACGGCAGCGTTTGCCGGAGTGGCCGCCTGCGCGCGATTAATCAAACCGCTGAGCGTTAACCCACCGAGAATAGCACCTGAAGATTTAAGAAGAGTACGACGATCCATGGCAAAGTCCCTGTCAGCAACATTAATTATTTTAAGAAGCGTTATTTTGACCAGCCGCGAAACGGCTGTAGGACTGAGCATAACCGAGAAAAAGTGCACAACACAATATGTTATGCACTTTTTATGACTATAAATTCAAATATAGCGAGTTTAACTAACGACGCGGAGGGAGTTTAGTCGCTTTTAAAACCACAAATTTTTTGTTGGTTTCAATGGTGGTGCAGTTGCCAAACAAACGCTTCAGTTTGTGGAAGTAATCCAGATGACGGTTGCCCACAATATACAGCGTACCGTGAATTTTCAGGCAACGTTTCGCCCCAACGAACATATCCCACGCGACCTGATCGGTAATGGAATGCTGCTGATGGAACGGAGGATTACACAGCACCGCGTTTAGGCTGCCGCCGTCTACGCCAGAGAAACCGTTGCCGACGCGGAACGCACAGCGATCCATATCCTGCGGACGGTTAACTTCAACGTTCATCTGCGCTGAAGCAACGGCCATGTATGACTCATCACAAAACAGCATATCTGCGTTTGGATTCAGCTCGAGCGCCTTCAGGCCAATAACGCCGTTACCACAGCCCAGATCCGCAATCGAACCTTCGATATCTTTCGGCAAATGCTCAAGGAAGAAACGAGCGCCGATATCTAAGTTGCTACGGGAGAAGACCGATGCATGGTTATGCATCTGGTAAGGTTCGTCAGTGCCGCAGAGATCCAGAGGCCAAACGGTTGTTGGCTGCGCAGGCGCGGGGCTACGTTCGGCCACTTGGCAGTGGATCAAACGGGCTTTTTTCCATGCCAGCGAAGTATGGGTATCACCCAAAATAGTTTCGAACAGCTGTAGCGTTGAGGTGTGAATATCACGCGCTTTTGCCGCCGCGACAATCACGGTATCTGGCGCAACCACGTCACGCAGCGCACGCAACTGGTGTTCCAACAATGCCAACGCTTTTGGCACTTTGATTAGCACCAAAGCAGGTGCCTGTGGCAGGGGCGCAAGGCTATCAAGCAAGGTGACCGTGTCGTCATCCATGCCGTTCAGGCCAAGATTATGACGCGTTGCCAACTGGCTAACATAAGAGTCACTCACGCTGTATAACTGCTGACCATGCAGTGCACAAGCCAACGCGCCAAAGGCGTCGTTGAACACAATCACCGGACGACCTTCTGCCTGCGGCAGATCGAAACTCTGCAACAGATATTCATCGGCGGCTTCCCACGCCTGAAGCGTTGGATCATCAGACTGCTGTGGGTAGCGTTCTAGCTCAAGGCCATTTTCTTCAAAAAAACCGGAGATCGGTTCGAGTTGGCTCATCGCCCCTCCAAAATCTATCCGCTTGATTAAGCGGCAGAATAAAATAAATTATCGTGCAGATGTGACGGTCTTCACCGCCCGAGCACCGTGCTCAAGAATTGTTATGTCACGCGCATGACGTACAATAGTCCGCTATTGTACCTGAAGGAATTGAATATGACGTCTTTGACTTATCTGGCCGGCTATCCTGAACATCTGCAAACGCAGGTTCGCCAACTGCTCGACCAGCAACGTCTGGGGACTGTTTTATTGCAGCGTTACCCGCAGCCACACCAGCTCACCACCGATCGCGCACTCTATCAATACACTACCGATCTCAAAAATCAGTATCTGCGTAATGCGCCGCAAATTAATAAAGTGGGCTACGACAGCAAAATTCAGGTTCTCAAACATGCATTAGGGCTACATACCGCCATTTCGCGCGTGCAGGGTAGCAAGTTAAAAGCAAAAGCTGAAATCCGTGTTGCGACCGTCTTCAAAAATGCGCCCGAGGCTTTTCTGCGTATGATCGTCGTTCACGAGCTGGCGCACCTGCGCGAGAAAGAACACAACAAAGCATTTTACAACCTGTGCTGCCATATGGAACCCGCTTACCACCAGCTTGAGTTCGATACCCGCATGTATCTCACGCATTTAGAACTGGTTGGCGCGCTGTATTAATTTGCCCAGCGTCGCCGAATTAATCCAAGAAATGCTACTCTGTGAAAAATCTTATTTTCCCAATCGGAGACGCCCATGATTCGCTTTGCCGTTATTGGAACCAACTGGATTACCCAGAGCTTTATCGACGCCGCGCATGCCACGGGGAAAATGCAGCTGACCGCTGTGTATTCACGTCATTTAGCGCAGGCATACGCTTTTGGCGAGCCAAATAAAGCCCAGTATTTTTTCGATTCGCTCGACGATCTCGGCAATTGTGCTCAGGTTGACGCGGTTTATATTGCCAGCCCAAACTCTTTCCACTATCCACATACGTTGGCGATGTTGCAGCATAAAAAGCATGTCATCTGTGAGAAGCCGTTAGCGTCCAACGTGCATGAAGTCGAAAGTATGATCGCCTGCGCACATGAGAATCAGGTCGTGCTGTTTGAAGCGTTTAAAACCGCCTACCTGCCTAACTTCTCAGCGATCCAACAGGCGCTGCCGCGCTTGGGGAAACTGCGCAAGGTGTTCCTGAACTACTGCCAATATTCCTCGCGCTATCAGCGTTATTTAGACGGCGAAAACCCAAATACCTTTAATCCTGCGTTTTCAAACGGTTCGATTATGGACATTGGCTACTATTGCTTGGCCAGCGCAGTCTCTCTGTTTGGCGAACCGGACAGCCTTAACGCCAGCGCCACGCTGTTAGATTCCGGTGTGGATGCCCATGGGCACGTCAGCATGAACTACGCAGGTCACGGCGCTGGCGAGGGATTCGACGTGGTTCTTTTCCACTCCAAGGTCAGCAATTCGGATATCCCAAGCGAAATTCAGGGTGAAGATGGCACGTTAGTTATCGAAAAAATATCTGAATGCCAGAAAGTGACATTTACACCGCGCGGTGGGCAGCCCGAAGTTATCAGCCAAACCCAGCAAGAAAACACCATGTATTACGAGGCGGAAGTGTTTGCCAAACTGGTGCAATATCAAAGCATTGATCATGCGGGGATCAACGTATCGCGCAGCACGGCGAAGATCCTAACGCAGGTGCGCGCGCTGACCGGGGTTGAATTCCCGGCCGATGCCGCGATTCCACCTGAAACCGTGGTTGTGCCGAATACTCGCGGGTAATGAAAAAAGGCCTCTAGTATTAGAGGCCTTTTGACTAACGAATAGGTTTAACCTGCTGAATTTGAGCTTTCGCCACGCGTTTACCGCCGAAACTTAATACCGCTAACGCCAGCACGATTAACACAACACCAGCCCCTTCAATCACCCCCGGATTTTCACCCAGCAGCCACCAAGAGAACAACACGCCACACACTGGTACCGCTAAGGTGCTCAGGCCTGCAATGCCCGCCGGTAAGTTCTTCAACACGAATAGCCATAGCGTCCACGCCAGCGCTGTGGCCAAAATGGCACTGTACGACAATGCGAAATAGACATACGGATCCCACACAATTGGGCGCTCGGGAACCAGCCACGCAATCACGCTCATAATGATCGCGCCGTACACCATTTGCCATGTGGTCAGCGACAGCAAATCTACCTTAGGATGACGTTGGTACAGGCGTTTAGCGACAATAGCGCTCGCCCCCCAGCTTATGCCGGAAAGAATGGCCAGCACTGCGCTTTTCAATGACTCACCCGTCAGCTTCCACGGCTGTAAGACTAAACAAAGCCCAATCGCCGCCACCACAATGGCCAGATACTGTACGCGACGCATTCTCTCACCCAAGAACAGTGCCGCCATGATCACCACCCAAAACGGCATAGTGTAAGTTAGTATGGCGACCTTACCGGCCCCGCCGCTGATCAACGCCCACTGAGCCAGTCCAACCATGCCACAAGTTTGCAGCACGGCAATCGCCAGCGTGTAAGCAAAAGGCGTTGGTTTCATCCCGCGACCACGCAGTTTTAACACCACCAACAGTAATAAGGCTCCGAACACACAACGCAGCGCGGTAAAATCAAAGGCGCCGATATACAGCGTGACCTGCTTCATCGCGATCCAGCTATAACTCCAGATCAGCGTTAACAACACCAATCCCCCAAACGCCAACGGATCGGCTTTTCCTGCTACGGCCATTTTGATGTCCTAATTATTATCAATCGTGCTTATTATCACGTCATTTATTGGCTTCATACTTGGATCTCCAAAACAAAAACGCAATAGCCTTTTTAATACCACAAGATGGCTATACCCTAAAAATCAGTGTGGGATAAGAGGAAATACTATGTAATACGATGAATTTATAGGAAATACTACTTCTCTTCATATTTGAAAGTTAAGAGAGAGTTTAATGATAATGCACACAATTTGAATCTCATTGAAGATAAAATACACGTTCATTTATTCGGCTGCCTATTTGTGTGCCAGAGAGCGCCCCAATGTCCCTACGACTATGTTTTATCCTTTTCTTATTTACTTCTCCACTTTATGCAAGTTGCCATAATGATGTGATAGATGCGGCAGCAAACGCGAGTTATGTACATAAAATTCAACAGGTAACCGCCTCTGACCGCGTTTATCTTTATTCAGCCCCGAATGTGCAGTGTCGTCTAAATACGTTCTTGGTTAATGGCGATCCCGTTCAGGTATTCCGTGAGGCTACAGAATACCGAGATCCCCATTCTACTCGCCACTCAGTCCCCCAGCAGTACAACTACATCAGTTTCCGTGATGCACAGGGCTTATTCGTTACAGGCTGGGTACAAGCTAGCCAATTATTAGATGTTACTTCTCCACTCAACGCCCCCACCGGTTGCCAAAAACAATCTGATATCGCATTTCAAGGACAAGAAGCCCTGCATGTCTCGCATGAAAAAAATCATTATCAGGTTTCTGGAGCAAGGCATGCGTGGTTTTACTCTGCCCCTTCGCCTGAGTGTATCAACAAGAAAATATTTGTTATTCCAGGAGACCGAGTTTCAGTTCAACGTCAGATAATAAAAAATGGGTTTTCATACGCGACTTACTATGCTCAAGATCGCCAAATTATCCAAGGATGGCTCAAAACCGACCAGCTTGTAGCTAAAAACTCGGGCGATCAATTTCGCGAAAACGTCGATACAGATTCAGCGGCTAAAGCAGCTAGAATTTTATCCCTTTTTATGAGCCTTCAAGGTCAGTGCCATTTTTACGAAAGCACCGAAGATAGCGATAAAGACGACACTTTTGATTTTCCTATTCGCGAAGATCACCAAAGCGAGGGCTGTATAGGGGCCGGCGATCCGGAAACTGCACCTGTTGTTGGGAGACTTTACATTAATAAAAAAACAGCGCGTGTTTACATCGACGACCCCGAGGACGACGACAAAAGAATAGAAGTTGAGTATTAATTAATATCAGCCCAGTCGTACCGGTTTATTTCACGCGATCTATATTTCACAACGGCATTAGAAAAATGTGTGAAAAGCGTCTAATTTGAAAGCTTCAATTAATTTGAAAATATCCAACGGCGGCGGTACTCAGGAGATTCTATGGCGGAGTTTAAGGCAAAACCCTTAGTCATTTTACAAACCGGTGATGCACCGGATGTTATTCGCCATCAGCACGGCGGTTTTACCGATATGTTTTTGCAGCAGGGCGATATTGATCCGTCCAGCGTAGTGATTGTGAATCTTCCTGCAGGCGAACAACTGCTTAGCCCTGAACATTATCGCGGTGCGGTGATTACCGGTTCAGCAGCGATGGTGACCGAACTATTGCCGTGGAGTGAATACGCTGCGATGTGGCTACGCGACGCCATCGGTATGGGGCTACCTATTTTCGGAGCCTGCTATGGTCATCAGCTATTAGCTCACGCGCTCGGCGGCGAGGTGGGTTATCATCCTGAAGGGCTGGAAATTGGTACATTGGAAATCGAGCTGTTGCCAGAAGCTCAACAAGATCCGGCACTGCAAAACTATCCGCCGCGCTTCTATGCCAATCTCATACATTCACAATCGGTGCTTCGTTTGCCCGAAGGCGCGGTTGCTTTAGCCCGCTCACAGCAAGATCCGCATCAAATCATCCGCTATCGCGATAACGTGATCAGCACGCAGTTCCATCCTGAATTTAACGGGCCGGTGATGCATTGCTACATGAGCTGGATCGCTGAGCTAGAACCGCAGCATCAGGCTAAATACCTCGATATTCAACGCCGTACTAGCAATACTCCCGTCAGCCAATCATTGCTGCGCGAATTTGTTCACGGTTTATAAATTTAAACGAGCCATGGTTTACAGCATGTAAAATCATGGCTCAAGTTTTCCCTTTGCTAATCCACGCCAAACATTGACCTTTGAAATATTTTGCATTATTTTCTTACATGCAAAGGGGAGTAACTTCATTGCTGGTTAATCGTCATTACGGTGCGTGCTGCGTACCCGGTTGCCAGGCAACGCATTTTGGCTTTAGGCTAAAATGTATCTAAGCGCCCTGCTTAGATGTATACCAGAGTCATTGAGCGCGGTGAATACCGCGGTTGCATGATGCGCTGGTATCGAGTTGTAAGTGAGACCTTGCCGGAAGGCGAGGTGCGCTTAAAACTCAGACAAGAGTCGTCGCTGTCGTCCTCCGTCATCGTGATTTTTGTATTTAATGAGTGTTACGAAGGATACTCCCATGATCAATTCCATTGGCTCTCCCCTGCTCTGGGGTAGTTTTGCCGTCATCGTCGTCATTATGCTCGCCGTCGATCTGCTGTTGCAGGGGCGTCGCGGTGCCACCACCATGACGCTGCGCCAAGCCGCCATCTGGTCGCTCGTATGGGTCAGCTTATCCCTCTTGTTCAACGCAGGTCTGTGGTGGTATCTCAGCGAAACCATGGGGCGCGTCGTTGCCGACAAACAGGCGCTGGCGTTCTTAACCGGTTATCTCATTGAGAAAGCGCTGGCCGTCGACAACGTGTTCGTTTGGCTGATGCTCTTCAGCTACTTCTCAGTACCGCCGAACCTGCAACGCCGCGTACTGGTTTACGGTGTGTTAGGCGCGATTGTGCTACGTACCATTATGATTTTCGCCGGTAGCTGGTTAGTCACCCAGTTCCAGTGGATCCTGTACGTATTCGGTGCTTTCTTGCTGTTTACCGGTGTGAAAATGGCCTTGGCAAAGGATGACGACGGCGATATTGGCGACAAACCGCTGGTGCGCTGGATCCGTAGCCATTTGCGCATGACCGACAAGATTGAAAACGAGCACTTCTTTACTCGCAGAAACGGCGTGTTGTTCGCCACGCCGCTGCTGTTGGTACTGATTCTGGTTGAGCTTAGCGATGTTATCTTTGCCGTAGATAGCATCCCCGCGATCTTCGCGGTCACCACCGATCCGTTCTTGGTATTAACGTCTAACCTGTTTGCGATTTTGGGTCTGCGTGCGATGTACTTCTTGCTGGCGGGCGTGGCAGAACGTTTCTCAATGCTGAAATACGGTCTGTCGGTGATTCTGGTGTTTATCGGCTTCAAGATGCTGATTATGGATCTGTACCACATCCCAATCGCAGTATCGTTAAGCGTAGTGGCTGGAATTTTAGTGCTGACGCTGGTGATTAACGTCTTTGTTAACCGCCGCAACGACCGTTTGAAATCACAAAGTGAATAACCGTTAAACGGAATGCCCCGGATTTTCTGGGGCATTTTTTTGCTTAGAGCCGTTAACTTCTGCGCCTTGCAGACCAAGCCACCGCAAAGATAATCAGCAAGCCACCTGAAACCATTCTCAGGCTTGGTACCTCATGGAACAACGCCCATGCAATCAGAATGGCGTACACCGGTTCTAGCGCAATAATCATCGCGGCAATACGCGCTTTCAGCGCTTGTAAACTACTGATAAACAAACTGTATGCTAATCCCGTGCAAATCAGCCCCAAGCAGGCAATCCACATCCAGTCCATCGCACTGACCAGCGGCAGTTCATGATAGGTAAACGGAAACAACAGCACGATAACGGCAAGGTTTTGCCACCAGCAGACCTGAGTGCCGTTCACGCTGGACGCCGAATGCCGATTCGCTAACGCCAGAATTGCATATATTAGGCCGGATAAAATGCCCCACAGCAGCCCTTCCGTTGCGCTGTTCTCGAAGTTGAAGCTCGGCGTCACCAATACCAGTCCTATAGTCACCAGCAGAATTAACACATATTCCGCCGACGACAGCTTCTCTCGATACAGCAGCCCTTCCAGAATCGCCACAAAGGCGGGGAAACAGGCAAAACCTAGCGTACCGACCGCAACCCCACCCACTTTCACCGCGATGAAAAACGTCACCCAGTGCGCGCACAGCAGCGCGCCACAGGCGCACAAACGCCCCACGCCGCGAGCATCAAGCTCACGCCACGGTAGGCGTTTTAGTTTTATCAATAACAGCGACATGGCCGCTAGCGCGAAAATCGCACGGCCAAAAACCAAGACGGCGGCACTGCTGGCAATGAGTTTGCCAAAGATACCTGAAATGCCAAATAGCACGGTAGCCCCGTGCATCAGCCATAGCGCACGGCGACGATCCATGCTCACTCCTCAAAAAATCGCTGAAGGATCAGCGGTTCATAAACAGCTTAGGGATCTCGCGCAGAAGCCAAGATTTTGCCTCGCCCATGCTGTCGCGACGCCACGCCATAATAATATCGGTTTCATGACTGTATTCGGCGCTCACCACCCGCAGGCGACCTTCGGCAATATCCTGTTCGACCAGCGGATAAGGCATAGTCGCAACGCCCAACCCATCGATAAGCGCCTGACGTTTATCCGCAATGGTGCTCACGGTCAAACGCTGTTGCTTATCAAGCAGTTGAACCGTCAACACGGGCCGCTCACGTGCGGTATCCGCCACGGCGATGCCACGATATTTCACCCGAACGGCGTCGGATAAAGGCTCAGGTTCTAAATGAATGGGATGATCAGGAGCGGCAACATAAACGCTCATCACCTTATAGAGCTTACGCACGTTGATCTCGGACGAAGAGCGAAAATGCATATCGGGTGCAATCACTATATCCGCACGCCCTTGCTCAAGACGTTCCCATGCCCCCGCTAAAACTTCGGTCATGAGAGACAATTGCGTATTGGCTTTTTTCGAAAGCTTATCCACCAGCGGGAAAAGCTGCGTGGCAGGTACCAAGGCTTCGCATACCACCGTAATGTGCGTTTCCCAACCGCGCGACAGCGCTTCCGCGTCTGTCGTCAGCTTGTCGGCCGCTTCAAGAAGAATGCGCCCACGTTCGAGCAACATACGTCCCACATTGGTAAATTTCGTACGATGACCAGAACGGTCAAACAACACCACATCCAGCTCTTCTTCCAGCTTTTGCATGGTGTAGCTTAAAGCTGAAGGCACTCGGCCTAATTCGTCTGCCGCCGCTGCAAAACTTCCACGACGATCGATGGCGTCCATGACCCGCAATGCTTCCAATGTCAGCGCGCGATCTTTACTCATAGCATCCTTCTATTCAGGAAATTTGAATATGGCGACCAGATTAACTGGCTAACAATCTCACGTCCAGACGCTTACCATGGTTATATCGATTATTAAGAGCCTTGAGCGCCATGATTACACAACGAAAAGCCCAAAACTGCGGACACGCTGACTATGGTTGGCTCAAGTCCCGCTATACATTCTCCTTCGGCCACTATTTTGACCCTAAGCTGATGGGATATGCGTCACTGCGCGTTCTCAATCAGGACGTACTGGCACCCGGAGCGTCATTACAGCCACGCACCTTCCCGCGCGTCGACGTATTGAACATTATTCTTGATGGTGACGTGGAGTATCGCGACAGCGAAGGCAGCTATACACAAGCCCATACTGGCGATGTGGTGTTACTCGCCACGCAGGGAAACATCAGCTACAGCGAACATAATCTCAATAGTGATAAACCGCTTACCCGCATGCAGCTATGGCTAAACGTCTGCCCAGAAAGGGAAAACGACGAGATCCAGCGCCTCACGCTGGTGGAAGAGCCTTATCGCTTGCTCGCTTCGCCCGAAGGCGACAACGGCAGCCTACAACTGCGCCAGCAGGTGTGGATCCATCATTTGGATCTTAAACCGGGTGAGCAGCACACGTTACATTTACACGGATCGCGCGCCTACGTGCAGTCGATCCACGGAAGCTACAAAACCCAGGATAGCGCCGAGCTGTTGGCCTGCGGCGACGGTGCCTTTATCAATGATGAAGAAAGCCTAACCCTCACCGCCGTCACACCGCTGCGCGCGCTGGTGATTGATTTGCCGGTGTGATTTTGAATTCCCTCTTGGTTAAAAGAGGGAATTTCGTCGCCACCGCGTGTGTTTCCAGATACTCCCTCCCCAGTAATGTCGCGATGACCACCAGTGCTTTTTACTGGAGCGACTAGAACTATTCCAAGATAATTGGGAAAAATTATTTTCTGGCCCCCACCAAATTTTCACTTCATCGTTTGGCAGCAAAAGAACATGCAAATACACTGCTCCCAGTTTACGTTCTGGCAATAATACTGTTTTATGTCGAATTTCTTCTTTAATTCCCTGAACCCGCTGATCTTGATACACACCAAAAACCCAATTAACCTCGACGAGCCTTTGTTTATCCCAATAACAACAAGCGCCCATTGATTGCATATCCTTACCCGATGAATCAATTACATTCACTTTAACTAATGGTCGATCCACATCAGTGTTGTTTTGAATATCGACTGTGATCTCGGTAAAACCGATCCATAAGATTACCCACAGCACATAAACGACTGGAAGAGGGACAACTAAAATCCACAGGACACGCCAAAACCAATGCCCCCAAACTTCATAACTCCGCGCTAGGGTTGCATCAAATTGTTCTAGCAGTCTAAAAAAACGCATCTCAATTCTGCTGTTCCATCAATGAGTATTTCATCGTCGCTGATGTATTAAGTACAAATCAACATAATGAGAAATTAAGATAAACTTAATAATTCATGTCATTAGAGTCTCTGGTTATTCCGATTGTTATCTGAATAATATGCCAAACTTACCGCTAATATCTGATTCTTAGCAGTGGAGAATCATCATAAGGATAATGATATGAATAATAAAAACAGATGCATCAAGAAAGACTATAAACTTATTATTTCTATCATCTTCTTCATTTTATTTATTTTTTATATCTCATGGGTATCCAGAATTTCAAACAACACCATCCTTATAAAACCAAATTCTGAAACTAAACTATCTTTAATTATCATAGGCATTATGGCTACAACAGCGGCTATCAGCGCCGCGAGACTAGCGTCTGCACCTCGTACCAGAAATGACTGTATTTTTATCTCAAGTATGTTTATCGCTGGCGGGTTAGTAGGGCTAACCTTATCGCTGAATGCGTTTGATGCTTACGTTTATCTATTTCCTGATAAAACAATTTCCTATACCAGCGATTATGATGTTTCGATTCCAGGCCCTTACAGGGGAAGATATCGCTGCGAGGCTGGCGTATGGCTGAAAGACATTTCTACTTCACGCTGGATCGAGCTTTGTTCTTCAAAAGAAGAGCTGAAAATCGGTAATAAACGGCAGCAAGGAATGGATGCGGTGTGGGTTACTGCACGAGTGAATCACGTAGGCAGTTATATTGTTGATTACCAATTTATTTTCAAATAACCGCTACAGATTCCTCACTACTCGTATCATTTATGAATAGGTTATTCACGTATTCTCTCCCTGACTACACTCCATTAACCATCCCCTCACCGCCTGCAAACAACTCTTGTTGCATTAAGAAAAACGACCTCGCTCTCGGTTTGTATAACGTTTCTACCGAAAATAAAAATCTTTGCGCTATGTCAAACTACTGCGCTTTAACTCAAATCAAATACCATATATAGTGTGTCTCACTTTAGAACATACCCATATGTAGTAGTTATCCACAAAACATCCACAAGACTGCGTCAAGCCTTATGGCACGCGGATTGTGGCTGTGGATAACACACAAAAAGGGAAAAGGAGCGACGCGGTGAAACCAATAGTGATTAAACGGGACGGTTGTCAGGTACCATTTGACGAACAGCGAATCAAGGAAGCTGTGGTGCGTGCTGCCCGAGCGGCAGGCGTTGATGATACTGATTATTGTGCAACCGTCGCCCGCGTAGTCGCTATGCAGATGGCCGATCTCGAGCGTGTTGATATCCATGTGATTCAAAACGCAGTAGAAAACCAGCTGATGGCAGGCAACTATAAGCAGCTTGCGCGTGCATACATTGAGTATCGTCACGACCGTGACGTATCTCGTGAACAACGTGGCCGTCTTAATCAGGAAATCCGTGGCCTGGTTGAGCAAAGCAATGCCGCTTTGCTGAACGAAAACGCTAACAAAGACAGTAAAGTCATCCCAACCCAGCGCGATCTGTTGGCGGGTATCGTGGCAAAACACTACGCGACGCAGCACATTCTGCCGCGCGACGTGGTGCTTGCGCATGAGCGCGGTGAAATTCACTACCACGATCTGGATTACTCTCCGTTCTTCCCAATGTTTAACTGCATGCTGATTGACCTTAAAGGCATGCTGACTAACGGCTTCAAGATGGGTAACGCAGAAATTGAGCGTCCTAAATCTATCTCAACCGCAACCGCCGTGACCGCGCAGATTATCGCTCAGGTCGCCAGCCATATTTATGGCGGCACCACGATAAATCGTATTGACGAAGTTCTGGCACCGTTTGTGACTGCAAGCTTCGAAAAACACCGTAAGACCGCTGAAGAATGGAATATTCCAGACGCAGAAGGCTATGCAAAAACGCGCACCGAAAAAGAGTGCTACGACGCCTTCCAATCTTTGGAATACGAAGTCAACACGCTGCATACCGCTAACGGTCAAACCCCGTTTGTCACCTTCGGCTTTGGCTTGGGAACCAGCTGGGAGTCTCGTCTTATCCAGCAATCTATCCTGAAAAACCGTATCGCAGGCTTAGGTAAAAACCGTAAAACTGCCGTATTCCCTAAACTGGTCTTCGCCATTCGCGATGGCCTGAACCACAAGTTTGGCGACGCTAACTACGATATCAAACAGTTGGCGCTAGAGTGTGCCAGCAAGCGTATGTACCCAGATATTCTTAACTATGATCAAGTGGTTAAGGTTACCGGCTCGTTCAAAACACCAATGGGCTGCCGTAGCTTCTTAGGTGTGTATGAAGAAAATGGTGAGATGATCCACGAAGGGCGTAACAACCTCGGCGTCATTAGCCTAAACCTGCCGCGTATCGCTTTAGAAGCTAAAGGTGACGAAGCTGCATTTTGGAAATTACTGGACGAACGTTTAGAGCTTTCTAAGAAAGCATTGATGACGCGTATTGCTCGTCTGGAAGGTATCAAAGCACGCGTTGCACCTATCCTCTATATGGAAGGTGCATGTGGTGTTCGCCTGAAAGCCGACGACAATATTGCTGATATTTTCAAAAATGGCCGTGCGTCAATTTCACTGGGCTATATCGGTATTCATGAAACGATGAATGCGCTGTTTGGCAACCAAACTCACGTCTTCGACGATGAAACCCTGCGCGCGAAAGCCGTAGCGATTGTTGCACGTTTACAGCAGGCAACCGACAGCTGGAAAGAAGAAACCGGCTACGGCTTCAGCTTATACAGCACGCCAAGCGAAAACCTGTGTGACCGCTTCTGCCGCTTAGATACCGCTGAATTTGGCGTTGTACCGGGCGTGACCGATAAAGGTTATTACACCAACAGCTTCCACTTGGACGTTGAGAAAAAAGTTAACCCATACGACAAGCTGGATTTCGAAGCGCCATACCCGCCATTGGCGAGCGGCGGCTTCATTTGCTACGGCGAATATCCAAACTTACAGCACAACCTGAAAGCGCTGGAAGACGTCTGGGATTATAGCTATAGCCGTGTCCCTTACTACGGCACAAATACGCCAATTGATGAGTGCTACGAGTGCGGTTTCACCGGGGAGTTTGAGTGTACCAGCAAAGGCTTTACCTGCCCGAAATGTGGTAATCACGATTCGGCTAAGGTCTCCGTGATCCGCCGCGTCTGTGGCTATCTGGGTAGCCCTGATGCTCGTCCGTTTAACGCCGGTAAGCAAGAAGAAGTTAAACGCCGCGTTAAGCATTTGAACAACGGGCAGATTGGTTAAATACAACGAATGACCCCACCCTAGCCCTCCCCTTAGCAGGGGTGGGAACCGTTCGGAGCGGATGGATAAAAACGCGATCCGCTCCTCCCCCTTCCAAGGGGGGAGGCTGGGAGGGGCTTACCTCCGCATTTTTTATAGATAAGCAGATATGAATTTCCATCAATATTACCCCGTAGACGTCGTCAACGGGCCGGGTACGCGCTGCACGTTATTCGTTGCCGGTTGTGTGCATGAATGCCCCGGTTGCTATAACAAAAGCACATGGCGCCTGAATTCCGGCATGCCGTTTACGCAAGAAATGGAAGATCAGATCATTGGCGATCTGAATGACACGCGCATCCCACGTCAGGGTTTATCTCTTTCCGGTGGCGATCCACTGCATCCGCAAAATGTGCCGTTTATTCTAAAGCTCGTACAACGCGTGCATGCGGAATGTGAAGGCAAGGATATCTGGGTTTGGACAGGCTATAAGCTTGACGAACTGAGCGATGCACAGCGTGAAGTGGTGGATTTAATCAACGTACTCATCGACGGAAAATTTGTGCAAGATCTCAAGGATCCGATGCTCATCTGGCGCGGCAGTGCGAATCAGGTTATTCACAAGCTGCGCTGAGCGCATCATTCAGCCGCTCATCAAAAGCATGCGGCACAATCACCGAAGGCACCCGTGATCCTACGGATACCTTCGATGTTATCCATTTCCCCTTAAAGCCAACGAGCAGGCAATACGCTGTCCAGAATGCACCGCTCAGCGCGGCTCAACGACACAATTTTTTCAATCTGCTTTGTATCCCTTCTCTATATGGCTGTCATCCTAACGCCTTCAACTATTCATATTTCTGCAACATATAAATAACCATTTTGTCATTTTCAATCGGCACCATGAGCGCAACTTAATTTGACCACCTCACTAAAGAGGGTTACGCCATGTCGATTATTCGAGTTACCAACCTCAGTAAAACATTCGCCGGTCAGCAGGCGCTGCACAGCGTTGGCATGGAAGTTCAACAAGGACAGATGGTGGCCTTGCTCGGCCCTTCTGGCTCAGGAAAATCCACGCTGCTTCGCCATCTAAGCGGACTTATCACCGGCGACCGCCATGATGACTCCCATATCGAATTATTAGGCCGCACCATTCAAAAGCAGGGACGTCTCGCGGCAGATATTCGCCGTAGCCGCAGCGATATTGGCTATATCTTTCAGCAATTCAATTTAGTGAATCGCCTGACGGTTCTCGAAAATGTGCTGATTGGTGCGCTAGGCGCAACGCCATTTTGGCGCACCTGTTGCGGTTGGTTCACTCAAGAACAAAAACAGCAGGCCATGCAGGCTCTCACTCGCGTGAGCATGGCCTCCTTCGCCCACCAGCGTGTATCCACGCTTTCCGGTGGCCAGCAGCAGCGTGTTGCCATTGCGCGTGCGCTGATGCAAAAAGCCAAAGTTATTCTCGCCGATGAACCCATTGCGTCACTGGATCCTGAGTCCGCCCGCATCGTGATGGAAACCCTGCTCGATATTAATCAAAAAGACGGCATCACCGTGGTGGTCACTCTGCATCAGGTGGATTACGCCCTGCGCTATTGCCAACGCGTCATAGCGCTGCGTCAGGGACATGTTTTCTACGATGGTGAGAGCGCGCATTTAGCACGCGAGCAAATTGAACATCTCTATCGCGGCGTAAACCGCGTCAACGTATCAACCACTGAAACCGAAGCCGTTGCGGCTTAATTCGAACCTTCAACATGCTCATAGGGAGTCATCACATGACTTACAAAACGGTAGCCGCGCTGGCTTTCACCAGCATGTTCAGCGTCTGTACCCTGCTTGGCACTGCACACGCTGAAGAACAGGCTCCGGCGCTCAACTTCGGCATTATTTCGACGGAATCCCAACAAAACCTAAAACCGCAGTGGGACCCGTTCCTCAAGGATATGGAGAAAAAGCTGGGTATGAAGGTCAATGCCTTCTTCGCCCCAGACTATGCAGGCATCATCCAAGGCATGCGCTTTAATAAAGTCGATATCGCGTGGTATGGCAACCTCTCGGCGATGGAAGCCGTGGATCGCGCCAACGGACAAGTCTTTGCGCAAACCGTGGCTGCAGATGGTTCACCTGGTTACTGGAGCGTGCTGATCGTGAATAAAGACAGCCCGATCAACAACGTTCAAGAAATGCTGGCTAAGAAGAAGGATCTTACCTTCGGCAACGGCGATCCTAACTCTACCTCCGGTTATTTAGTCCCCGGCTATTACGTTTTCGCTAAGAACAATACTGCCGCTAGCGACTTTAAACGCACCGTGAACGCTAACCATGAAACCAACGCGCTCGCCGTAGCGAACAAACAGGTTGACGTAGCGACCAACAATACCGAAAACCTCGATCGTCTGAAGATCACGGCTCCGGAGAAATTCAAAGATCTGAAAGTGATCTGGAAATCACCGTTGATCCCCGGCGACCCGATCGTATGGCGTAAAAACTTGCCAGAAGATGCCAAACAAAAGATCTACGGCTTCTTTATGAATTACGGCAAAACGCCGGAAGAACAACAGGTTCTAAAAGGCTTGAGCTGGGCACCGTTCCGCCCATCCAGCGATCTTCAACTGGTTCCCATCCGCCAGCTCTCACTGTTTAAGCAAACTCAGACGATCAAAGCCAACGAAGGTTTAAGCCCAACCGACAAAGCCACAAAAACCGCGGCGCTACAGGCTCAAATGGACGATCTCGATCGTCTGAGTTCGGCGCTAAACGCCATGAACAGTTTGAAAACAGCCACTCAGTAATTTGGCCTTCGCCTCCTAGCTCTGCATGCAGCAAAGCTGAGCTAGGAGAAAAGCGACACCAAATTGGAGATACAGATGCAAACCACTCAATCCACCGCAGCCCTAGTGCCCGAGCAAAAGCGTAGCTGGTTTAGCCTTTTCACCGGTGCCATTCTACTTGCGGTTCTCGCTTGGTCTTGGCATGGCGCGGAAATGGCTCCGCTCACGCTGTTTCGTGATGCTGGCAATATGGCGACCTTTGCCGCTGATTTCTTCCCGCCCGATTTTAGCCAATGGCAGCAATATCTTGGCGAAATGCTGGTAACGCTCCAAATCGCCGTTTGGGGAACCGCGCTTTCCATAGTGCTATCTATTCCACTAGGGCTGATGAGCGCCGAAAACCTCGTGCCGTGGTGGATCTACCAACCGACCCGCCGACTGATGGACGCCTGCCGCGCCATTAACGAAATGGTATTCGCCATGCTGTTTGTGGTGGCCGTTGGTCTTGGCCCATTTGCTGGCGTGCTGGCGCTATTTATTCATACCACCGGCGTTTTGGCGAAGCTGTTTTCAGAAGCGGTCGAGGCCATCGAGCCGGGCCCCATTGAGGGCGTCAAAGCCACCGGTGCCAACAAGTTGGAAGAGATCATCTACGGCGTTCTTCCTCAGGTTATGCCGCTGTGGATCTCTTATTCACTCTACCGTTTTGAATCCAACGTTCGCTCCGCCACCGTGGTGGGCATGGTGGGTGCCGGTGGTATCGGCGTCACCCTGTGGGAAGCCATCCGCGGATTTCAGTTCCAGCAAACCTGCGCGCTGATGGTGTTCATCATCGTCACGGTCAGCCTGCTGGATTTCATGTCTCAGCGTCTACGCAAGCACTTCATCTGATTAAAGAGGCTTTGTTTGTTATGCACTTATCTAGACATCCGACCAGCTTCCCCACCCGCTATCAAGAGATTGCGGCGTTATTGGAACAAGACCTACGCCAGCATTACCAGTGCGGAGACTATCTTCCCGCAGAGCATCAGCTCGCTGAACGTTATGAGGTAAATCGCCACACTCTGCGCCGCGCCATTGATGAATTAGTCGTTCGAGGCTGGGTGCAACGTCGTCAAGGCGTAGGCGTTTTAGTGTTGATCCGCCCGTTTGATTATCCGCTGCACTCACAGGCTCGCTTTAGTCAAAACCTATTGGAACAGGGTAGCCATCCCACCAGCGAGCGGTTGATCTCGGTGCTCCGCCCTACGGTTAGCCATATTGCCGATGCGTTAGGGATGGAAGAAGGCCAACAGGTTATTCATTTGCGCACCCTGCGCCGTGTAAACGGCGTGCCGGTATGCGTTATTGACCATTTCCTACCGGATCTCAGTTGGTGGAGCACGTTGCAAAACTTCACCAGCGGTTCGCTGCACGGTTATATCCAACAGCATCTTGGACGTGAACTTAGCCGCACTCAAACCCGCATTAGCGCACGCCGCGCACAGGCCAAAGAGAGCCGACTGTTAGAAATCGCCACCCACGCACCGCTGATGTGTGTTCGTACCTTAAATCACTGTGAAGGCCAGTCACAGCCTGCGGAGTATTCCGTTAGCCTGACGCGTGCCGACATGATCGAACTGACCATGGAGCACTAAATGGACGCCACACCGTCTCACTCTCATTATTCAATCGCTGAGCGCCAACGCTGGATGGCAACACTGGCGCACAGCCAGCCCGACGATCTTAATCCGCTGTGGGATGCCCTGCATCTGAACGCTTTGGAGTGGAAAAATATTCGCCCCGCAGAAACCGGCCTCACCCAAATACAGGCGCGTACCGGCGGGAGCGGCCAGCGATTCTTCCTTGGCGATGCCACGCTCACCCGCGCAGTCATTCAGCTCAGCAGCGGCACCTATGGCTACAGCTATCAGCTTGGCCGCGACAAATCTCACGCCGAGCGCTGCGCGTTAATCGACGCCCTGCTGCAAGAGCGCGAGCACAACATAACTTTGCTGGAAAACCTGATTAACCCACTCGCCGCACTGCAACAAGAACGACACCAGCAGCGCGCCCAAGAAATTGCAGCTAGCCGAGTAGACTTCTTCACTCTGGTTCGCGGAGATAACTAATGACGTTAATGACCGCTTTTACATTGCCCGTGCATGATGCACAAAACCATTTTCGCCGCCTGCTGAAAGCCATGAGCGAACCCGGCGTGATCGTGAATTTAAATAACACGCCAGAAGGCTGGCTGCCGCTCAACAGCGCCACTACCAGCGTGCTGTTAACCCTGAGTGATCAAGATACGCCAGTATGGTTCCCTCCCGAGCTAAGCTCGGAAACCGCGCAGCAAAATCTGCGCTTTCATACCGGCGCTCCGCTGGCCATTGAACCTTCACTGGCTGCCTTTACGGTCGTGAATGAACAGGTTACCGCTGAACAACTGGCTGATTTCGCGCAAGGTGAAGATGTCTCACCGGAAACCAGCGCCACGGTGATTGTGCAGGTAAAAAGCCTCAGCGGTGGCCACATGTTGCGCCTCACCGGCCCCGGCATTTTAGAAGAGCGCATGATTGCGCCCCAGATTTCAGACGTCGTGCTCAACGCCTTAACCGAACGTTCGCACAGCTTCCCGCTGGGCTGCGATTTCGTCTTTACCTGCGGCGAACGTCTGCTTGCCATTCCGCGCACCACGCTCGTGGAGGTGTTCGATGTACGTAGCCGTTAAAGGGGGCGAAAAAGCCATCGCCGCCGCCCACCGTTTGCAAGAACAGAAGCGCCGCGGATCGTCTCAGCTCAATGAACTCAGCGTTGATCAAATCGATCAGCAACTTACGTTAGCCGTCGATCGCGTGATGACCGAAGGCGGGATCTACGATAGACAACTTGCCGCGCTGGCGATCAAACAGGCCAGCGGCGATCTGGTCGAAGCCATCTTTTTACTGCGTGCCTATCGCACTACCCTACCGCGTCTGGCGGTCAGCGATGCCTTGGACACGCAGGATATGCGTTTAGAGCGCCGCATTTCGGCAGTGTATAAAGATCTGCCCGGTGGGCAAGTACTCGGCCCCACCTATGACTACACCCATCGGCTGTTAGATTTCACGCTGTTAGCCAACGGCGAAACGCCGGAAATCAACCGCGATGAAGCGATGAACGAATCGCATAGCCCGCACGTCTTCAACATGTTGGCACAGCAAGGGCTGGCACGCGCGGAACACGACAACGGCGCTGAACCCGATGACATCACCCGCACACCGCCGGTTTATCCCTGCTCTCGCTCTTCGCGTTTACAGCAGTTGGTGCGTGGCGACGAGGGCTATCTGCTGGCGCTGGGCTACTCCACTCAACGCGGCTATGGGCGTAACCATCCGTTTGCGGGAGAAATTCGCAGCGGCTATGTCAGCCTAAGCATTACGCCTGAAGAGCTGGGCTTTTCCGTCGATATTGGCGAGCTGTTGCTGACCGAATGCGAAATGATCAACGGCTTTGTTGCCCAACCCGATGATGCCCCGCATTTCACGCGCGGCTACGGCTTGGTGTTTGGCATGAGCGAGCGCAAAGCGATGGCGATGGCGCTGGTCGATCGCGCCCTTCAGGCACCCGATTACCAAGAGCAGATCAACGGCCCCGCTCAAGACGAAGAGTTCGTGCTGGCGCACGCCGATAGCGTAGAAGCCGCCGGGTTTGTCTCCCACCTTAAATTACCGCACTACGTTGATTTTCAAGCCGAGCTGGAATTACTCCACCGCTTACAACAGGAATTCAATGACCGTCAGGAGAATGCACATGACTAACGTGCTAACCGGTTACAGTTTAGCGGGCTATAACTACGGCTATCTCGATGAGCAGACCAAACGCATGATCCGCCGCGCGATCCTTAAAGCCGTGGCGATCCCCGGCTATCAGGTGCCTTTTGGCGGACGAGAAATGCCGATGCCCTATGGCTGGGGAACCGGCGGAATTCAGCTCACCGCCAGCGTGATTGGTGAAGCCGATACCTTAAAAGTGATCGATCAGGGCGCAGACGACACCACCAATGCGGTATCAATTCGCCGTTTCTTCCAGCGCGTTACCGGCGTTAACACCACAGAAGTAACCGCCGACGCCACGCTGATTCAAACTCGCCACCGCATACCTGAAACGCCGCTGCGCCAAGATCAAATCATCATCTATCAGGTTCCAATGCCTGAACCGCTGCGTTTTATCGAGCCGCGTGAAACCGAAACGCGAAAAATGCATGCGTTGGAGGAGTATGGCGTCATGCAGGTAAAACTGTATGAGGACATCGCACGCTTCGGCCACATTGCAACTACCTATGATTACCCCGTGAAGGTCAATCATCGTTATGTGATGGCTCCCTCACCGATCCCAAAATTTGATAATCCCAAGATGAACATGATGCCCGCGCTCCAGCTGTTTGGTGCCGGACGCGAAAAACGGATCTACGCCGTACCCCCGTTCACCAAAGTGGAAAGCCTCGACTTCGACGATCATCCGTTCAGCGTGCAGCAATGGGATCAGCCCTGCGCGATTTGCGGATCGCAGCACAGCTATTTGGATGAAGTGGTGCTCGACGATCAAGGCTCCAGAATGTTCGTCTGCTCCGACACCGATTTTTGCCGCCAGCACAGCGAGGCCAACGCGCAATGAACGCCACAGACTCGATCTTCTCAGCACCAGCCGACGATCTGCCGCTGCTTTCCGTGAACAATCTGACCCACCTGTATGCGCCGGGCAAAGGCTTTAGCGATGTCTCTTTCGATCTCTATCCGGGCGAAGTGTTGGGGATCGTCGGAGAGTCGGGATCCGGTAAAACAACGCTGCTGAAATCCATCTCCGCACGTCTCACCCCGCAGCAGGGAGAGATTCGCTATTTGAGCGCCCAAGGCATTCAGGATTTATACGCCATGAGCGAAAGCGACCGCCGTCGCCTGCTGCGCACCGAATGGGGCGTGGTGCATCAGCATCCGCTCGACGGGCTACGCCCGCACGTTTCGGCCGGTGGCAATATCGGCGAACGCTTAATGGCCGTAGGGCAACGTCATTACGGCAATATTCGCGCCGAAGCCATGCGTTGGCTGGAAGACGTGGAGATCCCAGCCACGCGTATTGACGATCTACCCACCACGTTTTCAGGCGGCATGCAGCAACGCCTGCAAATAGCGCGCAATTTGGTGACTCATCCGCGCGTTGTGTTTATGGATGAACCCACCGGCGGGCTTGATGTTTCAGTCCAGGCGCGCCTGCTCGATCTGCTGCGCACGTTGGTGGTCGAGCTTCAGTTAGCCGTAGTGATCGTGACCCATGATCTCGGCGTTGCTCGCCTGCTGGCGCATCGTTTGCTGGTGATGAAGCAAGGCAAAGTGGTTGAGAGCGGGCTGACGGATCGCGTATTAGACGATCCTCATCATCCGTATACCCAGTTGTTGGTTTCTTCCGTTTTACAAAACTGAGCGAAAATCATGACCATAACAACACGCTTGCGCGTAGAAAATCTGAGTAAAACCTTTGTGCTGCATCACCAAAACAGTATTCGTCTGCCGGTACTTTCAGACGCGTCATTGGAAGTGAACGCCGGTGAATGCGTGGTGTTGCACGGTCATTCAGGCAGCGGCAAATCAACGCTGTTGCGATCGCTTTATGCTAACTATCTGCCCGATGAAGGCAGCATCTGGGTACAACATCAGGGTGAATGGCTGGATATGGTGCAAGCCCCAGCAAGGCAGATCCTCGCCGTACGTCGCCAAACGATCGGCTGGGTCAGCCAGTTTCTACGCGTGATCCCACGCATTAGCGCATTAGACGTGGTGATGCAGCCGATGCTTGAACTGGGCTACGAACGTCAGGCCTGCGAACAAAAAGCGGCGGCGTTGTTAACCCATCTCAACGTTCCCCAACGCCTCTGGCATTTGGCACCTTCCACTTTTTCCGGCGGCGAGCAGCAGCGCGTGAATATCGCCCGTGGGTTCGTGGTTGATTATCCCATTTTGTTGCTCGATGAACCTACGGCGTCGCTCGATACCACCAATAGCGCCGCGGTGGTGAGTTTGATCGATCAAGCCAAAGCACGTGGTGCCGCTATCGTCGGGATCTTCCATGATGAAGCCGTGCGCGACCATGTTGCAGATCGTCTGCATGTAATGAGTGAATAGCGGAGCAAAACCATGATCGTGAACAATGTAAAACTGGTGCTGGAAAATGAAGTGGTGGCAGGTTCGCTTGAGGTTCAAGACGGCGTGATCCGCGCCTTTGCCGATAGCGATAGCCGTTTGCCCGAAGCCATAGACGGCCACGGCGGCTGGCTGCTGCCCGGTTTAATTGAGCTACATACCGATAATTTGGACAAGTTTTTCACTCCACGACCAAAGGTCAGCTGGCCTGCGCATTCTGCCATGAGCAGCCACGATGCGCTGATGATTGCCAGTGGGATCACCACGGTGCTTGATGCCGTAGCTTTGGGTGACGTGCGCGACGGCGGCGATCGCTTAGATAATCTGGAAAAAATGATCAACGCGGTGATCGACAGCCAGCAGCGCGGCGTCAATCGCGCTGAGCACCGCCTACACCTGCGCTGCGAGTTACCTCATCACAGCACGCTTCCCCTGTTTCAACAGCTGGTGGAGAAACGCGGTGTGTCACTGGTTTCATTGATGGACCACTCTCCCGGCCAGCGCCAATTCGTTAACCCGCAGAAATATCGCGAATACTTTCAGGGCAAATACCATCTCAGCGATGAGCAAATGGATGATTATGAACGTGAACAGCTGGAGAATGCCGAGCGCTGGTCACAGCCTAATCGACACGCCATCGCTGAACTCTGCCGCACGCGCGGTATTGCGCTCGCCAGCCATGATGATGCCACCGAAGCACATGCCGATGAATCGCATCAGTTAGGCAGCGTGATTGCCGAATTCCCCACCACGATAGAGGCGGCACATGCATCACATCAACGCGGTCTACATGTCATGATGGGTGCCCCCAATATTGTGCGAGGCGGCTCGCATTCCGGTAACGTCGCGGCTCATGAATTAGCTGCGCTCGGCGTATTGGACATTCTGTCATCCGACTATTATCCCGCTAGCCTGTTGGATGCCGCGTTTTGCGTCGCTGCCAGCGAGAACAATTCGTTTACGCTGCCTCAGGCAATGTCATTAGTGACACGCAATCCGGCGAAAGCGCTGGGGTTGTCCGATCGTGGCGTGCTTGCGGAAGGCAAAAGAGCGGACTTGGTATTAGCTCAACGCCACGGCGAGCATATTCATGTGAATCACGTCTGGCGTGAAGGGATACGGGTGTTCTAATGGCAAAATTAATTTATCTGGTAGGCGCGTCGGGCTCAGGTAAAGACAGTTTGCTTCAGGCGTTACGCGAGCAGCAAACCGCTCCGCTGCTCGTCGCCCATCGCTACATTACCCGAGCCTGTCATGCGGGCTCGGAAAACCACATTGAGCTCAGCGAGAACGAGTTTATACAGCGGCGCAGCCAAGGACTTTTTGCGCTGCACTGGCAGGCTAATCAGCATTATTATGGGTTGGGTATAGAAATAGATCAGTGGCTAGCTCAGGGGATTAACGTGGTGGTCAACGGTTCTCGCGCCCATCTGCCTATCGCCCGTGAGCGCTACGGCGATCGAATTCAGGCCGTGTGTTTGCAGGTTTCTCAAGCCACCTTGCGCCAGCGTTTATTAGCGCGAGGACGCGAAACGCCGCTGCAAATAGAGCAGCGTTTGCAACGTGCACAGGATTATCAATTACCGGAAAGCGCACGCTGCGACTATCTGAATAACAATGATGATTTGCAGCATACGTTGCGGGAGTTTTTGCGCCTCGTAGAGCGCACTATTGCTGTTTCCGTTTAATTTTTTGTTTCACCATCACGTAGAGGTTCTGTATGCCAGAGACGACTTCTCCCCATATCATTTTACGCCCCGCCACCGCGCTGGATGAAAACACGGTGTATCACCTGATGTGTGAACTTGAGCAATGTGAGTTTGACCGCCTCGCATTTGCCAAAGGCTATGCGCTCAATTTGGCCAATCCAAATATGCATTATGCGCTAGCCACACAGGACGGCGAGGTGCTGGGATTTATTAGCCTTCATCTGCAATATCATCTGCATCACGTCAACTGGATTGCCGAAATTCAGGAGCTGATCATTACGCCGCAGGCGCGTGGCGCTGGCGTGGGTAAACGGCTCTTGCGTTGGGCGGAAGATACGGCACGTGAATTAGGGGCGGAGCAGACCGAGCTGTCTACCCGCGCAACGCGTTATGACGCGCATCGTTTTTATCAGCGTGAAGGCTATCTTCACACTCACTTTCGCTTCGTCAAACCGCTGTCGGATCAGTAACGATGTCCAAGCTTACTCTCACATTTTTAGGCACCGGCGGAGCACAGCAGGTGCCCGCTTTTGGCTGTCATTGCATTGTCTGTCAGCGAGCCAGAAAACAGCCGCAATATCGGCGAAAACCCTGTAGCGCCATGCTGGAATATAACGGCAGCCGAACGCTGATTGACGCAGGTTTGCACGATCTCGCCGAACAGTTTACACCTGAGCAAATTAACCAGTTTTTGCTAACGCATTACCATATGGACCATGTCCAGGGATTATTTCCACTGCGCTGGGGCGTGGGTGATAGCATTCCCGTCTATGGGCCGCCAGATGAAATGGGCTGCGACGATCTGTTTAAGCATCCCGGCATACTTGATTTCAACCATACGCTCACGGCGTTTGAAACCATCCAGCTGCAAGGATTAAGTATCACCCCGCTTCCGCTCAACCATTCAAAACTCACTTTTGGCTATCTATTCACAACCCCCCATCATCGAATCGCTTATCTGACGGATACCGCAGGCTTGCCCGAAGCTACCGCGAGTTTTTTGTGCCAGCAGCCGCCTGAAATCATGATTATCGACTGTAGCCATGAGCCACGCCCAAGCACGCCGAAGAACCACAGCGATCTCAATACGGTGATAGCGTTAAAACAGCGGATAGGCTGCGAGAAAATTTGGCTGACCCACATTAGCCACCAGTTTGATGCGTGGATGCTGGAAAATTCGCTTCCCGAAGGTATTGAAGCGGCCAGAGATGGATTAGCGCTGACCGCAGATGAGAGTGGCAACTATTGAGAATATTTTTGAATCTGTTCTGACTCGATGATCTGCAAACGATAAGGCGCTGGGTTACGTGCAGATTTCAGCATCGCCATCGCTACGGCTGAAGCTTCCACGGCTTTCCATTTCTCTGGCAGCAGCTTAAAGATAGGTTCTGAAATTTGCTCTAACAGGCGTGGTTTTGGCCTGTCGCCTTGTAACATTGACGGACGCACTATCGTGAGATGCTGCCACGCTTGCAGCTCTAACGCCTTCTCCATTTCCCCTTTCGTGCGGCTATAGAGGAACGAAGACTGTGGATTCGCGCCAAGCGCACTCACCACTGAATAATGCTGGCAGCCATTTTTTAGCGCCACCGACCCACACTCAACCACCAGCGTATAATCTACATAGCGAAATGCGGCATCGCTGCCAGCATCTTTGCGCGTAGTACCCAAGCAACAAAATGCGATATCAATAGGGGTCGTCCATGTTGCCATCGTCGCGCACAGATCGTCTGCAACCGGATTCACCAGTTTTTCTGACGGCGGTAAGGGCTTACGCGTTGGGGCATAGATCTTGCTGATGCCCGGATCCTGTTCTAGAAGTTTGAGTAATTCACTTCCGACTAAACCCGTTGCGCCTAACAATAAAATTTTCATCCGTTTTCCTCCCTGTCTTGAGTATAACGCGAGAAAAGCGACAGGTAAGGACTTCAAGCAATTAGTTTCAGTGATATATATCTAACTTTTCCGTCGTCATAATGATTATGTCGCCGTTATTCCTGCGCAGGGGTTCGCTCCCAGCGAATTTTTTTCGCAAAGCCTAATTTATTGTCCGTCATTTTTATTTGGTTGAGCGAAAGCTGCCAAACAGGCGCAGGCATTAAACGGGCGGCGGGGAATTGCTGATAATAGCGGCTACGCGCCAGATGCTCATTTTCATCTTCTAATATTACCGCCTCGCCAGAAAACTGCAGGCCACGGATCAGCGCAATGGTTTTGGTTTGATGCGCGATGGTTCCCGCGACCCGAGGATTTTTAAGCAACATTCCACCGTGACGGGTACGCGTTTCCGTCATGAAATAGAGCGCCATACGCTCTTCATCAAAGACGTAGAAACAGTTGGCACACCACATTTCCCCCTCCCAACAGGTTCCAAGCGTTAACACATGCTGGGCATGCAGGAAGCGGCAAATATGCTCTTTATCAGTCGTCATGGGTAGGTCTCACAGGCCGTGATGGATAAGGGTATAATGTCATGAAACGGCTAACCGATTAAATCCTAATGACTACCGAACCGCATCAAACCCGCTGGTATCTCTATCTCATACGCACCGCATCAGGCGCGCTTTATACCGGTATTACCACCGACGTGGAACGCCGCTATCAGCAACATCAGAATGGTACAGGCGCGAAGGCGTTACGTGGCAAGGGGCCATTACAGTTAGCATTTTCATGCTTAGTGGGTGAGAGGGGGCAAGCTCTGCGGTTGGAATATCGAATTAAACAACTGAATAAAGCACAGAAAGAGAAATTGGTGACGGAAAGACCAGAATTACTCGAGGAATGGTTTGGGATAGCGTAAATAAACAAGAAAGTTTATTAATGCAGGAAAAAATATGCGGCTCCCCTTTGGCAATTGACTGTTGCTCTAGCGGTGGAGCCGTAAAAAACGGCTGGTTTTTCTTTATAGCGCCCTGGTGAGGCGAAATCAGCATCTTCAGACAGAGCGCCACAAACAGCGAAGGTTACGAGGCACGTCGTTATTTATTTAACTCTGTCACATTCAATATAAACACTGAGCATCAATCCGTGAACGGGTGAAAACCACCCTTGAAACACTTTAATAAAAGTGATACTAAAATTGGTTTAGCTCAATTCGTTTAATTACAACCCTAATTATTTACAGGCAAAGGTATCTTTCACCATGAACATCAATATTACGGATGCGCCAAACCCGCAGGATGAAGAGTATGTCATTGACAGTCTCTGGGCGCACAATAGCAAAACCGAAGCCGTCGATATTCATCCGCTATTTTTAACCGTCACCGACGATGCAGGGAAAATCGTTGCGGGTTTGGTGGCAAGAACTTGGTGGGGCGGACTTGAAGTTCAATATCTGTGGGTCAGCGACGAATACCGTAAAAGTGGATATGGTCGCCAACTGATGGAAAATGCTGAAAAAGAGGCGCTAAAGCGCGGTTGCCACATGGCTTATGTCGATACTTTCGATTTCCAAGCCAGAGGTTTTTATGAAAAATTAGGCTATCGTGTATATGGTGATTTAGGCGGGTATGCCCACAGATTTACTCGGCACTATCTGGCAAAAGAACTCTAATACATTCTTGAGCGGAGAGGTTGTCATGGATTTGCCCGACAAAAATAATGACATTTATTTCAAGGGCCTGATTGCCATGATGGAACACTTGAGTGAACCGTGGGGCATCAAAGATCTGCACTCTCGCCATGTCTATATGAATCAGGCAGCTTATCTCTATACCAATATCCCCCTTAATTTCGATATCGAAGGTAAAAGGGACGATGAATTCCCCGCCCATTGGGCTGAGCTCTCTCCTGAATTTATAGAGCACGATAAAAGAACTGAAGAATCTCAGGATCGCGTCACAGTAATAGAAACACATTACTGGTACGGGAAAGAATTTCTCATGCCTTATATCAGTGAAAAATTGCCTATTTTTAATGAAAAAAAAGAATTAATCGGTGTGATGTGGAACGCCAAACCGCTTAATAGCCTATCTCCGTTCAAATATATAAACCAACAGAAACCCAGCATCCTCACCACTGAAATTAATAATACAACGTTCACTCGTTCAGAATTAGACGTTATATTTTTAATGTTGCAACGACGCTCGGTTAAAGAAATCGCAAAAATATATAACATCAGCACCAAAACAATAGAAAACAGAATATACACCATTTACCAAAAATCTGATGTCCATACGCAGCAACAATTTGAGGAGTTTTGCAAAGTTGCGCACTTGGATAATTATATTCCCGACCGGTTAGTGGCAAAAGGGATTCAGTTTATCTAAACAACAAGGGTATACCTTATCGTGATCAAAATTGAAGATTATCCATTGAGCAGAGTGCCACAGGATAAAAGGGTTTCATTTTTAAGCGTCGCTATCGTTCATATGGGTATGTTGACCGCACTAGATCAGTTCATGCTGGGCGCGGTATTGGGTAATTCCATGTCGCTAACGGATGCATTTACGGCCATCTTGATCGGCAGCGTCATATTTGGCGTTGTCACCTATGGCTTGGGTTTAGCGGGAATGCGCGAAGGGATATCCGGCAGCCTGTTGGCGCGCTGGTGTGGTTTTGGTCGTTTGGGCTCAGTGCTGATCGGCGTGGTAGTCGCCGTCAGTTTGCTCGGCTGGTTTGGGATCCAAAATGCTATTTTTGCCAAATCCTTGGACTTTGCACTCGGCCACAAGCTGGGCTTTGGCTGGGCCGCCGCCCTATCCGGCAGCTTCCTCACCATATTGGTCGCATTTGGTTTCAAAGCTTTGCGCATTGCAGCCAGAATCGCCGTGCCGATGTTTATTCTGCTGGTCGCCTATATATCCTTTCATGTTTTATCTGGCCATAATTTGCCGGAAATCATGCAACTGGCACCGCACGGTGAACCGCTATCTATCAGCGCCGGTATTACTATCGTCGTGGGTGGCGCGATTGTCGCCAGCCTGATGACGCCCGATTTAACGCGTTACTCTAAAAACAAAAAGCATGTGTTGGGCGTCACTATCGCCACCATCGTTGCCGGTGAGTTTATCATCAATGGGTTGGCGATTCTGATTGCCAAAACCTTAGGCACCGCGGACGTAGTGACGATCATGGCACAAGCCGCGGGCGGTGCGGGTCTACTGGTCGTCGTGTTCTCAACGTTAAGAGTTAACGATCTCAACCTCTACTCGTCTTCACTCGGCATCGTGAATGCGGTCGAAGGACTGACCGGCAAGAAGCTGAAATACATCTCTACCACATTGGTTATTGGTGTATTAGGCACCACGCTTTCCGTGCTGGGTATTCTGGATCGCTTTGTTGATTTCCTGACCGTGCTGGGCGTGGTTTTCCCACCGATTATCGGCATTATGCTGGTGGACTATTTTATCCTGCGTTCTCATCGCCATATTTTGGATAAGACTCGCGCGGCGGGGAAACTGCCGAATGACAGCCAAACGCCGGTTATTGGTTGGGCTGCTATTATCGCCAGTGTTGTCGGGAGTGTTGTAGGGCTGGTTACCGAGTGGGGGATCCCAACGATCAATTCGTTGCTTGCCGCCAGCTTGATATATTGGCTGTTTAAAGTTGCGGTCAATCGCAACCAAAAGCCCGTTGAGACAGAAATCGCCTAGCTTTGCTGCATAAACGCTGGATACTCCCTGAAAACAGGGAGTATCCATGGGCATCAAACTCAGCCGCGTCCAAACGGGGCTGAATACTCAACCACCCCTTTGCAGTTTTCCATTTCACCATCGGCTAATGGGTAAACCTGAAACGACGCTTCAGTGCCCGGAAGTCTGCTACGCAAGCCATGTTCTGCGGCATTCTGAAAACCAAAACGGCTGAAATAGGCCGGTTCACCGAGCACGACAACGGCGGAATAACCAAATTCATTCAGGGAGTCTAACCCTTCATAAATGATTTTTTCTGCCAGCCCCTGACGACGGTGAGCTTCATCCACCACCACCGGAGCAAGGCCTACGCATTGGCGGTCTTCACCATCAACATAAACCGGGCTGAAAGCCGCGTATCCAACCACGCCGCCCTCTTCATCGGTAGCAACAACGCCTAGCGTTAGCAGGCCATCCTCACGTAGACGATGTACAAGCTCCGCTTCTTCACTGGTTGGGAACGCGTTGCGTAGCAGCTGATCGATACCAGCAGCATCAACAGGAATTTCAACGCGAATTAGCATGGTGAAACCTCTTGGGTAGCGGGCGGTGATGCTTCTTTCATACCTGCATCAACAAATTCAGCCAACTGTAACAGACCAAAACGCAGCGGCTTAGGCATGGCATCTAAATCTATCGCATCCATCAAGTTTTTGACATATAAGCCAAGCTCAGTATCCCCTTCAATACGTAAGCGGCGTTGGAAAAATAGCGTATCAGGATCTTCTTTACGTGCCGCAATCAGAATCAAATCGTTGGCATCTGCGCTGAAGCTGACATCAGCCTCTTGATGCTGGCTGACCTGTAGTTTGCCTTGGTTAACGGTGACAAACCACTTTAAGCCAAGATCGCGTACTTCGACCTTCAGCCAACGATCTTCCAGAAATTCAAGCTCATCATCCTCAAGCGCCTGACGAAATTGCCAGCCCAGCAGTTGTTCCAGCACCTGTCGTTGTAAAGCAAACGGCGTGAATTTTAACGGGACGCTTAAAAACGCCGGACCTTGACGCACTAAACGTGCTCGTAATTTTTCCAACACTGGAATAACTCCTTTTGATACGGGTGCGGGTATTTTGCCACATTAACAGCGCAAGACAGCGCGCTATATCAACAAAACGAACCCTTATTAGTTTGGCACGCATAGAGCGCGAAAATAATTTGGGTAAAGAATAACCGCCATGTTGCTGCTGTCAACACGCGAGAAACTGCCTCAAATCAAAACGGCTGATGAATGGGTTATCTAGAATGATCGCCATTAAAATTATCACTCAGGGTTCAACCGATCACCTGTTGTCATTAATTGCCACTCATCGCTAACGTGGCTTGTTCAGGAATGATATATGGAGTTGCTTTGCCCCGCCGGAAATTTACCTGCCCTGAAGGCAGCGATCGATAACGGCGCAGACGCCGTTTATATCGGTTTAAAAGATGATACCAATGCACGGCATTTCGCTGGCTTGAACTTCACCGAGAAAAAACTTCAGGAAGCCGTTAGCTATGTGCACCGCCACAACCGCAAATTGCACATCGCGATTAACACCTTTGCCCACCCTGACGGCTATGCCCGCTGGGAACGTGCCGTAGATATGGCCGCACAGCTGGGAGCCGATGCGCTGATTTTAGCCGATCTCGCTATGCTCGAATATGCCGCCGAGCGCTATCCGCACGTGGAACGTCACGTGTCCGTTCAGGCTTCGGCAACCAATGATGAAGCCATCCGTTTCTATAAACAGCACTTTGACGTGTCGCGTGTGGTACTACCGCGCGTGCTGTCGATCCATCAGGTGAAACAGCTGGCACGCACCAGCGAAGTTCCGCTGGAAGTCTTTGCTTTTGGCAGCCTGTGCATTATGGCCGAAGGGCGCTGTTACCTGTCGTCCTATCTCACCGGCGAGTCACCTAACACCGTTGGAGCCTGCTCTCCAGCTCGCTATGTGCGCTGGCAGCAAACCCCTCAAGGTATGGAATCACGCCTGAATGACGTGCTTATCGATCGCTATGAAGATGGCGAGAACGCCGGTTATCCAACGCTGTGTAAGGGCCGTTATATGGTTGATGGCGAGAAATATCATGCGCTTGAAGAGCCTACTAGTCTGAATACCCTTGAGCTTCTGCCTGATTTACTGGGTGCAAATATTGCCTCGGTGAAAATTGAAGGCCGTCAGCGTAGCCCTGCCTATGTAAGCCAAGTGGCGAAAGTATGGCGTCAGGCCATCGATCGCTGCCAGAAAGATCCAGAAGGCTATAAAGCCGAGCAAAGCTGGATGGATAGCCTTGGCGCAATGGCCGAAGGAACTCAAACCACATTGGGTGCCTATCACCGGAAATGGCAGTAAGGAGCTGAAAGCATGAAATATTCTCTAGGAGCCGTGCTCTATTACTGGCCAAAAGCCGAAATTGAACGTTTTTACCAAGCCGCGACGCAAAGCGAAGCCGATATTATCTATCTCGGTGAAACCGTGTGTTCGAAGCGTCGTGAAATGAAAGTGGCTGATTGGCTGGACGTCGCCAAACAGGTGGCACAGTCGGGCAAACAGGTTGTTATCTCAACGCTTGCATTATTGCAGGCACCTTCCGAGCTTAATGAGCTAAAACGCTATGTTGAAAACGGTGATTTCCTGATTGAAGCCAACGATCTGGGCACGGTAAACATGGCCGCCGAACGCAAATTACCGTTTGTGGCGGGACATGCGCTGAACTGCTACAACGCCGTCACGCTGCGCTTATTACACAAACAGGGCATGATGCGTTGGTGTATGCCAGTTGAGCTTTCTCACGACTGGCTTAAAAACGTGATGGCACAGTGCGAAGATCTGGGCATCCGCAATAAGTTTGAAGTGGAGGTTCTGAGCTATGGCCATCTACCTCTAGCCTATTCTGCCCGTTGCTTTACCGCGCGTTCGGAAGATTTGCCTAAAGATCAGTGTGAAACTTGCTGCATCAAATACCCTCAAGGTCGCCGCGTGTTATCGCAAGAAAATCAGCAGGTTTTCGTGCTTAACGGCATTCAGACCCAAAGCGGATATTGTTATAACCTCGGTAATAACCAGCTAGAAATGCAGGGATTGGTCGACATCGTGCGTCTATCGCCAGAGAGTATGGATACGCTCAGCGTGCTGAGCCAGTTCCGCGCTAATGAACGAGGCACTCAACCATTAACGTTAGAAAATCGTGCCGACTGTAACGGCTATTGGCAGCGCGTTGCTGGGCTCGAACTGGTTCAGTAACCCTCTGTTTATCAGCAAAAATGGGAGCCAAGGCTCCCATTTTTATACTAGCCATGCTCACTCACTGTTATGAAGCTTTTTTAGCCATGATCTCGATAATCTGCGTATCTGTTTGCTGCATCGAGTGGCAGGCTAATGCGCAGAGATTCGCAATCGAGCGGTCTACATCATCGGTCACGATACCTTCATTGCCCGTTACACAGCTGTTGTCCAGCGCCATCAGCACGGCTTTATAGGCGGCTGAAACGCTGGTTGATACTTTCATCGCACAACTATTCGATGCGCCATCACAAATCATGCCGCTCACGTCACCAATCATGCTGCTAATTGCCATGGCTACCGTTTCGTAGCGCCCTTCAATCAACCATGCGATCCCCGCCGCCGCCCCCATTGACGCCGTGGTTGCGGCACAAAGTGCTGACAGCGTTGGCAGTTGGCTATGGATATAGATTGCCGTGAGATGTGACAGCATTAACGCACGCGTTAGCTGCTCTTCACTAGCACCGAGGTACTCAGCCACCACCACCACTGGCATAGTGGCCGCAATGCCCTGATTACCCGATCCTGAATTACTCATGGCCGGCATTACCGCGCCGCCCATGCGCGCATCAGAAGCCGAAGAAGTACGGATCATGATATCGGTGAGTAAATCACGCGCTAATAATCCGCGTTCACGCTGGCGCTGTAGCGTCGCGCCGATATGCAAGCCATATTGGTTGCTGAGGCCCTCTAGCGACAGCGCCTTATTCAGCGTGGCGGCTTCCAGAATAAAATGGATGCGCTCCAACGGCACGTTAACCGCAAAATCAAATACCTGCTTTAGCGATGCTTTTTTCAGGCAATAACCTTCTTGGCAAAGCGCTTCGTCGCTGTTCTCTGCGCTATGGCAAGCATCAAACAGCACCTCACCGTTTTTGGCAATTTTGATCACATTGGTATGGCCATCGGCAATCGTGACACAGACTGACTCCGTTGGGCCAAACACCGTGACCTGAGAGAATAGAATGTGCTCGCACGGTTGTTGGATACCCACGGTAACGGCACCGCTCGCCAGAAGCGACTTCCCTGCCGCTATCGACTCTGGCGTTGCATGTTTGAGCACTTCCAACCCTGCGTTGGCATCACCACCGATTGCCCCTACAGCCGCGGCAATCGGCAGCCCAACCATCCCCGTACCTGGCACGGTAACGCCCATACCATTTTTCATCAGATTAGGCGAAACGCGTGCTTCGATACGTTCAACGGATTCAGGAAGATATGAAGCGGCAACGGCGGCAGCCAGTGCTAAAGAGACTGGCTCTGTACAGCCTACCGCAGGCTTAACTTCTTGCTGTACCGCGCGAATAAACTCATTCCATAATTCATCGCGTGATTCGGTACACAACAGATTTTCGCTTTCATACTTGCTCATAATTCAGACCTTAATAACAAGACTACAAAAATATTCAGTTTTAATTTATTAGGAGAAGGCTAGGAATGGAGAAACACATAACAGCAGCCCAGTAATGATAATAATGGTCAGCGAAGTGCCTTTATATTTATGCAAAGCAGGTACTTTGTAGACCAAATAAGCAGGAATTAAGCAGCCCACCATCCCAAATATCGGACTACAGATGGAAGTAAAACTTAATACTGGCGCGTTAAGAATGATGGCACTCCAAGCCAATAGAATGGCGAACAACATAATTCCATTCTGAACCCATTTTTCATTGATCTTTTCGGCAGGCATACGACGACGCAGAATGTTCATCACAATACCCTGCGTTGCCTCACGGAAGCCTAAGTAGACGCCAAAGAAAGCGGTCATTACGGCAAAGATATTCAGAATAACGCTGACTACCGTTGCCCAACTCCCAGGGAAGAATTGCGCGGCAATGGCGAGAGCAGATATGTTTTGCTCGTAAGCTTTAACCGCTTCGTCGTGGCCCATCGCCAAGGTGAAAGAGACTGCATAAAAGAATACCGTGACGAATAGAACACCAAAGGCAATGTTCATTGCTCGCAGTGCTTTATGGCGAGCAACCTCGCGTGATTTTTCTTTAGAGCGGTAAGAAATCACCATCGGGCTAAGAGTTTGAATAAACAGAATAGACGTTAGAGTAAACGGCAACGTGATAATGGCATTTTTAATCAGTAATCCCATCGGTGGTAACGAACCCACATTGTACAGATGCCACATCCCCACCATCGAAACACCTAACGCGGCCACCACTAAAAGCTTTGTCAGAACCATAAAGCTGGAGAGCTTAAATAATAGCTTTTCACCACGAGATGAAATGGCAACCAAAATACAAATCAGCACCAGTCCATAAAATGGGTTTTCAGAAAGAAGCCCGTCCGTCACACCAAAAGTATGTAAATAGGATGCACTATCATTAGTAATCGCCGTTGAATAAACGAACATCCAAATAACCAACATGACGAAATATAATGCGCCTAATAAAATACCCCAGTTTTTGCCCAAGTATCCGCTGATTACACTCGGATAGTCTTTACACTCTGGAGATTCAGCTAAGGTATTAATGAATAAACGCTGGAATAAATACATCGCAGGGTAACCAATAATGGAAGAGAGTAAGAAAACCCATAATCCCATTAGCCCCACCTGAACCGGTAAAAAGACAATACCGGCGCCAATTGCCATGCCGATACTCATAATGATCCAACCGGCGTCCGTGCTATCAAACTTGATGGCCTCACGCCATTCGCTTTCGGACATGCCTCCACGACTATTGGCAGAAAGATCGTTCACAACGATACTGCTATTCTCTGATGCTGTTTCCATAATAATTCTCGCTCGCCATATCCCGTCATACTTCAAACTGCATTATTGCTAAGTGCGATAGTTCACTACCGTCTCGACGCAGTTCTCAATATTTTGGGTATTTTTATGTGTAGGTTTTATTTTCTTTTTAATGTACAGACGTAATATGCAGGCTTTTTATTATGCAGAAATGATACGCCGGCCAAGGGAGAATATTTTTTCAACTACGTCCCCCATAATGGCAGTTCGTGAGAAAAATATTCTCCCAAAAGAGAATAAAACTAAAAATTTAACTCTAAAAATACGGTTTTATAAAAGCACTGACCTGAATGCAAATATGAAAAATCCTAATTATATGAATAATATGGAAATTTCATTTTATGCGTCATAACCAAAGATGTAACGCCTTAACGGCATAGGAAATTTTTGTGATATACAGCAAGTTGGCGGGAGTGGAAAAACAAAGAACAAAGCCCTACTAATATGATGGTTATCACACAATAAACGATAAGAACTCTCGCATCAGTCGTTTGCTCTGTAGTTTGTTGAATAAATGAAAACAGTTGGAATATTAAACTAGATTTTCTGAATAAGCGATTCAGGCTTTGATTTTGACTCAAACTCCCCCATTGAAATAGCACGCTAATCCACAACCAGCTATTGATTAATTATCACATATGATTAACATCAACCTAAAACCAGACCGATTGGTCTATTAATAGGAATAATGTTATGACTTCTCGTTCAGTACCCTTTTCAGTTCTCGACCTGTCTCCAATCCCTACAGGGGCAACAGCTCGTGATGCATTTCATCGTTCGCTGAGTCTGGCTCAGCATGCTGAGAACTGGGGTTTTCATCGCTACTGGATGGCTGAGCATCACAACATGACCGGCATCGCGAGCGCCGCTACGTCAGTGCTGATTGGTTATATCGCTGGCGGAACCAAAACCATTCGCGTTGGTTCAGGCGGCGTGATGCTCCCCAACCATGCCCCGCTGGTGATTGCCGAACAGTTTGGCACGCTCGAGTCTCTCTATCCGGGGCGTATTGATTTGGGATTAGGCCGTGCACCAGGTTCCGATCAGAGAACCATGATGGCTCTACGTCGCAGCCTTCACGGCGAAATTGATGATTTCCCTCAAGACGTGCTCGAACTACAGCGCTACTTTGGTGAAGTCACCGAGGGCCAGCATGTACAAGCCGTTCCTGGGCAAGGTTTGCACATTCCTATCTGGTTGTTGGGCTCAAGCCTTTACAGCGCGCAGCTGGCCGCGAAGCTCGGATTACCCTTTGCCTTCGCCTCACACTTCGCCCCCGATATGCTGCATCAGGCATTAGCGCTTTACCGTAGTCAGTTCCAACCATCGGCGACGTTAGCTAAGCCATACGCGATTGTCTGCATCAACGTGGTCGCCGCCGATAGCGAACGTGACGCACGCTTCCTGTTTACCTCAATGCAGCAGCAGTTTATTAATCTTCGTCGTGGCAAACCTGGGCCTTTACCTGCGCCAGTACAAGATATCTCCGGCTATTGGAGCGGCGGTGAGCAGTACGGCGTTGAACAGGCGCTTAGAATGTCGGTGGTGGGCGATCCCACTCAGGTGAAGAGCGGATTAGAAGCGTTACTACGAGAGACTCAGGCGGATGAGATTATGGTTAACGGGCAGATTTTCGACCATCAGGCACGCCTGAGATCTTTTGAAATTGTGGCCGACATCAAACCCCATCTGAGCATTCCTGAACTGATTGGCTAAGGCACCTAATGCGCCTTAGCCAGCGCAGGTTTATCGCTGAATGAGATAGCGGATGGTTGGGCCATCTTGTTGGATGTCGAGCACGGTGTAACCGTGATTCTTTGCATCCAGCGGGATGTTATTAATAGACTGAGGGCAATCGCTCACCACTTCTAAAATCTCACCTGGCTTCAGATTGGGCATCGCTTCTAATGTGGCGACCGCAGGGTACGGACACGGCTCACCAACCATATCTAAACGATAGTCTGGAATAATCTCTGCGTGTTTCATGCGATCTCCTTAACAGCGTTGTTCACCTGAGTTTTAGTGCGAAAGAAACGTTTTTCCCATGCTACAACCAACAAAAATGCCGCCAGCAGCATAAGGTAAGTCACCAGCAATCCACCCAGCGGACCAAAGGTTTGCAGCAGATTCACTTTGTCGTATGACGTTGCTAAAGATGGCGCCAAATCGTCCCAGTAATAAGCCAAAATGGTTGCGCCCAAAATATTACCAAAACCAACCCACCAGAAATGTACCTGCCCTTCAACCGCACGATACATCCAGCCAGTTTCACAGCCGCCAGCCAGTACAATACCGAAACCAAACAGCAGTCCACCCAGTACCGCATTTGGTCCTGCCCACATAATTTTTGGTGGCAGCCCCATTTGCACATAGCTGAAAATACCGATAGCGCTCACCGCCATACCAATGATGATAGCCTTGGCCATATGAGTGCGGCCAGTGATCCATAAATCGCGGAATGCTGAGGTAAAGCAGATTTGAGCACGTTCGATCAGCAAACCAAAACCTACACCAAATAGCATGGCTAAGCCTAGCTTAGGCGCATTCATCGCGGTTAAACCACCCCATAGGATCACCGCCAAGAAAATGATCATGCCTAAACGAAAACGACGTTTAGCCTGAGCCGGTTTCTGCGTTAGCGGAGACGCCGCGCTGACTTTCTGTAATTTAACCGGAATGCGGAACATTGGTAGCAACGTGAAACGAGCACCGAAATAGGAACCCACCGCCGTTGCTAATGCAAAGAACCATGCATGAAGAGAGAACTGAGGAATTCCGGTAAAGAACGCCGCAAGGTTACAGCCCATCGCTAAACGTGCGCCAAAACCAGCGATCATGCCACCCAACACAGCCTGAAAGATACGGATACGATGCTGTGGCATACGCAGTTTGACGTTATTAGCCCACAGCGCGGCGGCGAAACAGCCACCGAACATGCCGATAACCATCATGCCGTCAATGCGATCCAGCGGTGAGCCCTCAAGCCCAATCACTTTAAAATAACCCCATTGCTCAGGATGAGCGCCGAATAGCTGTAATACATGCCCGCCCCAGCGGGTAAATTCCCCTGTCACAGCCCAAAACGTGCCGGTGATGCCAAAGTAGTAAGTCGATAAAACACCCGCGGCAATAACCGCAGGGAGCGGTGCCCAGAATTTTATGAGGTATTGCTGTTTGAAGTTTAACCAAGACATGAAGTATCCCCTTGTTATTGCAGCCCCCGACCGGGGAACTGTCTTGAGGTTGTCACCCTCAATCGCCAAGCATGATACGCCGATAAAACGTATTTCAAAGGCAAGAAACAAACTTATGGAAATAACCACACAGAAAGCGGCCAGATAGAGAAAATCAGATAAGTAAAAAGCAAAAAAAAAGCCAACCCGAAGGTTGGCTTAATATGCTCTAGTTTAGAACAGCGCGATTATGCGTCGTTGCTAGTCGGAGTACGACGACGTGGCGGCTGTGCTGCATCATCACGACGTGGGCCGCGTGGTGCTGCGCTACGATCGCTGTTACCACGACGGTCATCACGGCGAGGTGCGCCATCACGTCCACCGAAGTTACGACGCTCACCACCTTCACGGCCACCACCGAAGTTACGGCCACCGCGATCGCCTGCTGGGCGTTCACGACGTGGTTCGCGTGCCGGAGCATCACCCATCAGCTGCATGTTCAGCGGCTTGTTGAGGATACGGGTACGGGTGAAATGAGACAGCAGATCACCTGGCATACCTTTAGGCAACTCGATGGTTGAGTGGGAAGCAAACAGCTTGATGTTACCAATGTAACGGCTGCTGATATCACCTTCGTTAGCGATAGCGCCAACGATATGACGAACTTCAACACCATCATCACGGCCAACTTCAATACGATACAGTTCCATATCGCCGGCTTCACGACGTTCACGACGTGGAGCAGCGCCTTCGCGTGCTTCACGTGGCTCACGGTCGCCACGACGAGCGAAACGGTCACCGCCGCGTTCGTTACGATCGTCACGGTCACGGAATTCGCGACGTGGACGACGTTCCATAACTGGATCTGGTGGCAGGATCAGAGGACGTTCGCCCTGTGCCATTTTCAGCAATGCTGCGGCCAGAGTTTCCATATCCAGCTCATCTTCCGGCTGCAGTTTAGTCAGCAGATCGCGGTATTTGTCCAGATCGCTGCTTTCCAGTTGCTGCTGAACTTTAGCGGCAAACTTAGCCAGACGACGTTGACCCAGCAATTCTGCATTCGGGATTTCAACTTCTGGAATAGTCAGCTTCATGATGCGTTCAATGTTGCGCAGCAGACGACGTTCGCGGTTCTCAACGAACAGCAATGCGCGACCAGCACGGCCAGCACGACCGGTACGGCCGATACGGTGAACGTAAGACTCAGAGTCCATCGGGATGTCATAGTTAACAACCAGACTGATACGGTCAACGTCCAGACCACGTGCAGCAACGTCAGTTGCAATCAGGATATCCAAACGACCGTCTTTCAGACGCTCCAAAGTCTGCTCACGCAGAGCCTGATTCATATCGCCGTTCAATGCAGCACTGCTGTAACCGCTACGTTCCAACGCTTCTGCAACTTCCAGAGTGGCATTTTTGGTACGTACGAAGATGATTGCAGCATCAAAATCTTCAGCTTCAAGGAAACGAACCAGCGCTTCGTTTTTACGCATACCGAACACAGTCCAGTAGCTCTGGCTGATGTCTGGACGTGTAGTGATGCTTGACTGAATGCGTACTTCCTGTGGCTCTTTCATGAAGCGACGGGTAATACGACGAATAGCTTCTGGCATAGTTGCAGAGAACAGCGCCGTTTGGTGCTGTGCTGGGATCTGCGCCATGATGGTTTCAACGTCTTCGATGAAGCCCATACGCAGCATTTCATCCGCTTCGTCCAGAACCAAACCGCTCAGGTTAGACAGGTTCAGGGTGCCACGTTTCAGGTGGTCAAGCAGACGACCAGGAGTACCCACAACAATTTGTGGCCCCTGACGCAGAGCGCGCAGCTGTACGTCGTAGCGTTGGCCACCGTACAGAGCAACAACGTTTACGCCGTTCATGTGTTTAGCGAAGTCAGCCATCGCTTCAGAAACCTGAACTGCCAGCTCACGAGTTGGAGCCAGAACCAGCACCTGTGGTGCTTTCAGGCTTGGATCAATATTGTGCAGCAGCGGTAAAGAGAACGCCGCTGTTTTACCGGAACCGGTCTGAGCCATACCCAGAACGTCACGGCCATTTAAAAGGTGAGGAATACATTCCGCCTGGATAGGAGACGGTTTTTCGTAGCCCAGATCGGTCAGGGCTTGGATAATTGGTGCAGCTAACCCTAGGTCAGCAAAAGAAGTTTCGAACTCAGCCATGTACACGTGCCTCATTGATGGCGGCCAGTCTACATAACTCGTCTAGAAAATGGACAATGATTTTCATTGAAAAGTGTGAACCGGCTCAAATTAGATTAAATAACGAACAAAAAGCCCTCACCTCAAGGAGGTGATAAAGCAATTAAAAAAGTATAGGCGTAGTTGTTCGTCAGCTATTGCTGGTCCGATTCTGATAGGTCGTCTTGCTCTTGGCCCAAAAGCGCCAATTCCAACAGTGCATAGCGGTGCTCAACAAAGTTATGTACGTTGTTGGCAACCGTCAGTTTGAACAGCGCAGAGGCACTGCTCTTGTCCCCCAGACTCAGGTAATATTTACCTAAATAGAAGTCAGTTTCACTGAGATGCTCAGCGAGCGAAGTGTTATCCGTTGCATCTTCCTGTAAGCGTGTCATCAATGTTTTCTGATTGATGGTGCCCAGGTAGAATTCGACAATATTCCATCCCCATTGATTCCTGTTCGCCTTGTTATATCGCTGTTCCAGCGAGGCAGTGGCTTTCTTTGGATCGATTTCACGTTCCACAAGGTAAAGCCATAACGAACGGAATGGATCATTGGGATCGTCTTGATAAAACGCCTGCAGATCATCCTGCGCTAACGGGTATCGACCACCATAATACAGTGCGATGCCTCGGTTTAAACGCGCGTAGTTGTAAGTTGGATCAAGCTCTAGTACAGAATCAAACGCTTCATAGGCGGCATCAAAATTGCCAGCCTGCGTTAAGTAAATCCCCAGATAGTTAAAAACTTCTGGCATATCAGGACGAATAGCCAGCGCTTGCGAAAAATCGTTACGCGCTAAAGCTCTCAGTCCTAGACTATCATACAGTACTCCGCGCTCATATAAAAGCTGTGCGCGTTCATCATCTGTCAATGCACGGCTGGCAAGGATTTGTTCCATGCGCGCCAGCATGACTTCCTGTTGCAGCGAAGGCTGTAACGGAATTGCTAGTACTTCGTCTTTACGCCAATCAAGGTTGCTGCATCCTGCCAGCAGAATTGCTGTCGCAACGTAACACCAGCGCAAGATAGGCTTCATTTCCCAACTCCCGAAGACCAACATCGGATTGATTTCCTATCATCCATATAAGCAAATACATCCTGTATTTGCGTAACAAACGGCTTCCCACCTATGCAGGAAGCCGTAATACTGAACGGTTTGTTATTCAGCAGCTGGAGCAGCGGCCTGTTCTGGCGCGCTTGCTTCTTTGATGCTCAGGCGGACGCGACCCTGACGGTCAACTTCCAGTACCTTAACAGGAACATCCTGGCCCATCTGCAGATAGTCGGTCACTTTCTCAACACGCTTATCAGCGATCTGAGAAATATGTACCAGACCTTCTTTACCGCCACCGATAGCAACGAATGCACCGAAATCAACGATACGGGTTACTTTACCCTGATAGATACGGCCAACTTCGATTTCAGCAGTAATTTCTTCGATGCGACGAATAGCATGTTTCGCTTTTTCGTTGTCGGTTGCTGCAATTTTAATCGTGCCATCGTCTTCGATTTCGATAGTCGTGCCAGTTTCGTCAGTCAGTGCACGAATAACAGAACCACCTTTACCGATGACATCTTTGATCTTCTCAGGATTGATCTTGATGGTATGGATACGTGGAGCGAATTCAGAGATATCGCCACGCGGCGCGTTAATCGCCTGTTCCATTACACCCAGAATGTGCAGACGTGCACCTTTAGCCTGATTCAGAGCCACCTGCATGATTTCGCGGGTGATGCCTTCGATTTTAATATCCATCTGCAGTGCAGTGATACCTTCGCGGCTACCTGCAACTTTGAAGTCCATGTCGCCCAGATGATCTTCGTCACCCAGAATATCAGACAGAACGACGAAGTTTTCATCTTCTTTAACCAGACCCATAGCGATACCAGCAACGGCAGCTTTGATCGGTACACCTGCGTCCATCAGTGCCAGTGAAGCACCGCAAACAGAGGCCATAGAAGAAGAACCGTTAGATTCGGTGATTTCTGAAACCACACGAACGGTGTACGGGAATTCGTCTTGCTTAGGCATTACTGCCAGCACGCCGCGCTTCGCCAAACGACCGTGACCAATTTCACGACGCTTAGGTGAGCCCATCATGCCAGTTTCCCCTACGGAGTACGGAGGGAAGTTATAGTGTAGCAGGAAGCGATCAGTCTGCTCGCCGGTCAGGCCATCAATGTTCTGAGCATCACGTTCTGTACCCAGAGTTGCGGTAACCAGAGCCTGAGTTTCACCACGAGTGAACAGTGCAGAACCATGGGTGCGAGGCAGTACGCCAGTGCGAACGTCCAGACCACGGATCATGTCTTTTTCACGGCCATCGATACGTGGCTCGCCACGCAGCACACGGCTACGTACGACATTTTTCTCCAGTGAACCCAGAACATCAGCGATTTCGCCAGCGCTCAGAGATTCGTCTTCAGCCTGCAGAGCAGCGATAACGTCAGCTTTGATTTGATCAACCTGAGCGTAACGAGCCTGTTTTTCAGTGATGTGGTATGCATCGCCGATACGGGTTTCAGCCAGAGCAGCAACGCGCGCGTGCAGCGCTTCGTTAACAGCGGGAGCAGTCCATTCCCAACGTGGTTTACCAGCTTCAGCAACCAGCGCCTTGATGTTTTCAATAACAACCTGCTGCTGATCGTGACCGAATACAACGGCACCCAGCATCTGGTCTTCGCTCAGCAGTTGAGCTTCAGATTCAACCATCAGCACTGCGCCTTCGGTACCGGCAACAACCAGATCCAGCTTGCTTTCTTGCAGCTCATCTGTTGTTGGGTTCAGCACATACTGGTCGTTGATGTAACCAACGCGGGCTGCACCGATTGGGCCATTGAATGGAATACCAGACAGGCTCAGGGCAGCAGAAGCACCGATCATCGCAACGATGTCTGGGCTAACCTGCGGGTTTACAGAAACAACGGTAGCAACTACCTGAACTTCATTCAGGAAGCCTTCTGGGAACAGTGGGCGAACTGGGCGGTCAATCAGACGCGCAATCAGAGTTTCGCCTTCACCAGGACGGCCTTCACGACGGAAGAAACCACCTGGGAAACGACCAGCAGCGTAAGTACGCTCCTGATAGTTAACGGTCAGAGGGAAGAAGCTCTGGCCTTCTTTAGCTTTTTTAGCACCAACAACGGTAACGAATACCGCGGTATCATCCATGGTAACCATTACAGCAGCAGTGGCTTGGCGAGCCATCATGCCAGTTTCCAGCGTTACGGTATTCTGACCGTATTGGAATTTGCGAACGATAGGATTCAGCAAAGTATTTTCCTTATCTTTATAAGTTTAATGGCGTCATCAAAACACCATCACGCTTTTGCCTTCGATCACTTCGTTGCATTCTCGCGACTAATGGAAATCACTGGTCATCCAGAGACTTGCATTAGCCGCGCGAACATCTGCAAAAAGGATCGTCACTCGGCATGCGTTATCAGCAACAGTCTAACCGACTCTAGTTTTAACGCTTACTTCTTTAACAACAACGATTTTAACAACCGAATTTGAGTTAACTACAATACATTAACCTGATTTGCGATTGCTTCCTAGAAGAAAGGGGCCAATCTAGGCCCCTTTACTTCTGAAAATCGTTTGGACTAGCGACGCAGACCCAGACGTTCGATCAGGCTGGTGTAGCGAGCTACATCTTTACGCTTCAGGTAATCCAGCAGCTTACGACGCTGAGAAACCATACGCAGCAGACCACGACGGCTGTGGTGATCTTTTTTGTGTTCAGCGAAGTGACCTTGCAGGTGGTTGATCTGTGCAGTTAACAGAGCAACCTGAACTTCGGTGGAACCGCTGTCGTTAGCGTCACGACCGAAGTCAGCAACGATTTGAGCTTTAGCTTCAACACTTAGAGACATTATAGAACTCCAAATTCATAAAACGATTAAAAAGGCGGGCGCCGATCTCTAATTCAGCTGCCCAATACATAAGCCGCGCTATTCTACTCTGAGCGCAATAAGATCGCAACAAAGCACCTTATCGAGCTCAGTGCACCTTACTCTTCAGGAACGCGCTCTTCTACTACTAGGCGACGTGGGGCCAAGCGTCCTTGGTCATCCACTTCGCCAACGCCGATAAATCGACGTTTCTCACCCACATTGATGCGCACCATACCTTCAGCAGGCAAACCTTGCACCTGCACCGGTTGTCCTTGAAGAACATAGGCGGCAACCACATCGGTTAGATTGATTTCCGGCAAATGAGATGCAGCGGTATCCATTGGCAACAGCAGCGGATCGAGAACCGTTCTCGGTTCAACGCCAGCCTCTTCAGCAGCGGCAACCATTTGCTGCAATTGCTCCAGAGAAACCATGCGCTCCGACGGATAATTAGAAACCTGCACGCGACGTAAATAGATAACGTGTGCGCCACAGCCTAAAACCTCACCCAAGTCATCAATGATGGTTCGGATGTAAGTACCTTTCGAGCAGTGGATTTCTAACTCTAACTCATCGCCTTCCCAGCGGATAAACTGCAGTTCATACACCGTAATGTCGCGAGCTTCGCGTGGGACATCAATGCCCTGACGCGCATACTCATACAGCGGCTTACCTTGGTGTTTAAGCGCAGAGTACATCGATGGGATTTGTTGGCTATCACCACGAAACTGCTCCAGCGCCGCATCCAGTTGTTCCTGAGTAAATTCCACAGGACGTTCCTGAACCACTTCACCATCAGCATCCGAGGTATTTGTTCTTTGCCCTAAACGCGCAATCACGCGGTAGCGTTTATCGGCATCCAGCAAGAACTGAGAAAATTTGGTCGACTCGCCTAAGCAAATAGGCAGCATACCGGTTGCTAAAGGATCTAGCGCACCGGTATGGCCTGCTTTGTTGGCGTTATAGATGCGTTTTACTTTCTGCAAAACGTCATTTGAGGATAGACCTTGGTGTTTGTCTAATAACAGAACGCCGTTAATATCACGGCCGCGACGGCGAGGTCGTGACATTATTCCTCCTCAGAGTTACCTGAAGTATCACCTGACGCTGAGCGACGCTCTTCGTCATTTTTCACAACGCTGGTCACCAAGTTAGACATACGCATACCTTCAACCAAAGAGTTGTCGTATGCAAAAGTCAGTTCAGGCACAACACGCAAACGCATTGCTTTACCAATCAACATGCGGATAAAGCCAGAAGCTTCATGCAACGCTTTAAGACCGACTCGAACCGCGTTTGGATCGCTATCATTCAAGAAAGTGACAAACACTTTGGCATAAGCCAGATCGCGGGATACTTCAACGCCAGATACCGTCACCATACCGATGCGTGGATCTTTAACTTCACGTTGCAAAATGATCGCAATCTCTTTCTGCATCTCTTGAGATACACGCTGAGTACGGCTGAATTCTTTTGCCATTTTGGATTCCTCCCAGACGAATTGGGGGGCATTAAGCCCCCCAAAGATATTATAAGCTGAGCGCTTACCTAATTACTCAATGGTACGCTTAACTTCGATGATTTCGAATACTTCGATCATATCGCCAGTGCGAACGTCGTTGTAGTTCTTAACACCGATACCACATTCCATGCCGTTACGGACTTCGTTAACGTCATCTTTGAAGCGGCGCAGAGATTCCAGCTCGCCTTCATAGATAACCACGTTGTCACGCAGAACGCGGATTGGGTTGTGACGTTTAACGACACCTTCAGTAACCATACAGCCTGCGATAGCACCGAACTTAGGTGATTTGAACACGTCACGAACTTCGGCCAAGCCGATGATTTCTTGACGATATTCAGGCGCCAACATACCGCTCATCGCCTGCTTAACTTCGTCAATCAGGTTATAGATGACGGAGTAGTAACGCAGATCCAAGCTTTCAGTTTCAATCACGCGACGCGCAGAAGCATCGGCACGGACGTTGAAGCCAAGGATGATAGCGTTAGATGCAGCGGCCAGCGTCGCGTCAGTTTCAGTGATGCCGCCCACGCCGGAGCCAACAATTTTCACTTTCACTTCATCGGTAGACAGGCCTAACAATGCATCGGAAATCGCTTCGCAAGAACCCTGTACGTCAGATTTCAGTACGATGTTCAGTTCAGAAACTTCACCTTCGCTCATGTTCGCAAACATGTTTTCCAGTTTAGATTTCTGCTGACGAGCCAGTTTAACTTCGCGGAATTTACCCTGACGATACAGAGCAACTTCACGGGCTTTTTTCTCGTCACGAACAACGGTCGCTTCGTCACCGGCAGCAGGAACGCTGGACAGACCCAGAATTTCTACAGGGATAGAAGGACCGGCTGAGGTCACTTCGCGGCCCATTTCGTCGCGCATCGCACGCACACGGCCATACTCGAAACCGCACAGAACGATATCGCCTTTATTCAGCGTACCTTCTTGAACCAGAACAGTTGCAACCGGACCACGACCTTTATCCAGGAAGGATTCGATAACAACGCCGCTCGCCATACCGCTGCGAACTGCTTTCAATTCCAGAACTTCTGCCTGCAACAGAATTGCGTCTAGCAGATCATCAATACCGGTACCCGCTTTAGCAGATACTGGGATGAACTGAGACTCGCCGCCCCACTCTTCTGGCATTACGCCGTACTGGGACAGTTCGTTTTTAACGCGATCCATATCCGCTTCAGGCTTATCGATTTTGTTCACAGCAACAACAACCGGCACTTTTGCCGCTTTAGCATGCTGGATTGCTTCGATAGTCTGTGGCATTACGCCATCGTCGGCAGCAACAACCAGAACAACGATGTCTGTAGCCTGAGCACCACGAGCACGCATAGAAGTAAATGCGGCGTGACCTGGGGTATCCAGGAAGGTGATCATACCGTTGTCGGTTTCTACGTGGTAAGCACCGATGTGCTGAGTAATACCACCTGCTTCGCCCGATGCCACTTTCGTGGAGCGGATGTAGTCCAGCAGGGAAGTTTTACCGTGGTCAACGTGGCCCATGATGGTTACAACTGGAGCACGCGGCTCAGCGGCTGCACCGGTATCACGGTCGCTCATTACGGCTTCTTCCAGCTCGTTTTCACGACGCAGGATAACTTTATGGCCCATTTCTTCAGCAACCATCTGAGCAGTTTCCTGATCGATGACCTGATTGATGGTAGCCATAGCGCCCATCTTCATCATTGCTTTGATGACCTGGGAGCCTTTAACAGCCATTTTGTTAGCCAGTTCTGCAACGGTAATGGTTTCGCCAATGATGACGTCACGGTTAACCGCTTGAGCAGGCTTGTTGAAGCCTTGCTGCAGAGTGCTTGGTTTACGTTTGCCTTTACCACCACGAGTCTGAGCACGCGCTTCTTCACGATCGGCTTTAGATTCAGACAGTTTATTGCCTTTCTTCTGCTTAGTCGCTTTGGTTGCGGTACGTGCACGAGCGCGGCCAGCTTCAACCTGACGGTCGTTTTCATCTTCTGCTTCACGAGCATGATGAGAAGTGGTTACGTGGTAGTCAGAAGTATCTTCTGCGGTCTCTGCTTCTGGCGCTTTGCCTTCGTTAGCTTCAGCCATTTTGCGAGCTTCTTCAGAAACACGCTTAGCGTCTTCTTCAAGCTTACGCAGTGCTTCTTCTTCAGCTTTGCGTTTCAGTGCAGCAGCTTCGGCTTCACGGCGCGCTTTCTCAGCATGCGCAGCTTTGGTTTTTTCGTCGGTATTTTGATTCGTCACTTTTTCACTTTCCGCTGCGCCACGCTTAGCTTTATCAGCGGCCTCACGTTTGGCTTGCTCTTCCAGGTTACGTTTCGCCTGATCTTCAGCAATACGCTTCGCTTTTTCTTCTGCTTCACGTTTTGCTTTCTCTTCAGTCTCACGACGAGCCTGCTCTTCCGCTTCACGCTGTGCCTGTGCTTCTGCTTCAGCCTGTTCAGCTGCCGCATCGCCTTTTACATAAGTGCGCTTTTTGCGGACCTCAATTTGCACGGCTTTGCTTTTTCCGCCGGTGCTTGGAACATTCAATGTGCTGCGTGTTTTACGCTGCAGCGTCAGTTTACCTGATGCGCTGCCATGCTCACGATTTAAATGAGCTAATAATGTTTCTCTTTCCTGTGGGCTCACAGAATCATTTTCTGACTTCTTAATCCCTGCATCAGCTAACTGCTGTACCAGGCGATCAACGGAAGTCTGTATCTCTGCTGCCAGTGATTTTACGGTTACTTCTGTCATGCTGTTCCTTCCCGCTACAGTTCATTATTCACTATCGCCAAACCAGCAAATATTACGCGCAGCCATAATCAGCTCGCCGGCCTTTTCACTATTCAGGCCTTCAATATCTGCCAGATCGTCGATGCCCTGCTCGGCAAGATCTTCCAGCGTACAAACCCCACGAGCGGCCATTTTAAAGGCGATACCACGGTCTAAACCTTCCAGACCCAACAGGTCGTCGGCTGGCTTTTGGTCACCCAGGCTTTCTTCCTGAGCCAAAGCCAGAGTGGTTAACGCATTTTTTGCGCGCTCGCGCAAAGCGTCTACCGTATCTTCATCCAGACCGTCAATGGCCAACAGCTCCTGTTCAGGAACGTAAGCCAGTTCTTCCAGAGTAGAGAAGCCTTCTTCAACCAATAGGGTTGCGAAGTCTTCGTCAATATCGAGATATTTGGTGAATGTATCGATAGCTGCGTGAGCTTCGGCCTGATGTTTAGCCTGAAGATCATCAACGGTCATTACGTTCAGTTCCCAGCCGCTCAGTTGAGCTGCCAGACGAACGTTTTGGCCATTACGCCCAATTGCCTGAGCCAGATTGCTTGCTTCAACCGCGATGTCCATTGTGTGTTTATCTTCATCCACAACAATAGAAGCCACGTCGGCTGGCGCCATAGCATTGATAACGAACTGTGCTGGATTATCATCCCACAATACGATGTCGATACGTTCGCCACCCAGTTCGCTAGAAACGGCCTGAACACGCGCACCGCGCATACCCACACACGCCCCTACCGGGTCAATACGTTTATCGTTGGTTTTCACCGCGATTTTCGCACGGGAACCCGGATCGCGGGCTGCGGCTTTAATCTCGATGACTTCTTCGCCGATTTCCGGCACTTCAATGCGGAACAGCTCGATCAGCATTTCTGGACGTGAACGGCTCACAAACAGCTGAGCGCCACGTGCTTCTGGACGCACGTCATACAGCACACCGCGGATACGGTCACCCGGACGGAAGTTTTCACGCGGAAGCATGTCTTCACGGCCAATAACGGCTTCGGCATTGCTGCCCAGATCTAATGAGATGTTGTCGCGATTTACTTTTTTAACCACGCCGGTGACGATCTCACCTTGGTGCTGACGGAATGCATCAACCACCATCGCGCGTTCAGCTTCACGTACTTTTTGTACGATAACCTGTTTTGCGGTTTGAGTCGTAATACGGTCGAAGGTGACAGATTCGATCTGGTCTTCGACATACTCACCCAGCTGTAACGCTGGATCTTCAAACTGAGCCGCATCAAGAGTAATTTCGCGGGTTGGTTGAGTAACTTCATCAACGATAACCCAGCGACGGAAAGTATCGAAATCGCCAGTTTTGCGATCGATGCAAACACGAACGTCGATTTCTTGTTCGTATTTTTTCTTGGTGGCAGTCGCCAGTGCAGTTTCCAGTGCTTCAAAAATTTTTTCGCGAGGAAGCGATTTTTCGTTGGAAACTGCCTCAACAACAGCCAGAATTTCTTTGTTCATCCTAGTGGCCTCATCCAAACTTTAAAAGTGGGGTACCAGGTTCGCTTTCTGGATGTTGCTCAGCGCGAACACTTCGTCTTTTCCATCTACAGTAACCGTGATCATCTCGCCTTCGACAGCTTTAATAATACCCTGCCATTTGCGACGATTCTGCACCGCCATACGCAATACCAAAGAAACTTCTTCGCCCATAAAACGGACGTAGTGTTCAGCGGTAAACATCGGACGATCAAGGCCAGGAGATGAAACTTCCAGGTTATATGCAACCGTAATTGGATCTTCGACGTCAAGAACGGCACTGACCTGGTGGCTGACATCAGCACAATCATCAACATTGATCCCTTCGTCACTATCAATATAGATGCGTAGCGTTGAATGGTGACTGCGGATGAACTCAATACCAACCAATTCGAAGCCTAATGCCTCAACCGGCGCCGAAATCATCTCTGTCAATTTTTGCTCTAATGTGGACAAGCCCACCCCCAAGACATAAAAAAAGGGCTAAATAGCCCAGTGATTCTGTTGTCAGATAACAAAAAACCCCGAAAAATCGGGGCTTTATGCAACTGGACCCTATATACTGCCGAACGAATTCAGTGCCGCTTTCTGACAATATTTTTTTCAAAACACCCGTTTGAGTCGTTGGCTGAACGTAAACAGTATATTTGAAAAAAGATACTTTAGGAAAGTGGTTGCGGGGGCCGGATTTGAACCGACGACCTTCGGGTTATGAGCCCGACGAGCTACCAGGCTGCTCCACCCCGCGTCCGAATCGTGGCGAATACTACTCTAATAACGTTGAAAAAACAAGTTATCAAGGATTGGTACCGAGGACGGGACTTGAACCCGTAAGCCCTATTGGGCACTACCACCTCAAGGTAGCGTGTCTACCAATTCCACCACCTCGGCATTACGAAAGTGATAAGCCGTATTCAAAACTTATCACCTTTTACTTCAGTCTCTAAAAGATAGCTTTTAAAAACTTTACTGCTAAATTCTGTACTTCTTGGTTACTGCTGGCTTCAAGCTAGTGCGATTAGTGAGGAATATCGCTACTTGGGGTTACCGGAGCTGCTGGTGCAGCAGGTTGCTCAGTTTTCACTGGCGCACCCAGATTTTCCCACTCACTACCTTTCTTGCCTTGCTGACCGCTCAGGTTACCCAGAACCAGACTCAGTACGAAGAACAACGTCGCGAGGACAGCTGTTGTACGGGTCATGAAGTTACCAGAGCCGTTGGAACCGAACAAAGTTGCAGATGCGCCAGCGCCGAATGAAGCGCCCATATCAGCACCTTTACCTTGCTGCAGCATAACCATGGCAACTAAGCCAATTGATACCAGCAGGAAAATTACTAAAAGAGCTTCATACATAGTCGTACCTGTTTCCTTGCGGGATTTCCGCAGCCAAAAGCTTCAACCATTAAAGCAGACAAAAATAAGTCTACTGAAGCGGGTGTGAATACTACCCAATGCCGCCAAGCCGTGCAAGAGCAATTTATGATGTGTAGCGCGATTGCAGAAAAAACCAGCAAAACATCAAGATTCGCTGGTTTTTCATCACATAACTACACTGACAAACATGCTGACAAAATTGCTCGGCAGTTAGTTAACCTGCGGCTTTCACGGCGTCAGCGATGCGGTTAGCCATTTCTGTCACTTGCGCATCATCTTCGCCTTCCACCATCACACGAATCAACGGTTCGGTACCTGATTTACGTAACAGCACGCGTCCACGGCCATTAAGCTGCGCTTCGACCTCTGCCGTCACCGCTTTTACGCTGTCCGTTTGCAGTGGATCGTGATTCCCCGCAAAACGCACGTTGACCAGAACCTGTGGTAATAACTTCATGCCGCTGCACAGATCGTGCAAGGTCATATGGTTACGCACGATAGCAGCCAACACTTGCAGACCGGCCACAATGCCGTCACCGGTGGTTGTTTTGTCGAGAATAATCACATGACCTGAGTTTTCAGCGCCTAAGCGCCAGCCTTTCGCGGCCATCATTTCCAGTACGTAACGGTCACCAACTTTCGCGCGTGCAAATGGTATCCCTAGCTGTTTCAGTGCCAGTTCTAAGCCCATATTGCTCATCAGGGTGCCTACCGCCCCGCCACGCAGATTACCCTGACGCAGGTTTTCACGCGCGGTAAGATAAAGGATCTGGTCCCCGTCAACTTTATGGCCTAAATGGTCAACCATCATGACACGGTCACCATCGCCATCAAATGCCAAACCGACATCGGCTTTCTCGGCGAGAACACGCGCCTGAAGCTGGCGTACGTCAGTTGCGCCACACTCTTTGTTGATGTTCATACCATCAGGCTCACAGCCGATGGCAATCACCGTTGCACCAAGCTCACGCAGCACGCTAGGCGCGATGTGATAAGTCGCACCGTTGGCACAGTCGACAACAATTTTAAGGCCGCTCAGGCTTAATTCCGTTGGGAAAGTACTCTTACAGAATTCGATATAACGACCAGCGGCATCGACGATACGGTTTGCTTTACCCAGCTCAGCCGATTCCACGCAGGTCAATGGCTTTTCCATTTCGGCCTCAATCGCTTCTTCGACTTCATCTGGCAACTTAGTGCCGTCGATTGAGAAGAATTTAATCCCATTATCGTAATAAGGGTTGTGCGACGCAGAGATAACAATACCGGCTTCAGCACGGAAAGTACGCGTGAGATAAGCGACAGCAGGCGTTGGCATTGGCCCGGTGAAGGACGCCGATAAGCCCGCCGCAGCCAGACCCGCTTCTAAAGCAGACTCCAGCATATAACCAGAAATACGGGTATCTTTACCGATGATAATTTTACGCGAACCGTGACGCGCCAAAACCTTACCCGCAGCCCAGCCGAGCTTTAACACAAAATCAGGAGTAATCGGGCAGTCACCCACTTTTCCGCGAATCCCGTCCGTACCAAAATATTTGCGCTCGCTCATAAATCTTTATCCCTTCGCTGAAAGTGTAGCTTCGACGACACGCATCGCCTCAACCGTCTCTTTAACATCATGAACCCGAATAATATGGGCTCCTTGCATTGCGGCAATCACTGCACATGCCACACTTCCCGTCACGCGTTGTGTCGGGCCAACTTTAAGAAGCTGGCCAATCATTGATTTACGAGACATACCGACCAGAAGCGGTAAACCAAAATGATGGAAATGCGCTAGGTGAGCCAGAAGTTGGTAATTATGCTCCAGATTCTTGCCAAAACCAAAACCAGGATCAATCAATAGGCGGCTTTTATCAATGCCTGCCGCGGTGCATCGTTCAATTTGTGATGTCAGATAGCTATCTACTTCGGCAACCACGTCGGTATAGACAGGTTTACGCTGCATGGTTTTGGGATCGCCCTGCATATGCATCAGGCATATCGGCAAACCCGATTGTGCTGCCGCTTCTAACGCGCCGGGCTCACTCAAAGAACGAATATCATTGATCAACGTCGCGCCCGCCTGAGCACTGGCGGTAATCACTTCGGCTTTTGACGTATCTACCGAAATCCAAACGTCGAAATAGCGAGCAATCAGCTCAACAATGGGCACCACACGTTCAAGTTCTTCTTCGGTGCTCACCTCTGCGGCACCAGGGCGAGTCGATTCACCGCCCACGTCAATAATGGTTGCACCTGCGCTGATCATCGCTTCCGCATGGCGCAAAGCGGCATCCAATCCATTATGTTTGCCGCCGTCGGAAAATGAATCCGGCGTGACATTCAGAATCCCCATCACTTGAGGGTAAGTAAGGTCCAGAGTTAACCCTTGCGCTTTCAGCTGCATGCAGTCTCCATATATCATTTTTATTTTTGAGGTGGGTATTTGAACGCAAAAAAAAACCCCGAGCAAGTCGGGGTTTGTCTGTCAGCACACGATATTGGCTACATCAGTCAGCGCGATTACTTCTCGCCGGTGTTGCCAGTTGTGATGTTGTCATCAGAAGATGGCGTATTCAGCTGTTCTTCCGCTGGCTTATTCACTGGAGCTTGAGGAGCGCCACCGTTGTCTGAACGGTTATTTTGCTCTTCTTCCCAGCCAGCCGGTGGACGAACTTCGCGGCGAGCCATTAGATCATCAACCTGCGGAGCATCGATAGTTTCATATTTCATCAATGCATCTTTCATCGCATGCATGATATCCATATTGTCTTCCAGCAACTGGCGCGTGCGCGCATAGTTACGCTCAATCAATGCTTTCACTTCTTGGTCGATGATGCGTGCAGTTTCGTCAGACATGTGTTTTGTCTTAGAAACCGAACGACCTAAGAACACTTCACCTTCTTCTTCCGCATACAGCAATGGACCCAGTTTTTCTGAGAAGCCCCATTGGGTCACCATGTTACGAGCGATTGTGGTCGCCTGTTTGATGTCCTGTGATGCGCCAGTAGAAACATTTTCAACGCCGTAAATCAGTTCTTCAGCCAAACGACCACCGTAGGCAACGGAAATCATACTTTCCAGCTTCTGACGGCTGTAGCTGATAGCGTCGCCCTGTGGCAGGAAGAAGGTCACACCTAACGCACGACCGCGCGGAATAATAGTGACTTTGTGTACCGGGTCATGTTCAGGAACCAGACGACCGATGATCGCATGGCCTGCTTCATGATACGCGGTAGATTCTTTCTGCTCTTCGGTCATGACCATAGAACGACGCTCTGCGCCCATCATGATCTTATCTTTGGCTTTTTCAAACTCAACCATCGATACAACGCGTTTGTTAGTACGGGCAGCAAACAAGGCAGCTTCGTTAACTAAGTTAGCCAAATCAGCACCGGAGAAGCCTGGCGTACCACGTGCAATAACAGATGCATCAATGTCTGTTGCCAATGGCACGCGACGCATATGAACTTTCAGGATCTGCTCACGACCACGTACGTCTGGCAAACCAACCACAACCTGACGGTCGAAACGGCCTGGACGCAGCAGCGCAGGGTCCAGTACGTCTGGGCGGTTAGTTGCGGCAATAACGATGATACCTTCGTTACCTTCAAAACCATCCATCTCAACCAGCATCTGGTTCAGGGTTTGTTCACGTTCATCGTGACCACCGCCTAAACCCGCACCACGTTGACGGCCTACGGCGTCAATTTCATCGATGAAGATGATACATGGGGCTGCTTTCTTCGCCTGTTCAAACATGTCACGGACACGGGATGCACCCACACCGACGAACATTTCAACAAAGTCAGAACCGGAAATAGTAAAGAACGGAACTTTAGCTTCACCCGCGATGGCTTTAGCCAGCAAGGTTTTACCTGTACCTGGAGGACCAACCATCAAGATGCCTGTCGGGATCTTACCGCCCAGTTTCTGGAAACGGCTTGGGTCACGCAGGTATTCCACTAATTCGGCAACTTCTTCTTTTGCTTCGTCACAACCGGCGACGTCTGCAAAAGTGGTTTTGATCTGATCTTCGGTCAGCATGCGAGCTTTGCTCTTACCGAACGACATGGCACCTTTGCCACCGCCGCCCTGCATCTGACGCATAAAGAAGATCCAGACCCCAATAAGCAATAGCATTGGGAACCAAGAAATGAAGATTGAAGCCAGCAAGCTTGGCTCTTCCGGCGGTTCACCAACCACTTTTACATTCTTCGTTAACAGAGAATCCAACAGCTTAGGATCGTTAACTGGAATGTAGGTGGTGTATTTGCCGCTGTCTTTCTTGATTACGTTAATTTCACGTCCATTAATACGGACCTCACGTACCTGATCCTGATTAACCTCAGTTAGGAACGTAGAGTAATCCACCCTACGGCTGTTCGATTCGCTGGGCCCAAAGCTCTGGAACACAGACATCAGCACTACTGCGATGACCAGCCAGAGGATTAGGTTTTTCGCCATGTCACTCAAGGGATTAACCTCATATTACAACTGTGTTAACAATAAGCATCAGGGTACTATAGTTTCCGCCCTGTCGCTACGATGTATACTTCCCGCGAACGTGCTCGGGATGCATCAGGCTTACGAATCTTAACCTTCGTAAACAGGGAGCGGATCTGCGTAAGGTACTCATCAAAGCCCTCTCCCTGGAACACTTTCACCAAAAAACTACCGCCAGGAGCTAAAACATCCTTGGCCATTTCCAGCGCTAATTCAACCAGATACATTGAGCGCGGAATATCTACCGACGGCGTACCACTCATGTTGGGAGCCATATCCGACATCACAACCTGTACTTTATCCTCACCCACGCGTTCGGTCAGCGCTTTGAGAACTAATTCATCACGAAAATCGCCCTGAAGGAAATCGACACCAACGATAGGATCCATAGGCAGAATATCGCAGGCAATCACTCGCCCACTGTTTCCGATTTGTGTGACCACATACTGTGACCATCCTCCCGGCGCAGCACCCAAGTCAACAACGGTCATCCCAGGTTTAAACAGTTTGTCAGTGCTTTGTATTTCATCAAGTTTAAACCAAGCACGAGAACGAAGTCCCTTTTTCTGCGCCTGAATGACATATTTGTCACTAAAGTGTTCGTGCATCCAGCGGTTTGAGCTGGCGGAACGTTTTTTACCCATCTGATATTAACTCTCTAAACAACAGTTTCATCCACTCAGTTGCTTCGGAGTGTCCATGACAATGTAAGACCGATTTGGTGATACACTGGAGATGGCGGTAGAATGTACCGTTTTCAATCCCAACCTAAGCAAAAAAGACGATGAATCTGAATAACAAGCAAAAACAGCACCTAAAAAGCTTGGCCCATCCGCTCAAACCTGTTGTGCAATTAGGCAACAATGGTTTGACTGAAGGTGTTCTCGCTGAAATTGAACAGGCGCTAACGCATCATGAACTCATCAAGGTGAAAATTGCCGCTGAAGAGCGCGAAACCAAAACCTTGATTGCTGACGCCATCGTCCGAGAAACTGGTGCGTGTCAAGTGCAGCTGATCGGTAACGTATTAGTCATTTACCGCCCAAGCCAAGAACGCAAGATCAGTTTACCGCGTTAATACCTTTTCGTATAAAGAAAAGATATAGCACAAACTGAGATGCTTTCTCACCCTAATAGAAAGGCCGCATTGCGGCCTTTTTCTTATCTTTACAAAACTTATTGCCGATTGTACAAACTCTCAGCAACATCAAGAAAAATCAGATGTATTCGACCTTCAAAATTTCGAATTCAACTTCGCCACCAGGAGTTTTGATCACCACAATATCCCCCTGTTCTTTGCCGATAAGACCGCGTGCAATCGGTGAGTTCACCGAGATGCGGTTGTGTTTAAAATCAGCTTCATCATCGCCCACGATCGAATAAGTCAGCTTATCTTCAGTGTCGAGGTTCTCAACGCTTACCGTACAACCAAAAATCACACGGCCAGTATTTGGAATTTTAGTAACATCAATCACGTTAGCGTTTGAAAGCTTCGCTTCGATTTCCTGAATGCGGCCTTCACAGAAACCTTGCTGTTCACGAGCTGCGTGGTATTCGGCGTTCTCTTTCAAGTCACCATGCTCGCGCGCATCGGCGATGTCGGCAATGATTTGCGGACGGCGAGTACCTTTCAAATACTCTAACTCTTCACGCAGTTTTTCTGCGCCACGCAACGTCATAGGAATCTGGTTCATAATTTAGTCACCTTAAATCTATTCTGCTTAAGTCGCCCTCATCCTGACGCCATCGATGGATGGCCGGAAGCGATCGGCTGAAGGTTCGAAAATGCGCCCTCAGACCTTGGCGTTGAATAAAAAAATATTAACTCGGGGTCAAAAAACCCAAGTTAAAATCGATTTTGCATTTTGACGGCTATTTTAACGTAGAGTTCAGCAAGTATCATCGTTTACTTTAACCCTAGATGCACCGTAGTATGACAGGCACGTTACTCTGTAGTTATCCCGGGATTATGCAATTTTCACGAATTATCAGTGGATTGGCTTGTGCCTTAGCTTTTAGTACTCAAGCTGCGCCCGTCCAAGATTACACCCAATATTTGCCAGATGGCGCTAACTTAGCCCTTTTGGTGCAAAAAATAGGCTCCCCGACCCCTGCCATTGATTTTCATGGGCAGCAAATGGCGTTGCCTGCTAGTACGCAAAAAGTCATCACTGCACTAGCGGCACTGCTTCAGCTCGGGCCTGACTATCGCTTTTCAACCACCATGGAAACCCGTGGTTCTATTAGCGACGGAAAGCTAAAAGGCGACTTAATCGTTCGCTTTGGCGGTGATCCAACGCTGCGGCGCCAGCATATCCGCAATATGGTGACGGCGCTGAAAAAACAGGGCATCAATGAAATTACGGGGGATATTTTGATCGATACCTCCGTGTTTGCCAGCCATGACAAAGCGCCCGGATGGCCATGGAATGACATGACCCAGTGCTTTAGTGCACCACCTGCGGCAGCTATTGTCGATCGCAACTGTTTCTCGATTTCACTTTATAGCGCGCCGAAAGCCGGTGATACCGCGTTTATCCGCGTCGCGTCGTATTATCCCGTACATATGTTTAGCGAAGTGCGCACCTTGGCCAAAGGCTCCCCTGACGCGCAATACTGCGAGCTGGACGTAGTGCCGGGAGAGCTAAACCGCTTTACCGTTACGGGTTGCCTGACTCAGCGTTCTGAGCCACTACCGCTGGCGTTTGCGGTTCAAGATGGCGCAAGCTACGCCGGTGCTATTGTGAAAGATGAGCTTCGTCAGTCTGAAATCCAAATCGATGGCAACCTGCGCCGTCAAACAACGCCTAACGCTGCTGCGACTATTTTGGCTCAGACCCAATCAGCCCCGCTGAGCAGCTTGCTGCATACGATGCTGAAAAAATCTGACAACATGATTGCCGATACCGTATTCCGTACTATCGGTCATGAACGCTTAGGCGTTCCAGGCACATGGCGAGCAGGCGCTGACTCTGTACGGCAGATCCTGCGTCAGAAAGCGGGGATCAACTTGGGCAATACAATTTTGGTCGATGGCTCTGGTTTGTCTCGTCACAATCTGATTTCACCCGCGACCATGATGCAAGTTCTGCAATATATTGCGCAAAACGATCAGCAGCTAAACATTATCTCAATGTTGCCTTTGGCCGGCCACGACGGAACCTTACAGTACCGCGGCGGTCTTCATGAAGCAGGGGTCGATGGGAAAGTCTCAGCGAAAACCGGCTCTCTGCAAGGGGTATATAATTTAGCTGGCTTTATTACGACGGCAAGCGGTCAGCGAATGGCATTCGTCCAATATCTTTCGGGTTATGCTGTTCCACCACAGGATCAAAAAATCCGCCGTGCACCGCTGGTTCGCTTTGAAAGTCGACTCTATCGGGATATATACCAAAACAATTAGTGATATCTAAATAACAGGCTATTTGAAGCTAAGTGCTATGAAAATACTGATTGTTGAAGATGACGAACTTATCCAGCAGGGGCTTGCAAAAGCCCTCGCTAACGAAAGTTACGCCTGTGATTGTGCCGCTACAGCGGCGCAAGCTAAAAGTTTGGTACAAGTTGGACAATATAGCTTAATCATTCTTGATCTTGGATTGCCCGATCAAGACGGTGCGTCACTGCTCCGCCAATGGCGACGCAGCGGCGTAGATGTACCGGTTCTCATACTCACCGCTCGCGATGCTATTGAAGATCGCGTTGGTGGTTTAGACGCCGGCGCTGATGATTATTTGGTAAAACCTTTCGCTCTGGTTGAGCTACAGGCCCGTGTTCGCGCATTAATTCGTCGTTTTCAGGGCCATAGCGATAATCTGTTGCAGGTTGAGAACATTATTCTCAACCTTTCAACCCAGCAGGTGACTTTCGAAGGTCAGCAAATTGAGCTCACCCCTAAAGAGTTTGCTCTATTATCTCGCCTCATGATGCGCGCTGGCCAAACGGTCAATCGCGAGATCTTACAGCAGGATCTTTATTCTTGGCAGGATGATCTAAGTTCAAACACGCTAGAAGTCCATATCCACAATCTTCGCCGTAAGCTGGGTAAAGAACGCATTAAAACAGTTCGCAGCGTGGGCTATCGGTTGGAAAGCCAATTATGATCAGCATGCGGCGCAGTCTATTAATCATGCTGGCGCTGATTTTGCTGGTCACTCAACTTGCAAGCGCACTTTGGCTTTGGCATGAAAGCCGCGAGCAAATCGGTTTTCTGGTCAATGAAACACTCAGCGCCAAAGCACGTGACTCACATGTGGAAAAAGAGATCCGTGAGGCGATTGCTTCACTGCTGGTTCCCTCGCTGGTAATGATGTCTTTCACGTTAATTCTATCTGCTATTGCTATTAGTTGGATAATCCGCCCGCTTAATAAGCTGCAGCGGAGACTCGATAAACGCTCTGCAGACAATCTCACGCCGATTATTATTGATAGTAATATGCAAGAGATTGCGGCGGTTACCGGAACGTTGAATCAGCTATTTGCCCGCCTTAGCCATACCATTCAGCAAGAACGCTTATTTACCGCTGACGCGGCGCATGAGTTACGCACACCGTTAGCCGGTATTCGTTTGCATCTAGAGTTGCTAGAGCAAGGCGGTGTGCCTGAAGCTCGCGCTTTAGTGACTCGCATCGACCAGCTCATGCACACCGTTGAGCAGTTACTGATGCTGTCACGCGCGGGGCAAAATTTTGCCAGCGGTCATTATCAAACCATCGATCTGGCGCAAGATGTCATTCCGCCGCTCAAGAGCGAACTCACCGAAATGTTGGCATTAAGGCATCAAACCTTAGAGATCGACACGCCAGAGCCTGCACAGGTTCTTGGTGACGCCGTGCTGATACGCTTGATGCTACGTAATCTTGTTGAGAACGCCCATCGTTACAGCCCTGAACATTCGACCATTCGAATCAAAACGGTCAGCAATGAAAAAGGCGTTGAACTCAAAGTTATCGATCAGGGGTGTGGAATTGATGAATCTAAGGCTGGCGAGCTAACACAGGCATTTCGTCGTATGGATCAGCGCTACGGCGGCAGTGGGCTAGGCTTAAATATTGTGATTAGAATCGTTCAGTTGCATCAAGGAAAACTGACGCTCAAAAACGTTGAAACCGGCACAGGGCTCATCGCGAACTGCTGGTTACCCCATGACATTCTAGCTCGCTAGTATTAGATTTCGTGCATGAAAAAGGCTGCCATTGGCAGCCTTTTACTTAACAAGCAGACTAAGCAGGATTACTTCTGATAAATGATTTCGACGCCTTCGTCGTCATCTTCATCCCAATCATCATCCCAGTCTTCGTCGGCTTCAGCCTGTTCCAACTGTTCGCGATGATAGTCATCCCACATGAACTCGGCTTTCTTGGCTTTTTCTTTCTCTTCTTCCACTTCAGCATCGCGTGGCTGTGTATCCAGGAAGTGCATAACATCCCAGCACAGCGCGTTAACGCCTTCACGGTTAGCCGCAGAAATCAGATAGTGCTTGTCTTCCCAGCCCAGAGCGTCTGCAATCGCCTGTGCGCGTTGTTTGGCTTCTTCAGGATCAAGGATGTCGATCTTGTTGAAAACTAACCAGCGTGGCTTTTGGGACAGTTTTTCGCTGTATTGGCCCAGCTCGTTGATGATCACTTTCGCGTTCTCGATAGGATCGCTTTCATCGATAGGTGCTAAGTCAATCAGGTGCAACAGCACGCGGCAACGTTCCAAATGCTTGAGGAATCGAATCCCCAAACCAGCGCCTTCAGAAGCCCCTTCAATCAGACCGGGGATATCCGCAACCACAAAGCTTTTTTCGTGGTCCATGCGCACAACGCCAAGGCTTGGAACCAGCGTGGTAAATGGATAGTCGGCGACTTTCGGTTTTGCCGCAGAAACGGCGCGAATGAACGTGGATTTACCCGCATTCGGTAAGCCCAGCATGCCCACATCGGCCAGCAACAACAGTTCTAATTTCAGATCGCGCTTGTCACCTTTGGTCCCCATCGTCTTTTGACGTGGAGCACGGTTTACGGATGATTTGAAACGGGTGTTACCCAGTCCATGCCAACCGCCTTTACCGACCATCAGTTTCTGACCGTGACGAGTCATATCGCCAAGGACTTCACCGGTATCTAAATCGACAACGCGCGTTCCGACTGGAACTTTGACCGTAATATCATTACCGCGCTTACCAGTACAGTCACGGCTTTGGCCGTTCTGACCACGTTCTGCACGGAAAGACTTCTCAAAGCGATAGTCAATCAGGGTATTCAGGTTTTCATCGGCCAGCAGATAAACATCGCCGCCGTCACCGCCATCGCCGCCGTCTGGGCCGCCACGCGGAATATATTTTTCACGACGGAAGCTGACGCAGCCATTGCCGCCATCACCGGCTTCGATGTGAATCGCTGCTTCATCTACAAATTTCATTTACTGTCTCCGTAAATCATTTACCGGGCTGCTTAAGCTGAGCAACCTAGCTGTGTAAGCTGTTAGCTAGTTTTGTTCGGCCCGACGCGGCCACCAACGGTGACCCACCGCGGAAAACATTGCTCCGGCTACCACCACAAGTGCTCCGATGTACCCCACCGCATTTAACGAAGGAGGAAGGAACATATCTGGCCATACCAAAGCTAACAAGTCAGAGAACATCAGGGTAAACAGCGGGGTTAACGTCACCACCGCACTGACCTGAGCTGCCTGCCAGCGCGCCATAGCTTCTGCTAGCGCGCCATAACCAATCAACGTGTTGGCACCACAAAATATGAGGCAGGCTAACTGCCAGCCATCCAGCTGAAAAATAACCGCCGGCTTCGCCAACGGAAATAAACATATCGCACATAAAGTGTACAACAGCCAAAGGATCTGTTGTGAAGCTAATCGCCGTAACAGCACTTTCTGAGCGACACCATAGCTTACCCAAACGGTCGCAGCACCAACGCCGAGAATAACGCCCAGCGTATAAGCCGTAAGTTGGGTAAATATTTCTTTCAGACTGACGTTAAAAAACAACAGCAGCCCGCTAATCAACATACATGCGCCAATCACCTGAGTGATGCGCATTTTCTCTTTCAAAATCAGAACACTGGCGAACATCATCCCAACGGGAGATAGCTGGCCTATGACCTGTGATGCCGTAGGACTTAAATACTGCAACGAACTGCTGAACAGAACGAAGTTACCCAGTAAACCGCAGGTCGCAATAATGAGCAGAACCAGCCAACGTCGATGCTTAAAAACACGCATCGGCGGCAGTTGCTTACGTGAGTAAAGAATGAAAAACAATCCAACTGAAGCGATCAAGAAGCGATACCAGACAATGGTGTAAGGTTCCATTACCTGTAAAACCTGCTTCATGGCGATTGGCAACGCGCCCCAGAAAACCGCCGTAGTGAGAGCTAGACATATACCCACTTTGACGTTCTGATTGCTTTCCATACTCAGCATCCTTGGCCTGATTTGGCCCTAAACGTAAAAAAGCCCCGCAAGATTATTGCGGGGCCTTACATCTATTTAGACGCGAAAAACTTATTCAGCAACGATGCTGATGAACTTACGGTTTTTCGGGCCTTTAACTTCGAACTTGACTTTACCGTCAGCCAAAGCAAACAGAGTGTGGTCACGGCCGCAACCTACGTTGTTGCCAGCGTGGAATTTAGTACCACGTTGACGAACGATGATGCTACCTGCCAATACTGCTTCGCCGCCAAAGCGTTTTACGCCCAGACGTTTAGCTTCTGAATCGCGACCGTTACGAGTCGAGCCGCCAGCCTTTTTATGTGCCATTAATCTGCTCTCCTAGAATTAAGCGCTGATACCAGTGATCTTAACATCAGTGAACCACTGACGGTGACCCTGCTGCTTACGATGATGCTTACGACGACGGAACTTAACGATAGTTACTTTCTCGCCACGACCGTGAGCAACGATTTCAGCCTTAACTTTGCCACCAGAAACAAATGGAACGCCAATCTTGATGTCTTCGCCATTGGCGACCATCAGGATCTGGTCAAACTCAACAGTTTCACCAGTTGCGATGTCCAGCTTTTCCAGGCGAATAGTCTGACCTTCGCTTACTCGGTGTTGTTTACCACCACTTTGGAAAACCGCGTACATATAAACTCCGCATTTCCGCACGCATGGTTCGTTGCCCAATACGCGCTATAAATATTCACAATAGGGCGCGAATTCTACGCAAAAATCATTCAGAAGACAAGGGTAGAATCAGGAGAAAAGAAGAAAAAAAACACAGTTCTCTTCGCGCCGTTTATCTAATACGTTTTTCAAGTACAATCATACTATAGTTGGTGGCTTGTGACAGCCTGCATGCGGGCTTTCGCCTGGCGGAAAATGGAAACACAGTTGAATTAATACAATGAACCTAGAACAAATTACTGAGTTAACCGCGCAGGACATGGCGGATGTAAACGCAACAATTCTTCAGCAACTAAACTCTGAAGTTAGTCTAATCAACCAGTTAGGCTACTACATTATCAGCGGTGGAGGTAAACGGATTCGCCCGATGATCGCAGTATTGTCGGCTAGAGCATTAAATTACGAAGGGGATAAACACATCACCGTCGCGGCGTTAATTGAATTTATTCATACCGCAACGCTGCTGCACGACGATGTGGTCGATGAATCCGATATGCGACGTGGCAAAGCTACGGCAAATGCGGCTTTCGGTAATGCTGCCAGCGTTTTAGTTGGTGATTTTATCTATACCCGTTCGTTCCAGATGATGACAAGCCTACAGTCTTTGCGCGTTTTGGAGCTGATGTCCGAGGCAACTAACGTTATTGCTGAAGGTGAAGTTTTACAGTTGATGAACGTTAACGATCCGAACATCACTGAAGAAAACTACATGCGCGTTATCTACAGCAAAACGGCTCGTTTATTTGAGGCGGCAGCGCAATCTTCGGCGATCCTTGCTGGAGCCACGCACGAACAGGAAATCGCCTTGCAAGACTATGGGCGCTATCTTGGCACCGCATTCCAATTGATCGACGATCTCTTGGATTACGATGCAGACGGGAAAACACTGGGTAAAAATACCGGTGATGACCTGAATGAAGGAAAGCCGACATTGCCTCTGCTACATGCGATGAAGCATGGCACACCGGAGCGTTCTGCGATGATCCGTAAAGCCATCGAAGAAGGCAATGGACGCCATTTGCTTGAGCCTGTGCTGGAAACAATGCACGAAGTGGGTTCACTCACGTATACCCGCCAACGTGCAGAAGAAGAAGCCGATAAAGCGATTTTAGCGCTACAAGCATTGCCAGAATCAAGCTACAAAGAGGCACTGATTGGGCTCGCTAATATGGCGGTAGATAGAAAATTCTAATTTTCTTTTTTTAGAAACAAAAGGAAGAGCCGAAAGGCTCTTTTTTTATGTAAAATCTTTATTAAACATAATAATAGAATAAATATAACGAGTTTCTTATTATTGAAATAATTGGAAATTAATTGAAATTTAAAGAGTGTTTTTAGATAGTAGCAATACACGCAAACCTTATTTCTCTCCCCTGTTTATGTGTCATTGCAAAGGAATGAATTATGGCAGAGAGTCAATGCCTAGAAGATTGGCATCATGCAGATATTATTGCTGCATTACATAAAAGAAATATTACGCTCAGTGGGTTATCAAGAGCCTCAGGGCTCTCAAGTACCACGCTATCGAATGCCTTGACTCGCCCTTGGCCAAAAGGTGAGTTAATTATTGCTCACGCCTTAGGGATACACCCTTCTGAAATATGGCCAAGTCGCTATTTTGATATCAGTACGCATCAACTGATTGATAGACAGCGGCTCATGCGCCAACGCAAACCAAAAAAAATAAAACCGCCAGCAATAAAAGCCGGCGGTTAAATTCAGATGGAACAGGTAAACGGGTGTATTGACCACCCGTATTCCATCAACAATTATTTGTTAACGAAGGTTTCGCCCAGTTCGATATCTTTATGCAGAACATCTAACATACCTTCCAGCGCTTTTTGTTCAAAGGCGCTCAAAGTACCAATAGATTTGCGTTCAACAATGCCTTCTTTACCCAGCAGCAATGGCTGTGCGAAGAAACGAGCATATTTGCCATCACCTTCAACGTAAGCACATTCCACAACGTTGCTTTCGCCCTGCATAGCGCGGACCAGAGACAAACCGAAACGTGCCGCAGCTTGGCCCATAGACAGCGTTGCTGACCCGCCACCGGCTTTAGCTTCAACAACCTCGGTCCCCGCGTTTTGAATACGTTTGGTCAGATCGGCAACTTCCTGCTCAGTGAAGCTCACACCAGGGATCTGAGACAGCAGTGGCAAAATAGTCACGCCAGAGTGGCCGCCAATAACAGGCACTTCAACTTCTGCCGGATTTTTGCCTTTCAGTTCACCAACAAAAGTATTTGAACGGATAACGTCCAGAGTGGAAATACCGAACAGTTTATCTTTGTTATAAACGCCGGCTTTCTTCAGCACTTCTGCTGCGATAGCTACCGTGGTGTTCACTGGGTTAGTGATGATGCCTACACAAGCTTTAGGACACGTGCTAGCAACCTGCTCAATCAGATTACGTACGATACCGGCGTTCACATTAAACAGGTCGGAGCGATCCATACCCGGTTTACGAGCAACACCCGCAGAAATCAATACGATATCCGCGCCTTCCAAAGCAGGGCGCGCATCTTCACCGCTGAAACCTTTGATTTTAACGGCTGTTGGGATGTGGCTGAGATCGACGGCGACACCTGGGGTGACTGGCGCAATATCATAAAGGGAGAGTTCTGAACCTGAAGGAAGCTGAGTTTTGAGAAGAAGGGCTAAAGCCTGACCAATACCGCCGGCTGCGCCGAGAACTGCAACTTTCATTCTATACTCCTTGATTTATCTTTAATTTAAGAGTGCCGTGAATGCATTACCGCGCACCTTAGTCCATCATGTCTTAAAAAACAATCTGTTAACACAAAGATTGGGATATGACGCACTAATTCCATGTCCTACTGCAAGGTTTATAATAAAAAATAGCTTATGCATGAAAGATATAGGGCCACAGAGTAGGAATTCGTTGCGCACTTATCACAGCTCATTACCCGGCCATTACATTACACCCTTCTTTTACATCACAACAACATCATTTTAATAACAATCTATTTACGAATGCCGATGACATAACCAAAGTTCCCGCTAACATATTCATTTTATGGGCAAGGTGGTAAAATCATCACCTTGCCGGTTTGAACTCTATAGTGACCGACTTAACGTTTTCCGCACTTAAATTGCATAAAAATTCATTATTACGCATAATAATGTTCTCTATTTCTATTCCTACGGTGAAGAATGCGAACTCCAACAAAACAAGAAGACTTGATCAAGGCATTCAAGGCGCTGCTCAAAGAAGAGAAATTCAGTTCTCAGGGTGAGATCGTGCAGGCTCTGCAAGATGAAGGCTTTGAGAATATCAACCAATCCAAAGTATCTCGTATGCTGACCAAATTTGGTGCCGTCCGTACACGAAATGCCAAAATGGAGATGGTGTACTGCCTGCCAGCAGAACTTGGCGTTCCGACTACGAGCAGCCCGTTGAAGAATCTGGTTCTCGACGTGGATTACAACGAATCCGTTGTCGTTATCCATACCAGCCCAGGCGCAGCGCAATTAATTGCACGCCTATTGGATTCATTAGGCAAATCAGAAGGGATTTTGGGAACTATCGCAGGTGACGACACAATTTTCACCACGCCTGCAAAAGGGTTCTCCGTTGAGCAGCTGCACGACGCTATTTTGTCGCTGTTTGATCAAGAACTGTAATCCGGTTCTCAGGCCTGATATCTGTCAGGCCTATGATTGCCCCCATGCGCCCTCCTCAAACTTGCCGTACTCTTTTCCGCTTAATTACACAACTCACACAGCATGATTCGCTACTTCAAATAGCATTAATGGTCAATCAGTCCTATATCTATATTCCTGCCGGTCACAAACGCTACGGACCGCACATTTTGCAACATGATGTTACTTTATTGATTTAATTAGACTTTAGTCTTAAAAGTGTGTTTTTTGCGCTGTTTTTATTCCATTTAGATCTATTCATCAAAACAATACCAAACAAATAAACCTAACAAACCATTAGCTCGCTATTAATTTTTCGAGTTACTAGGTGTACACTTGTTTTCGTGATTTGAATCACAGTTCAAAACTAAATAAAACAATATCTGAGGGATACATCATGAAAATTAAAACTACTATTGCAACTCTAGCCGTTCTTTCTTCTCTTTCTTTCGGCGCATTCGCTGCTCAATTAGTTGATAACGCACAGGCATCAAAAATGCAGCCTGTTGGCACCATCAGCGTAAGCGGCGTAAGCGCAGCCCCTTCTGATATCAGAGCGGCTCTGTCAGCTAAAGCCGATGCGCAAGGCGCAACAGCTTACCGCGTAGTTGAAGCCCGCAACGAAGGCTCATTCCACGCAACTGCTGAAATCTACAAATAAAATACGGATTCACCTGCTTTGCGGAGCACAAACTCCGTAAATGAATCGCTAAAGTTAAACCGCAGTGACCAAAAGAATATCGTCATTGAATCTAAGATCGAAGTACTGCGGCAGAATGAAAAATAGGAAAATAATCATGAAAATCAAAACTACCGTTGCTGCTTTAAGTCTTCTTTCTATGGTTTCTTTTGGTGCTTTTGCTGCGCAATCCATCAGCGCACAGCAGGCTTCCTCTATGCAATCCATTGGCACTATAACCATCAGTGGTATCGATGGTTCGCCTTCAGATATCAAAGCACAGCTGTCCGATAAAGCTGATGCCAAAGGCGCTACCGCATTCCATATCGTTGAAGCTCATTTGGATGGCAACTACCACGCCACCGCTGAGATTTACCGTTAATTATTAAGATGTTTCATCATAAGGCTGGCGCTTCCTGTGTCTAACCCGATTCAGCCAGCTAACACTCTCGTCTAACCCGACGAACCCCATTGCCTCCGCTTGCGGAGGCTTTTTTTTATCAAAATATCAGGCACAAAAAAGCCGTGGACTAAGCCACGGCTGATTCATTAGAGCGGCAACTTACTGTTGCTCAGCAATCTCTTGCTTGTGCTCAAGTGCTTTCAACAATTTGCTATGGATACCTTCAAAGCCACCGTTGCTCATCACCAAAATATAATCGCCAGGCTGCGCTGTTTTAGCGATCATATCTACCAGAACATCAACGTCGGCGCTCCAGTGAGCCGGCTGAACACAGGCCTCTGCCACTTCAGTGACCAGCCACGGAATGTGATGTGGCTGGAATAAGAAGACCTCATCCGCACGGCCAAGCGCCGGGGCTAGGTCATTCTTAGATACGCCCATTTTCATAGTATTAGAGCGCGGTTCCAACACAGCAAGAATGCGTGCGGTTCCACCGACTTTGCTGCGTAAAGCCGCCAGCGTTGCCAAAATAGCCGTAGGATGGTGTGCAAAATCATCGTAAACCTTCACGCCAAAGGCTTCGCCACGAAGCTCTAAACGACGACGGGCATTAATAAAGCTTCCCAAGGCACGGCAAGCATCGGCAGGCAACACGCCAACATGACGGGCAGCGGCAATCGCCATCAAGCCGTTATGCATATTGTGCTCACCCACTAAGCCCCAGCTAACCTCTCCCACGACTTCACCATCCAGCAAAACTTCGTAATGGCTAGCATCTGGATTGAGTTTACGCGCGTTCCACGTTCCCTCTTCACCACTAAGCTCTTGCTCACTCCAGCAACCCATCCCCATAACCTGTTTCAGATTGGCATCGTTGCTCGGCAAAATAATACGGCCTTTGCCCGGTACCAAACGAACTAGATGATGGAACTGTTTCTGGATCGCTTTAAGATCGTCGAAAATATCCGCATGATCAAACTCAAGATTATTGAGGATCAACGTACGCGGGCAGTAGTGCACAAACTTGGATCGTTTATCAAAGAAGGCACAATCGTACTCATCGGCCTCGATCACAAAGAATGGGCTGTTGCCCATACGAGCGGAAACGTCAAAGTTTCCAGGAACGCCACCAATCACAAAGCCTGGCTCATAACCGCACTCTTCCAAGATCCAAGTGACCATCCCTGCCGTTGTGGTTTTGCCGTGGGTACCTGCAACCGCAATCACCCAACGATGGCGTAGAACTTCATCATGCAGCCACTGTGGACCAGAAACGTATGGGATCCCCTGCTCCAGAATAACTTCCACGCAAGGGTTGCCACGCGTCATTGCGTTACCAATGATCACCAAATCAGGTGCAGGATCTAAATGGGAAGGATCATAACCTTCCATCAATGTGATCCCTTCTTTTTCAAGCAGCGTGCTCATCGGCGGATAAACATTGGCATCAGAACCCGTCACTTCATGTCCTAACGTCCGAGCCAGCAAAGCAAGGCCGCCCATAAATGTGCCGCAGATTCCAAGAATATGAATGCGCATATCGTTTCCAGTTGATTACATCGAGTCAGTTCACATTCTAACGCTGTGAACGGCTTAGGCGAAATGGAATTACCTAGGAATCACTTTATACATTGGCTAGAATAGCTGCGAAAACGTTGGCGGTTTGTAAATAAATCGCTACTCCTTCGCAGAATCAGGGAATGTGTCATGAAAACTTTAGGCGAGTTTATCGTCGAAAAGCAGCAAGATTTTCCACACGCTACTGGCGAACTAACCGCTCTCCTCTCCGCAATTAAACTGGGTGCCAAAATTATCCACCGCGATATCAACAAAGCGGGTTTAGTGGATATTCTCGGTGCAAGTGGTGCGGAAAACGTGCAGGGTGAGGTTCAGATGAAACTGGATCTCTATGCCAATGAAAAACTCAAAGCCGCTTTAAAAGCGCGTGGAGAGGTGGCGGGTATCGCATCGGAAGAAGAAGACGATATTGTTATTTTTGAGGGCGATCGCGCCAACAACGGTAAATATGTCGTTTTAATGGATCCGTTAGACGGTTCTTCCAACATCGACGTTAACGTGTCGGTCGGTACGATTTTCTCTATCTATCGCCGCATTACGCCAATTGGGCAGCCGGTTACCGAAGAAGATTTCCTGCAGCCGGGAAATTGTCAGGTTGCCGCTGGTTATGTGGTTTATGGCTCTTCAACGATGCTGGTATACACCACCGGCAACGGAGTTCACGCCTTTACCTATGACCCATCGCTGGGCGTATTCTGCCTGTCACATGAACGCGTGCGTTTCCCTGAAAAAGGCAATATGTACTCCATCAACGAAGGGAACTACATCAAATTCCCTCTCGGCGTGAAGAAATACATTAAGTATTGCCAAGAACAAGACGAAGCGACTCATCGCCCTTATACCTCACGCTATATTGGTTCTTTGGTTGCCGATTTCCATCGTAACCTGCTCAAGGGCGGTATCTATATTTACCCAAGCACCGCAAGCCATCCTTCTGGCAAACTGCGTTTGCTGTATGAATGCAACCCTATGGCATTCTTAGCTGAGCAGGCGGGCGGTAAAGCGACCGACGGTTTCCGTCGTATTCTGGATATCGCACCGGAAAAACTGCATCAGCGTGCACCTTTCTTCGTTGGCACCAGCTCTATGGTAGAAGACGCTGAACGCTTCATGAGCGATTTCCCAGACGCCTAATCCTGCCTCCCGGTAAATTTCAAGCGTGAGGCGACAAGCCGAACGCTTGAAAGATGTCGGGCAGACTGTTCATTTGTGGAGTGACCGCTATAATAGCCGTCACTCCATTTCTGGTTTGATTAAAGGAAACCGACATGAGCTTGATTAACGTCCCTGCTGGCAAAGACATGCCAGAAGACATCTACGTAGTTATCGAAATTCCAGCTAACGCTGATCCAATCAAATATGAAGTAGACAAAGAAACAGGCTGCCTGTTCGTAGACCGTTTTATGTCTACCGCGATGTTCTACCCATGCAACTACGGTTACATCAACCACACTCTGTCTCTGGACGGTGATCCGGTTGACGTTCTGGTCCCAACTCCGTACCCACTGCAGCCAGGTTCAGTCATTCGTTGCCGCCCAGTTGGCGTGCTGAAAATGACTGACGAAGCCGGTGAAGATGCGAAGCTGGTTGCTGTTCCACACAGCAAAATGACCAAAGAATACGATCACGTCAAAGATGTGAACGATCTGCCTGAACTGCTGCGTGCCCAAATCTCCCACTTCTTTGAACATTACAAAGATCTGGAAAAAGGCAAGTGGGTTAAAGTTGAAGGTTGGGATAACGCTGAAGCCGCTAAAGCTGAAATCGTTGCCTCTTTCGAGCGCGCTAAAAACAAATAATTGTTTTCACGTGCACGAAAAAAAACACCGCCATTGGCGGTGTTTTTTTATATTTTACTGTCAGACAAGCAGCGTGTTATTCGCTACATTCCTGATCGCGCTTCAACCAGTCGCCACATTTGATACGTGGCAAACTGTCCACCGAGTACAGATAGATATATATCCACGCACTGCCAAATGGCGTTTGAATCAGCTCTCTACGATAATCCTTGCTGTTGCTTTTCAGCTCATCCAGCTCGGCTAAAATGGAAGAGTTAATGCGATAGACTTCGCAAAATACCTTTCCATCGCCCGGAACTACCGCCGGAAAATGGCCGAGATCGTACATCTCATACCCTTCGAGCTCACATTCACCCAGCAACATGGCGTTAGTCATCCAATGACTATTGCCCTGCTTACGACGTAGACTTCCATATACAATAATTCGCATCACTCAAACTCAAACTGATAGAGCAAATCGAGTGCCTGATCGAGTCCAGACACCGCTTCCAGATATAATTTTGGCATTAGTCGATAGCGTAACGTTAGCGTCGCCAACGAATCAAATATCCCAACACCATATTTTACCTGTAATCCTGGTAGTACATAACCACTCACAACAACCTGTGAGCTGTCTCCAACGCCCTGAGCGTCCAGAGATAAATTACTCACGCCAAAGGTTTCGCCGATTTTACCCACCAGCTTACCACTTTGCGCCACACCCATGCCGATCAGCATTGATGTCATGGCATTACTGTCCGTTCCCGAACTTTCTAATCCTTGCCCACGCAGCAAATAAGACAGCGCCATCTGCTGTGACATGGCAGGATCTGAGAATACTTCTAGTTTCGGCTGATCAGCAAGTCCTGTTACACGTACCCCTGCTGTCACGTCATCTTCCGTGGCATCAGGGTTACGAATTGCCTCAATATTCAGCAATGGCTGCTCTGGTGGCCCAGAGAAGATCAGTTCACCTTTGCGGATAAGCAAATCTTGCCCATACGCGGCAAAACGACCTTCAGGAATATTAACCTGACCATTTAAGCCAAGACCATGTTCGTCTTGAACCATCTTCAGATCGCCCTGCAATTTCGCTTTCAGACCAAAAGCATCCAAGCGAACGTTAGGGCCAATGTGAATATTCAAATTGCTGTTAATCGGAATCGATGCCGACGCTGGCGTTATCGGCTGGCGTTGGTTGTTCAGCATCACCTCATCAGACGATACCGACACCGCGCTTTCAGGCAGCTCTTGTACCGTGATTCGCGCCCAAGGAATACCCACCGAGCCGTTTAAAGCAAACATCTTCGGCGTCGCTTCAAACACAATATCCGGTGACACATCCAAACGCACCATCGGCGGAACAGTTACGCGAACGCGATCTCCTTTCACTGCAATCTGCGCACGCCATGCATCAATCACACGCCAATCCGCATTACCCGTCAGGTTAAGCTGCCCACGCGAGGTTTTGATCACCCCTTGCAGCGCCGAGCTCATCCCCGCAAAGTTAACCGCCAGATTACCTTCCGTGATATCAAACGGCATAAACTGCCCATCGATATCGACTTTATCCAGTGCCATACGTCCGAAGATCTGCGGCTGCTGGGCGTTTCCGCCTAAGCGTAATGCGGCGTTCAGCATCCCTTGTGCTTTTTCTCCAGACATCAGCGCGGGGTTCAACATCGCCAGCGAGATGCTTTTGATATTCACGTTACCCGACAGATTCCTACGCCCCTGAGGATCGGCAATCTGAACGTTTCCATCAAGCTGGCCATTGCCAGCAATTTTTATCAGCCAATCAAGCTGAGCACGACCATGATTAAGCGCCGCATTCAGGTTCAACGTGTCAAAAGCAATAGGCAGTTGGTTCCCCTGAACGGCCTGTTGCACCTTAACCCCTTTACCAATAAGCGAAACTTTCGCCTCTGGCAACGCCTGACCTTCCTTCCAGCTCACGTCCGCGCGCCCGGTAAATACGCCATTCAATGCGGTATCTGGCCCTAAGAACGGTTTAATCATGGCTAAATCGAAACGGTTTAATACCACGCTAGCATTACCGCTCGCGCCTGCTTCAATCGTTTTAGGAACACAGACCTCAGCGTTCGGGTTTAACCAGCAATGCGGGCCAACGCTGACTTTTTGCTGCTGATTAAGATAATCGAGCGCAATAGGTCGGGTTAAGCGCCACTCGCCAACCGGAGTATCAAAACGCGTATCGTTTAAGGTTCCCTGCCAGCGCTCAGTAGTGCGATCGAAACTGCCCTTCAGCGCCAACTGACCCGAAAGCGGATCGCCGTTGATTTTCAACTGCAGCTGGTGCTGTTTCTCGCTGCCTTTGGCATCCAGCGTTAACAGGCTTATCAGGAAATCATCCTGTTTCAGTTGCTCAACGCGCGCATTCAGATTGCCTTCAATCTGCTCGCCAGAACGAATATCGCCGTCCAGCTTCACTCGATTGATGGTTAACGTCTGCCACTGCAAACCAGACGCCGTGAGATCGGCCAATACCTGCGGCGCTTTAAGATCGCCACGCAGTTTCAACGTGCCTTTCGCCGTGCCCGCTAGCCCCGGCAAATTACCATCAAGGCGAGGCGCATCAATAACGGCATCCAGCGCCCACTTATCAGACAACTCGCCGGTGATATCAATCTTGTTGCGGCCTAGGCCAATGTGCATCTGTGGAATTTTCCACTGACCCGCCTGATTTCCGGTCAGATTCCCACGCACATCGACCTGATTTTGCTTCACGTTACCGTCGAGCTGAAGCACCGGAACGCGTAGCTGCCAGTTTCCACCGTATAAACTGCCCTGCGTTTCAATATTGCCGTTCAGTTTAGCCGGCCATTCAGGCCACTGTTTCGCCGTATTGATACCATCAAGCGTAAGCTTACTCTTCCAGCTAATCGCTTTGCTCCAGTCTACTAAGGCTGAAAGATCGGTGTTCCCCTGCAAAGCAGCGACACGCAGACGAGTTAAATTAAATTGCTGATCCGTCCCTTTACCATCAAGGGTAATTTTAGCCGCTGGAATTTCATTACCACTAACATCGGTTCGTAATGACAGCGCATAGGCTTTGCCGCTACCGTTTAAGCGCAGACGAATATTTTTCGCCTGATACTCTGGCGTCCCCACCAAAGGCCACTGCACGCCGGGGCTTTCCAGCGTCAAGGCTAACGGTAAGCCCGCCGTGGCTAACTGCGTTTCTGCCGCTAACGTCGCTTTTAACGGGCCAGATAAATTAGCATCCAGCGTTAATACATCTCGCAGATCGCCTTTGATACCGAGCTTCAGTTTTTCGCCTTTAACCGGATCAACGTTCAAATCTGCGTTTAAGCGGAAATCCATCGGCCATCGATCGCTCAGCGTCGCCTGACCATGCATGGATACATTGCCCTGCGGTGAACGGACCTCCAGCGTATGCAAACGCAGCGCGCTATCTTTGGTAACAGCCCTCACCAGCAACGAATTCACCACAATATCGCTATCGCCGGTGATACGTAATTGCTCACCAGAAATCCGCTTCACGGTCAGATCCAGCGGCAAACGCAGTTCTGGCAAATCAGGCAGCAATGGTTTAGCAAACAGCTCTGCAAGCACCTCGCCTAATGGCTTCTCAATAGCGGCTTTTTCCGCCTCAGCCTGTGCATCTTTCTGAGCTTCAGCTTTTGCCTGCTCAGGCTTAGCAACCTGCTTCACCACCTGCTCTGCAGCATCAGAAGCGGCCTGCTTGGCGCTATCGGCGGCGGCATCCATGGCGGCCTGAGTTACCGGCTTATCTTTAACAGCCACCGCAACCACCTGATCCTGAACCGGCGTTGCAGGCGTTTTCGGCAATGCCACCAGCAGAGACTTGATGTTGGTTGGCAACAACGTTAAGCCACGATCTCGCCATTCAGCACCGGTGCGAAACTCTTCCAAAGAAATAGCGGTGTCATCGACCGTGACGTGAACGTTATTGATACGCAGCAAACGGATCGCCACGGGATAAGGCGCTTTCAGTTCGGTCAGCGGTTCACTGGTGGTTTCTGGCGTAGGCTCAGAAGGCGCCAACTCTTGCGTGTTAATAGCAACGTCAATCTGATTGGCCGTTAGGGCATTCAGGCACAGTTCGCTTTTTTTCAAGCAGCCGATATCCACCGCTAGATGAAGCTCACCGGCTTTCACTTTCACACCGGGCATTTGGTAGGAAACGCCGGTTAACGTTAGATTACGCCACCCGCCGGTTACGCCCGCGATATCAAGTCCTGGTACCCAACGCGCCGCGCTGTTGATAACAAAATGAAGCCCCGGCGTGCTGATCACAGTGCCAATCAGGCCAACCACCAGCAATACGAGCACCAACAAAAAGATCAGGCTGAATTTGATTACGCGTCTCATAGTTCAGGCCCCAATCCGATGTAAAACTGCAAATCATGGTTATCTTTATCACCAACCGGTACCGCAAAATCGAGCTTGATTGGCCCAACCGGTGATTCCCAGCGCACGCCAACACCCGCGCCGGTATAAAAATTACTGCGTTTGATATCGTTCACCGCTTCACCAGAGTCAACAAAGGTGGCACCCCACCATTTCCCAGTGACGTTATATTGATATTCCAATGAACCCGTAGCGAGTTTGGAAGCACCGGTTAACTTGCCTGAGCTATCTTCCGGTGAAATTGATTTGTATTTATAACCGCGAATACTGCGGTCGCCACCGGCGAAGAAGCGCAGGTTTGGCGGCACTTTTTCGAAGTTATTGGTTTCAATCCATCCCACGTTACCGCGTACCACAAAGCGATGTTTTTCGGCTAACGTGCGGATCCACACCTGCTGAGCCTGCACTACGGCGAAGTCAACGTCAGAGCCCCACGTGGTATCGGATACATCAAATGAATAGCGCTGGCTATCGCCCCATACCGGCATGAGTCCACCGCGAGAACGGGTGCGGTTCAGCATAATCCCCGGATACAACAGCATGGTGTCGTTCGACACTTCACCCTGCGTAAAGTGGTTAAGGCTCCAACGCAGGTTAACTGAACGCTGCCAGCCACTCGACAGATCCCAATATCTCGCCACGTTCAGCGTGGTGGTATCTTCTTCGGTATCATTAAGATCGGTTCGCTTGAAACCGCCCTGCAACAGGTAATATTGCTCAATCGGGTTCTTTAGCAGTGGAATTTTGTAGCTGAAATCTGCGGTTTGTTCTGGTGCAGAAAGGTTAAGCGAGGTTTCGAAACTGTGCCCATACGAGTTAACCCAAGGACGTTTCCACGTCGCCTGTACGCGCGGCCCCACGTCGGTAGCATAACCACCGCCGAGCTCAACGGTATTCCGCACTTTAGGAGAAACCACCGCGTCTAGCGGCAGCTCTTTATCGGCGGTTGCCTGTTTAAAATCAGGCGATACCACCACCGAGTTGAACCAGTTGGTGGCGGATAAACGACGGCTGAATTCAGCCAACTGCTCAGAAGTGTAATATTCCCCCTGTTTGAAAGGCACCAAGTGCTGCAAATACTCTTCTCGGATCTGCGAGCCTTCAAACGTCACATCGCCAAAGCGGTAGCGTTTGCCGCTATCAAAATCGATATCCCAAAATGCTTTGCGCTCATCCTCGATAACACCAAGCTGATGCACCGGCATCGTGGCGTCGAAGTAGCCTCTGCGCACCGCAATAGAGGTCAGGGAATTCTTGAAACTATCGTAAGTGCCGTGGTTAAGCACGGTGCCAATTTTAGGCTCACCGGTTTTCAGCAGATCTTTATAAGCAGAGTCATCTTTAGCCTGCCCTAAAATTTTCACGTCAACGCCCGCAATCAATACGGGTTCACCGGCCTTCACTTTCGCAATCAGCAAGGGTCTTTCAGGTGGTTTTTTATCTTGATAATCAAATTCAATGGTTGGCTGATAATAGCCAAGCGCTTTCAGCCCCCGCCGAATAGACTCATCAACTCGGGCGCGAAAACGGCCATCGTTGCTGACTTCATCATTTTCGATGGTGGAAAGACTGGCTCGTACGTTCTGTTCGAGCGACCCGCTTAAACCTTCAACTTTTAAGCGAACTTGCGCTGCATTGGCCAAGGGGGATGCCAAAAAAAGGCATATAAAGCCAAAGAGACGAAATCGTGGCACGCGAACTCCTGAAGTTTACCCTACCCGTAAAACATTCCGTCTGTCAGGGGGAACTGCTATCCGACGGAATTCAAAAATGTGCATGTGCACCAGTTTGCAATGCCATTAGTAACATGGTTGCAATAATTAGGCATATTGTGCGCAAAGTAAGTATGAGATACAACTAATGACCGAATTGATCTAAATAAAGTAATCACTAAAGTTATGTATATAGTAGCTGAGTGATACATAAATCTAAGACAGGAGCCTCCTGTGGCTAACGCAAATCATAATATTCAACCACTTACGGCAGAGCATGCTCTTCCTGGCCGCAATACCCCAATGCCTATTGCTAAAACACACGCGGTGAACGGAAATTCTATGACCGAGGTTCCTGAAGGAATGGAAACCGCCATTTTCGCAATGGGATGCTTCTGGGGTGTAGAGCGTCTGTTCTGGCAACAGCCTGGCATCTACAGTACGGCGGCAGGATATAGCGGTGGCTTCACCCCCAATCCAACCTATCGCGAAGTGTGTTCTGGCCAAACGGGCCATGCGGAAGCCGTGCGCATCGTGTTTGATCCAAAAATCATCAGCTACGCAAAATTACTTGAGCTGTTTTGGGAAAATCACGATCCCGCTCAGGGCGATCGTCAGGGAAATGACATTGGCAGCCAATATCGTTCTGCAATCTACGTGCTTACACCACAGCAGCAGGCTGAAGCGCTGACCAGCGAAGCTCGCTTTCAGAAAGCGATGAAGGAAGCCAACGACTCGCGCGAAATCACCACCGAAATTAGCGCGGCCAAACCGTTCTACTATGCAGAAGATGAGCACCAACAATATCTGTATAAAAACCCGCATGGCTACTGTGGTCTGGGTGGCATTGGGGTATGTCTGCCGCCACAGCTTTAATATTGTCGAGAGCCCGCTTCACGATTAAAATTGGCTAATAGCAATGGCTTATGAAGAAGTGAGCACCTTTTAATCTCTAGCTGGTTTCTCATGGCTGCTGCTATACTAGACGCGGGTCACAGAAATGTGGCCTCGTTAATAGTAGTTAGTACGCGGCATAGTGCGCAAAAACTAGCCGTTTTTTGTTAAACTCCCATTAATCACTGCCCTTCACTATTCCCCGGAGCACTCCGGTCGAAGCGGATAAATTATGTTAAACAGTATTTTACTGATCCTGATATTGATCGCGATAAGCGCCTTTTTTTCCATCTCGGAAATTTCACTGGCCGCCTCTCGCAAAATGAAATTGAAAACAATGGCTGATGAAGGCGATATCAATGCTTCTCGTGTCATTGCGCTCCAAGAACAGCCTGGCTATTTCTTTACCGTGGTACAAATTGGGCTAAATGCCGTCGCTATCCTCGGTGGTATCGTCGGTGACGCCGCATTCTCCCCAACCTTCCGGATTCTGTTTGACCGCTTTATGTCACCAGAAATCTCCGAACAGGTCAGCTTTATCTGTTCATTCGTCTTGGTCACCAGCTGCTTTATTTTGTTTGCCGACCTCACACCGAAACGCATCGGTATGATCGCCCCTGAAACGGTCGCCGTCCGGATCGTCAACCCGATGCGCTTCTGCCTGTTGGTATTCAGACCTTTGGTATGGTTCTTCAACGGCCTTGCCAACATGATCTTCCGCTTATTTAAGCTGCCAATGGTACGTAAAGACGATATTACTTCTGATGATATCTACGCCGTCGTTGAAGCGGGTGCATTAGCGGGCGTACTGCGTAAACAAGAGCACGAAATCATCGAGAACGTCTTTGAGCTGGAATCTCGTACGGTTCCTTCTTCTATGACGCCGCGTGAAAGCATCATCTACTTCGATTTGAGCGAAAGCGAAGAAAGCATCAAAGAAAAAGTCTCTACTCATCCGCACTCTAAGTTTTTAGTGTGTGATGGGGCAATCGATCACGTGGTGGGCTACGTTGACTCCAAAGATTTGCTGAACCGCGTATTGGGCAATCAAAGCCTCGTGCTAAGCAGCGGCGTGCAAATTCGCAACGTGTTAATCATTCCAGATACGCTGACGTTATCGGAAGGGTTAGAGAGTTTTAAAACCGCCGGTGAAGACTTCGCTATTATTCTGAACGAATATGCGTTGGTGGTGGGTATCATCACGCTTAACGACGTAATGACCACGCTGATGGGCGATCTGGTTGGCCAAGGCCAAGAAGAACAGATTATCGCTCGCGATGAAAACTCGTGGCTGGTTGAAGGCGTTACGCCAATTGATGATGTGATGCGCGTGCTGGATATTGAAGAGTTTCCGCAGAACAGCAACTATGAAACCATTGGCGGCTTCATGATGTATATGCTGCGCAAAATTCCAAAACGCACCGACTACGTCAAATACGCGGGCTATAAGTTTGAAGTTGTTGATATCGACAGCTACAAAATCGATCAGCTGCTGGTGACTCGCTTGGCTGAACGCCCAGCGCCGATCATTCCCGATGCGGCTGGTGATTTAGAAAAAGCGAAAGAAGCCAATACCTAAGCTCAGCGCTTCAAACTGCATGATAGAAACACAAACGGCCCGCAAGGGCCGTTACCATTTTCCTACTTTCTAGTCTATCTGCTCTAGCTTATTAACAACACAGCAGGGAGCTCTTCCCAATCTGCCTATGCCATTTCAGCCTGCAGTCGTGTGACTTGACGATTAATCTCAGACATGGCGCTGAGGTGGCGTTTGTCTCGCACTTTCGGGGGAAGAACCTTCCCCATGTCGAACTCGAAAGCGCCGACATCCTTGATATATAACCGTCCACGAAACAGGGTTTTTACATACTTGGCGACAAGAAGCGGATTGTAGCGTTGGAAGATTTTCATTGTTGTGTTTACCTCCCGGTAATGACATGCGGCAGGGTATAAAAATTCAATCAGCCAAAACGGCTGCACGGCCCCTATCCGCGTAATGGAGTATAAATATAGACTGCTTTCACAACTTTGGGTTCCCATAAAGCGGCATTTTTCACTATATTTACCTCAGCTGACAGAATGGTATGCAAAAAGTCATACCCAGTATGAAATAATCGCGCAAAAAATGGGGTTTTAGCCTTACAGAATAAAACTTTCGATCACACTTCAAAACAGGACAGACCTCCGATCACAATCTATGCTTTTGACACGATCGTTCTGACTGTTTATTTAGGGAGTCTGCATGAAACTACAAAAACACTACCTACTTCCGTTGCTGCTGCTATCGATGTCAGTTTCGGCACATAATTTTCAGCAAGATCAGCGCGTCGCGCCCGTGGGTATCAGCGACCGTGGAGAGCTGAACTATCAGAATAATGAGTTTAGCTACAAAAACTGGAACAGTGCCCAGCTGGGAGGAAAAGTACGAGTCATTCAGCATATCGCTGGGCGTACTTCTGCCAAGGACATGAACGATCCATTAATTGAAGCCATCAAGAAAGCCGGTTTACCACACGATAAATATCAAACCACCACCATCGTGAATACCGATGACGCCATTATTGGTACAGGGCCATTCGTACGCAGCAGCATTGAAGGCAGCAAGAAGGAGTTCCCTTGGTCGCAATTTATCGTTGACGATACAGGCGCGGCGAAAAAAGCATGGGACTTACAGCCAAAAGGATCGGCGATCGTCGTTCTGGACAAGCAAGGCAACGTAAAATTTGCGAAAGATGGCGCGCTAACGCCGCAGGAAGTACAGCAGGTTATGGGCCTGCTGCATCAGCTGTTAGGTTCTTAAAAGCCTAAAAGAGAGAAACACGGAACCCCGGATTCAGGAAGGATTCTGCCGGGGTATAATCCAGCGTTTTCCCCTGCCAATCGTGGATCTGCGCACCCGCGGCAAGCGCAACCGCATGCCCCGCCGCCGTATCCCAAACGTTAGTCGGCCCGAAGCGTGGATAGAGTTGAGCTTTCCCCTCTGCCACTAAGCAGAATTTCAGCGAAGAGCCTACGGCAACCGTTTGATGCTCACCCAACTGAGCCAAATAGTCTCTTAACTCTTCATCGGCATGTGAACGGCTAACGACTACCAGTGGTGGATTAGCATTGCTGACGTGGATTTGCTCGCGCACGCCTTGCTCTTCTTTCCAAGCTTTACCGCGCTCCGCACAATACAAAACATCGTTAACCGGCGCATAAACCACCCCCATCACAGGGACGCCGTTTTCGATCAGGGCAATATTTACCGTGAACTCACCGTTGCGGCTAATAAACTCCTTAGTACCATCTAACGGATCCACCAGCCAATAGCGCTGCCAATGCTGGCGGATCGCCCACGATGGCGGATCTTCTTCAGACAGCAAAGGGATCTCTGGCGTCAGTTTCGCTAAGCCGTCGCGGATCACTTGATGCGCCGCCAGATCTGCCGCAGTGACTGGAGAGTCGTCAGATTTATGCTCTACGTTAAGAGGTTTATCGTCTTGATAGACGACCATTATTGCCTCTCCGGCCTCGCGCGCCAGTCGGGAAATTTGTTCTAACATACCTACCTCTTTAAACAATGATATCGTTTAGAAGACTAGTTTTTTTTGTGTTGAATAGCCATCTTTTGGTGGGTATAGGGATAAGGTTCTATACAACAATTATTTATGTGATCGCGGAGTAACGTTTCGACTGCCTACCCTTTATGTGATCGCGGAGTAACGTTTCGACCGCCTCTCAGCAGCGGTATTCACATGCAAACTAAGTGAAGGCGTCCGAGTCGGGTGCGCCAGCGCGCGCACCCAACACCCGCGCGCTTTTATCCGAGACGCCATCTTCGCTCCGGTTTGGTATCGCCCATCCCGGGCGCCCCAAACTCCACCGGTACATCCCTGTACCGGTGGCTCGTTCTACGAAAATCTAAGTTTTAAAAAATTAAAGATAGGTATTTTTAATTTGGTTTTTTTAGTTAGATGAAATGCATTTTAGAGCCGCCAGCAGGGATGCTGGTGGCAGGTTGAGGGCGTACAGGATGTACGCTCCGAAACCGGTCGGCCAAACGGCTCGGTAAAAAGCGCGAGAGTCGAGAGGTTGCGCGCTGGCAACCTCTCGTCGGACGCCTACGGCTGCCGTTTCATAGAAACGCAAATGCTCACGGGCGGACGAAATTTTTCATCACTCTCACATAAAATATTCTAGATGCAAGGCAGCGTTGCTTGAGCACCCTCACTCGGACGCCTACGCCAGCGGTTTCATAGAAACGCAGATGCTCACAGGCGGACGAAACCCTTCATCGTTCTAACATAAAGGCTCGCGGATACCAGACAGCGATTAAACCACCACTCCCCCATCTGTGAACTCCCCCACGGACGCCTTCTCCTTTATCTGGCAGAGTTCACACTTCTGGAAATATCTTCATCGTAGTTACACGTTTAATTGCGATGCTTGTCATAAATACACTCATGGAGATCACCATGTCCGCTCGCCCCCTTTCTTACTCTCTGCTGGCCCTGCTTATTGCTGGTTCTGCGCAGGCTGCGACCGTTGATTTACGTATACTCGAAACCAGCGACCTGCACAGCAATATGATGGATTTCGACTATTACAAAGATAAGCCCACTGAAAAGTTTGGCCTAGTGCGCACCGCAAGCCTCATCAACGATGCTCGCCATGAAGCCACCAACAGCGTTTTAGTCGATAACGGCGATCTGATCCAAGGCAGTCCATTGGGTGATTACATGGCTGCCAAGGGATTGAAAGACGGCGAAATACATCCAGTTTATAAAGCGATGAACACGCTGGATTACACGGTAGGCAACATCGGTAACCATGAGTTTAACTATGGCTTGGATTATCTGAAGAAAGCGCAGGCTGGCGCGAAATTTCCCTATATCAATGCCAACGTGGTCGATGCCAAAACCGGTAAACCGATTTGGAAGCCTTACCTGATCGCCGAAAAGCAGGTCAAAGATCGCGATGGAAAAATGCATACGCTTCGCATCGGTTACATTGGTTTTGTGCCTCCACAAATCATGACGTGGGATAAGTCCAATCTGGCGGGCAAAGTGAAGGTAAATGACATCACTGAAACGGCCCGTCGATATGTACCGCAGATGAAGAAAGAAGGCGCCGATCTGATTGTTGCCATCCCACACTCTGGCCTATCCAGCCTGCCTTATCAGGTGATGGCTGAAAACTCGGTTTACTATCTGAGCCAAGTGCCGGATATCAACGCCATTATGTTCGGTCATTCACACGCGGTTTTCCCGAGCAAAGATTTTGCCGATATCAAAGGCGTTGATATTGATAAAGGCACGTTGAACGGTATCCCTGCCGTAATGCCAGGGCAATGGGGAGATCATTTGGGTCTGGTCGATCTAGTCATTAATAACGATCAAGGCAGTTGGAAAGTCGAAGAGGCTACCGCGCAGGCGCGTCCAATTTACGATCTCGCTAATAAAAAATCGTTGGCGGCTGAAGACGCGACCTTAGTTAAGGTGCTGAAAGACGATCACAAAGGTACCCGCGATTTCGTCAGCCAGCCTATCGGCAAATCCAACGGTAACATGTACAGCTATCTGGCGCTGATCCAAGACGATCCTACGGTACAGATCGTAAATAACGCACAGCGTGCCTACGTTGAACACTATATCCAAGGCGATCCGGATCTGGCCGATATTCCCGTGCTATCTGCCGCTGCACCGTTTAAGGTTGGCGGGCGTAAAAACGATCCGGCCAGCTATGTGGAAGTTGAAAAAGGCCAGCTCACCTTCCGCAATGCCGCCGATCTTTACCTGTATCCAAATACGTTGGTGGTCGTCAAAGCCAGCGGCGCGGATGTGAAAGAGTGGCTGGAGTGCTCTGTTGGGCAGTACAACCAGATTGATGTAAACAGCAGCAAGCCTCAGGAGTTGATTAACTGGGACGGCTTCCGTACCTACAATTTCGACATCATTGACGGCGTCAATTATCAGGTTGATGTTAGCCAGCCTGCGCGCTATGACGGCGAATGTGCGCTGATAAACCCTAAATCTGAGCGTATTAAGGGGCTCACATTCAACGGCAAACCGATCGATCCTAAAGCCCAATTCTTGATTGCGACCAACAACTACCGCGCCTACGGTGGCAAGTTCGCAGGAACCGGTGATAAGCATATTGCGTTTGCTTCACCTGATGAAAACCGCGCCGTACTTGCCGACTATATTCGTACCGAAACCAAAAAGCATGGCGCAGTCACTCCACAGGTGGATAACAACTGGCGACTCGCGCCAATTCACAGCAAAACGCCGCTGGATATTCGCTTTGAAACTTCACCGAGTGAAAAAGCGAGCAAATTCATTTCTGAACATGCCCAGTATCCGCTCATCAGCAAAGGCCAAGATAATCTAGGTTTTGCGCTGTATCAGATTGATCTACAGAAGTAATACTAAATCCCCCCGCTGATTCGCAGTGGGGGGATGCTCGGTATAGACCGGTCAGATATCTAATTCGTCAGCGGCAAATCTCGCGATGCACATGCGGCTAGCGACATAATCAAGCTCATTATCTTCTAGAAACCAAGCCGCCGATAATCCCGCGTAGGCCATAATCCACATCAGCAATCTTTGCCTATCTAAGTTTGCTGCCTGCGTCACCACGGCGAGCTGGCGCAAAAAACGCTCGCGCCGTGTACACGTTGAAAGCTCAGGATTACAAAATAAGTTGGCATAATCATAACCACGCTCACCGAATAAGCCTTTGGGGTCAATTGCCAACCATCCACGCTCACCAAAATCTAAAATATTTCCATGGTGTATATCGCCGTGCAATACCACTTCGTCTTGTGGGCTAGACAGCAACGTTTCGGCAACCGAACAACACAATGACATTAGTGAACTATGAGACACAGCCTGCCGTAATGCGTTAAAACGCTGATGCAGTGCCTCCAGCGAAGGTGTCATTTCTTCACGGCAAGTATGTAGTTGAGTGACGACACGGCAAATAATCTGACTCGCCTCATCGTCTTCGTCTTGGCTATGTTTAGCCATATGCAGCAGATTTTTGCCTCCGCACGCACGTTCCATCAGCAAGGCTTCGTTATGATGAGCAACAACCTTCGCAGCACCATTGCCATTCCACCATTGCATTAAATCGGCACCACGGCGCTCCTCTTCAACCAGAGCAAGTTTCAGCATTAATGGAATGCCATCGCATAAAACTGGCAATAGCTGGCTGCTACGAGTCTGTATCGGCGCACCATCGGCCTGTAAATTCCACCGAGTTAACCAATGGGAAAACATCGTCTTTCCTCACTTTTTATTTCTTTGATTATCGCAAATGACTCAACAACCCCCAAAGAGTTATGGCTTAAATTATAAATTGCATTTAAAATGCACCTTATAAAATATAGGCATCCTGAGGAACATAACTATGGCACTACGCGATCTATCATTAGGCGAGCTGGCAATCACCATTCCACGTGCAACGCGTCTTTTCCGTCAGCATGATATGGACTTCTGCTGTGGGGGCAAACAAACGTTATTGCGCGTAGCCACCAAAAAGAATCTGAATGTGGATGAACTAGAAGCGCAACTGGAAGCCCTTAAGAGCGAGCCAAACAACGCCACCGCGCACGACTGGCGTACAACGCCGTTGGCTGAGATCACACCGTTTATTGTTAAGCGCTATCACGATCGCCATCGTGAACAACTGCCGGAGCTGATCCTCATGGCGGAAAAAGTAGAACGTGTACACGCCGACAAACCAACCTGCCCAAAAGGTTTGGGTAAACAGCTGAACTTAATCTATCAAGACCTCAGCCAGCACATGATGAAAGAAGAACGTATTCTCTTCCCGCTGATTGAACAAGGGATGGGCGCACAGGCTGGCGGTCCGATTTCAGTAATGGAAAGCGAACATGACGACGCCGGTGAACAGCTTGAAGTCATCAAGTTCTTGACCAACAATGTCGTTCCACCTGAAGGTGCCTGTAATACTTGGCAAGCTTTGTATGCTGGAATCAACGAATTCATCAATGATTTGATGGAGCACATCAGTTTAGAAAATAACTTACTCTTCCCACGCGCGCTGCGCAGCGAATAAGAAACCTATCGCTCTAGAACGTAAAAAAGCCGGCATACGCCGGCTTTCGCATTGATTAACGTTAACGCTAACCCGAATTACAGAATTTCTAGCAGTTCAACGTCAAATACCAAAGCGCTGTACGGAGGGATAGAAGCACCCGCGCCACGTTCGCCATAAGCTAAGTTATGAGGAATATACAGCTGCCATTTTGAACCGACTGGCATCATGGTCAATGCTTCGATCCAACCTGGGATCACGCCATTCACTGGGAATTCAGCTGGCTGGCCACGTTCAACGGAGCTATCAAATACGGTGCCATCAACCAGACGACCGGTATAGTGGACGCGAACCTGATCCTGACGAGCTGGAATAGTCCCTTCACCTTTTTCCAGCACTTTGAACTGCAGGCCAGATTCAGTTACGGTAACATCATCATTCTTAGCGTTTTCTTCCAAGAATTTCTGACCCGCTTCAGCCAAGCCTTTTTGCTGTTCGCGACGCACGGCGTCTGCACGTTCATGGATTTCACGCAGCGCACGATGAACGGCTTCTACAGGAACCGCCGGAGCATTCCCTTCCATCGCGTCGCGCAGGCCTGCCAACAGCGCTTCAGGCTGCAAACCTTCCAGACCAGACTCATTCAGTTGCTGGCCAACTTGCAGACCAATACCATAACTTGCTTGCGCTTCTATACTGTCAAAAGAAGGGGTCGACATGGTGTTTCCTTTAATCTTTAAAATGTAGAAGACGAAGCATAGCAGTGCAGGAGCCTAGGGTAAAATCTTGCGTCCAGAAGGATGACTTTTATCTAGGAAAAAGAAACAATAACACTTCATTTACTTGGTAAGATAAAGACAGGTTATTGCTCCTAGGTGATAGATACCATTTTTCAGAGTATTAACCTGTCATCTAGCGTCGATTTTCTCTACGCTTACGACTAAGGCACCATCAAGAGAGGTCATCATGGGCAGAATCACGCCCAGGAGAAGAAACAGGCGGGTATATCAGCCCGTTTTGCGTACATGGCTCAACCTACGTCAGCGGATCTCACCGGAACCGCAGGATCAGGAAACGGAGCATCCTATGTCTGCTAGTACGTCTGCCAAGCTGCTGGATAAGCTGAAGGTAGTTAAACAGCACCTCTACAATGTGTGGCATATGCCCGATCGTTTCGATTGGATGGAGCCGCTACCGGCTTTCCACCGCCGCTGGGTGATTGTCGCCACAGTGGTACTTTTGCTGTCTCTTCTCTGGCCTTATTCTGATCCACAAGATGCTCGCTATTCGCCTGAACAACCTCAGGAAAACGAAATGCCTTTACAGGCTGGGATGCAAAATAACGATGCCCCACCGCCGCCGCGCGTAGCGCCAACGAATCAAACCGCCGCAAATGGCTGGCAGGAATATCATATTCAAGCGGGTCAAACCCTAGCGCAGCTATTCCGCGATAACCAACTAGATGTGAACGATGTCTTTGCCATGGCGCAGGTTGAGGGTAACGATAAACCCCTCAGTAACCTGAAAGCTGGGCAAGAAGTTGAAATCCAGCACAACGCGCAAGGTCAGGTCATTGCACTCAAAATTGAAACCATTACTAACGAACAAATCGAGTTCCGCCGCGAATCTGACGGCAGTTTTCGCCGAGTTCGCTAAGCACTAACCTGCTGTAACAGATATTCACGCAGTACAATCGCCTGATTGTGCTGCTCATCTCGGCTGCCATAGAGCAGCGTCAGTGATTCATCGCGCTTTAACAGCTCAACTAATTCTTCACAGGCTTGATTATCCTTCAATTCTGCTCGATATCGCTCACCAAACTCTTGCCAAGACACGCGCTGCTCATGAAAAGCATGACGTAGCTCATTGCTGGGCGCAACGGCCTTAAGCCACTGCACGCCTTCTAGGCGGACTTTGGAGAGACCACGCGGCCATAAACGGTCGGTGAGGAAGGTATTAGCAGGATACGGGGCATGGACGTCGTAGACGCGGGCGATGTTGATGGTGGCAGGCATAAGAGTCTCCTCGACAGAACTTATGCTAGTTTACGCCGTTTTTCGCGATAACCCGAGATTCTGGCGAGAATAGAATGCAAAACGCCGGCACAAGGCCGGCGCTTTGACGAGTTACATCGTTAACAGCTTTTCAGCTATTACTCAGCAACTACAACGACATTCAGCTGTGCGAATACGTCGCTGTGTACCTGGAAGTGAACTTCGTGATCACCCAGAGTACGCAGAACGCCATTCGGCAGGCGAACTTCGCTTTTCGCTACCTGAACACCGGCTGCAGTAACTGCATCAGCGATGTCGCGAGTACCGATTGAACCAAACAGTTTGCCTTCGTCACCCGCTTTAGAAGCGAGAGTTACAGCACCCAGTTCGTTGATCTTAGCAGCACGAGCTTCAGCAGCTGCCAGAACGTCAGCCAGTTTGGCTTCCAGTTCAGCACGGCGTGCTTCGAAGAACTCGATGTTTTTCTTAGTTGCAGGAACAGCTTTGCCCTGTGGAACCAAGAAGTTACGTGCGTAACCTGCTTTAACGTTAACCTGATCACCCAGGCTACCCAGGTTTGCTACTTTATCAAGCAGAATAACTTGCATTACCTTATCCTCTTAAAGTCGTTAATGGACAGCAGCCGATTACTGATGACGATCAGTATATGGCAGCAGAGAAAGGTAACGTGCGCGCTTGATAGCACGAGCCAGCTGACGCTGGTACTTCGCACGGGTACCGGTGATACGGCTAGGTACAATCTTACCGCTTTCGGTGATGTAGTTTTTCAGCGTAGCGATGTCTTTATAGTCAATCTCTTGAACGCCTTCCGCGGTGAAACGGCAGAACTTGCGACGACGGAAATAACGTGCCATATGGCTAGTCTCCAGAATCTATCAATTCAATCTGCTCGGCATGTAACACTAACTTGGTCAAACCATTGCGGCCTTGATGGCTACTAATGAAACCTTGAACCGTTAGCATACTGCCGACCGTTAATCTGTGGGTAGTTGCTTGAAATGCTTGTCCGCTGACAATCACGGGCATTCTGCACCATGCTTGTCTGCTAAGTCCGGCTTCCTGCTGTATCGATCTGTGCTCAAGCACAAACTGACAGTGCGGGATTCCAGAAGGACTGACCTTTCGAATGGGAACTTTGCACACTGTGCCAGTCAGAACCAGACGATTTGAGGTCATTGCAGCAATTACTCTTCAGAATCCCCAGCATCAGCATCATCAGCGGTTTCGTTAGCGAAGTCTTCGCGGCGATCGCCACGACGTTCGTCTTTCGCTTTAACCATTGGTGAAGCTTCAGTTACCGCGTTTTTAGTACGCATAACCATGCTACGGATAACGGCGTCGTTGAAGCGGAAGTTAGTTTCCAGCTCATCGATCGCTTCCTGCGGAGCTTCAACGTTCAGCAGAACGTAGTGGGCTTTGTGCAGTTTGTTGATCGGGTAAGCCAGCTGACGGCGGCCCCAGTCTTCCAGACGGTGAATCTGACCAGCAGCGTTAGTGATGGTTGCACTGTAACGCTCGATCATGCCCGGAACCTGTTCGCTCTGGTCAGGATGGACCATAAAAACGATTTCGTAATGACGCATCGAATTGCTCCTTACGGATTATTCAGCCTCCTGATAGGGTCAGCCGCGGCCCATGGAGGCAAGGAACGTGTTTGTGTGCGGCTGAAAAATGACGCGTAATCATACTTGCGCAGGGTAGGAAACTCAAGGTAATTGGCGAAATTATTATCGGGGGGAAGATCAGAAAAAGAATAGTGCCGATATTTGCCTCTCGAAGGCCGCCAGCAAGGCGTAAGCATTTATCGTCAAAGATATTCAGTTTTTTTGAGTCTAAACAGCAAAAAATGTAGCTATCAATTGAATGAATGAAGACTAAACTATTCATATCGGCAACGGATAATGCTGTTTACCCAATAAATCGCCAATCTAGAAGTTATTCAACCTAAATCAACAACATTGAGGAGAATCCGATGAAATCTATCATCGCCCTCGTGACGACATTAACCCTGTTTGCCGCCACCAACGCACTCGCTGCCACTGAAATCACCGGTCGTCAGGCCAATAACCTGATCGCCAATGAATATGCAGTGATTAGCGTAAACCATGATGTCCAGAACGTGCAGGAAGCCTTGCCTCAGCTGCAACAAGAAGCCACGGCGCAAGGTGCAAAATACTATCAGGTGATTGTGATGCATGAACCTGAAAGCAACGGACAAATGCACGTGAGTGCAGCCCTGTTCCGCTAAAACCAATGCAACACCAGAGAGCAACGCAACAACCTAAAATAGTTCAATAAAAGGTTGAGACAATCCTGCCAAAGACCAAACAATAACAACGAGATATATCGCTACGTTGCCCTGTATGACACCCATCATACGGGGCTTTTTTCGCTTAAAGATGGCGAGAAAAGAACTGAACACCCACATCTAATGCCGACACCGTGATTTTATGACCAATCGCCGGCTCAGTTTCGAAGCGAACCTGCGCCAGCAAATTCTGCTCGCCCAAATCACGAATCAAACGCCGACTCTCTTCGGCAGGAACGAGGTCATCAGCCAACCCATGCCAAATCAGCAACGGCTTATCGGCCAGTTTCTCTAACCGATCAACGACTTGATAATCTGCCAAGAACGCCAAATCTGTGGTCAGTTGCTGACGAGACTCGGGGGTTTGAGCCTCAAAAGGCGGGAAAAGCGTGGGTGCCAGCGAAAGATAATAGCCCGATCCCATAAACGATGCGGCGGCTTGGATCCACGGATAGCGCACCTTCGCTCCCAGCGTGGTCATTCCACCCAATGATGCACCACATACGCCAACGCGATTGTCTAAAATAAGACCTTCTCGTTGATAATGCTGATAAATGGCCGGCAGTTCATCGATATTGGATTTTAAAATATCCCAGAAATGGGCTAAACGGAACGCGCTGTCGCCGTTAAAACGAGCGCCGTGCAAATTAGCTTCAGGCAAGATGGTACGAAAACCCGCTTTAGCAAACACATAGCCAAAGTAGGAATACACCTCTTTCGATGAGGTAAATCCATGATAGAAAAAGATGGTGGGTAACGGTTGCCCCTGCTTTCCAGCCGGAGCCGCATGTAACACCGGAATCCCTTCGATCACTTCATCAAACATCTCAACCATTTTCTTATCACTCCGCAAGCAACGCATTAATGGCAAATAATGAGCTGTCGCTCAACGAGAAACAATCACTTCTGGTTCTATCTTATGGCGCTGTCAGGAATTACGTTTCGCCTGCTGGTCAATTCCGCACCATGCAGGATACAATTGAATAACTTGCCTACCTTTAACAGGCCATTCCATGAAAAATATAAAGCTTTCTTTTGTACTCGTAATGACGCTGTTTTTGACCGCCTGCGGCGTCATGAACAGCAAGCCAGTGCCACCACCTACACCGGGAGCACATGCACAAGAAGTTCGCCGTGACCAAACAAGCGGATTAGATCGCATGAGAACCATCAGCGCACAGGTTTATGGTAGCCCAATGAATGCTCAGGAAGTTATTCAAAAACAAGCTGATGAAGCTGGTGCAACCTATTACTACGTTATTATGGTCGATGAAACTGGCGTACCAGGCCAGTGGTATGCTCAGGCCATTTTATACAAGTAAGTTTGTGGGCTTTATTTAACAAATCCTATACGCCTCAGTAAAAGTCTACGCGCTCTGTCTCATTATCAGGCAAAGCTCGTGGACTTTTTTTTATTATCACGCTGTTATAAATACGTTAATACAACTGAACAATTTTATCTGGACGATGAAATATGCGTAAGGAGTTCGCCGATGAACAGGTCCCCAGTGCTCACCACGTTATTACTATCCATTGGTTTAATTAGCGCATCCGCTCAATCCGCTGAAAACGTTAATGCCGATCTCACTACCGGGCTTAATCAGGTCGGTATTATTTCAATGCGTGATATTGTGGGAGAACCCCACGACGTAGAGCGGATTATTGCGCTAAAGGCCGATGAACAAGGCGCAAGCTACTATCGAATCCTGACGATGGATGAAAATACGCCGCAGCACACATGGCACGTTACCGCGGCGTTGTATAGCTGAGCTAGCTCGCTAACCCCATTGCCCGTTGTAAAAGTGTCTCTTGGGTTTTGTTATTGATGATGCTACCCCCATCATAGGCGAAATAGTGTTGGCACCACGCTTGAGCAATATCAGCCGGAGCAAAACGTAAAAGCTGAGCCGCCGCATTCAGATTAAACAACTCATCGCAAAGGATCCTCGCTTCAGCCTCATTGGGTTTCTGTAAACGTTTCGCTAAAGTCCGCCACGCCTTATCAAATAACGCACTTTGCCCTTTCACGTCAGCCAACTCTAAGTTAAGCATCTCTTCCATATGTGGGTTTTTACGCCATACACGTAATACGTCTAAACACATGATATTGCCAGAGCCTTCCCAGATACTGTTTACCGGAGCCTCACGGTATAAACGCGGCAGCTCGCTCTCTTCGCAATAGCCAATTCCCCCTAACGCTTCCATGGCCTCTGCGACAAAAGGAACGCCCTGCTTACAGATTGAATACTTAACGGCTGGCGTCATTAAGCGACCAAACAATTTCTCACCCTGCACATGCGGCATTTCCCAACTTCGACAAAGACGAAACAGCAGCGATGTTTGTCCTTCAAGTCGCAGCGCCATTTTGGCTAACACCTGCCGCATCAGCGGCTGCTCAGCGAGCGGTTTACCAAATGCTTGACGCTGCAACGCATGGAAAAACGCCACGGTAAACGCCCTTCTCATCAATCCATGGCTGCCCAGTGCGCAATCAAAGCGCGTTGAGCTTCCCATCTGTAATATCAGGCGCACCCCCTCGCCTTCATCGCCTAGCAGCCAGCCCGTCGCATCCTGAAACTCAACTTCTGCGCTCGCATTTGAACGATTACCCAGTTTCTCTTTCAGCCTTTCGATACGGATCGCGTTGCGTGTGCTATCAGGCAGGATACGAGGAACAAAAAAGCAAGATAGCCCACCGCTGGCCTGCGCCAAAATCAGGTGCGCATCGCTTTGCGGAACCGAGAAAAACCATTTGTGCCCCACCAGCCGATAAGGCTGACCATTCCCACGGCCTTCTAACGGTGTTGCCTGTGTCGTATTAGTAAGCACATCCGAGCCGCCCTGTTTTTCCGTCATTCCCATGCCGATGAGCAGCCCTTTTTTCTGTTCTATGGGCAACGAGTGCGGATCATAACGGTCAGACAGCAATCCCGTTAACCATCCACTCATTGCGGTAGGCAGCGTTTTTTGCAGCAGCGGAATCGCGCCAAAGGTCATGGTGATTGGACAAAGCGTACCGGCCTCAACTTGGCTATGTAGCAGAAAACGAGCGGCGCGGGCCGCGAATGCCCCTGCCGGTGCATCTGTTTGCCAAGGCAAATTATGCACCCGATTTTCAGTTAAGCCCTGCATCAACATATGCCAAGCGGGATGAAACCGTACGTCATCGATACGCCGCCCAGCCGCATCGTAGCGCAACAGCTCAGGAGGATTGGTGTTTGCCATCCGGCCAAGTTCAAGCGACTCTGCCGAACCTAGCTGTAAGCCGACCGCACTTAGCAGCGCAGAATCCCAGCCCGCTAGCTCTCGTTCAACGGCCTCTTGGAGCGGAATATCAGAAAGATAGAGATTACTGTTACTCAGAGGGTGCGGTTGATTAAAAACCGTATGTGTTTGCCACGTCATATCCAGTGTCCCTTGCGGCCCCCGTTAACCGGGTTAAGTCACTAAGTATGATCGTTTAGGCTGATTTTGCTGGAGGGCAGTTCACAAAAGAGAAAGGGCGGCCTAAGCCACCCTTTGTAACGCATGCATGTTCAGTTAGGCGATATCACGCAGGCTTATGAACGTTGGCGCACGGCCTCAAACAGGCAAATACCGGTCGCGACAGAAACGTTCAGAGAAGAAACGCTGCCCGCCATCGGGATGCTGATCAGCTCATCGCAATGTTCGCGGGTCAAACGGCGCATACCGTCGCCCTCTGCGCCCATCACCAGCGCCATTGGGCCAGTCATTTTGCTTTGATAAAGATTGTGGTCAGCCTCACCCGCAGTACCGACGATCCATACATTTTGCTCTTGCAGGAAACGCATGGTACGCGCAAGGTTTGTAACGCGGATCAACGGCACAGTTTCCGCTGCGCCACAGGCCACTTTTTTCGCTGTGGCATTCAACTGAGCAGAACGATCGCGCGGAACGATCACAGCATGAACACCCGCTGCATCGGCGCTACGTAAGCAAGCACCAAGGTTGTGCGGATCGGTTACGCCGTCGAGAATCAATAGGAAAGGAGGCTGTTCCAGATTTTCCAGCAGCGCGGGCAAATCATTTTCCTGATACTGACGTCCTTCGCGCACGCGGGCAATAATCCCCTGATGCACCGCACCTTCAACCTTCTCATCCAGCCACTGACGGTTTGCAACTTGAATCACAATGCCCATCTGCTCAAGTTCAGCAATCAGCGGCATCAGACGACGGTCTTCGCGACCTTTCATCACAAAGACTTCAAGAAAACGCTGTGGATCGCGCTCAAGCAATGCCTGAACCGCGTGAATACCGTAAATCATTTCGCTCATAATTTTATAACGCTATAACGTCAGCCGCCTGAGTCTTCGCTTTCGCACAGACCCAGGCGGGAATGAAATCAAAGGCAGCTGATGCTCGCGCTGCCTGTTATTTAAATCAGACTATCACTCTGTATGCCGTTCATTCAAAAGATCGAGATACACGGGGCTAGCACACCGCGGGGCGCTCCGGCAGCTAAAGCTGCTACGACCCCATCGGTGTACTTCCCCTAAAATCACGCTTAAGTGAACAGCCTTAGACTATCACTCGGCGGCTTTTTTACCGGCACGTTTGGCCTTGGTGGCCGCAGCGATTTTCTTGGTCTTCGCCGAAACTTTTTTAGCTTTTGGCTTAACGGTTGTCTGATCGTGATCTTTGGCATTTTTAGCTGGTTTTGCAGGTTTGCCAGATTTATCAATTTTCACTGATTTTTCTTTTTTACCTGCACCGGCTTTGCCTGCTCGCACCGGCTTGCCATTTTTATCTTTACGGAATGCACTATCCGGTTCGAAATTGGCCGGCATCTTACCACCGCGACGCTGTCCACGAGAAGGTGCTTTATCTTCTCTGAGGGTACGCTTCGTGCGTTCTTTCTCGGTTTTGCCTGCGCCACGCGGAGTACGAGTGCTAGAAAGAAGAACAAAATCAATCTTGCGTTCGTCCATATGCACCGCGTCTACACGGATTTCAACTTTGTCGCCTAAGCGATAAGTTTGACCGGAAGATTCGCCAATCAGACGCTGACCCACGTTATCGAAGCGATAATAATCGTTGTCCAACGCAGAAACATGCACCAAGCCGTCAATAAACAGATCGTCTAAGCGCACGAAGAAACCAAAGCCGGTCACGCTAGAGATAATCCCGGTAAAGGTTTCACCCACGTGATCCTGCATAAAGTCGCATTTCAGCCAGTCTGCAACGTTACGCGTGGCTTCATCTGCGCGGCGCTCGGTCATGGAGCAATGCTCGCCCAGCTGCAACATCTGCTCTTCGTTATAGTGCCAACCGCCGGTTTTCGTCCAACCCGCATGGTCGCCGCCGTGCTCTTTCGCCAGCAGGTACTTGATCGCACGATGCAGGCTCAGGTCAGGGTAACGGCGAATCGGAGACGTAAAGTGTGCATAGGCTGATAACGCCAAACCGAAGTGACCGCGGTTTTCTGGATCGTAGACCGCCTGTTTCATGGAGCGCAGCAGCATCGTTTGCAGCATTTCATGGTCAGGACGATCCGCGATTTCATCCATGAGATCGGCGTAATCTTTCGGCTCAGGCTTCATACCGCCGCCCAGCGTTAAACCTAATTCACCCAGCACGCTGCGCAGGGAGGTCAAGTGGTCATCGCTTGGACGGTCATGGATTCGGTACAGCGCAGGCTCTTCGTTCTTCTCAACAAAACGCGCTGCCGCGATGTTGGCCAGAATCATACATTCTTCGATCAGCTTGTGCGCATCGTTACGTACCGTTGGCTCAATGCGTTCGATACGGCGCTCAGCGTTGAAGATAAATTTGGCTTCTTCGGTCTCAAATGCAATACCGCCACGCACTTCACGCGCGTGATCCAACACTTTGTAGAGGCTATGCAGCTCTTCCAAAGGTTTAACCAATGGACGATAGTGCTCACGCAGCTCTTCGTCACCGGCCAAAATATGGGCTACTTTGGTGTAGGTTAAACGTGCGTGGGAACTCATCACCGCTTCGTAGAATTTGAAGGATGTCAGGCGACCCGTTGCAGAAACGGTCATTTCGCACACCATGCACAGGCGATCGACCTGTGGGTTGAGCGAACACAGCCCGTTAGAGAGCACTTCCGGCAACATAGGAACGACCTGTGATGGGAAGTACACCGAGTTACCACGGCTACGCGCTTCGTGATCCAGCGCGGTATTTGGGCGAACGTAGTAACTTACGTCGGCAATCGCCACCCACAAGCGCCAGCCACCACCACGTTTTTTCTCACAATAGACGGCATCATCAAAGTCACGCGCGTCTTCGCCATCAATGGTAACCAGCGGCAAATCACGCAGATCAACTCGGCCTTTCTTAGCCGCTTCAGGAACTTGCTCGCTTAAATCAGCAACCTGCTTTTCAACCTGCTCGGGCCAAGTGTGCGGAATTTCATGCGTACGCAGAGCGATATCCACCGCCATGCTGGTACCCATGTTATCACCCAATACTTCGACAATTTTCCCCACGGCCTTAGTGCGACGCGTTGGACGTTGAGTGAGCTCAACCACAACCACGTATCCCATACGGGCACCGGCAATAGATTCTGGTGGGATCAAAATATCAAAGCTTAAACGGCTGTCGTCTGGCACCACAAAACCAACGCCTGCGTCGGTAAAGTAGCGGCCCACGATTTGGCTCTGTTTCGGTTCAAGAACACGTACGATGCGCGCTTCACGACGCCCTTTACGATCGGTGCCAACGACTTGCGCCAGCACGACGTCGCCGTGAATACACAGCTTCATCTGTTCCGAAGAGAGGTAAAGATCGTCGCGGTCTTTACTTCCTTCAATGCGAATGAAACCGTAGCCATCACGATGGCCAATTACGGTTCCCTTCTTCAAATCGAGACGCTCTGGCAGCGCATAGCACTGGCGTCGGGTGAAGATGAGCTGTCCGTCGCGTTCCATCGCTCTCAGACGGCGTCGCAGCGCTTCTAAATCTTCTTCACTAGTCAGATTTAGTTCACGCGCGATCTCCTCACGGCTAACGGGCGTGGTGTGCTGCGACAGATGCGTCAGGATAAACTCGCGGCTTGGGATCGGTGAGGCGTATTTCTCTGCTTCGCGTTCCTGGAAAGGATCTTGTGACATTGCGGTTCCTCCGTAGTCATCAGCAATTGCCGCTGGATTGATTATTCAACCAGCAACAACTTATAAAGCGGTGAGTTTTCTTCAATTAAATCGGCCAAAGTACATTGATCCAACTCGGCCAGAAAAGCCTGCGTGGCTCTTTGCAAAACTTGCTTCAAGCGGCAGGCTGTCGTGATATGGCAAAACTCGTGAGAGCAGTTAACTAGCGTTAAGGGCTCAAGCTCTCTTACCACGTCACCAATACGAATATCTTTCGCTGGTCGTCCCAAGCGAATGCCACCGTTCTTACCTCGAACGGCAGTCACAAAGCCAGCACGGCTCAACTGATTAATAATTTTAACCATGTGGTTACGAGAGACGCCATAGACATCAGTTACCTGCGTGATATTGGTCATCTGATCGGCAGGCAGGGATGCCATGTAAATCAGCGCCCGTAACCCAAAATCAGTAAAACTTGTTAACTGCACGGCTACCTCTAAGTCTAGCTTGGCGTTATCTCGCGATAACTGAGTATAAAAATAGAATATAAAACGAGATATCAATACTGGGAATTCATCCCAAAAATAGATCTATCTATTTGGATAATAAACCAGCCACGGCAAAAGCCACTAGCGATTTAGCAAGAAGAGTACGTTTATCGGGGATATTTGGTGTTTCGACTTGCGGATTTCAAGCGTGGAGGTAACGCCCTAAAGTAATAAACCGGGCAAAGCCCGGTTCATCAAGAGACAACACAATGCAAACTATTACGCGTCGAACGGGTCGCGCAGGATCATAGTCTCTTCACGGTCAGGGCCAGTAGAAATGATATCAACTGGAACACCTGTCACTTCTTCTACACGCTTGATGTAGTTCAGTGCAGCCTGTGGCAATTTGCTGTGATCTTTAACGCCAAAGGTGGTTTCTTTCCAACCTGGCATAACTTCGTAGATTGGCTCGATGCCTTCCCAGCCTTCTGCGGCCAGCGGAGTGGTGTCAATTTCACGACCATCCGGCATACGATAACCTACACAGATCTTCACTTCGTCTAAGCCATCCAGCACGTCCAGTTTGGTCATGCAGAAGCCAGACAGAGAGTTCAGCTCTACGGCACGGCGAACAGCAACAGCGTCCAACCAGCCAGTACGACGACGACGACCGGTAGTTGCACCGAATTCATTGCCTTTAGTACACAGGAACTCACCCACTTCATCAAACAGCTCAGTTGGGAATGGACCTGCACCTACGCGAGTAGAGTAAGCTTTCACAATACCCAGTACGTAGTCTACACAGCGTGGACCCACGCCAGAACCGGTAGCAACACCGCCTGCGGTGGTGTTAGAAGAAGTCACATACGGATAGGTGCCGTGGTCAATATCCAGCAACGTACCCTGTGCGCCTTCGAACATCACAAACTCACCTTTCTTGTGAGCTTTGTTCAGCAGATCGGCAACGTCAACCACCATTGCAGTGATGATGTCGGCAACAGCCATAACTTCATCCAGCACGGTTTGGTAGTCAACTGCTTCAACTTTGTAGTAATTAACCAGTTGGAAATTATGGTATTCCATAATTTCTTTCAGCTTAACTGCAAAGGTTTCTTTGTTGAACAGATCGCCAACGCGCAGACCGCGACGAGCGACTTTATCTTCATACGCAGGACCGATACCACGACCTGTTGTACCGATAGCCTTCGCACCGCGTGCTTTTTCGCGCGCGTTATCCAATGCCACGTGATATGGCAGGATCAGAGGACAAGCTTCGGAGAGTAACAGACGTTCGCGAACAGGGATGCCACGGGCTTCCAGTTCGGTCATTTCACGCATCAGAGCGTCAGGTGCTAATACCACACCGTTTGCAATAATGCTGGTTACGTTTTCGCGCAGAATTCCTGACGGAATCAAATGAAGAACGGTTTTTTCACCGTTAATGACTAGTGTATGACCTGCATTGTGACCGCCCTGGTAGCGCACAACATACTTGGCCCTTTCGGTTAATAGGTCTACGACCTTGCCCTTACCTTCGTCACCCCATTGGGTGCCTAGTACGACGACATTCTTACCCATTTCACTATCACCACGTTGTTAAAAATGGATTCTACCATCACATTTCGGAGCTTTCAGCACTTTTCAGCACACGATTGCGCAAAAAATCCGAAGATGTTTAGCCCCCCATACGGCTACGCAACATGTAGTAGATAACTAACCCTGCAACCACTAGACCGCCGCCATAACGACGTAAAACTCCGTCAGGTAATTGAGCCATCGTTGCAATCATGCGCCGCCAAACTCGTGGAAAAAGCATTGGTCCGAGTCCTTCGACGATCAAAACCAACCCTAATGCCATCCAAATTGTAGAGTTCATATTTCCCTCAGGCTGTCGACAAAATCAAAAAACAAACAAAAAAAAGGCCCGCGACTAAACGGGCCTTTCTAATCGAGTGTCAAAACGCGCTTTATTCAGAACGTTTTCTCTAGCAAAGATTATTTAGCAGCTGCATTACCGTTTGGTGATTTCATGTATTTGAAGAAATCACTGTCTGGACGCAGAACCATCACATCTTGGCCATCTTTGAAGCTATTTTCGTAAGCTTTTAGGCTACGAATGAAGGCGAAGAAGTCTGGATCTTGGCTAAATGCATCGGCAAACAGCTTGGCAGTTACCGCATCACCTTCACCGCGAGTAATACGTCCCTGACGCTCAGCTTCAGCCAGTGTACGCGTTACTTCATAGTCAGCAGTCGCACGCAGCTTCTCGGCTTCTTCCTGACCTTGTGAACGGTGACGACGTGCTACGGCTTCACGCTCTGCACGCATACGCTTGTAGATCGCGTCAGAAACTTCGGCTGGCAGGTTGATTTGCTTGATACGAACGTCAACAACTTCGATACCCAGAGCAGCCATACTGTTCGGGTTTACCGCTGGTTGTTTACCGCTAGTTTCACGCTCAACACGTGCTGCTGCGCTCGCAATAGCATCATCTGCATCGCTTGCGGTGGCATCATCTACCGTACCGGTGTTCAGTGCATCACGTACGTCTTCCATCAGCTTACCGCGGGAATCCGTTACGATATCTTTAATATCCAGACGACCGATTTCAGAACGCAGACGGTCACTGAATTTACGTTTCAACAGCACTTCGGCCTGAGAAACATCGCCACCGCCGGTTGCCAGGTAGTAACGACTGAAATCGCTGATGCGCCACTTGATATAAGAGTCAACGATCAGGTCTTTTTTCTCTTTGGTCACGAAACGGTCAGCTTGGTTATCCATAGTCTGGATACGCGCATCCAGCATTTTGACAGATTCAATGAACGGTATTTTGAGATGAAGGCCAGGTGCGTACACCAAAGGCTTGTTCTCATCATCACGCAGAACCTTGCCAAAACGCAGTACGATGCCGCGCTGGCCTTCAGTCACCACAAACAGTGATGCGTACAATACCACCAGGATAACAATGAGAACGAGTAATAGAGACTTACGCATTAGTTATTCTCTCCCTGACGATTGGTATCGTTACGCTGAGCATTCGCCCGGCGCTGGTCCATCACGCTGCTGCTACTTGAATCTGCATTACTGGACGACTTGGTTGCCGCAGGCGTTGGGTCTAAACGAATCAGGCTAGTATCCTGACTGCCAGATTTCGCCGCTGCGTCAGTTTTGCCACCGCGCATCAGCTGATCCAAAGGCAGAACCATCAGGTTATTGCTCTTATCATCAACCAATACTTTACGGGTGCTACCCAATACGCGTTCCATGGTTTCCAGATACATACGTTCACGCGTAATTTGCGGAGACGCTTTGTATTCAGGCAACAGGCGAGCGAAACGACCAACTTCACCCTGCGCTTCTAGAACGGTACGATCTTTGTAAGCACGCGCATCTTCAAGAATACGTTGTGCCTGACCGTTCGCACGAGGCTGAACTTCGTTGGCGTAAGCTTCAGCTTCACGAATGTATTGCTGTTCGTTTTCACGCGCGGCAATCGCATCATCAAATGCAGCTTTAACTTCTTCTGGCGGACGCGCTGTCTGGAAGTTTACGTCCAGCAGGGTGATCCCCATTTTGTAAGGCTTGATGGTTTCTTCCAGCACTTTCTGGGTATCCGTACGAATAATAGTACGGCCTTCGGTGAGGATTTTATCCATTGAGTATTTACCAATAACCGCACGCAGCGCGCTGTCAGTTGCCTGACGCAGGCTGTCATCCGCATTGGTTACGTTGAACAAGTACTCTTCTGGATTGGTTACACGGTACTGTACGTTCATCTCAACGCGTACCACGTTCTCATCCGAAGTCAGCATCACGCCGGACGCTGCCAGTTCACGCACAGATTCCACGTTAACCGGAGTCACTTCATCAACAAAAGTCGGTTTCCAGTTCAAACCTGGCTGTACCAGATGACTGAATTTACCAAAACGTGTCACGACGCCACGTTCGGCTTCTTTAATGGTATAGAAACCACTTGCTGCCCAGATGACAACCACAGCGGCAATAGCAAGGCCAACCACTTTGCCACCCATAGGTGCGCGTGGATTGCCTGAATTGCTAGAGCCCGTGCCTTTACCGCCCAGTCCACCCAGCTTTTTGCTCAGTTTACGGAAGATATCATCCAGATCCGGAGGCCCCTGATCGCGGCCACCTTTATTATTGTTGTTTCCGCCGGAGTTGCCGCCATTATTACTGCCGCCTCCCCACGGGTCGCGGTCCTGTCCGTTATTACCGGGCTGATTCCACGCCATGTTTCGCTCCATTCTTCAATGATTGGTGTTCTTCAGACTCATTTGAGTAGGTGATATTAACCAAGTGTTACTAAATAATATACTTTAGTAATTCTTGTTCACGTTTACAAAGTCGATGCCACTCCACAATTGGGAGCCGGATATGTAATCCAATACTGCCATCTTCCTCAATCCACTCTTTCTCTATTGCCTGAAGCTGGTAAAAACGGCTACGTAAACGTCCTGCCTCAGGCGGCAATCGCAGCTCGTAGCTTGCAATTTCTCCGCTCAAGCGCTCTGTTAACGCTTGGAACAATAAATCAATTCCCACCCCGGTTTGCGCAGAAACCCAAACCCGAATAGGTAAATTCTCATCGTTCCGATCGATACGCGGTTCGAACTCATCCAGCATATCAATTTTGTTCATCACAAGCAGTACAGGAATTTCATCTGCTTCAATTTCTGCTAATACAGTATTCACTGCATCAATATTCTCATCAACACGAGCATCAGATGCATCAATTATGTGCAATAAAAGTGATGCCTGACGGGTTTCTTGCAGCGTTGCTTTAAACGCAGCCACCAAATCGTGGGGCAGATGGCGAATAAACCCAACTGTATCGGCGAGAACGGTGGTGCCAACATCAACCACGTCAATACGACGTAGCGTCGGATCAAGCGTAGCAAACAGTTGGTCAGCAGCATACACATCTGCTTTGGTTATGTGGTTAAACAGCGTTGATTTTCCGGCGTTGGTGTAACCCACCAGTGACACCGTTGGAACATCCGCACGGCTACGCGCACGGCGACCTTGGTCGCGCTGTTTTTCAACGCGTTCAAGACGAGACAAAATCAGGCTAATGCGATCGCGCAGCAAACGACGGTCTGTTTCAAGCTGGGTTTCGCCCGGACCACGTAAGCCGATCCCACCTTTTTGACGTTCAAGGTGAGTCCAGCCACGCACTAAGCGCGTAGCTAAATGGCGTAGCTGAGCGAGTTCAACCTGCAACTTACCTTCATGGGTACGTGCACGCTGAGCAAAAATGTCGAGGATCAGACCCGTGCGATCAATCACGCGGCACTGGCATAATTTTTCCAGATTGCGTTCTTGGGCGGCGGATAATGCGTGATCAAAAAGAACGACGGAGGCACCGGTTTCTTGAACCGCCTGAGCGATTTCTTCGGCTTTGCCTTCGCCAACAAAATACTTTGGATGCGGGGCCTTGCGGCTGCCGGTAACAACGCGTAATGCTTCTACGCCCGCGGAGGAGACTAAGGACTCAAACTCTCTGAGATCTTCAATATCTCTTTCTTGGGAGAAATAGACGTGAACCAATACGGCCTGCTCGCCGGCTTCGTAACGGTCAAACAAACGTAAAACCTCTCAAGCGGATAGGACCGATGAGAACGGAGAGCATCAATGACAAACGATCATTAACACCCTCCGACTGAGATAACGAACGATGCGGCTTATTCAGCGTCATCGCTGTCCTGAGACGACGGTGAAGACGCCTGATTGCTACCGTGGTAGTTGCTGCTGCCGCCAGTTCCCGGATTATTGCTATGATGAGAAACCGGACGAGACGGAACAACGGTAGAAATTGCGTGCTTATAAACCATCTGGCTAACTGTGTTTTTCAACAGAATGACAAACTGATCGAAAGACTCAATCTGGCCTTGCAGCTTAATACCATTCACCAAATAGATCGAAACTGGGACTCGTTCGCGACGCAGTGCGTTCAGGAACGGGTCTTGTAAAGATTGCCCCTTAGCCATTCTATCTTTTCCTTATTTGCTAGTTGTTTGTTGTATGTTACTAAGAGTCCAACGACTCCAATCAAAATAAACTGCGTAAAAATTTGCGCACTGAGTACTTTACTCAAAATAATCCCAGCAACAGACCGTATGTTCGTGAGCCCCATGAAGCATAGATAACCCTGTTATGCACAGGTGACTATGTAATTACGGCGAACAAACACAGACCATGCGTCTGCAACGTGAAACATAATGAGTATATGGTGCATGAATCTCCCTGATTCAAGTACCCATCGGCCTAATTACGGCCCAATCACCTCAATTGTACACAATCAATCAAGCGATGCACGAACAACATGTGCCACACTTTCCAGAGCCTGCAACGGTTCATCACTATCTAACCAATGCACAGACTCCCAACCGCGCAACCAAGTCATCTGACGTTTTGCCAACTGGCGTGTTGCACAAATTCCACGGTAAACCATTTCATCGTAGTCTATTTCGCCCTCCAGATATGACCACATCTGGCGGTAGCCCACGCAGCGCACAGAAGGTAAGTCTGTGTGCAAATCACCACGTTCGAACAAGGCTCTGGCTTCAGCTTCAAAACCCGCGGCCATCATCTGCTCAAAACGCAGGGCAATTCGCTGGTGTAACTGCTCACGCGTTGCAGGTGCAATCGCAAACTGTTGCACATTGTAGGGTAGCGTTTCGCCTGAAATTTTAGTCAGTTCAGTTAAAGTTTTACCCGAAATAAGAAAAACTTCCAGTGCGCGACTCAGTCTCTGTGGATCATTTGGATGAATCCTAGCCGCAGAAACAGGATCAACCTGCTGTAACTGACGATGTAACGCCTCCCAACCCAGCTCTTGTGCCTGTTTTTCTATCTGGGCTCTAACCTCTGGATCCGCAGCAGGTAAAGGCGAAAGCCCTTCCAGCAATGCTTTAAAGTAAAGCATGGTTCCACCGACTAGGAGGGGAATTTTCCCTTCAGCGGTAATGGCTGCCATTTCACGCAGTGCATCGGCGCGAAAATCTGCCGCAGAGTAACTTTCCGCCGGATCACGGATATCGATCAGCCGGTGCGGAGCCAGAGCGAGTTCTTCAGCCGTTGGCTTCGCTGTACCAATATCCATTCCACGGTAGATTAGAGCAGAATCAACGCTAATAAGTTCAACAGGAAAGCGCTGGCGCAACGACATGGCAAGGGCCGTTTTCCCAGACGCCGTCGGCCCCATAATAAAAATGGCGGGAGGAAGAGAATTATTGGCGTTAATCATAAAATATTTTATTCAGCTCTTAATCAATGGGACTGTAACGAAACCAGCGCTGGCGTTAAATCTACGGGCTGCAATAGCGCAGAAGGCGGCGACTTTACCAGCACAGGGCAAAGCCGTTCAACCTCGGCTAACAATTGGATGGCTTGGGAAACGCTCCATTGTTCACGCTCTGTCATTAATTGACCGGCTAGCCATTTACTTATCACCGCTGATTCCGCCTCTGGCGTGGCCGCTAAGAAGGCAAGAAATGCAGGGATAAGCTGCGGTAGATTCTGGTGACGTAACGGCAGCGGTACGGCCCGTAACGTGGCTCGCTGACGCTCCAAGATAAGATCAATGCCTAGATTCTTTAACGTTTCCGCACCGCTTTGCGCGCCTTTGATTTCTTCTGCATTCAGCGTGAGCTTAACCGGAATCAACAGCGGCTGTGGGCGTAAACCTTCTGCACTTGGTAGTAGCTGCACCTGACGCAGCTCGATTTCAGCGACGTTTAAATTTAATAAGGCCACGCCGTGCTGGCGTTCTAGCAGCGCATAATGGCGCTCACAGATCGTCAGAACGCGTCCAAAACTATTCTCACCGTGTTGCAACGGCGCGCAAACAGGCTGCGGGAACATCTCTGGCTTGCGGCTATTTTCCGCAGAGAGAACGTCTTGCTGTTGCACCACCTGCGGCTGAGGCATCCGTTTTTCAGGAACCTGCATCAAACGCTGGTATAGCTGCCCTTCCTGTTTTTGATAGCCGTCACCCGCAGAAAAGTGACGATTTTCACTCAGTGCACGCTTCTCAGAAGCAGAACCGTGCGAGATTGATTTTCCGTATGCCGGTGAGGGTTCACGCATCGGGGTTTTACTAAACTGGTTAACGCCTGCCGCGACGCGGTTTTCCGGCTCCCAACGCGGCGTTTCTTCCGCTTCAGCCACCACCTCGGGCAACGAGGGCTGTTCGGCCTGTTGCAATACCGAAATCACCGCCTGATAGATAAAATCATGCACTAAACGCGCCTGATGAAAACGCACTTCATGCTTGGCTGGATGCACGTTGACGTCAACCTGATGCGGATCAACGGTCAAATAGAGAACGTAGGCTGGTTGCTGGTCATCTTTCAGCTGATCTTGATAGGCTTGGCGGATAGCATGAGTAATCAATTTGTCGCGCATCATACGGCCATTAACATAGCTGTACTGCATCTCGGTTAGCTGACGCGAACCCACCGGATCGGCAACCCAGCCATGAATGGCTAAATCACCATGCTCCCATTTTATTTCCAGCGCATGCTGAATAAATGCGGTACCGCAGATCGATCCTAGACGGCGCTCTTTTTGCCCATCCTCTTTGACCGCACGGTATTGGCGCATCATTTTACCGTTGTGATGCAGTTGAATCGTTACGTCAAATCGAGCCAAAGCAATGCGGCGCACCACTTCGTCAATATGGCCAAACTCCGTCTTCTCGGTGCGCATAAATTTGCGCCGTGCTGGCGTGTTGTAGAACAGATCTAAAACTTCAACGGTTGTGCCTATCGGATGAGCGGCAGGTTTCACCGTTACCGCCATATCACGCCCTTCGGCGTAGGCCTGCCATGCTTCGCTTTGCTCGGCGGTACGCGACGTCATGGTTAAGCGCGAGACCGAACTGACGCTCGCCAGCGCTTCGCCACGAAATCCGAGGCTCATGATGGCCTCAAGATCGTCAAGTGACGTTATTTTACTCGTGGCATGGCGCGCTAACGCCAAGGCCAATTCGTCTTTGTTAATCCCACAGCCGTTATCACGGATGCGGATCAGCTTAGCGCCGCCGCGTTCGATCTCAATATCGATCCGCGTGGCTCCCGCATCTAAACTGTTCTCCACCAGCTCTTTAACCACCGATGCAGGGCGCTCCACCACTTCGCCCGCGGCGATTTGGTTGGCAAGCTGCGGAGGTAAAACCTGAATCGGCATACGTTTTCCTTGGTTAGAGAACCTTAAATAACAAAGAGTGGAATCAAAGCTTACGCCTGTGGGATCACCAGCGTTTGTCCAATCTGGACTTCACCTGATTTCATCTTATTAGCCTGCTGGATTTTGCTCATGCTCACACCATAGCTAGCGGCGATTTTTGTCAACGTATCGCCACGTTTTACCGTATGAGTCACACGCTTGGCTTTGGTGCTTGCCGTTTTGCTCACCGCTGTTTTGTTCGACGACGGGGATACTGCTGTAGCGGCTACGCGATTCCCCGCGGGGACTTTCAGCTTTTGCCCAACCCAAACGCCTTCTTTCTTCAAGCTATTTTGCTGCATCAGCTTGGTCATGGTCGTTCCGTAGCGATTAGCTATGCCCAGCAAGGTTTCCCCACGCTTCACCACGTGGATCTGCGTCGCGCCAGAACTCACGCTGCTCGCTGAGAAACTGCTCTCACTCGCGCCACGGCTTGCTATTGGTGTTTTGCTAGAGCTACCGGCCGACACGAAGCTCTGCGGCCGGTTTTCGACCTTTGGGCCATTTTGCAACGGATGCGAAAGGAAATAGCTCCGCACCCCCTTATAAATAGCCTGCGCGATTTTCTCTTGATAGGCAGCGCTGCCCAGCAAGCGTTCTTCGCCAGCATTACTAATAAAGCCCGTTTCTACCAGCAGAGACGGAATATCCGGCGAGCGTAGAACGCCTAGACTTGCGTGTTCAGGGCGACGTTTATGCAGATTACCAATGGACTGCATCTGACGAATCACCTGCACCGCGACGTCATAACCAACGCGCTGGGAATGGCCGAATTGCAGATCGAGAACCGCTTGGCTAAGGTATTTATCGTCGCCGCTATTAGCTAACACATCACCCGCACCACCCAGCAACTCTGACTGTTTCTCGTGTTGCTCCAGCCATCCCGCCATTTCACTGTTAGCACGACGGTTTGACAACACCCATACAGATGAACCTGTCGCACTGCGATTTGGTGCCGCATCCGCATGAATTGAAATCAACAGATTGGCCTGTTGCTTACGCGCCACATCGGAACGCCCCATGACAGAAATAAAGTAATCGCCGGTGCGGGTTAATACCGGCTTAAACATCGGGTCGTCATCCATTAAATTCTGTAAACGCTTAGCAATAGCTAACGTTACGTTCTTCTCGCGCAGACCATTACCGCCAATCGCGCCGGGATCTTGCCCACCGTGTCCGGCATCGATCGCCACCACCACCTGCGAACCATCAGATCGCGAACTACGGCGCGAAACAGGAACGGCTGGCGTTTCAGTGGTGGTGACCACCGTTGGCTTAGTTGGATTAAACGGGTTTCCACCGTTTGATGGCGCAGGAGCCGGCGCTACGCTTCTCGTCGAACTATGAGAGGTCGTACGCGGTTGATTAAACACCGGTTTGGGCGCCGCGACAGGGGCATCATATTTCAGCGTAAAAACAACCATCTGCCCTTGATTAGAGGCACTCACCTTGGCTTTACGCGTCACATCAAAAATCAGTTGAACGTTATTATCACCCGCAATACTCCCCGCCCGAATTTGGCTCAGCATATTCTCACCGCTGAACGTCATAGGCAGGCCGCTGGTGATTTTTTTAGTTTCAGAAATATTAACCAGCACCCGATTTGAACTGGGCTGGGAAGAAAAAGTATAGGAGGGCGTTCCGTTAAAGCTCAGCGTTACGCGCGCTTCGTTTTTGCCGTTTGAAACCTGAATATTGGTCAGCTGCGCCGCACTGAGCACGCCAGAGAACAGCAACCCTAACAATCCTAGCCACGTTACCGTACAGATTCGCTTCCACATGCGCATCATCGACTACCCTTGTTGCCCGTTCAATCGTGCCAAAATCGACTGGCCATGTGGCGTATGAGCGTCAATCGACGCTTCTCGGCCCTCGCCCTGATAAGCCATATGCAGGCTCAGATCTGGATTTGGTAAAAAGCCTTCACCCTGCTGCGGCCATTCCACCAAACAGATGGCATTCTCATCAAAATAGTCGCGGATCCCCATAAACTCGAGTTCTTCAGGATCGGCCAAGCGGTATAAATCGAAGTGATAGACGTTCATCGGCGTTAACGCATAGGGTTCAACCAAAGTGTAGGTTGGGCTCTTAACATTGCCCTTATGGCCCAACGCCTGTAAAAAACCACGGCTAAAGGTGGTTTTGCCCGCACCTAAATCACCATATAAGTAAATAACGGTCGCACTATCACAGGCGTTCGCCAGTGAAGTACCCAATGCGATGGTTGCCGTTTCATCCGGCAAAGAAAGTACGATGTTTTTCATAATAGTTATTTCTTACTGGTTCTTTATTAAGGTTTTTCTTTAGGATCAGCGTGTTCGATAACAGTTTGCTAGGGCAATACGTCAGACTCTTAAGCCATCTTAGGGTTCACATAATGACGAATAACGGCAAAAAGATCTGTCGCTAACATGCCTCGCTCACCAAACTCTTCCGCAATTTCATCAGCCGCCGCACCGTGTACCACACATCCTGAACAGGCAGCATCATACAGCGGAAGCTTTTGTGCCAGCAAACCACCGATAATACCAGACAAAACGTCTCCCATCCCGCCGGTTCCCATTCCAGGATTCCCCACGTCCGCGACGGATACTTTTTTTTCGCTGGCAATCAGCGTTCCGGCACCTTTTAGCACCACCACACCGCCATATTTTTGCTGAAGTTTTTTTACCGCCTTTATTCTATCTAGTTCAATCTCAGCCACACTGCAATTTAGTAGCCTTGCCGCCTCGCCAGGATGTGGTGTCAAAATGCGCTGCGAATTCACGCTCGGTGACTCTGCCAATAAATTCAGCGCATCAGCATCCCACAGCATCGGTTTGTCGAAACGCTGAACTTGCTGCACAGCTTGGCCCGCCCACGCCGTTTGACCTAAGCCGGGGCCAATCACAATCACGTCAGCCCAATCAAGCGCGGCCTCAAGCGAGGCTTTGGTTAACGCCTGCACCATCATCTCAGGGCACGACGTCAGCAATGGCGCAATATGCTCAATGTGAGTAAGTACTCGCACTAACCCAGCACCGCTACGCAGCGCGGCCTCACCCGCCATTCGGATAGCGCCAGCCATACCGTGATCGCCGCCGATCAGCACGAGACGGCCATTATCGCCTTTATGTGAACAAGGGCGCCGAGGATGCAGCCAGGTATTCAGCAGACTGGCATCAAGTCGCGCAATCGGCGCATTCTGCTTTTTGAGCCAGTGAGATAACCCTAACCCGTCACAATGTAATGAGCCAATCACATCGCGGGCATATCCGGTGAGCTGCCCAGGTTTGCAGGCAATAAACGTTTGAGTGTGCTGAGCCTGAATAACAGCGCCATCGGCATGGCCGGTATCGGCGTTCAGACCAGAGGGAATATCAAGCGAGAGTATCGGGGCAGGATGCTGATTTGCCGCTTGAATCAATGACGCATACGGCTCACGCGGTGCCGCACGTAAACCAATGCCGAGCAAGCCATCAATAATCAGTTCAATATCACCAGCAAATTCCGTGTTAACGCCCTGAATCTCGCCACCGGTGCGTATCCATGCATCCCGTGCCTGCTGCGCCTCCGGCGGTAACGGCCCATTATGCTCAACCGCAACCAACGTGACCTGAATGCCTAATTGCCGCGCTAGACGCGCTACGACATAGCCATCACCACCATTATTGCCATGACCGCACAACACTAACCAGCGGCGAGTGGTGGGATAAAATTGCCGCGCACGATGGAAAGTCGCCTGTCCCGCACGTTCCATTAGCTGATACAAAGACAATCCCAGCTCAGATACCGCTCGCTGCTCAAGCTCACGGACGTTATCCGCAGGATAAACAGAATATGGTAAACTGGAGTTGAAATGTTTCTGAAAATGGCCCGTCATGACACACCCCCTCGATCTCAATCAGTTAGCCCAACATATCAAGCAATGGGGGCAATCGCTAGGATTCCAGCAGGTTGGAATATGTGATACCGACCTTTCGGTTGAAGAGCCGCGCCTGCAGGCATGGCTGGATAAGCAGTATCACGGTGAGATGGAGTGGATGGCGCGCCACGGCATGATGCGAGCCAGACCACACGAATTACATCCCGGCACCCTGCGGGTTATCAGCGTGCGCATGAACTATCTTCCAGCAAACGCGTCTTTTGCTAAAACACTCAAAAATCCACAGCTAGGCTATGTGAGCCGCTACGCCCTTGGGCGGGATTATCACAAACTGCTACGTAATCGACTTAAGCGTTTAGGCGATATGATCCAAGAGTATTGCGTTGGTATCGACGTTAACTCTCGCCCATTTGTGGACTCCGCCCCCATTTTAGAACGCCCACTAGCCGCTAAAGCCGGAATTGGCTGGGTTGGTAAACACTCACTTATTTTAAACAAAGAGGCCGGTTCCTGGTTCTTTTTAGGTGAACTATTACTCGATCTCCCACTCCCTATTGATAAGCCCCAAGACGAGCAATGCGGCCGCTGCGTGGCCTGTATCACCACGTGTCCAACCGGCGCAATTGTTGAGCCTTATGTCGTGGATGCCCGCCGCTGCATTTCCTATCTCACCATCGAGCTAGAAAGCGCCATACCGGAAGAGTTCCGGCCGCTGATGGGCAACAGAATCTATGGATGTGATGACTGCCAGATGATCTGCCCGTGGAATCGTTTTTCTCAGCTAACAGAAGAAGGTGATTTTAGCCCGCGCCAAAATCTGCACACGCCTGAATTGATCGCGCTGTTTCAGTGGGATGAAAAGACTTTCCTAAAAATCACCGAGGGTTCAGCCATTCGTCGCATTGGGCATCTACGCTGGCTGCGTAATATTAGCGTCGCTTTGGGTAATGCTCCCTACGACGCACAGATTATTCCTCTGCTGCAATCAAGAAGGGGATTGTCTGAAGTTTTAGATGAACATATCGAATGGGCGGTTAAACAGCAGCAAGAAAAACGTAGTGAAAACGTAATAGAAATTCAGACCAGCCAACAGAAACGGCTTATTAGAGCCATTGAGAAAGGCCTACCGAGAGACGCATGACCGACTGGGAATATCATGTTTATCAGCGTTAAATTTTGTTGCCCTTCGCCTGTGCATAAAAATAAATTTAGTTTGTGATTCAACAGCAAGACAAAGTGCAAGTGATCCATATGTCATTTTTAACATTAAATTAATTCAGTTAAATCAAAAAGTTAATTTAATGGTCTTGTGCTGGTTCTAGGAAGGTATGAGAAAGATATGCTGGCTAGCCTGTGGATAACTCTGTTCATGAAAATCATACTGATTATGACAAATAGAGAAACTGCCCACATGAGGCATCGCTGAATTTAGAATTATTTAAGAAGAAAATTGGAGCGGGAAACGAGACTCGAACTCGCGACCCCGACCTTGGCAAGGTCGTGCTCTACCAACTGAGCTATTCCCGCATTTGACGCTTTAGCATCGACACCTTACTACTGGGTCAGTAATAACGGCGTTAGAAATTGGAGCGGGAAACGAGACTCGAACTCGCGACCCCGACCTTGGCAAGGTCGTGCTCTACCAACTGAGCTATTCCCGCAACTTGGTATAGGTACTGCTTTTTTACTTTCAGCCGCCTAAGCGACCTTCTAAATTTGGAGCGGGAAACGAGACTCGAACTCGCGACCCCGACCTTGGCAAGGTCGTGCTCTACCAACTGAGCTATTCCCGCATTGTCGTGCATTTTCGTATCAAACACTGATTAAAACGATATCCGAAGAACTCGTAATTCCGTGTCGGTACGGGGAGCGCATTATACGAGAATTTCTTTCCCCTGCAAGCCCCTAACAAGAAAATTTTTTAAATTTCGTTCGTTTGCCGATAAAAACGGCAACAAGGGCGAATTATCGACAACATCCGGATAAAAAACAACTATTGCGTTAAATATCGGTGGTTCGCAGCGTAAATACCGCGATGAAGATCCGCTAGAAATCCTCATCGCAGCGTATTAACGCTTCATCGTGCTAACGTTCCAAAGTGCTAACGTTTCAAAGTGCTAACGCTTAAAGCTTGATAAAGTTTTCACGGTAATAGGCGAGTTCAGCCACGGATTCGCGAATATCATCCAAGGCTTGATGCGTACCCTGCTTTTTGAAACCAGGCAAAATCTCTGGTTTCCAGCGACGCGCCAATTCTTTTAGCGTACTCACGTCCAGATAGCGGTAGTGGAAATACTGTTCCAACTCAGGCATATACCGGAACAGGAAGCGACGATCCTGCCCAACGCTATTACCGCAGATTGGAGAAACGCCCGCGGGCACCCACTGCTGTAGGAACTCAATGGTTTTCTGTGCTGCGGTTGCGTCATCGATGGTGCTGGCTTTGACACGATCAACTAAGCCGCTGCCGGTATGGGTGCGCACGTTCCACTCATCCATCAGCGCCAGCTGCTCATCCGATTGGTGTACCGCAATCACCGGCCCTTCCGCCAGAATATTCAAATTGGCATCGGTCACCAACGTCGCAATCTCAATGATGCGATCGACTTCGGGATCGAGCCCCGTCATTTCTAAATCGATCCAGATTAAATTTGTTTCACTTCCACTCATTGCGGCCTCGGCTCTTCTTCTTCATCAATAGCGTGTATCATAGTCTTTTTGGCGACAACGAGCGATGGTCGTCAACTTCAGATTCGTTTTTGATATGGGTTTGTATGCCCGCCGAGCCTGGCGCTGCATCAAACTAACGTCGAGTTCGTTCAAACAAATGAGTGAGGCGCAGTGAGTAAGAACAAACTATCGAAAGGCCAACAACGCCGTGTTCAGGCAAACCATCAGCGTCGCCTGACCAAAACTGATAATAGACCAGAACTGGATGACTCCCTGTTTGGCGAGCCACAAGAAGGGATTGTTGTCAGCCGGTTCGGCAAACATGCCGACGTTGAAGCCGCCGATGGCACTCAGCATCGCTGTAATATCCGTCGAACCATTCGTTCACTGGTTACCGGCGATCGCGTGGTGTGGCGTTCTGGCGCACAGCCGGGCGTAAAAGGCATTGTGGAAGCCGTGCACGAACGCACCTCAATGCTAACTCGTCCTGATTTCTATGACGGCCTAAAACCGATTGCCGCCAACATCGACCAAATCGTTATTGTGTCGGCCATTTTGCCCGAGCTGTCGCTGAATATTATCGACCGTTATCTGGTCGCCTGTGAAACGTTGGAAATTGAGCCATTGATTGTGCTCAACAAAATCGATTTGCTGGATGAAGAAGGCCGTAAATTTGTCGAAGAAGCGATGGATATCTATCGCCATATTGGCTATCGCGTACTGATGGTATCGAGCCACTCGCAGGAAGGTATCGCTGAACTACAGAATGCGCTCACCGATCGCATCAGTATTTTTGCCGGCCAGTCCGGCGTGGGAAAATCGAGCCTGCTCAATGCCCTACTGCCAGAACTCAACCCTATCTTGGTCGGTGCAGTTTCTGATAACTCAGGCTTAGGTCAGCACACCACCACGGCGGCACGTCTTTATCACTTCCCACAGGGTGGTGATATTATCGACTCCCCAGGGATCCGCGAGTTTGGCCTATGGCATCTCGATCCAGAGCAGGTTACGTTGGGCTTCATTGAATTCCGTAAATACCTCGGTGGCTGCAAATTCCGCGACTGCAAGCACGACAACGATCCGGGCTGTGCGCTGCGTGAAGCCGCAGAAAACGGCGAAATTGCCGAAGAGCGCTATGATAACTATCACCGCATTTTAGAAAGTATGTCGCAGGTAAAAACGCGTAAAAATTTCTTTAATGAAGATTAGAATTTTCTGATTATTGAATGATTTATCAAATAATTGTGGTCGTATCACGTTAGTACATCTCTCGCGATGCGGCCTCAAATATTGATAATATATACGGGCGTGCCTATCTGGTGCGGCCTCAATGTGACCTAAGTCACCGCAAAAGCATCACGGTTTTGCTTTAGTGGCATGTTATCCACCACGCTTTGGAAGGTGGAAAATCAGCATGCGAAGTGTTAAAAAGCAGACCAATTTATTGAGAATTTATTCCGACGGCGCAGATTTTTATTTCAGCGTCCCTCGGAAACTGACCCATTGGAAGAGGCTAACGTGCTCGATAGCATTAAAATTAAACTTCAATATTTACTGCCAAAACAAGGCCTGACTCGTCTTGCTGGTTGGGGCGCGAACAAAAAGGCTGGATGGCTGACTCAAGCGGTTATCAAAGCTTTCGTTGCCTATTACAAAGTAAATATGAAAGAAGCGCTCTATCCGAACCCTGAGCACTACAAAACATTTAATGAATTCTTTGTTCGCCCACTGCGCAGCGGTGTGCGTCCGGTCGCCGACCACGCAGACGGGCTGGTTTTACCTGCCGATGGCGCAATCAGCCAATTAGGCAAAATCGAACAGGGTAAAATCTTGCAGGCCAAAGGCCATGACTACTCTTTAGAAGCCCTGTTAGCGGGCAACTATTTGTTAGCCGAAGAGTTCAAAGATGGTCATTTTGCCACGACCTACCTGTCGCCACGTGATTACCACCGTGTGCATATGCCTTGTAACGGCGTTTTGCGTGAAATGATCTACGTTCCTGGCGATCTGTTCTCAGTAAATCCGCTTACCGCCGCTAACGTTCCTAATCTGTTCGCACGCAACGAGCGTCTAATTTGCATTTTTGACACAGATTTCGGCCCAATGGCGCAGATTTTAGTTGGCGCAACCATTGTCGGCAGCATCGAGACCGTTTGGTCTGGTACGGTTAACGTGACTCGCGAAGGCATTATTCAGCGTTGGACTTATCCAACAGCGGGTAATGAAGGCGCAGTAGTGCTGAAAAAAGGCGAAGAAATGGGTCGCTTCAAACTTGGCTCTACGGTTATCAACCTGTTTGCCGCCAACCGTATCGAATTTATCGCCACCCTAGCCAGCGGAGCCAAAACGCTCATGGGGGCTGAATTTGCTCACAGCGTTAATGCCGTTGCACCAGTAGAAACCGTGATCGCCGAAGACACCAGAGAGCAGACCGAAACACCTGCCGCAGAGTAAAACGCGTAGTGGCAAGCCACAATTGATGTGGGCTTGCCATCTTTCCCGCCTTTATTCTTTAGTTTATATACCCAAAATAATTCAAGTCGCATTGAGGCGGCGACGCAGTGAATCCCTAGGAGATTACATAAGTAAATGACTGGGGTGAGCGAGGAAAGCCAACAAAGATGCCACTTGAAGTATGACGGGTATAAAGAATTAATCCGAGAAACGTTCGTAAAAAGAAAGGAAGAGTTATGCGCCTGATTACCAAATTGTTGATAACCGGGTTACTGATGTTATCCCTTCCACTTAGTGCGAACGCCGCACTGAATGAGCAACAGCTCGCCCAAGAACTCAAACAAGCCGAATCCAATAAAAATACCCCCAATCAGGCTGAACTGGTTGAGGCGCTTCAGAGCGCACTTAACTGGATCAATGAGAGTAAAGAGTCTGCTCAACGTACTCAGCAATATCAGAAATCCATCAGCGATTTCCCCAAACTCACGCGCGAACTCCGCCAGCAGCTCAGCGATGAAAGCACTCCTCCGCTGCCCGCGGCATCCATACCGGCTAGCGACGCAGAACAACAAATTCTGCAAATTAGCAGCCAATTACTCGAAGTTTCACGCCAGCTACAGCAAGAACTTGACCGTTCGCGTGCCATCAGTGATTCGTTAAGTCAGGTTCCTCTCAAGCAGGCCACTGCCCGCAAGGACTTAACCGAGGCCGAACGCCGTCTGCAAAATCTGGTCGTCACCAGTACCCCTTTGGCGCAAGCGCAATCAAACCAGCTACAGGCCGAGGTCGCAGCGCGTAAAGCGTTGGTCGACGAATTAGAGTTGGAACAGCTTTCTGCCAATAACCGTCAGGAATTGGCACGTTTACAGGCAGATGTACTCCGCAAGCGCCATGAGCGCCTCGATCTTCAGTTACAGGATTTACGTAACTCGCTGAATACTCAACGGCAACGTGAAGCCGAACAAGCCTTAGAACGAACTCAGCAATTAGTTGAACAAAGCGGGGATTTGCCCAAATCAATTTCCGAACAGCTGAAAATCAACCAGGAACTGTCTCGCGCATTAAATGAGCAAGCGGCGCGCATGGATGATATTGCCAACCAACAGCGAACCGCCGCAGCGCAAACCATTCAGGTACGTCAGGCTCTAAGCACCATTCGTGAACAGGCCCAATGGCTAGGAGTTTCCACCGCGTTGGGGGAAACGCTACGTGCACAGGTTGCACGCTTGCCTGATATGCCTAAACCGCAGCAGCTCGATGGCGATATGGCCAAACTACGTGTGCAGCGTTTATCCTTTGAAAACCTGCTCAACAAAATTGAACCAGCCGCCGACTACAAGCAAAACGACGGTAAGCCTTTAACGGCTTCGCAGCAGCGGTTGTTACAGCCCCAGCTTAAAACACAGCGCGAGTTACTGAACTCACTGCTTTCCGGCTGTGATTCGCAAATCCTAGAATTAACCAAGCTTAAAGTCGCTAACACCCAGCTTATTGATGCGCTGACCGAAATTAAAGACGCCACCCACCGCTATCTTTTCTGGGCGGCGGACGTTGATCCTCTCAGCGTGAGTGCACCGCTCGACGTGATTCAGAGCCTCAACCGCCTGCTGTCGCTGGATACGCTTTCTCAGCTTAGCCAAGCGTTTCTCATGATGATCACCACCAAAGAAACGCTGTTGCCGCTGTTTGGTGCCCTGCTACTGGTTGGCTTCAGTTTTTATTCTCGCCGCCATTATCAGGCCTTTATGGAGCGCGCCAGCAGCAAGGTCGGTAAGGTGACCCAAGACCATATTTCGCTCACGCTGCGCACGGTGTTCTGGTCAATTCTCGTGGCGTTGCCGCTGCCGGTGCTGTGGGCGGCGTTAGGTTATGGATTACAAAATGCATGGCCCTACCCGATGGCCGTTGCTATTGGTGATGGCGTAACGGCCGCGCTGCCAGTGCTGTGGGCATTTATGATCAGCGCCGCATTTGCTCATCCAAACGGGTTGTTCATTGCGCATTTCCGTTGGGAAGAACAACAGGTTAAGCGCGCAATGCGCTACTACCTCATGTCAATTTGGTTAATCGTGCCGCTGCTGATGGCGCTTGTCACCTTCGATAATCTCGACGATCGCGCCTTTGCAGGCTCGCTGGGGCGCGCCTGTTTCATCATGCTGTGTGTGGCGCTCAGCCTACTAACCACCAGCCTGAAGCGGGCAGGAATTCCGCTTTACCTCAACAAACAGGGCGACGGCGAAAACCTGATCAACCACGCGCTATGGTGGATTTTGCTGTGTGCACCGCTGGTAGCCGCTTTCGCTTCCCTGCTGGGCTACTTCAACACGGCGCAAATTTTATTAGCCCGTTTAGAGAGCTCGGTGGCCATCTGGTTCATCTTGCTGGTGGTGTATTACATCATTCGCCGTTGGATGTTGATTCAGCGCCGCCGTATTGCCTTTGAGCGAGCCAAACAGCGCCGCGCAGAGCGTTTAGAAAAGCGTACCAAGGGTGAAGAGGACTCGACTCCGCACAGTGTTGAAGGAAGTCAGGACATTGAAGAGCCAGTGGTCGATCTCGACGCTATCAGCGCTCAATCGCTTCGTTTGGTTCGTTCGATTCTTACCATGATTGCGCTGGTCTCGCTGATCTGGCTGTGGTCTGAACTGCATTCAGCCTTCGCGTTTTTGGAAAACATTCGTCTGTGGGATGTCACCAGCTCATCGCAGGGGGTTGAAAGCCTGCAGCCTATTACGCTCGGGGCAGTGCTGATCGCGATATTAGTCATGATCGTCACGGTGCAGCTCGTCAAGAATCTGCCCGCGCTGCTGGAGCTTGGGTTGCTGCAACATCTTGATCTAACGCCAGGTACCGGATACGCCATTACCACCATCACCAAATACCTGTTGTTGTTGATTGGCGGCCTGATTGGTTTCTCAATGCTGGGCATTGAGTGGGCAAAATTACAATGGTTGGTCGCCGCGCTGACCTTAGGTTTGGGCTTCGGTTTACAGGAGATCGTTGCTAACTTTGCCTCCGGCTTGATCATCCTGTTTGAAAAGCCGATCCGCATCGGAGATACCGTAACCATCCGCGATCTCACCGGATCCGTAACCAAAATCAATACGCGCGCCACCACGATTTCAGACTGGGACCGCAAAGAGATCATTGTGCCCAACAAGGCCTTTATCACCGAGCAGTTTATCAACTGGTCGCTAAGCGATGCCGTCACCCGCGTAGTGCTTACCGTGCCTGCCGAAGCCACAGCCAGTAGCCAAGAGGTCACAGACGTTCTGCTTGAAGCGGCATCAAAATGCTCGCTGGTGCTCGATACACCTGCGCCAGAGGCTTATCTGGTGGATATACAGCAAGGGATCCAGATTTTCGAGCTGCGTATTTATGCCGCTGAAATGGCGCACCGTATGCCACTGCGTCATGAGATCCATCAGTTGATCTTGGCTGGCTTCCAGCAGCACGATCTGAAGCTGCCGTTCCCACCGTTCCAAGTGAGCACTGATACATTGCGACAGGCGCGGGGAAGTATGAGAAGAACGTTTACGACTGGGGGGTTGTAGTTTTTATGGCTCGATTATCCAAAAATTCCGTCTGTCGTATATGTCATGAAGGTGTAAGGTTTCGTTCGCCTATCCGCTGCTGCATTCACATACAAACTGCGTAGCAGGCGACCGATGAGGGGCGCCAGCGCGCGCCCCTTCAATCCTCGCGCTTTTATCCGAGACGCCATCTCCGCTACGGTTTGGTATCGCCCATCCCGGGCGCCCCAAACTCCACCGGTACATCCCTGTACCGGCGGCTCGCACTACCAAGACTTAAGCAACTAAAAGAAAACCGAAAGATAGAAGTATCTTTTGTCTTTTTTATGTTTAAAGAATGCATTTTAGAGCCGCCAGCAGGGATGCTGGTGGCAGGTTGAGGGCGCACAGGACGTGCGCTCCGAGACCGGTCGGCCAAACGACTCGGTGAAAAGCGCGAGAGTGAAGAGGTTGCGCGCTGGCAACCTCTTCTCGGACGCCTACGTCTGCGGTTGCATGGAAACGCAAATGCTCACGGGCGGACGAAATCTTTCATCGCTCTCACATAAAAGATTCTAAATACAAGGCGGCGTTGCTTGAACCGCCTTAATAAGACGCCTACGTCTGCGGTTTCATGGAAACACAACTGCTCACGGGCGGACGAAATCTTTCATCGCTCTCACATAAAAGATTCTAAATACAAGGCGGCGTGCCTCAGCCAAAAATGACCTACGCCCTATCCACCGGAAACGCAATCACTTCACTTAACCGTTCTGCTTTTAGCGCCAGCATGATCAATCGATCAACGCCAAGTGCCACACCCGAGCAATCCGGCAAACCGTGCTCTAGTGCCGCCAGCAGATTCTCATCCAGTGGATGCTCTGGCAGACCCATTGCGGCGCGTTTACGGTTATCTTGCTCAAAACGCATACGCTGCTCGCGAGCATCCGTTAACTCATGGAAACCATTCGCCAGCTCGATGCCTTTGTAATAGACCTCAAAGCGCTCTGCCACACGGTGATCTTCGGTGCTGATTTGCGCTAATGAAGCCTGAGAGGCTGGGAAGTGGTACACAAACGTTGGCTTATCACGGCCAATATTTGGCTCAACGCCAAAGGTAAACAGCAGCTGTAGCAGCGTATCGCGATCTTCTTCTTGGTCGGCTACGTTGCTCAGATCGAGCTTCGCCGCCACTTCGCGCAGCTGTACTTTGTCGGCAGAAAGCGGGTCCATATCTAAATGACGAATAAACGCCTGCTGGTAGGAAAGCGTTTCGGCGCTGTCGCATTCCAATACCTGTTGCAGAAGATCGTCGACCTCATTCATTAAACGGTACATGTCGTAGTGTGGGCGATACCACTCCAGCATGCTGAATTCAGGATTATGATGTCGGCCTGACTCTTCATTGCGGAAGCTTTTACCGAGCTGATAAATCGGCCCACTGCCCGCCGCTAACAGGCGCTTCATGTGATATTCCGGGCTGGTCATCATGTATAGCGTCATGCCCTGCGCCGCACCGGGGCCCACAAAATGGGTTTGGAATGGCACAAGATGAATGTCCGTTACCGTTGCCTGGCTCATTGCCGGCGTGTCGACTTCAAGAACACCGCGGTCCGAGAAGAATCGACGAATGGTGGACACGATTGTCGCGCGCTTCAACAAATTGGCGATAGGGGCACTTGGCTGCCAGCTTGCCGTTTCGCTCATGATAATTACTCCGCTATAAAACAGGATGTGCAGTCTACCCGCATCATCGCAGGCAGACAAACCATTGGCGCTCACTGAGTGAGCTAATAACCACACAGCAAAACTATTGGCTGCTCTATATTCTTTAAAAAGAACATAAAATACATAAAAACCACGAGAACAGACAGAAATAGCGCTGATATCACATTTTTGTACTACGGTTAGTAGGGAAAACAGCAAAACAATCGATCACATCAAGTTTCTACTACTTCGTTTTAGGTATAATTTTATCACTTGAACTTATAAATCTTAGCCATTCCCGATGCGCACTAAAGAGAGCAACTGTTTGAATATCTGCTACTACTTCTCTTAGTGCGACATTTGGAATGGTTATTCATTTTAATTGATATTGACAATTGATCACCCGGAGGAATGCAGTGCAAACCTTTAACGCAGACCTTGCCATCGTCGGGGCAGGGGGTGCTGGTTTACGTGCAGCAATTGCAGCAGCGGAAGCCAACCCTCAACTGAAGATCGCGCTTATCTCTAAAGTATATCCAATGCGTAGCCACACTGTGGCCGCAGAAGGCGGATCAGCAGCCGTTACTCAGGCTCACGACTCATACGACTACCATTTCAACGATACCGTTGCTGGTGGTGACTGGCTTTGTGAACAGGATGTGGTCGATCATTTCGTCCATAACTGTCCTCGCGAAATGGCTCAGCTTGAGCAATGGGGTTGCCCTTGGAGCCGTAAACCTGACGGTTCCGTTAACGTTCGCCGTTTTGGCGGGATGAAGATTGAGCGTACATGGTTCGCCGCGGATAAAACCGGCTTCCATATGCTGCACACTCTTTTCCAAACTTCTTTAAAATATCCACAGATTCAGCGCTTTGATGAGCACTTCGTTCTCGACATTTTGGTCGACGAAGGCAAAGCACGCGGCCTTGTTGCCATGAATATGATGGAAGGTACTCTGGTTCAGATCCGTGCAAACGCCGTGGTTATGGCAACAGGCGGCGCAGGCCGTGTGTATCGCTACAACACCAATGGCGGCATCGTTACCGGCGACGGTATGGGCATGGCGTTAGATCACGGTATTCCTTTACGTGATATGGAGTTTGTTCAGTATCACCCAACCGGCCTGCCGGGCTCAGGGATCCTGATGACTGAAGGCTGTCGTGGTGAAGGTGGTATTCTGGTCAACAAAGATGGCTATCGCTATCTGCAAGACTACGGAATGGGCCCTGAAACCCCGCTCGGCGAACCAAAAAACAAATACATGGAACTGGGTCCACGCGACAAAGTTTCTCAGGCATTCTGGCACGAATGGCGCGCTGGCCGCACCATCTCTACTCCGCGCGGCGATGTGGTCTATCTGGACCTGCGTCATCTGGGCGAGAAAAAACTGCTGGAGCGTCTGCCGTTCATCTGTGAGCTATCTAAAGCTTACGTGGGCGTCGATCCAGTTAAAGAGCCGATCCCCGTTCGTCCAACCGCGCACTACACCATGGGTGGTATTGAAACCAACCAGAACTGCGAAACCCGTATTCAGGGTCTCTTCGCCGTGGGTGAATGTTCTTCTGTTGGTCTGCACGGTGCAAACCGTCTGGGTTCTAACTCTCTGGCAGAGCTGGTGGTATTTGGCCGCGTTGCGGGCGAACACGCGGTTCAGCGCTCACAGGAAGCCACCCCGGCTAACGGCAGCGCGCTAGATGCACAGGCAAAAGACGTTGAAGCACGTCTGCACGCACTGGCTAATCAGGAAGGTACTGAAAGCTGGGCGAAAATCCGTGACGAGATGGGCATGTCAATGGAAGAAGGCTGTGGTATCTACCGTACGACTGACCTGATGCAGAAAACCGTTGATAAATTGGCCGAGCTGAAAGAACGTTTCAAACGCGTCAAAATCACTGATAACTCTAGCGTCTTCAATACCGACCTGCTGTACACCATCGAATTGGGTCACGGCCTGAACGTGGCTGAATGTATGGCTCATGCGGCAATCAATCGTAAAGAATCCCGTGGCGCACATCAGCGTCTGGATGAAGGTTGTACCGAGCGTGATGACGTTAACTTCCTGAAGCACACTCTGACATTCAAAAATGCCGACGGCCTCGCGCCACGCATTGAATACAGCGACGTGAAAATTACCAAACTGCAACCAGCAAAACGTGTATACGGTGCTGAAGCAGAAGCTCAGGATGCAAAGAATAAGGAGCAAGCGAATGGCTGAGATGAAAATCTTGAAAATGGAAGTCATGCGCTATAACCCAGAACAGGATGCCGAGCCGCATTTCGTGACGTATGACGTCCCGTATGACGAAACGACTTCCCTGCTGGATGCGTTAGGCTACATCAAAGATAATCTGGCTGCCGACCTGTCTTACCGCTGGTCTTGCCGTATGGCAATCTGTGGTTCTTGCGGCATGATGGTTGACCGCGTGCCTAAGCTGGCGTGTAAAACCTTCCTGCGTGACTACCCAACCGGTATGCGCGTTGAAGCGTTAGGCAACTTCCCAGTAGAACGCGATCTGGTGGTCGATATGACTCACTTTATCGAAAGTCTGGAAGCCATTAAGCCATACATCATCGGTAACAACCGTAAACCAGAAGACGGCACCAACCTGCAGACCCCAGCACAGATGGAAAAATACCATCAGTTCTCCGGCTGCATTAACTGTGGTCTGTGCTACGCAGCCTGCCCACAGTTTGGTCTGAACCCTGAGTTCATCGGCCCAGCCGCTATCACTCTGGCACACCGTTACAATCTGGATACCCGTGACCACGGGAAGAAAGAGCGTATGCCTGTTCTGAACTCCGATAACGGCGTTTGGACTTGTACCTTCGTCGGTTATTGCTCAGAAGTTTGTCCAAAACACGTCGACCCAGCCGCTGCTATCCAGCAAGGCAAAGTTGAAAGTGCGAAAGACTTCATGATCGCGATGCTGAAACCGCAATAAGGGAGGATGAATCAATGACGACTTCAACTAAACGCAAACCTTATGTGCGCGGTATGCAGGCTAACTGGTGGCAGAAGCTCGGTTTCTACAAGTTCTATATGCTGCGTGAGAGCTCTGCTCTGGGCAACGTATGGTTCAGCATCGTGCTGATTTATGGAATTTTCTCCATGAAAGATGGCGCTGCTGGCTGGGAAAGCTTTGTCGCTTTCTTGCAGAACCCACTGGTGCTGATCCTAAACATCATCTCATTGCTTCTGGCTGCACTTCATACCAAAACTTGGTTTGAGCTTGCTCCAAAAGCGGCCAATATCGTGGTTGGTGACACGAAAATGGGCCCTGGTCCGGTGATCAAAGCCCTTTGGGCGGTGACCATCATTGCGACCGTGGTCATTTTGGCCGTTACCCTGCTATAACCGTAAAGGAGAACATTGTGGATAATAAAGTATACAAACGTTCTGACGAGCCGGTTTTCTGGGGGCTATTTGGTGCAGGCGGCATGTGGGGTGCAATCATTGCGCCCGTCGTAATTCTGATCGTTGGCATCATGCTGCCTCTGGGCTGGTTCCCAGATGCCCTGACTTTCGAACGTGCGCTGAGCTTCAGCCAGAGCTTCATTGGCCGTATTTTCTGGCTGCTGATGATCATTCTGCCGCTGTGGTGTGGTTTGCACCGTTTGCATCACATGATGCATGACCTGAAAATCCACGTACCTGCCGGTAAGTGGGTGTTCTACGGTTTAGCAGCGATTCTGAGCGTAGTTGCGCTGATCGGCGTATTCACGCTGTAATGAGTCACTTCGCTGTATAAAAGCCTCCTCCGGGAGGCTTTTTTATTAGTTAGATTCCCGCTATCAGGTCTACACTTTAACGGTATCCGTTTGAAAAGGAGCCGTTATGCCTGTTTGGTCTCGCATTGCCGCTGTGATTACAGCGCTGCTCTCCGTTGGCTGTAGTACTAAGCCGCCACCTGACGTCACCGTCGTTAGCGACTTTCAACTGCCCCGCTATCTTGGCAACTGGTATGAAATTGCCCGCCTCAATCATCCCTTTGAACAGGGGTTAGATCACGTCACAGCCCACTACAGCATGCGGGAAGACGGTGGTGTAAAGGTCGTTAATCGTGGATTCAACACTGAAAAAAACCAATGGAAGGAGAGCATCGGCAAAGCTTATTTCGTTCAGTCGCCGAATATTGCTTCGCTCAAAGTGTCTTTCTTCGGCCCATTCTATGGTGGTTACAACGTGATTGAGTTGGATAGCGAGTATCGCTACGCGCTGATTTGCGGACCCAATAAGGACTACTTATGGATACTGGCGCGTACACCGACATTGGATGACAACGTGAAGCAAAAGTTGCTGGCAACCGCCCAACGCTATGGATTTAAAACTCAGGATTTAATTTGGGCGAACCAATCGCCTATCGATATGAGCCCGCCTCATTAGAGGCGAGCTATAACGCGAGCGAGGCTAAGATTATTGGCTACTGAATTTCAAACCCAGTATTCCGATAACGATCAGACACAGGCTGATAATTCTTGGCAGGCTCGCAGATTCCCCTAGCAGTACAATCCCCATAATGGCCGCCCCTACGGCACCAATTCCCGTCCACACGGCATAAGCGGTGCCTGCCGGTAAGGTTTTCATCGCATGCGCCAGCAGCACCATACTCACCACCATGGCAGCGATAGTAATAATGCTCGGCGTTAAACGAGAAAAACCATGGGTGTATTTTAGGCCAATTGCCCAAACAACTTCCAAGAGACCAGCGACCATCAGAATGATCCAAGACATGCGATTTATCCACAACGATGGGGTCGTCCCCGAATTAGGATACGTACACAGGTCGTCCTGCGCAGTTTTTTGAATGATAAAACGACGTTAGGATACGATGGTTTTGAGAAAAAGTTAAGAAGAGGAAATATCAGGGCGTAGGCAACAAGACAACGCCCTAGCGTATGGCAAATAAAAGCTACTGTGCGGCGCGCTGAATCGCCTGACCACCGGCTTCTACGTCTTCACCCGCACCGCGAGTCGTATTACAGCCAGCCAAAGCGGCAAGAACTAACAGAGAACATACTAATGCGATGCTTTTCTTAATCATTGCTATCTTCCTTATCTGCAGTTTTAAAAGTAATGCCTTTTAAGCGTAGACAAGAAATCAGCAGTAAGCGAAAAAACATCACCGCTCTTAATTAATTAGCTCGCAACCCGTGAAATCGCGCCACCGAGATGCTGAACATCCTCGCCGAATCCGCGGGCGGTGTTACAACCGCTCAAAGTCGCTAACGCACTCACCATCAATGCCAACACAACGATTTTCTTTATCATATTTATCTGGGTTCCTCATGCGAGCCTTTTGGGTAAAAAAAAACCGCGTTATACGCGGCTTTTTTAAAACAAATTAGCTTTCTTCGCAATTACTTAACGCGAGAAACATATTCGCCAGAACGGGTGTCAACTTTGATCACTTCGCCGATCTGTACGAACAATGGAACTTTAACCACTGCGCCAGTGCTCAGGGTTGCAGGTTTACCGCCGGTACCTGCGGTATCACCTTTCAGACCTGGATCGGTATCAACGATTTCCAGCTCTACGAAGTTTGGAGGAGTCACCTGAATTGGACGGCCGTTCCACAGAGTTACGATACACTCTGCCTGATCCAGCATCCATTTAGCGTTATCGCCGATAGCTTTCTCATCAGCAGCCAGCTGCTCGAAGGTTTCGTTGTTCATGAAATGATAGAACTCACCGTCGTTGTACAGGTAAGTCAGGTTCAAGTCGACAACGTCCGCGCCTTCTGCGGAGTCAGTAGATTTAAAGGTTTTTTCAACACGGGTGCCGGTCAGCAGGCGACGCATTTTAACGCGAGCAAAGGCTTGGCCTTTACCTGGTTTAACGAACTCGCTGCTTTCTACTGCATAAGGCTCGCCCTCGAACATGATTTTAAGACCGGGACGGAAATCGTTGCTAGAATAAGTCGCCATAAAGGCCCTCTGAATTATTTATAACTGGTAGCTTAGCCAAAAAAATGGCACATATTGTAACTCAAAATACGCAGTCTAGAGAAGATTGGCTGCAACAACTTGCCGATGTTATTACTGAACCGGCAGAATTGCTTGAATATTTAGCACTTTCTGACAGCCCTGAATGGCAAAAAGGCCACGATGCGCGGCGTCTTTTCGCCCTGCGGGTTCCTTATGCCTTCGCTCGGCGCATGAAAAAAGGCGACCCGAACGATCCGCTCCTCCTTCAGGTCATGACGTCCGCCAACGAATTTATCGCCACACCGGGCTACTCAACCGATCCGTTGGAAGAACAAGACGACGCCATCGCCGTGCCAGGGCTGCTGCATAAATATATTAACCGAGCGCTGCTGTTGGTCAAAGGCGGCTGTGCGGTTAACTGTCGTTATTGCTTCCGCCGTCACTTTCCCTATCAGGATAATCAGGGAAATAAAGCCAACTGGCGTCACGCCCTAGATTATATTCGCCAACAGCCAGAACTGGATGAAATCATTTTCTCCGGCGGCGATCCGTTGATGGCGAAAGATCACGAGCTGGCTTGGTTACTCGACGAGATCGAAACCATCCCACATATTAAACGGCTGCGCATCCATAGCCGCTTGCCGGTGGTGATCCCAGCTCGCATCACCGAAGCGCTGACCCAACGTTTCTCTCAGTCACGCTTACAGATTCTGCTGGTGACTCACGTTAATCATGCCAATGAAATTGACTCAGAGTTTTGTGATGCCATGACGCGCCTCAAACGCGCCAACGTCACACTTCTCAATCAAGGCGTTTTGCTGCGCGGCGTAAATGATAATGCCGATACGTTGGCTAATCTCAGCAATGCGCTGTTTGATGCGGGAATTATGCCTTATTACCTGCATGTCCTCGATCGAGTGCAGGGTGCGGCGCATTTTATGGTGCCAGATGATGAAGCACGGTTGATCATGCGTGAACTTATGACGAAAGTGTCAGGCTATATGGTGCCGAAACTCACCCGTGAAATCGGCGGTGAGCCAAGCAAAACAACCATTGATTTAGGCTTGCGCCAGCGCTGATCTGAAGTCTGCCCTCCCCTGTAAAGAGGAGGGCTAGCAGAAGACAATGAGATAAAACCGTTACAAAAACAGCTCTAGCAACGAATTCAAAAACAGTTTTCCGTGCTCGGTAATCTGCCAATACTCATCGGTTTCTACGATATAATTCTGTGCCAGTGCTTCATCAAGCTGAGCACGAATAACCTCTTCGCCAAGCCCTGTGTACAATTGGAATTCTGCACGCGGCGTAGGCTCAAGCAATCTAAAGCGGTTCATAAAGAACTCGAACGGACGATCGTCATTCTCCACTTCATGCTGTTTATCGAGGTAGCGCCCTTGCATATAACCGCGCGGATGACGTGTTTTGGCCGTGCGCAAAATACGTCCATCTTCAAACGTCACCTTACCGTGTGCTCCGCAGCCAATCCCAAGATAGTCACCAAAGCGCCAGTAGTTCAAATTATGCTGGCACTGATAACCAGGCTTGGCATAGGCCGAGGTTTCATATTGCTGATACCCCGCTGCGCGTAGCAGTTCATCACCGCGCTGGAAAATGTCCCATAGTGCGTCGTCATCCGGTAATTTTGGCGGACGCGAACCAAACAGCGTGTTCGGCTCAATGGTGAGTTGATACCACGACAAATGCGGCGGGTTCAGTTCAATCGCCTGACGCAAATCATCAAGCGCCTCTTCCAATGACTGATCTGGCAAACCATGCATCAAATCGAGATTAAAACTGCGTAACCCTAGACCTTGCGCCAGATGTGCCGCGCGCTTGGCCTCTTCTGGCCCGTGGATGCGTCCTAATCGCGTTAACTTCTCCGCGCTAAAGCTTTGCACACCAATCGAAATACGATTGATACCGGCTCGCTGATAGGCGCTAAAGCGATCGGCTTCAACGGTGCCGGGATTCGCCTCCATGGTCACTTCCGCATTGGCCGCAACCAGTAAACGCGCGCGCACGCCATCCATCAACCGCTGCATACCTTCGGCGCTTAGCAGGCTTGGCGTTCCACCACCGATAAAAATGGTGCCAATTTCACGCCCTGAGGTAAGAGCCACATCAGCATCTAAATCAGCCAGCAAATGGTCGACATATTCCGTTGAAGGAATATCGCCTTTTTGAGCGTGAGAATTAAAATCGCAGTATGGGCATTTCTGCACACACCACGGGATATGGATGTAGAGGCTAAGCGGGGGCAACTTAAGCATTACGCATCGCTTCCAACAGCAGCTTCAAAGCTTTACCACGATGCGAAACCGCAATTTTCTGCTCTTTACTGAGCTGCGCCGCGGAACAGCCTAACTCAGGAACGTTGAAAATAGGGTCGTAGCCGAAACCACCGTCGCCTGATGGAGCAAAACTGATTTCACCCGCCCAGCTGCCGTGACATACCAGCGGCGTAGGATCTTCGGCATGGCGCAAATAAACTAATACGCAGTGGAATTGCGCCTGACGTTGGCCTTCGGGAACATCTTTCAGCGCCACCAGCAGTTTCTCGAGATTCTGACGGTCGCTGGCATCTTCGCCCGCATAACGCGCGGAATAGATCCCTGGAGCTCCGCCCAAAACATCCACGGCTAAACCGGAATCGTCGGCAATCGCAGGCAACCCCGTGATCTGCGCAGCGTGGCGAGCTTTTAGAATCGCGTTCTCAATAAATGTCAGACCCGTTTCTTCCGCAGAGTCCACGCCCAATTCAGTTTGCGCCACAACGTCTAAGCCAAAGTCGGCCAGCAAGCTTGCCAACTCGCGAACTTTGCCTGCATTTCCCGTCGCCAATACCACTTTTTGCATGATAAATCCTATATATAGCACCGGCAGGCTAACGCCTGCCGGTAGAAAAATAATTATTCAGGGGAGCACAATGCAGAGATCACATCAGGGATTTGTTGAGGCTGGTTAATGCGAACCTGCTTATGCCGGCCCAACTCCCCTTTCTCAATCATCACCTGACTTTTAGCGACCCGAAACTGTTTGGCGATAAATTTTTGCAGATGAGCATTAGCCTGACCATCTACCGGCGGTGCGGTAATGGCGACTTTTAGCTCTTCACTATGTAGCCCAACAATCTGGTCACGGCTGGCTTTAGGCTGAATATAAAGGCGTAAAACCAGCGCATCATTCTCAAACTTTATTGCGTCTGTACTCATTCCACTCACAGCAAGAACCAGAGCTGCCCCAGAAGATCCATGCCGAGATAATTCAGCATATACAGCACCAAGATCACGACCATGGCTGAAAAATCTAAGCCGCCCATCGCAGGAAGAAAACGACGTATCGGCGACATCAACGGCTCAGTCAGCTGCATCAAAACATAATCCATTGGGCTGCGGCCTTGGCTAATCCAGCTCATGATAGAACGGATGATAATTACCCAGAACACCAAATAACCCGCAGATTTAATAACGGAAATCAGACCAAATAGCAGGTTGTACGGGCTAAGCGAGATCTCTCCGCTTTGGATCAACAGCAACAACGGATATTTAATCGTCATCAGCAAAAATGCCACCAGCAGCGAAGACGAATCAATCGGCCCCAGTGAAGGGATTACGCGACGCAGCGGCCCTACAATTGGCTGAGTCACTTTCACAATAAACTGCGACAGTGGATTATAAAAATCAGTGCGTGCCCATTGCATCCAGATCCGCAGCAATAAAATCATGACGTAAAGGTCAATGACAGTTTTGACCAAGAAAGTCAGTGTTAGCATGAAAAACCCTTTATCCGTTAAATGGTAAGGTAAGTAAGAAAATTAAAATAATCAGTCTATAAACTGATAATTATTATGAAGTTGTACCGTAATCACGGGCACCAAAAATCGCGGTACCGATGCGAACCAGCGTACTGCCTGCGGTAATCGCAGCCGCCATATCATGGGTCATCCCCATCGATAGCGTATCAATATGCGGATACTGCGTTTTAAGAGCCAAAAACGCCTGTTCCATTTGGTCAAACACCGCTTTTTGCTTCGCAGGGTCTTCTTCTGGCGCTGGAATGGCCATCAAACCACGCAGGCGAAGATTTGGCATTTCAGCGACCTGCGCCGCTAACGCATCAAGTTCGCTCAGCTCAATACCTGATTTGCTGCTTTCGTCACTAATATTTATTTGGATCAGCACGTTTAACGGCGCGCATTCGGCTGGGCGCTGTTCATTCAGGCGCTGAGCAATTTTCACACGATCGATGGTATGGATCCAATCAAAATGCTCTGCAACTAAGCGGCTTTTATTAGATTGCAGTGGGCCAATAAAGTGCCACTCCAGCTCTGCTCCGTGAGGCGTCTGTGCAAAATGCTGGATCTTGCTCACCCCTTCCTGCACGTAGTTTTCACCGAAGGCCCGTTGCCCTGCGGCAATCGCTTCTTCGATGGCGCTCACAGGCTTAGTTTTACTGACTGCAAGTAACGTAACTTCTTCTGGAGACCTGCCGCAATCCTGAGCCGCAGCGCTAATACGGCTCCTGACGGCCTCTAAATTTTGTTGGATAGTGCTATTCATAATTTTTGGCTCAGGAGGTTAAATGGATTTTTGTGATTTATTGGCCCGTAGTGTAAAGCAAAACGCATCAGATCTGCATCTTTGCACTGGATATCCGCCCATTCTTCGTATCGACGGCTCACTGCAAACAATAGAAGCTGAGCCGATAACATCGCGCCAGATTGACTCTTGGCTTGCGATGCATCTGCCCACCGAGGCCGATACCCTATGGCGACAACAGCATCAGGTCGATTTCGCCTTAAACCTACATGGGGGCATCCGGCTCAGAGTCAATGCTTTCCAGCAATTACATGGCCCCTCGCTGGCCCTACGTATTATCCCAAATACCATCCCGACGCTGGATGATTTATCTGCGCCAGCGGCGCTCACCCATCTCCTTGAGGTTGGCTCAGGACTCATCTTGGTTTGTGGTGCAACCGGCAGCGGCAAATCCACAACGCTTGCCGCCATGCTGAACCATATAAACCGCCATCAGCCATGGCACGTTATTACGCTTGAAGATCCTTTGGAGTTTATTCATATCCCACAGCAATCGCTTATCCAACAGCGTGAAATTGGCTCTCATGTACCCAGCTTCAACCAAGCACTGCGCGCCGCGTTACGAGAAGATCCCGACGTCATATTGCTGGGGGAATTGCGCGATGCAGAATCCATTCGTTTAGCCCTCACGGCAGCAGAAACGGGCCACCTAGTATTAGCGACGCTACACACGCGAGGTGCCGCACAAGCGGTAGAACGGCTGATTGATGTTTTTCCTGCAGAAGAGAAAAATTTTGTACGTACACAAATCGCAGGCAGCCTACAAGCAGTGCTGGCACAGCAGCTTTTGCCCAAGCAAGGAGGAGGAAGAGTCGCCGCGTTTGAGTTTCTGCTCAATACTCCTGCCGTCAGTAACTTAATCCGTGAAGAAAAAGCGCACCAGATAGCTACCGTCCTACAAACGGGACAACGGCAAGGAATGCTAAGTTTTGAGCAAGATATTGCTCGATTAAACGCACAAGGAATACTTGGGAGGATAAAAAATGACCAGGGCCACTAACCTGCTCACTAAGGTCAATGTAGCTACAATTTGCCATTTTTCTGCGGCCGGTAGAACAAGACAGGATGATCATCCTGTCTTGTTCTACCATTATTAATCAGCTCATCCCACCTGCTGATCAAACCAGCTTTCAAGGATAATCACCGCAGAAGCTGCATCGACGCTACCTTTATCCAACGCACGATAGCCGCCACCGGCAAAAAGATGCGATCGCGCTTCGACGGTACTCAAGCGTTCATCGTGCAAAGCAATTTGCACACCAAAACGACCATGAATGCGATTAGCAAACTTTCGCGCCTGAGCGGTAACCGGTTGTTCCGTGCCGTCCATATTGAGAGGTAGCCCAACCACCACGAGATCGGGCTGCCACTCCTTTAAAATTTTTTCAATTTTTGTCCAGTCTGGTGAACCTTCATTCGCCTTAAATGAAGCCAGTGGCCGCGCCGTACCTGTAATCTCTTGCCCAATCGCAGCACCGATACTTTTAGTGCCAAAATCGAAAGCGATAATTGTTCTGTTACCCATTACGCGTGTCCTGCTGAAGTAGCCATATTGCGAATATCAACGCCCAGTTTTTTAGCCGCGCTAACCCAGCGTTCTGAAATTGGCGTATGGAATAGGATGTGAGCATCGGCTTCAACGGTGAGCCACGCATTATCCAGCAGCTCTTGTTCCAACTGCCCTGCTTCCCAGCTGCAATATCCCAAGGAAACCAAAATATCTTTTGGCTGTGCTTGAGTTCCCAACGTTTCAAGCACGTCGCGAGACGTTGTCATCATGCATTCAGCGGAAATCGCGACGCTGGAGCCGAAATTTGTCTGTGGGGTATGCAGCACAAAACCACGATCTTCTGCCAATGGGCCACCGTACATAACCGGTTTATCCAACCGAATTTTCTCGTCTCTTGGCTCGGGTGTGATTTTTAGCTTTTCCAATAGGGATCCCAGAGTGAGCTGTTCCAGTGGTTTATTGATGACTAAACCCATCGCGCCGTCTTTATTATGCTCACACACATAAATAACGGAACGTTTGAATCGGCTGTCCTGCATAGAAGGCATAGCTATAAGAAAATGATGCGCTAAATTCATCGTCGTGGCTTCAACTCGCTGTATTTGTTTATGTGTTCACTAAAGTGTATTCAGTGAATATACCCGCCGCCCTTTGAGGTGCAGGGGTATAGTGATTTCATCCTGAAATTTCAGTATGCGAATTTTTGGGCTGGATGTCACGGGAGATAACCCCTACCTGCAAGCACGATCAAACATATATCGCGCAAGCAGGTCGGGGGTAAAAAATTACTTCTTACCAATACGCTTTTCAATCGCATCCATCAACATGCCGGTCACGGACACATCAGGGAATGCGGCTTCAATCTCACGCGCACAGGTCGGACTCGTGACGTTAATTTCAGTCAGGCGATCGCCGATAATGTCTAAACCAACAAAGATGAGGCCTTTCTCTTTCAGCACTGGCGCAACTTTACGCGCAATCGCCCAATCGCTTTCGGTCAATGGACGCGCTTCACCGCGTCCACCGGCGGCCAAGTTGCCACGGGTTTCACCGCTTTTTGGAATACGCGCCAAGCAGTAAGGAACCGGCTCACCGTCCACGACCAGCACACGCTTGTCACCGTCTTTGATCGCGGGAAGGAAATTCTGTGCCATGCAGAAACGGCTGCTGTGTTCGGTCAGCGTTTCAATAATCACAGACAGATTCGGATCTTCTGCTTTTACGCGGAAAATCGATGCGCCGCCCATGCCATCGAGCGGTTTCAGAATAATGTCACCGTGCTTAGCGTAAAATTCACGAATGTGCTCCGCTTTGCGCGTGACCAAGGTATCCGGCGTTAAATCGGCAAACCATGCGGTAAACAGCTTTTCGTTACAGTCACGCAGGCTCTGTGGCTTGTTGACGATCAGGGTGCCTTTATCTTCCGCGCGCTCAAGGATATAAGTGGCATAAATAAACTCGGTATCAAACGGAGGATCTTTACGCATCAAAATGACGTCGAGATCGGACAGCGCAATATCCTGTTCGCCGTGGAACTCATACCAGCCTGCTTTATCTTCTTTCACGCTCAGTAATTGAGTGCGCGCACGCCCTTCACCCACATACATGTAAAGATCGTTCATTTCCATGTAGTGCAGTTCGTAGCCACGGCGCTGCGCTTCGAGCAGCATCGCAAAGCTGGTGTCTTTTTTGATATTGATGGAAGAAATCGGGTCCATCACAATGCCAAGCTTAATCATTCTTTTCTCCTAGCCTAAATCGCCAAAGCGAACCTGAAGTGCGGTTATGGCTGTCAGCGCGGTGGTCTCTGTGCGTAATACACGAGGTCCTAACAGAATATCAGTAAATTGGTAGCCTGCGGTCATGGCAATTTCATCGGCGGATAATCCCCCTTCTGGGCCAATCAGCAAACGTACGCGTTCAACGGGCAGCGGTAATGTGTTGATACTCGCATTGGCACGCGGATGCAAATTCAGCTTCAGAGAATCATCCTGTTCGGCGCACCACTGTTCTAACAGCATCGTTGGGCGAACTTCAGGGATCACATTCCGCCCACACTGCTCGCAGGCAGCAATCGCAATTTTTTGCCACTGCCCCAATTTCTTAGCCATGCGTTCAGCATCTAACTTAACGCCACAGCGTTCAGAAATCAGCGGAGTAATAATACTCGCACCGAGCTCAATGGATTTTTGAATAGTAAATTCCATCTTTTCACCACGTGAAATCACCTGCCCCAAATGCAAATGCAGCGGCGACTCACGATCGTCGATTACACCAGCCTGTACGCTCACCCGAACGTTTTTCTTGCTGGCCGAAATAATATGCGCGGTAAAAATCTGGTTACTACCATCAAATAGCTGGATCTCATGCCCTTCGCTCATGCGCAGAACTCGCCCAACGTGATTCGCAGCATCTTCGCTAAGATCAATTTCGCAAGGCGCATCAAGGCGTTCAGGGTGATAAATACGAGGAATACGCATGAAGTAGATCATCCTTATGAATGATGAGATAAGCGCCGCAGCACGGCGCTGTAAAAAATATAGGTGGGATTATAAAGGTTGGAGTGGGAACAATGCCAATCTTCACGACAAACGGCAAACACTCAGCCTTTGAAAGCCTCGCAGGCCTGCTGAACATAAGGATTATGGTTGCCCTGCATGTTGGCAATCCGCCGATCGCGCGTGCACTCCCACTCGGTGACAGGATATTGGCGGTTCCAGACGTCAAACAGCTGGGTTTGCTGTTTAGACAAACGAATGCTGTATCGATCGCGCATATAGAAATAGGTTCTAGCAATGGCCCCACGGGCACGAGCAGGTGGCTCTGCCTGTTTGTTTTTGAAATCAACTTTCATCGGGCATTGCCCGTACTGTCCTTCGCCACCGCGCCATTGGCTATACATGAAGTTATTACGATCGCCGTTCACTTCCCCCACTGCGGGCTGCAAGTTATGCAGATCGGTTTCAATCTTCACATATTGCGGTATTTTGGCGCAGTTTTTACGCCCGCCGTCCTGCCAGCACTGCATTTGGTGGCCAAACTGCCACGCGGGCATCACGTGCTCCCACTCAATACGTGAGGCGCGATTCTGATTTTTACGCGCCTGATATCCGCAACTTTCCAGATTGGGGATACCCTTCTTTCCTTGCCACTCAATTTGGCAGCCGCAGTAGAAGGAGCCCGGAGCATCCTGATTTACTTTAACCGCAGCCGCTTTGGCCTGAGTGAAATTATTGATTTTTTGCGCCTGTCCTAAAAATGGACAAGCCAGAAGTACTGAAAACGTCAGCGCGTATGAAATTTTGCGAAGCATATTCCAAAAACAACATAGATACGGAAAAGGCCGCAGGGTAGACAATCCGCCTTAGCCACGCAAACACTGATGGAATTAAATTGTGAATAAATGAGGATTTGAGTGGTTATTAAGCACTTTGGGAAATTTTTAACGTTCAGAAATTGCGCCGGGGCTGAAACTTAGTAACTGTCCACACTGGCGACAGCGGTATTCAGATTCTTTACGCATCACTTTATTATGGCGGCGCACGGTCAGTTGGTGGAGTTGGCAACCACAGCGATAGGGATACGTTTTCCCACTCACCGTCTCTACGCCAAACTTATGTGTCCGACGCGGTTCAATACCGAGAACATGCCCCATCATCCACTGCCATTCACGGCCATGAGGGGCAACCCTACCAAACTGCTTATAGACCAAGAGATGTGCCAGTTCATGGGGCACAACTTCATCAATGAATTCCTGCCCGTTCTCAAGGAGCAACACAGGATTTAGGCGGATTTCCCAATCTTGCAACCACGCAGTTCCCGCCGTGGTGCCGCGCTGTTGATAGCTGATTTTGGGCTCAGGATATTGAGTTTTAAGCTGTGCGTTAGCCTGCGCTAAAGCATTGCGCAAACACTGCATAACGGCCTGTTGCTGAGCAATCGGGATTCGTCGAGAGATAGGAGAACGTTGTGTCATGCCGATAGGATAATCAGAGAAAACGTCGCTCGCAACTGCAATTCAAAACCAGACAAAATTTATTATTTATAACAATATTCCTAATGATATTAATAAATAATTACTCTTTAATTCATCTCTAGCACTTTAGTTAGATTAAACCAGCTTAATTGATAAGGTTCATTTACGAATTTATATAAATTGATATTCATCAGTTAGTTTATTGTTTTTCATAAATTAATCATTTCTATTTACACAACGTTTTTTTTACACCTCACTGATAAATAACATTATTTATCCACCCATAGCCACATTGAATTATTCCACACTTATGCTAGTGATATATATCACATTGAATTTACTTAATAAAAAATAAATACCCTTAGGGATTAGTGCCACTGCAAAATATGAATTATTACCTATACTTATTTTCGTGGTGAGTATTGCTAAGCAATTGACGCAATAAGATTACGTCTATTGGTCGAGCTTAATAATTATTATGGGAGTGGCAGTTTATGGCATCTGCAAAGAAAATTGGCCTCATTGCCTGCACCGGTGTTGTTGCCGGTAATATGATGGGAAGCGGGATCGCATTGCTTCCCGCTAACCTTGCAAGCTTAGGTTCTATCGCAATTATAGGTTGGGTTGTTGCGCTGATCGGTGCAATTTCATTGGCTTACGTTTATGCCCGACTCGCAACCAAAAACCCGCAAGAAGGTGGTCCTATCGCCTACGCGGGTGAAATCGGGCCTGCCTTCGGTTTCCAAACCGGGGTGCTCTATTACCATGCTAACTGGATTGGTAACCTCGCTATCGGCATTACCGCCGTTTCTTACCTTTCTACCTTTTTCCCAATGTTTAACAACCCGATTCCGGCGGGGATTGCCTGTATCGCTATTGTTTGGATCTTTACCTTCGTCAATATGCTCGGCGGCGCTTGGGTCAGCCGCTTAACCACTATTGGCTTAGTGTTAGTGCTTATTCCCGTTATCGGTACTGGTGTTGCAGGTTGGTATTGGTTTGATATGGGAACCTATCAGGCGAACTGGAATACTTCAGGGGGCACCGATTATCATGCCGTCATTAAAAGTATTCTGTTATGTCTGTGGGCCTTTATCGGCGTTGAATCCGCCGCGGTAAGTACTGGTATGGTGGAAAATCCAAAACGTAACGTGCCTATCGCGACTATGTTAGGGACATTCCTTGCCGGTATCGTTTATATCGCCGCAACTCAGGTTATTGCCGGTATGTACCCAGCCTCACAGATGGCGGCATCAGGCGCTCCGTTTGCGATCAGTGCTTCCACCATGGTGGGTAGCTGGGCAGGGCCGGTAGTCTCTGCATTTACCGCGTTCGCCTGTTTAACGTCTTTAGGCTCATGGATGATGTTGGTCGGTCAGGCAGGTGCTCGCGCCGCGCATGACGGCAACTTCCCGAAAGTCTACGGTGAAATGGATAAAGACGGCATTCCAAGAAAAGGCCTGTTCTTAGCTGCGATTAAAATGACGGTGTTGATGGTGCTGATTACGGTGATGAACGCCAGCGGCGGTAAAGCATCGGATCTGTTCGGTGAGTTAACGGGGATTGCCGTGTTGTTAACTATGCTGCCGTACTTCTACTCTTGTATCGACCTGATCCGTTTTGACGGTGCAAACCTGAAAAACATTCTCAGCTTGATCGCTTCCGTACTGGGCTGTGTATTCTGCTTTATCGCCCTGATGGGGGCCAACTCCTTCGAATTGGCGGGAACCTTCATTATCAGCCTGATCATCCTGATGTTCTACTCTCGTAAGATGGGTAGAAACCAAGAGAAATTAACCACACCGACGGATAGTCAGTCTTAATCCACTCAACTATTAACACGCAAGTTGGTAACAGCACACAGCACAGAGGATAAATTTTCGCCTCTGTGCTAATAACCCAGCCCACAGAAGTCTGGAGAGTTTTGCATGAATATCATTGCCATCATGAACGATTTAAGCGCTTATTTTAAGGAAGAACCCCTGCGCGAGCTGCATCAAGAGTTAGAGAAGGAAGGCTTCCGCATTGCTTATCCCAAAGACCGCAACGATCTGCTGAAGCTGATTGAAAACAACTCCCGTCTGTGTGGCGTCATTTTCGACTGGGATAAATATAACCTCGAACTCAGCGCTGAAATCAGCGAGCTCAACAAACTGCTGCCAATTTATGCCTTCGCCAACACCTATTCGACGCTTGACGTTAACATGAGCGATCTGCGTCTTAACGTTCGCTTCTTTGAATATGCATTAGGCAGCGCGCAAGACATTGCCACCAAGATCCGCCAAAGCACCGATCAGTATATTGATACCATTCTGCCACCGCTGACCAAGGCGCTGTTCAAATACGTCAAAGAAGAGAAATACACGTTCTGTACGCCGGGGCATATGGGCGGAACAGCGTTCGATAAAAGCCCTGTCGGTAGCCTGTTCTATGATTTCTTCGGTGAAAACACCATGCGTTCGGATATCTCGATCTCCGTATCTGAACTCGGATCGCTGCTCGATCATAGCGGCCCACACCGTGACGCTGAAGAGTATATCGCGCGCACGTTTAACGCCGATCGCAGCTATATCGTAACCAACGGAACATCTACGGCGAATAAAATTGTCGGCATGTATTCATCTCCTGCCGGTGCCACTATCCTGATAGACCGTAACTGCCATAAATCATTGACCCATTTGATGATGATGAGCAACGTTGTCCCCGTCTATCTGCGCCCAACCCGTAACGCCTACGGTATTTTAGGCGGGATACCGCAAAGCGAATTCACCCGCGCTAGCATCGAAGAGAAAGTGAAAAATACGCCCAATGCCACATGGCCCGTGCATGCGGTAGTCACTAACTCCACCTATGACGGTCTGTTCTACAACACCGAATACATCAAAAACACGCTCGATGTTAAGTCGATTCACTTCGATTCGGCGTGGGTGCCTTACACCAATTTCCATCCGATTTACCAAGGCAAAGCAGGGATGAGCGGTGAACGTGTGCCGGGGAAAATCATCTACGAGACTCAGTCCACCCACAAACTGCTGGCGGCATTCTCGCAGGCATCGATGATCCACGTGAAAGGTGAGATCAACGAAGAAACCTTCAATGAAGCCTATATGATGCATACCTCAACATCACCGCATTACGGGATCGTTGCGTCGACGGAAACCGCAGCGGCCATGATGAAGGGCAACGCCGGTAAGCGTTTAATTAACGGTTCAATTGAACGAGCGATCCGTTTCCGTAAAGAGATCCGCCGCTTACGCACAGAATCTGATGGCTGGTTCTTTGACGTATGGCAGCCGGATAACATTGACGAGGTTGCTTGCTGGCCACTCAATCCACGTAATGAATGGCATGGATTCCCGAACATCGACAACGATCATATGTATCTGGATCCGATCAAAGTCACTCTGCTGACCCCAGGTTTAAGCCCAAATGGCACGCTGGAAGAGGAAGGGATACCGGCGTCGATCGTATCGAAATATCTGGATGAGCACGGCATCATCGTGGAAAAAACAGGGCCATATAACCTGCTCTTCCTGTTTAGTATCGGGATCGATAAAACCAAGGCGTTGAGCTTGTTGCGGGCATTAACCGATTTCAAACGCGTGTATGACCTCAACCTGCGCGTGAAAAATGTGTTGCCATCGCTCTACAACGAAGCGCCTGATTTCTATAAAGAGATGCGAATTCAGGAGTTGGCTCAGGGGATTCATGCTCTGGTGAAACACCACAATCTACCAGACCTGATGTATCGTGCATTCGAGGTATTACCAAAGCTGGTAATGACGCCGCATGATGCGTTCCAAGAAGAAGTGCGTGGCAATATTGAGCCATGTGCCTTGGATGATATGTTAGGGAAAGTCAGCGCCAACATGATCCTACCGTATCCTCCGGGTGTTCCGGTGGTTATGCCGGGAGAAATGCTCACCAAGGAGAGCCGCCCAGTTCTGAGCTTCTTGCAGATGCTTTGTGAAATTGGCGCACACTATCCGGGCTTTGAAACGGATATTCACGGCGTTCATCGTGATGGTGCAACGGGTAAATACATGGTCGTGGTGCTGAAACAAGGCGCAGATGAACCGGGTGATAAACCGAGTGATACGGTGAAGAAAGCGCCGGGTAAAAAACCATCAGCGGCGAAGAAGTCATAACGGCGAGAAGTTACAGGTAACGCTTATCTCCTGAATGATGGGTTCTTGTCATGATGGGGATAAAGCGGGTGCCTGAGAGCCAACCATGCATGAAAACAATTTGAGAAGACTGGGAAGGTTAGGCGCCATCCCAGTCTGATTTTGCCGTTACATATTACCGTTACAACGCGTGCTTATCTTCGTAGTTTAAGAACGCGGCAACCTCTGTTTTTCCCTGCTTAATTCGTAGCTCACACAGCGAACCACGTACCATCCAGGTAAAGATCAATAGCGTAAAACACATCACTATTAATCCGTAAAGCAACAGCTTACGCGACATCAAAGCCTCCAATTGCATTGCTGCATTGAAGAGGCTATCCTCACATTGCTTGGATGTGGTTAGGATTGCCTCAGGTTAATGTAAGTTGACCTGGGGCTTTTACTTTCTACCTCACCACACATTTCATGCTTCAGGCAAAAAGCCTCAAGCACCCGCCGTGATTCTATCCAAACAATGCTTAGCTATCGCGCGTATATTGCCGTTACATCAGAGTTACGCGAATAACTGCAAAACGCTTCGCAGATATCCCACGGCAGGTAGTCAAACTCAGTCCACAATCACATGCGGATAGTAACGCGACAGATCTTGCGTGATCAGGCTACGATCTTCACGAATGCCCATCCCCGCAGGCTGATCGTTCACCAGCCAACTGCCGATCAGCACATAGCTGTCGCCAAACTTTGGTAGCGGGTGGAACTGCTGAATGATCATCCCTTCTTCACCGTAAGGGCCATCCACGCTTGCCACTTCTTTACCGTTTTCTACGATGCGGATATTCGCGCCTTCGCGAGAAAACAACGGTTTAACCACGTAGTGATCGAGCTCTGGCTGGTTACCATCGGCAAAATAGGCTGGCAGCAAGTTTGGATGATTAGGGAACATCTCCCATAGCATCGGCAGCAACGCTTTGTTAGAAATGATGCTTTTCCATGCGGGTTCTAACCAACGCACACCGGCATCTTCCAACTTGGTAGAGAAAATCTCACGCAGCATGAACTCCCACGGATACAGTTTGAACAGGTTGCTAATCACCTGATCCTGCGTATCCGTGAACTGGCCACGTTCGCCCAAGCCAATGTCTTCAATAAACACAAACTCGGTGGCTAAACCGGCTTCATGAGCGCAATCTTGCAGATACTGAACGGTACCACGATCTTCTTCGGTATCCTGACAGCACGCCATGTGCAACAAACCAAAACCATGCGCTTCTCTCAGCTCGGTAAAGCGTTCGATAAGCTTCTCTTGCAGGCTATTAAACTGGTCTGCATCCTGCGGAAGTTTTCCAGATGCGATTTGATCTTCAAGCCAAATCCATTGGAAGAACGCAGACTCATACAGCGACGTCGGCGTATCTGCATTATTTTCCAACAGCTTAGCTGGATTCACGCCGTCATAGGCCAAATCCAGACGAGAATACAGAGAAGGCTGCTGGGTGCGCCAAGAGCTACGAACAAACTCCCAAACGTGTTTAGGGATTTGGAATTTCGTCATCAGCTCATCGCTGGCGATAACCTTCTCAACCACCTTTAAACACATCTGATGCAGTTCAGCCGTGGTCTCTTCTAGCTCTTCAACCTGTGCCATGCTGAACTGATAAAAAGCATCTTCACACCAGTAAGGTTCGCCATACATGGTATGAAATTGGAAACCGTATTCGGTGGCCTTTTCGCGCCAGTCCGGGCGCTCACTAATAGGTACACGTTTCATGCTTAGCCACCCATGCTGCGGGTGCCGGATTTGCTTCCGGTCGCGGCATTGCTACGCTGCATAGTGCTCTGTTTAGCCACGCTCTCACCAAAGCCACCGCGGGTTACGGTTGAGGTCGTTGCTGGTTTTGGAGCCATCGCCGTTTTCGGTACATTCATGGTACGGCCACCAGCGGTTGCAGGGCCGTAGCTTTTGCCGGTCGCATCCACAAATTTACCATTAGCAGGGCTTGCGGCTGATTTAGAGCTAAACAGTGGCTGTTGGTTGTATGCACCACCACCCATCATTCGGCCCATCATGTAACCTGCCATCAAAGGCATCCAGAAGCTGCCGCTCTGCTGAGGCTGAGCCTGCGCTTCGCCATTAGTGCCCGGAGCCATACCGGCCTGAGCTGGGGCCTGAGTACATTGGCCTTCGCCAAACTCGGCAATACAGTCTTCACGCGACGCATATTTCGGCGCGGTTTTTTCCGCTTCTTTCAGCGCATTTTGATATGACTCTTTGCACTGAGCGCTCATTGAAGGATTCGCGTTGCTACAGTCGTCTGCGTTTTGATACAGAGATACGGTTTCATCCGTTTTCTCACAGCCTGCCAGCATGAACACGGCGCTTACGGCAATAGCCACTGGCGCAAAACGCCAGCTTTTGCGGAAAGCATCGCGGTTAATATTCTTGGTCCGTTTCATTGGTGAATTTCCTCTTATTTCACAGGCTTGCTTAGGTTATATCCCAATTAGTTGGAGCGGCGTCAAAGCGGCAAATCCCGACGAACTTACACCAGTAAGTCATTCGGATGAGCGAAAGCAACCAACGCAGAAGCAGCTTCAAATAAGAAGGGTATACAAAAATTGTGCCTATGTGTCCCAGTTACCCGTTAGCATAGGTTAAAGCTGCTTAAATTTAAAGCGTAACAGCCTATTCATACGGTGATTTACACAGCCAGAAAGAGGAATGTGCGACAGGTCTCTCTTTCACCTCTTCACGCTCTTTTTGCGTTTCGCTTTGAAACAAACAGACTGCCATATCGTTTCAAAATGGAACGTAAACCCGCTTTGTTTTTTGTCTTTTTTTTCGCCGTATAGTCATCTACAGAGAAATAACAGCACCAATAAATGTCCCGCTTCCGAAATTTGGAAGTTATGCGCTTAGGTTTTAATCCAATTGCTTAGTGATTTATTGAGGAGCTTTATTATGTTGAAAGTCATCCAGTCTCCATCCAAATACATTCAAGGTGCCAACGCACTGCAATCAATCGGTCAGTACGCAAAAATGTTAGCCAATAACTACTTTGTTATCGCTGATGATTTTGTGATGAAACTTGCAGGCGATACCGTTGGCAGCAGCTTAAAACAGCACGATGTTGAGGGCCACTTCGCCCTGTTTGGCGGCGAATGTAGCCATAAAGAAATCAATCGCCTGATTGAAGAACTGAAAAAACACGGCTGCCAAGGCGTGATTGGTATCGGCGGTGGGAAAACGCTAGATACCGCCAAAGCCATCGCGTTTTATCAAAAACTTCCTGTTCTGGTTGTGCCAACCATCGCCTCTACCGATGCGCCAACCAGTGCCCTTTCCGTCATCTATAGTGAAGAAGGCGAGTTTGAAGAGTATCTGATGTATCCAACCAACCCAGATATGGTTGTGATGGACACCGCCATCATTGCCAAAGCGCCGGTGCGCTTACTGGTTGCGGGTATGGGCGACGCACTCTCTACCTATTTCGAAGCTCAAGCCTGTTACGACGCACACGCTGTCAGCATGGCTGGCGGTGAATCAACGCTCGCGGCCGTGACATTGGCTCGCCTGTGCTACGAAACCCTGCTTGAAGAAGGCTACAAAGCGAAGCTGGCCGTTGAAGCTGGAGTGGCGACCACCGCAGTAGAACGCATCGTTGAAGCCAACACTTACCTGAGCGGCATCGGCTTTGAAAGCTCCGGTTTAGCAGCGGCGCATGCAATCCATAACGGCTTCACCGTTTTGGAAGAGTGCCACCACCTATATCACGGTGAAAAAGTCGCTTTCGGTACTTTGACTCAGCTCGTACTGCAAAACAGCAGCAGTGAGCAGATCGAAACCGTGCTCGATTTCTGTTTACAGGTCGGCCTGCCTGTCACGCTCAAAGAAATGGGCGTTAAGGCCGACGATAAGTTAGAAGAAAAAATCATGGCGGTAGCCAAAGCCAGCTGCGCCGAAGGTGAAACTATTCACAACATGCCGTTCAAAGTCACTCCAGAACAAGTGTTCGCTGCCATCTTGGCCGCCGACCGTTTGGGTCAGGCGTGGTTGAAATAAACCGTAGATACTTTTAGTCGCCCCCAACCTCCTGTTTCTTAAAAACGAGGGAGGTTGGGATAAGGCACATCAAACACGGATCTCACCGGAGCCTTTTTAATGAAAAAGCTAATCAACCAAGTCGAAACCGTATTACACGAACAAATTCTCGGATTAGTTGAAGCCCACCCCGAATTAACGCTTCACCAAGAACCCGTATTTGTCACCCGCGCCGACGCCCCCGTGGCTGGCAAAGTCGGTATCCTTTCCGGCGGTGGTAGCGGCCATGAACCTATGCACTGCGGTTTTATCGGCGAAGGTATGCTCGACGGCGCGTGTCCGGGCGAGATTTTCACATCGCCAACGCCGGATCAGATGTATGAATGCGGCCAAGCCATCGACGGTGGCAAAGGCGTGCTGATGATCATCAAAAACTACACCGGCGACGTTTTAAATTTTGAAACCGCGGCAGAACTGCTGCATGACAGCGGCACTCAGGTCGGCACAATTTTGGTCGATGACGATGTGGCAGTAAAAGACAGTTTATATACCGCCGGTCGCCGCGGTGTTGCCAACACGGTACTGATTGAAAAGCTACTTGGCGCAGCCGCTGCTCGCGGTGATTCACTCGATCAGCTCGTTGAATTGGGGCATAAACTCAACAACGAAGGCCATTCGATTGGCATCGCGCTTCAGGCCTGTACTGTTCCTGCGGCAGGAAAACCGTCCTTTACCCTGCCCGATAACGTGATGGAATTTGGTGTGGGTATCCACGGCGAACCCGGCATTGAACGCCGTGAATTTACCACGCTCAATCAAACCGTCGATGAGATGTTTGCCACTCTGCTCGCCCATGGTAAATATCAGCGCACGCTGCGTTCTTGGGATCGCAACGCAGGTGAATGGAAAGAACAAACGCAATCCAAACAGCCGCTGCAAAAAGGCGATCGCGTCATCGCTTTGGTCAATAATCTAGGCGCAACGCCGCTTTCCGAACTGTATGGCGTTTATCATCGCCTGCAACATTGCTGCGCAGAACTAGGCCTCACCATTGAGCGTAAATTAATCGGCTCTTACTGCACCTCACTCGATATGCAGGGTATTTCAATCACGCTGCTAAAAGTTGACCAAGAAACGCTGTCTCTTTGGGATGCACCCGTCAATACACCGGCTTTACGTTGGGGAATGTAATATGTCACTGACTAAACAACAGATCGTTAACTGGCTCATGCGCTGCGGCGATGTATTTGCCGAACAGAAAGATTTTCTCACCCAGCTCGATACCGAAATCGGCGACGCCGACCACGGTCTAAACATGAACCGAGGTTTTAATAAAGTCGTCGAAAAGCTGCCTTCATTCGCCGATAAAGACATTGGTTTCATCCTGAAAAACACAGGCATGACGCTACTTTCCAGCGTAGGAGGAGCCAGCGGCCCGCTATTCGGCACCTTCTTTATTCGTGCATCGCAAAGCACCGCCGCCAAACAAAGCCTGTCGCTTATCGAACTCACTCAAATGCTGAAAGAAGGCGTGGAAGGCGTGGTTAGCCGCGGCAAAGCAGAACCGAATGACAAAACTATGTGTGACGTTTGGTGGCCTGTCGTGGCATCACTTGAAGCCTCGAGCCAAAAAGATCTGCCGGTGCCACAGGCGCTAGATTTGGCCGTTGAAGCTGCTCGCCAGGGATTGGAAAGCACCATCACCATGCAGGCCCGTAAAGGTCGTGCCAGCTATTTGGGCGAGCGCAGTATTGGCCATCAAGATCCGGGCGCAACCTCTGCGTGGTTGATGATGCAAACCTTAGCAGCCGTCACCCACTAGCTGCCGTTTCGTTCAATGCACTAGGAATAAATTATGGTCAACATCGTTGTAGTATCTCACAGCGCAAAACTGGCTGATGGCGTAGCAGAACTCGCCGCCCAAATGATCCAAAACGGCTGCCGCTTAGCTGTTGCCGCTGGGGTGGACGATCCCGATCATCCGATAGGCACTGACGCGATTAAAGTGATGCAGGCGATCGAAGAGGTATTCGATCCCTCTGGCGTGTTGATTATGATGGATCTCGGCAGTGCATTACTCAGCGCTGAAACGGCGCTGGAACTGCTTGATCCTGAAATGAGCGCGCACGTTAAAGCTTGTTCCGCCCCCCTCGTCGAAGGTACGTTAGCCGCGGTCGTTGCGGCGTCGGCGGGCGCTTCACTGGAAGCTGTCGAACGCGAAGCTCAATCAGCGCTCCAAGCCAAAAAAGCCCAGCTCGGTGAGCAAGAACCCACTCATGCCCCAGCGCCTAATCAGGCTGCTTCGCTATCTTGCGACGACCAAGGCGTCAATTGGAACGTGTTAAATCCAAATGGATTACATGTTCGTCCTGCCGCTAAGCTCGCTAACGCCTTAGCCTCTTTTGATGCCGAACTGGTGCTGTATAAGATCGATGACGTAAAAGGAAATCGCCATGCCGATCCGCGCAGCCTTAACCAACTGGCGTTATTACAGGTGCGGAAAGGCGATGAAATCCGCCTAGTCGCCAAAGGTACGCAGGCAAAAGAAGCATTGGCAGCGTTTCAACAGTTGGCGCAGACAAACTTTGGCGAAATTATTACATCCGATATCAGCGGCGGTCTAACACTACAAGGCAAATCAGTGATGGATACGCAGGTTAGCGCCCCCGCATTTGTCCTGCCCACACAGGATATCAATGTACCCAATCATCCAATTTTGTCGGATCGCGTGGAGATCGAGCAGCAGCGGCTACGTCAAGCCATTGCTAAAACGTTGCAGGATCTTAATCGACTTGCGGATCGCACGAACCAACTACTCGGCAAACAGCACGCGGGGATCTTCGGCGCACACAGTATGCTCATCGACGATCCCGACCTGCAAAACTCGGCTTTTAACCGCATCGCGAGCCAGCTATGCAGCGCCGAAACAGCTTGGCAGACTGAGCTAACCGAGATGGCGGATGCATACCGAGAATTAGACGACGAATACCTGCAAGCGCGTGAATTAGACATTCGGGATATTTTACAGCGCACGTTGCTTCATCTGGCGGGCGAAACCCAGGAAATACAAAACCCGAGCGTACCGTCCATTATATTAGCGCGTGAACTGATGCCTTCAGATGCCATTATGCTCGACCGCCGCTTGGTTCTGGGCATCGTACTCACCCAAGGCAACGCCCTGTCCCATGCCGCTATTTTAGCGAATGCTATGGGTATTCCAATGATTGTTGGCGTGGGCGATAGCTTGAAACAAGCGCAGGAAGGACAAAAAATAACCTTGAATGCAGCACGCGGGGAAGTGATTTTAGGTTGTTAGTTTTACTTTTCAGCCAATAAAAAAACCGAAGTATTTATCTTCGGTTTTTTGTGTTTCAACACCCATCGATCAATTAGGGCATTTATACACTTGGCCGCTCATCTTGCTGTCTAGCGGTGCAAAGCTAGACCAGAAGTTCTCGCTTGGGCTCACTGCGCCGTAGATAACGTTGCCACCCATGGCTGCGGCTTTATTACGTAAATCATTTGCTGCGCCGCGCATAGAGCTAGACTCTCCGCCCTGACCAGACATCCAGTTGCTTTGAGAACCCGTTACTTCGCCCAACAGCTGGCATTCAGTGCCTGGCTTGGTATCAGTGAATTTAATTTGCTGACCTGCGGTGTCCAGCTGCGTCGTCGAGCTACAGCCAGCCAACAGCATCACTGCCGTCAGGCCCAATAAACCTTTAATCCGCATCTTCTTCCCCATTGATGTGTAGAAAGTCACGTCCGAATATTACCAGAATCAGGAAATTACGCTTATAAAAAAACAAAACCCCCGCCGAAGCGAGGGTTTTATTTAGAACGTTAGGATGGCTATGCCATAACCCGTGTCACTGGTTGCCGATTCAAAAACTCAACAGCCTCAGCGACAAAGGAAATTACATCATGCCGCCCATTCCGCCCATTCCGCCCATACCACCAGCGGCACCCATATCTGCTTTATCATCACGCAGATCGGTAACCATGCATTCGGTAGTAATCATCAGGCCAGCGATAGACGCTGCGTACTGCAGAGCAGAACGAGTTACTTTGGTTGGATCCAAGATACCCATTTCGATCATATCGCCGTACTCTTCAGAGTAAGCGTTATAACCGTAGCTGCCTTCGCCCGCTTTCACGTTGTTGGCGATAACAGAGGCTTCTTCACCGGCGTTGATAACGATCTGACGCAGAGGAGCTTCCATTGCGCGCAGCGCAACTTTGATACCCACGTTCTGGTCTTCGTTAGCGCCTTTCAGGCCAGCGATTTTGCCAGCAACACGGATCAGGGCAACACCACCACCAGCAACCACGCCTTCTTCTACCGCTGCGCGAGTTGCGTGCAGGGCGTCTTCTACGCGTGCTTTCTTCTCTTTCATTTCAACTTCGGTAGCAGCACCGACTTTGATAACTGCAACGCCGCCAGCCAGTTTAGCTACGCGCTCTTGCAGTTTTTCACGGTCGTAGTCAGAAGTTGCATCTTCGATCTGCTTACGGATCTGACCAACACGGCCCTGAATCGCAGCTTCGTCACCGATACCATCGATGATGATAGTGGTGTCTTTGTTGATAACGATACGTTTAGCCTGACCCAGATCTTCCAGCGTTGCTTTTTCCAGTTCCATACCGATTTCTTCAGAAATCACGGTACCGCCAGTCAGCGTTGCGATGTCTTGCAGCATAGCTTTACGACGGTCGCCGAAGCCTGGAGCTTTAACCGCAGCCACTTTCACGATGCCACGCATGGTGTTAACCACCAACGTTGCCAACGCTTCGCCTTCAACGTCTTCAGCGATGATCAGCAGTGGTTTACCTGCTTTAGCAACGGCTTCCAGCACTGGCAGCATTTCGCGGATGTTGGAGATTTTTTTGTCAGCCAGCAGGATGAACGGGCTTTCCAGTTCGATAGAACCCGTTTCTGGCTTGTTGATGAAGTATGGAGACAGGTAGCCACGATCGAACTGCATACCTTCAACCACGTCCAGCTCGTCTTGCAGACCGGTGCCTTCTTCAACGGTGATAACGCCTTCTTTGCCAACTTTTTCCATCGCTTCAGCGATCAGTTTACCCACGGTTTCGTCGGAGTTAGCAGAGATAGTACCTACCTGAGCGATTGCAGTGGAATCAGAGCAAGGCACAGACAGTTTTTTCAGTTCTTCAACCGCAGCAACGACAGCTTTGTCGATACCGCGTTTCAGATCCATTGGGTTCATGCCAGCAGCAACGGCTTTCAGACCTTCGTTAACGATAGCCTGAGCCAGTACGGTTGCGGTGGTAGTACCGTCACCTGCAGCGTCGTTCGCTTTAGAGGCAACTTCTTTAACCATCTGTGCACCCATGTTTTCGAACTTGTCTTCCAGTTCGATTTCACGAGCAACAGACACGCCATCTTTAGTGATGGTCGGCGCACCGAAAGATTTATCCAGAACGACGTTGCGGCCTTTAGGGCCCAGGGTCACTTTCACTGCGTCTGCCAGTACGTTCACGCCGCGAAGCATTTTCACACGTGCGTCGCTACCAAATTTTACGTCTTTAGCTGCCATTGTTCTTTCCTTTAAACTTATTCAGTTAAGAAGATTATGCGTTGTCAAAAGAAGCGATTATTACGCTTCGACTACAGCCAGGATGTCGCTTTCGGACATGATCAACACTTCTTCATTGTCGATCTTCTCTGCTTTCACGCCGTAACCATCGTTGAAAATAACGATGTCGCCAACTTTAACGTCCAGCGGCTTCACTTCGCCATTTTCCAAAATGCGACCTTTACCGACAGCGACGATTTCGCCACGGGTAGATTTACCTGCAGCGGAGCCGGTCAGAACGATGCCGCCAGCTGATTTGGACTCGACTTCTTTACGCTTGACGATTACACGGTCATGCAATGGGCGAATATTCATTGATAGCTCTCCTTTGAGAAGGTCCATATCGTTTAGGGTTGAACGCCGAAGCCAGAGGAACACCCTCCGCTCTCGGACTCGTGGTTACCAGATTGGGGCAACCAACAACCCCTTCAAGGGGGGATAAGTAAAAAATTTGTGTTTTTCTTCAACCTCTGCGAGGCAGAGCCAATAAAAGAAAAGGCGCGGCCGAAATGTGCCACGCCTTTGCTAAGAATGAAACACTAATACGCTTATTTGTCGTCTTTGTATCTATCGTCTTTATGATCGAGACGATTATCTAGCGGCGGACGGTTCTCATCTTTGCGTTCAAACTCCCCGTCAAAGGTGTTCCCACCTTGAGATCCACCAAAATCACCGCCACCGAAACTGCCGCCGGAGCGAGAAAAACTGAAATACGGTAATAGTTTAAGCGTTAGATGCTTTTGTACCGGAGGCAAAATTAGCAGCAGGCCTAAAAAGTCGGTGAAAAAACCGGGCAGGATGAGCAAAAAGCCCGCCATCACCAACGAAACGCTTTTCACCATTTCTGCGGCTGGACTTTCCCCCATCGCCATCTTCTGCTGCATCTGCATCAGCGTTTTCATTCCCTGATGACGAACGAGCGAAGCCCCGAGGCAAGAAGTCAGGACCACGAGCAACAATGTCAGGGCAACCCCAAGCACTGCGGCGACCTTAATAAAAATAGATATTTCTATATAAACAAACAGAAATACCAACATGAGCGGTAACCAGCGCAACATCCTTCTCCTAAATTGCAGTGCTTTCTAATGATGAGTATTGCATTAAAGAACAACTGAGATAGTTAAAATTTAACAGCATATATGTCTAAAAACAGTCTATATATGACAAGTGGTGGCATTTTATACGTTTTCAACCCTATAACTCTTGTGGGTTATTTTCTTTATCTGTGAGAGTAATCACAGATATGTAAACACCTGAAACTTGAAGCGCCATATAGTGATCTGGGTTCATGCTTTTCCACGCAAGCAGCATATGATCAGCCACAGAACAGAGAGGACGGATGATCCTTTCGAATTTGAAAATCTAAACGATATAAATTCATTAGCAAGTTTACTATTCGGCATCAATTAAAGAAGGTTCTTATGTCAAACAACATTCGTATTGAAGAAGACCTGTTAGGCACCCGTGAAGTTCCAGCAGACGCTTATTATGGTGTTCACACTCTGCGAGCAATTGAAAACTTTTATATCAGCAACAACAAAATCAGCGATATCCCTGAATTTGTTCGCGGCATGGTTATGGTAAAAAAAGCTGCTGCTCTCGCCAATAAAGAGTTACACACCATTCCGCGCAAAATTGCCGATACTATTATTCTTGCTTGTGACGAAGTATTGAACAACGGCAAATGCATGGATCAATTCCCTGTAGACGTATATCAGGGTGGTGCAGGTACTTCCGTTAATATGAACACCAACGAAGTTCTGGCAAACATCGGTCTGGAACTGATGGGTCACCAGAAAGGTGAATATCAATACCTGAACCCGAACGATCACCTGAACAAATGCCAGTCTACCAACGATGCTTACCCTACCGGTTTCCGTATCGCGGTGTACTCTTCCATCATGAAACTGCTGGATGCAATCAACCAGCTGCGCGAAGGCTTCGATCGTAAAGCCAAAGAATTCGAAAACATTCTGAAAATGGGCCGTACCCAATTGCAGGATGCCGTACCTATGACTCTGGGTCAGGAATTCAAAGCCTACAGCGTATTGCTGAAAGAAGAAGTTAAGAACCTGCAACGCACCTCTGAGCTGCTGCTGGAAGTTAACTTGGGCGCGACCGCTATCGGTACTGGCCTGAACACGCCAGAAGGTTACTCTCAGTTAGCTGTGCAGAAACTGTCTGAAGTTAGCGGCCTGCAATGCTCTGTTGCAGAAGACCTGATCGAAGCAACCTCTGACTGCGGCGCATACGTGATGGTTCACGGTGCTCTGAAACGTCTGGCGGTTAAACTGTCTAAAATCTGTAACGACCTGCGTTTGCTGTCTTCTGGTCCACGTACCGGTTTGAACGAAATCAACCTGCCAGAACTGCAGGCTGGTTCTTCAATCATGCCAGCTAAAGTGAACCCAGTGGTTCCTGAAGTGGTTAACCAACTGTGCTTCAAAGTCATCGGTAACGACACCACCGTCACCATGGCTGCTGAAGCAGGCCAGCTGCAGTTGAACGTTATGGAACCGGTAATTGGTCAGGCGATGTTTGAATCCATCTCTATCCTGACTAACGGTTGCTACAACCTGCTGGAAAAATGCATCAACGGCATTACCGCAAACAAAGAAGTTTGTGAAAGCTATGTATTTAACTCTATCGGTATCGTAACTTACCTGAATCCGTTTATCGGCCACCACAACGGTGATATCGTTGGTAAAATCTGTGCCGAAACAGGTAAAAACGTGCGTGAAGTTGTTCTGGAACGCGGTCTGCTGACCGAAGCGGAACTGGACGACATCTTCTCTGTAGAGAACCTGATGCACCCTGCTTATAAAGCAAAACGTTATACTGACGAAAGCGAACAATAATAAAGTTCGCTAGTCGATATCAGGCACGTCTGTCCCCATGGTCAGCCGTGCCTTTTTATTGCGACCAACATACTTAAAACAAGAATTACACCCGATGTCATTGTGTTGCAGTGAATGATAAGTAAAGAAATTCTGAGTCGCCTACGTGCGTATGAGCCTCAGAATATACGCTTAATCCACGCGGCAGCTTCAAAGACAAAAGGAATATTATCGTTACATCTTGAGGAGAAACACTATGTTAGTTTTGGAGCTGGTGATCGTACTGCTCGCCATATTCTTAGGTGCCAGACTGGGGGGCATCGGAATAGGGTTTGCCGGTGGTTTAGGGGTTTTAGTCCTTGCCATGATCGGTGTTAAGCCAGGCAATATTCCATTCGACGTTATTTCAATTATCATGGCCGTTATCGCCGCAATCTCTGCAATGCAGGTTGCCGGTGGTATGGATTATTTAGTTCATCAAACTGAAAAACTTCTGCGTAAGAATCCAAAATACATCACGATCCTTGCACCGATTGTGACTTATTTTCTGACCATCTTTGCAGGTACCGGTAATATTTCTCTGTCTGCACTGCCAGTTATCGCTGAAGTGGCTAAAGAGCAAGGCATCAAGCCATGCCGTCCACTGTCTACCGCCGTTGTTTCTGCTCAGATTGCAATTACTGCGTCTCCAATTTCAGCCGCAGTAGTTTATATGTCTTCTGTGATGGAAGGCCACGGCATCAGCTATATTCATCTGCTGATGGTTGTTATTCCATCCACTTTCTTAGCTGTATTGGTGATGTCACTCATCGTATCTTGGTGCTTTGACTCCAAACTGTCTGACGATCCTGTTTACCAGAAACGTCTGGCTGAAGGCCTGATTGAACTGCGTGGCGACAAGCAAGTGGTTATCAAACCTCGTGCCAAAAGCTCTGTATGGTTGTTCCTGCTGGGCGTTGTATGCGTCGTTTGCTATGCAATTATCAACAGCCCAAGCCTCGGTTTGGTTGAAAAACCACTGATGAACACCACCAACGCGATTCTGATCATCATGCTGAGCGTCGCAACGCTGACCACTATCCTGTGCCGCGTTGAAACTGACAGCATTCTGAACTCCAGCACCTTCAAAGCAGGTATGAGCGCATGTATCTGTATTCTGGGTGTGGCTTGGTTGGGCGATACTTTCGTTCAGGCAAACCTTGATTGGATCAAAGAAACTGCGGGTACCGTCATTCAGTCTCACCCTTGGCTGCTAGCGGTTATCTTCTTCTTCGCGTCTGCCCTGCTGTATTCTCAGGCTGCAACGGCGAAAGCCCTGATGCCAATGGCACTGGCGCTGAACGTTTCTCCTCTGACCGCAGTCGCATCTTTCGCCGCGGTTTCTGGTCTGTTCATTCTGCCTACCTACCCAACTCTGGTTGCGGCGGTGCAGATGGATGACACCGGTACAACTCGTATCGGTAAACTGGTCTTTAACCATCCGTTCTTCATCCCAGGCACTATCGGCGTGGCGCTATCTGTTATCTTCGGCTTCGTGCTGGGAAGCATTATGCTCTAAGCCTTTCTCGCGCTAAGTACAAAAAGGACGCTTCGGCGTCCTTTTCTTATTCTGATCACGCTATTTCTGCGTTGCTGACAATTTTCACTCACACAAGGTATAGTGTTGATTCAAAATCATCCACGGCGAGGTTTAGATCAGATGTCAGAGACTGAAAAGCCACTACCCGATAACGTTACCGATGCCATCGTTGTGCTGTGTACAGCGCCCGACGAAGCCTGTGCTCAGCAGTTGGCTTCGCTAGCATTGAGTGAAAAACTCGCGGCCTGCGTCACGCTGCTACCCGGCGCATCTTCCATGTACTATTGGGAAGGCAAGCTGGAGCAGGAATACGAAGTCCAGATGATTTTGAAAAGCGAACGCTCACATCAGGAAGCTCTGCTTAGCTTTCTGAAACAGCATCATCCATACCAAACCCCTGAACTTTTAGTTTTACCGGTTCACGCGGGAGATAAAGATTACCTGTCATGGCTCAACGCTTCTTTACGCTAGTTTTTCTGTTTATCTGTACTCTGCTTCCGGCACAGGCATCGCTATTCTCTAGCAAAACGCAGTTTGTGCCGGTCGATCAGGCTTTCACATTCGATTTCAAGCAGCAAGAGCATAAGCTCGACCTAAACTGGCAAATCAAACCAGGGTACTACCTCTATCGACAGCAGATAAAAATAGAGCCTCATCAGGCTACAATCGCGCCGTTTACGCTGCCTGAAGGCCTCGATCACCATGATGAGTTTTACGGCAAAACGGCTATTTTTAAAAACGACCTAACGCTCAATCTGCGTCTACAAAACGCCGCTCAAAATGCCACGTTGGTTGTTACCTATCAGGGCTGCGCTGAGGCGGGCTTTTGCTATCCGCCGGAAACCAAAACTATCCCCTTAGATTCCGTTACCGCGCAGGTCATCACCGATGCGGTTCAAGATACAGCGCCTAACACAGAGTCGGCTCCTGCACTGCCGTTCTCGCCGCTTTGGGCGCTTCTCATTGGGATTGGCATTGCCTTTACGCCCTGCATCTTGCCGATGTATCCGCTGATATCTGCCATTATTCTTGGGCAGGATCGCCAGCAAAGCTATCGCCGAATTTTTGTATTGTCACTCGTTTATGTACAAGGCATGGCGGTGACTTACACGCTGCTGGGGATGGTGGTCGCCGCCGCTGGATTGCAGTTCCAAGCCGCGTTCCAGCACCCCTATGTATTGATTGGACTATCGATTTTATTCGTGTTGCTGGCGCTGTCGATGTTTGGCCTGTTTACCTTACAGCTACCTTCTTCAGTTCAGACGCGCCTCACGCTCTGGAGCAACCAGCAACGCAGCGGTTCGCTGATTGGCGTATTCGTCATGGGCGCACTGGCAGGTCTAATATGTTCACCCTGCACCACCGCGCCGCTCAGCGCTATTCTGCTGTACATTGCACAAAGCGGTAATATGGCCGCTGGCGGCGGCACGCTATACCTTTATGCGCTGGGAATGGGCATCCCGCTGATCCTCGTAACCACTTTCGGAAACCGCCTGTTACCACGTAGCGGGCCATGGATGCAGTACGTCAAAGAGGCGTTTGGATTTGTAATCCTCGCGCTGCCGGTATTCTTACTGGAGCGTATTCTGGGTGACGAATGGGGATTACGCCTCTGGTCGCTGTTAGGCGTTGCCTTCTTCGGATGGGCGTTCGCACTGAGCCTGAAGTCTTCTCATCGCCTAGCGCGCATCATGCAAATTGTGATGCTAGGTCTGGCGCTGGTTTGTTCACGACCATTGCAAGATTGGGCATTTGGAAATGCATCACAAGCAACCATTGCTCATCTGCCGTTCCAAAAAGTGAATACCATTGCTGAGCTGGATCATGCCCTACAACAGGCTAAAGCAGAGAACAAACCTGTTATGTTAGACCTGTATGCTGACTGGTGTGTGGCCTGCAAAGAGTTTGAAAAATACACCTTCAGTGATCCAACGGTACGTCAGCAACTTGCGGATACCGTGCTGTTACAGGCTGACGTCACGGCAAACAGCGCGGAACATGCCACTCTGCTCAAGCATTTAAACGTATTAGGCCTGCCAACCATTTTGTTCTATAACGCGCAGGCACAAGAACAACCACAACTGCGCGTCACCGGTTTTATGAACGCAAAGGAATTCACAGCGCATTTGCACAATCGCTAACCATCAACGACACTGAGGATCCGATCGTGAAAGATCCGCACATAAGACAGGAGGATCACGTGCAACGAGAACTCGTGCTCAGCCAGGTACTTGGCCTGCTGGAACAACAAGGACTAGCAACCACGACCTTGGATAAGCTGGCTCCCCAGCTCGATATTTCAAAGGAAGAGCTAATTCGTTTTTGGCCAGATCGTGAAGCCCTGCTTTATGACAGTCTGCGCTACCACGCACAGCAGATAGACACATGGCGCCGCCAGCTGCTGCTGGATGAAACCCTTTCAGCTCGGGATAAAATCTTGGCGCGTTACCACGTGTTGGCCGAGTATGTGCAGCAACAGCGCTATCCCGGCTGCCTGTTTATCGCCGCCTGCAGTTTTTTCCCTGAAGACGATCATCCAATCCACCTGCTTGCCGAGCAGCAGAAAACCGCCTCTTACGAGTTCACGCTTGCTCTGTTGCAAGACATCGACATGGACGATCCTGAAATGGTCGCTCATCAGATGGAGCTAGTTTTGGAAGGCTGCTTAAGCCGTTTGCTGGTAAAACGCCAACTGCAAGATGTGGAAACTGCACGTCGCTTAGCCGAAGATATTCTGCAAATTGCGCGCTGCCGCCGAAATGGTGCCTTAGGCTAAAGCTGAGTATTTATTACAATATTGATGAATAAACCACCCCAAAGGGTGGTTTATCGAAGGTAGGAAATAGAAAGTGTTAATTAACTCATCGAGAGATTAATTGGCACCCACTAAAGAAACGCTGTCGGTAATAATCCCCTCTTCAGCCCCTTTCAGAGCCAAGTTCGCTTCATAGTATTTACCCTCTTTCAGCAGCTGTTGTGCTTTCTTAACCGCCTGCTGGGTTTGTTTCAGCGGCATCAGATATTGAGTTTCCGTTACACCAACGCCAGCCAAACGCAGTTCTTCCATTGCGCCTTTGTGATCACCTTTCTTGAATTTAGCATTAGCGCTATCAATGGCTTTTTGTTTTTCAGGCGTTGCCACAAAATCCTCAGCCAAAGAAATAGAAGCATTAATAACTACGTAGTTATCACCAGTCAGCGGAGTTTTCTTATCGGCCTTAATAAAATCTTTCCAGTTGGTGCTGTCATCAGATAATAGGGTTTGCGCCTGATCGACTAATTTTTGCGCCACATCTGGGTATCCGCGGAATAAAGAGACGCGAGCATATTGCACATCACGCATGGCGTTAAAGCCCTGTTGAGCTACCTTAGCAACTTCTTTCGCCTGCTGGGCAGTTAACACATTAGCGCTCACGGTGGTCGTTGCCGCTGGAGCAGTGGTTGCGCCATCAGCAGCCCAAGTAAAAGTAGACATCATGGCAAGAGAAAGTGCGGTTGCAGTAAGAATACGTTTCATAATTAATATACCTGCTTTAATTTATATTATTCGGCTATGAGGCCAATCCATTAAATTGGACAACCTCTCAATCACAGTGCTTAAGTTATATATTCAGCATGAATTATGTCAATACACAGAAATTAAACGCACTCGCTGTAAAACACCAATAACGTTTCAAGGAAAAAATAGTTTACATCCAATGAACTCTGTTTAACCTTCATTACAATAGATTAATATTCACTCAGGATTTAATTAAAATTTAATTAATAACCATATGTTTAATATGAACTATTTAAAATCACTAACAACAAATCACAAACTAGCGAAATATAAAAATCAGATATACAATAAATAAACCCACTCTAAATAAAATCTATTAAAAGCAATTTATGAGCTAAAATTGACATTGTATTTTTAAACCTATCGACAACAACTCTCGTGTCACATCTAAGAGTGATATTTGTAATATTATGTGATCTTAATAATAGAACTAGCAAACATTGATAAGGCGTCTGATTAAGAAGTGATAGGTCCACGCCAGCAAATTTGAGCCGTATCGACGAATCTCTCTTGAAGAAAGAACGCCAACGTCTTCAAGGCAGCATAAATTTCATGCAAAAAACCCAAAATGCCCAAACATTAGGCAACTAAACAAAGGAATGAAGAAATTACGTTGACGCCAAGCCGCAGATCCAGTTTAATACGCCTCGTTGCCCGGATAGCTCAGTCGGTAGAGCAGGGGATTGAAAATCCCCGTGTCCTTGGTTCGATTCCGAGTCCGGGCACCACTATTTAAAGAAACCAGCCTACGGGCTGGTTTTTTGCTTTCTAGCGTACGGACTCTTCATCGAACTCCGTTCGATTATTCGCCGCTAGCGGCTCACCCTACGGGCCAACGGCAAAGCCGTTGTTCAAACGCCTTCGGCGTTAGTCCGAGTCCGGGCACCACTATTTAAAGAAACCAGCCTACGGGCTGGTTTTTTGCTTTCTAGCGTACGGACTCTTCATCGAACTCCGTTCGATTATTCGCCGCTAGCGGCTCACCCTACGGGCCAACGGCAAAGCCGTTGTTCAAACGCCTTCGGCGTTAGTCCGAGTCCGGGCACCACTATTTAAAGAAACCAGCCTACGGGCTGGTTTTTTGCTTTCTGGCATACGGACTCTTCATCGAACTCCGTTCGATTATTCGCCGCGAGCGGCTCACCCTACGGGCCAACGGCAAAGCCGTTGTTCAAACGCCTTCGGCGTTAGTCCGAGTCCGGGCATCACTATTTAAAGAAACCAGCCTACGGGCTGGTTTTTTGCTTTCTGGCATACGGACTCTTCATCGAACTCCGTTCGATTATTCGCCGCTAGCGGCTCACCCTACGGGCCAACGGCAAAGCCGTTGTTCAAACGCCTTCGGCGTTAGTCCGAGTCCGGGCACCACTATTTAAAGAAACCAGCCTACGGGCTGGTTTTTTGCTTTCTGGCATACGGACTCTTCATCGAACTCCGTTCGATTATTCGCCGCTAGCGGCTCACCCTACGGGCCAACGGCAAAGCCGTTGTTCAAACGCCTTCGGCGTTAGTCCGAGTCCGGGCACCACTATTTAAAGAAACCAGCCTACGGGCTGGTTTTTTGCTTTCTGGCATACGGACTCTTCATCGAACTCCGTTCGATTATTCGCCGCTAGCGGCTCACCCTACGGGCCAACGGCAAAGCCGTTGTTCAAACGCCTTCGGCGTTAGTCCGAGTCCGGGCACCACTATTTAAAGAAACCAGCCCAAGGGCTGGTTTTTTGCTTTCTGGCATACGGACTCTTCATCGAACTCCGTTCGATTATTCGCCGCTAGCGGCTCACCCTACGGGCCAACGGCAAAGCCGTTGTTCAAACGCCTTTGGGGGTTGTTACCTATCCCTCTTCCTTTTCATACTTATTTAGATATGAGGAATGGCAAGCCTGCATTGGTTAGTGGTGACATGGTTTTCTTTATCCGCATGGAGCATCATTCCGAACAAATTTTGCTTACAGAGATAACAAAACAGGGGCTGGTATAGCTTAACAGGGGAATGAAATTATCGTATTTTCAACACTGCGTTTGTGACGATAAGTTGGCTTACTTAAACCTATCTGGCTGGCATCTAAGCAGAATTTCAATCCCGCGCCTGATGAGCCTCAAGATTCAGCAAGCCCCAGTATTTACAACAGAATGTTGCTTATCCTACATGTTAGGTCCCAATGGGTTTGAAGCAGAAATTATGCTTCAAATATCAAGGAAGTTTACGTGCATAGCTTTAATTGTAAAAGCTCCCATATCATATGAAATGGAAATCATACAGTTTCTGTATCGCACCCAAGGATAAGCATGGGTAAAATAATTTAAAATAGCTAATCAAACTCTGAGTAAATGAGATCTATAATTTCCGGGACGATCTTTACTCTACATAAATGATAAAGATCGTGCCCAGTGATAACAGTCAACGCAAATTAAATTTTTTGTTAACTACTACGTTGTTAAAAAGAAAAAATAATTTAGACATAAGTAAATACCATTGTAAAATTCACGACGACCGTACCTGTAGTCGCTGCGCCCACTCCATTATTGCGTATCCTTACCTTAAAATTCTCTGATGCTGAATTTGTAGCAGGAGAAATATCTATGATACTACCCGTCGAATTCGGTTGCGCTGGTTTGTCTGCCCCTCCAGCACCTGTATCACGGATTTCAGCATTCACATTTTTTGCTGTACCGATATTAGCCCAATACGTATCCATACCAGCGTCACTATTATCCCCTCCAGTCGCCGTATACGAGATTGCTACTTGTGCGATACCACGAGAACAGTCTGTAAAATCAATTTTAAAAGGCTCATACTCTGAAGTGCTTCCCGTTGTTGCAAGTGTATTTGCGTCAATATCAGGAAGCACAACATTGAGACTATTTGCAGCTATTGAACAACCTTCTGAAACCACTTGCCCAGATATATTGATAGTGGCATCTGCCGCCATAACATGACTGGACATTGCAGCGATAGATAAACAAAGCAATACCTGCGCAGAGATTTTTTTCATTGAAAAATTCATAAATCCTAGTCCTTTATTAATACGCTATAACCGTTATTATTTTGTACAAGTGACAACCTAGCCACCGGATACCGCTATTCTAAAGAATAGCTTTAAAATAATTTATCGCGTTGATTTTTATAATCAAACACGGCAACTATGATTAATCTAAAAACACAACCCACCGATGTTTATTATATCAGCTAGTAATTTTTAAATAATCTAAAAAGTTAGTTCAGAGATAATATAAATCTCATTAATGAAATATATAATGTTATTTATATTTAATTAAACAAACCATACATGCCATTAATTTTTCCTTACTCATATTATTGTGAACTATAATTCTTATCTAAATATAATTAATGAAGTAGTATTCATAAATGCACCTCATATGAATATCAGGAAAAGCGGTTACTCATATGTCATCGTCAAATAAGCCACTGCACTGACCTTACCCATGGTCACTTTTTCATGAGTCTGATACATACGCGTCGCCAGTTCAATATTCTCAGTGGTTGATGATGACTCCTTGAATAACGATTTCTCACCAAACACTACGGCAGCGCCTTCTGCATAACTCAGCTGCACCCCCAACCCTGTTGCGCTGTTATCTTGTGTAAGTAATTGAATCACTCCTGCTACATTTGCAGGATCCTGGGTTGCATCAATCGTTGTGGATATTTTGGTGCCTGCATAACAATTTAGTGGGATCTTAAAATGACTCCAGGCACTGGCTGACCCAACACCAGTAAAAGTAGTGTCATTTACATTACCAAGATCGACATTGACTGAAGATTGAACCGTACACCCGACTAAATTAACCACAAAACGGGTATTACTTAATGAAACCTGGTTGGTCACCAGATCACCATATTGGGTACTAGCCAATGGATTTGGGAACACAGTGCTACCACTGGCATAGTTACCCGTGCTCCAAAACTGAATTTTATATTCCGAAGCAGGGGAATATTGCTTTTGATCACCCTGTATCATGACTGATTGGCTTTTCCGTGGGTATTCTAACACCCTGTCTGATGATACTTCATGACTGTTAGAATAGAATACTTTCACCCCGATACCAGGAATTCCGGTATCATAAATAGAGTCTCCAACGGCAGACAACGTCATATTGTTCATATATCCACCTTGCACGGAAAAAGTCTTGCTACTGTCGCCAGCAAGCCCGCACGTTATTGCTGTAGATCCCCCATTGAGCCAGCCCGAATCCCATAAAAGAGTCTTAACCGGCATACCCGCACGGATATTGATAACAGGCGCCAAAGCAAGGGTGGATATGTTCATTGCATATCCAGAATCGAACTTACACGTTGCCTCATTACCCTGCGCATAGGATGCTTTAACAGATAATACTGATGTGAGCAGCACGGCTGAGGTGAATAAAAAATATCTTGATTTCAAAATATCAGCTCCCTGTTTAGAGTATTTTTTTCTCGACCGTCGTCGGGCTACCTGAATCCGTGATAGCCTGCCACGTTACAATCCTAGTATTATCTTCATCTTTTGGTAGGCTGAACGTTACAGAGCTTTTCGGAGCCACCATTGTCGCTTCTTTTATATCCCTATCATTTACCTTAAATTTGTAGAAGGTAATATAAAAACCTGTAGGGTTGGTCACTTTAATTTCAGAACCATCTGCGTTAAAAATGATTTTTTTATAAGCCTCATCTGGACTGCCTGCTAAATTTTCCGGCCGATAGAATAATTTTAATCGAGATTTAACAATTAACTGCAAGCTATCTTTCGTAGTTTTGTTATCAGTACTTGGAATAGATTTAATATCTAACCAAAATTGAGACTCCCGATCCTTAGGTAAATCATCACGAGTTTTAATAATTCTTAAAGAATGCTCCTCATTACCCTCTAAGCGAAACAATGGAGGGATGATAATAAACGATGGTTTGCTACCTGCATTTGGTTCCACCCAGGACTGAACAAGATATATATTCGCTGCATCGGTATTTTTTATGGGCAATGCAGCTTCATTAGCACTAGAGTTATAAATAACTCTAGTGCTACCTATCTGTACATCGGCCATGACTAAAACTGGTGCCAGAGTCAGTGAACTTGCCAATAGAAAACTAATGTATTTTTTCATAACTCCAGCGTTTATTCATTTACTTTAACAAGAGAGGTATTTCATTCATTTTCACACTAAAATGTTCTATGAAAATGATACCTTCGATGATAGTCACTTTACCCACTATCATCGCCCCGTTACTTAATGGTGACCTAATATTTATCTACGTAATAACAAACATCATATCTAAAGTAATTAGAAATATTTAATCTGAACTCTGCCAGGTAAATATAAGACATCATAATTTACCCTGCAACTTAACTACTTGTAACCAAAGGCCAACTCCATTAAGCTCGAGACGCTACCGGAAATGGCTTTGCCCTGAGGTGATATCATCCTACCTTTTAGAACCATTTTAGCCTGCTGCTGTGAATCTACGGCCATATTACGCACCGAACCATTGCTTATGCGCGAGCCTGTATCATCTGCAACCTCAATAGCCACATGTTTACTGCTGCCTGTATTTTTAAAATAAACCGGATAATCAGGATCCTGCCCCCCTGAGAAATACACGACGACTTCAGTCGTCGTGGCTGGACACTCTGTCAAATTCAGTGAGAACTGCGACCACGCTGAGAAACTCCCCGCACTCTGCAGGCGTTCACTTAGCACCTCACCGAGGTCAACACTTCCATTCACAGTGTCCGGAGCAATGGTGCATGAAGGCGCTACCACTTTGCCACTGATATTCAGTTCACTGTCACCGTTACTTTCTGCTAAAGCCGCCAGCGGAATATTGAAATTAAATAAAGCAGCAGAGTAGAGTAAAATGAATACGATACTTTTTGTGTTCATAACCCTTCTCTTTTGGCTATTTTATTTATAAGAAAAGTTTATTGAAATAGCCGTACTGACATCACCAGCTCCTATTGTTGTGCTACCGGAAGAGTTTATCATGCGTGCAACCACAGCAAACGATGCCTGACCGTTCTCAATGGCAAGGTCTCGTATCATTGAACCATTTTTCAATAGTTCACGGTCACCAGTACCTTCTGTATATCTGTCAAACTCAACATCCATAGCAGCTGCATCACCAGCGTTGCCGGACGTGTTTTTATAATAACTGCTATTTTGTGTGGATGGAGTACCACTAAACGTTGCGCTGACCGATGTAGTAGTCTCAGGGCAACCAATAAGTTTTATTACAAGTGGAAGCGTGTAATCCGAAGCTTGGTTAAGACTAGGATTATTAAGGTACGACGCTGTCATCACCCCCAAATTTATATCTGAACTTGTAGTGTCAACAGTACAAGGTGAGGCAGTGATATTGCTAGTTATTCTTACAGTTGATTCTGCATTTGCTGATTGAAATATAACACTTTGCAGAGCAATAGCGGTTAGTGCATAAATCGCTTTTTTGTTCATATCTTACTTTCCTTGCGTGATATATATATAGCCAAATTTACTGTTATTCATATCATTAACGATGATGTGAATAATTTTAAAAGACAGAAACCTATTGTTAATCAGGCAAACATTTCGCCTGTAATGTCATGAGTGTTTCTTCAGCAGCCTGTTTTTCATTAACCTGATAATGAACAATACAGTGCTCATCTGCTCCTTTGCCCCATTGCGCCTTAAGTGAGCCTTTGGCTGGTAAACCACTCAAATAAGCTTCACCATCTTCACCCACAATCCCTGCACTGGTTGCGTCTAACAGAGAAACAGTTGTACCAAATGGCACTGGTTTACCTGAAGGACGCATCATCATCATCATCATGCGATACCCTACATGAGTGGTGAATTTGGCGCGAACGACAGCCCCTCGGGTTGGGATAACATCTCTAACACTTTCATCGATTTCGACGTTTTTACCCAAACTAGTCGTATCCAATGAGACATTGTTGTGCCGATATGCTGTGATATAAGGCAATACGGCATAACCTTCATCATCTGTTCTAACGCCGTTTTTATTCTTAACTTTAGTATCCCCCGCACCAGGCGCGGCAACCAAAGCGACGGTCTCCCCAAGCGGCTCGGAAAAGGTTATCCCATCACTATGGGTAATAATTCCGCCCTGCAAACCGTAATTAAGACGGCGCGAATCTTTGGTATAGCTGTAACCCACGTTTGAGTTACCGTATTTGCCCTGATAGCTCAGCGAGGTATTGCCGCTATAACCCTGCCCCTGATTGCCAACCCCTTGGCTAATGTTATAAGTAAGGTTGCGATCCTCAAGCAACGTACCGCTTAGACTGGTCTGCCGTTGGACTCTGCCATCACTATCACTGGTGCTGTTATAGCTTACCGATGCAGACGACAGCCATTTATCCAATGGAATCGATACGTTTAGCGAAAACTGCCTGTCTCGTTCTTCTTCTGTTATATAGTTGTCACTAACCGCAATGTTATAAGAAATGCCCTTCCAGTCATTGTTATAACCCCATTGCAAAGTCTGCTCTTTCGCCGAGTCGTCCCAATAATCTTGTACGCTGGCGGAAAAAAATAAAGACCCCCAATTTTCTGGTAATGTTTGGTTAATAGAACCTTCAACACGGCTGCGCTTGTGAGTGCGAACATCGTACTCTGACAAGGTGTTGTCATCATCGTTAAGGTCGACTGACTCCTGCAAAGTATAGAAACCACTGGTTGAATAGCGATATCCCATCAAACGCAGATCGGTGCCGCTATCAGCAAAAGTTTTTGCATACAAAAATCGGTATGACTGTCCTTTGGAGACGCCTGAATCTGTCAAATCGGTTTTTGCCTGCGTAATATCGATAGAGACGGCCCCCAAATCTCCCAAGTTTTGCCCAATCCCTGCTGCGGCAGCCATATAATTTTCACTGGCCTGCACACCGCCATAAACTGTTGCCCCATGGCTCAAACCTTGTATCAGCGTAAACTGACCAAAATTAGGCTTAGATTGGCTATAACCACTCCGATATTGGCCAGCGGTCAGACTGTATTTTGTGTGACCTTCACGCTGCAGCATCGGTACCGACGCATAAGGCTGTATGAAAGTCTGCTGGCTACCATCCTGCTCTTTAATCACTACGGTTAAGTCGCCGCTACCCGCACTCGGATAAAGGTCATTAATCTCAAATGCGCCAGGTGAAACATAACTCTGGTATATGGTGTATCCATTCTGAGTAATTGTGACCTGCGCATTGGTCTTCGCGATACCACGAACAATAGGCGCAAAACCTTGCTGACTATCCGGTAACATATCGTCATCAGATGCAATTTGAATACCCCGAAATTGCGAGCTATCAAAAATATCCGCTGAAGAGTAATTATCCCCTAAAATTAACTGGGATTTAATAGAAATAATACTACGTTGCAAATAAGTATTGATATTCTGCCATTCACGAACACCATTATTATCATTCCAGGCAGAATAGTTACGTAAACGCCAAGCCCCTAAATTCAGTCCGCTTCGTAAGTTCAGATAATAGCTATCATCCTTGGAATTATCTCCACTACTCGTTCCATTCGCACCAGTGAAATTATAATCAATCAGAGCAGCTGTAATACCATCATCCCAAAACTTAGGATCGACATATCCCCTAGCGGAGTGGGACATAAGCGCCTGAGGAATACTCAGGTTTAGCCTCTGCTTATTAAAATCGAAATCCGCTTTTGCTGCAGGTATTGACTGCAGAATATTGGAGCAAGCACCTTCGACCGCTGGGCTATTTACTTTAGCTTTTGCGTTATCAACCTGTTCAGCAGCAGATTTATCTTCACTGTTTTTGTTAAAGGCCTCGATAGCATCCGTTCTTAGACCATATCCTTTTAAGTCTTCTAGTGTAAGACAAGGAATTAACCCCGTTATTTCTTCATTATTCTTCGTTCCATTCTTATCTTTGCCTGAAGTACTTTTATCGGCAATAAACTCAACTTCTCGATGATCCGCAAGTTCATCATTGATATAAATATCAACGATGTATTTTCCTGGTAATTGACCACCAGTAGGGGACGAGAAAACAGATAGATCAATAGCAGTACCATCACCACCCATTTTTTCCAAAAAGGCTGGGTTAAAACTTGAGTCAGCAAAACAATTTGAAGATAAAAAAATGAGTGCTACTGCGCTCGGCTTAAAATATCTATTTAGTTCCATTAATAAAGGGCAGTTCGATACGGGCTCGCTCTTTTTAGATATTTTTACTGCTTGCATTTTTCTCTCTGCCAGCGAAATCAGTGACTACCGACAATTAATGGATTTCTGATGTGATCGGATTGGTTAGTCCGCCGAAATCGGTAATTGCGCGATAGGTTACATTGCCGATACCCCCACTACCTGCAGGCAGGGTGTAATGGGCTTCATCTTTAGGTAAAACCAAATTTACGCCAGGTATATCTTTACCTGCAATTTTCACCTCACCGAGGCTCACAGAATAAGCAGACGGATTTTTAACAATTAATTCATTGCCCTGATGTACCCACTGTAGCTGTGCTGGCGCATCTTCCGCTTTTCCAACTAATCCAGAGGGACGATAGAACATTTTTATGCGGGTCGTAATAGCCAGCTGTAATACGTTCTGAGGCCCATTTTCTGCAGGCATTGGTGGAATAGATTTTACATTCACCCAATAGACGGATTCACGGTCTGAGGGCACCTCACCTGCTGTTTTTACAATGCGAAGCATGTTTTCATTTTTAGCATTCAATCTGAACAGCGGCGGCGTAATGGCAAAAGGTACTTTCTTATTACCATTTTTGTCATCAACCCAAGATTGAACCAAAAAATACTGCTCCGTATTTTTATTATTTACGGTAAGGGAAGCTTCTTTATTATTGGCATTGTAAACTACACGAGTGGCACCTAAAGATATGCCACCAGCAGCAAATACGGAATGTGAAGCAGCTATTAATGAAATAGCTGCTACTAATTTATTAATTTTCATAATAGTCTCTCTGGATTCCCGGCATCATTAATTAATGACACCGGTTAAATTCATACTTATTTATAAGCTATTTGGAAATCAGCCTGAGCATTGGCATGACCAGAGACAACAGGCACCTTAGTTGCTTTATAACGAGCTTTAAAATACAAAATGTTTTGACCATTGACCAGACTCATATCGCTGCTTGCCTTATTCATAGACACGATAGCTCCAGACTGATCGGTAATTTCAATACCTACGCCTTTTGCTGCACCAGCTTCACCACCGACCGCCAACAAATCAGTATCAATATCATCGGAGGTACCGCGGAAAGTCACGTTGGCATTTTTCAATGTTGTTGTGTTGCACTCTTCCAAATCAATATTGAAGTCTTTAAATGCTGAGGTATCTTTTGCTTGCACAAAGGTAGATGATTGTACCTCACCCAAGTTAACATCTTGATATTGAGTATCGCGGCTAACCACACACGGGCTTTCAACAATAGAACCAGTAAAGTTAATGGTTCCATCTTTTGCCATAGAACATTGGCTGAAAGCAGCGAGAGAAAGCGCAAGACACAAAACAGACTTATTTAAGCTCATGAATTTTTCCTTAATCTATAGATATGACATCCACTCATTTGGATGTTTTGGGGCAAAAAGCTAGCGTACTGAGTACAAACATTGATTTTTTTAATCAAAAAAAATTCGTCTCACACCGCAGAAAGCATGTTAGTGATTTTTTTTAAAATGTCATGTTTAAAATAAACGAGATATGAATCAGGAAGGAAAAAATCAGCTAACCAATTGTTTTAATTGACTCAATACAGATTAAGTCCTGCTAAATTCTAAGTATAGTCAAATGAAATTAAGCTTTATTTAATTTTGAATTAAAAAAAACTAAATAACATTTTATTTTAAATTAAATTAAGTAATGCGTAGCTTTAAATTTAATAACTTCATTATATTAAAACACCATGAAATAAAAACCATTTTTATATATAAATTTACAATTAAATAAAACAACACTCAGCGTTCTTAAAAACCATCATGGTGTAGGGATGAGAATGTCACACGGCGGCATTTATCATTGGGGATGAGAACGTCATCAGCAAAAATTGGCCGTTAACATACCCACGCGTATTGTGCTAAGCGAAATGCGCGCCATCCATCAGGCTGCACGCAGTGGCATTGGCTTGGCCTTTATTTCTGAATGGCTCATCAGTGAAGATCTCGCCAGTGGAAAATGAGTCAGCGTTCTCGATGAGTGGTGTCCCTATTTTGATGGGCTAAGGCTCTATTATCCCGGCCGCCGTCATCCGCCTGCCGAACTCAAAGCACTCATCGAGCTAATTCTAGAAATACGTGATAGAAAAACTGCCGCTTAATCAGCTATCCCCATCATTTCACGCACGATAACCGCCAGTTTTTGCACCGCTTTTTCGCTTTTGTCTGTCCATTCATGAGAGACATTAAAGCGAAAATAGTTGGTGTACTGATTGCTGGCAGAAAACATCTGGCCGGGGGCGATGCTAATCCTTTCATTCAGCGCTCGATGGTATAGCTCGGTCGCATTCACATTGATAGGTAGCTCGACCCACAGAAAATAGCCGCCGTGTGAATAATTAATATTCACGCCCTGCGGAAGATGTGCGCGAAGTGACTGCCATGCCGCATATTTTCGCTGCTCCATCACTCGGCGCAGACGCCGCAAATGACTGTCATAACTGCGAGTGGCTAAATAGTTTGCCAGCGCCAGCTGCATCGGTGCGCTGGTCGAAAGCGTGCTCATTAGCTGCAACTGCTGGATTTTTCTCGCCATATTTCCCGCCGCCACCCAGCCAACACGAAATCCGGCCACTAAGCTTTTCGAGAACGAAGAGCAATGCATGGTCATTCCCGTCTCATCAAAAGCTTTGGCCGGAAGCGGTTTTTCGCCACCGGCATACAGCTCGCCATAAACGTCGTCTTCAATCAAATACACGTTATGCCGCTGTAAGAGCGCCACCAGCTGCTGTTTTTTCTCAACCGAAAGCGTGCAGCCTAACGGGTTTTGGATATTGGTCATCAACCAGCACGCGCGTACCGGATAAGTCTTTAGCGCCTCTTCTAACGCCGCTAAATCAATGCCGAATTCGGGATGTGCCGCAATTGAAAGAGCCTTTAGCCGCAGGCGTTCCAGCGCCTGCAATGCACCGTAAAAACACGGATTTTCTACAATTACCCAGTCGCCCGGCTGCGTAACGGCCTGTAAACTCAGGTTCAGCGATTCTAATGCGCCCGCGGTAATAACGATCTCCTCAGGATCAATGCGAATGCCCTGCATGGCATAGCGTTTCGCGAGGATCTTACGCAGATCCTCATTGCCCGGCGGCAAATTATCCGTGGCGCTTAGCGTGGTCATCGCCCGCGCCACCGTGGTCAACGATTTACTAATTTGTTGGCGAGGAAACAGGGTTGGATCGGGATACGCAGAGCCAAACGGCACAATGGCGGGATCGCGGCTGGCCTGCAAAACATCGAAAATAAACGCGTTGATGCCGACTTCTTCGGCACGCTGCACGGGTTCATGCGTAGGCGATGGGGCTAAAAACTTCGCCTGCGGCGCAACATAATAGCCCGACTGAGGACGGGAAACGATCCACCCTTGGCTCTCTAGAATTTGGTAGGCGTGCATCACCGTCATCAGGCTCAAACCAGAGTGCAAAACCTGCTCACGCAGCGACGGCAGCTTATCGCCAACTTGCCAAATTTCAGCGGTGATCTGCCCGCGAATGCGTTTTACCAAGTCTTCATATTTTGCCACTGCGCTCTCCGAGAGGGTGTCGTCGCCATGATCCAAATCAAACTGTTATACATTAAAACAACATTTCTGTTTCTGTCATATCTATTTTACAGCCCGTAAGATCCCTTTCATCGTTCCGGCCCTGATCGCTCCGGCACTCCGTTTCTCACGCCTGCAATTTACCGCGCAGAACTTTATGTCAGTACGAGGCTGTCCATGTTCGGATTAGACGCATTCCATCTCGCCAGGATCCAGTTTGCTTTTACGGTATCCTTTCACATTATTTTCCCTGCCATCACTATCGGGCTAGCCAGCTTTTTGGCGGTGCTAGAAGGTTTATGGCTCAAAACGCGTAACCCAGATTACCGCACGCTCTATCACTTTTGGGCGAAAGTGTTCGCCGTCAATTTCGGCATGGGTGTGGTTTCCGGCTTAGTGATGGCTTATCAGTTTGGCACCAACTGGAGCGGATTCTCCCAATTTGCGGGCAGTATTACCGGCCCGTTGCTCACCTATGAAGTGCTCACCGCATTTTTCCTTGAAGCCGGATTTCTTGGTGTCATGCTGTTTGGCTGGAACAAAGTGGGCAAAGAGCTGCACTTTTTTGCCACCTGCATGGTGGCGCTCGGCACGCTGATGTCGACATTCTGGATCTTGGCGTCCAACAGTTGGATGCATACCCCACAGGGCTATGAAATCGTGAACGGTCAGGTGGTTCCGGTTGATTGGCTAGCGGTGATCTTCAACCCTTCGTTCCCCTATCGCCTGCTGCATATGACCACCGCCGCTTTCCTGAGCAGCGCTTTTTTTGTCGGAGCTTCTGCGGCGTGGCATCTACTGCGTGGAAACGACACGCCTGCCACGCGCAAAATGCTTTCAATGGCGCTCTGGATGGCACTGATTGTCGCCCCGCTTCAGGCCTTTATTGGCGACATGCACGGCCTCAACACCCTTAAATATCAGCCAGCAAAAATCGCCGCGATCGAAGGTCACTGGGAGAATAAACCCGGCGAAGCAACGCCGCTGATTCTGTTCGGGCTGCCCGACATGGAGCGCGAAGAAACGCGCTTTAAAATGGAAGTGCCCTATCTTGGCAGCCTGATCCTAACGCACAGTCTTGATAAGCAAGTACCTGCATTAACCGAATTTGCCAAACAGGATCGTCCAAACTCGCCGCTGGTGTTCTGGTCATTTCGCATTATGGCAGGTCTCGGCATGTTGATGATTTTGCTGGGTGCTATCGGTTTATGGCTACGTTATCGGCAGCGTCTGTACACATCGCGCCCTTTCCTGCATTTCGTGTTCTGGATGGGGCCTTCGGGGCTGATCGCCATTTTAGCGGGTTGGATAACCACCGAAGTCGGTCGTCAGCCGTGGATTGTGCATGGCCTGATGCGCACTAAAGATGCCGTATCTGCCCATGGCGATCTGCATATGAGCATCAGTTTGCTGACATTCTTCGTGGTCTACGGCGCGGTTTTTGGCGTGGGTTATGCCTATATGATGCGGCTGATCCGCAAAGGCCCTGAACCGATTATTCCAGAAGCCCATAGCGAAGCGTTACCTACCGCCGCCGGACGCATTGCCGCTAAGCCCTCTCATCAGCAGGAGACTCACTAATGGGTATCGATCTGCCGCTCATTTGGTTCGCCATCATTATTTTCGCCACCCTGATGTATATCGTGATGGATGGCTTCGATTTAGGCATTGGCATGTTGCTGCCCGTCACCCGTGATATGCAAGAGCGCGACATGATGGTCAACACCGTCGCCCCCGTGTGGGACGGCAACGAAACGTGGCTAGTGCTCGGCGGCGCGGCGCTGTTTGGCGCCTTTCCTCTAGCCTACGCGGTGATTGTTGATGCATTATCGATTCCTCTCACGCTGATGCTGATCGCGCTGATTTTCCGCGGCGTGGCCTTTGAGTTTCGCTTTAAAGCGCTGCCTAATCATCGCGGATTCTGGGACAAGGCTTTTATCGTTGGCTCAGGCTGCGCCACGTTTATGCAAGGTATCGTAGTCGGCGCCGTGATTAACGGTTTTCCCGTGTCGGAGCGAACCTTTGTCGGGGGTGCATTTGATTGGCTTACCCCGTTTAACCTGTTCTGCGGTATCGGCCTGATGTGCGCCTATGCGCTGCTGGGCAGCACGTGGCTCATCATGAAAACCAGCCATCATCTGCAAAATAAAATGTATCGCATTACGCGCCCTTTACTGCTGGCTCTGCTGGTTATTATTGCCATCATCAGCATTTGGACTCCGCTGTCGCACGGCGACATTGCCGAGCGTTGGTTTAGCTGGCCAAACATCGCCTTCCTTTTGCCGGTTCCCGTGCTGACGCTCGTGTGCGCCGGAGTGATTTGGCGCGGAACGCGCCACGGCGATCACTACTTGCCGTTTATGATGACCCTATTGTTGGTTTTCCTCGGCTTTAGCGGGCTAGGGATCAGTATCTGGCCGCATATCATTCCGCCTTCTATCGACATCTGGCAGGCAGCGGCACCGCCGCAAAGTCTCGGATTTATGCTGGTTGGTGCCTTGTTCATCATTCCAATTATTTTGGTTTACACCTTCTGGAGCTATTACGTTTTTCGCGGAAAAATCAGCGCCGACGAAGGCTATCACTGAGTAGACGAGGTAAAACATGACAACGATTGAAGCACAAACGCCCCGCTCTCCGTTATGGAAACGCATGCTGTGGCTGGCGGCTATCTGGGCTGGAAGCGTGTTGGCACTGGGCTGTGTCTCGATGATATTCCGTTTATTGATGACGGCCGCTGGGCTGAAGTCACATTGAGCGCCATTAACCACACAAAAATGATAGAATTATGTTATCAAGCTGTAACATCAATACAGGTGACCGACCATGAGCGAAATTGAACGCATCCTTAAAGAAGAAATCGACAGGGTGAATAAAGCCGAACACCGCGATAATCGTCCGCGCTTTAGCATCAGCTTTATAAAAAAACATCCTGGGCTATTCGTGGGTATGTATCTGGCCTATGCGGCTACGTTGGCGGTGATGTTGCAGTCAGAAACGCTGGCAGACGTAACATGGGTGATGACGCTGCTGTTTGTGGGGTTGAACCTGTTCTTCTTTTTTGACGTCAATCCACGCTATCACTACGACGATATCGACGTTCTGGATCTGCGCGTATGCTTCAACGGCGAATGGTATAACACGCGAATGGTGCCGGACGCGCTGGTCGACAGCATTCTGCAATCCTCTCAGGTAGATGAATCACGCAAGCAGAAGCTACGCGCCATTATGCAGCGAAAATCTGAACTGTCGTTCTACGATATTTTTGCCGTAGGGCAGAATCGATCGCCGGTTTGATCCCCTCTCAATAAATGCCCCCACCCCAGCCCTTCCCCTCGCAGGGGAGGGAGCAGACCTGTTCTCGATATTATTCAAGCGCTCGATCGGCTCCTCCCCCTGAGAAGGGGGAGGCTGGGAGGGGGTAAACTCAACTCAACAAACAATGATGATCCGGTTTCATCGGAATCGGTTTCTCATCATCTTCAATCATTTCCCGCAGATTAATCTCTATCGTGGCAGAAATCGCATTAAGCGGCAGATCGTTTGGCGCCATGCCAAAGGGATCTTCCAGTTCTTCAGCCAGTGAATCCAACGAGATAAAGGTATAGGAAATAAATACCGACACCAGCGGCGTGAGATAGTGTAAATCCGACACCAAGGCAAACGGCAGCAACGCGCAGAACAGATACACAGTGCGATGCACAATCAGGCTATAGGCAAACGGGATCGGCGTATTGGAGATACGTTCGCAGCCGCCAAGAATAGAAGAAAGATGATTCAAGTTGCTGTCTATCGAATGAAAACTGATGTCGCTAATCCGCCCCAATCGGCGCTGTTCACCTAACCACATCCCCATTTTCAACAACAGCGTATTACAAGGAGAGTGACTATTGAGCACCGAATTACGCTCCGATGGCGCCAGCAGCCGGTCTACATCAATACGCATATCAGTTTTACGCAGTTGATGCTTTAAGCAGTAGGTGAACGCAATCAGCAACGAAGTGAAATAGCGTGCCTGTTCTGCTGGATCCGGCATCAGGCTTTTCACTTCCCTTAGCAGCGAACGTTCGGTGATCAGCAAATTCCCCCACAGCAGACGCGCCTCGGTAAAACGCGCATAGCTGGCGTTATTACGAAAACCGAGAAAGATCGCAATGGCAACGCCCAGCAGGCTGAACGGAGCCAACGTCAGATTCACATCCAACATTTCATGCCACAGATAACAAACCACAGCGATGCAGGCAAAACCAAAATTTAAGCTTAAGCGGAAGAGAATTTTAGGTAACACGGAGCCATGCCACACAAATAGGCGGCGAAACCAATGTTGTTGGGGTCTAACAATCATAATTAAGGTGTTTTGTGACGGATGGAGAAAAACCTGCGGCAGAACTTTTAGAAACGGTATTCATTAAAAACAATGTTCACTAAAACAATGTTCGTTAAAAACGGCTTTCGTCAAAATCAGACAGGGACTGACGATCTCGGAATCGATCGACGCGCTAGTGTATGCCTGCATTTTCACTGCTTCAAGCGGTGATACGCCTAGCGAGAATTATCTGATTAAATTCACGCCGAATCCGCTTTATTCCCGCGAATTCCCCCAGCGTTGATGCTTGTTTTCCTCCAGAGTGTTAGGCTGTGCCCTGCTTTTTTTAGCAACTCACATAGAAACAAAAAACCGCAACAATAAGGATAGGTTTCATGGAGACATTCAAAGCACAGACTCCGGCTGAAGAATATGGCGTTGGCATCACCCGCCGTAGCGGAGTTATCAGCAACGGCAAACCTGCCGCTGAGTTAACGTTTGAGTCTGGTGCTTTTAGCCAGCTACGCAAGCAGATGCAAGGTAACACCACGCGCGTGGTTAGCGGAGAGTTTGAATTTACCGTTGGCGCAGAGACGCATCTGCTCATCGCCGGTGAATCCGTCAATATTCCCGTTAACATAATCAGTGGATGCTTCTGCCTTTCCACCGGAGTTTTGGTGGAAACGCCGCTCTAAAACGGCCCTCCCAGTGAATTAATATGAGAAAATTGTGATCCACATCAATTGTGGATCACCCTAAATTACCCTCTTTTACCCCGTTTTTCGTTCATTCATTCCTGCTTTAATGCATTTCATTCCTGCACTCAGGCTATTCATTCCCAGAATGGATCGCTGCCCTATAGATAGCCTTAACATACTCACAGTTAATAAATATTTATCTGGAGCAGCATCATGAATATGACTGGCATGCAAAATTACAATCGCACCCGCTGGCTAACGCTGGTTGGCACCATCATTACTCAGTTCGCTCTGGGTTCCGTTTATACCTGGAGCCTGTTCAACGGCCCTCTGTCTGAAAAACTAGACGAACCTATCAGCCGCGTGGCCTTTTCCTTCGGCCTGCTGAGCCTCGCACTTGCGGTGGCCTCTTCCGTTGCGGGTAAATTGCAGGACCGTTTCGGCGTACGCAACGTCACTATCGCCGCTGGTGTGGTATTAGCGCTGGGGTTCTTCTTAACCGCGCACTCTAACAACCTGATCATGCTGTATCTCAGCGCCGGTATCTTGGTCGGCCTTGCCGATGGTGCTGGTTACCTGATGACGCTTTCAAACTGCGTAAAATGGTTCCCAGAGCGTAAAGGCATGATTTCAGCCTGTGCTATTGGTGCCTACGGTTTAGGTAGCCTTGGTTTCAAATATATCGATACCAGCCTGCTGGCCACTTATGGCTTGGAAAACACCTTCATGATTTGGGGTGGCTTGGCCATGGTGATGGTGATGGCTGGAGCAATGCTAATGAAAGATGCGCCAAAACAAGAAGTTGCTGCATCGAATGCGCAAGGTGAAAGCACCGCGCAGGATTACACACTGGTAGAAGCCGTGCGTCAGCCACAATATTGGATGCTAGCACTGATGTTCCTGACCGCCTGCATGAGTGGCCTGTATGTGATTGGTGTGGCGAAAGATATCGGTGAAGGCATGGTTCATTTGCCTGCCATGACCGCCGCCAGCGCCGTAACCGTGATTGCCATTGCTAACCTGAGTGGCCGCTTGGTGCTGGGCATTCTGTCTGACAAAATGGCACGTATTCGCGTTATCTCTCTGGCTCAGGTCATTTCCCTCATCGGTATGGGGACACTGCTGTTCGTTCCTTTGAATGAAGGTCTGTTCTTTGCTTCCGTTGCCTGTATCGCATTCAGCTTCGGCGGCACGATTACCGTATATCCATCGCTGGTCAGTGACTTCTTTGGCTTAAACAACCTGACTAAAAACTACGGCCTGCTGTATCTGGGCTTCGGTATCGGCAGCATCATTGGTTCTATCATCGCGTCAATGTTCGGCGGCTTCATCGTGACCTTCTCGGTGATTATGACTCTGCTGGTGATTTCACTGGTACTGTCCGCAACCATCCGCATGCCAGGACACCGTGAAGAGCACAATCAGCTAGCCCACGTATAAATTTAGTTTTGAAGTAACACCTGCACTAAGCCACCGCCAGCGGTGGCTTTTTTCTTTTTACATTCCCTACCACTGGCAGCATTGCTTTCCATCTTTAATTAGACCGATTTCCGACATTCTTTGCGCCCATAGCACACTTGTCGTATGACTATAATAAGCCAGAGATTTAACTACCGAACGCAACCTCGAAAATGGAGAGTCATCATGTTAAATATCGATCGTAAAAGTTTGCTCGGTTTGGACGGAAACTTTCTTAAAAAACAGCGTACCTTGCTGTTAGTTATCTCCTTTCTGCTGCTCTTGGGTGGGATTTTCTGCCTGATTAACCCCTTTGCTTCCGGCGCAGCATTAAGCGCCATTGTGGGCACGCTGTTTATGCTCAGCGGTATCGGTTTGATTATCGGGATGATTGCCAACCGCACGCGTAATTTCTGGCCGATGGTGGCGGGCATTCTGATGGGCGTCGCATACATCATTATGGGCTACGTATTTATCACCAATCCGATGGTGGGTATTTTCACCATGTCGGTGATCTTAGCGACCCTCTTTGCCCTCGGCGGTATTATTCGTTTGAGCGCTGGTTACAAACTGCGTGGCGTTAGCGGAGGATGGCTACAAATCATCATTGGGATTTTAGACTTGGCGATTGCCGCCATGTTTATCACCGCCGGGCCAGCCATGTCAGTCACACTGGTCACCACTATTGTTGGGATTGAGATGCTGTTTAGCTCTTTCAGCTGTTTCCAAATCGCGGGGATGTTTAAGAGAGAGGCTTAATTTTGAAATATAGGTGAAAGGTTTCGTCCGCCTATAACACCAAGATGCTTTTTGCTTAGGCCTTGGCAGGACGAGCCGCCGAGACAGGGATGTCTCGGCGGAGTTTGGGGCGCCCCGGATGGGCGATACCAAACCGGAGCGAAAATGGCATCTCGGATAAAAGCGCGCGAGTTAAGAGGCCGCGCGCTGGCGGCCTCTTATCGGACGCCTGCACATATGTCTTATGGAAGTGCATGAGCTAATTGGCGTCCGAAATATTTCACTTAAGCCTTCACTTACCTCAGCATACAAACCTTCACATTGCCGCCAGATACAGCGCCTCGATCTCTGCGATTTTCGCCTGGCGCGGATTCCCTCCGGTACAAACGTCGTCAAACGCGGCCTGCGCCAGCTCTGCGATATCTTCCTCACGCACGCCAACTTCTTTTAGCGAAGCGGGAATCCCCACGTCACGATTCAGTGCCTCTACGGCTTGAATTGCCGCTTCTCGCGCCTGTTCCAGCGTGGCATGAGCCACATCTGCCCCCATCGCCTGCGCAATCTGACGATATTTTTCACCGGTGTATGCGGCGTTATAACGCATGACATGAGGCAGTAAAATCGCGTTGGCTACGCCGTGCGGCGTGTTATAAAACGCACCTAGCGGATGGGCCATACCGTGTACCAAGCCTAATCCCACGTTAGAGAACCCCATCCCCGCCACATATTGTCCTAGCGCCATATCTTCAACGGCCTCTGGCAGACCGGCAACAGAGCTACGCAGTGAGCGAGCGATGATTTCAATCGCTTTCAAATGCAGCGTATCGGTAAGCTCCCATGCGCCGCGCGTGATAAATCCCTCAATCGCATGGGTAAGCGCATCCACACCCGTTGCCGCTTTCAAACTGGCAGGCATGCCGTCCATCATATCGGCGTCGATAAAGGCCACCAGCGGAATATCGTGAGGATCGACACAAACAAACTTCCGGCGATTCTCCTCATCGGTGATCACGTAGTTAATGGTCACTTCAGCCGCTGTTCCTGCCGTGGTTGGGATCGCCAAAATCGGCACGCTTGGGCTATGAGTTGGCGCAACGCCTTCCAAACTGCGCACATCCTCAAACTCAGGGTTGGCGCTGATGATCCCAATCGCTTTGCAGGTATCCTGCGGTGAACCGCCGCCAATGGCGATCAGATAATCAGCGCCACTTGCGTTAAACGTTGCCAGCCCACGCTGCACAACGGAGATAGTGGGATTAGGCACCACGCGATCAAAAACCTGATATTCCAATCCGGCGGCATCGAGTTTAGCGGTCACCTTTTCCACCACGCCACAGGCAACTAACTGAGCGTCGGTTACGATCAGCGCTTTACCATAACCACGGCGCAAAACCTCTGGCACTAATTCGTTCACCGCGCCACGGCCAAAAAACGATGTTTCATTCAAAATCATTCGATTTGTCATAATGAAAACCCTTTAGTGAGAAATATTGTCGCCACGCTACTCTTCCACACGCAGGCCGTAAGTCTTGAATTTCTCCAATACAATGGCGATTTCTTCATCAGACAAGACCGGTACCGGATCAACGATTGGCAACGTTACCAGATAAAGCTCGGCTAAAACTTCAACTTCGTGGGCCAGCCATAAAGCCTTTTGTAAATTGGCTTCGCAGGCAATCATGCCGTGATGCTGTAACAGCGTGGCTTTACGATTTTTCAGCGCAACGGCAACATGCTCGGAAAGTTGTTTGGTACCAAACGTCGCATAAGGCGCGCAGGGGATGGTGCTGCCACCGGCGGCGGCAATCATGTAATGAATGGCTGGGATTGGCCGATTCAGAATAGAAACCGCCGTGCAGTTCACGGCATGGTTGTGCACCACCGCGTTGGCTTCTGGACGCGTTTGATACGCAATCTGATGGAAGCGCCATTCACTTGAGGGCACTTTCCCCTCCTCGTGTTTCCCATGCTGATCGATATAAACAATATGTGACTCGGTCAAATTCTCATAAGGGATGCCCGTTGGGGTAATCAGCATTCCATCGCGGTAGCGCACGCTGACATTACCCGCAGTCCCCTGATTTAAGCCCAGACGTGTCATTTCCAAGCAGGTATGAATTATTTCGCGAGCTAATGAGTCTCTTTCCATTTGTTGCCTCTCTGATTATTGATGGAATCAGTCATTTAAAAATAACGGTGTTGGTAACTGTCATATTTATCCTGTAGAGAACAACAATAAAAAACCTGATTAAAATATGTGACACAGCTCAATAGAATTACATCACCGCCATATAAAAAGCCCACAAATAGAAAAATAAAAATGTCCGTTTAATTTTCATTAAATAAAAACGGGCAAATCTATAAAAATAAACAGAGAACTGACCGTTTAAATTAAAAACAAAATAATCGGGCATTCTATTTGTGTTTTTTATGTCTTATTTGATTAAAACTGGCATGTTTTTTGATTTATTAAAGTGACTACCTTCACATTTCCACCCCCAATAATATTGAATGTGACTGAACTCATACTTTTAGTGCTTTTTTGTTTTAAGAATAGCTTCACTTACCGCATAAACGGCATGATTGCACCCCGCCTCCGATTGAACGGAGAGTGCCTGAACGTGTTGCTGCGGAAGAAGAACAGATTTATGCCAAAAATAATTGGAGTTGCTTCCAGGCGGCAAGAGAGTCAATCCCGATGAGCTGACTTTAGCCAGTGATTCAGGTGGCCAAGCCTAGCCAACGCGAAGCAGCTTCAAGTATGAAGGGTATACACAATATCTCTGTATGACCTAACGAGGGCGCTATGGGAAACGTTTCAATCCAGTCAGAAAACTACCGCGTTGCCAGTCATGAGCGCAAAGGGAATTATTTAATTCCATTTGCATTATTATGTTCACTTTTCTTTTTATGGGCTGTCGCTAACAACCTAAATGATATTTTACTGCCTCAGTTTCAGCAGGCATTTACCTTAACTAACTTTCAAGCTGGGCTGATACAGTCAGCATTTTACTTTGGTTACTTCCTAATCCCTATTCCTGCCGGAATATTAATGAAAAAACTTAGTTATAAGGCAGGGATTATTACTGGGTTATTATTTTATGCCATTGGCGCCGCACTGTTTTGGCCTGCCGCCGAGGGAATGAATTATACCTTATTTCTTATTGGCTTATTTATCATAGCCGCGGGACTTGGCTGTTTGGAAACGGCGGCTAATCCTTTTGTTACCGTATTAGGGCCAGAGGAATCAGGACATTTCAGAATTAATCTAGCCCAAACCTTTAATTCATTTGGTGCCATTATTGCCGTCGTTTTTGGTCAGGGGCTAATTTTATCTCATGTTCCTCATCAGCCAGCCGAAGTGTTAAGCCAAATGGCGCCAGAGCAGCTCGCGGCCTATAACCACAGCTTGGTGCTGGCGGTTCAGTCGCCCTACATGATGATCGTGGCCATTGTACTGTTTGTCGCCTTGCTGATTGCCTTCACTAAATTCCCAACCATTCAAAGTGATGCGCATAGCGGTGACAAAGGCGGTTCCCTGCTGGCTTCGGTATCACGTCTGCTACGTATCCGGCATTGGCGCTGGGCCGTATTAGCGCAGTTCTGCTATGTCGGTGCTCAAACCGCCTGCTGGAGCTATCTGATCCGTTACGCCATTGAGGAGCTTCCAGGCACAACGCCAGGATTTGCCGCCAATTATCTCACTGCCACCATGGTGTGCTTCTTCATCGGGCGTTTTAGCGGAACGTGGCTTATCCGTCACTATGCACCGCACAAGGTTTTAGCCATCTATGCCTTTATTTCCATGCTGTTATGCATCATTTCCGCAGCGGCCGGCGGCCACGTTGGCCTTATCGCGCTAACGCTGTGCAGCATGTTTATGTCTATCCAATATCCGACCATTTTCTCCTTAGGGATTAAGGGATTAGACCAAGACACCAAATACGGTTCATCCATTATTGTTATGACCATTATCGGCGGCGGCATTGTCACACCGGTCATGGGATTTGTTAGCGATGCGGCGGGCAACATTCCAACCGCAGAACTGATCCCGGCGCTGTGCTTCGCCATCATTTTCATCTTTGCCAAGTTCAGATCAAACATCATGCCGCGCGCAACGGCTTAAGCAATTCAACCTTAAGAAAGACAACCTACCGATTAACGTGAGGAAAATAAGAATGAATAGCCAACACCAGACCCTACAAAACCTGCCCAAAATTGGTATCCGCCCAGTCATTGATGGCCGCCGCATGGGTGTACGCGAGTCCCTTGAAGAACAAACAATGAATATGGCGAAAGCCACCGCGCAGCTATTAAGCGAGCAGCTGCATCACGCCTGTGGCGCTGCAGTAGAGTGCGTGATTGCCGATGGCTGTATTGCGGGCATGGCGGAGTCTGCCGCCTGTGAAGATAAATTCAGCCGCCAGAATGTGGGATTAACCATCACCGTCACCCCTTGCTGATGCTACGGCAGCGAAACCATCGACATGGACCCAATGCGCCCAAAAGCCATCTGGGGATTTAACGGCACCGAACGCCCAGGTGCGGTTTATCTGGCAGCCGCGCTGGCGGCACATAGCCAAAAGGGCATCCCTGCGTTTTCTATTTATGGCCACGATGTGCAAGACGGTGGCGATGACAGCATTCCAGCCGACGTAGAGGAAAAACTCCTACGCTTTGCGCGCGCTGGTTTAGCCGTCGCTAGCATGAAAGGCAAAAGTTATATGTCGCTGGGCGGCGTCTCAATGGGGATTGCCGGCTCCATCGTTGATCATAACTTCTTTGAATCTTGGCTCGGTATGAAAGTGCAGTCGGTGGATATGACCGAACTACGCCGCCGTATCGATCAGAAGATTTACGATGCCGAAGAGCTTGAACTCGCGCTTTCGTGGGCGGATAACAACTTCCGCTTTGGGCCAGATCTTAACGCCGACCAATATCGTCGTTCGCCAGAAAGCAGCCGAGCGGTATTACGTGAAAGCTTGCTGATGGCCATGTGCATTCGCGACATGATGCAGGGCAACGAAAAACTGGCTCAGCAAGGATTCGTCGAGGAATCACTAGGCTATAACGCGATTGCGGCGGGCTTCCAAGGCCAGCGTCACTGGACCGATCAATACCCTAATGGCGATACCGCAGAAGCGTTGCTCAATAGCTCGTTCGACTGGAACGGCGTGCGTAAACCGTTTGTGGTAGCCACTGAAAACGACAGCCTCAACGGCGTCGCGATGCTGTTTGGGCACATGCTCACTGGCACCGCTCAGGTATTCGCCGACGTTCGTACCTACTGGTCACCTGAAGCGGTAAAACGCGTAACCGGAAGTGACCTCACCGGTCATGCCAAAGACGGCATCATCCATCTGATTAACTCCGGCTCTGCGGCGCTAGATGGCTCATGCCGTCAGCTTGACGCTCAGGGCAACCCAACCATGAAACCGCATTGGCAAATCAGCCAGAAAGAAGCGGATGCCTGCCTGCAAGCAACCGAATGGTGCCCTGCGATCCACGAGTATTTCCGTGGCGGCGGCTATTCATCTCGTTTCCTAACCCGCGGCGGCGTTCCTTTCACCATGTCCCGCGTCAATATCATCAAAGGCATTGGGCCAGTATTGCAGATCGCAGAAGGTTGGAGCGTTGAGCTGCCTAAAGACGTGCATGACACGTTAGATAAGCGTACCAACGAAACATGGCCAACCACATGGTTTGCCCCACGCTTAACCGGCAAAGGGCCGTTTACCGATGTGTACTCTGTGATGGCGAACTGGGGTGCTAACCACGGCGTGCTGACCATTGGTCACGTAGGTGCAGATCTGATTACGCTGGCATCGATGCTGCGTATTCCAGTGTGTATGCATAACGTGGAAGACGGCGAAATCTACCGTCCATCGTCATGGGCCGCGCACGGCATGGATACCGAAGGACAGGATTATCGTGCCTGCCAAAACTACGGGCCTTTGTATAAAAAATAATGCGCGGAGTGACCCCCTCCCAGCCTCCCCCTTCACAGGGGGAGGAGCATACCGAGTTCGGTTTGTGTCACTTAACAGCAGGGAATTTACCCCCTTCCGGCCTCCCCCTTCACAAGGGGAGGAGCATACCGAGTTCGATTTGTGTCACTTAACGGCAGGGAATTCACACCCTTCCGGCCTCCCCCCTTCACAAGGGGAGGAGCATACCGAGTTCGGCTTGCGTCACTGAACGGCTCCCTCCCCTGACAAGGGGAGGGTTGGGGTGGGGTAAACCTGTTTATATTTATTCACTAGGAGCCACCATGAACCATGATGTGGTGATCATTTTAGACTGCGGTGCCACCAATATTCGCGCTATGGCGATAGACGCCAAAGGCATTGTGGTCGCTAAGGCGTCCACCGCCAATGCGAGCCAGCCCGCCGCAGAAAATGACCAATGGCATATCTGGTCATTAGATGACATTTTGCAGCGCTTTGCCGATTGCTGTCAGCAGCTCATGCCACAGCTAAACGGCTACCACATTCATGCGCTGAGCGTGACCACCTTTGGCGTTGACGGTGCGCTGGTCGATAAAAACGGCGAATTACTCTATCCGGTGATTAGCTGGAAGTGTCCGCGAACGGCCGCGATTATGGAGAAAATCGATCGCTATATTACGCCCGGCGAACTGCAAACCATTTCCGGCATCGGCCAATTTAGCTTTAATACTTTGTATAAGCTGATCTGGATAAAAGAAAATCGGCCTGAATTATTAGAACAAGCACATGCATGGCTGTTTATTTCCTCGCTGATTAACCACCGGCTGACCGGCGAATTCACCACCGATCGCACCATGGCTGGCACCAGCCAGCTACTCGACGTGCGCCAAGAAACTTTTAGCGAGACTATTTTACAACGCACTGGCCTCCCCTCTTCGCTCTTCCCGCGCATGGTCGCCGCAGGGGAGCATGTTGGCAATTTATTACCGAAAATGGCCGCGCGTTTTGGCATTCCCGTAGGCACTCCGGTGATTTCCGCCGGTCATGATACCCAGTTTGCCCTGTTTGGCTCCGGTGCCGAACTCGATCAGCCCGTGTTGTCATCCGGTACATGGGAAATTCTGATGGTTCGCACACCACAGGTGAATACGTCGCTGCTGCCGCGTTTTGCCGGTTCGACCTGCGAACTTGATAGCTGCCAAGGCCTGTTCAACCCCGGTCTTCAGTGGCTAGCGTCCGGCGTGTTGGAAAGAGTGCGCCAGCTTTATTGGCCTAACGAAAAAATCCCCGATGCCTACGCCCAAATGATTACCGAAGCTGGCGCCATTCGCCCCGGCGCGGAAGGCCTGCGCATGAACTGCCAACTGCTTGATAACCACGCTCAGGCGGGTTGGCGCGGCATGCGTTTGCACACCGAGCGTGGGCATTTCTACCGCTCCGCTCTCGAAGGACTTTCTTGGCAACTACAGCAAAATCTCGCAGTGCTAGAAAACATTGGGGGGTTTGCTTCTAAGGAATTACTGCTGGTTGGCGGCGGCAGCCGAAACATGCTGTGGAATCAGATTAAAGCCGATGTTTTAAATCTTCCGGTCAAAGTGCTGCACGATGCAGAAACCACCGTGTTAGGCGCTGCGATGTTCGCTTGGAGCGGTGTGGGTTACTACGATTCGCCAGAACAGGCTCGCCAGCAGGTGAATTATCGCTATCAATCTTATTATCCCGGCGAGCAAAGCGAGATCTATCAATCTCTTGCCCACGAAAATAATCTGCTTAAGGAAGGAGTATAAAATGCTGAAAAATATCTCTCCGCTGATCTCACCTCAATTGCTCAAGACCTTGGCAGAAATGGGACACGGCGATGAAATCATTTTTTCCGATGCGCATTTTCCCGCTCATAGTATGGGGCCGAAAGTCATTCGAGCCGATGGGCTGCGCGTCAGCGATTTACTGGCCGCCATCATCCCGCTGTTTGAACTCGATAGCTACGCCCCGCCGTTGATCATGATGGCTGCGGTTGAAGGCGATACGCTGGATGCCAGCGTGGAGCAGCGCTATTTGCAGGCATTATCGAGCCCCGATCGCCGCGATCTGTCGGTCACTCGTATCGATCGCTTTGCCTTTTACGAACGAGCCCAAAAGGCCTTTGCGATCGTCATCACAGGCGAGACGGCTAAATACGGGAATATACTGTTAAAAAAAGGGGTGACGCCTTAATCTCTTGCTCTGGATTTAACCATGCGCCAGCCATTAGGCCAGAACTCGGCGCATGGTTTTTCGTGAGAGGAGAGCCATCGTGAAAACAGATCGCCATCAGGCCATCGTACAACTCATCCGACAGCATGAAACCCTGACCACTGAAGATCTTGCCGAACTGCTGCACGTTAGCAAGGAGACGATCCGACGCGATCTTAATACGCTACAGGCGCAAGGTAAGATCATCCGCCAACACGGCCGCGCCAAAAGCATCAAGCGCGATACGCAAGACAACGGCGATCCCTTCAGCGCTCGCTTGAAAAGCCACTTCACCAGCAAAGCCGACATCGCGCGCCAAACGCTTCCATGGATCGATGCGGGAATGACGATTGCCCTTGATGCCAGCTCAACCTGCTGGTATTTGGCGAAACAATTACCTGATATTGATATCACCGTGTTCACCAACAGCGTGCGCATTTGCCAAGAACTGTCGAAACGAGAGCATATCCAGCTCATCAGCTCCGGCGGCCTGCTACAGCGTAAGTATGCGTGCTATGTCAATCCAGCCATCCTTTCACAGCTCAAAGAACTCGAAATCGATCTCTTTATCTTCTCGTGTGAAGGCATTGATAGAGAAGGTATTTTATGGGATTCAAACAGCTATAACGCTGAATTTAAATCGCTGCTGCTTAAGCGTGCACTACAATCTTTATTACTGATAGATAAAAGCAAAATGAATCGCACCAGTGAAATAAAGATTGGTGGCATTAGCGATGTGGTGCAGGTGATAACGAACTTAGAAATGCCGGAAACTGACGCTTTGTCGGAAGCTGAAGATGAGGGTATCAGCCGTTAGTATGAAGTCTTACTTAAGCACGGATTAATCCAAAAATGCATGCGAACACTTGCCGGATAGGCATTATCTCCCTAGAGTTACGCCACTTTATGGCTTATCTGACAGGATTTTTAGGTATAACGCATTGGCTAAAACTATCCAACGAGAACACTATCTAGACTATATCCGCGCTACGCTCATGCTGTTGGGGATACCTTTTCATGTTTCACTGGTCTATTCAGCCCACCATTGGGTGGTGAATAGCACGCCAGAAAGCCTGACTCTCAGCTTATTTAATGATTTCATCCACGCCTTTCGTATGCAGGTCTTCTTTGTTATTTCAGGCTATTTTTCCTGCATGCTGTATCAGCGATACCCGCTAAAAAAATGGCTGAACGTTCGCCTAACGCGATTATTGATCCCGATGGCAACCGCGATGGTGCTGATCACGCTGCCCCAGTTCTGGTATATCCTGCATCACACTTCGGGGATCGGCGATTGGGATCAGGCTAATGTGTGGCAAAAAGCCAATATTTGCGTGTGGTATCTGGTTTCACACCTTTGGTTTTTACTCACGCTAAGTTTGCTTACCGTCATCAGCGCGCCGCTGCTCAACGCTATCGTGAATCGCGGGCTTTGGAGCAAAGTACCAACCCACATGTTATTGCCAATTTTCATCGCATTAGGCGTTGTTTTTGCCGTTCTACACAAGCTTTGCGCGACCTTCATGCCTGAGATTACCGGCTCGGCGTTATTTAACTTTTTAGTGGTGAATACGTTGATGTATTTCCCGTTTTATTTGCTCGGTGCCGTGGCATTCGTGCACATAAAACATAAAGAAAATATTACGCGGGTGTCATTCAGCGACGGTCTGATTGCTGCGGCGTCGGTGGGATTATATCTATTGAATGAAAACACACAGGTCTTCGCACCGCTTCAGCTCAGCGTGCAGTTTTGCCTGATTTTCATCATTGGTCTGACGATGACTAAAGTCGTACTTACGCTGGGTCATCGCCTGTTAAATCGCGAGTCGCGCGGCGTGACCTACTTTGTTGGCGCATCGCTGTTTATCTATCTGGTACATCATCCACTGACGATTATTTACGGCAGCCTGATGGAAACCGCACATCCGAACCCATTTATTGGATTCATTATTGGCGTCACGCTGGTGGTATTAGGATCGTTAGCGCTGTATGAAATACATCGCCGCGTGCCTCTGTTGCGCTACCTGTTTTCGGGTAAACCGCAGAAACCTGTCGTAAATTCACTGAAATGATGAAATTTGCCAACCGCTTGGGCTGGCAAATTATTGTCTCACTTACGCCTTTGGCAGCTCTTTAATCAGCGCCTGACGCTGGTTATCGAGCGTAGTAATGCGCGTACAAACGTCTTTCCCGAAAGCTTTGAAGTCATCATCCTGCTTGCTCCACTCGGTACGGATCGCCTGCTGTAACCCACCCAGATTGCCCATGATGGCCTGTAACGGGTTATCGGACTTGGTGGCATTCGCAGCCTGTTTCAGCCCCATCTCATTGATGCTGTCTTGCAGAACACCACCCATGGTCTGGTTGACTAAATTCTGGCCTTCCTGCTCAACTTTAGAAATGGCTTGATGATGGAAGGTATACCCATCGCTGCGCTTTTCTAGAATTTTTTGCATCTGCTCTTTGAGCTGAGAATCCAGTTTGGTCAGGCGGTTACGAATGTTGCTGTCGCTACCCACCTGCTCAACGATCACTTTATCCAGCGAAACACGAGCCTTTTCTAAACGCTGCTGAGCCCCCTGATCGATCCACGGAAAATCAGTACGAATACCCGATTGCAGATTTACCGCCTGCTGTTGCGCTTTAGCACTTAGCGCTACGGCTTTGCCATCGCGGGTCATATTGCCGTTTTTATCAATGGTGAGATTTCCGCTGGCACCCACAATCTGTACCTGCTGCGGATTAATGATGATGTCATCCTGCGGTTTAACGTTACATTCCCATGCCGCCTGTGCCTGCCACGCGGTTAGCATCAGCAGAGATAACCCTAATTTACGAATCATGCGTTCTTTCTCTCCTAAAAAATCGAGCGGCCAATGCGCTGAGCCAAGATCTCAAGCGCGGCGGTTCCCGCCAGTGAGTTACCAGAGGCATCCAGTTCCGGACACCAAACTGCGATACTCATTTCATGTGGAACAACGGCAATAATGCCACCGCCCACGCCTGACTTGCCGGGCATTCCGACACGATAGGCAAATTCGCCAGCGCCATCATACATACCGCTAGTGACCATCATGGCATTAATCTGGCGGTTCTGCCGCTCATTGATGAGAGGCTCATCCAGCGCAGGAGAATGCCCGTTATTGGCAAGATAGACAAAAGTGCGCGCCAGTTCCATACAACTCATTCTTAAAGCGCAGTAATGGAAGTAGGTTTGCAGCACCGTAATCACGTCATTTTCGAAGTTGCCAAACGACTTCATCAGATAAGCAATAGCCGCATTTCGATCTGAATGTTCAAACTCAGAGCGCGCAACGCGTGCGTCATATACGATATCCGGCTCGCCGGACAGCGCCCGCACCACTTCCAGCATACGCTGCTTAGGTGCGCTCAGACGCGACTGGAGCATATCGCACACCACCAGCGCACCTGCGTTAATAAAAGGGTTGCGCGGCTTCCCCTGCTCCAGCTCAAGCTGCAACAGCGAGTTAAACGGCTGACCAGACGGCTCTTTACCGACCCGCGCCCAAATATCCGATTCCGCATAGCGGCTCAGCGCTACGGTCAAGCTCAATACTTTAGAAATCGACTGAATAGAAAAGCGCTCGTCTGCGTCACCGGCCTGATAGGTTTCGCCATCGACGGTACACACGGCGATCCCCAGCTTATTCGCAGGCACTTCAGCCAAAGCCGGAATATAGTCCGCCACTTTGCCCTGCCCGATCAAAGGGCGTACCTGAGCCAGAATATCTTCCAGCAGTTGATTACTCAGCTTAGTCGCCACACGCTACTCCACAATGCATCCAAAATACGTTCATAACGGGCGGGAGGATAAAGCAAATGCGCCGGAACGGAAAGGAGTAGCAGAGAGATAACGTGGATACAAAATAACTTTGCGAACAGCATTCCATAACCTGTGGTTCTCACTAGAAGATTAAAATAATCAGGGCTAGATTGCGCAAATTATCGCTATGGACAGAGAGTAAATTACATGGAATTTCTAGCGCTAAAACAGGGGGGCTTCACCCTGCATCTATGCCATTTCAGCATCCATAATCAACCGTTTACCTGTTTGTTTTCTTTGGTAGATCTTGATGATGACAGTTACTTGATATTTAGATCTGAGGAGGTTGGTTTTTTATTGCAAGAACCTAGCTATGACGTCAAATTCGATCGCCAAGATAACTTCGAATCTGGTCATTTTTATGCCTCTCCGGTTTCACAAATAACGCGCTTTGGTTATCGAGAACTATTGATGCTTGGCGAGATTCTTACTCAAATTATTGAACAGCATTATCAAACATTTAATGCTAAATCCTATTTTGCCAACGCTGAAAATTTACGCTTAAAACATTTCTACGATAGGCTTGTAAGCAGAAGCGAAAATAGGTTAAATTTTGAACTCAGCAACAATATTGGCCCCGGAGAACTCGGTTATGCTTTCAAGACCCCCTGTTTCAGAACTCAAAAAAATGACGGTGCGTGAACGAAAGATTTTAGGTATGCAACTTGCTAAACAAGCCTTCGATTTGGCAGTCAAAAACGATAAAATTGTGCGGATACCCTTCGCAAAACAATAAAAAACCCGCCGAAGCGGGTTTTTTTATACCTGTGGAAATCAATCCCACCAAACATCAAACAGATCGCTCACGACAACATTTTTCATGCCGTGTGCTTCTAGCCAGTCTTTAACCAGCTTCTGATGTTCTTCGGTGCACTGACCGATCTGCTGCAGGCAAATCAGACCTTCCCATGCCAGATAGCCACTGCCATCAAATGCCAGACCGTTTGGCTCAATCGCTTCATCGATGAATTTATCAACGGTAGTGTCGATAATGTCGATACCGGTGCCTTCTTCAAAGTTCCAGCTTACGCTGAAACCCAATTCCTGAAACTCATCGATATGCATCTTTTTACGCAAACGACGGCTGCGGTTTTTAGCCATTATTCTACCCTCTCAAACATCAAATCCCAGTTGCCATGCCCCAAACGCTGACCACGCAGTTCAAACTTCGTTAATGGACGCGAGTCCGGCCGAGGGACGTATGTATTATCGCTGGACAGGTTTTTGTAACCCGGTGCGTTGTTCATCACTTCCAGCATATGCTCAGCGTAGTTTTCCCAGTCAGTTGCCATATGGAAAACGCCGCCGATTTTTAATTTGCTCTTAATCTGCTGTGCAAACGGAGCTTGTACGATACGGCGCTTATGATGGCGCGCCTTATGCCATGGATCGGGGAAGAATAGCTGAACCATTGCCAGCGAACTCTCCGGGATCATCTCTTCCAGTACTTCAATCGCATCATGGCACATCACGCGTAAGTTAGTGATGCCCGCTTCATGAGCTGCGGCCAAACATGCACCCACCCCTGGCGAATGCACTTCGATGCCGAGGAAGTTTTTCTCAGGATGCTGCTGCGCCATGGTAACCAACGACGCGCCCATACCAAAGCCGATTTCAAGCACGGTAGGCGCTTCACGGCCAAACAAAGCCACCAGATCCAGCGGCTGTGGCTGAAAATCTACGCCCATCACCGGCCAGAAGTTATCCAGCGCAAACTGCTGCCCTTTGGTCAGACGCCCTTGGCGGCGAACAAAACTGCGGATACGGCGCATAACGCGGCCGTTCTCATCAAATTCCGGTGATACAACGTCATTCATAGTGGTGCTTCATCTGCCTGAATGTGGATGTTTAACATAAAGTGAGCGCGCATTATGCAAAATTGGCCCGTTTTAACAAGTTTTGATTTTAACAGCTACTGGCAAGCTCTAGTCAGAAACTTTCATTAATTAGCGTTAATCGTTGAATAAAACGCGTATTAATCATCGTTATCACATCACCCTTTTAGGTATAACCAGCTCTCTGCGGATAACAGGAAATCGCCTATTCGCACCCGCTTGAGAAAGATCCGGTTTACAGCAGGTAGGCTCTGTGCTGCAATCGCTGCCTATTTTTATCGGCCTCGCTTTCTTAACCAGCGCGGCCTAATGGGAACTCTTCACGCTTATGATGCTGGCGCAACAGTTCGCGCAGTCGGTGCTAACTTGGTACGACCGCTACGGACGCAAAACTTTGCCGTGGCAAAGTCCAAAAACACCCTATCAAGTATGGCTTTCAGAAGTCATGTTGCAACAAACGCAGGTTGCGACCGTGATCCCCTATTTTCTGCGCTTTATGGAAAAATTCCCTGACGTGCGAGCGCTCGCCGCTGCGCCTCAGGATGAAGTTTTGCACCTGTGGACCGGCCTCGGCTACTACGCCCGTGGGCGTAATCTACATAAAGCCGCGCAAACCATCGTTGAAAAGCACGGCGGTGAATTCCCAACCTCTTTTGAAGAGGTCTGCGCGCTGCCCGGCGTTGGACGTTCTACCGCGGGCGCTATTCTCTCTTTATCGCTTGGCCAGCATTACCCTATTTTAGACGGAAACGTAAAACGCGTATTGGCCCGCTGCTATGCGGTTGACGGTTGGCCGGGCAAAAAAGAGGTTGAAAACCGTCTGTGGCAAATCAGTGAAGAAGTCACTCCGGCCAAAGGCGTCAGCCAATTTAATCAGGCGATGATGGATTTAGGCGCGATAGTTTGCACGCGCAGCAAACCAAAATGCGAACTGTGCCCGCTGAGCAGCGGATGCATGGCTTACGCCAACAACAGTTGGAGCCAGTATCCGGGTAAGAAACCGAAGCAGACTATTCCCGAACGAACCGGCTATTTCTTAATGATGCAAATAGGCGATAAGGTCTGGCTGGAACAGCGTCCTAACGTTGGGCTATGGGGTGGCTTGTACTGCTTCCCACAGTTTGCCAGCGAAGACGAATTACGTCAGCACGTTGAGTCTTTGGGCATAGGTCAGCCAAAGCTTCATCAGCTAACCTCATTTCGCCATACCTTTAGCCATTTTCATTTAGATATCGTGCCAATTTGGTTTGATATAACACAGCACAGCCACTGCATGGATGAAGGAACTGGACTCTGGTATAACTTAGCCCAGCCACCGTCTGTCGGTCTGGCAGCCCCCGTGGAACGTTTATTGCAGCAGCTGGTAAAAGAGCCTGTTGCTAAGTGAGAGCTATGACTTTCAATAAACTGAACCAGGCTCACCACATGAGGAATAATCATGAGTAGAACGATTTTTTGTACATTTCTGAATCAAGAAGCCGAAGGGCAGGATTTCCAGCTATATCCCGGTGAACTGGGTAAGCGGATCTATAACGAAATCTCTAAAGAAGCGTGGTCGCAGTGGATGTCGAAACAAACCATGCTCATCAACGAGAAAAAGCTCAACATGATGAATCCTGATGACCGAAAACTGCTGGAACAGGAAATGGTGAAGTTCCTGTTTGAAGGCCACGACGTGCATATCGAAGGTTACACGCCGCCAAGTCAGTAAGCTTATTAATGAGTATATTGCGGGTTTAATCATGTTAAGCCCGCGATTTGAGACCCATTTTTCATCCAATATGGCTGTGAAGATGAAGAAAGTTTTAGCATTGATCCTGATCGCACCCTTGCTGATCTCTTGTTCTGGAAAGAAAAATACTCAGGACAGCGAAGCCTTTGTCAAAGATACCAATGGCTTCGATATTTTGATGGGACAGTTTGCCCATAACATTGAAAACATTTGGGGCATTAACGAGGTACTGATTGCGGGTCCAAAAGACTACGTAAAATATACCGGTCAATACCTGACACGTAGCCATATCAACTTTGATTCCGGCCAGATCACCATCGAAACCATCTCACCAACCGATCCCGCAGCCAGTTTAAAACAGGCGATCGTGAGCACTTTGCTGATGGGTGACGATCCGGGGTCTATCGATCTCTATTCTGATGTGAACGATATTCAGATCAGTAAAGAACCCTTCCTGTATGGGCAGGTGCTAGATAACACCGGGCAGCCTATTCGCTGGCAGGGGCGCGCCAGTAACTTTGCCGACTATCTGATCCAGCATAAGCTGATGAAACGTACGTCTGGCCTGCACGTGATTTACTCCGTAACCATTCAACTGGTGCCTAACCACTTGGATAAGCGTGCGCATAAATATCTTGGCATGGTGCGCAAAGCCTCTGAAAAATATGGCGTTGATGAGTCATTGATTCTGGCTATTATGCAAACAGAATCCAGCTTTAACCCGTATGCGGTAAGCGGATCGGATGCGCTCGGTCTGATGCAGGTGGTTCAGCACACGGCGGGTAAAGACGTATTCGTGCAGAAAGGGAAATGGGGCACGCCAAGCCGTAGCTATCTGTTTGATCCAGAAAACAATATCGATACAGGTACTGCCTATCTGGCGATTTTGCAGAACAACTATTTGGGTGGTATTCAGAACCCAACTTCACGCCGCTATGCCGTTATTACCGCCTATAACGGTGGGGCAGGTAGCGTGCTGCGCGTGTTCTCCAGCGACCGTAACCGCGCGGTAAGTATCATCAACCAGCTAACGCCGGGTGATGTGTACGAAACGCTAACCAATAAGCACCCATCGGGCGAATCTCGTCGTTATCTATACAAAGTTAACAACGCCCAGAAGAGCTATCGTCGCGGGAAGTAGGTTTTTGCATTAATCCTATCCAGCCTCCCCCTTCGCTGGGGGAGGTTCCGGCCGAGTATTCTATTGAACACCGAACGGTTACCTTTCCTGCTTAGGAGAGGTTAGGGTTAAATGTGGGAAATGCTATAACTGGAAATTAATCATGCTGATGGTGGTGATGCCCTTCCCCATCTTCATGCTGATGTTCATACTCTTCGCCCGGCACAACCAGCAGTTTACCGTAGCGAACGCCTCGTTCGGCAATCACCTTCTCGGCTAATCCTTTCACTTTTCCCGTCGCGCCTTTCAGCAAGGAAACTTCTAGGCAACTGCCGTGATCGAGATGCACATGCAGGCTTGCAAGGGAGAGATCGTGATGATCGTGGAAGCTTTTCGTCAGGCGCTTAGAAAGCTCACGCGCTTCATGATCGTAAACGTAAAACAGCGCAGCCACACAGTTGCTGGTTTCATCGTTCGACGTTGGCGTTGCCGTAGCTTGCAGCCCTGCCCGAGCCAAATCACGAATCGCCTCTGAGCGGTTTTGGTAATTACGTTCTTTGATGATGGCATCAATTTCGGCCATCAAATCGTCGTCCAATGAAAGAGTGACTCGTTGCATAAAGTTAATTCCTGAAGCCGTGTAATTATTCAGAGTATGACATTGTTCCTATGCTGAAAAAAACGACCTCGGTCAGCTAATCCATCAACTCCATTGGGCCACCTTTCTCTAACGCCAGCTGATAAGCCGGTCTGGCATGCAAACGCTTCAATAAACCACGCGCATGAGGGGCTTTATCTAAACCAGTACGGATATTCATCGCCTCGAGTGGGAAACTCATTTGTATATCAGCCAGACTAAAATGATCGCCAGCAAACCAGTTATTTTTGCTCAGATGATTTTCAATAAAACGAAGATGCGTCGCCAGTTGCTGATCGAGATAACCGCGCTGCACGCCTTTGCCGAGCAGGCTTCCAATTGGGCGAATCAGCCACGGAACCGGCGCTTTTCCCAAACGATTAAAAATCAGCTTCATCACCAATAACGGCATTAACGATCCTTCGGCATAATGCAGCCAGTATCGGTATTGCATGCGCTCTGGTTTTTCTTGTGGCTTTAGCAGCGCCGAATGGTCATAGGTCTCTTGAAGATATTCAAGAATGGCGGCTGATTCCGCAATGGTCCACTCTCCATCAGTCAGAACCGGCGCTTTGCCCAGAGGATGAATTTTCTTCAGCGATTCAGGTGCCAACATAGTTACTGGGTCGCGTTGGTATTGCTCAATCTGATAGGGCAACCCAAGCTCCTCTAGGGTCCAAAGCACACGGTGGGAACGCGAATTGTTAAGATGATGAACCGTAATCATTGGCTAACTCCGCTGGCTGATGTTTTCTAACTATAGACAGCAGTGACAAAATCACACAGAAGATTACGCGCATGAGAAAAAACAAAGAGAGCCACTGATGGGCTCTCTTCATGGGGTAAAACAAGTATTTAATAAGCTTGATTAAAAACCGCTATTAAACATTTTTGTCCTGCATTTCAAAGCGTGGAGAAATAAGACCGTATAGCGTCCATCCTAAGAAGGTCACAATCGCACCGTACATCATGGCTTCTTCGCCAGATGAATAAAGCGCATAGAAGCTATACATCGCACCGATAAACGCGATGATATTCGCCATACGCGCCTTGCTAGGATTAACCTTCGCCACTTTCTGGATAATAACCAACGCCGCCATTGAAAGGATGTACGGAATAATGTTGGTCACCACCGCTAAGTTAACCAACACGTTAAACTGTTTGTTCAACGACGGACTGATGGTCATTAAAGACAGCACGGTCTGGATGATCACGATAACGATCATGCCTTTTACCGGTGCTTCAGCTTTGGTTAATTTAGAGAAAACTTTAGGGAAATAACCTTCATCCGCAGAAGACTTAAATACCTGCGCGATGGTGAACTGCCAACCCAGCAATGAACCTACGCAGGACATAATCATCAGAGCCATGATGATCTTACCCACGCCCGGGGTGAACATTTGGGCAAACGCTAAACCAAACGGCGCGGTTGAGTTAGCCAAATCCATGTTTGGCACAATACCGGCAATCACGTTGGTAGAAACAATATAGATAACCGCTGCGCCTAACGTCCCGCCTAGTACGGCAATGGGAACATTACGTTCTGGGTTATCAACAACGTCGGTATTCGCACAGGCTGATTCTAAGCCCAAGAATGCCCACAGCGTCATGGCAATAGAAGAACCAACGGCCTCAAATACAGGTAAATGATGCGGGTTCCATGATTGCACGTACATGGTTGGGCTAAACCAGAACCAACCGATAATGGAAATCCCAACCACAGGGATGATTACGCCCCAAACGGTCACGCCGCTAATACGGCCAGTGATGCGCGCGCCACCGAAGTTAGCAATAGTCGCCAACCACAGCACGCCGATAGTCGCGATGCAAATGCCCAGAGGGGTAAGGTTCGCTCCCATTAATTCGGTACCGTAACCTACGGCCGAAATGGCGATTGCCACGTTAGCAATCAGCAAAGATACACCGTAGGTGTAGTTCGCCATAAAGTTACCGGATTTGCCGAAAGCATATTCCGCATATCCGCCCATACCGCCTGATTTACGGCTAAACATCCCGCATTTAGCAAACGCATAGGCCAAGGCCATCGACCCTAACGCGGTCACCAGCCATGAAACGATGGAAAGCGTACCCACTTCCGCTAATTTGGTCGGCAACATGATGATCCCTGACCCCATCATGTTAACCGCTGTCAAAATTGTGAGCTGAACGACGCCCATTTTGTTACTGCTTTTAGACGTACTCATAAACAATCTCTCTTATGAAATCTATTGGCGGAGAGCTGGAAACGTCGCAGCTCCCCGCTGTTTCTTTTATCGGAAAATCAGTTTCGGCCAGTACCCCTGCCGAGAAAAGATTTCTAATTTATTGTTTAATAACATAACCATAAGCACGTTTACGTCCATCCTCATCCTGTTGGATATAGACACCCTGTAATTCAGGTGCGAACCCTGGCAGCAGGTTAATGCCCTCTTCCAATGCCAAGAAGTAACGCTGTACAGAACCGCCCCAGATTTCACCTGGGACGACGCACAGAACACCTGGAGGATAAGGAAGTGCACCTTCAGCGGCGATGCGGCCTTCAACCTGATTCAGCGCAACCAGTTCAACGTTGCCACGAACAAACTCGATATTTGCCTGCTGTGGATTCATCACCACTTTCGGGAAGTGAGCTTTACGGAACATCTCTTTTTGCAGCTGTTTCACGTTATGGCTGACATACAGGTCATGCATTTCCTGACACAGCTGGCGGATGGTGTAACCCTGATAACGTTCTTCGTAGTTTTTGTAGATGGATGGCAACACTTCTGACAGTGGCGCATCTTCTTCTAACAAGCGTTCGAAACGAGCGATTTGCGCGACAAGATGCTGCATCTTCGCCATATCTTCCGCAGGCGTCATCAGGAACAGGATTGAGTTCAGGTCACATTTTTCAGGGACAATGCCATTCTCACGCAGGAAGTTGGCAAGGATAGTCGCTGGAACACCAAACTTATCGTATTCACCGGTTTGCACGTTGATACCCGGCGTGGTCAGCATCAGTTTGCATGGGTCTACAAAGTACTGATGTTCTGCATAGCCTTCAAATGAGTGCCAGCGTTCGCCAGGGATGAAGTCGAAGAAGCGCAGATCGTTAGCCATTTCTTCGGTATCAAAATCTTCCCACTTACGGCCATCGATGGTTGCAGGAACGAACGGACGAATGTGTTTGCAGAGTTTTAACAACAGCTTACGTGTTTCGATACCGACTTTAACGCAGTCCATCCACATGCGTTTTCCGCTTTCGCCTTCATGCATCTTGGCGTTCACATCAAGCGCAGCAAACAATGGATAGAATGGGCTGGTTGACGCATGCATCATGAAAGCATTGTTCATGCGTTTATGATTTACATAGCGATCTTGGCCTTTGATATGTTTATCTTTTTTGTGGATCTGTGAAGTCTGAGAGAAACCAGCCTGTTGTTTATGAACGGACTGAGTCACCAAAATACCAGGATCGTTTTCATTCAGCTCTAACAGCAGAGGAGAACAATCATTCATCATTGGAATGAACTGTTCGTAGCCTACCCATGCAGAGTCAAACAGGATGTAGTCACACAGATGACCAATTTTATCAACGACTTGGCGGGCGTTATAGATAGTACCGTCGTAGGTACCTAACTGAATAACCGCTAAACGGAATGGGCGTTTTTCTGAAGAGCGTTCTGGAGCCACTTCACGCACTAAATCACGCAGGTATTTCTCTTCAAAACAATGGGAATCAATACCACCAATAAAGCCAAACGGGTTACGCGCAGTTTCCAAATATACCGGTGTTGCACCCGCCTGAATTAACGCACCGTGGTGGTTAGATTTATGGTTGTTACGGTCAAATAACACTAAATCACCCGGAGCCAACAACGCATTCAGCACCACTTTGTTCGAAGAAGAAGTCCCGTTTAATACGAAGTAAGTTTTATCGGCGTTAAAGACTTTGGCCGCATGCATCTGCGCGGTGCAAGGAGCGCCTTCATGGATAAGCAGGTCACCCATTGATACGTCAGCGTTACACAGGTCAGAACGGAATAATGTTTCACCAAAGTAATCAAAGAACTGACGGCCTGCTGGGTGGCGACGGAAGAACTGGCCGCCTTGATGTCCTGGGCAGTCAAATGCGGCGTTACCCTGCTGCACATATTCAACGAGGCTACCAAAGAAAGGAGGTAAAACGTCTTTCTCATATTTAACTGCAGCGGCCTCGAGCTGTTTGCCGTAGAAATCAACGTTGCCATCGCACAGCTCAAACACGCCAGTCACGCGTGGCAGCACTTCTGCTGGCAATTCTTCTTCGCAGCAAACGGCAACAAAAACAGGAATACCGAAACCAGTTTGTTCAATCGTATCCAGCGTGCCTGAAACCGCATCTTCCACAGAAATAACGGCAGCGGATACATCAGTAAAGTTAGTATTATTAATATCTACAGTTTCACGTTCAGTACTAAAGCATTCAGAGGTGTTGGTATTAACTGCTATTTTTAATTTTTCCATTTTATTTATGGTCTCTTATTTTATTAATAGTCATTAATTTAGGGTAAAGCATAGCCGTCAGATATTCCCCTTAGGGATCCGAAGCGTCATTATTTTTTAAAGGCAATATTACCCTGCAATAATTCAGGTTATTGAATTACTGGAATAGGTAGATAAATGCCAGGTGGCTAAGCCACCAGATTGGCGCATGAGTTGATTGGGATAGTCAAAATCTGCTTACCGAATTATGGATAAAACTAGACTATTCAGCTAGATACTAGATTCACCAACAAATGAGATCGGGCAAGCATGACGATCCGCAACAACGGACGCCGTAGGAGGGGGGATTATTTAGAGTTGAAAAGGTGAAAGTCAAAGCAGCTACGATGGGCCATCATCATCAGATGAGTGACGCGTCGGATATGCGGCATAGCTTTATTGTTATTTTCCATTTCCTATTTCCTCTTTATGTGGAAACCGAGGACATTGTAACCTGTGCGATTATGTAAACCGTGATATTTATCACTATTACGAGGTATATAATAAATAAAAAAATATTATTGTCCAGCCTTGAATGCATATTTAAGCATCGCTAATAGTTAGTAATATGTAACGAATTCCTTTTATCTGTATTATTAAAATAAATCCTATCATTAAAGGAATTCGGCAACATTGAATTTTTTAGCTTATACAAATAATGCGGTTTTATTATAAATTGATAAGTAATTGTAAAAAATATGTTTTGTAATTAACTTCCTCAAAATGTTTGATATGACTTTTTAAGTCAAAAAAGTGCTTAAAAATTCATCTTATGAATTGAGATTACAAGGCATATAATTTTAAGCAATGGTATTTGTCTGCCAAGATCCGCGTCTCATCGCCAGTAATGCGTCATTATTGAGCGCTTAAACCATGAAAGTGATAAATTTATTGACGCGGCGCCGCTGATACGGTTTAATGCGCCCCGTTGCCCGGATAGCTCAGTCGGTAGAGCAGGGGATTGAAAATCCCCGTGTCCTTGGTTCGATTCCGAGTCCGGGCACCACTATTCAAAGAAACCAGCCTACGGGCTGGTTTTTTGCTTTCTGGCGCTCTGGCAGATTTCTGGCCATCTACGCTTCAGCATGCCAGTTCCTTGTTAGCGACATTCGGTTTTACATTTCCCCTTAGCAACACACTATTCCTCCGGTCACGGTTACAGTATCGACTTGTCTTCAAACTACAGTTAACATTATTCCCATCTTGTAAACCTAGCTGGTGAATTCATCACAGCAAAACTGCATCAGGTCGTTGTCCGGTCTAGAGAAGGAAAAATCATTATCAACTCCCTTCTGATTCTTCAAATAAACCACCATGCCAGCGAGCTTGCTCAAATTCTTATAATACCTGAAAAGATTCCCTGACCTTGTTCATGGTTTTCAATTAAATCAGTTATGAGCGCTCGTACAAACCAACTTACTCCCATCTTCAGTAAGTAATAATAAGAGTGCCACTACATTGCATTGTCGCTTGAATTCTCAGTCATTCAGAGGACTGAATCGCCACGGTTTTAGCAACATGGAAAGAAGCCCGCAGCGATATTTTTGATTACATCGCAATGTTTTATAACAGTAAGCGTCGGTATGGCTCGAGCGATCAGATACCACCGACGGAATATGAAAATCAATATTATCAACGGCCCTGAAGTATCTAGATTACCCGTGGAGATTCAGCTAATGACATTTAAGGTAGACTTAAATCTATACTCATAGCTCGGTGAGTATAATTTTTAGTACCTTATTTAAAATGTAAATTTTACAATCGCGGTAATACCGCATCCTTCCTGCATTCACACTTTTACTTTGTTCTACATCAATAGAAATGAAAACTTGCCTAATGAAAATCACAACATAGTGTGTATAAAATAAAAAAAAGCACCATATGTAGTAAAAGTAATTTCCCATATGCATTCCCTTCAGACGGGTCACTTTTACTTTGCGTAGTACCAGCACAAGGAAAAAAAGATGCCTTATCAAGTCAGTACTGCTTTCAACAGTCTCATGAACAACTTTGTCAATCTGGACGCAGATGAAACACGTAGTGGAAGAAGAAGCCGTGACTGGCTGGTCGATGAGCAGTTGACCAGCTTTCCAGATAAAGATGATAAGTTCCCACTTTTAAGCAGTACGCCTAAAATGTGGTTTGGTTCATTCTCCAGAAGAACAAAAATTCGCGAACTTGATGATATCGATATGATGATTGTCATGCATGCTGAAGGCAGTACTTACACTCAAATCGGCAACACGTTCTTTATATCCCCAGGTGCTAATTCCCGTTTCCAAAACTATCTGAACGATACCAATGAGTGGGTAAATTCGCGAAGAATCGTCAACAAATTTGTTTCATGTCTGAAATCTGTCCCTCAATACGCAGCCGCTGATAGCAAGCGTCAAGGAGAGGCAGCGACTCTCAATCTGAAATCCTATACATGGAATTTTGATATTGTCCCTGCCTTCATCACTAAATCCGACAGCTATGGAAACTCGTTTTACCTGATTCCAGACGGCAACGGTAACTGGAAACAGACCGACCCACGTATTGATAAAGACCGTGCGACCGCAGTGAACCAAAAACATAGTGGTAAGGTATTGAATGTTATCCGATTAGTTAAGTACTGGAAACGTAAACGAGGTGTACCGGCAATCGGTTCGTATTTACTCGAAACGATTATGCTCAACCACTATGACGCACTTGCGAAAGATTCAATGTCAGAATATCTCGATGTCGAATTTTCAGATGCTTTACAAGCATTAGCTTCTGCGATAGTTGGCTATGTTGGAGATCAAAAAAACTTCCAAGGTGATATAAATAATTTAAGTTCAGAGGAGCAGGAAAAGGTGCGCGAAATGGCACTTGAAGATGCCAACAATGCAAAAGAGGCTCTATCAATTGAATTTGATGACCCTGAAAAATCAGGGAAAATATGGCAGAAAGTATTAGGTAAAGATTTTCCTGTAGGTGACGCATAATGAACGGTTTCTATGAAAAACAAAATGAACCTCATATGCTCAAACTTCTGGCTGGTCAGCGTCAGATCTATTCTGATGTAAAAGCTATTCTGATGAAAAGTTTTTGCGCAGGAGTAGTTATGCCATCAGTTCTATCATTCATTTTCTTTGTAATGAGTTTTTATCCGGGTTATACGGCACCTTGGGTAAAAACACTTCTTACGATCTACGGATTGGCATTCTTTATAATCAACCACTTTATACTGGAACATATCAGTAACTGTAAGAAAAAAGCAGCTCGCATTCAAGAAGAATACGACACTCGTCTATTTGACATGGAGTGGAATGATATACTTGCTGGTAAAAAAACACCTATATCAGAATGTATGGAGTATGCTCAGAGGTACTTAGACTCTGAAGGTAATAAGAATATTCGTGATTGGTATCTAAATTCCCCGCTTAAAGTCCCATCATTGCTAATGGTGCTTCTATGCCAAAGTAAAAATATGAGTTGGGATGCAAACCTAAAAAGAAAAACATCAATGCTTTTAAGTATTGTTTTAACAGTGAACATACTCATGTTTGCGATAACACTCATCTTTGCAAATCCAACATTTTTAGAATTTATAGCATTTGTAGCGATTGTGCTCCCGACTTACCAGTTCTATTATCGATACGTTAGTGAGAACAAAAAATCTGTTGCTCGTGCTGATGAGCTACGACTTGTTATAGAAAATACTCTTCGTGAAGCTGCAGAAACGCTTAAGTTTGATCAAAAAAAGATCTTAAAGACAACACGATCCATCCAAGACCAGATATTTAGCTACAGAGCATCAGGCAATCCTGTTCCTGATTTTATACATAAGAGAAGCAGGGTTAAAGATGAAGAAAGATATGACAGAATATTTCAGGAATATGCTGCACAGTTAGACACGGTTGAATCGGTGCCATCTTAATCACTTTATGTTTGCCAGTCATCACCAACTAAATTACATTTAGTAATTCAGTACTGTCGAAACAACCAATTTATTTCTGTTGAGATAAAAATCAACGAACTACGAATCGGATAATGATATTTAATGACAAGAAACCGGGATGATTTAATAAACGAACGAAAAATGATTTGGCTCTACATGCCAGCTATCTTTGCTCTCGGTGTAAATGCTCAACTGTTGGGCCAAGTGATGAAGGAGAAAGTGCCGTCACGATGATTGGTGTTGCAGCCCATATTAGTGCTGCGGCTCCCGACACTGGTTCACTTGTTATCCTTTCTTGACACGAGAAGTTGATGCGATTCCTTCAGGGATAAGGCCAATGTTTCATTCTCCCTAATGAGACTGTTATCAGCCTTTATGCCCTCTGCACAGGATTCATTTAAAAAATCCAAAGTTTCCTGATCATCATCTAGGCATTCATAGCTTCCTGAATAAAATTCTTCACACCTTGCGTTACTATCTTTGTCGATGTAACCAATACATTGAATCATCCCCTTAACAACCTCAGCAGCAGAAAAAATAAAGTAGCCACACTCACTTATATAGTCTTCAACATCAGAAATCATATAAAAATAGTGCATAACGTCTTTTGCAATTTCAAATTCACTTTTAATCATAGCTACTTCACATTCTAGTTCTTTCAAAACTTCAAGCTTTATGGAAAGTTTACATTGCTTTTCATGAGCAGTTTCTTTCTTAAACGACTCGCTACCTTTCGCCCTGACATTTATTCTTTCTTCTATGGCATAAATATAAGCTGGATATATCCGCGACCACACCTGGTTTACTTTTAGGATTAATCGGTCCCTTTTCAGCCTTTCTTTTTTAGCTATGAATTCTGCATATAGTGCTGCATCCTCTTCGCACCATACATCAATCTTTCGCTTATAACCCGGTTTTAATTCTTTCCCTACGCATACAGGAAACAAAGGATCAACGGCCTTTAAGTATTCAAACTCACTCAGATAGAATCCTGTATCACAACGATTAAATAATTGTCTAAATTCTTTCCCACTTAAGGTTTTCATTATACCGCCCACTTCATTTTCGTTACAGCAAAGTCAACAAGGTAAAACTATAAACACTCTTATACAACCAATTGATAATGTTAAAATGTAAGATAATCTAAGACAAGCATAACTTCGTTCAATTCCTTACTGCCATACTACTTACACCATGTGTAAAACGTAGCTAGGAAATGGTGTTCTTGCGGCAAAGTACCCGGGCAGAAACCCCGACTTCTGCCTCGCCGAAGAGTACTGATGTTCTGTTCGACGGAAAATCGTTTCCTCATTGAGTTGCCCTCACGTTACTGATGAATACGCTACTGACATCGCGGTGTATTAATCAACGGGGAGCAGGTCACAAGGTCAAATTTGATATACCACTTCAAAGCAAGGCTTACTATTTACTCACTGGTTTGTTGATCTAGCACTGATTTCTACGAACTGAGCCTTTCTTTATGAGCCTCGCTTGTTAGCATTACATTCTTGTAATTCAAGTATGTATGACCTTTCTTGGGTTATAAACATGACTCGCTCGCCACATCAACAACAAGAAGACGACTACCTTGAAGCCCTTTTCGCGCTCCGTCATCGAGCTTTTCGATGGCACCAAACGTTATGTCATCCCCATGTTTCAACGCCAGTATGTTTGGCGTGAAGAGAAGCAACTATCACGACTCTGGTCCGACTTACATGCGAAAACAAAGCAACGTATGGATCGGAAGACAACGTCACCCCACTTTCTGGGCGCAATCGTGATTGCGAACCTGCCAACCTATGGTCGGCAAGTACAAGCGTATGATGTGATAGACGGGCAGCAGCGCCTTACAACTTTTCAAATTCTTCTAACTGCATTCCGTGATGTTGCTAAATCGCACAGTTCTGAGTTTGCTGATGAACTCAACAAGTACATCGTGAATGTTGGGATCATGGATGATAAGACCGTCGAACGTTACAAGGTCTGGCCGACCCAGGTAGATCGCTTTCAGATGAAGACGCTGGTTGATTCTGGCTCACTCAATACCGTTACTGAATTGGAGCAAACATCGCTCGGCCGCCAACGGACTGGTGTAGAGCCGTTTATGATTGTTGCCTATAAATACTTTCATCAGCAAATCGCCGATTTTGTAGCTACTGATTCTGCCGACAGCACGCATGACGATCGCATTGAGACGCTTTTCCATACTCTCAAACATGATCTAGCTTTGGTCTCAATTGAACTGGAAGGTGGGGACGACCCACAGGTGATCTTTGAAACCTTAAATGGTTTCAATGAACCATTGCTTCCTACCGATCTACTGCGCAACTTTGCCTTCCAGAGAGCCTATCGAGAAAAACGTGGAGAGGATGACAAAACACCCGATGAGCTTTACAACGAATACTGGTTACCATTTGATCAACATTTTTGGAAACGAGATGAAAAACAGGGACGTCTGAAGCGTCCACGAGCCGACATCTTTTTTCAACATTTTCTAGCGATGAAGCAGGCAACCGACGTCAACGTCGCACGGCTATATCACGACTACAAGATCTGGATTGAAACGGAAGCACCTTATCCCCGTATCGTTGATGAACTCAAAGACTTGGCAAAGTTTGCCAGCGTGTTTAAAAAACTACTGACACCCGATGAGCCAAGCGAACTCAGTGCGTTTGCAGGCATGCTTAATGCCTTTGATGTCAAAACAATATCTCCACTGATATTGTTCCTTTGCGGCGAAGCGGAGTTGGAAGGAGATGCTCTTACTCAAGCTCTAACCATCCTTGAGTCCTTTCTCATCAGACGTGCGGTTTGCTGCTTAACCACGAAAAACTACAACCGCCTTTTCTTGCAACTTGTAGAAATCCTTCGTGGAAAAGGTGATGTTGTTGAGGCATTGCGCGTTGCACTACTTCATGGCACCGGTGATGCGGTTGTCTGGCCTGACGATATTAGTTTCAAACAAGCTTGGCTCAATCGACCACTGTACAACGATCTAACATCTAGCCGTGTTCAATATATTCTAAAAAGCATTGAGCAAGCGAAGCGCACCACCAAGAACGAGGACATTCACATCAAGTCCGTGCTCACTGTCGAACACATCATGCCTGTAGCCTGGGAGAAAAATTGGCCACTAGCCGATGGATCTTTCGCCAAACCAGCAATAGATCGCTTGCTCGTCGATGAAGAAAATCCCGAGGTAGAAAAACGGGCTCTTCTGGTCAATACGATCGGTAATCTAACGCTGCTCACCCATCCTCTCAATTCATCACTACAGAATAGCGGTTGGGATGTAAAGAGGCCTGAAATCACCAAGCAATCGTCACTGGCGCTTAACCGCGAATTGCTGGACATTGAGGTTTGGGATGACAACGAGATCATGCAACGGCAAGGAAAACTCTTGGAGATAGCTGTGATTGTTTGGCCTCGTTAATTTCAATTACACTCAAAGTGATAAAGCTAGAAATTTCCTAATCGGCAGTGATACTTAATGAAAAGAAATCGGGATGATTTTAATAAACGAACAAGAAATGATTTGGCTCTACGTGCCAGTTACCTCTGTTCGTTATGTAAATGCTCAACGGTCGGGCCAAGTGATGAACGAGAAGATGCCGTCGCAATGATAGGTGTCGCTGCTCATATTTGTGCTGCAGCCCCCGGGCCTGGGGCTCGTCGTTACGATCCAAATATGTCGTCTGAAGAACGCTCTCATATCAACAATGGAATATGGCTCTGTGTGTCGTGCAGTGTCCTGATTGACCGGGATGAAAAGCGCTTTACTGTAGAAAAACTACATCGAATCAAGTCTGAGCATGAAAGCTCTCAGCGAATTGGTACCTTAGAAGATAGTGGTGAAAACGAAATTGTCGCCATTGGTCCAGACATAATTGCATTGGGCTACATAATTCGTTCTGCTCCTGAAGGGTTACGAATTCGACTTTCTCATTTTGTAAGCGGTTCCGTACGAGATCTTTGGGCTTTACAACAGAACTTTAGCAAATGGTCTCCGGAAAGGCGTTATGTGCTGTGCAACGAGCTTGGTTTTGGTGGGTTGCTCAACGAACCTCCTGTGATTGAACGAGTCAATAACTCCTATGAAATTCAGTTAGCACTTCAAAAGCAAGTTATGCGACAGGATGCCCGTGCGGAAATATCAACCATGTGCCACAACACATTGAAACGAATTTCCGGAATTGAAGCTTTCACCCAAATATTTGAAAATGTTCTCAGCATGGCGCAGGGAACTTGGTTTACTGACCTTAGCCTCGGTAGTGATATGTCTGACCTTTACTGGCGCTATAGAGGTTCTCCATGGTTCAAAACTTTGGCTATGATGGAGATGATTCGCTTATCTTCAATCCCTCGAGTGAATAAAAACCAGCAAACCCCAACTACACCCTTTTTGGTCGTCAATCGAGTTAATAATGTGGAAATACCGTCATTTGAATTGGTAGATCAAAAGCTTGAGATCTCGGTTGACTTCGATCTCGAGGGCATAGGGCAATGGAAACATACACTGTCAGTTTTTATCTCGACACCTGAGCAACTTACTGAAGGGCGCGAGAAAGCGCGAAAAATTCATCATGAATTGTTTTAATCGTGACCAATTTAAGCACTAGTTTTGAAAATCCCCGTGTTCTTGGTTCGATTATTCGCCGCCAGCGGCTCACCCTACGGGCCAACGGCAAAGCCGTTGTTCAAACGCCTTCGGCGTTAGTCTGAGTCCGGGTATCTCTAGAATATAAAAAAACCCGCCAATGGCGGGTTTTTTTATCTAAACTAAATCGCGTTATTTCTCACAATGTTTGCTGGCTCAGCACCGCATCATCTTCATTCGCGGTTATAGCCTTAGCGCCAGCTGCATAGCGCTGTAAGTTACGGGAAACGGCATCGGTAACGCCTTCACGCAGCGCTTCGCGCTTACGGAACGCAGAACGATGCTGGCTTTTTACCGTTTCAATATCGCGCTCTGGCTCGCTTTTAGGTAAGCAGTACCATCCTTGCCTATTTAACTCGCCACCACACTCAAGCCAAAAATTATCGTAGCTCGATTTCAAATGTTGGCTTTTGATATGTGCTTTATTCGCCACACCAGCGATGGTTGAAATATGAAAATGCTGTGCCAACGCATATAGCGCCGAAATAAGCAGGTTTTTAGGACGCATACCATGCATCAGCTTAGTCATGCTTTTAACAATTTCTGCGCCGTTTTCAGTGTTCGGCCCCTGCAATCCTGAGAGATAAAGCTCACCTTTCGGCCCAAAAGAAAACGTCAGGCCATAAACATCTTCTTGATTCTCATTAAACAGGTATAAGCCAAGATCCCCTTCACGCGTGAATCTGGAGCGCATGAGTTTCAGCTGAGCAATATCACCGCTCTTAAGCTCGATATCAGCCAGAACAATACCGTCGTTATCTGCTGAATAGAGTATTTCTAGCGCTTTACGTGAAAAAGCATGTTCAATGACATCCAGCGTTTTCATCGCAGTACGTAGTTTCTGTTTACCAGACCACTTGCGATTGAGGTACTTGTTTACGGGTCTTTTGATGAAAGGATGCGAAATAGTATTCGTCACAGGATTCAACAATTGAGCACTGTAATATTCATTACACATCTTTTTATATTTGATGTACTCAAACGTTGGCATTGCAGCAATGCGACAACCAAGCTTAACGGAATCATAGCCTGTATTTAGTGAACGCCAGAGCCCACTCTGGTGCCGCCATTTTTTGAAAAAGCTCATATTGGCCCCAACAAATTAGTGATAGTTAGAGATCTCAGCGGTATAAACCAGACAGATGGGAAAAACCGAGATGAATTTGGTTACAAGTTTGAGCTATGAAAATTCAACAGAATATAAACGAAAAGAGGTTTACCCGCGTATGGCGCCAATACAGCGGGAAGATAATGAAACAATCCCTTACTGCAGATGAAAATATCGAAACATTCTGCGGTGATTATTATTTCACCTAGTAGAAAGGAAAAGCTTAAGGTTCATCCGTGAACCTATTCGGATTATGCTGCAAGCGCCTCTACGATTCTCCTCAGCTGCATTTCTTGCTGCTGGCTAAGCTCACGAGCCGCAGAATATCCTTGGTTTTGGATAATCATCTCGCTTAAGCCCACCAGCCAATCGTAAATATAAAAACCTGTATTGTTCGATGGTGCCGCCGAAAGCTTAGTTAAGCGTTGGGATTTACCCCACCCCGCCGCGTTCATGGCTGGCGGTTTTGCAAATATCTTTTGCCCACGGTTCACACGGCTATCCGGCTTTTTCGCTTCCGCTACGTTTTGGAAGCCTAGCCACGCCACAAAATTACCTAACACGCCGAGCACACGGGACACTTGTCGGTCGGCCAGCATCTGATTATCCACCCCAGCCAGCTCGGTATTAAATAACGTTTGCGACAGCGAACGCGGAATCTCCATACGGACGCTGGCCGTAATAAGCTCTTGCAAGAGAAGCTCTAGCTCCGGTTTTGCAACGCCAAGTAACGTTAATAGCGCGCCGTTTTCAGATAAATTGCGTAGATGGTTCACCCAATATTGATAGGCCTGCGTGGCAAAATTGCCCTCGGATAACGCCTGCTGCTCTATCGCGCTCGGCTCGGACACCACGTCTGCCACCAAATCAATATTCATTTCAATACCAAACGGATCGCCATTCATAATCGGTAATGCATTTTCGCCACTGTTCATCGCTGATTCAGTGACAAACCGCTGCTGTAGCCGTTGTTGTAAATAAAGGCGTCGAAGCTCATCACGGGTTGGTAGCAGGCGTTCCAGCAGTTCTCCATGCACACCGGTGCGCGTTTGCAGGGTTTTCAACAGAATCTGTGCAATACGCTGTTTTTCTTGCTCTTCTTGTTGCTCGCTTAATAACAGCCAATTTCCTAACAAATTCTCAGCCAGCTCTCGGCGCAGCGCCTCTAACTTCATCGTTAGCTGCCTCAAGGTTGCGTCACTGTTTGCCTCGGTGGCTAAGTAGTCCACCATCCGGCGCACACCGCTTTTATCCGTAACCAGCATTGATCCCCAGCTATCACCGGGTAAACCGACATGGCGCTGCACGGCCTCATCGTAATTTTTACCCTGTGTGACCCGTTGGTCGAAGGCGGTAAGTGCCCAAATCAGCGTCGGCTTACGATGTTCGGCATCACTGCGCATAGCTTTTGCCCAATGAGCCAAAACTTTGCCCGCGCTATGAGTCTGAGATCGCGCCGTTGCCGCCGTACATACCATTAATGCTGCAATTTGCTGATTATCGGCATAGCGTTCTAGCAGCCCGTAAACCTTGGCCTGCTGCAAAACATGAAGCAGTGAGCATGAGGGTTCGAATTCGCTTTCAAGTGACTGCCCTAAGCCGGGGATATCCAGCACGTCCATCTGCTGAAACTGAGCCTCACGTGGCGTACCTGCCAGCGGCAGCGTTATCTCACGCGCCAGCATCGATAGCTCAGAAATGGACAGCTCAACCGGCTTCATGGTTTTCCCCTTCACCAGCGGGCAAACCTGCACGCTGAAATCGAGCGGCGAATTAGCGTTGCTTAGCACATCAACGCTGAGTAGACCTTCCGTCGGCAGCTGCATATCATCCACCAGAACGCTGAGCGGAGCGGCAACGCGCTCAACGCTGGATAGGCGCTGCAAGATATGCCCCAAACCAACGTACGCTGCGGTCAGCTCTTCCTGCTCAGACCATAATAATGAGAACAGGCGAGCGCGATTATCCACGCTCAAATACGGCGCGAGCCGCACCGCCGAAGGCCAAAAGTAGCGATCCAAAGTTTTACCGCGTGCGCCAATACGGCGATTCACCGCATCCCATAGCGCAACCGCATCGTCCTCGCTAAATCCGGCTACAGGCTCAGGCAAACATAGCGCCGACAAGGCGGAAAGGTGATCGGCAATGAACTCCTCGTCACGCTCTTGATCAGCCTCGTCGGATGAAAAATCATGAATAAAAGCATCAACCATGACTTTCGCCAGCTCATACTCAGCCAGCATGGCGATCTCGATCGGGAAATCATGGTTATTGATTCCGGCTCGATGAGTGAATCTGGTGACCACACCACAGGCCTGATTACCTGGATTGATATGGCTATCAAAATCCAGCGTGCGTCCAGCCAAATTCAAGGCTAATTGGCCCGACTCATCCGCCGCAAGCGCACTAATCAGATAGGATTTTCCTGCCTGTGACAGGCCAAAAAAACCGATGCTTGGAAAATGCTGCGGTAGCTCTTGCATCGACACTGCCTGATACCGGCAGCGATGCAGTTTTACACGTAGGCTATCAGCCTCAATATCTAACCTCGGTGAATGCTGGCGCGTGCTCTCTAGCCAATCAAGGGCGAGATCGACATGCTGCGTGATAACCTGAAGCTGGTTATTAATTTGTTTTGAATTCAATGGTTTCATTGGCTAAATACGCTCCCACTGTCGATCCAATAATGGGTGCTATCCGATAAAGTGTTCAGTTTTAGTTTTAAGTGATGCAAAGGAACAGGCGTGCCGTCATCCAGCGTCACCTCAGCCAGCTTGAAGCGTTCCGGCCCTTGTTCTGGGCTTTCCGCTTCGGTCGCTAACCTCACGTTCAGCACGCTCTCGCCCGCCACTTTGCGCGCCAGCTGTTGATCAGCAATAGATAAGCGATATAGCGGCGACGCAGGCCAACGATCGTTGTCGAGCTGGCGGAACCCCAAACACACGGGGCCACGCATTTGGAATGAACCTTCGCTTGGTAGCTCAAAATCAGGATTATCGAGATCGATATCGCTATAGCAAACGTCGCTGGTCATCAATGACTGGTTACCATCCAGCGTGCCGAGATAGCACACCGTCGAGTAGGGCTGGAAATCTCCGGCTTTACAGTTGAACGTTGCCAAGCGCAAATTCACCGCCAGCAAGCAGAGCATCGCCCCCACCGCAGCGGTAGATTTCGGGTTATCAATGCGCCCGCGCTTATTAAATGGATACCATTCACTGGTGTGATATCCCTCAAGCGGCAAAATGCGGTTGATCGGCAAAGGCTGCAAATGGCGGAATAGCGCCTGAATGCCTGGGAATCGCGAAGGGCGCCCTGTCAGAAGCAACACATCGCAGGAATACAGCGCCACCACTTCGCACAGCGAGCGCAGATGCTGCGTGATGCGCATGCGCGGGGACAGAAACTCCGCGTGGAGTTTGCTTAGCTTGAGGATCAGCGGAACCTGCAAAATATCAAAAGGTACCGCATCAGCAGGCTGAGCTCGCTGTACGTCATTATTAATATATTCCTGCACTTTAACTGTTGGCACTTGGGACAAAAGCTCGCCAAAGGTCGCATCAATTTCAGCAGCGGCATCCAACGGGTCGTAACGTTCGTAGGACTCAAGAATAGCGCGCCCAATCGGGCTAAATACCTGCAACGTCGCCTGCTGGCGTAGCGCAGAAATACTGCCATCACCAAATAGCTTGTTCATCAGCTCATCACTGTCGGCAACGCCCGCCTTTCGGCATGCGTTCTGCAAGGCAGGCAGCACATATAAGCGAATGACATCTAACAAAATATCGTCGCCTGCTAGCTTGAAGCCCTCACGGAAGAGCAAACGCGGAATAATTTTGACGTTGCTGCCAGCCCCATCGTCTAAACGGTACTGGGTAATCGCTAAGTCGGTGGTACCGCCGCCGATATCAATCGACGCAATACGCAGCGTTTTTCCGGCAACTTCGTCTTCCGCCAGCTCGCGGTCAGTTCGTGCCTGACTGGCAAAAAACTCTTCGCTACAGCCGCCAAAATTGACCTGAGTTTCGTTATACAGATACACCATCTGCCCACAGGTCGCTTCGTCCCATTCCATCTGCACGTCAGGCACCGGCACCGTGCTTTCTGCCCGATCGGCTTCGCTGGAGAAATCATGGTCAGCCGGATGCCAGCCCATACTTTTCCACACCAAACCAATGGCTTGATACATACGGCGGCGGAAGATTTCGCGCTCAGGTTTTGGCATGGCAGAAGGCAAGGTCAAAATAATGCTGCGCAACTGACGAGGCGCTGAGGAATGCGTCATTTTCAGGCGTTGGGCAACGCTGTTTATCTGCATTAGTGCCTGCGCCAATAGCTCAGACAACATAAACGTCATCAGTGAGCTGCGGCTGTAGTGCGCTGAAAATACCGGTAAACGCTCATCTAATGGCTGGTCGTAGAGCGGCTGTCCCTGATCGTTTAACAAAAACGTCAGTGGAAGCGCGGTTGCAGACGGCTCTTGCTGGGCTTGGTTCAGCGTATTAAAGCGCCAACCATGTAGATACTCTTCTTCATCCCATAGATAGCGACGTGGGCTTGAAAGCCCCGTTGAACCTTCGGTGCCCATTCGCTGCAACGCCATGCGGCTGGCCTCTCGGCCAACGCGCACAATCGACGGCCAGACGAACGCCTGTTCGCGCCCGCTTTCTACGGAAAAATTACGCTTACCAAACTCGGCCTGAGAAAACTCGACGCGGCTATCAAACAGCTCGTTATACACATAGTGTGGCTGGCTGAGGTCACGCAGGTTCAGCTCGTAGGTTTGTTTCAGACCATTGAGCTCATCAAGGTGGTCTTCTACCAAAATGCCGCAGGTGTGGGAGTTCCCAACATCCATAATCAAATCAACATGAACGGTGGGTTCTTGCAGCGTACTAGTATTGAGCTTAACGGTAGGCACATTGAGCTGTTTGCCGAGCAGATATAGGATATTCAAGTAGTGCGCCTGATACTCAAACTCGCGTAACGCGGTTTGGATGCCGACAGAATGCCGATCCTCCTGCTGTATCGCTTGTTGAGTGAAAACCTCACGCAGCCAGCCATCCACCCAAGTCAGATCGAGAAATTCAGCCAGTTCTTCGCTGCGATAGGCCAGAGCGAAACCCGCGCCGCTTTTGACATCATTTTCACTCGGTTGCAGGGATTCATTATTGTGGCCATCGGCTGAAATAGCCGTATCAAACGCCATGCATACGCGATAGGTATTCCCATCACGATCGGGCTTATCTAGCGCTATAACCTGCATTCGCGCCCAGTTGTCAGGCCCACCTAAAAACGTACGCGGCGGATTAAAACGGAAAAAAGGCAACGGCAGCCAGATCCCATTCAGCAATTGAAGCGACTGCTCCAACGAAATGCTCGATTCGGGCTTGACCCGTTCTGGCGGCGTGCCAGCTGGCGCAGGCAGCCAGTAAGTATCGCTTTCAGCATTGTGCAGTAAACGCAGCAGAGGCCCATTCGCCGTTTGGCGTACAAATTTGCCGGGGAGCTCCGCCGTGAAATTGGGCTTGAGGGCAAAATCCAAAAACTGAATGCCGCTGTTCTGAATGAGCGCAACCTGATGCTTGTAATCGGTGATGGTGGCTAACATGGTTTTATTCATCCATTTTTACTGAGATGACTTGCTGATGCGCGTCATATTGATTGGCAAGATAGTGTCGGCGTCATAGCGCCCATTGCAGTCGGCCACGCCGTTTTCACCCGACTTACAAATCAACTGTGGGATTTTGTAACGCGAGCCGTCGCTGCATTTGGCCTTGGCGCGGCTATCGACGACTAAACTTCCCGAGCTCATAAGCCCCACGGTGACACTGGCATTACAGCTGATACCATCACCATGGATGATTTTCACGCTGCCTTTGCTGTTTTTAATCTGATAAACCAAGCTCGGAGGCTTACCAAGGCGCGGAGTTTTAATGTCCAGACTGGCGCGCCATTTGCCATTCATAAAACGCGTCGAACCTAATTTCACCGCCTCAGCGGGCATCACCAACGCGTCTGCGGATACCGCTGTTTTTTGTACTTCGACAGGCTTCACCTCAGGCGTTTTTACCACTTCAACCACCGGCGTTGGTGTTGGTGCAGCTATATGCGCAACGGGTAAATGCGTTTTTGGTGCAGCGGCACGGGATGACAGAGCGCGTTTTTCATTCTCAGGGGCGGATTTCTTTACCGCCTCAGAGGATTTCACCACCGGTTTCGGCGCATCGTTTTTGGCTCGAATTTGGAAGAAAAGAATTCCCAGCACCACCAGCGCCAGCGGTAACCACCACAGCTGGCGCCACTCTCTGCGGCGTACCACTTTGCTAGGTTCCGTTGCTGCTGTATCGCTATTCTGCGGTGCTTGTTCGGTTGGTTTTGGTGTGGGGATGGCGAGAGGTTTCGGTATTTCAGTGGCTATATTTTTACTTGGCGCAGCGTCGCCCTGCGCGGCTCTCAGGCAATCAAAAGCATCGGATCTGGATTTTTTATCCAGATTCACAAAGCCCCAAAAAGTGAGCACGGGTTTGCCATCCACCAAGAAAACATGATTCGCACCAGGAAACTGCATGGCTTTCGCTAGCAAAATACCGAACAAGCGCAAAGCCGATTTCTCTGACTGTTGGGCTTTCTGGCTGAGTTCATTCACCGTTTGCTGGCAATGTTCCAACTGGCTCAGCGCAGAGGCGCGCTCTTCATCGCTCGCAGCGATCCACGAGGTTATTTTCCCTGAGATGGGCGCGTACCAATCAATGCGATCGCCGCCTTCATTAGGCTGTGGGATCGCCAACATATCGGCGATACTTTGCTGATGACGCAGGCGTAGCGTTTCTCTTAGCTGTAGCGCTGAAGCGTAAACAGGCTGGCCGTTTTCGCCCAACGCGAGAAAATCATCCAAGCTGCCGCTGCGTAATAATTGTTTTGCCACGAAATAACCCTTTGATAGACGTCTGACTACAACAGCTACTTTAAGATCTTCTCTAGGCAATCAAACGGTCAAAAAAGTGGCTAAAATGATGAGTACTAAGCCAATCAATTCACGTACTTGTGCTTTACTTTAGTCATTCTAGGCAAGCTGTATCCTTCTTCTCGCTGCTCCCCGCCCTTCGTATCATCTTGGTATTCATCTATTTACGAACATTGATTACCCTGCATATATATTTATTTGAAATTAAAATAATAATTCAAAGACCTAAAACACCTACACAATTTAAATTTAATGACTTTAATTGTGAAATATTTGTTTATTTAAGTATAAAGTTTAACCAACTTAAGCCGACAATCATTCTTAGCTCACTCTCTCTTTTCGCTACGCTTCAAGCACACGTTAAGGATTGTCCGGATGCGCAATAACCAACCGATTACCCAACAAGAATACACGTTAGCGGACGACGCGACGCTGATGTCGACAACCGATCCCAATAGCTACATCACCTATGCGAATGCCAGCTTTATCGAAGCGAGTGGTTTCACCGCCGAAGAGATCATTAAGCAACCCCATAACGTCGTTCGCCATCCGGATATGCCGCCGCAGGTTTTTGCAGATATGTGGGCAACGCTAAAACAGGGCGAGCCTTGGACAGGATTGGTTAAAAACCGCCGTAAAAACGGGGGGTTTTATTGGGTGCGCGCCAACGCAGTACCGGTTGTGCGTGGAGGGAAAACCGTCGGATTTATGTCGGTCCGCACTAAAGCCTCTAACGAAGAAATAGCAAAAGCTAGCCAGCTTTATGAGCAGATGAATCAGAATAAACTCGGCAGCCGACGAGTGCATAAAGGATTGTTATTACGCTCGGGTTTTTGGCGCTGGACATCCATCATGAAAACGATGCCCTTACGTTGGAGAATTCGCACCGCGCTGTTTGCCCTACTCCCGCTTTCCATTGCAACGGTGAGTGCCTTGAATGTCGAACATCTGGCGTTAGGTATTTTCTCTGCGGCCATGGCGCTGTTTCTTATCCTGATATCGGCATGGCTGGAATCACAAATATCTCGCCCACTAGAACGGGTATGCCAACAGGCATTGCGGGTCGCCACTGGCGCGAGCCATAACGTGGAGCATATGAATCGCGTTGATGAAATTGGTGTAACGCTACGCGCTATTGGTCAATTAGGGCTGATGTTCCGTTGGCTTGTTAATGACGTGAGTGGGCAGGTGATCAACGTGCGCAGCGCCAGCGACGAACTGGCGCAGGGCAATATCGACCTCAGCGCCCGCACTAAGCAAACCGCGGCAAACGTGCAGCAAACGGCGTCAACCATGACGCAAATGACGATTACGGTGCAAAACAACACGGAAACGGCAGCCAAAGCCGATCAACTATCCATTTCCGCGAGCAGCGCGGCTACTAACGGCGGTCAGGTAATGGAAACCGTGATCGCCACCATGGATGAAATCGCCAGCAGCACCAAAAAAATCGCCTCTATCACCAGCCTTATCGACAGCATTGCTTTTCAAACCAATATATTGGCGCTCAACGCAGCGGTCGAAGCCGCACGAGCCGGAGAAGATGGCAAAGGTTTTGCCGTGGTCGCAGGAGAAGTGCGTAACTTAGCCCAACGCAGCGCAAGCGCCGCGAGCGAAATCAAAAGCCTGATCGAAGCCAGCGCGGAGAAAGTCCAAAGCGGCACAAATCAGGTTCATACGGCCGGAAGTACCATGCGGGATATTGTTGAACAGGTGAGAAATGTCACCGATCTTATTGCGCAGATTAGCGCTGCGACCTCAGAACAGAGTACCGGACTCAATGAAGTCAGCCGAGCCATTGATGAGCTTGATCGCATCACCCATCAAAATGCGGTTTTAGTACAAGAAGGCGCGGAAGCATCAGCCAAGGTAAAACAGCAGGCCATGTGGCTCGTCGATGCAGTGACCGTATTTAGATAGCCGTCCACTTTATCCCCATCCGGCCGAATCGCAAGGCGGGATGGGCGAACCATCTTCCGCACTTTAAATTAATCTTAGATCTATTCATTTCTGAAATCTGCGCCATATAGGCTATGCTCCACTCAGAGCTAGGCAAAAGCACTATTTCGTACGTAAAAATCATCCACAGATGAAATTATTGGCCATTGAAGGCCGCTTCAATATCAATCAGGAGAACGGTTTGTCCGATATCCCCGCAACGCCCCAGTGCAGCCGACGATTTACCCCGCAAAGGATTATTAATATCTGTTTTTTTGCTGTCTTCATTTTTACATCGTTGCTTTTCTGGCGTCAGGGGCAAGTGCTGAACAACGGCTATCAGGCAAGCCAATTAAACCGGCTGGAAAACGTGAGCGCGCAGCTTGGAAGCCGTATGCAGTTTCGTTTGGATAACCTGCTTTTCTTACGTAATTACATGCGCTATATGCTTTCTCAGCCCATCATGCCGGAGCAAAAACGACTGCTTGAAGCTGAAATGGCCACGTTGCGTGTGCAGGATATTTGGCAAACAGGTCACAGCCATTCGGCGTCTCCACCGCTCAATGGGATCGGTGACAGTCAAATTGGTCTACTCCCCTCAAGCGACCGTCCGAATAACGATTTGTGGCTAACAGAAATCAATGCCGCCATGCGTCTCAAAGCGTTACTGCCGCTCACCAATCTTAACCAAGCATTACAGCCGCGTATTTACTATATCTCGCGTTCAGGCTTCTACTTGTCTTCAACGCCACCACGGGACAAATCACTGATTTCAGTGCTGTATACGCATATGTTGGCGCGACCTTACTTCCCGATGGCGGCTCCAGAGGCTAATCCGCACCGAAAAGCATTTTGGAGCCGCATGTTTGACAATCAGCAAGATGGGATGCTGATCAGTGCAACTGCACCGGTCGATTATGGCGATCGTTGGTGGGGGATCTTGGGAATGGATTTCTCGATTAAAAGACTCAATTACTATCTTCAAGAGGCACTTCCTTCCCATCCGCATAGCGTTTTTATGCTTTACGACAGCCACTTTGAACCGATCACATCCTCCGATCCAAACTAGCGTAGAGGCAAATACTTTTCTGAGGCGCAGCGTCTTTCGTTGCAACAAGCCGTATTAAAACAAAGCGAAGGGACAACCCGTATCGGCACCAGTTTTGTGACGTTTACCCGTATGGAAAATCCGAATATCACCTTGATTAGTTTGCAATCCTTGCGCCAAGGCTTACAGGACCAGTATGGCCGCATCAGCCTGACGTTAGTTGCCCTGTGGTGTCTCTTTGTTATCACGCTGATTGGCACCCATTACGTGATATCACGGCTAGTGCGCAATATGGAAACCTTACAGAATCGGCTGAGCTGGCGCGCGGAACACGATCCGTTAACTGAACTGCTTAACCGTCGTGGTTTCTTTGATAAAGCCGAAGAGATAACGCGCAAAGGTCAGTGCTACGGGCGTTCCATGGCTATCATTCAGGTTGATTTAGATAAGTTTAAGAATATCAATGATGTCTATGGCCATCATGTTGGCGATCTGGCGCTTAAACATGCCGCAGACACAATGACATCGATGCTACGCAAGCAGGACATCATTGGCCGCATTGGCGGCGAGGAGTTCTGCATCATGCTGCCAAACACCGTGCTTTCTGAGGCGGTGGCGATTGCCGAACGTATTCATACACAGTTTAATCGCCAAAATCTGATGCTTTCTGATGGCAGAACCGTAGAGGTCACTGCATCAATGGGCGTTTCTGCCTGTTCTGGAACGACGGGTTGCAGCATAGAAAGCCTACAGTCGCAGGCCGATAAACGCCTGTATAGAGCGAAAACGGCAGGGCGTAACCAAGTTTGTGCCAGCGATATGGATGCATAACCTATCAACGATACGGCTGTAAAGGTGACCCCGATCACATTTTGTATCTGCATGAATTATATAAATATTCGTGCAGATTTATTTTCATTTCAAGAAACTTCTTAGCTAAGAATATATTTAAACTAAATCCTATTTAACGAATATTTATTCTTTAAACGAAAAAAAATGTTATTTATCGTCATATTCCAAAATAATAAAAATAAGTAAATTTCTAAACCTACTTTCTATACATAAATTTACTCATTACATGAAAGAATAAGAGACGTTTATTTTAAGCTCATAGCGAAATTACGATGATTAAATATCAATCGCTTGTAAACGTTATAAATAAGACTATTCCTACTAAAAGTGGATTTTCTCTAAACAAAAACTAAACAAACTTACACAAAAAACACTACCCTTTGATTTTATTAGTAAAAAAATAATTCAATTTTCGTACAGGGATCGCTATTATTATCTAGCGTCTTCATTTTTGTGACAACTGTCACATGATGATATAGTTTCACAAGTAAAATACTTATTAAGTTGGAATCTATCATGAAAAAATTAACTAGCCTGGCCGTAATTATCGGCTTAGCAACTTCTGTTTCTGCTTTTGCTGCTAACTCTGAAAACACTGGCTATTATGCCGGTGCTAAACTGGGTACCAGCCTGGAGCAAATCCACGGTCAGAAATCTGCAACTGGCAGCAGCGTACCGCGTGACACCAAACAAGCTGGCACCGCTGGCCTGGTATTCGGTTATAACTTCCAGAATGAATTCAACCTGCCAATTCGTGCAGAATTAGATTATTCATTCCGTGATACTACTGATACCGATCACTTCATCAAAGCTGACAACACTCGTACTCACAACCGTGTACGTCTGCAGACCGCTATGCTGAACGGTTACTACGACATCAATACCGACACTGCTTTCACTCCATACATCAGTGCTGGTATCGGTTACGCTAACGTAAACCTGAAAAACACTCAGGATGGTGCAAGCCACACTGGTAACGGTGATAACTTCGCATGGAGCGTTGGTACTGGCGTTTCTTACGCTATCAACAACCACATGGATCTGGATCTGGGCTACAAATACCTAGACGCTGGCGATGCAACTGCACAAGCTTCCAAAGTTAAAGTGGCTACCCACGATTTCACCGCTGGTGTTAACTACTACTTCTAAGACCTTTTCTTCTAAGCTTTATGCTTAGAGAATGTCTGATAAGTATGAGTCATAAAAAACCCGCCAATGGCGGGTTTTTTTACGTTTGAATTTTGCGTTTGAATTTTATGTTTGAAAATAAAGGGGCTTTAATTCACGCCGCGCAGCGCCATCATCTGACGTAGGTGAGCAAACACGTTCCCCACCCGCAAACCATTGTGTTCAAATTCACTGGTGATCCACGTTTCCACCTTGCCAATATGCTTGGCCGTTTCCAGCGATAAACCAACATCTACATACATGTCATTGTAATAAACCGCCGCAACCACTGGCACCGTATTGGCAGCCAAGCGCTCCGCGTCGTACAACGGTTGCCATTCCGAACGCTGCGCCAACTGGTGAACTGCATCGCGGAACGGTCGTAAACACTGCATTTCGTCAAACATCCACGGATAGATCATCTCGCCCGTTAACAACAGCGGGCGGCAATCGGATTGAAACTCAGGCAGCGTGTCATGCACGCGCTGCGCTGCCCAGTGGGTCGCCCCACTATGATTATCAGCATAAATACTTTCATGCAGAACAGCGTACAGAGGATGCTCGGTGAAGCCGGTGAGATGCATCACCTGCGACAAGAACGTATCGCTCAGCTCACCTTCATGATTAAAGGCTTCATCAAACAGCCACAGCAAATTCTCATAGCCTTCACTCATACCTAACTGAATACCCAGCGTTTGCAAACGCTGTACGGTGAGGATATCGCCATCGGGCAGATACACATCCTGCTCGTTTAGCACGTCCGCAATCCGGTTGATTTGCTGCTGCATGTGGGGATAGCGCGAGAAGAAAATCTGATTCTTTTCTTTCAGCTTCTGATAGGTGCGCTGATACAGCTGCTCGGCATCGGGTTTAATTGAGGGTAGACCACCGGTGATATAACAGGCATCAAGCCCTTCTGGGGCCTGAGATAAATAAGTCAGGGTGATAAAGCCACCAAAACTCTGCCCTAAGGTGCTCCATTTACGGCCACCAAACTGCGTTTTTCTCAGATGCTCAGCATCTGCCACAATAGAATCAGCGCGGAAATAGCTGAGATAGTCAGCGGTTTGATCCACGTCCATATTGCGGATCACGCTCGATTCGATCCTGCTGCTCTGCCCCGTGCCGCGTTGATCAAGCAAGATCACGCGAAAGCTTTTCAGCGCCTCGCCTAACCATCCGCCTTTACTGGTTGGTCGCGGCGATTTCCCGCCAGGGCCGCCTTGTAAGAACAGCAAACATGGTAAATCTTCTGCCGCTTTGCCGCCCTCTGATAACTCACGTGCAAAAACCGTAATACGGCGCGGATCATTTTCATCAGACCAGTTCAGCGGCACCGATAGACGATGCTCTCGCACCCACATACCGGCTAACAGATATTCCTTTTCAATCATGGCAGACCACTCCTGCGGCAAAATTCATTTTTATCGCTCAACGATGCTCAAGCCACCTTCGCGGTAGCGCGTCATTTGCTCACTCGGCGTATTACCGAAGAAACGTTTATATTCACGGCTAAACTGCGAAGCGCTCTCATAACCAACGCGAATGGCCGCGGTGCTGGCTTTTAGCCCGTCATGCAACATCATCATTCGCGCCTTATGCAAGCGGAAGGATTTGATATATTGCAGCGGAGAGGTAGCCGTAACGGCTTTGAAATTATGATGAAACGCAGAAACGCTCATATTCACTTCCTGCGCCAGCAAATCAACGTTTAGGCTATCTGAGTACTGTTGTTCAATCAGGCGTAGCGCCTTAGCGATCTGACTGAAGTGGCTGTGACGGTTAGCTAACGCCTGTAGCGCTTCGCCACCGTCTCCACACAGCGCGTGGAACAGCATTTCGCGCACAATTTGCGGCCCTAATACACGCGCCTGTAATGGATTAGCCATTGCATCGACCAAGCGTTCGGTGGCACAAAACATTGACTCATCCAAAGATACCGATTTCACACCGCTCGACTGACAGCGCTGCTTGGCGGCCAAACCGTCACCGATATCCATTAAGAGATCCTGCAACATGCTGGTGTTTACCCGCACTGATAAACCGATCAGCGGCTCATCTGGAGTGGCAAACGTCTCGCATTCGCAGGGTAATGGCAGCGTCATCAGCAGATAATTAGTGGGATCGTAGCGAAACACCTGCTCGCCGAGATAGCCCACTTTATGCCCTTGTAACACAATGATAATACAAGGCTCATACATCACCGGCGTACGCGGTTGATGCTGATTAGCATAGATTATTTTTACATTCTCAATCGGTGACGCACTCACTCCAGGCTGAGCCACCTGACGGCTTAGCTGCTGTGCAAGCTGTGTCCACCGCTCATCGATTAACATTGACCAATCCCCGCCGAACCAAATAAAGTGCAATGAATGATGCCAAATACATCTCTATTTCTACAGTTGATTGTAGAAATAGGCAAGTCACCAACAGAAATGAGCATTGAGCCATACGCTCATTACGCCCAGAATAGCATTCAGAAAATGCAATGGCGTCGACGGCCAAAGCATAACGAATCAAAATAAACACTGAGGCAAATTTCAATGCAAAATTTCACACTCCACACCCCAACTAAAGTTCTGTTCGGCGAAGGCCAAATCGCTAACCTACGCAATGAAGTGCCCGAAAATGCACGCATCCTGATCACCTACGGCGGCGGCAGCGTAAAACGCACCGGCGTTTTGGATCAGGTTCACGCAGCGCTGAAAGGTTTACACGTATTTGAATTCGGTGGCATCGAGCCAAACCCATCTTACGAAACGCTGATGAAATGCGTCGAAGTGGTTCACAACGAGAAAATCGATTTCCTGCTGGCTGTCGGCGGCGGTTCCGTTATTGATGGCACCAAGTTCATTGCCGCTGCGGCAAACTACGTCGGTGAGCCTTGGGATATTCTTGAAACCTACGGCAGCAAAATCACCAGCGCAATTCCATTAGCAGCGGTGTTAACCCTGCCTGCGACCGGTTCTGAAATGAACAAGGGCGCGGTTATCACTCGCCGTGCGACAGGAGATAAACGTGCATTCCAGTCTCCATTCGTGATGCCTCAGTTCGCTATCCTAGATCCGGTTGTAACCTACACCCTGCCAGCTCATCAGGTGGCAAACGGCGTAGTGGATGCGTTTGTGCATACCGTTGAGCAATATCTGACTTACCCGGTTGACGCTAAAGTGCAGGATCGTTTCGCAGAAGGTCTGTTGTTGACCCTGATCGAAGAAGGCCCACGCGCACTGGCTGAACCTGAAAATTATGACGTTCGTGCCAACATTATGTGGAGTGCCACTATGGCGCTGAACGGCCTGATCGGTGCTGGTGTACCACAGGACTGGGCAACCCATATGCTGGGTCATGAACTGACTGCGATGCACGGTATGGATCACGCACAGACCTTAGCCGTGGTACTGCCTTCTCTGCTGCAAGCAAAACGCCAACAGAAACACGCTAAGCTGCTGCAATACGCAGAGCGCGTATGGAATATTCGTGAAGGTAATGAAGAACAGCGCATTGATGCCGCGATTGCTGCTACGCGTAAATTCTTCGAAGAAATGGGCATTAAAACGTATCTGAAAGATTACGGCGTTGATGCCAGCTCTATCCCAGGCCTGCTGGCAAAACTGGAAGAGCACGGCATGACTGCGCTGGGCGAAAACAGTGATATCACGCTAGAAGATAGCCGTAAGATTTACGAAGCGTCGCTGTAAAAATAACTGAAAGACTGATCCCACCCCAACCCTCCCCTTCGCAGGGGAGGGAGCAGACTGGTTTCCAATGAAAAACTCGTTCGACTCTTTCTTAGTAAGAAGGAAGCAAACCGACTTCCAATGAGAAACTCGATCGGCTCCTCCCCCTGACAAGGGGGAGGTTGGGAGGGGGTCAAGCCTAGCAGTTATTCGCCAACATACTCCATCGTCACACGTGGAGTTAGCTTGGTAATCAATTCGTAAGCACTAATACCCGTATAGCTAGCAATCTTCTCAACCGGTAGTTCAGCGCTCCACAGCACCACTTCATCGCCCACTTTATCTTTGGCTTCAGGGCCTAAATCGACTGAAATCATATCCATAGATACGCGGCCAACAATCGGTACTTCACGGCCGTTCAGCAACACAGGCGTTCCCGACGGCGCACTGCGTGGATAACCATCGCCATAACCAATCGCGACCACGCCTAAACGCGTATCACGCTGGCTGACCCAAGTTCCGTTATAACCAACAGGCTCACCGGCCTTGTGCTCGCGCGCCGCAATCAGGCTAGATTTTAGCGTCATCACCGGCTGTAAACCGTAGTGATCGGCATAGGGCTCCGCTAAAGGCGATACGCCATACAGGATAATCCCAGGACGAACCATGTCGCGATGCGACTGAGGCCACAGCAGAATACCGCCGGAAGCCGCAATGGATTGCAAGCCCGGCTTACCCGTAGCGAATGCATCGAAACAGGCCAGTTGAGCTTCAGTCATTCCCGTTTCAGGCTCATCCGCACGGCTAAAGTGGCTCATGATATTCACGGGCTGCTCCACGTTGCGACAGTTGGAAAGACGCTGATAGAAAGCTTCCGCCTGCTCTGGACGCACGCCCAAACGGTGCATGCCCGTGTCGAGTTTCATCCAGACCTTAATCGGGCGCTCTAAATCGGCCTCTTCTAAAGCCTGCAATTGCTCATCGCTATGAATGGCCGTCTCGATATTGTTGGCGACTAAAACCGGCAAATCATCGGCAGAGAAAAAACCTTCCAGCATCAGGATAGGTTTTACGATACCGCCTGAACGCAGTTTCAGCGCTTCACCGATACGCGCTACACCATAGCAGTCTGCATCTTTTAACGTTTTGGCAGTTTCTAAAAGCCCGTGCCCGTAAGCATTGGCTTTTACAACGGCTATCAGTCGGCTGTGCGGCGCAAATTGACGAATTTGCTGAAAGTTGTGTCGCAGAGCGCTGCGATCAATGACTGCGGTTGCCGCTTTCATTTCTATTCCTTCCCGATTTCTCAAATGAGTTAATAAATACACCTACTTCTGAACGCGCTTAGAGCTGCTGCTCGTTCAATTATTCGTCGTCGTACTGCGGGCCTGCGTAGTTGTCGAAACGTGAGAACTGGCCGTTAAAGGTTAAGCGAACCGTACCGATTGGGCCGTTACGCTGTTTACCCAGAATAATCTCCGCAATGCCTTTTAAATCACTATTCTCGTGATAAACCTCGTCACGATAGATAAACATGATCAAGTCGGCATCCTGCTCGATTGAGCCCGATTCACGCAGGTCAGAGTTAACTGGGCGTTTATCAGCACGCTGCTCCAAGGAGCGGTTAAGCTGAGACAGCGCCACGACCGGAACCTGCAACTCTTTCGCTAACGCTTTGAGTGAACGCGAAATTTCTGCGATTTCCAAGGTACGGTTATCTGACAAAGACGGAACCCGCATCAACTGTAGGTAGTCGATCATGATTAGGCTAAGGCCGTCATGCTCGCGGAAAATACGGCGTGCGCGTGAACGCACTTCCGTTGGGGTTAGGCCGGAGGAATCATCGATATACATGTTCCGTTTTTCCAGCAGAATCCCCATGGTGCTTGAAATTCGCGCCCAATCTTCATCATCTAGCTGACCGGTACGAATTTTGGTTTGGTCGACGCGAGCCAAGGAAGCCAGCATACGCATCATGATCTGTTCGCCGGGCATTTCCAGACTGAAAATTAGCACCGGTTTATCCTGCGTCATCGCGGCGTTTTCACACAGGTTCATCGCAAAGGTGGTTTTTCCCATCGATGGACGTGCTGCCACAATAATCAAATCAGAGCGCTGCAACCCAGCGGTTTTCTTGTTCAGATCCTGATAGCCAGTATCAACGCCAGTCACACCATCATGTGGCGTCTGGTAGAGTTGCTCAATTCGCGCGACCGTCTGTTCAAGAATACGATCGACGCTTTTTGGCCCTTCGTCTTTATTGGCACGATTCTCAGCAATTTGGAATACGCGAGACTCGGCCAGATCCAGCAGATCTTCGCTGCTGCGGCCTTGTGGATCGTAGCCCGCATCGGCGATCTCGTTGGCTACCGAGATCATATCGCGAACTACCGCACGTTCACGCACGATATCCGCATAAGCGCCGATGTTTGCCGCGCTTGGGGTGTTTTTCGACAGCTCGGCTAGATATGCAAATCCGCCCACCGACTCTAATTCACCGCGCTGCTCCAATGATTCAGACAACGTGATCAGGTCGATAGGCTTGCTCATTTCTAGCAAACGCTGCATTTCAGTAAAGATGAGGCGGTGTGGACGACTGTAGAAATCGTTGGCGACGACACGTTCTGCCACGTTATCCCAGCGTTCGTTGTCCAGCATCAACCCGCCCAACACGGACTGTTCCGCTTCCAGCGAATGTGGTGGTAGCTTGAGCCCCTCCATCTGCCTGTCGCGCGGGGTCTCGTTTGATTTGTTGGTGGGTTTATTTCCTGCCATAGTGGGAATGCTTTACCTGTTAATGAAAGACGCGTCAGTATACCTGAATGTGCCCGATTTTCGATTATAACAATGACACTATGCATCTGAGGAAAGACGATGGCAAAACGTATCCAGTTTAACGCCCACGGCGGGCCAGAAGTTCTTGAATATGTAGAGTTTACGCCAAAAGATCCCGCGGCTGGCGAAGTACAAATCAGCAATAAAGCAATCGGAATCAACTACATTGACACCTATATTCGTGGCGGACTGTACCCAGTGCCCCAGTTTCCGTCAGGTCTAGGAACCGAAGCGGCTGGCGTCGTGACAAAAGTGGGCGCAGGCGTAACCAGCATTGAAGTGGGTGACCGCGTGGTTTATGCGCAAAGCTCGCTCGGCGCCTACAGCACCGTTCATAACGTGCCAGCCGAGAAGGTTGCGCTGCTTCCCGAAGCCATTAGTTTTGAACAAGGTGCCGCCGCTTTCTTAAAAGGCCTGACCGTGCACTATTTGCTGCGTCAAACCTATGAAATCAAAGCGGGTGAAATCTTCTTATTCCATGCCGCAGCCGGTGGCGTCGGCCAAATCGCCTGCCAGTGGGCAAAAGCTCTCGGCGCCAAACTGATTGGCACCGTAGGCTCCGATGCCAAAGCAGAGCGCGCCAAACAGGCGGGGGCATGGGCAACCATTAATTATCAAACCGAAGACATTGCCCAACGCGTGTCCGAGCTGACTCAAGGTGAAAAAGTCAGCGTCGTGTACGACTCGGTGGGGAAAAGTACTTGGCTGGCCTCACTCGATAGCCTGAAAAAACGCGGCCTGATGGTGAGCTTCGGCAACGCTTCAGGCCCCGTTACCGGCGTGGATTTGGGAATTTTAAACCAGAAAGGTTCGCTGTATGTCACGCGCCCTTCTCTCAACGGCTACATCAACAGCCATCAGGATTTACTCAGCGCTAGTCACGAACTATTTTCGCTGATCGCCAGCGGCGCGATTAACGTGGATGTACCCGATACGCAGAAATTTGCTTTAGCGGATGCCAAAAAAGCGCACGAAACCCTGCAAAGTCGCGGAACACAGGGATCGAGTTTATTGATACCGGAGTAATAGCCCTCCTTAGTAAATAAAGAAGGGCAATCGGCCCCTCCCCCTGCGAAGGGGGAGGCTGGGAGGGGGTTACAACTCAACGATTAATAATAACGCCTCGTCTGTGGCTTCTGCATGGAGCGATAGATCCACACCACCACAATAGCCAAAGCAATCCACGGCAGCAGTTTAAAGACCATCACAAACAGGCCACCAAACAGCATGAACAGTGTGGCAACGGCCACGGCGGCGATAATGCCGAGAATTGAAATTCCGGTCACCATCAGCATGACAAAAAAGCCAAGAATAAAGAGGACTTCCAACATGGTGATCTCCTGAGTGAAATACAACGGTGATACCGTCGACTACTCAGTGATTTACAAGAATCATGCCAAGAATAGAAATTACGTAACTATATGATTTTAAAAGATAGCGCTGCAGCTTATGCAACAGCGCCTGATGAGTTTTACTAAATTTTAGTTTTATTCACCACGTGACTGGCTAACAAATTGCAAAGCAGCTTCAACCACTTCAACGCCTGCTCCCGCCTTGTGCGCATTTTCACTCAGATGACGACGCCATTGGCGAGCGCCGGGGATGCTCTGGAATATACCGAGGATATGACGCGTGATATGGCCCAGATAGGTTCCATTAGCCAATTCACGTTCAATATACGGATACAAAGAACGTACAACATCAATGCTGTTTGGCACTTCGGCAGAAGGATCAAATAACTCGCGATCGACATGCGCTAAAATGCTTGGGCTTTGATAGGCTTCGCGCCCCATCATCACGCCATCTAAATGCTGCAGATGGATTTTGGCTTCTTCCAGCGTTTTAATGCCGCCGTTGATGGCGATATTTAAATGAGGAAAATCGCGTTTTAACTGATAGACACGCTCATAATCGAGCGGCGGGATTTCACGGTTTTCTTTCGGACTTAAGCCAGAGAGCCATGCTTTGCGCGCATGAACTGTAAAGCTATTGCATTCGCCTTTGCCTGAAACTATGCCGATAAAATCGCACAAAAATTGATAGCTATCCTGATCGTCAATGCCAATACGCGTTTTCACGGTAACAGGAATAGAAACCACGTCACGCATCGCTTTAATGCCGTCGGCAACCAGCTGGGCTTCGCCCATCAGGCAAGCCCCAAAACGACCATTTTGAACGCGATCTGAAGGACAGCCTACGTTGAGGTTAATCTCATCGTAGCCACGCTGCTCAGCCAAACGCGCACAATGCGCCAGAGCTTCAGGATCGCTTCCTCCCAGCTGCAACGCCAACGGATGCTCTTCTTCGCTATAAGCCAGATAGTCACCTTTGCCGTGAATAATGGCACCCGTCGTCACCATCTCGGTATATAAAAGGGTCTGTTTAGTCAGCTTGCGATGAAAATAGCGGCAATGGCGATCGGTCCAATCCAGCATCGGCGCAACAGAAAAGCGGCTCTGGCTGAATGGCATAGCAGAAGAAGGATTATTGGCGTTTTGGGTCATTATTCTCAGGATTTCAGTCAGTTTGAATCAGATACGGCGCCTAGAAAAAACAGCATCACCGTGGGTATTAGGCAAGTATACCGTGAATTTGAGCGGAACCCACAGACTTCCGCGCTCATGCCTAGCGGCCAGAGGCTCAAGCACTCTGCTTGAGAAAACGTGAGATACCTGATTTTTCGGCAGAACTGAGATACTCTTACAGCCATTAGCGACTGTGGCTAGCGTTACCCTGTGTGTAAACTAATCCATACACATGTAATCTGGTTCACAGATTTACTTGATTATTGACTTAGACCAACCGGTCTACTATAGTAACTCACATGAACAAAACGACGAGCACGACCAACAGCACCTGCGAACACATCTTAGATGTGGGTGAAGAATTGATTTTAAACCTTGGCTTTACGGCGATGGGTTTAAATGAGCTTCTGGCTACCGCAGGGGTACCAAAAGGTTCGTTCTACCATTACTTCAAATCTAAAGAGAAGTTTGGTGAAGCTATGCTTACCCGTTATTTCAGCGATTACGTAATCATGCTGAAAGAGAAGTTTTCGGATGGGCAAAAGACACAGCGTCAGCATTTGTTAGATTATTTCTCACATTGGATGGCGCAAAGCTGTGAAACGGTATGCCACAGCAAGTGCTTAGTCGTAAAACTGGCAGGTGAAGTCAGTGATTTATCAGAGGTCATGCGTGAAGCATTAGATTCTGGTATCACACGCGTCATCGCCCAGTTGCAGTCGAGTATCGAGTCTGGCGTTGAAGAAGGGTCGCTGGTGATTGAAGAATCCCCCGAACTACTCGCAGATTCACTATACTCTTTATGGTTAGGCGCAGCGTTACGGGCTAAGGTCAACAGATCTGATGCACCGTTTGTTTCAGCCATGCAGCGTACGGAACGCTTGCTGAAGCCCGGCACCATTTAAAGAGACAATCGCAGCACAATGAATGCCTGCGTGAAAACGTTTGGCATTATTTTTTACCCTTTAACTAGACGACTGGTCTATTAAATCAGTATCTAGATCACATATTTAGCGAGATGACACCATGAAAACTATTACTTTGACCGTACTAATGACTCTAGCCCTTGCGGGTTCTGCTTTTGCACAAAGCTTTTCTGATATGACCGCAAGTGAACAGCGCGCAACCGTTGTCAATCATCTGAACAACGGTAGTGCTCAAGCTCATCAAATTACTATCAATAAATAATCGGCATTGCCCAGTGCCATACAGAACTGAATTTGTTATTAAAACCTGCAAAGTAGGTCAGTGAGCCACCACCGAGTGCCCTGACCTACTGCAAAAAATTTAAAGAAGAGAAAATCATGAAAACTTCAATTTTACTGTCTGCTATCGTTGCTCTTACTCTAACTGGTTCAGCTTTTGCTCAATCATTTTCTGACCTCAGCCCAGCAGAACAAAGTACCTTAGCGTACTCAAACCGTAACGGCTCTGCTTACGCTCATCAGATGATGGCTAAACAAAAACTGCATGAAGCCGGTATCGCGAGTTCTACCGTCCACGGTAGCGCAACATTTTCACAGCTAAGTGCACAAGATCAACGCGCAACTGTTATCAATAATCTGAATAACGGCGACGCCTATGCGCATCAGTCTGAAATCAAATAACAGATTGAATATTTGCCACTGCTGCCTTAAGTAAAAGCGGGCTGACGGGAATCCCCTGTCAGCCCGTTTTATTTTGGGTTTTAAGCAAACACTGCTAACAAAATGTAGCTTGAAGTATGACGAGTATAACTATGTTAAAATAACGGCACCCTATTGGCTTGGCCGGAAGCAAAACATCATGACCACAACCTCGTTAGAGCGACTGCTCGCACAGGCAGAAGAGATTTGTCTGCAACGCAATGTTCGACTGACTCCGCAAAGAATGGAGGTGTTGCGTCTGATGGCCTGCCAGAAAGGCACTATCAGTGCTTATGATTTACTGGATTTGCTACGTGTTTCTGAGCCACAGGCTAAGCCGCCGACCATTTATCGCGCTCTCGACTTTTTGCTAGAACAAGGCTTCATCCACAAAGTGGAGTCCACCAATAGCTACGTAATGTGTCATCACATCGAAGAGCCTAGCCATACGTCTGCATTATTTATTTGCCATCGCTGTGGGCAGGTGACTGAGCAAACAACGCAGGATGTGCAGGAACATTTAGAAAAGCTCGCCGCGCTGACGGGGTTCTCACTGCAGCATAGCGTGGTAGAAGCGCATGGTTTATGTCGAGACTGTGGGAAAATTGAGTCTTGCGATAATCGTGATACATGTCATCACGATCATTCCGAACCAAAAAAGAAAAAATAGCGTTTAAATAACGCATAAAAAAGAGCCGCATCTGCGGCTCTCTTTTTAATCATCTGCAATCAATATCAGCAGTGGCACATTATTAATAAAGGAATATCAATAATGGAGTATTTCCCGTTTTAATATTCGTATCCGTTCTTTATTTATAATGCGTATTTGCAGAGTGATTATTTAGGCAAGCAAGTTTAAATATCACCAACGATATTTATTATGATCTTCCCACGCTTTAACTTCTTTTTCAGCGGCTTCTTTCTGATAGCCGTAGCGTTCCTGGATTTTACCTACCAGCTGATCGCGTTTCCCTTCGATTACGGTAAGATCATCGTCGGTTAACTTGCCCCATTTTTCTTTCACTGTGCCTTTAAACTGCTTCCAGTTACCGCTCGCTTGATCTTTATTCATAATAACTCCGTATCACTTATGTAATGGAATATATTCCCCACACATCTGTACTAGATTGAATTAATCACAATTGCGATGTGAGGCATCAGTTAACGCTCACCATTAAGACTAGCGGATACTGAGCATAAAAATATTTTCAGCTAGATAATCGATAATATTTAATAAAAAATCTTCGCAAAAAGGCATAAAAGCAGAGAAAAAACAGGGAATAAGCGGAGAATAAATTTTATCAGTTAGAATGTAAGCAAATATTAATAGCGCGCCATTTTAGGGCAATGCGAAAACTATCGGAATTATCACATTGCCCTCATTGCTTAACGCTATAACAACCTAATTTAATTCAACATTATTGACAGGGAACCAAGTTCTCTCCCGCCAATGACGTCGCCAGACAATCCATAATGAAAGTCCGCGCAACGATAAAAATACCGCTAAAGCCAGCCATAAACCGTGATTACCCAGCCAAGGGAGCGTGAACAGTGTTAAACCATACCCCGCAGCGGCAACGGCCATGCTATTGCGCATTTCAGCACCGCGCGTCGCACCGATAAACATGCCATCCAGCAGGTAACACCATACGCCCAGCAGTGGTAAAACAATTTGCCATGGCAGATAGTGTAATGCCAACGATTGTACTTCTGGCAACGAGGTTAATATCTGGATGATTTGTTGGCCAAATACGGCATATAACATGGCAAAGAATACCGCCACAATACCCGCCTGCCGACAGGCAGAATGCCAAATTTTCTGCAGTTTACGACCGTCGCGTGCACCATAGGCCTGCCCTGAATGGGCTTCCACTGCATAAGCAAAACCATCTAGCGCGTAGGCGGTAAACGTCAGCAAATTCATCAGTACCGCATTCACCGCCACCACTTCACTTCCCATTCTGGCACCCAGAATCGTCAGCGATGAAAAGCATAATTGCAGCAACAAAGAACGCAGCATGATATCGCGATTTAATGCCAACAGACGGCGAAGGTTTCCACGCCACGCATTACGGAAATATTCCAGATGCAGGCCGCGCAGTTTCATCACGTGCCAAATCAGACCGAGCCCCAATAAAAAGGTCGCATAGTCAGCAATCACCGTGGCACTTGCTGCACCAGGCACCTTCCAGCCCAACCCAACAACAAACCACAGGTCCAGCGTGATGTTAATAACGTTGCCCACAACCAGCAATATAACCGGCGCACGGGCATATTGAACGCCTAACAGCCAGCCAAGAATAACAAGGTTTGCCAGCGTCGCAGGAGCACCAAGCCAGCGAATCTGCATAAATAGACGAGCCTGCTCCAGCACATCCTCATGACCGCCAACAATTCGCAGCACGCCGTTAATCAAAGGCTGCCGCAGCGCAATAATAGCGAACCCTGCCAGCAACGCTAAGAGCATCGGCTGCACCAACGCACGAGCCAGCGCCGTTTTGTCCCCTGCACCGAATGCTTGCGCAGTCAGTCCCGTCGTGCTCATGCGCAAAAACAGCAGCAGCATAAATAAGAATGACGTCGCCATCGCGCCAACGGCTACGCCACCAAGATAAACAGGGCTATCCAAGTGCCCAATCACCGCGGTATCGACTAGCCCTAATAGCGGAACAGAGATATTCGAAAGGATCATCGGTAGTGCGAGGATCCACAGCGCCTTATCGGTTGGTGTAAGCATTTTCATTTTTTTGAATTCATTCCAGATGAGCTATCCGTTATCTCAACACAAAGAGGCTGCAGTCATGGACAAATATGCCGCATAAAAAAGCCCCAATTAAGGGGCTTAATCTATCGGTGTGATGTCAAACACAACAGGCGAAGTTTTAGATCCAGTCGCCGTTGCGAATAACGCCTACCGCTAAACCTTCGATCGTGAAGTTTTGCTCACGCAGGTCAACAACGATAGGCTCGAAGTCGCTGTTTTCTGGCAACAGCTGAACAATATTGCCTTGTTTTTTCAGACGTTTAACCGTCACCTCATCTTCGATACGCGCAACCACAACCTGGCCATTACGCACATCCTGAGTTTTATGCACGGCCAGCAAATCACCGTCTAAAATGCCGATATCGCGCATCGACATGCCGTTAACGCGCAGTAAGAAATCTGCATTTGGCTTAAACAAAGCAGGATCCACTTGATAATGGCCTTCAATATGTTCTTGCGCTAACAGGGGCTCACCGGCTGCCACGCGGCCAATTAAAGGCAGGCCCGTTTCATCTTCCATCAAAAGACGAATACCACGAGAAGCGCCGGAAACGATCTCGATAACGCCCTTACGCTGCAACGCTTTTAAATGTTCTTCTGCCGCATTAGGAGAGCGGAATCCCAAGCGCTGAGCAATTTCAGCGCGGGTTGGCGGCATGCCAGTTTGTTCAATATGGTCACGAATCAGATCGTAGACTTCCTGCTGTCTGGCTGTAAGTGCTTTCATTCCACCACCTGTTTGTTTATACAGTTTTGCTGTGAGTATATACAGGTAGCGACCATTTTGAAACCGTGAAATACATAAAGATTGAGCCGTGACGCATCTGATCTACATTAAGCGTGCGTTTTTTGTATTTTCAGTCAGCTACCCGTCAATAATCGGCCCATTCATCAGCCATTTTTGACCGTTTCTGGCGCTCTATAGGTTCGCTGTGGGCGGCCCACTTTTCCATACACGATTTCAGCCATAATCAGATGGCGGCCCGCGCAAAACTCTAAGTAGCGCCGTGCCGTTGTTCGGCTTAGCTTAAGCTCTTGTGCAACGGTTTCAGCGGTATGACGCGCATCCGGATCGGCAAATAACTTCTGCACCTTATCTAAGGTCAACGCATCAATGCCAACTGGCAACTCTTCTTTCTGCTCGCCACGTGCATAGGCATTGAACATATCATCAATCTGACGCTGGCTGGCGCTATCGCTGTTAGCAAGCATCCGCTTGCGTACATGGTAGCGCTCAAGCGTTTGCCCCAAGCGCTCGTAGGCAATCGGCTTCACTAAATAGTCGAATACGCCGCACCGCACCGCCTCTGACACCGTATCCATATCACTTGCCGCGGTGGTGAATACCACACCACCAGGGAAACGCGCCTGAGTTAATTCGTGCAATAGCGTGATGCCTTTGCCATCGGGCAAATAGTTATCCAGCAAGATCAAATCGGGTTTGAATCGCTCAATCATCATTCTGGCCTGAGCAAGATTTCCCGCCAACCATACCTGACCACAGCCGTGGAAATGGCGAATAAACTCCGCATGCATCTCTGCGAGCGGAGTCTCGTCTTCAACAATCAGAATCGTTATTGGTTGTGTCATAAGTCTTTTTCACTTTCGGAATAAATACGGAAAATAAAGTTCCACAAGGTTCATTGTCTTCTAACGTAATCACACCACCACAGCGGCCAACGTAGCTGGCAATCAGATACAGTCCAATGCCATGCTCACCGGCGTCTTCTGTTTTGGTGCTTACCCCTTGCTCAAAAATAGCCTCACGTAAAGACTCAGGAACGCCACATCCTTGATCGGCTACTTCCACGATCACATCCTCGCCCTCGTCGCTAAGATACAGCTCGACGGTTTTATTACCCTGCAAATTCTTCAGGCTAGCATCAAAAGCATTGTCGAGTAGATTACCCACGATAGCCGCAAACTCAGTGCTATCAAGACCCTCAGGCAACTGACGAAGCTGGCTGCCTTCAACCAAATTAAACGTCAGCCCCAGCTCACGAGCGCGCTGCGCTTTGCCAAAAAGCAGCCCTGCAACCTGACGATCGTCAAAAGAACCTCTTAGACTATCAATCAGCTGCTGCTGCGCCTGTGACTCACCTTTTACCATTGCCAACGCACGATCATATTCTTTCATTTGTAACAGTCCGTTGAGCGTCGACATCCAGTTAAGATGCTCATGGCGCAACGTGCGCAGGCTTTCAACATACTGTTTTATCTGCGTGAGCTGGGCGTTAAGCGTGCTAATTTCGTCTTTGCTACGGAAACTAATAATGGCACCCAATAGCTCATCGCCGAAATGTATGGCCGCACGGTTAGCAATGACGCTCAAGCCATTAAACGTGCAAATCACATCCTGCCGCTTTTCTTCAATCTGTTCCGTGAAAAAGCCCGCAGGATCAACAACCTCTTCAATAGGTTTTCCCAGCCATTGTCTTCCCGGCGAGCTTAACCCAAGCATTTTGCGCGCATTTCGGTTGATCGCAGTAATCAAGCCATCGGGATCGACCGCAATAAGTCCCTCATACACGGAGCCAAACAGCGCATCTTGCTGGCGAACCACGCGTGCTATTTGGCGCGGTTCCATTCCTAACATTTGCCGACGAATGTGCGAGGCAAACATCCACGATAGCAACATCAAGATAATCAGAATCAGGACAAACACGCCCGCTAAGGGCAGTAAAAAATCTAGCCGCCAGCTGTCTATTTTGCTGACCAAATAGCCCAGTGAAACAACGCCAATAATTTTGCCCTGCTCATCAAAAATCGGCGTTTTAGCGCGCATTGCCATACCGATAGAGCCTTTACCGGTAATGAAATAACTTTCTCCACGCTCCAGTGCACCGGGTTTGCTCCACTGCATTGGAAGGCCAATCTTGGCCGGATTAGGATGATATAAGCGGATAGAATTTTTATCCCCGATAACAACATAGTCAAAATCCGAACCGGTACCTAATTTATTGGCGATGATAGCAAGACGTTTGGTATCTCTATTTTTCACCGCCGTGACAACACTATCAATTGAAGCAATGATTTTGGCCTGATTCATAGCCATATCACGGACATGATTACTGAGATAATCTTCAAAAGAGGCGGATAAATATTTCCCCAGCGCGGCAACTAATAATGTTGAGACTAGAAGTAATAAAAGAAATATTCGTAAAGGAAATGCGATGCGGCTAAAAAACCTAAACTCTTTAACATTTGGTTTGCCAAACATCGATATTTCCTCTTTTTTACGATGAAAAGATGGGCTAGCATCAGAGAAATGTAATGAATATGTTTCCTTACTTTCTACCCACTATGGATTAGATCGTTGCAGATTCTACGGATTAAATCAATTAAACAAATAAAAACCACGTTATTTATGCAAATAAAAATAATTAAGGAAATAAAAACCATTAAGTCTATTTAATTCTGATAACTCTTTGTGAAATAGGTCAAGATTTCCCGCCTTAATACTCCTTACGATCACTACGTCAACGCAAAAATATATACGAATAAGATTAAAGCGTTGCGCCGAGCAATTGAAAATAAAACGTTATTAATATGCAACAAATCACAACAATTGTGATCCTACTGCACGCATGCGGCAAGCAACAGGAAACTCTATGTTTGGTAATACCGTATTTTCTCAGGTTAAGCGTTCGGAAAATAAGAAGATCGCTGTCATCGCTCATTTTCTTCGAGAAAATGGCCTGAGCATTGATTCCACGGTGGAAGTATTTATAACCGTCACCCGTGATGACCAGCTAATCGCCTGCGGTGGGATAGCGGGGAATATTATTAAATGTGTTGCTATCAGTGAATCTGTTCGCGGTGAAGGGCTTGCGCTCACCCTCGCCACAGAATTAATTAATCTGGCGTATGAAAAACACTGCACTCATTTATTTATATACACAAAAACCCAAAACGAAGCGTTATTCAAGCAGTGCGGATTTTATACCGTCACCAGCGTACCGAACGTCATGGTGCTGATGGAAAACAGCGCCACACGTATTCAGCGCTACGCTAGCTATCTCACTACGCTGCGCCACGACGGCAATAAAATTGGCAGCATCGTTATGAATGCCAACCCGTTTACCAACGGGCACCGTTATCTGGTTCAGCAGGCGGCGGCGCAATGCGACTGGCTGCACCTGTTTTTGGTTAAAGAGGATACTTCGCGCTTCCCTTATGAAGATCGCCTCGAATTGGTGCGTGCCGGTACCTCTGATATTAAGAACTTAACGGTACACCGCGGCTCGGAATACATCATTTCCCGTGCGACGTTCCCTTGCTACTTCATCAAAGAGCAAGGCGTCGTGGACGATTGTTACACCGAGATCGACCTTAAAATTTTTCGTCAGTATTTGGCTCCGGCCTTGGGGATCACTCATCGCTTCGTCGGTACCGAACCGTACTGTCAGGTGACAGCCAAATACAACCGTGACATGCGCCACTGGCTGGAGACTCCGTCTCTACCCGCACCACCGATTGAACTGGTGGAAATTGAGCGTTTGCAATACCACGACACCGCGATCTCCGCCTCGTGGGTACGCAAACTGCTGGTGCAAAAAGATCTTCCGGCCATCGCGCCTTTAGTGCCTGAAGCGACCCGCGCTTATTTACAACGCCTGCTCGTTCCTCGCTCAGAAAACGTGACGGACCGGCCACAGGAATCCGCATTAGTAACAGGTGAAAAATGAAAATAACCCAAGCAGCCGTCGCTGGCACTTTGGAGTCTAGCGATGTGATGGTGCGAATAGCGCCTATCGACACACCCGAGATTGATCTGCAAATCAGCAGCAGCGTTGAGAAACAGTTCGGCGACGCGATCCGCGCTACCGTTATGGAAATCCTCACACGCCATGATATCAGCGGCGTTCAGCTCGTTGTTGACGACAAAGGTGCTCTAGATTGCATCCTGCGCGCCCGTTTGGAAACTCTGCTGGTACGTGCCAGCGATGTGAAAAACCTGCCTTGGGAGGAACGCGCATGACTTCTCGTATCGCTCAAGAGCGTAAATCTCGCACTCGCCGCAGCATGCTGTTTGTGCCAGGCGCAAACGCGGCAATGGTCAGCAACTCCTTTATCTATCACGCCGATGCACTGATGTTTGACCTCGAAGACTCCGTGGTTCTGCGCGAAAAAGATGCCGCTCGTCGTCTGGTTTATCACGCATTGCAGCATCCGCTGTACCAAGACATCGAAACCATCGTGCGCGTCAACGCGCTAGATTCTGAATATGGCGTAGCTGATTTAGAAGCCGTGGTTCGCGGTGGCGCAGACATCGTACGTCTGCCAAAAACAGATACCGCTCAAGACGTCATTGATATCGAAAACGAAATTGCCCGTATTGAAGCCGAATGTGGCCGCGAAGTCGGCAGCACTGGTCTTCTGGCAGCGATTGAATCCGCTCAGGGCATTACTCAAGCGGTGGCGATTGCTCACGCGTCTCCACGTTTAATCGGTATCGCTCTGGGTGCAGAAGACTACGTGCGTAATTTGCGCACCGAACGTTCACCTGAAGGCGTTGAACTGCTATTCGCTCGCTGCTCAATTCTGCAAGCCGCTCGTTCCGCAGGCATTCAGGCTTTCGATACCGTCTATTCCGATGCCAACAATGAAGAAGGCTTCCTGCGCGAAGCTGCGCATATCAAACAACTGGGCTTTGACGGTAAATCATTGATCAACCCACGCCAAATTGAGTTATTGCACAACCTTTACGCCCCAACTCAAAAGGAAGTCAATCACGCGAAACTCGTCGTTGAAGCAGCAGAAGCTTCTGCACGTGAAGGGCGTGGCGTTGTTTCACTGAACGGCAAAATGGTTGATAGCCCAGTGATTGAGCGCGCCCGTTTGGTTCTGTCTCGTGCAGAACTGTCTGGCATCCGTGAAGAATAAGGCGAAAAAAAATGACTCAGAAAAAAGAACTTCTTCAACGACAGGAACGCGTTTCGGCCTATACCCGCCAAACTGAAAGCGCGCTGCCAAGCTATAAAAACGTTTCAAAATTAAATCTGCAGGCGCAAAAGCCTCGCGATAAAAAATTATGCAGCACGCTGGAAGAGGCAATTCGCCGCTCAGGTCTGCATGATGGCATGACCATCTCTTTCCACCACGCATTCCGCGGTGGCGATCTGACCATCAACTTAGTGATGGCCACTATCGCGCAGATGGGCTTCAAAAATCTTACGCTGGCATCTAGCTCACTGAGCGACTGCCATGCACCGCTGGTAGACCATATCCGTAACGGCGTTGTCAGCCGTATCTATACCTCTGGACTGCGTGGCCCATTGGCGGAAGAAATCTCCCGTGGTCTGCTGGAAGAACCGGTACAGATCCACTCCCACGGTGGCCGCGTACATTTGGTTGAAAGCGGCGAGCTAAATATCGATGTGGCTTTCCTTGGGGTTCCTGCCTGTGATCCGTTCGGTAATGCGAACGGCTACACCGGCAAAGCCTGCTGCGGTTCTCTTGGCTATGCCAAAGTCGATGCCGAAAATGCCAAACAAGTGGTTCTTCTGACCGAAGCGCTGCTGCCATACCCGCACAACCCAGCCAGCATCATGCAGGATCAGGTCGATTTGATCGTGCAAATCGAGCAGGTCGGTGATGCCGATAAGATCGGTGCAGATGCAACCCGCATGACGTCTAATCCACGCGAACTGTTGATCGCTCGCAGCGCGGCAGACGTAGTGGTCAACTCTGGCTACTTCAAAGAAGGTTTCTCGCTGCAAACCGGTACCGGTGGTGCATCGCTGGCGGTGACCCGCTTCCTCGAAGACAAAATGCGTAGCCGCGATATTCATGCTGGCTTTGCGTTAGGCGGCATTACGTCCACCATCGTTGATCTGCACGAGAAAGGCTTCATCAAGAAGCTGCTGGATGTACAAAGCTTCGACCGTGCAGCCGCAGAGTCTTTGGCGCGTAACCCGAACCACATCGAAATCAGCGCTAACCAGTATGCAAACTGGGGCTCAAAAGGCGCTTCCGTTGATCGCTTAGACGTGGTGGTGCTGAGTGCGCTGGAAGTGGACACTCACTTCAATGTGAACGTGTTAACCGGTTCTGACGGTGTTTTACGCGGTGCTTCCGGTGGCCACTGTGACACTGCGGTCGCAGCTGCGCTGTCCATCATCGTTGCACCGTTGGTGCGTGGCCGCATTCCAACGCTGGTTGATGAAGTCACCACCTGCGTCACTCCAGGCTCAAGCGTCGATATTCTGGTTACTGACCACGGTATTGCCGTTAACCCTGCGCGCCCAGAGCTGGCTGACCGCCTGAAAGCCGCTGGCTTGAAAGTGGTTTCCATTGAATGGCTGCGTGAGCGTGCGCAAATCCTTACCGGACAACCTCGTGCGATCGAATTCACTGACCGTGTTATCGCCGTTGTGCGCTATCGCGATGGTTCCGTGATCGACGTCGTTCGTCAGGTTAAGGAATAAACCATGTTTTACCTGCTCCCAACTTTGGCGACCAGCCACACCGTTACATTGCCGGAACTGCTATTCAGCCGTGAATGCAGGCAGTCTCGGCAGGCGGAGTGGCTGGCGCGCCATACCTCAACGCTGATCTCGTTTACCGTGGTCGCGCCCGGGCCGATTAAAGATAGCGTGATGACACGCAAAATCTTTAATCACGGTCTGAAAGCGCTGTGCCAACGCGTTGAACAATCAGGTTGGGAATTGAAGGAGCAGGCTTCTTTTGCGTTGGCGACCGGCCCTGAAGGGTTGCTCGCCATCGACGCACCGGCACGCGTGGTTAAAGAAGCCATGATCGCACTCGAACAAGAACATGTGCTTGGGCGTTTATGGGATATCGACGTATTGAATCCGCTAGGAAAAATTCTCTCTCGCCGTGACTTTTTACTACCTAGCCGAACCTGTTTGCTGTGCCAACGCGAAGCGGCCGTATGCGCACGCGAAAGAGCACACGCAATTCCCGATCTGATCACCCGCATGGAGGCATTACTGCATGATGCCGATAACGCAGCAGCCGTCTGATTCTACCGCTACCGATGAGCATTTCGTCGCCCATTGCAGCGAGCTTGCTTACCGTGCCATGTTGGCTGAGGTCAATCTCACGCCAAAGCCGGGCTTGGTCGATAGAAATAACTGCGGCGCGCATAAAGATATGGCGCTGGAAGATTTTCACCGTAGCGCATTGGCTATCCGCCAATGGTTACCACGTTTTATCGAATTTGGTGCCTGTAGCGCCAATCTTGCTGAAGCAGACGTGCTCACCGGGCTACGTCCCATTGGCATCGCCTGCGAAACTGATATGTTCCGCGCAACTTTTGGCGTGAATACACATAAAGGCAGCATTTTTTCTTTGGGGTTATTGTGCGCGGCTATCGGGCGTTTGCATCAAAGAAAAAGCGCTATCACACCTGCACTAATTTGTAGCACCGCCGCCGCTTTTTGCCGTGGGCTGACCGAACGTGAACTGCAAAATAACCATAACAATCAACAAAAAACGGCAGGACAACGGCTTTATCGGCAACTCGGCCTCACCGGCGCTCGCGGCGAAGCCGAGGCGGGCTATCCATTAGTTATTCAGCTCGCTCTGCCACACTATCAGGCTCGCCTCGCGCAGGGCACCGACCCTGAACTTGCTTTGCTCGATACGCTGTTAGTGCTGATGGCACATAACGGCGATACCAACGTAGCCTCACGCGGAGGCCAAACCGGCCTCAGTTGGCTGCAACAGCGCGCTAAGGCATTGCTGCGTCAGGGTGGCATTCGCCAGCCCTCCGATCTCAAGCACCTCCATGATTTCGACCAGGAATGCATTCAACGCAACCTCAGCGCTGGCGGCTGCGCCGACTTGCTGATTATTACCTGGTTTTTGGCTCAAATTTCGCACTTCAATTATTCACATTAAACTTTAAAAATTCCTTCTTGGAGAATCAGTTATGTCTGTTTCAAAAGATAAGATATGGAAATTAGTCGCGCCGCTGCTGGTTATGGCAGTGATGCTACTTATTCCTGTTCCTGATGGTATGCCTCCGCAGGCATGGCACTATTTCGCCGTGTTTGTGGCTATGATCGTTGGGATGATTTTGGAGCCTATCCCTGCTACGGCAATCAGTTTTATCGCCGTCACTATCTGCGTTATTGGCAGCAACTATCTGCTGTTTGATGCAAAAGAGCTGGCCGATCCGGCTTTTGATGCGGGCAAACAAGCCCTGAAATGGGGTCTAGCTGGATTCTCCAGCACCACCGTGTGGTTGGTGTTTGGCGCATTCATTTTTGCTCTGGGTTATGAAGTCACCGGTCTAGGGCGTCGTATTGCGCTGTTCATGGTTAAGTTCATGGGTAAGCGAACACTTACTCTTGGTTATGCCATTGTTATCATTGATATCATGTTGGCTCCGTTCACGCCGTCTAACACTGCGCGTACCGGTGGTACCGTATTCCCAGTTATTAAGAACCTGCCACCGCTGTTCAAGTCATTCCCTAACGATCCGTCATCGCGTCGTATCGGTGGTTATTTGATGTGGATGATGGTGATCAGTACCAGTCTGAGTTCTTCTATGTTCGTGACCGGCGCTGCGCCAAACGTCTTGGGCTTGGAATTCGTGAGTAAAATCGCGGGCATTCAGATTAGCTGGCTGCAGTGGTTCCTGAGCTTCCTGCCAGTGGGCCTTATCCTGCTGATCGTGGCTCCATGGTTATCTTATGTGCTGTATAAACCAGAAGTTACGCACAGCGAAGAAGTCTCTGAGTGGGCCGGTGGCGCATTAAAAGAGATGGGACGCTTAACCAGTAAAGAGATCACCCTGATTGGTTTAGTACTGCTGAGCTTGGGTTTGTGGGTCTTCGGCGGCGATTTCATCGATGCCACTGCGGTTGGTCTGTTGGCGGTGTCATTGATGTTGGCCTTGCACGTTGTGCCTTGGAAAGACATCACGAAGTACAACAGCGCATGGAATACGTTGGTAAACCTCGCCACGTTAGTGGTTATGGCGAACGGTTTGACTCGTTCAGGCTTTATCGACTGGTTTGCTAACACCATGAGCACGCATCTGGAAGGCTTCTCGCCAAATGCGACCGTGATTGTACTGGTATTGGTGTTCTACTTCGCTCACTACCTGTTTGCCAGCCTGTCTGCACATACCGCTACCATGCTGCCTGTGATTTTGGCCGTAGGTAAAGGTATCCCAGGCGTGCCTATGGAACACCTGTGTATTCTGCTGGTACTGTCTATCGGTATCATGGGCTGCTTAACCCCATATGCCACGGGCCCTGGGGTTATCATCTACGGCTGTGGATATGTGAAATCCAAAGACTACTGGCGCTTGGGTGCTATCTTCGGTGTGATTTACATTTCCCTGCTGCTGCTGGTAGGTTGGCCGATTCTGGCTCTGTGGAGCTAAACCGCTCTGCTTGTCCTGCTAGATAATATTAAGGCCACCCAAGGGTGGCCTTAATGCATTATGAATGTAAGCACATACTCACATTACATATAGTGTCCCCACAGGATGCTGACCCAAATAAAAGCAGACAACCACAGGGCAACAAATACTGCGGCAGAGCCCATATCTTTCGCGCGTCCGGAGAGCTCGTGGAACTCAGACCCGATACGGTCAACAACGGCCTCAATCGCGCTGTTAACGATTTCTAAGATCACCACCAGCGTAACGCAGCCTATCAGCAAGATACGTTCAACAATAGAGACATCCAGCCATGCAGCAATCACCACGGCCACAATCATCAGCATCAATTCTTGGCGGAATGCCGCCTCGTGTTTCCACGCCGCTTTCAATCCCTTCACCGAGTAACCAGCGGCTTTAACAATTCGAGTCAATCCGGTAGTGCTATTCATTTTAATTCCATCAAAATTTAGAAGTCTTATGTGATTTTAGCGACTTCTCATTCACTCATCACCACAGATCTCAAACCGTGTTTCTGGTATCCTTGCGGCGAATGGCTAACAAGAGGCTTTCTGTTTTATGTCAGGTTGGCGTAAATTTTACTATAATTTATTGAATCTACCGCTGAAGCTACTGGTTAAAAGCAAGGTAATCCCTTCTGAACCGGTGGCAGAGCTACGTTTAGACACCACCCGCCCGGTGTTGTATGTCTTACCTTATAACTCAAAAGCGGATTTATTGACCTTCCGAGATCGCTGTTTGGCTCAGGACCTGCCTGATCCACTCGACGATAACGAAATTGACGGCACTATATTGCCACGCTACGTCTTCATTGACGATGGCCCGCGCGTATTCCGTTATTACGCGCCGAAGCAAGAATCCGTCAAACTGTTCCATGACTATCTGGATCTGCACCGCAATAACCCGTCACTGGATATCCAAATGATCCCGGTGTCGGTTATGTTTGGGCGCTCTCCGGGTCGTGAAGGCCACAGCGGAGCCCCACAGCTCCGTTTGCTTAACGGTATCCAAAAATTCTTTGCCGTTATCTGGCTAGGTCGTGACAGCTTCGTGCGTTTCTCTAACGTCGTTTCACTGCGCTATATGGCAGATGAGCACGGCACTGACCAAACTATCGCCCAGAAACTCGCACGCGTAGCGCGCATGCACTTCTCTCGTCAGCGCTTAGCCGCTGTGGGTCCAAGCCTGCCCGATCGCCAAGCGCTGTTTAATAAACTGCTCTCATCCAAAGCGATTGAGAAAGCGGTTGAGGACGAGGCGCGTACCAAAAAAATCTCCCGTGAAAAAGCCCAGCAAAATGCGGTTGCTTTGATGGAAGAAGTCGCAGCCAATTTCACCTACGAAGCGGTACGTTTATCCGATCGTGTGCTGAGCTGGACATGGAACCGTTTGTACCAAGGGATCAACGTCCATAACGCCGAGCGCGTGCGTAAATTAGCGCAGGACGGTCATGAGATTGTTTATGTTCCCTGCCACCGCAGCCACATGGACTATCTGCTGTTGTCCTACGTGCTTTATCATCAAGGCTTGGTGCCGCCGCACATCGCTGCCGGTATCAACCTGAACTTCTGGCCAGCCGGTCCGATTTTCCGCCGTTTAGGTGCGTTCTTTATTCGTCGTACCTTCAAAGGGAATAAGCTTTATTCCACCGTATTCCGTGAATACTTAGGCGAGTTGTTCAGCCGTGGTTATTCGGTTGAATACTTTATGGAAGGCGGCCGTTCACGCACGGGCCGTTTGCTTGAGCCTAAAACGGGTACGCTGGCCATGACCATTCAGGCCATGCTGCGCGGTGGTAAGCGCCCAATCACGCTGGTTCCGGTGTATATCGGCTACGAACACGTGATGGAAGTGGCTACCTACGCCAAAGAGCTGCGCGGTGCCACCAAAGAGAAAGAGAGCCTAATTCAGATGGTTCGCGGGCTGCGTAAGCTACGCAATCTGGGACAGGGTTACGTAAACTTTGGTGAGCCGATCCCGATCAACAACTGGCTGAATCAGCACGTTCCTGAATGGCGCGAATCTATCGACCCAATCGAAGCGCAGCGCCCAAGCTGGTTAACACCAACGGTTAACGCTATCGCCAATACCGTGATGGTGAACATTAATAAATCGGCTGCCGCTAACGCGATGAACCTCTGTTCAACCGCACTGTTGGCTTCTCGTCAGCGTGCGCTGACGCGTGAGCAACTGTTAGAACAGCTAGACTGCTATCTGCAGCTGTTGCGTAATGCGCCTTATGCCGAAGATGCCACCACGCCGAACCAAACCGCCGAAGAGCTGCTGAAACATGCGCTTCAGATGGATAAGTTTGAAGTGGAAAAAGACAACATCGGCGAGCTCATCATACTGCCACGTGAACAGGCAGTATTGATGACGTATTACCGCAACAACATTCAGCATATGCTGGTGCTGCCGTCGCTAATTGCCAATATGGTGATGAACCATAACAGCATCTCGCGTTCAGAGCTGCTGCGTCAGGTGGATTTACTCTACCCAATGCTGAAGGAAGAGTTGTTCTTACATTATGAGCGCAGCAACTTACCGCAGGTGTTTGAACCGATTATTACCGAGCTGTGCCGCCAGCAATTGATTTGTGCGAAGGGCGACGAGCTGGTGATGAATCCAGGCCGTATCCGCACGTTGCAGCTTTTGGCTGCTGGCGTTCGTGAAACCCTGCAACGTTATGCCATCACCTTCTCTCTGCTTAGCGCGAACCCAAGTATCAGCCGTGGTGCGCTGGAAAAAGAGAGCCGTATTATGGCGCAGCGTTTGTCGGTTCTGCACGGCATTAACGCACCAGAATTCTTCGACAAAGCAGTGTTTGCTACCTTGGTGGGAACCTTGCGTTCCGAAGGCTACATCAACGACGTTGGTGATGCGATCCCTGAACACACCATGGAAATCTATAGCCTGCTGGTCGCGATGATAACGCCAGAGATTAAGCTGACCATTGAAAGCGTTAGCGCGCCTGAGATGGAAACCTTGCCTCCGGCCGAAGACGATAGCGACAAGAGCGAATAACGTCTCGTTAATCTCTCTTGAGTAAATAAGAAAAGGCGCCGATTGGCGCCTTTTCTATAGGTGAGAACCTGTGCTTTTCAGACCCTAATGTCAGATCCAAATTGAAAGCGCAATGCCGATAAACAACACCAATCCCGCATAGTTGTTATTCAAGAAAGCTTGGAAGCAAGGCATACGCTCACGCAGTGCAATCAGCTTCTGTTGGTGAATAAACAGCGCCCCAGCCAGTAAAATGCCCCAGTAATAAGCGCCGCTCAGCTGGTTTAAATAACCAATCCACACCATCAACAACAGTGTCGCCAGCTGTAGCAATCCAATAATTAGCTTATCGAAGCGGCCAAACAGAATCGCCGTAGACTTGATACCAATGCGGAGATCGTCGTCCCTATCCACCATCGCATACTGGGTGTCATAAGCTACCGTCCAGCAAATATTCGCCAGAAACAGCAACCAGCAACTCAACGGCAAACTTTCGCTTACGGCGGCATACGCCATCGGGATTGACCATCCAAACGCCATACCCAGCACAACCTGTGGCAAATGGGTAAAGCGTTTCATAAAGGGATAGACCCAAGCCAGCGCAAGAGCCGCAACCGATAGCCAAATCGTCATAGCGTTAAGCGTTAACACCAGCCCAAAAGAAACCAACACCAGCGCCACAAACAGAATCTTGCTCTCTTTCTCCGTCACTGCGCCACTTGGCAGTGGGCGATGCGCCGTGCGCTTAACGTGACCGTCTACACGACGATCGGCAAAGTCATTAACCACACATCCGGCGGCACGCATGAAAAAGACACCCAGCGTAAATACCACCAGCAGCTTTAGGCTCGGAATTTGACCGCCCGCTAGCCACAACGCCCAATAGGTGGGCCAAAGCAACAGCAGCGAACCAATCGGTTTATCAATTCTCATCAGGCGACAATAGGCCTGCCATTTGGTTTGAGTCACGAATCCCTCCAGTCATTCATTCCAATGATGACGACATCACAATTCATTATTAACACCATACAACGGAGACTCAGACAAAAAAAGTTCGGTTAACAACAAAGGTTTACCAGACAAACGTAAACGGCTGCGCCGTGCCCACAGTTCTCCTTGAGAACCCACCTGAATAAAATCACGCGTAAGCTCCGCAGCGCTGAACAAATAGCGCCCAAGCGGAACTGTACCTAGCGTCAACAAGGAGACCTCTTCCCCAGTCAGAGATGTTTCGGGGATCAGCGTCCGGCCAAACAACCACGGCACATTATCACCACACAGCAAAATTTCGCGTAGCCAAAAGCGCTCACAGTTTGGAAGCAGCATGGCTTCTTCGCCTAACGATTGAGCCGTGATAAAACCTTCGCGCCGTGGAACGATAGTGACTTTGTCGCAGTAGCGCTCAAAACGCGCGGTCATGGATTGGCACTCGCCCAGCCAACTGTGCTGCTGCGCAGTCAAATCAACTTCATGAATGGGGTGCCAATGAGTAACGTCCAACGACGGATGACAGTCAGTCATTCCGGTGACTCCAAAACAGAATTTAGCGCCGACCCTCGCCCACGCTGAAAATGGGAGGTTCATTGTAACTCAGATTACCCGACGTAGGCAGAGCAGTAGCAATAGATGATCAATTTGGTAACAAGGAAGGAAAATACAAAACAAAAAAAGGTGCCCCGAAGGGCACCCAGTCAAAGAGCCAGCTTCCACAGCGCGGGTTTAACCCTTGCCTTTCACGCTGTGAATAAAGGTTTCACGGGCAGTGGTTGAACCAAGTTGTTCAGCTTCATTCATCAATTTCAATGCCTTATCAATATCTCCGCCTTTCACTGCATCACGGATACCTTTATTGAAATATTCGTCGGTATCTTTGAGCATTGGCTGAGCCGGTTTTGACGGCGCGGTAGCAACCGGTGCCGCTGCAGCGCCTACCACTACGGGCTGCTCTTTGGGTGCCATCGGCAAGATCCCGCCGATCATCACGTTGCCGGTATTCTGTTCTGCCTTCACCTTGATCTTGATCGTGCCCGTAGACTGATGGATCGCGATCGGATCAGGAATATTTGGCACCGCATTTCCTACACCAGCCGCATAGGCTTTCGCGGGATCAACCATTTGGGTCGTTTTGGCTAAATCCTGCGACGTGGTGTAGATCACCATATAGATCTGTTTTTGCCCTAGCGCAGGCGTCAATTTCAGCGTGCCTTCCAGACGATCGCCACTCATCACGCCCGGTTGTTGATAACTGAAATAGCTGCTTGGATAAAATGCCGCAGGCCGCATATTTTCATCTAAAACCATTACGCTTGGGGCATAGACCCTTTTGCCTTCCACCAAGCTGCTGATGGTAATTTCAAGTGAACCCCGATCGGCCGGTAATGCAAAAGCCCCTACCGCCCCTTGGATATCACCGACATGCAACTGCGCGCTGCTGCTGGTTAAGGTTGCCGTTTTCGTTACTGGAGGAACCAATGGCTCCCAAGGTAGCTGGTGTAACGTATTAGCAGGGATCGCCGGTGCCGTGGCAACATTCGCCGGTTGGATGGTGCCATCCGCCTGAACGCTAAGCGGCATTACGCTGAACATCGCCAAGGCTACGCTCAACGCGATGGTATTCTTTTTCATGACAGCTTTGATTTTATTATTCATTTTGCTTTTCATTATGAACCACCTTAGAGACAGCTCAGCCGCTATGGCAAGAAAGCAGCAGAGCTCAATCAAACGCGGCGGGATCGTCCCGCCGCCGTCAAACAACCGTTACCACCAAACTTCCATCTGCGCGCCGAAGGTGACTTCATCGTCATTTCCGCGGCTGAATTTGTGAGTGCTGTTATCGTTGTATGCAACACCATCGCTGTATCCGGTGTCGGTGTTGGTTGCATAGCCCCATTTCTCATCCCATTTCGCGTAGGTTGCGAACAGACGAATTGCTGGGCGTGACCAGATGCTGTCGCCAGCCTGCCACTGCTGCGCCAACGTCACTTTGTACTGGTTGTTGTTATCGCCAGTGCGCTGTGATTTCACATTGTCATAGCCGAACTCCATCAAGGTGCTCATGATTGGCGTCCATTTGTACATTGGGCGAATACCTGCGGTGTACCATGTAGTACCGTTTTTATCGTCGCGATCGATATCCTGATACATACCCACGTACATCAATGCCCACTTGTCATTGAAGTCGATACCACCGTGATCCAGAACGCGGATCATGTGACCGTTGTTGTTGACGCTAGAGCCTTCTGAATGACCTGAATTGTTTGAGGTCATAGAGTCTGTCGCGTACTGAACGACAAATTTGTTAAAGCCGCTGTAGATAGCCTGAGTATGTTCCGCGGTCAGCATGACGCCGTCTTTCGAGGCATCTTTGGCACGATGATAACCATCGGTTAGGTTAGAACGACCATAGTCAAAACCTAATTCCAGCGTACCGCCTGGGTTGGTTTCCAAACCGGCTAGACGCACGTCGTAGACGTCGTTGGCGGTGTCTTTAACTAAATCTCGCTGCTGTTGGGAGCTGAAGCTGTTTGAACCGCCAGTTTCGGTGTTACGGGTTGCGGCGATAGAGAGTTTACCGAAGCCCAGATCGATATTTTCTAAACCTGCACCCGGACCTGAAATATCCCAGTAGTAGAAGTCGATCATATGAACGTCATGACGTTGATAGAAACGCTTACCCGCCCACAGCGTAGAGCCCGGAGCCCATTCGATGACGTTTTTAGCCTGAATATTGGCTTCACGGAAGGCAGGATCTGTCGCTTCCCAGTCATTGGTCTGCTGCACGGAGTACGCTACGTTGGTGTCAAAGTAGAAGCTCTTATCGCCGTCTTTCCATAGCTCTTGGCCCAGCTTCAATTCCGCATAAGTTTCACATTCGTTACCCAAACGGTATTTACTTTGAGCTCCCGTCGCTTTGAAACACTGCTGTTCACCGCCGCTTGCGGTCCAGCCGATACCGGAACGTGCGTAACCGTGGAAATCTACAGCCAGTGCCTGTGTTGACAGCACCGCACTCGCAACAGCCAGTGCTAAAGGTACCTTGCGCAAAGTCATCATCATTCTCCTGAAGGGGTTGCCTGACGGCATAAAGTTATAAGTGTTCTTTGTTCAACGTATGGTCTAACGTATTGTTAACTAACATCTCTCTAACCCAGAGCTAGACACCCAGCTCCTTATGCAGCCGTCGGCAAGCGACACCATCTTCTCGGAACAGATGACAGCGTTCAGGTGGCAGGCCAATGGCAAATTTTGCGCCTTCATCTACCAGCACCACATCGTTCTGGCGGTAAACAAGGTTTTGACGAATCGCGGGGATCTGAATATGAATTTGGGTTTCGTTGCCTAACTGCTCAACAACCTGAACATCCCCTTCCAAGGTGACTTCAGCATCATGGCTCGGCAGCAAATGCTCAGGACGGATCCCCAGCGAAAGGTTGCCACCAACCTGCACATCCGTGCCTTCAACCGGCAGCCATACTAATTGGCGGTTAGGTAATTCAATCTGAACTCGCTGCGGTTCTGCGGCGGTCACTTTGACGGGTAGGAAATTCATTTTTGGCGAGCCGATAAAGCCCGCAACAAAACGGTTAGCCGGATAGTGGTAAAGCTCCAGCGGCTTGCCGATCTGCGCGACGCTACCGCCATCCAGCACCACAATTTTGTCGGCCAACGTCATGGCTTCGACCTGATCGTGGGTAACATAAATCATGGTGCGCTCTAGGCGCTTATGTAGACGGGAAATCTCAATACGCATTTGCACACGCAAAGCGGCGTCTAGGTTTGATAACGGTTCATCAAGCAGGAATACGTCGGGCTCAGCCACCAGCGTTCGGCCAATCGCAACGCGCTGACGCTGACCGCCGGATAACGCCTTAGGGCGGCGATCGAGCAAATGAGCCAGCTGTAGCACTTCAGAAACCTGATTCACCCGCTGGGTAATCTCTGCTTTTTTAGTGCCAGCGAGTTTGAGACCAAACGACATATTGTCGGCAACGGACAGATGCGGATACAGAGCATAAGACTGAAAAACCATGCCAATACCGCGCTCAGCGGGCGGCACTTCATTCATGCGCTTGCCTGCAATAAGTAGCTCACCGGAAGTGATATCTTCTAAACCCGCAATCATGCGCAGCAGTGTCGACTTACCACAGCCAGACGGCCCAACAAAAACCACAAACTCGCCGTCTTGGATTTCAAGGTTAACGTCTTTAGAAATGACGACGTCTCCGTAAGCCTTATATACGTTTCGCAGTGCTACGCTCGCCATGCGTTACTCCTGTCTATCACTAATGAGGTCCACTAACGCGACATCTCAGCGGGCCTAATCCTTAGCCATGCCGTTCAGCAGATGCGCCTTATCGATTGCTGCCGATAGTGCGCGTTAAGCAAAGAAGCGTAATCATCCGTAACAAAGTTTTTCATGGGGGAGGAGATAGGAGGATGAGAGAAAATAGCGTGCGGTGAAAAGTTCATACCTTTCAGTGAATTCGTGATCCTGCTTGCAAAAATAACCCTGTGATTTTGTGTCTACATCCACAGAATAGGCGGTAGTGTTAAGTAGATCACAAGAAACCCCCTTGGGGCGTAGAAGGGGGGAGGATGAGAAGCAATCTCGTGTAAAGGAGTATGGCACTGCATCAGAAATCCCCTACAAGCAGGGGCTAACAACGATTCGTACTCTACGGCTTATCTGAACCGCTTCGGCTTCCATGCTCGGTGGTACAGACATCAACTCATACCTCGACAGAAACAGAACAAGAAGGATTGGATAATGACTAAGAAATCAGGCATCAGAACCCTCGCCCTTTCGGCACTGGCGACACTGGTTCTCTCCTCTTCCGCGTTCGCTAAAATTGAAGAAGGCAAACTGGTTATCTGGATTAACGGCGATAAAGGCTATAACGGCCTGGCCGAAGTCGGTAAAAAGTTTGAGAAGGAAACCGGTATCAAAGTGCTGATTGAGCATCCAGACAAGCTGGAAGAGAAGTTCCCGCAGGTCGCGGCTACCGGCGATGGTCCTGATATCATTTTTTGGGCTCATGACCGTTTCGGGGGTTATGCACAGTCTGGCCTGTTGGCTGAAATCCATCCTTCTAAAGCCTTTCAAGAGAAGCTTTATCCATTCACGTGGGACGCCGTTCGTTTTAACGGCAAACTGATTGCTTACCCAGTGGCCGTTGAAGCACTGTCGCTGATTTACAACAAAGACCTTCTGCCAGAGCCGCCAAAAACGTGGGAAGAAATTCCGGTACTAGACAAAGAGCTGCGCGCTAAAGGCAAAAGCGCCATCATGTGGAATCTACAAGAACCGTACTTCACATGGCCAATCATCGCAGCCGACGGCGGCTATGCCTTCAAATATGATAACGGCACCTACAACATCAAAGATGTGGGCGTGAATAATGCGGGCTCTCAGGCTGGCCTACAGTTCATCGTTGATTTGGTGAAAAACAAGCATATCAATGCAGATACCGATTACTCCATCGCTGAAGCCGCGTTCAATAAGGGGCAAACCGCGATGACCATTAACGGCCCTTGGGCGTGGTCAAACATCGATAAGAGCAACATCAACTATGGCGTTGCCCTGCTGCCAACCTTCAAAGGCCACCCATCCAAACCGTTTGTTGGCGTACTCAGCGCAGGCATCAATGCCGCTAGCCCGAATAAAGAGCTGGCCACCGAGTTCTTGGAAAACTACCTGATGACCAATGCCGGTCTGGAGCAGGTTAATAAAGATAAACCACTGGGCGCGGTTGCACTGAAGTCCTACCAAGAAACGCTGGAAAAAGATCCGAAAATCGCCGCCACCATGCAAAACGCCCAAAAAGGCGAAATCATGCCAAACATCCCGCAGATGAGCGCCTTCTGGTACGCCGAGCGCAGCGCCATTATCAACGCGGTAAATGGTCGTCAGAGTGTGAAAGAAGCCTTAACCGGCGCAGAGCAACGTATCGCCAAATAAGTTCATCAGTAAATGACTCCACTCTAACCCTCCTCTTCACTGAGGAGGGGTTTGCTCAGCGATCTCGGCATGGGCTGGATAGGGTCTGAACATCGAAATTTAAGTTGTCCGTAACCGCCTCCGGCGTAAGAGAAATGAGGGAGAGTTTGATGTCGTTATCCCATACAGAATATCCAATCGCGAAGCCGGATAAATGGTGGCAGAGTGACATACTAAAATGGATCGTTATCGCCGCCATGTGCCTGTTTACGGGCTATCTCACCATTGTGATGTACGCACAGGGCGAGTACCTGTTTGCTATGCTGACACTGGTTTTGCTGGGTTCTGGACTCTACATTTTTGCCAATCGCAAAGCCTATGCGTGGCGCTATGTCTATCCGGGGCTTGCGGGAATGGGGTTGTTCGTACTCTTTCCCCTTATCTGCACCATCGCCATCGCATTCACCAATTACAGCAGCACTAACCAGCTCACCTTTGAACGCGCACAGTCGGTGTTAATGCAGCGTCAATTCACCACGGGTAAAACTTACGGCTTTGGCCTTTACCCCGTAGGCGATCGGTGGCGCTTACAGCTAGCCAATCCCGAAAACGATCGGCTTTACATCTCAGATCCTTTTAGCTTCAGCGCTCAAGAACAGCGCTTAACCATGAAACCAGAAAGCGCCGAACAGACGGGCGATCGCGCTACGCTGCGGGTGATTACTCAAAACCGTCAGGCCTTAAATAACATCGTGGCAGTTTTGCCCGAAAGCAGTGAATTGCGCATGAGTTCCCTGCGTCAGTTCGCCGGAACCAGCCCGCTATATACTCTTGAGCAAGACGGTGAAACCCTCAAAAACAATCAAACGGGCACCGTCTATCGTCCGAATACCGACGTAGGATTCTATCAAGCGGTGAATGCACAAGGGCAATGGGAAAATGAACAGCTCAGCCCTGGATTCACCGTTTCTATTGGCTGGAAAAACTTTTTACGCGTGGTACAGGATGAAGGTATCCGCCAGCCGTTCGTCAGCATCTTTATCTGGACCATTATCTTCTCGGTCTTAACCGTGGTGTTCACCGTTGCCGTCGGCATGGTGCTGGCATGTGTGGTTCAGTGGGAAGCGTTAAAAGGTAAGGCGCTGTATCGCGTGATGCTCATTCTGCCTTATGCCGTACCGTCGTTTATTTCCATACTGATCTTTAAGGGGTTGTTCAACCAAAGCTTCGGTGAAATCAACATGATGCTCAGCCATCTGTTCGGTATTAAACCCGCTTGGTTTAGCGATCCGCTCACCGCCAAAAGCATGATTCTGATCGTCAATACCTGGCTCGGCTATCCGTATATGATGATCTTGTGCATGGGCTTGCTCAAAGCCATTCCAGACGATTTGTACGAAGCCTCGGCGATGGACGGCGCTGGCCCAATGCAGAACTTTTTCCGCATCACGCTGCCATTGCTGATCAAGCCGTTAACACCGCTAATGATTGCCAGTTTTGCCTTCAATTTTAATAACTTTGTTTTGATTCAGCTATTAACCAACGGCGGTCCAGATATGCTCGGGACCTCTACGCCGGCAGGCTATACCGATTTGCTGGTGAGCTATACCTATCGCATCGCGTTTGAAGGCGGCGGTGGACAAGACTTTGGTTTAGCGGCAGCGATTGCCACACTGATTTTCCTGTTGGTTGGCGCGTTGGCGATACTGAATCTGAAAGCCAGCAAAATGAATTTCGACTAAGGAGAGGGACCACAACATGGCTATGGTTCAACCGAAATCCCAGCGTTTACGCCTGCTGTTTACACATCTGATGCTGCTGGCTTTTATCTGTACCATCATGTTTCCGCTGCTGATGGTCATCGCTATCTCGCTGCGCTCTGGCAACTTTGCGACCGGCAGCCTTATTCCCGAGAATATTTCTTGGGAACACTGGCAGTTGGCGTTGGGAATGAGCGTGACTAACGCAGATGGCAGCGTCACTCCGCCACCGTTCCCGGTTCTTTTATGGCTATGGAACTCGATTAAAATCGCCGTGGTTACGGCAATAGGCATTGTGACGCTTTCCACCACCTGTGCTTATGCTTTTGCGCGCATGAAATTCAAAGGCAAAAGCTCGCTGCTGAAAGGCATGCTGATATTCCAAATGTTCCCAGCCGTGCTGTCGCTAGTGGCGCTGTATGCGCTCTTTGATCGTATCGGCCAGTATGTGCCGTTCCTGGGTCTTAATACCCACGGCGGCGTAATTTTCGCTTATATGGGTGGGATTGCGTTGCATGTTTGGACGATTAAGGGCTATTTCGAAACTATCGATAACTCGTTAGAAGAGGCCGCGGCTCTTGATGGCGCTACACCTTGGCAGGCTTTCCGCTTGGTGCTTTTACCGTTGTCGGTACCTATTTTGGCGGTGGTCTTCATCTTGTCATTTATTGCCGCAATTACCGAAGTGCCGGTGGCGTCTCTGCTCTTGCGTGATGTGAATAGCTATACGTTGGCCGTCGGCATGCAGCAATACCTTAATCCGCAAAACTATCTGTGGGGTGACTTTGCCGCTGCGGCGGTGCTGTCTGCTATTCCAATTACTGCCGTATTCTTGCTAGCTCAGCGCTGGCTGGTGGGCGGACTCACGTCCGGCGGTGTGAAAGGGTAATGCGTTAAAACCTGTGTCTTTGTTGTGCCATTGCAGTTATTCGATCCCGTTATCGCTAAAGCGATAACGATTTTGGCGGCCTATTGGCCGCCTTTTCTTTTCGCCTTATTCTCGCTTGAGTTTTTCTGTATTCGCTAAAAATAGCGCCACCACAAGAACCAAAATGGCCGCCGAATAAATCAGCGTATCGGCTGGATTTTTGTGGTCGACAATAATCAAACGGATGATTGCGGTAATACCGATGTAGATAAAATAACGTAAGGGAAAGTGATATCCCGACTGGAAATACTTCACGATAAGCGCAATGAACTCGAAGTAAAGGAAGTAGATAACAATCCCTTCAATGAGCAGATATGAGGATGCGGTTTCGCTGGCGTTAAACAGCACCGTTCCTAGCGTGAAGGTTTCTTTCGCTAAAAACACCACTAAAATCACGGCCAGCATTAACAGACCAGCATTCAAAATCCACTGCAAAATCTTCGCGATAGCGCTCGCTTGTTTGGTTCCTGGCATCGATGTTCCTCTGTGCCGTTAATCATTTTATGTGATCAAGTTAACAAAATGGCTATTTTGTCGTCTATCCCCAAACCAAAATAAATCTGTAAATCCTCAGATAGAAACTTAACGGCCCTCACATTTCGCGACATTTTTTTGCTAATCGTTTTACTATGTCGTCCGGCCAACTTTCGCCTGATCGCGAATGATTACCGCAGCTTATGCCAGGGTGTTCTAACGATTGAGAAATAAAATAATATGAAAATACTACGTCATTATGGTTTTACTATTTGCTTGCTGCTAGGGATTATCCTCGGCGGGCTATCCGGTATCGTTTTCGGAGAAAAGGCCGCAATTGTGCAGCCGATCGGGGATCTTTTCCTTAATCTGATGTTTGTCGTCATTGTGCCGCTGGTGTTTCTCAGCATTTCGTCTTCTATCGCTGAAATGAAACAGATGGCGCGTCTGGGCAAGATTATGGGAACGGTTTTTGCCGTATTTCTAAGCACCGCGCTCATTGCCGCCGTTATCGCCTTCATCGGTACCCAGATTTATAACCCATTCCAAAACGTCGACGTCAGTACGCTGATTGCACATTTGCCACCTGCGCCGGATTCACACGGCAAAAGCCTCGGTGAAATCATCGTAAATACCTTTACCGTGCCTGATTTCCTGCAGCTGTTTACCAAATCTAGCCTGCTGCCGCTGATCGTGTTCTCCGTGTTGTTAGGATTAGCTACCTCGATGTCAGGGGAAAAAGGTCAGCCAATCGCCAACTTTCTGACCTCAGGCACCGTCGTTATTCTTCGCATGGTGAAAATCATCATGTACGCCGCACCGGTTGGCTTAGGCTGCTACTTTGCCGCTACGGTTGGTCATTTAGGGCCGCAGATTATCAATGGCTATCTGAATGCTTTCCTGCTTTACCTCATCCTGACCGTGATCTACTTTTTTGGTGCAAACACGCTGTATGCGTTTGTTGCAGGTGGAAAACTGGGCGTTAAAGTCTTTTGGTCTAACGTACTGACGCCAGCGATTACCGCCGTCGCCACCTCATCCAGCGCTGCCTGTATTCCAGCAAACCTGATTGCGACTAAAAAGATGGGCGTCCCCCATGATATCGCTGAAACTGTCATCCCTTTGGGTGCCAACACGCATAAAGATGGCTCGGTAATCGGCGGCATCATCAAAATCGTATTCCTCTTTACGCTATTCCATAAAGATATGAGCGATCCGATGAATATCGCCGCCATCATCAGCGTCGCATTCCTCGTCGGTGCCGTCATGGGCGCGATCCCAAGCGGCGGGATGACCGGTGAATTGATGATCTGCTCGGTGTTTGGTTTCTCACCTGAGTTAGTCGGCACCATCATGATTATCAGCACCATCATCGACGTTCCCGCAACGCTGTTGAATTCCACAGGAAATACCGTCTGCGCCATGATGGTGACGCGATTTGTGGAAGGGAAGGATTGGTTGAAGCGCAAAGCCTGTATGCAAGGTTAAATACCCTGCGATACGCTTCGCAAAGCTAGCGAAACGCCGTGGAAGTCCCCCTCTGAACAAGGGATAACGCCCATCTTTGGACGTTACTTATTTAGAGGGATTTTCCATGGCATTAGATAAAAAGCTTCAGATGTTACAGCAACATTTCGATTCACTCGCACAACGCACTGATTCTGATGGTATCGAGTTTTGGTTCGCGCGCGACCTTCAGCCTCATCTGGGCTATGTGCGTTGGGAAAACTTCCAAACCGCCATCATCAGATCCATTGAAGCCTGCCGTTTATCTGGCTTCAAAGAACTCGACCATTTTCGTGGCGTCACGAAAATGGTTCTGCTGGGCAGCGGCGCGGAACGGGCGGTTGAAGACCTTATTCTGACACGTTACGCCTGCTATCTGATTGCTCAGAATGGCGATCCACGTAAGCCGGAAATTGCCTTTGCTCAGAGTTACTTTGCCGTACAAACTCGCAAACAAGAGCTTATCGAAGATCGTATGCGCTTATACGAACGCTTAGAGGCAAGAGATCGATTGAAAGAGTCAGAGAAGGCGCTGTCGCAGAATATTTATGAGCGCGGTATTGATGATGCCGGTTTCTCTCGCATTCGCTCTCGAGGTGACGCCGCACTATTTGGTGGGCATACCACTCAAGATATGAAAGACCGGTACGGAATTGTGAAAAACCGCCCATTAGCCGATTTTCTTCCCACTCTGACTATTGCCGCTAAAAATCTAGCGACCGAGATGACCAATTATAACGTGCAGCAAATTGACCTTCACGGTGAGCAGCCCATCACGTCAGAGCACGAACAAAATAATATCAGCGTGCGGGACATGTTGGGATCAAGGCATATAAAACCAGAGGAATTGCCTGCTGAAGAGGATCTTAAGAAACTCCAGCGCCGAGTCAAAGCTCAGGACAGAAAGCTAGGCTCAAAGGGATTACAAACACCCGTCACTAAAAAATAGAGACCATTTTCGTGGCGCCACGAAAATGGTCTAGTTCACCCAACAAAAACGCCACCATTAAGGGTGGCGTTTTTTATGTTTTAACTTAAAGAGTTAACCAACTATGCGCGCCAGTTTTTAAAGCGGTTAATCAACGCATTGGTTGAACTATCGTGGCTATTTACCTCTTCACTGCCACTCAATTCAGGCAAGATACGGTTCGCAAGTTGTTTACCGAGTTCTACGCCCCATTGGTCAAAGGTGAAGATATTCAGAATTGCGCCCTGAGTGAAGATTTTGTGTTCGTACAAGGCGATTAACAGGCCCAAGCTGTATGGCGTGATTTCACGCAGCAGAATGGAGTTCGTTGGGCGGTTACCTTCAAACACCTTAAACGGTACGATGTGCGCCACTTCTGCCGCGGTTTTACCGGCTTTCGCAAACTCTTCTTCCACTTCTTCACGTGATTTACCAAACGCAAGCGCTTCAGTTTGAGCAAAGAAGTTAGACAGCAGTTTGCTGTGGTGATCGCCTAACGCATTGTGGCTAATCGCCGGAGCAATAAAGTCACAAGGAACCAGTTTAGTTCCCTGATGAATCAGCTGATAGAACGCATGCTGGCCGTTCGTACCGGGTTCCCCCCAAATGATTGGGCCAGTCTGGTAAGAAACTGGGTTACCGTTACGATCCACATATTTACCGTTAGATTCCATATTTCCTTGTTGGAAATAAGCTGGGAAACGGTGCATATATTGGTCATATGGCAGAATCGCTTCGGTTTCTGCACCGAAGAAATTGTTATACCAGATGCCAATCAATGCGAGCTGTACTGGCAGATTTTGCTCAATAGGCGTATTGGCAAAATGCTGATCCATCGCATGAGCGCCGCTCAACAGTTGTTCGAAATTATCGAAACCAATGCTTAAGGCAATAGACAGACCGATGGCAGACCACAGCGAGTAACGACCGCCGACCCAGTCCCAGAACTCAAACATGTTGGCGGTATCAATACCAAATTCACCCACCGCTTTGCCATTGGTAGAAAGCGCGGCAAAATGCTTCGCCACGTGTGCTTCATCACCGGCCGACTTCAGGAACCAATCACGCGCGCTGTGGGCGTTCGTCATGGTTTCTTGTGTCGTGAATGTTTTAGACGCAACAAGGAACAGCGTGGTTTCTGGGTTTAAGGTTTTCAACGTTTCGGCAATATGGGTACCATCGACGTTAGAAACAAAGTGCATTCCCAGATGGTTTTTGTATGGTTTCAGCGCTTCGGTCACCATGTATGGGCCTAAGTCTGAACCACCGATACCAATGTTCACCACATCAGTAATAGTTTTACCGGTATAGCCTTTCCACTCACCGCCAATAACGCGTTCGCAGAACTGTTTCATCTTAGCCAGCACCGCATTCACTTCAGGCATAACATCTTTGCCATCCACGATAATTGGCGTGTTGCTGCGGTTACGCAGAGCAATATGCAGAACGGCACGATCTTCGGTACGGTTAATCTTTTCGCCCGCAAACATGGAGGCAATCGCCCCCTGCAAATCCGTTTCTTTGGCTAATGCCTGCAGCTTTTCGAGGGTCTCTGTGGTGATGCGGTTTTTAGAGAAATCGACCAGCATCTGGTCATTAAAGGTAGCAGAGAACTTAGAGAAGCGGTCGGCATCTTGAGCGAACAGATCGCGCATCTGCACAGATTTCATTTGCTCGAAATGCTGCTGCAGCGCATGCCAGGCAGCGGTTTGACTAGGATTGATATTTTTCATAGCGACGCCTTTATGCTTGAGAATAAAAGAAAGTTTGTTCTTCAGACATGTGTTCTTCTGAACATAGAGACTAACAAGCAACCAAACCCGGCGTTTCCATGAAAACTGGAATGACGACGAGCAGGTACTGAGTCATCTTTTCCCAACGATTTACCAAATTGTATCCTTTTCCCCTCGGGTTGCGATCACTTTTGTTGCGATAGTTGAAAACTGTTAACCCCTTTTGCCACCTGATACTGACTCCTTTCAGCCAAACACCTACGCCCCGCCATATTGTTGCTAAACTGTCATGATAACCAACTGTTTTTGTTAATCGTTTCTAAGGTTTATATTATGGAGCTATCAACCCCCTTAATGCTGGTGATTATCGGCATTAGTTCACTCGCGGCTCAGTGGTTAGCTTGGCGGCTACGAATCCCTGCAATTTTACCGTTGCTTATCATGGGTATAGCACTTGGTCCGCTCGCACATGTGGTCAATCCAGATGATCTCTTTGGCGAACTGCTTTTTCCACTCGTCTCTCTCTCAGTCGCTATCATCTTATTTGAAGGTTCGCTAACGCTACGCTTTGAGGAAATTCGCGGGCTTGGCGGCGTTGTTCGCAATTTGGTCAGCATCGGTATGCTCGTGACCTTCGCCATCATTTCCGTTTCATGTTGGTGGCTGCTCGGCTTTTCCGCTGAGCTCTCTGCGCTAGTGGGAGCGGTGACGGTTGTGACGGGGCCAACCGTCATTGCACCGCTAATGCGCGTGGTTCGCCCCAAGGCAAGTATAAACCGCGTATTGAGATGGGAAGGGATTGTCATTGATCCTGTCGGCGCTATTTTCACCGTACTGGTATTTGAGTTTATCGTTCTGCGCCAGAATTCCGAGGCATGGACTCACCTGCTTGTCACCTTTGGCAAAACAGTGGTGCTCGGCCTACTGATTGGCGCACTATTTGGCTACGTGCTCGGCGTAGCGCTACGCAAGGTGTGGATCCCTCGCTACCTGCAAAATCTGGCCGTATTAGCGGTTATGCTCAGTGCTTTTGGGTTTTCAAACGCGGTTGCAGAAGAATCCGGCTTATTGGCCGTTACCGTCATGGGGATTTGGCTGGCCAACATGCGTGACGTCGATATCAGCGACATTCTGGCGTTTAAAGAAGAGCTTTCGGCCATTTTAATTTCAGCGCTGTTTATCATTTTGGCGGCGCGTCTTGATGTCGATGCGCTTTGGAATATGGGATGGCCGCTGGTCATCGTGTTGCTGATTGTGCAGTTTATTGCTCGCCCGCTGTGTATCGCCGTTTCAACCGCAGGTTCATCGTTGAAGTGGCGGGAAAAAGCGCTGCTGTCTTGGATTGCACCACGCGGGATTGTCGCCGCCGCCGTGAGTTCTTTGTTTGCGCTAACGCTACAACGAATGAATTACCCTGAAGCAGATAAACTCGTCACGGTGGTTTTTGCGGTCATTATTGGTACGGTGGTGCTGCAAAGCCTCACCAGCTCACGCTTGGCGCGTTGGTTAGGCGTTCAACAACAAAAGCCGCGAGGCGTACTGATTATCGGGGCCAACAGCGTTGCACGTGCGGTCGCACAGGCGCTAATTAAGCTGAAAATTCCGGTGATGGTGACAGACAGCAGTTGGGAATACTATCGTCAGGCACGTATGGACGGCATTCCCGCCTATTACGGTCACGCTTACTCTGAACACGCAGAAAACTATCTCGATCTCAGCGATACGGCTCAGGTGCTGGCCCTATCACCAAACCGGCATCAAAACGCGCTTGCGGTTTATCACTTCGGGCACATTTTTGGCGAACGAAAAGTGTTTTCCATTCGTTCCAGCGCACAACTCAAAGGCCGCAGCAACGGCGAAAGCAGCCGTTTCCGCCGCCATGAGATTTTGTTTAATCGCGAAGCGACCTATTCACGCCTGAGTACCTTGCTAGGTAAAGGTGCTGTGATTAAGGCGACCAAACTTAACGAAAATTTTGGCTGGGTCGAATATCTGGAAAAACATCAAGGAGTGATCCCTCTGTTCGCTCAAAAAGAAGATGGTTCTTTACAACCGGTGAATGAAGATAGCGTTCCAGCGATGCCATGTACACTGGTTGCCTTGGTTCAGGGCGATTCGCTCACCACGCCAAACTAACATTTTATTAGCATGGCTTATCAGCTTACCGGTAGGCCATGCGCACGGCTAATAACAGAGTCATTCGCTATTAAATTATATTATTCAAGAAGATATAACTTAACATTCGCCGTTGTAACTTATTCCCGTTCAAATTGAAAATCGCTCATGTTAATGACATTGACATAACTTCAATAAGTCGCTATTTCTAAAAACCTACTTGTACATCACGTGTACAAGCCAGAAGAGGCGCGTTGCTCAGGTAGCGTATCAGAGGAGCCGGTTTCCATTGACGATACGCGAGGGGGTGTGACGCCGAGGCGCAGCAGCCCACCGGAGAAACTGCTACGTCGGCTACAAGGGCTGAATCCCTTGGGCTGTCACCTCGATTCTCTGTATTCCGGGGGATCGGCAAGGTGAGGCGCTTCTGGGTGTATCGTAGCTTTAATCCCTACGTCTGCTCCCGTATACCGCTCTCTCCTTGTGCCAAGGTAATGGAATTTTTAGCCCGATTAAGTGAATTAACGCGGGCTTCCCTGACACGAGGCTTACATGAAAAATACCATCGTCGCAAAATTTGGCGGCACCAGCGTGTCTAACGCTGACGCGATGCAAAACAGTGCCAATATTGTTCTTTCCAATCCGAACGTGCGCGTGGTGGTGTTATCTGCCTCTGCGGGCGTCACCAATTTACTGGTAGAACTGGCTGACGGCTGCGATCAGGAGAAGCGTCATTACGTCATCGACGAAATACGTCGCATTCAGTACAACATCCTCGATACGTTGCATCAGCCAAACGTGCTGCGCGATGAAATTGACCGCATGCTGGAAAATATCACCATGCTGTCAGAAGCCGCTGCGCTGGCTACCTCGCCAGCCTTGACCGACGAATTAGTTAGCCATGGTGAACTGATGTCCACCCTGCTGTTCGTCGAGCTCCTTCGCCAGCGTGACGTCAATGCCGAATGGTTTGATGTACGTAAAATCATGCGTACTAACGATCGCTTTGGCCGCGCAGAACCAGACACCCATGCGCTGTACGAATTAGCACAACAGCAGTTGGTGCCACGGACACAAGAAGCGATCATCATTACTCAAGGTTTTATCGGTAGCGAAGCCAAAGGCCGTACAACCACCCTTGGCCGCGGTGGCAGCGACTATACCGCAGCACTGCTTGGTGAAGCGCTGAATGCCGCACGCGTTGATATCTGGACGGATGTTCCGGGTATCTACACTACCGACCCACGCATCGTGCCCGCCGCTCGCCGTATCAGCGAAATCGGTTTTTCTGAAGCTGCGGAGATGGCGACTTTCGGCGCTAAAGTTTTGCATCCGGCAACCTTATTGCCTGCGGTGCGTAGCGATATCCCTGTCTTCGTCGGCTCCAGCAAAGATCCTTCTGCTGGCGGAACTTTAGTGTGCAACAAAACAGAACAGCCACCGCTGTTTCGCGCTCTTGCACTGCGCCGCAAGCAAACCTTGATGACGCTGCACAGCCTAAACATGCTTCACGCCCGAGGCTTCTTGGCTGAAGTATTCGGCATTCTGGCGCGTCACAATATTTCCGTGGACTTAATCACCACATCTGAAGTCAGCATTGCGCTAACGCTGGATACCACCGGTTCTTGCACCAGCGGAGCAAGCTTATTAACCACATCGCTATTAACCGAACTGTCTTCTCTATGCCGCGTAGAAGTGGAAGAGAATCTGGCGCTGGTAGCATTGATTGGTAACAAACTCTCCTCAGCCTGTGGGGTTGGCAAAGAGGTATTTGGCGTCATGGAGCCGTTCAATATTCGCATGATTTGCTACGGTGCCAGCAGCCATAACCTTTGCTTCCTCGTTCCCGGCGAAAATGCCGAGAATGTCGTGCGCGCACTCCACAGCAACCTCTTCGAGTAACCTCTCTCCGCCGCTCCGGCCTTCCCGCCGCGCTCTGCGGCGGGGACATTAGATACCCGTTCCACATGCTAAAAAAATAACGAATAACACACATCACAACACCATAAAAAAGGCCTAATTATGCTGGCAACGTTCACTCGTCTATTTCCTCTGTGGGCAGTTCTGCTGTCCATCACGGCTTATTTCACGCCAACTACCTTTACCGGTATTGGTCCCTACGTAAGCCCCTTGTTAATGCTCATCATGTTTACGATGGGTGTGACGCTAAAAATTGATGATTTCAAACGCGTTCTCTCTCGCCCTGCGCCTGTTGCTGCAGGGATTTTCCTGCATTATCTGGTGATGCCACTCGCCGCATTCTTGCTTGCCAAAGCTTTCCATATGTCACCAGATCTCTCAGCAGGCATGGTACTCGTCGGCAGCGTGGCCAGCGGCACCGCGTCCAATGTCATGATCTATCTGGCTCGTGGAGATGTTGCGCTTTCCGTGACCATTTCATCGTTCTCAACGCTCGTCGGCGTTTTCGCTACCCCGTTGCTTACACGCTTATATGTCGATGCCACCATCAGCGTGGATATCATGGGAATGCTCATCAGCATCTTACAAATCGTGGTTATTCCGATTGCCGCAGGCTTAGCCATTCACCATATGTTTAGCAAGTTGGTCGCACGCGTCGAGCCTTATCTACCGGCTCTTTCGATGCTTTGCATTTTAGCCATCATCAGCGCCGTGGTTGCGGGTAGTCAAAGCCACATCGCATCTGTCGGGTTAATGGTTATTGTTGCGGTTATTTTGCATAACGGGATCGGCTTACTCAGTGGCTATTGGGGTGGACGCCTGTTCGGCTTCGATGAATCTACCTGTCGCACGTTGGCGATTGAAGTCGGTATGCAAAACTCTGGTTTAGCCGCCACGTTAGGGAAAATCTACTTCTCTCCGCTGGCTGCGTTACCCGGCGCTTTGTTCTCTGTTTGGCACAACCTGTCTGGTTCCCTATTGGCTGGATACTGGCAGGGACGTCCGACGGGGGATGAAAAGGAGAGCAGAAAAGAGGCACCATCAGAAAGTTGAGTGCCCTGTCCGGCACATTGCCGTACAGCCGAATGAGTCATGTAGGTTAGGATTCGCCGACAGGGATGTCGGCGAAAGAACGGAGGAGCCAGGATGGCGATTGCCGTTCGTTCCGTTAAGACCGAAATGGCGAATGAGGGGACCTGCGTAGCAGGCTGGAAGGTAGTGCCAAGCCGGGTTGTTAGGGGGCGGTGATTGGCCCCCTAACACGAACGCTGATGCGATACCCAAATAGGTCTCAGAGCCAAACAGCGTTCGTAATATTACACCGCTCTTGACTGATAAAACCTAAATTAACCATTAATCCGCATCATACCCAAGATTAGGCGCCAACCAGCGCTCAACCTCGCTAACCGGCATTCCCTTACGCTGAGCATAGTCTTCAACCTGATCGCGTTGGATCTGCGCAACGGCAAAATATTTGCTCTCCGGATGACTGAAATACCAGCCTGATACCGACGCTCCCGGCCACATCGCATAGGATTCCGTTAGCTTCATGCCAACGCTATTTTCTGCGTCGAGTAGCGTCCAAATTGCTGCTTTTTCAGTATGTTCAGGGCAGGCAGGATAGCCCGGCGCAGGGCGTATTCCTTGATAGTTTTCACGGATCAGCTCTTCGTTACTGAGATTTTCATTAGCCGCATAGCCCCAATGCACCTTACGCACTTTTTCATGCAGATATTCAGCAAAGGCCTCAGCCAAACGATCCGAAAGTGCTTTCACCATGATTTTGTTGTAATCATCGTGCTGCGCTTCATACATATCGGCTAACGTATCTTCTTCGAGCCCACCAGTTACCGCGAAAGCACCAATGTAATCGGCTTTGCCGCTGGATTTAGGCGCCACGAAATCAGCCAAACAGTAGTTGGCAAAATCTGTTTTTTCCGTTTGTTGACGCAGATGATGTCCCGTCACCAACAGCTCGTCGCGGAACTCATTGCTATAAATTTCAACGTCATCCCCCACGCGATTAGCAGGGAATAGGCCATAAACCCCACGCGGATTTAACTTACCGCTACTAGCCAAATCATCCAGCATGGCATTGGCATCGGCAAATACGCGTTTGGCTTCTTCACCCACCACCTCATCTTCCAAGATGCGCGGGTATTTTCCTGCCAGCGACCACGTCATAAAGAACGGTGTCCAATCAATATAATTGCGCAGCACGTCGATGCTGGCCGTCACCTGATGCACACCCAAACGATGCGGGACAGGCGGCGTATAATCCGTCCAGTCCAGTGACATCGCGTTTTCGCGCGCGGCTTCCAGCGTCACCGGAGGCGTGCGTGGTTTCTTTCGTGCATGCTGAATACGCACGGTTTCATACTCTTTACGGGTACGAGCAATAAAATCTGGCTTTTGCGTTGGCGACAGCAGCGCCGCTACCACGCCAACGGTGCGTGACGCGTTCGAAACGTAGGTCGTTGGGCCGCTATAGTTCTGCTCTATTTTGACCGCCGTATGCGCCTTCGACGTGGTTGCTCCACCAATCAGCAGCGGTAGATCGAAACCTTGGCGCTCCATCTCTTTGGCAACGTACACCATTTCATCCAGCGAAGGGGTGATAAGGCCCGACAGCCCGATGATATCAACGTTTTGCTCACGAGCCGTTTTTAGAATTTTATCGCAAGGCACCATCACGCCAAGATCGATAATCTCGTAGTTATTACACTGCAAAACGACGCCAACGATATTCTTACCAATGTCATGCACGTCGCCTTTAACGGTCGCCAACAGCACTTTTCCGGCCGATGTGCCTTTCTCTTTACTTGCCTCAATGAACGGTTCGAGGTAGGCCACGGCCTGCTTCATGACGCGTGCGGATTTAACCACCTGCGGCAAGAACATTTTGCCGTCACCAAACAGATCGCCGACCACGTTCATCCCGTCCATCAGCGGACCTTCGATCACCTCAATAGGGCGATCGGCCTCAAGACGAGCCTCTTCGGTATCTAATTCAATAAATTCGGTAATGCCTTTAACCAGCGAGTATTCCAGCCGTTTTTTCACCGGCCAGCCGCGCCATTCGGCCTGCGGTTTGGTGCTATCGTCGTCGCTTTTACTGCCCCGATATTTTTCAGCCAGATCCAGCAAACGTTCGGTGCCATCTTCACGACGATTGAGGATCACATCTTCTACCGCATCGCGCAGATCCGCCGGAAGATCGTCGTAGATCGCCAACTGCCCAGCGTTCACGATCCCCATGTCCATGCCGTTGCGGATCGCGTAATACAAGAACACGGCGTGAATAGCTTCACGAACCGGATCGTTACCGCGGAAAGAGAATGAAACGTTGGAGACACCGCCAGAAATCAGCGCGTGCGGCAGTTCAGCTTTGATATCCGCGCAGGCTTCAATAAAGTCGACGGCATAGTTGTTATGCTCTTCAATCCCAGTCGCAACCGCGAAAATATTAGGATCAAAAATGATATCTTCTGGTGGGAAACCGACGGTTTCAGTCAGCAATTTATAAGCACGACGGCAAATTTCAACCTTACGCTCGCGCGTATCCGCCTGCCCAACTTCATCAAACGCCATCACCACCATCGCCGCGCCGTAGCGGCGAACTTTGCGTGCATGCTCGATGAATTTTTCCTCGCCCTCTTTCATTGAGATCGAGTTAACGATACCTTTGCCCTGAATACATTTCAGGCCTTTCTCGATCACCTCCCACTTAGAGGAATCGATCATAATCGGTACACGGGCGATATCCGGCTCACCGGCGATCAGGCTAAGGAAACGCACCATCGCCGCTTCAGCATCGAGCATCCCCTCATCCATATTGATGTCGATGATCTGCGCGCCGCTTTCAACCTGTTGAAGCGCAACTTCCAGCGCCTCTGCGTATTTATCTTCTTTGATCAGGCGCTTAAATTTTGCCGAGCCCGTAACGTTAGTACGCTCGCCCACGTTAACAAACAGCGTATTGGCATCAATGGTCAGCGGTTCTAACCCCGCTAAACGGCAGGCGACGGGAATATCGGGCAACACGCGTGGTTTCACGCCTTCAACGGCCTGACTGATCGCCGCAATGTGCGCCGGTGTGGTACCACAGCAGCCGCCCACGATGTTTAGAAACCCAGCCTGTGCCCACTCTGAAATGTGCTCAGCCATCTCTTGCGGGCCAAGATCGTATTCACCAAAGGCGTTAGGTAAACCCGCATTCGGATGCGCGGTGACGTAGCATTCTGCGATACGCGAAAGTTCGGCCACATATTGGCGAAGTTCATCTGGACCTAAGGCGCAGTTGAGGCCAAAAGTCAGCGGCTTAACGTGGCGTAGCGAGTTATAAAATGCTTCGGTGGTTTGGCCTGACAGAGTACGTCCTGAAGCATCAGTAATGGTGCCGGAGATCATCACCGGCAGCTCGATTCCCATGGCTTCAAATTCGGTTTCTACCGCATAGATCGCGGCTTTAGCATTCAACGTATCAAAGATGGTTTCGATCATGATCAGATCGACCCCGCCTTCCACTAACGCATGCGTTGATTCCCGATAGGCTTCAACTAACTGATCAAACGAAATATTACGAAATGCGGGATCGTTAACATCAGGAGAAATGGAGGCGGTACGGTTGGTCGGGCCAAGCACCCCAGCAACGTAGCGCGGTTTGTCTGGTGTACGCACTGTCCACTCATCGGCACATGCCCGTGCCAAACGCGCGGCTTCATAGTTTATTTCCGCCGACAGGGATTCCATGTGGTAATCCGCCATCGCAATGCGCGTTGAGTTGAAAGTGTTGGTTTCCAAAATATCAGCGCCAGCTTCGAGATACTCATAATGTATCGCGCTAATAATGTCCGGCTGAGTGAGAACCAATAAGTCGTTATTGCCTTTTAGATCGCTTTGCCAATCGGCAAAGCGTTCGCCTCGGAAATCCTCTTCGTTTAACCGATAGCCCTGAATCATGGTTCCCATACCGCCATCCAGCACCAAAATCCTTTGGGAAAGCTGATGGCGTAATCTTTCAACGATTGTGCTCACTGTTGCTCCTAGTCTTTCATTTACCCTGATATCACCCGTCTTTTCGTGCAGGTTTTTTATTCAAAAAAGTGACGTTTCCTCATCCTAACATAGGTTTCAGTTCTGTTGGCGGAGGCGATCTTGAGACTTTTTCAGGTGACTTTTGCGTGCAGCCTCTGACTTTGAACACATCGGAGCAGTTAAAAACCACGATCGCATCCATAATGTCGAAAACGAAAATAGATTCCATTTTTATAACATTTTTTTAATACGAATTTGTTCAATAAAAATAATTATTTATGACTGTCTCAGGAGAGCACTAAAATGGCGACTACCGTGCCCGTAAAACGTGGTAAGAAACCACGTACCGCAACGCCAGCCACCACTCCCGCAGCCACCGGACAGGTTCAATCCTTACAGCGTGGATTGAGATTGTTGGAATTAATTGCCGAAGCACACGGCAGCGTGGCGCTCACCGATTTAGCCCAGCAGGCGGGTTTGCCCAACTCTACGACACACCGCCTTTTGAGCACCATGCAGCAGCAAGGATTCGTCCAGCAAGTCGGCGATCTTGGCCTGTGGACCATTGCCTCACACGCTTTCTTCGTGGGAAGTAGTTTTTTGCAGAGCCGCAACCTGCTGGCCATTGTCCATCCGATTCTGCGCCGCTTAATGGAAGACTCTGGCGAAACCGTGAATCTGGCCGTGCTCGATGTAAGCGATTTTCAGGCGGTGATTATCGATCAGGTACAGTGTACCCAGCTGATGCGCATGTCTGCGCCAATTGGCGGCAAACTGCCGATGCATGCCTCTGGTGCAGGGAAGGCGTTTTTGTCGACGGTCAGTGATACTCATTTGGTTGAATTACTGCATAAAAAGGGTTTGCACAGCTACACGCCGCACACCCGCAGCAATCCCAATAGCCTGAAAGAAGAGCTGGCCCATATTCGTAAACAGGGATTTTCTTTTGACGATGAGGAACATGCTCTCGGCCTGCGCTGTATTGCCGCCTGTATCTATGATGAGCATCAGGAAGCCTTTGCCGCTATTTCTATTTCTGGCCCCGTTTCTCGTATCACCGACGATCGCGTGATCGAAATTGGTGCCTTAGTGATTAAAGCAGCGAAAGAAGTCACGCTAGCTTATGGCGGCAGACATTCGTAATGTCCGTGGGCTCCCCTCTGGGAGCCCAATCGACAGACTATACTTTTTCAATTTCCACTAAATTGGTGTGCTGAGGATTGCCTTTCGCCAACGGCGACGGGCGCATCGTGGTGAGGGTATTGATACAGCCACCGTGATCGACTTTATCACCCGTCATATCTGCCTGATGCCAAGCGCCCTGCCCCATAGCGCTAACGCCCGGCATAATTCGCGGCGTCACTTTCGCGTTAATCACCACCGTGCCACGCTTGTTGAACACACGAACTTTATCACCGTTTTGAATACCTCGTTTCTCGGCATCAATCGGGTTAATCCATACCTCTTGTCTGCAAGCGGCCTGCAACACGTCAATGTTGCCGTAAGTTGAGTGAGTACGTGCCTTGTAATGGAAACCAAACATTTGCAGCGGATAGGTTTGGCGCAAAGCATCGTCCCAGCCTTCAAACGTTGAGGCATAAACGGGTAAAGCGCTGATGGTTTCGTCTTTATCCAAATGCCATGTGGCGGCGATCTCAGCCAATCGTTCAGAATAGATTTCAATTTTTCCCGACGGCGTTTTTAGCGGGTTAGCATCGGGATCTTCACGGAATTTTTTATATGCAACGAAGTGGCCATTTGGATCTTTTCGTTTATAGATCCCCTGCTGGCGCAGCGTTTCATAATCAGGTAATAACGGATCGCGTGCCTGCATTTTGGCATACAGATAGTGCAGCCAATCAGACTGTGTACGCCCTTCGGTAAACGCCTGTTCTACATCTGGCCCAAGCCGTTTGGCAATCTCAGACATCATTTCATAAATGCCTTTGCGCTCGAATTTAGCGCGAGTTGCTGGCTGACTAAAAATCAGATACCCCATGTTGCCCGCATAATCGTTTGGCACAATATCTTCTTGCTCGGTGGTCATAAGATCAGGCAATAAAATATCGGCGTACTTAGCCGACGACGTCATGAAGTTTTCAATCACCACGATCTTTTCGCACAGCGAATCGTCCTGCAAGATCTCATGGGTCTGATTGATATCAGAATGCTGATTAACGAGCGTATTTCCGGCATAATTCCAGATGAACTTGATCGGAACATCCAGCTTATCTTTGCCCCGCACGCCGTCGCGCAGCGCCGTCATCTCAGGCCCACGGCGAATAGCATCAGTCCACGTAAATACAGAAATCGAAGTTTTCACCGGATTTGTTAGCACCGGCATCAGCTCAATGGTGATGAGATAGGTCGATTCACGTGCTCCGCTGTTACCGCCGTTAATTCCTACGTTACCGGTTAAGATCGGCAGCATCGCAATGGCACGCGCGGTTTCTTCGCCGTTGGCCTGACGCTGTGGCCCCCATCCCTGACAGATATAAGCAGGCTTAGCGGTGCCAATCTCCCGTGCCAGTTTGATAATACGATCGGCTGGAATACCGGTAATACGCGATGCCCACTCAGGCGTTTTCTCAATACCATCAGGCCCTTGACCAAGAATATAGGCTTTATAATGCCCGTTTCTCGGAGCGCTCTCGGGCAAGGTATGCTCGTCATAGCCGACACAGTAGCGATCTAAAAAGGGCTGATCGACTAAGTTTTCGCTGATCAAGACATGCGCAATGCCGCCTACCAATGCGGCGTCGGTGCCCGGACGGATCGGGACCCATTGGTCTTCGCGACCCGCGGCGGTATCGGTATAGCGCGGATCGATGACGATCATTTTGGCATTAGATATCTCTCGCGCCTGTTCGAGATGGTAGGTGATCCCACCCCCGCTCATCCGCGTCTCCGCCGGATTATTGCCAAACATCACCACCAGCTTGGAATTCACGATATCCGAGGTGCTGTTGCCGTCGTTGCTGCCGTAGGTGTAGGGCATTGCGGCTGAAATTTGTGCGGTGCTGTAGCTGCCATAGTGGCTGAGATATCCGCCATAACAGTTCATCAAACGCCCGATAATCGAAGCATAGGGCGACGAGCGCGTCACGTTACCGCCGATAACACCGGTGGCATAGTTCTGATAAACCGCCTCATTACCATATTTTTCAACGGTGTATTTCAGGCTTCGGGCGATTTCATCATAGGCCTCATCCCAAGTGATACGCTTGAATTTCCCTTCCCCACGTTTACCAACGCGTTTCATCGGGTATTTCAAACGCTCAGGGTGATTCATACGGCGACGGATAGAGCGCCCGCGCAGACAGGCACGAACCTGATGATCGCCATATTTATCTAAGCCGGTGTTATCTGTTTCAACCCAATAGACTTCATCGTCACGCGTATGTAGGCGAAGCGCGCAGCGGCTGCCGCAGTTTACCGAGCACATCCCCCACGTCACTTTATCAGCAGCAGTGTTCTGCAATTCTTGTGCATGAACCGCTCGGCTAAAGGGCAGGTTTAATGCCCCCGTCGCCAGTGCAAACCCGCCTAAGGCACTTCCTTTAACCAAGGCTCGGCGCGTAATTGATATCCCTTCGTGATGCGTTTTTTCTTTATTATTCATTTTGATAATCCTTTTCCGTTCGATTGCTCAATCGGTTATAGCTATCAAATTAAATGCACGGGCAGCTTGGGATTTATCAAAGAGTTGATGTTTTTTGCAGCGAGAAAAGCAGAAGTGTGAAGCGAGATTGATTTGCAGAAATTGGCCCCTCCCACGTAAGAGAGGGGCATTACATTATTGAGCGGCGTTAACCACCAGCTGTCCCACGCTGCCGCGGGTCGCAAGCTCTAGCGTTTGACTGTAGTAAATGAATGGGAAATGCTCCGATGAAGCCTGAGGGAAATAGACCATCAGAGAAACTTCACCATCAACCCAAACGGTGTCTTTCCAGCCGCGATCTTCTACCATCGGCGGCGCATTATTGACGCTTTTCACCAAGAATTTGGCACCTTGAATATAGAAGGCCTGTGGCGTATCGGCGCGAACCGTCCAGCGTTCCCACGTTCCCTGCTGCGCCTGAATATCGGTGCGATGCAGATCCCACGTTGCGCCGTTGATGCCCGGCTGCGAGGCGCTGCCTAAGTTAATGCTGCGTGTATTAACGACGCTGCCTTCCATCATGTCATCAGCCAACAAGCGCGTTGGCAAGTTGTCAGTGACCAACGGCAACAGCCCCGTAGGACGCAGCGTCAATACCGTGGTCGACACTAAGATAGACGAAGGTTCGAACAGGCCGCGCAGACGATCCATAATCCCTGCGGCAACGCCTGCGGTGATGGAAACCTCCTCGCCTTTCGACATGTCCACCAGCACTTCTCGGCGTTCGCCCGGAGCAAGCGTCAGGCTGCTGGCAATAACTGGCGCAGGCATATAGCCCTGATCGCTGGCAATGACGCTGAACGGACGGTTATCACTCATCGTTAACGTATAACGACGAGCATTAGACGCGTTCAACAAGCGCAAACGTACCCAACCACGAGAAACTTCAACAAACGGCTCTTGCACGCCGTTTACTAGCAGCGTGTCACCATAAAAACCACCCGATGACGGCGCTTCATACTCTGGCGTACCAAAATTATCTAAGCGTTTATCTTGGATAATGATAGGGAAATCATCGACGCCATAATGATTCGGCAACGGAAGATTTTTGCTGTTTTCATCTTCGACCAGCCACATTCCCGCTAAGCCGTTATAAACATGCTCAGCCATGTGCCCTGGCGTATTAGCGTGATACCACAGCGTGGCGGCAGACTGGCGAATAGGCAGTACCGGCGACCAATCAACGCTAGGTGACATTAAACGCGCCGCGCCACCGCTTAACGCACCAGGAACCTGTAATCCGCTGATTTCCATCGAAACAGGATCGGGTAGGCGGTTGCTGTAAATCAGCTTAACGTCATCACCACTATAAACGCGCACGGTCGGGCCAAGATAAAGTCCATTAATACCCCACGCGCTAGCCTTACGGCCGCTCATAAAAGCCCAATGTGAGCGCTGAAGCGTCAGGAAGAGCGGCTGACCGCGTTTGGATTCCAGTAGAGGAGGAATGGGCAGCGAAACTTGCGATCCACTCGCATGCGCCCTCAGAGGCAATGCACCTGCACACAGTGCCAGACCCGAAGTCTGAATAAACCGACGTCGACTGAGTGACATAACTTCTCCATGAATTTGCTATGCAAACTGAAATTCCAAAGGGGGAATTCAGCATCAACGATTGAATTCAACCGTTCAAATAAGAAACCTGCCAAACGCTGGCAGGCCTAATTTATCGTATTTTAGGATCAGGACTTCGCTTCACGCATTTGAGCTTCACGCGCAGCCACTTCTGCGTTTAGCTCATTGATTTTAGCTTCCATCAATGCATGGCAGTGAGCCGAAAGTTCACGCACCTGATCTTTGCCGTACTGAGTCACATCAATTGGCGGCAGCATTTCAACAATTACCAAACCATTATTCCAACGGTTTAGTTTTACTTTATCGTGAGTATTCGACGCGCAGACCGGAATAATAGGCACTCCAGCAGCAATAGCGGCATGGAAAGCACCGGTTTTGAACGGCATCAAACCACGACCACGGCTACGAGTACCTTCTGGGAACATCCAGAAAGAGATGGTTTTAGTACGGAACTGATTCACCACCTGTGCAATTGTATTATGTGCTTTGGTGCGGTTAGCACGGTCAATCAGCAGGTTGCCCGTCAACCAATAGAGTAGTCCAAAGAACGGAACCCAAATCAGGCTTTTCTTGCCAACGGTAACCGTATTGGTCTGCACGGCATTCGATATGGTGACCATATCGTAGTTGTTTTGATGGTTAGCAATATAAATGGAGTTGCCGTAGTTCTTTGCTTCTGCAGGAATACGCGTTTCCACTTTCAAACCAAACAGCGGTGACAAACGGCCAAACATGTGGCCAAACGTCGCCACGTGGCGTGGATTGCGTGGGCTAAATAAGCAATAAATACAACCAAAGATGCAGGCCAAAATACAGTACAGCGTGACCAGCACAATGCGAATGATGGATAACATAACAACCTCGTAAACATTTAGCCGGAGTTAGTATACCGACTTAGCTGCAAAACACACCGGAGATTACTGGGCGGCAGCGTCAAAAACCCATAGGAACACAAACAAAGAAAGCACTATACAAGAACGAGCATGATTTCGAGCGCCTGCCAGTATGACCAATCTATGCAACTATCATGTAGGCGCCCGAGAAAAGGTTGCTAGCGCGCAACCTCTTCACTCTCGCGCTTTTTCCGAGATGGCATCTTCGCTCCGGTTTGGGATGGTACATCCTGTACCACCCAAACTCCGACGTGACGTCCTGTCACGTCGGCTCGACCAGCCAAAATATAACGCTTAAAAGCCGAATACTTACTCTTCGCTATCGCCCGGCCCTACTTTGAGCTGCTCTGGCATTTCCACATCCACGCGTTCGATCCGTTGCAGGCCACGCGGTAACAGCGTGCCTTTACGTCCACGTTCAGCGCGGAATTTCTGCAATTCCTGTGGTTTCATGACCAGTTTACGCTTGCCAACATGCACCGTGATTGACGTTTGTGGTGGCAATACAAACAGCCATGCCAGTTTATCCTCACCCGATGCGGCCTGCGCGGAAGGAATGGACACAATCTTGTTGCCCTTACCTTTCGATAGCTGTGGCAGATCGTTGACAGGGAACATCAACATACGACCGGCCTGAGTGATCGCCAGCAGCATGTCATCTGGCCCGTTAATTTCCAACGGAGGCAGCGCTTTAGCATTTTCAGGCAACGTAATCATAGCCTTACCTGCACGATTACGCGCAACCAAATCATTGAAGGTACATACGAAGCCGTAACCGGCATCCGACGCCATCAACAGTTTTTGGTCATCAGCGGCCATCAGCACTTGCTCAATGGTGGCGCCCGGCGGCGGCGTTAATTTACCGGTTAACGGTTCACCCTGCCCACGCGCGGATGGCAACGTGGTTGGATCAAGCGCATAACTGCGCCCCGTGGAATCGATAAACACCACCGGCTGATTGCTCTTCCCACGTGCAGCGGCGCGGAAGCTATCACCCGCTTTGTAACTTAATCCCGTAGGATCGATATCATGGCCTTTGGCACTACGCACCCAACCACCTTCTGACAGAACAATCGTCACCGGCTCAGATGGAATAAAGTCGTGCTCACTCATGGCTTTCGCTTCTTCACGCTCTTGCAGCGGAGAACGACGATCGTCGCCATACGCCTGTGCATCAGCCTGAATTTCTTTTTTAATCAGCGTATTCAGCTTACGTTCAGAAGCCAGCAATGCCTGCAGGTGATCGCGCTCTTTGGCTAATTCGTCCTGCTCACCGCGAATTTTCACCTCTTCCAACTTGGCAAGGTGACGCAGTTTTAATTCCAGAATCGCTTCGGCCTGCGTTTCTGAAATCGCGAAGCGTTCAATCAGCTTCGGCTTAGGTTCATCCTCAGTACGAATGATGTGGATCACTTCATCGATATTGAGGAACGCCACCAGCAAACCTTCCAGAATGTGCAGGCGTTTCAGTACTTTTTCCAAACGGTAGTTTAAGCGACGGCGCACGGTATCACGGCGATACGCTAGCCATTCGGTCAGAATTTCGAGCAGGTTTTTGACCGCTGGACGATTGTCCAAACCGATCATGTTCATATTGATACGGTAGCTTTTTTCCAGATCGGTGGTAGCGAACAGGTGTGTCATCACCTGATCCATATCCACGCGGTTGGAACGCGGCACAATCACCAAGCGAGTTGGGTTTTCGTGATCGGATTCATCACGTAAGTCCTCAACCATCGGCAATTTCTTCGCACGCATCTGGCTGGCGATTTGCTCCAGCACCTTAGCGCCTGAAGTCTGGTGCGGCAGTGCACTGATCACCACTTCACCGTCTTCTTTTTTCCAGATCGCACGCATGCGTACTGAACCACGTCCGGTGCGATAGATCTTACGGATCTCCTCGCGCGGCGTAATGATTTCAGCTTCCGTTGGATAGTCAGGGCCTTGAACATGTTCAAGAATATCGTCCAACGTCAGGTTTGGTTTGTCGATCAAATCAACCAGCGCAGCGGCCAGCTCACGCACGTTGTGCGGAGGAATATCCGTTGCCATACCCACGGCAATACCCGTGGTGCCATTCAGCAGAATGTTTGGCAAACGCGCAGGCAGCGTTTTAGGCTCCTGCAGCGTACCATCAAAGTTTGGCGTGTAATCAACCGTTCCTTGACCCAGCTCACCCAGCAGCACTTCGGCGTATTTAGACAGGCGAGATTCGGTGTAACGCATGGCGGCAAACGACTTCGGATCGTCCGGTGCCCCCCAGTTTCCCTGACCGTCAACCAGCGGATAACGATAGGAGAACGGCTGAGCCATCAAAACCATGGCTTCATAACAGGCGCTGTCGCCGTGCGGATGGTATTTACCCAGCACGTCACCGACGGTACGCGCTGATTTTTTAAATTTGGCGCTGTTGTTTAAGCCCAGCTCTGACATCGCATATACGATACGACGCTGTACCGGTTTTAATCCATCACCGATAAAAGGTAACGCCCTGTCCATGATGACGTACATGGAGTAGTTGAGATAGGCGTTCTCTGTAAATGTGTGCAGCGCTTGGCGCTCGCTGCCGTCATGGATCAGATCGCTCATTAATAATCCTCTGGCCGCCGCCCTAACTGAATATATAAAACAGTCCGCAGCGGGACTTCACGACTGTCTTGGTCTGTACATACTCTAAATAATTCACGTAGCCAACGCACATGCAACTTGAAGTATGACGGGCATAATTGCCCGCGATAGTAACTCATCTTTTATAGAACTGTCACAGGGATATAGGATCGCTCCGCTATCCACCATGCAATGCGATACCTCACAAAACCGATCTTCATCACAGACGGTCACATTTTTTTTCTGCATTCTAACAAACATTAGAACGTTCGAATGTTTGGAGGTAAATCATGCAGCCCTCTTTGCTCTTGGATGAAACACAATGGTCGCAGGACGGCGGCCTATTAACGCTACAGTCCATTTGCAGCCAACCACGCCTATGGCACGAAGGTTTTCATACGGTTGAACAGCACTGCGCCGCCATTGAGCACTTCTGGCAGCAGGTGGGCGATGAGCCACGCAATATCATTTTATGCGGCGCAGGTTCATCTCTGAGCGCAGCACGAGTCGCGGCGCAATGGCTGCGGCAGCAGACTGGGCGCGACATTCAGGTGCTCGCCAGCACCGATATTGTGGTCAAGCCCGAACTCTATTTAACCAATCGGCCAACGCTGCTGGTTTCTGTCACCAGTTCAGGCAGCACGCCTGAAAGCGTGGCAGTTTTTGAACACGCCGAGCGACTCATTGATGACTGCTATCATTTGATCATCGCGAACGACCCGCAGGGTGAACTGCCTAAGCGTAGTCAACAGCATGCCAAAACGCTTTATATTCCAGCGCCTAACGGAACCAAAAATGGTTCTTTCGCGGCAGCATCCGAATTCACACTGCCCATCTGGTATCTGCTACTGATTTTTCTGCCGCAGCACTGGGATATTGCCCAACGCGCGTTAAAGGTTTATCAACACGGCGCGGATTATTTTCTTACCCAGCAGGCAGAAAAAATTGCTGAAATTGCCCAGCGTGATGCACCCGTCGTGGTAAGCCTCGGCTCGTCCTCTCTACAATTTATCGCCGCCGATGCCAGCCTAAAATTATTGGAGATGTGTAACGGCAAACAGGCAACCGACGATTTCTCAACGCTGGCGTTTCGTCATGGTCCTAAACTTATTGTGAACCAACCCGTAACGGTGGTGTGTTATCTATCGCCGGATCAACAGATTCTACGTTACGATCTGGATATGGCCGCCGAGCTCAAAGCCCAGCGCCATCAGGCTGGCAAGATCATCGGAATTTATGCTGAAGCCGATCCCCGCGTTGCTCAAGCCTGCGATGAGTATCTGCACTTTGATGCCGCAGAGTTAACCCAACTGCCTGAAGTCTTTAGTGGTCTGTTGTATGTTATGTTTGCTCAATTATTAGGTCTGATGCGCGCGCGTCAGCTGGGCGTCACACCCGACCGGCCGTCGAACGATGGCAAAGTTGCCAAGGTGTGCAAAGTGACTCTTTACAGGCAGGATTAATGCATAACGAACTCGAACAAGCAGCCCCGCTTTATTTACACATTGCTAAAGATCTACGGGAACGTATCGAAGCGGGAGAATTCCCGCTAGATACTCTGCTACCGCCAGAGCCTGTACTGTGTCAGCAGTATCAATGCGGGCGAGTGACGCTACGTACGGCGGTCGAAATGCTGGCTCAGCGTGGCTACCTGACCAAAAAACAAGGTCGAGGCACTCTCGTCACTACACCAGCTTGGCTGGCGGACAATACGCTCCCAATTGGCTTTAGCGAGAAGATGGCTCAGGCAGGTTTAACACATCACACTCAGGTACTGCGCTGTGAATCGATAAGCCCGACCGCAGAACAGGCAGAAAAACTGGGGCTGGGCGCTACCGACGCCGTGATATGCCTTGAGCGGTTACGCTTTGTCGAACAACAGCCTGCGTTATATGAAATCACGTTGTTGCCCGCTGAACGCTTTACTCAACTGGATCGCCAGCACGTCGAGCAGAATGGCCTTTACCACACCTTAGCCCGCGATTTTAACCTGCTGAGTATGCAAGCGCAGGACGACTATCGCCCGTGCATCGCACCACAGCAGGTAGCGACACTATTGAAGCTTAATCCGCAGCAGCCCTGCATCGAAATCTCTCGATTCGCCACCAGCCACGGTATCCCCTTCGAACTGACTCTTAGCTATACCAACACCGAGCACTATCCTTTGAGCTTCAGGTATTTACGTGGCTAGACCAGCAAATATTGCACGGCTGCAAGATTCACGTACTTTTCTTGCAGCCGTGAAACAATTCAATAGCATCATGTAGCCTTCAGGTGTTTTCCACGCCGTAGACTGATTATGTCCCTTTTTCTGCCCACCCCCAATGCCTCAACAGGCGCGCAGAGAAAGGGAAGCGATCATTCTTTGGCAAGGAGATACATCATGGCTAATCCAAACATCCTTCTGTTACGCATCGACAATCGTCTAGTTCACGGACAGGTTGGCGTTGCTTGGTCTTCTTCACTTGGCGCTAACCTACTGTTAGTGGCCGATGATGGCGTTGCACAGGATCCGTTACAGCAACAAATTATGTCTATGACCGCAGAATCCATGGGCATCGGCATTCGCTTTTTCTCCCTGCAAAAAACCATCGATATTATTGGCAAAGCGTCTGCCGCGCAGAAAATTTTCATCGTTTGTCGTACACCACAGGAAGCGCGCTTTTTAGTCGAAGGTGGCGTACCTATCAAGAGCGTTAACGTCGGCAATATGCATTTTGTTGAAGGGAAACGCGCGATCACTAAAAAAGTTTACGTTGACGATCAAGACCTGGATAACCTCCGTGCGATTCAAGCCGCAGGCGTTGACGTTTTCATTCAAGACACCCCCAGCGACAGCAAACATAGCATCGACTGATACTGCATAAGCGTTGGCAACTTCGTGTAATCCATCGAGATAGGACACATCATGCATGAAATAACTTTAATGCAAGGCATGGGGCTCGCGGTTATGGCCCTGATTGTCGGCATCGATTTCTGGCTTGAAGCGTTATACATCTTCCGTCCACTGATCGTCTGTACCCTCACCGGCGCCATCTTAGGCGATATTCAAACCGGCCTGATCACCGGCGCATTAACCGAACTGGCCTTTACCGGGCTGACACCGATTGGCGGCACACAGCCTCCCAATCCGGTACTGGCGGGGATCATGACCACGGTTATCGCTCACAGCACCGGCGTGGATGCCAAAACCGCTATCGGGCTAGGGCTGCCGTTTAGCTTCCTGATGCAGTACATCATTCTGTTCTACTATTCGGCGTTTTCATTTTTCATGCAAAAAGCCGATCGCTATGCCGAAGAAGGAAACACCCGTTCGCTGGGCCGCTTAAATCTGCTCATGACCAGCATCGTGGCAGTCACCTACGCGGCGGTAACATTCCTATGTGCCTACGTCTCTCAAGGGGCGATGCAAACCTTAGTGCAATCCATGCCAGCATGGCTCACACACGGCTTTGAAGTCGCGGGCGGCGTATTGCCAGCGGTAGGTTTTGGCTTACTGCTCAAAGTGATGATGAAGACGCCGTTCATTCCTTTCTTCATCGTTGGCTTCCTGTTTGTCACCTTTATTCCGGTGCAAAACCTGTTGCCGGTAGCGGTACTTGGCGCAGCCTTTGCGGTGTATGAATACTTTAATGAGCAGAAAAAAGCGGCCGTAGCGGCGGTGAAAGCGGAGGATATGGAAGATGGCATCTGAAATCGTCAAAACAGGAAATACGTCGGTGCAAACTTCCACCGGTGAACAGAATCCCCCGAAAGCCGTTATCACCCGTGGCGATATTACTCGGTTAGGTTTTCGCTCCGCGCTGCTGCAGTCGGGTTTTAACTATGAGCGTATGCAAGCAACGGGGTTTGCCAGTGCGCAGTCTCCGCTGCTGAAAAAGATATACGCCAATGATAAAGGCGCACTCAGTGCGTCGATGAAAGACAATTTAGAATTTATTAACACCAACACCAACGCAGCCGGATTCCTAATGGGACTCCTGATTTCTCTCGAGGAACGACACGAAAGCCGCGACCTGATTAAAGGTCTGAAGGTCGCGTTGTTCGGGCCTCTGGCAGGGATCGGCGATGCCATCTTCTGGTTCACGTTACTGCCGATCGTCGCTGGGGTGTGCGCGTCTTTCGCCAGCCAAGGAAGTATTTTGGGGCCACTGATTTTCTTCGTGGTGTATCTGGCGCTGTTCCTGCTACGCGTGGTGTGGACACATCTGGGCTATTCGCTAGGTGTGAAAGCCATCGATAAGCTGCGCTCGAGTTCAGGTGCTATCTCTCGTGCGGCGACCATTTTAGGGGTAACCGTGGTCGGCGGATTGATCGCCTCGTATGTGCATCTTACCGTCACGGCCAAAGTTGCGGTCACCGCCGGGCATGAGGTTTCAATTCAAGAAGCGTTCTTCGACAAAGTGTTCCCTAACCTGTTACCGCTCGGATACACGCTGTTGATGTACTACCTGCTGCGCGCCAAAAAGGTGAGTCCGGTAACGCTTATTCTGGTCACCTTTGTCCTCTCCATTGCCCTTTCATGGTTGGGTGTTCTGTAATCTTAATAGCGCGGGACACCGCGCTTTTTCAACAAGAGATAAGAGATGATTAGCCTTATTATCACCGGACATGGGCATTTCGCCAGCGGCCTGTTTAGCGCCGTTGAACAGGTTATCGGCCCACAGGAACAGTGTATTGCCGTCGATTTCCCACCTGAAATGAGCACCCAGCAGTTGGACGAAAAGTTGACTCAGGCGTTGGCCTCACTGCCTCAACAAGATGGGGTATTATTTTTCACGGATTTGCTCGGCGGATCGCCGTTTCGCAGCTCGGTCCTGTTAAGCCAAACCCTAGAGCATAGCGACGTTGTGGCAGGTACCAACATGCAAATGTTGGCTGAAATGTTGATGGAACGCGACGATATTTCGAGTATAGAAACGTTTGTCACTCAGGCTCTGGCCTGTGGTCAACAAGGCATGTTGAGTTTCAAACAAAAACAGCGGGAAACAACACCAAGCCTTTCCAGCGACGAAGACGGTATCTAACTTCTCACAATGCGCTCGCCGCACGAACGGCGGCGAGCACTGTCAGCGTTTAACCCTTCACCGCCATCAACGCGGTATTAAGCTGCATCACTGCCTGCTCAGGCGTTTGATTCGGATGGGTAAAAAAATCATTCAGCACGCGGAAAAACACCTCTTTAGTTTGCACATCCGCCGCCATCGAATGCGCCATGCTAGGCAACAAACGATCTGACTTTTCCGCCGCTTTAAAGACTCTTGCCGCTTTTTGCGCACAAACGTCAAAAGTGCTCATATCAATATCGTTACGTACCGGAATCGAACCTTTGAGCTGGTTAAAACGCCGCTGAAAGTCGGGATCCATCAACACATCAGCCAAATGGCGCTGAGCCTCTACCGCCGTGGAGTTTCCGTTCTGCTGTAGGATCGCAAAGCTGTCGGTGCCATAGATAAAATATCCTTCGGTTCCCGGCGTTGCCACACACAGAAAGTCTTTGCCCGGCACCGCGCCCATTTGCATCAGTTCGCCTTTGGCCCAATCCCCCATAATCATCATCGCGGCTTTGCCGTTATACAACAGCTCTGCCGATTCGTGCCAAGGACGACCGGCAGATTTCGGGTCGATATCATCATGTAACTGACGAAAACGCTGTAGCACGCGGATCATGCGATCGCTGGTGATCGCTTTACTATCAAGCTTTTCAAACACATCGCGATAAAACTGCCCGCCTTCCAGACCCAGCAAGATATTTTCAAATAGCGTGGCGTCTTGCCATGCCTGACCACCGTGCGCTAACGGGATATATCCCGCGGCCTTGAGTTTGTCGGCTACCGCAAAGAACTCATCCCACGTGGTAGGAATTGGCAGATTGAGCGCCTTAAACGGCTTAGGGTTAATCCACAGCCAATTGATTCGATGGTTATTTACCGGCACCGCGACGTATTCGCCATGGTATTGGGTGATCTGTCGAATCAACGGCGGCAGTACGCGATCCCACGTTTCCGTTTGCTCTTTGGTATAGGGACTAGACAGAAAACCAAGCGCAGACCATTCCTGAATAAATTTGCCCTCCATCAGCGCCGCCGTGGGGGGATTACCCGCAATCATACGCGTTTGCAGCACGCTATAAGCGCTCTCACCACCGCCGCCTTTCACCGTGAAATCCTGCCACGTGTCCCCTTTTGCGGCTAACGCCTGCTTGAGCAAGTTTAGCGCGGCGCTTTCGCTTTCTGACGTCCAGTAATGCAGCACTTCAACCGTTGCCGCGAAACAGTTCATGCTTAACGCCAGCAAACTGCTGGCGAGTAGTGTTCTTTTCACGGCAGGCTCTCCCTTTACTGGCTGAATTTTTACGCCGTTATAAATAACGTCTGAGGCGCAATACCGCGATCAAACCACCGCATGGGTGGTTATACAGCGTAATATCACCGCCATGTGCACGGGCGATCCCCCGAGCAATGGCTAATCCCAACCCGCTTCCCTGACTGTCGCTATGTAAGCGGTAGTAAGGCTTAAACACATTCTCAAGCTGCGCCTGCGGGATGCCTGGCCCATAATCACGGAAACTCAGCGTCATATGTTCAGCATAGTTTTCCACGCTAATCTCAAGCCTACCGCCGTACTTCAAACCGTTATCCACCAGATTGTTAATGCAGCGCTTGAGCGCCAGTGGGCGACCAAACAGATATTGTGGCGTTCCCCGTAGGCTAACGTTGGTGTGCGCGTCCATCAGTTGAGCGAGCAGATGGCGTAGGTCAATGCGCTCCATATTCTCGTGAATATCGGTATCTTTCATGCTTTGCAGCGCGCCTTTGACCATCATTTCCAGATCGAGAAGATCCTGTTCAAGCTTGTGTTCCAACGGAGGATCGTCGAGCATTTCGATACGCAGCCGCAGGCGAGTGAGCGGCGTTTTTAAATCGTGGCTGATTGCCGTAAATAAGATTTCGCGGTTGTGTAAATAGGCGCGCAGTCGATCCTGCATTTGGTTAAAGGCTCGAGTCGCACTCACTAATTCGGCGCTACCTTCCTCCGGCAAAGGCTGGCTATCAAGTTGAGTATTCAACTGGTGCGCGCCCTGAGCTAAACGCGCCAGTGGGCGTAATTCACGACGAATCAGCCAGCCACCAAACAGTGCCACCAGCAGCATACTGCACAGCGTGAAACCTACCTGTCGAGAGCCCAACAGTGGCACATCCAACTGGTCATACGGAGGAGGAAGCGGCGCAGCAATAAACAGCCATTCATCTTTATTGAGGGCGAGTTGAAGTGCGAGTACCGGCTCATCGCCGCGCGACGTCACCAAACCAAACCGTGCCCAGCCGGGCGGTAAATCCACCATCAGCACGCCAGCGTTGAAAACACGTAGTCGATTCGCGGCCGTGAGCGAGATAACAGCTTGCAGCCGATCGCCCTGCTGACTACGGACTTCGCTTTGAGCCAGTTCCAGCACCCGCTGCGCGTTGTTGCTATTAGCAATCGGCTGCTGTGGTAGCGGATGGTTATTTATCGAGATAAAAAATTGTGAGCCGCCTAGCTCAAGCTGTTGCTGAAGCACCAGATGACGATAGTTGCGTGGTAGTGATGACATGAAATTGTAGGTAGACAGCATGCTCTGCGTCAGGCTGCGAACAGTACTTTCCAGACCGGCGTTATTACGCACGCTATATTGCCGATACCAAAAAATCCCTGAGATAATTTCCGCTAATAACAACGCGCACACCAGCATGCATAACATGCGGCTCATCAAAGAATGCGGCCATAAACGTTGATACCAACGCAACGCTTTTGGCGTGGGATCAAACCGCCTGAACTCAGTATTCACGGCTGACATCGCAGCACAGCATATAGCCCTGATTTCTTACCGTTCGCAGCAAACGTCGGTCAGTATCATGCAGACGCTGGCGTAGCCGACTTATCTGTACGTCAATGCCACGTTCTAACGGATTATTCTCGCGACGGCGGGTGATCTCAGAGATCTGATCGCGATCGAGGATCTGGTTGGGATAGCGCAAGAAAAGTGCCAGTAACGCAAATTCAATTCCCGAAAGGATCTCTTCGACGCCCTGCGCATTGATCAATTCACGGCGCAAAAGATCGAGCTTCCAACCGTTAAAACAGAGATAACGCGCTTCTGCCGTTGGGCTTTGCACGATCTGATTACGCCGTAATAGGGCCTTAACACGTGCTAATAATTCGCGCGCGCTAAACGGTTTAGCGAGATAATCATCAGCGCCTAACTCCAGCCCAATCACTTTATCCGTTTCATCAGAGGCGGCGGTCAGCATAATAATTGGTACCGAAGAGGTGTTTCTGACCATGCGACACAACGTGAATCCGTCCATTCCCGGCATCATAACGTCGAGAATGATGAGATCGACCGCCTGTTGCTGAAGCGTTTGCATGAGTTTTTCACCTTCCGGTAACGCAATCACGCTAAACCCCGCGCGGGTGAAATACTCCGTCAGTAAAGAACGGATTTCAGCATCATCATCAATCAACAGCAGCGAATACGGCGACATCATCAGCAAGGCTCCAAACGGCTCTTAAATAGCACCACTCATAATATGCGTAGACCGAATACATCTTATTCAATCCACGAATAAATGGGATGGCTGTCACATTCGCCAAGCATAAAAAAACGGGCCGCCAAGGCGACCCGTTATCAGGATGATAGACGTAAGGACTAAACGTCCAAATCGGCCATATCACCTTTTTCCTGCAACCAGTTACGACGGTCTTCGGAACGTTTTTTCGCCAGCAGCATATCCATCACCGCCATCGTCTGCGCGATGTCGGTATCATCGATGGTGAGCTGCACCAAACGGCGCGTATTCGGATCCAGCGTAGTCTCACGCAGTTGGAGTGGGTTCATTTCACCCAATCCTTTGAATCGCTGTACGTTCGGCTTACCTTTCTTGCGCTTAAGCTGTTCCAGTACGCCCGCTTTCTCTTCTTCGTCCAGCGCGTAGTAAACTTCTTTACCCAGGTCGATACGGAACAACGGTGGCATCGCAACATACACATGCCCGCCGCGCACCAAGGCTTGGAAGTGGCGAACAAACAGCGCACACAGCAGCGTGGCGATATGTAAGCCGTCGGAGTCAGCATCCGCTAAAATACAGATTTTGCCGTAGCGCAGTTGGCTGAGATCGTCACTATCAGGATCGATGCCAATGGCAACGGAAATATCATGTACTTCCTGAGAGGCCAGCACTTCGTCAGAAGAGACTTCCCACGTGTTTAGGATTTTACCTTTCAGCGGCATGATTGCCTGATATTCACGGTCACGCGCCTGCTTGGCTGAACCACCTGCGGAATCCCCTTCCACCAAGAAGAGCTCGGTGCGGGAAAGATCCTGTGCGGTACAGTCGGCTAATTTACCCGGCAGCGCAGGTCCGCTGGTCAGCTTTTTACGCACAACCTTCTTCGCCGCACGCATACGGCGTTGAGCGCTAGAAATTGCCAGCTCAGCCAGCTGTTCTGCCACCTGTACGTTTTGGTTAAGCCAAACGCTGAAAGCATCCTTAACAATGGCAGAAACAAAAGCCGCACACTGACGCGAAGACAGGCGTTCTTTGGTTTGTCCTGCAAACTGCGGATCCTGCATTTTCACCGAAAGCACATACGCACAGCGCTCCCAGATATCATCGGCAGATAGCTTTACGCCACGTGGCAGCAGATTGCGGAATTCGCAGAATTCACGCATCGCATCCAGCAATCCCTGACGCAGTCCGTTCACATGCGTACCGCCTTGCATGGTTGGGATCAGGTTAACGTAGCTTTCGGTTAACAGCTCGCCGCCTTCAGGCAGCCATAACAGCGCCCAATCAACGGCTTCAGTATCGCCCGAGAAAGAACCGGTGAACGCCTGTTCTGGCAGCGTAATCAGACCGTTAACGGCTTCCATCAGGTAGTCGGTTAGACCATCCTGATAGCACCAGCGCTGCTCGGTGTTATTCAATTTGTCTTTAAAGACGATTTCTACGCCTGGACACAATACCGCTTTCGCTTTCAGCAGATGGTTAAGGCGAGAAACAGAGAATCTTGGGCTGTCGAAGAACTTTTCATCAGGCCAGAAATGCACACTGGTACCCGTATTACGTTTACCGCAGGTGCCGGTAACATGCAGGTCTTCGACTTTGTCGCCGTTCTCGAACGCCATTTGGTACACCTGTCCGTCGCGACGAACGGTGACCTCAACGCGCTTAGAGAGTGCGTTAACTACTGAGATACCTACGCCGTGCAGGCCGCCGGAAAACTGGTAGTTTTTATTCGAGAATTTACCGCCCGCATGCAAACGACACAGGATCAGTTCAATGGCAGGAACACCCTCTTCTGGGTGAATATCCACCGGCATACCGCGCCCGTCGTCAATCACTTCAAGAGATTGATCGGGATATAAAATGACCTCAACGCGAGATGCGTGGCCAGCCAGCGCCTCATCGACACTGTTATCTATGACTTCCTGACCCAAATGGTTTGGGCGTGTGGTATCGGTGTACATACCCGGACGACGGCGCACGGGTTCTAGGCCGCTGAGAACTTCAATAGAGTCAGCGTTATAGCTGGATTGAGTCATGGTATGAATCGTATAAGTCGTTAGTTAGCGTCGACCAAACGGCACACGTTGGTGTGTCGTTCAGTGGTGATAGACGTACCACGCAGAATTACTCGGTGGTCAGCCCTAAAAAATCGACGATCTGCGGGAAGAATCGCTCGAAACCAACAAAGCTGTGTGAGCCTTCAGGCTCAATGGTCTGACGGCATAAGGCGTAGTAAGCCACAGCTTGTCGATAGTCCAGAACTTCGTCACCGGTTTGCTGTAATAACCAGAGGAGATCAGGCGATTCCAATGGGTCAACCTGCATGACTTTCAGATCGTAAACGTGGCGAGACTCTAACACATATTGTTGGCCGGTGTAGGGATTCTCGTTTTGCCCTAAAAAATCGATGAGCAGTTCATACGGCTTCACCGCAGGGTTTACAACGACCGCTGGCAAGGTAAAGCATTGTGACAGCCACGTCGCGTAATAGCCGCCTAAAGAAGAGCCCACTATGCCCAACGGACGCCCCGCACGCGACATCACAATCTCCTCCAGCATCTCCGCCGCATCAGAAGGATAAGGCGGAAGTTGAGGGATTAACATAGTGATTTCAGGGTGGTGAACGGCAAGCCACTGCTTAAATGCGGTGGCCTTGGCGGAGCGAGGAGAACTGTTAAAACCGTGGAGATATAAAAGCGTGGGCATCATTAATAGCCGTCAGAGTCGAGATCCGGTCTGAATTCTGTACCTTCTAAGCGGTGCAGTTCAGTCGTGAGCGTCCCATCTGGATGCAAATCCAGATAACGCCAGCCGGGCGATAGAGTATCAATCGTGAAGTTGGTGCATAAAGGTTTGAACTGAATACAGGTCGACGGCGTAGCTAACAAACGACGCCCCTGCCATTCGAGATCCAAATCCTGATGAATATGTCCGCACAGCAAGGTTTTCGCCAGTGGGTGATGTTGCAGAATCTCCCCTAGCATATGCGCATTACGCAAGCTGTGCTGATCGAGCCATGTGCAGCCCGAAGGCAGCGGATGGTGATGGAGTAAAATCAACGAATGGCGCGCGGGATACAGCGAAAGAGTACGATCTAACCATTCAAGTTGATACTCGCTAAGCTCACCGTGGGGAACACCAAAAACTTGGCTATCAAGCAGGATAATCTGCCAGTGATCGCCCAACAGCATATGCTTAGCTGGACTCACGCCCGCATCTGCTAACGTATCGACCATCGCGGGTTGGAAATAATGATTGCCCGGCAGCCACAGACAGGTTTTATTCAGCGTAGCGATACCTTTTGCAAAATGCTGGTATGCCGCCACAGAGTGATCCTGCGCCAAATCTCCCGTTGCGACAACGATGTCATACGGACGGGATTGGGCATGGATCGCCTCTAGCACTGCGTGGTAGCTGCGGTAAGTATTGACGCCCAATAACGTCTCATGCTCACCCGCAAACAAATGCGTGTCTGTGATTTGTAAAATCCTAACCGGAGCCCCACGTGCTACGGTTAGTTGAAACAGGCTTTCCAAATGGTGTCCTTTGTGACTTTAGTCTGCCAAGAATCTGTAAAAATAATCATTGCGCTGGTTGTTAGGGCTCAGTGCAGCAAAACAGGCTCTAATATACGGGAATTGCCATAACACCGTGCGTCAGGCAATGGTGCAACCAATCCGCAAGAAACTGGTTAATTTGATGCTTTTCGTCGCGCTGATGCAACTTTTTATTCGGATAATCATAACGTGCTTTGAACCGAGAGATCTGCTGGCTTGCACACACTTCCGCAACCATGGCGTCATGATACAGACGCACGCTCATCGAAGGTAAGCCCCAAGCGCCCGGTGCTGGCTCCGTCTGAGTAATTTCAGCCATTGATGTATAGCGCGTCGATTCGATAATTTTTATCAGGTAACACGCGCCGTTGACCTGATATCCCTGCGATTCACCCACTTCATCCTTGCGCGGCAGTAAACGACGCAATTGCGCATAATTAGTCTCGCACAGTCTCATCATTAGAGGAAAGTCTGGGGAATAACGCTTCATCATATTTAAGAATTCCACTCGCGGCGAAGCGACTCATGGTGCAACGCCAGCCACTGTAATGCAATAACCGATGCGGCATTGTCGATCACACCCTCTTCTACCCAGCGATACGCTTGCTCACGGCTGACCACATGCACGCGAATATCTTCATGCTCTTCAGGCAGACCGTGAATACCCGATGCCTTTGCTGCGTCAATCTCACCGACCATAATTGACAAGCGCTCGCTGGTGCCGCCGGGGCTGGCCAAATAGCTCAGCACAGGCTTACAGCGTTGGACGTGGATCCCCGCTTCTTCCTGCGCCTCGCGGCGTGCGACATCTTCCACCGACTCACCGGGTTCAATCATTCCGGCCACCATTTCAAGCAACCACGGCGTTTCACTGGAGTCATATGCCGGAATACGGATTTGCTCCACCAGCACCACTTCATCGCGTTTTGGATCGTAAGGCAGCAGCACCGCCGCATGGCCGCGTTCAAAAACTTCACGCACAACTTCACCGCTCATGCTGCCATCAAACAGACGATGCCGAAAACGATAGCGCTCTAGCGAAAAAAAGCCGCGGTAGAGTGATTCCCGTGCAATAATTTCAACATCATTTTGACCAAATGTGACGGGTGATGGTTTATTTTCGCTCATACGGCTAAATTCCTAAATGTAGTGTGATTATTAGCATGGATATTATTGATTTAAGGTCAAACTGAAAATACTCAATCACTTTACCTTTTATTTAGGTAAATTAAGGGGGATGGCACGTAAAGCCACGCTCCTTAAGATACGGTCTCTGTTAGAATCGGCGGCTATATGACTTTAGTCAGCGTTACAATAGCAACTTTGCTGCACAACAAGGAATGCAAATGAAGAAACTGCTCCCCCTTCTTATTGGCCTGAGCCTTGGTGGCTTTACCACGTTAAGCCATGCAGAAAACCTGCTGCAGGTATATCAGCAAGCCAAGGAAAGCAACCCAGATCTGCGTAAAGCTGCGGCAGATCGTGATGTGGCTTTTGAGAAGATTAATGAATCCCGCAGCCCGCTGTTACCTCAGCTCGGCTTGGGCGCAGATTACACCTATACCAATGGGATGCGTGATAACGACGGCTTGAACTCCAATAATTACGGCGCGTCACTACAACTGACCCAAACCATTTTTGATATGTCTAAATGGCGTCAGCTCTCTTTGACTGAAAAACAGGCGGGTATTCAAGACGTCTCTTATCAGTCTTCAGAACAGACTTTGATGCTGAACTCTGCGACTGCTTACTTCAACGTATTACGTGCGATTGACGCGTTGTCTTACATTGAAGCAAACAAAGAAGCGATTTATCGTCAGTTAGACCAAACCACCCAGCGTTTTAACGTAGGTCTGGTTGCTATCACCGACGTGCAGAACGCCCGTGCTCAATACGATCTCGTTTTAGCTAACGAAGTCACCGCGCGCAACGATCTGGATAACTCTCTGGAAGCACTGCGTCAGATTACCGGTCAGTACTACGGCCAACTGGATTCTCTGAACGTTGATCGCTTCACCACCACCAAGCCAGATAACGTCAACAGCCTGCTGCAAGAAGCTGAAAAACGTAACCTGTCATTATTGAGTGCTCGTTTGAGCCAAGACTTGGCGCGTGAACAGATTAAATACGCACAGACAGGTTATATGCCAACACTGGATCTGACCGCATCTTCTGGCGTTAGCAATACTGACTATAACAGTATGACCAATGCACAGAAGCAACAAAGCGGTGGCGGAAGCAGTTATCAGGGCCAGAACACCATTGGTTTGCAGTTTAATCTGCCGTTGTACTCTGGCGGAGCGACTAACTCTCAGGTTCAACAAGCGCAATACAACTTTGTTGGCGCCAGTGAATCTCTGGAAAGCGCACACCGTAGCGTAGTACAAAACGTTCGTTCTTCCTTTAACAACATCTCCGCGTCTATCAGCGGCGTTGAAGCTTATCGTCAGGCTGTAATTTCTGCGCAAAGCTCTTTGGAAGCAACCGAAGCAGGTTATCAGGTGGGGACTCGTACCATCGTTGACGTGCTGAACGCGACCACTACGCTGTACAGCGCCAAAGAAAGCCTGTCTAACGCACGTTATGATTATCTGATCAGCCAGCTCAATATTAAATATGCATTGGGTACGCTGAACCAGAACGATCTGATGGCCTTAAACGGCGGTCTGACCAAGCCTGTTTCTACCACGCCGGACATCATTGCTCCGCAGGGTAAAACTCAAGCAGAGCAGGTTAACAGCGATTACAACACAACCGCTTCAGCCCCAGTGGCTCAACCGGCTTCAGCATCAACCACAACATCTAGCAGCAGCAAAGGTAAGAACCCTTTCCGCCACTAATGTTAGACGTTTGATGTTGTTAATCAGAAGGGCGGATTTCCGCCCTTCTGTTTTTTTGTACCATAAGCCCCTGCGAGCATCTAGCTCACGGAATTTATTCCCCTTTCTCGCTTTAATAGCTGCATATCTTTAATTGATGGATTTTATTAGTGCAGCCAGATACTTCTCTCGACCGTTGGATCTATTTCTTCTCTCACGGCAATCTGCCAGAGACAATGCGTCCTGCACAGCCCATTTATCAATCGTGGATCCGCTGCCAAAAGCTGATGCAGCCGATGCCTTGGAAAATGCCACATCGTGCCGCAGGCGCAACGTTACGCTCGATTTGCCAACGTAAAAACGACCTGCTGGTTTTGGGACAAGCGGCGTTAGAAGACGCCTACGAATATATGGAATCTCGTCCCTGCGTTTTGCAGATCCTAGACGAAAGCGGCTGTTTGCTTTGGCAATGTGGGCATATAAAAACACGCACGGCTCTCGCTGAGCTTGGATTTGATATCGGCAGCTATTGGGCTGAAGGGCACATCGGCACCAATGCGCCCGCCTTAGCAATGCGTGACGGAAACCCAGTGCAGGTTCACGGTGACGAACATTTTAAGCAAGCCTTACGTGCGTGGCACTGCTGCGCAACGCCGGTCTACGACAACAGCGGGCGGCAAAGAGCGGTGATTGTCATCGCATGCCTGAATCATGACTATGCCGCCAGCGATTTGCCTTTAACACTGGCGATTGCCCGTGAGATCGGCAACTCACTGCACACCGATGCGCTGCTCTCCGAAACCAATCGCCACCTTAACGAACTGTATGCTTTGTTAGACGGCGTGGAAGACGGCGTTTTAGCGTGGGATCACAACGGCGGCCTACAATATCTTAACCATCGTGCCGCTGGCATTTTACTCTTAGATGAGCAAAACAGCCTCGGCCGCCCACTTCCTTCATTGATCACGCTGCCTTCTCTACTTCAACACGCCATTGAGCAACGCCTTCCGCTCAATCATGTCGAGATGACGTTTGAAAGCCGTAAGCAGTTCATCGCAACGCTGATAACCTTGAAGCCCGTACCCGATGGCGAGCACTGTGGATTCATTGCATTGCTGCATCCGCTGGATCAGCTACGACGCTTGGTGAATCATCAGCTCGGCAAAGTCAGTCAAACCTTTGATCAAATGCCTGCGGCATCGTTAGATATGCGGCGTTTACTGCGATATGGCCGTCAGGCCGCACGAGGCCAGCACCCTATTTTGCTGCAGGGGGAAGAAGGCGTCGGTAAAGAGCTGTTAGCGCAGGCGATTCATAATGCCAGCGAACGGGCAAACGGCTCATACATCGCTATAAACTGCCAAACGCTGGTTGAAGGTCAATTTGCCAAAGAGCTACTCGGCAGCGATGCCACCGAAACCGATTCGGGTTTACCCAGCAAATTTGAGCTGGCAAACGGCGGTACTCTCTATCTCGAGCAAATTGAATATTTGCCACCTGAAATGCAGTCAGCGCTGCTACAAATCATCAAAACCGGCGTGCTCATGCGACAGAACTCCAGCCGCGTGATTCCGGTCGACGTTCGGATCATTGCGGCAACCGGCGCTAATTTACCACTGCTGGTGAAACAGGGGCGTTTTCGTCGTCAGCTGTTTTATACGCTGCAATCTTTCGAACTTCAGATCCCACCGCTTCGCCAGCGACAATCCGATATTCCTCTGCTGGTGACTCATCATCTGAATACGTTAGGCCAGCACTTTCATTGTCGTTATCACGTCGATGAAGCCGTGCTATTACAGCTACGTGATTACCCTTGGCCGGGGAACGATCAGGAATTAAAGGGCGTGGTTGAGCGCGCCGCGATGATTTGCCAGCATAACCACATCCGCATGGCCGATTTACCTGAGCATTTGATGACGGAAAAGTTGGCGGTTGAGCCAGAAAGCCCATTACTCATGCCGGTGATGTCATTGCAAGACGCCGAGCGTCAGGCAATTATCCGGGCCGCTCATGCCGCACAGGGGAAGCCACATGATATGGCGAGAATGCTGGGGATTGGGCGCACTACGTTATGGCGCAAGCTGAAACAATATCAGTTGGAGATGGAACAGTTTAAGAATGAGTGATGTGGTTCAGGTTAAGAACCACACCCAACCTCCCCCTTTGCAGGGGGAGGGGTAGGTCAACTATAGCGTTTAAACTTGCTCAGCTTTCACCAGCATATTTGCTTCATAAGCCTTGGCTTTCTTACGATCGAACTGATGTTCCCATTTGGCAATGACCAGAACCGCTAAGGCATTACCCACCACGTTTAACGCTGTACGTGCCATATCTAAAATACGGTCAACACCGGCAATAAACGCCAAGCCTTCTAGCGGGATACCCACGCTGCCCAGCGTAGCCAATAGCACCACAAATGAAACACCAGGCACACCAGCAATACCTTTAGAGGTGACCATCAGCGTCAGGACTAATACGATCTCTTGGCCAATAGACAAATCAATACCGTACAGCTGAGCAATGAAAATAGCCGCAATACTTTGATAAAGCGTAGAGCCATCCAAATTAAACGAGTAACCGGTTGGTACCACAAAACTAGTGATAGATTTTGGTGCGCCGTAGGCTTCCATCTTCTCAATAATTCGCGGCAATACCGTTTCAGAACTGGCGGTGGAATAAGCCAAAATCAGCTCATCTTTGAGGATCTTAATTAACGTCCAGATGCTGAGCTTACACAGCTTGGCGACCGATCCCAAAACGACTAATGCGAAGAAGATAATCGCAAAGTAAACCAGCACAACCAGCTTGGCGAGCGGTACTAAAGACGCAAAACCAAAGTTGGCTACGGTCACGGAAATCAGGCCAAATACCCCGATAGGCGCGTAACGCATAATCATATGGGTTACTTTAAACATGCTTTCCGAAACGGCTTTAAACACCTTCAGCAGTGGCTCTTTGGTCTCTTTTGGCAACGAAGATAAGCCCAGACCAAACAACACTGAAAAGAAGATGATCGGCAAAATATCGCCTTTGGCCATCGATGCAAACAGGTTAGAAGGGATCAGCGCCAGAATGGTCGAAACCAAACTATGCGAACCGCTTTGCACCTGTTCAGTAGTCTTTTCGTATTGCGAAATGTCGACGGTGGCTAGCGTTGACATATCAATGCCGTGCCCCGGTTGGAAGACGTTTGCCAGCGTAATCCCCACGATAATCGCTACCGTGGTGATCACTTCAAAGTAAATAATGGTTTTAAGACCGATACGGCCCAGCTTTTTGGCGTCACCAACGCCGGCGATACCCACGATAAGCGTTGAAATCACTATCGGGATAACAATCATCTTGATCAAACGAATAAAGATATCACCAGCAGGGCTCAGAATATTATTCACCAGCCAAACGCGAGACTCTTCCTGATTGTGCAAAACAGCGCCAACAATAATACCCAAAATTAATGCAGCGACGATTTGCCAAGCGAGCGTAAACTTAAATTTTTTCATTCCCGAAAATGTTCCTCAATTATAATAGAGCCTACTCAGCTTCTTATATTTATCTGCAGATGTAGTTTTATAGTCTAAAGGATTTACCTCGTTCCTATCACGACCTGTCCAACCGTGACCTATATTCTGTACCATTTTGCACGGGCTTTCCGCAAGCCAATATTGAATCGGAATGTACGCTGAAACCGTGTCCAGATAGGCTTCTTTCAAAATAGAACTACAAATAACCATTTGTTATAAAAGAAAATATTAAGGTGATAAAACACAAAACACGCGTGTATATTTGTGCGATTAATTATGCATACGTTTTGGTATAATTTTGAGCTGAAACGAATAATTAGTCGTTAGATAGTGAGATATTATGCACCATGATGGTGCATGCGTAGATATATTCCTACTTCATTATCTTTATGATGGTGAAAAAATAATCTCGTTGTGTTCTATTTTCTATTCTCTGATTATTCTAATAATAGGTTTTTCTCTTTATTTTCTTATGAGCCGATTATTAGCAGATATATTGTTACTCCACGTAATTTCATTCATTTTCTTATAATTTAATCTCACTCAATTTATCCATCTTGGATGAGCAAATACTAAGCCCACTCTTCTCGTTATTGCCTTGCTAGATATCAATATTTTTATTGCGTGATCAATCGCGCAAAAAAGACACAAATAGAGCGCGCAAAACAGATTTAACCTTATATTGACATAATATTAACATCCGCAAGGAGGATAACGATGAGCCAGATCCATAAACATTCGATTCCTGCAAACATTGCAGAACATACCCTGATTAATCCACAGATGTACCGTGAACTCTATCAACGCTCGGTTAGCGACCCCGAAGGCTTTTGGGCCGAATACGGAAAAATTGTTGATTGGATGAAGCCCTATAGCAAAGTAAAAAATACTTCATTCGATCCCGGTCATGTCAGCATTCGCTGGTTTGAAGACGGCACCTTGAACTTGGCAGCGAACTGCCTCGATCGCCACTTAGAAGAGCGTGGAAACCAAACGGCGATCATCTGGGAAGGTGATAACCCACAGGAAAGCAAAACCGTTACCTATCGCGAACTGCATCACGATGTCTGTCGTTTCGGCAACGTGCTGAAAAAGCTTGGCGTGAAAAAAGGCGATGTAGTCGCTATCTATATGCCAATGGTGGTTGAAGCGGCGGTGGCGATGCTGGCCTGCGCACGTATCGGTGCCATTCATTCTGTCATTTTTGGTGGTTTCTCTCCCGAAGCCGTCGCGGGACGTATTATCGATTCCAATTCAAAAGTGGTGATTACCGCTGATGAAGGACTGCGCGCTGGGCGCCCTATTCCGCTAAAGAAAAACGTCGATGACGCACTGAGAAACCCAAATGTTAAAAGCGTTGAGCACGTGGTGGTCTTCAAACGCACGGGCAAACAGGGCGAATGGAATGCAGGGCGCGATCTCTGGTGGCATGACCTAATTGAGCAGGTCGATGCTAATTGTCCAGCCGAAGAAATGAATGCTGAAGATCCGCTATTCATTCTATATACCTCAGGTTCAACCGGTAAGCCTAAGGGCGTGCTGCATACCACCGGTGGCTATTTGGTTTATGCCGCAACCACGTTCAAATATGTCTTTGATTATCATCCTGGCGATATCTATTGGTGCACCGCCGACGTGGGTTGGGTTACAGGCCATAGCTATCTGCTGTACGGCCCACTCGCCAACGGTGCAATTACGCTGATGTTTGAAGGTGTGCCTAACTATCCTGGCGTAAACCGCTTATCGCAAGTCGTGGATAAGCATCAGGTAAACATTCTATACACCGCACCGACGGCTATTCGTGCATTGATGGCAGAAGGTGACAAAGCGACCGAAGGTACGCAGCGTACCTCTTTACGCATCATGGGTTCGGTGGGCGAACCTATCAACCCAGAAGCATGGGAATGGTACTTCAACAAAATCGGTAACGGTAAGTGCCCAATTATGGACACTTGGTGGCAGACCGAAACCGGTGGCTTCATGATCACACCGTTGCCGGGAGCCACCGAGCTTAAAGCAGGTTCTGCAACGCTGCCTTTCTTTGGTGTACAACCTGCGTTGGTGGATAACAGCGGCGTACCACAGGAAGGTGCCTGCGAAGGTAATCTGGTGATGGTTGATTCATGGCCGGGTCAGGCTCGCACATTATTCGGCGATCACGATCGCTATGAGCAAACCTACTTCTCTACCTTTAAGGGCATGTATTTTAGCGGTGACGGCGCACGTCGCGATGAAGACGGGTACTACTGGATCACCGGACGTGTCGATGACGTTCTTAACGTTTCAGGACACCGTTTGGGAACGGCTGAAATAGAGTCTGCGCTTGTCTCTCATCCAAAGATCGCAGAGGCCGCAGTGGTCGGCGTTCCGCATAACATTAAAGGACAGGCGATCTACGCTTACATCACGCTCAATCACGGGGAAGAGCCAACGCCAGAGCTCTATACCGAAGTACGCAACTGGGTGCGTAAAGAGATTGGCCCGATAGCCACACCGGATATTTTGCACTGGACCGATGCACTACCTAAAACCCGTTCAGGGAAAATTATGCGCCGCATTCTGCGTAAGATTGCAGCCGGTGATACCAGCAACTTGGGGGATACCTCAACGCTGGCCGATCCGGGCGTTGTCGAGAAGTTGTTAGAAGAAAAACAATCAATGGAAGTTTCATCTTAATTAGTCGTATGACCTGTCGCCGCCTGAGCGCGGCAATGAGTTGACTTCATGGGCATACCCCCTCAAAAGGTTATGCCCACGGGGCAGCTTTTATTCAATCAATGCCTTACTAGGAGTCGCTCTGATGAATGATGCCATTTATCAAAGGATTGAAAATAACCCGCGCTTCAAGGAACTGGTGCAAAAACGTGAAAGATTCGCTTGGACGCTTTCATGGATAATGATGATCCTGTATTTCGGCTTTATTCTCCTCATCGCTTTTGCGCCCGGTTGGCTAGGGACACCGATATCCGAAGGTTCTAGCGTAACGCGCGGGATCCCCATCGGCATTGGCTTGATTGTGGTTTCTTTCCTATTAACGGGCGTCTATGTTATTCGGGCAAACGGCGAGTTTGATCGTCTCAACCACCAAATACTGCAGGAGGTTGAGCAATGAAATCTCGCCTTTTAACCTTGTTATCTCTGGCGGTGCTGCCTTTCTCCAGCTATGCCGCCGATGCCATTACTGGCGCAGTTGAAAGACAACCGTTAAACATTCAAGCCATCGTCATGTTTGTCATATTCGTTGGCGCGACGCTTTACATCACCTATTGGGCCTCCAAACGCACTCGTTCGCGTAAGGATTATTACACCGCGGGTGGCAATATTACCGGTCTACAAAATGGTCTCGCCATGGCGGGGGACTTCATGTCAGCCGCATCGTTCTTAGGGATTTCCGCACTGGTTTATACCTCTGGCTATGACGGACTGATTTACTCTTTGGGCTTTTTGGTTGGCTGGCCAATCATGCTGTTTCTGGTTGCAGAGCGCCTGCGTAATTTAGGCCGTTATACCTTTGCCGATGTGGCTTCGTATCGTCTTAAACAAAAACCGATTCGAACGCTCTCAGCCTGCGGATCGTTAGTGGTCGTTGCCTTGTATTTGATTGCGCAGATGGTGGGCGCAGGAAAGCTTATCGAGCTACTGTTTGGCTTGAATTACCATGTTGCCGTCGTTTTAGTCGGTGTACTTATGGTGATGTATGTACTCTTTGGCGGCATGCTGGCAACCACATGGGTACAAATCATTAAGGCCGTGCTGCTGCTGGCTGGCGCATCGTTCATGGCCATCATGGTGATGAAATCTGTCGGTTTCAGCTTCAACACCTTGTTCAATCAAGCGATGGAAGTTAATCCCAAAGGCCCTGCGATTATGCGCCCCGGTGGATTAGTTTCAGATCCCATCAGCGCATTGTCTCTCGGCTTAGCTTTGATGTTTGGTACCGCAGGTTTGCCTCATATTCTGATGCGCTTCTTTACCGTTAGTGATGCGAAAGAAGCACGTAAGAGCGTGTTCTATGCTACCGGTTTTATGGGGTACTTCTATTTCCTAACCTTCATCATCGGTTTTGGCGCTATCGTACTCGTTGGTTCAAACCCTGCCTTTAAAGATGCCGCTGGCGCACTGATCGGCGGTACCAACATGGCAGCGGTTCACTTAGCCGATGCAGTTGGAGGAAGTTTCTTCCTTGGCTTCATCTCTGCCGTCGCCTTCGCCACTATTCTTGCGGTGGTCGCAGGACTAACGTTAGCTGGGGCATCTGCGGTATCCCACGATCTGTATGCCAACGTATTTAAACAAGGCAAAGCAACAGAGCGTGATGAGCTAAAGGTATCGAAAATCACCGTATTGGTTCTTGGGCTTGTCGCTATTGGCTTAGGTATTTTGTTCGAGAATCAAAACATCGCTTTCATGGTCGGCTTAGCATTCTCTATTGCCGCCAGCTGTAACTTCCCAATACTTATTCTCTCTATGTACTGGTCAAAGTTAACAACAAGAGGAGCGATGGTCGGTGGTTGGTTAGGTCTGTTGACCGCGGTGATACTGATGATTTTAGGCCCAACAATTTGGGTCAAAGTCCTCGGCCATGCTGCGCCAATCTACCCCTATGAATATCCGGCGCTATTCTCAATGGCCGCTGCTTTTATTGGCACATGGCTATTTTCTATCACGGATAATTCAGAAGCCGCAGTGCAAGAACGCGGACGTTTCTACTCACAGTTTGTGCGCTCGCAAACAGGAGTTGGGATCTCACAGGGAACGTCTCACTAATTTCTAAGCCTAGAAACACAAAAAGCCATCCTATCGGATGGCTTTTTTATAATGTTTTCATACAAGCTTTGAATAGAAAATTCTCAAATTTCCCATAGCAAAAAACCCCAGTCTTTCGACTGAGGTTCTTTCGATGACGTTTGACCGTTCCCTACAATACTCGTCTCATCCTGAGACTTACCCTTCGGGCCAACGCTGCGCGTTGTTCAAAATCGTTCCCGACGATGTTGTCGCATGATACGCCCCTGCGGGCCGTTCCATGCTCAAGTCGGCAATTATCAAATTATATAAAGCAAAAAACCCCAGTCTTTCGACTGAGGTTCTTTACTTTATTTAAAGTCTGGCAGTTCCCTACTCTCGCATGGGGAGACCCCACACTACCATCGGCGCTACGGCGTTTCACTTCTGAGTTCGGCATGGGGTCAGGTGGGACCACCGCGCTGTTGCCGCCAGACAAATTCTTTTTAAGCCGAACATTAACCACTAATTAGAGTGGTGCTGATACCCAGAGTCGAACTGGGGACCTCACCCTTACCAAGGGTGCGCTCTACCAACTGAGCCATATCAGCACAACTAATTTGGAGCCTGGCAGTTCCCTACTCTCGCATGGGGAGACCCCACACTACCATCGGCGCTACGGCGTTTCACTTCTGAGTTCGGCATGGGGTCAGGTGGGACCACCGCGCTATCGCCGCCAGGCATATTCTGTTATTTGTACCGCTTTCTGTATTTCTACAGCTAGCCATACAAACCAATCTGTTCAACAAGCTTACTCTTTGTGTTTTCGCGTCTCTGCGTCTTAAAACACCTTCGGTGTTGTAAGGTTAAGCCTCACGGATCATTAGTACTGGTTAGCTCAACGTATCGCTACGCTTACACACCCAGCCTATCAACGTCTTAGTCTTAAACGTTCCTTTAGGAGACTCAAGGTCTCAGGGAAGACTCATCTCGAGGCAAGTTTCGCGCTTAGATGCTTTCAGCGCTTATCTTTTCCGCATTTAGCTACCGGGCAATGCCATTGGCATGACAACCCGAACACCAGTGATGCGTCCACTCCGGTCCTCTCGTACTAGGAGCAGCCCCTCTCAATCTTCCAACGCCCACGGCAGATAGGGACCGAACTGTCTCACGACGTTCTAAACCCAGCTCGCGTACCACTTTAAATGGCGAACAGCCATACCCTTGGGACCTACTTCAGCCCCAGGATGTGATGAGCCGACATCGAGGTGCCAAACACCGCCGTCGATATGAACTCTTGGGCGGTATCAGCCTGTTATCCCCGGAGTACCTTTTATCCGTTGAGCGATGGCCCTTCCATTCAGAACCACCGGATCACTATGACCTACTTTCGTACCTGCTCGAGCCGTCACTCTCGCAGTCAAGCTAGCTTATGCCATTGCACTAACCTCACGATGTCCGACCGTGATTAGCTAACCTTCGTGCTCCTCCGTTACTCTTTAGGAGGAGACCGCCCCAGTCAAACTACCCACCAGACACTGTCCTCAATCCCGATTAGGGACCGGAGTTAGAACATCAAACATTAAAGGGTGGTATTTCAAGGTTGGCTCCACGCAGACTGGCGTCCACGCTTCAAAGCCTCCCACCTATCCTACACATCAAGGCTCAATGTTCAGTGTCAAGCTATAGTAAAGGTTCACGGGGTCTTTCCGTCTTGCCGCGGGTACACTGCATCTTCACAGCGAGTTCAATTTCACTGAGTCTCGGGTGGAGACAGCCTGGCCATCATTACGCCATTCGTGCAGGTCGGAACTTACCCGACAAGGAATTTCGCTACCTTAGGACCGTTATAGTTACGGCCGCCGTTTACTGGGGCTTCGATCAAGAGCTTCGCCTTGCGGCTGACCCCATCAATTAACCTTCCAGCACCGGGCAGGCGTCACACCGTATACGTCCACTTTCGTGTTTGCACAGTGCTGTGTTTTTATTAAACAGTTGCAGCCAGCTGGTATCTTCGACTGGCTTCAGCTCCATCCGCAAGGGACTTCACCTACGCGCCAGCGTGCCTTCTCCCGAAGTTACGGCACCATTTTGCCTAGTTCCTTCACCCGAGTTCTCTCAAGCGCCTTGGTATTCTCTACCTGACCACCTGTGTCGGTTTGGGGTACGATTCAATGTTACCTAGAGCTTAGAGGCTTTTCCTGGAAGCTTGGCATCAACTACTTCATCACCGTAGTGACTCGTCATCACGCCTCAGGGTTAATAAAAGCACGGATTTACCAATGCTTTCCCCCTACACGCTTAAACCGGGACAACCGTCGCCCGGATAGCCTAGCCTTCTCCGTCCCCCCTTCGCAGTAACACCGAGTACAGGAATATTAACCTGTTTCCCATCGACTACGCCTTTCGGCCTCGCCTTAGGGGTCGACTCACCCTGCCCCGATTAACGTTGGACAGGAACCCTTGGTCTTCCGGCGAGCGGGTTTTTCACCCGCTTTATCGTTACTTATGTCAGCATTCGCACTTCTGATACCTCCAGCAACCCTCACGAGCCACCTTCAACGGCTTACAGAACGCTCCCCTACCCAACAACACCTAAGTGTCGCTGCCGCAGCTTCGGTGCATAGTTTAGCCCCGTTACATCTTCCGCGCAGGCCGACTCGACCAGTGAGCTATTACGCTTTCTTTAAATGATGGCTGCTTCTAAGCCAACATCCTGGCTGTCTATGCCTTCCCACATCGTTTCCCACTTAACTATGACTTTGGGACCTTAGCTGGCGGTCTGGGTTGTTTCCCTCTTCACGACGGACGTTAGCACCCGCCGTGTGTCTCCCGTGATAACATTCTTCGGTATTCGTAGTTTGCATCGAGTTGGTAAGTCGGGATGACCCCCTAGTCGAAACAGTGCTCTACCCCCGAAGATGAGTTCACGAGGCGCTACCTAAATAGCTTTCGGGGAGAACCAGCTATCTCCCGGTTTGATTGGCCTTTCACCCCCAGCCACAAGTCATCCGCTAATTTTTCAACATTAGTCGGTTCGGTCCTCCAGTTAGTGTTACCCAACCTTCAACCTGCCCATGGCTAGATCACCGGGTTTCGGGTCTATACCTTGCAACTTGACGCCCAGTTAAGACTCGGTTTCCCTACGGCTCCCCTATTCGGTTAACCTTGCTACAAAATATAAGTCGCTGACCCATTATACAAAAGGTACGCAGTCACCCCATAAAAGAGGCTCCCACTGCTTGTACGTACACGGTTTCAGGTTCTATTTCACTCCCCTCGCCGGGGTTCTTTTCGCCTTTCCCTCACGGTACTGGTTCACTATCGGTCAGTCAGGAGTATTTAGCCTTGGAGGATGGTCCCCCCATATTCAGACAGGATGTCACGTGTCCCGCCCTACTCATCGAACTCACAACGTATGCATTTTCAAGTACGGGGCTATCACCCTGTATCGCCGGACTTTCCAGACCGTTCCTCTGACACATACGCTGATTAAGGTTCTGGGCTGCTCCCCGTTCGCTCGCCGCTACTAGGGGAATCTCGGTTGATTTCTTTTCCTCAGGGTACTTAGATGTTTCAGTTCCCCTGGTTCGCTTCGTTAAGCTATGTATTCACTTAACGATAGTGTGACGAATCACACTGGGTTTCCCCATTCGGAAATCGTCGGTTATAACGCTTCATATCAGCTTACCGACGCTTATCGCAGATTAGCACGTCCTTCATCGCCTCTGACTGCCTAGGCATCCACCGTGTACGCTTAGTCACTTAACCTCACAACCCGAAGGTGTCTTTTTAGTGAACGCGGTTACGAACCGGTTCAAGACAGCATTCAAGATTGCAAAAAATTGAGAGACTGCTTAATGCAAACTGTGTCAGTGTGTCTCACAGTTGCTTAAGCTTTCAAATTTCAGCTTGTTCCAGATTGTTAAAGAGCAATATCTTAAACACGACTTAATAAAGTCATCTTTAAGATATTCAGGTGATAATGTCTTTCACTCATTATCGGAATGGCGTCCCCAAGGGGATTCGAACCCCTGTTACAGCCGTGAAAGGGCAGTGTCCTAGGCCTCTAGACGATGGGGACACGAAAATACCGACAAAGCTTTCGCTTTCTCGTTTCGTATCAGCATGAGTCTTAAAACTCACGACATCAACAGGTGCTCTTGCTCATTAATTTCATCAGACAATCTGTGTGGACACTGCACTTAACGCTATCTTTAGGTAAGGAGGTGATCCAACCGCAGGTTCCCCTACGGTTACCTTGTTACGACTTCACCCCAGTCATGAATCACAAAGTGGTAAGCGCCCTCCCGAAGGTTAAGCTACCTACTTCTTTTGCAACCCACTCCCATGGTGTGACGGGCGGTGTGTACAAGGCCCGGGAACGTATTCACCGTAGCATTCTGATCTACGATTACTAGCGATTCCGACTTCATGGAGTCGAGTTGCAGACTCCAATCCGGACTACGACATACTTTATGAGGTCCGCTTGCTCTCGCGAGTTTGCTTCTCTTTGTATATGCCATTGTAGCACGTGTGTAGCCCTACTCGTAAGGGCCATGATGACTTGACGTCATCCCCACCTTCCTCCGGTTTATCACCGGCAGTCTCCTTTGAGTTCCCGCCATTACGCGCTGGCAACAAAGGATAAGGGTTGCGCTCGTTGCGGGACTTAACCCAACATTTCACAACACGAGCTGACGACAGCCATGCAGCACCTGTCTCAGAGTTCCCGAAGGCACTAAAGCATCTCTGCTAAATTCTCTGGATGTCAAGAGTAGGTAAGGTTCTTCGCGTTGCATCGAATTAAACCACATGCTCCACCGCTTGTGCGGGCCCCCGTCAATTCATTTGAGTTTTAACCTTGCGGCCGTACTCCCCAGGCGGTCGACTTAACGCGTTAGCTCCGGAAGCCACGCCTCAAGGGCACAACCTCCAAGTCGACATCGTTTACAGCGTGGACTACCAGGGTATCTAATCCTGTTTGCTCCCCACGCTTTCGCACCTGAGCGTCAGTCTTTGTCCAGGGGGCCGCCTTCGCCACCGGTATTCCTCCAGATCTCTACGCATTTCACCGCTACACCTGGAATTCTACCCCCCTCTACAAGACTCTAGCTTGCCAGTTTCAAATGCAGTTCCCAAGTTAAGCTCGGGGATTTCACATCTGACTTAACAAACCGCCTGCGTGCGCTTTACGCCCAGTAATTCCGATTAACGCTTGCACCCTCCGTATTACCGCGGCTGCTGGCACGGAGTTAGCCGGTGCTTCTTCTGCGAGTAACGTCAATCACTGTGGTTATTAACCACAATGCCTTCCTCCTCGCTGAAAGTACTTTACAACCCGAAGGCCTTCTTCATACACGCGGCATGGCTGCATCAGGCTTGCGCCCATTGTGCAATATTCCCCACTGCTGCCTCCCGTAGGAGTCTGGACCGTGTCTCAGTTCCAGTGTGGCTGGTCATCCTCTCAGACCAGCTAGAGATCGTCGCCTAGGTGAGCCATTACCCCACCTACTAGCTAATCCCATCTGGGCACATCTGATGGCGTGAGGCCCGAAGGTCCCCCACTTTGGTCCGAAGACATCATGCGGTATTAGCTACCGTTTCCAGTAGTTATCCCCCTCCATCAGGCAGTTTCCCAGACATTACTCACCCGTCCGCCGCTCGTCACCCAGAGAGCAAGCTCTCTTGTGCTACCGCTCGACTTGCATGTGTTAGGCCTGCCGCCAGCGTTCAATCTGAGCCATGATCAAACTCTTCAATTAAAAGCTTGATTTGCTTCAACAAGTGAAGCGATGCTCGAAAATTAACTTTCGTAATAATTCAACTAAATGAATTACTGCTTGGTCACTCTTCAAGACTTTAATATTTTATCGTCCGAGGACGTTAGATATTGTCTTGTGAGTGCCCACACAGATTGTCTGATAAATTGTTAAAGAGCAGTGAGTTAGGAGACTAAGCTTGCTAACTCGAGGTGGCGTATAATACGCTTTCCTCTTTCAGAGTCAACCCTAAATTTCAGGATTTTTTCTCTTGCGATTTCTTATCGAAACCGCCGATACGGTGTGAAGTGATTCACATGTTCCGTGTCGATGGAGGCGCATTATAGGGAGTTCTCACGGGCTGACAACCCTTAATTTCCATTAAATTGATCGTTTGCTGCATTCCACAGCAAAACCCCGCTTTATACCTATTTGTGCACAAACTTATCCACAGAACGATATTGGTGACAAATTTGACGAGCATCACGCAAACGTTTTCGTTACAATCTGGATGCGCTAAAATCTTTCGACCTCTTCCAACGAAGGGGCGTTATTTGAATAAAACGGGCATACCGTATTCACATAACGCTCTTTATATTGCGATTCCATAGCCGAGGGATATAACTACCATGCATTCCAGTTCACAAAACACGAGCTCAGCTTCCGCTTACCGTCCGATTCGCCGTGCGCTGCTCAGCGTATCTGATAAAGCCGGTATTGTTGAGTTTGCTCAGGCGCTCAGTTCGCGTGGCGTTGAGCTGCTTTCAACCGGCGGCACTGCCCGCCTGTTAGCGGAAGCAGGTTTACCCGTGACCGAGGTTTCTGATTACACCGGATTCCCCGAAATGATGGATGGCCGAGTGAAGACTTTGCATCCTAAAGTGCATGGCGGAATTCTTGGTCGTCGCGGCCAAGACGATGACATTATGTCTCACCACGATATTAAGCCTATCGATATGGTTGTTGTGAATCTTTATCCCTTCGCTCAGACCGTAGCTCGCCCAGATTGCTCTTTAGCCGACGCCGTTGAGAATATCGATATCGGTGGACCAACCATGGTGCGCTCGGCAGCCAAGAATCATAAAGACGTTGCGATTGTGGTGAACAATAGTGACTTCGATGCCATCATTAATGAGATGGATAGCAATGAGGGTTCTTTAACCCACGCGACGCGTTTCGATTTAGCCATTAAGGCATTCGAGCACACCGCTGCCTACGATGGCATGATCGCGAATTACTTTGGAACGATGGTTCCTCCTTATTATGGTAATACCGAAGAACCTTCTGGCCGCTTCCCTCGCACGCTGAATCTGAGCTATATAAAGAAACAAGATATGCGCTACGGAGAAAACAGCCATCAGGATGCTGCCTTCTATATAGAAGAGAATGTGACTGAAGCATCTGTTGCAACCGCCAATCAGCTTCAGGGCAAAGCGCTTTCTTACAACAACATTGCTGATACCGATGCAGCGTTGGAGTGTGTGAAAGAGTTTAGTGAGCCAGCTTGTGTGATTGTGAAGCATGCTAACCCGTGCGGTGTTGCCGTTGGTGGTTCTATTTTAGATGCCTACGAGCGCGCTTATAAAACTGACCCAACCTCTGCCTTTGGCGGCATCATTGCCTTTAACCGTGAGCTCGACGCCGAAACCGCTCAGGCGATTATTAGCCGTCAGTTTGTCGAAGTCATTATTGCCCCACACATCAGCGAACCTGCGCTTGAGCTGCTGGCAGCCAAACAAAACGTGCGTGTCTTAGCCTGTGGTGAATGGGATGCTCGCCAAAATGGATTAGATTTCAAACGCGTTAACGGCGGCTTACTGGTTCAGGACCGCGATTTAGGCATGGTCAAAGAATCCGACCTGCGCGTCGTCACCACTCGCCAACCAACCGAACAGGAAATGCGTGATGCGCTGTTTTGCTGGAAAGTAGCCAAATTTGTGAAATCCAACGCTATCGTTTATGCCCGAGACAAAATGACCATCGGCATTGGTGCTGGCCAGATGAGCCGCGTGTACTCTGCCAAAATCGCCGGCATCAAAGCCGCCGATGAAGGATTAGAAGTCGCGGGCTCCGTGATGGCATCAGATGCTTTCTTCCCATTCCGCGACGGTATTGATGCTGCTGCATCCGTCGGCATCACCTGCGTTATTCAGCCAGGGGGTTCTATTCGTGATGATGAAGTCATCGCCGCTGCGAATGAGCACGGGATCGCCATGATCTTCACGGATATGCGTCATTTCCGTCATTAATCATTTTTATCTTTATTAATCTCTTCTGTTTTTCGTGCGCCTGCGGGCGCACCTTTTGAGGTGAGCGCATGAATATCCTGATTATCGGTAACGGCGGCCGTGAGCACGCACTAGCATGGAAAGCGGCTCAATCGCCGTTAGCAGATAAAGTCTACGTAGCCCCAGGTAATGCGGGGACTGCGCTGGAGCCAGCCCTAGAAAACGTCGATATCTCAGCAACCGATATCAACGCGCTTTTGGCATTTGCCCAAAGCCATGATATTGGCCTGACAATTGTTGGCCCTGAAGCGCCGCTGGTGATTGGCGTCGTGGATGCGTTCCAAGCGGCGGGGCTGAAAATTTTCGGCCCATCACAGGCAGCCGCTCAGTTAGAAGGCTCAAAAGCATTCACCAAAGATTTCTTGGCTCGTCATCGTATTCCCACAGCCCAGTATCGTAACTTTACCGATGTCGAACCCGCCATTAGCTATATCCGTAGCCAAGGCGCACCTATCGTTATCAAGGCCGACGGTCTGGCCGCAGGCAAAGGCGTAATTGTTGCGATGACGCTCGAAGAAGCCGAAGCCGCGGTTCACGATATGTTGGCAGGCAACGCATTTGGTGACGCAGGCCATCGCATCGTCGTTGAAGAGTTCCTCGACGGCGAAGAAGCGAGCTTTATCGTCATGGTTGACGGAAAGAACGTGCTACCAATGGCCACCAGCCAAGATCATAAACGGGTCGGCGATGGCGACACTGGGCCAAATACCGGCGGCATGGGTGCATATTCACCGGCACCGGTGGTCACCGATGAAATTCACCAGCGCGTTATGGATGAGGTGATCTGGCCAACGGTGCACGGCATGGCGAAAGAGGGTAACCCGTACTCTGGTTTTCTTTACGCAGGCCTGATGATTTCAGCCCAAGGCGAGCCAAAAGTTATCGAGTTTAACTGTCGATTTGGCGACCCTGAAACTCAGCCTATCATGCTACGCATGAAATCAGACTTGGTAGAGCTTTGCCTAGCCGGTGCTGAGGGTAAATTAAACGAGAAAGAGTCACTGTGGGATGAACGTGACGCGCTAGGCGTCGTGATCGCTGCGGGCGGATATCCTGGAGATTATCGAACCGGTGATGTCATTCATGGCCTGCCGTCGGTTTCCGCAGAGGGCGAGAAAGTTTTCCACGCAGGCACCCAAATGCAGGGCAACGATGTGGTGACTCATGGCGGGCGCGTATTGTGCGTCACTGCCCTAGGACATGGAATCGAGCAAGCACAGAAAAATGCGTATCAGCTCGCAAAACAGGTCGGCTGGAAAGAGAGTTTCTATCGTCAGGATATTGGCTATCGGGCTATCGGGCGCGGTCGTTAATAACCCCCAGACCGAGGATCATCACGGTGGTTCTCGGTTTTCTTTACAGCGTATCTACCGTCGGTTCCCAACTGCAAAAATCTTCATTGGCTGCCAGCAATAGCTGGCGGCCTTCTGGCGCATCAAGCCATGCTATCCCGAGAGGCTGAGACGAACGTGCGGCTCGGCTTTCGATCCAATTCAACTGCCACGCTTCTAGCTTCAGAGATTGAGTTTCCCCCGCGCAGCTCGTGAACTGACCATTCTGCCAACGGCCTTGGATGAGGTGAACTTTACCGACTCGCAGTGCTTCTGAGACTTCAACCATATGGCGGGACTGGTATTGGCTTCGGGCGATATCGTCAGACGTGAGTAGCTGTCGCTGATTGCCAATTTGGCGCTGCATAAAGCTGATTTCGCCCTTCTCATCTAACCGAAGCTCAATAACGTTTTGCTCATTGCCCTGCACAGTTTGCCGTACTAGGTTCAATTTGCCATCTTGATAGGCGTAGTAGCTGATTACCGTGCCTTTCCCTTCTAAGGGGCTATAGACACTCATAATTGCCTGCGGCTGATGCTGAGGATCGTCTTTACGCCAAATGCGCATCATGCCTTGATCGGCGATATAGCCAGTTGCCGTAAAACGAGGGGAGGGGTTTTGCGAACTGCAACCAGAGAGCGTCACAGCAAGCCCTGCCGCGATCAGTAATGCCGCTACAGGTTTACAGATGAACAAAAGGGGCGTCAACGCCCCCCTGTTTACTTCTTTCACAAACAGGCTGTGAATCACGCGGTCTTATTTAACTGCGTCTTTCAGAGCTTTACCAGAAACGAACGCTGGTACGTTTGCTGCTGCAATTTTGATTTCCATACCAGTCTGCGGGTTGCGGCCAGTGCGCTCGTTACGATGATTCACTTTAAAAGTACCGAAACCAACCAATTGTACTGCATCACCGTCTTTCAGAGACTCGGTAATCGCTGCCAGAGTAGATTCCAGAGCTGCCTTAGCCTGAGTTTTAGACAGGTCAGCTTTTTCTGCGATTACATCAATCAGTTGAGTCTTGTTCATAAGTTATCCTTACAGTGTGTTTATCGTTTGCAAAGCATCGAGTGCGACGGATATGCCGATTGACAGCACTCTCCTGCATACACGCACCGATAGCCACTTTTTTTACGCCCCCCAAATGTAGAACAACCGGGGTACGAATGTGAAGCCTTAAGGGACGACAAATCAGGTGTTAAATCACGTTTTGCCGTCTTATTGCGCTAAATTTACACCGATATTACTGACACCTGCTTCACGCAGGTCAGATCTTAATCCTTTGATGAGCTCTAAATCGCGCTCCTCGCATTCAACGAGCAGGCGGAAAATCTCCCATTGGATGTCTAACTCATCTTGCATTGCCGGTAATTCTTTCAACTCTTCATCGGTCATTTCACGACCGGCCTGAGTCATTTCCAGCATGCCGACGGTACGCAGTGATGTTTCACTGACTGTAATCGCATGTTCTAGCATCTCACCGCTTAAACGGGAGTGCACAGCTTCACCCAACGCAATACAAGCGTCAATCGCAGGGTAAACACCGTAAATATCATAGTCGTCAGCTGACGGAATTGCCTCTTCCAGTTTCTCTAACTGGTTGTCGAAATTCACTTTAGCGTCTTTTACCGTCAATGTTTCCCAAATCAGATCCAGAATTCGGCGGTAAACCATAGGATCGCCAAATCCGGTTTGCAGGCAAAATGCCTGATAATTTGGGTACATACGTTCACACAAACTGGCGATGAACGTAAGATGTTGCCAGCTTTCCAGCTTTTCTAGCCGTTTGTGAATCGGGTTACGCAGCATGCTAAGTCTCTTAGAGAAAAGTAAGTCTCTGAAAAATAATTCCGGCGCAGTGTAACTGAAAAATCAAGAGATCCCTATATCTACACGCGATTATCAGAATCTTGGAGTAACCAGCGTTGAAAAGCTGGTCGATTAGAGGCGATGGCATCTGCCCAACGCGTGGGTTCAGGTAAGCGATAGCCTCGCATACAGCTTTGAATAAAAGATAAAGCCGTAGGCAAACTGATACGATGCCCCGTTGATATAAACAACGGGTTACAGCGTGCTTTACTGCGCCAAACCCAACCAATTTGCTCTTGTTTGTCATTGAGCGGCTGCAAGGCACCCACGGCATTATCTAAAGGGGCAAACTGGCCGCACAGGCGGCTTTTAGCAACGCCGATAGTGGGAACATCCGCAAGCAAGCCAAAATGGCTAGCAACGCCTAAACGACGCGGATGTGCAATTCCCTGTCCATCGACCACCACCAACTGTGGCCGGTGTTGTAGCATACCCCACGCCTTGAGCAGCGCAGGATATTCACGAAACGAAAGAAAACCAGGAATATACGGCATTTGAGTTTCGATACGTGCTATCTGGTATTCCACCAGCTCAAGGGAGGGATAACGTAACACTGCGATAGCCGCTCGCGTAACTTCGCCCCCTTGCTCAAAACCCACATCAGCACCGGCGATAAGCGTCGGTTGTTCAAACCCTAGATCGTCGATACGAACAATCTGGCTCGCTTTTTCCATCTGCTCTTCGCGCAGTGCTTGCATATCCATGCTTTAAGTCCTATCGATGATACTTAGCTGAAAGCCGATGGACAGCCTCAACAAAGGTTCCTGCATTTTCTGGCGGCACATCCTGATGGATACCGTGACCAAGATTGAATACGTGCCCAGTGCCCTCTCCGAAACCGTCTAGGATAGTCGAGACTTCCTGCTCAATTCGAGCCGCAGGCGCATACAGCATGGAAGGATCCATATTGCCTTGCAGCGCGACTTTGTCACCGACACGGCGACGAGCATCGGCGATATCCGTGCTCCAGTCTAAACCTAACGCGTCACAGCCGGTTTCAGCCATAGCTTCCAGCCACTGACCACCACCTTTGGTGAATAACGTCACGGGAACACGACGACCGTCATGTTCACGGATCAGCCCATCAACGATTTTATGCATGTAGTGTAGCGAGAACAGGCGATAGTCACGGCCTGTCAGCACGCCGCCCCATGTATCAAAAATCATGACTGACTGAGCGCCAGCGCGGATCTGCGCATTGAGGTACAAAATCACGCTATCGGCCAGTTTATCCAGCAGCAGATGCAGCGTTGCTGGCTCGGCATACATCATCTTTTTAATTTTGGTGAAAGCTTTGCTGCTGCCGCCTTCCACCATATAGGTCGCGAGCGTCCACGGGCTTCCAGAGAAACCAATCAGTGGAACCTGTCCTTCCAGATTTTTACGGATGGTGCGTACCGCATTCATCACATACCCCAATTCATCTTCAGGATCGGGAATGGGCAGTTTTTCTACATCGGCTTTACAGGTAATCGGTGATGAGAAACGAGGGCCTTCACCCGTTTCAAAATAGAGTCCAAGCCCCATCGCATCAGGAATAGTCAAAATGTCTGAAAACAGAATTGCCGCATCTAGCGCATAACGGCGCAGCGGTTGAAGTGTGACTTCACAGGCTAACTCAGCATTTTTGCACAAAGACATAAAATCACCGGCCTGAGCACGGGTGGCTTTATATTCTGGCAAATAACGTCCGGCCTGACGCATCATCCATACCGGTGTTATGTCTACAGGCTGGCGCAATAGTGCGCGCAGGTAGCGGTCGTTCTTCAGTTCAGTCATCCTTTGGCTCCCTAAATAATCTCATCGCATTGTAGCATGCGTTATTCGCCTTCTGTGTCTTCTCGACAAAGTGCTACGGTATCTTCAATTAAACGCCGCGCTACCGTGCCTGCTGGCGGCAGCTGAGGTAGATTGTCATAGCGATACCAACCCGCATTCAATAACTCTTTTGGATCGTGCTGAAGTTCTCCGCCTGCATAATCCGCCATAAAAGCCACCATCAATGAGTGCGGGAACGGCCACGGCTGAGAAGCAACGTAGCGCAGGTTTTTAATTTGAACGCGACTCTCTTCCATAATTTCACGTGCGGCAGCTTGCTCAAGCGTTTCGCCCACCTCAACAAAACCCGCCAATACGGTGTGTATACCGTTCCGGTGACGCTTATGTTGCGCCAACAGGATCTCATCGCCGCGACGAATAGCCACGATAATGCACGGCGCAATTTGCGGATAATAACGCTGGCGGCAGTTAGGGCACATACTTGCCCACTCTGAGCGACTGGAGTACATCTCATGTCCACAATAACCACAAAACGTATGCGAACGGAAAAACTCGGCCAGTTGAACACCACGGCCAACGAGCTGGAAAAGGCCGCGATCAACGTCAATCAGTTGGCGAACTGACACCATATCTTGCCGACGCGCCTCTTCTATCAACCACATGGGATGTCCTTCCCACTCGCCAATTTGGTGCGCCGATTTGGTGCTGAGTTGCCATTGCAGGGCAGAACCAAAAGGCAGATCGCCACGGGGTAGCCAGACCTTACCTTCATGACTAATTACCCACCAGCCGATGTCATCATCTTTTAACTGTTGTTCCATATCTTTGACATTAAACCTCTGCTAATCTGGCATTCGATTGTTGCTAATTTGTAACATTTACCTCATGGAGTTGAATATATGCTCAACCGTCTCGAACATCTGACTCAACGCGTAGGTGGTAGTAATGAATTAATCGACCAATGGTTGCAAGCCCGCAAGCAACTGCTCGTGGCCTATTGTGCACTGGTTGGTATTAAACCAAATAAAGAAAAGCATACCCCGCTCAATGAAAAAGCGCTGGAGAACTTCTGCCACAATCTGGTTGATTACCTCTCAGCCGGTCATTTCCATGTTTACGATCGTATCGTAGAACTGGTTGGCGGCGATGACAGCCCACACATGGCGGTAACAAAAAAAATCTATCCTGCGCTACACGATAATACCAAGCTGATTATGGCGTTTCACGATCGCTTTACCGATGATGAACTGAGCGAAGAAGAGTGTTTAGCTCTTCATGACGCCCTTTCACACATTGGGGAAACGCTAGCCGCCCGTTTTGCCTTAGAAGACAACCTGATCCAAATTGCCTATGACATCTGGCAAGCCAATACGCCTGCTGCGGATAATGATGATTCATTGGCGCGCCCAGCATAACGCCTGAAAGTAGCATAGACATTACAGCTTAGTTAACAGCTTGCAGTTTTGCTCTCCCGCTCCTACACTGGGCTCTCTTGTCGGAGTGCCTAGTGAGCGGGATCCTTTCCCACTTCAGGCTGAGACCGTTAATTCGGGATCCGCGGAACCTGATCGGGTTAATACCCGCGAAGGGAACAAGAGTAATCCTTTGCACCCACCAGCATTTATCTATCGCTGATGGGTTGCCTGCTATCTATTACTCCCTCCGAGCTCCAGACAAGCAATTCTCCAACTTGATTTTTAATCATTGTTAAACCAGAACACTGGTAGGAATTTGCTATGTCTATGAATAAAAAAGAAACGAACCAAGCCCCACTTTCTCGCCGTGAACAACGCGCGCAGGCCCAAGCCTTTATCGATCATCTACGCGGTGAAGCCTACCCTAACTCCCAACGCATCTACCTAACCGGCTCGCGTGAGGATATTCGCGTGCCGATGCGCGAGATCCAGCTTAGTCCAACGCTGCTTGGCGGCAGCAAAGATAACCCACAGTATGAGCCCAACGAGCCGATCCCCGTTTACGATACTGCAGGCCCCTATGGCGATCCCAATGCCGATTTAGACGTGCGTAATGGCTTGAAGCCGCTGCGCCATCCATGGATTGCCGAACGAGGTGATACCGAGTCGCTGGATCAACTGAGCTCAGCCTATACCCAACAGCGCTTAGCCGATGACGGGCTCGATCATTTACGCTTCGACAACCTGCCACAGCCACGTCGCGCTAAAACTGGCAAATGTGTAACACAGCTTCATTACGCACGTCAGGGGATCGTCACGCCAGAAATGGAGTTCATCGCTATCCGTGAAAACATGGGCCGCGAACGTATTCGTGGCGATGTACTGCGTCAGCAACATCCCGGGCAAAATTTTGGTGCGCTGCTGCCAAAAGATATCACGGCCGAATTTGTCCGCAGTGAAGTGGCCGCCGGACGCGCCATTATCCCTTCCAATATCAATCACCCAGAATCAGAACCTATGATTATTGGGCGTAATTTCTTGGTGAAGGTGAACGCAAATATCGGTAACTCCGCCGTGACCTCTTCGATTGAAGAAGAAGTGGAAAAACTGGTGTGGTCTACCCGTTGGGGAGCGGATACCGTGATGGATTTGTCCACCGGCCGCTATATTCATGAAACGCGAGAGTGGATTTTACGCAACAGCCCAGTGCCCATCGGCACCGTTCCAATCTATCAAGCATTGGAAAAAGTGAACGGTATTGCCGAAAACCTCAACTGGGAAATCTTCCGCGATACGCTACTAGAACAGGCAGAACAAGGCGTTGACTATTTTACTATTCACGCCGGTGTACTGTTACGCTACGTTCCAATGACGGCTAAGCGCCTAACCGGGATCGTCTCCCGTGGCGGTTCGATTATGGCCAAATGGTGCCTTTCACATCATAAAGAAAACTTCCTCTTCGAGCGCTTCCGTGAAATTTGCCAAATCTGTGCAGCCTATGATGTGTCGCTCTCATTGGGCGATGGATTGCGTCCGGGCTCGATTCAAGATGCTAACGATGAAGCTCAGTTTGCAGAACTCCATACGCTCGGCGAGCTCACCAAGATTGCATGGGAATATGATGTTCAGGTCATGATCGAAGGCCCTGGGCATGTGCCAATGCAGATGATCCGCCGCAACATGACCGAAGAGCTAGAGCACTGCCACGAAGCACCGTTTTATACGCTGGGGCCACTGACAACGGATATTGCTCCAGGTTATGACCATTTCACCTCAGGCATCGGCGCCGCCATGATTGGCTGGTTCGGTTGTGCCATGCTCTGCTACGTCACCCCGAAAGAGCACTTAGGATTACCCAACAAAGAAGACGTCAAACAAGGCCTCATCACTTACAAGATCGCAGCGCATGCCGCCGATCTTGCCAAAGGGCATCCGGGCGCTCAGATCCGCGATAACGCCATGTCAAAAGCCCGCTTTGAATTCCGTTGGGAAGATCAGTTCAATCTGGCACTCGATCCGCATACGGCAAGAGCCTATCACGACGAAACGCTGCCGCAAGAATCAGGCAAAGTGGCACATTTTTGCTCCATGTGTGGGCCAAAATTCTGCTCAATGAAGATCTCTCAGGAAGTGCGTGACTATGCCGCAAAACAGGAAGAGTTAGCCCAACCGGTTGAAGTGGGTATGGCACAGATGTCTGAAGCCTTTCGTGCGAAAGGTAGCGAGATCTATCACACCGCCAGCAACCTACAAACGGAGAAAAGCTAATGGCTTTACTAACCTTCCCAGCAACCGAACAACGCCTTGGTCTTTATCCCGTTGTCGATAGCGTTGAATGGATTGAGCACCTGCTTAAGGCAGGCGTGCGCACGATCCAGTTGCGAATCAAAGATCTACCAGAACAGGCGGTAGAGTCTGATATTGCTCACGCCATTGCCTTAGGCCGACACTACCAGGCACGTTTATTTATTAATGATTATTGGCAGCTCGCCATTAAACATTGTGCTTACGGCGTCCACCTAGGCCAAGAAGATCTGGATATCGCCGATCTTCAAGCGATCAGCAACGCGCAGCTTCGTCTAGGACTTTCCACACATGACGATGCCGAAATGGATCGTGCTCTGTCTTATCGCCCCTCATATATCGCATTAGGCCATATATTCCCCACCCAAACCAAAGTGATGCCGTCTGCGCCACAGGGGCTTATCGATCTCAAACGGCAGGTTGCTCGTATTCCTGATTACTCCACCGTCGCCATCGGCGGGATCAGTATCGATCGCGTTCCCGCTGTGCTGGAATGTGGTGTCGGCAGCATTGCCGTAGTCAGCGCCATTACGCAGGCGCCGGACTGGCTGGCCGCTACCGACACTTTGCTACAGCTCATAGAGAATCGGAGAGCCAACGATGCTTAGCGATCACGATTTTATGCGCTATAGCCGCCAACTGTTGCTCGAAGAAATTGGCTCTCAGGGCCAGGAAAATCTCAGCGCCGCTAGCGTTTTAATTGTTGGATTGGGTGGATTAGGCGCTCCGGCAGCCTTGTATTTGGCGGCTGCGGGCGTTGGTAAGATCCTGCTCGCCGACGACGATCGTCTGCATATCAGCAATCTCCAGCGCCAGATCCTATATACCACCCGCGATCTGGAGCAATACAAAGCAGAGACGGCGAAGCAACGCCTACAGGCGCTAAATCCTCAGGTGGAGTTCATCACCCTATCTGAACGCTTAGCCGGTGACGCTCTTCGGGAAGCTGTGGCACAGGTCGATTTAATCCTCGACTGTAGCGACAACATGCCTACGCGTCAGGCGGTAAATTCTGCCTGCGTTTCCCAAAATAAACCGTTGATCAGCGGCAGTGCCGTGGGGTTTGGCGGGCAACTGATGGTCATTGAACCACCGTTTGCACAGGGCTGTTATCGATGCCTATGGCCAGATGACGTGGAGCCTCAGCGCAATTGCCGTAATGCTGGCGTACTTGGCCCAGTTGTTGGCGTGATCGGAACGTTACAAGCCCTAGAAGCCATCAAGATGCTCGCCGGTATGCCTTCTGCTTTAGCCGGAAAACTGCGGCTATTCGATGGGCGTCAGCAAAGCTGGCGTACGTTTGGCCTGAAACGCGCTCCTGCCTGCCCAGTATGCGGAGCACATAGCGTATGAAGATCACCGTCAACGATGAAAAAATAACGCTCGATACTCCCACCAGCGTCGAGAACTTACTGACACAACTAGGCCGACACCAGCAAGGCACTGCGCTTGCGCTTAATCAAACAATTCTCCCCCGCGAGCACTGGGCAACACAGCAGCTTGCCGAAGGAGATGACATTGTGGTGTTCCAAGCTATTGCTGGAGGTTGAGATGTTACAGATTGCAGATAAAACGTTTTCTTCACGCCTTTTCACCGGAACTGGAAAGTTTTCTTCGGCGGAGAAAATGCTCGCAGCGCTCAATGAGTCTGGCTCTCAGCTCATTACGATGGCAATGAAACGCGTTGATCTTAAAAGTGGCAACGACGCCATTCTTGCTCCACTGCGTCAGCTTAATGCCAGCCTGCTGCCCAATACTTCAGGGGCAAAAACTGCCGAAGAGGCCGTATTTGCGGCCAAACTGGCTCGCGAGGCACTAGGAACTCACTGGGTGAAACTTGAAATTCATCCCGACGTTCGCTACCTGCTGCCAGATCCGATAGAAACCCTCAAAGCGGCAGAAATATTAGTGAAAGCGGGTTTTGTTGTTCTACCGTATTGCGGTGCCGATCCTGTGCTGTGTAAACGTTTAGAAGAAGTAGGCTGTGCCGCCGTCATGCCGCTTGGCGCACCGATTGGCTCTAATCAGGGAATTATTACCCGAGAGTTTCTACAAATCATTATTGAGCAAGCGAAGGTGCCAGTAGTGGTCGATGCTGGGATCGGGGCTCCCAGCCATGCCAGTGCAGCGATGGAACTGGGCGCAGACGCCGTTTTGGTTAACACCGCTATCGCTGTTGCTCGTGATCCCGTGGCGATGGCAAAAGCTTTTAGACTCGCCGTTGAGGCTGGACGGATTGCCTACCAAAGCGGTTTGGGGTCTCCAAGCCATCATGCCAGCGCCACCAGCCCACTGACCGGGTTTTTGCATTCATCGAAACAGGAGGTTTAGATTGTGGAAACCTTCACACAATGCTGGCAACAGCTGAACTGGGATGATATTGGACTAAGAATCAATGCCAAAACTAATGCCGATGTTGAACGTGCATTAATGGCCGCGCGGCCCAATCGTGAAGATATGTTGGCTCTGCTATCACCGGCTGCGGCTGGCTATCTCGAGCCTATGGCACACAAAGCACAGCAGCTTACACGCCAACGCTTCGGCAACACGGTAGGGTTTTACGTTCCCCTTTATCTCTCAAATCTGTGCGCTAACGATTGTACCTATTGCGGCTTCTCCATGAGTAACCGCCTTAAGCGCAAAACGCTGGATGGGGCTGAGATTGAACGTGAATGTGAAGCTATTCGCGCTATGGGGTTTGACAGCCTTTTGTTAGTCACCGGCGAGCATCAGGCAAAAGTCGGGATGGATTATTTTCGCCAACATTTACCTAAAATCCGGCGTCATTTCAGTTCGCTAATGATGGAAGTTCAGCCATTAGCACAGGAAGAATACGCAGAGCTCAAAACGCTAGGGTTAGATGGCGTGATGGTCTATCAAGAAACCTATCATCCCTCGGTGTATGCTCAACATCACTTAAAAGGAAATAAGCAGGATTTCTTTTGGCGACTTGAAACTCCCGATCGTTTAGGCAAAGCAGGGATCGACAAGATCGGGATAGGCGCACTGATTGGGTTATCGGATAATTGGCGAACCGACTGTTTTATGGTTGCAGAGCATTTAACGTGGCTTCAGCAAACTTATTGGCAGAGCCGATACTCCATTTCGTTCCCGCGCTTACGCCCTTGTACCGGTGGTATCGAACCGGCATCAATTATGGATGAAGCACAGCTGGTGCAAACCATCTGTGCATTTCGTATTTTTGCCCCCGAGATCGAGCTCTCCCTCTCCACGCGCGAATCTCCTGAATTCAGAGATAACGTCGTACCATTGGCTATCAACAACGTCAGCGCATTTTCAAAAACTCAGCCCGGAGGCTATGCCGATAATCATCCAGAGCTCGAACAGTTCACGCCTCACGACGGACGAACTCCCGCTCAGGTGGCAACATCGCTAGTTTCATCAGGGCTACAGCCGGTATGGAAAGACTGGGATGGATATTTGGGAAGAACGCCGCAGTTTTAAAGGCAACACTGCAACTAAAGACGTTTCTGAATAGCGTATATTCCAGTTTAAAAAACATCGGGTAGCAATAGAAATTAGGCAACATAAAGTACATCCGCTGATGCAGTCTAAGGCATTAGTCAGAGCTCATTCATCCCTCTAAGCTCTGCTGACCAAAACAGGCTAACCGAGTCTCCGAAGCTCGGTTAGCCTGCCTCGTTTAAAGATATTTTCTAAATTTCAGACATAAAAAAACCGCTCCGAAGAGCGGTTTTTATTAGGCACGAATCAACGATTACTCGTCGTCGCCACGCATGCTTGCGTTCAGCAGCTCTGCCAAGTTAGCAGTAGCTTCTTCCGCACTCACCTGTGGAGCAACAGGAGCTTCGCCCTGAGCTTTACGGCGAGCACGATCCTGATGATAAGCGTAACCTGTACCGGCTGGGATCAGACGACCCACGATTACGTTTTCTTTCAGGCCGCGCAGTTCATCACGCTTACCAGCAACGGCAGCTTCGGTCAGAACGCGAGTTGTTTCCTGGAACGAAGCAGCAGAGATGAAGGACTCAGTCGCCAGAGAAGCTTTGGTGATACCCAGCAGGTCACGGCTGTATGTTGCCGCAATCTTGCCGTTCGCTTCCAACTCACGGTTCGCGATTTTAACGCGAGAGAACTCAACCTGTTCGCCTTCCAGGAACTCAGAGCTACCAGCGCTATCGATGGTTGCTTTACGCAGCATCTGACGCACGATGACTTCGATGTGTTTATCGTTAATCTTAACGCCTTGCAGACGGTAAACGTCCTGCACTTCGTTGGTGATATAACGAGTCACAGCATGAACGCCACGCAGACGCAGGATGTCATGCGGAGATTCTGGACCATCGGAAACCACGTCACCACGTTCTACACGTTCGCCTTCGAACACGTTCAGCTGACGCCATTTCGGAATCATCTCTTCGTACGGTTCGCTACCATCCAGCGGAGTAATTACCAGACGACGTTTACCTTTGGTTTCTTTACCGAAGGAAATGACACCCGTAATTTCTGCCAAGATCGCAGGTTCTTTCGGACGACGTGCTTCGAACAGGTCAGCAACGCGTGGCAGACCACCGGTAATATCCTTGGTACCGCCGGATTCCTGAGGAATACGCGCCAAGGTGTCACCCGCATGGATCTGAGTACCATCTTCCAACTGAACGATCGCTTTACCTGGCAGGAAGTATTGAGCAGCCATATCGGTGCCTGGGATCAATACATCGTCGCCTTTAGCGTCAACGATTTTCAGTGCTGGACGCAGATCTTTACCGCTACCGGTACGCTCTGCAGAATCCAGAACAACCAGAGAAGACAAACCGGTCAGTTCGTCGGTCTGGCGGGTAATGGTCTGAGTATCGATGATGTCAGTGAAACGGATGAAACCGCTAACTTCTGAAACAACCGGCATGGTATGCGGGTCCCAGTTAGCTACAGTTTCGCCGCCGTTGACTTCAGCGCCATCGCCTTTAGCCATAACAGAGCCGTAAGGCACTTTATAGCTTTCTTTAGTACGGCCGAATTCGTCGATCAGTTTCAGCTCGGTATTACGCGAGGTAATAACCAGCTTCTTATCGCTATTCAGAACGAACTTAGCGTTGTTCAGTTTCAGATGACCTTTGTTTTTCACCTGAATGCTGGACTCTGCCGCCGCACGAGATGCCGCACCACCGATGTGGAACGTACGCATCGTCAGCTGTGTACCCGGTTCACCGATGGACTGTGCCGCGATAACCCCGATTGCCTCACCCTTGTTGATGATGTGGCCACGAGCCAAGTCACGACCGTAGCAGTGTGCACACACACCGAAGTCGGTTTCACAGCTAACAACGGAACGAACCTTGATGATGTCAACGGAGTGTTCTTCTAACAGATCACACCATTTTTCATTCAGCAGGGTGTTACGTGGAACCAGAATATCTGCGGTGCCTGGCTTCAGAACTTCTTCAGCCGTCACACGACCCAATACGCGATCGCGCAGTGGCTCTTTAACGTCACCACCTTCGATAACCGGAGTCATCACGATGCCGTTGTGGGTACCACAGTCATCTTCGATAACGACCAAGTCTTGCGCTACGTCTACCAGACGACGAGTCAGGTAACCGGAGTTCGCAGTTTTCAGTGCGGTATCCGCCAAGCCTTTACGAGCACCGTGAGTAGAGATGAAGTACTGGAGTACGTTCAGACCTTCACGGAAGTTCGCGGTGATTGGCGTTTCGATGATGGAGCCATCTGGCTTAGCCATCAGACCACGCATACCGGCCAGCTGACGAATCTGCGCAGCAGAACCACGAGCACCGGAGTCGGCCATCATAAAGATACTGTTGAAGGAAACCTGACGCTCTTCTTCACCCTTGCTGTTAATAACCAGCTCGGTAGACAGGTTTTCCATCATCGCTTTAGCAACACGTTCGTTGGCCGCAGCCCAAATATCGATGACTTTGTTGTAACGTTCGCCCGCTGTAACCAGACCAGACTGGAACTGTTCCTGAATCTCAGCAACTTCTGCTTCGGCTTCAGAAATGATTTCCACTTTCTTCTCTGGAATAACCATATCATCGATACCAACGGAAGCACCTGAACGCGCAGCGTAGGCAAAACCGGTGTACATGATCTGGTCAGCAAAGATAACGGTCGGCTTCAAGCCCAGGATGCGGTAACAAGTGTTCAGCATCTTGGAGATCGCTTTTTTACCCAACGGCTGGTTAACGATGCTGTATGGCAGGCCCTGAGGCACAATCATCCACAGAATCGCACGACCAACGGTGGTGTCGATCAAACCGGTACTTGTTACCCATTCGCCTTCTGCATTTTTCTCGGTTTGCGTAATACGCACTTTAACGCGAGCGTGCAGAGAAGCCAGACCAGCGCGATAAATACGCTCTGCTTCTTTAGGGCCACTCAGAACCATGCCTTCGCCTTTAGCGTTAACACAGTCACGAGTCATGTAATACAGACCCAATACAACGTCCTGAGAAGGAACGATGATTGGCTCGCCGTTCGCAGGTGACAGGATGTTGTTGGTAGACATCATCAACGCACGCGCTTCCAGCTGGGCTTCCAGCGTCAACGGTACGTGAACAGCCATCTGGTCACCATCGAAGTCGGCGTTATATGCCGCACAAACCAGCGGGTGAAGCTGAATAGCTTTACCTTCGATCAGTAACGGTTCAAATGCCTGGATACCCAAACGGTGCAGTGTTGGTGCACGGTTCAGCATCACTGGGTGTTCGCGGATAACTTCGTCCAGGATATCCCAAACGACAGCTTCTTCGCGCTCAACCATTTTCTTCGCAGCTTTAATGGTGGTAGCAAGACCACGCAGTTCCAGCTTGCCGTAGATGAACGGCTTGAATAGCTCCAGCGCCATTTTTTTAGGCAGACCGCACTGATGCAGACGCAGGTATGGACCTACGGTGATTACAGAACGACCGGAGTAGTCAACACGTTTACCCAACAGGTTCTGACGGAAACGACCCTGCTTACCTTTGATCATATCGGCCAAAGATTTCAGAGGACGTTTGTTTGAACCGGTGATCGCACGGCCGCGACGACCGTTATCCAACAGGGCGTCAACCGCTTCCTGAAGCATACGTTTTTCGTTGCGTACGATGATGTCCGGCGCAGCCAGATCCAGCAGACGTTTCAGACGGTTGTTACGGTTAATGACGCGACGATACAGATCGTTCAGGTCAGAAGTCGCAAAACGACCGCCGTCCAGCGGTACCAATGGGCGCAGATCTGGCGGCAGAACCGGCAGAACGGTCAGGATCATCCACTCTGGTTTGTTACCAGATTGAACGAACGCTTCCAGCAGCTTGATACGCTTGGTCAGCTTTTTACGTTTGGTTTCGGAGTTGGTTTCGTTCAACTCTTCGCGCAGCTGTTCGCATTCCGCTTCCAGATCCATGTTTTTCAACAGGCCTTGGATAGCTTCAGCACCCATCTTCGCGTCGAATTCGTCACCGAACTCTTCCAGAGCGTCCAGATACTGCTCTTCAGTCAGGATCTGACGACGTTCCAGATTGGTCATGCCGCCTTCAACAACGACATAAGACTCAAAATACAGAACGCGTTCAATATCACGCAGCGGCATGTCTAACAGCAAGCCGATACGGGATGGCAGTGATTTCAGGAACCAGATATGTGCAGTCGGAGAAGCCAGTTCGATATGGCCCATACGCTCACGACGTACTTTAGTCTGAGTAACTTCAACACCACATTTTTCGCAGATAACACCGCGGTGTTTCAAACGCTTGTACTTACCGCACAGGCATTCGTAATCTTTTACCGGCCCAAAGATACGGGCGCAGAAAAGGCCGTCACGTTCTGGTTTGAACGTACGGTAGTTAATGGTTTCCGGCTTCTTAACTTCGCCGAAAGACCAAGAACGGATCATGTCTGGCGAGGCCAGAGCAATTTTGATCGCGTCAAACTCTTCGGTCTTAGTTTGAGCTTTCAGAAACTTCAGTAAGTCTTTCACGGATTGGCTCCTGTCGGAGTTAGACCTGTTGGGCATTCGGATACCACCCAAATGCCCCTGTGACCAGTGCAACCACTGACTAAGCGCCCCGCTTTCACAGGGCGCTTAGCGGCTGGTGTTACTTGCAATTCGAATGAACGAATTACTCGTCTTCCAGCTCAATGTTAATACCGAGCGAGCGGATTTCTTTCAACAATACGTTGAAGGATTCCGGCATGCCTGGTTCCATACGGTGGTCGCCATCCACGATGTTTTTGTACATCTTGGTACGGCCGTTTACATCGTCGGACTTGACGGTCAGCATTTCCTGCAGCGTGTAGGCAGCGCCATACGCTTCCAGTGCCCATACTTCCATCTCACCGAAGCGCTGACCACCGAACTGAGCTTTACCACCCAGCGGCTGCTGAGTAACCAAGCTGTAAGAACCGGTAGAACGCGCATGCATTTTGTCATCAACCAAGTGGTTCAGTTTCAGCATATACATGTAGCCGACAGTAACCTGACGCTCAAACTGCTCGCCGGTACGGCCATCAAACAGCGTGATCTGACCAGAGGTAGGGATGCCACCTAATGTCAGAAGCTCTTTGATTTCTTTCTCTTTCGCACCATCGAAGACTGGTGTTGCGATTGGCAGACCTTTTTTCAGGTTCTCAGCCAGACGCATAACTTCGTCATCGGTAAAGGTGTTCAGATCAACGGTCTGACGCGTGTTATCGCCCAGATCGTAGGCTTTCTGAATGAACTCACGCAGCTTGGCCACTTCCTGCTGCTGCTTCAGCATGGCGTTAATTTTCTCACCAATACCTTTTGCAGCCATACCCAAGTGGGTTTCCAGGATCTGACCGATGTTCATACGTGATGGTACGCCCAGCGGGTTCAGTACGATGTCTACCGGAGTACCGTTTTCATCGTAAGGCATATCTTCGATCGGGTTGATCTTAGAGATAACACCTTTGTTACCGTGGCGGCCTGCCATCTTGTCACCAGGTTGGATCTGACGTTTAACAGCCAGATAAACCTTAACAATTTTCAGTACGCCTGGAGCCAGATCGTCGCCCTGAGTGATCTTACGACGCTTAGCATCCAGTTTCTTCTCGAAATCAGATTTCAGTTCGTCGTACTGCTCAGCCAACTGCTCGAGCTGGTTCTGTTTAGCTTCATCAGCCAGACCCAGTTCTAACCAGCGGTCGCGTGGCAGCTTAGCCAATTTCTCAGCTTCAACACCACCAGATACCAGCACGTCATGGATACGGGCAAACAAGCCAGCTTCCAAGATCTGCAGTTCTTCAGTCAGGTCTTTCTTAGCCTGCTTCAGCTGCATCTCTTCGATTTCAAGCGCACGTTTGTCTTTTTCTACGCCGTCGCGAGTAAAGACCTGTACGTCGATAACGGTACCAGAAACACTGTTTGGAACGCGCAGAGAAGAATCTTTAACATCAGATGCTTTCTCACCGAAGATCGCGCGCAGTAGTTTCTCTTCTGGAGTCAGCTGAGTTTCGCCTTTAGGCGTTACTTTACCAACCAGAATGTCACCACCTTTCACTTCTGCACCGATATAAACGATACCGGATTCATCCAGTTTAGAGAGCGCTGCTTCACCCACGTTAGGGATGTCAGCGGTGATCTCTTCAGGCCCCAGTTTGGTGTCACGAGACACACAGGCCAGTTCCTGGATGTGGATAGACGTGAAGCGGTCTTCCTGTACAACACGCTCAGACACCAAGATGGAGTCTTCGAAGTTGTAACCGTTCCATGGCATGAATGCCACGCGCATGTTCTGACCCAGAGCCAATTCACCCAGATCGGTAGACGGGCCGTCAGCCAGCACGTCGCCACGTTCAATTGGTTCGCCCAGATTGACACACGGCATCTGGCTGATGCAGGTGTTCTGGTTAGAACGGGTGTATTTGGTCAGGTTATAAATATCAATGCCTGCTTCGCCTGGGTACATCTCATCTTCGTTAACTTTGATAACGATACGAGAAGCATCCACGTACTGGATCACACCACCACGTTTAGCAACAGCGGTAACACCGGAGTCAACGGCTACAGCACGTTCCATACCGGTACCAACCAGCGGCTTATCAGCACGCAGAGTTGGAACGGCCTGACGTTGCATGTTCGCACCCATCAATGCACGGTTGGCGTCATCGTGTTCCAAGAACGGGATCAGGGAAGCACCGACAGAAACCACCTGCTGGGTGGAAACGTCCATGTAGTCAACCTGATCGCGGCTGAACAAACTTGATTCGCCTTTGCTACGGCAAGTAACCAGATCTTCTACAAAGCGGCCTTCGTCGTCCAAGTTGGAGTTCGCCTGAGCGATGACGTAGTTGCCTTCTTCGATAGCAGACAGGTAATGAATCTCATCAGTTACAATTCCATCACGAACGCGGCGGTATGGAGTTTCCAAGAAGCCGTATTCGTTAGTCTGCGCATAAACAGACAGGGAGTTGATCAGACCGATGTTTGGACCTTCAGGCGTTTCGATTGGACATACACGACCGTAGTGAGTCGGATGAACGTCTCGAACTTCAAAGCCTGCGCGCTCACGAGTCAAACCACCTGGGCCCAACGCGGAGATACGACGCTTATGCGTAATTTCTGACAGCGGGTTGTTTTGGTCCATGAACTGAGACAGCTGGCTGGAACCAAAGAACTCTTTAACGGCTGCAGAAATTGGCTTGGCGTTGATCATGTCCTGAGGCATCAGCATATCGAGGTCGCCCAAAGACAGACGCTCTTTAACTGCACGCTCAACACGTACCAGACCTACACGGAACTGGTTCTCAGCCATTTCGCCCACGGAACGGATACGACGGTTACCCAAGTGGTCGATATCGTCCACTTCGCCTTTACCGTTACGGATATCGATGAGTTTACGCATCACTTCAATGATGTCGTCTTTGCTCAGGATACCGGAGCCTTCAATCTCTTCACGCAGCAGAGAACGGTTGAACTTCATACGACCAACCGCAGACAGATCATAGCGGTCTTCGGAGAAGAACAGGTTCTCGAACAGGTTTTCAGCTGCTTCGCGTGTTGGTGGCTCACCAGGACGCATCATGCGATAGATTTCAACCAGCGCGCTTAAGCGGTCGCTTGTTGGATCGACGCGAATGGTCTCAGAAATATAAGCACCGTGATCCAAGTCGTTGGTGAACAGCGTTTCGATACGCTTGTAACCCGCTTGGCTCAGCTTAGCCAGCAGATCCAGTGACAGCTCCATGTTGGCTGCACAGATCAGCTCACCGGTATTCTCGTCGATGAAATCTTTAGCGACGACTTTACCAGCAATGTACTCAACTGGAACTTCGATCAGCGTAATGCCGTCTTTTTCCAATTGGCGAATGTGGCGTGCGGTAATACGGCGGCCTTTTTCAACATAGACCTTGCCGTCAGCTTCGATATCGAAGGACGCAGTTTCGCCACGCAGACGTTCTGGAACCAGCTCCATCTGCAGTTTATTGTCACGAATCTCGAAGACAACTTTGTCGAAGAACAGGTCAAGGATCTGCTCAGTCGTAAAGTTCAATGCGCGCAGAATAATGGTCGCAGGTAATTTACGGCGACGGTCAATACGCACAAACAGGTTGTCTTTCGGATCGAATTCGAAATCTAACCATGAACCACGGTAAGGGATGATACGTGCGTTATACAGCACTTTACCCGATGAATGGGTTTTACCCTTATCGCTGTCAAAGAACACGCCTGGGCTACGGTGTAACTGAGATACGATTACGCGCTCAGTACCGTTGATAACGAAAGTACCGTTATCAGTCATGAGTGGAATTTCACCCATGTAGACTTCTTGTTCTTTGATGTCTTTAACGGTGCCTTCCGGCGCCTCACGCTCGTAAATCACCAGACGCAGTTTAACGCGCAGCGGAGCGGAGTAAGTTACGCCACGGATCTGGCATTCTTTAACATCGAATACCGGCTCACCGAGACGATAGCTGACATACTGCAGCTCGGAATTACCACTGTAACTCTGGATTGGGAATACGGAACGGAATGCTGCTTCCAGGCCGTGTTGCCCTTCCGGATCTTGCTCGATAAATTTCTGGAACGAGTCAAGCTGGATAGAAAGGAGATAAGGTATGTCCAAAACTTGTGGACGCTTACCAAAATCCTTACGAATACGTTTTTTCTCGGTATAGGAGTAAACCATAGGGTTCCTCAGCTCGCTGATCAGTGACCCACTCTGTCCGTCCTAGTAGGACAGTTCATGCAACACCATTTTGTGACCGAAAGGCAGAAACACCTTTCGCAATACTTGTTTCTATCACTCTTAAACCATTTCGTTACGCTTTACTCCGGAACTCCCAAAGTGGAAAGCCGCAATATATTAAGTCGAAGATAGAAACAAGTATTGAGGGAATACTAGTGGCCAAACAGTGTGAAATACCACGAGCATCCTTTACAGCGCAAAAAGGCTGGTGACCAAAAAGTCACCAGCCATCAGCCTAATTGCTTAGGCTGCTACCAAAAGAGTTGGCTTATTTAACTTCAACTTCAGCGCCAGCTTCTTCCAGAGATTTTTTCAGGCCTTCAGCGTCATCTTTGCTAACGCCTTCTTTCAGTGTAGCTGGTGCAGATTCAACCAGATCTTTAGCTTCTTTCAAGCCCAGACCAGTTGCGCCACGTACAGCTTTGATCACTGCAACTTTGTTAGCGCCAACAGCTTTCAGAATAACGTCAAATTCAGTTTTTTCTTCAGCAGCTTCAGCTGGACCCGCAGCAACAGCTACAGCTGCAGCAGCAGAAACACCGAACTTCTCTTCCATCATGGAGATCAGTTCAACAACGTCCATTACAGACATTTCGGAAACTGCATTCAAGATATCGTCTTTAGAGATAGACATAAAAATTGTTCCTAAAATTCAGAAATAGATTATACGTAAGCAAACGCGTTAGAAAAGAAAGGCTGATTAAGCAGCTTCTTTCTGATCGCGCAGAGCAGCGAGAGTGCGAACCAATTTGCCTGCAGAGGCTTCTTTCATGGCTGCCATCAGGCGTGCGATTGCTTCTTCGTAAGTTGGCAGAGTTGCCAGGCGGTCGATCTGGGCCGCTGGAATCAACTCACCTTCAAAGGCTGCAGCTTTAACCTCAAATTTTGCATTCGCTTTCGCGAAATCTTTGAACAGACGAGCAGCAGCGCCCGGGTGTTCCATAGAAAATGCAACTAAGGTTGGACCAACAAACGTGTCTTTCAGGCATTCGAAAGGAGTGCCTTCAACGATGCGACGCATCAAGGTGTTGCGAACAACACGCATGTAAACGCCAGCTTCACGACCTGCTTTACGCAGTTCAGTCATCTTATCTACTGTTACGCCACGAGAGTCAGCAATAACAGCAGAGTGCGCGCCTTTGGCTACTTCGATGACTTCAGCAACAATCGCTTGTTTGTCTTGAAGATTTAATGCCATTAGCTTTAGCTCCTGGATTTTGGCCGGGGAGGATTCCCCGGAACTCACATCACCTAAAACCGAAAACGGTCTAGGCGTTAAATACGGTGAGCAGAATCCAGTAATCAAAAGATTTTTTAGGTTCTGTCACCGTCTACGCAGGACGATTAAGCATCTTTCGATGCACCTGCGGTCTTGGACGGAGGTCTGGATAAGGCCAGACTCCAACCGAAAATTCGTTCGCTTTATATTCATTAAAGAATGCGCGGGCGTCAGATTTTATACAAATCTCGCGCCCGCGTAAAGCGAAAACGCAATTAGCTATTCTCTGAGAGAATTAGTTAGCTACTGCGGTCAGGCTACCCTGTTCGATTGCTACGCCAGCACCCATGGTGGTGGACAGGCTGATTTTCTTGATGAAAACGCCTTTAGCAGTCGCAGGTTTAGCTTTCTTCAGAGCAACCAGCAGAGCTTCCAAGTTTTCTTTCAACTGGTTAGAGTCGAAATCAACTTTGCCGATGGTGCTGTGAATGATGCCGTTTTTGTCGTTACGATAACGAACCTGACCTGCTTTAGCATTCTTAACTGCTTCAGCAACGTTAGGAGTTACAGTACCAACTTTAGGGTTTGGCATCAGGCCGCGTGGGCCCAGAACCTGACCCAACTGGCCAACAACGCGCATTGCATCTGGAGATGCGATAACAACGTCGAAGTTCATTTCGCCTTTTTTGATCTGGTCAGCCAGATCTTCCATACCTACCAGTTCTGCGCCTGCAGCTTTAGCAGCTTCAGCGTTCGCACCCTGAGCAAATACAGCAACGCGTACTGAACGACCGGTGCCGTGTGGCAGAACGGTAGCACCACGTACGTTTTGGTCAGATTTACGAGCATCGATGCCAAGGTTGACAGCAACGTCAACGCTTTCAACGAATTTAGCAGTGGCCAGCTCTTTTAACAGAGCAACGGCTTCGGTGATGTCATATTGTTTAGTAACATCAACTTTGTCACGGATCACGCGCATGCGCTTGGTCAGCTTAGCCATTTCTTAGTCCTCCACTACCAGGCCCATGGAACGAGCAGTACCTTCGATGGAGCGAATCATCGCTTCAACGTCAGAACCAGTCATGTCCGCAGCTTTGGTTTCTGCGATTTCACGAACCTGAGCACTCGTTACTTTACCTACTTTGTCTTTGTTCGGCTTGCCAGAACCAGACTTGATACCAGCTGCTTTCTTCAGCAGTACTGCTGCTGGAGGAGTTTTGGTAACGAAGGTGAAAGAACGGTCAGAATAAACGGTAATAACAACAGGGATCGGCAGACCTTTTTCAACGCTGTCAGTCTTAGCATTGAACGCCTTACAGAATTCCATGATGTTAACGCCTTGCTGACCCAGAGCTGGACCAACTGGCGGACTTGGGTTTGCCATACCAGCTGCAACTTGCAGCTTAACGTAGGCTTGTACTTTCTTGGCCATGGTAAATATCCTCGATTGGGTGATAACGCCTCAAAAAGGCTCCCCGTTATTTGCAAAACGTTTACACGCGATACATTCGAAAATGTGGTGCGCATAAAAACAAAAGGCGCGAAATTGTAGTTCAATTTCGCGCCTCTGGCAATCAGCAATCATAGCGATCGCTTAATTATTTATCAGCCTTTTTCGACCTGGCTAAAGTCCAGTTCTACTGGGGTCGCACGACCAAAGATAGAAACAGAGACTTTCAGGCGGCTTTTTTCGTAGTCAACTTCTTCAACCACGCCGTTAAAGTCGGCAAATGGACCATCGCTGACGCGGACCATTTCGCCTGGCTCGAACAGAGTTTTCGGACGAGGCTTATCACCAACCTGCTGCAGACGGTTCATGATAGCATCAACTTCTTTGTCACTGATTGGAGCTGGACGATCAGAAGTTCCGCCGATGAAGCCCATCACACGCGGCACGCTACGCACTAAGTGCCAGCTGGCATCTTCCATTACCATCTGAACTAACACGTAACCAGGGAAAAATTTACGCTCGCTTTTGCGACGTTGCCCGCCACGGATTTCGACAACTTCTTCTGTCGGAACCATGACTTCACCGAACAACTCTTCCATGTTGTGCAGTTTAATGTGCTCGCGCAGCGATTGAGCTACACGGCCTTCAAAACCGGAAAACGCCTGAACGACGTACCAACGCTTTTTAGGGGCTTCAGACATCTTAGAACCTCAGGCCAGTAATAAACGAAACTAAACGGACCAGAATACCATCCAGCCCCCACAGAATCAGTGACATGACGGCGGTGACCGCAGCCACGATCAATGTTGTGTGCAACGTTTCCTGACGCGTTGGCCAGATGACCTTGCGCATTTCGGTACGCGCTTCACGGGCAAATGCCACGGTAGCCTTACCTTGAGTTGTCAATAATGCTACGGCACCAGCAATTGCGATAATCACGACTACAGCCATCGCGCGCAGTGGCAGACTCACATCACGGTAAAGGAAGTTACCTACGATGGCCACGATCAGCAGCACGGCGACAACCAGCCATTTTAGCGCTTGTAGGCCGCGCCCGCTCCCTTGAGCATCGGTATTCGCACTCATAAACCAACCTGTCACTAGATTGTGAAAAACAACTTCGCCCCGCAACGCGAGGCAAACCAAACCGAATGGGTATCTTACAAGAAACAAACGCGATAAGCGCGGTTACCTCTTCAAAGAAAGAGCAAGATCAGATAAATGATCCGCTATTCGGCACGATACGCCGTACTATCAGAGCCCATCTCACCTGTAATTATGACGCTAAAACTACTGATGAGATAGGTTCTAGTATCACTAGCGTAGAAAAAGGGCATCAAATGATGCCCTTTTATCGCGTGTCGCGTCAAATCTTATTCGATGACTTTAGCAACAACACCAGCACCAACGGTACGGCCGCCTTCGCGGATTGCGAAACGCAGACCATCATCCATTGCGATTGGGTGAATCAGGTTAACAGTCATTTGAATGTTATCACCTGGCATTACCATTTCCACGCCTTCTGGCAGTTCGATGGTACCGGTCACGTCAGTTGTACGGAAGTAGAACTGTGGACGGTAGCCTTTGAAGAACGGAGTATGACGACCGCCTTCATCTTTGCTCAGAATATAAACTTCTGATTCGAACTTGGTGTGTGGCTTGATGGTGCCTGGCTTAGCCAGAACCTGACCACGTTCGATGTCTTCACGCTTGATACCACGCAGCAGAACACCAACGTTCTCGCCTGCACGACCTTCGTCCAGCAGTTTACGGAACATTTCAACGCCGGTACAAGTTGATTTAACGGTATCTTTGATACCAACGATTTCAACTTCTTCACCAACTTTAACGATACCGCGCTCTACACGACCGGTAACAACTGTACCACGGCCGGAGATAGAGAATACGTCTTCGATTGGCAGCAGGAATGGCTTATCGATAGCACGTTCTGGCTGTGGAATATAAGAATCCAGAGTTTCAGCCAGTTCTACGATCTTAGCTTCCCACTCTGGTGCACCTTCCAGCGCTTTCAGAGCAGAACCACGGATGATTGGAGTATCATCGCCAGGGAAGTCGTACTGAGACAGAAGTTCACGAACTTCCATTTCTACCAGTTCCAGCAGCTCTTCATCATCAACCATGTCGCATTTGTTCAGGAACACGATGATGTAAGGAACGCCAACCTGACGACCCAGCAGGATGTGCTCACGAGTCTGAGGCATAGGGCCGTCAGTCGCAGCAACAACCAGGATCGCGCCGTCCATCTGCGCAGCACCGGTGATCATGTTTTTAACATAGTCGGCGTGGCCTGGGCAGTCTACGTGCGCGTAGTGGCGAGTCGGGGTGTCGTATTCAACGTGAGAAGTGTTGATGGTGATACCACGAGCTTTTTCTTCTGGTGCGTTATCGATCTGATCGAATGCACGAGCAGAACCACCGTAGGTTTTAGCCAGAACGGTAGTGATTGCAGCGGTCAGCGTTGTTTTACCATGGTCAACGTGGCCGATAGTACCGACGTTAACGTGCGGTTTTGTACGTTCAAACTTTTCTTTAGACATCGATTGTCCCTCTAAGACACGGATAAATCGGTGATATCACCACATCAACCAAGCAAATGATTTGTATGCACTAGCTGAATATTTTACAGAATGAAATCAGAGGAGGAGAAAAGAAGTGGTGCTGATACCCAGAGTCGAACTGGGGACCTCACCCTTACCAAGGGTGCGCTCTACCAACTGAGCCATATCAGCAATACTTGGAGCGGGCAGCGGGAATCGAACCCGCATCATCAGCTTGGAAGGCTGAGGTAATAGCCATTATACGATGCCCGCATCCTAGAACTCGGCTACCTGATTGTTCTGTAGAGTTTTGTATCGATGAAGTGAGATCTTCACTGATACATTTTGAGATGTAGGATTAAACCACACCTCAGGCCCTATCTCTAAGGCGAATAAATGGTGGTGGGGGAAGGATTCGAACCTTCGAAGTCTGAGACGGCAGATTTACAGTCTGCTCCCTTTGGCCGCTCGGGAACCCCACCACTTGGTGTTGCTTTTACTTGATGGTGCCGGCTACCGGAATCGAACTGGTGACCTACTGATTACAAGTCAGTTGCTCTACCAACTGAGCTAAGCCGGCATCAAGTGGGTCGCATTCTAGGTAGTGATCGTGCTCTATGCAACAAAAAAATTCAATTTTGCGCACCTTCGGTCAGAAAACAGTCAAAAACGTCTTTTAGACCGTTTAATTGCTCACAAAATAGCATGATTTTAGTCCCTACAAGCCGCCTCACATCATTCAACATCTCATGTTTCACAGCCACGGCGGCGTGTTCAAAAACATTGGTATTGATCACAATCACACTTTTCTGGTGCATTAATTTTATGCTTTCTGCACCAACGCAAAGCAAAAGCTACACTTATTAGGCTGACTCCCCCACGTAATTAGCAGTTCTGCAACTTGGCCTGCTCTTTGCTTATACCAAGTCATGACCCGTTCTGGAGGAATCGCCAATGAAAATTGTGCTGCTTAACGATGCCACATTACCAGTATACCGCAGTGAACTTGCTCTGCTTTTGACCGACGCGGTCGCTAACGGCGCCTCTTTGGGATATGACACACAGATTGATCATTATGATGCTGAATGCTACTTCCATAGCCTGCGGCCCCTGATTGCCAAAGGAGAGCTGTTATTATGGATAGCCCGTGATGAGCATCGTGTGATTGGTACAGTGCAGCTTTCTCTTTGCCAGAAGCCTAATGGCCGCAATCGGGCTGAAATTCAAAAACTCATGGTTCACAGCAGCGCACGCCGCTTAGGGGTTGCGCACCAGCTGATTATCACGCTTGAAAAGTCAGCGATGCAGGCACATCGAGGCTTACTCTATTTAGATACTCAAGCGGGATCGGCTGCTGAAGCTTTCTATCGAACGGAAGGTTATCGATGCATGGGGGAAATCCCTGACTATGCCTGTACACCCGACGGTCAATACCACCCTACCGCGATCTACTACAAACGCCTCTTCGCCGTTGTCCAACCTGCAAAAGCTAGCTGAGTTCTCCTAGCGGGGGCACATTTATTTTTAGCCTCCGCTTTTTTCCTTTCTTACATTCCCCTTATCTCTTGATCGCATTACAACCATTACGTAGATTGAGTCAAAGTTTTAAAAAAAAACACTACGGCCGTAGCGAAGCTGATTATAATGTGCAGCTCGTTATCCATCTGGAGTTGGCGTCTGTCGCCGTTCCCGACCCGCGCTAACAGGCAGAATTGGGCATATGAAGAAAGATCAATCTTTGGCGACACCGTATCTACAGTTTAGTCGCCAACAATGGGCTGCACTGCGTAACTCCGTTCCATTAACACTGACGGAAGAACAAATTGCTAATCTAAAGGGTATTAACGAAGATCTTTCGTTAGAAGAAGTTGCTCAAATCTATCTGCCACTTTCTCGCCTACTTAATTTCTATTTCAGCTCAAACGTTCGCCGCCAAGCCGTTCTCGAACAGTTTTTAGGCACTAACGGTCCGCGCATCCCGTATATTATTGGGATTGCGGGTAGCGTAGCTGTTGGGAAAAGCACGACGGCTCGCGTATTACAGGCTCTATTGAGCCGCTGGCCAGAGCACCGTAAAGTTGAACTACTGACAACTGATGGTTTCCTGCATCCGAATAAAGTGCTGCAAGAACGCGGTTTGATGAAGAAAAAAGGATTCCCGCAGTCGTACGATATTCAAAATCTTGTGCGCTTTGTTTCTGAGATAAAATCCGGTGCACCGCGAGTGACGGCTCCGCAATATTCTCACCTGATATACGACATTATCCCTGACAGCTGCAAAGTCATTGAGCAGCCAGATATTCTTATATTGGAAGGATTGAATGTTCTACAAAGCGGCATGGATTATCCACACGATCCACATCGTGTTTTCGTGTCTGACTTCGTAGATTTCTCAATTTATGTTGATGCACCGGAGGATTTACTACAAGGCTGGTATATCAATCGATTCTTGAAATTCCGCCAAGGTGCATTTTCCAACCCGGACTCATATTTCCACCACTACTCTCAGTTACCGGAATCTGAAGCTGTTGAAATAGCAACAAATTTATGGAAAGAGATCAACGGGCTAAACTTAACACAAAACATCCTTCCCACGCGTGAACGCGCAAGTCTGATCATGACTAAGGGTGGAAACCACGCCGTTGAAAGCGTGCGTCTGCGTAAATAACCCGCTGAGATTTACTGGAATAGGGCATCATTTTTGATGCCCTTTTTGTTATGCGCCGCGCAGTGAAATTTCACCGCCGATGAACGGCGTCACTTCACCTTCGCGGTCTAGAAGCAATGCTCCCTGAGCGTCGATACCGCGAGCGATCCCATAAATTTTTTGCTCACCAATCAGCAAATTAACCGGACGGTCAATAAAATTATCAAGCTCACGCCAGCGTTCGACAAACGGTGCCAAACCACGTGTTTCAAAATCAATCAAAGTATCTCGCAGCCGCTTCAATAACTGGGCAACTAGCTCATTACGATTGATTTTAACGCCAGCTTCCTGAAGATTAATCCACTGTTGATTGACTATCGAAGTATCTGGAGAGCGCATAGATAAATTGATGCCAGCGCCAATAACAATATTCGCTGCATCACCGGTTTTTCCCGTCAACTCGACGAGAATGCCCGCTAATTTCTTATCGTTGAGATAAAGATCGTTTGGCCACTTCACCTTCACATCCGGAGCACCAAGCTCGCGCAGCACTTCAGCCATCACGATCCCAATCACCAAACTTAAGCCCATCGCCGCTGCAGGTCCTTGCTCTAAACGCCAAAACATAGAGAGATACAGATTGGCACCAAAAGGTGAAAACCAGTGCCGACCACGACGTCCACGGCCCGCTTGCTGATACTCAGCGACGCATGCATCACCAGAGCGCAGCTCGTGTATACGATCGAGTAGATACTGATTAGTGGAATCAACCACCGGGAGTACCGTCACTCCACCTTCGGGTAGTTGTTTCGTAATTTCTTGCTCATCAAGTAACTGCATCGGTGATGGCAGACTATAACCTTTTCCAGGAACCGTAAAAACATCGATTCCCCAGTCACGGATTGTCTGGATATGCTTATTGACGCCCGCTCGGCTCATTCCCATCAGCTCACCCAAGTATTCACCTGAATGAAACTCACCATCGGAGAGAATGTTGATTAAACGTAGGGGCACGCTGATATCTTTCATGACAAAACCTCAACCGCGTTAACTTCACCAGTAGCCGATATAAAACGAACCTCAGGTTCTAGCCACACATCAAATTTCTCTGCAACCCTGTTGCGGACAGCTTGCGCCAACATAGCAACGTCAGCACTCGTAGCATGATCTTTATTAATTAAAACCAATGCCTGTTTCTGATGCACTGCGGCTCCGCCAACCTGAAATCCTTTGAGGTCACAGCGGTCTATAAGCCAACCCGCAGCAAGCTTCATATCACCCGATGCTTGTGGGTACATAGGGGCATCAGGGAATATCGCTTTAATTTGCGCCGCAACGGCTGCCGTCACAACCGGGTTTTTAAAGAAACTACCGGCATTACCCGTTTCGTGCGGGTCTGGCAGTTTGGTCTTACGCATATGACAAACTGAATCAAAGACCTGCTTCGGCGTTACCGTTTCACGAGGCAGCTGGGCTAAGTCACCATAGTTCAGTACGGGCTGCCATAACTTATCTAAACGTAAACCAACAGCGATGATGGCGTAGCCATCACGATAGCTGTGCTTGAAAATGCTTTCCCGATAGCCAAACTGGCATTCATCAGCGGTTAAGCGAAAGACTTCATTCGTACGTAAATTCAATACATCGACGTAGTCACAAACTCTTTGGAATTCAATCCCATAAGCACCAATATTTTGAATAGGTGCAGAGCCCGCACATCCTGGGATCAACGCGAGGTTTTCAAGCCCAGACATGCCCTGTTCAAGTGAATACTTCACCAGCTCATGCCAATTCTCTCCAGCCCCCACATGAAGTCGCCAGCTATCACCGTCTTCCGTAATAGTGATACCTTTGATGCGATTAAGTAGTATGGTTCCAGAAAAGTCTTCTAAAAATAATACGTTACTACCCTCGCCTAAGATCAACACAGGATCATGCCGATCGACTGCTATGCGCCAGAATTCCGCTAAAGAATCCGGTGATGTGGCAACAATAATATCTTTGGCTTTGGCGTTGATTCCAAATGTAGTGAATTTGGTAAGCGATGTACGGCTATTAGACATGAAACAAGGATCTCATCCTGACTAAACTACGCTTAGTCTAACCGATCCTTCTTTGAATTTTTGGATAAATAGATGTGTAGCCAAAAGAGAATAAAAATGGCGGCATTATCTTATACCGCCGTTAATTGCAGCTCACTGCTAAAGTGCGTTTGCTACCTCAGTTAATTGTGCGGCTGTGCTCTCTAAACCTGCCCCCGATAAATACCAAAGATCAGGCGTCAGATAAACGATCTTTCCATTTTTAAAAGCCGATGTAGAACGCAGATTATCATCTTCAAATTTTGCTTTATCCAACGGCGTTGTGCCAATAGCCGCGCTGCGGTCCACAACGAAGATAATATTCGGATTTGCCTGAGCGATGTCGTGCGTTGTTAGCGGTACGCGCTTCTTATGACTATTATCTGATGTGGGCAAGATAACCTTTGCCTGTTTCATCCCTAATACATCAAAAACAATAGGCTGGTGAGTCACGCCAAAATTATCATTGTTATGTATCAACGTTAAAGCAGTAAGATTCTCCGGCGCTTTATCAGACTTTATAGACGCTATTTGATGAGATAAAGCCTCGATATAACGAGCAACATCATCTTTTTTATCAAATATCTGGCCTAATAATTCCGCATTTGTCTTCACGGATGCAAAATATGTATTCTGATCAGTAGCTAAACTAATCGTTGGTGCGATAGCGGAAAGCGCATCATATGAATTGCCTTGACGGCCCGTAATAATAATCAAATCAGGTTGTAACAGTGCAATCGCATTTAAATCAGGGTCTTTCATTCCCCCAACTTCAGTCATTGAAGATGATACTTTGCCTTTTATATAGCTAGGTATTGATTTTGGCAAACCAACGACGTGGCTTGTCAGCCCTAGTTTTTCCAGTGAATCATAGGTACCAAAATCAAACAGAATGACTCGTTGTGGGTTTTTATGGATTTGAGTAACGCCAGCCGCGTGTGTAATGCTCAATGTATCTGCTGTCGATGCAGTTACATGAGCGATCACAGCCTTTGTTGGCTCTTTTGCTACTGAACAATAGCTGGTAAATGACAAAATAGAAGAAATAATAACCAGAGAAATGTTTTTCATAATGCGCATCCAAGCGGAAATAAGAGATTCGCATTCTAGATAGAGCAGAAAATATGTCAATGCAATTGATAATTAATATCAATAGTGACGATGATTTATTCTTTTCAAATTTCCCATAGCAAAAAACCCCAGTCTTTCGACTGAGGTTCTTTACTTTAATTAAAGCCTGGCAGTTTACGCTGGGCTTCCTGCCCAGCGCCCTTCGGGCCAACGCGTCGCGTTGTTCAACATCGTTCCCGACGATGTTGTCCTACTCTATCGAGACGCTTACCGACAAAATTTAAACAAAACAAAAAGGCCATCCGAAAGGATGGCCTTTTTGTTTTATTTAAAGCCTGGCAGTTCCCTACTCTCGCATGGGGAGACCCCACACTACCATCGGCGCTACGGCGTTTCACTTCTGAGTTCGGCATGGGGTCAGGTGGGACCACCGCGCTATCGCCGCCAGGCATATTCTGTTATTTGTACCGCTTTCTGTATTTCTACAGCTAGCCATACAAACCAATCTGTTCAACAAGCTTACTCTTTGTGTTTTCGCGTCTCTGCGTCTTAAAACACCTTCGGTGTTGTAAGGTTAAGCCTCACGGATCATTAGTACTGGTTAGCTCAACGTATCGCTACGCTTACACACCCAGCCTATCAACGTCTTAGTCTTAAACGTTCCTTTAGGAGACTCAAGGTCTCAGGGAAGACTCATCTCGAGGCAAGTTTCGCGCTTAGATGCTTTCAGCGCTTATCTTTTCCGCATTTAGCTACCGGGCAATGCCATTGGCATGACAACCCGAACACCAGTGATGCGTCCACTCCGGTCCTCTCGTACTAGGAGCAGCCCCTCTCAATCTTCCAACGCCCACGGCAGATAGGGACCGAACTGTCTCACGACGTTCTAAACCCAGCTCGCGTACCACTTTAAATGGCGAACAGCCATACCCTTGGGACCTACTTCAGCCCCAGGATGTGATGAGCCGACATCGAGGTGCCAAACACCGCCGTCGATATGAACTCTTGGGCGGTATCAGCCTGTTATCCCCGGAGTACCTTTTATCCGTTGAGCGATGGCCCTTCCATTCAGAACCACCGGATCACTATGACCTACTTTCGTACCTGCTCGAGCCGTCACTCTCGCAGTCAAGCTAGCTTATGCCATTGCACTAACCTCACGATGTCCGACCGTGATTAGCTAACCTTCGTGCTCCTCCGTTACTCTTTAGGAGGAGACCGCCCCAGTCAAACTACCCACCAGACACTGTCCTCAATCCCGATTAGGGACCGGAGTTAGAACATCAAACATTAAAGGGTGGTATTTCAAGGTTGGCTCCACGCAGACTGGCGTCCACGCTTCAAAGCCTCCCACCTATCCTACACATCAAGGCTCAATGTTCAGTGTCAAGCTATAGTAAAGGTTCACGGGGTCTTTCCGTCTTGCCGCGGGTACACTGCATCTTCACAGCGAGTTCAATTTCACTGAGTCTCGGGTGGAGACAGCCTGGCCATCATTACGCCATTCGTGCAGGTCGGAACTTACCCGACAAGGAATTTCGCTACCTTAGGACCGTTATAGTTACGGCCGCCGTTTACTGGGGCTTCGATCAAGAGCTTCGCCTTGCGGCTGACCCCATCAATTAACCTTCCAGCACCGGGCAGGCGTCACACCGTATACGTCCACTTTCGTGTTTGCACAGTGCTGTGTTTTTATTAAACAGTTGCAGCCAGCTGGTATCTTCGACTGGCTTCAGCTCCATCCGCAAGGGACTTCACCTACGCGCCAGCGTGCCTTCTCCCGAAGTTACGGCACCATTTTGCCTAGTTCCTTCACCCGAGTTCTCTCAAGCGCCTTGGTATTCTCTACCTGACCACCTGTGTCGGTTTGGGGTACGATTCAATGTTACCTAGAGCTTAGAGGCTTTTCCTGGAAGCTTGGCATCAACTACTTCATCACCGTAGTGACTCGTCATCACGCCTCAGGGTTAATAAAAGCGCGGATTTACCAACGCTTTCCCCCTACACGCTTAAACCGGGACAACCGTCGCCCGGATAGCCTAGCCTTCTCCGTCCCCCCTTCGCAGTAACACCGAGTACAGGAATATTAACCTGTTTCCCATCGACTACGCCTTTCGGCCTCGCCTTAGGGGTCGACTCACCCTGCCCCGATTAACGTTGGACAGGAACCCTTGGTCTTCCGGCGAGCGGGTTTTTCACCCGCTTTATCGTTACTTATGTCAGCATTCGCACTTCTGATACCTCCAGCAACCCTCACGAGCCACCTTCAACGGCTTACAGAACGCTCCCCTACCCAACAACACCTAAGTGTCGCTGCCGCAGCTTCGGTGCATAGTTTAGCCCCGTTACATCTTCCGCGCAGGCCGACTCGACCAGTGAGCTATTACGCTTTCTTTAAATGATGGCTGCTTCTAAGCCAACATCCTGGCTGTCTATGCCTTCCCACATCGTTTCCCACTTAACTATGACTTTGGGACCTTAGCTGGCGGTCTGGGTTGTTTCCCTCTTCACGACGGACGTTAGCACCCGCCGTGTGTCTCCCGTGATAACATTCTTCGGTATTCGTAGTTTGCATCGAGTTGGTAAGTCGGGATGACCCCCTAGTCGAAACAGTGCTCTACCCCCGAAGATGAGTTCACGAGGCGCTACCTAAATAGCTTTCGGGGAGAACCAGCTATCTCCCGGTTTGATTGGCCTTTCACCCCCAGCCACAAGTCATCCGCTAATTTTTCAACATTAGTCGGTTCGGTCCTCCAGTTAGTGTTACCCAACCTTCAACCTGCCCATGGCTAGATCACCGGGTTTCGGGTCTATACCTTGCAACTTGACGCCCAGTTAAGACTCGGTTTCCCTACGGCTCCCCTATTCGGTTAACCTTGCTACAAAATATAAGTCGCTGACCCATTATACAAAAGGTACGCAGTCACCCCATAAAAGAGGCTCCCACTGCTTGTACGTACACGGTTTCAGGTTCTATTTCACTCCCCTCGCCGGGGTTCTTTTCGCCTTTCCCTCACGGTACTGGTTCACTATCGGTCAGTCAGGAGTATTTAGCCTTGGAGGATGGTCCCCCCATATTCAGACAGGATGTCACGTGTCCCGCCCTACTCATCGAACTCACAACGTATGCATTTTCAAGTACGGGGCTATCACCCTGTATCGCCGGACTTTCCAGACCGTTCCTCTGACACATACGCTGATTAAGGTTCTGGGCTGCTCCCCGTTCGCTCGCCGCTACTAGGGGAATCTCGGTTGATTTCTTTTCCTCAGGGTACTTAGATGTTTCAGTTCCCCTGGTTCGCTTCGTTAAGCTATGTATTCACTTAACGATAGTGCAACGAATTGCACTGGGTTTCCCCATTCGGAAATCGTCGGTTATAACGCTTCATATCAGCTTACCGACGCTTATCGCAGATTAGCACGTCCTTCATCGCCTCTGACTGCCTAGGCATCCACCGTGTACGCTTAGTCACTTAACCTCACAACCCGAAGGTGTCTCTTTAGTGAACGCGGTTACGAACCGGTTCAAGACAGCATTCAAGATTGCAAAAAATTGAGAGACTGCTTAATGCAAACTGTGTCAGTGTTTGACCGAAGTCATTCTCACAGTTGCTTAAGCTTTCAAATTTCAGCTTGTTCCAGATTGTTAAAGAGCAATATCTTAAACACGACTTAATAAAGTCATCTTTAAGATATTCAGGTGATAATGTCTTTCACTCATTATCGGAATGGCGTCCCCAAGGGGATTCGAACCCCTGTTACAGCCGTGAAAGGGCAGTGTCCTAGGCCTCTAGACGATGGGGACACGAAAATACCGACAAAGCTCACGCTTTCTCGTTTCGTATCAGCATGAGTCTTAAAACTCACAACATCAACAGGTGCTCTTGCTCATTAATTTCATCAGACAATCTGTGTGGACACTGCACTTAACGCTATCTTTAGGTAAGGAGGTGATCCAACCGCAGGTTCCCCTACGGTTACCTTGTTACGACTTCACCCCAGTCATGAATCACAAAGTGGTAAGCGCCCTCCCGAAGGTTAAGCTACCTACTTCTTTTGCAACCCACTCCCATGGTGTGACGGGCGGTGTGTACAAGGCCCGGGAACGTATTCACCGTAGCATTCTGATCTACGATTACTAGCGATTCCGACTTCATGGAGTCGAGTTGCAGACTCCAATCCGGACTACGACATACTTTATGAGGTCCGCTTGCTCTCGCGAGTTCGCTTCTCTTTGTATATGCCATTGTAGCACGTGTGTAGCCCTACTCGTAAGGGCCATGATGACTTGACGTCATCCCCACCTTCCTCCGGTTTATCACCGGCAGTCTCCTTTGAGTTCCCACCATTACGTGCTGGCAACAAAGGATAAGGGTTGCGCTCGTTGCGGGACTTAACCCAACATTTCACAACACGAGCTGACGACAGCCATGCAGCACCTGTCTCAGAGTTCCCGAAGGCACTAAAGCATCTCTGCTAAATTCTCTGGATGTCAAGAGTAGGTAAGGTTCTTCGCGTTGCATCGAATTAAACCACATGCTCCACCGCTTGTGCGGGCCCCCGTCAATTCATTTGAGTTTTAACCTTGCGGCCGTACTCCCCAGGCGGTCGACTTAACGCGTTAGCTCCGGAAGCCACGCCTCAAGGGCACAACCTCCAAGTCGACATCGTTTACAGCGTGGACTACCAGGGTATCTAATCCTGTTTGCTCCCCACGCTTTCGCACCTGAGCGTCAGTCTTTGTCCAGGGGGCCGCCTTCGCCACCGGTATTCCTCCAGATCTCTACGCATTTCACCGCTACACCTGGAATTCTACCCCCCTCTACAAGACTCTAGCTGACCAGTTTCAAATGCAGTTCCCAAGTTAAGCTCGGGGATTTCACATCTGACTTAATCAACCGCCTGCGTGCGCTTTACGCCCAGTAATTCCGATTAACGCTTGCACCCTCCGTATTACCGCGGCTGCTGGCACGGAGTTAGCCGGTGCTTCTTCTGCGAGTAACGTCAATCACTGTGGTTATTAACCACAATGCCTTCCTCCTCGCTGAAAGTACTTTACAACCCGAAGGCCTTCTTCATACACGCGGCATGGCTGCATCAGGCTTGCGCCCATTGTGCAATATTCCCCACTGCTGCCTCCCGTAGGAGTCTGGACCGTGTCTCAGTTCCAGTGTGGCTGGTCATCCTCTCAGACCAGCTAGAGATCGTCGCCTAGGTGAGCCATTACCCCACCTACTAGCTAATCCCATCTGGGCACATCTGATGGCGTGAGGCCCGAAGGTCCCCCACTTTGGTCCGAAGACGTCATGCGGTATTAGCTACCGTTTCCAGTAGTTATCCCCCTCCATCAGGCAGTTTCCCAGACATTACTCACCCGTCCGCCGCTCGTCACCCAGAGAGCAAGCTCTCTTGTGCTACCGCTCGACTTGCATGTGTTAGGCCTGCCGCCAGCGTTCAATCTGAGCCATGATCAAACTCTTCAATTAAAAGCTTGATTTGCTTCAACAAGTGAAGCGATGCTCGAAAATTAACTTTCGTAATAATTCACTAAATGAATTACTGCTTGGTCACTCTTCAAGACTTTAATATTTTATCGTCCGAGGACGTTAGATATTGTCTTGTGAGTGCCCACACAGATTGTCTGATAAATTGTTAAAGAGCAGCGAATTGCGAACATTCGTTCCAGCAACTCGGGAGGTGCATATTACGCTTTCCTCCTGAAGAGTCAAGCTTTTTTCTTTTCAGAAATTCGCATTACTGCGATGCTTTTCTCTTCCTCACCGAGCGACGTTTGCGTCGTTGTTCCCGGTCAGTGGTGGCGCATTATAGGGACTTCTGAACGGCTGACAAGTGTTTATTTGAAAATAATTACTGAACGCGTAATTTATCAACAAAAGTTATGCTTTGTGATGATTATCTCACCATACCGCTGGTTAAACGGACAAATTCCTGTGCAAAGCGCCCTACATCCTGCCAATCCGTATATTCAACTTCTTTAGTCGTATCCGTTTCCCCACCGGTCATTTTCATAATAAGTTTGATCATGACCTTATCTAACCAACCATATCGTGGGTAACGCAGCGCTCCTGCAAACACCGAGCATTGTTTTGGCTGCCAAGGTGTCGCAAGCAAAAACTTGCGCGTATACGCATTGGTCTGTGGTGTTCTCTTCTCAGGCTTACGAGCAGTGAGGTTTACGGCAAAGAAAGCGCTCGGCATTGCATTTAGCTGTGCGGCGTTCGTTTTAGTGAACTGATATAGCGCACGTTGAAAGTGTCCGTAGCGAACCGATGCACCAATCACGACCGCCTGATAGTTCGCAAGATCGATATCCATCGAGATTGCCAAATCTTGCACATCACACATCGTCGTTTCAGATAAGGTTGAGGCTATATAAGAGGCGATAGCTTTTGTCTGTCCATCTCGGCTTGAATAAAGCACTAATGTTTTCTTCATGGCTTACGGCCTCTGGCATTATCCATAATTAATCGTGAATACTTTAATTACGCCAAAACGTTGGCGTAAACAGCACTAACAAGGTGAAGACTTCTAATCGACCAAACAGCATGGTGACGACCAGCACCCATTTAGCCGCATCATTCATCGAGGTGAAGTTGTCTGCAACCACTCCTAACCCTGGACCGAGGTTGTTCAAGGTTGCGACCACTGCAGCAAACGCAGAGAAATCATCAACCCCTGTCGCGATAATCGCAAGCATACTAATGATGAAGACTAATGCGTAGGCAGAGAAGAAACCCCATACCGCTTCAAGGATACGTTCCGGCAAGGCTCGGCTACCTAGCTTGATGGTATAGACCGCATTAGGATGCACCAGTCGCTTAAGTTCACGCGACCCCTGCAAGAACAGCAGCAGAATACGGATGACTTTCAGCCCCCCGCCCGTTGAACCCGCACAGCCGCCGATGAATGCGGAACATAATAGAAGCACAGGCAGAAATAACGGCCAGTGCGCAATGCTGTCAGTAGTAAACCCAGCAGTTGTCGCCATCGACACCACTTGGAAAAACGCCTGATTCACCGTTTGTAGTCCCGTTTGATAAACGTTATGCCACCATAGAACAAGGGTACATACCGCCACCAGCGTCAGCTGAACAAAAATGAACATACGGAATTCAGGATCGCGCCAATACACTTTCAAGCTTCGCCCGCTTAGGAGCGCAAAGTGCAAACTGAAGTTACAGCCGGAAATCAGTAGGAATACCGCAATGATGGTATTGATAGTAGGACTGTTGAAATAGCCTATGCTGGCATCGTGCGTTGAGAATCCGCCAATCGCGATAGTTGAGAAGCTATGAGAAATGGCGTCGAAAACATCCATCCCCGCGCCCCACAGCGCCACGGCACACGCAACGGTCAGCAAAACATAGATAAACCATAATGTTTTGGCCGTTTCAGCAATACGTGGGCGCATCTTATTATCTTTTAGCGGCCCCGGCATTTCGGCGCGATAGAGCTGTAATCCACCTACGCCCAAAATAGGCAAAATGGCCACGGCCAAGACGATAATCCCCATACCGCCAAGCCACTGCAGCATCTGTCGATAGAATAAAATAGCTTTAGGGAGGTTATCTAAACCAACAAGAGTCGTTGCCCCTGTGGTTGTTAAACCGGAGAACGATTCAAAGAAGGCATCTGTCACGCTGAGGTTCGGACGTTCTGAAAACAGGAAAGGCAATGCCCCAACGCTGCCCAACACCGTCCAGAACAGCACAACAATCAAAAAACCTTCGCGCGGCTTTAACTCATGTTTTTGCTTACGCTGTGGCCACCACAGCAAAGTACCGATCGTTAGCGCAACAAAGAAAGTTTGAGTAAACGCCCGGCCTGCACCGTCACGATAAATCAGGGCAACAAGCCCCGGGATGATCATAGTTCCAGAGAACAATATGACGAGTAAACCGACGATGCGGATAATGGCACGAAAATGCATTCGGGCACGTTCCTTGCTCAATTAAAGAGTAATAAGTACAACAAAAAAGATAATGCGGGGGATTATTACGAAGTCTGATGTAATTGCAATGAGCCACGGCTCATGTTGCGTAACTTTTCAGCGACGTCTTCTACAACCAGCACTGGCAAACTCACCGTCAGCAGCACATCAACAGCATAATCACTCTGCAAGATCTCGCCCCCAGCCTGCGCTATAACGGCTTCAACTTGGGTCAATAATCCATAGTCACACTGCAAAGTATACTCAGCCTGTGGCACTTTACGCGCTACCGGCAAAAGTTTTAATGCTTGCTGAACACCACCCCCGTAGGCCTTAACCAAACCACCGGTTCCCAATCGGATGCCGCCATAATAACGTACGACGACCGCCGTAATCTCACCAATATGACTGCCCATCAGTTGAGCAAGCATGGGCTTTCCCGCCGTTCCCGACGGTTCTCCATCATCGGAAAAACCTAACTGTTGAGAATCATCCGGTGCACCAGCAACAAACGCCCAGCAATGATGACGCGCATCAGGATGCTCGGATTTCACCTGAGTGACAAAAGCTTTTGCCGCTTCACTACCCGTCGTATGTGCCAACAAGGTAATGAAGCGGCTTTTTTTGATTTCCTCGCTGAAGCTCAGCGCCTCAGCGGGAATAAGATAAGGCTGACTCATTAATCCAAATGCAGATCGCGCGTCATATTTTCCACGGATTTCTCATGGAAAATAACGTTATCTTCAATACGGATCCCGCCGTAAGGACGGAAAGCGTCAATGCGGGCCCAATCAAAGTGCTGACTAAACTTCCCTTCTTTCCACGGCGCGAGCAGTGAATCAATGAAGTACAGGCCAGGTTCGATGGTCATCACCATTCCCGGCTCCATGATGCGCGTGCAGCGCAAGAACGGATACATTTCTGGCGCGGCCAGATGGGTACCATTTTCATCCTGCATAAAACCTGCAACATCATGAACCTGTAGCCCAAGCGGATGCCCCAAGCCATGCGGCAGGAATGGGCATGTCAGCCCTTGTTCCACGGCGGCTTCTTCACTGATATCTTTTAGAATATGGTGTTTTTTGAGTAATTTTGCCAAACGCTGATGCATTTGCAGATGGTAATCCGTGTAGCGAACACCACATTTCAGTGTCGCGATCAGCGCCTGCTGCTCTTTGTTCATATCGCTGACCAAGGCTGCAAAATCGCTATCGCTTTTAGCCGCATAGGTACGCGTTAAATCAGCCGCATAGCCGTTATACTCCGCGCCCGCATCAAGTAAGAAGCTACGGACTTCAGAAGGCAACTTATGCTGAAGCGTGGTGTAGTGGAGAACCGCAGCGTGCTCATTCAGCGCCACGATATTGTCGTAAGGAACATCGGTATCACGATGTCCTGTTGCCGTCAGATAAGCCTGATTGATATCAAACTCACTCATACCTGACTGGAATGCTTCCAACGCCGCTTGATGCCCAACTACTGCCGTCTTTTGCGCTTCGCGCATACACGCTTGTTCATAGCCGGTTTTGTATGCGCGATGGTAGTGCAGATAATCCAGCACCGCCTGCGGATTAATATTTTCGGCTTTAATGCCCAGAGACTGCGCACGCTGCGGCACATAGCCGATATAGGCAACACGCTCACGTGCACTTGGCAACAGCTGTGCGATGTCATCCGCTTTACGCAAAGCGGTCATTTCTACATGAGAAGTCCAAAACGCTTCTGGCAATGGTTCAACGCTATACCAGTAATCAACGGGAGAATAGAACCAAAGCTTCGGCTTATTCACACCGTCTACCCACAGCCAGCAATTAGGTACTTGAGTCACCGGCACCCAGGCTTTGAACTGAGGATTCACCTTAAACGGATAATCGCGATCGTCTAAGAACAACGATAGCAACTCACCAGAATGAATCAGTAATCCATCCAATTGACTACGCGCTAAAACCTCACGGGTGCGCTGCTGCAGCGTTTCCATGTGTTCAGAATACAACGAAGCTAGTGTTTCCATGTAAATGACCCTTTGCCCACAACGAATTTTTCCATCTTATCACAGCCCTCCTTAAAAACAGGAAGTTGGCAAAAATCCCATTCAACTCTCTGTGATCGAGTTTGCAAATGCGCAATGTTTTGTTTGCATTTTTTTAACATTAAAACCACACTTCAAAACATCTGGTCATACCAGATCAACTGCGCTGATTCAGGAGATCACGATGCTCTACCAAGGCGAAAACCTACATGTAAACTGGCTCGAAGACGGTATTGCCGAGCTGGTATTTGACGCTCCAGCCGCCATTAACAAGCTGGATACCAAAACTGTTGCCAGCTTAGGCGCAGCCCTAGACGTGCTTGAAAAACAGCCGCAGCTGCGGGGCCTATTAGTGCGTTCAACCAAAGCCGCTTTTATCGTTGGCGCAGATATCACCGAGTTTTTATCTCTATTTGCGGCTCCAGCAGAAAAACTCACGCAATGGCTCAACTTCGCCAATAGCGTATTTAACCGCTTAGAGGATTTACCCGTCCCCACCATTACCGCCATAAATGGCTATGCGCTGGGCGGAGGTTGCGAATGTGTATTAGCCACCGATTTCCGCATCGCTACGCCGGACGTTCGCATTGGCCTGCCAGAAACTAAGCTGGGAATTATGCCTGGCTTCGGCGGGTCGGTTCGTTTGCCGCGCCTGCTCGGTGCGGATAGCGCACTGGAGATCATTGCCGCCGGTAAAGATATTGGCGCTGAACAAGCCCTCAAAGTCGGTTTAGTCGACGCGGTGGTATCGCAAGATAAGCTGGTTAGTGGCGCACTCAAAATGTTGCACCAAGCCATCGATGGTCAACTGGATTGGAAAGCACAGCGCCAGCCAAAGCTGGAACCGCTAAAGCTCAGCCCGATTGAATCGCTGATGAGCTTCACCACGGCCAAAGGCATGGTGATGCAAACCGCAGGGAAACACTACCCTGCGCCAATCACCGCGGTGAAAACCATTGAAGCCGCCGCCGGTTTAAAACGTGCCGAAGCACTCAAGCTTGAAACCGCCAGCTTTGTGCCATTAACCCGCACCACCCAAGCTCGCGCTCTGGTTGGGATCTTCCTCAACGATCAGTTCGTGAAAGGCAAAGCCAAGAAACTTGCCCAGTCTGGACAAGTCCCTTCACAAGCCGTGGTGCTCGGTGCGGGTATTATGGGCGGCGGTATCGCCTATCAATCTGCGCTGAAAGGCACGCCGGTGTTAATGAAAGACATCAGTGAAAAATCGCTGCTGCTCGGTATGAATGAAGCCGGCAAACTCCTCAACAAACAGCTCGAACGTGGGAAAATCAATGGCCTGAAAATGGCGCAGATCCTCTCCACAATCCAGCCAACGCTGAACTACGCGGGTATTGAACAGGCGCAAATCGTGGTTGAGGCCGTAGTTGAAAATCCAAAAATTAAAGCTGCCGTCTTAGCGGAAGCAGAATCATTGATTAAACCAGACGCGGTGCTGGCTTCGAATACTTCCACCATCCCTATCGATCAGTTAGCCGCCTCGCTGCAACGTCCTGAAAACTTCTGCGGTATGCACTTCTTTAACCCAGTACATCGCATGCCATTGGTCGAGATCATTCGCGGGGCTAAAACCTCCGATCAAACAATTGGCACCGTTGTCGCTTATGCCACCAAAATGGGCAAAACGCCGATTGTGGTAAATGATTGCCCTGGCTTCTTCGTCAACCGCGTGCTGTTCCCTTACTTCGCCGGTTTTAGCCTGCTGTTACGCGACGGAGCTGATTTCCGCCAAGTTGATAAAGTGATGGAGAAACAGTTTGGCTGGCCTATGGGCCCGGCTTATCTGCTCGACGTCGTCGGCATCGACACGGCACATCATGCTCAAGCGGTTATGGCTCAAGGTTTCCCGCAGCGTATGGGCAAAAACTATCGCGATGCGGTGGATGTGATGTTTGATGCACAGCGCTTTGGTCAAAAAAACGGCGTGGGCTTCTATCGCTACGAGCAAGACAGCAAAGGCAAACCACGCAAAGTACAGGACGAGCAAACTGCGGCTCTGCTAGCAGAGGTTGCGCCATCTAATGCACAGTTCAGTGATGAAGAGATCATCGCTCGAATGATGATCCCGATGATCAACGAAGTCGTGCGCTGTTTCGAAGAAAAAATCGTGTCAAGCCCTGCTGAAGCAGATATGGCTCTGGTCTATGGCATTGGTTTCCCTCCGTTCCACGGCGGCGCATTCCGCTACCTAGACACCATCGGCACTACGCAATATGTCGAAATGGCCCAACGCTACCAGCATTTAGGTGAGCTATATCAGGTGCCAGCAGGCCTACGCGCCAAAGCAGAAACCAACGCGGCCTATTATCCGGCGGCGGCACCGATTGAGACCGACGCAACGATGGCCTCCAGCGCCACTCAACAGGCTTAAGGAAGGAATCATGGAAAACCGTTCAATTGAAAACGTGGTGGTTATCGATGCCGTCCGCACGCCAATGGGTCGCTCAAAAGGCGGCGCATATCGTCAGGTTCGAGCTGAAGATCTCTCGGCACATCTGATGCGATCACTGCTCAGCCGCAACCCAAACGTCGATGCAAAAGAAATCGATGACATTTACTGGGGCTGTGTACAACAAACGCTGGAACAAGGCTTTAATATTGCACGCAACGCCGCGCTGCTGGCTGAACTGCCACATAGCGTACCGGCAACGACGGTTAACCGCCTGTGCGGTTCGTCGATGCAGGCGATTCACGATGCCGCTCGCGCCATTATGATCGGTGATGCACAGATTAGCCTAATTGGCGGCGTTGAACATATGGGCCACGTACCGATGAGCCACGGCGTTGATTTCCATCCAGGCCTAAGCCGCACCGTTGCTAAAGCGGCTGGCATGATGGGGCTGACCGCCGAAATGCTGGCGAAAATGCACAAAATCAGCCGCGAAATGCAGGATGAATTTGCCGCTCGCTCACATCAGCGCGCCTATGCCGCCACAACTTCTGGCGCATTTAAAAACGAGATCGTCCCTACCGCAGGTCACGACGCCGATGGCGTGTTGAAAATGCTGTTTAATGATGAAGTCATCCGCCCTGAAACCACCGTCGCTAGCTTGGCAGCGTTAAGGCCTGCCTTCGATCCGGTAAATGGTACCGTCACGGCAGGCACCTCCTCGGCACTTTCCGATGGAGCATCGGCCATGTTGTTGATGAGCGAGTCACGCGCCAAATCATTGGGCTTAAAACCACGTGCACGCATTCGTTCGATGGCCGTAGTGGGCTGCGATCCTTCCATTATGGGATACGGCCCTGTGCCTGCTACCCAGCTCGCCTTAAAGCGTGCAGGACTGAGTATTTCAGATATCGGACAGTTTGAATTGAACGAGGCGTTTGCGGCTCAGACCTTACCGTGTCTAAAAGATCTTGGGCTGCTGGATGTGTTGGATGAAAAGGTGAATCTTAACGGCGGCGCAATTGCCTTAGGCCACCCGCTCGGCTGTTCCGGCTCACGTATTTCAACTACGCTGCTGAATCTAATGGAGCGCCGTGACGTGCAGTTTGGTCTGGCAACCATGTGTATTGGATTAGGTCAGGGTATTGCGACCGTATTCGAGCGGGTTTAACCAGCTCTCTTGCCGCTTGAAGCATAACGGGTACAAAGTTTAGTTGCCGTACTTCCCGCCTGTCAGGGGCGGGTTTTTTATTTCTGGCAGAACACCCTCTGCTAGCAGCCGATACACTACTAGCAGAGGCGTTATATCAGATGAACGCAAACGCATCGCCAAACATATGCTCTGCTTTAGCTTCGCGCTCGGCGCAGAAACGCTCACGCGCAATCTTCGCCATTTCAAAACGCCCAGCGATATAGATGTCGTATTCTACCAACGAACCGTAGTCTTGCAAAACCGCGCTCAAAACGGTGCCAGTTCGACCGTTCCAGCCCTCTTCTGGTTGTTCAACCACAGGAATAACTTTCAGCTGTGGATGCTTTTCTCGCAGCGCTTCTAGCTCGGCCAAATCGTAAAGGTACTTAGATTCACGGCCACCCCAATAAATCGCAATCTCACGATTAGGCTGCTGTGCCAGCGCCATCATTAAAATAGAGCGAGTGTAGGAGAATCCTGTACCACCGGCGATCAACACTAATGGACGATCACCCTCTTCACGCAGCCAAGCGTCGCCGTGAGGAATATCAACATTCACCACACGATCTTTCAGAATGCGATCCATCACCGCCATCGCATAGAGATTAATCTCTGAAGCGCCGATATGCAGTTCGATAAAATCCTTTTCCAATGGCGTTGAAGCCATAGAGAACGGACGCTTGTCACGCTCATCCATTTCGACCATCAAATACTGGCCCGCGCGAAACGAAACCGGTGCTTCCGGCACTAAGCGAACGCGATAAACCGTATCGGTGATAGCCTCAACGGAAGTGACTTTACAGCTCAACGTTGTCATGTAGTTACTCTATCGGATAATGGGTTTTGCATAACCAGACAGCCGCCGTTAATTAGGCTTGCGGCTATTCTTAGCGTCAGTATGGTTATCTTCCAGAATTGCCAGTTCATCCCAGATGGCATCAATCCGCGTACGGACTTTTTCATCCATAACAATGGGGCGTCCCCATTCGCGTTGTGTTTCGCCCGGCCATTTGTTGGTGGCATCCAGTCCCATTTTAGAACCCAGCCCCGACACCGGTGAAGCGAAATCAAGATAATCTATCGGTGTATTTTCAATCATCACCGTATCACGCGCGGGATCCATTCGAGTAGTGATTGCCCAAATAACGTCGTTCCAATCTCGAGCATTGATATCGTCATCACAAACAATGACGAATTTGGTGTACATGAATTGGCGTAAAAACGACCAGACGCCCATCATTACGCGCTTGGCATGACCGGCGTACTGTTTCTTCATGGTAACGACCGCCATGCGATACGAACACCCTTCTGGCGGCAGATAGAAATCCACGATTTCTGGGAACTGCTTTTGCAGAATCGGCACGAAAACTTCGTTTAATGCCAGCCCCATCACCGCAGGTTCATCCGGTGGACGTCCCGTATAGGTCGAATGATAAATAGGATCACGACGTTGGGTAATATGAGTCACGGTAAAGACAGGGAAATTATCAATTTCATTGTAATAACCCGTGTGGTCACCATAAGGTCCTTCTGGCGCCATTTCACCCGGCTCGATATAGCCTTCCAGCACGATTTCAGCACTGGCTGGCACTTCCAGATCGTTAGAAATACATTTAACGACTTCGCTCTTGTTGCCGCGCAATAGCCCAGCAAACGCATATTCAGAAAGCGTATCCGGCACCGGCGTCACCGCGCCGAGTATCGTCGCTGGATCGGCACCTAAAGCCACTGACACCGGGAAGCGTTCACCGGGATGTGCTTGGCACCACTCTTGGAAATCAAGCGCACCGCCACGATGAGATAGCCAGCGCATAATCACTTTATTCTTGCCCAAAACCTGCTGGCGATAGATGCCAAGGTTCTGCCGCTCTTTATGCGGACCTCGGGTCACCGTCAGCCCCCACGAAATCAGCGGGGCAGCGTCTTCAGGCCAGCAATGCATTACTGGAATACGCCCCAAATCAACATCATCACCCTGCCAAATAAGCTCTTGGCACGGTGCGGTGCTCAGCCGTTTCGTCGGCATGTTCAGAACCTGCTTAAACTGAGGCAGTTTATCAAACAGATCGCGGAACCCTTTTGGCGGCTCCGGTTCTTTCAAAAATGCCAACAGCTTACCGACTTCACGCAACGCGCTAACATCCTCCTGCCCCATTCCTAAGGCAACACGCTTCGCGGTACCAAACAGGTTACACAAAACGGGAATGTCATACCCCTTCGGGTTTTCAAACAGCAACGCTGGGCCACCGGCACGCAAAGTGCGGTCAGCAATTTCTGTCATTTCCAGATAAGGATCGATTGGCTGGCTGATGCGTTTTAGCTCACCTCTCTGTTCCAGCAAAGAGAGGAATTCGCGCAAGTCACGGTATTTCATAGCTTTCTTATTGGGCTGGTGAAGAACCCATTATAAGCGTTCTTCACTCTGGTTGCTGCACTTTTGTTACAAGCAGGTAACTAATTGCTTTAATAAGCATTATCATTCGATTGGCTGCCAGCAACAAACGGTATGTCTTTACTTATGGGCAATTAACGGCAGCGAAAAGGCACCATCTCAGCCAGTGCTTGCGTATCAAAATACTCATGAGTTTCTTGATTGTGGCGGAACACTTTATAGCCCTGCGCTTTCACGCTGTAGTATTCCAGTTCATCACCGGAAACATGCAGCAAGCTGCCTTCACGTAACGCAATCACATATTCACTTGGGTTCACCGCACAGAACTCAGCGATACGCTCGTCGCGCGTTTCGCCCATATGACCACTCAGGTGGGCATCGATATAGTGCGGGTTTATCTGAACAGGGAATAAACCTAGCGCAGGCAGTACCACGCTATTGCGTACCGGCATATCGTTGGTGGTCCGAATGCTTGGCGTTGCCACGTTACAACCGGCACTCCAGCCGATGTAGGGGATCTCACGTTCACGTACCGCGCGCTGAATCGGCACAATCAGGCCATTCTCATGCAGCATTTGGTTCAGCAGCCACGTATTACCGCCGCTCACCAGAATACATTCAGCCTCTTCAATGGCTTTTACCGGATCGCCAAAATGATGCAGACTGGTAACTTGAATACCTAATGAGTTTTCTAATTCTGCGGCACGGGCGTCGTAATTACCGCGGATCACTGCATAAGGAACCAGTACAGCAGAACGTATCTTCTTACTTAGCAGCATGGACTGGATGGGCCCTTTTGCATAACCCAGCAATTCAGATTCACCGGAAACCTTACCGTTACTCAGTAAAAACAACTCCATGGAAATTTCTCCTGACATTGAGAATAATTTTATTGCGCTTTATCACGCCGAAACCACTCGTCATCTGGGTGGTTATATAGGGCGACATTTATAACTAATAATTATGGTCAACGCTGTGATCTTCTGCCTGAAGTGGCAAAAAATGTAAAACTTCGGCATAAGCAATAGGAAATACTCGCTATCAATACCTGAAACTGTCTATCAATCCGACCTTTTGCTATGCTCTAGGTAAGTCATTAAATTGTAGGTTGTTATGGAATCGTGGTATCTGCTGTATTGCAAAAGAGGTCAATTAGAGCGTGCGAAAGAACATCTGACGCGTCAGGAAATCCCTTGCTTTACTCCAATGATTACGTTGGAAAAGATCGTACGCGGTAAACGTACACAGGTGAAGGAACCTATGTTCCCTAACTACATGTTTATCGAGCTTGATCCCGAAAGAATTCACACCACCACGGTGCAATCTACGCGCGGGGTTAGCCATTTCGTTCGATTTGGATCTCTACCGGCTACTATTCCTTTTAAGGTTATCAAGCAGTTAATGACGGCCCCCCCCACTGAGCTCATTGATCCTGATACGCCAGCGCCCGGCGACACCGTTGTCATCACCAGCGGCGCATTTGAAGGTTTTGAAGCCATTTACAGCGAAGCCGATGGCGAAAAACGCGCCATTCTATTGCTTAACCTGCTTAATAAACCGGTTCAGCAAAGCGTTGAAAACACTGATTTCGAAAAGCGTTAAATAAAAAAACCGCCGTGAAATATCAACGGCGGTTCTTGTCTACTTCAAGCAATGATTAGCGATTCATTTCTGCATCGTGCAGCCACTGGGCAACACGCTTGGCGAAATAAGTCAGCACGCCGTCAGCGCCCGCACGTTTGAAGCAAATCAGAGATTCCATAATCGCCGGTTTTTCTTGCAGCCAGCCATTTTGGATGGCGGCCATATGCATCGCATACTCACCGGAAACCTGATAGGCAAAGGTCGGCACACCGAAGGTGTCTTTCACACGACGCACCATATCCAGATACGGCATACCCGGTTTTACCATCACCATATCAGCGCCTTCTTGCAGATCTTGAGCCACTTCCTGCAAGGCTTCATCGCTATTGGCAGGATCCATCTGATAGGTTTTCTTATTGCCCCCCTTCAGATTGCCAGAAGAGCCCAATGCATCACGGAATGGGCCGTAGTAGCAAGAAGCATACTTAGCGGAATACGCCATAATCTGAGTATTGACCATCTGCTGCGCTTCAAGCTGGTCGCGAATGGCGCCAATACGCCCATCCATCATATCGCTCGGAGCGATAATTTCAGCACCGGCTTCGGCATGAGAAAGCGCCTGACGCACTAAAATCTCTTTGGTGATATCGTTAATGACGTAGCCATCAGCGTCGATAATCCCATCCTGACCATGCGTAGTATAAGGATCTAACGCCACATCAGTCAGCAACCCCAGTTCAGGAACCGCATCTTTCAGCGCACGTACGGCGCGCTGCACCAACCCATCAGGGTTATAAGCTTCTTCAGCGTGCAGTGATTTTTTGTCTGTGCCAATAACCGGGAACAACGACAATACCGGTACGCCCAGTTTGGCAATCGCTTCTGCTTCTTTAACCAGCAGATCGATCGTCATACGGTGTACGCCCGGCATTGAGGAAACTTCTTCCTGATGATTCTTGCCTTCCATAACAAACACGGGGTAAATCAAATCGTCTACGGTCAGAACGTTTTCAGCCACTAAGCGACGGCTGAAATCATGGCGACGAACACGACGCAGACGACGGCCTGGGAAGGCCCCTGGAAATGCATAGCTCACGTTATTCTCCTTACTCATACCAGCCGAAAAAGTTGGCGGGCATTATTTTCAGTAACCTGCTTTAACCACTCCACATCCTGCTGACGCCAGCCAGCGACCTGTGAAACGATGTGCGGTAAGAAACAGGGTTCATTACGTCGCGATTTAGGTTTGTTTTCTAAGTCACGCGGCAGTAAATAGGGGGCGTCAGTTTCAAGCAATAGACGCTCAGTTGGGATCTCGGGCAGCATGGCACGCAGCTCAAGGCCACGTCGCTCATCACAAACCCATCCGGTGATGCCGATATAAAGCCCCAGATCCAAACATTCATGTAGCTCTTCACGGCTACCGGTAAAACAATGTACTACCGCGCCGGGTATTTTGGCTAACCATGGACGCAATAGAGAGATAAATTTTTCATGTGCCGACCGGCAATGCAAAAACAGCGGTTTGTTGAGCTCTGATGCCAACGCCAGCTGGGCGGTAAAAGCTCGCTCTTGTTCATCGGGAGTCGAAAAGTTGCGATCAAAATCAAGACCACATTCGCCAACGGCAACGACTTCTGGCAAAACAGCCAACGCGGCGATCTCCTCGGCGCATTGCTGATTCCATGAACTGGCATTGTGTGGATGAACACCGGCGGTTGCCCAGCAGTAATCTGGATACTCCTGCGCCATGGCGATAGCGCGTTTGCTCTCATGCAGATCAGTACCGGTGATCAACATCGCGTTCACCCCAGCCGTACGCGCACGCTCAACAACCAGAGGAACATCTTTGGCAAACTGACTGCTTGTTAAGTTAACGCCAATATCCAGCATGAAAGCACTCCAAAAACCATGTAAAGAGGCCGCCCTTTCGGCGGCCTCTGGCACTTATTGTGTCAGCCCTGTTTTGGCTGCTCGTCGGTATCTTCTTCGCTTCCCTCATCCTCTTCATCACGAGAACGGCGTTTACCCACGTAGAACCGAGCGAAGAATACGCCGATTTCAAACAGGATACACATTGGGATCGCCAGCAGTGTTTGCGAGAACACGTCAGGCGGCGTGAGCAACATACCCACAACGAAGGCACCCACGATGACATATGGGCGTTTCTGTTTTAACTCCGCTGGCGTAGTTACTCCGCTCCAGCACAGTAAAATAATGGCTACCGGAACCTCAAACGACACGCCAAACGCCATAAAGAGCGCCATAACGAAATCGAGATAGTTATTGATATCCGTTGCGATTGTCACACCAATCGGTGCGGTTTTCGCAAAGAAACCAAACGCCAATGGGAACACGATAAAGTAGGCAAACGCCATACCTAAATAGAACAGGAACGAGCTTGAAACCAGCAATGGCATCAGCAGGCGGCGTTCATGCTTATAAAGGGCTGGAGCCACAAAAGCCCAAATCTGGTACAAAATCATCGGCGCAGAAACAAACACCGACACCATCATTGTCAGCTTAATCGGCGTAAAGAACGGCGATGCGACATCGGTGGCGATCATGCTAGCGCCCTGTGGCAGCTGCTTAATCAGCGGCGATGCAATCAGGTGGTAAATGTCGTTGGAAAAATAGACCAGCGCCAGAAATACCACCAGAATACAAATAATCGAATTTAAGAGTCGCTTACGTAGCTCGATTAAATGGCTAATCAGAGGCTGGGTATCATCAACGGCCATGCTTTAACGATCGCTTGTTGTAGAGTGAGAGGGAACAGGCTGCTCTGGAATTTTCACTGCTGGTTTTTCAGCATCAACCAAAGCGTCCTCTGTGGCTACCGGCTCAGCCGATGTTGCATTGGTTGCTTCCACCTTAACGGCTTCGGCACGCTTGCGTTCATCTTCTCTTAAGCCTGCATCGACTTCGTCGTGAAACGCTTCAGGGTCTGTCGCATCCGGTTTATGGATGGTTTCAGCAGCCTTTGCAACAGGCTCAGCAACCTGAGTCTGATAACTGCGCTTCATTGACTCTGCGGCTTCTTTTAGCTCATCCATTGAGGCTTTTAGTTCAGGGGTCAGATTCTGAAGACCAGCGCTTTCGGCTTTCTTCAAACTATCCTGCAACTCCTGAAGCTTTAACTCCTGCGACAGTTCGTTCTGAACAGAGGCCGCAAGAGATCGCAGCGCCCTGATCCATCCGGCAACCGTACGCACTGCAACAGGCAAACGTTCAGGGCCTAGTACAACTAGACCTATGACCATTACCAGCAGCAGCTCACCAAACCCGATGTCAAACACAGCTTACACCTGCTCTTTGTTCTGGCTCTTAGATTCTTCTTTCTTCACTTCAGGCTGCTGCTCGGACAGAGACTTAAAGTCTGCATCCTGCGGGGCCGCAGTGTTGTTTGTGTTAGCCGACGGTGGGGTTTTGTCTTCATCACCAATCGCCTTTTTAAAACCTTTAATTGACGCACCAAGATCGGAACCCAGAGTACGCAGCTTATTAGTACCAAACAGCAGTACTACGATCACTGCAATAATCAACAACTGCCAAATACTGATACCACCCATTTTAATCACCTCTATTGATAGGGGTTATTCGTGCGCCGCATTATACGGTAGTCACGCAGAAATATTGAACTACTAACCAATAACAATTAACCAAAAGTATGCGCTAGGAACGATGAATTACTCGTTTTGGGTATCTACTGGCGGGTATAACGCCATCCAGCGATCCAAGCCACACATCCGCCAGCAATAACCCAAGCTGGCCAGACTGCAATTTTCGCGGCAACCAAAATCGTACCACTCAGTAATAGTGTAGCGCCAATCCCAAACAAATATCGTGAGCGTCCATGGCGATTACGTTGTTTATCAAGCTGCGTGAATAAACGGTCGACGCTCTGCTGCAAGGCTTTATGCTGTTGCAAGCTGTCATAGAATAACTCTGGTAGCTCCGGCAGCTTTTCAGCCCAGAACGGCGCTTTCTCTTTCAAAGAACGAATAATCGCTGGTATGCCTACCTGATCGCGCAGCCATGTTTCCAAGAAAGGCTTAGCCGTCGTCCACAGATCTAGCTGCGGATAAAGCTGACGCCCCAGTCCTTCCACATACAGCAGCGTTTTTTGCAAGAGAACCAACTGTGGCTGCACTTCCATGTTGAAGCGCCGCGCAGTGTTGAACAGATTTAACAGCACATGACCAAACGAGATTTCAGCCAATGGCTTTTCGAAAATAGGCTCACACACCGTACGAATGGCAAACTCAAAATCTTCAATGTTGGTATCGCGCGGAACCCAGCCAGAATCAACGTGTAACTCAGCGACCTTACGATAATCACGATTGAAGAACGCAATAAAGTTTTCCGCCAGATAGCGTTTATCGTCTTTGTTTAAGCTGCCCACGATGCCACAGTCGATGCCGATATACTGCGGATTTTCTGGGTGTTCATAGCTCACAAAAATGTTGCCGGGGTGCATATCCGCATGGAAGAAACTATCGCGGAAGACCTGAGTAAAGAAGACCTGAACGCCGCGCTCTGCCAACAGTTTCATATTGGTATTTTGCGCATGTAAAGCAGGCAAGTCAGACACCGGAATACCGTAGATTCTCTCCATCACCAACACATTTTCACGGCAGTAATCAGAGTAAATCTCGGGAACATATAGCATTGGGCTGTCTTCGAAATTACGACGAAGCTGAATGGCGTTCGCCGCTTCTCGCAGCAAGTTGAGCTCATCCAATAACGTTTTTTCGTATTCACGCACCACTTCGCGTGGGCGCAAACGACGGCCATCCGGCATCAGCTTCGGAACCCAGCCCGCAAAACGGTACATCAGGCGCACGTCAGCTTTGATAATGGGCAGAATATCGGGGCGAATCACTTTCAGCACGATTTCACGGCCGTTCTCTTTTAATTTAGCCGTATGAACCTGAGCAATAGAAGCCGAAGCCAGCGCATTTTGGTCGAAATCATCAAACCATTGCTCAAGCGGGCCGCCCATTGAATCTTCAATTTGCTTACGGGCCAGAGCACCATCAAAAGGTGCTACGCGATCCTGAAGCAGCGCCAGCTGATCGGCGATCATCGGCGGGAACAGATCGCGACGAGTCGACATCATCTGACCAAACTTAATCCAAACCGGCCCTAACTCCTGTAATGCCAAACGCAGGCGTTCACCAAGAGGTTTGTCCTTGTGCTTGTTACGCATCCAAAACAGCAAATGCCTGCCCATGCGCAGCGGCAAAGTCATGCGCATTTTCGGGATCAGTTCATCGAGGCCGTATGTCAGGAACACACGCACAATCAAATAAAAGCGGCACAGTTCCGTTGGCGTCATACCTTGTCCTCAAGCTGAGAAAGTCGCTTATCCAGACTTTCCGTTTGACGATTGACGGCATCAACCTCTTCGTTAAACCACGCCGCTTCCAATGCACCCGGAGCCACACGCCACTCTTCGGTCATCGCTTGACCAATGTACTGCTGCTGACGTTTACAGCCCGTGGCAATAAAGCTGGCACCTTTACGTAAAAACTGGCTCATCCCTTGGGCAACAATATCGCCCGTGTACGGCGCTAACAGCTCAGCAGGATCCCATTCGGCTAAATCCAACAGACCGATGAACTGCTGCACCACCTGAATATCGCCTTCTACGTTTAAATCACCGGAACGAATAAGTGCAGTCAGTTGCTGACGATCGCGCAGTTCGGGCAATACGGATAGCCTCGTCGTGACGCTGCAATCCGTGTTGTCTTCCCATGCGCCTAAAACATCCACACGGCTCTCACTAAAGACCAAATAGATCGGCGAGTTTATTTCATTAACGAAAACACCCAGCACTTTACCTGTCAGGCGCTGACGAGCGCTGTTTAGCGCCCGATCGCGGTACAAAATTCGGTTGAGCGCCGTTTCAATCGCACCAGTCAATAATGGGTTTAGCAATGGGGTCAGCATAGCGATCCTTCAGTTAAAACTTGTAACCACGATGTAGAGCAACAATCCCACCGGTTAAGTTGAAATACGTGGTGTTTTCAAAACCAGCGTCATCCATCATGGATTTCAGCGTTTCTTGATCGGGGTGCATACGGATAGATTCTGCCAAATAGCGATAGCTTTCAGAATCATGCGCAACCAGCTCGCCGATTTTTGGCAGGATGTGGAATGAATAAGCATCATAGGCTTTATTCAGCGGCTCAAGTAGCGGCTTAGAGAACTCCAGCACCAGCAAGCGTCCACCCGGCTTCAACACGCGATACATCGAGCGCAGCGCTTTATCTTTATCGGTCACGTTACGCAGGCCAAAGGCAATGGTAATGCAGTCAAAATGGTTATCAGGGAACGGCAGCGCTTCAGCGTTGGCTTGAACGTAGTTGATATTGCCGATCACGCCCAGATTACGCAGTTTTTCGCGACCAATCTTCAACATGGAGTCGTTGATATCAGCCAGAACAACTTCGCCCTGCTCGCCTACAATGCGTGAAAATTTGGCCGCTAGATCGCCCGTACCACCGGCAAGATCAAGCACCTTTTGCCCACGACGTACGCCGCTGCAATCAATGGTAAAACGCTTCCAAACCCGATGGATGCCAAATGACATGAGATCATTCATCAAGTCGTACTTTGCCGCAACGGAGTGGAATACCTGGGCAACTTTGCCTGCTTTTTCAGTGGTGGCGACGGTTTTGAAACCGAAATGAGTGGTTTCCGGCGTTTGATCTACCATTTTTTCTTAGCCTGCTTTTAATCTGATTGATTGTGAATCTACGCGATTAAGCGCTGTTCGGTGGTGCGAACAGTGCTCGGCCTAGTCGAAGCAAGGAGCAGTGTTAATCATCGAGTCCATTAGCGACTCTTATGGCAGGTTGCTGGGTAGCGTAATCCGCAGGTTCAGCAAACTCCTCATCTTCGGGTTCATTTTCCAGTCGGGCTTCTTCGGCAAGTGAAGGGCTAATTGGCCGTTTCACTTCCACTCCCAGAGTACGGAAACTCTCGACTTGCCCTATCAGATTACCACGGCCTTGCGCCAGTTTGTTCATTGCCTGACGATAACTTGCCTGTGATTTATCCAGACTCTGCCCAAGAGATTCCATATCATCGACGAACAAGCGCATTTTATCGTATAGCTTCGATGCACGATCGGCGATCTTCTGTGCATTTTGGCTTTGATGTTCATAGCGCCACAAATTGCTGATAGTACGCAACGCAACCAATAAGGTCGTCGGACTTACCAGCATGATGTTATGCCGCAATGCTTCGCTAATCAGTTCTGGCTCACGATCAATCGCTGCCAAAAATGCAGGCTCAACGGGGATAAACATCAAAACATAATCAAGCGAGCGCAATCCGGGGAGCTGCTGATAATCTTTACGCCCTAGCTGGCGAATATGGCCTTTAACCGAGGCGACATGTTCTTGCAGCGCGAGCTCTCGCACTGCATCATCCTCGGCATTAAAGTAGCGCTCATAAGCCACCAGCGACATCTTGGCATCAACCACCACGTCTTTACCCTGCGGAAGACGCACAATCACATCCGGCTGCATGCGGTTATTCACCCCAACCTGCACACTCACCTGCGTTTGATATTCATAGCCTTCACGCAGACCCGAGGCCTCTAAAACGCGGCTAAGTACCACCTCACCCCAGTTACCCTGCGTTTTGTTATCCCCTTTCAAGGCCTTAGTCAGGTTGACGGCCTCACGCGCCATTTGCGCATTCAACTGCTGGAGATTACGAATTTCATGCGCCAACGTGTGCCGCTCTCGCGATTCTTGTCCAAAACTCTCTTGAACCTGACGGCGAAAGCCATCGAGTTGTTCGCGCAACGGGCTCAGTAAGCCATTTAGGCTTTGCCGGTTCTGTTCTTCGACACGCTTTCCACTCTGCTCAAAAATACGGTTAGCGAGATTTTCGAATTGGGCACTCAGGCGCTGCTCGCTGTTAATCAGCAAGCGCTGCTTTTCTTCAGCCCCTAGCCGAGTTTCTTCCAAGCGAATCGTCACTTCGCGCAGTTCGGCTTCCTGCGCGCTATTGACTTCACGTAGAGCGCGAAGTTCTTGATTAAGTTGTTCATATTCATCACGCCAAATCGACTGTTGGTTTAACTTCTCCTGCGTCGCGGCATATTGGCTATATAACGTGCGTAGTTCTTGTTCTTTCTCTCGCACCTGTTGTTCTTGTTGCTGGCGTTGCTGAATCAGCGTCTGTTGCTCTTGCTGATACTGCGCAATTTCCTGCTGATGCAGGCGCAAATCGCCCTCCAGCGTCAATCGATGCTGTTGCATACGCAAACTTGCCAGTAACCAACCCAGCAGCAGGCCAACAACGCCGCCTGCTAAACCATAAAATATGCTGGAATCCACCCTGCCTCCGCCTTGATGACTTTTTCTGAACGTCACGGTAATAATATACTGTATGGATGTCCAGAGCGAGTAAGCAAAGTCTGCGAGGCTGCGCGCAAAGTGCAATGAAACGCAGCGGAACTCAGTCAAGCCAGCCGTTTAGCCATTGGATGCCAAAAGCGCCGGGAGCCAACATGGCAAATCCCCACAGGATGGCCGAGAGTAAATTGGCCAGTTGAAAATACCGCTTCGGCATCCCGCAAATCCCCGCTACCAGCGGAACAACAGCACGTAGTGGGCCAAAAAATCGGCCAATAAATACGCCCCACGTTCCCCAGCGTTCAAAGAATGCATGCCCGCGCACCATCAAATGCGGATGACGAGAAAGCGGCCACATATGCTCAACCTGATGCTGATAGCGATCGCCAAACCAGTATGAGACCCAATCCCCCATAAAGGCGCCGACGCTAGCGGCAATCCACAGCGGCCAGAATGCGATCCCGCTTTCGCCAACCAGCGCACCTAAGCCAAGCAAAATCACCGTTGCGGGTAATAACAGTGATAAAAATGCCAGCGACTCGCCGAAAGCTAAAAAGAAAACGATCGGAATGGCCCAATGTTCATGGTTGCGAACAAATTCAACCACGACCTGAATAATGCTATCTAACGTCACGGCATCGCTCTCTTGATAAGGGATATCTTGGCAGAATACGGCATCAAAGCAGCATTGTGGATTAACCAAAAATAAACGGCCGATAAATCGGCCGTTTAAGAGAGTAGTAAAACTTAATTATTTATGCTGTTGCGGTCGTCTGTTCAGCACGCAGTTCTTTTCCACGTACATCCCACAGTTCACGCCATTTACGCAGAGCAGAGATCAGGATAATCACACCCAATACCATCATGATGATTGAGATGGTGCCGTTGAAGATGTTGTAGCCTTTCGCCGCAGAGTTGAAATAGACGTTTTTAATCATCCAGTAACCGGCATAGTTTACGGTCACGAACAGATACGCTAACGGGATAACGCAGGTCAGCATATACACGCGCTTGGTCGCCAAACGCAGGATGATCGTTGCGCCGATAATCAAACCAACGGAAGCCATCAGCTGGTTGGACACACCAAACAACGCCCACACCGAGTTAATATCACCGGAGTTCAACAGATAGCCCCACAGCGCACAGGCGATGATAGAGCAGAAGATTGAACCTGGCAGCCAGTCAGTACGTTTCAGCGGAGCCCACAGGTCACCCAAGAAATCTTGCAGCAGGTAGCGTGCTACACGAGTACCAGAGTCAACCGCGGTCAGAATAAATACCGCTTCAAACATGATGACGAACTGGAAGAAGTAAGACGCCAAATTGCTAAACCATGGCACACGGATAAAGATATCCGTCATACCCACCGCCAACGTAACGGCACCACCGGTACGGCCATAGAGATCCAAACCAATCTCTTCGCTCAGTTTCGGCAAGTGAACCACTTCCATGCCTAACCCAGCCCACGATTCCGCGCTGGAGTTAATCGCAAAGTAGTCTGCAGGATGCAGAGAGGTTGCAGCAATCAGCGCCATCACGCCGACCACACACTCTGCCAGCATCGCACCAAAACCAACCGGCAGGATATCGCTCCATTTGTCGATCTGTTTTGGCGTAGTGCCAGAACCGATAAACGCATGGAAACCAGAGATTGCGCCACAGGCGATAGTGATAGAAATGAACGGCCACACTGGACCAGCCAGAACCGGGCCACCGCCGTGGATGAACTGAGTCACCGCAGGGAACTGGATTTCTGGGTTAATGAAGATAACGCCGATAACCAACGCGCCAAACACGCCGATTTTCATAAAGCTTGAAAGATAACCGCGTGGCGTCAACAGCATCCACACCGGTAACGCCGTTGCAAAGAAGGCATAGGCTGGCAGCAACAGGCTTACGGTCGTCGCTTTAAACGTCAGCCACTCGCCAAAAGTCGTATTTTGAATATGTGGGCCGAAGAATACGCAGGCCATAATAGCCGCGATACCTACATAAGTTGCCCCCTTCATACTGCCGGTCACACGTTCCCATAGCCCCACGCCGATCGCGATAGGAATGGTCATGAATACGGCGAAAGTCCCCCAAGGGTTACGTTCCAGCGCATGCACCACCACCATCGACAAGCCTGCCATGGTAATCGTGATGATAAACAGCATGGCTAAACCGGTACACCAGCCCGCAATCGGCCCCAGTTCAGATTTAGCCACTTCAGATAGGGATTTACCCTGGTGTTTCATGGAAGCGAACAGCACCACGGTGTCATGTACGGCACCGCCGACGACACAACCGATCAGCAGCCAGAGGAAGCCCGGCAGATAGCCGAACTGTGCCGCCAGAACCGGACCAACCAAAGGTCCCGCCGCGGCGATAGCCGCAAAGTGACTACCAAAGTTAACCCATTTTTTGGTAGGTACGTAATCTTTCCCGTCTTCAAAGGTATGTGATGGAGTCACTTCGTTATCATCTGCACGCAGTACCTTTTTTACGAAAAAGATACCGTATAAACGGTAGCAGATCGTAAGGATACACAGCGTAGCAATAACGAATGTAATTGCGTGTTGCATAGTTATTATCTCCTGAGGATTTCTCAGGCGCTAACATACTGGAGGGCTATATGTGGAGGGGGTTGAATTTGGTTAAGCGGCGCTTTGGTTACGTAAGCGGTATGAAAAATGGATTGAGTGGAGCCGAAAGGCTCCACTTGCTTTAAATATCGGAGATTTACGGCTCAAGGAACTGTTGCTGAAGTTGTGATCTCACCTGCATATTTAGCCCATATTCTTGTTCCAGCCAGCGATCAACCGTGCTGTATTTCTCTTTGATCGCATCCAACGCCGTCACCAAAAATTCCTCACGGGCAGACAGTACGTGAGAAAACTGCCCCAGCGCTTTTTCGTTCAATTTAATAGAGAGGTAATCCAGCATTTGGCTGCGGAATGGCGCTAGCGTGGTTTCGGTTAGCAGATAATCTTCCATCACCGTTGCTTCATCGGCGCCTAAAGCAAACAGCACCAACGCGGAGCCTACGCCCGTTCTATCTTTACCTACCGCACAGTGCTGCACAATCGCACCTTCCTCACCGCTTTGCAGCAATGTGCTTAACAGCTGATAAGCATGATTACTGAAGGGTAAACGGCGATAGAGCTCCAGCATAAATGCGTTCGCATCAAAAGATTCCAACGCTTCACTGGTGAGTTTCTCCAGATTGGCGTTCACCTCAGTGCTCAGCGGATTGGCTGGCAAGTTGATATAGCGCACCGCATCCCACAGCACATCAGGCTTGTTAGAAACTTCATCGGCATCACGATAGTCGAGGATATTTTTAATCGGTACGTCTTGCAGGTAGCTCAAATCTTTGTCCGTTAGGCGGTCTAACGCGCCCGAACGGAACAACTTACTACGCTTAATCCGACGCCCATCGGCAGCCAGATAGCCGCCCATGTCACGGAAATTAACGCCGCCTTCCAATGGGGCCAAGGAGGGATGCAAAAAAATAGTGGCTGTCATCATGACCTCTTATTATTTTAGATTATCACTCCCACCTTATCAGATTCAGTGAAAAACGGTAAAACCCCGCCGCACTGAATCCCAAAAACCAGCTGATTAATCAAGCTTATTCACACCGCCATAGGTAGCAAACCATGCCAACATACGCTCCCAACCGTCTTTCGCCGCCTCAGCGTTGTAACTTGGGCGATAGTCGGCATAAAAGGCGTGGCCTGCCTGTGGATAAACAATAATCTCCGCCGTTGCGTTGGCTGCACGCAGCGATTGGCGCATGGTGTCCACCGTTTCTTGCGGAATACTGTCATCCAAACCACCATAAAGCCCTAACATCGGCGCGCTGAGCTCTGCGGCAATGTCTACAGGATGCTTAGGAGAGGTGAGCGTTTTGTCCCCAACAAAGCGTCCATACCACGCAACCCCCGCTTTAAGCTGCGGATTATGCGCGCCATATAGCCACGTAATACGCCCGCCCCAGCAGAATCCAGTGATATACAGACGACTAGCATCACCACCGTGACGAGCCGCCCAATGTGCCGCGTGGTCTAAATCACCCAGCACCTGTTTGTCTGGCACTTTGCTGACGAGGTTTTGAAATAGCGTTGGAATATCGGTGTAATCACTGGCTTCGCCCTGACGAAAATACAGCTCGGGCGCGATAGCCAAATAGCCCTGCTTGGCTAAACGGCGGCAAACATCTTGAATATGCTCATGCACACCGAATATTTCCTGCACGACCAACACAATCGGTAGCGGGCCATCGGCATGCAAGGGTTTAGCTAAATAAGCAGGAAGATCGTCTCCCTGAGAAGGGATCGTAGTAAAGCCTGCATGCAAACCTTCGCTATCGGTATGAACGGTACTCTGAGCAATCGTGCCCGCAGCGGGGGAGAACGTGGATGGCGAGTTTACCAATGTGATGAGATCTTCAGTCTTCATGTAAAGCTCCCTGTCTGAATATATTGCAAGAATGTTAAGTATAAATAGCAATAATTTGTTTGCTTGAGAAGCAAACCCTCAATAATTGGCGTTACATCGCGACGATAAGCCAACGTAGCCAACGCCGATGCAACTTCATATATGACGGGTATAAACAATCTTCTGGAAAGCCAAGACAACACATTATCATCCACCAAATGCCCGCTTCGCTGGCGAACACAAAATAGGCATGCCACACTGTTGGCGGTGAAAAAAACGGCTAACTCGCCACTTTATGTGATTTTAATCACAATTATTTGTCGTTCTTGTTATTGTTTCTTCATACGTAGTGATTTGAGTCACGCATTTAGCCGATGAATTTCAGTAGAGTGCGTTTTTGTTCCTCCTTACAACTTATAGCAATGACAGAGGAGTCCGTATGTCTAAGTCTGATGTTTTCCACCTTGGCCTCGTAAAAAGCGATCTGAAAGGCGCAACCTTGGCTATCGTTCCTGGTGATCCTGAGCGCGTAGAAAAAATTGCCAATTTGATGGATAACCCAGTTAAGCTGGCCTCACATCGTGAATTCACGTCTTGGCGTGCAGAGCTAGACGGCAAATCTGTCATCGTTTGCTCAACCGGCATTGGCGGCCCATCAACGTCTATCGCCGTTGAAGAACTGGCACAGTTGGGTATTCGTACCTTCCTGCGCGTAGGCACCACTGGCGCAATTCAGCCGCACATCAACGTGGGCGATGTACTGGTCACCACCGGTTCCGTACGTTTAGATGGTGCGAGCCTGCACTTTGCCCCAATGGAATTCCCAGCCGTTGCTGACTTTACCTGTACAACCGCTCTGGTAGACGCCGCTAAGGCCGTTGGCGCAACCACTCACATCGGCGTAACCGCCTCCTCTGACACCTTCTATCCTGGTCAAGAGCGCTACGACACCTTCTCTGGCCGCGTAGTGAGCCGTTTCAAAGGCTCAATGAAAGAGTGGCAGGAAATGGGCGTGATGAACTTTGAGATGGAGTCAGCGACTTTGCTGACCATGTGTGCAAGCCAAGGCCTGCGTGCAGGTATGGTTGCGGGTGTTATCGTTAACCGCACTCAGCAAGAAATTCCAAATGCAGAAACGATGAAGAAAACAGAATCTCACGCGGTGAAAATCGTCGTTGAGGCCGCTCGTCGCCTGCTGTAGTCAGTAGTTCTCTAATTTGAAAGGGAGGCGTAGGCCTCCCTTTTTTACGTTATTTATCCTAAGACCTTACAAAGACAAACAACCAAACGCCCCTTGCCAGTCCTGTTCAAATTTATCCACCGCCGCATCCACGGCTGGGGAAGCCAAAAATTGCTGTGCCACATCTAGCGGCAGCGTTATCGCTTCACAACCCGCTAATAAGCAATCCAAGGCCTGACGCGGTGTTTTAAAACTGGCTGCTAGCACTTTGGCGTGCGGAGCATGCATCTCTAACAGCGACTGAAGTTCCTGCACCGTTTTAATTCCATCACCACCCTGTGCATCAATGCGATTCACATAAGGTGCGACATAATCAGCGCCCGCCAGCGCAGCCAATAATCCTTGCGCGGCACTATAAACCGCAGTCCCCAGCGTTGGGATGCCTAATGTCTTCAGCTGCTTAATGGCCGCCAGACCTTCCTGCGTTACAGAGATCTTCACCACCAACCCAGAATTGCGCTCCGCAAGCTGTTTGGCCTCTAAAACCATCTGCTCAGCATTTCGCCCCATCACCTGCGCAAATAAAATGCCATTGCCACCGAGAGCCTCCCTAAGCTGCGGCAAAACCTCCCAAACCGGCTGGCCTCCTTTGGCGACAATGCTTGGGTTAGTTGTCACCCCTTGCAAGGGGAAAATACGAGCCAAACGTTTTACTTCTGCGATATCCGCGGTATCTAGATAGAATTCCATAGCCTATTTCCTTAGATTAAATATCTAGCTCACGAGCCAGTAAATTAGCCACATCGGTTGCCTCTTTGGCTTCAACCAGCGCCGAGCGAAACTCTTCATGCATAATGCGACGCGCTAATCGAGAAAAAATGCGCATATGCTGATCGCCAGCGGCATGTTTGTTCAGCGTTAACATGATGATGTATTGGGCTTCCTCGTCTCCCCAAACTACAGGCTGTGGAAGCCGCGCAACGCTGATGGTGGACTGCTCAATATGCTCGGATTTGGTGTGTGGAATAGCGAAACCAAAACCCAAGCCGGTAGAAAACACCGCCTCTCTCGCCCACAGATCTGCTTCCAGCTTGCGTGGATAGCGGCAGCGCCCTGCCAACAAAAGGTTATCGGTCATACCTTTGATGACTTCTTCTTTGCTGCGCCAATCATCACTTAGCGAAATACAGTCTGCGCTAATCAACGGCGCGTCTTGCTGCGTCATCCTGAATTGCGCCAATAAATGCTCTACCTCTAAAGACGTGCGGCAGGCCATCGCTTGATTAAGTAACAAACGGCACTCTCGGCTATCTAGCTGTGCCAGACGCGCTTTGGTGGCAGGAATTGAAGGGGCGCTCATGCTAATTTCATCAAGCCCTAGCCCCAGCAGAAGCGGTAGAACAGAACCTTTCGCACCAAGTTCACCGCATAGCCCAATCCATTTACCCTGCCGATGTACTTCACGAACGGCATGATCCAGCGCACGTAAAAAGGCAGGATTTAGGCTGTTATAGTGTTTCGTCACTTTGGCATTATCGCGATCGACGGCGAGAAGATACTGGGTCAGGTCGTTGCTGCCGATACTAAAGAAATCAATTTCTTCGCAGCATTGATCGATGATAAACATCACCGACGGCACTTCTAGCATGATGCCAAGCTGGATCTTTTCATCGAAAGGGATCTGTTCTGCACGTAAGTTTTGCTTCACTTCAGCCAGTTGATCTTTCACCCATAAAATCTCTTCCATGGAAGAAATCATCGGGATCATTATCTTGAGTGAACCATGCGCGGAGGCGCGCAGGATCGAGCGCAGTTGAGTATGGAATAGAGAAATAAATTCCTGATAGATACGCACGGCGCGATAGCCAAGGAACGGGTTATTTTCTGCCGGGATCTTAAGATACTCTACCGGCTTATCGCCCCCGATATCCATCGTTCGCACAATAATGCTACGCCCATTCGCTCCCTCTAACGCCTGACAATAAATATTGTAAAGCTCCTTTTCTGAAGGCGCATTGGCACGATCCATATACAGCATTTCGGTTCGGAACAACCCTACCGATTCGGCACCGTTACCAAACGCCGGTGCGGCCTCAATGGAATGGGCAATATTCGCGGCCACTTCCAAACGTACGTCGTCTGCACTGCGTCCTTGTGCCGAAAGATAGGCTTGCTGCTGTTCACGAATGCATGCCTGTACCTGCGCTTCCTGCTGATAATAGCGTTGTACTTCAGGCGATATCTCCAGCGCGATCAGCCCTAAATCACCGTCAATCTGCACGTTTTGCTGCACATAATCTGCAAGGGCATTGGCGTCAACGCCAACTAACGTTGGAATATTGAATGAACGCGCCAAAATAACCGTATGCGACGTACTACCGCCGCTGTTCAACAGCAGGCCCTTCAATAGCGATTTATCCAGCTCTAAAAACTGACTTGGCGTCAGTTCATCCGCCATGCAAATGCTGTTTTGCTGTAGGGCTATTTGGGAAGGGAACCGTTGAGTCCCATAAATTTGCTGCAACAGCTGGAAGCACACATCACGTACGTCTAACGCACGCTCTTGCAGATATTCACTGGCCGATGCGGCAAACTGCTGACAGAAATACTCACCGGCAGCCACGATAGCTTGGGCACAGCTAGCACCTTCAACAACCTGTTCTAAGAGCTTATTACGCAGAGAGTTATCACTTAATAACGAACGATGCGCCTCGAGAACCGCACTGGCCGTTCCGCTATCATCCATCAATTGAAGTTCCAAAGACTTCAATAGGCGACTTAGCCCAGCGTCCAGCTCTCTTTGCTCTACTTCCACGCCGCGTGACGCTGGCAGCTCACCCAGACGATTAAAATCGATGCCAGACAAATGCACCAAAATGCCATTCGCAATCCCGCCGCAAACTGAACGCGCACGCACAATTTTAGGGTGCAGATTGGTTAAGGACTGCGGTAATTCTTCCTCCTGCGTTTGTGCTACCTGTGGCAAAGGCGCATCGCAGTGGGGGAATTCGTTCTTAATGAAGGAAGACAGGCGCTCGAGCGCCTGCTCGGCATCAGCGCCCTCCATCATGAGATGGCATTCATCGCCGTGCAAAGTATCGGTACCAATCAGCGCCAAAGCACTTTTGGCATTCCCTTTTCGTCCAGTGCGTAAATTAAGCCACTCAATATGCGCGGTGAACTGATTGCACAGCGTTTCGATATGGCTCGCCGGGCGGGCATGAACACCGTTCGGTAATTCACAGGTAAATTTCAGCACTTGCGACATGGCACACTCTCCTGAGCTAACGCTTGATAATGCTAGACAGGATAGAAGCAGTGCGACCTATGCGGATATGGGACAAAAATGCCAAACACTGGACAAATGTAATCACCCGTAAAAAGTGAGATGCCGCTCACATCGCAAATTAACGCTAGATTCTTCGATTCATTCACCATAAGTTTGCGCCCGATCTCATTTTCATCCACACCGTACAAATATCCAGTAAATGGCATTTTTCTCCACTGTCTGCCGAACTTTAGATTGCCTATTGTGGAGTCCAGTTTCGAGTCAGATCGGCCTTAATGGCTCATCCTATGCATTTACTCTCTGTACTGGAGAACGCGATGAAAGAGTTGGTTCAGATACTTAAAAATACCCGCCAGCACTTAATGACTGGCGTCTCACACATGATCCCTTTTGTCGTCGCCGGCGGCATCCTACTTGCCGTGTCCGTCATGTTGTACGGCAAAGGTGCCGTGCCCGACGCAGCGACCGATCCCAATTTAAAAAAGCTATTTGATATCGGCGTTGCTGGTCTGACATTGATGGTGCCCTTTCTGGCTGCCTATATTGGCTATTCCATCGCCGACCGCTCTGCGCTGGCTCCCTGCGCCATCGGTGCATGGGTAGGAAATTCATTTGGCGCGGGCTTTTTCGGGGCCATCATTGCTGGGATTATCGGCGGTATCATCGTGTTCTATCTCAAGAAGATCCCCGTTCCCAAGATCCTACGTTCGGTCATGCCTATCTTCGTTATTCCAATTATCGGCACTCTCCTGACTGCGGGGATCATGATGTGGGGATTAGGCGAGCCCGTTGGTGCGCTCACCTCAGGCCTGACACATTGGTTACAAGGTATGCAGCAGGGAAGCATCGTCGTCCTTGCGGTCATCATGGGGCTCATGCTGGCTTTTGATATGGGTGGCCCTGTCAACAAAGTCGCCTACGCCTTCATGCTTATCTGCGTTGCTCAAGGCGTTTATAGCGTTGTGGCCATTGCCGCCGTCGCGATTGCCATTCCGCCTCTTGGGTTGGGTTTTGCCACCCTGATTGGCCGCAAATACTACAACACCGAAGAAAGAGAAGCAGGCAAAGCCGCGTTACTTATGGGCTGCGTTGGCGTCACCGAAGGCGCAATACCTTTTGCCGCCGCCGACCCATTACGGGTAATCCCATCCATCATGATCGGCTCCGCCTGCGGTGCGGTAACCGCTGCATTGTTTGGCGCTCAGTGTTATGCAGGATGGGGAGGGCTTATCGTTCTGCCTGTCGTTGAAGGAAAGCTTGGTTATATCGCCGCGTTGGCCGTTGGCATGGTGGTTACCGCGCTGTGCGTCAACTTATTGAAAAGTTTGGCAGCCAAAAAACAGGCCGTACAACCTGAGAATCAAGAAGACGATTTAGATCTGGATTTTGAAATCAATTAATTCTGTTTTGAGGACATCATTATGACAAAGATTATCGCTGTAACCGCTTGCCCATCAGGTGTTGCCCATACTTATATGGCGGCTGAAGCCTTAGAACGCGCGGCGAAAACCAAAGGCTGGGAATGCAAAGTTGAAACCCAAGGCTCCATCGGATTAGAAAACGAATTAACGGCCGAAGACGTTGCATCTGCAGATATGGTGATCTTAACCAAAGACATTGGCATCAAGTTCGAGGAAAGATTCCAAGGTAAAACCATCGTACGCGTCAACATCAGCGACGCGGTTAAACGTGCAGATGCCATCATGGGCAAAATAGAGTCCCATATTTCACAAATGGCCTAATTGCAGGAACCGATGTGGATTGTTAAATCCATAATCATTTTCCCCGCTGAATTCTCGGATCGGAGTCCACTATGACCGCTCGTATCGAACGCTTAAAAGCAGCGATGTTTGCTAACCCTAGAGAAATTTCACTGGAGCGAGCCTTGCTCTATACCGCAAGCCACCAGCAAACTGAGGGCGAGCCAACGATTTTGCGCCGAGCGAAAGCCACCGCATACATACTCGATCATGTTGAGATCTCTATCCGAGCCGATGAGTTAATTGCGGGTAACCGCACCGTTAAACCACGCGCAGGGATCATGTCTCCGGAGATGGATCCCTATTGGCTTCTCAAAGAGCTAGACCAATTTTCGACTCGCCCACAGGATCGCTTCGAGATCTCAGAGGCAGATAAAGCCATTTACCGTGACCAGCTATTCCCTTATTGGGAAAAGCGTTCAATGAAAGACTTTATCAATGGGCAGATGGACGATGAAGTTAAGGCCGCAGTAAAAACGCAAATTTTCAGTATTAACCAAACCGATAAAGGGCAAGGGCACATCATCATTGACTACCCTCGTCTGCTGAAAAATGGCCTAGGCGCGCTGGTCAGCGAAATGCGCTTACTGATCGCCGAGCAACCTGATAACGCTTTTTATCAAGCTGCTTTTCTACTGCTAGAAGCCTCGCAGCGCCACATACTGCGTTATAGCGCGCTAGCGCAAGAAATGGCGTTGGCTTGCCCTGATGAGCGTCGTCGCCAAGAACTGGTCACAATAGCAGAAGTATCCGGCATCATTTCCACTGAGCCTCCGCAGGATTTCTATCAGGCCTGTCAGCTGTTTTGGTATATGAACATCATCTTGCAATATGAGTCGAACGCCAGCTCCCTTTCGCTAGGGCGTTTTGACCAATATATGCTGCCCTTCTATCAATCGTCATTGAATCAAGGCGAAGACCCACTTTTCCTGCGCGAACTATTGGAATCACTGTGGATCAAATGCAACGATATCGTGCTGCTACGCTCCACCTCAAGCGCACGCTATTTTGCTGGTTTTCCAACGGGTTATACCATCTTGCTGGGTGGCCTAACGGCAACAGGTCGCAGTGCGGTCAACATCTTGTCGTTTTTATGCCTAGACGCATACCAAAGCACTCAGCTTCCACAGCCCAACCTCGGCGTGCGTGTGAATGAATTAATCGACCGCCCTTTCCTGTTGAAAACTGCCGAAACTATTCGCATCGGCACGGGTATTCCCCAGATCTTCAACGATGAAGTCGTTGTCCCTGCATTTTTGAATCGGGGCGTTTCGCTAGAAGACGCACGAGATTATTCGGTGGTCGGCTGCGTAGAACTCTCTATTCCGGGCAAAACCTACGGCTTGCATGACATTGCCATGTTTAATCTACTCAAAGTCATGGAGATCGTTCTGCTTGAAAATGAAGGCAACGCTAATCTGCATTACGAAGATCTCTTGGAACAGATCCGCAACAAAATTTGCCACTACGTAAAATTGATGGCGCAAGGCAGTAATATCTGTGATATCGGCCACCGTGATTGGGCGCCGGTACCGCTGCTTTCATCCTTCATTAGTGATTGTCTCAGCAACGGCAAAGACATCACCGAAGGGGGAGCGCGCTACAATTTCTCGGGAGTGCAAGGCATCGGTATCGCGAATCTCAGCGACTCTCTGCATGCGTTGAAAGGCATGGTCTTCGATCAACAGCGACTTAGTTTTGATGAGCTGATTGCAACACTGAAGGCTAACTTTGCAACGCCAGAAGGTGAGAAAATTCGTGCCCGCCTTATCAATCGCTTTGAGAAGTACGGCAACGATATCGACGTGGTGGATAACATCAGCGCCGATCTACTGCGTTTTTACTGCAAAGAAGTTGAAACCTACCGCAACCCTAGAGGTGGGCAGTTCACACCGGGTTCCTATACTGTTTCAGCCCATGTTCCGCTCGGTGCGGTAGTTGGCGCAACGCCAGATGGGCGTTACGCAGGTGAACAGCTGGCCGACGGTGGGCTATCGCCGATGCTCGGTCAAGATGCACAGGGGCCCACCGCCGTGCTCAAATCGGTGAGTAAATTGGATAACTATCTGCTTTCAAACGGTACATTGCTGAACGTGAAATTCACTCCGTCCACACTCGAAGGGCAAGCTGGGCTGAATAAACTCGCCGATTTTCTGGGTGCATTTACTAAGCTCAAGCTACAACATATTCAATTTAACGTGGTGAATGCTGAGACATTACGTGCCGCACAGGAGAAACCACAAGATTACGCGGGGCTCGTAGTGCGTGTGGCTGGTTATAGCGCCTTCTTTGTTGAGCTGTCGAAGGAGATCCAAGATGACATCATTCGCCGTACGGCACATCAGCTCTAACCCGCCAACATCCGCTGGGCGCTTGCCCAGCAATATGGCGCGGATCTTTAATATCCAACGTTATTCGCTTAACGACGGCGGCGGGATCCGCACCGTCGTATTTTTCAAAGGCTGCCCGCACACCTGCCCGTGGTGCGCAAACCCTGAATCTATTTCTAACCAAATACACATCGTACGCCGCGAAGCCAAGTGCCTGCATTGCCAGCCGTGTCTGAATAATGCCGATGAGTGTCCGGCCGCTGCGATGGAGCGTATTGGGCGCGATATTTCGCTCGACGATCTTTTGAAAGAAGTGCTGAAAGACGACGTATTTTTCCGTTCGTCTGGAGGGGGCGTCACCCTCTCTGGCGGTGAGGTACTGATGCAAGCGCCTTTTGCCCGCCAATTCCTCACCCAGCTTAAACATTTAGGTATTAATACCGCCATAGAAACGGCAGGCGATACCAGCCTCACAACGTTTCTCGAACTGGCCAAGCAGTGTGATTCCATCCTGTTTGATCTAAAAATTATGGATGAGGAACGAGCGAAAAATCTGCTCAATATGCACCAACCACGTGTTTTACGTAATTTCACTCGGCTGATAGAAGAAGGAATACCACTTATACCACGTGTGCCGCTTATTCCCGGCTACACGCTGGACGTAGACAATTTTCAGGCCATATTAAAATTCTTGGCACCTTTTAAACTCCCCGAAATCCATTTACTGCCGTTTCATCAGTTTGGTGAGGCCAAATATCGTCTGCTCAATCGCCCTTATAAAATGAGCGACGTAGTAGCACCTAGCGAGGCAGAGATCGAACCAATACGGCAACTGGCCATCAAGGCTGGATATCGTGTTATAACGGGCGGGTAATGAGTGTGCTTGCGAGGATACGAAAATGACCATCAAACTGGTTGCAGTCACCGGCTGCATTAGCGGCGTAGCTCATACCTATATGGCCGCAGAGCGATTGGAGAAAATCTGCCAACAAGAAAAATGGCAGGTAAAAATTGAAACTCAAGGGGCACTTGGTATCGAAAATCTGCTATCAGAGCACGACGTGGCCTCTGCGGATGTCGTGTTATTAATTGCCGATATAGAACTGGAAGGTGCCGAGCGCTTTACCCATTGCCGCTGCGTTCACAGCAGTATCAGCACATTTCTGCGCTTCCCGGAGCGCACATTAACAGCGGTGAAAAAGATCGTCACATCACCGCAGGAAACACACATCAACATCGCCTAGACAGAATATTCGCTAACCTGTTTTGCTACGCCTTATCCAATAACTGACTCCGATACTGGCGGCGATACTCCGAAGGAGAACGTTCGGTAGTTTTCCGAAACAGTCGACAAAAGTAGTTACTATCAACAAAGCCACACGAATGAGCGACTTCCTTTACTTTCATATCGTAGCGTTTCAGCAAATGCTTGGCCTGTTCAAGGCGCGTGTAGTTGAGATATTCATTAAAACCTACGCCTCCCGCTTTTTGGAATAGATGTGAAAGGTAATTAGGCGAAATATAAAATGCCTGCGCAACAGACTCGCGGGTTAACGGATCGCGATAAAATTCATCAACATGCTGACGCACCGCGTCAAACAACGCCTGACTACGTGATGCGGTCTGAACCTGGCTGCCGAGTAAATCTAAACAATGACTAATCAATCCCTTCACGATGAAACGCGCCGTGTTTTGATCGCGCTGGTTCCACGTCAGTTCATTTAGCGCCTGCAATAGAAATGAGCCCACACGCGGGCCACGACGCGCCACATTTTGCTTACCCAAATCCTGATACTGCTCACCGTTCCAGCTTAGTAAACTAAACCCAAGCTGCTGCTTGCCGAACAAAATGCTCAACGTTGTCACCGGTGTACTCCATTCAGGGCTATTCCACCCTCCGGCCGGAACAAACAGGGCGTCACCCGCTTGCAGAATATGTTCAGCCGAACCGCCTTGCACGTCCTCCCACCTCATTTTTTGCTGGCCTTCTAACACCAGTTCTAAGCGCGGGAAATTAACCTGATATGCCAGTTCCGGTGCAGGTTGCTGATTACCCGTAAAATACACCTGTCCTTGCCGCTCAGGCTGCTTTAACCACAACGTCAGCGCATGGGTAAGTTCTCTCATCAGCATTGCATCCTTGATATCAATAGGCTTGATTTAGTTTTTTTGAGAATAACACAGAGCTTTTAGCGCCAAGAGGTTCTTTGGTTTGACCTTTTCATCACATGGCACGTTATGTTAATGCTTTGTTGCATTTTGTTTGGTTTTATATTGTTAAGGAATGGATAGACACGAATTCATTCCGTACAAACCCTCTTTCTTTGCTCATAACTAAAACACCCTATTCGGCAGGCCATCACATCGTGTGGTGGCCTCGTTATACGCAACAGCTCCATGACGGTTTGATTCATAGGTTTAGCTACGTACGGAGGCAAATTATGAGAAAAATCAGATACCATCACACCTTATTGGCTTCAGCGTTGCTGGTGTTTTCTGCGTCCAGTTTGTCGGGGCAGCTACCTAACTGCGAAAGCGTGGTACGTCAGGCCAACGAACAGCTCATGCATCAATCCTCAGCAACCATAAACGATACTCAGGGTTTGAGCTCTTTAATCCGCCAAATCAATCAGCACCAAGAGCTACCCGCCAGCTATGTCACCACCGATAAAGCAAAGCGATTTGGCTGGAGTGGAAATACACAAGAATCTATTTGGGCGAGTAATTTACTGTTAGAAAACAAAAGTATCGGTGGGGACGCCTATGATAAAAGCCCAAACAATGCCAACGAGCGCTGGTACAGTGCTGATGTCGATAGTCTGCGCGGATATCGCAGCGGTAAGCATTTAATTTATCAGCCAGCAAACGCAACTTACTATCTCACCACCAACGACGGCAGTTCCTTTGTCGCGATTCCTCAATGCCTGTAGCTGATGAGTCGGATGCCGCATTGCGCAGCATCCGAAACCAAAGATATTTTATCGATCGTTTATTAAACCGAGATACACGGGGCTATCGCAGGGCGGGGCGCTCCGGCAGCTAAAGCTGCTACGACCCCATCCCTACGATTCCCCTAAAATCAAACTTGAGTAAACATAATTAAACTCAAGCAACTAGCGTCCTATTAAGCCTCAAGCTCACGCAGACGCTGCGCCGCTTTAACCATGTTCGCCAATGACTGGCGCGTTTCTGGCCATGCACGCGTTTTCAAGCCACAGTCTGGGTTTACCCACAGACGCTCGGCCGGAATGTTTTGCGCGGCTTTACGTAGTAGATCTTCAATCCACTCAACGCTCGGCACATTTGGCGAATGGATGTCATACACGCCTGGGCCGATCTCGTTTGGATATTCGAACTCTTTAAACGCCTCCAGTAGATCCATATCAGAGCGAGAGGTCTCAATGGTAATCACATCGGCATCCAGCGCCGCGATAGAATCCATGATGTCATTGAACTCGCAGTAACACATATGCGTGTGGATCTGGGTGTCGTCTTGTGCAACGGCCGCATTCAGTCGGAAGGCGTCAACCGCCCACTCCAGATATGCCTGCCAATCAGAGCGACGCAGCGGCAAACCTTCACGCAGTGCGGGTTCATCAATCTGAATAATACCAATGCCTGCTTTTTCCAAATCTTCGACTTCGTCACGCAATGCCAACGCGATTTGCTTCGCAATGGTTTCACGCGTCACATCTTCACGCGGGAATGACCAGCAGAGGATCGTCACCGGTCCTGTCAGCATGCCTTTCACCGGTTTGTCCGTTAGCGACTGAGCATATTTCGCCCACTCAACGGTAATCGCTTCAGGGCGGCTAATATCACCAATGATGACCGGAGGTTTAACACAGCGGGAACCGTAGCTCTGCACCCAACCATTTTGAGTAAACACAAAGCCATCAAGATGCTCACCAAAATATTCCACCATGTCATTACGTTCGGCTTCACCATGCACCAGCACGTCCAGACCTAGACGTTCCTGCTCGGCAATGGCCTGCTTGATATGTTCGCTGATGCCCGTGCGATAGTTGCTGCCATCAACGCGGCCTTGTTTGAAGTCTAAACGCAGGCCACGGATCTCCGTAGTTTGCGGGAATGAGCCGATAGTTGTTGTCGGCCATGACGGTAAATTGAAACGCTTGCGCTGGGCTTCGGCGCGCTGTTCATAAGGCTGGTTACGGGCGCTATCACGCGCTGTAATCGCTGCCAGACGCTGCTCTACCTGCGCGTTATGCACTCGGCGAGAGCTGCGACGCGCACGGATCGGTGCGCTGTAATCCGCTAACGCTTGCAGATTCTCTGCAACCGGTTCGTTAATTGCCTGAGTTAACAGCGCCAGCTCAGCACATTTTTGCAGAGCAAACGCAAACCAGCTTTTCACCTCTTCGTCCAAACGTGTTTCCACGCTCAAATCAATCGGGCTATGCAGCAGGGAACATGAAGAACCCACCCAAATTTGGCGCTGAGCCACCAGCGGCTGAATACGCTCGAACCACTGGCTGACATCAGCGCGCCATACATTACGGCCATTAATCGCACCGACCGATAATACCCACTCCTGCGGCAGCGCATTATGCAAGGCGTTCAGGTCATCTTTGCCGTGCACTGCATCAACATGCAGGCCTTGAACCGATAACGAACGGATGGTTTCAAGGTTATGGCTGATCCCTTCGAAATAGGTGGTCAGCAGCAGTTTCACCTGCCCCGCCAACGCTTGATAGGCTGGCTGATAAGCATCGAGCCATTCCTGCGGTAATTCGAGCACCAGCGCAGGCTCATCAATTTGCACCCATTCAATACCGCGATCTGCCAGCGCTTTCAGAACCTGCTGGTAAACCGGCAAAATATCTTGCAGAAGGTCTAAGCGATCAAACTGTGCGCCTTTGACCTTACCGAGCCACAGATAGGTGATTGGCCCGAGCAGCACTGGCTTGACGTTATGACCCAACGCCAACGCTTCATCCACTTCTTCTAACAGTTGCGTCCACCCCAGAGAAAATTTCTGCCCCTGCGTGAATTCCGGAACCATGTAGTGATAGTTGGTGTTGAACCATTTGGTCATTTCAGCTGCCGCCGCAGGTTCGCCGCTTGGTGCACGTCCACGACCGATGCGGAAAAGCGTATCCAGATCGATTGAGCCGTCTGCATTTTGATGACGAGCAGGTACGTTGCCCAGCAACAGACTGGTGGTTAACACATGGTCATACCATGCAAAATCGCCGACCGGCAGTAAATCAACGCCCGCTTGCTGCTGCTGTTGCCAATGACGAGCACGCAGTTCTTTACCCACGGCCAGTAGTTCATCTTGAGAGATAGTGCCCGCCCAGTAACTTTCCTGTGCTTTTTTCAGTTCGCGACGCAGGCCGACACGCGGAAAACCTAAAGTGTGATTGATTACGCTCATTATTCTTACCCCATTATGTAGAGAGATATCACCGATATAGCCGCGTTCGGCGTCGGAATTATTGTGGCTATACGCTGAATAATTCGGGTTGAAGACCGGCGAAAAACTTGTCAGTCCCTAGGAGGTAGATCGCGATGTCACTAGGGGTGAACAAGCTTAACCAACGCATCTGCAACTTGAATTATGATGTGTATAGCCATCTAGATGTTTACACATCCATAATCCACAGGTACTGTATATCGAACAAGCGCAAATTATTCACACTCAAGGTGAAAGACTCTCATGATCGAACTGAAACACTTAAGGACGCTACAGGCTCTGAGAAATACGGGCTCTCTAGCCGCTGCGGCAGCGCAGCTGCATCAAACGCAGTCCGCCCTTTCACATCAGTTCAGTGATTTAGAGGAACGCTTGGGCTATCGCTTATTTGTGCGTAAAAGTCAGCCGCTGCGTTTTACCGTGCAGGGTGAGATTATGTTGAGGTTGGCGGAGCAGGTTTTACCGCAGATCCAACAGGCGTTAAAAGCCTGTAACGAGCCACACCAAAGTGCGCTGCGCATCGCCATTGAATGTCATAGCTGTATCCAATGGCTTACCCCAGCGCTAGATAAATTCCGTGAGCATTGGCCGGATGTTTCCGTCGATTTTCACTCCGGCGTCACCTTCGATCCCCAGCCAGCGCTGCAACAGGGTGAACTGGATCTGGTCATGACGTCAGACATCTTGCCGCGCAGTCATTTGCATTACACGCCGATGTTTGACTATGAGGTTCGGTTGGTGCTTTCGCCCGAACATCCTTTGGCAAGCAAAGCTGAAATAACGCCGCAGGATTTAGCTGATGAAACGCTGCTGATTTATCCAGTGCAACGCCAACGCCTAGACGTATGGCGCCACTTCCTACAGCCAGCTGGCGTCACGCCCGCACTAAAAAGTGTGGATAACACGCTGTTGCTGATTCAAATGGTTGCGGCACGAATGGGCATCGCTGCGCTGCCGCATTGGGTGGTAGAGAATGTGGAACGCCAAGGCTTAGTCGTCACCAAGCCTCTCGGTGACGGTTTGTGGAGTCGTCTGTATTCTGCGGTTCGTGACGGTGAACAAAATCAGCCCGTTACCGAAGCATTTATTCAGTCCGCCCGCCGTCATGCCTGTGAGCATCTGCCATTCGTGCGTGATGCGCAGGTTTATCACGGCAAGATTACCCGTGATGCTTTATCTCACGACGAACAATCCATCGACGATGCACCCATAGAGAAAGCGCAATCACCGCGCCACCGGCAATCAGTCTAATCCAGTCCGGGTGCTGCTGCCAGATCGCCAGATTAACCAGCAGCCCCGCAGGGATCAGCACGTTATTCATGATGGCTAACGTACCGGCATCCACCTGCGTTGCCCCATAGTTCCACATGAAGTAGCCCATACCGGAAGCCCCCACGCCCAGCCAGATCAAAATCCCCCATTGTAATCCCGTGGAGGGCATCATCTGATGATGACCAAACAGCAGCCACGCCGGTAAAGCGATACAAAGTGCGCCTAAATAGAACCATGAAAACGCGTTGCGCTGCGGCATCGGGCTGATTTCCATCACGCGCTTATACCCCACCTGCCCAATTGCAAAACAGATATTAGCGCCCTGAATGAGAGCAAAACCGAGTAAAAACTGGGGGCTTAACGGGTTATAGCGAATAATCAGTGCGCCTAAAACCGCCAGCAGCGCGCTAAATAAATACCCCCAGCGCAGCCGATTTCCCTGCATCAGATCGTAGATCAGCGTGACGTAAATCGGCGTCATGATGGTGAACAGCAGAACTTCTGGCACCGAAAGGTACAAGAAGGACTGGTAGTAAAACAGATACATCACCCCGAGCTGGCAGGCACCGAGCGCCATATACAGCAACGCCTGTTTGGCTTGTACCCCGCGCCAGCGCAAGAAGGGTAAAAAGACCAGCGCAGCAAGCGCGACTCGCACTAATACCGCAAACCAACCATCAACCTGACCGGCCAGATAAACGCCAATCAAGCTGAATGAAAATGCCCACAACACGGTGGTGAGAAGTAATAAAATCACGAAGTCTTATGCCCATTGCAGATTTAGGCAGTAATTCTACTCAAGGATGCGTATGAATGTTGGGCGAAGTAGGTTTACATCTGAATGATTTTCAGCCATCCGTTCAAGCGGATTTAATATAGTCGACAAAGGCACGCAAACCGCAGGTCATATACTGCCGACTCGGATAGTACAGCTGGAATCCTGGCCGCTCCGGTAACCACTCGTCGAGCACGGAAACCAACCGGCCACTTTCAAGATGAGACTTCACTTGGTCATAATACAAAAAGCCAATACCCGCCCCGAGCAAAGTGGCATCCAACATCGCATCTACGTCATCTAAAATAATATTGCCGTTAGGGGCGACCTCTAGCTTTCCTTCAGGCCCATAAAATTCCCAGTGATAAGGCCGCCCGCTGGGGAAACGGAAGATAACGCTCTGATGATCCACCAGCTCACGCGGATGAGTAGGCTTTCCATGCTGGATGAAATAATCCGGCGTGGCGACCACGGCAAACTTAACCGGTGGGCCGATAGGAATGGCGATCATATCTTTTTCCACAATCGCACTTGGGCGAACCCCTGCGTCAAAAGCCTCACCCACGATATCAGCCAGTTTATCATCGGTGGTGATTTCTACTTTGATATCAGGATACTGACGTGAAAAACCCACCACCAGCGGAATCAAAAACAGCTTGGCTGCCACACGCGCCGCATTAATTTTTAATGTTCCCATCGGCAAATCACGAAAGCAGTTCACTTCATCGATCATGGTATTGATTTCATCAAACGCGGGACGCATTCGATCGTACAAACTCTTACCGGCTTCGGTCAGCGCAACGCTGCGTGTGGTACGGTTGAATAGCCGGATTTTAAGCCGCTGCTCAAGCTGCTTAATCGCATGACTTATCGCCGAAGGTGATAAGCCAAGCTCATCTCCCGCCGCACGAAAGCTTTTATGCCGCGCAACAACGATGAACGGCGCAAAATCGGAAAAGTTCAGCCGCATTAGTGAAAATCCTTCATCAACCTATCCCAAATACTCACTTTTACAGAATTATCTTTCCCTCGTAAAGTGTCAGCCACACCTTAAGAGATTGAGATAACTCCATGAAATCAGAGAAAATGTATATTGTATGGGCGCATCCACGCGCTGATTCATTGACCGCACATATTGTTGAGGCCATGCAGAGCCAAGCCGCACGCCATGCTATCGACGTGACTACACTCGACCTTTACCGCCGAGGGTTTAATCCCGTGCTAGACGTTGAGGATGAGCCTGACTGGGAGAATCCAAACAAGCAATACTCACCCGACGTGCATCAGCTGTATAGCGAACTGGAAGGCCACGACACGCTGGTAGTCGTCTTCCCACTGTGGTGGTACAGCTATCCAGCCATGATTAAAGGGTATATGGATCGCGTTTGGAACCATGGGCTCGCCTACGGTGGGAAAGGGTTTCCGGCGAAAAAAATTCGTTGGGTGGCGTTGGTTGGCGGCTCACAATCAGGTTTTGTGAAATACGGTTGGGAAAAAAACATCACCGATTTCCTCACCAGCTGTGGCAGCTACTTAGGCGTTGAGGACACTAAAATTACCTTCCTCTACAACACCATAGGCGTTGAAGAAGACATTGCCGATCGCGAAAGTCATTACCAATCGCTGTTCGCTATCGCTCGCGAAGTGATTGACGAAACAGCAAATTAATCGGCTAAACATTGCCAAAAAAGGGACGCACACTTACGTCCCTTTCGCTACATCTCACTACTATTTTTGCGCGCTCAAATCCACGGCATCCTCCACTCTGGCATGAAGCGCCAAGGCGGGAAAATCACGGAAAGTATAGTATTTGGCAGGCGCAGGCAGTTGCTTCATGGAACGACCGGGCCAGAGCTGAAGCTCTCCCAACGCTTGCATCTGCAAACCAGCCCATTCATGAGGAAGCTGTAGGCGCAGCGGCTTCGCCTGCTCACCCGGTACCGGCGTAGGAACGCGGTCGTCTTCCGTTAGGTAATTACGCTTCAACACCAGAAACTTCTCCGGCACGGCGCGATGGCTATTCCACCAATTACCATCCAGCATATCGAATTGGAAACGCGTATCGCTGGCGTCTACCGCACCTAGGCGATGCAACGCATCCGGCAAAACTGTCTGCATAGCCACATTAAACTGCGCTACCGAAGTCGTGTGTCCTTGCAAAATCAGCGACGTTGCTAAACGAGCACCGACTAAGTTCGAATAGAGATCTTCCGGTGAAAAAGCAGAAATTCCTTCTGAAAATCCGGGAACCGACTCAAAACCATACCACTGAGCAATTTCATGCCACGCGGCTACTTGGAATGCTAAATAACTCGAGAGATAAGCGGCCAACGTAAAGCGCTCGGCTTCATCCTGCGGAGGCGTGAATGCAAACAGCGTGATTTGGCGTTTCGCGAGTTCTTGGCTAAGTTCAATAGTTTGCGCCTGACCCAACTGCGGCCAAATATGGCTGAACAGATAGAGCGTCATATCCGCCGTATCACGCACATGCGCAATATCGATGAATCCACCCCGCGTGGTATACAGCAAACCATCTTGTTCGCTGCTGATCCCCATGAGATTGGCAACCGCACCAAACAGACTGTCGTTATAGTGATGTTCCCCCAATGAATCAGCCTCTACCACGTTATTAAGCTGATAAAAGGGAACCGGGATCCCCAGCGCCTGTGCTTTTAAGTTATAGCCAAAAGCACAGCACGGGCGTAATCCATCGGGGGCAGAAAGTCGTTCAACCGTTGGCCACACACGCGTAGCGCTCTGCTGAGGCGCAGTTGATAGATCAGGCGTAATCGGCAATTTTACGTTCGCTGAACAGGCAGATGTCAGCAAGATCAGACTCGATAGTCCATATTTGAGCACAATGTTCAAAATGCTTCCCCTACCTGAAAATAGAATCCCGTGCTGCCTTTACCGACGCCAAGATCGAGACGAACGTTCATACGCGGCTTAAATTCAAAACGATAGCCCACGCCCACCGAGGGCAGCCATGCGCTTTGGCCTAAATCTCGCGTATTTGGCCCCATGGTGCCCGTTCCCAGCCAGCCAACGACGCCATGACGCCAATCTAACTTGCGTCGATATTCGATTTGCGTGCTCACCACGTTTCGATCGCGATAACGTCCTTCATAATAACCACGCATCCGATTGTTGCTGCCCAACAACGGCAGCATATTCCATGGAACATCGCCCTGCGTGAAGCGGCCATCAACCTCCCATGCCAGCACATTTTTTTCATCCAATGCGTGGTAAAGCGCATAGCGGCTGTCCAAAGAGTCAAAGCGGGTATCACTGCCAAGCCCAGGAGCATAATAGGTATAGGTTAAATTCACCAACTGACCATGCTGGGGATTGGAAACAAAATCACGGGTGTCGTAGGTAAACGTTGCGCTAGCGCCCGAGCTCAGCACCGAGGTACCCGCTTTTTCGCGCTCTAGCGTTCCGCGATCTTTATCTTGAATTGATGCAGCATGGACGGAGGAAAATGACCAACCAAGGCCTAAATAGGTGTTCGGTGCAATTCGGTAGAGCAGATCGGGCTTAGCGCTGAATTCCTGCGAGGTGTATTTCTGTTTATCATCATCGTTGCGGCCAGCGCTAAATCCCGTCCCCCAGTAATAGGTCGGCATATCGTTGAGTGCGCCGCTGAGATAAAAGCGCCATGCGTCGTCAGCAAAAAAGCTGTAGTTCTCTAAACCTAAACCGAAAGCGCCGGTAGAACTGGCAAATCCGCTCAATGAGAGCGTTGAGTTCTGGCTAACGTGATCGTTTTTGTCCGGACGATACATGCCAACTATGGCCATACCGACGCCCAACCCTAACTCTGGCGTATAAAAAGGGCCCGGCATCACGCCCCAATCAATACCTTTATCAGGGTTAAACTGGTTATCCGAACCGAGTCCTTTTAACCAGCCATCCACCTGCTGACGCGATGGCAGGAGATCTCCTGCCTGCGCGAAAGAGGAAATGCTAAGGCAAACCACGAGCCAAAGCCCGCCAATACCCCGCATTAGAAGCGGTACTCACCGGAGACAAAGAAGCTATTACGTTCGGCAAAACCAATTTCAGTTAATACATTGAAGTTGCGGGTAATTTCATACTGTGCGCCAACCAATACGTTCCAAGGCGATTGCAGATGCTGTTTGACATCAAAGCGGCCTTTACCGTCAGGATCGGCGATGTTCATCAGACCAGCCAAATCGCCCGGCATATTGAGATCAGATAGGCTGCCTTTGAACTCCTGCTGAACGTCCTGATACATGCTTCCGACCCAGACATTCAGTTTGCTTGGTGCCATGTGCAAGGCATCAATCGCAGGGATAGTAAAACGATAGCCAACGCGTGGAGACAGCGTGAAAGCGTCAATGCTGCCGTCTAAAATATCAAAACGAGTTTGCGTATAGTTCATATCAACCATCGCGAACCAGTCCTCATAACCTCCGACAAAAGTCGTACCAGCACCGTAGGTTGTGCCTTTAAATTTCAATTTGAAATCGAGATCTTGAAGTTGGCCGCTATCATGCATGCCTTTTACGACTTGGGCGATAATCCAGTCCATGCTGCCCATAGGGTATTTCGAAGGATCGGAATTAACCGACACTTTGGATAAAGAACTGCCTTTGGTATGACCCACAATCCCATACACGTTCATGAATGGCAACAGCCACATATCCAATTTCAACGTATCGGTTTTACTTTTCTGGCGAGTCTTATCTACTTTTATATCGAATAAACTCGATGGAAGCTGGTAACTATCCCATCCCAGCCCATTGAAATTAATGCTATCCACATTAATGTTCTGGCGAATATTCATATGGCTAACGCTGACACCAAACGGCAGCGGTAAATCATAGCCGCGTGCGCGCGCTTCATCTCCCCAAATAGGCAGGATAGAAGATTCTTTTTCAGGCGTCGCAGCAACCGGCGCTGATGATGTCGTCGTGTGGGCATCACTTCCCATAAGAACCGGCGTTGCAGCCTGATCAATCATGGTCTGAGTCGAAGCCGGCGTAGCTGGTGTATCAGCAAAGGCTGAGGAGGAAATAATTGCAGCAGGAAGCAGCACAAACAGCGCAGAGTTTTTCATTTTTTATCAGATTTTAAGGATGAGAATATGCGTGGAAACTCAATAGAGATTCACCAAGAAAATAATTACGAGCGCGAGTATACCAATAAACTATGTGTGTATCGTAAGTCATAAAATGCGCATCGCGGCTAAAGTAGGCTTTAGCCGCGATCTATTTTCTAGTAATAACAGGGCGTTATTACGTTACTTCGACTTTCTTAATAATCTTAAAGCGTTAGCGGTAACCAAGGCTGTTGCACCAGAATCCGCCAAAACGGCCAACCATAACCCCGTCAATCCTAATAAGCTTGTCACCATAAAGACGGCCTTTAGCCCCAGCGCAATGGTGATATTTTGTCGAATATTGGCATGTGTCGCGCGCGACAGCGCAATGATTTCCGGCAATCCGGTGAGACGGTTATGCGTTAATGCAGCATCAGCGGTTTCAAGCGCCACATCAGATCCGCTGCCCATCGCAATCCCAATACTCGCCGCCTTCATAGCAGGCGCATCGTTAATACCGTCCCCGACCATCGCCGTATCCGCTTTTTGGCTGAGCGCCGTCAAAGAATCGACTTTATCGGCTGGCAGCAGGCCTGCGCGGAATTCAATGCCCAACTTACTGGCGATCGCAGCCGCTGCACGCGGGTTATCGCCGGTTAGCATCACACCGCTGATCCCCATTTTTTTCAGCTGTGCTAAGGCTTCTACGGCGTCTGCACGTAAGGTGTCACTTAATGCAATAACACCAATTGGTTGCTGTGCCTGAATCACCACAACCACCGTCTTCCCCGCGCTCTCTAACGCGTGGATCTGCGCAAGTGCGTCTTCGCTCAAGGCATCCTGCGGCAGCTTAGTCGGTGCCATCACCTGAACTAGTGCGCCGTTAACCACGCCTTCAACCCCAACACCGGCCTTCGCCTGACGATCGTCGGCGGTGAGCATGACTAATTTTTTATCAGCAACATTACGAATAATCGCCTGCGCCAAAGGATGATGAGAGCCTACTTCAACCGCGGCGGCTAAGGTTAAAATCTGATCGGTCTGGGTATCCGACAGCGCAACCACGTCTGTTACCTGTGGTGTCCCCTGAGTCAGCGTACCGGTTTTGTCGAAAGCGATGGTGGTCACTCTTCCCAGCTGTTCCAGCGCAGCGCCGCCTTTAATTAATGCACCACGGCGAGTTGCGGCAGCCAAACCCGAGGTGATGGCTGCTGGAGTCGAAATAACCAACGCGCATGGGCAGCCAATGAGCAGCATGGTTAGGCCGCGATAAACCCAAGTATCCCAAGGCTGAGCAAATAACAGCGGCGGCACCAAAATCACCAACAGCGAGAACAACATAATTGCTGGCGTATAATAACGGCTGAAGCGATCGAGGAAACGCTCAATAGGTGCTCGACGTTCATCGGCCTCTTCAATCAGTTGAAGGATACGGTCAATCGCATTGTTGCCCGGTTCCGATACCACGCGAAGCTGACATACCCGATCCACCACCAGCGAACCCGCAGCAACTTTCTCTCCGCTTTGGCGTTCAACCGGCACCGACTCACCGGTCAGCGCACTTTCATCAAAGCTAATGCCATCTGCCAACAATTCAGCATCCGCAGGCATACGTGCGCCCGGCGCAACTTCGATAATTTGTCCCGGCATCAACGATGACACAGCAACCGTTCTACGTTGCCCGTTTTCGACCACGACGGCATCTTCCGGCACCAGCGCCATAAGCGCCGTCACGCCTTTACGTGCGCGGCTCGCGGCGTAAGACTCTAAGAGTTCGCCGATCATGAACAGCAACAGCACCATCGCGGCTTCTTCGGTCGCACCAATAAAGAGTGCGCCAATTGCGGCAATACTCATTAAGGTTTCGATTGCGAACGGCGTACCGCTGCGCGTCAGGTTCCACGCTTGTCGAACCACCGGAGCCAAACCGACTAACGTAGTGGCAATAAATGCGATACGGCCTAATGCTGGACTAAGCTGTTCTATGCCATAGCTGACGATCATCATGACTACTAACGAGATCAACAGACCGTATTCTTTCCAAAAACCGTTTTCAGGCTGAGCTTTCGTACCACCCGCACCGAGTAACACAAAACCGGCTTTTTCCACCGCAGTCTGTACTTTTTGGCTAACGTCATGCCCTGCATCAACAACCAGTTTTTCAGTGGCAAACAGCACGGCGGCGCGTTCCACGCCGGGAATGCCACCTACCGCGGTTTCTATTTTTTTGGCACAGCTAGGGCAGTCCATACCGCGGATTTTCCAGCTAAAACGCTGACTGCCTATCGGAGGAGGAGTAAGAGGTGATGCCGAGGGGTGTTCGTCCTCATCATCGCCATCGTCGTGACAATGGCCGCCGCTACAGCAGCTATCCCCCTCAGAAGCCGAGCTAGCATGGTTATCTTGCGATGCGGGCTTATCAGAACAGCAACCATGTTGAGTTTTGCTATGGCTGTGACCACAGCCGCATGAAGAACTCGCATGGTTATGACTATGCTCGTGTGTAGGATTCGTTCCATGTGAATGGTGAATATGCTCAGACATGCTGACCTCCGTGAGGTTATCCGCTAAACGGAAAAGAGAAATAATCGAGATTTAATAGCAGTCTACACCTTGGAGTCCACTCCAGAGTCAAGGGTTTAAATGAGAAAAATTCTTGTTTTTCATACATGCTAAAAACCAATTTCTGGCCTTAAATGGAGATCTTGTTCTGATTTTTTGAACAGAGGGATGAGTTTTTTACGCTTTCATATTATCGGCTTAGGTCTAAACTAGATTTCAACAACAAGAGCCTGATTGGCTGGCTCATAGGAGATTTTGATTATGATTTATATCCGTAAAGCAAATGACCGTGGTCACGCAAATCATGGTTGGCTGGACAGCTGGCACTCATTTTCTTTTGCCGATTATTACGATCCAGACTTCATGGGTTTTTCCGCATTACGCGTCATTAACGACGACAAAATCGCGGCGGGTGAAGGTTTTCCAACCCATCCACATAAAGATATGGAAATCCTGACTTATGTAATGGAAGGGGCGGTTGCTCACCAAGACAGCATGGGCAATAAAGAACAGGTTAACGCCGGTGAGTTTCAGATCATGAGCGCCGGTACCGGTATTCGCCACTCTGAATTTAATGCTCATCAGGATCGCGATTTACATCTGTATCAAATTTGGATTATTCCAGATCAAAAAAACCTGACGCCTCGCTACGAGCAAAAAGCGTTTGATGTTCCGCAAGGCCGCCAGTTGGTGCTTTCTCCTGATGCACGTGATGGCTCGCTGAAAGTATTCCAAGACATGACGCTGACCCGCTGGGCGCTGTTGAAAGATGAACAGAGCGTCTATCAGATGCAGGCCGATCGCCGCGTTTGGATTCAGGTGGTTAAAGGTAATGTTTCTATCAACGGCCAGCACGTCAGTACCGCAGACGGTGTGGCAATTTGGGACGAAGCAGCTATTTCGATCCATGCAGACGACAAAGCAGAAATTCTGCTGTTTGATTTGCCACCGGTGTGATTAGTAAAGTCATATTAATATGCCGGCCGAATTCGGCTGGCATTTTTTTCACCTCAAATAAACACCTACAACGCGTCAATCCGTGATCTACCCCACAGTTTTATCGCCATGAATGCTCATTCCTGAACCCCGCTCTCGCTTTACTTCTTTCTTTATAGAAACCGGTTTCAAAAACCTATCCAATGAGGCTCTGCAAGTCGTCTTTTTGGCCTTTGGGAGCCGCAAAACGGCGAAAGCAGCCCTGATGCAAGGGCGAACAAATGGGCCAATGAACTGGCGAGAAATTCATAACAGGAGCATTTATGACACATTCATTTCCAACAGGATTTTGGTGGGGTAGCGCCAGTTCGGCACCGCAGACGGAAGGTAATACGCTTGGTGGCGGCAAAAGTGCTACCGTATGGGATCACTGGTTTGCCGAGCAGCCAAACCGTTTTCATCAGAACGTTGGTCCACAGGACACGTCAACGTTTTACCAGCACTGGCGCGAAGATATCGCGCTGTTAAAACGCGTTGGGCACAATAGCTTTCGCACCTCGATTTCATGGGCTCGGCTTATTCCTGAAGGTCGTGGGGCAGTCAATCCTGAAGCCGTCGCGTTTTATAATCAGGTGATTAATGAAATGCTCGCTCAGGGCATTACGCCGTTCATTAACCTTTTCCATTTTGATATGCCTATGGCGATGCAGCAGATCGGCGGCTGGGAAAATCGCGAAGTAGCAGACGCCTACGCGGAGTATGCCGAAACCTGTTTCCGCCTGTTTGGTGACCGCGTTAAGCACTGGTTTACTTTCAATGAGCCGGTTGTTCCGGTGGAAGGCGGTTATCTATATGACTTCCATTACCCTAACGTGGTGGATTTCAAACGCGCGGCCACCGTGGCCTATCACACCATGATAGCGCATGCTCAGGCGGTGCAACGTTATCGCCAACTGGATCAGGGCGGTGACATCGGCATCATTCTCAATCTCACGCCGTCATACCCTCGCTCTGAAAACCCTGCTGACGTGAAAGCGGCTAACATTGCCGATCTGATGTTTAATCGCAGCTTCCTAGACCCAGCGCTTTTAGGGAAATACCCCGAAGAGTTAGTGGACTTGCTGAAATCTCATCATCAGCTACCGGAGTGCCGCAGCGGTGACCGTGAGCTATTGGCTCAAGGCGTCGTCTCACTTTTGGGCATCAATTACTATCAGCCACGGCGCATTAAATGCCGCGATAGCCTAGTTAATCCCGATAGTCCATTTATGCCTGAATGGTTCTTTGAAAACTATGAAATGCCAGGTCGTAAAATGAACCCTCATCGCGGATGGGAAATTTATGAGAAAGGCATTTACGACATTCTGACCAATCTACGTATTGAATACGGTAATCCGCGCTGCTTTATTTCTGAAAATGGCATGGGCGTGGAAAATGAGCAGCGTTTTATCGAAAACGAGCAAGTCCAAGACGACTATCGCATCGAATTTGTGCGTGAACATCTGCAATGGGTGCATAAAGCGATTCAGGAAGGCAGCCAATGTTTGGGTTATCACATGTGGACATTTATTGATAACTGGTCTTGGTGTAATGCCTACAAAAACCGCTACGGCTTTGTTCAGCTCGATCTCGCAACCCAAACCCGCAGCGTGAAAAAGAGCGGTGAATGGTTTGCACAGGTTTCGCGCGCGAATGGTTTTTAATGTGATTCCTCGCTAAGTCACTGAGATTGTTTATTGAAATCGCAGCTAAACGGCTGCGATTTCAGTCCACATTTGTTTTATACGTCACATTGTTTTTTTGCTAAACTGTGTGCATCCGTCCGAACATTAGTTATTTCATTGAAAATGAAGAAAAAACGCCCTGTACTTCAAGATGTGGCAGATAAAGTTGGTGTGACAAAAATGACGGTAAGCCGTTATTTGCGCAACCCATCACAGGTCTCTGCTGCACTTCAAACGAAAATTGCAGTGGCGCTGGACGAACTGGGCTACATCCCTAACCGCGCACCGGATATTCTTTCCAACTCTACCAGCCGCGCCATTGGCGTACTGCTTCCTTCTCTGACCAACCAAGTTTTCGCCGATGTGATTCGCGGAATCGAAAGCGTCACCGACGCACATGGTTATCAAACCATGCTGGCGCACTATGGTTATCGGCCAGAAAAAGAAGAGGAGCGTTTGCTTTCTCTGCTCTCGTATAACGTTGATGGGCTGATCCTATCTGAAAGAAACCACACCGCGCGCACGCGTAAAATGATCGAAGTATCCGGTGTTCCGGTCGTCGAAATGATGGACTGCATTACGCCGTGCATTGATATCGCCGTTGGGTTCGACAACTTTGAAGCCGCTCGACAAATGACACAGGCCATTATCGACCGCGGGCATCGCAAAGTTGTTTACTTTGGCGCTCGTCAGGATGAACGTACCGTCATCAAACAGCAGGGCTATGAAGCGGCGATGAATCATGCCGGTTTGCAGCCACGTAGCGTCATGATACCGCGCGGCTCTTCTTATTCGGTGGGCAGTGAACTGTTGCGTGAAGCGCTAGATCGTTATCCTGATATGGACAGTATTTTCTGCACCAACGATGACTTAGCGGCCGGGGCGGCTTTCGAGTGCCAACGTTTAGGCCTACGTATTCCTCAAGATATGGCGATTGCTGGGTTCCACGGCCACGACATCGGTCAGGTAATGACGCCTAAATTAGCCAGCGTACTGACGCCACGTCAGCGTATGGGACAAATCGCAGCAGAACGGATGTTGTCTCGTCTGCGCGGTGAAGCCATTTCATCCCAGATGGTCGATGTCGGTTTCACGCTACTTTATGGTGGCAGCATCTAATTACCCAGCTATCCCCCCTCATATTAGTTAATCCCCGTTAGTAACTGAGAGTAACCTCACAGTTATTGAAGCTACTTTGTCACAAATCTTGCTAATTATTATCGCTGCTCAGACAATGTTACCCATAACAAGTTACCAGTAACATTGCATTTAGTGGATGGAAAACCGTCCCCTCTCTGGAGTAGAAATGAGCGATAAAAAACCACAACACCACGTTTTTATTCTGATGGGCGTATCTGGCAGCGGTAAATCTGCTGTAGCAACCTCCGTAGCCCAACAGCTCAACGCAGGTTTTCTGGATGGCGACTTCTTGCACCCACGTGCCAATATACAAAAAATGTCTGAAGGCCACGCGCTGAATGACGAAGACCGCACGCCATGGCTGAAAGCGGTTAATGACGCCATTTTCGCTATGCAACGGACCAATGATGTCTCTCTGATCGTTTGCTCCGCGCTTAAAAAGCGCTACCGCGACATGCTGCGCGACGGTAACAAAAACGTTTCCTTTATCTACCTGAAAGGCGATTTCGATCTTATTGAAAGCCGTCTGCTGGCACGTAAAGGCCACTTCTTTAAACCTCAGATGCTTGTTTCTCAATTTGAAGCGTTAGAAGAACCTACCAGCGTTGAGCAGGACGTTCACGCTGTCGACATCAGCCTCCCTCTGGACGGCGTTGTTGAAAACACAATTAAAACCATTAAATCTGTGATTTCTCAGGGGTCATAATGAGTACTTTTACTCTCGTATTTACCGCAGTAGGCTCGGTCTTACTGCTGCTGTTTTTGGTAATGAAAGCCCGTATGCATGCCTTCGTTGCTCTGATGCTGGTCTCTATCGGCGCGGGCATTTTTTCCGGCATGCCGCTGGATGATATCGCCAAAACCATGGAAAAAGGCATGGGAGGCACATTAGGTTTCCTCGCCATAGTGGTTGCGTTGGGTGCCATGTTCGGCAAAATCTTGCATGAAACCGGCGCGTTAGATCAGATAGCCGCTAAGTTGCTAGATAGCTTTGGTGAAAAACGAGCGCACTATGCGCTGGGTATCGCCGGTCTGGTGTGTGCGCTGCCGCTGTTCTTCGACGTAGCTATCGTATTGTTGATTGGCGTGGTGTTCGCCGTTGCCCGTCGTACCAATGGCAACGTTGTGAAACTGGCTATCCCACTGTTTGCCGGTGTTGCTGGCGCGGCGGCATTCTTGCTGCCAGGGCCAACACCGATGCTGCTGGCTTCCCAGATGGGCGCTGACTATGGCTGGATGATCCTGATTGGTCTGTGCGCAGCAATTCCAGGCATGATTTTAGCCGGTCCTCTGTTTGGTAACTTCATCAGCAAACACGTGACGCTGGATCTGCCTGAAGATATCCAAGAGCCAAGCTTGGATAAGAGCAAACTGCCTTCATTCGGTTTTAGTCTGGCGCTGGTTCTATTCCCGCTGGTTCTAGTTGGTATGAAAACCATCGGTGCACGCTTTGTTGAAACCGGCACTGAACTGCACAAATGGCTGGAATTTATCGGTCACCCATTCACGGCAATCCTGATCGCCTGTCTGGTGGCGATTTATGGTCTGGCAATCCGTCGTGGCATGAGCAAAGAGAAAGTGATGGAAGTGTGTTCTGCGGCAATTCAGCCAGCAGGTATCATTCTTCTGGTTACCGGTGCCGGTGGCGTGTTCAAACAGATTCTGGTGGATTCCGGCGTTGGTCCAGCGTTAGGTAACTCTCTGATTGGTGCAGGTCTGCCAATTGCGGTCGCCTGTTTTGTACTGGCCGCTGCGGTGCGCGTGATTCAAGGTTCTGCTACCGTTGCCTGTTTAACCACCGTAGGTTTGGTTCTGCCGGTTATTGGCGAGCTGGGCTACAACGGCGCACAGATGGCAGCACTTTCCATCTGTATCGCGGGGGGTTCTATCGTACTGAGCCACGTTAACGACTCCGGCTTCTGGCTGTTCGGTAAATTTACCGGCGCAACCGAAGCACAAACCCTGAAAACCTGGTCCGTGATGGAAACCATCCTAGGCACCACGGGCGCAGTGGTTGGTATGATCTTCTTCGCTGTGATGTAATATTTGCGAATACAAAAAAGGCGGGCTAATGATTAATTAGCCCGCCTTTTTTTATGTTCACTGAAGATGATTACGAACGAGAGAAAATCAGGTGCAAACCAAAGCCGATAAACAAGACGCCTGCAACGCCATCAATCCACTTGGCTAAACGCTGATAACCACGACGCATCACCGGCAGCGCAAATACCGATGCCACAATACTGAACCAAACAAAGGTTTCCGCCACTATCATCACGAACAGGCCAACACGTTCTGGCGTACTCACATTGTCGCCGACAAACAGTGAGAACACAGAACCGAAATAAATGACCGCTTTTGGGTTCGACAAGTTAGTGAGAAAACCACGCAGGAACGTTTTTCCACGCGCAGGCAGCGTGATGCTAACTTCTTCGCCGCTGTCTAACTGGCCTTTCGCACGCGCAGATTTAAGGAGTTGATAGCCCATCCACGTCAGATATAAACCACCGCCCACGGTGATAATGCTATGCAGCCATGCCATTTTCATCAGCAGCAGATGGAGCCCCATCAGCGCAACTGCTGCCCAAATGACGATACCCAGTGTAATCCCCACTACGCCCTGCATTGCTTCAGAACGAGAGCGGCTGACCGCCGTTTGGGAAACAAAAAAGAAATCAGGTCCGGGAGCCATTAAAGCCACCAGATGAACCAATGCCACCGTCAAAAACAACATCATCGGAGTTAACTCTTATAATTAGGGGGGAAATTCATGCTACCACTAAGTCTGTGAATAATTAAGGGAGCGATCACACGGGTAGCATTAAACGAAAACAAGCGCCTTGCTCATTCTCATTAACCAGCATGATATCGCCACCGTGCAGCTGTAGCATTCGTTTCACAATCATCAATCCCAATCCCCCCGCGGACTGGCGCCGTGCGCCTGAGAGCAATGATGGGCGCTCAAACAGCCCCGGTTTTAGCTCCTCTGGAATACCTACGCCGCTGTCGGTCAGTTGAACCCAAATTTGCCCTTCCTGATGCCAAAGTTTCACCGCAATATTTCCCCCCTGCGGCGTATGGCGGATCGCGTTATCCAACAGATTGGTTAACACGCGCTCCATCATATAAATATCGGCGTTGACCAACGGTAAACCTTTGGCGATATCCGCAGTAAGCTTAATTTGGCGAGTTTCTGCCGCCAGCTCAAACTTCTGAAAAACATCCTGCAAAAGCTCGCTAAACGACATGCGTTCTTTCTGCGGTTTAACCGCGCCATATTCCAAGCGAGCTAACTCAAATAACTCCTGCGCTAGTCGCCCAACTTTAAGGCTTTGCGCCAAGGCGATATCCAGATAACGCTTACGATCCACCTCGCTTAAACTCGCCGACTTCACGGATAGCGTTTCGAGATAGCCATGCAAAGAGGTCAACGGCGTGCGCAAGTCGTGTGAAATATTGGCAATAAATTCACGCCGTTGCTGATCCTGTTCCGCCAAAGTTTTCCACTGCTCGGCAATGCGTCTAGCCATCAAAACAAATGCGCGTCTAAGCTGAGTCACTTCATCACTTTTCACATCAGCTTCAGGCACGCTTAGCGCCATAACCCGAGCGTAATCCAGCCCTTCCTGTTCAAGCTTACTCACCTGACGCGTAAGCTGACGCACCGGTTTCGTCACCCAGCGGAAAGCCAACCAACCGGCCAGTGAACCAAACAGCACAATCAATCCCATCGACCCTACAACGGTCCAAACCGTCGAGCCAATACGCGCATCATCGGTTAACCGAGCGTAATCCTCGCCCAGCAAAACAACGTATAAATAGCCTTCGGTTTTTCCCTCAACCTGTAGCGGTGCGACGCTAAATACCTTTTGCCCATCGACACTGCGCGGATCGTCGCCGTAAACCGGCATACTTTGCCCCTGCATGAGCGCATTGATGGGCTGAAGGCTCACATCACGACGCTTGATTCGCCCTTCTGGCGCCGCATCACCAATGATGTGTCCTTGCTTATCAAGCAGATACACTTCCACACTCGGATTTACCGACATCAACTGATCGAACAGCTTTTTTACCGAGGCAGGATTTAGCCCCTGCTCACCGAGTAGCCGGTTATTATCCGTAATATGCTGAGCAAGATTAACGGACAAGCGCTGGATAACCTGCTGACTATATTGCGTATTACTGCGCACCTGAAGCCAACCCGATACCGCACAGCACGCGACCAGCAACAACGCAAACACCAGCGTTAAGCGCTGGGATAGACTTAATCGGTTCATTTAATTCCCCATACCTAACGCCGAAAATTTATAGCCAGAGCCCCAAACGGTCAGAATATGCTGCGGCTCGGAAGGATCGGCTTCAATTTTTATACGTAGCCGATTGATATGGGTGTTAACCGTGTGCTCATAACCATCGTGCTGGTAGCCCCAGACCTGATCGAGAAGCTGCAAACGAGAAAAAACTTTGTCTGGATTTTTAGCGAAAAAATACAGCAAATCAAATTCACGCGGCGTGAGATCGACAGGCTGTTGATCCTTCCAAACCGCTCGCGCAATAGGATCGATGACCAGATCCGCAATGTCCAAACGCCCTGCATCCATCTGTAAATTACGGCTCATAGCTTCCTGACGACGAAACAGCGCTTTAACGCGTGCGGCCAGCTCAATCATCGAAAACGGTTTGGCTAAATAGTCATCGGCACCTAGCTCTAATCCCAGAACCCGATGCACTTCGCTGGAGCGGGCGCTTATCATAATAATCGGCGTATAACGCGTCATGCTGCGAGCGCGACGGCAGATATCAAGCCCATCAATGCCCGGCAGCATCAGATCGAGAATGAGCGCATCCCAACCGCCCTGCTCCAACATCGCCATACCGGCAATGCCATCCGCCGCGTGCTCGATGTGGTAGCCCTCATCACGCAGATGCAACGCCAGTAAATCGGCAATATGCGAGTCATCTTCTACAATTAGAATTCGCTTCATTCCTTCCATCGCGTTCTGGCTCCAAGTGCATTTTTATAATTAGTCTACACAGGGTTTGTGCCCTGAGTTATCACAAATAATTTATAACTCTGTGAGGCTTTGCTGAACAAGTGAACGCAATACTGGCCCTGACCCCACTATCAATAAGGATCTGACCATGAGAAAAATTATTACGGTTGTGACGTGTAGCGCTTTACTGATGGGTAGCGGATTCGCTTTCGCCGCTGATACAACAAGTGCATCCGGCGATGGTATGCAGCAAGAGCCGCATAAAATGGATCACATGAGTAAAAAGCCGCAGGAAATGAAAAAGCAGCACTTGGACGCAATGCAAAAAGGCGAAGCGCCTAAACAAGATGAAATGAGCAAAGATCAGATGGATAAAAAACCGATCAAGCAAGGCGATACGCTGAAGAAAACGAGTTCAGGCTATTAATTTACGATTCTCTAATATTGGCTCCCTAGCCAGCTCCCCCCTTAGCAGAGGAAGGGCCATTCGAGCTTCTTCGGTACTCACTGCACAGTTCCCTCCCCTGCGAAGGGGAGGGTTATTTACATGAAGAACTATTTCAGCGGCGTGTAAATATCAAAGCGGTGATTTTTAGTGGTAGTGGCTGCATGTGCAGGCACATCCGCCAATGGCGGAGCATAATCAGGGCGTTTTACTACGATACGTTTCGTCGCCAGCGCACGCGCAGGAGCTAATAATGCATCGGCATCCAAGTCAGCACCCACCAGTGACTGGAACACACGCATCTCTTTCTTCACTAGCGCACTTTTCTGTTTATGCGGATACATCGGATCGAGATACACCACTTCTGGCGCAGGGCTAAGATCTTTCAACGCATCAATACTGGAGGCATGCAGCAAAGTCAGGCGTTCTTGCAGCCAGCCGCCGATTTCAGGATCTGCATAGCCACGTTGCAAACCATCATCTAGCAGTGCCGCCACCACGGGATGACGCTCCAACATGCGCACATGGCACCCGACCGATGCCAACACATAGGCATCGCGCCCTAATCCTGCGGTCGCATCCACAACGCTCGGCACATAGCTGCCTTTGATACCCACGGCTTTTGCCACTGCTTCACCACGGCCGCCGCCAAACTTGCGGCGATGCGCCATGGCCCCGGCGACAAAATCGACAAAAATCGCGCCCAGCTTGGGTTCATCCAACTTGCGGAGTTCTAAATGCTCAGGCGTTAATACCAACGCCATTATCGCGTCAGGATCGTGAACCAATCCCCAGCGCTCGGCTAAATGAGATAAGGCGCCGCTGTCGGCGCCCTCTTCTAACACTAACTGAATACTCAACGCATTAGCCCTTGATACCGTAGTGACGCAGCATGGCATCAATTTTCGGCTCACGGCCACGGAAGTTTTTGAACAGGTTCATTGGCTCATCGGAACCACCCTGCGACAGGATGTTATCCAAGAACGCACGGCCGGTATCTACGTTGAAAATCCCCTCTTCCTCGAAGCGAGAGAACGCATCAGCAGACAGCAGCTCTGCCCACAGATAACTGTAGTAACCCGCCGCATAGCCGCCAGCAAAGATATGGCTGAACGCATGTGGGAAACGGCCCCAGCTTGGCGACGGCATCACCGCCACTAACGCTTTAACTTCTTTCAGAGTATCGAGAATACGAGCGCCTTGCGCAGGATCGAACTCAGTATGCAGACGGAAATCAAACATCCCAAACTCGAGCTGACGCAGGATAAACAGCGCGGCCTGATAGTTTTTCGCCGCCAACATTTTATCCAGCATCTCCTGCGGAAGTGGCTCATTGGTCTGGTAATGACCCGAGATAAAGGCCAGCGCTTCCGGCTCCCAGCACCAGTTTTCCATAAACTGGCTTGGCAACTCGACGGCATCCCATGGCACACCGTTGATCCCTGAAACGCCTGCGGTTTCAATCGTGGTCAGCATATGATGTAGGCCATGACCGAACTCATGGAACAGCGTGGTCACTTCGTTATGCGTAAACAACGCAGGCTTGTCGCCGATTGGACGGTTAAAATTACAGGTCAGATAGGCAACTGGCTTCTGCAGGCTACCATCGGCACGACGCAGACGGCCTACACAGTCATCCATCCACGCACCGCCACGCTTATGCTCACGGGCATAAAGATCGAGATAGAAACTACCGCGCAGCTCGCCGGTCGCATCATAAAGCTCGAAGAAACGAACCTCTGGATTCCACACGTCAATATCATGACGCTCTTTCGCCGTGATACCGTAAATACGTTTCACCACCTCAAACAAACCGCTCAATACGCGCTGTTCAGGGAAGTAAGGGCGCAGCTGTTCATCGCTGATAGAGTACAGATGTTGTTTCTGTTTTTCGCTGTAGTAGGTGATATCCCACGCTTCCAGCTCGGTAACATCAAAGTGCTGGCGCGTAAACTCACGCAGTTCAGCCAGCTCTTGCGCACCTTGAGGACGAGCGCGTTCGGCTAGGTCATTCAGGAATGCCAGAACCTGCTGTGGGTTTTCTGCCATTTTGGTTGCCAATGATTTATCGGCATAGGATTTAAAGCCAAGCAGCTGAGCTAATTCGTGACGCAGTTGCAGAGTTTCAGCCATGATTTCGCTGTTATCCCACTGACCTGCGTTTGGCCCCTGATCGGATGCACGCGTGGTAAACGCCTGATACATCTCATGGCGCAGCTCGCGGTTGTCTGCATAGGTCATCACCGGCAGATAGCTTGGGATATCCAGCGTTAACAGCCAGCCTTCTTTCTCTTTGGATTCAGCCAGCGCCTTCGCGGCCGCGAGCGCACTTTCAGGCAAACCTGAAAGCTCTTTTTCATCAGTAATCAGCTTGCTCCAGCCCATGGTCGCATCCAATACGTTGTTGCTGAATGCAGAACCCAGTTCGGACAGGCGCGCCATAATTTCGCCATAGCGCTGCTGTTTTTCTTTCGGCAAACCAATGCCAGACAGCTCGAAATCACGCAGTGAGTTTTCCACCGCTTTCTTCTGCGGTTTGGTTAACGCAGCAAAACCCGCGCCGTCTTTCAGGCTACGGTAGGCCTGATACAGTCCTTCATGCTGACCTACCCAAGTGCCGTATTCAGACAACAATGGCAGGCACTGTTCGTAAGCTTCACGCAGCTCAGGGCTGTTTTGCACGGAATTCAAATGGCTGACAGGGGAAAAAATACGGCTCAGACGATCGTCAACCTCAGCCAGCGGCTGGCACAGATTATCCCAAGTAAATGGCGCATCTTGCGCGACCACGCGCTCCACTTCGGCACGACAATCTGCCAATGCGCTTTTCACCGCAGGAACGATGCCCTCAGGTTTGATTTTAGAGAATGGTGGCAGGTCGAACGGCGTCAGTAACGGATTGGTCATAAGAAAGCGTCCTATATAGTTTTGCCATTAACAACGAAGGCTAACGGTCTTGGCCGCATCAGTGCGGCGTATAAATCGACTTAACCAGCCCCCCAATTCGTCGGGCAACCGGTTTGAAAAGATTGTTTAGATCTAAGATGAGGTTAAGTGTAGCGAAAATCAATGGCTGGCGGGTTCAATCGCTTTGATAGATAATGCCATCCCAGAGCAGGAGAAGCCTCACATGTTAAGTTATCGCCACAGTTTTCACGCCGGCAATCACGCCGATGTCCTCAAACACACCGTTCAGAGTTTGATTATTGAATCGCTGAAAGAAAAGGATAAGCCTTTCCTTTATCTGGATACGCATTCCGGCGCGGGGCGTTATCAGCTCAGTGGTGAGCATGCAGAAAAAACCGGCGAATACCTCGAAGGTATCGCACGTATTTGGCAACGCGACGATGTTCCTGCCGAGCTTGAAGCCTACCTGAGCGCGGTAAAACACTTTAACCGTGGCGAACAACTGCGTTACTACCCAGGTTCACCATTGATTGCGCGCCAGCTGCTGCGCGATTTCGACAAAATCCATCTAACCGAACTGCACCCAACGGATTTCCCGCTGCTGCGCAATGAGTTTGCTAAAGACGAGCGCGCAAAAGTAATGAAAGCCGATGGCTATCAGCAGCTCAAATCACAGCTTCCTCCATTGTCACGCCGTGGCTTCGTGTTGATCGATCCGCCGTATGAGATGAAAACCGATTATCAAGACGTGGTGAAAGGTATTCAGGAAGGCTATAAGCGTTTTGCCACCGGCGTCTATGCGCTGTGGTATCCCGTGGTGCTGCGTCAGCAAATCAAACGCATGACTCGCGATCTGCAAGACACCGGTATTCGTCGCATTTTGCAAATCGAATTGGCGGTTCGCCCAGATAGCGATCAGCGCGGTATGACCGCTTCCGGCATGATTGTGATCAACCCGCCGTGGAAGCTAGAACAACAGATGCGCGACGTTCTGCCTTGGCTGCATAAAGTACTGGTACCCGAAGGTACTGGTCATGCCAAAGTTGAATGGATTGTGCCTGAATAATTGAAGTCACTGCTGTCTGTCTCCCTGAGCAACATTGAGGGAGACAGAGTTAGCGCGTAAAACTACTCATCATCGCCATCAACGTGTTCTCGGATCAGCGTCATAAACGGTGCACCAAAGCGATCCAGTTTACGCTGCCCCACACCGTTAATGCTCAGCAATTCGCTGGCGCGAATCGGCATCTGCTCTGACATTTCTAGCAACGTAGCATCGTTAAATACCACGTATGGCGGGATATTCTCTTCGTCAGCAATCGCTTTGCGTAGCTTACGCAGCTTGGCAAACAGCTTACGGTCATAGTTTCCACCGTAGTTCTTGCTGGCATGGCTACTGCTGCTGCGTGATTTAAGATTGATGACGCGTGGCACGGCCAACTGAAGTGGAACTTCGCCGCGCAAAACCGGACGCGCCGATTCAGTCAGCTGCAACGCGGAATGCATTGCAATATTTTGCGTCACTAAGCCCAAATGAATAAGCTGGCGTAATACGCTGACCCAGTGTTCGGTCGTATGGTCACGCCCTAGGCCATAGACTTTCAGCTTGTCGTGACCAAACTCGCGAATACGGGTGTTATTCGCCCCACGCAGGATCTCAACAACATAACCGATACCAAACCGCTGACCAACCCGAGCAATCGCTGACAGCGCCTTTTGCGCGTCCTCTAGCCCATCGTAACGTTTTGGCGGATCGAGACAAATATCGCAGTTGCCGCAGGATTCTTGCCGTCCTTCGCCAAAGTAATTCAGCAGCACTAAACGACGGCAGGTTTGCGCCTCAGCGAAAGCGTTCATCGCGTTTAGCTTATGGCGTTCAATCTCTTTCTGCTGCCCTTCAGGTTTTTCTTCTAAACAACGGCGCAGCCAAGCCATATCGGCTGGGTCATAGAGCAGAACGGCTTCAGCGGGTAAACCATCGCGCCCAGCGCGACCGGTTTCCTGATAGTAAGCTTCGATATTACGTGGAATATCAAAGTGCACCACAAAACGCACGTTGGGCTTGTTAATGCCCATGCCGAACGCAACCGTTGCCACCACAATCTGCAGATCGTCGCGTTGAAATGCTTCCTGTACCGAAGAGCGATGTTCGTGATCGAGCCCTGCGTGATAAGCCCCAACGCTAAAGCCCCGACTTTGCAAACGCGCCGTGGTGTCTTCGACTTTGGCTCGGCTGTTACAGTAAATAATGCCCGATTTGCCACGCTGTTCCTGTACGAAACGAATCAGTTGATCCAGCGGTTTAAATTTTTCGATGAGCGTGTAACGAATGTTTGGGCGGTCAAAACTGCTAACCTGAACCAGCGGATCGTTTAACGACAGCAAACGCTCGATGTCATTACGCGTGGCATCATCGGCGGTGGCCGTGAGCGCAATAACCGGAATCTCTGGGAAACGCTGCTTAATCAGACCTAGCGCGCTGTATTCAGGACGGAAATCATGGCCCCACTGTGAAATACAGTGGGCTTCATCTACCGCCAATAATGCAGGTCGCCAGTGCGGAAGCTGATCGAGAAAGTTATCCATCATCAGTCGTTCTGGGGCGATATAGAGAAGCTTTATCGCCCCACTGCGACAGCCAGCGTATACCTCTTGCTGCTGTTCACGGTTCTGCGTGGAGTTAAGACAGGCTGCGCTAACGCCGTTCGCCTGTAGCTGATCGACCTGATCTTTCATCAGGGAAATCAACGGAGAAACCACCAGCGTTAAGCCATCCATCACCAACGCAGGGATTTGATAACACAGAGACTTTCCGCCTCCGGTTGGCATCACAACCAGACAATCCCGTCCCGCGATCGCAGCATTGATGATAGTTTGCTGTCCAGGACGGAACTGCTGATACCCAAAAGTATCGCGCAAAACCTGCTCTGCCAGCATTTCTGCATTGATTACGGCTGCCGTTGCCACGCTGCTCCTCAACCAAAGGGGTGATAAATTAAGACCGGCGCTATTTTAGGCGTATGCACCGGTTTTGTCGTTAGCGGATATGCGTTGCGCGCAAATTACATGAAATCGTTGAGCATAATGCCCACGCCAAAACGGGTTTGATTGAAATTGTAATCAATCATTGATTCACCGTAGCCGCTATACAACTGCGTGTAGAAACGCAACGTTTTCGTCATCGGATAGCTCCATCCCAGCTCACCGCCGCCGTAACCGGTGTTCCAGTTATAGTGGCCCTTCGCCGTAAAGACGCTTTCACCCCACTCATAGCCTATCTGGGCTTCGTAGTAACCCATATATTTGGTGATATCGGGGTTGTCATCTTTGCTGCTGCTTTCGGGAATGCGATACCACGGTTTAATCTGCGCTTGGAAGTTGCCGTTTTGCGCCATTAAACGCGCATAGACGCGGTTCCAACTGCGCGACGTTGGATCAGAGCGTCCGTTAGACTGATGATTAAAGCCGGTTTCTATGTCGCGAAGCGTCCAATCACCTAACTGATAATCCGTTGCCCAGCCGACAAAAAGCTGTGGCTCATAGTTAGTTTCACGGAACGGAGAAGATGCGCTACGGTTGAAAGCCTGCCACCACGAGCGCTGCGTATAAGACATTCCTAACACCGAGTTATCACCGGCAATTCCACGGATGATAGGAAACGCGAGGCTGAGCTGGAATTTAACTTCGTCTTTGCGTGCGTCATCAGCCCAAGAATAAGACTGAATGGCTTCTTTGTTTACATCGCTGGTTTCAGTATAAAGCAGGTAGTTCGTATCGTAAGGATAGAGCGTAAATGGGTTATCGTGTTCAACCAACATGTTCGCGATGATGCTGCCTTTCACCTGCGGCTTATCATGAACCTGCTTTATCGTTGCCTCTTCAGCCTGAACCGCAGCAGGAACCGCCAGCAGTCCCGCTAACATCATCCATCCCTTACGCATCGTTATTACCCCTAATAGTTACGCCATCAATGATTCAAAGGCGACATTCTACACGTTAGGGACTCTGCAGGAACGTTCATCATTCTTATTGGTGCTGGAACCAAACAATAATTAAGCATAATATCAACATAAAATTAACAATAATATTCATTATCCACCTGTAAGAAGAAGGACAGAACCATGTCAGCCACGCTCCTCACGCGCGAATCTGCTAGCGCCCTCATTAGCGAAATTTTCGTTTATCACATGCCATTTAATCGAGCGTTAGGGCTAGAGCTTCAGCGTTTCGAGGCAGACTATGCCGAGCTAGTTTTCGATTCCAAAGAAATGCTGGTCGGCAATGCTCATCAGAAAATTTTGCACGGCGGTGTTATCGCATCGGTATTGGATGTTTGCGCAGGCTTGGTGTGTGTGGGTTCAGCCCTATTGCGCCATGACGAAATCACACAGGAAGAGTTGCTGGCACGACTGTCTAAAATGGGCACAATCGATATGCGAGTGGACTATCTACGCCCCGGCCGCGGTGAGCGCTTCGTGGCCAGTGGTAGCCTGCTCAGAGCGGGTAATAAAGTCGCGGTTGCACGCGTTGAACTTCATAACGAATCAAACCTACATATTGCTTCAGCCACTGCCACGTATATGGTCGGCTAGCTAGCATTTTTTACCAGATTTCTGTGAAATCTTGGGATAAGTTAGGCTTAATTGAATCATCTCTGTTACTACTATGAAACATTCCAGAAAAATACAGTAGACTCAGCGCCTATTCATTTTTTCGGAAGTGTTTCATGGATTCGCAACAAACTCGCCAAGGCATCTTGTTTGCTCTGGCAGCCTATTTTATTTGGGGTATCGCCCCTGCCTACTTTAAGCTGATCCAGCAGGTTCCGCCCACCGAGATCCTGACACATCGCGTGATCTGGTCATTCTTCTTTATGCTGATTTTGCTTTCGCTGACTAAAAATTGGTCCAAAGTAAGAGCTCTGGGCAAAACCCCCGGCAAGATTGGCCTTCTCGCGCTAAGCGCTTGTTTGATTGGCGGAAACTGGCTGTTGTTTATCTGGGCAGTGAATAATCACCATATGCTGGAAGCCAGCCTCGGATACTTCATCAACCCATTGGTTAACGTATTACTGGGCGTGGTTTTCCTCGGTGAACGCTTCCGACGGATGCAGTGGATTGCGCTGGCGCTGGCGGTCTGCGGGGTACTGATTCAGCTCTGGAAGTTTGGCTCGGTGCCGGTGATCTCACTTGGGCTGGCGTTTAGTTTTGCATTTTACGGACTGATTCGTAAGAAAATCGCGGTTGATGCTCAAACCGGCATGCTGATTGAAACCCTATGGTTACTGCCAATTGCGGCTATTTACCTGTTTGGCGTTGCCGACAGCGCAACCAGCCATTTGAGTGCAAATCCCATGTCGCTCAACCTGCTGTTGGTGGCCGCCGGCATTGTCACCACCATTCCATTGCTGTTCTTTACAGCCGCTGCAACACGCTTACGCCTTTCTACGCTGGGATTCTTCCAATACCTTGGCCCAACGTTGATGTTTATTCTGGCGATTACCTTCTACAACGAGCAAATGACGCAGGACAAACTGGTGGCGTTCGGTTTTATTTGGGCGGCACTGCTGTTGTTTATTATGGATGCGCTGTATACGCAGAGAAAATTGCGCAGCTAAAGCAGACTTTCCTCCCCTGCGATGGGGAGGAAAAGAAGAGACAGATTAAAGCCAGTTTTTGCGCTTGAAGTATAAATACGGCGCAAGCCCCGCCAGAATCATCAAACCAATCGCCCCCGGATAACCGAAAGACCATTTCAGCTCAGGCATGAACTCAAAGTTCATCCCGTAGCTTGATGCCACCAGCGTTGGCGGCAGGAACACCACCGATACCACCGAGAAGATCTTGATGATGCGGTTCTGTTCAATGTTGATAAAGCCCATTGCCGCCTGCATCAGGAAGTTTACTTTCTGGAATAGCGATTCGTTATGCGGCAGCAGGGATTCGATATCTCGCAAGACTTCACGCGCCTGCTCCAACTGGCTGGCCGGTAAACGCGCCTTACGCACCAAGAAATTCAGTGCTCGCTGGGTATCCATCAAACATAAGCGAACCTTCCAACCGATATCTTCCAGTTCAGCCAGTGTCGAAAGGGCTTCATCATATTCGTCGCCCTGATGACCTTCCATAATCACGCGGCTAAGCTTTTCCAGATCGCTGTAAATGTTTTCGATTTCATCTGCCAGCTGTTCGATTTTGGTTTCGAACAGATCGAGTAACAGCTCATAGGCGTTTCCATCGGCCAGCATCTGGTTACGGGCGCGCATGCGATACAGCCGAAACGCCGGCAGTTCGCGCTCGCGTAGCGTATATAGGCGACCATCGCGGATGGTAAATGCCACGGTGGAGTTACCGGCATGATCTTCCGCATCTTCATAATAGAAGAAGGAGTGAATATGCAGGCCGTCTTCATCTTCGAAGAAACGTGCTGATGCTTCGATATCGTCCAGTTCTGGGCGAGTTGCCAGACTTTGACCTAGCTCATCTTGAACTCGTTGACGCTCATCTTCTTCAGGTTCGACTAAGTCGACCCACAGAGATGAAGTCAGATCTTCCGTGTCATCCAGCTCCAGACGGGATAAGCGGCTGTTGTCTAATCTAAATGCACTTAGCATGCTTTTAAACTCCGTTGCGGTGACATTAAGGATCACGCATGGAGCACAGGAAACAAACGAGGGGTAGCGTCACCCAGCTGTTTCAGACCATATCAGATCTGACTCATAGCGACGTATAGAGGTCGCTGACAACCACGAAGGCTATCAGCATAAGTGGATAGCCTTAGAAGTTGTACCCGCTAACGGGTTCATTGAGCCAGTATCTACTGGGTGTGTCCAAGGCGTATGTCCTCACAGATAATAGTGCGCGCATGTTACGCCGATACGAAAAAGCCTGTCAACTGGCGTTGTGACTAATTCCAGAACATTATTCACTCAGGATGTTTTATACCAAAACATTTATGGATTTTGCTTTCGACAACCATGCTGCAATCGGAAATGTAAGGTAAAAATTATATCTCTAGCTTGACCCATCTATTACCTTATAGCAATGCATTCACCCATTAGACTCCACTATTCCTAAAATCAGGCACACCCTATGAAACAAATCACGTTTGATGATCTGAAACAACAGAGCGCCGCTGCGGCCAGCGCACCTCGTTTACGCGCTCACCGCAATTTTCACCCAGAATTGAGCGATCCGGTGCAGCGTCTTGCCATCGCGATGGAGCCCGGAACTTACATCCGTCCACATCGCCATCCGCATACTTTCGAGCTTTTGCTGCCGCTGAGCGGCCGCTTTGTGATACTGAATTTTGACGAGCAAGGCGTGGTAACTCGTCGCGTGGTACTCGGCGAAGAGTGTGTGGCTCTAGAGATGGATGCCGGAACCTGGCATTCGGTACTGTCACTGGATCACGGCGGCGTGATTTTTGAAGTTAAACATGGTGGCTATCAGCCCGTCACCGAGCAGGATTCCGCGCCTTGGGCCCCCGCAGAGGGCGAGGCTGGCACTCAGGAACTGATGGTGTGGTATTCGCAGGCACAAGTTGGGGATAAATATTCGATTGCCGAATAAGCCCTAAACTCTCCCCCTTTTCAGGGGGAGATTGGGAAGAGGCATTAAACAGGGATTACATCGCCTCTAACTTGGCATAAGCCGCAACCAGCCACTTAATGCCTTCGCCCTGAAACGCAATCTGCAAGCGACTATGCTCACCGCTACCTTCCAGATTGATCACCGTACCCTCACCAAACGTGGCGTGCTTCACCCGCTGACCGAGTTTGAAACCGCTGTCATTGGCGCTGATTGGGGTTCCCATACTGGCGTGTTTAACGGGGCGGGTAACGCTTGCCCGCAGGCGCACCTCTTCTACGCACTCTTCTGGTAATTCCCCAATAAAGCGAGATGGGCGGTGATAAACCTCTTTGCCATACAGACGGCGAGTTTCCGCATAGGTGATCGTCAGTTTTCGCATCGCTCGCGTCACCCCAACGTAGGCCAAGCGGCGTTCTTCTTCCAAACGACCACCTTCATCCAGCGACATTTGGCTTGGGAACATCCCCTCTTCCATCCCCACGATAAACACCTGTGGGAATTCCAGACCTTTCGCCGAGTGCAACGTCATGAGCTGAACCGCGTCTTGATAAGCGTCTGCTTGCCCTTCACCGGCTTCAAGCGCCGCATGTGACAGGAATGCCTGCAGCGGCAGCAAGTCTTCGTCTTCATCCTCATAGCTGTACTGACGCGTAGCGGTCACCAGTTCTTCTAAGTTCTCAATACGTGTTTGGCCTTTTTCACCCTTTTCTTGCTCATACATCTGACGCAGACCCGAATCGCGTACCACGCGGTCTGTCTGTACATGCAGCGGCATATCAGCCGTATCACTGGCTAAGGCATCAATCAGCTCGATAAAGCGCTGTAGTGCGCCTGAGGCTCGCCCAGCAAATACTTTTTCTTGGATCAGCTCGTGCGTGGCCTGCCATAACGTCAGTTGACGATCGCGGGCGGCTTGGCGGATAACGTCCAGCGTACGATCACCAATACCGCGCGTTGGCGTGTTAACCACACGCTCATACGCCGCATCGTCATTACGGTTGGAAATCAGGCGTAAATACGCCAACGCATCTTTGATTTCCTGACGTTCGAAGAATCGTTGTCCACCGTAAATACGGTATGGCATCGCCACCTGTAACAGTGCCTCTTCCAATACACGCGATTGGGCGTTGCTACGATAAAGAATGGCGCAGTCGTTAAGAGAGCCGCCGTTGTCCTGCCACGCTTTAATCCGATTCACCACAAAACGTGATTCATCCAATTCATTAAACGCGCAGTAGAGCGAAATTTTTTCGCCGTCGCCGTCTTCGGTCCACAGCTTTTTACCCAAGCGCCCATCGTTATTTTCAATTAAGGCGTTGGCGGCTTTCAGTATATTGCTGGTTGAACGGTAGTTTTGTTCTAAGCGGATAGTCTCAGCACCGGGGAAATCATCCAGAAAACGTTGGATGTTCTCAACCTGAGCGCCACGCCAGCCATAGATCGACTGATCGTCATCGCCAACAATCATCACTTTGCCGCTATTGCCCGCCAACATCTGGATCCATGCGTACTGAATCCGGTTGGTATCTTGGAATTCGTCCACCAGAATATTGGTGAAACGTTCGCGATAGTGGTTGAGGATTTGAGGCTTGTTGAGCCAAAGCTCGTGAGCGCGTAATAGCAGCTCGGCAAAATCCACCAACCCCGCACGGTCACAGGCTTCTTGATAGGCCTGATAGACGCGCAGCCATGTCTGTTCTACCGGATTTCCGTAGCTTTCAATGTGCTGAGGGCGCAGACCATCATCTTTTTTGTTGTTGATATACCACATGCCTTGACGCGGCGGCCACTGCTTCTCATCCAGATTCAATGCCTTAACGATACGTTTAAGCAAACGTAGCTGGTCATCGCTATCAAGGATTTGGAAATCCTGCGGCAGATTGGCATCCAGATGGTGCGCACGCAGCAGGCGGTGCGCTAAACCGTGGAAAGTACCGATCCACATGCCGCCTTGGCTAGTGCCAATCAGATGTTCGATACGGTGGCGCATTTCCGCCGCGGCTTTGTTGGTAAAGGTGACGGCCATAATCGAAAACGGCGAACAGTTTTCTACCGACAGCAGCCACGCGATGCGATGCACCAATACGCGCGTCTTGCCGCTTCCGGCTCCAGCCAGCACCAGAAGATTACTGCGTGGCGCAGCAACGGCTTCGCGTTGTTTATCGTTAAGGCTGTTGAGCAGATCGGAAACGTCCATAGGCACCGTTTTAAAATGGGGAAACAGACGCGTCGCTAAACGCAATACGTCTTTTTCACTGGGAATTTATACAGATTATTGGAGATTATATCAGCGCGGTGAGCGAATCCAACCGTGAAATCTCAACGTGAGGTAACAAACGGCTATCTGAAGCGGTTGTTAGGCTGCGCTCACGGTCGTTGATCCAACAGGCCTGCATGCCGCAGCGCACGGCTCCCGCCACGTCGGTGGTGAGGTCATCGCCCACATGCAGAATATTTCCGATGGGAACGTTTAAGCGCTGCTGAGCGGCACAATACATGTCGTTGTAAGGCTTAGCGCGTCCGTCAGGACCTGAGCGCAATATAAACGCAAAATAGTCCGCTAAACCAAATAGGTTCGGATCCGCATTACCGTTGGTAATTGCCGCTAACGGCGCTTTCTCCGCTAACGCTTGCAGCGTCTTATGCGTCGACTCCGGCACCGTGATTTGGCTACGCCAGTAGGCAAAGTTTTCCATCGCAGAATCTGCGCCAGCGCTAGCTTGGGCGTGGTTAAAACCGTTTCGCGTTAACGCCAGATGCACAGCCTGCCAGCGCCAGGCGGTGACGTCGTGATAAATTTCAGGATTATCAGCCCGCAGTTCAGCGCGCAGGCGTTGCCAGTCAATGCTTTGCCAATCGCGCAGCGGTTCAAAGTTTTGCTGCAAAAATGCCAGAGACTCTCGCTCGGTACGCATAATCACGGGGTGATTATCATAAAGCGTATCGTCCAGATCGAAGGTAAAAGCCCCGATAGCGTTGAGCGGGCGATAGAAATGAAGCGTCGAGCACATCAGGATTTTCCTCGTTTCGCGCGTGGATGCGCTGCATCATACACCTTCGCCAAATGTTGGAAATCGAGGTGGGTATAGATTTGGGTGGTGGTCAGATTCGCATGACCCAGCAGTTCTTGCACTGCACGCAGATCGCCACTGGATTCAAGCATATGCGTTGCAAAAGAGTGACGGAGCTTATGCGGGTTAATATGACTGGTGACGCCTTGTTTAACGCCCCATTCAGCAAAGCGCTTTTGCACGCTTCGCACCGAAATTCGCTTACCCAGCTTAGACACAAAAACAGCGTCATCTACCGGATCGTAAATCTCACGCAGTGGCAGCCACTGTTCCAGCCAATGAATGGCCGTACGTCCAATCGGCAGCTTTCGCTCTTTGCTCCCCTTCCCCATCACCCACACCTCGCCTGAGGCCATATTCATGTGGCGGCAGTCTAATCCCACCAGTTCGGAAAGACGCAGACCCGCGCCATACATCACTTCCAGCATGGTGCGATCGCGCACGGCAAGGGGATCGCTCGCATCTATGTCGAGCAGACGGTTTACGTCATCAACGTCGAGATTTTTGGGTAAGTGGCGAGCCTGTTTCGGTGCGCTAATGCCTTTCGCCGGATTAACCGACATCACGCCTTGGCTCACCTGCCAATCGATAAAGCTGCGTAGCGCCGACAAACGTAGGGCAAGGCTTGCAGCCTCAAGGCCTTTTCGCTTGCTACGCGCGGTAATCATACGCACTTGGGTTGCATCGAGTTGCCGCCAATCGCGTAAACCAGCGGGGGCAACAATCTCAATAATGGCAGTCAGCTGATGATGATAGCTTTCGATGGTATGCGGGCTGAGCTGACGCTCAACGCGCAAAAAGCGCAGGAATGCCTCAACCGGCAGTTCCAGCGCCTGAGTATCACTGCTCATTGGCGTTCAATCCAACGGCTGATTAGCCCCGGCATCAGCAATGCGAGCTGATCAAGCAACACGGTGCCTTGACCTTGCTGATAATGATGGCTATCGCGACTGCTGAAGATAATCAGACCTAAGTCACCAAACTCACCCATCAAAGAAAGCGCGACCGAGCCCACCATTTTCGCCTGAGGCAAAACCAGCAATAGCTCAGGGCCATTCAGAGTACCGAGATAGTGGTTTTGGTTCCCCAATCGTTGAATTCGCATCATTTCAAATTCATTGCGCGACAAAGCCAAATGCGCAAAGTCAGAAGGCGCATTCAGATACCATTTGTCGCTAAACAAACGAATATTGGCACCGGCGAGCCCAAGAGAACGCGCCCAGCGGTTAAATCGTTGGAGAAAATCAGCAAGGCTTTCTGCGCCCGCAAGATGCCCTTGGAGCTCTAGCAGGCGATTAAACAGAACTTCATTGGCGCTGGCCTGTTCCATCAGCAACGTGATCTCCTCTTCTAAATTGAAGATGTGCTGACGTTGTCGGTTCAGTTGCCATTCAACTAATGAAACGGCACCACGCACCGGATGAGGGATCTGCATCTGCTCAACATTGCGTGCATTACGAATGAAGAAGTCAGGATTCTGTTGCAGATACTCCATCACCTGCGCGTCACTTAGCGCCAGATTATCCAATACCCGATCTTCGATGTCGCTCATAGTTGTCTATCGCTCACTCATAAACGTATGAATTACAGGTGTATAAATCCATCATAAACGTGGGTCGCAGGGCCTGTCATAAATAGGGGGTTATCAGGCCCTTTCCAGCGAATGTGCAAACGCCCACCGGGAAGATCAACCTGAACGTTTTCATCCAGCAAACCTTGCTGGATCCCCACGGCAACCGCCGCACAGGCACCGCTGCCGCAGGCCTGAGTTTCACCTGCGCCGCGTTCATACACCCGTAGTTTGATCTGATTACGGTTAATGACCTGCATGAATCCTACGTTAACGCGTTCAGGGAAGCGTTCGTGGCTTTCAAGTACCGGACCGATGGTTTCCACCAGCGCCGTTTCAACATCATCAACCTGAAGCACGCAGTGGGGATTCCCCATCGAGACCGCGCCGCACAGAATAGTATGTTCAGACGCACGCATGATATAGGTCTTTTCCGCTTTCACGGCTTTGAACGGGATCTTGGACGGCTCGAAAATCGGCTCGCCCATATTTACCGTGACCAGCTCGTCATCGCTGACCTTGAGCACCATCCGACCATTCTGCGTGCTTACGCGAATTTCACGTTTATTGGTTAACCCTTTCAAACGCACGAAACGAGCAAAACAGCGCGCGCCGTTACCACACTGCGCAACTTCGCTCCCATCGGCGTTGAAAATACGATAATGGAAATCTAAATCAGGATCGTAAGGCGGTTCAACGATCAGCATCTGATCAAAACCAACGCCGTTATGTCGATCGGATAGACGGCGGATAAGCTCCGGCGAGAAGTATACGTTTTGTGTAACAGCATCAACGACCATGAAATCGTTGCCTAAACCGTGCATTTTAGAGAACTGCATAACTACCTCTCACCCTACGCCTTAACTTCCGTGGTCACCGAACTAACATCCTGACAGTTCTCGCTATCGTGGATTATTGGCCTTGTTCTACACCGGCAATATTAGACGGTGTATTCGCGCCCTGATTTGCAGCAGGCGCGTTAGTTTGTGTATCTGGTTGGCTCTTCGACGCCGCTGGGGCATCAGCCGGAGGAAAGTATAAAGGCCCTTTCAAACCGCAACCAGCAAGGCCGAATAGGGAAACAGCCACCAAGGCCCAACGAAATTGTTTTTTCATGGTCATTACCATTTATTGTATTAATGCGTGTGAATCCTACCTATAAGCTCTCTATAATCGCAGTTGGACCCTGAAAAGCAATAGGAAATGATTATGAACGATACCGAGTTTCACCAGTTAGCAGATAAGCTGATGTTAAACATCGAAGAGGCCATTGACGCTTATGAAGGTGATGCCGACATCGACTATGAAACCAATGGCGGAGTGATGACGCTGACCTTCGAAAATGGCAGCAAAATCGTGATCAACCGTCAGGAGCCCTTGCATCAGGTATGGCTCGCCACTAAAGCAGGCGGTTACCACTTCAGCCTGCGTGATAATAGCTGGATTTGCGATCGCAGCGGAGAAGAGTTTTATGCTTTGCTGTCAACCGCATGCAGAGCGCAGTCTGGCGAAGAAGATGTGGTAATTTCGGCATAAGCCGAAACGCGAGCGGCATCAGCGCCCACTCCAACTCTCCGCTGAATAGGGAAGAATTGGAGTGGTGCTGTATTTACGATTAATGCAGCTGGAACTGCTGCTTAAGCGGCGTGCCGTCGTTGTCGTCATTGACGTTGCACTGTGGCAACACATTGGTACGGAACGGCATCACCTGAGAACGTCCATCGGCATTTACGATCTGGTAGAACTGCGGCAGGTTAAAGTTGATAAAGCTTGAACCGTAGGTAAAGCGGTCATGCGATGACGAATAGAAACGGCTAACGTCGCGCACTAGCTCCTCTTTGCTGCCTTCACAGTGGTGATAAACTTCCACACGGTTGGTTTCATCCAGAATGTAGATGTTAAACCCATCGTTATCCCCATCTTCAAAGAAGAATTGGATTATCCCTTCGCTGGCGTAACCATCAACCACGGCGGGCAAATGTACCTGCTCGGTTTCTACCTGAATAGAAAGCCCATGCAGCTTGTTATTAGAAATGGCGCCATAAAACTCAACCGCATTTTCCAATTTCTGCACCGATACGCTCAGACGTTCAAAGAACAGTCCCCACGTTTGCCCAGCGACGCGTACGGCTTTAAAGCGACCCGGCTCTAAACGAGTACTAGACAAGCGAAGGTCAATACATTCAGAAACCAGTTGCTGTAGACGCGTGCGGATTAACCCGCGTAAATGCTGGCTGTAGCACAAGACCTCAACGGACTCCGGCGGAGCGGCATCCTGATGCATTTTGCCTAAGATCGTTTTCAGCGCTTCTAATACCGCCTGTTCACCGCTGAAATGCAAGGTACGCACCTCATTCCACGAGTTGCGATACAGCAGGTCGATACTGCCAACTAAGCATTGCTGCTGCTGACCAAAGCTAAAGACATCCAGCTTACGGAAATCAAAATGCACCACCTGATTGCGGAAGGCCGCCGTTGGATCATTTTCCAAGTTGACGATAATCGCCAAATGGCGGATTTCACACGGGCTGTATAACGCCTTCGGTGATGGCGCAGGCAAGCGAATCGGGAAATGCTGCGACACATCATGCACCAACCCCTGAAGCTTATTGATATCGCACAGGTTGTTGTTGCTCTTGATGTGCAGCTTAGTGTCCGCCGTCAGCAATCCGTTGAAATAGGCCCACGCCACTAATTTGTTTAAGTAGCGGTTATATTCCAACGGCTGATGGCTAATGATGGTATCGATAGTCGGCGCTTGGTTATACAAGTACCAGCCGGTGCGGTTAGCGCGGCCAATCGGCACATGAATAAACGTTAAGTTCTTTTCTGATAAATCCGGTGAAATTTGCGGGTTTACCAGCGTCACTTTACCCGGCAAAGCTTCAAACGCAGCGTAAAGCTTACGGGTCAATACCCCAATATCTTGCGGGCTAGCGCTGACGCTTAGGTTATTACGGCGCGCGAAGCGAATGAGGTTGCGATAACTCTGCATCATCGCATCTAACAGTTCATTATGCGCTTCACGCACGCGTTCAATTTTCCAATTGGCGCGGTCATCAAGCACTTCGATACGCTCTTGACTCCAGCCCCAAGACTCAACCAGTTGGCTTAAAATTTCACGCCGCCAGCCAACGCAGGCGCGGCTACGCGATAATTTTTCACACACTTTGAGATAGAAACAACGGCGAGCCAGATCGAGACGCGCGGTATCATTGATTTGCTCAAGATAGTGCGTCACACGTTCCAGCATCATGCAGTAAGGATCGAGTCCGAACGAGACAATTTCGCCTTTATGTAAACGTTGTTTGATGGTGATCGCCAACAGTTCAGCGTTGGGGTATTCCCATGAGTAAGCTTCCAGCAACAACGTTTTCAAGACAGCTTTGTACGGCGAATCGATGCTTTTATAGAGCTGCCACAGGCTAGCGCCAAAGTATTCTTCGGCAGACAGCGAGCTTAGACCACCAAGATCGAGCCATTCGTTTGGCGTAAGCGCGCCCTGCGAGTACAGCGACATGACATATTCGTCGTAATGCGCTTCCTCTTCGCTTGGCACCATATTCCACAGAATACGTTTGCCCGCCAGACGCACCGCGGTGCGATAGAACTCATCAAGCAATAAGATATGCTGGGTAGACCCACAGTCTTCCCCACCCAGACTGCCGCTTTCGTTATGACGAAAACGGTTTTCATCGATGAGGAAGAAGCTCACTTCAACGCCCAGCGATGCAGCCCATTTCTCCAGCTGTGTACATTTTTGCTGTAATCGATTGCGCTCTTCGCCATCTAACCAAGATTGGTGGCAAACCCAAATATCCAGATCCGAACTACAGCTTTGCCCAATAGAAGAGGTGCTTCCCATTGAGTAAACGCCAGTGATCGGCAATTGGCCTGGGTGATCTGCCGCGATGGAACCCGGAGAACGAAGATCGATTTCATGTAAGTAGGTTTGCTGATTTTCATCAGGCGTGTAGAAACAAATGCCGTGGGGAACGTTACCATCAAGGTAACCCGGCATCAGCGGGTGGTGGTAATGCAATAGGGTTGGCAGCAGACTGTAAACCTGTTGAAAGGCCGGCCCCATGGCCGCTAAAGCGCGATCAACTCGAAGTTGATTTATCGCATCCAGTCTCTGTTTCAGTGTCTCGATGTAGAGGTACAAGACGTTTCGCCTGATTATTCCAGTGTCTGAGAGAAGCCTGTTTCCGTACCTTACCGTTTTTCTGGTAAGAAATGTTTTAATAAGAAATTGCTGGAAACGTGATCAATCTAACACCTTGCTGGTTGACCGTAAAGTATGTAAAGCCACACACTTATTGTTGCGTCTTTCTTGTCTTTGATCTTACCGACTATTTCATCCATTCTCCTTCCTGATTATTTTCCCGCCAAACAGCCATTAGGTTCCAGCGCTGCACGTTTGCGAACAAAATGATAGGATGAAGCATAGGATAAAAATGGATATTCACATGCTAGAAATAACCCCTCAGCCACATCAGATCCTCCGTATCGCCACCCGACAAAGCCCGCTGGCGTTATGGCAAGCCTATTATGTGCGCGATCATCTACAGGCCCATTGGCCGGATTTGACCGTGGAACTGGTGCCTATGGTGACGCGTGGTGACGTTTTATTAGATACACCACTGGCAAAAGTTGGTGGCAAAGGCCTGTTCGTCAAGGAGTTGGAGCTTGCTTTGCTGGACGGACGCGCGGATATTGCCGTTCACTCAATGAAAGATGTGCCGGTCGCTTTTCCTGAAGGTTTGGGGCTTGTGACTATCTGCGAGCGCGAAGATCCACGCGATGCTTTTGTGTCACCGAAGTATGCTCGACTTGAAGATCTTCCTGAAGGCAGTATCGTCGGCACATCAAGCCTGCGCCGCCAGTGCCAGCTTAGAGAAATTCGTCCCGACCTGATCGTTCGCGATCTTCGTGGCAACGTGGGTACGCGATTAGCCAAACTGGATAACGGCGACTACGATGCCATTATTCTGGCCGCTGCCGGTTTAAAACGCTTAGAGCTTGAAGAGCGTATCCGCTATGCATTACCACCAGAACAATCCTTGCCAGCCGTAGGCCAAGGCGCCGTCGGCATCGAATGTCGATTGGACGATGCAAAAACCCAAGCCTTGCTCGCACCGTTAAACGATAGCGATACCGCGACTCGAGTTATCGCTGAACGCGCCATGAACACGCGTTTAGAAGGCGGCTGTCAGGTTCCTATCGGCAGCTATTCAGAGCTTAATGGCGACGAAATATGGCTACGAGCGTTGGTGGGCAAGCCTGATGGCACTCTGATTATTCGTGGCGAACGCCGTGGGCCACGCGCTCAGGCGGCTGAATTAGGTGTTTCGCTAGCAGAAGAACTGCTAGAGCGCGGCGCGCGTGAAATTTTAGACGACGTGTATCAAGGACAAACGCCACGATGAGTATCCTGGTAACTCGCCCATCACCTGCGGGTGAGGAATTAGTCAGTAGACTACGAACCCTAGGGCGAGCGGCCTATCATGCTCCATTAATCGATTTTACTCCGGGAACTGGCCTCGCTGCGCTACCAGACCTTCTGGCACAGCTTCAGCAAGGCGATTTAGTTTTTGTTCTATCGAAGCACGCAGTACGCTATGCGCATTCGTATCTACAACGATCCGCGATAGCATGGCCACGCGAACTCAACTATTTTGCCATTGGCCGCCCAACCGCGCTGCGTTTACATACGGCGACAGGTTTGCCGGTTGCCTACCCTCAACCTCCCGAAACGTCTGAATCTTTGCTATTGCTACCAGAACTGAGAAATATCGCGGGTAAGCAGGCATTAATTCTGCGCGGCAACGGTGGACGAGAGCTGTTGGCAGAAACATTGACCCAACGCGGCGTGAGCGTAACACTGTCAGAATGCTACCAACGTTGTGCTATCCACTATAATGGTGCAGAGCAAAGCGCACATTGGCGACGACAGGGCATTTCAACGCTGGTCGTGACAAGTGGCGAAATGCTGCAACAACTGTATGATTTAGTTCCTGATTACGATCGGCAAATGTGGTTACTACATTGCCGCTTGATTGTGGTTAGCGAACGGTTGGCTACCCTCGCCCAGGAATTGGGCTGGAAAGACATTCAGGTAGCTGAAAGTGCTGATAATGACGCGCTGATCCGCGCGCTACAATAACTGACTATGGGAAGTGCCAAGATGACGGAACCGACAACCCCGCCTGAAAAGGTTGAGGAAACGAACACCGCGACTGAACACGAGATCCAGCCAGCATCTAATCTCAATAACAATACTTCTGGTGAGCAGGTCGCTAAAACTGTGAAAAAAGAATCCGCAAAAGGGCCGGTGCTCGGTGCTATCGCTATCGTTATAGCAATCGCTCTCGGCGCAGGCTTGTATTATCACGGCCATCAGCAAGCTCTGGCTCAACAAGCTGAAAACAATGAGCTCAGCGACCAACTGACCGCATTGCATACCGAACAGGCTCAAGAAAAGCTGCGCATTAATGCGTTGATCAACCAGCAAAACAAAGCGCTCAGCGTGACCGATCAGTTGCAAACCTCGCAGTCGCAGCAGCTAAAAGAGCTGGAAGCGAAAGTGGCCGCAATTTCCGGTAGTGATGCGAAAAACTGGCTGCTGGCTCAGGCTGACTTCCTCGTCAAGCTTGCGGGCCGCAAGCTGTGGAGCGATCAGGATGTGACGACCGCGGGCGCATTGTTGAAAAGCGCAGATGAAAGCTTGGCTGAAATGAATGACCCAAGCCTGATTGACGTTCGCCGCGCCATTACCGAAGACATTGCCTCGCTGGCCAGCGTTAGCCAAATTGACTTCGATGGCATTATTCTCAAGCTGAATCAGCTCTCAAACCAAGTTGACGATCTGCGTTTGGCAGATAACAACACCGACGAAGCGCCGATGGATGAAGACAATGGTGAAGTATCGAGTTCACTGACCGAATGGCGACAGAATCTGGTGAAAAGCTGGCATAACTTTATGTCGGAATTTATTACCGTGCGCCGTCGTGATAGCAGTGCCGAACCTTTGTTAGCCCCAAATCAGGACGTCTATCTACGCGAAAATATTCGTTCTCGCCTTCTGGTTGCCGCACAGGCTGTTCCTCGCCATCAAAACGAGGTTTATCAACAGTCGCTTGAAACTGTCTCAACGTGGGTACGTGCCTACTTCGACATGAACGACCCGACAACCAAAGCCTTCTTAAGCCAGTTGGATGAACTCAGCCAACAGTCCATCAATATGGATGTTCCTACAGAGCTGAAAAGCCAGCCGTTGTTGGAAAAGCTGATGCAAACCCGCGTGCGTAATTTGATGGCAACACCTTCTGTGCCAGCCGCAGCACCCGCAACGCAGGGGGAATAGACATGCTTAAAGTTTTATTGCTGTTTATTATCCTGATCGCAGGGATCGTTCTGGGGCCGATGTTTGCTGGTCATCAAGGCTATGTTCTTATCCAAACGGATACCTACAACATTGAAACCAGCGTCACATCGCTAGTGATCATGTTGATCCTGCTGATCGTTGTGCTTTTCGCGATTGAATGGGTGCTGCGCCGCGTATTCCGCACCGGTGCCCGCACTCGTGGTTGGTTTGTTGGCCGCAAGCGTACTCGCGCTCGCAAACAAACACGTGAAGGCTTAATGAAGTTAGCCGAGGGTGATTACACTCAGGTTGAAAAACTGCTTTCACGCAATGCGGATCACGCAGAACAGCCTGTCGTTAACTATTTACTGGCCGCAGAAGCCGCTCAGCAGCGCGGTGATGACCTACGCGTAAACCAGTATTTGGAACGCGCGTCAGAAGTTGCTGATAGCAACCAGCTGCCTGTCGATATTACCCGAGTACGTATTCAGTTGGCGCGTGGTGAAAATCATGCTGCCCGCCACGGCGTAGATGCACTGCTTAACGTAGCTCCGCGCCACCCCGAGGTTCTTCGTTTAGCCGAGCAGGCGTATGTTAAAACGCAGGCATATCAGTCATTGCTTGAGATCTTGCCGAGCTTGGCAAAAGCCAACGTGTATAACGATGAAGAGATCCAAAAGCTGCAACTTCAAGCTTACATTGGCCTAATGAACGAACGTATGGCCAACGGCGGTAGCCTCGAGCTGAAGAGTTGGTGGAATGACCAGAGCCGTAAAACACGCCATGAAACAGCGCTGCAGGTGGCCATGATTGAGCATCTTATTGAATGCAACGATCACGATACAGCTCAACAAATTCTAGTTGATGGTTTGAAGCGTAAGTTTGACGAACGTTTAGTGTTGTTGATGCCAAAACTGAAATCGGGTAATCCTGAGCAGTTGGAAAAACTGTTGAATCAGCAAATTAAGCAGCACGGCGCAAGCGCGCTGCTTAACAGCACTTTGGGTCAGCTCTTGATGCGTCATGGTGAATGGCAGCAGGCAAGCGATGCGTTTCGTGCCGCGCTGAAGCAGCGTCCTGACGCCTACGACTACGCGTGGCTGGCTGACGTACTTGATAAACTGCACCGCCCAGAAGAAGCGGCGCAGATGCGACGTGACGGATTGCTATTGACGCTTAAACAAGAGCAGCCTGCGAATCCATCCTAACAATTGCTTCACTTATTAAAAGCCCGCTATGCGGGCTTTTTTATTGCTCTATTTTAGGCAAAAAAAACACCTGCCAAAAGGCAAGTGCTTAAAAGGACAATCAGATCTTAGGACAACTGATTGGTGTCTCACTCAACGTTACGCCCGTAGCTTGATGAAGGGTCAAGACCACTATCATCAGAATCGGACAATAGACACCGTAAATTGGCTCTGCATCATTCGGAGGTTTATGAAGCTTTCGCAAGCATAAGGAGGTGAATGAGCATCTACGTGATAATTAATGCACATGGCGTGCCAAGTTTTTTCTATACGGAATTTAAACCGTATTTTTCCATGATTCGATAAGCCTGAGGCTTTAGGCGTGGCTACATTTTTATAGCACGTTGGGATTTCAGTGAATTGAACGCTCAGATCGTGGTTCTAAATAGTAGAACTCATATTCAGTCTATAAAATGTCGTCTAAAAACGACACCATTACCTTCATTATTATTTATTCAATTAAATTAATGAGTTATAAGTCTCAATTCAGAGACATCACATATGGCCTTTGTCGTGAATAGCCAACGAGTTAAAAATAGTCTCTTTAAATCAACAGGCTAAATAGAAATAAAACGATAGAGCTATCACTGAGTGGTTCATAGGACATGGTGCAAAAGAAGGAGATATTTTAGACGAAAAAAAACCCCGCATTGCGGGGTCTTTCTCAAGAGTGGTCGGCGAGAGAGGATTCGAACCTCCGACCCACTGGTCCCAAACCAGTTGCGCTACCAAGCTGCGCTACTCGCCGATACAATTCTTTTCACCGATAATGCCAACTTCACATTATGGTTTTCTAGCTGTCTGAAAAAGATTTCTTTGTAGGAATCACTTTCATAAATTGGTCGGCGAGAGAGGATTCGAACCTCCGACCCACTGGTCCCAAACCAGTTGCGCTACCAAGCTGCGCTACTCGCCGATAACTCTTTAGACTACCAAGAGTTCGTACTGCTAAATGACCTCAGTCATTTTACTACTCACAGATTTACCAATTCTAGATTGGTTGTGGTGCGAAGAGAGGGACTTGAACCCTCACGTCCGTAAGAACACTAACACCTGAAGCTAGCGCGTCTACCAATTCCGCCACCTTCGCAATGCCACTTAAATCTGGGGTGGCTAATGGGACTCGAACCCACGACAACTGGAATCACAATCCAGGGCTCTACCAACTGAGCTATAGCCACCATCAATTCTTCTAACGCGGTATCGTATTGTACTACATACTACCTCAATACCACCGCAGCTCTTGCACACAAAGCTCAATAAAAAGCTTTTTATAAAACTGGTGCGCCCGACAGGATTCGAACCTGAGACCTCTGCCTCCGGAGGGCAGCGCTCTATCCAGCTGAGCTACGGGCGCTTAGCGCCGTTGCGGGAACGGATATTACGGACTTGGTGCCATGCTGTCTAGTGCTTTTTGTCATAAATATTGCGTTTGATTAGACTTTGCGCATTCTGACGCAAAAGTCGACGCTTTACTCTACGACTTCTATCAAATCATCAGTGTTTATCCGCTATCGATGGATTTTCATCCATGACGTCACTGACGAATGAACATACCGCTGGCAGATAAAAGTGGCAACAATAAGGGGCTAAAAGCCCCTTTGATCTGCTGGCTATAGACGACCGCCGTAGTAATACCCTAAAAACTTAAGCAGCTTCAGCTGACGGCGCCAACGTGTAGGCTGCGACAGTAAGCGGTAAAGCCACTCCAAGCCAAACTCTCGCCAGACTTTAGGCGCTCGTTTAACGTGTCCAGTAAATACGTCGTAGGTTCCACCGACTCCCATATAAAGTGCATCGGGATAAACGTTACGACAGTCGCGCATTAGGATTTCCTGTTTAGGCGAGCCCATCGCGACGGTCACAATCTTTGCGCCACTCAAACGGATGCGCTCAAACAACGCCGCACGGTCTTCTGGTTTAAAGTAGCCATCTTGGCTACCCACGATATTTACGTTCCATTGCTGACGTAGCTTAGCTTCTGTTTCAGCTAGAACCTCTGGTTTACCACCGATCAAGAATACCGGTATTTCACGTTCTCCCGCACGCTGCATTATGGCTTCCCACAAGTCAGCACCCGCTACGCGACTTAAATTCGCGTTTGGATATTTACGGCGTATCGCACGAACCATGCTGATGCCATCGCAATATTTATACTCCGCCGCACCAATCAGGTCGCGCAAAGGCTTATCCACTTCAGCGGTCATGACCTTTTCAGCATTGATGGCAACCAAAGTACCAGTCTTCAGTTCACCGTCATCAAATAGGTGCTCAAGAAAGTGCGGCATATCACGGAAGCCCCAAAGCTCAATACCCCTGATGTCATATTTAGGAATGGGGTTTGTCGTCTGCATGTTCATTATCCTTGTAATACCTTTTCAACCGGAGCCGTAGCCCGTGGTGTACGATTCCGGCGTACGTGCTGTCGAATCAACCCAGCACTATCAAACAACCAATAAAGTAGTTTTGCCAGCAGTAGGCACAGCCCAAAGATCAGGCAAAAGAACACCACTCGCGAAACAAAGGAGTCCACACCCTCACGCGCCAGCACAATAATGTTAAATACCGCACCAAAACAAAATGCCTGCATCACTGCGGCTTTGTAGCGATTTGGTTCGCGCTTGCCCTTTTCATAGAGCCAATCAAACCACTTAATAATCATGCCCACTGCAACGGCACCCAACGGAATAAACGCGACACCGCCCATCACGACCAAAGAACCAATCAGCGTTGGCGAGATAGCCAGCCCGGAATGGTTGTTCAACACTTCCCAGGTGAAGTAGTTGGCGGTATTGAATACCTGATCGGGACGCCCCGGCCACATCCAACTTGGGATGAAAACATAGAAGTCACGGATGATCGGCGCCAACCCTTGGAATTCAATCTTGTCGTAATTCTGCAGCAGTAAGCCTAAGTTTTCCCACGGCGAGAATGTATCTCGCGTGAGGTATAAGAACGTATAAAACGCCTCATCGCCGCTAACGTTCATGCCATAGCGTTTAAGCGCAAGCCAGAACATACCGACGACGCCTAAAACCCCCGCAGCCACCAGCATCCACAGCGTGATCCAGCCGCGAACAATGCCGATAAATAAGAACAGCGCAAAAGCGATAATAATATTGGCGCGGGTTCCCCCCACAATCACGTAGGTCAGAATACCAAATGCTACCGTGCTCACTAAAAAGAACAGCCACGCACGCTGATCCTTCTTGAGAAAGTAAACCACCAGCATGGCGGGAATGAAGAAATAGAAGAAGCGCTTAAGCGCCACGCCCGATACATCGCTAGAGAAAATCTGGCTGTATGAATGCAGCTTGAATAGCAAGAAGCCGTTGTTCATAAAGAACACGCCAACGGTGCCAATCGCAATCAATGCCAGCAGAATCCATGTCAAATGCGCTTCGACACGGTTAACACTGAACATTGAACGTTCAACGTTAACCTTCTGTACCGGCCTTAGGCGGGTTTTATAGGTAACATAATAGATGGCATAAAATGCCGTTGCTGAAAGCTGGGCATAAAGCAGATATTCAACGGGAACAATCGTCACATCAAACCGGAATACCAGCACGCAGGTTAGTGGGAACCCAAAGTAAAACGTCAGCAAAAACAGCAATGAGAAGAAAACATTGAAGTTAAAACGTACGCGGCGAAACTCTTTGTAGGTCAAAAATAGAACGAAAACGACCGAGAAAAAGTAGACCAGCGAAAGCCCGCCTAATTGCGCTAGAGTCATACCTGCTCTCCTGCAGCAATGGCTAATGCTTGCTGCCAGCCATCAATATAGTTTGGATTAAAGAACGCAATTTGGCCCTTATCGACCCCGCTCATCTGTCGCTGCGCTTCACGCACCACGCTTGGGTCTAGCGAATCACCGTAAAACAAAACGGGTAAATGCTGCTCGGCCAGATCCTGCCAGAATGGATTCTGACGACTCAAAACAAACGGCACCCCAAACTGAATCAACAGGCACAAAGTCCCAATCCCCTGTTGGCGATTGAAAATGAAATAGCCCAAATCACAGCGGCGCAAGATATTGAGATAATCATCAAAAGCCACCTGCTCAGTTAGGAGCTGTACATTCTCCGCAGGGAATAAACGCTCAGCCGCGTCTCTCACTTGAGCAATATAAGCATCATTATTCGCCGGATAGCCCAGTGGGATAATGATGTGGTTATGGTCACCGAACTGCTCTTTGATGGATTCCAACGCTTCAATATGACGATTCGTCCGATCGCCCGAGTTCCCCACTAAAATAGTCAGCGGGCCATCCGGTGATTTTGCTGGATTCTCCAGCGTCAACGCGGGATCCATACGCGTAGGGAAATAGAGCAAAGAGGCGGGTACACGAGGATGGCGCTGCTGGTAATGGATTAAATCACCACGCGTAGCAAATACGTGTCCAATTCGCCCTTGAGCCACTCGTCGTAGCAAATAGAAAAGGCGGAATTTCCAGCTGGTCGCATCCTCATACAGGTCTGCGCCCCAAACATGCCACGCCACCTGTGACGATTTGATTTTCCCCATCAGTATCGCAATCCATAGCGTGGGATTAAATTGGCCATGCAGGAAGAAACGCACCGAACGATCGGCTTGAGCTCGCTTAATGACCGCTTCAGCTAAACTTTTTTTATCGGGCCAAACGGCAATATCGAGTTTATCAAACGCGCTAAAAGCCGATGTATCGCGTGCAGCAATCATAAAGTGTTGCGCCTGCCCCTCGGGCACACGTTCACTCAGCACGTCATTAAAGAAGCGCAGCACGGTAATATTATGGTGTGGGATATCCGATCCCAGAACGTGAATCAGTGTCGTCATGCCCGTCTACGATAAATCAAGAATACAGATGTGCAGAGCAGGAAATAGACGATGTAAGTCGCCATATATGCCTGAGCTGCCCCAAGAGCGCCATGCTGCGGGATCAGCCAATGCGAGAACCCGGTTAGCAAGATAAACTGGCTAACTTCGGTCATGACATAAAAACGCAGCGATGCTTTGGCAATCACTAAATAGCCAAAAACATAAGAACCGACTTTCAATACATCGCCGACCAATTGCCAAGCAAAGAGATCGCGCATCGCCGTAAATTTATTAGAAAACAGCAACCAAATGGCAAAATCGCGCAGTAACCACACGGTAAAACTCGCTGCGGCCACCGCCGGTAATACAAACATAAGAGAGCGCGTAATTTCACGGCTGATCTCATGTTTGCTCACCAACCGCGACAGCGTCGGCAACAGATAAACGCTAAAGGAAGCCGTAATAAATTGCAGGTAGGCATCTGAAATACTGCTAACGCCTTGCCAAATCCCTACTTCATCCCAGCCATAGTACCGAGCAAGCAGATTTCGCATCATCACATAGGCCACCGGCAGCGTCACCGACGTGATGAGCGCCATGATAGTGAATTTGCCCAAATGACTCGCAATGGCTTTATCCCAGCCGAGACGAAAATAATTTAGCGGTATATGTTGGCGTTTAAATAGCATGAACGCCGCAGGGATCACCACGATGGCCGGAACCAGTGCCAGCCCAGCCAATGCGCCAGGATAGCCACCAAACGCATAGCAGAGATAGTACGCCACCACCCCCAGCAAACTACCGCCAATGATCGATAGCGCGTTGCCACGTGCATCACGGAAACCTTTTAGCACCGCCATGAAGAAGTTGGCGTAGGCAATCCCCATCTGGATAAACGCCACGGCGCGGACTATTGGTTGATAGTCTGCGTGCCCGAATAAACCTACGCTTATCGGTTCAGCCGCTATCAGGAACACCACCGCCAGTAGGGTCGAGAACCCTAAAATCATGCTGGAAGAAGTACCCATGACCGCTTTTAAACGATCTGGCTGCTGATGGTATTCCGCCACGTATTTGGTGATACCGTTAAAAATACCTGCACCAGACAGAACGCCCAAAACGGTCACCATCTGGCGGAAGTTCCCCGCCTGACCCACACCGCTGGGGCCAAAAGAGACCGCCAGCAGTTTTACGACCAACAGCCCTACCCCGATTTTTATCAGCGTAGAGCCTGCCGTCCAAAGAGATGCTTTTGCTAATGACATCAGCCGAAGAAACTCAGGATCGTGTTGATCACCGTACGTTGGTTAACGTCAGACATATTATAGAACAGCGGTAGACGGGCTAAACGCTCGCTCTCTTTGGTGGTGAAGTTATTCTCTCCAGCAAAATGGCCAAAACGCTCGCCGGCCGGGCATTCATGCAGCGGAATATAGTGGAATACCGACATGATTTCGGCTTCTTTCAGATAGCTGATAAACGCCGAACGCTGTTCAATATCATTCAGCTTAAGGTAAAACATGTGCGCATTTTGCTGGCAATCATCTGGTACGGATGGCAGCTCAACTTTGCCCTTTTTAGCTAACGGTAAAAACGCATCATAATAATTCTGCCAAAGCTGCAAACGGCGCTGATTGATCTTCTCAGCGGCTTCCAACTGAGCCCATAAATAAGCAGCCTGTAGGTCAGACATCAAATAGCTAGAGCCAATATCACGCCAGGTATATTTATCGACGAGGCCACGGAAGAACTGGCTACGATTGGTGCCTTTCTCGCGGATAATTTCAGCACGCTCAATCAGTGCAGGATCGTTAATCAGCGTCGCGCCGCCTTCGCCACCAGCAGTGTAGTTTTTGGTTTCATGGAAGCTAAAGCAACCAATATGACCAATGGAGCCCAGCGCTTTACCTTTGTAAGTCGACATCACACCCTGAGCAGCATCTTCCACTACAAACAGATTATATTTTTTCGCCAGCGCCATAATGGTGTCCATTTCACAGGCTACGCCTGCGTAGTGAACCGGCACAATCGCGCGCGTTTTATCCGTAATAGCGGCTTCAATTTTGGTTTCATCGATATTCATCGTATCTGGACGCAGATCGACAAACACGACCGTCGCACCACGCAGCACAAACGCGTTAGCCGTGGAAACAAAGGTAAAACTCGGCATGATGACTTCGTCGCCAGGCTGAATATCGAGCAGCAGCGCAGCCATTTCCAAAGAGGCGGTGCACGAAGGCGTCAGCAACACCTTAGCGCTGCCAAAGCGTTGTTCCATCCACTGCTGGCAACGGCGGGTAAAACCACCGTCACCGCACAGCTTGCCGCTGCTCATCGCAGCCTGCATATACTCAAGTTCGGTCCCTACCACTGGAGGAGCATTAAATGGAATCATGTGTTCACCTGTATAGCCAGTAGGCCGTGCTTTCAATCACGGCACCGCTGCGAATATAAAGCCGTAAAGCCGGAATATTGCCAATTTGCGTTGCAACATGCAGACGCGACAAGTTTTTATCCCGACACCAATTTTGTGCCAATAGCATTAACTGCCTGCCAACGCCAAGACCGCTACACTCTGGCGCAACCGCCAGCAGACCAATTCTGGCCTCGCCATTATCAAGAGCTCGCAGGGTGACAAAACCCGCGGGTTTCATCTGTGCATTCAGAACTAGCAGGCATTGATGGTCAAAGGTGCCCAGCACGGCTTTTTCCACCCACTCGGCGTAAAAACGTGCGCTATCGTCTGCTTGATACCAAGGCGCCCGAAAGCGACTGAGCGCGAAAGCCTGAGCGGCCTGAGTCCGTAGCCAAGGAATATCCTCAGCAGACGCAATGCGACAAGAAGAGTCCATCGGCGGTGAATTAGCAGGTTCCGTGCCAAGTTGGGCTTTTTCTATAGGAAGAGAAAGATCAATTTCTCCCTCAACCAGACGAAAACCTAGATTTGCTAAGTCATCCGCCAGCGCGACTCGGTCTGCGGGAATTTTGGCCTGCACAATATCAAACGGCTGAAAATCAGCCGTTGTTAATATTGGAGCCGCCGTTGAAAAAGCTAACTTGGCGGTGCGGAGATGAAAATATTCACTCTCCCACGCCAAGGGTTCAATACTGGCGTGGACGCACATGTAATAGATCCATTAGGTACTTGCCATAACCCGTTTTAACCAGTTGTTGAGCTGCACGTTTCACACCATCATCGTCAAGCCAACCATTACGCCATGCAATCTCTTCAAGACACGCTATTTTAAAACCCTGACGCTTTTCAACCGTTTGCACAAACGTACTTGCTTCAATCAAACTGTCGTGAGTTCCAGTATCTAACCAAGCAAAGCCACGGCCGAGTAATTCAACGCTCAACTCACCTCGCTCTAAGTAAACCTGGTTGATGCTGGTAATTTCCAACTCGCCACGTTTAGAGGGCTTGATCTGTTTCGCTATATCAACTACTTGATTATCATAGAAATAAAGCCCAGTGACTGCCCAGTTTGATTTAGGGTGTTCTGGCTTCTCTTCAATAGAAAGTGCACGAAATTCGTCATCGAATTCAACAACACCGAAACGCTCAGGATCCATAACCTGATAACCAAATACCGTAGCACCATGCTGGCGTTTTGCTACGTTACGCAACTTAGGGCTAAAACCTTGCCCAAAATAGATATTATCACCCAGAACTAAACAGGAAGGCTCTCCGTTAAGAAACTCCTCCCCTATCAAAAAAGCCTGTGCTAAACCATCAGGACTAGGCTGTTCTGCATAACTCAGGTTAATGCCGAACTCTTCACCACTGCCAAGCAGGCGCTGAAATGAGGGCAAATCTTCAGGAGTAGAAATAATCAGAATATCTCTAATCCCTGCCAGCATTAAGACTGATATAGGGTAATAAATCATCGGTTTATCATAAATTGGCAGCAACTGTTTAGACACACCACGAGTGATTGGATGTAAACGCGTGCCAGAACCGCCTGCTAGAACTATTCCTTTCATAAATCATGCCTTTCATGAAACAGCCACAGCGATAAGATTAACCAAAGAGCAGTGAACCTTATTTCAATGGTGAAATTATTGCAGACCCAAGCGCTCACCGGCGTAAGAGCCATCCTGCACGCGCTTCCACCATGACTCATTAGACAGATACCATTGAACCGTTTTGCGAATGCCGCTTTCAAAGGTTTCTTGAGGTCGCCAGCCGAGCTCACGCTCAATTTTGGCGGCATCAATGGCGTAACGCATATCGTGCCCAGGGCGATCGGTCACATAGGTAATTAAATCAGCATAGTGCTCAACGCCTTCTGGTTTGCTAGGAACAAGTTCCTCCAGAAGAGCACAAACGGTTTTCACGACGTCGATATTTTTACGTTCGTTGTGACCACCGATGTTATAGGTTTCGCCAATCGCACCTTCAGTAACCACTAAATACAGCGCACGCGCGTGATCTTCAACATACAGCCAATCACGGATCTGGGCTCCATTGCCATAAACCGGCAGCGGCTTGCCCGCTAATGCGTTGAGAATAATCAACGGAATTAGCTTCTCAGGGAAATGATATGGGCCATAGTTGTTCGAACAGTTGGTCACGATGGTCGGGAAACCATAGGTCCGTAACCAAGCGCGGACTAGGTGATCGCTGGATGCTTTCGACGCCGAATATGGGCTGCTAGGTGCATATGGCGTAGTTTCTGTGAAGAAATCGTCGGTGCCATGCAGATCGCCATACACTTCGTCGGTAGAAATATGATGGAAACGGAATGCTTCTTTGCGCGATGCATCAAGCCCGTTCCAGTACTGGCGAGCGGCCTCTAACATCGTATAAGTGCCAACGATGTTGGTTTCGATAAAATCAGCAGGGCCGTCAATAGAACGATCGACGTGGCTTTCAGCGGCCAGATGCATGACATAGTCGGGCTGATACTGGGCAAAAACGCGATCCAACTCATTGCGGTTACAAATATCAACCTGTTCAAACGAATAGCGCTCGTTATCGGCTACAGGCGTGAGGGATTCTAAATTGCCAGCATAGGTCAGCTTATCAACCACAACCACGCTGTTATTCGTATCTGCAATGATATGTCGTACAACGGCCGAACCAATGAATCCAGCGCCGCCGGTTACAAGAATGCGTTTCACTTCCATACACCTTTAGTATCAACGATGTAAGTCTGAACAACTTGCTCAGCAGGGATTGCTTTAAACTGTTTATGATCAACCAGCATTACGATCACATCCGCATCACGTAACGCATCATCAATGGTAGCCAGCTCGGCATGACCAATCAGTTTTTTCGGCAACTGCTCAATATTTGGTTCAACGACCATCGTTTTACCCACGTGCCACTCGGAAATCATATGGGCAATTTCCATCGCCGGGCTTTCGCGTAAATCGTCAATATCAGGCTTAAAGGCCAATCCAAAGCAGGCAATTTTAACTTCAGCGGCGCGTTTGCCAGATTGAGCTAAGCAATCAGCAACGGTGGCCTTAACGCGGTCAACCACCCATAGCGGTTTACCGTCGTTCACCAAACGTGCGGTATGGATTAAGCGCGCCTGCTGAGGGTTCTGAGAAACAATGAACCAAGGATCAACCGCAATGCAGTGTCCGCCAACACCTGGGCCAGGCTGCAAAATATTGACGCGTGGATGGCGGTTGGCAAGGGCAATTAAATCCCAAACGTTGATACCCTGAGTATCACAAATTAACGACAGTTCATTAGCGAAGGCAATATTCACATCGCGGAAGCTGTTTTCCGTTAATTTGCACATTTCAGCGGTGCGCGAGTTCGTTACTACGCATTCACCTTCGAGGAATATCTTATAAAGCTCGCTGGCTCGTGCGGAACATTTTGGCGTCATTCCACCAATAACACGGTCATTCTGGATCAGCTCAACCATCACCTTACCCGGCAATACACGCTCAGGGCAGTAGGCAATATTCACATCTGCCGCTTCCCCAACTTGATGCGGGAAGGTTAAATCAGGGCGAGACTCAGCCAACCAAGCAACCATTTGCTCCGTGGCACCGACAGGTGAAGTAGACTCGAGAATAACCAAGTCGCCTTTTTTCAGCACTGGCGCAATAGATTTTGCCGCAGACTCAACGAAAACCATATCGGGTTCATGATCGCCTTTAAATGGCGTAGGAACCGCGATCAAAAAAGCGTCTGCCGCTTCCGGTTTGGTTACAGCACGTAGGAAGCCACCTTCAACGGCCTGCTTAACGACTTTGTCTAGATCTGGCTCCACAATGTGGATAGCGCCGCGATTAATGGTATCAACGGCGTGCTGGTTCACATCTACGCCAATCACTTTCTTCTGGCGTGAGGAAAATGCAGCGGCTGTTGGTAAACCAATGTATCCCAAGCCAATAACAGAGATAGTTTCAAAACTCATAACGTCACCTGATGATTTTTTAGGGCTTCAAGGATGCGCTGACAGGCATGTCCATCGCCATACGGGTTATGTGCACGGCTCATCGCATGATATTCCTCTTCATCCGTGAGAAGCCGGCTGACTTGTTCTAATATATCCTGAGTATCCGTCCCTACGAGGCGCACCGTTCCTGCATCTACCGCTTCTGGGCGTTCGGTCGTATCTCGCATCACCAACACGGGTTTACCCAGCGATGGAGCCTCTTCCTGAATACCACCAGAGTCTGTCAGGATCATATAGGCATGGTTCATGAGATAGACGAAAGGCAGGTAATCTTGTGGATCGATAAGAATCACGTTATCGATCCCACGTAGAATCCGATTAACAGGCTCGCTCACATTCGGATTTAAGTGCACGGGGTAAACGACTTGCACCTCAGGATGGGTGCGAGCAATCTCAGCCAAAGCGCTGCAAATACGTTCAAAACCGCCGCCAAAGCTTTCACGACGATGCCCAGTAACGAGAATCATCTTCTTGTTTTTATCTAAGAATGGATAACGTTGGTCGAGACTTTCTCTCAGTTCATCATCGCTAAACACACGGTCGCGCACCCAAATCAATGCATCAATAACGGTATTACCCGTTACGAAGATATTTTTATCGGAGATCGCTTCTCTAATCAGGTTCTGTTTGGACGTTTCCGTTGGCGCAAAGTGGAACATGGCCATATGGCCTGTCAACGTACGATTCGCCTCTTCTGGCCACGGCGAATACAAATTGCCGGTGCGTAAACCAGCTTCAACGTGACCAACAGGAATACGCTGGTAAAAAGCGGCTAGGCTCGCGGCCATCGTGGTGGTGGTATCGCCGTGAACCAATACGATGTCAGGTTTAAACTCTTCTAATACCGGCTTCAAACCTTCAAGAATACGACAGGTTATTTCGCTTAACCCCTGACCCGGTTTCATAATATTAAGGTCATAGTCAGGTACGATACTAAATAGATGCAATACTTGATCTAACATCTCGCGATGCTGAGCGGTTACGCAAACTCTCGCTTCAAAGGCACTATCCTTGGCCAAAGCGTGAACCAGCGGTGCCATTTTAATGGCTTCAGGACGGGTTCCAAATACAGTCAATACTTTCACTGTAGATCTCTTTTTATCAGTAAATTACGACCATTAGCCGTAGTTTGGGCACCTTTCGGTGCCCAATAGGATGAATTCAGATAACTTGCGGACGGGTTCGCCTTACCAAGGCAAAACCAGCGCCAACCAACGCGCCAATCGCTCCCCACATCACCAACATAAATCCGCGGCGAGGACTATCGCGTTTTACCGGTTCTTCTGGAGTTCGTAGGTAGCGATAGGTTTGGAATTTGCCGTCTAATGTAGGCCCAACATTCAGAGTATTTAGCATGGCACGATTTTGATCATAATCGAGATCGTAGCTTGGCCCTGATGCCTGCAATGCCTCTAACCGAGCCTGCAACATTGGGCGCCCCAGCATGAATAAGTCGGCCGCAGGAAGCTGCTCAGCAGGAGTATCAGTGCGTGAACTGCTGATCCCTTGCTGTTGGGCAATTTTCAAACCTTGCTCAAGCCCTTTCACTTCGCGTTGGTAAATAGCCGAAGCCACTTCTTCCTGACGTTTAACCTGAGCTTTGAGCGAAATGGTTCGAGCGGCCCACGCGCCTTGAATCTCTTCATTCAAGTGGCCCGCCGCTTGCTGGCTAGCAAAAGCAACATACTGACGCAGTAACTGATTCGCATCAGCCGCCGTTTCAGCAATCAACTTAACGCTGTCATTAGTTTTCTTCGCGTCATCACGCGGCAGGAAAATGATGTTATTGACCAGCTCATCCAATAACGCGGCATCGGCTTTGGCATCACCCTCTTTACGCTCTTGGTAATACTTGGTCTGTAGCCAGAAATCACGGCGAGTATCGTATGCGGCAAGTTGCATAATGAATTCATTATAGGCTTCATCTGCAATAGTTGGCTCTTGTGTTGCGTTAGCACCACTTCGCTGATCAAGGTTACGCAAAAACTGCTGCTGTGAATAATAGCCACCCAGCATGTTAACCGTTGGCCTATCGGTAATCGCAGTTGCGCTCCACTCTTGCTTCATCAGGAACGAAACCAGTATTGCTACGATAGCAAAGGCCGCAGCCATACCAATAATCCACGTTTTGCCCTGCCAAAGGGTGCGGCATAACCCGCGAATATCTAACTCGTTTTCAACGAGCATTTCGTTCTGATTCGACATTGTCTCAATACCCATCACTACATCAGGTTAAGCTTTTTTGCGCTGTGCTGCGTTACGGAGTCGTCGCTTCATACGCTTTATATAACGAGCAACACGCCACGCGCGTTTAATACAGTACCCGTACATGAAAAATGCAAGCAAGAATAATGCCAACATTCCCCATTCAGGCATAAACGGCAGCTTTTCTCCCAAAACACCAATACCAGCTAAAAGTGCAGCGGCAACGGTAATGAGAACGAAAGCCTGACGAGACGTAAAACCGGCACGCATAATTAAATGATGAATATGCTGGCGGTCTGGAGAGAAGGGGCTCATACCTTTGCGTAATCGGCGGTACATGATCGCAATCATATCCATCAGCGGGATCGCAATCATCCACAAAGCAGTCACTGGGTTCATCGGATGGGATTTACCTTGTGTACTTTGCAGCAAGATCCAAATCACTGTAAAGCCAATCAAGGTGCTACCAGCATCACCCATAAATACTTTATACCGACGGCCTAAGAGACCGAGGTTTAACACGATATAAGGTAAAATCGCCGCAATAATGGCAAAGCACCACAGAGCCAGATCGCCTTGATGATCTTGGAAAAGCAAAATCCCCATCGCGCCAAAGGTCACGCAGGATAAGCCCCCCAGCAAACCATCAATCCCATCAACCATGTTGAATGCGTTGATCGCAGCCCACACGGCAAACAGCGTCACGACATAGCCAAATGGCCCAAGGTTTAATTCCCAAGGCCCTAGCACATGGCCAAGCGTCATGAGATACAACCCGCCATACACCATCATCGCCACAGCAATCAGCGCTTGAACCGTGGCTCGGAATTTCACGCTAATATCGAAGCGATCATCCAAAGCCCCGACAAACACTAAGATACCGGCACAAATTAGATAGAGTTTAGCGTGAGGTATGTAAGGCTGGAAAAAGAGGAAAGTAAAACAGATGCCCGCATAAACAGAAATACCACCGACCAAAGGAATTAACCCCTGATGGCGTTTGCGATAGTTAGGCTTATCAACTAATCCTACTTTTTTTGCGACTTTTCGAGCAAAAAACAAGAACGCAAATGAGAATAGGAAAATAAGGAAAAGGCTCATACTCATATCGAGTAAATTCACGGTTAACTGCTCTCTGTGTTTATTGCTAACAAAAGAATTAGTTTGCTAAACAATGCCATAAAATTTGGTATCGATGGATAGTACACCGTCACACATACAATTCCCATGTGATAACACATGAACTGCAAAGTTGACGTGATGCATCAAGCATTAAGCAGAACAGACGCCATCATCGCGGCGCTTAGTGTACTAACACCTATTTTAGTGAACAAGCGTATCCGTTAAATGAGAAAAACGCCATGTTATCTCTAACATGGCGTTTCCCCGAGTTATCTGAAAATTAAGAACGCTTCATCATATCGAAGAAATCGTCGTTCGTTTTCGTCATCGCAAGTTTATTAATGAGGAACTCCATCGCATCGATTTCGCCCATTGGGTGAATAATCTTACGTAGGATCCACATTTTCTGCAGCTCTTCTGATGTAGTCAAAAGCTCTTCTTTACGTGTACCAGAGCGGTTGTAGTCGATCGCTGGGAAGACACGTTTTTCTGCAATTTTGCGAGAAAGATGCAGTTCCATGTTGCCGGTACCTTTAAATTCTTCATAGATAACTTCATCCATTTTAGAACCGGTATCGACCAGCGCGGTGGCGATAATGGTCAGGCTACCGCCCTCTTCCACGTTACGCGCAGCACCGAAGAAGCGTTTTGGACGGTGCAAGGCATTTGCATCCACACCACCGGTCAGTACTTTACCTGACGCAGGAACCACGGTGTTATAAGCACGAGCCAGACGAGTAATGGAGTCAAGCAGGATGATAACGTCTTTCTTATGCTCAACCAGACGCTTCGCCTTCTCGATAACCATTTCAGCAACCTGAACGTGGCGGGAAGCTGGTTCGTCAAAGGTAGAAGCAATAACTTCACCTTTAACCAAACGCTGCATTTCGGTTACTTCTTCAGGACGCTCATCAATCAGCAGAACCATCAACGTACAATCTGGATGATTGTAGGCAATGCTTTGTGCGATGTTTTGCAGCAGCATGGTTTTACCCGCTTTCGGCGGAGCCACGATAAGGCCACGCTGACCACGCCCAATAGGCGATGCCAGATCCAGCACGCGTGCAGTCAAATCTTCGGTAGAACCGTTGCCGCGTTCCATACGAAGACGAGAGTTTGCATGTAGAGGTGTAAGGTTTTCGAACAGGATTTTACTGCGGGCATTTTCAGGTTTGTCGTAGTTAACTTCGTTAACTTTCAACAGGGCAAAATAGCGTTCACCTTCTTTCGGTGGGCGGATTTTACCAGAAATAGTATCGCCAGTGCGAAGGTTGAAGCGACGGATTTGACTTGGAGAAACGTAGATATCATCAGGGCCAGCAAGGTAGGAACTATCACCAGAACGGAGGAAACCAAATCCGTCCTGCAATATTTCTAGCACCCCGTCACCGAAGATGTCTTCGCCGCTTTTTGCATGTTGTTTCAGGATTGCAAAAATGATGTCCTGTTTACGCATACGGGCCAGATTCTCTAGGCCCATGTTTTCGCCAAGAGTAATTAGCTCTGAAACCGGCGTGTTCTTTAATTCGGTAAGATTCATAATGGTGGGTTCTTTAAACTCGGGGTATATCTCGAACGTATTGTGAATGGTATGACAGGGGTCATCCATGCCTGTTTGTGGACTTTCATAACACCCGATGTGGATTACAGCGCGGATAAATCGCACACATGAGAAAAGATTGCAGATCCAATTCGCGTGTACTCATTGATGATATGAAGGTGCCGTACGGTTTAAAACCTATGTTTTAGCTTGCTGCTCCCCAGCTGTGATGGCCGCAATACTTTGAAAAGGCCGCACTATGGGGTTAAAACACAGAGGTCTCAAAACAGAATAAAACTTAGATTCTAACTTTATGATTCAAACTACAGGTATGTACTGTATTGCAGTGTGATTAAACTTAACACGCTTATTCGCGGACGTCTAGCGGTCAGTCGCAAGAAAACGACTAACCGCTAAACAACATCATAAAGAACGCATTATGATGATTACAGATTCGCGTCCAAGAACTCTTTCAATTGAGTCTTAGACAAAGCGCCGACCTTAGTCGCAGCCACTGCACCGTTTTTAAACAGTAACAGGGTTGGAATACCGCGGATGCCAAACTTCGGCGCCGTAGCCGGGTTTTCATCGATATTCAGCTTAGCAATGGTCAACTTACCTTCGTATTCAGTCGCGATTTCATCCAAAATCGGAGCAATCATCTTGCATGGACCGCACCATTCTGCCCAGAAATCAACCAGAATCGGGCCTTCAGCTTTCAATACATCGGTATCAAAGCTATTGTCACTCAGGTGAACAATTTTATCGCTCATGTTCTACTCCACAGGATTAAGTCTGCCTTTATTGGTATAATCTTAACCTACTAGACCGATCACCTTCCAATAAAGGGTTGACTTTATTTCAACGGATACGCGTTCGTAAAGCAATACTTTCGTGAACGTCTTTCGTGAACATAGCGTTAACTGTTATTCTACGACACTATGAGCAAAACACACTTAACTGAACAGAAGTTCGCCGACTTCGCCCTGCACCCTACGGTGGTCAAAGCCCTTGAATCTAAAGGCTTTCATAACTGCACGCCTATTCAGGCACTCGCATTACCCCTGACAGTGAACGGGCGTGATGTTGCAGGTCAGGCGCAAACAGGCACCGGTAAGACGCTGGCTTTTTTAGCGTCAACTTTCCATTATTTACTTACTCACCCTGCCGCAGAGAACCGTAAAACCAATCAGCCAAGAGCGCTGATTATGGCTCCGACACGTGAGTTAGCCGTTCAAATCCACTCCGATGCTGAAGCTTTAGCGCATGAAACTGGCCTTAAATTAGGCTTAGCTTACGGCGGTGACGGCTATGACAAACAGCTTAAAGTGCTCGAAAGCGGCGTTGATATCCTGATCGGCACCACCGGTCGTCTTATCGATTATGCGAAACAGGGCCATATCGACCTAGCCTGTATTCAGGTTGTGGTTCTTGATGAAGCTGACCGCATGTTCGATCTGGGCTTTATCAAAGATATCCGCTGGCTATTCCGTCGCATGCCTGCGACCAATCAGCGCCTCAATATGATGTTCTCTGCCACGCTGTCATACCGCGTGCGTGAGCTGGCTTTCGAGCACATGAACAACGCCGAATATATTGAAGTCGAGCCAGAACAAAAAACGGGTCACCGTATTAAAGAAGAGCTGTTTTATCCTTCTAATGAAGAAAAAATGCGTTTGCTGCAAACGCTAATAGAAGAAGAGTGGCCAGATCGCTGCATTATTTTCGCTAATACCAAACACCGCTGTGAAGACATCTGGGGCCACTTAGCCGCAGACGGACATCGCGTTGGTTTGCTGACCGGTGATGTAGCGCAGAAAAAACGCCTGCGTATTCTTGATGATTTCACCAAAGGCAATCTGGATATTCTGGTTGCGACCGACGTTGCGGCACGTGGGTTACATATTCCACTGGTTACACACGTCTTTAACTACGATTTACCTGATGACTGCGAAGACTACGTTCACCGCATTGGCCGTACAGGCCGCGCTGGCGAAAGCGGTTATTCCATCACGCTAGCGTGTGAAGAATATGTATTAAATTTACCGGCAATTGAAACCTACATTGAGCATTCAATTCCAGTAAGTAAGTACAACAGCGATGCATTGCTAACTGATTTACCTGCGCCGAAGCGATTAACTCGCCCTCGGAGTAACAACGGCCAACGCCGTAGCTCAGGCCCGCGCCGTAACAACGGTTCGATGCGTCAAAGCCGTAAACGTACGAGTTAATTATTTATGCGTAGCTCCGCCTCATTGTATGCCGCTATTGATCTTGGTTCTAACAGCTTTCATATGCTGGTTGTGCGTGAGGTGGCGGGAAGTATTCAGGTACTCGCCCGAATTAAGCGCAAAGTACGTTTAGCAGCGGGTTTAGACAGCGATAATATGCTCTCTGACGAAGCGATGCAGCGTGGTTGGCAATGCCTACGTTTGTTCTCTGAACGTTTGCAGGATATTCCGCGTGAACAAATCAGGGTGGTCGCCACGGCGACGTTGCGTATTGCAAAAAATGCGCAGCAGTTCATCACCCAAGCAGAAGAAATCCTTGGTCGCCCAGTACAGGTGATCAGCGGGGAAGAAGAAGCTCGCCTGATTTACCAAGGCGTGGCGCATACCACCGGAGGGTCTGCACAACGCTTAGTTGTCGATATCGGCGGTGGCAGTACCGAGTTAGCTGCAGGCAAAGGCGCAACGGCGGATGTTCTTCACAGTTTACCCATGGGCTGTGTGACATGGCTTGAGCGCTTTTTCAGCGATCGTAATCTATCGCAGGAAAATTTTGACCGCGCGGGCTCTGCTGCGCGTGAAATGATTTTACCGATAGCCGATAGCCTAAAACAGCACGGCTGGCAGATTTGCGTCGGGGCGTCAGGTACCGTTCAAGCACTGCAAGAAATCATGGTAGCGCAGGGGATGGATGAACGTATCACGCTCAATAAGCTGATACAAATGCGTCAACGCGCAATCCAATGTGGCAAACTCGAAGAACTTGAAATTGATGGGCTTACGCTAGAGCGTGCGCTGGTATTCCCGAGTGGCTTATCTATTCTGATTGCGATTTTTGAAACGTTAGATATCGAAAGTATGACGTTATCCGGCGGCGCACTCCGAGAGGGATTAGTCTATGGCATGCTGGATTTACCGGTAGAGCAAGATATTCGAGCTCGCACTATCCGTAATATTCAACGGCGTTACCAGCTTGATATTGAACAGGCAGAACGCGTTAGCCTATTAGCAGAAAGTTTTGTCCTGCAATTATCTAAAACGTGGCCTATTGATAGCCGCAGTGCAGAACTACTACACTGGGCATGTCTGCTGCATGAAGTTGGCTTAAGCGTTGATTTTAAACAGTCAACGCAGCACGCCGCTTATCTCATCCGCAACCTCGACTTACCGGGTTTCACTCCTGCGCAAAAGAAGCTTCTGGCTGCCCTGCTACAAAACCAAACCGGCACGCTAGATATGCAGGTACTCAACCAGCAAAATGCTGTTCCACAGGATATTGCACACCGTCTATGTCGTATTCTACGCTTGGCGATCATCTTTGCCAGCCGTCGCCGCGACGACACAATGCCACTTTTGAACCTTAAGGCCGAAAGCGACACATTGCACCTCGTCCTCCCCGCAGGTTGGCTACATGCCCATCCTCTGAGAGCCGAAAACCTGCATCAGGAAAGTTTGTGGCAAAGCTATGTGCATTGGACTCTGCTCGTGGAAGAGATTGAGTAAAATTATACGCACAAATACTGAGGCTCTTTAAGCTATCAAGCTTTGAGAGCCTCTATTTCAGACGAGATATCAACCCGTTCACACACAAGCCTATTCAATCTCAACAAGCTTATTCTTAATGAGAGTCAGCATTGAGGTTAGTTGCTCAATATTTTCGTTGGAAACATCACTAAAAATTCTATTCCAGCATTCATTAATTTTTGTATTAATGATGTTGTTTATGTTTTCACCCTTCGGCGTAATATCAAGATAAACTTGTCGCATATCAGACGCTGATTTTTGGCTCACCAACAATCCCTGTAGCTCTAATCGCCCAATCGAACGAGTTAAATTTTGGTGCATTGTTCCTAACAACTTTGCCAGCTCATTTTTTGAAATACTGCCACTCTTTGCTAGCTGATCAAGAATAATGCGATCCACAAAAGTCACTCCGAGCTCATTTAACGTTGGCTCAAGCAGCTGTTGCCATTGCGTATGGTTCTCACGCAGTAGGTCGGTCAATATGCCATAGTCTTTCCTCACATTATCTCCTATGCTCTCAGAAAGTAGAAAACAAAGCCGGTCATCATCAGCTTGGCACCAATACAGGCAAGAACCAAGTATGAAACTTTCTTAATTATATTCATAGTTGTTTCCCCAAGCCATTGGCAGATAGGCTCAGCGAAATGAAACATAACACCTAAAATGAATGCAATTGTTAGCGATGCGAAACTTACCGCCGCTCTATTTCCTGTTTCTGTTGTCATGCTGATAACAATAGAAATAGCCGCAGGCCCGGCAATAATCGGAAAGCAGAGTGGAACAATCGCTATATTTTTTAATGTATTATCAGAATCAGCACGACTATTTAGCCCATTCAAAGAGCCTATAAGGAGAGATAGACCACCCGCTAACTGTAGTGCGGCCATGTTAATGCCAAAAATACTAAAAATATGGATTCCAAACCAAACGAATACTAATAAGGTAATCGCGACAGCCAATGTTGTTTTTTTACCAATAGCTAAAATTTCACTGTTCGTCATGTGCCCAGTGTAAGAAATAAAAAGAGCAAACATGGTTAATGGATTAATTATAACAAGTAGCGAAGATAAACTATGAAAATAAGGAGAAAGCATTATACTTACCTTTTCATAAAATATGATAGTATGTTATATGTACATTGAAATAAAATAAATCCAACGTCAGCACATAACATACTGAGCATTATTTATGAATTGTGGTTATTTAAAATAAAAAGTAAAATATCTTATGCTAAATTTAATTAATTAAATTTTTAACAATGTCACCATTTTTAATCACCATTAGAACCTGATCTCTCTTGTCAGAGAAAACAGAAATATCTTCTAGTGGGTTATTTTCTAGAACAATAAGGTCTGCAAAAGCATGTGTATCTACAATGCCTAGTTTTCCTTTCATGTTAAGGATCTCCGCATTGACATAGGTTGCAGAATGCAGCGTATCAAATGCGCTTTCAACTTGGCTACGCAGTTTAAACTCATCATATTGAAAGTTTTGATAATCCCCTAATAAATCTGTCCCCAACCCAATTTTAACATTATATTTTCTTGCTAAATTAATAGAGTTAATTGCCTGGCTTTGCACTTCTTCTAATTTTTCAATAACAGAAGCAGGTATTCCTGAATCACTATCGTCTTTATTCATCATAAAGGCATTGTAAATAGACAGGGTAGGTACAAGATATGCTTTATTGTTAAACATCGCCTGCGCGGATTCAGCATCTAACAAATTGCCATGTTCAATCGTTTTCACACCAAGATTAACACAACGGATAATGGCCTGCGGCGTGTAGGCGTGAGCCATAACGTAGCTATGGAAGCGCGTCGCTTCGTCAACAATAGCGATAATTTCATCATCAGAGTATTGCAAGTTATCTATCTTATCCGTGGGTGATGAAATCCCACCACCGGCCATCATTTTAATCTGTGACGCACCAATCCTGAATTGTTCTCGAGCAGCTTGGCGTACGGCAGGAACACCATCACATATCACCGAAATAGAAGAACCAGTGCAAAGGCTGCATGCGCAAGTCACCATCTCGCTTGAATTATGTCGATAGTCGCCGTGCCCTCCTGTCTGTGACAGGGCTCTACCGCTAATAAATAAGCGGGGAGATAATACTACGCCCTCTTCTACGGCTGTTTTAATACCAACATCAGCACCGCCAGCATCGCGCACTGAAGTGAATCCGCGATTGATCATGTCCTTAAGAAAATGAAAACTACGCGCATACATATAACCTGGGTATTCATAATCCTGATTTAGGTCAATTCGGCTAGCGGTAATATGAACGTGAGCATCAATAAGCCCAGGCATGACGTACTTTCCCTGTAGGTCAATAACCTGTGTATTTTTATCTATCACTTCTACGTCTTTGGTTATGCTCTGTATAAATCCTCCATCAATAATGATATCTCCTGATTTTATTTCATTGTTTTTTCCGTCAAAAATATTGGCATTCTTCAATAGAATTTTCATATTTATCTCGTAGGATTTTATTCATAAAATGATTAAGTTTATTTTCATGTTTTTTACCACGTAAAAAATCCTACTCTCACGACAAATAGAAAGCAATGCTTTGTATTTTATTTTTTCTTTTTTATTATAAACACGAGGCCCTCATCAAGAGGGAAGAGATGATACACAGAAGGTTTTATGCATGGAGATTATAGACCGCACACTAGGTCGCGCGGCCTACTAATGGTTTGCAGCGACGCTCAGCCGCCGTTTTTAGCCTTCTCCATCATCGCCCGGATATTCGCGATGCTGGCCTGCCCTTTTTGCATTCTTTCTTGTGGACTAACAACTTTGCGCTCGCTCTCCCACTTCAGATCGTCTTGCGGCAGTTCAAGCAAGAAGCGGCTCGGTTCTGGACGCACTAATTCGCCATATTGGCGACGTTCGCGGCACAGCGTGAACACCAGCTCCTTTTGCGCACGCGTAATGCCCACATAGGCTAAGCGGCGCTCCTCATCGACGTTGTCCTCATCGATGCTGCTCTGGTGTGGCAATAATCCTTCTTCCATCCCCACTAGATAAACGTATGGAAACTCAAGCCCTTTAGAGGCATGCAGCGTCATTAGCTGTACCTGATCGGCCTCATCTTCGCTTTCGCCACGCTCCATCATATCGCGCAGAGTAAAGCGAGTGACAACCTGAGTCAGCGTCATGGGTTCATCAATATCGCTACCATCCAGCATTTCTGTCATCCAGCTAAACAGCTGATTAACGTTTTTCATCCGCATTTCAGCGGCTTTCGGGCTGGGTGATGTCTCAAACAACCAGCTTTCATAGTCAACGCCGTGAATAAGATCGCGCACCGCCGCGATAGGCTCACGTTCAGACAGTGTGGAGATTTCCTGCATCCAGTGGGTAAAGCGCTGTAGCGACTCTAAGCCTCGCCCGGTCAACGTTTGGCTTAGGCCAAAATCAAAGCTGGCGCGGAACAAACTGATACCACGATGGTTAGCCCATTCACCGAGCTTTTGCAGCGTTGCAGGGCCAATCTCACGCCGTGGGGTATTCACAATGCGCAAAAATGCGCTGTCGTCGTCTGGATTGGTCAACACGCGGAGATAAGCCAGCAAATCTTTAATTTCTGGACGCGAGAAGAACGACGTGCCGCCAGAGATACGATATGGAATACGGTTTTGCATCAGCATCTTTTCAAACACACGTGACTGATGGTTACCGCGATACAAGATCGCATAGTCGCTGTAGGAGGTTTTATTAATAAAGTGATGAGCGATTAACTCACCCACCACGCGTTCAGCCTCGTGATCTTCATTATTTGCCGTAATAATTTTCAGCTCTTCGCCGTAGCCTAGCTCAGAAAAAAGCCGCTTTTCAAAAACATGCGGATTATTGGCGATCAAAATATTGGCAGACTTCAAAATACGCTGAGATGAACGATAGTTCTGCTCCAGCTTTATCACCTGCAAAGCCGGAAAGTCTTCTTTAAGCAGCACCAAGTTTTGTGGTCGAGCACCACGCCACGAGTAAATCGACTGATCGTCATCACCCACCACGGTAAAACGCGCACGGTTTCCCACTAGCAGTTTGACCAGCTCATACTGGCTGGTGTTGGTATCTTGATACTCATCCACCAGCAGATAACGAATGCGTTGCTGCCAGCGCTCGCGCACCTCTTCGTTGCTGCGCAGCAGCAGCGTTGGCAACAGGATTAGGTCATCAAAATCCAGCACGTTACAGGCTTTTAGCTGCGCGTCATACAGCTGATAGCAGTGCACAAACAGCTTATCACGCTCAGAAAATGCATGAGCCGCTGCCTGTTTGGGATCGATCAGATCGTTTTTCCAATTTGAGATCGTCGAAATCAGCTGCTTGAGCAGATCTTTATCTTTCTCGATCCATTGTTCAGTCAAATCCGTCAGCAAAGCCAGCTGATCCTGATCGTCGAACAATGAAAAATTAGCCTTCATTCCCAAGGCTTTGTATTCACGTTTGATAATCTCCAATCCCAATGTATGGAAAGTAGAAATCATCAGACCGCGCGCTTCTTTACGCCCGAGCGTTTGCGCCACGCGCTCTTTCATTTCGCGAGCGGCTTTATTGGTAAACGTCACGGCGGCAATATGGCGTGCTTGATAGCCACATTCTCGGATCAGATGCGCAATTTTGTTGGTAATAACACGGGTCTTACCCGAACCGGCACCAGCCAGAACTAAACAAGGACCTGTAACAAATTCGACAGCCTGCTGCTGACCGGGATTTAAACGCATGGATGACTTAACCTGAATATGATGGCGACAAGATAACAACGAGTACGGGGCGAATTGTAGCAGAAACCCAGCGGTGAAATTACACTCCGCGCGTTGGTTCCACCTTCAATGCGTTATACACCGAAGCACGAGAAATCCCCAGCTCATCGGCCACGATTTTCGCCGCGCCTCGCAGTTGTAAAAGACCAGATGTCGCCAGATGACGAATCAATACCTTACGCTGTGGAGCTGAAAGTGCCCGCGGTTGGCTCGACATCGCTGCCGCATAATCTTCGATGGCACGCTTCACATCTTTCGAACCAAAACTACTGCGCAAACTTTCCTGCGTCGGTGCCTGTTCGCTATCTACTGACGTCAATTGCGACAACACGCGCTGAACGGAATCAAGCAGCGAAACATCCATATTCAGGCATAACGCAGCCACGTATTCGCCCTGGCTGTTACGCAAACCTATCGACGTACTTTTTGCCGGCCGACCATCTGGGAATCGATTACCGTAGTTTTGCACCACGTCTGGATACTGAGGATCGCGTATACGTGCCAGCCCCATTTCCGTTGATGGATCGCCGATTTTACGCCCTGAAAGGGGCTGTTCTATCGCCACAATGGAATGTAGAGGATTACAAAGATCGTGCAAAACGACTTCGCAGGTCGGGGCAAACATTTCACCTAATGCCTTAGCAATTTTGGCCCCTTCACGCAGCAATAACTGGTTCTCGCTTAAGGTTTCTATCGGGATCTCTTCATTATTTTTCATATAGCGCTTTCCTTTTTATTTTACTGATCGTATAAAATTATACAAAATGACAAAGCAAATTGCACCCCGAGGAGAAAATAATGCCCCTGTTACCCATGACAGTCAGCGCAGATGATGTGCGTGAGGCTGCAAATATCATTAAAGCAGCAGCGCACCGCACGCCGGTTCTGACCTCTACTCAAGCCAACGCTTTAACCGGCGCAAGCCTGTTTTTTAAGTGTGAAAACTACCAGCGTATTGGCGCATTTAAATTTCGCGGCGCTTATAACGCAATAAGCCATTTGACGCCGGAGCAGAAGAAAAACGGCGTTGTCGCATTCTCTTCAGGGAACCATGCTCAGGCGATGGCGTTAGCAGCTCGTGAGCTCAACGTTCCCGTGACTATCGTAATGCCACACGATGCCCCCGCGGCTAAACTCGCCGCCACACGCGGATACGGTGCCGAAGTCATTATTTACAATCGCCAAACCGAAGATCGTGAAGCGATCGCCGCCGATCTGGCAGCCAAGCGTGGTTTAAGTATTATCCCTCCCTACAACCATCCTCATGTTATTGCTGGCCAAGGTACCTCCGCGCTGGAATTATTCGAAGAGGTTGGCGAACTCGATTTCTTGTTCGTCTGTACCGGCGGCGGCGGGCTGCTTTCTGGATGTGCAATCGCCGCGAAGCATATGGCACCGAACTGCCGTATCTTTGGCGTTGAGCCTGAAGCCGGCAATGACGTGCAGCAATCGCTGCGTACGGGCGAACGCGTGAGTATTGCGGTTCCTAACACCATCGCCGATGGTGCGCAAACCCAATGCGTCGGTGAACTCACCTTCCCAATCATCCGTAATTTCGTTGAGGATATTCTTACCGTGAGCGATCAACAGCTATGCGATCAAATGCGTTTCTTCATGGAAAGAATGAAAATTGTCGTAGAACCAACAGGATGCTTGGCCGCTGCCGCCGCAATGAGTGGCGCCATTGATATTCGCGGTGCACGCGTGGGGATTATTGTCAGCGGAGGCAACGTGGATGCTGAGTCCTATGCTGACTTCCTTAAGCGCGGGAAAAACATACTATGAAAATTGTCCATTCAGATCGGTTACCCACACCCGGTGGACATTATTCACCCGCGATAATTTCAGGCAACAGCCTGTACATCTCTGGGCAGTTACCCATCTCGCTCACAAGCCCACAGCCACAGGGTGAATTAGCTGAACAGGCGCAGACCGTTTTTAACAATATCGACATCCTGTTAGAGACGACCGGAATTAATAAACAGCATCTGGTGAATGTGCAGGTCTATCTCAGTGATGTCGCATTGTGGTCAGAATTTAATCGACTTTATGCACAGTGGATAGGTGATCACCGCCCTGCTCGTACCGTCGTGCCATGTTCTGCGCTGCATTATGGAGCACTGCTGGAGATGAGCGCCATTGCGGAAATAGCCCTAGGCTGAGTACACTAGGGAAAATTTCTCTAATGCCTTCATCTGGAGTATCCCCGATGGCTAAAAACGCGGCAGCATTGCATATCCTTGTAAAGGAAGAAAAACAGGCTCTGGATCTTCTTGAGCAGCTCAAAAACGGCGGCGATTTCGAGAAGCTGGCCAAGAAGCATTCAATCTGCCCGTCGGGCAAAAAAGGCGGTCATTTGGGTGAATTCCGTCAGGGCCAGATGGTTCCTGCGTTCGATAAAGTGGTGTTCTCCTGCCCGCTGCTAGAGCCTTATGGCCCGCTGCATACCCAGTTTGGCTACCACATCATCAAAGTGCTTTATCGTAGCTAGTTTAGATGTAAGCAATAAAAAAGGCGCCTAGGCGCCTTTTTTGCTATTTTTTTGCTATATCGCAAAATTAACCCGCAACGGCAATGCGCTTCATATCTTTCATGTAGCCACGCAGTTTATGGCCCACAGCTTCAATTGGATGATTGCGAATCGCTTCGTTCACATCGCGCAGTTGGGCATTATCCACCGCCGTTGTTGTGCCAGCTGCTTTGCCTAAGTCGCCGGTTTGCAGAGAAGCCATGAATTTCTCTTTCAGCAAAGGCACTGCCGCGTTAGCAAACAGATAGTTACCGTATTCCGCAGTATCAGAGATAACCACGTTCATTTCATACAGACGTTTACGCGCAATGGTATTCGCGATCAGCGGCAGCTCGTGCAGCGATTCGTAATAAGCAGACTCTTCAATGATGCCGGAAGCCACCATGGTTTCAAACGCCAGCTCAACGCCTGCTTTTACCATCGCAATCATCAGAACACCTTGGTCGAAGTAATCCTGCTCGGCAATTTTGCCTTCAAACTGCGGCGCAGTTTCAAACGCAGTTTTGCCGGTTTCTTCGCGCCAGGTCAGCAGTTTGATATCGTCTTCAGCCCAGTCAGCCATCATGCCACCCGAAAACGCGCCAGAAATGATGTCATCCATATGTTTTTGGAACAGCGGAGCCATAATTTCTTTCAGTTGCTCTGACAGTGCGTATGCGCGCAGCTTCGCAGGGTTAGATAAACGATCCATCATCAGCGTGATACCACCCTGTTTCAGCGCTTCGGTAATGGTTTCCCAGCCGAACTGAACCAGTTTTTCGGCATAAGCAGGTTCAGTACCCTCAGACACCAGCTTATCAAAGCACAGCAGTGAACCCGCTTGTAACATGCCACACAGAATAGTTTGCTCACCCATCAGGTCAGATTTTACTTCTGCCACGAAAGAAGACTCCAGAACACCGGCACGATGACCACCCGTTGCCGCCGCCCACGCTTTGGCTATCGCCATGCCTTCGCCTTTCGGATCGTTTTCTGGGTGAACCGCAATCAGAGTCGGCACACCAAAGCCACGCTTATATTCTTCACGTACTTCAGTGCCCGGACACTTCGGTGCCACCATCACAACGGTGATGTCCTTACGAATTTGCTCGCCAACTTCAACAATGTTGAAACCATGCGAATAGCCCAACGCCGCACCGTCTTTCATCAAAGGCTGAACCGCTTTCACTACCGCAGAATGCTGTTTGTCTGGCGTCAGGTTAACCACCAGATCGGCCTGTGGGATCAACTCTTCGTAGGTGCCTACTTTAAAGCCATTTTCAGTTGCCTTACGCCATGACGCGCGCTTCTCAGCAATCGCCTCAGCACGCAATGCGTAGGCCACATCCAGACCAGAGTCACGCATGTTCAAACCTTGGTTCAAACCCTGCGCACCACAGCCAACGATCACCACTTTTTTACCTTTCAGGTATCCCGCTTCATCGGCAAATTCTTCGCGTCCCATAAAGCGACACTTACCCAGTTGCGCCAACTGCTGACGCAGGTTCAATGTGTTGAAATAATTAGCCATGGTTTGCTCCATTGTTTGGTTGTTTGACGTTGTGTTTTCGCTCAAAGGCGACGTCTGCAAGTTCATTATTTTTTACTTCCCCACCTGTCTATTGGGGAGGTTCTCATCGAGGAGAATGAATCCATCATATGATAGGATTTGTATTGCTTAAATTGATATATTACGAAGATGTCATTGCATTTTTTGCAACGTAATGAGCGGAAATCACCCATGGATCTTCGAGACTTAAAATTATTTCTTCATCTGGCTGACTCGCGCCATTTTGGCCGCACCGCACAGGCGGTGCATGTGAGTCCCTCAACGCTTTCTCGCCAGATACAACGGCTGGAAGATGAACTCGGGCAACCGCTCTTTCTACGCGATAACCGCGATGTACGCCTTACCAGCGCAGGCGAACAGCTCAAAACTTTTGCTCAGCAAACGCTGTTGCAATATCAGCAGTTGCGTAACGCTCTCGGTCAAACGGGCCCTGCATTAACCGGTGAACTGCGTCTGTTCTGCTCGGTGACCGCGGCCTATAGCCATTTACCTTCTGTACTCGATCGCTTCCGAGCGTTGCATCCGCTGGTTGAAATCAAGCTCACAACCGGCGATGCCGCCGACGCCGTTAGCAAAATACAGTCAGACGAAGCCGATCTCGGCATCGCTGGCCGACCAGAAACGCTGCCCACCAGCATTGAGTTCATCAAAATTGGTGAAATACCGCTGCGCTTGATTGCACCCGCGCTTCCCTGTCATGTCCGCACGCTAGCGCTAGTCGAGCAGCCAGACTGGTCGCAAATTCCATTCATCTTGCCGGAACATGGCCCGTCGCGTCAGCGAATAGATCTCTGGTTTCGCAGACAGAAAATCAGCAATCCGCAGATTTACGCTACCGTTTCTGGTCATGAAGCGATTGTATCCATGGTCGCTCTTGGCTGTGGTATCGCCCTGTTACCCGACGTAGTTTTAGATAACAGTCCCGAATCTATTCGCGCACGTATTACCGAACTCGATCATGTGGCGATGGTGGCACCTTTTGAACTCGGCGTTTGTGTGCAGAAAAAACGCCTAGAGGAACCGCTCATTCATGCGTTCTGGCAGCTGTTATAGCCACCAGAACGCAATCGCCAATTAGCCTTTTAAGAAGAAACGAAACGCCGAATTATCGGTTTCATCGTGGCATTCATAGCCCAGTTCATGTAGGCGCGATTCGAAATTCGGATCGCTGTCTGCACGTTCAAACGCAGCAAGAACACGCCCAAAATCCGTACCATGGCTACGGTAGTGGAAAAGAGAAATATTCCAATGGGTACCTAAGGTGCTTAAAAACTTCAGCAGTGCGCCCGGCGATTCAGGAAATTCAAAGCTATAAAGACGCTCTTGTAGCGGCTTAGACGGACGGCCTCCGACCATATAGCGCACGTGCAGCTTCGCCATTTCATCGTCGGAAAGGTCTACAACCTGATACCCACCGTCTTGCAGCAGCGTCAAAATTTCCTGGCGCTCTGCCAAACCACGCGTTAAGCGTACGCCAACAAAAATGCAGGCGTTATCCGCATCGGCGTAGCGGTAGTTAAACTCCGTTACCGCACGTCCACCCAACAGCTGACAGAATTTGAGGAAACTCCCCTGCTGCTCAGGAATGGTAACGGCCAACAGTGCTTCCCGCTGTTCACCTAATTCACAGCGCTCAGAGACATAACGTAAACCGTGGAAATTAAGATTCGCCCCAGACAGCACATGGGCCAAGCGTTCGCCCTGAATCTGATGCTGTTGAACATACTTTTTCAGCCCTGCCAGCGCCAAAGCACCAGAGGGTTCTGCAACCGCACGCACATCTTCGAAAAGATCTTTTACCGCAGCGCAGATCGCATCACTATCCACGGTGATCACATCATCTAGATATTCACGGCACAGGCGGAAAGTCTCATCGCCGATGCGCTTAACCGCCACGCCTTCGGCAAATAGCCCGACGCGAGCTAAATCCACTGGATGACCGGCATCCAGCGCGGCACGTAGACAGGCAGAATCTTCCGCCTCAACGCCGATCACTTTGATCTGTGGCATCAGTTGCTTGATCAGCACAGCCACGCCAGCGGCTAAGCCACCGCCGCCGACGGGAACAAATACGCGATCCAGATGGGCATCCTGCTGCAATAACTCCATGGCCAAAGTGCCTTGGCCAGCAATAACCGCAGGATGGTCAAAAGGAGGAACAAAAGTGAGGTTTCTGGTTTTGGCTAATTCAATGGCATAGGCTTTGGCTTCGTCAAAGTTCGCACCATACAGCACGGCTTCACCACCAAAACCTCGCACCGCGTCTACTTTAATATCAGCGGTTGAAACCGGCATGACGATGGTAGATTTGATACCTAAACGCGAAGCAGAAAGCGCCACACCTTGTGCATGATTTCCCGCTGATGCCGTCACAACGCCGTGAGATTTTTGCTCTTCATCAAGGCCTGCGATCATCGCGTAGGCACCGCGTAGTTTAAAACTGTGTACGGGCTGGCGATCTTCGCGTTTCACTAAAATGGTATTGCCGACGCGTTCAGACAGTTTCGTCATAGTCTGCAACGGTGTGACCTGTGCAACCTCATAAACCGGCGCACGAAGTACCGCGCGTAGGTATTCAGCCCCGCAGGGCTGGCTGGGAAGCACTTCTTTTTGCATATTGGCTGAGGAAGTCATGATTAGCCCCCCAGCTTAGATTTATCGCGCACAGCGCCACGGTCTGCGCTGGTGGCCAACATCGCATAGGCTCGTAGCGCAAAGGATACCTGACGCTCACGCGCTTTCGGTGTCCATGCGGCATCACCACGCGCCAACTCTTGTTCACGACGACTCGCCAGTTCGCTTTCGGCAACGTCTAATTGAATGCCGCGCTGTGGGATGTTGATATCAATCATGTCACCGTCTTGCACCAACGCGATGATGCCACCGCTCGCCGCCTCTGGCGAAACGTGCCCAATCGACAAACCCGATGTGCCGCCAGAGAAACGACCATCGGTGATCAGCGCGCAGCTTTTACCCAATCCCATCGATTTTAGATAGGTGGTTGGATACAACATTTCTTGCATCCCAGGGCCGCCTTTTGGGCCTTCGTAGCGAATAACTACCACGTCACCCGCCACCACTTTACCGCCCAGAATAGCGTCTACCGCCGCATCTTGGCTTTCATATACTTTTGCTGGGCCACGGAAAATCAGGCTCTCTTTTTCCACACCGGCGGTTTTTACGATGCAGCCATCTTCCGCGATATTGCCATATAGCACGGCTAATCCACCGTCTTGGCTATAGGCAAATTCACGGGTTCGGATACAGCCCTCTTGGCGGTCAGTATCCAGAGAATCCCAGCGGCATTCCTGCGAGAACGCTTTGGTGGTACGGACACCCGCAGGCCCTGCGGTATACATCTTTTTGACGCTTTCATCTTCTGTGACCATGACGTCATAGGCAGCCAGCGTTTCAGGCAGTGTCATCCCCAGAACGTTGTTCACTTCGCGATTTAACAGCCCCGCACGATCCAACTCACCCAAAATACCGATCACACCGCCTGCGCGATGCACATCCTCCATATGGTATTTCTGCGTACTTGGCGCCACTTTGCACAGATGAGGAACTTTACGCGACAGGCGGTCAATGTCCGTCATGGTGAAATCAACTTCACCTTCCTGAGCCGAAGCCAACAGGTGCAGAACGGTATTGGTGGAGCCGCCCATAGCAATGTCTAACGTCATCGCATTCTCAAATGCCGCTTTGTTAGCGATATTGCGCGGCAGCACGCGGTCGTCATCTTGCTCATAGTAGCGCTTGGTCAGGTCCACAATGCGTTTGCCTGCATTCAGGAACAGATCTTTGCGGTCTGCATGGGTCGCCAGCAGAGAACCATTGCCCGGTTGGGATAGCCCTAACGCTTCGGTTAAACAGTTCATGGAGTTAGCGGTAAACATCCCAGAGCAGGAGCCGCAGGTTGGGCACGCAGAGCGCTCAATTTGCTCGCTGTCTGCATCCGACACGTTCGGGTTAGCACCCTGAATCATGGCATCCACCAGATCCAGTTTAATGATCTGATCAGATAATTTGGTTTTACCCGCTTCCATCGGGCCACCGGAAACAAAGATCACCGGAATATTCAAACGCAGAGATGCCATCAGCATCCCGGGGGTGATTTTGTCGCAGTTGGAAATACACACCATGGCATCAGCACAGTGCGCATTGACCATATATTCTACGGAGTCCGCAATGAGCTCACGGGAAGGCAGGGAATACAGCATCCCGCCGTGCCCCATGGCAATACCGTCATCCACCGCAATGGTATTGAATTCTTTGGCTACGCCGCCAGAAGCCTCGATCTGCTCTGCAACCAGTTTGCCCAGATCGCGCAGATGAACATGGCCCGGCACGAACTGGGTAAACGAGTTAACCACGGCAATAATCGGCTTACCGAAATCCGCGTCTGTCATTCCCGTTGCTCGCCATAATGCGCGAGCGCCCGCCATATTACGGCCATGTGTGGTTGTTGAGGAACGATACTTTGGCATGCTTAATTCACTCCAGCGTAAGCCTGTGTTCAGGCTTTTATCTATTTATGCGGGCGGGAACGAACCGCCCGACTTGTCCTCGTCCTACTTCAAGCTGCATGTGTGATGATTGTCTGCAACTCGACGTATTCCGAGGTTATTTTTTGGTAAATACCCTGTCTGTCGCTTCAATTACTTCGCGTTGACTAAATCCAACCAGCCCCACTGATCTTCAGTTTTGCCAGTGAACAGGCCGAAGAACGCTTCTTGAATCTGTTTGGTGATTGGGCCACAGCGGCCAATACCCACCTGAATGCCGTCAACGCTACGTACCGGCGTAATTTCCGCTGCGGTACCAGACATAAAGACTTCGTCTGCCAGATACAGAGATTCACGTGACATCACCTGCTCACGAATTTCAAAACCGGCGTTTTTCGCCAGCTTGATGATCGCATCACGCGTAATACCCGGCAGTGCCGCCGACGTAAATGGCGGAGTGAAAATCACACCGTCTTTCACCATAAATAAGTTTTCACCTGCACCTTCAGACACATAACCATGAACATCCAGAGCAATACCTTCCTGATAGCCATGGCGACGTGCTTCAGAACCCACCAGCAGAGAAGAAAGATAGTTACCACCGGCTTTTGCCGCCGTTGGGATCGTATTCGGCGCGGCGCGATTCCATGAAGAAACCTGTGCATCGATGCCCTGATCCAGCGCATCAGCACCCAGATAAGCGCCCCATGGGAATGCGGCGATAATCACATCGGTGTTGTAGCCTTCAGGTGGATTTACGCCCATACCCACATCACCCACGAAGACCAATGGACGAATATAGGCGCTGGTCAGATTGTTTTTGCGCAGAGTTTCGCGGCAGGCCTCCATCAGCTCATCGACGCTGTAGGAGACAGGCATACGGTAAATTTTGGCGGAGTCGCGCAGACGCTGCATATGTTCGCGGTGGCGGAAAACTGCAGGGCCGTTATTGGTGTCATAGCAGCGCACGCCTTCGAACACGGAAGTCCCGTAATGCAGCGCATGAGACATAACGTGCACTTTAGCCTCTGCCCATGGAACCATCTCGCCATTGAACCAAATGTAATCCGCTTTCTTCGTGGTCATTCTTTTTTCCTTGTTGCGTCTGATGCGCGATATTTAATTAATATTATTCGTTTCTAGTGCCAGCGTAGGCCGCTAACCGGCCGCTTGTTGGTGAGCCGCATGCGGCTGCACTTCAACGCAAGCAACATCCATCAATTTACTCAACTGCGATGAAAGCAGGTTGATTGGACGCTGGCTAGACACCGTTAGTTCAATGTTCACACTGTCTGAATCCAACATCTGAGCCATATTCATAGCACAAACTTGGAAGCCACGGTGACGGATAACGCGGAGTACCCGCTCTAAAACCTCTGGGCGGAAACGTGCCTGAATCGCCAATTGATGTTGCAAGGATGTTAACTGCATCATGATATTTTCTCCATCATAGATTCATTGCCTGCGCCCGGCGGAACTAAAGGCCAGACATTCTCTAATTCGTCGATGGAGACATGGAGCAGGTACGGACCTTCGCTGTTTAACAGCGCATCCAGTGCGGCGTCGACTTGATCTTTACGGGTAATACGCTGGCCTGCGATACCAAAAGCGCTGGCCAGCATTAAGAAATCAGGATTATCGGATAAGTTGGTTTCGCTATAGCGCCCGTCAAAAAACAGCTGCTGCCATTGACGCACCATGCCTAAGCGCTGGTTATCCAGCAGGACTATTTTTACCGGCAGTTTTTTACGTTTGATGGTGCCTAATTCCTGCACGTTCATCATGAAAGAGCCATCGCCTGAGACACAGATGACCATATCGTCTGGGCGCGCCATTTGCGCACCGACGGCCGCCGGGACGCCAAATCCCATGGTGCCTAAACCGCTCGAGGTGATGAAATTTTCTGGGCGAGTAAACTGCATATGCTGTGCAGTCCACATTTGGTGCTGGCCTACATCAGTTGTTACAACCGCGCTGGCGGGTTTACGATCAGATAACTGTTTCAGAAACAACGGGGCATAAATAGCCTGACCGGGGTGATCGTAGCGCCACGGATGCTCGGCCTTCAGACCTATAACGTCATACTGCCATTCTCCAATGCTCAACGGCTGACTCAGCGCTGGCAGCATATGATTTAAATCACCGCACAGCTCTATGTGGGCCTGACGCAGCTTGCTCATCTCAGCAGGGTCGATATCCATATGAATAACTTTGGCATGAGGTGCAAAAGCGTTCAGCTTGCCGGTCACCCGATCGTCAAAACGTGCCCCCACGGCAATCAGCAAATCGCATTGCTGCACCGCCAGATTAGCAGCCTTGGTGCCGTGCATGCCTAACATCCCTAAATAGCATGGATGAGTGGCATCCGGTGCTCCCAGGCCCTTTAACGTGGCTACAGTAGGGATGCCGGTTGCATTAACGAATTCGCGCAATGCAGGAACAGCCTGCGCCATCCCCACGCCACCGCCGGCATACAACATCGGTTTTTTAGCCTGAGCTAACAATTCACGCGCCTGCATTAAGCCGGTTTCACAGGCGGGCATGACTTCGGTAACGGCAGACAAATGCGCAGCCAACTCACCTTCGGCCAGTTGAATATCTTTAGGGATATCAATTAAGACCGGGCCCGGACGCCCCCCCATCGCAACGGCAAAAGCTTCAGCCATGATACCGGGCAAAGCATCCAGCGACTCAACTAAAAAGCTGTGCTTGGTACATGCCAATGACAGCCCTAAAACATCAATTTCTTGAAAAGCATCGGTACCAATCAGAGCAGAACCGACTTGGCCTGTGATGGCGACAACGGGAACAGAATCCAGCATGGCATCCGCTAAACCCGTAATCAGGTTGGTTGCACCCGGGCCTGAAGTTGCAATACACACTCCTGGTTTGCCCGTAGCGCGGGCATAACCAATGGCAGCGATCACCGCGCCTTGCTCATGGCGACACAGTAGGTGTTCCACACCACCGTCATACAACGCATCGTATACCGGCATGATTGCACCGCCAGGGTAGCCGAAAACTTTATCAACACCCTGTGCACGCAACGCTTGTACTACCCACTGTGCTCCATTCATAGCTTAATTCCCCGCCCTTTTACTGGGACAACAGGATTTTATTCTGTTAGCCATTTGCTGTTCCCCATCACTTTTTCATTGCGAAAAAAAACCCCCGGACCTTTCGGTGCGGGGGTTCTCGTTTGATTCAGGCCTGATTTTTAAGCCTTTCTTCGTCCAAGTGCTGCCCCGCACGGTGGGATAATAATCACCACCACACTAATCACGACGAGGCTGAGTACTTGGACGAGAGTTTTCATAAATAGTTTTTTCTGTTGCCTTCTGAGCTAATGCTTAAAGAGTTATCACAGTTCTTTGCCGTCTGACAATAATTTTTTTGCGTAACCAATAAGCAAAAACGGCTCAAATCGCGTCCAATATCATGATTTAACATCATTTTATTGAGGTTTCTTCGGCCGAAATTTTTCTCCCTAAAGAGGCGCCTCGAGTATCTCGACCAAAAGAAATCAGCACAATGATTGCCACTGCAACACTGCCCGCAATAATCGCCATCGCCAAACCATAGTTCTGCCCATGGCTTTCAGCAATCGTCGCCTGAAGCGTCGCGTTCACCGAAGCAATCAGGTTACCCAGTTGATATACAAACCCCGGTAACACCGCGCGTGTATTAGCGGGAACCAGCTCATTAAGGTAAGTAGGAATAACGCCCCAAGCCCCTTGCACCATGAACTGCATTAGGAATGCGCCAATGCCTAGCATGAGCGAGCCCCCAGAGAACGCCCACAGCGGGATAACAGGTAAGGCCAGCGCCGCCGCAATAATAATCGCCTTTTTACGGCCAATTTTTTCCGACAACACGCCAAAGAACACACCACCGATAATTGATGCGATATTGTAGCTAATAGCGATGATACTGACGGTTTTAGGATCGAAACCATGCTGAATTTTCAAAAACGCCGGATACATATCCTGAGTACCGTGGCTGAAGAAATTGAACGCAGCCATCAACAAAACGAGGTAAATACAAAGCTTCCAGTGGCTCTTCAAAACGGGGAGAAGCGCAGTGCTTTCTTTGCGCTCACGAGCAGCCAGCCAAACCGGTGATTCGGGTACTTTAAAGTAAATAAATGGCAATAAAATAATCGGGATAGCGCCAATCACAAACAGGCCACGCCAGCCGACAATTTCAAACAGCGAGCCGTATACCACCGCAGCTAGGAGATAGCCGAAGGGGTAACCTGCCTGAAATATCCCTGACATTAATCCACGTGAGCGGTCTGGTATGGTCTCCATTGCCAAAGATGATGCAACGCCCCAGATCCCCCCCATCGCCACGCCATACAGCACTCTGAGCACTAAGAACATGGTCAGAGATGGCGCTGCAGCGGAGAGCAACTCGAAGATCGAAAAGAAGAGGATATTGACCATCAAGATTGGCCGACGGCCGTACTTCTCGGCCGCTCGCCCAAACAGCAATGCACCGATAGGCCGCACGGCTAGCGTGAGCAAGATCGCCAACGTGACCTCTTCCATACCAACGTTAAACGCCTTGGCGATATCACTGAGTAAAAATACGAGGATGAAAAAATCAAAAGCATCGAGCGTCCAACTAAGAAAGCTCGCAATAGCAACGTTACGCTGCTGGCTTGACCAACCAAACATAATGAATTCCCTACCGTAGAGTATGAGGCGTTTTTATTAGCATTTTTATTAGTGACGACTGCACAGCCTGTTATTTGTTATGCAGAATGTCATTTTGTATTACTAATGTTAAATATAACCCTCTCGGCGGCAGGGCCAAAATAATTAGCATGCTATCTTTGTTAAATATTGTATGTGAAATGTTAATTTTTGTTGCCAACACCAAACCTGGCTCGCAGTTTCAAGTCGACTACATTATGCAAGACACTGAAATGCTGGAATCAATAACACAAAGTCAGTATCTCGTTCTGACGCCACTCCGCTATTCGCCACATGATGCTCTTCAACATGGAGGTGACTATGTCAGTGGCGATGATTAATACCCGTGCAGCAATCGGCGTGCAGGCACCCGCCGTGAGCGTTGAAGCACACATCAGTACCGGACTTCCCGGTTTTACATTAGTAGGTTTGCCTGAGGCGACCGTGAAAGAGGCTAAAGACCGCGTAAGAAGCGCCATCATAAATTGCGGTTTTACTTTCCCGGCAAAACGTATCACGGTGAATTTGGCTCCCGCAGATCTTCCCAAAGAGGGCGGTCGCTACGATCTTCCCATTGCAATCGCCATTTTGATTGCTTCTGAGCAGCTTAGCGCGACTTCTGTGGAAGGATTAGAGTTACTCGGTGAATTGGGCCTTTCAGGCGCACTACGGCGCATTCAGGGCGCTATACCAGCAGCTATGGCCGCACAGCATCATCAGCGTAAATTAATCGCACCAGAGGAAAATGAGGAAGAGCTTGGCCTGCTTGGAGAACAACAGCCCCATCTCATTGCCAATCATCTTCTTCAGGTTTGTGATTATCTCAGCGGTGAATCACCGCTTCTACCACCGAAGGTCTCTCAGCTATCCTCCCAATCTCCCAACACAAAGGATATGCGGGATATTATTGGCCAAGAACAGGCACGAAGAGCTTTAGAAATCGCCGCCACAGGCGGCCACAACTTATTGTTATTGGGGCCACCCGGCACAGGGAAAACTATGTTAGCCAGCCGCCTTAATAGCATATTGCCACCGTTAACCACCGAAGAGGCTTTAGAGAGTGCGGCGGTCGCTAGTTTGGTACATCAATCAACCACGGGGCAATCTTGTTACCAGCGGCCATTTAGAACCCCACATCACAGTGCTTCAATGGCAGCACTCATTGGAGGTGGGTCTTTGCCAAGACCCGGAGAGATTTCTCTGGCACATAACGGGGTATTATTTTTGGATGAACTGCCCGAGTTTGAACGGCGAGTGTTGGATGCTCTGCGCGAACCGCTTGAGTCTGGCGAAGCATGTATTTCTAGGGCACTGGCAAAAGTCACTTTCCCTGCAAGGGTACAATTAGTTGCTGCTATGAATCCAAGTCCGACAGGACATTACAAAGGCATTCATGCTCGTACACCACCACAGCAGATACTCAAATATCTATCCCGCTTATCAGGCCCATTTTTAGATCGTTTTGACCTCTCTATTGAAGTGCCATTGTTACCCGCAGGCGTTCTTAGCATTCAAAAACGCGTTGGAGAAAGCAGCGAGGTTATTCGCCAACGAGTCTGTTTAGCACGAGAAAAACAGTATCAACGATCGGGAAAGCTCAACGCACACTTGGCAGGCAAAGAGATGGATAGGGTATGCTCACTATCTCAAGAAGATGCGGCATTTCTGGAACAAGCGCTAGAGAAGATGGGATTATCGGTTAGGGCTTGGCATCGAATACTAAAAGTTGCTCGTTCTATTGCAGATCTTGCACAAAGTGACAACATCAGCCGAATTCATATTGCAGAGGCACTCAGCTATCGCTCAATGGATCGTTTAATCCAACATCTCCATCAGGCACTGCAATAAAAAACGGGGCCAAAGGCCCCGAGTTTTTAGTCATCACTGTCAGTGTATTCTTCCACCGTATCCATCTGCGGTTTACCGCCGGACAAGGTGTGGAAACGCTTAGGACGACGAATGCGTGCAATATACTTCGACCAAATCTTCTCTGCTTCTGTCGCAGGCTGACGTTCGCCACGGCATACAGCAACAAAGAGTTGTTCTTCTTCAGTTTGTGGCTCACGAGTCCCTAAATCGAGCTCGTTAAACGCATAACCAAAACGCTCAAGAACCTGAGCTTCTTTAATTGTGAAATCGCCGTGACGTGAAAAACCACGAGGATAATGTTTATTGTCAAAAAAACGATGATTGGTACTGAAGCTTTCCGCCATCTGACACACTCCTAAATTTTCTTATTGCTGTACCACTTATGGCGCGGAGTATTAGTTAGGCTTGACAACGTGTAAAACAAAACATTTAAATCATCATGATTAATATTTTTATTGGAGAGACAGTGGATAGCGAATTACTAAAAACCTTCTTAGAAGTGAGCAGAACAAGACACTTTGGCAAAGCCGCTGAAACGCTTTATCTAACACAATCAGCGGTTAGCTTCCGTATTCGTCAGCTTGAAACACAAGTTGGTGCCGATCTTTTCACTCGCCACCGCAATAATATCCAGCTAACCGAGGCAGGAGAACGTCTGGTTCCGTACGCAGAAAAACTGATGGAAACATGGCTATTGGCTAAAAAAGAAGTTCTTAAGAGCCGACAGCACAAAGAATTATCGATTGGTGCTCCAGCAATGATGTGGGAATCGCTGCTTATCTCATGGCTAGCAGGCGTCTATAAGCATAAACCTGAACTCTTGCTTGAAGCTCGTATTGGACAAAGACATACCCATGTTAGACAGCTGCATGAACGCCATCTGGACCTACTGATAACAACAGAGGTCCCAAAGATGGAGGAGCTATCAACAGAAAAAGTCGGCGAGTTCACACTGCAACTTCTTACATCCGCAGGAGAAGGAGCAACCGATGACCTTCCCTATATTCGCTTAGAGTGGGGGGCGGATTTTGCCCGTTTTGATGAACAGCTTACTAGCAACAATAATCCCCCAATGTTAACGACCAGCTCAATCGCGCTTGCCGAACAGGTCATGATCCAAGCAGGAGGAAGAGCATTTTTCCCAGCACATTGGCATCCGAATCACTTCCAAGTTGATAGCTCTCAGGAAGCCCTAACGCGGCCAATTTACGCCGTATGGCTCCACAACAGTGACAGGAAAGAGGAGATTAAGTATTTAACGCAGTCGTTGATAAATTATCATCTAGAGCAGCCAAAGTCATTTTTGGCATTGTAGAGCGTCAATGTTGGGGGTGATAGTATGAAATTGCCCCAACAACTTAGAACATTTAGGTAGGTATTTTGGAAAACCGCTGAAGGGTAAGTCTTAATTTTAAGTTTTTTCTGCGCTAAAACGCAAAAAAGCCCTCCGCAAGCGGAAGGCTATTTGTATGGCAGGGGCGGAGAGACTCGAACTCGCGACACCCGGTTTTGGAGACCGGTGCTCTACCAACTGAGCTACGCCCCTAAAGAACGCTTACTATTACCCCTGCGTTCAAGCAGGCATAACATAAATAAGTGGCGGAACGGACGGGGCTCGAACCCGCGACCCCCTGCGTGACAGGCAGGTATTCTAACCAACTGAACTACCGCTCCACCGATTCTTTCTCTCACATCAGCATTCGTCTGATGTCAGTTTGTTCCTGCTATTTTCCGTGTCAAAGGAAAAGGAACGAATTTAAAGCCTGGCAGTTCCCTACTCTCGCATGGGGAGACCCCACACTACCATCGGCGCTACGGCGTTTCACTTCTGAGTTCGGCATGGGGTCAGGTGGGACCACCGCGCTATCGCCGCCAGGCATATTCTGTTAATTAACCCGTGCTCCGTATCTCTACAGCTCACCAGTCAATCCAATCTGTTCAACAAGCTTACTCTTTGTGTTTTCGCGTCTCTGCGTCTTAAAACACCTTCGGTGTTGTAAGGTTAAGCCTCACGGATCATTAGTACTGGTTAGCTCAACGTATCGCTACGCTTACACACCCAGCCTATCAACGTCTTAGTCTTAAACGTTCCTTTAGGAGACTCAAGGTCTCAGGGAAGACTCATCTCGAGGCAAGTTTCGCGCTTAGATGCTTTCAGCGCTTATCTTTTCCGCATTTAGCTACCGGGCAATGCCATTGGCATGACAACCCGAACACCAGTGATGCGTCCACTCCGGTCCTCTCGTACTAGGAGCAGCCCCTCTCAATCTTCCAACGCCCACGGCAGATAGGGACCGAACTGTCTCACGACGTTCTAAACCCAGCTCGCGTACCACTTTAAATGGCGAACAGCCATACCCTTGGGACCTACTTCAGCCCCAGGATGTGATGAGCCGACATCGAGGTGCCAAACACCGCCGTCGATATGAACTCTTGGGCGGTATCAGCCTGTTATCCCCGGAGTACCTTTTATCCGTTGAGCGATGGCCCTTCCATTCAGAACCACCGGATCACTATGACCTACTTTCGTACCTGCTCGAGCCGTCACTCTCGCAGTCAAGCTAGCTTATGCCATTGCACTAACCTCACGATGTCCGACCGTGATTAGCTAACCTTCGTGCTCCTCCGTTACTCTTTAGGAGGAGACCGCCCCAGTCAAACTACCCACCAGACACTGTCCTCAATCCCGATTAGGGACCGGAGTTAGAACATCAAACATTAAAGGGTGGTATTTCAAGGTTGGCTCCACGCAGACTGGCGTCCACGCTTCAAAGCCTCCCACCTATCCTACACATCAAGGCTCAATGTTCAGTGTCAAGCTATAGTAAAGGTTCACGGGGTCTTTCCGTCTTGCCGCGGGTACACTGCATCTTCACAGCGAGTTCAATTTCACTGAGTCTCGGGTGGAGACAGCCTGGCCATCATTACGCCATTCGTGCAGGTCGGAACTTACCCGACAAGGAATTTCGCTACCTTAGGACCGTTATAGTTACGGCCGCCGTTTACTGGGGCTTCGATCAAGAGCTTCGCCTTGCGGCTGACCCCATCAATTAACCTTCCAGCACCGGGCAGGCGTCACACCGTATACGTCCACTTTCGTGTTTGCACAGTGCTGTGTTTTTATTAAACAGTTGCAGCCAGCTGGTATCTTCGACTGGCTTCAGCTCCATCCGCAAGGGACTTCACCTACGCGCCAGCGTGCCTTCTCCCGAAGTTACGGCACCATTTTGCCTAGTTCCTTCACCCGAGTTCTCTCAAGCGCCTTGGTATTCTCTACCTGACCACCTGTGTCGGTTTGGGGTACGATTCAATGTTACCTAGAGCTTAGAGGCTTTTCCTGGAAGCTTGGCATCAACTACTTCATCACCGTAGTGACTCGTCATCACGCCTCAGGGTTAATAAAAGCGCGGATTTACCAACGCTTTCCCCCTACACGCTTAAACCGGGACAACCGTCGCCCGGATAGCCTAGCCTTCTCCGTCCCCCCTTCGCAGTAACACCGAGTACAGGAATATTAACCTGTTTCCCATCGACTACGCCTTTCGGCCTCGCCTTAGGGGTCGACTCACCCTGCCCCGATTAACGTTGGACAGGAACCCTTGGTCTTCCGGCGAGCGGGTTTTTCACCCGCTTTATCGTTACTTATGTCAGCATTCGCACTTCTGATACCTCCAGCAACCCTCACGAGCCACCTTCAACGGCTTACAGAACGCTCCCCTACCCAACAACACCTAAGTGTCGCTGCCGCAGCTTCGGTGCATAGTTTAGCCCCGTTACATCTTCCGCGCAGGCCGACTCGACCAGTGAGCTATTACGCTTTCTTTAAATGATGGCTGCTTCTAAGCCAACATCCTGGCTGTCTATGCCTTCCCACATCGTTTCCCACTTAACTATGACTTTGGGACCTTAGCTGGCGGTCTGGGTTGTTTCCCTCTTCACGACGGACGTTAGCACCCGCCGTGTGTCTCCCGTGATAACATTCTTCGGTATTCGTAGTTTGCATCGAGTTGGTAAGTCGGGATGACCCCCTAGTCGAAACAGTGCTCTACCCCCGAAGATGAGTTCACGAGGCGCTACCTAAATAGCTTTCGGGGAGAACCAGCTATCTCCCGGTTTGATTGGCCTTTCACCCCCAGCCACAAGTCATCCGCTAATTTTTCAACATTAGTCGGTTCGGTCCTCCAGTTAGTGTTACCCAACCTTCAACCTGCCCATGGCTAGATCACCGGGTTTCGGGTCTATACCTTGCAACTTGACGCCCAGTTAAGACTCGGTTTCCCTACGGCTCCCCTATTCGGTTAACCTTGCTACAAAATATAAGTCGCTGACCCATTATACAAAAGGTACGCAGTCACCCCATAAAAGAGGCTCCCACTGCTTGTACGTACACGGTTTCAGGTTCTATTTCACTCCCCTCGCCGGGGTTCTTTTCGCCTTTCCCTCACGGTACTGGTTCACTATCGGTCAGTCAGGAGTATTTAGCCTTGGAGGATGGTCCCCCCATATTCAGACAGGATGTCACGTGTCCCGCCCTACTCATCGAACTCACAACGTATGCATTTTCAAGTACGGGGCTATCACCCTGTATCGCCGGACTTTCCAGACCGTTCCTCTGACACATACGCTGATTAAGGTTCTGGGCTGCTCCCCGTTCGCTCGCCGCTACTAGGGGAATCTCGGTTGATTTCTTTTCCTCAGGGTACTTAGATGTTTCAGTTCCCCTGGTTCGCTTCGTTAAGCTATGTATTCACTTAACGATAGTGTGACGAATCACACTGGGTTTCCCCATTCGGAAATCGTCGGTTATAACGCTTCATATCAGCTTACCGACGCTTATCGCAGATTAGCACGTCCTTCATCGCCTCTGACTGCCTAGGCATCCACCGTGTACGCTTAGTCACTTAACCTCACAACCCGAAGGTGTCTTTTTAGTGAACGCGGTTACGAACCGGTTCAAGACAGCATTCAAGATTGCAAAAAATTGAGAGACTGCTTAATGCAAACTGTGTCAGTGTGTCTCACAGTTGCTTAAGCTTTCAAATTTCAGCTTGTTCCAGATTGTTAAAGAGCAAAATACTTCGCAGCATACTGTTTCCAATACACTCTGAAGTATGTTTTTGAGACTGAATACTATTATTTATCGCAAACAAAAGTAATGGTGGAGCTATGCGGGATCGAACCGCAGACCTCCTGCGTGCAAGGCAGGCGCTCTCCCAGCTGAGCTATAACCCCATACAGTCAACAGTTTACCTTTATACATTACCACTCATAGAAGAGTTTAATTCTTTCTCAGACAAGGCGGAGTCATGCGAAGTTTGCTATTGCAAACGATGCGTGACGACAACGCAGTATGAGTAAGAATTTGGTAGGCCTGAGTGGACTTGAACCACCGACCTCACCCTTATCAGGGGTGCGCTCTAACCACCTGAGCTACAAGCCTATATAAAGGTATTCTGCTCGTTATTCTTCATCAGACAATCTGTGTGGACACTGCACTTAACGCTATCTTTAGGTAAGGAGGTGATCCAACCGCAGGTTCCCCTACGGTTACCTTGTTACGACTTCACCCCAGTCATGAATCACAAAGTGGTAAGCGCCCTCCCGAAGGTTAAGCTACCTACTTCTTTTGCAACCCACTCCCATGGTGTGACGGGCGGTGTGTACAAGGCCCGGGAACGTATTCACCGTAGCATTCTGATCTACGATTACTAGCGATTCCGACTTCATGGAGTCGAGTTGCAGACTCCAATCCGGACTACGACATACTTTATGAGGTCCGCTTGCTCTCGCGAGTTCGCTTCTCTTTGTATATGCCATTGTAGCACGTGTGTAGCCCTACTCGTAAGGGCCATGATGACTTGACGTCATCCCCACCTTCCTCCGGTTTATCACCGGCAGTCTCCTTTGAGTTCCCACCATTACGTGCTGGCAACAAAGGATAAGGGTTGCGCTCGTTGCGGGACTTAACCCAACATTTCACAACACGAGCTGACGACAGCCATGCAGCACCTGTCTCAGAGTTCCCGAAGGCACTAAAGCATCTCTGCTAAATTCTCTGGATGTCAAGAGTAGGTAAGGTTCTTCGCGTTGCATCGAATTAAACCACATGCTCCACCGCTTGTGCGGGCCCCCGTCAATTCATTTGAGTTTTAACCTTGCGGCCGTACTCCCCAGGCGGTCGACTTAACGCGTTAGCTCCGGAAGCCACGCCTCAAGGGCACAACCTCCAAGTCGACATCGTTTACAGCGTGGACTACCAGGGTATCTAATCCTGTTTGCTCCCCACGCTTTCGCACCTGAGCGTCAGTCTTTGTCCAGGGGGCCGCCTTCGCCACCGGTATTCCTCCAGATCTCTACGCATTTCACCGCTACACCTGGAATTCTACCCCCCTCTACAAGACTCTAGCTGACCAGTTTCAAATGCAGTTCCCAAGTTAAGCTCGGGGATTTCACATCTGACTTAATCAACCGCCTGCGTGCGCTTTACGCCCAGTAATTCCGATTAACGCTTGCACCCTCCGTATTACCGCGGCTGCTGGCACGGAGTTAGCCGGTGCTTCTTCTGCGAGTAACGTCAATCACTGTGGTTATTAACCACAATGCCTTCCTCCTCGCTGAAAGTACTTTACAACCCGAAGGCCTTCTTCATACACGCGGCATGGCTGCATCAGGCTTGCGCCCATTGTGCAATATTCCCCACTGCTGCCTCCCGTAGGAGTCTGGACCGTGTCTCAGTTCCAGTGTGGCTGGTCATCCTCTCAGACCAGCTAGAGATCGTCGCCTAGGTGAGCCATTACCCCACCTACTAGCTAATCCCATCTGGGCACATCTGATGGCGTGAGGCCCGAAGGTCCCCCACTTTGGTCCGAAGACGTCATGCGGTATTAGCTACCGTTTCCAGTAGTTATCCCCCTCCATCAGGCAGTTTCCCAGACATTACTCACCCGTCCGCCGCTCGTCACCCAGAGAGCAAGCTCTCTTGTGCTACCGCTCGACTTGCATGTGTTAGGCCTGCCGCCAGCGTTCAATCTGAGCCATGATCAAACTCTTCAATTAAAAGCTTGATTTGCTTAAACAAGTTAAGCGATGCTCGAAAATTAACTTTCGTAATAATTCACTAAATGAATTACTGCTTGGTCACTCTTCAAGACTTTAATATTTTATCGTCCGAGGACGTTAGATATTGTCTTGTGAGTGCCCACACAGATTGTCTGATAAATTGTTAAAGAGCAGCGAATTGCGAACATTCGTTCCAGCAACTCGGGAGGTGCATATTACGCTTTCCTCCTGAAGAGTCAAGCTTTTTTCTTTTCAGAAATTCGCATTACTGCGATGCTTTTCTCTTCCTCACCGAGCGACGTTTGCGTCGTTGTTCCCGGTCAGTGGTGGCGCATTATAGGGACTTCTGAACGGCTGACAACCCCTAATTTAAAAAAACTTTTCAACCGCGCAAGTTTTCACCAAAAACCACATATTTGAGGATTAAATGCTCAATTCGCGTAGTTCTGAGAAGCCTAAACGATGCAATACAGGTAAAAGTGCGTCGGTATCGCTATTTGTTTCTGTTGCATAAGCCAAATCATTTTCAGCGCTCAGCACGTTTTCCTGATTAGCAATCAGCCAAGCGACACGACGGGCTATTGCGGCACCCGAATCAACTAAACGAGTCCCAGCGGGTAATACCGCTGCCAGCTCTTCGCGCAGCAAAGGAAAATGCGTACATCCCAGAACCACCGTATCTGGCGGTTCTGCCATCGACAGCCACGGGCGTAGTATCTTCTTTAGCACCGTATGATCAATCTCTTCGCCATGCAGTTTAGCTTCAGCCAATTCCACCAGCTCAGCAGAGCCCAGCATTTTGATGCTGCAGTCTTTCGCAAAACGAGCAATCAGGTCGTGAGTATATGAACGCTGCACAGTTGCCCTAGTCGCTAGCAAACCAACAATGCCGTTGCGCGTCAGCTTTGCCGCTGGTTTTATCGCGGGCACAACCCCAACGATAGGGCAATTGAAGCGTTCGCGTAATGCAGGGAGCGTGATGGTGCTTGCGGTATTACAGGCGATGATAACAATAGAGAGAGGATGACGCTTTTGCACTTCGGCAACGGTTTTAACAACGCGGTCGATAATAAACGCTTCGTCTTTTTCCCCATAGGGGAATCCCTGATTGTCGAATGCATATATATAGTGGAGATCCGGAAGCAAATCACGGATCTCTTGATATACAGATAACCCACCCACGCCGGAGTCAAAAACCAGCGCAGTGGGTTTAGAAGTCGCTACATCATTAGAAGGTGTAGCTACCGGAGAGATAATATTCTCTCCCTGCGGTTTGGTAGCCATAAGCTGTTTCATAATCTTTATCTAACAGGTTGGCGATTCTACCACGAACTGTTAGATGAGATGTAACCGGATAAGAGGCTGAAATATCGACGGTGCTGTAGCTTGGCAATACCTGCTGCGTATTGTTGTATTTAGACGTGTTGTTATCGTAACGACGGCCATAATATTGATACGAGACATCCATATCGACATTAAACATGGTCCAGTCGAGCTGATATTTAGCCTGCCGTTTGGCACGACGCGCTAGTACTTCATCATTTTTATCATTACGCGGATCTAAATACTGCAAGGTGACCTGATGCGTGAAGATCCCTGTATCAATGCTGCCCGTCCACTCGACGCCTTTAATAGTGGCAGAATCGATATTGTCGTAACTGCCATTGTAAGGTGGTGTTGGCTCAGAAGTGTACGTAATCAGGTTTTCAATTTTGTAATGATACGCAGACAGACGCCAATCAAGTGGTCCAGTCAATCCCTCTAAACCTGCTTCCCACTGCTTAGATTCTTCAGGTTTTAGATTTGGGTTAGAAACAATATTGAAACGTGTTGAGCCAAATTGCTGTCCCAATGACGGAGCCAAGAATCCGGTGCCATAAGATAACGTGGCTCGATAGCCCGGCGTAAACTCCCAACCCGCTGCCGTTTGCCAAGTACCGTGCCAACCGAACTGTTCGTCTTTATCTTCACGGCCAGAGGCTTCCAGCGTGACATCACCCAGTTTTTGCTGTCCTGTAAGGTACAGGCCTGAATTATCACGTTTATAGCTATCAGATTTTCTGATGTCTGAGGACGTCAGACGCTGTTGCTGCCAATCAACACCTGCGCTAATTTGACCATTATCCAAACTGTAGGTATTTCCCCATTGGATATTGCGCTGTTCCATATCATCTAGCGTGGTGGCATTACCATAGCGACCATATTCACTACTGTAGTTGTAGTTTTTGACTTTCTGATAGCTGCCCATCAGCTGAGAGGAATAAGCACCTGACAAATAACGTAGCCCAGCATCATAAGTATGATTATATGTTTGAGCTTCATCGGTATAGCCTGGGCCATTAGCATCATAGTCACTGTTGTTGGTATACCCATAGCCACGAGCAAAGCCAGAAAACTCGTTGTTAAACTGGTGATCTATCCCGCCCCAGAAAGTCTTGTTGCGATAGCCATCATCATCATGATCGGGTTCGTACGTTGAACCCGGCTGCACGTTAAATCCTTTAGTGCTCTCATACGACCCCGCCAACGTCACTTTAGTGTTATCACTAATTTTCTGACGCACGCTTCCATCGTACTGCTGGAATCCTTTGGAGCCGACGCCTGCAGTGATCTGCGCGCCTTCCTTATCGGTTTGCGTAATCACGTTGATAACGCCCCCCATCGCCCCCGAGCCATACACGGCAGAACGTGGGCCTCGAATATATTCAACGCGTTGAACCAGTGAAATTGGAATTTGATTGAAATCGGCCGTATTCGAGATCCCAGGACGAGCAACAGGAATGCCATCCACCAGCACGAGAACTTGGCTTGCGCTGGTCCCGCGGATATACATCGATGCACTCTGCCCCATGCCACCATTTTGGGCGATATCGACGCCGGGTAAACGCCGCATTACGTCATTGAGCGTTTTGGCCTGCCAGCGATCGATATCATCTCGAGTAACAATATCCGTAGGCGCGAGCACGGTGGAGACCGGTTGAGGAAAACGCGAGGCGGTGACGATGACATCGTCGTTAGTATTTGCGGATGATGATGAAGGTGTTTCGTTAGAGTCTTGCGCCCAGCCAGAGAAAGCCGTGACAGACAAAGCCGCCATCAGCGCATTTTTTTTTATAGTCATAATAAGAGCATCCAAACTGAATTGGCAGGATGCCGCGAGCCGTGGCGTTAATTCGCGAAAACCACGTAAAGCGACGTGTACCGGCAGGTCTTCGGGCTTAGGATTTGTGCACCAACATTCATTGTTGTATGCACACCGGGCGATGACTTCCCATCTACAATGACAGTGTCAATATATCGCCGTGACTTCCCCATACCGCTGCGCGTCAGCTCCGGATTCACACCGGATTCCCTTTTCACTCTCCACTGGAGACCGGGCCGCCATGCTAAGTGAAAACGTATTCAGAAGTCTAGACTTCTATGATTCGGATGTAGAATAAGTCACAAAGCTGGACATCATCATTCCATCGCCTACAATCGCCCCTCTATTATTATGCTAACGAGAATTGCCATGACACCGAACACGCTGCCAACCGATCACTATGATGCCCAACTCACGGAAAAAGTTACCCGACTGGCCAACATGATGACCCCGTTTGCAGCACCGGAAATTGAGGCATTTCGCTCGCCAGCTAGCCACTACCGCATGCGCGCTGAATTCCGCGTCTGGCATGATGAAGACGATCTCTACCACATCATGTTCGATCAGCAGACCAAACAACGCATCCGCGTCGATCAGTTTCCTGCCGCGAGCGAGCTGATTAACCGGTTGATGAGCGTCATGATGGATGAGCTCAAGCCAAACCACGCTCTGCGCTTTAAATTGTTCCAAATTGACTATCTGTCGACCATGAACAATAAAGTGGTGGTTTCTCTTCTTTATCACCGCAAGCTGGATGATGAATGGAAAGTGGAGGCTGAAGCACTTCGCGATCGCCTGCGTGCACAAGGTTTTGACCTGCAGCTTATTGGCCGAGCAACCAAAACAAAAATCTGTTTCGATCACGACTATGTTGATGAATGCCTACCTGTTGCTGGCCGTGACATGATCTATCGTCAGGTTGAAAACAGCTTTACTCAGCCTAACGCGGCCGTAAACATTAAGATGCTTGAGTGGGCGCTTGACGTTACACAGGATTCCACAGGCGATCTGCTAGAGTTGTACTGCGGCAACGGCAACTTCTCCTTGGCACTTGCGCGTAACTTTAACCGCGTGCTCGCGACAGAAATTGCTAAACCTTCCGTTGCCGCGGCGCAGTTTAATATTGCGGCCAACCACATCGAGAATGTGCAAATCATTCGCATGGCGGCAGAAGATTTTACTCAGGCGATGAACGGCGTACGCGAGTTCAAACGTTTGGAAGGTATCGATCTCAAAGGTTATCAGTGCGAAACCATTTTCGTCGATCCGCCGCGTAGCGGCTTAGATGACGACACGTTGCGCATGGTTCAGGCGTATCCGCGGATCCTCTATATCTCATGCAACCCTGAAACGCTCTGCGCAAACTTGGAGACGCTGAACGAAACACATCGGGTCACACGTTTGGCGCTGTTCGACCAGTTCCCGTATACCCATCATATGGAATGCGGCGTGTTGCTGGAAAAACGCGATTAAAAACGATTCAGATTAAAACGCAAAAAGGCAGCCAATGGCTGCCTTTTCTATTTGTATTGTCTATCAGCTCGGCTCAATCACTCAGGATCGTGGAAGTCTTTTCCGCTATCAACCTCAGCGTTCTTCTTAAACGCCTTGATACGGTAGGCAATCCAGAAAACCAACACAATACACAGGAGGGTTGGCATAAAGTTAGAACCAATTTCTGGATACTCAACGCGAACAATGGCGCTATACATCAGCAAACCAAGCAGAAAACACGAAGAGGAAAGCACCGGCATACCTTCAGGCATAGAACAGTTCAGATAGCGCTGATGCAGGCAATACACTGATAAAATCAGAGCCAGCAGGGGAAATACCGAAAATGATACGGCTGAGCTAAACAGTGCGGCAAAAGATCCGCTGATAGAAAGCCCCGCAACCAATGACAGAACCAATGTTCCCACATCCAAACGACTTTTAATCATGACCAACCCTATGCTTTAAATTTATTCCTGAGCCTGCTGCTCTGCATTTTCATGCATATGCGCGATGTGTGCCTTCTCCTGCTCACGACGGTACCAATAATAAGCGCCCTTGGAAATCATCCGCAACTGCAAAACAAGACGTTCTTCCAACAAACGACGGTGTTCCATATCAATATCTAACGCTTCGGCACCCGCGCTAAATACGATAGTCACCATCGCCTCAGCCTGTGCTTCAGTAAAACTGCGCGGCATGTGATTTTCAATTTCAAGGTAATCGGCAAGTTCCGCAATAAAGTGCTGAACCTCACGCTGCACCGCCGCACGGAACGCGGCGGAAGTACCGGAACGTTCCCGTAAAAGCAGGCGAAAAGCATTCGGATTATTGCCGATAAATTCCATAAAAGTTGCTACAGATGTGCGGATAACGCTGCCACCTTTGGCAATACGTTGACGAGCCTGACGCATTAACTGACGCAGCATCAGCCCACTTTCATCCACCATCGTTAACCCTAGCTCATCTACATCACGAAAATGGCGATAGAAAGAGGTTGGGGCAATACCAGCTTCACGGGATACTTCACGCAGGCTCAAACTCGCAAAGCTCCGCTCAGCGCTTAGCTGATTGAACGCCGCCTCGATCAGTGAACGACGAGTTCGTTCTTTTTGTTGCGCTCTGACACCCATATTAATATCCGGTTAAATGTAAGTTTCTTTATTCCACCGTCGGCTTTTTTTGATTCTGGCGCGGTAGTTCAGCGCCACTATATCAAACTTTACCCCAACCACGCTTCTATGACCTGTGACATGTATAGCTAGGATGACAAAAACAGGGTGCGAATTGCCACGAAAAGCGTAGGGATGATTGGGGATGCACGGTTATTATGTTAAGGTAACGTTGTATTTTTGTATAAGAAAGGCCTACCCTACATGCAACAGCACTATTCTTTTGATGCCATAGTGATTGGCTCAGGTCCCGGTGGTGAAGGCGCCGCCATGGGTCTGGTAAAACAGGGCGCGCGGGTTGCCGTTATAGAACGGCATTTTAGCGTTGGTGGCGGATGTACCCATTGGGGCACCATCCCTTCGAAAGCACTTCGCCACGCCGTTAGCCGCATAATTGAATTTAACCAAAATCCTCTCTACAGCGACAACTCCCGAATTCTTAAATCGACATTCCCTGATATTTTGCGCCATGCCGATAGCGTTATTAATCAGCAAACCCGCATGCGTCAGGGATTCTACGAGCGTAACCATTGCCAATTATTCTCCGGTGACGCCGAGTTTATCGATGCTAACACCCTCAGCGTTAGCTACCCAGACGGCACACGCGATACCTTAACCGCCGATAACATCATTATCGCCTGTGGTTCACGCCCGTATCATCCGTCTGGCGTCGATTTCAAGCATCCGCGCATTTACGACAGCGACTCCATTCTGCAACTTAACCACGAACCGCAGCACATCATCATTTATGGTGCTGGCGTTATCGGCTGCGAATATGCGTCGATTTTCCGTGGATTGAGCGTAAAAGTGGACTTAGTGAATACCCGCGATCGCTTGCTCGCATTTCTCGATCAAGAAATGTCAGATGCGCTCTCTTACCACTTCTGGAATAACGGCGTTGTTATCCGCCACAACGAAGAGTTCGAGCAGATTGAAGGCGTTGAAGATGGCGTCATCATGCATCTCAAATCCGGTAAAAAAGTGAAAGCCGATTGTCTGCTGTACGCCAATGGCCGTACAGGGAATACCGATGCGCTGAAACTGGAAAATGTCGGGCTTGAAGCCGATGGACGTGGCCTTCTGAAGGTCAATAGCATGTACCAAACGGCCATTTCACATATCTACGCCGTGGGTGACGTCATTGGCTATCCAAGTTTAGCCTCCGCGGCTTACGATCAAGGACGTATTGCTGCTCAGGCCATTATGCAAGGCGAAGCTAACGTACATCTGGTCGAAGACATTCCTACCGGTATTTACACCATTCCTGAAATCAGCTCCGTAGGTAAAACCGAGCAGGAACTGACAGCAATGAAGGTGCCGTATGAGGTGGGCCGTGCACAGTTTAAACATCTGGCGCGCGCACAAATCGCAGGCATGAGCGTGGGAAGTTTGAAGATCTTATTCCATCGCGAAACCAAACAGATCCTAGGGATCCACTGCTTTGGCGAACGTGCGGCGGAGATCATTCATATCGGCCAAGCAATCATGGAACAGAAAGGAGAAGGTAATACCATCGAGTATTTCGTTAATACCACCTTCAACTATCCAACCATGGCTGAGGCCTATCGTGTGGCTGCGTTAAACGGGCTAAACCGCCTGTTTTAAAGCGTTGCACTGTTGCGCCATGACGCCCTGCATATGCTCGCGGATTGCTTCCGCGAGCTGTTCATAGCGCGCGCGCAGCGGAGAACCTGGGCGATAAACTAATGCGATAGTTCGCTTCGGTTCAGGCTTATAGCATTGCAGATAGCAAATGCCATCGCGTTCACGTTCAGGTGGAACCGCTAATGCTGGCAGCAAAGTAATACCGCTTCCCGCAGCAACCATGTTGCGCAGCGTTTCTAAGCTGGTTGCACGGAAATGCGTATCTTCATCTGCCCCTGCTTGGAAACAGAATCCCATCGCCTGATCGCGCAGACAATGCCCGTCTTCCAGCATTAACAAATGCTCGCCGGCCAGCTCAGACATCGCAATTTTATCTTTGTCTGCCAGAGGATGGCCGTTATACACCGCCAGCTTCATAGGCTCATCAAACAATGGCACTTCAATAAATGCCTCGGTTTCTTTGACCAATGCCAGAATCGCACAATCCAATTTGCCGCTATCAAGCTGCGCTAACAGTTGGTGGGTCTGTGCTTCATGCAAATACATTTCCAGCTTAGGGAAAGTCTTGTGCAGCGTTGGAATAATCTGTGGCAGTAAATAAGGCGCAACCGTTGGGATTAAGCCGATGTGCAGTGGGCCGGACATCGCCTCACCCTGCTGGCTAGCCATCTCTTTAAGTACTTTAACCTCACGCAGAACCGTACGTGCCTGATCGACAAGTAATAATCCTGCTTGGGTGAACAGTACCTTACGGCTGGTACGCTCCAGAAGCATCACACCCAACTCATCTTCCAGCTTACGGATTTGACCACTCAGCGTTGGTTGGCTGACGTGGCATGAGTCGGCAGCGCGACGAAAATGGCGATGTTCAGACAGCGCCACTAGGTATTCTAAATCTCGAATATTCATATTTATCCTCCGAGCCATGATAGCTCATGGCGATAAATAAGATAGCAATGAACGATTAGAACTATCAAGCCTAAGTGTGAATAATGTCCATCAACGAACGGCGACACGCCAACACCAGTAATTTTTAATCTAATAATTAAAGGGTTAATCCATGTTTACTAGCCAAGAAGGTAAGAAAATTCCACAGGTAACTTTCCACACCCGTCAGGGCGACCAGTGGATTGACGTGACTACCGATGACCTGTTCAAAGACAAAACCGTTATCGTGTTTTCTCTGCCGGGTGCATTCACCCCAACCTGTTCATCAAGCCATCTGCCGCGTTATAACGAGCTGGCTCCAGTGTTCCATGAAAAAGGCGTCGACAGCATTCTGTGCGTTTCCGTTAACGACACCTTCGTAATGAATGCATGGAAAGCTGACCAGAAAGCAGAGCACATCACTTTCGTTCCAGACGGCAACGGTGAATTTACCAAAGGCATGAACATGCTGGTCGAAAAAGCCGATCTCGGCTTTGGCCCACGCTCATGGCGCTATTCCATGCTGGTTCGTAACGGCGTGGTTGAAAAGATGTTTGTTGAACCTAACAAGCCAGGCGACCCGTTTGAAGTATCTGATGCAGATACCATGCTGAAATATTTAGCACCCGATTTCAAAGTGCAGGCTTCGGTTTCCCTGTTTACCAAACCAGGTTGCCCATACTGCGCTAAAGCCAAACAAATGCTGCAAGACCGCGGCATCCAGTATGAAGAGATCGTGCTGGGTAAAGACGCAACCACCGTGAGCCTGCGCGCTGTAACTGGCCGAGCGACTGTTCCACAAGTTTACATTGGTGGACAACATATCGGTGGCAGCGATGACTTAGAAGTTTACCTGCAACAGGCATAATCACCTGCAAGTAGTCGTTATTATAAAAAAGTAAGCCAACATTTTGGCGGGTTCATCCCGCCTTTTTTTTCCGATTTCAGGAGATAGCTTCATGAAAGAACTCAATGTTGACGTGGCCGTTATCGGCGGCGGTACAGCAGGTCTAGGTGCCTATCGCGCAGCAAAACTCTCTACGCCAAGCGTTGTCATGATCGAGGGTGGCCCATTTGGCACAACCTGTGCTCGCGTTGGCTGTATGCCTTCCAAATTACTCATTGCCGCGGCAGAAGCCGTGCATCAAATCGAGCGCGCTCCCGGTTTTGGCATTCACCCTCATGGTGAAATAAAAATTGATGGCCGCGAAGTCATGGCTCGCGTTAAACGCGAACGCGACCGCTTCGTGGGTTTTGTGATGGAAGGCGTCATCAGTATTCCTGACAACGACAAAATTCTCGGTTACGCCCGTTTTATCGATGACAATACCCTACAAGTTGACGATCACACCCGCATCGTGGCAAAACGCATCGTTATCGCCACCGGTTCTCGCCCAACATGGCCGGCACCGTGGAACGATCTCGGCGATCGCTTGATTATCAATGATGATGTATTTAACTGGGACGATCTGCCTGAATCTGTGGCGGTATTTGGCCCCGGCGTTATCGGTTTAGAGATCGGCCAAGCACTTCATCGTCTCGGCGTGAAAGTGAAAGTCTTTGGCGTCGGTGGTGCCGTAGGCCCTCTCACGGACAGCGATGTACGCGATTATGCTCGCCGCGCTTTAGGCGAAGAGTTTTATCTCGATCCCGATGTGAAAGTCGAGATCATGCAACGCGAAGGCGATCGCGTATTTATTCGCTATCAGGATTTAGACGGTAAGCCACAGGAAATCATGGTGGACTACGTGCTGGCGGCCACAGGTCGTCGTCCAAACGTTGATAATCTCGCCATCGAAAATACGTCGCTTGAGCTTGATGCACGCGGCGTTCCGGTCGCCGATCGACTGACCATGCAAACTAGCGTGCCGCATATCTTTATCGCCGGTGATGCAAGTAATCAGCTTCCGCTGTTACACGAAGCCAGCGATCAGGCTCGAATTGCCGGTGATAATGCGGGTAGCTTCCCAGAAGTGAAGCAGGGCTTACGCCGCAGTTCAATTTCGGTGGTGTTCTCCGATCCACAAATCGCCATGGTCGGTTCAACCTATCGTGAACTCAGCCAAAAATATGGTGCCTGTGGCTGCTTTGAGGTTGGCGAAGTCTCTTTCGAAAACCAAGGACGTTCTCGCGTCATGCTGCGTAACAAAGGCTTACTGCATGTTTATGGCGAACAAGGAACGGGCAAATTCCTTGGTGCTGAAATGATGGGGCCGGAAGTTGAACACATTGCACATCTGCTCGCATGGGCGCATCAACAAGGTATGACCGTCGATCAAATGCTGGATATGCCGTTCTATCATCCTGTAATAGAAGAAGGCCTGCGAACCGCATTGCGTGATTTACAAAGTAAGCTGCGCATCGGCGGCAGCGAGACCGAGCGCTGTATGCGCTGTCCGGGTGAATAACGTCGCAAATTTCGCTAAAAAACCGGGCATTGCCCGGTTTTTCATTGATACAACAACTCAACTAAAGCAGGCGCTGTTTTGCCTCGGCAATCGCCTGAGCGACCTGATGCGGAGAAACGCCACCTTTGGCGCTACGTTTATCTAGGCAAGATTGCAGTGACAAAATAGGATAAACGTCATCGCCAATCACGCTGCTGAATTTTTGCAGTTCGCTGAGGCTCAATGCTTCCAACGCTTTACCCTGCTTAATCGCTCCCACCACAGCTTCACCCACAATATGGTGGGCTTCACGGAACGGAACACCTTTCGCGACGAGGTAATCGGCCAATTCTGTTGCGTTAGCATATCCCTGTTCTGCCGCCTCTTGGCAACGAGGGCGCTTCACCTGAATACCATCCAGCACCAGCGCCGCCATATGCAGGCAGTCCATCCACGTATCCAGTGCGTCGAATAGGCCTTCTTTATCTTCTTGCATATCTTTGTTGTAGGCCAACGGTAGGCCTTTCAACGTCATCATCATGCCGGTCAACGCGCCCTGCACACGACCACATTTACCGCGAATCAGTTCTAATGCATCGGGATTTTTCTTCTGTGGCATCAACGATGAGCCAGAAGTCACACGATCGGATAACTCTACAAAGTTCGCTTCACCGCTGTTGAAGAAGATCAGATCTTCCGCAAAGCGCGACAAATGCACCATACCAATGGACGCATTAGAAAGCAGTTCCAGCACGTGGTCGCGGTCAGAAACGCTATCCAAACTGTTGCGCGTTGCGCTGGCAAAACCTAGCCATTCCGCCAGCTGTTCACGATCGATTGGATAAGCCGTGCCCGCCAAAGCCCCACACCCAAGCGGACTGACATCCAAACGCTTCAACGTATCGTGCAAACGGCTTTCATCACGCGCCAACATTTCAGCATACGCCAAGCACCAGTGTGCAAAAGTCACCGGTTGAGCGCGTTGAAGATGGGTATAACCCGGCATCACCGCGTCCTGATTAGCTTCAGCCGTTACCACCAGCGCCTGCTGCAACTGCTGAACAGCCAGTAACAACTCACCGATCTCATTCTTGCACCAGAGTTTCAGATCCGTAGCAACCTGATCGTTACGGCTACGCCCCGTGTGTAGTTTTTTACCTAAATCACCGACTTTATTAATCAGCTGCGTCTCAACCCAGCTGTGAATATCTTCTGCATCGCTGGCCAAAATCGCCTCAGGGTTTGCCTGAACCTCTTCCAGCAAAACACCCAACGCGTTTTCCAGCTTCTGCTGTTCTTCAACCGTTAAAACATTCACGGTAACCAGCGCCTTCGACCATGCCACCGAGCCGGTAATATCCTGCTCAGCCAATCGGTAATCAAACCGCAGTGAGTCATTAAATTGCTTAAACCGCTGGTCTGCCGCCTGACTGAACCGCCCGCCCCATAGTGCCATGTGATGCTCCGTTAAATTTTAGTGTTCTACTCATTATTACCCCACCCCAACCCTCCCCTTCACAGGGGAGGAAGCTGTCCGCAATCGTTGCTCGATCGGCTCCTCCCCCTGTGAAGGGGGAGGTTGGGAGGGGGAAGGCCTGCTATTATTTCTTCTCGTTCAGCGCACGAATACGTGATGACAACGAGAACAAGCGAATAAAGCCGCCCGCATGGCTGTGATCGTAAACGTCATCTTCGCCGAAGGTAGCAAACTCTTCGTTATACAGGCTGTTGCCAGATTTTTTCTGGATCGCCGTTGCCTGTCCTTTATACAACTTAATCACGACTTCGCCATTAACATCTTTGGCGATGGAATCAGCGGCTGCCTGAATGGACTCACGCAGCGGCGCAAACCAGCGGCCATCGTATACAACATAGGACATTTCCTGACCAAGCTGCTCACGCCATTTAAAGCAATCACGATCCAGAACCAACTGCTCTACGCCGCGCAGAGCCGCCATCATAATGGTGCCCCCTGGGGTTTCGTAGCAGCCACGGGATTTGATCCCTACCAGACGGTTTTCCACGATATCAATACGGCCCACACCGTGTTTTGCACCCAACACGTTCAGCGCTTCTAAGCAGGCAAACGGGCTCATTTTTTTGCCGTTAACCGCCACTACTTCGCCGTTTTCAACACCAACGGTCACTAATTCAGACTCATTTGGTGCATCTTCCGGGGAATTGGTCCAGACCCAGCAATCTTGGTTCGAGGCATTCCATGGGCTTTCAAGCACGCCGCCCTCGGTGGAAATATGCCAAGCATTGGCATCACGGCTGTAGATTTTTTCCAACGATGCCGTGGTTGGGATATCGCGCACTTTCAGATAGTCCAGCAGCGCCTCACGCGAACGTAAATCCCACTCACGCCAAGGAGCAACAACTTTCAGTTGTGGAGCCAACGCGGTATAGGTGGTTTCGAAACGAACCTGATCGTTACCTTTACCGGTTGCACCGTGGCATAGCGCATCCGCACCGAGTTTCAGGGCGAGTTCAACCTGCGCTTTGGCAATCAGTGGACGCGCCATTGAGGTTCCCAGCAAATAGGTTCCTTCGTACAGCGCACCGGTTTTCAGCACAGGGTAAACATAATCTTTAATGAATTCTTCACGCAGATCGGCGATATAACAGGCTGAAGCACCAGAGCGCAGCGCTTTTTCTTCCACGCCAACCAAGTCTTCACGCTCTTGGCCAATATCTGCCACGAATGCAATAACCTCACAGTCGCCGTAGTTTTCTTTCAGCCAAGGAATGATTGCCGACGTATCCAAGCCGCCAGAGTAAGCCAGAACGATTTTGCTGATGCCTTGCGTTGCCATAGTCTTTTCCTTTATCTCAATAACTTAAAATTATTTAGTTAGATTAGGTCGTTATTACCCTAAATTGACGGGTAATTAATTTGCGAGAATTCTGGTGCCTACCGGCACACCATTAAACAATGCCGGAAGTTTCTCGGCATGGCGCCAGCTTGCAATATCAACCGGCCTTCCCAGAGACCGAGCGGCATCAAGCGCAGCGTTTACTTTTACAATCATTCCATCGGTAATAATGCCTTGAACGATCAGTTGCTCTGCTTTGGCAGCCGTCATTTCTTCTATACGCTGCCCTTTGCCATCCAGAATACCGCTAACGTCTGACAGCAAAATCAAATCCGCGCCTAAGGTTGCCGCCAATGCGGTAGCAGCCTGATCGGCATTCACATTCATCAATTCGCCTTCCGCGGTGATCCCAACCGAACTGATAATCGGCAGATAGCCCGTTGCTAACAGCGTCGTGACCAGCGCAGGTGAACCCGCTTTCGCTTTGCCCACATGACCGAGTTCTTCTGACAACTGGCTCACTTCAACCATATCGCCATCGCCCAATGACAAACCTACCGCTGCAATTTTGTGTTTCTTGGCACAGGCCAGCAGCGTTTTGTTTGCCGTACCGGCGAGCGCACCGGCGATAATGCCGATCTGATCGGCTGGCGTGACGCGCAGTCCGTTCTTCTTCACTACCGGCAAATTGAGCTGTTTCATCAAATCATCCACTAAACAGCCACCGCCATGAACAATCACCAGTGGTCGCTGATGGCTTTGGCGGTAAGCAACTAAAGCCTGAAACAAACGTTGCATCGCCTCTTCACTATCGAGTAGTACGCCACCTAACTTGATGATTAATGGATTATTCATAGCAGTCTCTTTTTAAAGTTAACGTTTGGTCGTTACAGCAATGATTGGGTTTCATTAAATCCAAAGCGAATATTCATGCATTGCACCGCCTGCGCCGCCGCGCCTTTCAGTAAGTTATCTTCGGCAGACACAATAATCAGATGCTCACCCTGCAGCGCAAAACCGATGTCGCAGAACGGCGTTCCCGCCACGTTTTTTATCGCCGGAACACCTTTGTCATAGACGCGAACCAACGGTTTTTCTGCATAGGCCTGCTGATAAGTAGCGCCGACCTGCTCAGCCGTTACACCCGCGGTTAATTTGCAGGTAATCGTGGCCAAAATACCGCGAGGGAAATTGCCTAAGTGCGGAGTGAAAATCACCGGCGTTCCTACATGGGTCGCAATTTCAGGCTGATGGCGATGTGTAAAAATGCCATAAGGCTGCAAACTCACTTCGCAAAAACTGGTCGTCATACTGGCTTTACGCCCTGCACCACTGACACCGCTAACGGCGTTGATAACCGGCCATTGGTTTAAATCGAGCAGACCCGCATCAATCAGCGGCTTTAATGCCAGCTGTGATGCGGTGGGATAGCAGCCGGGAACGGCCACCAGTTGAGCCTGTTTAATATCTTCAGCACGCCACTCCGCCAATCCGTAAACCGCTTTGTCGAGCCAGTCGGCATGCTGGTGAGTAAATCCATAATAATCTTGGTAAAAACTGGCCTGATTCACCCGATAAGCACCGGAAAGATCAAACACCACGCAGCCCATCTGCAAAAACTGAGGGGCTAGGTCATGACTAACTTCATGCGCCGTAGCAAGAAAAACCACATCAACATCTTTTGCCATTGCCGCCACATCGCTCATCGGCAATAACGGTAAATCAACAATGCCTTTCAACTGAGGATGCAAATCAGAAAGCAATTTTCCCGCATCTGCACTTTGCGCTGAAACCGTTAAACCGGTTATGTTCATATGAGGATGGCGCTGCAGATAAGCGGCGAGTTCCGCGCCGGTATAACCGCTGGCTCCTACAATTAACCCATTTAACGTAGACATGTATCGATTCCACCTTCTTAGTTTTTATGAAAGATTGTTGATCGGAAAAATTACATTTGGCGCTGCTCATCATAACTTTTACGGTTTCATTCGGCGAGCGCTTATTGTATTTTTATTCATAAATAATGCATGAATATTGATACTATCCTAACGAAAGGCTGTCAACAGTGAATATGAAATTACCGCCATTTATTGAGCTGTACCGTGCCCTGATCGCCACTCCATCCATTAGTGCAACGGACAGCGCGCTCGATCAAAGCAATGAAACATTAATCAACTTACTCGCAGGCTGGTTTAGCGATCTTGGTTTTCGGGTTGAAGTGCAGGCCGTGCCACATACGCGTAACAAATTTAATCTCCTCGCCAGTTATGGTGAGGGAAGTGGCGGGCTGATGCTGGCGGGCCATACGGATACCGTGCCGTTTGATGATGGGCGCTGGACGCGCGATCCTTTCACGCTTACCGAGCACGACAATAAGCTTTACGGACTCGGCACCGCAGACATGAAAGGCTTTTTCGCTTTTATTCTGGATACGCTGCGCGATGTGGATTTGAGCCAGCTCAGCAAGCCACTTTATATTTTGGCTACCGCCGATGAAGAAACCACCATGGCTGGCGCGCGTTATTTCGCCGCAACGACGCACCTTCGCCCCGATTGCGCCATCATCGGTGAGCCAACCTCACTCAAACCCGTGCGTGCGCACAAAGGACACTTATCAGAAGCGATCCGCATCACAGGACAATCCGGCCACTCCAGCGATCCCTCGCGCGGCGTAAACGCAATCGAACTGATGCATGATTCCATCGGCCATCTGCTGACGCTGCGTAACACGCTAAAAGATCGCTTCCACCACGATGCTTTTACCATTCCATATCCAACCATGAACCTTGGTCATATTCACGGCGGCGATGCCCCTAACCGAATCTGCGCCTGCTGCGAATTGCATATGGATATTCGTCCGTTACCAGGCATGACGCTTAACGATATTGACGAGTTACTCAATCAGGCACTTGCTCCAGTCAGTGAAAAATGGCCGGGCCGTTTAACCATTGAACACCTGCATGTGCCGATCCCAGGATACGAATGCCCTGTCCATGCCCCGCTGGTGCAGGTTATCGAGGGATTATTAGGCGAGCGTGCGGAAGTGGTGAACTATTGCACCGAAGCGCCATTTATTCAGGAAGTTTGTCCTACACTAGTCTTAGGGCCCGGCTCAATCGATCAAGCCCACCAGCCCGATGAGTACTTAGCAACGTCGTTCATCCAGCCCACGCGTGATTTGATCGGCCAAGTGGTTAGACATTTTTGTAGATAATCGATGAATTATCGATCCGCGCTTTAATGAATTATTCGCAGTGAAAACGGCGGTGATATCACCCTATCGCCGCCGTTTGCAACGTAACTGTTATTAGAAACGTTAATTCCCGTCACCGTGTAATTAAATTTCAGTTAAATCACCAAATTCATGTCGTTTAGCAATAAATTGTGACAATTGACGTAGACAATGGAACGTGGCTTTATAAAAGAGGCGGTCTACGCCTTTCGGGTGAAAGAAATTTACATATTGGAGGGGTCAGGGGTCTTATGAACGAACAATATTCGGCAATGCGAAGTAACGTCAGTATGCTAGGGAAGCTGCTCGGCGACACCATCAAAGAAGCGCTGGGCGAGAATATCCTAGACCGCGTTGAGACTATCCGTAAATTATCAAAATCCTCACGTGCGGGTAACGATGCAAGCCGTCAGGAACTGTTAACGACGCTACAAAACTTGTCGAATGATGAGCTGTTGCCGGTTGCCCGCGCCTTTAGCCAATTCCTGAGTCTGACAAATACCGCCGAGCAATATCACAGCATTTCCCCTCATGGCGAAGCGGCAAGTAACCCTGAAGTGATGGCTCAACTTTTCACCCGTTTGAAAAACAACAATCTCAGCGATGAGCAGATCAAAAAAGCCGTAGACGATCTCTCCATTGAGTTAGTCCTCACCGCTCATCCTACTGAAATCACCCGCCGTACCCTGATTCATAAACTGGTTGAGGTTAACAACTGCCTTAGCCAGCTCGATCACAGCGATTTAGCCGACTACGAACGCAATCAAATCATGCGTCGTCTGCGCCAGCTGGTTGCTCAATCATGGCATACCGATGAAATTCGTAAAAATCGCCCATCCCCAATTGATGAAGCTAAATGGGGATATGCCGTGGTGGAAAACAGCCTGTGGGAAGGGGTTCCTGCATTCTTACGCGAGTTTAACGAACAGCTAGAAAACTCATTGGGTTACCAACTACCGGTTGAAGCTGTGCCCGTGCGTTTCACCGCATGGATGGGCGGCGACCGTGACGGTAATCCGAACGTGACCGCAGACATCACGCGCCACGCTTTACTGTTAAGCCGTTGGAAAGCCACAGACCTGTTCCTGCGTGATATCGCCGTGCTGGTTTCTGAACTGTCGATGACAGAATGCACGCCAGAACTGCGCGCTCTGGCTGGGGGGGATGAGGTTCAAGAGCCATACCGTGAGCTGATGAAAAAACTGCGCACGCAGCTAACTGAAACTCAGGTTTATCTGGCCGCGAAAATCAAAGGCGAACGCGCGACGCGCCCAGACAATCTGCTGGTGAAAAACGAGCAGCTTTGGGAACCGTTGTACGCCTGTTACCAATCGCTCAAAGCCTGCGGCATGGGTATTATCGCCAATGGCCAGTTGCTGGACACGTTGCGCCGCGTTCACTGCTTCGGCGTGCCGCTCGTGCGCATGGATGTTCGTCAAGAAAGCACTCGCCACTCTGAAGCCTTAGCTGAGCTCACCCGTTATTTAGGCCTAGGCGACTATGAAAGCTGGTCAGAAGCTGACAAACAGGCCTTCTTGGTGCGTGAACTCAACTCTAAACGCCCACTGGTTCCACGCCAATGGGAGCCAAGCGCTGAAACTAAAGAAGTCTTTGATACCTGCCGCGTGATCGCGGAGGCACCTCAGGGCTCCATCGCCGCCTATGTGATTTCGATGGCGCGCACCCCTTCCGACGTTCTCGCTGTTCATCTGCTATTGAAAGAAGCGGGCTGCCCTTACGCGTTACCTGTTGCTCCGCTGTTTGAAACTCTGGATGACTTAAATAATGCCGAAGACGTGATGACTCAGCTGTTGAGCATCGATTGGTATCGTGGCTTTATTCAGGGTAAGCAGATGGTGATGATTGGCTACTCTGACTCAGCAAAAGATGCAGGCGTGATGGCAGCATCATGGGCGCAATATCGTGCTCAAGAAGCCTTGGTTAACGTGTGCGAAAAAGCGGGCGTGGCATTGACCCTGTTCCACGGTCGCGGTGGTTCAATCGGTCGCGGTGGTGCACCGGCTCATGCGGCTCTGCTTTCACAACCGCCGGGCAGCTTGAAAGGCGGTCTGCGTGTCACCGAGCAAGGCGAGATGATCCGCTTCAAACTCGGTTTACCACAGGTCACCATCAGCAGCCTATCGCTGTATACCAACGCGATTCTGGAAGCGAATCTGTTGCCACCGCCGGCACCAAAGCAGGAATGGCGCGATTTAATGGATGAGTTGTCAGACGTTTCCTGCGATATGTATCGTGGCTATGTACGTGAAAATAAGGACTTCGTGCCTTACTTCCGCTCTGCCACGCCTGAGCTTGAGCTTGGCAAACTGCCTTTGGGTTCTCGCCCTGCCAAACGTAAACCAAACGGCGGCGTAGAAAGCCTGCGCGCTATTCCATGGATCTTCGCTTGGACGCAAAACCGCTTAATGCTGCCAGCTTGGCTGGGTGCGGGGGCTGCGCTACAGGCCGCCGTAGATGAAGGAAAACAGTCAACGCTGGAAACCATGTGCCGCGACTGGCCGTTCTTCTCAACCCGCATTGGCATGCTAGAAATGGTGTTTGCGAAGTCAGATTTATGGCTGGCTGAATACTACGATCAGCGCTTGGTTGACGAAAAACTGTGGCCGCTAGGCAAACAGCTGCGCGATCAGCTCTCGAAAGATATCAAAGTGGTACTCACCATCGCCAATGACGATCACTTGATGGAGGATCTGCCATGGATCGCAGAGTCTATCGCGCTGCGCAATGTGTATACCGATCCTTTAAACGTACTGCAGGCTGAATTGCTGCACCGTTCACGCTCGCTGCCGGAGCCGGATGCTAACGTTGAACAAGCGCTGATGGTCACCATCGCAGGCGTTGCAGCCGGTATGCGCAATACAGGCTAATCTCTCCCTGACAATAGACGCGCTATCTCTTTAGTTAGCGCGTTTTTCTTCTAGCGCCCCCCTCAGATCTCTCAAGTCTTCGCCAAACAACTGTACGTAATACTTTCCTTCAATGAAAAATCACAATACATCACGAACTTTTATTAAAAATTAGCATCTATTGTTACGAAAAAATAATATTGCTAGTATCGTTCGGCTTTATTGCAGCGCTTACTCGTTGTTCATTAATTCCGAGACACATGTTTATTGCGGTTTACTTAATCCGTTAATAAAAACTAAGGTTCCTTTAAGGTTAGATGACTAACATCCCCGCGGTGATATTCTCTGATAGGCTGAAATAATATGATTTCATCTCCAAACGCAGATAAGGCATTCAGCTGGAAAGCGTTATTCTGGCTTCTCCTGTTCTTTTGGTTTTTCTCTACCGTTCTTCAGGCTGTTATCCTCGTAACGGGATACAGTGGCTCCAACGGCATTCGCGATTCATTGCTGTACAGTTCCCTTTGGCTAATTCCCGTATTTTTATTCCCAAATAAAACCCGCATTATTGCTGCGGTTATTGGCATTATTTTATGGGCAGCATCGCTGTGTTCTTTGGGTTATTACATCATCTATGGACAAGAGTTCTCCCAAAGCGTCCTGTTTGTGATGTTTGAATCGAATACCAGCGAAGCCGGAGAGTACTTCAGTCAATATTTCAGCCTTCATCTCGCTCTTCTATTGCTGGCTTATACCGTTGTTTGCGCTTTCTTATGGACTCGCGTACGCCCAGTATATATCCCATCATTCTGGCGTTATGTTATTCCAGCCGCGATCTTCTATGGCCTGATCGTTAATCCGCTGGCCTATAACATGGTGATTAAGAAACGTTCGTTTGTAGATTCCTTACCGAGTCTAACGTCACGTATGGAGCCCGCGGCTCCATGGCAAATGATCACCGGCTATTTCGAATATCGTAACCAGCTTGCAAGCCTACAGGCGCTGATGAAAGAAAACAGCGCGTTGCCTCCGCTTGCAAACCTTACCGATACCAGCGGTAACGCACCGCGTACTCTGGTTCTGGTGATTGGCGAATCAACTCAACGCGGCCATATGAGCCTGTACGGGTATCCGCGTGAGACCACGCCGCAGTTGGATGAAATCCATAAAACTGACAAGAACCTGACCGTGTTCAACGACGTGGTTACATCCCGTCCTTACACCATCGAGATCTTGCAGCAGGCTCTGACGTTCGCTAACGAGAAGAATCCAGATCTGTATCTCACCCAACCTTCATTGATGAACATGATGAAGCAGGCGGGTTACAAAACCTTCTGGATCACTAACCAGCAAACCATGACCAAGCGTAATACCATGCTAACCCTGTTCTCCCAGCAAACAGATAAGCAGTATTACCTGAACCAACAGCGTACACAGAGCGCTCGTCAGTACGACGGCGACGTGCTGAAGCCATTTAAAGAAGTGATGGCCGATCCTGCACCGAAGAAATTTATCGTGGTACATCTGCTGGGTACGCACATTAACTACAAATTCCGCTACCCAGAAGGATTTGATAAGTTTAATAACGCCGAAGGCGTGCCTCCAGGTTTAAGCCAAGATCAGATTGACTCTTATAACGAGTATGACAACGCTAACCTGTACAACGACTTCGTGGTTTCTAGCCTGATCAAAGATTACTCCGCAACGAACCCGAACGGTTTCCTGCTGTATTTCTCTGACCACGGTGAAGAAGTGTATGACACACCTCCACACAACATTCAGGGACGTAACGAGGCGGCACCAACGCGCCATATGTACAGCATCCCGTTCATTCTGTGGACATCACCAAGCTGGCAGCAAGCGCACCCGCGTGACTTTACTTCCATGACCAATCGTAAATACAGCAGCTCAGAGCTGATTCATACATGGTCTGACATGGCTGGTTTGAAATACGACCTGTTTAATCCTGAGAGAAGTTTGGTGAGTCCAAACTTTGTGGAAACAACACGTTGGATCGGCAACCCGTATGCGAAGAAAGGTCTGCACGATTACGACAAATTGCCGTATGGCGATCAGGTCGGTAATCAGTAGTAGGTCATCACTAAAAGTAAAAAGCCTCTTCTCGAAGAGGCTTTTTTATTTGTACGCCTATTTCACTGAATTTTAGGCAACAAAAAAGGCACCCTTAGGTGCCTTTTTCTTGAGCAAAAAGAATTACTTCTTAGTGCCTGGTACGCTGAAACGCTTGTTGAAGCGGTCAACACGACCACCGGTAGCAACATCACGCTGCTTGCCAGTATAGAACGGGTGGCAGTTACCACATACGTCCAGGTTCAGGTCGTGACCTGCGGTAGAATGAGTTTTAATCACGTTGCCGCAAGAGCAAGTTGCAGTGATTGCAACGTAGTTCGGGTGGATACCTTGTTTCATGGGATAACCTCAGTTAAGGCCGCGTCGCTATCCAGCCCTATTCCGCCAGACACCACGCGTGGTTGATAAATTTGGTTTGATAAAAAAGACTATCAAAGGCGGCGAATTATACAGAGATAAAACATCCACCGCAATCGAATTGCAAGTGGCTTTATTCATCTTCTATTACGACACGTAAAATCAGCGATATCAATTAAACTGATTCACTCCCCCCTCCCTGCATGTAAACTACGCATACATTTAGAAGCAGGATAAAACATGTCGGTCGCTCACGTAGCTTTACCCGTTCCATTGCCACGCACCTTTGATTACCTTCTGCCCGCAGGTGTGAAACCCGCCGTGGGTGTACGGGTCAGTGTGCCTTTTGGACAGCGTAAAATGATCGGCATTATCACCGGCGTCAGCGAGCACAGCGAACTTCCGCTCGAAAATTTAAAGTCGATTCACCATATCATTGACGATGAATCGCTATTTTCCTCCCGCATGTGGCACATGCTGCGCTGGGCGGCAGACTATTATCACTACCCGATCGGCGAGGTTTTATTTCATGCGCTTCCGGTGATGCTACGTCAGGGGAAACCCGCCCAGCATGGGCAACTCTGGCAATGGGTGATAACGGAACAGGGCAAAGCGACCCTATCTGAAACACTCAAACGCGCCCCCAAGCAGCAGCAAGCGCTCGCCATGTTGTTGCAGCGGCCTCTGTATCGCCATCAGGTCGTTGAATGCGATCTCACCGATGCCGCACTACAAAGCATCAAAGCCAAAGGGCTGGCCGAGTTACGCGCTGAGTCGCCAGAGCTTCAAGACTGGCGTAAAAACTATGCGGTAAACGGTGAGCGCTTAAAGCTCAACACTGAACAAGCCACCGCCGTGGGCGCGATTCGTAGCGAAGACAACCAGTTCAGCGCATGGTTGCTGGCGGGCGTCACCGGCTCCGGCAAAACCGAAGTTTATTTAAGCGTCATCGAAAATATTCTCGCACAGGGCCGCCAAGCGCTGGTTTTAGTACCTGAGATAGGACTCACCCCGCAAACCATCGCCCGGTTTAGAGAACGGTTCAACGCCCCGGTAGATGTGCTTCATTCTGGTTTAAACGACAGTGAACGCCTCGCGGCTTGGCTGCGGGCGCGCAACGGTGAAAGCGCCATCGTTATCGGGACGCGCTCAGCGCTGTTTACGCCCTTTGCTCGCTTAGGCGTTATCATCATTGATGAAGAGCATGATAGTTCTTATAAGCAGCAGGAAGGCTGGCGCTACCACGCGCGTGATTTAGCCGTATTCCGCGCACATCAGGAAGATATCCCTATCGTGCTGGGTTCGGCTACACCCGCATTAGAAACATTGCATAACGTTGAGTTGGGTAAATACCGTCGTTTGCGGCTCACGCAGCGAGCGGGAAACGCAAAACCAGCCACCCAACACTTGCTCGATTTAAAAGGCCTGCCGCTAAAAGCCGGTCTTGCACAGCCCTTGCTGCAACGAATGAAACAACACGTTGACGCCGGTAATCAGGTGATTTTATTTTTAAACCGCCGAGGTTTTGCTCCAGCGCTACTGTGCCATGAATGTGGCTGGATTGCCGAATGTCAGCGCTGCGATCATTACTACACCCTGCATCAGCAGCAGCACCATTTGCGCTGCCATCATTGCGACAGCCAAAAGCCAATCCCGCGCCAGTGCCCACAGTGTGGCACCACCAATTTAGTGCCTGTTGGGTTGGGAACGGAACAATTAGAAACCGAGCTCGTGGCGCTTTTCCCTGACACGCCGATTACCCGCATTGACCGCGATACCACCAGCCGCAAAGGCGCATTAGAGCAACAATTGGCTGAAGTACACCGCGGTGGCGCTCGTATCTTGATCGGCACCCAAATGCTGGCGAAGGGCCATCACTTTCCTAACGTCACGCTGGTAGCTTTGCTTGACGTAGACGGCGCGCTGTTTTCCGCTGACTTCCACTCTGCCGAACGTTTTGCCCAACTTTATACGCAGGTATCGGGCCGCGCGGGCCGCGCAGGAAAACAGGGCGAAGTCATATTACAAACCCATCACCCAGAGCACCCTTTACTGCTGACACTGCTTAACCAAGGCTATGATGCGTTTGCCGAGCAGGCCTTAAAAGAGCGCAAAAGCGTATTTCTTCCCCCGTATACCAGCCACATCATGGTACGCGCCGACGATCACGATAACCAAAATGCACCCCAGTTTTTGCAACAATTAAGAAATCTATTAGAAGCCAGCCCACTGCGTGATGAGTCATTCTGGATTCTAGGGCCGGTACCCGCGCTGCAACCCAAACGCGGAGGACGATTCCGCTGGCAGTTGCTGCTTCAACATCCGTCTCGTGCCCGTTTACAGAAAATTGTTAAAGGCACACTGCCACTGATTGGCACGTTGCCAACGGTGAAAAAAGTAAAATGGACAGTGGACGTTGACCCTACCGATAACTGATCTGCCTTGATGAGAAAGGCCATCAGACAGAGAGATAAAAATGATGATTTGCGATCCCGATCTAAAAAATCTATCTAGGTCACATTTCTCATGCAAATTAGGTAACAACAGCAGGGTGCATTCTGTTTAAAATGTGATCCATATGGTAATTCATGAACTGGTATGAGCATTCCAGACAATAAAATTTGGGATGACGCAAGGAAGCTGGTTTTCATTCAGTAAAACAGGACGAGCAACACTCGCCGCGTCGGCGTTTCGCCAGACGCAAGGAGAACAGCGTTGGAAGAGAAGCAAAGCATGTCTGCTGCCACCATGAAAGATGTGGCTGAACACGCCGGTGTCTCAACGGCCACCGTTTCACGAGCATTGATGAACCCCGAGAAAGTCTCTGCATCTACCCGCCAAAAAGTTGAACAGGCCGTATTAGCCGTTGGTTATTCTCCGCATGCGTTGGCCCGCAGCGCCAAGCGAAATGAATCGCGCACGATTCTGGTGATTGTGCCTGATATCTGCGATCCTTTTTTTGCCGAAGTGATCCAAGGCGTAGAACGCACCGCCGCTGAGCATGGGTATTTGGTTTTGCTAGGCGACTGCGCTCAGCAACAGCAGCAGGAAAAAACCTTCGTTAACCTTATTATCACTAAACAAATCGATGGCATGCTGCTGCTCGGCTCGAACGTTCCTTTTGATGCCAGCAAAGAAGAACAGAAAAATTTGCCACCGATGGTGATGGCTAACGAGTTCGCTCCCGAACTTGAACTTCCAACTGTCCATATCGATAACCTCACCGCAGCCTTTGAGGCCGTGCTCTATCTGCATGAGCTAGGTCATCATCGTATTGCCTGTATTGCAGGCCCTGAAAGTATGCCACTGAGTAAATATCGCCTACGTGGCTATATTCAGGCATTGCGACGCTGCGGTATCGCCGAAGAGAAAAGTTTTGTTGAGCGCGGCGACTTTACCTATGAGGCTGGCGCACAGGCTATGCATAATCTGATGTCCTTGCCACAGCCACCAACGGCGATTTTCTGCCATAGTGATGTGATGGCGATTGGCGCGCTTTCTCAAGCCAAGCGCATGGGATTACGCGTACCCGATGACGTTTCTCTGGTCGGTTTTGACGATATAAAACAGGCGCAGTACTGCGATCCTCCGCTGACCACCGTTTCTCAACCACGCTACCAAATTGGCCGAGAAGCGATGTTATTGCTGTTAGAACAGCTTCACAGTCGCTCTGTGGTGAGCGGTTCAAGACTGTTAGACAGCGAATTTATCGTCAGAGGAAGTACATCTGCGCCGAAACGCTAGTTAAATTGGGATGAGTTCAGTAACATGGCGCTCTTAATTCAAAATCACGATGTAGCGAAAAGACAGTGGCACAAAGAGACTATGTGAGCCGGGGCCGCTCATCAGGAGCGAAGCGCAAAACCAATACCCGGAAAAAGAAAAAATCATCTCGGAGTATCTCTAAAACCATGGTGGTTGTCGCCTTGGGGGTTTTAGTGACTTTCGCTGCCGGCCTTTATTTCCTGACTCACCATAAGCCAGACAGTGATGAACTGTTACCGACGCAGGCCAAACATGCGGGTAATGGTCTTCCTCCAAAACCGGAAGAGCGCTGGCGTTACATCAAAGAACTTGAGAATCGTCAGGTTGGCGTTGCTACGCCTACAGATCCCACCAGTAGCGCAGCCACTGCACCTACGCAGCAGCCACAGCTGACCGCAGAACAGCGCCAGCTTCTCGACCAAATGCAGTCTGATATGCGTCAGCAGCCAACTCAGCTGTCTGAAGTGCCGTATAACGATCAAACGCAGATTGCACGTCGCGCGCCGCAAAATAGCCGGATGCCGGATCAAACCTATACCCAGCAACAGCCGGTCACGAGTTCACAGCCACGCAATCCGTTCTCTCAGCAAAATACGGCACCTTCTCAGCCTCGCCAAACCACCACTGAACCGGCACGTCCTGTGCGCACAGCACCACCAGTGCAAGCGACTCAGCCACCGGTTCAGCAGCCGCACAAAGAAAAACCGGCTCCGGTGACAAGCGTGGCAGAGCAACCTGCACCAGCAAAAGAGACCAAAACAGAAAAAGCGGCTGAGAAAGCACCTGAAAAAGAAAACGCGCAGAAATGGATGGTGCAATGTGGTTCATTCCGCAGCACCGATCAGGCGGAATCAGTCAGAGCCCAGCTCGCCTTTGGCGGCGTAGAAAGCCGTATTACCGCTGGCGGTGGCTGGAATCGCGTTCTGTTAGGCCCATACACCAGCCGCGCTTCAGCAGACAAAATGCTGCAACGATTGAAGGGTGATGGGATGTCTGGCTGTATTGCCCTCTCCGTCGGGGGTTGAAAAGCAAAATATCCCCCCCATCTATCTGACAATGCCCCCACACAAAAGTGTGGGGTTCTTATTTCGTCAGCTACGGGGGTCTGCTCGTGACAACAATAGTAAGCGTACGCCGCAACGGTAAAGTGGTGATCGGTGGTGATGGTCAGGCGACCATGGGCAATACCGTGATGAAAGGTAATGTTCGTAAAGTGCGTCGTCTCTATAACGACCGCGTTATTGCCGGATTTGCTGGCGGCACCGCAGATGCCTTCACCCTGTTCGAACTCTTTGAACGTAAACTGGAACTGCATCAGGGACATTTGGTTAAAGCCGCCGTTGAGCTTGCCAAAGACTGGCGCACCGACCGCATGCTGCGCAAGCTCGAAGCGCTGCTGGCCGTCGCGGATGAAAACGCCTCCCTCATCATCACCGGCAACGGTGACGTTATTCAGCCTGAAAATGATTTAATCGCGATAGGTTCCGGCGGCCCTTATGCTCAGGCAGCCTCTCGCGCATTGCTAGAAAACACAGAACTGAGTGCCCGCGAAATCGTTGATAAAGCGCTGGGTATAGCTGGTGATATCTGCATCTACACCAATCAGTTCCACACCATTGAAGAATTAGACTCCAAAGCGTAAGGACTCCAAACATGTCTGAGATGACCCCACGCGAAATTGTCAGCGAACTCGACAGCTACATCATTGGCCAACACTCGGCAAAACGCGCCGTGGCAATTGCCCTGCGTAACCGCTGGCGTCGTATGCAGCTCAACGATGAGCTGCGTCATGAAGTGACACCAAAAAATATTCTGATGATCGGCCCAACCGGCGTCGGTAAAACCGAAATCGCCCGTCGTCTGGCTAAATTAGCCAACGCACCGTTCATCAAGGTTGAAGCCACCAAGTTCACCGAAGTGGGCTATGTGGGCAAAGAAGTTGACTCTATCATCCGTGATCTGACTGACTCCGCCATGAAAATGGTGCGCATGCAGTCCATCGAAAAGAACCGCTATCGCGCCGAAGAAATGGCCGAAGAGCGTATTCTGGACGTCTTGATCCCACCAGCAAAAAACAACTGGGGTCAGGCTGAGCAAAGCGCCGAGCCATCCGCTGCACGCCAGAGCTTCCGCAAGAAACTGCGTGAAGGTCAGCTCGATGATAAAGAAATCGAATTAGAATTAGCCGCTTCACCGGTTGGCGTTGAAATCATGGCACCTCCTGGCATGGAAGAAATGACCAACCAGCTGCAGTCCATGTTCCAAAATCTGGGCGGTCAAAAGCAGAAAGCGCGCAAAATCAAAATCAAAGAAGCGTTCAAGCTACTGATTGAAGAAGAAGCCGCAAAACTGGTTAATCCAGAAGAGCTGAAAGAGCAGGCGATTCACGCCGTTGAGCAAAACGGTATCGTATTTATCGATGAGATCGACAAAATCTGTAAACGCGGTGAATCCTCTGGCCCAGACGTTTCCCGCGAAGGCGTTCAGCGTGACCTGTTGCCTCTGATTGAAGGCTGCACCGTTTCCACCAAGCACGGCATGGTGAAAACCGATCACATTCTGTTTATTGCTTCTGGCGCATTCCAAGTATCCAGCCCATCGGATCTGATCCCAGAACTACAGGGCCGTCTGCCAATCCGCGTTGAGCTACAGGCGCTGACGACAGAAGACTTCGAACGTATCCTGACCGAGCCAAGTGCGTCCCTGACAGAACAGTATCAGGCGTTGATGGCCACCGAAGGCCTGACCATTAACTTCACCGCTGACGGCGTACGTCATATCGCTGAAGCGGCATGGCGAGTTAACGAAAGCGCAGAAAACATCGGTGCACGTCGCTTACACACCATTCTGGAACGTCTGGTCGAAGAAATTTCCTTCGAAGCCAGCGATATGAGCGGCCAAACAGTGACGATTGATGCGGAATATGTGCGTAATCATCTCGATGAGCTCGTTGCAGATGAAGATCTGAGCCGGTTTATCCTATAATTCGTTTTAAGAACCGTCCCTATCGGTTGTGGTAAAAGGGAGGCTTTGGCCTCCCTTTTTTACGTCTATACCCTAAAATATTGGCGTTGCACGCCACGGCTAACACCGAGGCAGCATCACGTATAACGGGTATACAATATCCATTTGATAAAATATGGTAGATTACCGACCTTAACTGGAACCCTCACCCGAATATTTCACGATGGGATCCCCTGAGCGACTGAAGCGAATAATGAGTTCATCAACAACAATTAGCAGGCCACGCGCCTGGTTGGAAAGTTTGCGCCTGCGTACCTTGCCGCTGGCTTTGGCATCTATTGTCACCGGTTCTGCCATTGCAGCGTGGCAACATACCTTTAAGGTCGAAATTGCCCTGCTTGCGCTACTGACGGCGGCGATGCTGCAAATTCTCTCCAACCTCGCCAATGACTATGGCGATGCCGTGAAAGGAAGCGATACCGAAGAGCGCATCGGGCCATTGCGTGGTATGCAAAAAGGCGTGATTACCCAAGCGCAGATGAAGCGAGCGCTCGGCATTACCGTGGTGATCACCATTTTATCCGGTATTGCACTCATTGCCGTCGCCTGCCAGAAGCCACAAGATATCATCGGATTTTTGGTTTTAGGTTTGATGGCCATCATCGCCGCGATTACCTACACCGTAGGCACTCGTCCTTATGGCTATATGGGTTTGGGCGATATTTCCGTGCTGGTCTTCTTTGGCTGGCTCAGCGTAGCAGGCACCTATTATCTGCAGGCGGGGACTTTTGACAGCGTTGTCATGCTGCCAGCCACGGCCTGTGGTTTCTTAGCCACGGCGGTTTTGAATATCAATAACCTGCGCGATATCGAAAATGATGCGGTGAATGGCAAAAACACGCTGGCTGTACGTCTCGGGCCCATCAAAGCACGCGTCTACCACGTGGCTTTACTGATTGGCGCCGTGGTGTGCTTAGCCTTGTTCGCCTTGGTGAATCTCAAAAGCGCGTTTGGCTGGCTGTTCGTTCTCGCTATCCCCATGCTGTATAAGCATGGCCGCTACGTTTTCACACACCGCACGCCAGAAGCAATGCGACCGATGCTAGAAAACATGGTGAAAAGTGCCTTACTAGCCAACGTCTTATTCGCCATTGGCACCGTGCTCAGCTAATTCCCCTCTTTTCGCTGGCGCGCAAAACGTGCGCCAGCGCCGCGTTTAGTCATATTTAACAATTGGTGTTTTTGCAAACAACATGAATAAGGGGATATACTAGACCCCCCTGCGGCAAACAGACGTTAATCCTATGAAATACGATACTTCCGAACTATGCGACATTTATCATGAAGATGTGAATGTAGTAGAACCGTTGTTCTCCAACTTTGGTGGGCGTACTTCGTTTGGCGGGCAGATCACTACCGTGAAATGCTTTGAGGATAACGGCCTGCTCTATGAATTGCTGGAAGAAAACGGACGTGGACGCGTAATGGTCATCGACGGCGGCGGTTCTGTGCGCCGTGCTTTAATCAACGCGGAACTGGCTCGTCTTGCAGCTCAGAATGAGTGGGAAGGCATTGTGGTGTACGGTGCCGTTCGTCAGGTCGATGACCTTGAGGAACTGGATATCGGTATTCAAGCAATGGCGGCCATTCCTGCTGGCGCAGACGGAGAAGGCATCGGCGAAAGCGATATCCGCGTCAATTTCGGCGGCGTGACCTTCTTCTCTGGTGATCATCTGTATGCAGATAACACCGGTATTATTCTTTCCGAAGAACCGTTGGATCTTGAATAATCCATCGCTTCCTTTGTGAGAAAAGGCGCTCATTGAGCGCCTTTTTTATATCTTAACCATGAATAAAGACAGCTTAGTTAACTTCATCCATGCGGCCTAACAAAGAGCGCAGGCGCTCCTGCCATGCAGTTTGTTCTTCTTTAAGCTGTTCGTTTTCACGCACCAAAGACTCACGAGAGCCAGCGGCTTGCTGAACTTCTTGATTCAGTTGAGTGTTTTGTTCTTTCAGCTCTTCGATTTCCATCTGCAACAGCGTAATGGTATCAATCGCCTGCTGAACTTTTGCTTCCAATTTTTCAAATACTTCAAATGACATTCTTCTGTCCCCTTATCATAGCCAGGCGTACATCTGCTGTAGTGAGTGCGTTTCTTTAGCACCCACTGCGAAAATATAGTTGCGCCCATAAACACAACGGCTGCTGTCACCTCAAGGCGCGCAAGCCACTGCGCAATAAATTCTTTTCAACTCCGATTGTATGTACCCCATTCTCTACTGTCTAGCGCGATACTGAGGCAAAGTGCAGTCTGTAACAAATTCGCACCTTCTGCCTATCAGCAAATCCCTAAAAAAAGCATTTTTCTCTACGATGTTGTTTTCACAATTATTTTACAAAATCGTGTCACCATGATCTGTGTCAGTGGTCAGATCACAAAAAAATTTCGCTAAAAGAGCACTAAATGCGCGGCTTCACTCATTTTTATGACGAAGCACACACATTTTGATTTCGCTATTTCTCGTTTTTGCTCGTTAACGATAAATTTACAACAAGCCCAAAATAAATAGATAAGGGCTGAGCCTTACTCCCTACAATAATTCGTCGTTAGGACATCAAGTCATGAGCCAAACAGCTAGTTCAACGTTAAAAGGGCAATGCATCGCTGAGTTTCTTGGCACCGCGTTGCTGATATTTTTTGGATGTGGCTGCGTAGCCGCACTCAAGCTGGCGGGCGCAAGTTTTGGTCAGTGGGAAATAAGCGTCATTTGGGGCTTGGGTGTTGCCATGGCAATTTACCTTACTGCCGCCATTTCTGGTGCACACCTTAACCCTGCCGTGACCATCGCGTTATGGCTATTTGCCTGCTTCGATAAACGTAAGGTTGTGCCTTACATCATCGCGCAAATCGCAGGTGCATTTTGCGCGGCAGCCCTGGTGTATGGCTTATATCACAACCTGTTTGTCGATTATGAACAAGCCAACCACATCGTGCGCGGCAGCGTAGCCAGCTTGGATCAGGCGGGCGTATTCTCAACTTACCCAAATCCACATATCTCGGTTGGACAAGCCTTCTTGGTTGAAACCGTGATTACCGCCATTCTGATGTGCTTGATCCTCGCTCTTACTGATGACGGCAACGGGATTCAGCGTGGGCCATTAGCGCCGCTGTTGATCGGTATCCTGATCGCAGTTATCGGTGCATCCATGGGTCCACTAACCGGATTTGCCCTAAATCCAGCCCGTGACTTTGGACCTAAAATCTTTACCTATGTGGCAGGCTGGGGTGAAGTGGCCTTTACGGGTGCCCGTGATATTCCATACTTCTTAGTACCTATCTTTGGCCCAATCGTCGGTGCATGTATTGGTGCCTTCGGTTACCGCTCATTGATTGGCCGCCACTTGCCATGTGATGTGTGCAAGTTAGAAGATGAGCCAGCAGCGAAACCCGAACAGCGTAAGGCTTAGTCATTCACCGGCGTAGGTGATATCTGCGCCGGTTTTCATCTCTTTGAGACACCATGTCGTTTTCAGTTCATCAACGCAGGATTAATGTTATGACGACCGAAAAAAAATACATCGTCGCGCTCGACCAAGGAACCACCAGCTCTCGTGCTGTGGTACTGGATCATGACGCTAATATCATCAGCGTCTCTCAGCGTGAATTTGAGCAAATCTATCCAAAAGCAGGATGGGTTGAACATGACCCAATGGAGATTTGGGCGACGCAAAGTTCTACTCTGGTCGAAGTTCTTGCGAAGGCAGATATTAGTTCAGATCAAATCGCCGGTATCGGTATCACCAACCAGCGTGAAACCACCATCGTGTGGGAAAAAGAAACCGGTAAGCCAATTTATAACGCTATCGTCTGGCAATGCCGCCGTACCGCTGACATTTGTGAAAAGCTGAAAAAAGCGGGCATGGAAGAGTACATTCGCCACAATACAGGCTTAGTGGTTGACCCGTATTTCTCCGGTACCAAAGTAAAATGGATTCTGGATCACGTTGAAGGTTCGCGTGAACGTGCGAAGCGAGGCGAACTGCTGTTCGGTACCGTGGATACATGGCTGGTATGGAAAATGACTCAGGGGCGTGTTCACGTCACTGATTATACCAACGCCTCTCGTACCATGATGTTCAACATCCACACCCTTGAGTGGGATGAGCGCATGCTGGAAGCGCTGGATATCCCTCGCGAAATGCTGCCAACCGTACGCCCATCGTCAGAAATCTATGGTCAAACCAACATCGGTGGTAAAGGCGGGACACGTATTCCTATCGCGGGTATCGCGGGTGACCAGCAGGCAGCGCTTTATGGCCAACTGTGTGTCCAGGAAGGCATGGCGAAAAATACCTATGGCACCGGCTGCTTCCTCCTGATGAACACCGGCAAAGAAGCAGTTCCTTCTAAACACGGCCTGTTAACGACCATCGCCTGTGGCCCACGCGGTGAAGTTAACTATGCGCTGGAAGGTGCAGTATTTATCGGTGGTGCATCCATTCAGTGGCTGCGCGATGAGATGAAGCTTATCAACGATGCGGCCGACTCTGAGTACTTCGCTACGAAAGTCAAAGACAGCAACGGCGTGTACGTTGTTCCTGCCTTCACCGGTTTGGGCGCACCGTATTGGGACCCGTATGCGCGTGGCGCGATCTTCGGTCTAACCCGTGGCGTCAATAGCAACCACATCATCCGTGCCACGTTGGAATCTATCGCCTATCAAACTCGTGATGTGCTAGACGCCATGCAGGCAGACTCAGGTACTCGTCTGAAAGCGCTGCGTGTCGACGGTGGTGCCGTTGCCAACAACTTCCTGATGCAGTTCCAGTCTGACATCCTCGGTACGCGTGTTGAACGCCCTGCGGTGCTAGAAGTGACCGCGTTGGGTGCAGCTTATCTGGCTGGCTTAGCCGTTGGTTTCTGGAGCGACCTGGAAGAGCTGCGCAGTAAAGCGACTATCGAACGTGAATTCCGTCCAAGCATTGAAACCGTAGAGCGTAACTACCGCTACAGCGGCTGGAAAAAAGCGGTGTCACGCGCTCAGGCGTGGGAAGAGCACGATTGATATTTATGTAAAGCTAAGGTGTAAGGTTTCGTTCGCCCGCTATCCGTTGTGTTTTTCTGCAACCACTGGCGTAGGCGACCGATGAGGGGCGCCAGCGCGCGCCCCTTCAATCCTCGCGCTTTTGTCCGAGACGCCATCTCCGCTCCGGTTTGGTATCGCCCATCCAGGGCGCCCCAAACTCCACCGGTACATCCCTGTACCGGCGGCTCTCTCTACCAAAACTTAAATAGTTAAAAAGACAAAAATGTCTTTTGCCTTTTATCTTTTGTCTTGTCCTGTTGAAAGAATGTATTTTAGAGCCGCCAGCAGGGATGCTGGTGGCAGGTTGAGGGCGCACAGGATGTGCGCTCCGAGACCGGTCGGCCAAACAGCTCGGTAAAAAGCGCGCGAGTTAAGAGCCCCCGCGCAACGGGGCTCTCATCGGACGCCTACGCCAACGGATTCATGGAAACAAATTTGCTGACTGGCGGATGAAACCCTTCACCGCTCCAACATAGAATAGAAGGCAGCAGCATGATGCCCCTGCAATCGTTTTCCAATCCCCCCACTCACCTTGTGCTAAAATCCCCTCCCGTCTTTATCCTTCAAACTTTCAGTAACCAATACGGATCTACAATGAAACGTGAATTAGCCATCGAGTTCTCCCGCGTCACAGAAGCCGCAGCACTGGCAGGTTATAAATGGTTAGGTCGTGGTGACAAAAATGCCGCCGACGGCGCTGCCGTAAATGCGATGCGCATTATGCTTAATCAGGTCGATATCGACGGGGAAATCGTCATCGGTGAAGGAGAGATCGATGAAGCGCCAATGTTATATATCGGCGAGCGTGTCGGTACTGGCAACGGCGATCAGGTTGATATCGCGGTAGATCCTATTGAAGGCACTCGCATGACGGCCATGGGGCAGTCAAATGCGCTCGCCGTGATGGCTGTCGGTGATAAGGGTACGTTTTTACGCGCGCCAGATATGTATATGGAAAAGTTAGTCGTAGGGCCTCAAGCTAAGGGGGTTATCGATTTAAATCGTCCATTGGCCGAAAACCTGCGTTTAGTAGCTGAAAAACTGGAAAAACCACTGCATGAACTGACCGTCATCACGCTGGCAAAACCTCGCCATGATGGCGTTATTGCGGAAATGCAGGCGATGGGCGTTAAAGTTTTTGCCATTCCTGACGGTGATGTTGCCGCCTCAATTCTGACCTGTATGCCTGAAAGCGAAGTCGATGTGATGTATGGCATCGGTGGTGCGCCTGAAGGCGTAGTATCAGCCGCCGTTATTCGTGCTCTGGATGGCGATATGCATGGCCGCCTGCTGGCACGCCACGACGTAAAAGGCGACACGCCTGAAAACCGTGCTTTAGGCGAGCAAGAGCTGAAGCGCTGTGCTGAAATGGGTATTGAAGCCGGTAAAGTGCTGCGTCTGGATGAAATGGCGCGTAACGATAACGTGGTGTTCTCCGCAACGGGGATCACGAAGGGCGATTTGCTGGAAGGGATTTATCGTAAAGGCAATATGGCGACAACGGAAACGCTGCTGATTCGTGGTAAATCGCGAACGATTCGCCGCATTCGCTCAACGCATTACCTAGACCGTAAAGATCCGAAGATCTGCGAATTGATTATCTAGTTTCACTCGTTCAGCCTCCCGTTCTCGAGGAGGCTGAACGATGTTCGCTCAACTACGCCATATGCCCTTGCTGCTGCATTTTATGCGCCAGTGGCAGCCAACAAAGCAGAATCATCACGCCCATTGCCGTCATTAACATGCCTAAGCTGAATTGCCCCGTCTGAGGCAACAGCGCTGAAAACCACGCCATCGCACCAGAACCTACGTTTTGCAATCCACCCACTAAAGCACCCGCAGCACCCGCCAAGAACGGGAATGGCTCCATGGCACCGGTGGTCGCCAGTGGGAACAGCATTCCAGCGCCAAAGAAGAACAACGCCGCAGGTACAACCAGCGTCCAGATATTCATAATGCCGAACCAGCCTGGTATCCACATCATGAATCCCGCAACTAAACAGCTAATCACCGAATGCCACATCAGCGTGGAGAAGCTTTTTCCCTGACGTCCTGCGTACCAAGCGCCGAAGAAGGCCGCAGGAATAGGCAGAATAAACAGAATACTAACGACAATGCCGCTAAGTCCTAATACGCCGCCCATTAAGACGCCGGAGCAGGCTTCAAATACAGCTACCCCAGCCAGTCCACCAACCAGCATAATCAGATAGCAACCAAACGAGCCGTTAGTCAGCAACATCTTGTAGCTGGCAAGCATGTTCTTACGCGGTGCGTTAGCTGGGCGAGTTTCTGGCAGAAAGCGATACATCGAAAACATAACGCAAACGCACAGCAGCAGTAGGAAGCCATAGCAAGCACGCCAGCCTAGTACCGAATCCAACATGCCGCCGATGACCGGTGCCAGCAGCGGGCTAACCAGAATACCCATGTTTAATAGGCTATTGGCATAACGCAGAGAAGGCCCTTCGTAAAGATCGCGGGGCATCGTTCGCGCCATTACGCCGGCAACACCCGTCCCCATTCCTTGCAAGGCACTCGCCATGATCAGCATGTCTAAATTGGTAGACAGCAATGCCCACAAGGCACCAGCGATGAAAATCCCCATACCGAGCAGAATAACGGGGCGACGGCCCACCCGATCGGATATCGGGCCGTAGATCAACTGCGAGCCACCATAGGTCAGTAAATACGCCGCCATTACGCCCTGCACCGCACCGCTACGCACACCTAAATCGCGCGCCATATCGGCAATAGAAGGCACATAAATGGTTTGCGCCATCTGACCAACGGCGACTAATAGAATCAACATCACTAACAGATGAAAATTTTCGAGCTTTCTCATTATCTTACGCTTGCCGACGCATTAAATTAGTATAATCGACCATTCACTTGGTGAAAGTCAGGAAGTTAAACCCATAGATCGGCGCATAATCTAACAGATTGGTTTAAATAAACGAGAGAGTAAGGTTCTTTATTCTGGTGTGATTTGGCATATAAAAGTACCCGACTCGTAAAGAAAAAGTTACAGCAACATGTTCTTTCTGCGACGAGATTAAAAATAGAGAATATTAATCATTTAATAGCGATTTATAAGTTATTAAACTATATACCCACTTTCCAAAAGGATTTGAGTCATGAAGACACCAGAACTGATTATGCTGCAGTTGAAGAGCCTAGGCCCTCAATCAGCCAAAATGCTCGCAGATAGAATTTCTATCACGACTATGGGCATTCGCCAGCATTTACAGCAGCTCGAGCAACGTGAGCTTGTCTGTTATGAAGAGGCCAGAACCAAGGTAGGTCGCCCAACGCGTTATTGGTCATTAACCACCAAGGGCCACGGCCAATTCCCAGATCGTCATCAAGATCTGTCACGCGTGTTACTTGGCGCCGCACAGCAATTATTTGGTGATGAAGGCGTCGACAAACTCATTAACGTGCGCGAAGACTCTCTCTTCCAGCGTTATACGACCGAGCTTGAAAAGCATCCCGAAGGTGAGGAGCGCTTTCAGGCCTTGGCTCGCCTGCGCCAAAACGACGGCTATATGGCCGAGTTGGAAGTCGAAGACGATGCCGTTGTCCTGATCGAAAACCACTGTCCGATTGGCGTTGCAGCCCATAACTGCGGTAACTTATGCAACTCAGAGCTGAGTTTATTGCATCGTCTTTTAGGGCCGAACTATGAAATCGACCGAGTCGAGCATATTATTTCCAACTCACGCCGCTGTGCATATCGCATTACACCTCGGGAGTTGTAACCATGGCAGAATGGGTAACGGGAACCATTACTCAAGTTCAACACTGGACAGATAATCTGTTCAGCATACAAGTGCAAGCACCGGTCAATGCCTTTAAGGCTGGCCAGTTTGCCAAACTCGGCTTGGATATCGACGGTGAGCGTGTGCAACGCGCTTACTCTTACGTCAACGCGCCGAGTGATAATAACTTAGAGTTTTATCTGGTGACCGTGCCTGATGGCAAGCTCAGCCCTCGCCTGCACAGCTTGCAGGCCGGAGATACTTTACAAGTGACTGAAGAGGCCGCAGGCTTCTTTGTTCTGGAAGAGGTGCCTGACTGTAATACGCTATGGATGCTCGCGACAGGGACCGCGCTGGGGCCTTATTTGTCAATTCTGCAGGAAGGCAAAGACCTAGAACGCTTTGAAAATATCGTTTTGGTTCATGCCGCTCGCTTGGCGCAAGACCTAAGCTATTTGCCGCTGATGCAACAACTTGAGCAGCGTTATAACGGTAAACTGCGGATTCAAACCGTAGTTAGCCGTGAGAACGCTGCGGGTTCACTGCAGGGGCGAGTTCCCGCACTAATTGAGGATGGCTCGCTGGAAGCCGCCGTCGGCCTGAAAATTGATGCCGATAACAGCCACATTATGTTATGCGGTAATCCGCAGATGGTGCGCGATACCCAGCAGGTACTGAAGGAAACGCGTGGAATGCGTAAGCATTTGCGCCGTAAACCAGGCCATATCACCAGCGAGCATTACTGGTAATAGCGCCACGATCGGGTGCCGGATAATTTGTCCGGCACTTTTTTTGCTTTAACGCCCTGCGTTCTTAAAATCGACAGGTGTAGGCTCTGGGCCAAAACGGTTATCACCTTCTGTTCCCACGAATGAGCCGCAGTCAATCAGCATCATCACACCAATCAGCGTAGGGACAAAACGCCCAACCCCCCACTGCCAGATCTCGGCCAACATGCTCCAATTCCCCGCAGCTAGCATCCATGCCAGTACCACTAAAAGCGCCCACCAACCTGACTTATTACGATCGTGCAAACGCTTCACCAGCACCGCAGCCGTTGGCCAAAGAGAAAATACCAAGCCAAATGCCGCCGTTTGCAGTGAAACCCAGCCGCTTCCTGCAATGGAAAAAATAATCACTAAAAGCAGCGCCCACAACCCCATCCAAATCCAGAAATCGCGCCGCCCGATCCGTCCGTTAAAAGAGAAACACCATTTTTGAATGGTCATTTTCCGACGTTACCTACGTAATTAAACCTAATGGCGGCAAAGTCTACCTTATCTCGATTGGCCATCGGGGAATTTTGCACACAATTTTGACAATCACCCTCCTAAAACGCTTTAATCAGGTATCAGGCGTGTGTATTACCAGCATTCAGAATAGTGGATTGGAAAATCAGACCAACAATGAAAAAAATGAGTTGCTACACATCCAACAACGTTTTCCTCTTACCGATGCTGCTTCTATGGGCCTCCACCATCAGCTTCTCAGCTCATGCAGCAGATGATAAGCATTCTCTGAGTGACGAACTCCCTGCGGCGCCTTATCTGCTCCCCAACGCACCTACCTTTGATTTAACGCTGGTTGAGTTCCGGTCTAAGTACAACATTGAAAATCCAACGCTCATCATCAATGAATACCGTGCCATCAGCGTTAAAAATGAAGAAACCGCGATTACCCGCGCGGCGAGCAAAATCAATGACGACCTCTACTCTTCCGTGGTGCTGGAAAAAGGCACCGGTAAGATTAAAAGCTTACAGATTACTTATATCCCCCCCATTCCCGTAAAAGATGAAAAAGAGAGTGGTAAAGCTGAGGACAAGAAAACGGTTAAGCCGGACGACAAAGACAAAGCATCACGTGCGCTGGCTGTAAATTATATGGCCGCCATCATGCGTCATTTTTCGCCTACACTGTCCTTTGATCAATGCACCGCTAAGGTCTCCTCATTGTTGAATAAAGGGAAAGGCCAGCTCTATTTCGCCCAAAACGATGGGGCATTGCGCTATGTGGTGTCAGATAGCGCAGAAAAAGGTATTACTTTCGCTGTTGAACCGATTAAGCTGTCGTTATCAGATAATGCAACTTAGTCGCATCCTTTCGTATTTCATGATGGAAAACAAAACTTCTTAGTCGCGAGCTTTCTATACTGATTTACAGACAATGCCGTAAGGCAGACTTTTACGATTATGTGTTCCCGAATTGGAGAAATGAAAATGCGTCAACCATTAGTCATGGGCAACTGGAAACTCAACGGCAGCCACCACATGGTCAACGAACTGATCCTTGCGCTGCGTAACGAACTGAGCGAAGTGGCCAACTGTGACGTTGCTATCGCGCCACCAACTATCTATCTGGATCAGGCTGCACATACTCTGGCAGGTTCTCGTATCGCTCTGGGCGCGCAAGACGTTGGTATCAACGCATCTGGCGCATTCACTGGTGAAACCTCTGCTCAGATGCTGAAAGATGTTGGTGCTAAATACATCATTATCGGCCATTCAGAGCGTCGTACTTACCACAAAGAAAGCGACGAGTTCATTGCTGAGAAATTCGCAGCGGTTAAAGAAGCAGGTTTAATCCCTGTTCTGTGCATCGGTGAAACCGACGCAGAAAACGAAGCAGGTAAAACTCAGGAAGTTTGTGCGCGTCAGTTAGACGCCGTGCTGAAAACCATGGGCGCTCAGGTGTTCAAAGGTGCAGTCATCGCTTACGAACCAGTATGGGCAATCGGTACTGGCAAATCTGCAACTCCAGCACAGGCTCAGGCCGTTCACAAATTCATCCGTGATCATATCGCTAAACACAACGCTGAAGCCGCTGAAGAAGTAATCATTCAGTACGGTGGCTCTGTAAATGCCGCTAACGCTGCTGAGCTGTTCACCCAGCCAGACATCGATGGCGCGCTGGTTGGCGGTGCATCTCTGAAAGCTGACGCTTTCGCAGTTATCGTTAAAGCAGCAGCTGAAGCGAAAAAAGCCTAATCGCTTATTTATGCTTTAAATGCAAAAACCCCGGATCTCCGGGGTTTTTTTATATCTGATATTTTATCGCTGCGAGATTTGATCAAACTCGCCGCCGGTTGAAAAGTGCTCTTTTTGCGCTTTCTGCCAGCCACCAAAGACTTGGTCAACGGTAAACAGCTTCAACTGTGGGAACTGCTGGCTGTATTGTTTGGCAATGGCCTCGTCGCGCGGGCGGTAATAGTTCTTCGCCGCGATAGTTTGACCTTCCGGTGAATACAAATACTTCAGATATTCATCAGCAACCTGACGCGTACCGCGCTTATCGACCACTTTATCGACAACTGATACCGTTGGCTCTGCAAGGATAGACATGCTTGGCGTTACAATTTCAAACTGATCTTTGCCCAGCTCATGCTGCGCCAGCAACGCTTCATTTTCCCATGCGATTAGCACATCACCGATACCTCGCTCAACAAAGGTATTGGTTGCCCCACGCGCGCCAGAATCCAGCACCTCTACGTTTTTATACAACGCCTTCACGAACTCTTTCGCTTTCGCCTGATCGTTGTTGTTGTTTTGCAATGCATAACCCCATGCGCCTAAATAATTCCAGCGCGCGCCGCCTGAGGTTTTTGGATTCGGGGTAATAATGGCAACGCCCGGCTTGATTAAATCATTCCAGTCGTGGATCTGTTTGGGATTGCCTTTACGTACCAAAAATACAATGGTCGAAGTGTAAGGTGCAGAGTTATCGGGTAGGCGTTTGATCCAGTTTTTATCAATGCGGCCGCGTTCAGCGATGGCGTCAACGTCATAAGCCAGCGCAAGCGTGACAACATCGGCTTCGATACCGTTGATGACCGAGGTCGCTTGTTTGCCGGAGCCGCCATGAGACTGCCTGATCGTCACGTTATCGCCCGTTTCTTGCTTATAGTGTTTGCTGAAAGCCTCGTTGTATTGTTGATAAAGCTCTCGCGTTGGATCGTAAGAAACGTTTAGCAACTGAATATCTTTTGCCAGTGCACCGGTAGCCACCAGCAGTAACGACAGCCCAATCCCGAATTTATGCATCACCGCTCTCCAAAACTTTGTCCCCAAGAAGTTAAGGTAGAGCCTGCCAGAAACCTGAGGAATCATTAAAGAATAAAAAAGATACAGTTATGCCTTCAGGGAATAATAAAAAGCGTTTTACTCAGGGGATTTATTCGTAGAGATAAGCAAAAAGCCCCAAGACGGGGCTTTTAGAATCAGATTCACTGTCTGTTTGTGAAACGATTAGTACAGCATTTTCGCAGTTTCTAACCAGTCACCTTTAAACGGACGCTTCATGTTTTCAACGGCGTCGATGATGTCATGGTGAACCAGTTTTTCGTTCTGAATACCGACGCAACGACCGCCATAGCCCTGCAGCAGCAGTTCAATGGAGTATGCACCCATACGGGAAGCCAAAATGCGGTCATAAGCAACCGGCGCACCACCGCGCTGGATGTGGCCCAGTACCGTTGCGCGAGTTTCGCGACCGGTCTCTTGCTCGATGTGTTTCGCCAACTCATCGATATCACAGATATGCTCGGTGATAGCCACAATCGCGTGTTTTTTACCCTTGATGATGCCCGCTTTGATTTCGTTAACCAGATCTTCGCGTTTGAACTCAACTTCTGGCAGAACGATGAACTCACAGCCACCGGCAATCGCCGCCGCCAGGGTCAAATCGCCACAGTAGCGGCCCATCACCTCAACGATAGAGATACGCTGGTGGGAAGAAGAGGTATCACGCAGACGGTCAATCGCTTCAACCACGGTTTCTAACGCGGTGAAGTAACCGATGGTGTAGTCGGTACCGGCGACGTCGTTATCAATGGTGCCAGGCAAACCAATGCAAGGGAAACCCATTTCAGTGATGCGCTTCGCCCCCATGTATGAACCATCACCACCGATAACAACCAATGCGTCTAAACCCACTTTACGCATGTTATCAACGGCTTTCTCACGGACTTTATCGTCACGGAATTCTGGGAAACGCGCAGAACCCAAGAAAGTACCACCGCGGTTAATCATGTCAGAAACGCTAGAGCGATCCAGCTGCTTCATTCGACCTTCGTACAAGCCAAGGTAGCCGTCCTCAATACCGTAGACTTCTAACCCTTTCGCTAACGCTGCACGTACAACACCACGGATCGCAGCGTTCATACCTGGAGCGTCACCGCCACTCGTCAATACACCGATTTTCTTGATCATGACTACCTCTGAGCTTGTAGATGCTATTCTTAAGAATTGTTTTCGCCATCGCGCTAAACGTTATTATATGTGGTACAGGACACAGGTATAAAAAATGAACGTTTATCGCTGCTACTGCTGAATATTATATCAAAGTTATCCAGCTGAATTGATTCAGGTCAGTCTAGTTTGTGGTAAAAAAATTCCCAAGCACTTAAAGAATAAATTTAGAAACCCACCACACTAATAACATTATTTCTTATAGTTTAGCCGTGATTAGAGCTCCCAATGCCCTTTTTGCCCATCAGGCACCACCGAACAGGGGTCTTGATGGATAATCACGTCTGAACCAGGGAAACGTCGCAAAATCGCCTGCTCAACTTGTTCAGCAATGCCATGAGCCTGAATTAAAGGCAGGTTATCGTCCATCTCAATATGTAACTGAATAAAACGAGTCGGCCCAGATTGACGGGTTCTTAGATCATGCACGCCGCTAACGCCCGGCCATGCGTGCACAATATCAATGATCGCTTGTCTTTCATCGTCGTCCAACGCCCGATCCAACAAAGACTGTACGGCTTCATATCCCATACGCAGCGCGCTATACAAGATATAAACCCCAATTCCCAGGGCAAATAGGGAGTCTGCGCGAGTAAAGCCATACCAGCTCAGCCCCAGAGAAATAAGAATCGCGCCGTTCATCATCACGTCGGACTGATAATGCAGCATATCGGCACGCACTGCCTGACTACGCGTTTTACGCACTACCCAACGCTGGAAAGTGACCAACACCATCGTACAGGCTAAAGCGATAATGGTGACTCCAATCCCTAGGCCGGGATCGGTCATCGGCTCTGGATTGATAAGGTGCTGAAACCCAGTAAGGAACAAAAACAGCGCAGAGCCAGAAATAAACATACTTTGAGCCAGCGCGGCCAGCGATTCGGCTTTACCGTGACCAAACGTGTGTTCTTCATCCGCAGGCTGAAGGGAATAGCGAACCACAAACAGGTTTGTCAACGAGGCTGCGATATCAACCACAGAATCCACCAGCGACGCCAATAGGCTCACCGAGCCAGTATGCCACCAGGCAAGCGTTTTAATAATAAGGAGAGCGGTGGCAGTTACCGTGGCTCCCAGCGCAGCGGTTTTGACTAACCGTGCATACTGCTGGTCCATGAAAATTTCCTTTAACGATTAGGGCTGTTCAGTATAGCGAATTAATGACAAAAAAAAGCCTGTTGGAAAATGACGCGGTTCACGTCGGATTAGCATCATGCCATGTTACGTTTGGAAAGATATATCTGCTCGGCGACAGCTTGACCAACTCTCTCACTTCGATCATCTTAATTTGCCGCATCAATTGTTATCACCCAGACGGCCATATCCGCAAAATCGGCAACCACCGATATTTGAGCAGCTTTTAATCATACTGATTTACATGCCATTGAATGACGCAGCAACATGATGTGCTCTTCTATGAAATTAAATCGCCTGAGGCATAGATCATCATGGGCCATTTTCGCTCACCCGCATCAAGCCAGCAGTCAAAGAGTTCAACGTTAAACCAAGTTAAGCAAAGCCCTAAAACATGGTCATACAGCCTGCTTTTAGTCATCGTTGCAATTGTCATCCTTGGAGGCAATACGCCATCGGCCGTCTATCCGGCAGTCGCCGCATTCAGTGCATTTATTTTCACTGTCGGCTTTTTCTATTTGCTTTCAGGCAGAGCCCTATTTGCCCTATCGATCAGTAGCCTTTTGGTTATCGTGCTGCAGTTTATTAACCAGCTAAAAGTCCACTATTACAAAGACCATTTAATGTTTCCTGACATCTATCTGGCTGCCGATCCTTCCAATACTGCCACGCTGCTGCATTACCCTTCAGCAGGGCTGGCCATATTCGGGTTGCTGGTATGGATAGTGGCCACGGTGGTTGTGACATGGCGTGCAGCCCAGCGCAAGACCAACGGTCGCGTATGGTGGTCCGGGGCAGGAATGATCGTTGTCGGTGGGGCATTGGTCGCGCTGTGTGTCACACAGTATCAGCACGTTTGGGCCACAACGCTTCCAGGGGGAACTGGCGTTGTTTCAAACCTTGTGATGTCAGCCAGTGAAGTTGGCTATGAGCCTCCCACTTTTAGCGGCGAAACTGCCGAATATTTTAAACAGCGAGCCGCTGCGTTAAATCTCCACGCCGCTAGCAACAGCCAACATCCAGATATCATCGTCTTGCTACAAGAGTCTACGGTCGATCCTCGACTCTATTCGGTACCCGATCCGAAAATGATACCAAGTCTCACCATGTTTGAGCATGGCGGTAACGTAAAAGCACATACGCCAATGCGCGTACAAACATTTGGTGGCGGTACGTGGCTATCTGAATTCGCCCTGTTAACCGGCTTACGCAGCGATGATTTTGGTGCCATGAAAAACTCCGTTTTCTATTCTGCTGTCGACCACGTTAATGACAGTTTATTTCAGCAGATGAAAAACAATGGTTATTACACCATCGTGCTTACACCATTTAATAAATCAGCCTATAACGCAGGCCATGCCTACCACGAGATGGGAATCGACCAAATCCTTCAGCCACAAGAACTGGGATATCCCGGTAAACTTGAGGATAACCTTTGGCACATCAGCACCGCCGACATGTTGAAATACGTCAAGCAAATCATGTCGAAAAAGACAGATAAACCGCTGTTTATATATGCGTTAACCATGTATGAACACGGTCCTTATGATGAAAAGCACAGCGACGATTATCATCTAGCAAACTACGTAAAAAATAGTGGTTCTGCTGGTGAGTTCAGCCACTATGTGGAAAAAATAAAGACATCTGATGCCGCACTAGCGGATTTCTTCCACTTTGTTGATACACGCCAGAAACCGACCATTTTTATGCATTTTGGCGATCACCAGCCTGCTATTGATTGGGCCAATGGCTACACCACCACGCTGTCAGACCCGATGCATTTAACCCAATTTAGTCTGCGTGATAACACCAACTCGCCAGCCGTTACCGATTTAGGGCGAATGACGGATATTGCCTTCCTAGGTGGGATGGTTTTAGAACATGCCAATTTAAACGTTTCGCCGTTTTATCGCGCAAATATCGAAATGCGCCACCTTTGCAAAGGTGAACTCAACGACTGCGCCGACCAAAAACTCGTGGGGAGCTATAAGAACTATATCTACGGGGAACTACACGCGGCATCAAGACACAGCGCTCCATAACCCTCAAAAATTTAGACAAAAAAAACCCCACCGTAAGGTGGGGAAGACAGGGATGGTGTCTATGGCAAGGAAAAACAGGGTGCTACTCTTTCGTACCTAACTTCAGGGCTGAAGTATTCTGCATGGTCGCTACCTGCTGCTGCCAACTGGCAATGCGTTGCTGGTAACGCTCATTTAACTGGGCCTTTTGCTCGGGAGTCAGCAGGTTGTACATCTGGTTGCGAATTTTCGCCATTTCAACCTGACGGTTTATACTCTCCTGAGCCATTTTTTCGGCTAACTGCCGCACTGCGGCTTCATCGAACTTTTCTGCCGTTACCAGATTATGCATGGCTTCAGCCTCCGCTATATCAACGCGGGGTAAATCGTGTCGCGCTAGTTGCATCAAATCGCGCATTTGTTGGCGCTGATGTTCGGTAAGATTCACACCGTCAAACATGCGGTTATGATCCATACTTTGATACAACATACCGTTTTGTTGAGTGCCATCGGCAAATGCTGCGGTAGAGGCCATCGCAAGCATCAAAGTCATGGCTAACGAGGTTACTTTACGCATCATCTACTCCTTTGCTTTGGCTCGCTTATGTGAATCAACGAGAATCAGTGTAACTCGGGGCCTGAAAACTAGCGTCAGTGCATGTAAAACTAAGTAAAGTCATGGAATAGCGGCACTTGTTGTCGTATTTTGCGTCAGGAGGTAAACACCTATGAATAAAATTTTACTGGTTGATGACGATCGCGAACTGACGTCACTGTTGCAAGAACTGCTTGATTTAGAAGGTTTTAGCGTCGTGGTAGCGCACGATGGCGAACAGGCTCTGGAACTTTTAGATTCCAGCATTGATCTATTATTGCTCGACGTAATGATGCCAAAGAAAAACGGTATCGATACTTTGAAAGAAGTGCGTCAGCATCATCAAACGCCGGTAATTATGCTCACGGCTCGCGGCAGCGAACTGGACCGCGTATTGGGTCTTGAGCTTGGTGCAGATGACTATCTGCCAAAACCATTTAACGATCGTGAACTGGTTGCGCGTATTCGTGCCATTCTGCGTCGCTCCAACTGGAACGAACAGCAGCAAAGTAACGAAAGCAATGCGCCAACGCTGGAAGTGGATCACCTGCTGCTCAATCCTGGGCGTCAGGAAGCCAGCTTTGATGGGGAAACCTTAGAGCTCACCGGCACTGAATTTACCTTGCTCTATTTGCTGGCACAGCATTTGGGTCAGGTGGTGTCACGTGAACATTTAAGCCAAGAAGTGCTCGGCAAACGCCTGACACCTTTTGACCGCGCGATTGATATGCATATTTCTAACCTGCGCCGTAAGCTGCCAGAACGTAAAGATGGTCAGCCTTGGTTCAAAACGCTGCGTGGTCGCGGTTATCTGATGGTGTCTGTTTCATGATTAATAGCCTTACGGCACGTATCTTTGCCATTTTCTGGTTAACGCTGGCGTTAGTTCTAATGGTGGTGCTCATGCTGCCAAAGCTCGACTCGCGCCAGCTAACCTCATTACTGGACAGTGAACGCCGTCAAGGCATTATGCTGGAGCAGCACGTAGAAGCAGAGCTAGCTGTTGATCCGGCGAATGACTTGATGTGGTGGCGTCGTTTGTTCCGCGCCATTGATAAATGGTCACCTCCGGGTCAACGCCTTCTGCTGGTGACAAGCGAAGGGCGCGTTATTGGCGCTCAACGCAATGAAATGCAGATTGTACGTAACTTTATCGGCCAGTCTGATAACGCAGACCAGCCGAAAAAGAAAAAATATGGCCGACTTGAAATGCTCGGGCCATTTCCTATTCGTGATGGCGAAGATAACTATCAGCTCTATCTGGTTCGCCCAGCAAGCAGCCCTCAGTCTGATTTCATCAACCTGATGTTTGACCGACCGCTGTTGCTGCTACTTGTCACCATGCTTATCAGCTCACCATTGCTGCTTTGGCTCGCATGGAGCCTCGCAAGCCCCGCTCGTAAGCTTAAAAACGCCGCCGATGATGTTGCCAGCGGTAACCTTAAACAGCATCCAGAACTCGAGGCTGGCCCACAGGAATTCTTAGCCACAGGCGCCAGCTTTAACCAAATGGTTAGCGCGCTTGAGCGTATGGTTAATGCACAGCAGCGTTTGATCTCTGATATTTCGCATGAGCTAAGAACGCCGCTCACGCGCTTGCAGCTTGCCACTGCGCTGATGCGTCGTCGCCACGGTGAATACAACGAGCTTTCACGCATTGAGATGGAGGCGCATCGCCTCGACAGCATGATTAACGACCTGTTGGCGTTATCACGCAATCAGCATAAAACCGAGCTAGAACGCGAGCATTTGAAAGCCGATGAGCTTTGGGATGACGTGTTAGACAACGCGAAGTTTGAGGCTGAGCAGGTTGGGAAAACGTTAGAGATCATCAGCCCTCCGGGACCTTGGCCGTTATTTGGCAGCCATGCAGCTCTGGATAGCGCGGTTGAAAATATCGTGCGTAACGCGCTACGTTACTCTCACCATCAAATTGCGGTGACGTTTAGCTGCGACAATCAGGGCATCACTATCCATGTTGATGATGATGGTCCGGGCGTTGCTCCAGAAGATCGTGAGCAAATTTTCCGGCCGTTCTACCGCACCGATGAAGCGCGCGATCGCGAGTCAGGAGGAACCGGCTTGGGACTCGCCATCGTAGAAACCGTTGTTGAACAGCATAACGGCTGGGTGAAAGCCGAAGACAGCCCATTGGGTGGTTTACGCCTGACACTTTGGCTTCCGCTTTATACGCGATAAGTTTGGAGTATAATGCGCCCCCTGACCTTGGGGGCGCATCACATGCTTAATATCGTTTTATTTGAACCTGAAATCCCACCGAATACCGGCAATATCATCCGTCTTTGCGCCAATACTGGCTTTAGCTTGCACCTCATTGAGCCTTTAGGCTTCACATGGGATGACAAACGCTTACGCCGCGCAGGTTTGGACTATCACGAATTTGCTACGCTGAAGAAACACCATGACTATCAAGCATTTCTCGATAGCGAAAAACCAGAACGCCTATTTGCATTGACCACTAAAGGGACTCCAGCGCACAGCGCTGTGAGCTATCAGGCCGGAGATTATTTGGTATTTGGCCCAGAAACACGTGGCCTACCCGCCTACATTTTGGATGCACTTCCTGCACAGCAGAAGATCCGCATCCCGATGCTTGCTAGCAGCCGCAGCATGAACCTGTCTAACGCAGTTTCAGTGGTGGTTTACGAAGCATGGCGCCAATTAGGCTACGAAGGTGCTTTGCTCAAAGAGTAAGTTTACTGTGATATGCGAGGCAGGCGAGTGTCTGCCCCGTAGAATGAAATGAACCTGCCGTTAAATTCCGTCGCCGAACTCAAAACCATCGTGTGAACCGTTAAACAACTGATCCATATCCATGGACGGTTTTTCACTTTCAGGACGCCCCACGATGCGCGCAGGCACACCCGCCGCCGTGGTATGAGCAGGAATAGGATGTAGAACCACTGAACCTGCACCAATCTTGGCTCCGCGACCCACTTCGATATTACCCAGAATTTTAGCACCCGCGCCGATCATAACGCCTTCACGGATCTTCGGATGACGATCGCCCCCTTCTTTACCCGTACCACCTAGCGTCACGGATTGCAGAATAGACACGTCGTTTTCAACCACGGCCGTTTCGCCGATCACAATACCCGTCGCATGATCGAGCATGATCCCACAACCAATTCGCGCCGCAGGATGAATATCAACGCCAAAAACAACCGAGATTTGATTTTGCAGGTAAATAGCCAGCGCTTTGCGATCTTGCGACCACAGCCAATGACCAATTCGGTAGGCCTGCAAGGCATGAAAACCTTTCAGGTAAAGCAATGGCGTGGAGTATTTATCTACCGCAGGATCTCGCTGGCGAACCGCGAGAATATCGCGTGCCGCGTAGTCGGTCATATTGGTGTCGGCGCGATACGCCTCTTCCACCACTTCGCGAATAGCAATCGCTGGCATAATGGCATTGGCCAGTTTATTCGCCAGAATATAGCTCAGTGCACTGCCCAAATTTTCATGCTTAAGGAGTGTTGCGTGATAGAAGCTAGCCAGCATCGGCTCACACTCGGCTAAACCACGCGCCTCGGTTTTGATGCATTGCCAGATTTGTTCTAGTTCTTCTATCGACATACAACACTCCCTTCAATCAATTTAATTGCTGCCGTTACTATATCAGCTATAGTTATAATTCAGACAACAATTAATCAGACCAGCCGTAGCATGGTCAAGCCTTGATGTTAAAAACTTGATCTCTAACGGCTGGTTTTTTCGTCTTTGCGTGCTCGGCCTAACAGCGTCAACGCCGCTTCACGAGCATCTTTATGGCAATAAAGCACCTGATAGATTTGCTCAGTGATAGGCATCTCCACACCAAAGCGTTGGGCCAAGGCCATCACTTCTTTGGTATTTCGATAGCCTTCAACCACTTGGCCAATCTTATCCTGCGCTTCCTGCACGCCAACGCCCTGCCCCAACATAATCCCAAAACGGCGGTTACGAGACTGGTTGTCAGTACAGGTCAGCACTAAGTCACCCAATCCAGACATCCCCATAAAGGTGGTTGGATCGGCACCCAGCGCAACACCAAGACGACTCATTTCGGTCAGTCCACGCGTGATCAACGCAGTTCTGGCGTTTGCACCAAAGCCGATGCCGTCAGACATGCCTGCACCAATGGCAATCACGTTTTTTACCGCACCACCTAGCTGTACACCGATGAAATCAGGATTGCTATAAACACGGAAGCTTTTGCCGCAGTGTAATAGCTGCTGTAAATCGTCGGTGAACTGTGCGTCGGTAGATGACAGCGCAATTGCCGTAGGCAAGCCTGCCGCCAACTCTTTGGCAAACGTCGGGCCTGACAGCGTAGCTAAAGGAATATCAGGACCAAGCGCTTCACGAGCAACATCTTGTAGCAAACGACCTGTTTCTGCTTCTAATCCCTTGGTTGCCCAAACGATTCGTGAATCAGTACGCAGGAATGGCTTCAGTTGACGCAGCACTTCACCAAACACATGGCTCGGTACAACGACCAGCACATCACGGCTTGCAGCCATTGCCTTCGCAAGATCGGTTTCCAGCGTCAGCGTATCAGGGAAAGGAACATCAGGCAGAAATGCCTGATTACAGCGCGCGGCATCCAGTGCTTTGATATGTTTAGGGTCGTGACCCCATAACACCACTTGATGCCCATTACGCGCCAGCGTAATTGCCAAAGCGGTGCCGTACGAGCCAGCACCGATGACGGTCATTGAAGCCGTAGGGTTATTCATTAGGCATCCTGAGGCTGCGGTTCAGCACCTTCTGCGCCTTCAGCCTGCTGCAAATAATTCATGAACAGTGCGTCGAAGTTCACTGGAGCTAGGTTCAACTGTGGGAAAGTACCACGAGAAACCAGGCTAGTGATGCATTCGCGTGCATACGGGAACAGGATGTTCGGGCAATAAGCACCCAGACAATGCGCCATCTGAGTTCCTTCGATGCCAGAAATAGTGAAGATACCTGCCTGCTGAACTTCACACAGGAATGCAGTTTCTTCGCCCAAAGTTGCCGTTACCGTTACGCGCAGCACCACTTCAAACACGCCGTCAGCCAGTTGAGTGGATGCAGTGTCCAGATCCAGTTTAACTTCTGGCTGCCAATCTTTCTGGAATACAGCCGGCGCATTTGGAGCTTCGAAAGAGATATCTTTGGTGTAAACACGTTGGATCTGGAAAGACATCTCTGAGTTGTTTTGTTCTGACATAGCGTTAATACCTTTTAAGTTAATATCCATAAATGGGAATTATGGGGCGAATACCGCACGGATTACAGCAACGGGTCGAGGCCGCCTTTTGCATCCAGCGCGTGTAAATCGTCACAGCCACCAATGTGCTGCCCATCAATAAAAATCTGTGGCACGGTTGTACGACCACTGCGCTCAATCATTTCTTCACGCTTTTTCGGGTCGTTATCAATAGCAATTTCATTAAACTGAGCGCCTTTTGACTGCAATAGCGCTTTCGCGCGATGACAGAAAGGACAGGTCGCTTTGGTATAGATCTCAATGTTTGCCATGATGAATTCCTTGCAGATTATTTGCCGCGAGCTAAAGGCAGATTCTCACCGCTCCAGCCTGCGATACCGTCTTTCAGCGTATAAACGCGCTCAAAGCCCGCTTTCACTAAATGCTCACCCGATTCACGAGAGCTCATGCCATTGGCGCAAACCACGATAACTGGCTGAGTTTTATGTTTCTCTAACTCACCAAAGCTGCCATTTTTCAGGTCGCTAGGCGTTAGATTCAGAGAGTTTGCCAGATGACCCTTGCGAAAATCTTCGCGAGTACGGGTATCAACAACAACGGCATCTTCTTTGTTAATCAGAAGAGTGGCTTCACCACGAGTAATTTCTTTTACTTTGGAGAAACGGCTTTTAAAGGTGGTGACCAGCACTGCTACAAACAGAACAATCCACGCTACGCTAAGTATGGGATGGGCACTCACAAATTGCATAATCTCTTGCATTTGCATGGGGTGTAACTACTCCCGTCAGTTAAGGGATAAAATCAAAGAGTCAGAGTATACCTGCGCAGTGCGTCAATTACAGCCAGAAGACCTGTTACTAAAAACGAATCTGCGGCATAACCCGAAATTTTTTATGTTTCAGACAGGATTTACCTGCTTGGAACAAGGTACAGAAACGATCATTTGATCTTTCTGCGCTCAATTCACCACAGACTGTAGTAAAATTACACTACTTTGAGTGCAAATAGCCGTGTATGTTATTCGGCCTTTGCTTAGGCACCGCTCAGCGGGCGTGTGAGTGATTCCGTTTTAACCTAAACGGCTATTCACACTTGAACGTATTTTGAACTCAAACTTTGAACTTATAAAGAAACGAGGTTGTTGCAATGTCGAGCGCCAAAAAACCAATGGTACTGGTAATTCTGGACGGTTATGGTTACCGCGAAGAAACCCAAGATAACGCGATTCTTAACGCTAAACGTCCCGTTATGGATCGTCTGTGGAAAGAGTATCCGCACACCCTGATTTCTGCTTCCGGTTTGGACGTAGGTCTGCCTGACGGCCAGATGGGTAACTCTGAAGTTGGTCACGTAAACCTTGGCGCAGGCCGCATCGTTTATCAAGATCTGACCCGTCTGGACAAAGAAATCAAAGATGGCGACTTCTTTGCCAATGAAGTTTTGGTCGGTGCGGTTGATAAAGCCGTATCTCTGGGTAAAGCCGTTCACATCATGGGTCTGATGTCTCCGGGTGGCGTTCATAGCCACGAAGAACACATTCTTGCTATGGTCGAATTGGCAGCCAAGCGTGGCGCAGAAGCTATCTACCTGCACGCATTCTTGGATGGACGCGACACCCCGCCGCGTAGTGCTGAAAATACACTGAAACGATTCACCGAGAAATTTGCCGAATTGGGCAAAGGCCGCATCGCGTCCATAGTTGGTCGCTACTACGCAATGGACCGAGATAACCGTTGGGACCGCGTTCAGTTAGCTTACGACCTGCTGACTGAAGCGAAAGGCGAATACACCGCAGAAAATGCGGTTGCAGGTCTTGAAGCGGCTTACGCTCGCGACGAAAACGACGAATTTGTTAAACCAACTGTTATCAAAGCGGCAGGTGAAGCTGATGCCTCCATGAACGACGGCGATGCGCTGATCTTCATGAACTTCCGTGCTGACCGTGCTCGCCAAATCACTCGCACTTTCGTTAACGCTGACTTTGACGGTTTCAAACGCAACAAAGTGGTTAACTTCAGCAACTTCGTGATGTTGACTGAATATGCGGCTGACATCAAAGCGGCTTGTGCTTATCCACCATCTTCACTGGCAAACACCTTCGGTGAATGGCTGATGAAGCATGACAAAACCCAGCTGCGTATTTCTGAAACTGAAAAATATGCTCACGTGACCTTCTTCTACAACGGTGGCGTGGAAGAGCCGTTCAAAGGCGAAGACCGCATCCTGATCAACTCGCCAAAAGTGGCGACTTACGATCTGCAGCCAGAAATGAGCTCTGCTGAACTGACCGAAAAACTGGTTGGCGCTATCAACAGCGGTAAATACGATGCGATTATCTGTAACTACCCTAACGGCGACATGGTTGGCCACACCGGTATTTACGATGCCGCAGTAAAAGCCGTTGAAACGCTGGATCACTGTGTCGGTCAGGTCGTCGAAGCCGTACAAAACGTCGGTGGCCAATTGCTGATCACTGCGGACCACGGCAACGCCGAGCTAATGCGCGATCAGGTGACAGGTGCTGCGTATACCGCTCACACCAACCTGCCAGTGCCATTAATCTACGTTGGCAAACCGGCTAAAGCCGTTGAAGGCGGTAAATTGTCTGACATCGCAGCGACCATGCTGACCATGATTGACATGGAAGTGCCTAAAGAGATGACTGGTAAGCCGCTGTTCATCGTGGAATAATCGATCCCCATGAGGGGAAAAGATCAATTTCACGAATCAAAGGTAGCCTTAGCGCTCAAAGCGGATAAAAACATCGGCGATAAACCCACCCGTTTATCGCCCACTCCCGCAGCGTTTCGCATGTTACCGATACTGTGTGCCAGCGTAATCTATGCTGGCGCATGGTTTTCCTCATTCCCCATTCAGGCCGCTGATGACAACAAGCAGCAGCTAAAATCTATTCAGCAAAACATTGCTGAAAAAGAAAAAGCCGTCAAACAACAGCAACAGCAACGCAGTTCGCTGCAAGATCAGCTTAAAGCGCAGGAAAAAATCATTGCTCAGGCGAGCCGTTCTCTTCGAGAAACGCAGTCTGAACTGGCAACGCTAAGTGCCAACGTTACCAAGCTGACCGCATCGATTAAAAAACTTCAGTCGCAAGAAAACAAACACCTGAAGCTGCTCGAGCATCAGCTCGATATGGCTTTTCGTTTAGGCAAACATACCGGTATTCAGGTTTTACTGAGCGGTGAAGAAAGCCAGCGCAGCGAGCGTATTTTGGCTTACTTTGGTTATCTTAATGAAGCACGCCAAAAAAATATCGATAAGCTAAACCAAACCCGCACCGACTTAGCCAGCGAAAAGAAAGAGCTGGAAGCAGCACAGAATCAGCAAAAAGCGATTCTGGTTACCCAGCAGCAAGCGCAGCAGCAGTTGGAGTCAGCCCGAGCTCAGCGCCAAAAAACCCTGTCAGCATTGGAAAGCTCACTGGCTAAAGATCAGCAACAGCTCTCCGAAATGAAAGCGAACGAATCGCGCCTGCGCGATCAAATCGCCAAAGCCGAGCGTGAAGCGAAAGCTCGCGCCGAGCGTGAAGCTCGCGAAGCCGCCAAGCTCCAAGCCCAAATGAAGGCCAAAGAAGAGCAGGCGAAGAAAAAAGGCACGACGTATAAATACAAACCAACGGAAAGCGAGCGTTCATTGATAGCGCGCACCGGTGGTTTAGGACGTGGCAATGGTCAGGCAATGTGGCCCGTTCGTGGCCGAACTATTCACAGTTTCGGCGAAACGCTACAGGGCGAACTGCGCTGGAAAGGGATGGTGATTGCCGCATCCGAGGGCAGTGAAGTGAAAGCCATCGCAGATGGACGCGTACTGCTTGCCGATTGGCTGCAAGGTTATGGTCTGGTTGTTGTGGTTGAACACGGCAAAGGCGATATGAGTCTGTACGGCTATAACCAAAGCGCTTTGGTTAACGTCGGCGCACAAGTTCGCGCAGGACAGCCTATCGCGCTGGTCGGTAATAGCGGTGGCCAAGGCCAGCCTGCTCTTTACTTTGAAATCCGCCGCCAAGGCCAAGCCGTCAATCCACTACCGTGGCTTGGACGTTAGCCCCAAGAGCCCTCATTCACCCGCAGTTACCGCTCCTGCAACAACAAGGGAAAACACATTGCGCTTTTTCAATGCTGTCACCTCCGCACTTCTGATTCTTACCTGTAGCACGGTATCTGCCTATGCAGGGAAATTAGCTATCGTCATTGACGATTTTGGCTATCGCCCACAAGAAGAAAATAAAATCCTGCAGATGCCTTTAGCTATCTCCGTTGCCGTTTTGCCCACCGCACCTCATGCGCGTGAAATGGCAAACAAAGCGCATGCTCAGGGGCGCGAAATTCTGATCCACCTGCCAATGGCGCCAATTAGCAAACAGCCGCTAGAGAAAGACACATTACAACCCTCAATGAGCGAGGCTGAAATCCAGCGAATCATCCGCCAATCCGTAAACGCTGTGCCTTATGCCGTTGGGATGAACAACCATATGGGCAGCCTGATGACGTCAAACCTGCAGGGCATGCAGAAAGTTATGCGCACACTGGAGCAGTATCATTTTCTTTATTTTCTCGACAGCATGACGATCGGCAATAGTCAGGTGACAAACGCTTCTGCCGGTACAGGGATAAAAGTCATTAAGCGCAAAGTCTTTCTGGATGATTCTCAAAACGAAGCCGCTATCCGCCAACAGTTTAACCGCGCCATTCAAATTGCACGGAAAAGTGGGTCCGCAATAGCCATCGGCCATCCGCATCCATCAACGGTACGCGTATTACAACAAATGCTGCCGTCGTTACCGGCAGATATTGTGTTGGTTCGCCCTAGCTCACTGCTTAATGGCGCTTCCGTACCAGATAAAAATCCGCTGCCAACACAGCAAAAACCACGTAACCCATTCCATGGTGTTAAACAATGCATCAGCAAAAAAGCACCAGAGAAGGTGTACGCCACCACCATGTTTGATGCCATTAGCACCAGCGTAGCAAATTCAGCTCCGGTGAAATTCATACAGGCCCGCTGGCATTACTGGCTGTAATTGCGTCAGTATTAAATTAATTCATAATCCGGCATAATGTTGTGTTGCGGATTATGAATTAATTACCAAACCAAAATGTATAAAAAAACACCCTTCTTACTCTTTGGAAAAGAGTATTTACTGCTAATTATTAGCGTAATTATTTTCAGTATTATCAATATACTGATGGCTCCTAATATCCACATGTCTTACCGCATTGTGACGTTCACTCTATCGTTATTATTTCTTAAAGCGATTCGGCTAACGGCTTTGCGGATCATATTGGCCTTACCGCTTCTGTTTCTTTGTTCCGCGGATATTAGCCTTAGCCTTTACTCTTGGTTTACTTTCAAAACACCCTTTAACGATGGCTTTGCTGCCAGTACGCTTGAAAGTAATCCGATTGAGATGTTTGCAATGCTTGGCGTCTATATTCGCTTTGTCATTATCTGCCTAGCATTACTTGTTTTGTTTATTTTGGCAATTCGCCCTGCTCAGGGAAAAATGATCTCCAAAAAAACAACCGGAATTCTACTGATTGTTATCTGTGCGATTGCACTTATCTCCTCTTTTAAGTTCGTTCAAAAACGCCCCGTCAATGAAGGTGCAAAAGCAGAGCTCAAAGTTGCTGCCCGATTCACAACCTACATGCCTTTCTTTAACATGAGCTATTTCCTAACAGCCATACAAGAAAGCCAAATCTTGAAGAATATTAGTGGAGCAGCACCGCGCTATAGTCTTAGCGTTAAAGATACGGGTATTGATACTTACGTTTTGATTATTGGCGAATCAGAACGCGCTAAAAATATGAGTATTTACGGCTACCAAAAGCCAACTACGCCTCAGCTAGAAGCACAAAAACCATACTTAAAACTGTTTAACCAAGCGATTAGCGGCGTGCCATTTACATCCGTTGCTGTACCTATGGCGCTGAGTGCAGACAATATTCATAATCATAATCTTACAAACTATTCAGACAATATCATTAACCTCGCTAATCAAGCAGGTTTCCACACCATGTGGCTAAGTGCACAAACGGCTTTTGGCAACTATGGTTCTTCCGTTGCAGGCATTGCCATGAATGCCGAAGATAAGCTGTATATTAAAGGCTATGACAAAGAACTGCTGCCTCACCTAAAAACAGCATTACAGGCACCAGCGCATGATAAAAAACTTATCGTTCTGCACTTATATGGTAGCCATGAGCCAGCATGTAAAAGATACCCCGCGAACGAAACCGTATTTAATAAATCGAATGATATAGACGCCTGCTACGATAACTCCGTTCGATATACGGATAGTTTATTAGGCGAAGTATTTAGTTTATTGAAGCAAAATAAAGCTTCGGTGCTTTATTTCTCTGACCATGCGTTAGAGCGAGATCCAAGACAAAGTGCACCTTATTTCCACGGCGGTATTACACCCAGCCAAGAGGCTTATCATGTACCTATGTTTATATGGTATAGCCCAGCATTAGCGCGACAAGATAAAGATGAAACCGGGCAAGTTAACGCCGTTTTCTCAACCAGCTACAATGATATTCTCATCGCAACATGGCTAGGAGTTACCGATGCGCAGCGAGGGGCATTCGCCAATATTAACGCCGTCATTGATAAATTCGCAGGTGATTCCTCCGTTCTCGATAATCGCTACGAGAAATTGGATTATCACCAACTGAGAAAAACCGCTGAAGAGCCGCTATCTCACTAACAAAAAAAGCCCCGATCGGGGCTTTTGCTCATATGAGGATCTTAATCCCAGCTCAGAACAACCTTGCCTGATTGGCCTGAACGCATAGCATCAAAGCCTTTTTGGAAATCATCGATACCAAACTGGTGAGTGATGATGGGGCTCAAATCCAAGCCTGATTGCAGCAACGCAGCCATCTTGTACCATGTTTCAAACATCTCGCGGCCATAAATGCCCTTGATAAACAGCCCTTTGAAAATCACCTGATTCCAATCAATGGCCATATCTGATGGCGGGATCCCCAGCATCGCAATTTTGCCACCGTGATTCATGGTACTGAGCATCGCACGGAACGCTGGCGGTGCTCCAGACATCTCCAAACCGACATCAAACCCTTCGGTCATACCCAGTTCATTCATCACATCCGTGAGATTTTCTTTACTCACATTCACTGCACGAGTCACACCCATTTTGCGAGCCAGATCCAGACGATATTCGTTCACGTCGGTAATCACGACATTACGCGCGCCAACGTGCTTGCACACCGCCGCCGCCATAATACCAATCGGCCCCGCGCCGGAAACTAAGACGTCTTCACCCACTAAATCGAATGAAAGCGCGGTATGAACAGCATTGCCAAACGGATCAAATATGGCCGCTAACTCATCAGGAATATTGTCTGGGATTTTAAACGCGTTAAATGCCGGAATAACTAAATACTCAGCAAATGCGCCGGTGCGGTTAACACCCACGCCCGTGGTATTTCGGCATAGATGCGTACGTCCGCCGCGACAATTACGGCAGTGACCGCAGGTAATATGCCCCTCACCAGAAACACGTTCACCAATCTTGTAGCCGGTGACTTCTTGCCCGATCGCAACAATCTCGCCCACGTATTCATGCCCAACGACCATCGGTACAGGAATCGTTTTTTGCGACCATTCATCCCAGTTGTAAATATGGACGTCAGTGCCACAAATCGCCGTTTTACGGATTTTAATCATGATATCGTTATGCCCAAGCTCTGGCTTAGGCACATCGGTCATCCAAATCCCTTCTTCCGCCTTCAGTTTTGACAATGCTTTCATAACGATGAGTTCCTTAGGCAATCACACCCAGCTGCTTGCCGATACGAATAAAGGCCGCGACTGCGCGTTCAATTTGTTCTGGTGTATGGTCAGCAGACATTTGGGTACGAATACGCGCCTGACCTTTAGGAACAACAGGGAAGAAGAATCCTGTTACATAGATGCCTTCTTTCAGTAATTCATTGGCAAATTCTTGCGCCAATTTTGCATCACCCAACATCACAGGGATAATGGCATGATCGGCACCCGCTAAAGTGAAGCCCGCAGCGCTCATTTTTTCACGGAATAAACGGGCGTTGCTCCACAGACGGTTGCGCAATTCATCACCATCAGCCAGTAACTCAAGCACTTTGATTGATGCAGCAACGATGGCAGGCGCCAAAGAGTTGGAGAACAGATAAGGACGCGAACGCTGGCGCAGCCATTCGATCACTTCTTTACGGCCCGCGGTATAGCCGCCGGATGCGCCGCCTAATGCTTTTCCTAAAGTACCGGTGATGATGTCTACACGCCCCATCACTTCACAGTATTCATGAGTGCCACGGCCATTTTCGCCAACGAAGCCAACCGCATGGGAATCATCAACCATCACCAACGCGCCATACTCATCGGCTAAATCGCACACCGATTTCAGATCGGCAATAACGCCATCCATTGAGAACACGCCGTCGGTCGCAATCATGATATGGCGAGCGCCATCGGCCTTCGCCATTTCTAACTGGGCACGCAATTCAGCCATATCGTTATTAGCATAGCGATAGCGCTTAGCCTTACACAAACGCACGCCATCAATAATCGAAGCATGGTTCAGTGCATCAGAAATAATGGCATCTTCAGGACCTAGCAGCGTTTCGAACAGCCCACCGTTAGCATCGAAGCAGGAAGAATATAAAATGGAGTCTTCCATGCCTAAAAAATCAGCCAGTCGTTGTTCTAGCTGTTTGTGGCTATCTTGCGTGCCACAGATAAAGCGCACCGATGCCATACCAAAACCATGAGAATCCATGCCTTCTTTCGCTGCTTGGATCAATGCAGGGTGGTTAGCCAAACCTAAGTAGTTGTTTGCACAGAAATTAATAACATGGCGGCCATCTGCAACCGCGATATCAGCCTGCTGTGCAGAAGTAATAATACGTTCATTTTTATACAGACCTTCGGAACGGGTCGTTTCTAATTGCTGGGTCAGCTGCTGGTAAAAATCCGCAGACATGGTGTTATCTCCTGGATGGGCAAGTTTGTGAAACATATTACTGTCTTGTTGCAAATGAAACGAGTTTGTAACTCACAGAATGTGAAAAATGCAGCAGATATCACGCTGTTTTCAGATTACGGGAAATAATTACTTTCAGTTATGAATTAGTCGCCATACACCACTCATGACAGTATGAGGCCTAATTTAGGGGCTTTTGATTCAGATTCATGCCCTATACGCTGAATGCTTAAGCATGAAATGCTATTATGAGGTCATATAACGTGGGGCGTTGTGCGCCACTGTTTCGTTTATTTAAAGGTAAATCTCATGATTATTGTAACCGGCGGCGCTGGCATGATCGGCAGCAACATCGTTAAAGCACTGAATAATAAAGGCTACAGCGACATTCTCGTGGTCGATAACCTTAAAGATGGCACTAAATTTGTTAATTTGGTCGATTTAGAAATTACCGACTACATGGATAAAGAAGACTTTATTGCCAGCGTTGTGGCTGGCGATGATTTCGGCGATATCGAAGCCGTTTTCCATGAAGGTGCATGCTCATCCACGACCGAATGGGATGGCAAGTATATGATGGATAACAACTATCAGTACTCCAAAGAGCTGCTGCATTTCTGTTTGGAACGCCAGATCCCATTCTTGTACGCATCTTCTGCCGCCACTTATGGCTTAACTGAACAATTCACTGAAGAACGCGAATTCGAAGGCCCATTAAACGTTTATGGCTACTCCAAATTCCTGTTCGATCAGTACGTTCGTCAGATCCTACCAGAGGCAGAATCTCAGATCTGTGGCTTCCGCTACTTCAACGTTTATGGTCCTCGTGAAGGTCATAAAGGCAGCATGGCAAGCGTTGCATTCCATCTGAATAACCAAATCAACAACGGCGAAGATCCAAAGCTGTTTGAAGGCAGCGATGACTTCAAACGTGACTTCATCTATGTAGGCGACGTTGCTGATGTGAACCTGTGGTTCTGGCAGAAAGGTATCTCTGGCATCTTTAACTGCGGTACTGGCCGTGCTGAATCATTCCAAGCCGTCGCTGACGCGGTTGTTGCCTATCATCAGAAAGGCAGCATCAGCTACATTCCTTTCCCAGACAAACTAAAAGGCCGCTATCAGGGTTTCACCAAAGCTGATACCACCAAACTACGTGCGGCTGGCTATGACAAGCCGTTTAAAACCGTTGCTGAAGGCGTGAGCGAATATCTTGCGTGGCTGAATAACAAAGCCTAAACACGGCTCCACAACCGTAAGGAATGAAACACGGTATGAAAATACTGGTTATCGGCCCTTCATGGGTAGGCGATATGATGATGTCGCAAAGCTTGTATCGAACCCTGAAGGCCGAACATCCTGACGCTAAAATTGACGTGATGGCACCGAACTGGTGCCGTCCTTTGTTAGCGCGAATGCCAGAAGTTAACGAAGCGATCGCCATGCCCTTAGGGCATGGTTCTTTCGCGCTGGGCGAGCGCTACCACTTAGGCAAAAGCCTGCGTGATAAAGGCTATGATCGTGCCTACGTACTGCCAAACTCGTTTAAATCTGCGTTAATCCCTTTCTTTGCACGCATTCCGGCTAGAACAGGTTGGAAAGGTGAAATGCGCTATGGCTTGCTGACAGATGTCCGCCAGCTCGATAAAGCCGCATTCCCGTTAATGGTTGAACGGTATGTCGCATTGGCTTATCCGGCACAGCAGATAAAATCTGCCAAAGATTTGCCTCAACCACTGCTTTGGCCAGCACTCAGCGTCTCAGATGAAGAAATTGCTGAAACAGCGGCGGCGTTTAATCTGACAGACCACCGCCCAATTATTGGTTTCTGTCCTGGCGCTGAATTTGGCCCAGCGAAGAGATGGCCGCACTACCACTATGCCGCGTTAGCGCAAAAACTGATTGAACAAGGATATCAGGTGGCTCTATTTGGCTCAGCCAAAGACCACGAAGCCGGTGAAGAAATTTGCCAAGCGCTAACTGAAGACGCCCGCGAATATTGTTTGAATGTCGCAGGGCAAACAAACTTAGATCAAGCCGTGATATTAATTGCGGCATGTCAGGCGATTGTGACCAATGACTCCGGCCTAATGCACGTAGCCGCCGCGCTTGATAAACCATTAGTCGCGCTTTATGGCCCTAGCAGCCCAGATTTCACACCGCCGCTGTCAAACAAAGCTAAAGTTATCCGCCTGATTACGGGTTATCTCAAAATACGCAAAGGTGATGCCAATCAAGGCTATCACCAGAGCCTGATCGATATTCAGCCTGATGTTGTTATGCAAGCATTGAACGAGTTATTACCAAAGGATACCCAGCAGTAATGCATGTCTTGATTGTCAAAACCTCATCGATGGGCGATGTGCTGCACACGCTACCAGCACTGACAGATGCTATGCATGCCATTCCAGGTATTAAATTTGATTGGGTGGTAGAAGAAGGGTTCGCGCAGATACCAAGCTGGCATCCTGCGGTCGATCGCGTGATCCCAGTGGCTATCCGCCGCTGGAGGAAGAACTGGTTTGGTGCTAATACACGTCAAGAACGCTGTGATTTCAAACGAGAAGTACAGCGCCGCTCCTATGATGCCGTCATTGATGCTCAGGGGCTGATAAAAAGCGCAGCGTTAATCACCCGTATAGCAAAAGGCCCGCGCCACGGACAAGACTGTCAAAGTGCTCGTGAGCCATTCGCCAGCTGGTTCTTCAATCACCGCTATAGCATTAATAAAAAAATGCATGCGGTCGAAAGAACACGTGAGCTATTTGCACTGAGCTTAGGCTACACAAAACCAGAAAGCAGAGGGGACTACGCTATCTCTCAGCGCTTTCTCAGTCATCTCCCAGCGGATAACGGCCAGTATTTCGTGTTCTTACATGCAACAACACGCGATGATAAGCACTGGCCAGAAGAACATTGGCGTGACCTTATTGCTCTGGTTGAGCCTACAGGAATGAAGATTAAATTACCTTGGGGGGCGGAACATGAGCACCAACGCGCTCAGCGCTTGGCTGAAGGTTTCAGTCATGTAGAGGTGCTGCCACGTTTATCGTTAGAACAGGTGGCGGAAGTATTGGCGGGGGCGAAGGCCGTTGTATCTGTCGATACTGGGTTAAGCCATCTCGCAGCCGCACTCGATCGACCAAATATTACGCTGTATGGTCCAACCGATCCGGGGCTGATTGGAGGATATGGAGAAAATCAGGTGGCGTGTTGTTCTCAGGATAAATCATTAACTAATTTGTCAGCGAATACTGTATTTAACGCCTTGGCTAAAATTTAATAAGAGTTGTTTTATCTTCGGAGTATATATGAGTTCAGCACTACCAAATCAGAGAAGGAACATCGATTGGCAGTCTATATGGAATAGATCTATTGTATTTTTATTTATAGTAACCTATTTTTTTGATGGGGTAAGTCGATACAAACATGCAATTAGCTACGCTATATACATAACTGGATTAGTTTATATCGTTAAGCAAAGGAAAAAAATATTCAGCATTTTCAAGAATAACCTTTTCTTATCTTTAATTATCTTTTGCATCGCAATAATATATGCAATAGCAATTTCAGTAGAACCATCGCTAAGCCTCAAGCGTGCTCTGAATACAGTTTTTGAAAAAATGCTTCTGGTATCCGTGATGATTGCAGCTGTTCTTCATAAAGAAGACAACAGCAAAATAGATACTATGCTAATAGCGGCTCTTATCACCACGCTGGTTATCCTAACCGGAACAGAGATTCATCAATATATTGAAGAGTACAAAATCGGTATTATTCCATTTACCAGCTTCGAACACCGCAGAATTTCTGATACTCTAATATTTATATTCCCAGCCATACTCACTTTATGGGTCATACCTGGCAAAAAGTACAAAATACTATTTTTCGTACTTGCAGCAATTTTCGCTATCCTCATGCTTGGCACACTGCAACGAGGAACTTGGCTATCATTAGCAGTTCCCGCATTGATTTGGGCACTGATTAAACGCGAATGGAAGCTACCTTTGATAGCACTAGTCGTGATTGGTTTCGGCCTATTTGCCGTTCATCAAAAAGATCCACAGCAGGTCAAAACGTTATTCCACAAACTGCAACAAACTGACAGTAGTGGTCGTTATGAAAATGGTACGCAGGGCGCAGCACTCGATCTTATCCTTGAAAATCCCATCAAAGGCTATGGCTTTGGTAACGATCTTTATCATCATGTTTATAATGAACGTTCTTCAAGCTACCCTGACTGGCGTTTTAAAAAATCTATCGGGCCGCATAACTTAACGCTTTCCATCTGGTTTGCAGGCGGCATAATCGGATTAGCATCACTTTATTATTTATTAGCATCAACATTAGTTTCGAGTATCAAAGGGTACCGTGAAAACAATGGTCCTGCACAAGATGCATTCCTCATCTTGACGCTCATACTAATTGGTGACTTTGTTGTTAGAGGCGCTTTCGAAACGGTAAGAATTGAAAACATTGCGGTTATCATTGGTATTCTTCTCGCTTTACATGCGAAAAAATACTACATAAATAACTAAAAATAAAAGGGCCCAACTGGGCCCTTTTAACTTCTCATCGAGATCATATTTTCAATAGCATACTTGATAATGTCATCAGGAATATCTTCAACATTTCGCGTATCCGATAATACCTGAATTGCATGTTCGCTGTTTGGCCCCCAAGTTAAAGGCTGTGAATTAACCCGAGCTTTAGACATCGGATAAAAAGCTACGATAGGTTTATTAAATGCAGTAGCTGCATGAACTATCGATGTATCAACAGAAACAATGTAATCGACTTGCTTTACCAACGATGTCGCATGTATATACCGCGTAAACGGTGTTTTCTCTACACCATCTATCTCTATATCCTTAATTTCTGACTCAAGACCAGAAATAATTATTACTGGATTTGCGATCTTTTTCTTAATAAGATCGACAATCGAATTAATTTTAGCAGAGCTAAATTTTCGTGTTTTTAGCGCACCGAACGGATTTAGCAACACGGTTGTTTTTCCGTTAAAACGCTCTAGATATTTTTTCACCGTGTTATCGACATCCGAGGAGATCGGTAACTCATATGACATATCTATTTTATCAAGATCTATATCGGGATTTATTTTTTGTAAAATTGATTTAATTCTTTCAGATGTATGCCGATTTAATGATAGGTCTTCCGACAAACTAATATCATAAGTTTTATATTTTCCTTCCTTATTAAAACCTAGAATATGTTTGGGATTGATTACCTGCATCATCATGATACTTCGATAGCTATGCACTTCATTAAGTGGATCAATAATTAAATCATATTTTTTCTTTCTCAATTTTAGAGCGAGAAAAAACATATTAAAGAAATGTTCTTTACAGACGAATATATGTTTAATATTTTTATTTTCGCTTAGCAACTCAGCACATACATCACCCGTAACGACAGATACATCGAGGCCTAGTCGATGACACTCACGAAAAAGCGGAGTGAATATGATCATATCGCCAAGCTTATTATTATCTCTCATGATTAAAATGTTTTTTATTTTTTTCGTTTCAAAAACAGGCTTTTTAAAACGGAAAAACAAAACCATCATCATGAAAATTTTAAAGTCTTTAATAAAAACTTTCTTTCTTCTGTGAAAGGAACCTAATTTCACTGATGAGACTCCAATAAAATTCCAAACAAAATTAACTAAAACCACTTATTCTTTCATATTTAGATACGGGATTATTTTATAATCAATTGCCGTATTATTTGATAAGTTATATATTTCAATATCTTTGACGTTACTTTTCATAAATTGAAAGAATGGAAGTATTTTCCCTAAATCTCGACTTAGTTCGGAAGGCATAGATGACTCTCCATTCTTATCATAAAAGCGAGAGCACGAATCCACTAAATCTAACCCAGAGCATATGATTTTTGTATAACGTAAACTATAGGCGATTTGGATTGCGGCATATGCCACGGTATGACAAGAACAATATCCATCACTAATATCTAAACTAAATCCAACTAATCTTCTTCTTTTTGACATTGGCACATCAATTAAAATATTTTTATTTCTCAGTGACAAAATTTTGAATTTTATCTTTTTAAAAAAACCACCCTTCTCTCTTTTATAAAGCATTTTCATGATGTGACAATTTTCTTGCAGAAATTGCTTATCCTCTAAACTTGCTTTCTCAAACACATCACAATTAACTATAGTATGTTGGCTATTTTTAACAAAAAACTTAAAGTCATCGTTTCTTTGCAATAAAAATCTGTCATCCGTTAATACATAAATAAATGGTTTAATTTCATGTTCAATGAGATAACGAGCAGAGCCATTGACCGCTATGACATCTGATTTATTGAGTAATGAAATTGGTGTATTTACCGATGTTGGGCCTGAAAGAAAAATAACTGCATTTTCATGCATCTTCTCTTTCATCAACATATCTACATCATTTTTTGAAATGTATTGAGGATGATTCATAAAATTAACTCAGGCCTTACGTTTTTTAAACCCTAAAAACATTTTTATTTTTGCTTTAAATGATTTTATTTTTTGACGTAAAATGTTTTTATACACAACAGAATAATAAGCAAAATCATTAACAGCATTATCAATATTAAGATGTCTTTCCATATCAATTCTATCTTTGGCTTTCCGCTTTGCATTACACGCTTTACCCGATAAATCGATAATTCTTATTCCATCTTGTGATAAAATAAAATTGCCTTTATGCGGATCACCAGAAACCATATTATGCTGATGTAACTCATTCATTTTAGCATGAATTTCAGTACGAATGCTTTCATTGAAATCTTCAACATCCGATAGTTCAATACCATCAACAAATTCAATTATCATGATAAATACGCTAGCGTAGTTAAATATTTTCTTCTCCGCTAACAGATAGAAATCATTCGGGAATGTAATTCCTTCATTTCTTACTCTATCAGTTTGAAGCAACAAATTCAGGTAGTAGTCACCTTTAACAAAAGACTTAAAAAAACGTTCAACTTTTTTTTCTTTTGGTGCGAAAACCTTGAATACAAATTTCCCATGGGGAGTATTAATCAATGAAACCTTGGTGTCTTCGATACTACGAAATACTTTTATGACATCAAGATCATTATTGAGGAAATCTCTGAATATCTTTTCGTAAATTTCATTATTGTCTTTAATATAGACTTTGAAATTTTTTATATTTTTACTAACTATCATGAAAATATCCGAATATTGATATTGAACTTCATCCAAACATTTTCTTTACAAAATACATAAAGTAAAAGTAGATGCCTTCAAAAGATTTATGCTGGTTAAATTTATGTTTAGCACAGTAGCGAAGCTGGCTACTACTCTGAGGCTTTATCAGCGATGTCATCCCCCAAGGGGAGTGCTTTTTCGCTTGATAAAACGGTGTCGCACTGGGGTATTGAGCCCATTCGTGCCAAGGCTTCGTTGGACCGATGTAGTGAATGAGTACCGTATTTTCGTCAACAGGGCTTTTACAATTCTTTTTTAGTTCATAATTTAAACTAAATTGTGTATTGTATTTCTTATCTAAGAACAGTACCCGCCCAGCTAAGATTATATTAAGCACATCTTGATCGTAATAAGTCAGTTTGCTTCTTATATTACTATCGTTTAATGACTTCATAGCCTGCATGCTAACATCAAGTGCTTGCCATTCAGCTAGGTCAATCACCAAGACACCCGTATTAAAATACCCTTTGGCGATCAGATCATTCCCTAACACCTCAGAACGTTGAAGCCACCACTTTTCATCACGCTCAGTAACTGCAGCAACCACAGCACCATTCAGAGGAAGATGAACAAGTTCTTGTATTGAACCATTGCATACAACATCAGAATCAATATATGTAATGCGTTCTAACTTCCCGCTAAAATAATCAGCAATAATGAATCTAAAGTAAATAGCATATGTCCAAAGCTTATTTTCCGGCAGAGATTTTAAACTATCCGCATTAACGAGATAAATAGAGATGTTAGTTTTATATTGCTCAGCTAATGCTTTAAATTTTTCTCTATCGCTCTCAGAAAAAGAGTCGGTGAACACATGGAAATTAAATTTTAGCTCTGAATTATGGATAAGAAATGACGTGATTGATACTGCACAGCCAAACAAAAAATTTTTATCCGTACCGTAAGCAATATTCTGATATTGGCTGTTATCGTCAGGTTTATTACCAATATATGTTATGACGTCCTTGATGTACTGCTCTTCATGGAAAAACATAGTTTCTCACTTATCCTCTCAATACACTGAAAGATCGGTCATAGCGATTTGCGTATAGTACGTTCTTTAATTTTTTCAGACTTAGTAATCGCTTTTTCTAGCAATTCCCGCTCTTGCGTCAATGTTTGGCGCAACGGGGCATCAAAATAAATTTTAAGAAAATAAAGAATGTCTTTTTTATTCAGCCCAATATTGGAAGATGAGAAATATAAACCAATCAGATCTTTATCTCTCCAACGTTGTGGCACTTTGTCACGGATCTGCGATCGGTGTAAGTCGATAACCGATAATTTGAGCTGACTTTCATCATCGCCATCGAACGGCAAATGAAGTAAAAAATGGCAAATATAACAATCGCGATGATTTACCCCACCACGATGCATCTTCCTCACCATCGTTGCCAATCGCTTAATTAGCATACGCTTGATACGAAAATCAGGGGGGGTTTGCTCCCAATCAGCACAGTAATCTTCTAGGCTAATTGTGGGCGCCAAATCTTCAGTAATAATAAAAGATTTCCGCGTCAGCGGATTAGCTCCCGTTTGACCGAAGCCAATCCCTTTCATGGTATCAACGTCTAATTGGTACAAACGGTGAATCGCTTTCCACTCACGATCGGCACCCAATACAGGTATACGGAAAGAAATCAGATTTTTCAAAACTTCCTTTAGCGTAGTGCCATAGTGAATTTTAATAAAATATGATTTCTCTGCTAAAGAAAAACGAAGTGTTTTACGAGTCTCCAAAGCACGAAAAACCTCCCCTTGAAGTTTCTCTACTTCAACAAAAGGATCTTTTCCCTTCCACAATGTGGTTAAGGGCTCTTTTAACTCAATCATTTTTACCACCTAAAATGAGATCCGCCGCCCTTTCTGGCAAGCTATACAGATCTTCTTTATCCGCATACGCTTTAGCGTGTTCGGACCATGTTTCTCTTAGTTTTTTGTCATCTAGCCCGCGCGCTAAAACTTCATTTAACTGCGTTTGTTCGAATGGCTCAGAAATCACCACTCCACAATCAGCGCTAGCAACGTGATGAGCATAGCCACAAGTTTCTGTTGTAATAACCGGCAAGCCAGCCGCAATCGCCTCAATTAAAACGATACCCGCTGACTCTTGATATGCAGGATGCATTAACACGTCCGCAGCAGCCATTAATTCAGGGATATCATCTCGGCCAGAGTAAAATTGAACCTGAGATAAAATATCCAACTTCGCAGCGAGTGCTTGATAACGCTTAGGCTTGTCTTGCCCTACAACAATTAACTTTGTCTTTACCTTAGTCGCCATTGGCAATGCAGCAATTGCACGCAACGTTCGATCAACGCCTTTGCGTTTAAAATCAGACCCCACCTGTAGCACTAACAATTCATCATCAGCAATAGCATTACGCTGACGAAAATCCTCGCGAATATTGGCTGCACGGTGATCATATTTTCTATCTAAAGATATTCCTGGCGGAACAATATGAAAACGCTCAGGCGCAGTTTGATAGTGCCTTTTGAAATCAGCAATTTGCTTGCCGGTCAGCATTAGCAACTCAGCGTGGCTTTCATTTGAAAATACCGCGCGCTCAAACTCGGCATAGTGCTTATAACGTGAAGTTAATCGGTAGAAAAATCCTTTTTCCTGTGCCACTTTTTCGGCATAACACACATCTGCGGCATAGTAATAATCGAGCCCCGGCATCTTGTTGAAGCCTACCACTATGTCGGCTGGATTGGTCTGCAGATCATGTGTTACCCAATCACTATATTCTTTATTTCGGCCATGGTTTGAATGTGAGCGAGTTGGCACTTGGATATATTCGAAATCTGCTGGACGTTCACCTTCCCAAGACATCGCATAAACACGGATATGATGCCCACGAGCTTGGCATGCCAGTGCAATACGTAGAAAGTCGCGCTGCAATCCACCAAACGGAAAATATTTATATAAACAGAACGCAATATTCATTATTCGCTATCCCTAGGAATGAGTTCATCTGAGCTAGCTTTCAAAAGCTTTTCTGTAGCCCCAATAACGTCGCTTGCAGGGATGCAGGATAAATACTTGCGATGGCGATCCAGATTGTCTCGCGTAGGCATTGGTTGGTAGTCACCCGCCCAAAACATAATGAAATTATCACTCCACGGACGCCAGAACCGGTGATCCGTGGCGCCAAATAAGCAAACAATTGGCGTTTTCAGTGCCGCAGCAATGTGCATCGGTGCAGAATCAACGCCAATAAACAGAGACGCATGATCAATCAGAGCCGCAAGCTCGGGGAACGATGTTTTACCGGCCAACGCTGTAACAGGCTTTATTTTGCAGTGCTCTTTAATTTTAGTTACGCAGGCAATATCAGCAGCGCTTGGCCCTGAGGTTAGCACCACGCTATACCCACGAGATTCCAATGAATCAATAACCTCTGAGAATTTTTCTTCATCCCAGCATTTAAACATCTGGCGAGCCGTTGGCTGAATGACAACATAATGCTGGCTATCTACACCGTTCTCAGAGAGCCGCTGCTGAATGGTATGCCAATGATCGGGCAGATAACTCATCTTTGTTTCAGTGATGATTTTTTGCAAACCCAGAGGAGCAAGAGTCGATAAATTACGCTCTACGATATGTGTACCTTTAGGTTCGACCGATTCACTAAAGCAGCTTGTCCAAAATATCGATTTACGGTGGTGAAACTGTAGCGAAATTTTATCTTTAGCCTGCAAGCATTTAACTAAAAAAGCGACTGGCCACTGGTCTGTCAGGTTAATCACTAAATCGTAATTATTCTTCCTCAGCAAACTAATCGTCTTCGCTACATTTTGTAGTTTTTCGGATGCTGATGTTTTTCTATTTTTGATCCCGTAGAGTGCATTAACCTCAGGGTTTTCCGAGAGAATTGGCATAGTGTCTTCATATAATAAGACATCGATTTTAGCATCTGGATAGTTGAGCTTTAGCGTACTGATGACTGGAGTTGTCAGCAGCATGTCTCCATGAAACCTAAGCTTGATGACGAGTATTCTTTTATATTGTTTATCCACTTGCCGCTCTTATCTATCGGGTTATAAGACGCTGTATGCGAAAACTCATGCATAAAGGCGATCCGCGAATAGGCACGCTACCGCCCTTGGCTCTACAGCAACCAATTCACTGATAAAATCTTCTCTGTTTATATTTTGCTATTGTATCACTAGTTATTGCAGGTGCCGAATTCCTTATTTCCAACAAAAATTAATAAATCATTTAAAATCAAACTAATAAGAGAATTATCTATGACAAAAGAAAATGCGGCCCTGCAAAACATTATCTATCGAATTGATTTTATCAATTAATAATACAATCTTCAGAAAACCACATTATTAACAATGAGTTGTAAGTGATTTCTCGGTTTTTCAGGTAGTTGAAGACCAAAAGTGATGGCTTTGCCTTAGTTAAATACTTAGAATCCCAACCAAGTTTACCTACCATACAAACCTCTTATGCTTCAAACGCTTTACACCATACTGCTTTACCTAATCCAGCCGCTCATTTGGATCAGATTGTGGATGCGTGGTCGTAAAGCTCCTGCCTATAGAAAGCGTTGGGCGGAGCGATATGGCTTTTGCTCAAACAAAATGCTTTCCGGTGGGATCATGTTGCACTCTGTTTCCGTAGGGGAAACGCTGGCGGCGATCCCGTTAGTTAGAGCCTTGCGCCATCGCTATCCAACGCTACCGATCACAGTAACCACGATGACACCAACGGGCTCAGAGCGTGTGCAGTCAGCGTTTGGCAAGGACGTTCAGCATGTCTATTTGCCGTATGATCTACCGGGTTCCATTAATCGCTTTCTAGACCGCGTTAACCCGAAGCTAGTTCTCATCATGGAAACTGAACTGTGGCCAAACCTGATTACCGCGCTCAATAAACGCCAGATACCGCTAGTTATTGCCAACGCCCGTTTGTCTGCCCGCTCGGCAAAAGGTTACGCAAAACTCGGTAGTTTTATTCGTGATATCTTGCGTCGTATCACGCTGATAGCCGCGCAAAACCAAGAAGACGGTGAACGCTTTATCTCCTTGGGTTTAAAACCATCCCAATTGGCCGTCACTGGCAGTCTAAAGTTCGATATTTCTGTCACGCCACAGCTCGCCGCTAAAGCGGTGACACTCCGACGCCAGTGGGCACCGCATCGTCAAGTTTGGATTGCAACCAGCACCCACGAAGGCGAAGAAGCCATTTTGATTGATGCTCACAGACAGCTGCTAGAGCATTTCCCTGAGCTGTTACTTATTCTTGTCCCACGTCACCCTGAACGTTTCAACGACGCTATTAAGCTGACGCAGCAAGCAGACCTAAGCTACATCACTCGTTCATCTGGAGAAATTCCCTCAGCCAAAACTCAAGTCGTTATTGGCGATACGATGGGCGAATTAATGTTGCTATACGGTATCGCCGATCTTGCCTTTGTCGGCGGTAGCTTAGTCGAACGAGGCGGGCACAATCCGCTGGAGCCCGCGGCGCACGCAATCCCTGTGCTTATGGGCCCACATACCATCAACTTTAAAGACATCTGTGCCAGACTAGAACAGGCCGATGGTTTAATTACCGTGACAGATGCAGCGTCTTTGGTAAAAGAGATCACGACGCTGTTAACTGATGAAGACTACCGTAGCTACTATGGTCGCCACGCCGTCGAAGTGCTATATCAGAATCAGGGTGCATTACAGAAATTGTTACACCTGCTTGAACCTTATCTTCCCGTAAAGAACCATTGAGAGCGGTAACCATGGAAAAGCGCGCCATTTATCCCGGTACTTTTGATCCGATGACCAACGGTCATTTAGATTTAGTGACTCGTGCCGCTAACATGTTTGATCACGTTATTCTTGCGATTGCTGCTAGCCCAAGTAAAAAACCAATGTTCAGTCTCGAAGAACGTGTTGCCTTAGCGACTCAGGTGACAGCTCATCTGCATAATGTAGAAGTTTTAGGGTTTAGCGAACTCATGGCACATTTCGCCCAGCACCAAAATGCCAATATTTTGGTTCGTGGCCTCAGAGCTGTTTCTGATTTTGAATATGAAATGCAGCTCGCAAATATGAACCGTCATTTGATGCCGACGTTAGAAAGCGTGTTTCTCATGCCCTCCAAAGAATGGTCGTTTATCTCATCCTCTCTGGTGAAGGAAGTCGCTCGCCACGGTGGCGATATCGCTCCTTTCGTGCCTGAGATCATTGCTCAGGCACTGAGTGAGAAACTTATCTAGATCCTACCTCTGGCAGCGTGGGCAAAAAAACGTCGTGCGCTGCCCATGCTTTCCGCTCAGTATTTTCTCGCCGCACACTCGGCATGCTTCCCCTGCGCGGCCATAGACCTGTAGTTCCTGCGCAAAATATCCCGGCTTACCATCGGACTGCAAAAAGTCTTTCAAAGTCGTACCCCCCTGCTCAATCGAACGTAGTAGCACTGCTTTTATGGTTACCACCAGCACATCAGCATCTTTTTTCGTTAATGAACCGGCTGGCCGATCGGGGCTAATGCGTGCGGTAAACAGTGACTCACTGGCATAAATATTTCCGACACCCACAACCACCTTATTATCCATCAGCCACGCCTTTACGGCGGTCTTCTTATTGCGTGACTTCTGATACAGGTAATCACCGTCAAACTCGTCACTGAGCGGCTCAGGGCCAAGATGAGCCAACACGTTGGATGAGTCTAAATCTTTACACCACAGCCAAGCACCAAAGCGGCGCGGGTCGGTGTAACGCAGCATCATGCCACTCGACAAGATCATATCGACATGGTCATGTTTTTGAGGGGGTTCATCGGCGGGCAGGATACGAACGCTACCAGACATACCAAGATGAACAATAATCCATCCATCAGCTAACTCAATCAGCAAATACTTGGCACGACGCTGCACGCTAAGCACCGGCTTATCGCTTAATCGAAGCAGTTCATCAGAGACAGGCCATCGAAGTTTCGGCTGGCGAACCACAAGATGTTCGATTGAATGGCCGACTAAAAAAGGTTCGATCCCACGGCGGCTAGTTTCAACTTCTGGTAGTTCCGGCATTTTACTCCCCAAGTCAAAGGTAATTTGCCATCTGATGACGGCCATAATCACCATGTGGGGGCATTTTAGAATAAAAAAAACCCAGCCGAAGCTGGGTTTTCTTAAATCCACTAAAATTATTTAATTTTAGCTTCTTTGTAGATCACATGCTGACGTACAACCGGATCAAACTTTTTCAGTTCAAGTTTTTCTGGTTTGGTACGTTTGTTCTTGGTAGTGGTGTAGAAGTGACCAGTACCAGCAGACGAAACCAGCTTGATCTTCTCGCGAATACCTTTAGCCATGATTCAGTTCCTTAATACTTCTCACCGCGGGCGCGAATTTCGGCCAAGACCGTTTCGATACCCTTTTTATCAATAACACGCATACCTTTAGCAGATACACGCAGAGTTACAAAGCGCTTCTCGCCTTCAACCCAAAAGCGGTGTGAATGCAGGTTAGGCAGAAAACGGCGTTTGGTTGCGTTCATCGCGTGGGAACGGTTATTACCGGCCACCGGACGCTTGCCAGTAACTTGGCAGACTCGGGACATGTCTATTCTCCAAAAATCAAATCAGCTCGAGCTTCGTATAGGAAGTAGCCGCCTCGTCAGGCTTTAGAGCCCATCTCAGCAAACTTCACCGAGGAGACTCTGAGTCAGGTCGAAACCTGCTGAGATAGGCTCTTAACGCTACAACCAAGATTCTCAAAGGTGGCGTAGTATACGCTCTGAAGCGTAAGTGCTCAAGACCCGAACAGCAAAGATCCCAAAGGATCGCGAAAAAAAAGCTTAAAGCCACCCTCTTTCAGCAAAAGACACACTCTGGCCGTGACCGATCACCATATGATCTAGCACGCGGATATCCAATAATGCGCAAGCTTTCACCACTCTTTCTGTGAGCACACGATCTGCTGCACTGGGCTCTGCTATTCCGGACGGATGATTATGTGCGAGGATTAACGCAACGGCGTTTACCTTAAGCGCACCACGCACAATTTCGCGTGGATATACATCCACACAGTTTATAGTACCCGAAAACATCTCCTCAGAGCGAATTACGCGATGCTGGTTGTCTAAAAATAAAACAAAAAAGGCTTCTCGCTCATATCCAGAGAACACATTTTGCAAATATAGCGCCGTTAACTCGGGTCGATTGATGACACTTTGTTCAGTAAGCTGCCGATGCAAAAATCGTTTTGACAGTTCCATCACGGCCTGCAACTGTGCATATCGAGAGATACCAAGGCCCGGTTTCGAGCAAAAACTATCGTAATCGGCCTGCATCAGACTGTAAATTGAGCCAAACTCACGAATCAAATGTGATGACAGCGCCATCACATTAATCCCTTTCGTCCCTGTTCGTAAAAATATCGCCAGCAGTTCCTGATCGGATAACGATTCACGACCTAGGGATAATAATTTTTCTCTTGGGGCCAGCATTGAAGGCCAGTACGCTACCGCTACGCTCTCTTCCATGAAATAAAACTCACAAGATGGTTTTCAGCCATCATCTCAAGTTCAAAAATGGCGTCGAGTACCAAACGCCATCAATGCGAAGAAGTGCGCAAAAAACGATCGCAACGACTGCAACACATGTCATCTTCTCCGCTTATGGTAAAATCACGCTAATTTCTGCCTCGAATGGAACAACACCATGACTGCACTGACAGGCAAACGCATTGTATTAGGCATCAGCGGGGGCATCGCTGCATATAAATGCCCAGAAATAGTACGTCGACTGCGAGAACGTGGCGCAGAGGTTCGCGTGGTAATGACAAAAGGCGCTGAAGCCTTTATCACCCCGCTAACCTTACAAGCTGTTTCAGGCTACCCAGTATCGGATGACCTGCTTGATCCGGCAGCAGAGGCGTCGATGGGGCATATCGAGCTCGGCAAATGGGCTGATTTGGTCGTTATTGCACCGGCAACCGCTGATTTAATTGCGCGCATTGCCGCCGGAATGGCGAATGACCTTCTCAGCACCGTATGTTTAGCAACCGCTGCACCTATTGCAATTGCCCCAGCGATGAACCAGCAGATGTATCGCGCTGCGGCCACGCAAGAGAATCTGAAAACGCTAGAGCACCGAGGCTTACAACTCTGGGGGCCAGACAGCGGTAGCCAAGCCTGTGGCGATGTAGGTCCTGGCCGCATGCTCGACCCAATGGTGTTAGTCACTATGATTCAGGCGCATTTTGCTCAGCAGCAGGATCTCGCACAATACAGCATTCTTATCACTGCGGGGCCAACCCGTGAAGCCCTAGATCCTGTACGTTTCATCACTAACCATAGTTCAGGAAAAATGGGCTTTTCTATCGCAGCGGCTGCCGCAAAACGTGGCGCTAAAGTCACACTGGTGAGCGGGCCCGTGAATCAAAAAACACCTGAAGGTGTAGTGCGTATCGACGTAGAAAGCGCATTAGAGATGCAAACAGAGGTGCTTGCTCATGTTCCATCACATCAAATTTTCATTTCTTGCGCTGCAGTGGCAGACTATCGCGCCGAGCAAATTTGCGACGAAAAAATAAAAAAACAGGGTGATGAAATCACGCTTAAGCTGGTGAAAAACCCTGATATTGTGGCCGGTGTTGCAGCCCTGACTGAGCATCGCCCCTATGTCGTAGGATTTGCCGCCGAAACCCAGAATGTGGAAGAATACGCCAAGCAAAAACTTGCACGTAAAAATCTGGATATGATTTGTGCGAACGATGTTTCCCAAGAAGGGCAAGGGTTTAACACCGATACCAATGCCTTACACCTTTTTTGGCCGCAGGGCGATAAGCAGCTGCCACTCAGCAATAAGTCCTTGTTGGGCCACTATTTAATTGACGAGATTGTCAGCCATTATGAAGAAAAAAATAGACGTTAAAATTTTAGATCCCCGCATCGGTGAACAATTCCCATTGCCAACCTATGCAACTCCAGGTTCTGCGGGTCTAGACCTACGCGCTTGTTTAGATGAAGCCGTCATTTTGGCACCGGGTGAAACCACTCTGTTACCAACCGGTCTGGCAATTCATATTGAAGATCCTAGTCTTGCGGCAATCATCCTGCCTCGCTCTGGTTTGGGCCACAAGCACGGGATCGTACTGGGGAATTTGGTCGGTTTGATCGATTCTGACTACCAAGGTCAGTTGATGGTTTCCGTATGGAACCGCGGTCAAACGACCTTTACCATCGAGCCGGGTGAACGAATTGCTCAGATGGTGCTAGTTCCTGTGGTACAGGCAGACTTCAATCTCGTCGAATCTTTCGACGCGAGCGAACGTGGTGCAGGTGGCTTTGGTCACTCAGGTCGCCAATAAGCCGTTTTACCACGCTACAAAAAACCAATAAGCCACCCTGAGGTGGCTAACTGTTTGGTGTGCCCGTTATCACCGCTTAGCAAGGATCTTGTCTGGCATGGCAGAAAAAGAAAATACGAAAAGGAACCGTCGCGAGGAAATCTTGCAGGCGCTGGCGCAAATGCTGGAATCCAGTGACGGTAGCCAACGCATTACTACTGCAAAACTTGCTGCGAACGTGGGTGTTTCAGAAGCTGCACTTTATCGCCATTTTCCTAGTAAAACGCGGATGTTTGATAGTCTTATCGAGTTTATCGAAGACAGTCTGATCACCCGCATTAACCTCATCTTGCAGGATGAAAAAGAAACCTTTAATAGGCTTCGTCTTATTCTGCTGTTGATTCTGGGATTTGCAGAACGCAACCCGGGGCTGACTCGTATTATGACCGGTCATGCCTTGATGTTTGAACAAGATCGCCTTCAAGGGCGCATCAATCAGCTATTTGAGCGTATTGAAGCCCAAATCCGACAGGTGCTCAAAGAGAGAAAGATCCGTGAGGGGCAAGGGTTTGTTCACGATGAAACGCTGCTTGCAGGGCAGCTTTTAGCCTTCTGTGAAGGCATGCTGTCGCGCTTTGTGCGTTCAGAGTTCCGCTACCGCCCAACGCAGGAATTCGATTTGCGCTGGCCGTTGTTAGCAAGCCAACTTCAATAGCTTAAAAGCATAAACACAAACGGCCACTCATCAGTGGCCGTTTTTCTTGGTCATTATCACTTAAACGCCGTACTGCTCACGATACGCTTTTACTGACGCCAAGGATTCAGCCATCTCCGGCTTCTCTTCCAAATAGCTGATCAAATCTTTCAGCGTAATAATTGAAATCACCTTACAGCCATAATCACGCTCAACTTCTTGAATCGCAGAAATATCGGCACGACCGCGCTCTTGGCGATCGAGCGAAATCAGCACTCCGGCTAACTTAGCATTGTGGGCCTGAATAATTTCCATTGATTCCCGAATTGCGGTGCCCGCAGTAATCACATCATCCACCAGCATGACTTTGCCCTGTAGTGGGCTACCTACCAATGTCCCGCCTTCACCGTGAGACTTAGCTTCTTTGCGATTAAAGCAATACGGTAAATCGCGGTCATGATGCTCTGCCAGCGCCACCGCCGTGGTGGTTGCAATAGGGATGCCTTTATAGGCTGGGCCAAACAGCAAATCAAAATCAATGCCGCTATCAACCAAAGCCTCGGCATAGAAACGCCCCAACAATGCCAGATCGCGTCCAGTATTAAACAGGCCAGCGTTAAAGAAATATGGGCTGGTACGGCCTGATTTCAGCGTAAATTCGCCAAACTTCAATACCTGCTTGCTTAGCGCGAACTCAATAAACTGGCGCTGATAGGCTTTCATGCGTGCATCTCCTTCATTGTCGGTAATTAAATAATTCACTCGTGGGTACAACCGTTTTTCTCATGCCAAATTGCAGGCATAAAAAAGGCGACTAACAAGTCGCCTAAAACAATTAATTTTCCAACGCCGCTTTCTGCGCTTGGATAATTTCCTCTATCCCGCCTCTGGCGAGTGCCAGTAGCTGGAGAAGTTCTTCATGGCTGAAAGGTTCGCCTTCTGCGGTGCCCTGCACCTCAATCATGCGGCCATCTTCCAACATCACAACGTTCATGTCCGTTTCTGCAGCAGAATCTTCAACATATTCCAGATCGCATACTGCCTGACCATCGACGATACCCACAGATACCGCGGCAACCATACCCTTCATCGGGTTGGCTTTCAGTTTACCGGCAGCGACTAATGCGTTCAGCGCATCAGCTAATGCCACGCAAGCACCGGTAATCGATGCAGTACGGGTACCACCATCGGCTTGAATGACGTCGCAGTCCAGCGTAATGGTAAACTCACCCAGTTTTTTCAGGTCAACCGCAGCACGAAGAGAGCGCGCAATCAGACGCTGAATTTCCATGGTACGACCGCCCTGCTTACCTTTGGCCGCTTCGCGCGCCATACGGCTATGGGTGGATCGTGGCAACATGCCATACTCCGCCGTGACCCAGCCCTGTCCCTGACCTTTTAGAAAGCGCGGAACTCCTTCCTCAACGGTGGCGTTGCACAACACTTTAGTTTCACCAAACTCCACCAGCACAGACCCTTCAGCGTGTTTAGTGTAATTACGGGTCAGTTTTAACGGGCGGATTTGTTCGGCAGTTCGGCCTTCTGGACGCATAAGCTTGTCTCCGGCTAGCATTCATATTTATTTCAATGTGGCTGCGCATTATACCCAAATTAATTTGAGTTGCAGCAAGCCCGCCAACGAAAGGCTATTGATAAAGACATCAGCCACCTCTTCTCATCAACCAAAAGCGATATGCCATGTTCGTGAGCTTATGCCTATCATGGCAGGCGGTGCGGGGCTATAATCCTGACATCATTCATTTTTACAGGTACGCAAAATGATCCGCAGCATGACAGCCTACGCCCGCCGTGAAATTAAAGGCAACTGGGGCAGCGCAGCTTGGGAGCTACGCTCCGTTAACCAGCGCTATCTTGAGACCTATATTCGCCTGCCGGAACAGTTCCGCAGCCTAGAGCCTGTGGTGCGTGAAAGACTGCGTACGCGTTTAACTCGCGGGAAAATCGAATGTAACCTGCGTTTTGAGCTCGACCCAAGCGCACAAAGCTCCATGATCCTGAACGAAAAACTGGCAAAGCAGCTGGTTGAAGCCGCGAACTGGGTCAAAATGCAAAGCGATGAGGGCGAAATTAATCCACTGGAAGTTCTGCGCTGGCCGGGCGTGATGTCTGCCGCCGAACAAGATCTGGACGTTATCAGCACCGAACTGATGGCCGCACTGGAATCTGCAATTGATGACTTTATCGATGCCCGCGAACGTGAAGGTAATGCCCTAAAAGCGATGATCGAGCAGCGTTTGGAAGGTGTATCTGCTGAAGTGGCTAAAGTTCGCCAGCAGATGCCTGAAATCCTACAGTGGCAGCGTGAACGTTTGGTGAGCAAGCTAGAAGATGCTCAGGTTCAGTTGGAAAATAACCGCCTAGAACAAGAGCTGGTTCTGATGGCACAGCGTGTTGACGTTGCAGAAGAGCTGGATCGCCTCGAAGCGCACGTCAAAGAAACCTATGTCATTCTGAAGAAGAAAGAAGCCGTAGGCCGTCGTCTCGACTTTATGATGCAAGAATTCAATCGTGAATCGAATACTTTGGCTTCCAAGTCTATCAATGCAGACGTCACCGCATCCGCTATCGAACTGAAAGTATTGATCGAACAGATGCGCGAGCAGATTCAAAACATCGAGTAATTTCCTGCTCAGCCTCTACAAACAAAAGCCCGGTTCTACCATCGTAGAGCCGGGCTTTTTCATTTCTCATAAACAATCACTCTGTGGATTGTTCTTCTGCTTGGTTACTGCGATAAATCAATACCAGCGCTAAGGCTAAGCAAACTAAAGCGGCCATACGGCTGCTGGAAAAGCCGATTGCCTGATTGCCAAACCATCCAAACGTATCAATCATCATCCCCATCGATAGTTGCCCGCAAATCACCGCCACCGTTGCCGTCGCAACGCCAATTTTCGGTACCGATGCCACCATCACTAACATATAAAACATGCCAAACAATGCTCCGGCCAGTTGCCATTTAGGAACGGTAAGCAAAGTCTGCGAATGTGTGGGCTCAAAGAAGAAAATCAGCAATCCACTAAACACTGCACCGACGACAAACGTCAGTTGGCTGCTGCGTATCACACCCACGCTTTCACCGAGGCGGCCATTGATCGCGGCCTGCATGCTCAGAACTGCGCCAGCCAAAACCACCAACGCCAACATGATGATATGTCCCATCATCGTTACGCCCCCTCAGCAATCAGAATCAAAGCCGCGACAATGAGCGCTAATGCGAGTAGGCGCTGCGCCCCCACGCGTTTACGTGCGATCCCAAACCAGCCAAAATGGTCAATTAACAAGCTTTTCGCGACCTGACCCGACAGAATGGCAATCATCGTCATGGCAACACCAATCACCGGCGTCGCCAGCGTCAACATAATGACGTAGAGAGGCCCTAGCAAACCGCCCGTCAGTTGCCAACGGGGAAGTGAGCTAAAAGAGCGCTGCTCTGTCGGCTTCCCGGTTAATAACGAGATAAGGAACAATAGAGCTGCGCCTACGCCAAATATGCTCAACGTCGCCCATAAATGCCCCACCTCCTCACCAAGTGGCCCAAGCAATCCGGCTTCAACCGAAAGCCCCATACCCGCCATAATGACCAATGGAATGTAGCCACCGTTCATTGAGCCTGAATGCGCTGTTTTACATCGCTCTGGCTGTGTCATCTATTACTCACTCCGCATCATTCAAACGATTCGCGAAAGCCGCTAAATCCGATGACTGGCATTATCAACCACCTTTATCTTTCGAAAAACAGCATGAGTCGCTAAACAGTTTTGCGAATTACGCACAGCATGGAGAGATTTGACTCGTCTTTCCTGAAACTCTACGGTGGAGATACACAGATAACCGGAACCTGCACTCAACCGGAAGACAATAACGAGGAGTAACGCATGAAGATCGCTTTTCTTGGATTGGGCTCTATGGGCCAGCCTATGGCGTATAACCTGCTAAAAGCAGGATATGAAATCGCGGTATGGAACCGTAGCCCAGCGGCAGCAAGCACTCTCGTTGACGATGGCGCAAGGCTTTGCCAACGCCCTGCGGATATCAAAGGAAGCGAAGTTGTTATTTCGATGCTAGCCGACGATGCGATTACCCATGATGTAATGATCGCTCAGGGCGCGTTAGATTCATTAACAGCAGGGGCGGTCTATATCAATATGGCTACGGTTTCTAATGACCTTACGCGTAAGATGGCAAGCTACTGCACAGAGAAAGGTATTCATTACATTGCAGCGCCGGTATTAGGGCGAGTCGACGTTGCGGCCGCAGGAAATTTAAATATTCTGGCAGCCGGAGAACCCGAGCAGCTCCGCCGCGTACAGCCTATATTCGATGTATTAGGACAAAAAACCTGGCACTTCGGCGATAATCCAGAACAGGCCAGCACGGTTAAACTCGCGGCAAACTTCATGCTGGCTACCGTCATTGAATCTGTTGGGGAATCCGCAGCGTTGGTTAAAGCGCACGGCATTGAGCCTAAAGACTTTATCAATATGCTGACCAGTACGCTGTTTTCAGCTCCCGTATACAAAAACTATGGCGGCATGATCGCTGAAGAGCGCTATACCCCCGCAGGCTTCAAGCTAACGCTTGGTTTGAAAGACGTTCGCTTGGCACAACAGGCAGCCGAAGAGAAAAACGTACCCATGCCATTCGCTAGCGTGTTAAGAGATAACTTCATTGACGCCATCGCTCAAGGCGACGGTAATCTTGATTGGTCAGCTCTGGCCAATGTCTCCGCCCGTCGCAGTGGTTTAAAGTAGTTCAACGTAAAACCTTGATATCGTCATTGTGCCCCCCCTCTCCGCCGTGGAGAGGGAATTCTCGTGGTAGCCCACTAGCAAAACCTTTCACAAAAACGCACCATAGATAAAATATCTTTGCGGAATATGCACAGCATGCAAGCGTTCAATGAACTCAACATAAAAGCACTACGATTGTTTGTTGCCGTCCTCGATTACGGCAGTTTTTCGGAGGTTGCCCGCAAAGAAGGCGTTGCACCATCATCAATTTCACGCCAAATGCAGCTAATAGAACAAGCGCTTAATCAACAATTGTTGTACCGCCACACCCGCGCGGTGACCGCAACGGAAAGCGGTCGATTATTGGCAACATACGCTCGGCGAGTCCTTGAGCAACTCGAGGAAGCTGAGCAAGCGTTGCAGGAAAAGAAGCTCGAACCTGCGGGGCTTGTGCGCATCAATGCTCCGGTGGTGTTTGGTCGGCTGCATATTGCGCCCTATATTCCTGAGCTCTGCCAAAAATACCCCAAGCTTTGCGTTGAACTGGTGCAAACAGATAATTTTGTCGATCCGATGCAAGATGCATCTGACCTTCTGTTTCGTATCGGTATTTTGTCAGACTCCAATCTGCAAGGTAGAGTGCTAGCCCAGCAAAACTATCGCATTGCCGCGAGTCCGGAATACTTACATCGCTTTGGGATCCCAACCACGCCTGAAGAATTAGAACATCATAACTGCATTGTATTTAAGGGTTTTGCTGGCGCGCAGAGATGGTTTTTCCACATGAATAATCAATGGGTTCCTTACAGTCTGCATGGTTCTCTGACCGGAAATAATGCCGATTCACTGCTAGATGCAGCGATCCAAGGTTTAGGGATCGTAGTATTCCCAACATGGCTATTAGGGGATGCATTACAAGACGGGCGTCTGGTGAGTTTGATGGAGAAATACCCTGTATCCACGAGGCTAGAGCCCCAGCAGCTAGCGGCTCTCTATCCGCAAAGCCGACGGCTTCCGCTTAAAGTACGTGTTGTCATTGATTTCTTTGTCCAGAAATTTGGAACCCCAGCTTATTGGGATAATGTTTGATTTTCGAATTATAAATTCTTATCTATTATTAATGTTTAAAATAAAATAAAGCCTATATATTCAGTATTAAGATAACTTTTTAGCATAGATATATTAATTCGAAACCTTATCCTTTAGAAAAACTCAGTCGAGATAGTCACCGCAAGTCACTACTCTGCATGCTCTATTATCTCATTTCAGCTCTAAAAGGTTGTTGGGTCATGTTACTGAGTATTCTTTATATTGTTGGGATCACTGCTGAAGCCATGACCGGCGCACTTGCCGCTGGCCGCCGTCAAATGGATATGTTTGGCGTTATTATCATTGCTTCTGCCACAGCCATTGGCGGCGGCTCTGTACGTGACATGCTGTTAGGCCACTATCCTTTGAGCTGGGTCAAACACCCTGAAAATATCGTTATTGTTGCCGTTGCCGCCATTGTTACAACGTGGGCTGCACCGTTAATGACGCATCTACGTAAACTCTTTTTAGTTTTAGATGCCGTTGGGCTCGTCGTGTTTTCGATTATCGGTGCTCAGGTCGCGTTAGAGATGGGACATGGACCGATCATCGCGTCTATCGCTGCCGTTGTCACCGGCGTCTTTGGTGGCGTCCTACGCGATCTCTTCTGTAATCGCATCCCGTTGGTGTTCCAAAAAGAGCTGTATGCAGGGATCTCTTTTGCCGCCGCGTGGCTCTATATGGGATTACTTTATTTCTCTATCCCGCAAGATCTCACCGTGATGATTACGCTATTTGCCGGCTTCACTGCGCGTTTACTGGCGCTACGCTTCCGCTTAGGGTTGCCGGTTTTTGACTATCAGCAGCCCGATCACTAATAGAAAATTGATTAAAGGCAGCAACGCCCTGCTGCCTTAATCGCGCAACAACCTCATGCCACTCTGTGTTATGCCAGATCCGCTGATATTGCTTTTCTTGAGCCGATGAAAAGTGGCAATCGATGCTTTCTAAGCCACAGCTGGCCAACGTATTTGGCATCCCCAACGCTTTCAGCCACGTTATTGTTGGCGCTGCTTTCACTTTTTCAAGCTCGCTGCTAAACGTACGAGCTCGATTTACGCCAACGCCCACCTTTCCGAAATCAGCCTCGCTCAGCCTAAAAATAGCATCCACGTCAGATAACAATCCATGCTGCGCCAACTCTCGCCAGTAAGCCTCTCCAATACCAGAAACACCCAAGGTTTGAACCATCCACACTACGCGTGCAACAAACTGCTGCTCGCAGTCTGGCGTGTAGTGCCAACAGCTTAAGGAATGGTATTTATTTTGGTCCGGCGCATTGATGATGACTCGGTCAGGGCTACGCCAAATCACCTTTTCTAAATGGGGAACGCCTTGCCCTGCCAACACCACCGAAATTTGATCATGAGGTTGAACATCCCACTGCCGCCAACGCATCACAGAACCTAAGCTCACACGGCTAACGCGTTTATCATCAACCATCACAGGTTCGATCAACAGGATGGCATTGATTCTCCCACTGCGCCCAATACTAAACTGCACGTCTTTAACTTCAGCAACTTGGGATTTCAGCGGATACTTCCAAGCCACGGCCCATCCCGGTGGTGACGGCTGCCACAACGATGAAGCGGGTTGTTGATCCATATGCAACACCACGCCATCGGTGACAAAAGGCAAAGCATGTTGATACCAATAGTCGCGCCAATGCTCAACGGCACCAATATCTGCCACCGCATGGGTATATTGCCCTGCCAGCGGGAACCCCAACCGCGTCAATGAGCTTAATCTTTGCCGCATATTATCCGCCCCGTCGGGGTATCCCCAGATGAAAACATCCAGCTGTGCGGCGGTGTCAGGAGGCAAAACCTTTAACCTCATCGCCCCTGCGACTTTTGCCCGAGCATTGATCCCACCGTCTCTTTTTTGTTGATGATCGGTCACCTTCAGGAGCAGCTCCCCTTGCAACACAACATCGGCACTTTCATCAGTAATCTTTTTAGGGATGGCCGCAATCGCCATCGCGGCTTTGCTCCAATCTTGCCCCTTCAGACCATCGCCACGGCTGATCATATTGATTAAACGCCCACGCTGGTAATGCAGCGTAATTGCCACGCCATCAATTTTGGGCTGCACCCAAACACCTTTTTTACCCTGTAACCACGCCTGCACCGCAGCCGCATTTTCTAGCTTATTCAGCCCCGTATGTGCCACAGGATGGCGAAGTGTATTGCCTAAACTAGGCGGTTCAAGCGCCGCTTGGTTTAGATTTACCTGAGCAAAGCAGTGCTTCCATATTTTCAACCGCTGGGCCATTTGGTCATAGATTTCATCAGGTACGGCCGATGAGCCCTGTAGAAAATAGTCTTCATCCCACTTGGCGATCTGCTTTTGCAACGCATTGATCTCACTAGCTCCATGTTCGGCAGTCCACTGTGGACAAAGAGGCTGAGCCCAGCCTCGGCTAAAACCGGAAACAAACCATACGAGTAGCGCCATCCATATTTTCCATGCCATATGTCACCTCCTATTTGCGGCAATTAAAACGCAAGCAGGGCAGTATTCCAGCTGTCTTGCTAGCCTTTGCGAAACGGATTCATCAGAGATTTAATCGCCGACAAGAGGTTGCACTTTTTTTGCAAACAGGCTCGCAATGCGCAGAGATGACAAATAAATTCACGCCGTAGACTGAAAGTGGGCGCTGCATCACGGCGAGTAGCCGTGTATACTACGGGGAGTTGTATCTTTCTTTTGTTCTTTTAACACGAACGACATCAATAAGACCCACTATGGTTCAAGGCACGCTATATATTGTTTCCGCGCCAAGCGGGGCAGGAAAATCCAGCCTGATTCAGGCATTGCTGAAAACTCAGCCGTTGTACGATACGCAGGTTTCGATTTCGCACACCACTCGTGCTAAACGTCCTGGCGAAAATCACGGCGAGCATTACTTTTTCGTCTCTCATGACGAATTCCGCCAGATGATTGGGGAAGACGCCTTCCTTGAACATGCGGAAGTATTTGGCAACTATTACGGCACATCGCGTAAAGCGATTGAGCAGATTTTGTCGACCGGCGTGGATGTCTTCCTTGATATCGACTGGCAGGGCGCACAACAAATTCGTAAAAAAATGCCGCAGGCACGCAGCATTTTTATTCTGCCACCATCGAAAGATGAATTAGGTCGCCGCTTACGCGGTCGTGGTCAGGATAGCGAAGAAGTCATCGCCAAACGCATGGCGCAAGCCGTTGCTGAGATGACGCACTATGCCGAATATGATTACCTCATCGTGAATGATGATTTTGATTTGGCACTGTCCGATCTCAAAACCATTATCCGCGCTGAACGTCTGCGTTTAGGTCGCCAGAAAATGCGACATGACGCGTTAATAACCAAATTGTTGGCAGACTGAAGACTCTTTCAGTATCATGCCCAGTCATTTCTTCACCTGTGGAGTAGCACATTTATGGCACGCGTAACTGTTCAAGACGCTGTAGAGAAAATTGGTAACCGTTTTGACCTGGTGTTGGTCGCTGCTCGTCGGGCACGCCAAATGCAATCTGGCGGCAAAGATCCGTTAGTACCAGAAGAGAACGATAAGTACACCGTTATCGCCCTGCGCGAAATCGAAGAAGGTCTGATCAACAACCAGATCCTCGACGTACGTGAGCGCCAGGAACAGCAAGAGCAAGAAGCCGCAGAAATTCAAGCGGTGACTGCGATTGCTGAAGGCCGTCGTTAATTAACACGAAGAGCTGCCTTTGTATCTGTTTGAAAGCCTGAATCTGCTGATTCAAAAATACCTGCCAGAAGAGCAGATCAAGCGCCTTAAACAGGCATACCTCGTCGCGCGCGATGCGCACGAGGGACAGACACGCTCCAGCGGTGAGCCCTACATAACTCACCCGGTCGCGGTAGCCTGCATCCTTGCAGAAATGCGCCTCGACTATGAAACCTTGATGGCGGCGTTATTGCACGACGTCATTGAGGACACGCCCGCTACCTATCAAGATATGGAACAACTGTTTGGCAAAAGCGTTGCCGAACTGGTTGAGGGTGTGTCAAAGCTGGATAAGCTGAAATTCCGTGATAAGAAAGAAGCTCAGGCAGAAAACTTCCGCAAAATGATCATGGCGATGGTGCAGGACATCCGCGTGATCTTGATTAAACTCGCCGACCGCACGCACAACATGCGCACGCTGGGCTCTTTGCGCCCAGATAAACGTCGCCGCATTGCGCGAGAAACGCTAGAAATCTATAGCCCTCTGGCACATCGTTTAGGTATCCATCACCTAAAAACGGAGCTCGAAGAGCTGGGTTTTGAAGCCCTCTATCCAAACCGCTATCGCGTTATCAAAGAGGTGGTGAAAGCCGCTCGTGGTAATCGTAAAGAGATGATTCAGAAGATCCTTTCTGAGATTGAAGGTCGTCTCACCGAGGCGGGGATTGAGTGTCACGTCAACGGTCGAGAAAAACATCTGTACTCGATTTATCGCAAAATGCATCTCAAAGAGCAGCGTTTTCACTCCATTATGGACATCTACGCTTTCCGCGTGATCGTCAAGGATGTGGATACCTGCTACCGCGTTTTGGGTCAGGCGCACAGCTTATATAAGCCGCGCCCGGGCCGCGTTAAAGACTATATTGCCATTCCTAAAGCCAACGGATACCAATCGCTGCATACCTCGCTAATTGGCCCGCACGGTGTTCCTGTCGAAGTGCAAATTCGCACCGAAGACATGGACCAAATGGCAGAGATGGGTGTTGCTGCTCACTGGGCCTATAAAGAAGGTGAATCCAGCACCACGGCGCAAATCCGTGCACAACGCTGGATGCAAAGCCTGCTCGAACTGCAACAAAGCGCAGGTAGCTCCTTCGAGTTCATTGAGAGCGTTAAATCCGATCTGTTCCCAGACGAAATCTATGTGTTCACGCCGGAAGGTCGCATTGTCGAACTGCCAGCGGGAGCAACGCCGGTCGATTTTGCTTACGCCGTACACACCGACATCGGCCATGCCTGCGTAGGTGCGCGCGTTGATAGACAGCCATATCCACTGTCTCAGGCGCTACACAGCGGGCAAAACGTTGAAATCATTACTGCACCGGGCGCTCGCCCAAATGCAGCTTGGCTGAATTTCGTCGTCAGCTCCAAAGCGCGCGCTAAAATCCGCCAGATGTTGAAAAACCTCAAGCGCGATGATTCAGTAAGCCTTGGCCGTCGTCTGCTAAATCACGCGCTCGGCAACGGACGTAAGCTGTCTGATCTGCCTCCAGAGAATATTCAGCGCGAATTGGATCGCATGAAACTTCATTCGATGGATGACCTATTGGCCGAAGTCGGCCTAGGCAATGCCATGAGCGTGGTGGTGGCGAAAAATCTGCTCGGCGATCCGCAGCAAAGCAGCTCCAGCTCTGGCCGTAAACTGCCAATCAAAGGCGCTGACGGCGTGCTGCTCACCTTTGCCAAATGTTGCCGTCCAATTCCCGGTGACCCGATTATTGCGCACGTGAGCCCGGGTAAAGGCCTGGTCATTCATCACGAGTCTTGCCGCAACATTCGTGGCTATCAAAAAGAGCCAGAGAAGTTTATGGCCGTGGAATGGGATAAAGACATCGAGCAGGAATTCATTGCTGAAATCAAAGTGGATATGTTTAACCATCAGGGCGCACTGGCGAATCTGACGGCTGCAATCAATGCCACCGCATCAAATATTCAAAGCATGAATACCGAAGAGAAAGATGGCCGGGTATACAGCGCCTTCATCCGCCTGACCACCCGCGATCGCGTCCATCTGGCGAATATCATGCGTAAAATTCGTATCATGCCGGATGTGATTAAAGTTAACCGCAACCGAAACTAATTCTATGACTCCTCAACGCTATGCGCGGATTTGTCAGATGCTTGCCACCCGACAGCCGGATCTTACCGTCTGCATGGAGCAAGTACACAAACCGCATAACGTTTCAGCCGTTATCCGCACGGCTGACGCCGTGGGTGTGCATCAGGTTCATGCCGTATGGCCCGGAAAAAGCATGCGCACCATGGTCTCTACTGCAGCAGGCAGCAACAGCTGGGTATCCGTAAAAACACATCCAGATATCTCTTCAGCGGTTTCGACGTTAAAGTCTGAAGGCATGCAAATTCTGGCAACGAATCTCTCCAGCACTGCCGTTGATTTCCGTGAAATAGACTACACGCGCCCGACCTGCATTTTGATGGGGCAAGAGAAACACGGGATCACGGCCGAAGCTCTCGCCTTGGCCGATCAAGACATTATCATTCCCATGATTGGTATGGTTCAGTCACTTAATGTTTCAGTGGCTTCGGCGCTCATTTTGTATGAAGCCCAGCGCCAGCGCCAAAACGCAGGCATGTACCAACGCGAACACAGCCCGCTGAGCGAAGAAGACCAACAGCGTTTACTGTGGGAAGGTGGATATCCCGTGTTGGCCAACGTTGCCAAACGCAAGAAGCTGCCGCGCCCACGTATCGATAACGAAGGGCAAATCGACGCCCCTCAAGCATGGTGGGATGCCATGCAGTCAACTAAAGGCTAACGATGAAAGGCCGCTTGCTGGATGCTATCGCATTAACTTCTTTAGCCGGCGTTGGCGCCAGCCAAGCAGGTAAACTCGCCAAAATTGGTCTGGAGAATATCCAAGACCTGCTGCTGCATCTGCCTTTGCGCTATGAAGACCGCACCCGTCTGTACGCTATCAACGATCTTCTACCCGGCATTTTTGCAACCGTAGAAGGCGAAGTGCTGCGCACCGATATAAGCTTTGGCCGCCGCCGCATGATGACCAGCCAGATAAGCGACGGCACCGGTATGCTGACGATGCGCTTCTTCAACTTTAACGCTGCGATGAAGAATAGTCTTTCTGCCGGTAAGCATGTTTTAGCCTACGGTGAAATCAAACGCGGTAGTCTAGGCGCAGAAATTATCCATCCTGAATATAAAATTCAGGGTGAAACCGAGAACGTTGAGCTGCAAGAAGCCCTTACGCCGGTTTATCCCACTACCGAAGGCATTCGTCAGGCCACGCTGCGTAAGCTAACCGACCAAGCATTAGCCTTGCTCGATACGGTGCCCATCGCGGAACTATTGCCCGATGAACTGCGCCAAGGGTTAATGAGCCTGCCAGATGCATTGCGCATGCTGCATCGTCCACCGCCAAATATGCAGCTTGCCGATTTGGAGCATGGAAAACATCCTGCTCAGCGTCGTCTAATTTTAGAAGAACTGCTGGCTCATAACCTCAGCATGCTTGCGGTACGAGCCGGAGCGCAAAGCCATAAAGCGCTGCCGCTTTCTGCGGATGATCGTCTCAAAAACCAGATGCTGGCCTCTTTACCCTTTAAACCAACGGGTGCGCAAGAGCGCGTGGTGGCTGATATCGAAGCCGATATGGCGAAGCCCGTCCCTATGATGCGTTTGGTTCAAGGCGACGTGGGATCGGGTAAAACTTTGGTTGCCGCACTTGCCGCGCTGCGAACGATTGCCCATGGCAAACAGGTCGCTTTAATGGCACCGACCGAACTGCTTGCCGAGCAGCATGCCAATAACTTTCGTCAGTGGTTTGAACCGCTAGGATTGAAAGTGGGCTGGCTTGCAGGCAAGCAGAAGGGTAAAGCGCGTCAGACACAGATGGAAGCTATTGCCAGTGGCGAAGTCGATATGATCGTGGGCACACACGCCATTTTCCAAGATCAGGTGCAATTTTCTGGCTTGGCACTGGTTATCATTGATGAACAACATCGATTTGGCGTACATCAGCGTCTTGCCCTGTGGGAAAAAGGCGAAGAACAAGGTTTCCATCCGCATCAGCTAATCATGACCGCAACCCCGATACCGCGCACGCTGGCGATGACTGCCTACGCCGATCTTGATACGTCGGTTATTGATGAGCTTCCGCCTGGCAGAACGCCGGTGACCACCGTTGCTATTCCAGATTCACGCCGCGCCGATGTCATTGAACGCGTTAAAAATGCCTGTATAAAAGAGGGCCGACAGGCTTATTGGGTCTGCACGCTGATTGAAGAATCAGAGATGCTGGAAGCTCAGGCCGCAGAGGCGACCGCAGAAGAGCTCAAGCTACTTCTGCCTGAAATTAAGGTCGCGTTAGTACATGGGCGTATGAAAGCGGCAGAAAAACAGGAAGTGATGCGGGCATTTAAGGCGGGTGAAACTCAGTTGCTGGTCGCCACTACTGTAATCGAAGTTGGCGTTGACGTGCCTAACGCCAGCCTGATGATCATTGAAAACCCTGAGCGATTGGGTTTGGCGCAGTTACATCAGCTGCGTGGCCGCGTCGGGCGCGGTGCCGTCGCATCACACTGTGTTCTGCTTTATAAAACACCTCTGAGCCAAACCGCGCAAAAACGTCTACAGGTATTACGTGATAGCAATGATGGCTTCGTGATTGCTCAACGAGACTTAGAAATTCGTGGCCCCGGTGAGCTATTAGGGACCAAACAGACCGGTAGCGCTGAGTTTAAGGTAGCTGACTTGTTACGCGATCAGGCGCTTATCCCTGAAGTTCAGCGCATTGCACGCCATATTCATCAAAACTACCCAGAACATGCGCAGGCACTTATCGAGCGCTGGCTGCCTGAACGCAGCCGATATACCAACGCATAGTCTCGTGTAAAGCCCCAACCCAACCCTACGAAGGGGAGGGTTGGGTTGGGGTCAGATCGCGATAGCCGAAAACTACCCCATCACCGCAGGAAATACCGGCAGCATCAGGTACAGCTTGATCACAATCGCATTAACGATATCGATAAAGAACGCACCAACCATAGGTACTACCAGGAAAGCCAAATGCGACGGGCCGAAACGATCGGTAATCGCCTGCATGTTAGCAATCGCCGTTGGCGTTGCGCCTAAGCCAAAACCGCAATGGCCTGCGGCTAGCACCGCTGCATCATAGTTTTTGCCCATAATTCGATAGGTAACAAAAATAGCGTACAGCGCCATCACCAGCGTTTGAACCAGCAAAATGGCCAACATCGGCAGCGCCAGAGAAGCAAGTTCCCACAGTTTTAAGCTCATCAACGCCATAGCCAAGAACAGCGACAAACTCACGTTTCCGAGCACCGATACCGCACGCTCAAACACGCGATAGAAACCAACCGCATGCATCGTATTGCTCAGCACAACCCCAACGAACAATACGCAGACAAACGTTGGCAGCTCAAATGTCGTCCCGCGGAGGAAATCAGCGATGACATGACCTACGGTTAAACAGATCGCAATCAAAGCCAGCGTTTCAATTAACACCAGCGACGTGATCATACGGCCGCTATAGGGTTTCTCAAACGCGGTGGGGACTTCTGTATCGTCCGGCGTTCCGTTGGGCGTAGACGAATGCTTCACTAAATAACGAGCCACTGGCCCGCCAATCAATCCACCAAGCACCAAACCAAAGGTGGCACATGCCATGGCCACTTCAGTCGCATTCTCAAACCCGTAGCGTTCGCTGAAAACTTTACTCCATGCCGCGCCCGTACCGTGTCCACCGGACAAAGTAATCGAGCCCGCCAATAATCCCATCAGAGGATCAAGCCCCAGCATTTTCGCCATGCCAATACCAATGGCGTTTTGTACCAGCAGTAACCCCACAACGACAAAAACAAAAATGCTTAACGCTTTGCCGCCTTTTTTCAAACTCGCTAAGTTTGCGTTAAGGCCGATGGTGGCAAAAAAGGCGAGCATCAACGGATCTTTGAGGGACATGTCAAAACTGACCTCAAAGCCCGTGGTTTGTTTAAGCAACAGGAAACCGAGCGCCACCAGCAAGCCGCCAGCAACGGGTTCAGGAATCGTGTATTTCGTTAGGAAAGGGATTTTTTGTACCATTTGGCGCCCGAGCAGAAGCACCAAGGTCGCCGCGACTAGCGTACCGTATACGTCCAGATGAATCATTTTATTACTCCATGTAATAATTGTATTTATTTCAAATAATTATAATTTTCTCTCTGTTATCTAAAAATGATAAACGCTTAATTAGAAAGCAAAACGTAACTCTTGGGCAAGTTTCTTTAGCAAAAAATGCGATCCAAAAGTCTCATCCTTTTTAGGTAAATTTATGCGCAACCGATTGCTTTTGTGACGACTATCATTAAAATGCGTGCATTGTTGCTTCTGGAATATGGATTATGACCACGCCATCCACTGAGTTCGACCAAGTTCACTCTTCAATCGCGAAGCCTAGCGCTACCGCGCCAACCAAAAGTGAGCTGATATATCGTCTCGAAGACCGTCCACCTCTCCCGCAAACCCTTTTCGCTGCCTGCCAACATTTACTCGCCATGTTTGTGGCGGTTATTACGCCCGCACTACTGATTTGTCAGGCATTAGGTCTTCCAGCACAGGACACGCAACACATTATCAGCATGTCGCTATTTGCCTCAGGGCTGGCGTCTATCTTGCAAATTAAAACCTGGGGCCCTGTGGGTTCGGGTTTGTTGTCTATTCAGGGAACGAGCTTTAACTTTGTTAGCCCTCTGATTATGGGCGGAATGGCGTTGAAAAACGGCGGCGCTGATATCCCAACGATGATGGCAACGCTGTTTGGAACGCTAATGCTGGCTTCCTGCACCGAGATTATCCTGTCGCGTTTCTTGCACCTAGCACGCCGAATTATTACGCCATTAGTCTCTGGTGTGGTGGTCATGATCATCGGTTTATCGCTGATTCAGGTCGGCTTGGTTTCTATTGGCGGTGGCTACAGCGCCATGAACGATCACACCTTTGGTGCGCCGGGTAATTTGATGCTAGCCGGTTCAGTTCTGGTGGTCATTATTTTGCTTAACCGCCAGCGCAACCCTTATCTGCGTGTCTCTTCACTGGTGATCGCCATGGCCGTTGGCTACGCGTTGGCGTGGGCGATGGGGATGCTGCCAGACACCAGCAATATGGAAAAAACCACCTCGCTGCTGATGGTGCCAACGCCGCTCTATTATGGCTTGGGCATTGACTGGAATCTGCTGATCCCGCTGATGCTGGTCTTTATGGTGACGTCCTTAGAGACCATCGGCGATATTACGGCGACCTCTGACGTATCCGAGCAGCCCGTTTCTGGCCCGCTCTACATGAAGCGACTGAAGGGGGGCGTTCTCGCCAACGGGCTGAATTCGATGCTGTCGGCGGTATTTAATACCTTCCCTAACTCCTGCTTTGGGCAGAATAACGGCGTTATCCAGCTAACCGGTGTCGCAAGCCGCTATGTGGGCTTTGTGGTCGCCCTCATGCTGATTGTTTTAGGTCTGTTCCCTGCGGTGGCGGGTTTTGTACAGCACATCCCTGAACCCGTTCTGGGAGGCGCTACCATCGTCATGTTCGGCACTATCGCAGCATCGGGCGTGCGTATTGTCTCGCGTGAACCATTAAACCGCCGCGCCATTATGATTATGGCGCTCTCTTTAGCCGTTGGTTTAGGGGTTTCTCAGCAGCCGTTGATTTTACAATTCGCGCCGGATTGGATGAAAACTCTGCTGTCTTCAGGCATTGCGGCTGGCGGTATTACTGCCATTGTCTTAAATCTGGTTTTCCCACACGAAGATTAACACCGCATAAATGGCTGAAAAAGGTCGGATGTTTCTGCATTCGGCTTTTTTATTGGTGTTTACATTTCATCCCTTGAGCCATCCTACTTAATACGGCATAAACTAAAGTACCTTTGGCCTGAAGGACTAATGCCGTGAAATTTATTGGAAAACTACTTTTAATCCTGCTCGCGATTATCATCGCGCTGAGTATTGTGGCTTATGTGATTGCACAAACCACATGGGGCGCCCGCCACATCAGCACTTGGGTGAATGAAAATACCCAATATCGATTGTCGCTTGGAAAAATACACCACGACATTCGCGACCCTGCTGAAATGACATTACACGATGTCACGCTCGCTAACGTTGGTCAGCCTCCTTTTCTACGCGCTGAAAAAATCAGTTTATCGCTCAGCGTACGCCAGCTAACCGAACCGAAAGATTTCGATAGCGTCACGCTCGAAAATGGATCGCTAACACTTTCAGCCACGGCTCAAACTGCACTGCCAATTCAGGCCCAGAGCCTGCGCATGCTCAATATGCAGGTGCAACAAAATGAGCCCCAACAAAAACTTAACGCGTCTCAGGTCAACGGCTATGTTTCACCGTGGCAGCCCGTCTCAGGGCAAATCTTTGGCAAGAACAACCAGTTTCAGTTCAGCGCAGGCAAACTAACGCTAAATGATATTCCTGCACAGAACGTGTTGATCCAAGGTAGTGATAAACAGGGTCAACTCACAATAATCAACGCTGGCGCTGAATTTGCCCAAGGCCAAGCCACCGGTGACGGCATACGCAAAGCCGATGGAACCTGGGTCATCAATAACTTACGCCTAAGTAATCTCCACTGGCAGACGAGCCAATCTCTAGACGCTTTCTTTGCGCCGCTGAAGCAACTTCCGGCAATCACGCTGGGAAAAATGAGTATTACCGACGCCAAGCTGGAAGGGGCTGGCTGGGCACTCAGTGATTTAGACGCAGAATTGAACGGTGTAACGTGGAACAACGGCAATTGGCAAAGTGATAAAGGGACTATCGCCTTTAATGCTAACGATATCATCGTGGGCAATGTGCACTTTGTTGAGCCTATCTTTAGCGCCGATCTTTCGAATGCGGGAGTGGCGATAAAACAGTTAAGCACTCGCTGGGAAGGCGGTTTGCTTAGAGCAAGCGGCAGCTGGTTGCGCAGTAACCAACAACTTACCCTCGATGAAATTACGCTCGTTGGCTTGGAATATACGCTACCGCAAAACTGGCGTGATATCTGGCAAGCACCGCTGCCGACTTGGCTAAACGATGTGATCGTCACCAAGTTCTCCAGCAGCCGAAATCTGATAGTCGATATCAACCCTGAGTTTCCTTTCCAAATCACCGCTCTGGATGGCTTTGGCAGCAACATTCGCTTAGTCCATAACCGCCTATTTGGGCTATGGGACGGTCAAGCAACCTTCAACGCTAGCGGCGCAACGTTTAATAAGGTCGATCTGCAACGGCTTTCTATTAGTCTGAACGCAAACGACCAGCAAATTAGCGTCACTGAACTCAGCGCGTTATCACAAAAGGGAATTTTGGAAGCCACCGCGTCGCTCACGCAGTCTGGACGCCAGCTCAGCTTGGATCTTAAGGGGAAAGCAGTCCCTGCCGATCAACTAGTTGAATGGGGATGGCCAGCGTTGCCGATTAAAGGAGACGTCAATATGCAGCTAGGATTACAAGGCGTGCTGACCGGTGATGCACCGCTTAAGCCTAGCGTAAATGCCACGTTAAGCGCGCAGAATGCGAGTGGGCAACAGGTTACGCAGAAGATGGTTAACGGCGTAGTAAACTAACATTCTAGCCCTCCCTGCACAGGGAGGGCTTTTGCAAAAAATTACTCGGCAATCTTCAGAGTGTTAATCACACCGTTGGCAATATTAGCCGCTTCCTGCTGATTTTCACCCGGCAGAGATACCTGCATGGTCATCAACTGATCGCCGGCTTTAGCCAGTACGATGCTGGAATAGGAAACTTGGCCTTTGGCCGTTTGCAGACTATTCACTTCCTGAGCTTGCTGCCCGCTCACTTCAATGCTCTTATCGGAAAGCACGTTCAGGCTTGGATCACGAGATTTCTGTTGTTCAACCAAACGACCACTCAATGTGCTCAGGCTGTCTGCCGGTAACGGAGCCATAATCACAATGATCGCCTGCTGACCGCTCTTATTCGCGTAAACATGCATGCTGTTTGATTGAGAGCCTAGCTTACCGCTTTGGTCAGTTAAGCCAGCCGGCAGCGTAAAGGTCACTTTTCCATTGAGCAGGCTAATGTTCTCTCCGGCAGGTACGCTAGCTTCTACCGACGTAGATCCTTTGGCCGCAGAGGTGGTGTTATCAGTCGACTGGCCATCACACGCGGCAAGTCCTGCCACGAGCAACCCCACTCCCATAAACTTCACTAAATTACGCATGGTAATTCCTTCTATTGTCCTAACGTCTCGATTGACCAATAAACGTATCGCACCTTATCGGTGCACTAAATGCAAGTAACATATTGTAGCTTCGCTACTTATCATTGGTTCCGTGCGTCAGACACTTCACCAGTCGGACTCGGTTATCGGCTATGTTGTCAGCTACTTCTAGCTCAGATAACTGGTAGCCATTTTTTATGAGCATTATCAGCATAGCTGGAAAACAGTTTCTGGTTTTCACTTCAATACGCTGATACCCATGATTTAAAGCCCAATCTTCCTGTGTATGCAATAGGACTTGGGCTATTCCGTCGCGGCGAGATTGAGGAAGTACACCACCTAACCAACTATAGAAAGTGGTGTCGCTAAGCGCATAACCCAACTTAAAACCAACAGGTTTTTCATTTTTATAGGCGACCAATATACAATTTTCTTTATTATTCAGTCTGTTAATTAAATCTTGCAGGCTATGTAACGCGGAGAATTCGGGCAGTAAGTTATAAAGATGGTGAACATCTTCAACGGTGGCGTGTTTGACGTTAATCGCGGGCATGACATCCTCCGAGGCTTAGGGACATCAGAATATACGATACCGAGAAAAAGCGCTTCTCGGCATCGCGATACGTTTTTTAATTCAGCTGCGGATGCGGATCTTGGCGGTTAGCTGAGAGATACTTCAGAACCACGTTAAGCATAACGCCGTACATTGGCAGAAAGAAAATCAGGCTAATCAGCAGTTTAAACGTGTAGTCCACCAGCGCGATCTCAACCCAGTTAGCCGCCATGAAGGGGTCTGTGCTGTGGTAAAACGCGATAAAGAAGAATGCCAAGGTATCGCTGATATTACCAAACAGCGTTGAAGCCGTCGGAGCTACCCACCACGCGCTACGCTGACGCAGGCGGTTAAAGACATGCACGTCAAGGATCTGCCCAAGAACATAGGCCATGAAACTTGCGGTCGCGATACGCGCCACCATCACATTAAACTCGCCCAACGCGGCAAAACCCTGCCACTCGCCCTGAAAGAACAGCGCTGAAATACAATATGAAATCAGCAGCGCAGGCGCCATAACTGCCAGAATAATTCGACGAGCCAAAGGCGCGCCAAACACACGGACGGTGAGGTCTGTTGCCAAGAAAATAAACGGGAAAGTAAATGCGCCCCACGTGGTGTGAAAACCGAAAATCGAGATCGGTAACTGCACCAAGTAGTTACTGGACGTAATAATCAGAACGTGAAAAACAGAAAGCCAGCAAAGGGCTTTCATCCGCTGTTGCGGAGTAAAATCAAACATATTTTGGCCTTTTTGGAGATTGGGGTGAGGGAACCCAATAAAAAATGTGTGTATCTGAGATGCGGCACGGATGATACCGCGATAATTTCCACATGCAATGGTTAATTTTAACGCAAACGTTCACGTCCCTTGCAGACTATTTTCCAGCAGGTAAACTAGGGGCGTTTTAAACTTCACTCAGCCGTAGCCCTTCGCCAGTACGATTGCGCAAATCGGCCTTCAGAGAAAAACCATGACCGATCTATTCGCTAATCCCGATAAAACGCTGGATGCACTTGGACTTCGCTGCCCTGAGCCTGTGATGATGGTGCGTAAAACCGTGCGCCATATGGATGATGGACAAACACTGCTGATTATCGCGGATGATCCAGCAACCACCCGTGATATTCCGGGTTTCTGTCGTTTTATGGATCATCAACTGATCGCGCAAGAAACCGAGCAAGCACCCTATCGCTATTTGTTACGCAAAGGGACTCCCGCCTAATTAACGCAACGTGGAGCCCCGCACGATAAGCTCGCCCGGATATTTTTGCTCAACGGTAGGCTGTTCGTCGCCTTGAATGCGGTTCACTAATAGCTCAAGCGCAGCGTAGCCGATCTGATAGGTCGGCTGCTTAAGCGTGGTAATCCCCGCCCCTGCCAGCTCCGCCCACTCCAGTTCATCAAAGCCAAGCAAACCAATATCGCTGCCCCAATTAAGGCCTAAACGACGCAGGGAGCGAGCCACCTGAAGGGTTAGTGCACCGTTGGCAGACATTACGGCTTTACGCATACCACGATGCTGATGACAAAACTGGCTCAATGCCTGATCCAGAAGTTCACCTTTGTTAAGCACAACTTCGGCATGGCAGGCGATCAGCTCTGGGCATTCCGCCATCGTGCTTTGAAAAGCATGCAAACGCTCAAGCCGAGTATTGACCAACCCCAGCGGCTCACTTAAAAACATCACCGCTTCAAAGCCCTGCTCAATTAAATGCCGAGTCGCTTCTGTGGCAGCGCGATGATTGTCTAATCCCACCATATCGCAGGAGAAGTCGGGTATTTTTCGATCAATCAGCACCATTGGCAGCAAAGACTGTTGTAGCTTGGATAACGCCTCTTCACGCATCCCCACGGCATTAACCACTAATCCCTCAACGCGATAGCTGCTTAGCAGCTCAAGGTAGTGCTGCTCCTGATTGATTTCGTTGTTGGTGTTACACACCAGCAACGTAAAACCTTGCACACGGCAGGCTTCTTCTACGCCGCGCAAAACATCTACAGAATAGGGATTGGTGATATCAGCGATAATCATGCCGATAAGGCGAGTTTGCCCGCCTTTTAAGCTGCGAGCCATCTGACTTGGGCGGTAATTAAGGCGTTGTATGGCTTGTTCGATGCGCTGTTTGAGATCGTCGGACAGCAGGTGTTGTTCGCCATTTAAATAGCGCGAAACGCTCGTTTTACCGGTTTTAGCGGCCTTAGCGACATCACTGATGGTGGCGCGGATTCCCTGACTGCTCACGACGTGTTCCTCTGAAATTCAACGGATAGGCAAATTTAGCATAACCACAGGGGAACTGATGAGATAAGGTTGAGGAAATAGCCTCCTCAGGCAAAGCAGGAGGCTAAAAGAAGAGATGAATTACATCGGGCTTAGTGTAATTTCAACACGACGGTTCTGAGCTTTGCCTTCTGTCGTGCTATTTGACGCGATTGGGTTCGCAGGGCCCATGCCCTGAGTACGAACGCGGCTGGCTTCAACGCCCTGAACAATCAGAGAACTTGCGACGCTGTCGGCACGCTGCTGAGAAAGGCGCATATTCAGATCTTGGCTACCGGTACTATCGGTGTAACCCACCACGTTAACTGCGGTCTTAGGATACTCTTTTAAAACCATCGCCACGCCGGTCAGGGTATTAGCACCAGCCGGTTTCAAGGTGCTGCTGCTAGAGTCGAAGGTGACATTATTTGGCATATTCAGCACAATGTTGTCGCCTTGACGCGTTACGCTCACGCCGGTACCACGCATTTTGTCACGCAGTTTTGACTCTTGAACGTCCATATAATAACCGGCACCACCGCCTAACGCCGCGCCAGCTGCCGCACCAATTAGAGCGCCTTTGCCGCGATCGTGCTTAGAAGAGGACAGAACCCCCACGCCAGCACCAACCAGCGCACCTAAACCTGCGCCCACACCCGATTTCCCCGCTTCGGATTCACCGGTATACGGGTTAGTTGTACAACCAGACAGCAGCAGCGCAGCGCATACAGCGCCAGCAATACAGAAACGGCTTTTACTCATTACGGAACCTCATCTTGCACAGAGCGTAATCGCTCAAGATATTTGCTGTAACAGGCCAGTAATCCACTGACCCAAAAAAAATCGTGCCCAAAACCGTGAATCGGGATCTACGGCGGTGGCATTTCAGCAAATTCCCATTAAAAAATAATGGTCACAATTCCTAAAATTCCAATAAATTAGACAAATACGCGCCAAATAGCAGGATTTGTTTAATCTTCAAGCCAAGCGCCTGGGGTTTTCTCCCATAACATAATGGCCGTTTGGTGCTGGGTGTCCTCATTGAACTGGGTATCTTGAGTCTGAAACCCCTCATGCTGATAAAAACGTAGTGCGCGGTGATTCTCCAGATACACCTCGAGCATCAGCTGTGGAAAAATCATCTTCACATGCATCATCAGCAACTGCCCAACACCTTTGCCGTGATAGCGTTTATCCACGAATAAAGCGCCAATAAACTGCTGCTCAAGCACGCTGATAAACCCTATGATTTCACCCTTATCTTCTGCCACCCACGTCAGCGCATTCGGTAAATAGGTATCACGCACCACGACTTCGCTTTCACGCCAATACTGCGCAGAAATAAACGGGTGCGCCTCGGTAGTGCTAACCAGCCACAACGCCATAATAGCCGGCATATCTTGTTTCACAGCAGGGCGGATCATGGCTTAGTGCTTCCCACAAAAGCAGGTTTTGACATGATCGTTCACCATGCCGCTGGCTTGCATAAAGGCATAACAGATCGTTGAGCCAATAAACTTAAAGCCTTTCTTCTTCAGCGCCTTGGACATCACATCAGAAATCTCGGTTTTTGCAGGCACGTTGGCGAGGGTTTCAGGACGGTTTAGCTGTGGCTTGCCTTCGGTAAACGACCATAAAAACTGAGAAAAATCCTCACCCTCCTGCTGCATTTTCATATAGGCACGGGCGTTAACTACGATGGCGTCTAATTTCAAGCGATGACGGATAAGGCCAGCGTCCTGCATCAGTGCATCAATATCCTCATCCGTCATCGCCGCCACCTTGCGCGGATCGAAGTGATGGAAAGCATTACGATAGTTTTCACGCTTCTTCAGCACGGTTATCCACGAAAGTCCCGCCTGTTGCCCCTCAAGACACAACAGTTCGAATAGATGAGCATCGTCGTAGACGGGCTGACCCCATTCATTATCGTGATAGCTGATATACAGGGGATCGGATGAGACCCAACCACAGCGAATTTTTTTATCTTCAAATGTCTGGCTCATAATCCTATTCCTTGTGAGAAACCCTTTGTGAATCATCGGGTTTTTTGTGCTGTTTACCGAGCAACAATGCCAACAACGTGAGAGACAACTATAACGTTTCGCGAAGCGTTGACTATTTATTTCAACCCACCTTGACGCAGTCGCAACCTCGTCAAATAGTTAAGAGTGCAGCATCACAAAATAATAACGAATAACGCCTCCCTTTTAATGGAGTGGCATCAATGATTAGACCTCTGGCATCGGTTTTTTTAGTGAGCTGCACCCTGCTCTCACTACCTGCTTTGTCGTATGATTTAAAAGATGTTTTTGTGAATAACAATAGCTCAAGCGATATCGTTCCGCTCGATCGCGCTTCAACGTCCATAGAACCGGGGTTTTCAACGCATTGGGTGGGCAGCAACTCATTGGCCTCTGCGGCGTTAAACCCAACCACCCAACAGCAAGTGGGCTCTTTGGGCTGGCGGTTAGATTCAAATCTAGAATTGTTCACGCCCTATGCTGAAATCAGCTATCAGCGTTTATCAAGCAACGAGTCTTATAAACAGGTGGGAGAATTTAGCGCGCCGCAAAACTTATTTAGCCGTGAGATCCCCAATCAAGAAGCGCACTGGGTTGATGTCACCGTGGGTGCCAATATCCCGCTAACCGATTATATAGCCGCATTTGCCGAGCTATCGCAGACCAATCGCCTCAACAACAGCGAGCAATTTATGTACAATATTGGCGTGAGCGCCAACTTTTAACTCGACCTTCACGGAGAATGTTCCCAGCCTTTGCCATGTTTTATGGCAAAATACACGCAAAATCCCCCCCATTGAGTCGGGATTCGGGCTGTATATCTTACGTTCAGGCGGTATACTGCAACATTCTATATAAATCCACTTGTATCGCGCGAACTCATCCAATATGCAAAAGTTTGATACCAAGACCTTTCAGGGGCTGATCCTGACTCTGCAGGACTATTGGGCGCGCCAAGGCTGCACCATTGTTCAACCACTGGACATGGAAGTTGGCGCTGGCACCTCACACCCAATGACCTGCCTGCGTGCACTCGGCCCAGAGCCGATGGCAACGGCCTACGTGCAACCATCCCGCCGTCCAACCGATGGCCGCTATGGCGAAAACCCTAACCGCTTGCAGCACTACTACCAGTTTCAGGTAGTCATCAAGCCATCACCAGAAAATATTCAGGAACTGTATCTGGGCTCATTGAAAGAGCTCGGTTTAGATCCGCTGGTGAACGACATTCGCTTCGTCGAAGATAACTGGGAAAACCCAACGCTGGGCGCATGGGGCTTAGGCTGGGAAGTGTGGCTTAACGGCATGGAAGTGACTCAGTTCACTTACTTCCAGCAGGTTGGCGGCTTGGAATGTAAGCCGGTAACCGGTGAGATCACCTACGGTCTGGAACGTTTGGCGATGTATATTCAGGGCGTAGACAGCGTTTACGATCTGGTCTGGAGCGACGGCCCGCTGGGTAAAACAACCTACGGCGACGTGTTCCATCAAAACGAAGTGGAACAGTCCACGTATAACTTTGAATACGCAGACGTCGATTTCCTGTTCTCCTGCTTCGAGCAGTATGAGAAAGAAGCCAAAATATTGTTGGAGTTGGAAAAACCTCTGCCTCTGCCAGCGTATGAACGCATTCTGAAAGCCGCGCACAGCTTTAACTTGCTGGACGCGCGCAAGGCGATCTCGGTCACCGAACGCCAACGCTACATTCTGCGTATTCGTACCCTGACCAAAGCGGTCGCTGAAGCCTACTATGCCTCCCGTGAGGCGCTGGGCTTCCCAATGTGTAAAAAAAGCGACGATTCTAAATTAGAGAATATTTGAGGCAGCCATGACCCAACAAACTTTTCTGGTGGAAATCGGCACCGAAGAGCTGCCACCGAAAGCGCTACGCTCTCTGGCAGAATCTTTTGCAGCTAATTTTACCGCTGAACTAGATAACGCAGACCTCGCCCATGGCGAAGTGACTTGGTTCGCCGCACCGCGCCGCTTAGCATTGAAAGTCGCAGCGTTGCATGAATCTCAGCCCGATCGCGAAATTGAAAAACGTGGTCCAGCTATTGCTCAGGCATTCGATGCTGAAGGCAAACCAACCAAGGCTGCCGAAGGCTGGGCTCGTGGTTGTGGCATCACCGTCGATCAGGCTGAACGTCTGACTTCCGACAAAGGTGAATGGCTGTTGTTCCGCGCGCACCAAAAAGGTCAGAGCGCACAGCAACTGCTGCCAACGCTGGTGACCAATGCACTCGGCAAGCTGCCAATTCCAAAACTGATGCGCTGGGGCGACAACGATACTCAGTTCGTGCGTCCGGTTCATACCGTCACGCTGCTGCTGGGTAGCGAAGTGATCCCTGCTACCATTCTTGGCGTGCAGTCCGATCGCGTGATCCGCGGCCATCGTTTCATGGGCGAACAGCAGTTCACCATCGATAACGCCGAGCAATATCCGCAGATCTTGATGGAACGTGGCAAAGTCATCGCTGATTACGCCACCCGTAAAGCCATCATCAAACGTGACGCCGAGCTGGCTGCGCAGAAAATCGGCGGCATCGCTGATATGAGCGAAAGCCTGTTGGAAGAAGTGACTTCTCTGGTTGAATGGCCAGTGGTGTTGACCGCCAAGTTTGAAGAAAAATTCCTCGCCGTACCTGCTGAAGCGCTGGTTTACACCATGAAAGGTGACCAGAAATACTTCCCTGTGTATGACGCTGCCGGCAAACTGCTGCCAAACTTTATTTTCGTCACCAACATCGAATCTAAAGACCCACAGCAGATTATCTCGGGTAACGAGAAAGTGGTTCGTCCACGCTTAGCCGATGCGGAATTCTTCTTCAAGACCGACCGCAAACAGCGTCTGGAAGATAACCTGCCTCGTCTAGAAACCGTTCTGTTCCAGCAACAGTTGGGAACGCTTCGTGACAAAACCAACCGTATTGAAGCCTTGTCCGGCTGGGTTGCAGAACAAATCGGCGCTGACGTCAATCTGGCGACCCGCGCAGGCCTGCTGTCCAAGTGCGACTTGATGACCAATATGGTCTTCGAATTCACCGATACACAGGGCGTTATGGGCATGCATTACGCACGTCACGACGGCGAAAACGAAGAAGTTGCCGTTGCCCTGAACGAACAGTACCAACCACGCTTCGCCGGTGACGCACTGCCAGATTCTCTGGTGGCATGTTCTGTCGCGATTGCCGATAAAATGGATACCCTCGCCGGTATCTTCGGCATCGGTCAGCATCCTAAAGGCGATAAAGACCCATTTGCTCTGCGCCGTGCTGCGTTGGGTGTATTGCGTATTATCGTTGAGAAAAAGCTGCCGCTGGATTTGGTCACGCTAACTGAAGAAGCTGCGCGCTTATACGGACAGAAGCTGACTAACGCGAACGTCGTTGATGACGTGGTGGAATTCATGCTGGGCCGTTTCCGCGCTTGGTATCAGGAAGAAGGCCACAGCGTTGACACTATTCAGGCTGTACTGGCTCGTCGTCCAACCAAACCAGCAGACTTTGATGCACGCGTGAAGGCAGTTTCACACTTCCGTACGCTGCCTGAAGCCGCTGCGCTGGCTGCTGCCAACAAGCGTGTTTCCAATATTCTGGCTAAATCAACCGAAGTACTGGGCGATCACGTTCATGCTTCTGTATTGAAAGAAGCAGCAGAAATCAAACTGGCAACCCATCTGGTTGTTCTGCGCGATAAGTTGGAACCGCTGTTTGCTGAAGGTCGCTACCAAGAAGCTTTATCAGAACTGGCTGCACTGCGTGAACCGGTAGATAACTTCTTCGAACAAGTGATGGTTATGGCTGACGATGAGCAAGTGCGCATCAACCGCCTGACTCTGCTGAGCAAGCTACGCGATTTGTTCCTACAGGTTGCGGATATTTCTGTTCTGCAGTAACCCCGAGAGTAAAATAAAGCCCGCCTTACGGCGGGTTTTTTACTTTCTGGCTGTTATCCCCAAATTATCAGGTTAAACTAACTTGATGAGTAGAATTTCAACAGAATGATATCGACCGATTTTTTTCGCGTGGTTACAGGAGTAATTACATGTCATTTGCAGTAACTAAACAGGCACAGCGTTGGTTGATGCCAATTTTCGCCGTCATTATGGCGTTTCAACTAGCTGGCTGTGGCGACAACGATAAAGAACAACGTAAAGCTTTCATCGACTATCTGCAAAATACCGTCATGCGTGGCAGCATCACCGTACCAACCCTGAGCGAAGACCAAAAGCAGAAACTCGGCAACTATGTGAGCGATTACGCGATTTTAGTGACGTTTTCACAGAATTTCAGTCGTTCTATGGATAGCAGCTTAAATCCGCTGTTTACCACTATCGATCAGATCCGTGTTCCTCAGGACTATCTGCTCAAACGCGACGATCTACGTCAGGAAGCTGGTGCACTGAACCTGCTCGGCCAACAGATTCAAAGTGCCAAATCGACCGCAGACACTGCGCGTGCCGCACTTAAACAGCCTGATGATGTGAAAGCAGTTTATGACCAGGCCTTTGCGAAAGTCGTCACCGATCCGGCGAATGCCGTGATGCCAATCATTCCTATGGCGGCTAGCCTGTCACAGGATTTGATTCAGGTCGGTGATTTCCTGCAAAGCATTGGGACTCAGGCGCGCTTTGATAACCAAAGCATCCAGCTACAAACCCAGCAGCAGGTCGATCAATACAATCAGTTAATGACCTCAATTGCTGCCAAGCATCAAGAATTATTAAATGCGAAAAACCGCAGCGCGGCTATTTTCCAGAATTAATATTTAGGCAACACATTTACATCTCGTAGCCTGATTAAATAGCCGAAACACCCTGTCAGCCTTAGTGCTCACAGGGTGTTTTTCTTTTACGGAGGCAACGCTACTCCTTCGTTGCCCATCCAGTAAAAATCTGGATATGAGATATTGCTTCCAGCAACATCACCACCAATCGATATCATCTCCAAACATCATGCAATAACATGGAGTGAACCATGAATAAGCACCACCAGCCCTTCGAAGAAATTAAACAGGTAGATGAATCTGGGTCTGAATATTGGTCTGCAAGAGCACTGGCAAAGCTGCTGGATTACTCAGAATACCGGCATTTTATTCCTGTATTAGAGCGGGCAAAAGATGCATGTTTAAACAGTGGGCACAACGCTGGTGACCATTTCGAGGATGTCCTCGATATGGTCAAAATTGGCTCTGGAGCTCAACGAAAGTTAAAAGATATCGCCCTCTCCCGTTATGCCTGCTACCTCGTGGTTCAAAACGGCGATCCTAACAAACCCGTCATAGCGGCAGGTCAAACATACTTCGCACTTCAAACTCGACGCCAAGAATTAGCTGATGACGAAACTTTTAAGCGTTTACGAGAAGATGAAAAACGTTTGTTTCTGCGTAATGAATTAAAAGAACATAACAAACAACTCGTTGAAGCCGCTCAACAAGCCGGTGTTGCAACCACGATGGATTTTGCCATTTTCCAGAACCATGGATATAAAGGCCTCTACGGCGGGCTAGACCAAAATGCCATTCACCAGCGTAAAGAGCTCAAAAAGAGTCAAAAAATTCTCGATTTCATGGGTTCTACTGAATTAGCAGCCAACCTGTTTAGAGCAACACAAACAGAAGAAAAGCTACGTCGTGACCAGATAAAATCAAGGCAACAAGCCAATCAGACACATTTTAATGTGGGCCAAAAGGTTCGGAAAACCATTGAAGAGCTAGGCGGCACCATGCCAGAAAACCTTCCTGTTCCTAAGCACAGCATCCAGCACATAGAATCCACCACTAAAAAACTGAGTAAAAAATAGCTTAGCAAAGCTAGCGCTGCAAACTTGCATGCACCTAGCTTCGTAAGCCACTAGATTGCGTAATGCTGGCTACTTAACCAGATTGTGTGGTTTTTTTATACCCAAAAAACACTACATGTAATTTTATAACGCGTTGGGTGAAAACCTGAGGTGTGTCGATGTCGTGCTGATGGGATGCAAAATAACTTGTGAAAAGAATCACAATTTAAAAACAAAACCACTAACAACTTAAGTGATTTACGTCACACAAAACCACCCAGAACGGGCGATATTTTAACTTTGTAGCAGACTTTCAGCCTACTTATGTGATCAATATCACCATAAACACCCCAATAGAGGGGGGAGTTACGAGATCAAGATCACAAATCCCCCACGGGGTACGCGAGATGAAAACGGCGTGATAGAGTCGATTTTGCATACAGAACGACAGGACGGTTTTTGGCGAAACCACCACAACTATTACGACGCGCAACATCTTAGCGCACCACGAGGGGTGTTTTATGTTATCACCAGATATCAAGGTCAAGGTACAGAATTTTGGCCGCTTCCTCAGCAATATGGTGATGCCCAATATCGGCGCATTCATCGCATGGGGTTTGATTACCGCTTTATTTATTCCTACCGGCTGGCTGCCAAATGAAACATTAGCCAAGCTGGTTGGCCCAATGATCAGCTATCTGCTGCCATTATTGATTGGTTATACCGGTGGCCGTTTAATCGGCGGTGAGCGCGGTGGCGTGGTGGGTGCAATTACCACCATGGGCGTGATTGTTGGCGCAGATATGCCCATGTTCATGGGCGCAATGATTGCAGGCCCATTAGGCGGCTGGGCAATCAAACACTTTGATCGCTGGGTTGACGGCAAAATCAAAAGCGGCTTTGAAATGTTGGTGAACAACTTCTCCGCGGGCATTATCGGTATGCTGCTGGCGATGCTGGCATTCATGGCGATTGGGCCGTTGGTAGAGTCGCTTTCAAAAATATTAGCGGCTGGCGTGAATATTATGGTGCAGAACAACCTGCTGCCATTAACGTCTATCTTCGTCGAACCCGCCAAGATTTTGTTCCTGAATAACGCCATCAACCACGGGATCTTCTCACCGTTAGGTATTCAGCAGGCAACAGAAACCGGCAAATCCATTTTCTTCCTGATTGAAGCAAACCCAGGTCCAGGACTAGGTGTTCTGCTGGCTTACATGTTCTTCGGCAAAGGCAGTGCAAAACAGTCCGCTGGCGGTGCCGCAATCATCCATTTCTTCGGTGGTATCCACGAAATCTATTTCCCATATGTGTTAATGAATCCACGTCTGATTCTGGCCGTGATTCTGGGTGGCATGACCGGCGTATTCACGCTGACCCTCTTTAACGCGGGCTTAGTTTCCCCTGCGTCTCCGGGTTCTATTTTTGCAGTGTTGCTAATGACACCAAAAGCATCTCTTATCGGCGTCGTGCTGTCGATTATGGCTTCAACGCTGGTTTCGTTCTTAACCTCTGCCATGCTACTTAAACGCGCTCGCGTCGGTGATGAAGAAAGTAACGGCTTAGCGGAAGCCACTCGTCGCATGCAAGGCATGAAACAACAGTCTAAATCCGGTGGAAAAGTGACTGGAGTCGAACCTCAGCCAGCCATGCGTGCCACGCTTGATTTGTCTAAAGATTTACATCACGTGCGCAAAATTATCGTGGCCTGCGACGCAGGAATGGGCTCAAGCGCGATGGGCGCGGGAGTTCTACGTAAAAAGGTAAAAGACGCAGGGCTGAGCCATATTTCCGTAGTGAACTGCGCGATTAACAGCCTGCCTGAAGACGTTGATCTGGTGATCACTCATCAGGATTTAACCGAACGCGCGATGCGCCACGCACCACAGGCGATGCATATTTCATTAAGCAATTTCCTTGATAGCGGGCTGTATACCGATCTTACAACCCGTTTACTAGCGGCCAAACTGCCGCAGGCGGCAAACGACAACCGCTTGATCAACCAAACTATCATCGCCGCTAACGATGACTCATTTGAATCAACCGATCGCGAAGAGAACCTATTTAAGCTCAGCGCAGCCAACATCTTCCTGAACTTAACCGCCGACACCAAAGAGCAAGCCATTCGCTTTGCCGGTGAAATGCTGGTATCTGGCGGCTATGTCGAACCGGATTACATCGACGCCATGCTCGCCCGCGAAGCACTTACCTCAACTTATTTAGGAGAATCTATCGCCGTTCCGCACGGCACCGTAGAAGCCAAAGACCGCGTATTACGCACCGGGATCGTCATTTGCCAATACCCTCACGGCGTTCGATTCGGTGATGAACCAGACGATGTCGCTCGACTGGTTATCGGCATCGCTGCGCGTAATAACGAGCACATTCAGGTCATTGCCCGCTTAACCAACGCACTGGATGACGAAGGCGTAATCGAACGTCTGGCGCAAACCACCAGTGTTCAGGAGATCTTAGATCTTCTGTCTGGCGAACAAGCGGCATAAGGCAATTACACGGCGTCGTTCACCGCAGCCAGTCGGCTCTATAAAAGTGCCGTTGCTGTCGACGCCGTTCTTGGGGGCTCCCCCGCCCCCCTTTTTACGAATAGGTTTGAGGTCAAAAACATGAAAGCGATTCATTTTGGTGCAGGTAATATCGGTCGTGGCTTTATTGGTAAATTATTGGCAGATGCACAGGCGGAACTCACTTTTGCAGACGTAAACCAGCCGTTGGTCGATCAGCTTGCTCACCAGCAAAGCTATCAGGTCAACGTCGTGGGTGAAAATGCGCGCGTCGAACAGGTTAACCGCGTAAGCGCCATTCATAGCAACAGCGCTGATGCCATTCAACAAATTGCACAAGCAGATATCATCACCACCGCCGTTGGCCCGCAGGTTCTTAGTAAAATTGCCCATACGCTGGCGCAGGGATTAATGGCTCGTCACAGCAATGGTAACCAACAGCCCATGAATATCATTGCGTGCGAAAACATGGTGCGTGGCACTAGCCAGCTCAAGCAGCATGTCCTTGAGGCAATGCCCGTCGAGCTTCATGCTTGGGTAGAAGAGCACATCGGCTTTGTCGATTCTGCGGTAGACCGCATCGTGCCACCGAGCGCCGCAGCGAACGACGACCCGTTAGAGGTCACGGTTGAAACCTTCAGCGAGTGGATCGTTGATAGCACACAGTTCAAAGGCCAGTTACCGCAAATTTCAGGAATGGAGTCTACCGCTAACTTAATGGCCTACGTTGAGCGTAAACTCTTCACTCTTAACACCGGGCATGCAATCACTGCTTATCTGGGTCAGCTCGCAGGCTATCAAACCATTCGCGAGGCTATTCTCGATCCCGCCATTCGTACCGTGGTAAAAGGCGCGATGGAAGAAAGCGGAGCGGTACTCATCAAGCGCTACAGTTTTGATCCCCAGCAACATGCGGCCTATATCGAAAAAATTCTTGGCCGTTTTGAAAACCCTTACCTGCATGATGATGTCGAACGTGTTGGGCGCCAACCACTGCGTAAACTTAGCGCCGGCGATCGCCTGATCAAGCCGTTACGAGGAACGCTTGAATACGGTCTTACCAACCACAATTTAATCATCGGTATTGCCGCCGCCCTGAGCTACCGCAGTCATCAAGATCCTCAGGCGTTAGAAATGACAACGCTCCTTGACGAAATAGGCGTGAGCAACACCGTGGCGCAAGTTTGTGAGCTGGAAGATCAGCCAGAACTTGTCGCACAGATCGCTAATGTGTATAACGCCATGCAGCGCAAAGCATGATGTAACCCATATGGTTGGAGTTGCGGCGAAGCGGCAACTCCAAATGAGAAGGGTAAAATGAAATTAAATCGCGTGCGTAACAGTGCACAACCTGAAAGAGAAAGGGAACTTCCGAGTGTCGCCGCCCCAGAAAAGCAACGATATTCGGCAAGTGAAGCAACGACTATGGCAACCATGGAAGAATCTGACCTTTATAAAAGCCAGGCTTTTGAAAACCGCATTCTTGAGCGCCTAAACGCTCGACAAACGGTGGCGGGTTTTATTCAGGCCACCGTAGGGCTGCTCGCCGAAGCGGTAGATCTTTTGGTTCTTCAAGCCTTTCGTAAAGATGACTATGCGGTGAAATATGCGGTGGAGCCCCTACTGGAAGGAAGCGGTCCACTTGCTGATTTGCCCGTGCGGCTAAAGCTTATCTACGCGCTAGGCGTGATTAGCCGTGATGAATATGAAGACGTAGAGCTTCTACTCGCCCTCAACAACGAATTAAAACATGAGAACAAAATCTATAGCTTCACCGATGATGAAATACTCGGGCCAATCAACATGCTACATAGCATGACCGCACTTCCTCCGCAGCCCACGCTTCATCTGCCCGAAGACGTTGTTGATGATCTGCTAGTGAATATGCAGGAGCAACGTTATCAACAAATGGTTCGTTCAACGCTGGTGCTCAGCATCACCGATTTAGTCACTCGTTTGTGCCATAAGAAAGCCTTCTAATCTCCCCAGTTTTCAAGACTGGGGCGTCTTCTTTTCAGCCAATCGCCACATTAACGCCGACAGCTGTTAAACTATCTCCTAATCCCTAAAAGTATTGATGACCGGAAGATATGTCATGAAAGAAAAAGCAGAAATTAAACGCCTGAGCGACAAGCTGGACGCACTGCGTCGTAAAGAAGCTGGCCTGCTGTTACAAGAGATTGATTCTGTAACGACCCACGCGCTAGATGAGAACCGCACCGAGCAAGAAAAATTGAGCGCAGAGATTGAGCGCCTGCGTGCCGTTCAAGCAAGCCATTTCAGCACCAAAGCACAGCAGCTTTTAAAGATGCCATTCAGCCGTGAAATCACCAAAAAAGAACAGGCTGATATGGGATCGTTGAAAAAGGCCGTACGTGGTATCGAGGTGGTTCATCCAATGACGGCGCTAGGCCGTGAAATGGGCTTGAAAGTGGTTACTGGCTACGCGAAAAAAGAGTTCTAATCTTTTACTCTTAGCTAAAACAAACCCCGCTATTGCGGGGTTTGTTTTATCACGCGGTTAACTACCGTTTACCGACGTAGCGTTTCTTCTTACCCGCATCTTCTTGATGTGCGCGTTCAACCTCTTCCGCAAGAATCTGCACCCCCTTCTCGATTTGATCCGGTTCAGGAACATAGTTCATGCGCATGCACTGATGCGTATGCGGCCACTCGTGCTCCAACCCAGGGAAGAAATAGTGCCCTGGCACCATCAATACGCCGCGCTGTTTCAGCCGCTGGTATAAAATCTCCGTGCTGATCGGCAGATCGATAAACCATAGCCACAGGAAAATCGCGCCCTCTGGTTTATGAATCAAACAGCGCTCTTCCGGTAAGTAGCGACGAATCACTTCGATCGTCTGCTCTACACGCTGGCGATAAAACGGTTTAATCACCTCGTTGGATAGACGCAGCAAATCACCACGCTCAATCATCTCAAGCGCAATAGCGGGACCAAGACTGCCCGGGGAAAGGCTGATAATCCCGTTCATGTTACTGATTGCGCTGATCACTTTTTCATCAGCAATCACGATGCCGCAGCGAGAACCCGGTAGCCCCAACTTCGACAGGCTCATGCACAGAATAATATTAGGGTTCCACAACGGATTCACATCAGAAAAGATAATTCCTGGGAACGGTAAACCGTAGGCGTTATCGATCAACAGCGGAATGTTGCGCTGCTGAGCTAAAGCATCAAGGCGAATAAGCTCTTCGTCGGTTAAAACATTCCCCGTTGGGTTAGTCGGACGAGAAACGCAAATCAGCCCGACGTCATCGCCAATATTGAGATGGTCAAAATCAACGTGATATTTAAACTGGCCTTCAGGCAATAGCTCGATAGTAGGTTTCGCTGAAACAAACAAATCTTCGTCTAACCCAGCATCGGCATAACCAATATATTCGGGTGCCAATGGGAACAAAACCCGACGACGAGAACCGTCAGAAAGACGCCCGGCATACAAATTGAATAAGTAGAAAAACGCGCTTTGGCTGCCGTTTGTTAGTGCAATATTTTGTGCTTCTATTTGCCATCCAAACTCATCGCGCAGCATTTTGGCCAACGCCTGCAACAGCGCATCTTTACCTTGTGGGCCATCATAGTTGCACAACGCATCGGTGAGTTTGCCTTCATTCAACATATCCGCACAAAGTTGAGTGAAATAATCCGTCATCTGAGGGATTTTAGCCGGATTACCGCCGCCAAGCATTATGGCGCCCGGCGTACGCAGGCCATCATTCAGATCGTCCATCAAACGGGTGATCCCCGCGTAGCGGGTAAATTTGTCGCCAAATACAGAAAAAGTCATGATAGCAATCACAGGTAATTATTAGGAAAAGACAACCGACACCATACCTGCTACACCCTGTACGAACAACCCGCATAAAATCATCGGTTTTTTATATAATTCTACATAAAACGTAAGATACAGAATAAAAAAAGGGCGCAGTTGCCTGCGCCAAAGAATGATTAGAGAGGGGTAGATCAGAGATGCTTATTAGTTACTGGTTTCAGCGTCACTTGCTGGGGTCTGGGCCTGCTCCAGTGCTGGAGTCGTTGTTTGCCCACCGATAGCAATACGCTGAGGCTGCAGCGCTTCCGGTACATTACGCACCAGATCGATATTCAACAGCCCATTTTCAAACTTAGCGCCATCTACGGTGAGATGTTCAGCCAAGGTAAAGGTTAAGTCGAACGCCTTATAAACCAGACCCTGATGTAAATACTCTACCGGTTTTTCCGGCTGGGTTGGATTACCACGCACGGTTAAGCGCGGGCCTTCAACTTCAATATCCAGTTCGCTCTGCTTAAATCCGGCCAATGCCAGAGAGATGCGATAGTGGTTATCGTCACTTTTCTCGATGTTGTATGGCGGGAACCCTTGAGGCTCTAAGCCACTTTGCATCGCATTGGCCAATTTATCGAAGCCAATCCACTGACGAAGTAACGGAGAAAGATCGTGATTACGCATATATAAACTCCTTCTAAGAAGCGAGATATTATTTACGGCTGCTTTATCAATGTATCACAGCCGACCATTAGCCCCCCGTAGGCAGGCTATTTAATTTGATCTTTAACAGCTATTAGCTACAGTTAATTACTTAATTTCAATCTTACGTGGCTGCAATGTTTCAGGAACAATGCGCTCTAAATCGATATATAAAAGTCCGTTTTCCAAGTTGGCACCTTTAATTTGAATATGTTCAGCCAGTTGGAATTTACGTTCAAAGTTACGCTCGGCGATACCTTGATATAAATAGGTGCGTTCTTTATCTGACTGTTCATGAGAACCTTTAACAATCAGCGTATTAGCTTGCGCAGTGATATCCAACTCATGCTCAGCAAAACCAGCAACCGCAATAGAAATGCGATAGTGATTGTCATCTACCAGCTCAACGTTGTAAGGAGGATATCCCCCGTTAGACTGATTTTGACCTGACTCAATCAGGTTAAATAAACGGTCGAAGCCAATAGCAGAGCGATAAAGTGGAGATAAATCGTAGTTGCGCATAAAAATATGCCTCCTAATAAAATCAGCGAGGAAAAAATAATCTTCCATCATGGACAGACTATATAATCATTAAGCCAGAAACACCCTTACGGCATATTTCTCATCGGCCTGCTAATAAGATGGAGTCGGTGCGAAATTTTTCAAGCGTAAAAATTTAATTTTTATGAGAGCGCACGAATTGTTCAAATCACTGTCATAAACAGGCAAGATACAATCAGGTACACTATTTTTGTGAAGTGAGATAGCTGCCACAGAGCCAACGGATGGTTTTGCCAGTTTCTCGGCACAGATGCTATAACTCAACAACTCTGGCTTAAGCACAGTGCAGCCATTATTGGGATGGATTTATGAGACAACGGATTAGATGCTTGACGATAACTCTGCTTGCTGGCACCACGCTGCTTGCGGGAGGCTGTTCCAGCGTCATGACCCGTGTTGGACCGAGTCAGGGTTATTATTCTGGTGCCAAAAATGACATCAAAATGATCAAAGATGATGATACTGGTTGGGCGATGACACCGCTTCTTGCTCTGGATCTACCGTTTTCTGCCGTAGTGGATACGCTGCTATTGCCTTACGACTACTATCGTTCAGGCTCAAATCCAGAAGATGATTCTCCGCGTGCGCGCGTTTTGCGCGACGAGCAAACCAGCGGAGTAAACAATGTTGCCCCGAACTATACCGTTCAGGACAATGCCGCTCCGCATTATGAATAGAACTGAAATCATCCCCAAACAGAAAGCTTGGGCGTCATTATCCGTTTAAGTTCACCATAAAAATTTGTGGCCAGCCTGCAATCTCACGCATGAATGCAACGTGGTTTCCATCGGGGGAAACCACCACGGCCTCCGCGCACGGTGGTTGCTCTGAACGTATTGTTAGACGAGTGATTTCGCCTGAATGTACTTTGCATCGCACAACGCTATTATCCATCACGAAAAACAGCGACTCCCCATCAGGATGCCAACTCAATGCCGACTGCACGGAATGCTTCCCGTGCGTTATCTGCCGTGGCTCTCCACCATTAGGCGAAATAGTCCAAAGCTGAACCACACCCGCATCATCTTGCATCAGGAAAGCAATTTCGGCACCGTTTGGTGAAGAACGCAGCCAATGGCGTGGTGTCGTTGCAATTCCAGGGAAAATGCGCTGATGAGTGAAGGTAATTCGACGCTGATGTACGTTTGCAGGCGGCGCCGGCAACCTATCTACGGTGCCTTGCAATGGGTATTTTCCCGCCTGCGAATAGGCTGCGTTTTGCTCTGGCAGATCAACGATAAAGATCTCAGGAACTTTAGCGCCTTTATCACCAACGGTATCGCCGATAAAAGCCAAAGCCCAGCGCTGGCGAGTTCCATCCGGCTTTAGATAGCCCTCATTACCAATCCATCCCTCTTCATAGGCACGAGAAATCTGATCGCTTCCTACCTCAGGGTTAAGCGTAGTTTGGCTCACCAGAACACAAAAGTGGCTGCCGTCATATTCGCGTGGATGTTGTTTCGGCACATTAACCGCATGCAGAGGTACGGCGATGCCCACATTACGCTGATCGAGCGCCACATCTTTTTCATGCATAACGTGATCGTTATAGGTAAAACTCAGACGAGTGGCATCTGGGCTAAACACATGGACATGCGTTCCACCGCGTAGGGCGCCTGCGGTATAAGGCTCGGTAATATCCATCGCATCAAGCGTTTCGGCCAATTCTCTGTCTGGCTCACTGACAATCACGCCGCGCCGATGATGGAAATCATAATGCCAGTGGGCATCTGGATGCTCTGGACCATGAATAAAAACGTAGCGTGTGGGTTGTTGAGGGCTTATCGTCACCACGCCAACATGTGCGCCATGCTGTGCGCGGTAAACGACTTCCACACGTCCATCATGAACATTCACACGCTCAATGCACAGCCCGGTAAAAGAGGCACCGCTAGGCCGTACATCGTATGCCAGCCACTCACTGTCTGGTGTCCAAATATTAATGTTGGTGAGCTGGTGCCCACGCGGATCAAATGTGAGTTGCTTTTCAGCATAGCGAGACATGATAGATTCCTTTAGCAAGGTAACGCATATCTCATTAGCATAAACTAAGCGGAGTTTTCGATCACTGAAGCCTACGGATGTATTCCTCGTTGAAATCATCTTTGTTCAACGGACGTGAGAACAAAAAGCCCTGAGCCAGCCTAACGCCATGTTTTAACATCAGTGATGTTTGTGCAAAAGTTTCAATACCTTCAGCAACCACGTCAGTATCAAGCGACTGTGCCTTATCAATCAATTTAAGCGTTTCATCCATCGCGCCTTTCTTGAAACAAGATCGATCGAGCTTTATGAAGTCTGTTTTTACCAGCTTCATTTTTTGCTCAGCTTCGTCAGCGCTGGTCACGTCATCCCAAGCCAGCAGAAAACCATATTCTTGTAGCTGAGCGGCATTATGTTGACCATTGATATCGGGATGCCCTTGAGTTTCAGTCAGTTCAAGCATCACTCTATCAGCAGGAATTTTATATTTTTCAGCCAATTGGATAACGGTTTGTGCAAATCCTTGCTCATTAAGTTGCACAAGCGAAATATTGACGCTCAGGATATAGAGGAAATTATTGGGGATCAAAACTTCAGACATATATTTAAACGTCTGATCAATAACATAACTACCTAAACAAATTATGCCGCCATTCTCTTCTAGCTGATGAATAAATAAATTTGGCGCAACAATATTGCGACGATAAAAACCTCGAACTAAAACCTCTGCCCCTACACATTTAAAGCTAGAGAGATCGAAAACTGGCTGTAAGAAAATATCTACCGTTAGGTTAAGGCTATTTTCCATCACTTTTTTTATAACAAAATTTGCACTTTTTTCCATTGCGGGTTCCAGCCGAGTGTCCAATCTAGGTTAGAGGCGACACGTCGGCTGGAAAACTTAATGAAATAGCGCTCTTTAGAAAAGTCTTATTAATGATGTGATTTGAATATCAGTCGATACGTTTCACATCCCCGACTAAGAATATGTATGAGAGAGCACCAATCAATGCCACAGAGGCAATGTAGGTTAACGAAGGTGCAAAACCATAATATTGAGCCAAATATCCCACCACCAATGGAACGGTAATGCCGCCTAAACCGCCAATGAAATTAAACACACCTCCGGTAAGCCCAATTAACCGCATCGGTGCCAAAGATGAAATCAGCGACCACGTAATAGACGCAAATCCGTTGCCGAAGAATGCCACTGCCATCAGGATCATAATCCACATAGGGTCATTGGTATAATTCGCACCAATAATGCAGGTGGATAACAACAGGCCACAGATAATAGGAGTTTTGCGCGCAAAACCAATCGACTTACCGCTTTTCAGTAATTTATCCGCCACAATACCTGAAAGGATCACCCCAAAAAATGCAGCCATAAACGGCACCGTTGTCATAAAACCAGCGGTCAGCGCGGTAATATGCTTTTCTTGAGTGAGGTAATTCGGGAACCAGGTTAGGAAAAACCATAGCGTTGAGGCAATGGCGAACTGGCCAATATAAACCCCCACTAACTTGCGATGAAACACCAGCTTCCAGTCTGCCGTCGTTGAAGGCGCAGTCTCTTTTTTTCCTGTCGCAACGTCGCCATCAACCATACCACCACCGTTAGCAATATGGTCAATCTCGGCCTGATTGGCGAACTTGCTTTTGCGTGGAGCCTGATAGGCAAAGTGCCATATCAGAGCCCACAGAATACCAATTGCACCCGTCACGATGAACACCCAGTGCCAGCTGGTTTTCTCTTGTAACCAAATCAGCAAAGGAGTTAAAAACGCTAAACCCACAAATTGCCCAGACGTATAAAACCCTACCGCAGACGCACGTTCTTGCTCAGGGAACCAGCTCGTAACAATACGGTTATTGGTTGGAAAAGCCGGAGCTTCAAACATACCGGTTACCGCACGTAGAGTGAACAGCGATACCAGCCCGTTGGCAAAACCTTGGAATAAGGTTCCAATAGACCATCCCATAATCGCGATAAAAAAGGTTGTTTTGGCCCCCAAGTGATCGAGAATACACCCGCCCGGTATTTGGCATAATGTGTATGTCCATGCAAACGCCGAGAAAATATATCCCATCTCTGATTTACTAATGCCAAACTCCGCTTGAATATGCGCAGAGGCAACGGCCAAATTAGCACGATCGACATAACAAATTACGACGGTAATAAAAATCATTAATAGCGTTAAATAACGCATTTTTGTAGGGACAGAAGACAGTGTTATATCACTCATATTCTTCTCACTTATAATATCGGAGTATATATATTTGAATGGCGTAATTATTTAACGCCGACTTTAGGCGTCACGATCCCCAGCGAGAAAGATACGCCATTTAATATTTATTATTCTTTAATAAAGCATCCCCTAAATAATTCGAGTTGCATAAAGGCGGCAACTGAGCGAATCCCTAGGAGCTTACATAAGTAAGTGACTAGGGTGAGCGAAGGCAGCTAACGCATATGCAGCTCGAAGTATGACGGGGATCACCATTCGGCGATGGCGCCATCGGGATACCGCCAAACCGGATTATGCCAGTCAGGTGCATTTTTACTGAGTTCTCTCACCATTTCTTCATTAATTTCAACGCCAAGACCGGGCTTATTTAATGGATAAAAATGGCCATCAACCATATTGAAATCTTCTTTATTCACCACGTAATCAAGCAGTTCAGCACCTTGGTTATAGTGAATTCCCATGCTTTGTTCTTGTAGTACGGCATTACGAGCCACAAAATCCAAATGTAAGCAGGAAGCCAGCGCAATCGGGCCTAAAGGACAATGTGGCGCAAGCGCAACATCATAGGATTCAGCCATAGCGGCAATTTTGAAGCACTCGGTAATACCACCTGCATGAGAAAGATCGGGCTGTACAATTGCCAAACCGCCGTCAGCCAATACACGTTTAAAATCAAAGCGTGAATACATGCGCTCACCCGCGGCAATAGGGATATGTGTTTGAGCCGCAAGACGAGAGTAATATTCAGCTTGCTCAGCTAATACGGGCTCTTCGATAAACAGAGGGCGATAAGGCTCTAACTCTTTAATAAGGATTTTTGCCATCGGCGCATCAACGCGGCCATGAAAATCCAAACCAAACTCAATGCGATTGCCAAATTCTGCTCGGATTTCTGCCACAACTTCAACCGCGGCATCCACTTTGCGGGCGTTATCAATAATGCCCATTTCTTCACAGCCGTTGAGCTTAAAGGTATCAAATCCAGCCGCCGTGAGTTTTTTAATACCATCAATGACATCAGATGGCCGATCGCCACCAACCCAGCTATAGGCTTTAATTTTGTCACGAACTAATCCGCCAAGCAGTTGGTAAACCGGTGCGCCCAATGCTTTGCCTTTAATGTCCCATAGCGCCTGATCAATACCTGAAATAGCGCTCATTAAAATAGGGCCGCCGCGATAAAAGCTGCCACGGTAAAGCATTTGCCAAATATCATTAATGCGCGCGGGATCTTGCCCAATGATAAATTCACCTAGCTCGTGTACTGCGGCTTCAACGCTTTTCGCTTTGCCCTCAATAACGGGCTCACCCCAACCAACGATGCCTTCATCGGTTTCTATTTTTAAAAACATCCATCTTGGCGGTAAACGGTAGGTAGTTAATTTGGTAATTTTCATTGCGCTGCATCCTTATATGCTTTCACGAAAGCCTTCGCTTGCTGATGGGTTCGCTCTACGCTCTGCCCTGCACGGTACAAATCACTGCCTAAACCCGCACCAATGCAGCCTGCGTTAAGATATTCATGGAGGTTTTCCGGCGTCACGCCACCAACGGCAAATACAGGGATTTCGGCAGGAAGAACCGCCTTAAGCGCTTTCACATAATCAGGCCCAAATGCCGCCGAAGGAAAAATCTTCAACGCCTGAGCGCCTGCATCGATCGCATGAAACGCCTCTGTCGCCGTGGCGCATCCGCAACAGACCAACATCTGGCACTCAACCGCACGGCGAATAACGTCAGGCTCTGTGTTTGGCGTTACAACCAACTTGCTGTTCAACGTATGTAACCGCTCAACGTGTTCTGGTTTTAATACGGTGCCAGCGCCAATTAGCGCTTGGTGTCCAAACAGCGTCACCGCCAGTGCGATACTTTTTTCCCACTCCGGTGAATTTAGCGGGATCTCTATGGCATCAAATCCAGCGTCTAATAACGCGGTGATATGGGCTTCAACCTCTTGCGGCTTAATTCCGCGCAAGATGGCAATCAACGGCAGATTAGTAACCCAAGACATTTGCAACACTCCTTATCCCAGCCTGAAACGCCACATCCCCTTCGAGCGTTTGGTAATTAATACCGGCGAACGCCAGCGCCTGTGCATAGCGCTCGGTCAATTTTTGGCTACCGATCAGCGTAATATCATCGTGGGAGCACAATGCATAATCCTGCTGCATCTGGGCAACTTCGTTGCCAATTAATACGCCAGATAGCCAATCGCTTACCGTGTTTTTGTCTCTTCTTCCCAGCAGATGCGCAGCGCGTGTTTCAAATAAACAGCGCAAAATATTGGCATCATTGAATCCTGTCTCCATTCCCTCACGGAACGCCTTTGGAGAAGCCAATTGTTCACCAATACCCACGCCGATGAGGCCGTGCTGTAGCAGCAAATAATGCAGCTCGCCGGTAATCACTGTGCGGAAGTCATCAACGCAGTCACCCGATAGATGTACCCATTTACTGTGGGTGCCAGGCATAACATAGCGAGAGGATGCGTGCATTTGGTGCGCGCCGATAAGCTGTGTTTCCTCTCCCCGCATCACGTTGGCATTGTCAGAGCGATCGATGCATAGCCCCGGAATAATGTGGATGCTGGGCATATTCGGTGAGTGGACAGGGGTAAGATGATGCGCTATTTCACCCAGTGAAACAGGGCAAGGTAGATAAGGGACCGCTTGCCATCCTGCATTGCTCCCCACCATTCCAGCCATTAGCGTGGGTAGCTCGCCATATTCCTGAAACCAAGGCTGCATAAGGCGAGAAAAAACCTGCTGCGGAGTTTGCCCTTGCAAACGGGTTACGCCAGATTCTGAATTAAGAGAATCCATGCATAACCCTTGCTTATAAAGCCATGCACGGAGATTGGTTGATCCCCAATCAATCGCTATAAAACTTTCATTCATGTCTCATCCTTTAATCTCCTCGTCGAACTCGCAATCATTGCAAGCGCTGCCTGTTCTGCTGCATCCGCATTCTGATGACGAATTGCATCGTAAAGAGCCTGATGCTCGCGCAGCGTTATTGGCATATTGCCCTCATCAGGCATATACGTACGCTCAAAAACCGCCCGTTGTAGTGAGCTAATTGCTACATTTAACTGCTGTAAAACAGGGTTATGTACTGAGGACAATACGGCTTCGTGGAAGCGAATATCAGCCTCGTTAAATGCATTAAAATCTTGATGATGCTGGTTCATATCATTCAGCGCGGCCTCTATTGTCGCCAGTTCGCTGGAGGTCGCCCTTTCAGCAGCCCAGCGGGCAATAGCAGGTTCAACCAAATTACGCACCTCACTCAATGCACTAATCAGACGAGGGTCATAATCATTGGCAAGTACCCACTGCAGCACGTCAGTATCCAGGTAGTTCCATTGATTACGCGCAGCCACAAAAGCACCGCGATAGCGCTTCACCTCAACCAACCGTTTCGCCGTAAGCGCTCGCAGCACTTCGCGAATAATGTTGCGCGAGGTTTGGAACTCCTCACACATCTCAGCCTCTGACGGCAGAGATGAGCCAGGTACATACTTCCCACTGATAATCTGCTGACCAATCTCAGCAATAATGCGATCGGTTTTACTCAATTCAGTTTTGTTCATGATTTTCCACTTAGAGGCTCGTAACATTCCCCCTACTTTACCGTTAAGTGAGCAAAATAACTGCACTAATGCAGTACAAAACCAAAACGCTAACTCATAACCACCTCAAGATTGTAGTGTTAAATTATAATTTAGTACTACAATTTGGATCACAAAATAGACAATACAATTTCGTTTTACGCCGTGGCTAAAACCCCCTCACCACAAACGGAAATAATCGGGTGTTGATCAGTGAAGAAGAGATTAAACGGGCCATGAAGCTTATTGCCGTTACCGATCGCTGGATGATTGAAGGGGGCACAGGTGTTGATGAAATGAGCAGCTGAATATCAGGGCAAAAAAATTGCGGTTGTTATGCGCGGTAAAAACATCGTGTTGGATAATTATTTGAAGGCCGTAGCATAAAGCTTCCGTGAAAGGTTTCGAACGCCTATAGCACCAAGTATTACATCACCTCCGTGCAGGCGTCCGAGTTGGAGGGCCAATCGCCGCCCTCCAACACCTCGGCTTGGCACCACCTTCCAGCCCGCTCCGCGGGTTCCCTCATTTCATCATTACGGTTTAACGGAACGAACGGCAATCGCCATCCTGGCTCCTCCGTTCTTTCGCCGACATCCCTGTCGGCGAATCCTAACCTTCATGATTCATTCGGCTGTCAGGTAACGTGCCGAGAAGCTCAAAACCAACATTCTGCGGCTTAATTGTCATTGAAGGCTAAATAAGTATTTTATTTCCCCAATACAAACTTATTGATCGCTACAGCAACGCCATCTTCCTGATTCGTTGTGGTAACAAATTGGGCGGCGTCTTTAATTGCTGGCTCGGCGTTACCCATGGCAACACCCACGCCGGCGTATTCCACCATGGCTAGGTCATTGCCGTGATCGCCAATGCACATCACGTTTTCGCGTGGAATATTCAGATACTGCGCCAAACGAGCAATGCCTTTCCCTTTGTCTGCATCTTTGTTCAATACTTCGAGGAAATACGGACTGCTTTTCATCATGGTATAGCGTTCATACGCTTCCGGTGGAATGCGGGCAATCGCAGCATCAAGCACTTCAGGATGGTCGATCATCATCACTTTTGGGAAGTGAATGCTTTTATCCATTTCATCCGCTGGGCAGAAATGCAGAGGAATGCCGGTAATAAACGATTCATGAACGGTATATTTACTGACGTCACGGTTGGCGGTATACAGCTTGTGGTGATCGAGCGCGTGGAAATGTGAACCGACCTGACGCGATAGCGATTCGAGGTATAAATAGTCGGCATTATCAAGCAGGGTTTCAAATAAAGGTTCCCCGTTTTCGGCATGAACAATCAGACCACCATTGTTGCAGAGGCAGTAGCATCCGGCGGTATCCAACTCCAATTCATGTAGATATTGCTGTGCGCCGATAAATGGACGTCCGGTCGCTAACACCACATGCACGCCTTGCGCTTTGGCCGCTAAAATAGCCTGTTTCACCGCAGGAGCCACCATCCGATCGTTATTAAGCAGGGTTCCATCCAAATCTATGGCAATCAATTTAATCGACATCACATTTTCCCTTCGGGTCAGAATAATAGTGTAACGGTAATCAATCTAGGTCAGGTTGTCATTGCTTATGCGAGGCAAAAACGAGGAACAAAAGCATAAAAAAAGGGACGATAAATCGTCCCTTTTGTCGTTCTTCTGAAATTAGAAGTCGAGGTTTGCAGCGCGCAGCGCATTCTCTTCGATAAATGCACGGCGAGGTTCAACCGCATCGCCCATCAACGTAGTGAATAACTGGTCAGCAGCCACAGCATCTTTCACGGTAACACGCAGCATACGACGGCTCTGCGGATCCATGGTGGTTTCCCACAGCTGTTCAGGGTTCATTTCACCCAAACCTTTGTAACGCTGGATAGCGAGGCCACGGCGGGACTCTTTCACCAACCATTCCAACGCCTGTTCGAAGCTGGTAATTGGCTGGCGACGTTCGCCACGCATAACAAACGCATCTTCTTCGATCAGACCACGCAACGTACCACCCAAGTTGCAAATGCGGCGATATTCCGCACCGTGAATGAATTCGAAGTCCAGAGGATAATCGGTATCAACCCCGTGAGTACGAATACGCAGCGACGGCTCAAACATCTGGCGCTCACGGTTTTCAGTCACAATCGCAGAGTAGGTGCTGCCGTGAACTTCTTTTTCGTTCAGCGTATTTACCAGTGATTCAATCCACTGCTGCACTTTAGCCTGATCGCCAAGATCGGCTTCTACCAGCGTTGGATGATAAATCAGCTGGTTCAGCAACGCCTTAGGATAACGGCGCTCCATACGACCAATCAGTTTTTGAACCTGATAGTGCTCGGTCACCAACTTCTCTAAATGCTCGTTAGACATCGCTGGTGCATCGGCATTGATGTGCAATTCAGCGCCATCTAAAGCGATAGAAAGCTGATACTGATCCATCGCGTCATCATCTTTAATATACTGTTCTTGCTTGCCTTTTTTCACTTTATACAGCGGAGGCTGAGCAATAAATACATGACCACGTTCGATAATTTCTGGCATCTGACGATAGAAGAAGGTCAATAGCAGCGTACGAATGTGCGAGCCATCGACGTCGGCATCGGTCATGATGATGATGCTGTGATAACGCAGCTTGTCAGGGTTATATTCGTCGCGACCGATACCACACCCCAGTGCGGTAATCAGCGTGGCAACTTCCTGAGAAGAAAGCATTTTGTCGAAACGCGCTTTCTCGACGTTCAGGATTTTACCTTTCAGCGGCAGAATCGCCTGATTCTTACGGTTACGCCCCTGTTTTGCAGAGCCGCCCGCAGAGTCCCCTTCCACTAAGTACAGTTCAGAGTGGGCAGGATCGCGTTCCTGACAGTCGGCCAGTTTGCCCGGCAGACCGGCTAAATCCAACGCACCTTTACGACGCGTCATTTCACGTGCTTTACGAGCCGCTTCACGCGCGCGCGCAGCATCAATAATTTTGCCCACAACGATTTTGGCATCGCCTGGGTTTTCTTGCAGGTACTCAGCCAGCAGTTCATTCATCTGCGTTTCAACGGCAGTTTTAACCTCAGAAGAAACCAGTTTATCTTTGGTCTGAGATGAGAACTTAGGATCTGGAACCTTAACAGAAACCACCGCAATCAAACCTTCACGCGCATCGTCACCGGTGGCGCTAACTTTGGCTTTCTTGCTGTAGCCTTCTTTTTCCATATAGCTGTTCAGGGTACGCGTCATCGCAGCACGGAAACCGGCCAGATGAGTACCCCCATCACGCTGTGGAATGTTGTTGGTAAAGCAGTAGATGTTTTCCTGGAAACCATCGTTCCACTGAAGCGCAACTTCAACGCCGATATCATCCTTCACGGTTGAGAAATAGAACACGTTTGGATGGATCGGGGTTTTATTTTTATTCAGATACTCTACGAACGCTTTGATACCGCCTTCATAGTGGAAATGATCTTCACGGTTGTCACGTTTGTCGCGCAGACGAATAGACACGCCGGAGTTCAAGAAGGAGAGCTCACGCAGGCGCTTAGCCAGAATATCGTACTGGAATTCGGTATGGTTAGAGAACGTCTGCAGGCTTGGCCAGAAACGTACGGTGGTACCGGTAATTTCAGTATCACCAACCACTTTCAGCGGGAACTGGGGAACACCGTGCGCGTAGGTCTGCTCGTGAACTTTACCTTCACGGCGAATAACCAATTCCAATTTTTCAGACAGGGCGTTAACTACGGAAACACCAACGCCGTGCAAACCACCGGAAACTTTATAAGAGTTATCATCGAACTTACCACCGGCGTGCAGCACGGTCATGATAACTTCGGCAGCAGACACACCTTCTTCTTCGTGTAGGCCAGTAGGAATACCACGGCCATCATCCTGAACCGACACTGAGTTGTCGCTATGAATGGTAACGATAATGTCTTTACAGTAGCCAGCGAGCGCCTCGTCAATCGCGTTGTCCACCACCTCGAATACCATATGGTGCAGACCGGTGCCGTCATCGGTATCACCGATGTACATGCCCGGGCGTTTACGCACGGCGTCCAGCCCTTTTAATACCTTGATACTTGAGGAGTCATAAGTATTTGACATCAGCCTTTCTCGCTCATTAAAAAACTGTGATTAAACCGCTATTTTACCCTGTTCCACGCGGAACATCTTGCCCTTTTCATCAACCATATCGGAGACCTGTTCTGCACTCACCGCACTCACAAAAACCTGTGCGCCAGTGGCTTTCAATCGGTCGGCTAATAAACGTCTGCGCCCCGTATCCAGCTCAGAAGCAAAATCATCGATAAGGTAAAGGCAACGGCGACCGCTGTGGCGGGTAAGATATTCACCCTGTGCCAAACGCAGCGCGCACATCAGTAACTTCAGTTGCCCACGCGACAGCAAATCCTCAACCGGTGTACCTTCTGCCCGGATGCGGAAATCTGCCTTGTGTGGACCAACCGCGGTATAGGTCAGAGCTCTATCGCGTTCGAATTGACGCTCTAGCAACTCTCCGTAATCGCTCTCTTTATCCCAGCCACGCTGGAAAGAAAACGTTAGTGCAAATTCAGGCAAGAACTGCGCGCATGTTGCGCTGATATCTTCAGCAATCGCCGCGCTGTATTGCGCTCGCAATTGGCTGATACGTTCTGCCAGCGGGATCAGTTCCTGATCCCATGGACGTAGTTGTCCATAGCGGGTTACCTGTCTTAACGCCGCATTGCGCTGCTTTAGCAGCCGCTTAAGGTTGCTCCAGGCAACAAAGAAACCGGGGTCGCTATGAAAGCAGCCCCAGTCGAGAAAAGCGCGCCGAAATTTTGGCCCGCCATTCAATAAGGTAAAACCTTCTGGCGTAATAAGCTGCATCGGCAACATCTGCGCCAGCTCCGCCACTTTATGACCATCGCTGCCATCAATACGCACTTTGCTATCACCGGCACGGCTTTTACTCAGCCCGACAGACAGCTCGCGTTCTGCACCAGTATCAATGCGACCATGTAGAACAAACTCATTCTGGTCGTGGCGGATCACTCTTCCCGCCTGCAAACTACGAAAAGCCCGCCCGTGCCCAAGCGTATAAATAGCCTCGAGCACGCTGGTTTTTCCGCTACCGTTGGCACCGACCAGAAAGTTGAATCCCTCAGCAGGAGAGAGATCCGCCGATTCAATATTGCGAAAATCGCGGATCGTTAGACGCGTTAAAGCCATCAAAAGCTATTCCGTGCAAAGCCAGCATTCGTATACCCTAAATAATTCGAGTTGCACGAAGGCGGCAACTGAGCAAATCCCCAGGAGCTTACACAAGTAAGTGACTGGGGTGAGCGAAGGCAGCCAACGCACGTGCAGCGCGAAGTATGACGGGTATGGTTATAAGCGCATTGGCATGACTACGTAGGCTGCTGACTGGCTCGCCGCGTCTTCAATCTGAACGCTAGATACGGAGTCAGTCAGTAACATATGCACGTCTTCACACTTGAGTGCGTTGAGGACATCCAGAACGTAACTAACGTTGAAACCAATTTCTAAATCGGTGCCTTCGTAATTCACATCCAGAATTTCTTCCGCTTCTTCCTGCTCTGGGTTATTCGCAGTAATTTTCAGCTGGTTATGGCTGACATAGAGGCGAACACCGCGGAATTTTTCATTCGATAAAATCGCCGCACGCGCAAATGCTTGCTTGAGTTCGTCACAGCCAGCTTTTAGCGTTTTGTCCGGATTCTTCGGCAATACGCGGCGATAGTCAGGGAAACGGCCATCAACCAGCTTGGAGGTAAAGATGAAGTCACCCACGTGAGCACGAATGTTATTGCTGCCAATTTGCAGGCGCAGCGGTGTTTCACCACCGTCTAACAAACGAGACAGTTCCATCACGCCTTTACGCGGCACGATCACCGAATGACTTGGCAAACTCTGGCCAATAGGCATGGAGCAAACGGCAAGTCGATGTCCATCGGTCGCAACGGTACGCAGCTCTTCGCCTTCGGTCTCAAACAACATGCCGTTCAGGTAATAACGCACGTCCTGATGAGCCATTGAGAACTGCGTGGCTTCAATCAGCTTTTTCAGCGTTGCCTGAGGCAGAGTAAATTCCACCTCGCTCTGCCAATCATCCAGATTAGGGAAGTCAGCGGCAGGCAGCGTAGACAGCGAGAAGCGGCTACGTCCAGAGCGAACCAACATGCGGTCGCCATCCAATATCACGGTGATTTCCGCACCGTCTGGTAGGCCACGGCAAATATCAAAAAACTTACGCGCAGGAACCGTTGTCGCACCCGTCTCATGCTCTTGAGCAAGAGGAACACGGGCGATCATTTCCATTTCAAGGTCGGTGCCTGTCAGCAATAGATGGCCGTCTTCAACCTGCAGCAGCAGATTACCAAGAATAGGCAACGTTGGTCGGCCACCCAGCGGGCTGCTTACCTGTTGCAACGGCTTTAGCAGATGTTCACGTTCAACAATAAATTTCATATCGCTACGATGACTGTTATTTGATTAGGATGACAACGTTCTGATTAAATTAGAAAAATCTTCTTTGATGTCGTGGCTTTCTTCACGCAGCTGTTCAATCTTACGACAGGCATGCAAGACCGTAGTATGGTCACGACCACCAAATGCATCACCGATTTCCGGCAAGCTATGGTTGGTCAACTCTTTTGCCAGCGCCATCGCCATTTGGCGTGGGCGAGCAACCGAGCGGGAACGGCGTTTAGACAGTAAATCGGCCACCTTAATTTTATAATACTCAGCGACTGTCTTCTGAATATTATCGATAGTGACTAATTTTTCCTGCAAAGCGAGCAGATCGCGCAATGCTTCACGCACGAAATCGATGGTAATTGCGCGACCGGTAAAGTTGGCATTCGCAATGACGCGATTCAGTGCGCCTTCAAGTTCACGCACATTAGAGCGTAGGCGCTTGGCGATGAAAAAGGCGACTTCACCCGGCAGGCGAATATCATTTTCATCGGCTTTTTTCATCAGAATAGCGACACGCGTTTCTAATTCAGGCGGCTCGATAGCGACGGTCAATCCCCAACCAAAGCGCGATTTCAGGCGATCTTCCACGCCATTGATCTCTTTTGGATAGCGGTCTGACGTCAGAATGATTTGCTGATTGCCTTCAAGCAGTGCGTTAAAGGTATGGAAGAACTCTTCCTGCGAGCGCTCTTTATTCGCAAAAAATTGAATATCATCAATAAGCAGAGCATCAACAGAACGATAGTAGCGTTTAAACTCTTCGATCGCGTTATTTTGCAGGGCCTTAACCATATCCTGAACGAAACGCTCAGAGTGCATATACACCACTTTGGCATTGGCTTTGCGCGCCATAATGCCATTTCCCACCGCGTGCAAAAGGTGAGTTTTACCTAAACCGGTGCCGCCATATAAAAACAGCGGGTTATAAGCGCCGCCAGGGTTATCAGCCACCTGACGCGCCGCCGCGCGGGCCAGTTGGTTAGACTTACCCTCAACAAAGTTATCGAACGTATGCTTAGGATTTACATTCGAGCGATAAGACAGTTCAGGCTGCGCCGGTGAGTTATCCCAGCTCGGACGCATAGGTGCAATACTGCGAGCCGCGGTCTGGATGACAGGCGCAGAAACGCTGGCCGTAACCGGGCTTTGTGCCGGAATGGCCATCGCAGGTTTGGTGCCAACTTCAAAACGTAAAACCGGCGCATCGCTGCCACAAAAATCATTCAACAATCCGTTGATGTTGTTGAGATATTTGTCACGAACCCAATCCAATACAAAACGGTTAGGAGCATACAGCGCCAGGGTGTTGTCACTCAGTTCCGCCTGTAAAGGACGGATCCACATACTAAATTCTGTGGCAGGTAACTCATCCTGCAATCGGGCAAGACACTGCTGCCAAAGCGAAAGTGACAC